>NZ_CP069792.1:0-2483614 GCF_016894245.1 Corynebacterium kroppenstedtii | reverse complement strand
TGAAGCTTGTATTCCACCACACCCGGATCCCACCACGGGCCATGCGTGTAGTCATGGCCACCATCAGCAACAAGAAACCAGGCACCACCAAGCTCCACCCGATCCCCAGCACAAACACAGCCAGGAAGAGCCAACAAAGAACCAGCCCAATCCACCCGCCGAACATCCCGATCATCAGGACCATGCTCATCAGAGCTATCAATACACCAGCCAGCGACCCGAACAGACTCCGGCGCCCCCCACGACCTGGTCGTGTTACCGAACGCATCAACCCCTGAATCCCTACGGCGACGCACTTGCACTGCGAAGGGCAGAGGAAACCCCGACCTAGTACAACGAGACCGTGAACGCGCCACGACGGCCACCTCCCACAGAACGCAGCATCCGCTTGTCCTCAGCAGTCAAAAACACGCCTCCACCATTCGAATTCGACCCGAAATTCTGCGTGGTAGAAAACGGCCCAGCAGTAAAAGACTGAGACTCGGCCCCCACCGGGGCAGTGGATAAGCCACGACTGACCGCACGAGCGGCAACCCGAGCACACACCACACGAACAGCAGACGGAACATCATCACCCACATGACCACCCATATAGGCATCAATGGCGACAGTGGCCTCATCAATCATCGCCCGAATAAACCGGCGATCATCTCGATCAGGCTCCATCGTCAAACGATCCGTCACATCGCTGACCGTGCAATACACATCCACAGTGCCGCCCCTCACTGACTACTTCGAGACCTTGGCAGCTTTACGTGTGCTCTCCGGCTTGACGACATGAGCGACCATCGCCATATTCGGATTCGTCAAAATCGGCTGGACAGCACAGTTCGCACGAACCCAATACGCCATCGGATCATTCTCACGCCACGCACCCACAGCGATCTGGCCTAGACCAGTGAGCTGATATTCCGGAGAATTCATCTCCACAGTCTGGCCCCACACCGTATAGCCCAACAGCCCAGATTGCGTCTCAGGAGGCAGGAAGTACATGGTGTTCTCGTCCAGGATGCGGCGAGAACCATTCCCATCCCGTACTGACTTCGAATACGAGGTGATACCCGGCAGCCCCTGGTCCTGGAGCACAGCATTAATGGCCCCAGAAGAGACGCGAGCTAACTCACCAGTCGTATTCGCAGAGTCACGGAACTGCGCATTAACCTGCAGCTTCTGGATAACCTTGGGTGAAGCAATGATCGTGCCCGGCTTGGTGCCATTAGCATCCTCATACGCCATCGCCCAATCAATGATGTCTTCAAGCGCCGGAGCGTTGGGATCGTCCCAATGCTTCTTCGGTGTGACCTCGAACTCCTTATCGCGGCCAATACCTGCATCAACAATCGCGCCGTTTTCGGCGTAACGAACGCGGCCAGTGGTGAGAACATCGCCACGGGCCACTTCCACGCGGTTAGCCACCGCACGGACGACCGTTTCAGTGGCCTTAGTCATGTCGTCTTCCTGGAACTCGGCATTGCCCTGCCGGAAGCTGCGCAGCTGGTCCATCTCGTTGATGCGGACTTTCTGCCCAATGAGGGGCAGTTGCATGGTGGCCTTATGGCCACCGCCCATCGATCCGATAGGGGTCTCCGCATCGGCGGAGCGTACCTCCGCCAGCCGGTTGGTGTCTTCCTCGGTTTTCCAGGCGAAGAAAATGTCATTGACCAGCTGATCGGGGAAATAGGCGGACAGGGAGTACCCGTTGGCTTGAAGGTCAGTGAGGTAGTGGTTGGCATACACCGTTAAATCCTGAGGGGAAAGGACCTCAGTCCAAATCTGTGACGATCCCATTAAATATCACCTCGCAGTGATCCGACCTGATCAAAATTCGTCGAGCCATCCTCATTCCATAGAGAATCGGACGGCTCGTGAACGAACGTGAACTCAGGATGATCGCATTCTGCGATTTTCACGCGGTTGTTTGAATCTGGAAGACGATCAACGCGGATACGGCCATGCCACACAATGGGCACAACCTCTCCAGGAACATTGTCCTGGTCAGTGAGCAAAAAACCGTCCACAGACTGCGTTTTCGATGTCACCGGAAGCCAGTAGTCGCCGTCACGGTGCAAAGCGGTGCCCGACGGTAAAACTGCCCGTCGAATATGGGTTGTCTTTTCCCCCAATGTTCCCGTCTCCGCATTGTCCACAGCATGACGTGAACCAAGCCAAGACAGGTCACTAGGAGAATACCGGTCAAATGTTGGCCGAATATGCATAATTCCCCCCGAATAGTTGATGAATGATGTTACGCCCCCCGACGTGCCTTACGGCGATTCCACAGCTCTTCACCTTTCGAAATGCCCTGGCCGGGCTGCTCCCATGTCAGTGACGAGCTAGGGGCGGTAGCAGTGCTGTGCTGCTTGATGAGCGTTTTCAGCGTGGAGTCTGCATCATCGGCATCAAGATCCAACTCGTCTACTGCTTTACAAAAGCGCTTCGAATCAAAGAGCTGACCAATGTTGCCGCCCAAATCTGCAATGCGCGTTGTCAGATCGTGATGCCGCGTCTCCTCAGCAAGTTGGCTCGTCGTCTCCGACAATTGTGAGCGAAGTGCCTCCACCGTTTCCTCAAGCTTGCCGTTCTCATCTTTCAACGAGTCAAGCTGGGCTGTAAGGTGTTTGACTTCCTCAAGCGACTTCTCTGCCCGTGTTTCCCATGTGCGGGAATGGGCGCGCATCTTCTCGTACTTTTGTCGATAGTCACTAGAACTTGTATTCGACTCTGCCTTTTCGGCCTCGGATGCAGAGTCCTCAACTCCAGAGACCTTTTCGGCCTCCTGATCGGAGTGATCCCCCTCATGTGCAGTCACAGCTACTCCTCTATGTGCTTGTGTCAATTACGGTCATGGCATTCATCCCTTCCGGACAGTACCGCAATCATCACACATTTTAGCACATACGTTCAGTGACTGAGATTCCCAACTTTTCGCATAGATGACAAAATATCCTCCGGCTTGCCAGTAGGGGACTGCTCCCGCCCCTCGGCATAAATCTTCTGAGCCCGAATCGTGCTGTCAGGAAGCTCAACCTTCCCTCGCTTCTTGCAAATCACCAGACACCGACAATGATCGTGATAATGCGCCCCCGCATGACCACCGCCTGCGGTTTCCCGCGTTTTGTAGGCAAAACCGCGTGACGCCATCAACATACAAAACGCACAAGCACCCGGATGTGCCACCCGAGCCCACGCCCCATGACCGTTCCATGCCGTAGACTCCGTCGTCTTGCGCTGCCGACCGTACAACTCGTCAGAGACAAGAAAACCCACATTCTTCACCGTGGTGGCATACCCATCCTCGTCGAAGAACAACGGTCCGAAGTCATGGGCCATCCGTGCTTCCACACGATCAATATCAACTTTCTTCGGCTCCCACGCCACCGGGCGCATTCCCATATATTCTTCTTGCTCCTCGAGCCACGCCATTGTCGCGTCCGTGACTGATAGGCCGTAGGCGTCGATGGTCTCCCGCGCTAGCTGCCGTAACAGGTCTTTTTGCTCATAAGGGTTGTCGGTGACGTCCGGGATGGTAGCGGCCTCCATGTTGAGCTCACGAATGGCCAGCGTCGTAATCCGATCAACCACTGGGGTAATCGATGTCCACGGGTGTTCAACATCCACGGTGGCCATTTATCTTCCCTCTTTCGCGTCTTGGCTGGCGTTCTCATCGGGAGAGGGGACTTGTTCTGCTTCGGTCGCCCCGTCTTCGGTGTCGTTGGGCGAGCTGGATTGGTCGCTGTCCGTCTTGGATGCAGCCATGACCTTCGCGAGAGCAGACAGGCGCTTACTCCGGTTTTCCTGCTCAATTCGCAGACGATCAGCAGCAGAGAAATGCAGGTTTTCGAGCAAAACCTGAGAATCAGGGGAGAGGACACCAGCGGAGAGGAGTTTGAGCGCCCAGTCGGCATCTGCGGCTTTCGACGCTGTCGCCGGGTCTCTCCAATCCACCTCGAGGCCATCGGCTAACCGATCCGCATCCACCTCATCATCAAATTCAGTCAGCGAAGCGAGCACCTGAGCGAGCGCAATCAAATCCGGGTTCATCAGCTCGGTTTTGATTTCTGAGGCGCGAATAAGCTGCTCTTTCCACACGCGGATGGAATCACCCGATGGCGGGTTTTGCGTCATGAATCCGAAATACTGAGCCGGGATTTTCGATTCCGAAGAGATGAGCTGAGAATAGGCCCTAACCTGCTCAATAAATGGGGTCGGGGGTGAAGAAGCAAATTGCCCGACACTCGGCTGCTTTTGGTCATCTTCATCGCCATTGAGGACGAGCATCTTGCCGATGGACGTGCGCCACCCCATCTCAACGCGGTCAAATTCAGACATGCCGTCAGGGTCGTAACCAAAGTCTTCGGGTGAGGCCCCCGTAGCCCACCTTTGAGGTGAGGCATAGAACTCGGAATTGTATTCCATGTTTTCCAGGGTGCGGGCGGCGGCGTCGGTGAGATATTGCACGGCTGGCGTGATTTCTGATTGCCCTGACCAGTGGGAGGTGCGTAGCCTGTTGCGCAACCTGAACATGGGGAACCCGTTGTCGGGGATGGGGTATCTCTGGACTGATTGAATCCGGGCCGTATCCTGCAGCACGATGACGATTTGCCCACGTAGGTAGAGGACTTCGCGATAATAGCCTTGTGAATCAACCCCGGACCGTCGGTAGCCAGCCACTGGGCTATTGGTGGCATCATCCCACAACAGTGATCCGGACATGGGGGAGACCGAGCGCAGTCGGAATTGGCCCGTCGTGTCTGGCTCGACAGCAAGTAGGCCTAGCCCAAAGATCAGCATGTCTAAAATGGCTTCTGAGACGCGCAGCGGAACGTTGAACCGGCGGGTGATGGTGCGCATCTGGTCGGGGTAGTCAGGAGAGATAAAGCCGTCCATGCGTAGCAAGTCGCCATAGGTATCGACAATGGTGGCTGGCCAGCCCGACACCACCCCAATGTCCCCGAGGGTGCGTGGCACGGCCACACCGATTCGCCGGACTCGGTGTGTGCCGTCATAGTAGGCAGCCAGCCGATCATTGCTGGCTCGGTGTGATCCGACCTGACTGCTCAGTAGGCTTAGAATGTCGTCTTCCGTTTGCGTTAGTCCACCGGTCATAGGACAAATGACCCCCTCTTCTTTTTCTGTTTCGTTATCCCCCGTGACACAGCGTCGAGATAGCATTTATAGGCCATGACCGCTGCATATGCTGCATCGATTTTATCAGCCGACTCTGGCGATGATTTGTAGAGCAAATATCCGGTTCGTACTTCTCGCCGCCGCGCATTAAGCAAGTGAGCTCTTAGATAGGGGCCTCCGTCGTAGCTGATTTCGCGGTGGACAACGGCTTGTCGGAATTGAGTCAGTGATTGATACACTGAAGCGGTTTTCCCACGTGGCCACGCCATCATGGGGTGATCCGAGGTGGCCCTGACCTTGAGTTTGGGTGAGAATTCCGCCTCCCAGCTTGAGACATGCTCAGTCCACCCTGACGGGTCGCAATACATGCCGACGACCCGGTAGCGGGAAAAGCACCCTCGAATAACAGCGTCGACTTGCTTGGCATCTGGTTCCCAGGTGGGATCACGGGGAGTTGGTGATTGCCACACTGCAATTTCAAAAAGGTGCCCGTCCGAAACGCGCATCCCCACCAGGGCGGTTGCGTCAGCGTTGCCTCGGACACGGCCTCGTGATCCGTCGAAACCGAGCACGACCTTATCGCCTGGCTGGATAGCCTTGTTGCGATCCTCGATGGCGTCTACCTCAAGGTGAGACAGATACGAGTCGGAGGCGGACACTATCTGGTTAAGATAAAACTGTCGGGCATCGGACGGGTCGGTCGACGGGTCCCAAATCTCAGTAATAATCCGTTCAATATCTACCCAGCCTCCCCGATCTCGCGCTGAGTCCCCGTAGGCATAGACCAACCCTTGATAGAGGGAGTCGTGGTCGGAAAGATCAGTGTCGGCGGGGGCTTCCCTGTGGTCAACCAGGATGGTTTCCCGCTTGAGCCGCCCCTGTTTTTCAAGTTCGACAGCCTGGAATGTCTTCTCTGCTACGGAGCCTGATCCGGGGCGGAATGCATTCGGTGTTTCAATGGAGTGTCCTCCCACCTTCCCGAGGTTGCGTCGCAAAGTGTCGGCGAGCGCCACACCACCATTCGACCGTGTCCATGATTCCGTTTGGTCGAGAGCCGCCCACACTGGCCTGCCACCCTCCTTAGATAAAGCGCCGGAGGTGATGAACTCTATACGACCGCGAGGTAGGGCGATGAAGCTTTCCATAGGGTCGATGTCGTAGTTGTTTACTGCTGGCCCGTCACGGAGCATTTTGAGGAGTGGGCCGTAGGCGTTTTTTGACTGGTCTTCGTTAACAGCTGCGAATTGGATGCGTGGTGTGACGTGGTGAGACCAGGGGACACCGACCGGTTGTCCGGCTGCGTCCCACCCGCCGAAACAAACAGGGCCGAGCGCTTCGAGTGCTCCGATAGCGCCCATGAGTGGGGACTTTCCGGAGCCTTTGGGGCGTGAGAAAATCCCGCGCGTGTATATCCGTTGCCCTGTTTCCGGGTCAAGCCGGTAGTAGTGGATGAGGAAGTTGGCTTGGTCTGGGGTGAGGATGAGTGGCCTGTATTCGGCGGAGTCTGGTTGTGCGAGGTTTTCTTCGATCCAGGCTAGACATTCCCATCCGAGGGAGGGGAATTCTCCGGCCTCGCTGGGTTTAAATGGCATGAGTTAGTCAACTGCTTTCAGGCTTCTGTAGCGGCCTCGGACGTCGGCGGCGGCTCGGGAGGCGCGGCGTTTGTCTTCTGCTTCGTCAGCGGTGGCCATGGTGATGCGGTGGCGTGCCAGGCTGTCGGGTGTGATGCCGTACTGGGCGAGTTGTAGTCGTCGTTCTGGGCCTAGCCGGGTGTCGCCTCGGTTGAATGCGTCGTCGATGACCATGGTGCGGGCAAGGTCGAGCCATTGTGTTTGTTGGAGGCCTTGTGTCTTGAGTGGTGGGAAGGTGGCGAGGGTGTCCCAGAATTGGAGTGTTTGGTCTGTCCAGGGTTGTTGGGTTGCTGGGTTGGTGTCTCCGTAGATGTCTTCGAGTGCGGGTTGTGGGACGAAGGAGACGACGATTTCTCGTTGTGGGATGTTTTGTTCGTTTCTTCTCGCACGTGTTTTCGGGTTTTTGGGTGCTGGTCCTCGGCCTGGCATAGGTTTACCTCCATTGTGGGTTATGTCATTCGTATGCGTGTTCGATTATAGTGTGCTATGTTGGTATTGCAGCTGCGCTAGGGGGGAGAGTGGCCTCGGGCTTTTCGGCCCGGGGCCATTTCTTTACATATAGGGGTTTGCGTCGGGGTGGCTGTGCGTACCGGTTCTGTTTTGTGTTTTAGGGCTGTGGCGAGGTGTGAAAAGTCCGCAAAAAGTCCGCACGAGGTCCCGTAGCCACCGTTTTAATGAAAATAATCAGAATTACTATAATCCTCTGACCAGCAACAACGATAAAGTAGCAGGTTAAACGAAAATACGAAAAACATTACGCAGATTTACGAGGGAACGAACCAGATCTGCCGCATGGTCATGGGGCGACAGATATTGAAGTAGGCGCCCAAGGCGGCGAACTATGAAGCAAATCCAATCTGTTCTTCGCAAGATAAGACCATTCTTATGGGTCGTCGGCGCAGTATGCGTTGTAGGAGCGATCTGGTTTGCAGTGAAGCGCAATTATGCCATGGCTACCAACCTAGGCCTGGTAGCTGGGCTCGTTGTCGTGGTTCCGGAACTGCTCAGTCAAAACGTAAAAAAGAGCGACAAGCCCATGCTAAGTAGTGAAAAGATTGCCCAACACCAAAAGCGCCACCCGACCGCTACGCTCGCCGAATCGATCAATGATCTGCGTGATGAGAAGTAGCTCTGCTATACGTTGGTCAGTGTCAGCGCCGGTGCAAACTTGCCACGGTAAGGACCGGCTCAAACTAAAAAGGGGCGCTATATTCCCGTCGTGCTCAATATACGTTGGGTACGTCGGGGCTTAGATCTAGGGACACTACTGTGTCATTACTCATCGATCAACCCTATTGGCGTGGGAATGCAGGACAGAACAAACCCCGGCCAATGGGGTTGTGTCGCTACCGTAGAGATCGAAGGCTGCGTTGTAAGCGCTGTTGGAAATTTCGGGAAAATAAAAACAAATCAAGCGTCTGCGATAAAACCCTTAAAATTAATTCGATAATTATCGATTGATCAGATTATATATGTTGGCTCCTAACAACTGTGCTAAAGCGGTGCCTAAAGAGGCCGAGAGTGAATATATTGCGACTATCAAAGCCCGGTTATGGTCTGATCCCGCATTATATTGGATATCCCAAGCAACCACGGTTGCAATCGTCTGGCCCGTGTGAAACGTGAAAATAACAACGACCATAGCCAAGGAAAATGGAATTAACCCAGCAGAGAACCAAATGGCTGCTGACAAGATAGATAAGGCAGCTAAACCCATTCCGCCCGCTGCGGCGAGCTGAACATGATTTGTATATCGATTAAATGATCTTTCCTTGGTGGAAATGATTCGATGAATTGCGATATTGATTATAATTCCAACAACAGAAGAGAATGTGATGAGCCACGACGTCTTACTTCCCCACGAACTAATAGCATAGGGAGTAATTGAAGCGCTTACTGAAATAATTGAAAAAATTACGAAGAGGGCAAACCATATTCTCCACTCGCTGAGTGAGAGTGCTTTAAGTGTGGGGCTAGGATTCGTTACGTTTGTGCCCCTATTTGGCATATAAGAAAGTTGTAAAGTTGAAACTACACAAGAACCGTACGAAGCTATGCCAACGAGGACTATCAGCATCTCCATACGAAGATGTAATGCGGCCACGAGGGACACAGTTATAGAAGCTAGAAAGACGACAGTGAGAGTGATGGTGCGTAATTTGGTTTTAAACTCTAGGAGCTGTTCGCGCTTAAGGTATAGAGGCGGTAGAGTCCCCCGTAGAGGAGAGACAAGTCTTCCAAGGAAGAAAATTAGGAGAATGGATGTGAAAATACTCGCTGGATTTCTCGGTCCGAAACCTAAATAGATATAACAAGCGATCTGTAAAAACTGTACTCCGGCTAAAAGCCTCACGGTGCCGAATAGGTCTGCCATTCTTGCTATAGCTAACGACGAAAAAGTTCCTAATAGTACACCTATTCCTACGGCGCGCATACTATAACTAGCGCTAATAAGGGATACCTCTGCCGTGTAGTAGCCGATGCCAGCCGTGAATAGTGAGGTCGCGAAAGCATCAGATACAACATTGAGTGATATCCAGGATTCAGCGTTGCCTTTAATCCGGATTTTCATTAAAGAAACCTCCGATTACAACATCCAAGAAGTTTATTGGAACTGCTCCTTCGTTACCGAAACCCCTTATAAGCTTGCTTTTTTCTTTCTTTAATAAACAACCATCCCATGTTGAACGAGACGTGCTCGTGTGGTTTTAGCAAGCCGTTGTGGGGCTTCGGTCGTAGTATTGGCGGGAACGCTCGTGGTTTTTGATGCTGGCGGAGGCAAAATACCATTGGCGCTTCAGTGTTCTAACCAGGGTATACGACATTAGACGGTGCGGGCACTTTTTGGACAAGTTAAGCCGCCATCCTCCGGCGGTGTTCTTTGATAGTCAGTCTGCCGAGTGTGTTCGTGATGCGATTGTTGTTGTAGAACCAGAGATAGTTCTCCACAGCTGGAGCTAGCGTGGTGGCAAAAAGAATAGTGGGTCGGCTTTTCATGGCGAAAAGATTTGGGCTTTCTTGTTCGTCGATTCCGAAGCGACGTGTGCAGTGTCCATCGCCCCGGATAACCCAGCACCCGTAAGGGCTTGGTGACTGCCCGGATCTGATCGAAGTCCTTTAAGTCAGCCTTTTTCTCCGCCGGGGAGCGCTAAGGGTCAGTCACGAAATCATAATGCTTCAGGATTCTGTCCGCACCGTCTCTGACCAGCGGATATCATAAATTAACTGGCTAACCCGTCGCTTTAAGGCCGGCCACACCGCCGATGATCATGCACAGGAATACGATCTTGAGCAAAGAGACCGTCTCTTGCCCCGTGGCCATTCCCCATACGACGGTGCCAACGGCTCCAATGGATACCCATACCGCATAGGCCGTGCCGACGGGGACATCGCGCATCGCCAGCGACAGTCCCACCATGCTCAACGCGGCGGCAATAACGAAAATGACGGAGGGCACGAGCCGGGAGAATCCCTGCGACTCGTGGAGCGCTACGGCCCAGGTGGTCTCGAATAGGCCAGAGACAATCAGGATGATCCACGCCATGGTGTCCGTTACCTCTCTTTTTCTTCAACTGCCCTCGGGTAGGCATGGCCCTAGGTATTCTGGGAACCGTGTCTGCACCTGAACAAAAACCCTCGAACCCGTCCTCGTCTGATCACACAGAAGCGTCTGCTCACACCAGCAGCCAGCCTTCTGACGTTTGCATCGCTCAAGCTCACCAATTAGAACCTATTGCCGACGTCGCTCGGCGTGCCGGAATTCCCGAAGAAGCTACGGTGCCTTATGGAACGACGAAGGCCAAGGTGACCGTCGGAAAGTTAGCACAGAGTGCAACGAAGGGGAAGGTTGTCCTGGTGACGGGCATGTCTCCGACGCCGGCGGGGGAGGGGAAATCAACTGTCCTTATTGGTTTGGTTGACGGGCTGGCGTCGGCGGGTGTGAAAACGATGGCCGCTCTGCGCGAGCCGTCGTTGGGGCCAGTGCTGGGTATGAAAGGTGGCGCTGCGGGTGGGGGATACTCGCAGGTCGTCCCCATGGAGGATATTAACCTGCACTTCACGGGGGATCTTCACGCGATCACGTCGGCTAATAATGCGTTGGCCGCGCTGATCGATAATCACGTTCAGCAGGGGAACTCGCTGAATCTTGACCCACGGAAGATCGTGTGGCGACGGTGTCTGGATGTGAACGACCGTGTCCTCCGAAACATCATCACTGGTTTGGGCGGCAAAGGTGGCGGCGTGCCACGCGAAGCCGGATTTGATATCACCGCGGCCAGCGAAGTGATGGCGGTTCTGTGCTTAGCGCGGGATCTCGCCGATTTGAGGGAGCGGCTTGGCCGTATGCTCATCGGCTATACGCGCGATAATGATCCGGTCTTCGTGCATGATTTGGGCGTGGAGGGATCCCTTGTTGCGTTGTTGCGCGATGCGATGTCGCCGAACCTTGTCCAAACTCTGGGTGGGGCACCGGCGCTGATCCACGGGGGACCATTCGCGAATATTGCGCATGGTTGCAACAGTGTCATCGCCACTAACACCGCACGTGAATTGGCTGATGTTGTGGTGACAGAGGCCGGGTTCGGAGCCGATCTGGGTGCGGAAAAATTCACGGATATTGCCTCGGTGGCCGGCGATTTTGCCGCGGACGTGGCAGTCATTGTGGTGACTGCCCGGTCGCTGAAATACAACGGCGGTGTGGCACGCGGCGACCTCAACGAGGAGAACGTGGAGGCCGTGCGGTCCGGTCTGGCCAACGTGGAACGCCATTGTGCATCACTAAGGCGGCTGGGAATGCAGCCGATTGTGGCCGTCAATAAGTTCATCACTGATACCGACGCTGAACTGTCGGCTATCAAGGAGTGGGCGGACGACCATGGACTTCGTGCGGCCGTAGCCGATGTGTGGGGTGAAGGCGGTGCAGGGGCCGCTGACTTGGTAACCCAGGTTCGTGAAGCGCTAGCGGACGAGCCGGTGCGGACCGATACAGGCCAATCAGGTGCAGCAGAGACGCGTTTTTACGATCCGCAACAAGGTGTTAAGGCAAGCATCACGACCATTGCGCACGACATTTATGGCGCTGAGCAGGTCGAATACTCTCAGCAAGCCGGTAAAGACCTGGCTCAGCTGAAGCGTCACGGGTGGGATACGTTACCGGTTTGTATCTCCAAGACTCCGTATTCATTTTCTGACGATCCGTCGCTGCTCGGGGCACCGAAGAATCACACACTGCATGTTCAACGGCTGATCCCCAAGCTCGGCCCTGGATTCGTGGTGGCCCTCACCGGAACAGTTTTCACAATGCCGGGGCTGCCGAAGCACCCGGCTGCCATGGAGATTGATGTCACCGACGACGGAACCATTACCGGGCTGTTTTAGACGCGTTCGGGCTGCTTGGGTGCCCGGGCTGCGCGGGCGGAGTGAAGCGAGATCCCCGCGTTTAGCCGTTCGGTTTAACCATTGAGTTCGGTCACGGCCTCGCCTGCAGCATTAAGAGCTGACAGTGATTCCGATGAGCCCAGGTCAGCCAGGGAGTCCAGCACGATGGTGTGCGGCCGGGCCTCCAAAACATCACGTGATAACGACCCCGTGAGAACGCCAACTCCGCGCACCCCTGCATTCGTGGCGGCATCCAGATCGGCGGTGGTGTCGCCCGCAGAAATCACCTCAGCGACGTTCGTCACGCCGGTGAGCTCCATGGCGTGATGAATCAGGTAAGGCGCGGGACGGCCCGCCCGCACGGTGTCGCTTGTCACCAGTGCGTCGACGGAAAATGGGGCGTTGTCTGCGTCGTCGATAAGTCGAGATGAAACGGTTGTTTCATCCGGAGCCATAGACAGAGCACGGGCACCCCACCCAGCCGCGGAGAGGACAATCTCGGCAATCGAACGCTGAAATCCGGTGGTCAGCGCAACTTTTCCGCCCGTGCGCTGGAATTCCCGTAAAAGCTTTTCCACTCCGGGGATAGGCGTCGGCGGGTTATTGGTGTATTCGGTCTGCAGCCCTTCGAGGAAATCGTTGTATGCAGTGGTGATGGTCTCTTCCGACGGGGTAAAACCGCCGGAGCTCAGCAGCGTGATAATCGCGCTGCGCTTTTCCGTTCCCTTGACCTGGTTAACCTGATCAGGCGTGACAGTGATGCCTTGTTTCTCCACGCTTTCGCGCAATTGGCGGTACACGACTCCGCCTTCGTCGATGGTGGTGCCAGCAATATCGCATACAAGGAGGGTCATGCCTGAACCCTAACAGTTTTCGCGTTGTGGTTAAGGAAAACTCGACAGATCGTAGTAACGACGACCACCATAGAGACTATGGATATGTTTAGGTCAGCCGAGAAAACACTGTCTCACGAGAACGGAGTGGGTAGTAAAACCGATCTCATTATCGTGGGCGCAGGCATCGTAGGCCTTGCTACTGCGTGGCGCGCTCATCACCAGGGACGGCGAGTTCACGTTATTGATCGTGCTAACCGTCCGGTCGGCGCCTCTATTCAAAACTTCGGCCACGCGTGCTTCACTGCCCAAGCTGACGCTATTCAGGATGTCGCGGCAGACTCGCGTGATGGGTGGAAAGCAGCCGCCGCTGAAACTGGCTTGTGGGCAGCGCAACCCGGCACAGTCGTACCCGCTGTGAGCGAGACCGAGATGACTGTGCTCCGGCAGTTCCACGACCACCGCGGGTCTGAACAAGTCACGCTCTTGAGTGCGGACGACACGCGTGAACGGTTGGGCCTCACGGGCTCCGGCAGTAGCGGCAAGGGGGACATCATCGGCGGGGCACTTTTACCACTTGACATGAGGGTCAATCCTCGGGAAGCCGCGCCGCGCCTGGCAGAATGGCTAGCGGCGAATGGCGTCGAATTTAGCTGGAACACGGCCGTTCACCATGTGGGGGACGGGCAGGTTGATACCTCCCGTGGAACATTCTCAGCCGAGGAGGTCGTCGTCTGCCCGGGGCACCATGTCGGAGAAATATTCCCCGATATTGCGGAGCGCAACGGGCTGAGGACCTGCATCCTGACCATGGCGTTGATTGACCGCCCCGACCATATCCCCGCGGACCTCGCGATGCTGACGGGAACGTCGCTCGCCCGTTATGACGGCGTTGCTGCCATGCCCGGTGTGCCGGATCTGCGTGAAGAATTATTAGACACGAAGCCCGAATTAGTGGGATGCATTGCCAACCTGATGGCCACTGCTTTACCGGAGGGCGCGATCCCTGGCCTCAACTCCAGCGGTAGCGGAATATTTATCGGCGATTCCCACGATTATGCGCAATCTCCTGAGCCCTTTATTCAGCAGAGCATCGCGGACCTGCTCATGGACAATGCGTCCGCATATCTCGGCATCGAGTATCCCGTGGTGCGCCAGCGCTGGCAGGGCCGATACGCGGACAGCCCGGACACCAACCTTGTTCTTGAGCGGCCCGACGACCGCACCACGGTGGCCGTCGTCGCTTCTGGTATCGGGATGACCTTGTCGTTCGGGATCGCAACTTTGATTACTGAACACCGCGATGCGCCTGCCTTTTAACCGTTAGTTTTAGTACAACGAGCCAGACGGTGGCTGCTGCCGTTTTATTGTGGGTAATTGCTCACGCAATGTGTCTATTAGCGACGATTAAGGCGCAGGTGTCAATGAGATATCGTCGGGGTTTTCCCACGTTAAGGCGATATTGAACTGCTCTAACCAGGAGTCAATATTCCCGTAGGTCGTCAGCCCGTCAACGACGGTTGCTGTGACGGATAGAGCGTGAGCCAAGTCGGTGGCAGAGATAAAGCCTTGAGTGTAGGCGTCTTCGAGTTCGTCTAGATCCAGAACTTCCATGGAATAGCGGTCATGCGCGTCGCGATCCCGGTTCAGCTCGCCTGGATCGCCGTTGTAGAGAACGATGTCTGCGTAGTAGTCGGTGGTCGTCCAGATTGGGCGCTCGCGATCACGCGCGTTGTGTGCGATGTCGATATAAAACTCTTGCCTGCCGGTGAGCGGGTCGCTGGCTTTTGTTTCTGGCCGAAAGTGGAATTTTGTGATTCGGATATCCGGTTCGCGCAACAACCAGGCTTCGATATATCCGAACCGTGGGTGGTCGGCTCCTCTAGCCATGTATAACCCGAATGATGTTTCGACATACTTATCGACGGTGCGCGTAAAGCCTTTAGGGTCAATATTTGTCTTGCTGTCGATATCGAATGTTTCGTGTTTGGGCGAGTGGGTAGCTCCGTGATGGGGCTGAGTAGTTGGTGATTGCATAGCCGTCCTGCGTGAAATGTGCTGGTTTGTTAATTGTGCCGGTTTAATTTCGACGATTGCGGTTGCGGTTACGGCGTCGCCGTCGAGACCGGCCCCGGGAGGACACCGGTATGCACGTCACCAATGACACCACGGCATCGAGTTCATACTTGGCCTTCTCTGCATCCTCAGTGGGGGTGCCGTGTGAATGGGGAAGGCCGACGTTGGCACGGCCGTCGGAGAGTTCGATGACGCGGACTAATTCGGGCGGAAACCGTCGGGCGATACTGGCTGCTCGGAGCCGCGCCGATGCTAGGGGAGTGCCACCACCCGTGGGCAGTGAGGTGAGGCATCGTCGGGCTCGTGACAGGCTCCGAGTGACGGGCAACCCGATAGCTGCTTCATGTCCCCGGGCGACGATGATGCAGACTTTACTTCTGTCGCGATAGCTTGATTGCAGAACCTCTAGGGCGGTGGATTTTGCCGTGCGGATGGCGCCGCGGCCCATGGATCCGGATGCGTCAACAATGATGATGACTAGTTCGCCGCCGGCAGATTCGCGCTGAGCCGTGCGGAGATCATCGCGAGTGAGGATGATCCGACGCTGATCGTGTCGATTGAGCTGATCATCCTGATGACGGTGCCGAAATCGCTGCCATGGCGCAGCTGCAGCGAGAGTGGGAAGAATCGCAAGATCGGTGTCATGTGTTCGCGCTGGCATAACTCGACGAACACGACCGCGGTGAGAAATCCCACGAGGCCCATGACGGCCAGGCCATACCGTGGTTGACGTCCGCCCCCGGCGGGGGACGTGGGGGATGGCTAAGGGCTGGTCATCAGGCTTATCGACGGGGTCAGTGTTTCGTGCTTCCGCTCCCGTGGAGGCGTCGTCATTATGGGGAGGAACGTTGCGATCCTCGTGCGATGTGTCACCGGAGTCGCCGCCACCTGGTGAGGAGTTCTCGGAGGAATCATCGGCGCCAGGCTCCTCATCGGCGGTGGTGTCAGTGGTGTCCTGGTCGTCTGGGGAATGTTGTGCGTCAGCATCCTCCGGTTTCGTCGCAGACGGAATGGCGTTCTTATTTTCCTCGCTATTGTCTCCTTCCTCGCGGTTCTGGTCGTCGCCGTCGTTATCGCGTGGGTGATCGTCAAAGTCCGAGCCGTCGACGTCGTCCGGGAGTCGAGGTCGGATAAACATATCGACGATGGCTTCGTGTACGTGTTCCGTGGCGTGCCCGAGGCTGTGCGCAGCATGCGCCATATATATGGCGTTCAGAAGTAGTCCCGGCGTCGCTGCACTCCCGAGATGCGACATGAGTGCTCTGGCCACCCATTGGCTGAGCTCATCATCACCATCGACGGGCTGAGTGCCGTCGTTCCCGGTATCAGAATCTTTAGTGGCGACGTCGGCACCGTCGAAACCATCACCATCGGCGGCATCGTCATCCTTATCGACTATGGTCGTGCGGGAAGGACCAGCCGGCATATAACGCGACGCGAGTGTGGCAATCAGGGCGGGGTCGGTGGTGTAAGGAGCCGAAAGGATCGGGCCGACATGATCGAGTATGACGGCGGGTACCTCATCGAGTGTCGCGGTTTGGCGTGAATCAGGCACAGCAGCAATGACGTGGCATGCCGAGAAGTGCTGGGCGACGGCTGCGGCGGTATCCACCTCAAGAAGATGGGCATTGTGAATGATGACGAGAACATCACCCTCAGTCGCACTGCATTCGGATGCATCACCACTACGCGCAACCCCGTCTTCTTCCGTGACGTCGGATCGATCGTGTATGAAGGACGCGCTCATCCGTGTGATGTCGGTGGGCGTCATACTGGGGCTTATGCGGATCACCGATTTATGCTTCGTGTCCGCCCAGAGTTCCCCCAGTGTGTCTAAGGACTCGTTGATGCGGACGGAATCGCCGGTGAGCAACAGCCACGAAGGGCAGGCCTGAACCCATACCTGTAGTGCATCAATGGCGTGTGCCAAAGAGTCAGGATGTGCCATGGTGTCACCCTCGTTACTGATCGAGCTCATTACTGGTCGGAAAAATAGCTACTCACACCAGACAAGTTATTCACATACCTGGTGAATAGTGCGCGTCAACCGCGAATCAATATCGCCGGGGGCTTCGAATGCCTCGGTTGGCACGCGATGCCGGAGCGCCGCGAGGGCCACCGCACCAACATCCTCCCTGGTCACAGTGTTGTTACCGTGGAGGGCAGCCCGTGCACGTGCAGCACGGGTGATGACCAGCTCGCCCCGATGCCCCACGCATCCCGTTTCAGTACAGACCTCAACGGCAGTAAGCACAGCATCTTCACTGAGCTCAATATCACGGACGCGGTCACGCGCCTGCTCAATAGACGTGGCCAATTCCTGCTCTTCTTCCTTGGCGTCATCAAGAAAAGCCTCAGGGTCCGCGTCGAAAGCGAGTCGCTCGCGAACAATAGTCATGCGCTCAGTCGGATCGGTAAGAGTGTCCACGCGCAAGGCAAGACCGAACCGGTCCTGCAATTGTGGCCGTAAATCGCCCTCTTCAGGGTTGCCCGACCCCACCAACACAAATCGCGCCGGATGCGTGTGACTAATGCCGTCGCGTTCCACAATGTTGACCCCAGACGCCGCGACATCGAGTAAGACATCCACCAAATGGTCATCGAGCAGATTAATTTCGTCGATATAGAGGAACCCATTGTTGGCGTCGGCCAATAATCCCGGGCGAAACCGCGCCTCGCCCGTTGTCAGTGCGGCGTCGATATCAAGCGAGCCAATCAGGCGATCTTCAGTCACGCCGAGGGGAACGTCGATAACAGGTGTGGTGTTGGACGAAGACTCACCGTGATGTGACAGCAATTGGCCTAGTGCGCGGACTGTCGTCGTTTTTCCTGTTCCCCTGTCGCCGAAAGCCAGCACACCCCCGATGCCGGGATCAATTGCGCAGAGGATTAGTGCTTCTTTGAGCTCATCTTGTCCGTGGATGTGTGTAAAGGGATACACGCGGTTCATTCGGTTACCTACGATTCGCGTTAGTGCCGGGCGGAAGACATCGGAGTAACACCTTCGACGGTCGCATCCAGGCTATCTGAAATATCTTCCAATTGGTCGAGTAGATCGTCGTCTGTGTCCCAGAGGCCACGGTCCGCGGCCTCAAGCAGACGCTCCGTCATCGAGAGAACAGCTGCAGGATTGTGCTCGGCTAACCGTTCGCGCATGTCATCGTCGGTAATAAATGTGGACGCAGTTCGGTCAAAAACCCAATTATCGACGACGCGGGCCGTAGCCTGCATACCGAACGTGTTTTCAAAACGGGACCGGATGTTCGCCACACCCTGATAACCATGCTTGAGCTGGGCTTCATACCAGGCGGGATTGAGCAGACGCGTCCGAGACTCCAACCTCATCGCATCATCCAGCGACTCAACATTGGTCTCATGCTGCCAAGCGTGAGAAACCTTCGCGGATGGCCGTGCACCCGATACCGTCTCGACGACGCTCGACACACCGCCCAGGAACTCGAAATAATGGTCGACGCCGGCCAACGAAATCTCAGTCGAATCCACATTCTGGAATGTGGCGGAAACACGAGACAGACTGGACTCCAAGAGAGCCCGGTTCTCCTTGCCCTTAACGTGCTTGCCCCACGCGTGTCCCATTCGTTGCAGATACACTTCAGCCAAATCGGAATTGTCATCCCACTCCGAGGACTGCACGAGCTTATTAACACCGGTCCCATAATTGCCCGGCGCGGTCGCATAAATGCGGGTCGCGGCCGAATCGAGGTCCAGGCCAAGTTCTTCCGCCTGTTGCATGGCGTGGGCTCGAAGGGGATTATCCGCGGCTTCTTCGGGTAGTGACGCGATGGCGTGGATGGCATCGTCAAGCAGCTCCATGGGGCCCGCGAGAAGATCTCGGCCGACGCCCGACATGGTGCAGACGACGTCGACGCGCGGCCGTCTCAACTCCTCGAGGGGGATGATCCGGAATCGGCTGACGCGTCCCCGCTCGTCGGTGAGAGGCTCTGCACCGATCAAATGAAATGCTTGTGCAATGCCTTCGCCGTTGGTTTTGACGTTGTCCATTCCCCAGATCACCATGGCGATGGATTCGGGGTAGTGGCCTTCTTCGTGCCGTATTTGTTCGACGAGTGCGTCGGCGGTGGCCGCGCCGCGTCGGGCCGCAGTGGGCGTGGGCATGGTGGCCGGGTCGGCGCCATGTGTGTTCCGGCCAGTGGGGAGGGATTCAGGGCGTGATGCGGGTTCTCCTCCGGGTGCAGGGGGAATATAGTTTCCGGATAGTGCCGCGAGGAGCCCCTCGGTTTCCTTCGACGACGTTAGTTGGGAGTGGAGCCGACGGAGGTGGCGGAACCACGACGTCGGGGTTGCAGTTGTGGTCTCCGCATCACTATCGAATGCGCCCGCCACGAGGGAAGTGAATCGCGCGAAATCGTCATGGACGACGGCGTTGACGGCCGCCGTGATGTGTTCTTCGTCCAGGTGATCAGCAAGGGGATCGGACGTCGCCAACGGGTAGGTGCAGGCGAGGCTCAGTATCCGTCCAGTTTTATCCTCGCTGAGAGGCTCGCCGAGAGTGTGAAGGCCTTCTGGAATAGGGGTACGGCGGATCCGCTCTGCGGTAGCGGAAACGTTACTGACCCATTCATGCCAGAGATTGTGGGAATCGTCGCCCCCGCCGTGTTCTACGTTCCCTGTATCGCCGTTCGCTCTATCGCCATTCCCTGCATCGTCGCTGTTGGGTGGGGGATAGTCGGTCAGATCCGCTTCGGCGGCCAACGTGACCAATTCAGAACAGGTCTCAGCATTCAGCTCCGTCGAGCCGTCCTTTGCCGACGTTAACAGCCTGAAGGCTTCCTCGGCGGCCGCGGCGAGGGCACCGTGGAGGCCAGCGTCGATAAGTTGGGGAGTGAGGTAGCTGATTAACCCCGCGAAGGATCGACGTTTCGCGATCGTGCCCTCAGCGGGATTGCTCATTGCGTACAAATACGAATGCGGGACGCTGTCGGTGAGGAGCAGCGGCCAGTCATCCTTGATCAGCCCGGTGGAACGCCCGGGCATGAATTCCAACGCCCCGTGGGTCCCCCAATGGAGCATGACGTCGTGGCTGAATTCGTGTTCCAGCCAGAGGTAATAGGCGGCGAAAGAATGTGAGGGGGAGGCTTCGGGCGCCATGAGGACGTTGAGGGGGTCCGCGACATCCCCAAAATCTGGTTGTACGCCGATGAACACATTGCCAAGGCGAACGCCGCGGATGAAGAGGTCGCGGCCGTCCGTGTCGATCATTCCTGGGGTCCGCGTCCATAGTCGATCGATCCGGCTGACTTGCGACGACGTTAACGCCTTGTTGTACTCCGTGGCGGGCCATGTTGCTGCGACATGGCTCGTATTGCGGTTACCCGCGTCGGAATCGAAAAGGCTATCGACCAGGGCCTCCGGAGATTCGGGGATATCGACGGTATAGCCCTCGGCGCGGAGGTGGTGGAGGAAGTTCCACAGCGAGCGGAACACATCGAGATGTGCGGCGGTACCAATTGTCCCGTCGGCGTCGTGGCCAAAAATGGTGATGGAGAGTTTTCGCTGACCCGCGGGCAGGCGGCGGAGTGCCACGGTTCTGATGGCGCGGTTCACCACGAGTGCGCACATGTAGGGGTCGGGAAGCATGCGCTCGACGGCGAGTCGCGGGTCGACGGGGTGATCGGGGTCAGCAGAGTTAACGGCCGGAATACCACGCCCACCGATCACCCATGGAGCTATTCCTGATTCGAATTCAGGAATAGCGATATTCATTGATACCTGGCCCGCTGTCAAACCAGGCAGATCCGACGTTTGCCACCGATCCAAGGGCATCCGCAAGAGGGGGACCGGGGTGATCATGGGAACGCCGGAGTCTGTAAGGAACTCGACGCCATTATTGACGCGAGGATTCGCGTGCGTTCCCGCAAGCGTGAAACCGGTGAGGTTCATCCATGCGTCCACGGCTGGTGGAGGCTCGACGCCATCGGGCACGTCGGTGGGATCTCCTGCCCACACGATGGCTGTAGCGCCACTGGCCTCAACGAGTTTCGCGATATACGAGACCGCGAGGGTGTCGTGGCTGGCAACTTGGAATGGGCTGGCGGCAATTCCAATGCGTACGCCCTCTGGAGCGCGAACGATCTGGGGGCGGTGATCCCCATCGGCCGAAGTTTCCCCACCCGTCGGACTCACGGAATACCCGCAGGCGCGCAAGAGGTCATCGTCGTCAAGAGAAATGATGCCGTGCGGCCGTGACTGTGCGAGAGAACCAGGATCGGGTGCCCCGGCTAAGACGGTGCGCACCAGGCGGATGGCGTGGCACATTCCACCGGGCGTGAGTTGCCGGAGCGCTTCCCGCAGACGCGCTGTGATTCCTGGCCGAGGTGAGGTTGCCCGGTCAACGATGGGGTCGGCACAGGGCACCGATGCAGAGACGACGAACGCACGCCCGGACTTGTGCGTTTCCTCAATGGCCGTGTCAAGGGCTGTCCCCAGAGCGTCGATATCCTCTGGCGTCATCGGACCTTGGACGAACACGGCATCAGCTGCAGCCAGTTGTGCATCAAGATCGTCTGCGGTTGCTAGGGTCCCGGCGTCGAAAGGCCGGTGACGTAAATCAACAGGTTCAGTACCACCAGCATCGCCAGCACCAGCCCCAGCGGTCTCGTCGTCGGGGTCCGCGGTGTCTGCGGCATACTTCTCGCGGAATTCGTCCCATGCGGAGTGCATAGTGAGCGCAATGGAGCCACCGAATCCGAGAAAAAGAATGCGCATGACAGTGTCCTAACGAGAAGTTGGCGTGATATCGAACCAAGGCTGTACCACCACACAGCATAGGAAAGATGAAAGGGATAGGGGGAGGTGGTAGCCTGAGCACGATTCGCACGTTCGGGTGCCCCATGGTGTGACCGGTGGAGATGCCGCGTCACCCTCGCTCACCGCCCTTGACCTACGGTGAGTTTTTCTACCCCAGGAGATTTTGCTCAGTGAGCCATCCAGAGTTTCGCAATGTTGCCATTGTCGCCCACGTTGACCATGGCAAAACCACACTTGTTGATGCCATGCTTCAGCAGTCAGGCGTGTTCGGCGATCATGACGAGGTCGTCGACCGGGTCATGGACTCGGGGGATTTGGAGAAGGAAAAGGGTATCACCATCCTTGCCAAGAACACGGCTATCCATCGCAAGGGGATGGGCAAAAATGGCACCGATTTGATTATTAATGTCATTGACACCCCCGGCCACGCCGACTTCGGCGGTGAGGTCGAGCGTGGACTATCCATGGTTGATGGTGTCGTCCTCCTTATCGACGCTTCCGAGGGGCCTCTTCCTCAAACGCGTTTTGTGTTGGGCAAAGCGTTGGAAGCGAAGATGCCCGTCATCATCGTCGTGAATAAGACTGACCGTCCCGACGCTCGTATCGACGAGGTTGTCGACGAAGCCCAGGACCTTTTGCTCGAATTGGCTGCGTCCTTGGATGATCCGGAGGCTCAGGAAGCTGCCGAAAAGAATTTGGAGCTGCCTGTTCTGTATGCGTCCGGTCGCGCCGGGAAGGCGTCCACGGAGAATCCCGGTAACGGGAATGTACCCGACGCTGAGGATCTTCAAGACCTGTTCAACGTCTTGTATGACGTTTTGCCAGAGCCATCTGCTGAGATTGACGCTCCTTTGCAGGCGCACGTCACCAACTTGGACTCGTCCTCGTTCCTGGGGCGTATCGGCCTCGTGCGCGTGTTCCGCGGCATCCTGAAGAAGGGGCAGCAGGTCGCCTGGATTCACCACGATAGCGACGGAAACTCGCATACCAAGACCGCGAAAATTTCGGAACTTCTGCGTCAAGACGGCGTGAAGCGCGTCCCCACTGACCAGGTCATCGCCGGCGACATCGGAGCCGTCGCAGGTATCGATGAAATCATGATTGGCGATACCCTCGCGGATCCCGAGCACCCCGAAGCAATGCCGCCGATCACCGTCGACGAACCAGCGATCTCGATGACCATCGGTGTGAACACCTCGCCCTTGGCCGGTCGCGGTGGTGGCGACAAACTCACCGCTCGCTTGGTGAAGTCCCGCCTGGAGCAAGAACTCATCGGTAACGTTTCGTTGAAAGTCTTGCCGACCGAGCGCCCAGATGCGTGGGAAGTTCAAGGCCGCGGTGAAATGGCACTATCCGTGCTGGTGGAAACCATGCGCCGCGAAGGCTTCGAGCTGACCGTCGGCAAGCCACAAGTGGTGACTCGCACTATCGATGGCACCCTTCACGAGCCCTTTGAGCACCTCGTTATCGATGTCCCGTCGGAACATCAAGGGGCCGTCACACAGCTCATGGCCGCCCGGAAGGGCACGATGCTGTCCATGGACAACGGTGCCGGCGGGTGGATCCGCATGGAATACTCCGTGCCTGCGCGTGGTCTCATCGGGTTCCGAACCACGTTCATGACAGAAACCCGCGGTACGGGTATCGCAAACTCCTACAGCGATGGATACAAGCCGTGGGCTGGCGATATTAAAGACAGGGCGTCAGGGTCCTTGGTTGCTGACCGCGCCGGGCAGATCACCGCTTACGCCTTGCAGCAGCTGGCTGACCGGGGTCAGTTCTTCGTCGAACCTGGTGTGGAAGCCTATGAAGGCATGGTTGTTGGTGCGAATAACCGCGAAGAAGACATGGACGTCAACATCACGAAGGAAAAGAAGCTAACCAACATGCGTTCCGCGACGGCGGAAACGACGGTCACCCTGGCCAAAGCTCATACCCTCTCCTTGGATGAGGCCATGGAATTCTGTGGTGGCGATGAATGCGTCGAAGCCACACCGAAGAACATCCGTGTGCGGAAAGTGATCTTGGATGCCAAAGAACGAGGACGCGCTGCTGCACACGCTAAGCAAAAAGCGAAGCAGGGGAAGAAATAACGACAGTAGCCTTAATGGCCGCGATGGATAATGAACACAACGCGTAAACGACACCGACCCACCATTCGGGTGCGCTCTCATGCTCATCCGAATGGCGTGACGTCCACTGCCCTGAGGGCGGTTGTGGCTGCTAGCGTTGCAGTCGGTGTTGCGTCTACATCTGTGTTGGCCGGCTGTAGCGCGCGCCCCGGGTCGGCACCCGTCGTCAATTCCGGCGATGGGAATAAAAACAACGACGACACCGCGTCCCGGCAATCGGAAAAAATTACGTTTGCGGTCAGTGATGTCAGCCCGGGGTTTAATCCACATCTGGTTTCCGATGACACTCCGTTGGTCGACCATATGGCCTCACTGGTGCTGCCCAGCCCGTTCGTCGAAAAGGATGGTGGGGAACTGGAGCTGAACCAGGACCTCCTTGACTCTGCCGAGGTAGTGGAAGGCAGTGGGACAGTATCCTCAGGATCGGTATCGCCCTCAGAGTCGGCGGCGCCGTCAGAATCAGCGTCGCCACAGCCGTTTACGGTGCGCTATACCATTGCCTCAGATGCGCAGTGGTCGGATGGCACTCCGATCACGGGCGCTGACTTTGAATATTTGTGGAAGCAAATGATCTCGCAGCCGGGGGTTGAAGATCCGGCGGGGTACGAAGCAATAAGCAGCGTGACCTCGACTGAGAGCGGCCACCAGGTGGACGTTCATTTTGATCAGCCGTACGTAGCATGGCGTTCACTGTTCACTAACCTGCTGCCCAGCCACCTGTACCGCTCGTCCAGTAACTTCCAAACAATGTTAAGGGATTCGGTTCCCGTGTCGGGGAACCGATTTTCGGTGGAATCCATTGATAGTGGCCGTGGCATTGTGACATTGGTGCGCAATGACCGTTATTGGGGAAGTAACCTCGCGAAGACAGATAAGATCGTTCTCCAGGCCCAGGACAATGCTGCCGAGGCTGCGGAAATGTTACGTAATGGGCAGGTCCAAGGGGCGGCGTTGCGTCCGAAAGCAACCACGCAGCTGTCGCTGGATTCGGTACCGCATTCCGTGGTGCAAGTATCGCCGAAAAACCGCTATCTGATGTTGTCGCTGAACACGGCTGCACCGCATATGGATGATGTGGGGGAGCGCGCGCGGATACTTAACAGTGTGGATCGGGATACTGTTGCCCGCATTGCTGGGGAGCGGATGGAAGTGAGCGCACCGCATGATGAGGCCACGATTTCAGGCACCGCTGTGCCCGGTTCGGAGTCTGCATTCCCGGCTTTGTCCAGGCCTTTCCGGATTGCCGTTGATCAGTCGGATGATGCAGCAGTGACTGCCGCGCGTACGGTGGCTGACCAACTCACGCAGGCTGGTTTTCCCGCGAAAGCGCTCGTTTTGCCGGCTCTTGACATCGTCGAATCTGTTCTTCCCTTCGGTCTTGCCGACGCGACCGTCGCGTGGCAATCGGGTGATACCACTGCATCCGCGTTGGCGAGCCATTACGGGTGCACATCGGCTGATCGACCGTCGAAAGAGATGGATTCCGATAAAAGTTCGGAATTGATGGAGCCGGAGAGTTCAGCTCCGTCATCGTCGTTATCTGAACCAGTTCCGACGTCGGGTAACGCCACGCCTAGTGCCACGGAGGGCGGGGACGCTCGTAAGTCGAGGGAGAAAAAGTATGCCCGAGCAGCCAATATGTCTGGTTTGTGTGACTCTGAGATCGATAATGAGGTGAAGGAAGCCGCCGAGGGGTTCGCCGATGTCGATGGCATGAAGCAGAAAGTTATTGAGAAAGTGAACTCCCAGGCTGTCAGTCTAGCGTTACTTCAGGACACCGAAGTGTTCGCGACGACCCCCGCCTTGGAAGCCCCTCGCTTGCCACTCAAGTCGGGCGAGCTTCCCACGACGGAGCGCGGCGGAATTTTTGTGACTGCGCCGCTGTGGACGCGTAACGAGGACTACTCAGTGCTCCAGCCTGGTAGTAGTCAGACCGCCGAGAACAAGGACAATCCGAACGTCGAAAGCAAGAACGATACAAAGGACGACAATAAGGAGGATGCCTCCAGTCATGAGTGATTTGCGTGGCCTCCGAGTGATGGCTGTTCATGCCCACCCTGACGACGAAGCCCTGTGGACGGGTGGTTTGTTAGCGCACCTTTCCCGGCGCGGGGCTGATGTTTGTGTGGTCACTTGCACGTTGGGGGAGCAGGGCGAGGTCATTGGTGAGCCGATGCAGGGCCTCATTGCCGATGAAGCCGACATGTTGGGAGGCTTTCGTTATCGAGAGCTCGAGGATTCGCTCCGCATCCTGGGGGTGAATGGTGTTCATCACCGCCCGTGTGTGCTGGGCGGTGCGGGACGCTGGCGAGATTCGGGCATGGCGGGAACACCGTCTGCGGACCATCCGCGAGCATTCGTGAACTCCGGGCAGCAGGCTGTTGATGCGCTCAAGGCTCTGATGAGGGAGTTTTGCCCCGATATTGTGGTCACGTATGGGCCTGATGGCGGCTATGGGCATCCCGATCACATTCGTGCTCACGAGATCACTCATGCGGCCGTCTCGGGGCTGCCCCATACGTCCACGCCTGCGTTAACCGACGAATTGCCTGGCGATGGGATGGATCTGTTTTCTGCCGTATTGGCACGCCGTCAAGGTGGTCGCGAGACCTCTATGGACCAGAGCATTCCGGATCCTGTTGTGTTATGGACAGTTCGGGGTGAGACAGCTCTCAAACGGGCGGGCCACACAATCTCCCGTATTCCCGAAGGATGGGTTTATCCGAGTGGGATGAATTTCAGTTTTTCCGACGACGTTACGGGCGCCGGTGATGCTGCGTCCTCGGATACGACTCCGGATGAGTTTACTGAGCCGGATCTTGCCTTCGTCCCGGATGAATTGGTGGACCTCGCCGTGCAGTTAAGTGATGCGGACAGTCAGGCACAGGTGAACGCGATGGGTGCTCATGCGACGCAATTGTGGATCGCGGATGGCCGGCAGAGTTGGATGAACCCAGAATCCGCGTGGGCGGTCAGCGATCCCGCTGTGGTCCCCAAGGTGTTTGCACTGTCCAACCGTATTGCTCAACCGCTGATGAGAGAAGAACACTACGTGGTGGCGTACGGTGGACGCGGCCCGTGGGAGAAGACTACTCCGGCCCGCGACGCATACGATTCCTCAGTCGTGCGTGCACGAGGGCGGAGCGCGTTTTCCTTAGATCAGCCCCATGAGGGAGAAGAGTACGATGCATCCGAGCGGCCTGGTCAGCGTCGATAAGCGGGGAAGAACTATGGAAAAACATTGGGGAGACCCCAACCATTCCCAGCCGCGTGAAGACGTGAGCAAGGGGGAGCGCATTGCAGGCATCGCCTGGTTGACTGTCGGGTCTGCACTGTCGTTCTTCTTGGAGATGGTGTACCTGGGCAGTCGAATTACCATCGGCGGCCACACCTACCCGTTCCCTTATATGATTCTCATCGCAGCTGGCTTCAACTATGTCCTCGGGACGACGGCGCTGCTGTGGACGAAAAAGTTGGCGTGGGCCAGCCTTCCCGGTGTGACGTGGATCGTGCTCTATTTCATCGCTGTCACGTGGCCGTCGCTGCCAGGGACGCGGGGAACAACGTGGATCGTGCCCAACCTCGTGGGAGTCGTATTCATGATCGCCGGTGTCGCGGGTGCGGCGTGGCCGTTGATGCGGTCGGTGGTCTCGTCGATGGATCAGGTCAATCCACCCCCATCCACCACGACGACGGGTGGCAAACGTCCCAAGGAGAAAAATAACCCCACAAAGAAAAAGTAAATAGACTGGTAATGGCCATAAAACGCTGCCCCCGCAGACGAAAAGTAGACAGATAGGTTCATTTTTTGTTTGACGCGTGGCATCATGGAACCGCTTGACGACATTGGGCGCGCCCTGACCCCAGTTCGGACAACAAGAACAGGCATGGCAAGACCAGCCACGGCGCAGCGATCCGACGGTGACGACGTCGTAACACTGCACAACAGGAAGACAACGGGAAGAAAAGGCGAAAGAGGAGGAGACTATGGCTTACACCATCGCGGAACCCTGCGTTGACGTGAAGGATAAGGCATGTGTTGAGGAATGCCCGGTTGACTGCATCTACGAGGGCGTTCGCAGTCTATACATCCACCCCGACGAATGTGTCGATTGCGGGGCGTGCGAACCGGTGTGTCCCGTGGAAGCGATCTTCTACGAGGATGACGTCCCCGACGAGTGGATCGACTACAACGACGCGAACGCCGCGTTCTTCGACGATCTCGGATCGCCGGGTGGTGCTGCCCGTCTGGGGCCACAGGATTTCGACGCGCCCCTCGTCGCAGAACTTCCGCCGCAAGCCTAGGGTTTCACTCGGGTTCCCGAACGCTATTGTTGGGATAGTATCGGGCTGTCCGATGATCGTATTTTTCTTCCTGTCCACTCGCGTCCCTGTGTCGCGTCCGTTTCTGCTGTGAGGCTTTGTATGGCGCACCCGCCCCGTATTGTTCGTTCGTCTTTGCTTCCGGATTTCCCGTGGGATTCCCTCGCGGATGCTCGCGCGAAGGCCGAATCGCACCCGGATGGGTTCATCAACTTGTCGATGGGAACACCCGTCGATCCGGTTTCTCCTGCTGCTCAGCTGGGCCTGGCAGAGAATTCGGGGGCTCCTGGTTATCCGCAAACTGTCGGCACGCAGGAGTTGAGGCAGACTATTGTCGACGCGATGACTCGTCGCTACGGCATCATGTCCCTTGACCCTGAGCAACAGGTTTTACCGGTGATCGGGACGAAAGAAGCGATTGCGTGGCTGCCATTCCTTTTGGGGCTGGGCGAAGGACATACAGTCGTGATTCCGGAACTCGCCTACCCGACGTATGAGGTCGGTGCGTTGTTGGCGGGGACGTCGGTTGTCCGGGCGGATTCCACATTCCAGCTTGGCCCGCAGGCTCCGACGCTGATGTACATCAATTCGCCCTCAAACCCGACGGGCAAAGTTCTGGGCCTCGAGCACCTGCGGAAAGTTGTGTCGTGGGCTAGGGAACGTGATGTCATCGTCGTCTCGGATGAGTGTTACTTGGGCCTGGGTTGGACGACGAACGCTAACGGTGTTCGTGGTGAACGGCCCACGCCGCCGGTGTCCCTTCTTCATCCCGATGTCTGCGATGGGGACACAACCAACCTGATCGCGGTTCATTCGCTATCGAAGACTTCGAACATGGCATCGTATCGCTCTGGTTGGTTGGCGGGCGACGAGCATCTCATCCACGAGTTACTGGCGGTCCGTAAGCACGCGGGGTTCATGGTTCCCCAACCGATTCAGGCAGCCACTGTTGCCGCACTGAATGATGACGGTTTTGAGCAGCTCCAGCGGGAAATTTATCGGAATCGGCGTGAGATCCTCGCTGCGGCTCTTCGCGACGCGGGATTCACCATCGACAACTCGGAAGCTGGCCTGTACCTATGGTCCACCCGCAATGAGCCATGTCGAGAAACAGTTGATTGGTTTGCGCAGCGGGGCATCCTCGTTGCCCCGGGGGAGTTTTACGGTCCGAAAGGTGCCAAGCACGTTCGCGTTGCACTGACGGGCACGGACGAACAGATCACTGCGGCGGCCCAGCGGATTGCGGGGTAGAGGTCACCAGCGCCCCGACCTGTCCCTCCACACGCGTAGGCCGAGCCCCACGAGCAGGCTTATCATCACGAGCGCAGCAATAATTTTTATGGCTGTGTAGGGGACGAATGCACACGCCACACACACCACCAGCACAACGACGAGACTGGTTGTTTGTGCTCGGTCTAATTCAGTGGGCCGTGGGGGCTTGTTTTGCTTTGTCATGCGTTCGCACAACCTCGTTGTCGCCAGTGATTCGGTGTCGCCAGTGCCTCGGTAGGGCACAGTGGGCGCGCATCTATGCGCACTTTAAGGGTCGACCAGTTTAAGGGTCGACCAGTCTAATTCTTGTGAAGGTCGTCATTTAGCGTCACCGTGGAGGACTGCCAAGCAACGGCTTCCACGGATCCCGACAGGGAATTGCGGCGGAACAGGATGTTATTCGCGCCTGAGAGCTGGGCAGCCTTAATCGGTGAGCTGTCTTTCAGTCCCATGGCCTCTGCGACGGGCCCGCGAGCTACGACCTTGGTGCCGTAGGTGATGTATAGCCCGGCTTCAATAACGCAGTCATTACCAAGGGAAATTCCGACACCGGAGTTGGCGCCCAGGAGGCAGCGCTCTCCGATCGAGATGACCTCTTTGCCACCGCCGGACAGTGTCCCCATGATGGAGGCTCCACCGCCGATATCGGTGCCATCATCCACAACGACACCGCCAGAGATTCGCCCCTCCACCATAGAGTGTCCGAGTGTCCCAGCGTTGAAGTTAACGAAGCCCTCGTGCATAACCGTAGTGCCGGCCGCTAAGTGTGCCCCTAGGCGGACGCGGTCGGCGTCGCTAATCCGGACACCGCTGGGCATGACGTAGTCCACCATGCGCGGGAACTTGTCCACGGAAAACACAGTGACGGGGCCACGGGCTGATAGCCGCGCGCGCGTCGATTCGAAGTTTTCGGTGGAGCAGGGCCCGTAATTAGTCCACACGACGTTGGTTAGTGTGCTGAAAATTCCCTCCACATTTACGCTGTGGGGGCGTGCGATGCGGTGAGATAAAAGGTGGAGGCGTAAGTACGCGTCGTAAGCATCGGTGGGCGGGGTTGATAGGTCTTTAATCTGAGTGCGGATCGCTACACGGCGCACGTGGCGATCCTTGTCGCTGTGTGCCGCCGCAGCGAGTTCCTCGGGGGCGTCAGAACCGAGCTCAGCAGTGGTGGTTTCGTTGATGTCGTCGCTCAGGGATGGGGACGGGAACCATGAATCCAACACGATTCCGTCGTCGGTGATGGTCGCAAGTCCATCAGCAATGGCACCTGTAGTTAAAAATGAAGTCATAGGGGACACAATACCCAAGCGTTGCGACAAACGACGTCGAGGTGCGCAGTGGCCCTAGTACAGTGCCTACTTCAGTACAGTGCTTACTTAGTAGGAACCACCGATGCATTGTGTCGACGGGAGACCGCCGACAAGGCAACCAGCGCGGCGAAGAACACACCAACGGCAATGACCTGGGGTCGCGCTGAGTTGTCGAACAGCATGAGAACGGTCAATGCGAGCAGACCAATCAGAGCGACATAACTCATGTACGGATATCCCCACATTTTCACAGGCAATGACCCTTCTGCTTCCATTTCGGGCCGCAGTTTGATCTCTGAAGCGGCGATCATAAACCAGAGCACCAAGAGCGAACCACCGACGATGTTAAAGAACAATTCAATGAGGTTCGCTGGACCCCAGATCTGAAGTGCCACAGACAAGTAGGCCAGCGCCATGGAGAGGCACACTGCCCGCGTGGGAACCCCTTCGTGATTTGTCGCGGTGAAGAATTTAAGTCCGTCGCCCTCTTTGGACATGGCGTAGATTACTCGGGAAGTAGCGTAAATCTGCGCGTTGAATGCCGACAACAGCGCTAACGTGATAATTATTTCCATGAATCCGACGACACCGGGGATGTCGGCCTGGGCGAGGACCCGGGTGAAGGGGGAATCGGCAGCGCCCTCTGCTTTGCCCAGAGTTGAATAGGGCAGAAGGAAGATAATAACCAGCACAGATCCCAGGTAGAAGACGGATATGCGCAAAATTACTGAACGCACAGCGGTGGCGATGGCACGGCTGGGATTCTCAGACTCGGCGGCCGCGATGGTCACAATTTCGATTCCACCGAAGGCGAAGGCGACGGCGAGCAGACCGGCAGCGATCCCACCCACTCCGTTCGGGGCGAAGCCGGATTCCCTCACATACTTCAATCCGACCATGGAGTGCCCGGGGAGAAGCCCGAATATCAGGAGAACGCCGACGACGAGGAAAAAGATGATGACCGCGACTTTGATGAAGGCGAACCAGTATTCGAATTCGCCGAAGCCACGGACTTTAGCTATGTTGATGAAGGTGAAAATGATGACACAGATGAGCGCTGGAATCCAGCCGTCGACACCAAACCAATTACCAATAAACGCGCCGGCACCGGTGATTTCAGCACCCATGACCATGACCAGCATGAACCAGTACAACCAGCCGGTGGAAAAACCGGCCCATTGACCGAAAGCTTGTCGGGAATATGCAGAGAATGTTCCTGTATTGGGTCGGGCGGCACCGAGTTCACCCAGCATTCGCATCACCAGAACAACAAGGAATCCGGCAACAATATAGGAAATTAATACTGCCGGTCCGGCGGCTTTAATACCGACGCCTGTTCCAAGGAAGAGCCCTGCGCCGATGGCGGAGCCCAACCCCATCATCGTGAGGTGCCGAACTTTTAACCCATGTCCCAGTTGCGACGTGGAATCGGAAGATTCATCGCCCTGTGAAGCATTGTTCGTCATGAAGTGCCCTTTGGTATTGGGGGAGCAGTGAGCTACGTGCCCATGCTGATACATCTATTCGATCTGTTCAGAATAGCGGGTTCGTTACTCAGCGGTGACCAGGGTGTCCGGAAAGCGCGGGTTTACCGACGTGGAACCGTGGCGAAATGTGGAACCGCGGCTCAACCAAATCCCGCGGAATCTCGGACAAATGCATCGCGCATGCGCGTGTCCGCCCCGGCGGTTACTCTGGTGGCGTGATTGACCTGACTCAGCACCCCATTGATCTCACCAGGGCTCTCGTTGATATCGAGAGTGTCTCTAAGAAGGAAAAAAATATTGCCGACGCCGTCGAGGCAGCGCTACGAGCCGTCGCTGCGTTGTCCGATGAGGCGCATGGCATAACCGTTGAGCGCTTCAATAACACTGTGATGGCTAAAACTAACCGGGGTTTGCCCTCACGGGTGGTGTTGGCAGGCCACCTGGACACTGTGCCCATTGCTAATAACGTTCCCTGCACACGAGGCAAAGATAAAGACGGCCGCGATGCACTCTTCGGCTGCGGAACCGTCGACATGAAGTCGGGGGATGCGGTTTTCCTTCACGCCTTCGCCCAATTAGCCGAGTCACCAGACCTGACCCGCGACATGACGATCATCATGTATGAGGCGGAAGAAATCGCGGCCACAGAAAATGGGCTGAGGAAACTAGCTGAACATTCTCCCGAATGGCTACAGGGCGATATCGCCATCTTGGGAGAGCCCTCGGGCGCCGTAATCGAGGCGGGGTGCCAAGGCAGTGTCCGCGTCAAAGTGACTGCCCTGGGGGAGCGCGCTCACTCAGCCCGATCGTGGCTGGGGGATAACGCAATGCACAAGCTAGCCCCAGTGATTGCGCGCGCTGCTGCCCATGATGGGGACAAAATCGTCGAGATCGACGGCTTGCACTACCACGAGGGCTTCAACATCGTGATGTGTGAATCGGGAGTGGCCACGAACACAATCCCCGACGAAGCGTGGATGTTCGTGAACTACCGTTTCGCGCCGGGAAAGTCGACACAACAAGCGCTGGATGAGACGTTCGCGATTGTGGGCGTCGGTACCCCCGATAATCCGGAACCTGGTTTCCGCCTTGATATCGACGATGAATCTCCGGGGGCGCTACCGGGCTTGCATCACGCCGCAGCTGCCGAGCTCATTGACGTGACCGGTGGGAACGTCCGAGCGAAATATGGATGGACGGATGTTGCCCGCTTTGCGGCGATGGGAATTCCCGCGGTGAATTTTGGCCCCGGCGATCCGGCCTTTGCCCATAAGAAAGACGAGCAGTGCCCAGTAGAGATGATCACTGGAGTATCAGACCAGATCATGGCTTATTTGACGAGTAAGTGACGGGAAGGACAGCACGATGGGGCATAAGACATCCCGCATGATGGGCGGGAAGGACGACGATCGAGGCCATCTGCGGTTCCGTGGCCCAGTGGTGTTTCGTGATCGCGGTGGCAAAGCACATGACCACACTCATGCACGATCCACCACCGATCAGCGTCTTTTGGATGTTCAGAAGGATGCGGACTGGCTGCACACCGATCCGTGGCGTGTCCTGCGTATTCAAAGTGAGTTCGTAGAAGGATTTGGCGCTCTGGCCGAGATCCCCCGCGCGGTCACCGTATTTGGTTCGGCACGCGCCGAAGTAGATTCGCCATATTATAAAAAGGGCGTTGAGGTTGGGCGCGCGCTGCATAAAGCCGGTTATGGTGTCATTACTGGCGGCGGTCCGGGGCTGATGGAAGCGGCGAATCGTGGCTGTGCAGAGGCTGGCGGATTGTCTATTGGCTTGGGCATAGAACTTCCCCATGAGCAAAATTTGAACGCCTGGGTCAACCTTGGTTTGAATTTCCGCTACTTCTTCGTCCGCAAGACAATGTTCCTGAAATACTCCCAGGCATTCGTGTGCCTCCCAGGGGGTTTCGGGACGATGGACGAGCTGTTTGAAGCGTTGGTCCTAGTCCAAACCGGGAAGGTGACGCGGTACCCGATTGTGTTGATCGGGACGGAGTTCTGGTCGGGCTTGGTGGAGTGGATTCGGGATCGCCTGATTACTGAAAAGATGGTCTCGCCCGAAGACCCAGATCTTTTCCTCGTGACGGACGACGTCGAGGAGGCCGTGGGCTACATTACGACGAAGCACGAGGGTTTCGTGGAGGAACTGGGGCGTCGGCTAGAGGAAAACAGCCTTTCTCATTCGCAGCGGGCTGGGATTTTGCGCCGTGTAGGCAAGCTCGCCGAGGACAGTGATACCTCTGGCCAGGACGCTTCCGATGATCACGATCCCTCTGATGGCGGCCCCTCTCGTGACTCATAATCATCACGGGGCAGAGTTCCATCGCGAGAACTTGGATTCCGATACCACTCGACGGGAAAACGCGATGTCCGGCTCTGGAGGCTATCCCCGCAGCTTTTATCAATCTAGCCGTCGACCAGCGATGATGGCGATCGTCAATCGCACTCCAGATTCTTTCTATGACAAGGGATCAACGTTTACCGACGATGCCGCGCTGGCTCGCGTGAGAAGTTGTATTGATGCTGGTGCGGAAATCATTGATATCGGCGGCGTCAAAGCAGGCCGGGGCGATCCTGTCTCGATCGCTGAGGAGATCGATAGGGTGGTGCCCTTCGTTTCTGCTGTGCGTGCGGAATTCCCCTCGGTTTACATCAGTGTGGATACCTATCGTGCCCCGGTCGGTGAAGCCGCGATTATCGCTGGTGCTGATCTTATTAACGATACATGGGCAGGGGCTGATCCGGAGCTAGTAGACGTTGCTGGCCATTATCACCGAGGCCTGGTGTGCTCGCATACGGGAGGGATGGAACCGCGCACGCTCCCGCGTCGTGTTCATTATGACGACCTGATCGGGGATGTGATTCGTTTCACGACCCAACGCGCAGAACACGCGGTCAACTGCGGTGTTCCTGAGGATAAAGTCCTGATCGATCCAACCCACGATTTCGGAAAGAACACGTTTCATAGTTTGGCCCTAGTGCGCCATGCCCGGGACCTCGTGTCGACGGGGTGGCCGGTGCTGATGGCCTTATCGAACAAGGACTTTGTGGGAGAAACCGTCGGCCGTCCGGTGGATCAGCGGTTGGCAGGCACGCTGGCGGCAACTGCCTTGGCAGCAGCCCAGGGTGTGTCAGTATTTCGTGTTCACGAAGTGGCCGAGAACTTAGACGCGTGCCGCATGGCGTTGGCAGTGCAGGGCATTATTCCTCCGTACGCGACGACTCGCGGTGTGGAGTGAGAACGTATCGAACTCGGGACAATCAGTAGACTATGCACGTGCTGTATTGGATTGTGACCGTCGTTGTCCTCGTCGTCGTCTCTGCTGGTTTGTGGTGGGTGTTCTCGTCGTTATTTGGTCGGGGGGAAGAATTAGGCCCCGCCGAACGTCCTGATGAGCGGAAAGACTTGGAACCTGGGGCCACTGTTGGTCCTGATGAACTGGCGACGATGCGGTTTTCTTTATCCTTTCGCGGTTATTCTCCGCGCGAAGTTGATCTGGCGATGCAACGAGCCAGGGAACACATGATAGAGCTGGAGCATGACCGAGACCGTTATCGACGTCGTGCCGATGACGCAGAAAAACAGTTGACAGCGTCGGATGCTGCCACGGTCGCAAGCAGTGGCACAGGTGCTGTCGAGGGCACCGTGAACGCGGGAAGCGAACCTGTGGGAACACAATCGGACGGGGCTCAGTCCACGAATGGGCCGGCCACAAGTGCAGGTCATGGAAAGCCACCACAGTCCGGAGACATACCCGTTGGCAATCACCGTTCAAGCTCCGGCCGTCCGAACTCTGCTCGCTCGAATTCAGCGAAGACTAACCGTGCCCAGGGGAAGCGGAAGAAAAAGCGGAAGAAATCGAAGCGCCGTTAACATCGTCGGTAGTGGCGTCGGGGACGGTAGGAGCATGGTCGCAGAGAAGCGGATTGGCGGTTGTCGCTACGTTTTCGGGAAAACAGGGCTACTCTGGAGTTATCAAGCTTTTTTTAGTGAAGGGATTTCGCCCATGGCAGCAATGAAGCCCCGGACCGGTGATGGCCCGATGGAAGCAGTTGAAGAAGGACGCAAGATTGTGATGCGTATTCCAACTGATGGTGGCGGCCGTTTGGTCGTTGAACTTAACCATGAGGAAGCCGGTGAGCTTGCCTCGGTATTATCAGAAGCTGCTAGTTAGGCATCGTAATCGCCCGATGTCGGGTGCGCTGGCTAGAGTAGAGTCCACACGTTATCGATTGAAGATGAGGTAGACCTTGCTCTCCGACGTTCTTGATGTTTTATCTGACCCCATCGACGGTTCTTCGCTCCACGATGGTGGTAATTTAGCCACCCTTGTCTCTGATACGGGCCATAGTTACGACGTTGCCCGTCAGGGGTACGTGTCCCTCGTGGGGGGCCGCGGCCTGAGGTATAAAGGCGATGATGCCTCGATGATTCAGGCCCGCGAAAAATTTCTGGCCAGTGGCCATTTTGGCCCATTCGTTGAGGCCGTAACGGGGAATGTACAGGATGTTCTGGATGATGCGGGGGTTGGCGACCATGAGCATCCTGTCGTCATGGAAGTGGGCGCGGGGACGGGATATTACTTAGCTCATACACTCGACGCCGTTCCCGGTTCGCGCGGAATCGGGATTGATGTTTCCGTTCCTGCTGCGAAGCGCATCGCTGGCTGCCACCCTCGTGTGGGCGCTGTTATTGCTGATGCGTGGTCGAGGCTTCCCGTCAAAGATAAGTCCATTGACACGATTACCGTTGTTTTCGCGCCGCGTAACGCGGAAGAATTTGCGCGAGTTCTTACCGACGAAGGACAAGTTGTTGTTTTGACAGCTGCTCCCGGTCATTTAGCTGAGCTTCGCGAGCCTCTTGGAATTATTGACGTTGAAAAGAACAAAGTTCACCGAATGATTCAGCAGGCGTCGGGGCACCTTACCCCTGATGGGGAGCCTGAGGAGGTTGAATTCGAGATGAATCTGGGCCGTGATGCTATTGAGGCTCAAGTTGGGATGAGTCCCTCTGCTCGGCATATTCGTCCGGAGGATTTAAAGGAAAGAATTGCGACCTTGCCTGACTCGATGACGGTGACTGCGCGCGCCACGGTGACGAGGTTGAAAAAGAACCATAGGTAGCTCCCCTTAACGGTCTTTGTGTGCTATGGTTTATTTCATTCGGGGGGGATACTCCGAAAGTACTGCCTGTAGCTGACACGTACTCGTGGAGTTCCTGGCTTTACAACAGGGCTCACGCACGGGTTCGTAAGAATATGTTGGGGGAGTCCGTTCTTAACCACAAAAAATTGGTTGTTAGGTGTTAACAAAAAAGCTGCAAAAGCGAAATAATAAGTGAGGTTCCTCTAACCAAGGAACACGTACTATCGCACCTTCACTGATTCATGTGGTTGCTATGTGGTCGCTTGATTGCGTCATCATGGCCAGCTGGGAGTCTCACTGAACTCACTGACCACATCGAATCATGGAGGAACTTACTGACATGAAGTCTGTCACCGTTACTGCACCACAATTTGATAGTCCTCGACATCAGATGTCCGACGACACTTCAGTAGATGCAGTAGATACTGCAGTTGTGGGTTACTCATTGGCGGACCCACGTGGTGCGGATGACGGGAAGTCTCTCAGTAAAGAAGCGATTAGTACGGCACTAGCACGTGGTACGACCGGGTGCGATGCGTCGGTTGGCGCACCTGCCGGAAGCACCGCGCTGGACAGTAGCGTTTTGAGCACTATCGCGGAGAGTACAACCCTAACGATGAATCCTGACAATAGTAATTCTCATGAGACGTCGGTCGCAGGAGCCAATGGGCGCACGGATATGCGCCGTGGCACAGCTTCTGGCGGCTTCGACGGACCCATCGGTCATGGCACGGGCACGGTGAACTCATCAGTTGGATCGAGCATCTACGAACCAGGTTCGGCAGTTCCGTCCGATGCTTTGGAAACTCCTGCCTTTGCGGCAGAAGTTGCGATGATGTGTTCGCGCGTCATTCGGACCGCACTGTATCGGGCAGGAATGGCCCCCTCGTCTGCTACATGGAGAGTGGTTCGTTTCATTCAGAATAATGGCCCCGTCAGAATTTCCGACGTTGCCCGCCGCGAGCGGTCGACGATGGCAACAGTGTCCACACTCGTCAATCGCCTGGTCAAGCAGGGATTGGTCAATAAGGAAAAGGATACTGCCGATGCACGCCAGTCGTTGTTGACTGTGACACCCAAGGGGCGCAACTTGTGCAATGAGTGGCAGGATCGCTTGGGCGAAGCTGTGGCGGAAGATTTCGCGTCGTTGTCACTTGATGAACTGACGGTCTTGGCTGAAGCGCTTCCAGTGATGCGTAAGCTGGTCAGCGAAGGCGAGCGCTAAACACGGCGTGATCGCCCCCGGAGCCAATCGGGGGGGGCTAAAGGACCCTGCCTGTGGCCCCGGCCCTCAGGTACCGGGTACACGTGATGTAGTCCGGGGGATGCTACATCAATGATCGGTACACATCGAGGGTCTGCTGTGCGATCGTCGACCAGCTAAATGTCGTGACTGCCCTCTCTCGTCCTGCCTTCGCCATTCGGCCCGCAAGGTCAGGGTTTCCAGCAATACGATTGACAGCATTGGCCAGCCCTTCTTCGAATGCACCGATATCGTCGGCATCGTAGTGGACCAGTTCACCTGTTTCACCGTCATTGACGACCTCGGGGATACCTCCCACATCAGAGGCGACGACGGCGGTATCGCACGCCATGGCCTCCAGGTTCACAATGCCCAGGGGCTCATAGATAGACGGGCACACGAAAACTGAGGCGGCGCTGAGGATTTCCTGCAGTGAGTCGTGGGGGAGCATGTCACGCACCCAGAACACGCCGTCGCGAGTTGATTTCAACTCCTCGACCAGGTTGGCGATTTCAGCCTCAATTTCCGGAGTGTCCGGTGCGCCAGCACACAAAACGAGCTGAATGTCCTCGTCGAAGTTGTGTGCGGCTTTCACTAGGTGAGCCACACCCTTTTGCCGCGTGATTCGCCCTACAAAAGCGACAATGGGCTTATCTTCAGCAACACCCAGCTCAGCCAATATCGAATGCTCAGCTTCGGCAAACGTTGGGCGAGGGCGCCAGAGTTTGGTGTCAATACCGTTGAGAACGACGTGAATGCGGTCCGGATCGATACGCGGATACGCATCCAGGATGGCGTCTTTCATTTTCCGCGAGACAGCGATCAGCCCATCGGCGTTTTCCATGGCGTTCTTCTCTGACCACGATGACACGTCATAGCCACCCCCCAACTGTTCACGTTTCCATGGCCGGTGTGGCTCGAGGGAGTGTGCCGTCGCTACATGGGGAATCCCCTTCAACAGTCCGGTCAGATGCCCGCCCAGCCCCGCATACCACGTGTGTGAGTGGACAACATCAATGTCTGCAGCTGACGCCAGGTTGGCCATCCGTAGCCCCGTCGACAAGGTTTTGAGGGCGGGGTTAGCGTCGGCAAGAGCATCATCGGAGTTAGACACGTACACATTTGCTTCGTCACGTGGTCCGCCCATGCAGTGAACATCGACATCGCACAGCTCGCGCAAATGCCGGGTGAGCTCAGCCACGTGGACACCGGCGCCACCGTAGATTTCCGGGGGGTATTCTCGAGTCATCATCGCTACGCGCATGACTGTGAGCCTAGTCGGTCGGGGTGACACACTGCCCGCCGAGAAAGGCAACGGGGGAGAGAACAGGGGTACTTGTCCAGCATAAATAGCGAGGACTGAATAAATTAGTACCCATGAGGAGCCAACCACACGTCCTATCCATTGTCCTCGCGGGCGGCGAAGGGAAGCGACTCTTCCCCTTCACAGCCGACCGTGCCAAGCCAGCTGTTCCTTTTGGGGGTTCATATCGTTTAATTGACTTTGTCTTATCTAACCTGGTCAACGCCGGGTATATGAAGGTTTGCGTCTTAACCCAATACAAATCTCACTCGCTCGACCGGCACATTTCACAGTCATGGCAACTCTCTGGATTGGCAGGTGAATACATCACCCCGGTGCCCGCTCAGCAGCGCCTGGGGAAACGGTGGTTCACGGGTTCAGCTGATGCCATTTTGCAATCCCTCAACCTCATTTACGACGAAGATCCCGAATATATCATCGTGTTCGGCGCGGACCATGTGTACCGCATGGACCCCGAACAAATGGTCAAGGAGCATATCGATTCGGGAGCTGCATGTTCTGTCGCCGGAATCCGTGTGCCACGCAAAGAAGCAACCGCATTCGGCTGCATTCAAGCCGACGATGATGGCACGATTACCGAGTTCCTAGAGAAGCCAGCCGATCCGCCGGCCACCCCAGATGACCCCGACGTCACCTTCGCCTCCATGGGCAACTATGTGTTTACAACTCAGGCGTTAATCGATGCGCTGAAAGAGGATTCCGAAGACGAAAACTCGGCGCATGACATGGGCGGCAACATCATCCCGTATTTCGTGAACCGGGGCGAGGCGCACGTTCACGATTTCTCTCGCAATGTTGTGCCCGGGGAAACGGATCGTGACCACGGTTATTGGCGCGATGTTGGTACTGTCGACGCGTTCTATGAAGCTCACATGGACCTCATCAGCGTTTATCCGGTCTTCAACTTATACAACCGGAAGTGGCCTATCCACACGGCCGACGATAGTAATTTGCCGCCGGCGAAATTCGTTAAAGGAGGAATTGCACAGTCCTCCATCGTGGCTGCCGGGTGCATTATTTCCGCTGGGACCGTGCGTAACTCAGTTCTTGGCCCGGGCGTCGTTGTGGAAGAAGGTGCCAGTGTTGAGGGATGCGTCCTGATGGATGGTGTGCGCATTGGAAAAGGTGCTGTGGTCCGCCACGCCATTTTGGATAAGAACGTTCACGTTGGGGACAACGCGCTGATTGGCGTCGATCGCGCTCGCGATGCTGAACGGTTCACACTGTCCGATGGCGGTGTGGTGTGCGTCCCGAAGAACTATGAACTCCATAGCGCTGGCCAAGATTAATACTGGCCAAGATTAATAGCTGACTCTTGTCGCGGCGCAGGCTGCGTGAGCCTAGGTCATCAAAGGACCTAGGCCGTGGTGGGCTAGCTTGCAGGTGCGTCTTCTTTCCGCGAAATCAGGACCATTCCAGCACCCAGCGGTAGGCGGGAGAGGTAAATGTCCTCGCGGTCACGGAGCGACTGATCGAGGCGTCGGGCCGCGGCGGTATCGCGATCTTTTCGCGCAGGATTCGCGATCGTGCCGTCGAGAAGAATGTCCGCAAGGATAATCAGCCCGCCCGGTTCGAGGAGTTCTAGTGCCTCGTCGACCAGGGTTGACGCGTCGGCAGGGGCAATTTCGGCGTAGATAAGGCTGTATGAGCGCGCTGCTAGCCGGGTCATGACCTCTAGCGGACGCGAGGGAAGAAAACGGTATTGGTTCGAACGTATGTTGGCTGCGGTGAACGCCTGGCGGGCAACACGTTGGTGGATTGCTTCTGTGTCAATGCAGGTGACGTGACCGCTCGGGCCTATTCCGGCAAGGATGGCTAAGCCGGACACGCACGCGGAGGGGGAGACGACAACTGCCGATTTATCCCTGCAGTATGCGGAACTTATCGTTGTTAAAAACGACGCCGTTAGTTCGTCGGGGGTGGTGAGGCCGAGTTCGTCGGCGGCATCGCGTGCAAAACCCATCGCGTCGGGTTCGTCGGTGGTGGCGTTAATAAAGTCAGTCATCAGGTCAAGAGCAGAATCGGTCACAGTTATTCATGCTAGTGATGGAAACGGATTAAAGGGTGTGGCTCGCCCATAACTGCGACAATGAAGCAGACATACGTGGCTTTTACTGCGTGAATGATTTAAAATACCCTTCGTGGAATAGCCCTCGTGAGTCCGTGATTTCAGTCATTTCACCTTCACAGGAATTTCCCAGGCGGTATTCATACTCCGGAAACAAATGCATGTGACAGTTAAATCATGACACTGGCGTCAGGCGCTTTTCACCGTTCCGAACGGAACACACCTACTCGCAATACTTCAGCTTCGACGATCGATCCACATGAAGGCGATGATGTAATGGCTAACCCCCCTACGGGGAGCGAACCTCGCACTGGTACCGCAGCATTTGATGCCGGATCGGGGGATATGCCTAGCTGGAGTGAACTTGTCTCGGAGCATGCGGACGGCGTGTACCGCCTTGCCCTTCGCCTGAGTGGTAATACTCACGACGCGGAAGACCTGACACAGGAAACGTTTATGAGGGTTTTCCGGTCGCTTAAACGGTACAAACCGGGAACATTTGAGGGCTGGCTCCACCGGATCACAACCAATTTGTTCCTGGACATGGTGCGTCGGAGGCAGACAATCCGGATGGAGGCGCTGCCTGAGAATTACGATGCGGTGCCCGGGACCCGGAATGACCCCGAGCAGTCCTATATCGACGCCAACATTGATCCGGAACTGCAAAAAGCCTTGGATTCGTTACCGACCGATTACCGCGTCGCTGTCGTGCTGTGTGATGTTGTCGGCATGAGCTACGACGAAATTGCAGACACCTTAGGGATCAAAATGGGGACTGTGCGTAGCCGCATTCACCGCGGTCGCGCTCAGTTGAGGAAGAGTTTGCAGTCATCCGAAGGCATTTTGCACTACGTTGGGTAGAAAGAGTTCATCGACGCACCCATCGTCGGGACATAAGTTGATGGTGCAGGTGCCTCGTCGATAATTCTCGCGCTGTGCCTGGCCGGCCGAATTGTAGTGTGCAAGGGGTGATGTCCAATGGGCCGTTCGTCGAAGCCACGACAATTCTCTTCGATTGAGCATCTTTCAGAAGAAGCTGTGGCCGCATTTGTCGACGGTGAAATGCCCCCGCGTGCCCAGCGTCGAGTTCTCCGCCACCTCGTGCATTGCGATGAATGTCGCCGTGATGTCAAAGCGCAGCGCGATGCGGCCCAGCGCATGAGGGAAGCAGCTAATGAACCCGTCCACATGTCGACGGAACTCCTGCACAAGCTGGCTGCGATCCCGACCAGCTGTGACCCGCAAAACACGAGTGGGACCCCAGCGAAAACCGAACACCCGCGTCAAGAGAATAGAACTCGGCCGACTAGCGACGGTCCTGACAATGCCGGTTCCCATCGCTCCGATGGATATGAGGCAGGCAACGAACTGAGCGAACGACGACATGAAAACGCGTTGAGCGCTGCTAAAAGCGCTGCCTTTGTGATGATGCGCACCGTAGAGAACGGGGCGATGAGTGCCATGGACACGGTCGGTGAATACGCAGACCACCTACGATGCGCATGGAAAGACCGCAGCAACTCGCCGAAACGGTGACGGATCATTACCCCGGCAGGCCGGTAGGGGTCTCGTTGCCAATCCTCCGTCTCATTTGCCAAGCTCTGTACAATATCTGACGTGTTCTCAAGTATCGGTTGGATGGAAGTCATCATCATTGTGGTGGTGGGCTTCCTCATCATCGGTCCCGACCGTTTACCAGGCGTTATGAAGGAAATCCGCGCGGTTCGGCTGGCCATTAAAAACGCCGTCGCAGATGCGCGGAAACAAATCGACGGCGAACTAGGCGAGGATCTCCGAGAATTTAGCGAGCCGATCAAAGAATTTAGTGAACCTCTCCGGCAATTTAATTCGTATCGATCAATGGGTGCGAAGGGATTCATCGCCAAAACTCTCTTCGATGATGACACCACCGATCTTGATGCGACGAAAGACGCCATCGACAAGCCCTTGCAGACTATGAGGACAACAACCCCACAGCGGGCCATTCAAGACTATTTCGCCGCTGAAAACACGTCATCGGCGAAGAATGCTGACGATGCCTCGTCGCCGAGGAAGTCTGGGGCGGGATCGCAAGCGTCGGGCACCTCGGGGGAAAAACAAAACCAGGGTCGTGAAGGTAGCACCATAGCGAGTTCTCCACTTAGCTCGCAGGAGCCTGTGGACGACCAGGGGCCCGTGGAAGGCCAGGGAAAGGCAACAGGAAAGCCAGAAAAGTCAGGGGCCGAATCCGGTGAGGGAAAACCCCAACAACACCCCTTCGATGGCAAGAAGCCGGTGTATGGCTCCTGGAGCGGGTTTGACGAAGTTCTGTAAGCCGGGAGAGGGTACACGGTTGTCTCTGGTGCATCGCTGTTTATCGTCCACACTGATAGCGGTCAATAGAGAGCCCCGGTCATGAGAGAGCTCCTAGCGCGCTGACACGGGTCAGTGGAGTGGAGCACAGCGGCACTAAAGGCATTAGGAGGGGGAGTAGAGGGAGTAGGGGGAGCGCCACGCTGGAGCACGGCTTTAGAGCATCGCGCTACGGTGTCACCCCGAGGCCCAGCGATTTACCCGCCAAGGACGTTCGACGGTGGGTGAGCTGATCCGCGATGGCATTCAGCGCCGCACCAGTTTCAGATTCTGGGGAAGAAATGGCGATCGGTTCGCCACCGTCGCCACCCTCGCGCAAAGCAGGATCAAGAGGAACCTGTCCCATCAGGGGCACTGTAGACCCCGTGATTCGGGACAGTCGCTCAGCGACAATCTCGCCGCCACCTTCGCCGAAGATCTCATTATGTGAGCCATCAGGCATGACGAAGTAGCTCATATTTTCGATAACACCGGCGATGCGCTGTTGAGTCTGCTGTGAGATGGAACCTGCCCGCTCAGCGACTTCAGCTGCGGCCATCTGTGGCGTCGTCACAATGAGGAGTTCGGCATTCGGTATGAGCTGGGCGACCGTAATCGCAATATCACCGGTGCCGGGGGGCAGATCGAGAAGCAGAACATCAAGATCACCCCAAAAAACGTCGGCAAGGAACTGTTGGATAGCTCGGTGCAACATCGGGCCACGCCACACAATAGGGGAGTTGCCTTCAATAAAGTGGCCAATGGAGATCATCTTGATGCCATGTGCTTGTGGCGGCATGATCATGTCATCGACCTGATAGGGGCGGTCGTCTGATCCCAACATTCCGGGGATCGAGTGGCCGTAAATGTCGGCATCAAGTACCCCGACATTCAACCCCTTCGCGGCGAGCGCAGTGGCAATATTGACGGTCATCGACGACTTACCGACACCACCCTTGCCGGAGGCAACAGCGTACACGCGAGTGTGGCAATCGGACTTGCTGAATGGAATTTCCGGCTCGTCGACACCACCGCGGGCTTTTTTCCTCAACTCGCGGCGTTGCTCATCGTTCATGACATCCGTGGTGACGGTGACGTTGCCGATACCTTCGATGCCCTCGATGGCCGCGCGAGAATCGTCGACAAGCTTATTTTTCATGGGGCAGCCGGCGATGGTGAGATATATCTCCGCCGAAACATCAGCGCCCTCGACGGCTATCGATTTCACCATGCCCAAATCGGTCAACGGCATACCGATATCGGGGTCTTTGACCTGGGCTAATGCGTCGCGAACAGTGGATTCGGTGATAGTAGATTCAGATGCCATAACGTCACCATCCTACGATGATTCATTGTGTTGGCGGCCAGGGCTGTCTAGTCCTGCATGACGCTCATCATCGCCCATGTATTCCAGATCCACCGGCGCATCCGCGGCAGCGTCATCCAAACGGCCCTCAATGCGTTGAAGGACGGTGGTGAGATCCTCAAGCTCGTGCCGCAGGTAGTCGCGGGTCACAGTTTCTCCCAGGGCGATACGAACCCCAGCTAGCTCTCGTGCCAAGAATTCCGTGTCCGCCTTGGTTTGGGCCGCACGACGGCGATCCTCATTGAGCGTGACTCGGTCGCGGTCATCCTGGCGGTTCTGCGCTAACAAAATCAGGGGAGCTGCGTATGCCGCCTGCGTGGAAAAAGCGAGGTTGAGAAGAATGAATGGGTACGGGTCCCAGTTCCACCACATTCCGCCGATATTCAGGAGAATCCAGGCCGTCACGATGATGGTCTGCCAGCCTAGATATTTACCGGTTCCGAGGAAACGAGCGACTTTTTCTGCAGCAACACCGACCGCATCACCATCCATTGACAGTAACGAGCGGCGCTTAGCGCGGACCGGAGTGTCCAGGTCAGTCCGAGCAAACGAATCAGCCATATAATAAGCCCCTCCCGTGGGTTAGTTTGAGTGAGAAGTCCCTGCTGACGGCCTGTGCGGAGTGGATCCCTGCGGCCCAGAACCTGACGACGACGGCCCTGCACCCTGTTGGCGGTCGCGTCGTCGTTCACCAGCTTTCTTCACGATGACCGACCCCGCCTTCTGGGCACGAGAACTGCGGCCGGAAGCACCGTGGGCTCCAGAAGCACGCCTTACCTTGCCAGCGTGATGGCCTGATGAACCTGCCTCGGGTCGGATTTCTTGCTCACGCCACCCTTCGGGGAGAAGATGATCAAGCAAATCGTCCACCGCGACGGCACCGAGGAGGTGATTGTCCTCATCAAGGACCGGACCACACACCAGGTTATAGGTCGCAAAATAACGGGCAGCCGTCTCGTGGGTGTCGTCGGCAAAAAGTGGAGGAAGATCCGGATCTAAAATACTGGACACTAGGGTCGACGGCGCTTCACGCAACAGCTTTTGGATGTGAACCGTCCCCAGGTACTTACCCGTCGGAGTTGCTTTCGGAGGACGCACGACGTATACCATCGAACTTAGCGACGTCGACAAATCAGGGTTACGCGCATGAGCAAGAGCTTCGGCCACCGTGGCCTGCGGAGTCAGGATGATCGGCTCCGATGTCATCAATCCACCCACCGTCTCTGGGGAGAAACTCATCAGACGACGAACAGGCTCTGATTCTTCTGGATCCATCAATTCAAGGAGGACATCGGCCTTATCATCAGGCATCTCGCCCAGGAGGTCTGCGGCGTCATCGGGATCCATCTCTTCCAAAACGTCAGCGGCACGCTCGATGTCGAACGTTTCCAAGACACCCATTTGCTCGTCTTCAGGAAGTTCCTGGAGTATATCGGCCAGGCGGGCATCTTCCAGCTCAGAGGCCACATTATTCCGTGTGGTATTAGGAAGATCATGCAGGATTTGAGCAATGTCGGCGGGGCGCATGTCGTCGAATTCGGCGAGGATTTCCGCCGTCGCGTCAGCAGGGCCTGCACCTGAGACAGATAAACCATGAACATGGTTCCACTCCACAACCGAAAGAGGTGGCCGACGGCCAAAACGGTTGCGCTCTTTAGACACCGCCACGCGGCTGATGATCCAATCACGGGTACGTGACTTTTCAATCTCGACGTCCGCGATATCCACCGGGCGACCATGCAAATCCTCATGCTCAGGATCGTCAATGTGGATTTTGGAGCCGACTAACTCGGACATGACCCGTAATTCACCTGCGCGGGATTGATACGGGCGAAGGTTGACAGAACCCGAAACGAGGGTGATTTCCCGCGGATCGATCGACGCGACGCGAAGCATAGGAACAAAGATCTGTCTATTTTGCGCAGCAACTTGAACAACTAGGCCAATCGTGCGGGAAGCCATGCCACGGGGCCGGATGGTGACGACGATATCGCGGACGCGACCAATCGATTCACCATCGGGGCCAAGGACAACCATTCCCGCAAGGCGACCAGCAAAAACTCGATTCACGGCACTCACGTCCGACAGTGTACTGGGTGTTTACCTCATAGCCGTATTTCAGTAGGCTGGGGACATGACTACACCCTCTGCCTCAGGTTTCGGTGCCACCTTAGGCGCACAAGGTTCTCAAGGGCTACCTCAACGCCCCGAAGGATGGCCCATCGGTAGCTTCGAGGATTACGAATCTGCACAACGCGCGGTGGATTCTCTCTCCGACGAGGAAGACTTCCCGGTGGATGACATCACCATCGTCGGTGTGAACTTGATGCAGGTTGAACGTGTCACCTCACGCTTGTCATGGGGCAAAGTGCTCTCTGGCGGTGCGATCTCAGGCGCGTGGATGGGTGTTTTCTTTGGCCTCCTCGTCGGATTATTTACCAACGAGTTTCTTGGCCCTCTCGCGTTGGGCGCTGCAATGGGCGCCCTCTTCGGCCTGATTTCCGTTGCTATTCCTTATGGTGCGATGAAGGGACGTCGGGATTTTGCGTCGACGACGCAGATCGTTGCTGGCCGATACGATGTTCTGAGTAAACCTCGTTCAGCGCAACGGGGACGCGAAATTTTGTCGCGCAAGCACTGGGCAACCAGGAAGTAGCGGGATTTACTCGGCCATGGAGAGAATAGAAGCCACGCAGAGCTGAAGCCACGTGGTGGAAGGTTCTTACAGCCACTTGTTCCGGCGAAAAATGAGCCACAAACCGATGCACGCGGACAGCATGACTATAAGCACGATGTAATAGCCGTCCGCCCAATGCGTTTCCGGCATATTGTCAAAGTTCATGCCATACACACCAGCGATAAGAGTAGGAACGGCGGCCATCGCAGCCCACGCGGATATCTTTCTCATATCCGTATTTTGTTGTAACGACACTTTAGCCACAGCGGAATCGAGCAGTGTTGATAGGCGTTCGTCATAACTAATGATCCGGTCAGCTGCGATGGTGTGGTGATCCAAAATGTCACGGTACAACGACCGCACGGTTTTGCCTGAGATGCCCTTGGTTACTGTCAGGGTCTTAAGAACTGCGGTCATGGGATCAAGAACATGCCTCATCTCTAAGTTTTCCCGTTTGAGCATATAAATCGGTTCAATATGGACTGGAGAACCCGGTGTGAACACCTCGTCTTCCATGGTGTCAACCTTTTCTTCCAGATCCTCTGCGATGTGGAGATAATCATCAACAATCCAGTCCAAGAGGGCATATGCCACCGAAGCTGGACCCACTGATGTCAGCTGCGGGGAGCGTTCAAGCCGGTGCCGTACATCGTCAGGAATAGGGATGTGCCCGTGTCGGATGGTGATGACGAAATCATTGCCCCTAATGATATGTAGCTCATTAGTTTCAATAAATTCGTTAGTACTGTCTACTGGAGAGGGATCGTAGTGAACGGTACGAGCAACGATAAATACATAGTCGCCCAGAATCTCGAGCTTTGGCCGCTGTTGGGCCTGAACGATGTCTTCGACTGTCAAGGAATGTAGATGGAAAAGCCGCGCAATTGGTTCCATGTGCTCGATCGTCGGGGAAATGAGTGACACCCACACAAAAGCTCGCTGTTTAGCGCCATGTGTGGAATCTGAGGAGCTGGCAGTCGAAGAGTTTTGACTATTCTCCTGGCGAACACGTTCAATAGCCGACGCAATAGTGAAGGGGCCATCGACTTTGTGTCCCTCAACGAAGACCGCGCACCTAGCCACAGGATGATGTGACAACTCATGTGAATGGGTAGCGTCGGGGGTATTAATAATCCAGTCCGGTGCATTCACAACGGCCTCATGTTCCACAGCCCGAACTAGTTCACTGGTATCAGGGTATTCATGGTGGTGAGATGGAATTGCTCGACCATTAACCTTCCGTGACGACGAAGGGGTATCTGACGTCTCATCATTCCGGGGCATACTTACCCATGCTACTGATTTCAGAAGAAAAAACTCTTATCACCGTGGCGACCGTTAAGCGGGTTGAAATATGTCGAGCCGTAGGTTGGTTTAATGGCCGGGTTGGCTAAACTCGAGACGATGGTCGGACAGTATGACGTAGCGGAAACGCGGCATTGGTATCAGAAAACTCGGGTCACCCCTCTCGTGTCACTAATTCGTGGCATAGCCGCAGGACTAGCGTCGGGAATGATGCTGGCTACTGTGGTCTTAATCGTGGTCCAGCTTTTGCCGAGCACCGAGTGGACAACCCATGGGGGACAAATGGTTGTTGCCCATGCCGTGGGCGCGGTTGTGTCCGTTCTCATGGTTCACCGCGCGGATCGCTCCCGGAATCTCGGAGCGGCTCTCTGGTCGGTGGGAGCGCTCGTCATTATTGCAGTTATTCTGTGGTGGATGTGGTGGTCATAGCATGAAAAAAGTCACCAAAATGACAAAGAGTGTTACCACCGGTGTAGTGGCCTTTCTCGCCCTCAGCAGCTTGACATCGTGCCACGTCAAGGCGAATTTTGGCGACAACGACAGTCAATCAGGGAGCTCATCGACCGCGGTCTCTACTGTTCAAAAGCTCCCCTATACCGATGCCGACCCCGTGCTGATCTCAACAGCTGTCGGAAAATACGACGACATTACCGCAGCGCTCTATGACCAGGTGTTCGACACAACCAACGCCGGCCGCTCAACGCCACGGAAAGCTAAGACGCAGGCGTCGGAAGATAATGTGCAGGACGCGATTGAGTCATTGCGCGCCGGGAAAAATACGCTCGTCCTGGTGTGTGCTGGTGATTTGCTGAACTATCTAGACAGCAACGCGGCCAGCACAATCCTCGGCCAGATGCAGAAGAATGTCCGACAGGGTAAAGCCCCGGGCAATACGATAGGCACCGTGTGGGAAAAAATTGCGCAATCCCTGCCCTCTGATATCAGCTTGACGGAGGCATCGAATGCGCAGTGCTCCACAGGCACGGAGACGCGTAATGCCAGTAGCGATACTCCCGAGGACGAGGTCACCCTGCCGCAGAACATCGTGCCGGTTTATCTCAAGCCAACGATGAGCACTGAGGATCGACGCTCTCTTACGTGGGTATCAGGCAACCTTAGTTCCACGCGTGACCTGGATAAGCTCTACAAGAAAACAGAGTCTGCGCCCGCCGACCGTGTTGCGAAAAACTATCTGCAGTCACAAGGGTTGGCTTTTTCCAATGAAGACTAAGCGCATCCTGCGCAGCCGGTAGGGCATACTCCGCATCAGAACAGACGAAAGGCCCGCCACGGGGTACGTGACGGGCCACCACTTTCGTGAAACAGAAGTGCGGTGTTCTAGTCCGCGAAAGCTTCCTCGATCAGCTGTTTCTCCTCGATCTGGTGAACCTTCGATACACCGGTCGCCGTCGAGGATTGAGCCCTTCGAGATACACGCCTCATGGGGAGCATGTCGGGGACAAGCTCAGGTAGATGCAGCGCAAGGAATGGCCACGGTCCCTGGTTGGCGGGCTCATCCTGGCAGAACCGAATCTCGGTGGCGTTCGGGTACATGTCGAACGCTTCTTTCAGCCGACGGAACGGTACCGGGTGCAGCATTTCCAGGCGAATAATGGCCAGATCGTCACGGCCATCTTTTTGACGCCGCTTTTCCAGATCCCAGTACAGCTTGCCGGACACCAATAGGATCTTCTTCACCTTCGACGTATCACCGGTGGCGTTGCCGTCGGCATCGACGAAGTTCGGGTCATTAATCACTGAGTGGAAGCGCTTGACCTTCGTGAAGTCCTCCACCGAGGAGGTCGCCATCTTGTTACGTAACATCGACTTCGGTGTCGCAACGATCAGCGGACGGCGAAGATCTCCCAAAGCATGACGCCGGAGAAGGTGGAAGTAGTTCGCAGGGGTGGACGGCTGAGCCACAGTCATGGACCCCTCAGCGCACAGCTGCAGGTAGCGCTCGATACGCATGGAGGAGTGATCCGGGCCCATGCCCTCATACCCGTGTGGTAACAGGAGGATCAAGCTAGATTGCTGGCCCCACTTGGCCTCACCCGACGACACATACTCGTCGATAATTGTTTGCGCACCATTGGCAAAGTCACCGAACTGTGCTTCCCAAGCGACGACGGCATGGGGATTGCCGACGGAATAGCCGTATTCAAATCCCATCCCGGCGAACTCGGTGAGCGCGGAGTTGTAGACCAGGAAGCGGCCACCGTTGTCACCGTCCTGCGCCAACTCCTGCAACGGGTTGTATTCGTCGGAATTTTCCGCGTCGATGTAGACCGCGTGCCGCTGGGTGAAAGTACCGCGGCGAGTGTCTTCACCGGCCAGACGAACGAGTTTGCCCTCACGTGCGAGCGAACCGAGCGCGAGCAGCTCGCCGAATCCCCAGTCGATCTTGCCGTTGCGTGACATCTCGCCACGTTTCTTCGCCAGGGGAGCGACGCGCGGGTGGAGATGGAACCCTTCGGGCGGATTGGTAAAGACGTCACCGATAGCGGCAACTTCTTCTTCCGTAATTGAGGTATCCAGCCCACGGGGCAGCTCTTGAGCCGAGGTGATACCCGATTGTTCAGCAGGTTTGCCACCCTTCTCGGCAGCGCGGACATCATTAAACACGGTTTCCAGCTGCTCGCGGAAGTCACGCTTGACGATCTCGACCTCGTCCTCGGAGAGGTCACCACGCCCGACTAGGCTGCGGGTGTAAATGTCACGGACAGTCTGCTTGTTATCGATGATCTGGTACATCTCGGGCTGCGTCATCGACGGATCGTCAGCCTCGTTGTGACCACGGCGGCGGTAGCAGATGAGGTCAATGAACACATCTTTACCAAACTGGCGTCGGTACTCGACAGCCAACTTGGCAACCCAGACCACAGCTTCCGGGTCATTTCCGTTGACGTGGAACACGGGGCACCCAAATGCCTTAGCCAGATCCGTCGCGTATTGGCTGGAGCGGCCGGAGTCCGGGGTGGTCGTGAACCCGATTTGGTTATTCACCGCGATATGGACAGTTCCGCCAACCGTGTAGCCACGAAGCTGTGACAGGTTGACGGTTTCTTGCATGATGCCCAGGCCTGTCATAGCGGCATCTCCGTGTACCAGGATGGGCATCACAGAGAAGCCTTCATCGCCACGGTCCAGGATGTCCTGCTTGGCTCGTGCGATGCCTTCTGCAACGGGGTTCACAGCTTCCAGGTGGGATGGGTTTGCTGTGAGCGTGACGTCCACTTCACCGTCATTGAACATGGAGATGAAGTGGCCGGTTTCACCCAGGTGGTACTTCACGTCGCCGGAACCACCGGGTGAGGCGGGGTCAATATTGCCCTCAAACTCGGTGAAGATCTGCGAAAACGGCTTGCCGACGACATTCGCTAAGACGTTGAGTCGCCCGCGGTGAGCCATACCGATGACAACTTCGTCGAGCCCCTGTGCAGCGGCAGTGTCAATGGCGGCATCCATCAGTGGAATGAGGGACTCCGCGCCTTCGAGGGAGAACCGCTTTTGCCCGACGTACTTCGTCTGGAGGAAGTTCTCAAAGGCCTCAGCAGCGTTGAGTTTCTGCAAAATGTACTTTTGTTCAGCCCGTGACGGCTTGGGCTGGCCCGCTTCAATGCGCTCCTCCAACCAGAGGCGCTCGTCGCGGTCCAGAATGTGGTTGTACTCGTACCCGACTTTGAGGGTGTAGGCAGACCGAAGGGTGCTGAGCACTTCGCGAAGCGTCATGACTTCTTGTCCAGCGAATCCACCAACATGGAAGCGTCGGTCCAGATCCCACAAGGTCAGCCCGTGCGTCGCGAAATCGAGATCGCGGTGGTCGGGGATGGGAAGCCCCGGCTGGTGCCACTGCAGCGGATCGGTATCCGCGATCAAGTGACCACGCGACCGATACGCCTCGATCAGCTGCATCACGCGCGTATTTTTATCTACCCCAATGTTGGGCAGATCCTGCTCCCACCGGAAGGGGACATACGGGATCTTCAGGGACTTGAAAATGTCATCCCAGAACTCGTCGTTGATCAGGAGACGGCCGAGTTCACGGAGAAATTCTCCCGACTCCGCTCCCTGGATAATCCGGTGGTCATAAGTAGAAGTGATAGTGACCAGTTTGCCGACGCCTAATTCTGCGAGCCGGTCTTCTGACGCGCCTTGGAATTCCGCAGGGTAATCCATGGACCCGACGCCGACGATCGTTCCCTGCCCCTTCGTCAACCGTGGAATCGAGTGGCGAGTACCGATGCCACCCGGGTTGGTCAGCGAGATGGTGACGCCCTGGAAATCTTTCATCGTCAGTTTGCCATTGCGGGCACGGACGACAATGTCTTGGTAGGCGTCGACAAACTCTGAGAATGACAACGTCTCTGCAGCCGGGATGGACGCAACAACCAAATTGCGGCTGCCATCCTTATTCGTCATGTCGATGGCCAGGCCCAAATTGATGTGCTCTGGTGTGACGATGGTGGGTTTGCCGTCGACAACCTCGTAGCGATTGTTCATCGACGGGTGAGCTAAAACAGCTTTGACCAGCGCGTACCCAATAATATGGGTGAAGGAAATCTTCCCACCACGCGTGCGCTTGAGCTGCTCATTAATCATCGCGCGGTTTTCGAACATGAGCCGCGCAGGCATATCGCGAACCGACGTTGCAGTCGGAATCTCTAGCGAGATGTCCATATTCTTTGCAATGGCCTTTTGCGGCCCACGTATCTTCTTCGAACCAGCCTCAGGCAAGGACGAAGGAATATCGACGTGGTCACGCTTCTGGGAGGGCGCCTCTTTCTTGGCCCGTAATTCGCGCTGAACTTGTGCGCGTTTATGAACCTTCGGTGCGTCGTGACGGGCGGGCTTCGCCGCGGCAGGTGCCGATGCTTGGTTCGTGTTCCGGGCGTGGGCTGAAGGCTCCTCAATGTGTGACACTGTTCGGTCGGCCGTCTTTTCGGCCACGTTTTGTTGAGAGGGTTTCTTCTCTGCGGCTTTGTGTTCAGCGCGCTTGCCCTTAATAGTTTTTGCTTCGTCAGATGAGGAAGAAGCGTTATCAGATTTCTTTGCAGCAGTATTGCTATTGGTACCTTTGTGAGCTCCGGAGGGTTCGGTGCCAGCCGACGATTCGGGGGCGCCATTTTTCTCAAAGAACTCGCGCCATTCCTTATCCACTGACTCCGGGTCCTTCGTGAACTGCTGGTACATGTCGTCGACCAGCCACTGGTTCTGGCCGAAGGAATTATCGCTGTTCACAGCGGGTGCTCGCCTCATTTCGTCGATTGTGACTCACTTCTCTACAGAGTAACCGCTTATCCCTTTTGTCGCCCAAAACGGGACCCTTTTGGAGGTCTTTTCCGCACAAGAGGGTGCCCCCGTTGGTGTGAACTAGGTGTCGCTCCCTCCGGAGGTAGAATGTTTCCACAGGTCAGCGTAGATTCCCTGGCAGGCGAGAAGTTCATCGTGATTCCCAGTCTCGACGATTCGCCCCCCGTCCATCACGAGAATGCGATCCGCTTGAGCAGCGGTAGCCAAACGGTGGGCTACGATCACGCTCGTTCGATTCGACATCAACCTCGTACTAGCGGAAAGAATGGTTTTTTCCGTGGCCGGATCAAGCGTCGATGTGGCCTCGTCAAGAAGCATGATCTGCGGTTTTACCAGTTCTGCGCGCGCTAGCGCGATGAGTTGACGCTGGCCGGAGGATAGCCCGCGCCCATCTTCACCCACCGGCGCAAGGAAGCCCCCGGGGATTGCGGCGATGGCGCGTAGGGCCCCAATGCATCGCGCAGCATGGATGACGTCATTCGGTGTCGCGTTGGGCTTGCCATAGGCGATATTTGACGCGATAGTCCCTGCAAAAAGGTGTGATTCCTGCGGGACGAATCCGAGCGATCCACGCCATGCTGTCAAGGTGATATCGCGGATATCTGTATCCACTGCTCGCACCGCGCCAGCCGTCGGGTCATAAAACCGCGCCAACAACTTCACGATGGTCGATTTACCCGCGCCCGTCGCTCCAACGACCGCCACCGTGGAGCCCTCGTCGATAGTCTCTGAAACATCGTGGAGGACGTCCACACCGTTCGAATACGCGAAGGTGACGTCGTCTAATGACAAGGAGCCCTCCGGAACGTGGGTTTCCTGCCCAGTATCAGGAACTGACGTCGACTGAGACAACAAATCACTAATACGTCGCAATCCAACCTCGGCCTGCTGATACATGTCGAAAACCTGAGATAGCTGCTGGATGGGTGCGAAGAGGAGGTTCATGTAGATCATGAAGGCCACAAGCACACCAGCCGTCACCGTGCCATTGAGCACCATGACTGCACCCACTCCCACGACGGCAGCGGAGGCCAATTCGGAGAGCGCATTGATGCCAGGGAAATAAATGGAGACTGCGGTTTGCGCCTGCATACGCAGCCGTCGATACTCCAGCGCGCTATGTGTGAAACGCTCAACATCCGAGTCCTGCTGGTTATACACCTGCGAGGTGCGGATACCATTGACAAGTTCCTGAAAATCCGCATTCACCGTCGAAATTTGGCCGCGAGCCTCCGAATACAACCGCGACGAAATCCGCCGGAAGACCACAGTGGCCACAATGACAATGGGCAACGATGTCAGCGCCACCAAAGCCAGGCGAGGGGCTGTCACAAGCAGCATGATACTGACACCGATTAAGGTAGCCCCCGAAACGATGGCCTGGGCCAAACCCGCTTGAAGGAACTTCGACAGGGAGTCGATATCGGTGGTCATGCGGGTCATAATCCGCCCGGATTGAGTAGTTTCGAAGTAATCAAGCCCGAGGCGCTGAACATGGGCAAAGGACCGTAAACGGAGCCCATAGAGCAGGCGTTCGCCCGCCCGCGACGTCAAAATAGTGTTGATCGTGCTGGCAATCCATGCTGCCACCACGATAACCAGCCCCAACACGGTTGCGGTGACCAGAGCGCCCGTATCTTTATTGCCGACGCCGTCGTCAATGGCATGGCGCACGAGGGAGGGGAAGACGACGTCGGCAGTAACGGACACAAACAACGTGAGAATGATAGCTATTAGCAGCCACTTCACCGTGCCGAGTAACCCACGCAAACTGAATGGGGTTGAGTCATGTCGGAATGATTCCGCATCGACCTTGGGTTTCTCCGTAGCCGGAGGAAGTTTTTCGACCATCGCCAGTACCTCAGGTGTAGCGGGCATCCCGGAGGTTGAGCTTCCTTGGCCCAGGCCAGCACCTAGGCCACTGCCAGCTAGTGCCGCCCCCGACTCCGACAGGGCATCTCCTGCGGCGGCTGCCGCGCCGGGCTCATCCATGTCTTGATCCGCTGGCCAGAGCGTCGCGACGTCCGGTTCATCTCCGTCGTCGAAGGGAAGGGGTGCGTCATCATCGTGGCGTGGCAAGGCCATGAGCTGGGAAAAGTGCGGGCTTGACTCCTGGAGCTCCTCCAGAGTTCCGTACGCGGTAACGGTGCCAGCCTCGATGAGCGCAATGTGGTCTGCCAACGCAAGAGTGGAATGGCGGTGCGCGATAAGGAGCAGAGTGACGGATCCTTTCCGCGCCTTCAACGCCCCGATGATGGCAGCCTCGGTCGTGGCGTCGATAGCCGAGGTCGCGTCATCCAAAATAAGCACGCGGGCGCCGGAGACTAAGGCGCGCGCTAATGCAATACGCTGGCGCTGCCCACCCGATAGTGTCAGGCCACGTTCCCCAGCGACAGTGTCGTAGCCATCCTCCAGCTCCATGATGAAGTCATGGGCACTGGCATCCTTAGCTGCGGAGATGATGTCCTCATCCGTCGCCCGCGGGTTCGCCAGCGCAATGTTTTCGCGCACAGACCGCGAATAGAGGAAGGGCTCATCGAAGACAGCGGAAACCGCGTGCCGTAGGTCGCATTTCCGGATATCCGTAATATCGACGGACTCATGGTCGGAGGCAGATCCGTCGGTGGGAAATTCGTGTGTGCCGACGCCCGAGCCGTCGCTGGTGCCGTCGTGAGTAGGAGAGGGGTGCCTTGAAGTTGTTAATCGAATTGTTCCCTCTGAGGAGGGGTAAAACCCTTCGGCTAGCTGGACGAGCATACTTTTACCCGCGCCGGGTGGGCCTACCAGCACAGTCGTCTCGCCTGGAGCAACGTCAAGGGAGAAGTGATTGAGAATGCGGTCGCCGGTGGTTTTCGACGAGTTCACCGGATCATTATCAACGTCCTTCTGCGGCTGGGAGAAGGACACGTTATCAAAGGAAATCCCAAGCGGCCCGTCGGGTATACGTGAGGGGGACGCAGGATCAGAATCCGCGTCCAGATCGACAACATCGAAGACGCGGGAAACGGATGACAGAGCCATCTGCATCGAGATAGCCATATTGGACAACATGCGGCAAATGCCGGTGAGCGTCGTCAAATACGTGGAAAAGGCGAGGAAAATACCGATGGTGATATGCCCGTTCAACGCGAGCCAACCGCCGATTGCCACATTGGCAACCAAAGCGAGGTTCGGCAGCTCAGCGAGCGTCGGTAGGAATTTGGCTTGTTGGTGAGCAGCGCGCATTTGCAGCGCGTACAGTGTCCGGCCAAGTTTGTCCAGAGTGGTAATCTCGCGTTCCTCTTGCGCGAATCCCTTAACCACTCGCACACCCGTCACGGTTTGCTCAACATGAGTAGCAACATTCGCGGCCTGCTGCTGGGCTGTCCAGGTCGACGCGAAGATTGAGCGTTTACTCCATAACCCGACGACGACCAGGATGGGCGTCACAATCACCGCAGCCAGCGACATCTGCCATGACAGAGTGAACATCACCGCAAGAATGATGACAAACTTAACGACGCTCCCTGCAGCGAGAGGAAACATTGCGAGGAGGCCCTGAACCATGTTGAGATCGGAAATAGATCGGGAGACAACTTGTCCCGTGCGTATTTCGTCTTGATCTTTACCGCCGAGACGGACAAGGCTGCCGAGGACACGAATCCTGAGCTCATGTTGTGCCCATTGGCTCATTTGTCCTGCTAGGTAGCGTCGCGAGAACTGGAACGCGTATCTCAAGAGCGCGATAACCACCATGACAACAACCACAGCGGTGAGTGGTGTCCACCCGGTCGATGCGGTTATCCACGACCACAAGGCGGTGGGACGCGCTTGTTCTGTTGCTGTATCGACGGCCCGTGCAGTGACAAGCGGAATTAAGATTTCTGCGATGGTGACGGCCAATGTGGCCACCATCGCTCCCCACGTGTAGTACGGGTGGATCATGCACACATGGAAAAGGCCACGCAGATCATGATTCCGTGGGGCTTCGGCATCAGTCTTCTCACTGGCGACGGCGCCAGTGAAGTTGTCCTTGGTGTTCGTCGTTGTCGTGTTCCTTGCTTCCAACAATTGTGAGGGTTGCTTCTGCGAGATGCTGGTTTTTAATGGCTGGTTAGAGTAGTGGGGCTATTAGATCAGAGCCCTCAGCGCTCCGACTATTACTCTTTGTCCGTGTCGCTGTCACTGGTGTTCTTGTCACCACTGCTCTGCGCCATCTTTTCCCATGCGTTTTCTAACGCCGTGGCAGCGTCGGATGTTCCGGAGTCACCTTGCTCCAGGGCACGGGTAGTGTCGGGCCACACGAGTGGCGGGTCGCCTAGCGTTGCACTGACGTGCTCTATGGCTTTCGATGCGATTTTCCTATTGAGGGTACCGCCCATGAGAGCGCCAATTCCCAGCGGAAGAGCCTTGGCAACCATGCTGGTGGCAGCCCGTTTACGGATCTTCTTGAGAGCCATCGAGGCTAGTTGGTTATTGACTTGTCCCACAGCGGGTTGGCTCAAAGACTTTAACCGGAAAATGCTTCCGCTACCCAAGACTGTTGCGATGGCTTCGTTTGCCGACGACCCATTGATCGCGAGCAAGACGAGGGCGGTGCGGTCCTTGTGACGCGAAATATCGATTCCGCGAAGATACGCCGAGGACAGGGTGTACCACGTGGTGAGCTCGAGGAATAAGAACGCATCACCCGTCGAAACACCTAAGGATACGAGTGTGCCAACGCCGGGAACGGCAGCCGACGCTCCGGCACCCACCCCTGTCGTCGTCGCGAGGCGTCGGAAGTGCTTATTAATGACTTCTTGGACGTGGGCGGGGCTTTCGCCTTCGTGCTTGGATTTCACCATGTCGACATAACGCGCAATGGGTCTCACCTGGATTTCTGCGGCGCGCTCGACTGCGGAAAGGATCCGCGACGGTTGCTCTTTATTTTCGATGTTGCCGCTGCGGTCGAGCTCGTCGTTAGAGGGCTTGTCAGAGTGTTTGTCAGAGTGCTTTTTTGATGGGAAACGGTCTTTTATCGCGTCGGGTACAACGTTAAGTAATGAAGCCATAAAGACAATTCTATTAGGAGTCCGTGAGGGGCGGGTTCTCCTGTGTCCGTCTATGGACGTGTCGTGCCTGTGGGCTAGGCTGGTGGACGCGATTATGTGTGGTGCGTCGACGGCTTGTCGTCGGGCGCATGACGCAGCATGTACCGGAAGTGAAGAACGCGTCGTTCGGCGTACCGCGTCGTGTGAAGTACAAGGAGATTTGCGTGGCTGCATCGGTAATTGACACTGTGGTGAACCTGTGTAAACGCAGGGGCTTGGTGTATCCGAGTGGTGAAATCTACGGGGGAACTCGGTCGGCGTGGGATTACGGTCCGCTCGGCGTTGAACTGAAGGAAAACATCAAGAAGCAGTGGTGGCGGACATTTGTTCAGTCCCGCGGGGACATGGTGGGCCTTGATTCGTCCATTATTCTCCCGCGTGAAGTCTGGGTGTCTTCGGGCCACGTGAAGACTTTCACCGATCCGCTGGTGGAGTCCTTGCACACGCACAAGCGGTACCGGGCTGATCATCTTCTCGAAGCTTATGAGGCTAAGCATGGTCACCCGCCGGCTAATGGACTTGCGGATGTTCCCGATCCAGAGACCGGGCAGCCGGGGAAGTGGACTGAGCCACAAATGTTCTCCGGCTTGATGAAGACCTATCTTGGTCCCGTCGACAATGAAGAGGGGTTGCACTACCTCCGCCCGGAGACGGCCCAGGGCATTTTCGTGAACTTCAAGAATGTTCAGACGACGTCCCGCAAGAAGCCGCCATTCGGTATTGGTCAGCTGGGCAAAGCGTTCCGCAATGAGATCACCCCGGGGAACTTCATTTTCCGTACCCGCGAGTTTGAGCAGATGGAGATCGAGTATTTCGTTCCGCCTGCTGATGCCGCACAGCACTTTGATCGCTGGGTTGAGGATTGTTGGAACTGGTTTACGGACCTGGGCATTGATCCTGATCACTTGCGGAAGTTCGATGTTCCAGAAAATGAGCGCGCTCACTATTCCGATCGCACGATTGACCTGGAGTATCAGTTCGGTTTCGCGGGCTCAGGCTGGGGTGAGCTCATGGGTATTGCGAACCGCACCGACTTTGACCTGCAGAGCCACATTAAAGGCTCGGGTGAGGACCTCAGCTTCTTTGATCAGCCGACGGGGGAGCGCTATGTTCCCTATGTCATTGAGCCGTCGTTTGGTCTGACGCGATCGTTGATGGCTTTCCTTATCGACGCTTACCACGAGGATGAAGCTCCGAACGCCAAGGGCGGTGTGGATAAGCGCACGGTGCTGCGTCTGGATCGTCGCCTGGCCCCGGTGAAAGTGGCGGTTCTCCCGCTGTCGAAGAAAGACACGTTGACACCGACGGCGGAGAAAGTGGCGCAGGATCTGCGCGGTTTATGGAATGTTGATTATGACATTTCAGGTGCGATTGGCCGCCGCTATCGTCGCCAAGATGAGATCGGTACGCCGTTCTGCGTGACCGTCGATTTCGACACGCTGGATGATCACGCGGTGACCGTCCGCGAGCGCGACACGATGGAGCAGGAGCGCGTCAGCATTGATAAGTTGCAGGGTTACCTGGCTGAGCGGTTGGCAGGGTGCTAAATGAAACTATCCTGGGGTCCTCGTAAAGAAGACGGTGGCGTTGCCCATCTTGACCTTTTCCGTGACGACGAATTAATTGCGCAGTTTTCGCAGTCGAGGGAACTGACATCGGCGCGAGTGAAGCCATCCGGCGCTGTGGCGGGAGGAGCTCACCAGCCATCCCCTCAATCGAGTGCGAACCCAGAGTCGTGGCCCGAGTGGACATTTGTCCCACACACGAAGGGGAGATTATCCGCATCAGGACCAGATGGGCAGAATTTCCATGCTGATCCGCAATCACAGCGCGAAGGGAAAGAAGGGCAGATCGGGCGTGCGAAGCGCGTTGCTCTCGACATGGGCATCGCCGAGGCGTCATCGTCCGATCAGGCCTCGGCCAGTGCTGGCGTATCCGAATCTAGTAATACGTCGGAGGGCGTACCCGCGGTTAATATCGTCAACTGCGGCAAACTGGACTTCGTATTTGAGACGCCCGATGAGACCAAATTAGGGCAGTTCACCGGCGGTAATCGTGGTGTCCGGCACGTGGTTGTTGAGCTAGAGCCTGGTCAGGAGGCTGCCATGACAACCGAGCAGCAAGTATTTCTAGCGTGGGTTGCCAGGATGCAGTTGGAGTCACGGTTAGTTGCGAGCACCTGGATGTGGACGGTGCTGTTGATTGTGCTTTTGCCGTTTATGTTGTTGGTGTTCTTGCTATAGCAACATTCGGGCAGCTTTTGGTCGGGGTTAATCGGGGGAGCGGTGGCCACCGAGAATCGCCGGGCGCGTTAGAATGCTCCGTCGAATCCACTGCCTCCGTCGCTGAAGCCACCGTCGCCGAATCCGCCGAAGCCACCAAAGTCGTCGCCGAACCCATCGCCGAATCCGCCGCCGTAGTTTCCGTACCCTCCGTAGTGGCCACCGCCGTGGAAGAGGGATGAGATCAACATTCCGGCGATGAAGGCGCCACCGTTGCCGCCTCCGCCGAAGTAACTCTGATTGCGTCGGGTGAAGTCGTCGATGTCATTTCGGGCTGCTTGTTCGGCTCGCCTGCCTAATTCGCCAGCGTGGCGCGCCTCTGAGATCGCACGCCGCGTGTCAGTGGTCCGCAGAGACTGGGCGTGGCTTAATTGTCGTTGCGCGTCAGAGAGCAGAGTCCGTGCCTGTGAGCCGACAGCCTGACCGCGGGTCGAGATCAAGCTATCCGTTGCCTCAATTTGTGCGACGGCATCATCGCGGGTTCGGTCGAACACACGAAGTGCCCGGTTGCGGTCGCGATCGGAGTCACGCGCTTGTTCAAGCAGCGCGTCGAGTTTTTCATCCGCCTCCAGCAACCGTTTGTACATCGCCAGAGGGTCATCACCGGGACGTGTTAGCTCTTTGTCCTGAGCGCTGGTTGATCCGCTTTCGGTGTCATCCTTATCTGTCGTAGCGGGCGCCGTTGTCGACGCGCCCTGTAACGTCGATGACGTGCTCTTCGGCGCCTCGATAGCGCGCGCTTCTTCGACTGCATCCCACGCTTCGGTCGCAATGGCGTCCATCTCGTCGAAGTCGAACTGTGACCCTTGAGTGCTTGCCCGCGCGCGAAGTTTTCCAGCCTCGGTGAGTTCGTCAGTGATCTCGTCAATGAGGGAGCGAATATTGCTTCGGGCCTCGGCGATGCGCTCGTCGGCCTGCTCGATATCTGTGAGGAGGTCGTCGGCTTGGCCGGTGGTCATTTCTGCGGTGCGGATATACTCCACGAGCCCGCCCTGTTCACCAGCGGGCTGGTGGGTGAGGGCCCGGCCGTTATCGACGGCTCGCTCGGCGTTATCCAGGTGCTCGGTGGCAATATCGACATTGTCAGCGATGGATGCCAAGGCATCGGACGCGTACTTTGTGCGCAGCTCGCTCAGCGTTGATGACGCTTGGGGAAGCCGGGCACGAAGAGACACAATGCGTTGGGTAAGTTCGTCGAGCCGTCGGTCTGAATCGATGAGCAGTCCGCGAAGGCGAGCGAACTCGTCCGATTGCTTATCAAGGCCACGGTCAGCTTGCCCACATGAGCTCACGATATCTACAAGCATGGCCTTGCGCTCTTCTTCGGAACGCACCGTTCCTGAATCAATTTTGCTGCGCAGCTGGAACGCCCTTTCCAGGGTCCGCTTTGAGTGATCCATGGCTCGCATGAAGGGCCGTGCCCGGTCTTCTCCGAATTCCGCAATGGCCAGCCGGAGTTCATCATCGGCTGTTCGAATCGACGCGTCCGTACTCGTGAGTTCTTCCTGTGCGCGTTCTTCGAGCACGGAATACGGCAATTCGTTGAGCGACGTCGTGTCATCCGGATTAATGGTTTGAGCATCTTTGACCATCGTTTCCTGCTGCTTCTTGGTGCGCCGCCGGTTCATGTACCACACACCACCCCCTGCTGCGATGATGGCGATAGCACCACCACCCAGCCAAAAGAGCGCCGCCGAATTATCATTCGCGTCCTTCGCGGCGTCGATCTTGTCGGTGATGACGGTATTCCAGTCCGGATTATCCTCAGCGAGGGGTTCCTTGGCGGCCTCATACGTTTTCTTTGTCACAGAATTACCGACGTTGCGCCCCCCGTACACCCCTTGCGTGCGCTTAGTGACGTCAAAAGCCACGATAAGCACATTGGACTGCGGGTTTTCTTGGTAGCGGTCGTGCGCCCATTCTTTCCCAGACATAGTGCCGAAGCTGTTGACGATGTAGACAGTCATGGCGATGTCATCGTCGACTTGTAGCTTCTTGATTTTGTCGGTCAGGTCTTTCTTCTGGCTGTCGGTGAGAGCTCCGACGCTGTCATTGATGCGTTCGCGTGTGGCCACACTGGAACCGCTAGTGTCAGTGTTTGACCCTGTGGAGCCACTTTGGGCGACGACGCTGGTCTGCGCGGTATGTGCCGCCTGAGCTGAGGCTGCGGGCAGGGGTGCGCTGCTCAGGAGTACCCCTCCCGTGAGTGTGAGCGCAGCTGCAGTTGCAGTGAGCCGCACACCACGTCTGTGCGTGGCCTTCGCCGAATGGGCGCCTGGTGTGGTGTGCTCAGTGGTGTCGTGGTCGTTCCGGATGACTGCCATGATCTAAAGAATAGAGAAAACTGTGGAGTGTTTGCCTACACGCGTGTGTATGGGTGTAGGTTAGCGGGCTGTACCTGACGGTCGTGGATGGAGGACGTGTGGGGCGTTGGTTGGGCCGGACTCTCTGGCGTGTGGTGGTTGGTGCCGTATTGATCACCGCTGTGTTGGTCTGTGGCACAGCGTTGAGGATTTGGCAGTTTGCCCGTCATGATGACGACACTCCCTCTGATGTGATCGTGGTGATGGGGGCGGCACAGTATAACGGGACGCCGAGTGAATGGTTTGCTGCGCGCCTAGACAAAGCTGCCACCATGTATCAGGAGGGCACTGCTCCCGTGATCGCGACCTTGGGTGGTAAGCAGGAGGGGGACCAATACACCGAGGCTGAGGCTGGCAAGAAGTACCTAGAGGGGCTGGGTGTGCCGTCGTCGGCAATTGTTCCCATTAGCGATGGCTCGGATACGTTGACATCGGCGCGGGCACTTGCGGCCTATTCGCACAATGAGAATCGTCATTGGTCTTCGGCCGTGGTGGTGACCGATCCGTGGCACGCGTTGCGTGCGCGCACGATGGTTCGGGATCAAGGGTTTACGACGCATTCTGTGTCGACTCGTCACGGGCCGTCGGTGTGGTCGCGCGACGCGCAGTTTTCGGGGATTCTGCATGAGACCGGTGGTTTGATTTTTTATCAGGCGACGCATCGGTCCAATGTGATCTCGGAGCAGAATGTTGAGGATTTGTTGAGGTAGGCGCGCCTCTAATTTTTTGCGGCGTGTAGTGCGACAATAGCGGGTATGAGATTGCGGATGGTGTACCCGTATTCAGAGCAGGATCATGAGCGTCGTGTGGTGGAGGGGCCGAAGGGGGCCCAACTGGCGGGTTCGACGCCGGAAATGCGGGACGATTTCGATCGGGATCGTGCCCGGGTGCTGCATTCCGCTGCGTTGCGTCGGTTAGCGGATAAGACGCAGGTGGTCACTCCGCAGACGGGGGATACGCCGCGGACCCGTTTGACCCACAGTCTTGAGGTGGCTCAGATCAGTCGGGGTATTGCGGCCGGGCTGGGGGTGGATACTGATTTAGCCGAGTTAGCGGGGCTTAGTCATGACATTGGCCATCCGCCCTATGGTCACAACGGGGAGCGGGCTTTGGATGAGCTAGCGCAGGATTGTGGAGGGTTTGAGGGGAATGCTCAGACATTGCGTATTTTGAGCCGTCTGGAAGCGAAAGTATGCGATGTTCGCGACGGTCATCCGGTGAGTGTTGGGTTGAATTTGACGCGTGCGTCGTTGGATGCGACGTGTAAGTATCCGTGGACGGCATCGAGCCCTCAAGGGGTGGCGAGGAAGAAGTATTCGGCCTATGACGAGGATGCTCCATTGTTGGAGTGGATCCGTCGTGGTGCTCCCGAGGGCAGGAAGTGCCTGGAAGCCCAGATTATGGATGTCAGCGACGACATCGCGTACTCGGTACATGACGTGGAGGACGCCGTGTTGTCCGGCCGCGTCAGCCTCAACGTGTTGTGGGATTTGGTTGAGATTGCGGAGTTGGCGGATGAGGGTGCGGGGGTTTTTGGTGGCGATCCCGATGAGCTCGTCGATGCTGCTGATCGGTTGCGCCAGCTGCCGGTGATTGCCGAAGCTGCCGATTATGACGGAACATTGGCCGCGTCGGTGTCTTTGAAGGCGATGACATCGCAGCTGGTGGGCCGCTATATTTCTGCGACGGTCGCTGCTACTCGACGTGAGATAACGAACGGGAACGAGTCGGCGTGGACAGAGGAGATGGCGGCGGGGAGGTTTTCCAACGATTTGGTTGTGCCACCCGATATTGTGGCAGAAATCACGTTGTTGAAGTCGGTGGCGGTGCTCTATGTGATGGATCAGTCTTTGCATCAGAAGAATCAGGAGCGTCAGCGTGATCGGCTATTCCGTGTGAAGGATTACCTGTATGCCGGTGCGCCGACAAGCTTGGATCCTCTGTATCAGGGCTGGTGGCGTGACGCCTCGACGGATGCTGAGCGGTTGCGCGTCGTTGTTGACCAGTTGGCTTCGATGACGGAATCGCGGCTTGAGCGATTGGATAGATCGGCTCGGGATTGGTCAGCAGGGTGGAGTTAACGCGGAGTCAGTTTTCTTGCATCTCACAGAATGATGAGTAGTGGTCGCTGGTGTAGTACCACACATCGGGGTGCGTGGCGGTCGAACCACCCGTAATGATCCTGGCAGGCCCACGACTGTGATCCGTTTTATCCTCGTCGACGGTGTATTCGCGGTAGTAGTTACTCTTCTTATGGGGGAGTGTGTTCTCGTAATTTCCGAAGTGGGATCCATCCTTCTGCGGGTAATCAAATGGACCACCGGACTTAATATCGTCGACGACCACGCGCGCCTGATCAGGCAACTGTTTCGCGTTGCACGCTGGGATACCGTGTGAGGAACCCTTTTGCGACGAGTCGTTTGATCCTCGACTATGCGACGAGCCACTACTCGACGACCCGCTCGATGACTCACTGCTTTGTGTTCCATTGTGGCTGGGGTTGTTGACAGAGTCCCATCCCCATAGGCCGACTGCACCTGCCACTACAGCACCAAGAATCGACGTCAACGTACGAAGGGACAACACGTGACGCCCTCGTCGAGCGTTCTGTGATCCGCCTTGTGTGTTCTTCTGAGGTGCATCCGGCATGGTCGATATTGTGTCATAATCTGGCGAAGGTCACGGCACTCCTCGGGCTTGACATGACGACGTAGCATAGTTGCCATGGCCAGAGGACGAATCCCGGAGAGTGACATTGATGCGATCCGTGAGCGCACGCCCATTGAGGAGGTCGTGGGCGAATATGTGCAGCTGAAGCCCGCCGGCTCAGATTCGCTCAAGGGGCTATCGCCCTTTAAGGACGAAAAGACCCCCAGTTTTCATGTCCGCCCGAACAAGGGCTATTACCACTGCTTTTCGACGGGGAAGGGTGGCGACGTTTTCAGCTTCCTCATGGAAATGGAGCAGGTGTCGTTTCCCGAGGCTGTGGAGCAGTGTGCGGAGCGTATTGGCTACACCATTAACTATCAGGGTGGCGGACCGGGGCGTCGGGAGGAGCCTGGGACTCGTCAGCGGCTCGTCGCGATTAACAAAGCCACCCAGGAGTTTTACCGTGAACACCTGGACACTGATGAAGCCGCGCCGGCACGGCAATTCTTACTTGATCGTGGGTTCTCTCAGGAACATGCGGAGCAATTCGGGTGCGGCTACGCGCCAGGCGGATGGGATACGTTGACAAAGTTCCTGCTTCGCAAGGGCTTCGATGTCAAAGAGTTGGAGGCCGCTGGGGTAACTTCTCAGGGACGTCGTGGGCCGATCGACCGTTTTCATCGACGCCTAACGTGGCCGATTCGTAACACTGCGAATGATGTGATTGGTTTCGGCGCTCGCAAACTCTTCGACGACGACAAGCTGGGGAAATATATGAACACCCCAGAGACCTTGTTGTACAAGAAGTCGAAGGTACTGTTCGGGATTGACCAGGCGAAGAAGAACATTGCCGAGCGCCACCAGGCGGTCATTGTTGAGGGCTACACCGATGTGATGGCTATGCATGCCGCTGGGGTGACCACAGCCGTCGCCGCGTGTGGAACAGCATTTGGGGCGGAACACTTGCAGATGGTGCGGCGTCTCATGTTGGATGATTCCCATTTTCGCGGCGAGATGATTTATACCTTTGACGGTGATGAAGCCGGGCAGAAAGCCGCTATGCGCGCCTTCGAGGGAAATCAAGAGTTTCTGGGTAAAAGTTTCGTCTCGGTCGCGCCGAATGGTCAGGACCCATGCGACTTGCGCTTGTCCGGCGGTGATGCCGCAGTTCGGGATTTGGTGATGTCCCGGATTCCGATGGTGGAGTTTGTCGTGCGTACGACGCTTGCCTCGTTTGACCTTCACACACCGGAAGGGCGTTTACAGGCCATGGAAGCTGTTGCGCCCGCGGTCGCGAGCGTCAAAGACACCACGTTGCAGAAGGCGTACGCCCGGAAGCTGTCTGGGTGGCTTGGTTGGGATGACGTGAGCGACGTCGAAGCGGCTGTGCGACGAGCTGCCCGCAAGCCACAGGCGTCGGGAATGAAGCGTGGACGGGCACGACAGCAGCGGAATACCTGGAGTGTGAAATCCGCGGCCGCGAAGGGCCCACAGGATTCTCACCAGCCGCGCTTTACCAGACCGAATCCACGCAATGGTGAACTCGCTGGCGAACGCGAAGCCCTCAAGATCGCCCTGCAAGAACCAGCTGTCGCCGCTGAACTGTTTGATGTTCTTCCCGCCGAGAGCTTCCGGCACCCGACCTATCGGGAAGTATCCGAAGGGATCCGTCGCGCCGGGGGGTGTGCCGCAGCCGCGGATGTCGAGTCCGGCGGGAACTCGTGGGTGACGAAGGTTATTGAGAATCTTCCGCAGCCGATGGGGGAGTCGATGGTGACTGAGCTCATGGTGGAGCCTATCCACTATGAGGGTGAAAACATGGAGTGGTTCGTGCGGAGCACGATGGTCCGTCTTCAGGCAGTGTGGGTGGGCAACCAGATTGCCGAACTCAAGTCGACGCTGGAACGGCTGCGGCCTAGCGACGATGAGTACAACAACTTGTTTGGCGATTTGGTGGCACTAGAGCAATATAGGACCGGTTTAATTAAGCAGGCGACGCAGCGGCCTCTATGAGGCCAGCTGGACGCATCTGTTGCGACCGTATTTCGTACACGCCCCACCCTGTGTTACCTGCGCGGTGTGTCCCGCCGTCGTGTCAGTCCTCGTCGGGGACGTAGATGGTGGTGTCCTCGTCGTGGTGCCGGGTTCTGATGTTCCGCGCCCGGAGTTCACGCATCCGCGGTTCTGGGTCAAGAGCGTTGGCTAATGCTTTCCTCCCCGCGTGGACGGCCGATTTGGCGACGGGGGAGTTGATCGCTGCCTCATAGCCTCGTCGAATCTGGTCGTAACGCTTCCGACCTGCCTTCGTGCCCATGACGTAGCCCGCTGTGGCACCGGCGATGAACGTAGTCAAACGCATGTGTTTTCTTTCGTGTGGTGTCTTCGGTTGGAATTAGAACTCTTCGTACTCGTCGGGGTCTTGGTCCTTCTCACGGCCGTCGGGCTTCGTGAGAGCATTGATCGCCTCGATCTCATCGCTCGTCAGCGTGACATGTAGGGAATCGAGGTTTTCTTTTTGACGTTTTTCCGACGCGGATTTCGGAATGGCGAGGCTCCCGATTGCCCGATGCCATGCAAGAACAACCTGGCCGACGGAAGCGTCATGGTTCTTCGCGATGGAAACAATGGTGTCTTCTTCAAAGACGGCGCCTCGGGCGAGGGGGCTCCACGCCTCTGTGATGATTCCGTGTTCCGCGTCATAGGCGCGGGTTTCAGCCTGGTTGAAGTACGGGTGTAGCTCGACTTGGTTAATGACGGGAAGTTCGCCGGTTTCCCGTTCGAGGGTGTCCAGGTGCTCCGGTGTGAAGTTGCATACACCGATGTTGCGGATAAGTCCGCGGTCCCGGGCTTCCATTAATGCTTTCCACGCCTCAACGTATTTGCCCTGCTTCGGATTTGGCCAGTGGATGAGGTACAGGTCGATGTAATCCAGCCCAGTGCGATATAGGGATTCCTCAATGGCGCTCAGTGCCTGGTCATGTTCGTGGTATCGGCCGGGAAGTTTACTGGTCACGGTGACGTCGCCGCGCGAGACAATTCCTTTATCAATGGCCGCGCGAATCCCCGCGCCGATGGTGCCTTCATTTTCGTAGTTGTAGGCAGAGTCGATGAGCCGATAGCCCATCGTGAGCGCAGTCTCAGTGGACTGCGCACCGCTTTTTCCCCAGAGCCGGTACGTACCAAATCCCAGCGCAGGAAGGGTGTACCGCTCGGTGGACAGAGTTGGAATTGATTGTTGGTTATTTGTCGCGGAGGAATCGGTCATAGGGCTAGTGTAACCACGCTCGCTGATGACCGGCCATGGGATAGCGGGGGATTCCGTGCCACAGCCGAGTCTCTCTCGGGCTACCGTCCGCTCGGAAGCCTTGCCATAGTCGGCACGATGTTTGTTTAACACGTTGTCCGGTTATTTATGGGGAACAAGGAGCAGCTAGTGTTGATAGCGAACTTAAATGCGTTTCTGTTCTACGTTTTCCGTGTCGCCACGTGCGAACCCGCGGTGGTTGCTCTTCTTTAGTGGCGACGCTTGCCTCGTGGCCATGAGGGTGGCGGGGTAGCAGTGTGTTGTGGTCGCGCTGTGTTTGCGTAGAGCTGGGACGGCTTTACCCGCTGGGAGGACTTCGTGGACTCTAAGGAGCCATCGTCTGCGTCGGACAGCCGCTTTGCTGGCCGAGCTGGTAGTGCGGACAGTGCGTATGACCCGCTGAAGGGTGATCCGTCAGGCGTGGATGACGTGTCGACGCCGGAAGAACGTAACGCGTCGGAAGAACGTAACGCGCCGGCGTTTCCGTTTCTCACGTTCGATCCAAGTTTAAAGGAATTGACCTCGTCGGGTGGTCGCCATCGGCGCCGTGAAGTCGATGTTCTCCGCCCCGAAGACGAGGTTTCTTTCATGGGGCATCCGCTGACTGGTGGCGGACAACGCCCGTGGCAGGATGAGTCGGTGCCCTCGGGCGCGGGGTACCCAGGGTTTCCCTCATCGCCGGCGGATGCGTCGGGCTATGGCGGCGAAATCCTTGAAGGCGAAGTTGTCGGCAGCGACGAGGCGGCAGGCGACGCGCCGGGCCGAGAGGATAACACTCCAGATGGCCAGGACCTATATACCCATCCCTCGGAAGATACGTTCGAACGTCCTGGAGTTGGGGGCGCGGACGCCCGCCCCGATGACCTTGTGAGCGGAGGCGTCGATAGTGATGACGTGTCTGTCGCCGACGTAACAGGGCCACAGTCCTCTGCAGTGAAGACAAAGCCTGCCGCAGCAAAGACAATAAACCCCTCCACGGCGAAGGCTAAATCCTCCGCAGCGAAAACGAAGCAGGCCGAATCGGGGAAGAAACCGACTGGTCGTCGTTACCCTCATGCGAAGTTTTGGTCCACGGTAGCGGGGTCTGTTGCCTCGCTCATGATGACGCTTGATATGACGATCGTCCTGGTGGCATTGCCGGACATTGGCGAAAGCCTCAAGTTGTCGTTGTCGGGCTCGCAGTGGATCGTCAACGCGTACACTCTGGCTTTCGCGGCGTTGTTGTTGGGCGTTGGTAGCCTGTCTGACCTCGTAGGACGCCGAGGCATCTTCATCGTGGGGCAGCTGATATTTGTCGCGGCGTCGGTCGGATGTATGACGGCCGATGCTGAAAATTGGATGATTGTGGCTCGCGCCATCCAGGGGGCTGGGGGTGCCATGGTCTTCGGATCCAGTTTGCCCCTTCTTTCCGATGTTTTCGGCCCTGGTGAGGAGAAACAGCGAACGAGTGCGGTGGCTGTTTTCATGGCGGCTGGTGCCGCTGCAGTGGCATTGGGACCACTTGTCGGTGGTGCCATTATTGAATTCTTTGACTGGCGGTGGATCTTCGCGATCAACATTCCAATTGGATTACTGATCATTGGTGGAACGTTGTTCGGCGTGCCGAAGGATGCACAGCAGTGGCGTCAGCAGGCTTTGGAAGAGAGAAAAGCGCATCTGTTGGCTGAGGGGTATGCCGAGGAGGTAGAGAAGCTCGAAAACCGGGAGGTTGAGGAGTCGGTTCCGCCGATCTCATGGTTAACCCTGATTGTCGCGTCTGTGTTCCTCTTTGCTTTGAATTACGCTCTCCTTACCGGCCCTGATGATGGGTGGACCGATGGCAAAGTCTTTATAGGCTTTGGTGTAAGCCTGGCGGGGTTAGTTATTTTGGTGTGGATGCAATTGGCCAAGGGGGACAAGGCCATGATCGATGTCCGCATGTTTACTATCCCCTCCTTTTCTGCGGTGACCATCGTTGCGTTCGCGGCCCGATTGTTTAGTTTCGGGATGATGCCGTACATCATTCTCTGGCTGTCGGGAGCAGTCGGTTTAACCTCTTTAGAGGTTGGTTACGTGACGACGGCACTAGCTATCCCGATTATTCTGTTCTCACCTGTGGCGATACAGCTGGGTAAGAGGATCAAAGTTTCTGCCATTCAGGCCTTGGGAATGATCATCATTGCAGCTGGCCTGCTCCTTGGCTTGAAGTTGAACTCTAACTCCGGCTGGGTTGACATCATTCCGATGTACATCGTGGTCGGCATTGGTACCGGATTGATGCTTCCGCACTTGATGGACGTTGCGGTCTCTGTTGTTGCTCCGCGTAAAACAGGTACCGCTACCGGTATTGCCAACACAGCTTTTCCCTTGGGGACTAGTTTCGGCGTGGCTATTTATGGTGCGATTATTACAGCGGCAACGTCCTCAGGGTTGAAAGCGGTGTCCTTTCCGACGGCATCGGTGATGAACACGCAAGCGGGTGCAGCACAGCAGATGCCACCGGGAGCCTCAGCGCCCGTGCCTCAGTTGCCACCGGGAGCGGTATTGTCGCCGGATAAATCGACTATCACGATGGATGCTCCGCAAAAGATTGTAGATTTAGCGTCGAGTGGGCAATTCTCGATTATTCGCCAGCATGCCCCAATGTTTGTCGACAAAGCTCTGGAATCCTACATCAACGGGTTACATAACGTGCTGATTATTGCCGCGGTTCTGGCTGCTGTCGGTGCTCTTGTCGCACTGATCTTTATTCGCGATAAAGATCGTTATGAAATTCGAATCCAAAAGGAGTTCTGAAGAACCACGTCACATTCTGCCAGACGTAGGGATTTAGCAAGCTTTATCAGACACGAACCTCCTTTTTAGGGTAATTTTCGTTACATTTCAATAACGAATCTGGAAATTATCTTTTTATGATTGTGGCCGTGATCTGATGTTGGTATACCTAGTCATATGGTTGATAGTGATATAATCCTGACCCCCGGTGAGCAACGTGTCTTTTCTCGTAAATTCCGATCAAGCCTGCTTTTGTTTTGGCTTCCCACAACGATGATTGTGACAAATCATCGTGTAGTGGTTAGGGACCATAAAACATTTTTAGGATTTATTCCTCTCGGTGGTCGGGAAGAATCAATTCCATTGAGTTCTATTTCTGAAGTTACCGCTTCGTGGAAAATTTATTTCCCACAGTTTTTACTCTTTGGGTTTATATGGTTCATCGAGACGGGTCTATATTATTTGTCCGTTGATCCGACTGAGTCTTTTGTTTTAACCGGAGCAGGTGCTGGGGTTTGGGCCCTTGTTTATTGGGTATCTATTGTACTAATTATTAATTCCTTACGATCAGGAATATATTTTATTGAAAATTACGGAGAAAAGACTTGTTTTACTATCACTCCAATACAGAAGTCTTTACTAAAAGAATTTAGTGATCGACTTACCGATTACATTCATCCTCATCCCGATGGAACAGGCTTCGGGCAGTCGCAATTCGACGGAGGGCAGCCGCAGGGATTTAACGCTCCTCAGGGGTTTGATGGTCAGCCTCAGCAGTTTGGCAACCAGCAGCGGGGATTTAATTCCTCGCAGGGTTTCGGTGGTCAGCCTCAGCAGTTTGGCAACCAGCAGCGGGGATTTAATTCCTCGCAGGGTTTCGGTGGTCAGCAACAGGGCTTTGGTGGTCAGCCTCAGCAGTTCGGCAACCAGCAGCGGGGATTTAATTCCTCGCAGGGTTTCGGTGGTCAGCAACAGGGCTTCGGCGGCTCGCAACAAGGTTTCTCGACAAGCAACCAGAGTGCGCAGAACTCGAATGGTTCTCAGTCGTTCAATGCTGGGCAGTCTTTCGGTGGAAACCGAGGTGAACAGAGTGCCAACCAGCAGGCCGGATCTGGTCAATTCAGTAACCCTAACCAATGGGGACAATCTTCACCACAAAGTAGTTCGAGCACGAGTTCTAGCCATTCCGTTTCAGAGGAATCTGAATCGACTCTTACGAATGAACACCCCGAAGATGGTGACTCGAATCTCAGTTCGAGGTATACCAACGAATCTGAAAAGAAGGATTCATCCCACGACTAGTTGATTATTTAAGGGGGACTATCGGTACATTGTGCGGTGTTCTTGGCTAATCGGTGTAATTCGGTGAAGAGTGTCTAATGAGCGACGCCAGATTTTGGCGCCGCTCATGATCTATTTAATATGGTCGCAGCGGCCGTGGGTTGAACTGAAAAACTAAACGTGCAGTTGCATTGCCTAGTTGATACGCCACGGTTCGAGTTGGTTAGTATTTCGCGAAAAAGCTAGCCTTTCCGCGAATTGTCGGTTTAGACCAAGATGTGGCCACCTTCAATTCTAAGAACTAGGCGCTAGAGCGCCTATATTGTTTCCACCCTCAGCTGCGAGGTGAAAATCTCACACCAATTTTATGAGGTGAAAACGTAGCCAGGCTCAGTGTAATTTCATTAACGAGAACTCTTTATACCTGTTTTCTTTAATTCCGCATCTTAGTGAGGCATTACACTTCTCGTAAACAGAAAACATGCATGTTGACGAGCCTGAAGAGTATTCTCAGTGTTCCGAGTCAAAGCGTGAATAGAGATCACTTTTTCTTTCCCTTCCAATCTTCCCCGAGAAACCGGATAATGAGCGTACCTCCTTTAAACTTATACTCGACAACATTCTCGCTACCAGCATTGTCTTTTTCTGCTTCGGTGAAAGCTTCGGAGCCGTTATAGTTATGTGCTTCTAGTGCTCGCTTAGGGCGATTTACCCTACCCGTTGCTGTATCGTCTTCGTTGACATCGCCGTACCTATCAACACTTCGAAGAGTGAAGTTTTGGTCGCTGACGTCGAGGATCATCGAACTAGCATCTATTGTGTCCTCGAGGTCGTCAGGGGTTTCAAACTCCCACTTCCCATTTGAGAGCTTGTCGTTTGATGAACACCCGGAGAGAGCTATTATGCCTGCCAGGGAAACACTGACGAGGGGGAGAATCCTTTTCCGCATTTGAACTACATGTCCTTCAGTAGAAGCCTGATAGCGTAGTGTTCGCGATTTTGGACTTCGACCACTTGCCGTTAAAAAATCTTATTAATCTTTCTTAACAGATTTGCGACAAAGCTAGCGGCACCTAACCGAACCTATGCTACGTGAGTTTTAGGTCTAACGTGGTTGGTTATTTTCCGGGTTGTTTGAGTAATTTCCCTGCGTCTGTTGCGGCTGGTTGTATCCGTTAGCAACTCCAGGATTCTGATAATTGGATGGGTTCTGTTGCTGGTTCCTTCCCTGTCCCGGCACGCTGAACTGTGACTGCGGGGCTTGGTTTTGTGGGTTGTAACCGACGTACTCGTTGAAACCATTGGAGAAGTTAGTCACTTCTGTATGCGCCAGAGCGGAGACATCGACTTCATCCTGACCGTCAAAGTTATCGATGACTACAAGCCGCGACCGATACGAATTAGCGACCAGAGCGAGTGATATAAGCATGCAGATCACCGAGAGAGTCATAATCAGCGGACTGACTTTTCCCTCCGGGTAATCACTGTAGTATTCGTCGATTCCTGGCTTCTTCGCATGAAAAGAGCTGATAAACCAGATCAAGCTAAGGGCAAAAAGGAACGCCGACGTAATTAAGTAGGTGAGATCAAACGTTTTCTTCGTCTCGGTATGAGATACCGATTTCAACTCGATGTTATTGAGTCGATTACCGGTGGGGATTAAACCGAACAGTAAACGGGGCCGGTTAATAGCAATGCGCTGATCGGTAACCGCTAACGTGGTTTTCTGCCAGAAGGTAATCAGCCTCGATGGAACCTTAGTAAGGTGGACGCCATTTTCGTTGGGGCGCAAAGAAACGTTGAGATCAGACATACTCTATTCTTATCACTTTTGCTAACTTCGTTCTATGGCTTTAGGGTACGGTACCCGCATTATGGTGGGCGTCGTATGGATGGATGAGGCGGCAACTTTATGGAACCGTGCTTAGCGGTTTGCGTGAATAAGCGCAGCTCAATCCAGTGATTTGCCTCTGCTGTGGTCTCTCTGTACAGTTCTATCTCGTTGCGGACGTCATCCGCAGATTCCCCCATAGCTCAATTGGCAGAGCATTCGACTGTTAATCGAAGGGTTACTGGTTCGAGTCCAGTTGGGGGAGCTTTTTCACATCCACGGGTCTGTGCTTGTCATGACCCGTGTTTTTATTTTTACCCGTGACCTGGTTAGTTCATTGTGTCGCTAATGTAGGGCAGGAAAACGGGTGAAGCGATAGCGGTATTCTCCAGATCGTTTGCTATCATCCTCACGGGGCTATAGCTCAGTAGGTTAGAGCCACGGACTCATAATCCGTTGGTCGCGGGTTCGAGCCCCGCTGGCCCCACATCATCCCTTGTCTATTCTCGTAGGCAAGGGATTTTTCGCATTCACATGGTTCAGATTGGTGAAAGACCATGGACATTGTCTCCGTCTACCGCATTATCGACTTAACCGGTGTCTTCATCAACGGCATCCTGGGAGGCGCCATTGCGCGTCGTCGAAAATTCGACGCTATCGGATTCGGCCTCCTCGCGATCTTATCGGGCCTCGGTGGCGGTTTACTCCGAGATACGCTCCTGCAAAATGGCCTCCCTGCTGCATTAAAGGAGCCCATCTACCTCGGCGTCGCATTATCAGGCGGACTCGTCGCCATGACAGTGTCGCTAGAGCGAGAACAATGGAACAGACTTCTCAAAGTTGGTGATGGCATCGTTCTTGGCGTTTGGGCAGTAACCGGAACAATAAAAGCCCTCAATGCCGGGTTATTGTGGCCCTCTGCAATGCTCCTTGGCATGATCACAGCAGTCGGCGGCGGGATGATCCGCGATATCACCATCGGCGTTGTTCCCGCCATTTTTGGCGGTAACACCCTCTATGCCACGTCGGCACTTCTCGGTAGCGGAATGATGGTGCTCTTCAATAGCTTCCAACTCCAAACCGTGGGCATGGTGGTCTCGGCGTCGTTTGCTTCCATCTTGTCCATCGTCGCCTATTTCAAAGGGTGGGGGCTGCCCAATAACCCCGATTGGGCACCAGTCACCATGACAGCAGGTCAACTCCGACGGCTCATGCTCACGCGCGCTATGGTTGAACCTGATGAACGATTGGCCCGTAAACAACGCCGCAAGCTCCGTCGACGGAAAGATGACGGGGGACCCCACCCGAGTGTTTGAGCTCGCTAGCGTCACCAAACTCCTGACTTCCCGCGCTGTGCTGGTCGCCGTGGAAGAGGGAGTTTGCGACCTGACAACACCGGTAGGCCCAGCGACGGTGGCGCACCTGCTCGCCCACGCTAGCGGCGTAGGGTTCGCCACGGTCGAACCTGAAAAAGCCCCAGAAACTCGGCGCATCTACTCCTCGGCTGGCTACGAGATCCTCGCGGACTACATCGAAAAAGAAACCGAGATCCCCTTCCCAGAGTATTTACAAGAAGCGGTATGCCAGCCGCTGGGAATGTCGCAGACCGAACTCTATGGATCAGCTGGCCACGGTGCGCGATCCACACTGCGCGACATGGACTTATTCGCCCAGGAAATGATGAAACCACAATTGGTGGCGGAACCCCACTATGAAGTGTGGTATCCAGACCTAGCCGGCGTCGTCCCCGGCTACGGGATGTTCAAACCGTGCCCGTGGGCTCTGGGGCCTGAAGTGAAGGGTAAGAAGGGGCTCCCACGCGAACGCGGAGGATCGGGCCGCGAACACTGGACCGGCACAGTATTGCCTCCGCACACCGTCGGGCATTTTGGGCAAAGCGGAACATTCCTGTGGACCGTCCCAGGTGAGCATTATGCAGTAGTCCTTACGGACCGAGACTTTGGCGATTGGGCTAAGCCATTGTGGAGCACATGGAATGATGAAAAAGCTCGGGAATTCGGATACGGCACGTAACTCATGGGCCATGAGCGGGTCTTTAGTGGGGGGAGAGGGGCACAAACGAGGACTTCACCGCCTGGCACCAACATTCACACTAGTTAACATGCGCAACATGCGTTATGACCTGCACTTATGTTGCAAACCCACACGGGGGATAAAGCGCTACTTGAGGTTGCGGCGTCGGGAATGTGTTCCGGAATATGGGGGAAAGCAAGCCGTCGGAGCTGGAGGGGAAGCCAGCTCACCGCGCTTCTTGGTGACAACCTAAGGAGAACGGTGATGATCTACGTCAACAACGGTGGGGCCGAATTGGTGCGTCAACTTTTGCGGACCGGAGAGCCCTTTTGCGTTATTGAATACGGAAAAAGCATGTGGAGGTTTACGCCGAGCCTAGGGCTGCATGTTGCAGATATTGATGAATTAGGGAACATTGTTCTGACAGAGCATCGCCTTCGCGCCATTCTCGCCGAGGCAACAACTCGTCAGGGCATCGACGCTGCCATCCGTAGCGCTTTAGGTGAAGCCTGGGATTACGCTCCAGAACTAGTGCCCGCTGTCAACGATGACGGTGTAGACGATAGCGCCAATAACGCAAACCCGGTTAACGTGGGTTCAGACCGTGGCCACGACGCAAAGCTAGTGCGTCAAACATGACAACCTCGTGACGTCGTTGCGGTTATGATTCCGTGATGGTGATGGTTAGGAATCGTGCTCCATAAAGTCGACCATATCCCTAATCGACGTGAACGAATCGATCTGCTTTTGGTCGACCCGCCGCCCCGAATGTTCCTCAATGCCCACGCCAATGTCGATCAGAGACAGGGAATCAAGGCTGAGACTATCCACGGTGGAGTCGAGAGTGATGTCGTCAGGGTCAACGTGTCCATATTTCGCCACAATGCTTTTGACCTCATGAAAAACGTCCACGAGGCCAGGCTACCAGGCAAGGAGCCTGACGCTGTGTCTCGTGGACTGTTAAAAGCGCGTGTCGTGGGATCGACCCGGTGGTTAGAGCCGACCCGAGGTGTTATGCCTTAGTGGGGTCGTCGATGTGTAGATCCTTCGCGGCTTGATCAGCCACCGAGACCTCAATCTTCCCTTCCCGGGCCAACCCAGCTAAGACAGCGACGACAATCGATTCCGCATCGGTATTGAAGTACCGGCGCGCAGCTGCACGAGTGTCAGAGAACCCGAACCCGTCACAGCCGAGCACGGTGTAATCGCCCGGCACCCACTTGCGGATCGTTTCACCAATTGTCGTATCGAAATCGGACGCAGCAACAAATGGCCCGCGGGCCCCGCTCAGCTGCTTTTCCAAGAATGCCTTGCCCACGTCCTTCGATGGGTGGCGCAGTTGCTCGCGATCATGGCGAACACCGTCGCGAGCTAATTCCGTCCATGACGTCACCGAGTAGATAGCCGCATCGACGTCGAACTTGTCGGCAAGGATATCGCGAGCTTTCAGAGCAGCCTGCATACCGATACCCGACGCCATGATGGTCGCATCTTTACCATCCTTGTATTGGTAAATGCCCTTGTGAACGCCCTCGACGTCGAGGTTCTCCGGCTCAGTGGGCTGGTGGATGGGCTCGTTGTAGCACGTGAGGTAGTAGATGACGTTTTCACCAGGGCAATCCCCGTACATGCGATCAATTCCGCGAGGAATAATATGCGCCAACTCGTAGGAGAATGCGCAGTCATAGGAGACAACAGACGGGTTCGTTGTTGCGAGCGTCAAGCTGTTGCCGTCCATGTGCTGGAGACCCTCGCCTGTCAAGGTTGTTCGTCCAGCTGTGGCTCCAATGAGGAATCCACGTGCCATTTGGTCTCCGGCTGCCCAGATGGAATCACCAGTACGTTGGAAACCGAACATGGAGTAGAAGATGTACAGCGGAATCATGGGTTCGCCATGAGTGGCGTACGACGTACCCGCCGCCTGGAACTCTGCAACCGATCCGGCCTCATCGATGCCCTCATGCATCATCTGTCCGTCGGTAGACTCGGTGTACGACAGCATCAAGTCGTGATCCACAGCCGTGTACCGCTGACCATGCGGGTTGTAAATCTTGTTCGTCGGGAACCATGAATCCAAACCGAATGTACGAGCCTCATCCGGAACAATCGGCACCACGCGGCGCTTAATTTCCTTGTCACGCATCAGCGCTTTCATGATGCGGACAATGGCCATCGTGGTAGCCACTTCCTGCTTGCCGGAATCCTTACGCATCTGCTTGAGCTTGTCCACACCAGGAACGGAGAGCGGCGTGAACGTGTTGCGTCGCTCCGGCAAGAAACCACCCAGCTCTTTCCTACGCTCCAGCATGTACTTGATCTCAGGAGCATCGGGACCGGGGTTGTAATACGGAGGCAGCTTGGGATCCTTCTCTAATTCCTCATCAGAGATCGGAATATCCTGCTTCGTCCGGAAGAGCTTGAGGTCGTCGAGGGTCAGCTTCTTCATCTGGTGGGTCGCGTTGCGCCCCTCGAAGTTGTGGCCCAGACCATAGCCTTTAATCGTGTGGGCCAGAATGACGGTCGGCCGGTCCTTCGTCGCCAGAGCACGCTGGTAGGCGGCAAAAATCTTGCGGTAGTCGTGACCGCCGCGGCGAAGATGCCAAATGTCCTCATCAGACATATTTTCGACGAGTTTCGCGGTGCGAGGATCGCGACCGAAGAAGTGCTCGCGGATGTATGCCCCGTCGTTGGCCTTGAACGTCTGGAAATCCCCGTCATGCGTGTTGTTCATGAGGTCAACCAGGGCGCCCTCTTTGTCGGCGGCGAAGAGCTTGTCCCACTCACGCCCCCACACGACCTTGATGACGGACCAGCCGGCACCGCGGAAGAAGGATTCCAATTCCTGGATAATCTTCGTGTTGCCGCGGACAGGGCCGTCGAGACGCTGCAAGTTACAGTTCACGACGAATGTGAGGTTATCCAGGTTGTTGAGCGATGCGATCTGCAGGAGGCCGCGTGATTCTGGCTCATCCATCTCGCCATCGCCGAGGAACGCCCATACGTGTTGCTGCGAGGTGTCCTTAATGCCACGGTTGAGGAGATAGCGGTTGAACCGCGCCTGGAAGATCGCCTCCATGGGGCCGAGGCCCATCGAGACTGTGGGGAATTCCCAGAAGTTGGGCATTCCGTGCGGGTGAGGATAGGAGGGGAGGCCACGGTGTTCGCGGGAGACTTCCTGGCGGAAGCCATCCATGTCCTCTTCGCTTAGTCGGCCCTCTAGGAATGCTCGGGCATACATCCCGGGCGACGCATGTCCTTGGAAAAATACTTGGTCCCCGCCGCCTGGATGGTCCTTGCCCTTGAAGAAGTGGTTAAACCCAACTTCGTAGAGAGGAGCAGCGCCCGCATACGTGGAAATGTGTCCTCCGACTCCAATGCCGGGGCGCTGGGCACGGTGAACCATGATCGCCGCATTCCACCGAATCCACCGACGATAGCGCTTCTCTATCTCCTCGTCGCCGGGGAACTCGGGCTCCATCGTCGTCGGAATAGTGTTGACATAGTCGGTCGATGTGAGGGAAGGGAGGGAAACGCGTTTCGCCGTCGCACGCTCAATCATGCGCAACATGATGTAGCGAGCGCGATCACTATCTGCGTTCTCCAGCATCCCGTCTAGGGACTCAAGCCATTCACGAGTTTCTTCGGGGTCGCTGTCATTGAGGTAGGACGCGACACCATCACGAATGAGGGCGAAATTGCTGTCTCGCGATGAATCGGGCGAGGTATCAGTCATCGACGTGTACTCCTGAACTTGTGGAATGTGGCCAAAACTCTTGGACAATGGCCAAAATCTTTATCTGAATCGATTCTACGCAGCGGCACTCTTTCCAGCAGAAATCAATCAATTTGGGTGGGGGTGGCCCCTTTATGTACGCCGGGAGTGTCATTCTGGGGGATTATGGGGGACTCCATGGGAGAGTCGATGAGATAATTTCACATAAAAACGGTAACCTCGCTAATAATTCAATCCATATTGTCAAGGAGGCACCAAACCGTGGGCGAGGCGGCCACGCGCGACAAAGACTTTGCTGATCGCATGGGCGTGACAAAAGGAAATATCATCCTGGAACTCGGGTGGGATGACGACTGCGATTCAGCAGTAAGCGAATCGCTTGAAGATGTCATAGGCGAACCTCTCTTGGATGACCCCGATACCGACGAAATTGTCGACGTTGTCTTGTTATGGTGGCGAGACGACGACGGAGACCTCGTTGATGGACTCGTGGATGCCACACGGGCACTAGCGGAAGACGGCCAAATCTGGTTGGTGACCCCAGGGGCAGGACAAGAAGGCACCGTTCCACCGGGGGATATCGCTGAAAATGCCCAATTGGCCGGGCTGGTGCAGACCTCCGCCTTGCGGTTGGGGGACTGGCAAGGGTCCTGCTTGGTTCAACGTGGGGCGCGTCGGAACTAAAGTAGGCACTGGTCTCAAGCAGTAAGGCCATCGAGTTTCCTGCTGCTTAAACCCCTATTCACGTGTCGACTTTCTGAGTTTGCGTCCCCCTTTTATAGGCGTAGAAAGTCCGATTTTCAGCGGTTTTCTCTTTCTACTGCGGCATATGCTAGCTTTGTCTACGGCCTAAGAGCAGCAATGCCGTGAGCCAGAAATGAATAAGCGCCTTTAGCTCAGCTGGAAGAGCAGCTGGTTTACACCCAGCAGGTCGGCGGTTCGAACCCGTCAGGGCGCACACTACAATAACGACCTCTATTCGCACAGCGGATAGAGGTTTTTGTCGTATGGCTCCTGTTTTACCCTCAGGCTGGGGTAGGAAAGCTGGCTGACACATGTACCGGACTCTATGTCGCTGTGGTCATCTGGGTACACTGCTTGTGGCCAACTGCCTCCCATTGCTCACGCGCTGACTGTTTATAAAGGGGTATTCTCCATGAATCACGAGCCCGGTCGACGTTTGGAGAATTCGACTTCAGGAACTAATGGCGAATGGGGATCCCTCTATCCCCCTCAAAACAATGACCCTAAGCCGCCAAAAAAGCGGAACCTTATGCCTATTGGCATAACAGTCGTCATAACTGTTGCCCTCGTCATTGGGGCTTCAATCATATGGATTGCGTTGAATAATGCCCATAAGAACAGCGGCCAAGACGAATCTGTCGCAGCAGCTAGCAGTGGAACACTGGAAAGTCAGTCAGAGTCACCGCCGAAGGTGAGCACCGCGAACCCCTCAACACCGTCCGCGTCTGATGGCGACAAAAAAGCTTCGCCCGACCGTTGTGATGAATCCAACTTGCTCAAAGACATACCGCACCTGGCGGATGAGCATGAAATAATTTATTGCTCGGGTGACTGGTTACTGTTCGGCGTACCTCGAACTGACGATGTGCGTTACTATCACTGGGCTAATGGTCACTGGTCCAAGTATGAACGAGACGGAGTTGCCGGAATTAGTGGATATGACTGTTTTTCTAGTTCAAGGTTAGACGCTGATCATGTTCCATCGGAGATACGATCTCGATTCTTAGAATGTACCCCGGATGAGACCACGAAGAGCAATAAGTCATCGTCGTCCGACAATGCTGATTCCAGTGGTTATATTTCGTCGGTAAATGTTTCTGGCCGGACTGTGCGTGCCTCGTCGCCGTCCTGTGACGGAAGAAATATCGTTATCAAGGATTCAATCGTTGATATAAACAAAGACGCAACAGCCGGAGATATTTCACGAGCACTCGCGGCCAACCCTGGTTCTGAATTTATGACTCCAGGACATTGTTCGTCATTACGTGGACAGCTCAATGGCGATGATATTTATCCTGTATATGAAGATTTCGGCTCCGATAGAAGCGCCATGTGCGAAGAAGCGAAGTCGAGAAGTAACTGGTATCCACGAACCCTCAACGATCGTGGTGACTTTAGCTCCCCGTGCTAGTCACATTGTGACAGCCCACCAAGGATGAAACGATGAGTGGAAACAATCAATGGAATGCCGGAAACGATCAGTGGGGTGTTGACGGTGGTGCCTCGAATCAGCAGGCATCTCAACAGGTTCCCGACCAGCCGAAAAAACGCTCACGTGCCATCCCCATTTTGTGGACTCTTCTGGCTCTGGTTGTGATCGCCGCGGTCGTTGTTATTACGGTGCAATTCATTAACAACCGTGCCAATAACAACACTTCTGCCGACGGTGGTGGGGCGTCGACAGAGTCTACGACCGCGCCGGCTGAAGATAGCCAAGAAACTAGCTCTACAGAAGAGGCTGACGATAGCGACAACGAGAGCGGCCCCTCTGTGAGCGAGCGGTGCACCATTGAGTACATGCATGAAACTGGTGTCGTCCCCGCTGAGCTTGACGATGTTGAAAAGTGTGACGGCACGTGGGCGGGAGCAATTCAGCACGGTTCGGATTGGCTTATCCCTCTGCATTGGACGGGGTCTAAATGGGAGGAATACTACCCGGATGAAGAAAATATCTATTCACCAATAGGTGGCCCGTGCTACAGCGATGAAAAAATGCAGCGCGATGGTGTTCCCGAAAATACGCAACGCCTGTTTGGCCGGTGTACGCCTGCGTCAGAAGCGAAAAAGCACCCGAACAATAATAATAGCGACGGAACCATCACCTCGGTGTCGGTTAACGGAAGCACTCGCTCCATTCGCAATGTCACCTGCAACGGTAATTATGTCTTGATCGTGCAATCCGTCACTGATCAACCGGGCGGGGACACCAAAGGTAAATTGCGGTCAGCGTTGGCTAGCAACTCTGACGCTTATTACACCTACCCCGGTGCCTGCCCATCATTGCGGAAAAAGGATTCGAACGGCAATCTGGTCTATCCCGTGTTAGTCGACTATGGGAACGATCTCGATGCTGTATGTGATGCCGCTTCCAAGACGAGTGGTGCTTTTCCCCGCCGGCTCAACAATGACGATAGTTATTCATCGCCATGCTAAGCCGTGGTGCACAATGGTACCGCACGAAGATGAGCCACGCGCGACGTAGTGACAGTAGCTGCAGCAGCGGATCGAAGTTCTTTCATCCTCAGTTCCTCCATCTCACCCCGGAACAGTATGGGCTAGTAGGAGGTTTTCTTGCCGACGCTATCGTCGGCGACCCAGCCTCCTATCACCCCGTCGCATTATTTGGACGCGCAGCGCAAGCCCTGGAGGAGAGAATTTATGCCGATTCCCGTCCCCGTGGCGTTGCGTTCGAAGCGGTGTCAATTGGCATCCCCGTACTTGCCACCACGGCGCTCGCCGGCCCTCGTCGCACCACACGGCACGCGATCGTGCTTGGCGTCGTCACATTCTTTAGCCTCGGCGGGACAAGTCTTGCCCGGACGGGTGGCCGAGTTGCCACGGCATTAGAGCAGTACCAATCCGGCATGACTACTATCGACGAGCCCCGCCAGTGGGTTCCTTGGTTGTGTTCCCGCGACCCGAACTCGCTCGAGGCCGATGGCATTGCCCGCGCTGCGGTAGAGTCTCTAGCTGAAAATACGTCTGATGCCAGCGTCGGAACCCTGATCTGGGGAGCGCTGGCGGGAGCTCCTGGAGTGGTGGCGCACCGGTGCATTAACACCCTCGATGCGATGGTGGGCTACAAGAGCGACCGATACATGAACTTCGGTTGGGCCGCTGCCAAGCTGGATGACCTGGCAAATTGGCCGATCGCGCGAGTGACAGCGCTCATCCACTCCGCCGTTGGCGGGCGGCGGTCGATCAAGGCGTGGCGGAAACAAAACCATCCCAGCCCTAACGCGGGAGTTGTGGAATCCACCGCCGCCGGTGCTTTGGGTGTGCAACTGGGCGGCGCCACGCAGTATTCCTATGGAGTTGAAATGCGCCCAGTCATGGGGGAGGGGCCTGCACCAACTATTGCCGACGTCAGACGCGCGGTCACGCTGTCACGCGGTGTTCAATACGCAGCTTTGGGTATCGCGCTTCTCCTTGTGCGGTGCACGGACCGGCGGTAAACCAGTCTTGAATAGGCGATGACAAGTAGCGCCTTTTAATCAGAAGCGCTCTTGGTCCTTCTTAAGACGTTGAGCGAAGGCGTTACGGCGTTTAGTTCCTCCGTAACGGGTATCGTACAAATCCTGCTGATAGGTCGGCTCTGGTTGTGAGTCGCGACCAGCCCTGTCCTCGTGGGCGCTGTCCTCGTCGGCGGTGTCATCGTCGGAGCTGGATGGTTTGTTCTGACGTCGCCGATCGGGAGGCGCGTCCTTCGACGGTGTTTCTCGGCTTTCCTCTGGGTCCACGCGCTTAAGGGAGCCGGCATCCTTCTGAGAATACGCACCCTCATCTGGTTCAGCATCGTCGTTGGATATCGCCGCGCTCTCCCCGGCATTGCGGTCGTCGTCAGCTGCCTCGTCGGTTGTCGGCGTGTCATTTGAGGTGATGTCTTCGTCACCCAGTGCACCGTATTCTTGCTCTTCTTCGCGGGCTTTGCGGCGTTCCCGAATCTCAGCCCACGCAAAGTAGCCCAGCCCGAGGGGAGCTAAAATTCCGAACGTAATCCACTGGATGCCATACGACAGGTAGGGACCAGAATCCAGTTGGGGAAGTGGGATAGCATTGAGCGTCCCAGGCTGATTGTCTTCGAGCTGGACATATCCGTGAACAAACTTTTCTTGGGGTATTTCTTTCTCGTACCAGGATGACGATAAGTTCGTGATCTCTGTGTAGCCATCGTCATGAGTTGTTTTCAGCTGCTCAGGAGCAGGTTCGTCCAAACGAACATAGCCTTGGATCGCCACCCTACCGCTGGGTGGAGGAGAAAACGACGGAATCCTGCTACCGGATTCGGGCCTAACATAGCCCCGGTTCACCATGATGACCGTGCCATCATCGGTACGGAACGGCGTCAAAATCTGGTATGCAGCATCAGAATTGACTGGGCGATTGCGCAGCACCAGCTCCTCGTCGGCCAGAAAAGAACCTTGGAATCTGACGCGTTTCCATTCGTTAGATTCGTCGATGGTACCGGTCGGAGCCGATGCTGTCTTCGTAATAACCTTCGACAGAGGCACGGGGTCCGCGTGGAACGCTTTTTCCAACCTGTGATTGGTTGCCTGCGTTCGCGAATTCTTCCCGAGTTGCCACGGCGCTAGAACTGTGAACGCCACATAGGCGAACGCGATCACCAGGATTGCGGTAATTACCCATCCTGGTTTGAGGAATGTTCGCCAACCCCGTTGAGCCATTCTTATCGGTCCGATCGATCCTCTAATTCACGTGTCACCCACGACAATAGCCCCGGCAGAGCAGACTCGATGGAGTGATAAACGTCAGTGAAATCCTCTTTCGTCCCGTAATAGGGATCCTGCAACGGTTCATGGCGTCCACCGGCGGGATCGAAGGAGCGAAGGAAACGAATCTTGTGTGATGGGGCACCATCATTTCTGAGCGCACGGCGATGCCCGTCGTCCATGACGATGAACAGGTTGGCGTCGGCGAATTGCGGGCCATATTGTTTTGCGCGATGCTCAGTCCCATCGAGCCCATGTTCACGGAGGGTTTCGACAGCACGATGGTCAGCGCCTTGTCCCACGTGCCAGCCACCCAGGCCGCACGATTCCACGCGCACTTGGTTGAGGAGTCCTTCGCGCTCGAGGGCATCACGCGCCATCACGTCAGCCATTGCCGAACGGCAAATGTTACCCGTGCATACGAAGACAATTTTTAAGGTTTCGGTACCTGTCACAGGTGATCCTTTCGTGGTGGTGTTGACGCCAACAATGGGAATATCCAAGGTACAGGCAGAGCCTATTGCCGACGCGACTATCTATCGTAGTGGTGGTGTGGGGCTCGCTGAAGTGTGGCATGGCATGAGCCGGGTAGCGGCCTGGGTACTGTGGTCACTGTGAATGACGTGATGAAGATTCATGGGGATCAAGCCGCGCGGGGTGCGGACCTTGATTTCGCGGTGAATGTTCGGCACCCTGCGCCACCGCCCTGGCTGCAGGAGGCTCTGGCGCATCGCTTGAGTGATCTCGGTGCGTACCCGTGGGAAGAGCAGGAAACGCGCGAGGTCATCGCTGATTTTCATGGGTGCGATCCGTCAGAAATCATGCTTCTTAACGGTGTGGCTGAGGGCTTTTCTTTGCTCCCCCAGATCCTTGACGGAGGTCGAGCTATCGCAGCAGAAGGTGCCGCTAGCCGACGGGTAGGGAGCATTCGCGCGGCTGTTGTGCATCCTTCGTTTACCGAGCCCGATATCGCACTGACCAGCGCCAATATTCCGGTCACGCGTGTTATTCGGTGGTCTCTTGCCGACGGTGACTGGCCCGGTGTGATTCCTACCGATGCGAATCTCGTGGTGATTGGTAATCCGACGAATCCAACGGGTGTTCTTCATCGTCGGGAGGATATTGAGCGGGTTGTGAGCCCCGGACGGATCGTTCTGGTGGATGAGGCGTTCATGGATATGGCCACGCTAGGGCCTAGTGATGACCTCGACAGTGCGCGTTCTGAGAGCCTGGATGAGTGTCCCGAGTCGCTTGTTCCGAACCGGCCGGCCGGGGTAGTGGTGGCCAGGTCGTTGACGAAGACTTTCTCGGTGGCGGGGCTTCGGTGCGGGTATGTCGTCGGTGACGTGGACGTGATAGAGAATCTTAGCCATGGGCGGCCGCCCTGGGCGGTGGGAACGTTGGCATTGGAAGCGATGTGTCAAGCGGTCAGCCCCCGTGGCATTGAGTGGTCTCGTCACGATAAAGAAGTGATGGTGCACAATCGGGTGGCGATGGTGGAAGCCTTAACCGTCGCGGGCTGGAGCGTCTATCCCTCCGCAGCGCCGTTCATGCTGGCCATTCCCCCGGAGCGGTATGGCCCGGCATCGCTGGAATCGACGCGTCATCTCACCCAGGAGCTTGCGGCACGGGGGATCGCGGTCCGGCGGACGGACACCTTCCCCGGACTCGACGGCACCGCGCTTCGGCTAGCTGTTCGGCCTCCGGGTGAGGTGGCGCAACTGATTGACGCTGTGCAGTACATTCAAAGGAGTCATCGGGTGTAGGTGTGTCACCGTCGGGAATAAGTACCTCGCCGTCAAAAACCAATCGAGCACATCCACGACGTGTTAACGACTCAGACATGTCCTAGCCTCATGTCACAATAGGAATATGACTACAGTCGCTGTTTTTCGTCAGACTATGGACGCTGCATTTCCCCCGGCCCTGGCAGAAGAGTGGGATCGTGTGGGCCTCATTTGCGGGGATCCGTCCGCGAATGTATCTCGCGTCGCGGTCGCGCTGGAGGCCACGGATACCGTCGTCGATCAAGCCATCGGACAAGGCGCGGATATGCTCATTGTCCATCACCCTCTGTTGTTGAGGGGCACACATTCCGTCGCGACAGACGATCCGAAGGGTCGGTTACTCCACCGGCTGATTAAACATGATTGTGCGTTATTTGCCGCTCACACCAATGCCGACGCCGCTCGGGGTGGTGTCAATGATATTTTGGCAGATCTTGTGGGCGTGACAGAGACGACACCGCTCAACCCCATTAAGACGACATTGCACAAGTGGGGCGTGATGGTCCCCGCCGACGATGTTGAGAAGGTGAAAGACGCGGTATTCGCCGCGGGTGCGGGGAAGATAGGCCAGTACTCCCACTGCAGTTTCGAGAGTGAGGGCAAGGGCCAATTCTTGCCGGAGGACGGTTCCCACCCGGCATTGGGCAGCGTCGGAACGGTGGAGCATGTCACCGAGGTGAGAGTGGAATTTGTTGCCCGCCCGAACATTGACGACGACATTATCGACGCTATTGTTCGCGCCCATCCGTACGAAGAGCCCGCTTTTGATTGCGTAACCATGACTGGTGGTGTGCTTGGCGGGATCGGACGCGTCGGGAAACTCACCAGCCCAACAACCCTGAAGGAGTTCACTCAACGAGTGGCGGATGCGCTTCCAGAAACCGTGGAGGGCGTCCGAGCAGCTGGCGATCCTGATACGCGCATCGAAACAGTGGCGTTGTGTTCGGGAGCGGGTGACAGTTTCTTGGACCAAGCGCGGGCAGCGGGTGCTGATGCGTATGTGACCTCGGATCTCCGCCACCATCCTGCCGATGAGCATCTCCGTCGCGGAAAACCTGTTCTGGTGGACACAGCGCATTGGGCCAGCGAGTTTCCGTGGTGTGGTTCTGTTGCCACCATGATGCGTGAGCAGTTGGGTGTGCCCGCCGAGGTGATCGAGGTGAGGACGGATCCTTGGACAGTCCACGCCTCAAAAAAGTCGTAGAACAAAAAGCAGTAGAACGAGTCCGTACAACGCAGTGGGGTGGCGTCGAGCACCACACGAAAGGGCCGTTTGCTGGTTTACTAGACATCAGTGTTCCAGATCAGTGGGTATAGAACTAGTTTTAGAGATATAACTGCTAGTGCTGGCGCACCTAGCGCTTCAGCCGTTGAGATGGAGGAGGACAGCATGAAATGCTCAGTGCGGGATCAAAAGAGGCTTCTTGATATGTCCCGGCTCCACAACGACATTGAGGTGTTGGAAGCGCGGGCAGTCAATCTGCCAGAAAAACAACGGCTTGATAAGGTTCTAAGACAAAAAGCTTTGGCGCGGTCTCGCACTGTCACGGCATCGGTCACGCTCTCAGAAATGGATGCTGAATTATTCAAGCTCAATAGTGATATTGCCAAGCTTCGGCGACGCGAGGCCGACGATCGCCAACGGCTCACCGTGTCCATGGATCGGGAACGGCGCCGGGACCTTAACCATGACATTAACGCTGCCCAGCGGATTCGAGCACGGTTAGAATCTCGGCGCGATGATGTCGAAGCTCAGCGCGACCAGCACCTCAAAAGGTCGGATGACCCGGACCAGCCCGCGGAAACAATTGATTCAGGTGATTCCGTTGCAGCCGCTCGTCGCGCGCTGGATGATTCAATCATGGCGGTGCGCCGACGGATAGAAGAAAAACATCGGAAAATTCAGGTTATTAAAAATGAGTTGCCCGACGAGATCGTTGAGGCCTACGACATACAGCGGGAGGACCACGGAATCGGAGCCGCCCAGCTGATAGATCGCGTATGCCAGGGGTGCCACATGTCACTGGATAATGCCACGTTAACGGCTTTTCGCCAGGCCCCCGCCGATGAACTACTCCAATGCCCGGAGTGCAATACGTACCTCATTCGGTACAACCCGGAATTGGAAGGAGTTGCCTAATGGCTGCTTGGCTACCGGGATCATCCGAGACACAGCGCTGCCGTTTAGTGTTGCTCCGGCATGGACAAACGCCCTACTCCACGGAAGGCCGGTACGCAGGTCGCGCCGACATACCCCTTACCGATGAAGGACACCGCCAAGCTCGTCGAGCAGGCCGATGGCTACGAGACGCCAACTTAACCGCCGCGGTGACGTCACCCGCTTTGCGTTGCCGTCAAACCCTCGATGACCTCACAGAAGAGTTAGCCCCGGGAGCGGGCCAGCCCACGGACTTGCCTGTCGACGTCGTCGATAACCTCATCGAACTCGATTTTGGTAAATGGGATGGGCGGACGTTCAAAGACGTCCACGATGAATCTGCCGAAACGCAAGAGAAGTGGTTCACGGACTGGACCATGCCTGTACCGGGGGGAGAAAGTGTGCAGGCAGTAGATCAGCGGGTTCACAGGGCGGTGATAGAACTTGTGGACCAGCACTGGGGAGACAATCTGCTACTTGTCAGCCACGTGACCCCCATCAAGTCGGTTTTGCGTCGCGCCTTGTGTGCTGACTCTGACTTCTTTGTTCGACTTCACCTTGATACGTCGTCAATCAGCATTGTTGATTTTTATAGCGACGGCCCCATTTGCGTGCAGGCCATCAACTCCACCGCGCACCTTGTTGACGGATCGGTGTAAATCAGTGCGCGCATGAAAGAGCTGATCGCATGGTGCAGTCGCTCACACCGCATAGCCACTTGTGAGATAGCCCGGGCGAACAGGTTAGTCCTGCCTGTGATGATGGAGTAGAGTGAAGCCTCGCGATTGAGCCGGCCGGGTAATCGCGGGGGCGGAATCGACAGCACACCAGGGCCTCTGCTCGCAGAGCTCGTGGCTGATGCTGCGCAGACCGTCGTCGAGGAAAGTCCGGACTCCACAGAGCACGGATGTTGCTAACAGCAACCCAGGGTGACCTGAGGGCACGTGCAACAGAAAGTAGACCGCCTGCAGGCGAAATATCTGCAGGTAAGGGTGAAAGGGTGCGGTAAGAGCGCACCAGCACGACAGGTGACTGTGGTGGCTAGGTAAACCCTTCCGGGAGCAAGGCATGATGGCGCACCAGGGCAATGGGGCGCCGGCGCGGGCGTTTGAGGGCTGCTCGTCCAAGTCCGCGGGTAAGCCGCGTGAGGCTGCCAGCGATGGTAGCCCAAGATAGATGATTACCTCCCATGCCAGGGGAGACCCCGCATGGCAGACAAAATCCGGCTTATAGGCCGGCTCATTCGTTTCCTTTCTGTGCGGACTGCATGTGTGCTGGCTTGGCGAAAGACAGTTCTGTGGCTGTTATCCCGGCGGTTCGCGACTTGTCACTTCGTGGTTCGCTACTCTGATCTCCGCCGCCAGCCGGTGACCGAGCCCCCTTCCGCTCCGACGTGACCAACGCGAGTACCGACGTGGACGCGCCGGGAATAGGCCGTGCGGAAACAATCCTCCGACCGGGGACCTCCCTGAGAAAGCCTGAGGCAGCCGGCGTTGTGATGCCACTCAGTATTCGTCGCTGGGTAGGTGTTGCGGCAGAAACCAGCTCGATGAGCTCGCGAGTAGACGTCGTGAGCGCCGAGGCCACCCGTGTAGTGCGACGCGATTTCACATCCATCCCCGCGTGGCGTGCACGCAAACTGTCCCGCCCGCATAGCTGCAGCCACCGACGAGCCTCTAACACGGATGGGTAGTCCGCCGACTGCTGATCGGCAGTACTGTTGCGCCGGGAAATATCAAGCCACTCCAGGATTCGCTGCGGAGCAGAGGGCAAGTCCCGTAGTGTTTCGACGCCGAAGGTGGAACATGCGCGCCACAGGAAAGCATCATTGCGCTGAGCTTTCGAGGCCCAGGCCTGCGTGTGGTCACGATCCTCGCCGGTCGGCGTAGCGGAGAGCATTACCGGATGGAGAGATTCCCGTTCGTCGGTGAAGGGCAGCGCGGTGACGGCGTCGTCGAACTGTGTGAGGTGAGTGAGCATTCCGGGCTTACTGCGGAAAATGACAGATGGTCGCCACCACGATGTGGGGGAGTGCGCAGACTGCCGGAGTGCCTTCGCCGTGAGCGCGGCCAGTGCGGGCGGATACGGTGGATCGTCCTTGCCGGAGAGTGCCGTTGCTAGTGCCATGGTTATCGCGGCGGTGGCTGCAGCGTGTTCACCGAAACCTTCCTCGGGTGGAACAGAAGACATGATCGTTACACAAAGGAGTGGTGGCCGTCTAAGCCCACTTTGCTGGTGTGCCACAGTATCGACTACAGCGCGTACCACGTCGTCGGCATCGGCAATGCGATGAGGGCCGGCCGAATGAACACCGAAGTACATACCAGCTTCAGATTTATTTAACTGGCCGCGGGGGCCTTGAGGTGTATTCGCCGTGACACTGAGCGCGACGTAGACCGACGGTTCGATTGTTTGCGCGATGGTGGTTCCCCCAATGGGCGCGACATATTCGCCCAACCACGCGAATGTTCCGGGTGCAGAAACAATCCATGTCGGATTGACACCCCACGCCTGAGTATGCGCATCGGTAAGCAAGGCAGTGGAGGGTGAACCGGACATGAAATCCTTTCTGCTGAGAGGCTTTTACTGAAAGACTCAGGCCTACGAACAATGGTAGGTAGATAATGATCTACCGCGGGCGACGTACGTGAGAGTGAAATAAACTTGTTATGCGCCTGTGAAAAAAATGCGATTTTTGCGCGGTGAAGGCCGTTATTCCGCTGGGAAATCACAGAATGTGGCTCCGGTGCGTGGGGCTTCGCTGGCGCTCAGATGTATAGCATTGTTCATAGTATTCGACGCTTAGCGTTCCCGGTTTCCACATACTGCAGAAAGGGCACTCATCATGGCCACCGATGATCAAAAGTGGTACTTCAATTCGGAGACTAAGGAAGTCTCGCAGGGGAAAAAGTCGAGTTGGCTCAACCGCATGGGCCCCTATGACTCCAAAGAAGAGGCCGAACACGCGCTTGAACGAGCTCACGAGCGCAATGAAGAGGCCGACGAAGCCGATGAAGAGTGGGGAGACGACACGGACTAGTTGGGCATGGTGTCGCCCATAGCCATGACGAGTTTGGACGGGCTGGACGATTTCTTCGCTCCAGCTGCTAAAGCACGCTCAGAGAGTCGGTCCAAAAAGTCATCAGCAAAGCCATGAATATCGCCCTGGTCGGCACCACCGTGGTGATCGTCGAGAATATCTGGGCTTAGTTCGATTTCCCATTCTCGCCAGTGCTGGGCTTGTCCGCCTTCGAGGAGCCCTCGCGATGACACATGGTCATCACAGAATTCAGCCCCCTTGCATGATTCAGCGCCTCCACGTGGGCTGGATCTTTTACTCTCGATGGTCGGTTGGTGTGAGCCGGGGGAGTCCACCATCAGATCGGTCACGTGACGCTCATTGTCAACTTGTGCGATGGCAATAAAGCCCATTGGGCGATCGTCCGAGGGAGCAAGAGCAGGCAATGCTACACGGAGTGCCTCAAGAAGGGTGCGAGGCGGATGGACATGGTGGGGATCCGTCGCGTCCCCCGCGTCCAATGGTGCATGGACTTCACGACGTCCGCGTGTTCCCAGAAGCTTGAGATGCCATCCTTCGTCGGGGCCTCCGCTGCGACGTCGCAACGTGATCTTATTTCTGGTCAAGCTGAGGTCAGGCGTGTCATAGTACGTCGCCGAGAGTGTAAAGCGTTGTTCGGACCCAACCTCAGTAACCCCCTCGACTGAGGAAAAATCAGGTACCGGGGTGGCATCGTCTACAGAAAATTTGACTTCGACTTCCAGCTGATCAGTAGAACCCATGACGTTAAGTGTAGGTGCGTGCCACGGTTTAAGCCTTCGGGTTATCCGAGAAGGCGTGGTGAGCATCGGGGAAAGTAGCGTCGGCAACCCGGTCGCGGTACCGTCGAGCAGCGTCGTGCAGTTCCTGGCCGATCTGCCCGAATTCCTCGACAAACGAGGGTGTGCGCCGACCTGCTGGCATTGCCGCCATGTCTTGCCACACGAGTACTTGGGCGTCTGTTCCAGCGCCAGCACCAATGCCGACAGTGGGGATGGGAAGTTCCTCCGTGATCTCCCGAGCAATCCCTTCTGGCACCATTTCAAGAACGACGGCAGACGCGCCGGCCTCACACACGGCCCTCGCATCGCGGCTAAGTTGTTTAGCCCCACCGCCACGCCCTTGCACACGGAAACCCCCCAGCGATGACACTGATTGGGGCGTAAAACCAATGTGTGCCATCACAGCAATCCCGGCTTGAGTAATCGCCCGAATCCGTGGTGCGATTCTCTCTCCGCCCTCGATTTTCACCATGTCGGCACCCGAGCCATGGATCATTCGTACAGCATTAGCGACGGCATACTCATCCGATTGCTCGTAGGCGCCGAAAGGTAGATCTGCAACAACGAGTGCGTGGGGAGCGCCCCTGACCACAGCGCCAGCCAGAGGGATGAGTTCTTCCATCGTGATCGCCGTCGTCGATGAATACCCATAAACGACGTTGGCCGCGGAATCACCGACGAGAAGCACGGGGATTTCGGCATCATCAAAAATTCGAGCCGTTGTGAAATCATAGGCAGTCAGCATTGCCCAACGTGTGCCCTCCCGTTTGAATTGATCGAGGTGATGAATTCGAGTCTTCCGCCTGGGCTTTTCTGACTGTCGTGGAGCATCAGGGTGGACAGACATGGGCTAGTTCCTCTCTCGAACAAACTGGGTTTTCTCGGGTTTTCTCTGGGTATATCTATCGGCGTGACTACCGTATGCACCGAGGTGTGGGGCTAACCCCCACGCATCAAACATAATCGACACCAATAATCGACGAGCCGATGTGCCACCTTCAGGCGCTGATCCGGGAACTCTGACGCGTGGCTGTTCGTACTCTAAATCGCTGCCCACCGCATTCCGAACGCAATTTATTTACACGCGCTCTATGGCTAACACCCGCTCATGTCACACCCACCGACTACCCTGTAGGTATGAATCGGCAACAAGAATTTGTCCTCCGAACCCTTGACGAACGCGATATCCGCTTTGTACGCCTCTGGTTCACCGATGTGCAGGGATACTTAAAATCCGTGGCCATCGCCCCCGCCGAACTCGAAGGCGCATTCGCCGAAGGCATCGGATTCGACGGGTCAGCCATCGAGGGCTTCTCCCGTGTCTCGGAATCCGACACCATAGCCCGACCAGACCCATCCACATTTCAAATGCTGCCCTTCCCGCATGACGGGCAACTCACGTCCGCACGGATGTTTTGCGACATCACCTTGCCGGACGGCCAGCCCTCGTACGCTGACCCCCGCCAAGTCCTGCGTCGGCAATTAAACAGAGCAGCCGACGACGGATTTACCTCCTATGTTCATCCCGAAATTGAGTTTTTCCTCGTGAGAAGCCTCATGACGGAAGGCAAAGAGCCTATCCCGACCGATAATGGCGGGTACTTCGACCAGGCTGTTCATGATGAAGCCCCAGGGTTCCGCCGCGATGCCATCACGGCCCTCGAGTCCATGGGCATTTCCGTCGAGTTTTCGCATCATGAAAACGCGCCGGGCCAGCAAGAAATCGACCTCCGCTATGACGATGTGTTGTCCATGGCAGATAACATCATGACCTTCCGTTTCCTCATTAAGCAGGTTGCTTTACAAAGCGGGGTGCGGGCGACGTTCATGCCGAAACCGTTTGCTAATAGGGCGGGCTCCGCAATGCACACTCACATGTCCCTCTTTGAGGGTGACACGAATGCGTTCCATGATCCCGATGACGAATTCAATCTGTCTGCCACAGCACGGTCTTTTGTCGCCGGAATCTTAGAGCACGCCAACGAGATTTCAGCCGTGACCAACCAGTGGGTCAACTCGTACAAGCGCGTGGTGTTCGGGGATGAGGCGCCGACCTCTGCAACATGGGGCCTGTCTAACCGATCAGCGTTGGTTCGTGTACCCCGATACACCTCCACAAAAGCCTCGTCACGTCGCGTCGAAGTCAGAAGCCCAGACTGCGCATGTAACCCCTACCTGGCATTTTCTGTGCTCCTTGCAGCCGGGTTGAAAGGCGTGCGGGAGGGCTATGATCTCCCGCCCCAGGCTGAAGACGATATATCGTCCTTGACACGCAGAGAACGCCGCGCGCTAGGCTACCGCGACCTTCCGACATCATTAGAAGAAGCCCTCCGCGAGATGGAGCGCTCAGAACTTGTTGCGGATACGCTCGGGGAGCACGTCTTCGAGTATTTCCTCCGCAACAAATGGCAAGAATGGCATGATTATCAAAGCCAGGTCACACCATGGGAGTTGGACACCACGCTGGACTACTAAAGCAAGGTCTGATCCGACACGAAAGCACGTAATCCCATGACTTTCTTCCCTGCGCCCCACCGACCCCCCGAACCACGACTCCGGACGGCACGCGGAACACGATCTGCCGTGCCATCACCGTCCACATTGGGTTTGACCAGCCCTCACGCTGCTTCTGACCTCGAAAAACTGGGGTGGGATAATCAGGATTCGCTCGGTCTCTTGTACCTCCTGGCTAATGTTGGCGACCCGGAATTGGCCCTCAACACCCTTTATCGGCTTAATGAAAGCCTCAAGCCGGGCTCCGACGAGGCCAATGCATTTCTTGACGCAATGCGGGGTAACGAGGTCGTGCGGTCCCGTGTGCTTGCACTGGTGGGGGGGTCCGCAGCGCTCGGAGATCACCTTGTTGCGAACCCTCACCTGTGGACATCGTTCGCTGACCCCATCCCACACAGGGAGGAAATGATGGCAGCGATGCTGTCGTCGGTCGAAGCGGAACCCATTGCGGAGCCGGGAACCGAGGCCTCGGATTCGGTGGAGAGGAAAGAAGCGGGGGTCTCAAGTAGCACGGCACCGTCGCAACCACGTGAGGGATCTGCTCAAGGAGGATCTGTCCGAGAAGGATCGGTTGATTCGCGGATTTCTCAAGCTGGGATGTATCGCGCAGGAATAACCGGTACGGCGGCGTATACCCAGCTCAAGATGACGTACCGAACGCTGCTCATGCGCATTGCCGCCTCAGATTTGGCGAGCACCATACCGTCCGGGGTTTTCCAGCAATCGCAGCCAAACGTTGGTAACCGGCGTAGCTCAGCGCGAGGAAACAGTTCACCGTCACTTGGAGAGAAGGATGGCAGTGAGTGGACGTCCTCGGCTTCGCCGAATGAAAAACGTGCTATGGCTCACCCCATAGGGTTCGTGGAGGTCTCAGCGGCATTATCCGATCTTGCCGACGCGGCGCTGACAGCGGCACTCGCGGTAGCCGTCGCCACGGTGTACCCCGACGACAACGCCGTGGATGCGCGGTTGGCAGTCATCGCGATGGGTAAATGTGGTGCACGTGAACTGAACTACATCTCCGACGTCGACGTCATCTTCGTAGGTGAGGCCGCGGATGCGAAAACGACCCGTGTGGCCAGCGAGTTCATCAAAGTCGGCTCCCGCTGTTTTTTTGAGGTGGATGCGGCTCTTCGCCCCGAAGGCAAAAGTGGTGCACTCGTGCGCACGCTCGATAGTCACCTGAGCTATTACGAACGATGGGCTGATACCTGGGAGTTCCAGGCCCAGCTCAAGGCCCGCCCCATGACCGGTGCCATGGATTTAGGCAAAGCCTATGTCCAAGCCATACAGCCACACGTGTGGCAGGCCTCCCAGCGCGACTCATTTGTTGACGACACCCAACATATGCGGCGCAGGGTCATCGACAACATCCCCAAGGAGCAACAAGAGCGCGAGCTCAAACTCGGCGTAGGTGGCCTGAGGGATGTTGAATTCGCAGTACAGATGCTGCAGATGGTCCACGGGCGGATCGACCCCGATTTACGAGTCCGATCCACAATCAGTGCTCTTCGGGCCCTTATTCGCGGAGGATACGTCGGTCGGGAGGATGGCTCACAGCTCATCGCCTGCTATGAATTTGTGCGTTTACTGGAACACCGGCTTCAGCTGCAGAGGATAAAACGCACACATATGCTGCCCGAGCCCGATGACGAAGACGCGCTCCGATGGCTAGCGCGTTCGTGTGGCATCGGCCCAACTTCCTCCATGACGAGCATCGAATCGCTGAAGAAGCTCCTCGGGCGGGCATCGCGCCAAATCCACAGTCTGCACAACAAACTCTTCTTCCGGCCACTGCTCAATGCCGTCGCTCTTATCGACGACGAAACCGCGCGACTGTCTCCCGACGCCGCCCGCCGGCAGCTGGCTGTACTGGGATATCAATTCCCGGATCGCGCGTATGAGCACCTCAAAGCGCTAGCGTCGGGGACAACCCGTAAAGATCGCATCCAAGCGATGCTGCTCCCGACGCTCATGGAGTGGTTGGGCGACACCTCTGACCCCGATGCGGGACTCTTGGCATACCGCAAACTCTCCGACGTGCTGTATCACGATCCGTGGTTCCTCAGGATGCTCCGGGACGAGGGGATCGTCGGCCGTCGCCTCATGCACATTTTGGGAACGTCACCCTATGCCACTGACTTAATCCTGGCCGCCCCGAACGTCATCAAACTTCTTGGCGACGGCGCCAACGGCCCAAAGCTCACGGACGTCAGTGCGTCCACCGTGACGCGGTCCCTCGTTACCACAGCGAGCAGGCACAAAGACCCGGATAAAGCGATAGCCGCGGCCCGGTCGCTACGTCGTAAAGAACTAGCCCGCATCGCATGCGCCGATTTGCTAGGAATGATGTCCCTGGCCGATGTCTGCCACAGCTTGTCCCTAGTGTGGGACGCGGTGCTGGAAGCAGCCCTCTACGCGGAGATCCACGGGTGGACGGCCACTCATCCCGACGAACCAATCCCGGCGACGATGACGGTCATTGGCATGGGGCGCCTCGGTGGGGGCGAGCTGGGCTACGGATCGGATGCCGACGTGCTGTTCGTCTGCGAGCCCGCCCACGATGAGGTTAGCGAGGCAGACGCAGTGAAATGGGCAATTGGCATCGGCGACGCTGTGCGGCGTCGGCTAGCGAAGCCTTCCCAGGATCCCCGTTTGGATGTCGATCTCGATCTCCGCCCCGAGGGGCGTAATGGCCCGACCGTGCGGACGCTGAATTCGTATCGCGCGTATTACGAGCGATGGGGTGAAACCTGGGAAGTGCAGGCGCTTTTGCGTGCAACGTGGATCGCTGGCGATGAGGACTTAGGCCGTCGTTTCCTCCATATGATTGATAAGTTCCGCTATCCGGAAGGCGGCGTAAGTGAAGCGACGGTCAGGGAAGTCCGTCGCATGAAAGCACGTGTTGACGAAGAGCGGCTCCCCCGTGGAGCTAACAGAAACACCCACACGAAACTGGGGCGTGGCGCATTAACCGACATTGAATGGACAGTGCAGTTGCTGACCCTCCAACACGCGCATGAGTATCCAGAACTTCACAACACGTCCACAATGGCGACCCTTCGTGCTATCCAAAACGTAGGGCTTCTTGAGCCCGAGGATTGTGAAACTCTGCGTACCGCGTGGCAAACAGCGACGAAAGCCCGCAACGCCCTTGTTTTGGTGCGTGGAAAGCGGACGGATCAACTACCCGAGCCGGGCGCCGCGCTGGCGCATACAGCTGGTGCCGCAGGGTGGGAACCAGAGCACTACCAGGAGTTTTTAGACAACTACTTGAAAGTTACGCGCCAAGCTAGGAAAGTAATTGATCGGGTCTTTTGGGGGGAGGATGAGTTTATGCATCGCTGAGTCCCCGTCAGGGGAATCGCCGTAAGAGCGACATATGTCACGGCGTGGAGTTGTCGACAGATGTCGCGAATTCGTTAGAGTATCCATGTCTGGCCGGGCGTGGCCGGTGTACGCAGGACATGAGTGACAAATAGTACGGAGTTAATGTGGGCGAGCGATCATCGATCGTGATTTCCCGATACGGGAACACACTTATCCAGTTCATTAAATTTGGGCTGGTCGGCGGCTCGGGAGTCATCGTGAACATGGTGGCTCTGGTAATCGCAAACAAGCTCTTCGGCTGGGGGTTTGATGTCACACCACATGACACCGTGCTCAACCTCCTAGGAACTCGTTTCCACCTGCGGTGGTATCACATTTTCGCAACCATCGCGTTCGTCGTGGCGAATACCTGGAATTTCCAAATTAACCGCTGGTGGACGTTCAAGTCTCATGGCCACGGCCGATGGTTGCGTGAATTCCTGGCCTTCTTCGCTGTCGGTCTGCTGAGCTGGGGCGTATCGCAAATCGTGATGACCCTACTGATGAACCCGACATCCCCGCTAGAACTTTCACCCCGAATTTTCGACAGCTCCACCGGGCTACGAAACCAACTGTATTGGGCCAACTTGATTGGCATCGTTGTGGCCATGCCCGTGAACTTTGTTGTCAACAAACTGTGGACATTCAAGGCTGTCCGCGTATCCCGCGTGCCCGACAAGTATGAATTGTTGACAGAACAGCAACTGCGTGACCGGGAGCTATCCCGCAAGGGTTAAGTTCGTGTGGTCTCCGCTGGCGGGCATGCGCACGTCGGTATGTCGGGATTGTTGGTGTGGATAGCGTTAAGAAGCCGATCGAAAACGGTCGAGAGATAGTCGACGTCGCCATCCTCTAATTGTGTGAAAAGGTTTCTGCGCACAGTGTCGACGTGACCGGGCGCGACGTGCTCAATAGCCTTTCGGCCCTTATCGGTGACGGAAACGACAGAGGCACGCCCGTCATGGGGGTCGTCGTTACGGATAACGAGACCACGTTTCTGCATTCTGCTGACTTGATGTGACAGTCGGCTGCGCTCCCACAGCATACGGTCGGCCAGGAGGGTGACACGGAGTTCTCCGTCGGGGGCTTCGCTTAAATTGACGAGGACCTCAAAGTCTGCCAGGGACAGATCACCCTCGTTATGTAATTGCCGGGCGATCACCGTGTTGAGTTCATCATGAAACCGTAAGAATGATCGCCAGACGTGTTGTTGCTGCGGGCTCAGCCAGATCGCGGAAGAATCGGACATGGTGTCATCATACGGTGTAGTAGGTGGCGCCCGCTGTGTAAGTCTGGGCTAGGGTCTGCGTGATGTCTCTCGGTGAAAGTCACATTGAAGATGGCCATGTTAGGTAGGTCTCAATTGAATGTTATTAACGCAGGTAGATAGGTAAAATGCACCTTTGTTAGTTGATGTATCATAAACGGCAGTGTGTATGCGCGATGAAGCGCGTTGCTCTCTGTGTGGCAAGGGGAGTAGACACGGTATCGCGAACGGTTTACCCGGGCTGATCTTTCGATACATCCTCCATAGTGACCTGTGGAGACCTCAAGCTTGTGGTACCTCAAAAGTGTTAAGAACCTTAGGAAGGTAATTAATGGCACGTAATGTCGCAGAACAGCTAGTAGATGCTCTGGAAAAGCAGGGTGTTAGCAGAGTGTTCGGCTTGGTGGGCGACAGTCTTAACCCGATTGTTGACGCTATCCGGCAAAGTTCAATTGAGTGGGTTCACTGCTATAACGAGGAGTCTGCTGCTTTCGCTGCGGGAGCACACTCTGTCGTTACCGGCGAACTCTCCGTTTGTGCTGGATCGTGTGGTCCGGGTAATACACACATGATTCAGGGGCTGTATGACGCTCACCGCAACGGTGGGAAGGTATTGGCCCTCGCTAGCCAGATTCCGTCGAAAGAAATCGGTTCCGGCTTCTTCCAAGAAACGCACCCCGAGAAGCTTTTTGAAGAATGCTCCGGGTACTGCGAACTGGTGAACTCAGCTGCTCAGGCGGGCCGCTGTATCCACGCCGCTATCCAGTCGACGTTGGCTGGTCACGGTGTGTCCGTGGTGTCTTTCCCCGGTGACATCTCCATGCAGGAGGCCGTTGAGACTCCGTCGCTGGAAGGCAACTTCTCGGTTCAGAATGGGGAAGTGCACCCCAGCCGGAAGCAGCTCCGTGACCTTGCCGATGCAATTAATAAGGCTGACAAGGTGACGATGTTCGGTGGTATCGGTTGTGCCGGTGCTCGGGATGAGCTCTTCGCCGTTGCGGAGAAAATTAAGTCCCCTCTCGGCCACTCCTATGCCGGCAAGGAAGTCTTGCACTATGACAACCCATACGACGTCGGTATGTCCGGCCTCCTCGGTTACGGTGCATGTACTGCAGCATTCGACAACGCTGATCTTTTGATCTTGGTCGGTACCGACTTCCCTTATACAGACTTCTTGCCGACGACGCCCACCGCGCAGATCGACATCAACGGTGCTCATATTGGCCGACGTACCCACGTCGAGTACCCAGTCGTTGGTGATGTGAAGTCCACCATGGCGGAGCTACTCCCGTTGTTGGAAGAAAAGACCGACCGCAGCTTCCTCGATTCGATGTTGAAGAAGCAGCAGCGGAACCTGAAGCACGTTATCTCCGCATACACCAAGAACGTGTCCAAGCACACGCCGATCCACCCCGAATTCTTGGCGTACAACCTAGACGATCTGGCCGACGACGACGCCATCTTCACAGCCGACACCGGTATGTGCAATGTGTGGCATGCGCGCTACATCATGGCCGGCCCCAACCGTCGGCTGTTAGCGTCTTACCGCCACGGAACGATGGCGAATGCCTTGCCGCAGGCGATCGGCGCACAGGCTGCCGATCGTAAACGCCAGGTCATTTCGATGTCCGGCGATGGTGGTCTCTCCATGCTGATGGGTGAGCTGCTGACGGTGCAGCTTCACCAACTGCCCATCAAGATGGTGGTCTTCAACAACTCCACGCTGGGCATGGTCAAGCTCGAGATGATGGTTCAGGGTATCCCCGATTTCGGAACTGATCACGCGAAGTTCAATTACGCTGATATTGCTCGCGCGGTAGGAATCAAGGCGTACCGTGTGGAAGACCCGAAGGACGTCCGCTCGACGCTTCAAGAGGCGCTGGCCCACCCCGGTCCGGTGTTGATTGATGTCCAGACCGATCCGAACGCGCTGTCGATTCCGCCGGACATCTCCCTGGAGCAGGTGAGCGGCTTTACCAAGGCTGCTGTCCGCACTGTACTTGACGGCGGTGTCGGCAAGATGATTAACATCGCGAACTCGAACCTGCGTAATATTCCTCGTCCCTCCGGATTTAAGGGAATTGGTTAGTAACGGAATTGGCTAATTTTCGTGTAACTTCCTGATGAATCTACATCGGGGCATTGTTTAACGCCACAGTCGGCTAGGCTGGATCGGGTGAAGTACATCTCCACCCGTGATCCACATCAGTCGCCTGTGGCGTTTTCCGATATTCTGCTCCGCGGTCTTGCACCCGATGGGGGTCTTTATGTCCCCGAGTCTTACCCGCAGTGGAGTTCATCTGACTTATCTCGATTCCGGTCACTTCTTCATGACCAGGGATATCCAGCGTTAGCTGCGGAGATTATTTCCTATTTTGTCGATGATATTCCGCGCGATGATATTGAGCAGATGGCTCAGCGGGCTTACCGTGCCCCCCGCTTCGCGGACCCGGATATTGTGCCGGTCAGTGAGTTGGAGGATGGCCTTTTCATCGGACATTTGTCTGAAGGCCCGACCGCTGCGTTTAAAGACATGGCGATGCAGCTTCTGGGTGAGCTCTTTGAATATGAATTGTCTCGACGCTCCAGCACCTTAAATATTGTGGGTGCAACCTCGGGGGATACAGGTTCGTCGGCGGAATATGCGATGCGTGGCCGTCGCGGAATTCGTGTGTTTATGTTGACCCCGCGCGGGAGGATGACACCATTCCAGCAAGCGCAAATGTTTAGCTTGGATGATCCCAACATCTTTAATATTGCTTTAGATGGTGTATTCGACGATTGCCAGGATGTGGTGAAAGAAATTTCATCAGATGCTGATTTCAAAGCCGAATTCCATATCGGAGCCGTCAATTCAATTAACTGGGCTAGGTTAATGGCGCAAGTCGTCTACTATGTGGCGTGTTGGATTCGCACCACAGAGACGAATGAGAGCCAAGTCAGCTTCTGTGTGCCCACGGGTAATTTCGGCGACATCTGCGCCGGACATATTGCGCGGAGCATGGGTCTGCCCATCGACCAACTCATTGTCGCAACAAATGAGAACGATGTTTTAGATGAGTTCTTCCGCATTGGTAGTTACCGCGTGAGGTCCGCGCGCGAGACCTTAGCGACGTCGAGCCCATCGATGGATATCTCTCGTGCGTCCAACTTCGAGCGCTTTATTTTCGACCTCCTGGGACGCGACGTTGCCCGTACCGCAGACCTGTTCGGCAAGAGAGTGCGCGAGGGCGGGTTTGACCTTTCAGACGATCCGGCTTTCCCGTCGGTCGCAGAAAAATTTGGTTTCCGCTCCGGGAAGTCGACCCATGCTGATCGCTTAGCGACGATCAAACGCGTGCACGATGAGTATGGCGTCGATATTGATCCGCACACCGCTGATGGTGTGACCGTAGCGTGGCAGCAGCGAGAGGAGGTGCATACGTCGATCGTCTGCCTGGAGACAGCGCTGCCGGTGAAGTTTGCCGACACAATGCGGGAGGCTTTAGGCGAGGAACCGGAAACGCCAGAGCGTTTTGCCGACATCATGCAGGGTGGCCGCCATGTGGCTGATTTGCCGAATGACGCGACGGCGGTGAAGGATTTCATTCGCAAGTCCATAGCTCAGTCAGATGTGACGAGTTAGTGGCACTGGCTGGCCCGGCTGGGGTTACACGGTTGGCGTCATGAGGAACCTCACGATCCCCGGGAGGACATAGAAAACCCGTTGCCCTCGGGTATCAACGAGGGCAACGGGTTTTTCACGTGCTAGCTGGCTTTGTCCTTGCCGTCACGCCGCCGGCAGTGTCGTCAAACCAGCGGGGGCTTGTACGCCGGCAGTGTGACAAGCAACAGCGCACATGCGCCTGAACGCGTGGCCGTTTAGCAGTCGTAGTACATTTCGAACTCTTGCGGGGTTGGACGCAAGCGGACTGGCGAGATTTCGTTGTCGAACTTGTACTTGAGGTACGTATCCAGTAGATCCTCGGTGAAGACGTCGCCCTCGGTGAGGAAGTCGTGATCCTTCTCCAGGGAGGCCAGAGCTGCCTCGAGGCTGGTTGGAGCCTGCGGGATGTCAGCGGCCTCCTCGGGCGGAAGCTCGTAGAGGTCTTTGTCCACCGGAGCATGTGGCTCGATGCGGTTCTTGATGCCGTCCAAGCCGGCCATCATCATCGCCGCGAAACCGAAGTAGGGGTTACCCGTCGGGTCTGGTGCACGGAATTCGACGCGCTTGGCTTTCGGGTTGGATCCGGAGATCGGAATACGGATCGCTGCCGAACGGTTACGCTGCGAGTACACCAGGTTGATGGGGGCCTCGAAGCCAGGAACCAGGCGGTGGTAGGAGTTCAGCGTCGGGTTGGTGAACGCCAACACTGAACCAGCGTGCTTCAGGATGCCGCCGATGTAGTAGCGGGCGGTGTCAGACAGTCCGCCGTAGCCAGCCTCGTCGTAGAACAGCGGCGAGTTGTCCTTCCAGAGCGACTGGTGAGCGTGCATGCCCGAACCGTTGTCGCCAGCGAGAGGCTTCGCCATGAAGGTGGCGGACTTGCCTTCCTGCCATGCGGTGTTCTTGATGATGTACTTAAATGTCTGCAGGTCATCAGCAGCGTGGAGCAGCGTGTTGAACTTGTAGTTGATTTCCTGCTGTCCACCGGTACCGACCTCGTGGTGAGCGCGCTCAAGCTCGAAGCCCGCGTTGATCAGGTTGCGGGACATGTCGTCGCGGAGATCCTGGAAGTGATCGTACGGAGCGACGGGGAAGTAGCCTCCCTTGATGCGGGTCTTGTAGCCAAGGTTCTCAGATCCGTCACGTTCCTCTTCTGCACCTCGGTTCCACCAGCCCTCGACGGAATCGACTTCGTAGAAAGCGTTGTTGGTGTCTGTACTGTACCGGACGGAATCGAAGATATAGAATTCAGCTTCAGCACCAAAGAAGCAGGTGTCAGCGATGCCGGTGGAGGCTAGGTACTCTTCCGCCTTGCGGGCAACGTTACGTGGGTCACGCGAGAAGGCTTCGCCAGTCAGCGGATCGTGGACGAAGAACTTCATGTTCAGCGTCTTAGCTTTGCGGAACGGATCCAGCTGGGCCGTTGCTAAGTCTGGCATGAGGGCCATGTCGGATTCGTCAATAGTGGTGAATCCTCGGACGGATGAACCATCGAAAGCGAGTCCCTCGTTAATGACGTCCTCATCGAAAGCATCGGCTGGAATGGTGAAGTGCTGTTCGACGCCGGGGACATCCGTAAACCGAATGTCGACGAACTCGACGTCGTTATCTTTGATGTATGTGGTGACATCTTCAGCATTAGTGAAAGCCACTGTGACTCCTCGCAGATTTCTCTCGGTCGGTCGGGAATATCTGTAAGTGACCGAGCATTACTTTCCACTTTAAAGTAAAGGTGTTGCTCCGGGGATAAAGATATGTTTCGTTAATGTTACGTCCTGGGTAGACGCGATCTCCTCCACAAAAGTGGGGGTGGTGACACAGAGGCGGCGTTGGCAACTGCGAACTTACGACGAGCTAGATGCCGCTGAGAATACATGGCAGGTAAAGTGCGTCCTATGGCAAAGGATCGGGCACGCGAGCGGAAGAATAGTCAGAGATCAGAACGCACTAGTTGGCTTGAGGGACCGCAAATCCCCGGTGAGAACGATGGGCTTGTTCAGTCGCGGTGGCCCGGTGAGAAGCTGGGGCTGACCAAGTCAGGCTCGGGGTCTCAAGCGTCGATTATGCGACGGTGCGGGGGAGTGCTTCTGGATTGGCTCGTTTCCATGGCCATTACCGGAATCCTGTTTTACATCGTCGGACCCGCCGCGAGCGACGGAAACCAAACCGAATTGGTTTGGGGCAATTTTGCTGCGACGACGAACCTCATAGTCTATGTCGTTGTAGGGATCGTCTCCGTATGGCTTTTCGCGCGAACTCCAGGCCAGCTGATGCTAGGGATGGGAGTTGCCCGAGTAGATCAGCAGAATGCCCGAGTCGGCTTGTGGCGTGCGGTCGTTCGCACCCTCCTGACAATCTTCATCCTCCCGGCAGCAATCTGTGACTCAGACCTACGGGGTATGCATGACCGTGCGACGGGAACTGTGGTGATTAGGGCTTAGCGCTTAGTGCTTGTTACGCTGCGCAGCCCGACGCGCCCGGCGGTTCATTCCCTTTTGCACCTTGGCTTGATTCGGAATCGGACCCTTCGGCATCCCCATATTTCCGCGGACATTGTCCAAGGACTCGATGCGGCTAGCCAACGAGTCCACTTCTTGTTTCTTAATGTTCCGTGGCAGCCTCATCAAATAACGTTGCAGTTTCTTGATGGGGACTTCGTCCTCACCCTCGCCCGACACCACTTCGTAGATGGGGGTATCACCGACAATGCGGGCAAGGCGCCGGCGCTCCTTATCCATCATTGGCTTGATCCGCTGTTTTTCCCCCTCACCGACGAGGACAACACCGGGTGTGCCGACAACACGGTGAACAAGGTCCATGTGGTTGTTGACTTGGACGCCCTGCTTAGTGACCCATTTCATGCCGACACCATCGCGCATGTTGTCCAGCGCCCAGCCCGCAGCACCGGCCTGTCCAGATGCGCGATCATAGACCGACCGTTGTAAGCGTCGGCTGAAAACAAGCATCGCAAGCGTGGCGCCAAGAATAAGGCCGATAATTAACCACAACCACTTGTTGCCCCACACGAAACCGAGCAGGAAAAGTAGAACAGCAGGCAGCAGGAGAGCCAGCAGCATGTAGGGGATGAGCTTATTGTCCTGCTTGCGCTGGATGTTGAAAGCCTGCCACATCTGGCCGCGTGTTTGTTTACGCTGCGCGCGTTTAGCGGAGCGTTGGGCCTTCTTTTCTTCCTTTGCGCGGTCGTTCTTCGCCATACGTTCAGGATAGGCGATGGGTGTCCGGTCGGTGGAATCAGTGAGCGTTAGCGTGCGCCAACTGGTGTCTCGCGGCTGGCCCCGTACTTGGACAGCAGAGTGGAGGCCTCCTGAGAAGCAGTATCGTCGATACCCTCGCCCAGGTGCCGCAGATTAGCGGGTAGCTCTTCGCCGCGCGCCTTAATCGCCTGTGCGTACAGCCGGCCCGCGCGGTAGGACGAGCGCACCAACGGACCAGCCATAACACCAGCGAACCCGAGATCGTGCCCATAATTGCGGTACATGACGAATTCCTCGGGTTTGACCCACCTGTCGATGGGGTGGTGCAGGTTGGACGGGCGGAGGTATTGGGTAACCGTCAGGATGTCGCACCCAGCATCGCGAAGATCACGCATCGCGGATTTGACCTCGTCAACCGTCTCACCCATTCCGAGGATCAAATTCGATTTGGTGACCAAGCCGAAATCACGTGCTTGACGGATGACATCCAGGCTCCGTTCATAGCGGAAAGCAGGGCGGATGCGCTTAAAAATGCGGGGCACTGTCTCCAAGTTATGGGCAAATACTTCCGGCTGAGCCTCAAATACGGTTTGAAGAAGGTCGGGTTTGCCCGAAAAATCGGGGGTAAGGTTCTCGACGCCGGTGTTGGGGTTGAGTTTGTGGATTTGCCGGACAACCTCGGCGTATAACCAAGCACCCTCGTCGGGGAGGTCGTCTCTGGTGACCCCGGTAATGGTGGAGTAACGCAACCCAATTTCGCGGACATTTTCTGCGACGCGACGAGGTTCGTCTTCATCGAGTGGCTCAGGGCGGCCGGATTTGATGTCGCAGAAGTCACAGCGACGGGAACACGTATCGCCACCAATGAGGAAGGTGGCCTCACGATCTTCCCAGCACTCGTGAATGTTGGGGCAACCAGCCTCTTGACAAACGGTGTGAAGACCAGCGCCTTTGACGCGTTTCTTCATGTCGCGGAATTCGGGGCCCATGGTCGCGGTCGTCCGGATCCACCGCGGTTTTGCTTCAATGGGGGTCTGGGCGTTCCGTGCTTCGATGCGGAGAAGTCGTCGTCCGTTCGGTGCAACTGCCATGTCTTCTACCTTATTTTTGAGTGTGTCGTCGTACACATCTTACTGAACTTTGATGCGCTTATGTCCATCGTCGGGAATTGTGCTGGTAGTGAGCGGTTGTGTCCCATCCAGTGCCGCGATAAGAGAGTCCCGCATGAGGCCGACGATGTCATGGGGGCGGATATCATGTCCGAGTTCTTCTGTCAGAGTCGTCACCCCGGCATCGCTGATGCCGCACGGCACGATGTGGTTGAAAGGCTCTAGCGAATTATCGCAGTTGAGAGCGAAGCCGTGCATGGTGACACCCCGCGTAACTCGCAGTCCGATGGCCGCTATTTTCCGCTCAGGGCGCAGTTCTCCCCGCACGACGTCGGTGGGGAGCCATACCCCTGACCGCCCCTCAACGCGCCCAGCGTTGGTCACACCGAGTGTGTGGCACGTCGTGATGAGTGCTTCTTCCAGGCGTCGCACATAATCGACGACATCGAGCGGTTGGGCTAACCGAATGATCGGGTACCCGACCAGCTGCCCTGGCCCGTGCCAGGTGATGCGCCCACCCCGGTCGATGCGGATGAGCGGTGTGTCGTCATTGTCAGGGAGGTCTTCGGGTTGTGTTCGTTTCCCCGCTGTGTACGTCGCGGGGTGCTCGAGGAACAACAACTTGTCGACGCCACGGTCGGGTTCGTCACGTGTGGCCCCAGCCGCATCGGCTCGTTGTTGAGCGTATTCGGCCTGTCGATGCCACATTTCCATATAGTCAACTTGTTCGAGCCATTCGACGTCATAGTCGGTGTCAACAGCTCGAATGGATCCTTGTTGGTAACCCATGTTGTCGATCGTACGCGTGTGGCCGGCCCACAAAGAGGCCGGCCACATGATGACGCTGACGTACTGGTCACACGATGTCACGCAGAGCTTCAGCGGAAACGTGTGTCGCACTAATCAGAAGCTAAAGATCAAGATCACCCTTGAAATTAGCTGTTTCGAGGCGATCACGGACGGTAGTCATGAACCGCCCTGCGTCTGCCCCGTCGACAATCTGGTGATCGTAGGTGAGAGGCAGCAACACCATCTGACGGATGGCAATCGCTTCTGAACCATCGGATGTAGGAACGACGGAGGGTCGCTTCACAATCGCACCGGTACCCATCATGGCTGCCTGCGGTGGTACCAAGATCGGAGTATCGGTCAGTGCACCTTCTGAACCAATGTTGGTGATGGTGAAGGTGCCACCGGTGAGATCATTGGGCTTCAGTTTGTTAGTCCGTGCCCGGTCGGCGATATCAGCGATTGCTGCAGCCAGTTCCGGCAGTGTCATGTCCTGAGCGTCATGAATGACCGGTGAGAGCAGGCCAGCTTCCGTATCGACGGCGATCCCCAGGTTGACCTTGTCATGGTAGGTCATTTCCTTGGTCTCAGCGTTGTAGGACGCATTAACATTCGGGTGGGAAATGAGTGCTTCGACAACGGCCTCCGCGAAGAAGGGGAGGTAGGTGAGGTTGACTCCGTACTTCTCCTTGAATGCTGGCTTCGACGCCTTGCGCAGGGCAGCGACATCGGTCATATCGACCTCGTGAACCTGCGTTAATTGCGCGGACGAATGTAGGGATTCCAGCGTCTTCGATGCAGTCAGCGAGCGAATACGGTTGACCTTTTGGGTCGTACCGATCAACTCTGCCTTCTTAGGATCGACGCGCTTAGTAGACCACGCTGCACGCGGGCCATCCTGCGCGGGCTCCTTGTCCGCACGTGCGCCTGTTGACGACGTGTCTGGTGTGGCATTCGCCTTCTCGGCTGCGGCAAGAACGTCCTGCTTGCGGATCCGTCCACCTACTCCGGAGCCTTCAACCGTGGTGAGATCAACGCCGTGCTTGTCCGCCAGCTTTCGTACCAGTGGGGTCACGTAAGGGAGCTTTCCACCGGTATTCACCTTTGTTGACGGGCGAGTAGCGGGCTCCTCCCTATCGGGTGCGCTGGAGGACGATGCCTTGGGTGATGCCGTCTCGGAGCTGGTGGCAGAGTCCGAGGTGTCCTTGGTCTCGTCAGCCTTCTCGCTCTTCGAGGGCTCAGCCTCGGCCTTCTCCTCAGGTTTGGTTTCCTCTGACTTTTTGTTGTCGGAGGAGCCGGCTGCTGCGTTGGCGTCGCCGATCCGTGCGATGACGGATCCAACGTCGACGGTGTCGTCTTCTTCAGCGAGAACTTCGACAAGAGTTCCGGCAACAGGGGAGGGGATTTCGGTGTCAACCTTGTCGGTGGAAACCTCTAACAGCGGTTCGTCTACGTCGACTTCGTCGCCGACGCTCTTGAGCCACTGGGTGATGGTTCCCTCGGTGACGGATTCGCCGAGCTCGGGCATCTCAACGTCGGTAGCCTCACCCGAACCGCTCGAACCAGAGCTAGAGGACTTCTGCGACTGCTCGTCCTCCGAAGAGCTCTTCGCCTCAGCACCAGAATCACCAGCGTCAGAATCGGACGACTCCGACGCACCGTTATCGTCGCTACCGGTGTCGTCGCCTTCTTCACCGATCTCTGCTATGACCTCGCCGACCTCGACAGTGTCGTCTTCGTCGGCAATAATTTTTGTCAACACACCAGCAACGGGTGAAGGAATCTCGGTGTCAACCTTATCGGTCGAAACCTCCAGGAGTGGTTCATCGACAGCGACGGTGTCACCTACTTGCTTGAGCCACGTGGTGACCGTGCCTTCGGTGACGGATTCGCCGAGTTCGGGCATCTCAACAGAGAACGCCATGGTGGAAGTCTCCTCTAAAATAAGCGATAGTTAAGAAGTCAACGCAGATCTTTGACGCTGATCGTTGAAACGTGTCATGAGGATCTGATTACGGCATGACTTTACGTGCTCCCACAATACCGTGGCTTGTCGTCAGACGCGTCTTGGCCGTTAAAATCTGGCTAAAGTTACCTGGATATGGGGGAGGGTCTACAGTAGGGAACATGGCTGATAAGACTTTCACCGTAGAAAAAAATCCTCACCCGACATCCCCCGAGGCTATCGCTAAGGTACTCGCGAACCCAGGCTTCGGAGCGAACTTTACCGACCACATGGTGATTATTGATTGGGATGGGGAGCAAGGATGGCATGATCCCCGCGTTGTCCCGTACGGCCCGATCACTTTGGATCCGGCAACAACGCTGTTCCACTACGGCCAAGAGATCTTCGAGGGGCTCAAAGCATACCGTCAGCCCGATGGTTCTATAGCCACATTCCGTCCAGACCAAAATTGCCGACGGATGCAGAACTCAGCCAAGCGGCTGGCGATGCCCGGACTGCCGGAAGAATTATTTATGGAATCGCTCCATCAGTTGGTGGAGATCGACGCAGACTGGGTGCCTGAAGCGGGAAGCGAAGCAGCGCTGTATTTGCGCCCGTTTATGATCGCGACGGAGAAGGGCCTGGGGGTTCATCCGTCGTCAACGTACCGTTTTTACTTGATCGCATCGCCGGCGGGGTCGTACTTCAGCGGCGGCATCAAACCGGTCACAGTCTGGCTGTGTGAGGATTACGTCCGTGCATGCCCAGGTGGCACAGGAGCCGCAAAGTTTGCGGGTAACTACGCAGCCTCTTTAGCTGCCCAGTCGCAAGCAGAGGAGAAGGGCTGCGACCAGGTTGTCTGGTTGGACGCCATCGAGCGCAACTATGTCGAGGAAATGGGAGGAATGAACCTCGCCTTCATCTATGGCACGGGTGACGACGCGAAGCTGGTTACTCCCGCATTATCCGGTTCCTTGCTACCAGGCGTGACTCGCGACTCGTTATTGAAGTTGGCTGAAGACCGCGGAATGGCCGTGGAAGAACGGAAGATCTCGACGACAGAGTGGCGTGAAGCCGCACAGTCCGGGGAAATGAGCGAGGCTTTCGCCTGCGGTACTGCCGCCGTTATCACCCCCGTGGGAACAGTGAAGTCTAACGAAGGAGAATTCACTATCAACGGTGGGCAAGCAGGTCCGATTTCGATGGAGCTGCGCGAAACCTTGACGGGCATCCAGCATGGCTCTGTTCAAGACGCCCACGGTTGGCGATACACGCTGGTGAAATAGAAAAGAATCGCGCAATTAGCGTTAGCCCCGCCCACGTGTGAGTGAGCGGGGCTTTATGCATATTGATTAGGAAGTCAGGCTGATTAGACAGTCAGGCTGAAGAGAACGACGGTTGCTGCGGTCGCGATTTCGATCGTCGCCCCGAGGCAATCTCCGGCCAGGCCGTCGAACCGCCGGCTGCAATGACGTGCCCACGGTATCGCTAAGGCGATGACCGCCAGTGCCATAAGTGTCCAGAGAACTCCTCCGCCGAAGAATGCGGCGATGGCTGCAACGACAGCCCATGTGGTTGTACCGATTCTCGGCACGGTTCCGATGACGAGCGCGCCGAAACCCGAGGGATTTGCTGGGCGGTATCCCTCTGAGCAGAGGATCAAGGCGCTGATTCGCGCGACCGTCGGCACGAGAATAAGCCCGACGACGGCGGACGTAGGGAAGTGCGACAGAGGGAAGTGGCCGGCATCGCTGAGATGAGTTATTCCAGCTCCCTGCATAATCGCGTGGACACCGATGATTTGTGCCGCCAAGGAAAATACGATCGCGGCAACGCCCATCGGGCCGGCGTTGGTATCGGCAAGAATAGCCCGAGCTTTCGGCGGTGGGGCATAGCTGCCCAGTGCGTCAGCAACATCGCTTAAGCCGTCGATATGCATGAGCCGGGTGCCGAACTCCCACAGGGCAACGATTCCGAATGCAACCACCCAGAGATCCAAGGTATGACCGAAGTTCACCTGTACCAGCCAGGTCAGCGTGACCATGCACCCCGCAACGAGCCCGTGGAAGACACCTACTAATGGCATCGCTACCATCGCCCGACGGCCGGTCGTGCGGTCAAAAACGCGGGAACCATGGAGAGGCAACACCGTTAGCCAACTAAATGCTGTCGATATCCCTTCGGAGATAGCGTGGCCACGAGTGGAGTTATCGGGCTGTTCATTGGAAAAACGGGCTTTGCCAGACATTATTTCTCCGCGTGGGAGGCTTCAGCGCGGGACGCTTCAACCTGCGAGGCCGTTGACACCCCAGCTTCGTCGAAGGTCGCCATGTCACGGATGATATCCACGGCCGCTTTGACGATCATAAGCGCAACGACTGCCCCCGACCCTTCGCCTAGACGCATCCCCAAGTCGACGACCGGGGACAGATCTAGCTCGCGCAGCGCAATGTCCTGGGAGGGCTCAACGCTCCGGTGGCCGGCAACCCACCATTGCTTCGCCCCTGGTGCAAGCTTTTCAGCGACGAGAGCCGCTGCACACGCAACGATCCCGTCAAGAATGACCGGCGTGCGGCGCACAGCTGACTGTGCGAGGAAGCCGACCATCGCTGTTATATCCGGCGAACTGATGAACTGGAGAACGCTGGCTGGTTCATCATGAATATTGTGGACGCGATACATCGCATCCCGAATCGCCGCAGTTTTACGTTTCCAGCCGTCATCGTCAATTCCGGTGCCGCGCCCAACCACAACGACGGGCTCAGTATTGGTTAAGGCACCAATCAGCGCTGCTGCGGGCGTCGTATTCCCAATGCCTAAATCGCCGGCAATAAGCAAATCAACCCCGGAGTCAATTTCTTGATCAGCAGCGTCGATCCCCACCTGAAGTGCGCGTCGGTACTCATCGCGGTTCATGGCGTCTTCCCGGTCAATAGATCCGCTGCCGTCCCGGACATGGGTATCGGCTTCAGATCCGCTGTTGAGGCTGACGTCAATGACGCGGACTGAGGTACCTGCGCGTTCCGCGAGGACGGACACCGCCGCGCCCCCGGACTCGATATTCGACGCCATCTGCACGCTGACATCCGTGGGATAAGCACTGACCCCGTGCGAGGCTATTCCGTGATCGCCAGCGAAGACCACCGTCGTGACGTCGTTAAGCGGTTTGGGTGGACACTGCCCCTGGCAAGCAGAAATCCAGCAGCCCAAGTCTTCTAATCGCCCCAGCGAGCCTGCCGGTTTGGTCAGTTCTGCCTGCCGCTGACGAGCCCGGGCATACACATGCTCGTCAGGAGGCGAGATGAGGGGAAAAGAGGAATCGCTCACTGTTGCTTCTCTCTAGTTATAGTCGGTGTTAAGCATGGCCATCGGAAGGTTCAGGATAAAAGGTTGGGTGCTGTATCGGTGGCTCATATGACCGTCCTTAACGCGATCGTGGTGCATGTGGCCCTTTGAGGTCGAGAGCACACCCAGCGACCACAAGAACAACTCGATCGCATACCGATGCAACATCAGCATTGAGCCGTCCGAGCTCGTCCCGGAAGACGCCGCCAGATGGATAACTGGGAACAATGCCCATTCCAACCTCAGGGCTAACAACAACAAGATTAGGGCCATCTGCCGGAACGCGACGTAAAGCGGTTATCAGTCGGTCGCGTCGGGCACCGATGGCGTGTAATCCTTTGTTCCAGTCGTCCGTCCCGAACTCCGCATCCCACATGCCTACCTCAGCAAGTTCGTGGGTCAACCACGTGCCAAGATCGTCGACAAGGATCGTAGTCTGACGGGCGGCTGCCTGGTCGGATGATTCAGTGAGGACGTCGACGAGGTCCCGTGAATCCTCGGTGTGCCACCAAGATGGGCGGCGTGCACGATGACGCTCGATCCGGCAAGCGAAGTCGGCGTCGAAGGTGGAACCCCATGGCCGTGCGGTCGCGACATAAGTGACATGGACATCGTCGGGAGACGCCGCGGAGTCGGGGGGTGTCACCAGGTGCTCCGCCCACTCAGATTTACCTGATCGGGCTCCACCAAGAACTAAAGTTTTCATCTCTGTGCAGTGCTTAGGATCCTGTGCAGTGCGTACTTCGTAGAAATGGCGTTAAATGCTATCGCCGATGTTGACTTGGGGGCGTGGAGTACGGAACCGTCGGATCATCGACGCGCGGGAGAAGGCATAGAAGCCCATCGACCAGGTCGATAGAGAAGTATCCGGGTGACGTTCCCGAACAAAACGAGATACCCGGCGACCTGACAGAACACCGTCGAGGACGATCAGGATGAGCAGAATCATCCCCACCATGGAAAGCAGATTATTGAGTAGATAACTGCGGGTCGCGGTCGTGATGAACATCAGAATAAGAAGCACGACGACGATGGGCATGAACGTATTAGCAAAGAGACGGCGGGAATCAACCCAGTTACGGATCAACCGTCGCTCGGGGCCGCGGTCCCTGTCCATGAGGTAGCGTTCATCGCCACTCATCATGCGTTCGCGATTCCGCTCACGTTCCCGTGCACGTTCGTCGCGCTGCTTGCGCTTGAGCTCTTTGTACTCTTCCTTGCTCATTGAGTTTTTCAGCTCTTTGCGCTGTTTCCGCGCTTCCGCAGGAGTTTCAGGCGCCTTATAGGCCGTTTTGCGCACACCTCTTTGGCGTTCGACGTCATTGCGTTTAGGTGTGGCGTGACCTTTTGGCGGTGTATACCCCTTGGGGGTGGAACGATCGTGCGATTGGTTACCCTCATCGGAGGAGTTCACCTCTGCTGCATTGCTGCTGGATGAGTCAGACTCGCTACCACCGGCGGTGACGCTGACTGATCCCTTAGGCTTACGGTTCCACCGTGATGACTTTGTCGTCGATGTTTCTGACGCAGAGTCATCGTTCGACTGATTTTCTTTCGACGTTGTCCATGGCATCTTCACGCGATCAAGGATATAAGAAAAGAGGTTCGAGTCTGAGAATAAGGCGAGGGTAGGTGTGACCACGGTGTCAGATGAGCGGGATGAGGAGGACTCTTATGCCGTGTGAAATAAAATAGCTGTACAGTGCGTTCTGCTGTGATGTGGAGTACGGTAGTGTCCACTAATTATTTGAGATAGCTTCAGAGAGCATCCTGTTTCGTGTTAGGAGAAGTGCATGACTGCACCGGAGAAGACAACTGGCGTTATTTTGACTGATGCCGCTGCAGCTAAGGCAAAGTCTCTGCTGAGCCAAGAACAGAACGACGAGTTAGCCCTGCGTATCGCAGTGCAACCAGGCGGTTGTGCTGGCTTGCGCTACCAGCTCTTCTTCGACGATCGGACCTTAGATGGTGACCTCGTTGACGACTATGACGGCGTAAACCTTGTCGTTGATCGCATGAGCGCACCGTATTTGACTGGTGCGACGATCGACTTCGCGGACACCATCGAACAGCAGGGCTTCACCATTGATAATCCCAACGCTAAAGGATCCTGTGCGTGCGGAGACTCGTTCAACTGATACCAGCCACTGATACAGTTCGCTCGTAGTTAGTACTCAACGCCGGCCACACACTGAGCTGTGGCCGGCGTTTTCTTTCATGTAAGGGCCCCATTTATGTACATGACGCCCTTAAGTCCAGGGGCGGATTTACATCTCAACCGGGTACGTCGGCTCTGGGATGTCCGGAGTGATTGATTTATCCACGAAAATTCCGTACCAGATTAAGAATGCCAACACCGTCCATAGTCGGCGGGAATGGTCAGGCCCCGATCCGCTCGTCATAGAAGAACGGTGCTCCTCGAGCATGGAGCGGGTGGCTCCCAAGTCGATAATCTCCCCGGCCTGCGAGGACGTGATGATGTCCTCAGCCCAGCCGTATAGCTCGTCGCCGGCCAACCAGTGTCGGATTGGGACAGGGAATCCAAGTTTCCGCCGGTTAAGGACGTGTGGAGGAACGATGCGCTCCATCGCTTGACGCAATGCCCACTTAGATGTGCCATGAGTCAGCTTCATGCTCGTCGGCAATGATTGCGCGACGTTGAAGACCTCTTTGTCAAGGAAAGGTACACGGAGCTCCAGGGAATTCGCCATAGTCATTTTGTCAGCCTTGACCAGAATGTCGCCGCGCAACCAGGTAAACAAGTCAAGATGCTGCATCCGGGCTACCGGATCCCACCCCTGCGACTTTTCGTAGATTGGAGACGTGACATCCGTATGGTTCCACTCTTTCTTTGCCCACGGAATGACACGCCGGAGCTGATCGAAGGAGAAGGACCGGGCGTTACCGTAATAACGCTCTTCAAGCGGAGTGGTACCTCGCTCCAATAACGACTTGCCTCGCACGCCATCGGGTAGGCGTTGTGCGAGACCTCTCAGCCCCTTCTTGGCGAATGACGGGACCTTCTCGAATGGAGCAAGAGAAAGTGGCTCATGGTAAATGTTGTACCCACCGAAGAGCTCATCGGCACCCTCGCCAGACAGCACAACTTTGACGTGTTTCCTGGCTTCCGCTGCGACAAAGTACAGGGGAACGAGTGCGGGGTCTGCCACCGGATCGTCCAAGTACCAGATGATGCGGGGGACAGCCTCGGCAAATTCCTCAGGGGAGACCACCTTCACGATGTGCTCGACGCCGATCGCTTCCGCGGATTCCGCGGCAACGTCGACCTCCGAATACCCCTCGCGCTCGAAACCAGTGGTGAAGGTCAGTAAGTTCGGATTGTGGCGTTTAGCGAGCGCCGCAATGGCCGTCGAGTCTATTCCGCCAGACAGGAAGGACCCGACGGTGACGTCGGCGCGCATGTGTTTAGCGACGGAATCTTCGAGGGCATGCTCGATCTTCGAAATCTCGGAATCGATATTTTCCTTGTTCACCGAGTTTTCGGGGAAGCGAGGAGTAAACCACCGGTGTACCTCCGGTTTTTCACCGGGTTTCACCGTCGCGCAGCAACCGGACTCCAGTCGACGAATCCCGCTGTGCAGGGACTCAGGCTCCGGCACATACTGTAAGTCCATGTAGTGCTCTATCGCGCGCTTATCTAGCGACAGATCGATATCAGCTTTGTCCGCCATGGAGAGCAAGCATTTCTTCTCTGAGGCGAAAAGGGTGCCCTTGCCGGTAGTTGCCCAGTAGAGGGGTTTAATGCCGAACTGGTCCCGCGCTAAAAACATCGTTTTTTCCACCGAGTCCCATACGGCGAACGCGAACATTCCCCGAAGATGATGAACGACATCTCGTCCCCAGTGGTGGTAGCCGACGACGATCGTTTCGCTGTCTCCGTCGGTGGTAAAGGTATATCCCTCGTCCTCCAGTTCGGAGCGTAGCTCCTTGTAGTTGTAGATTTCGCCATTGAAGGTCAGTGCGTACCGGTGGGGCTGGTTGTCTGGGCCCCACTGTAAAGGCTGATGGGAATGTGCGAGGTCAATAATGGACAACCGATTAAACCCGTAGACCACGTCGGCGTCATTCCAGGTGCCATCCTCATCCGGGCCACGGTGACGCATGCAGGTCAGGGATGAACCAGTGGCTTGAACAAAATCCTCCGCATTTCCGCTAGCGGCGATGAGTCCGAGCAAACCGCACATTCAATAAGGCCTTTCTGTTCTATACCTTTTATATATCCGCCCAACACGGACCCCAGATATATGACTTCTTATGGGTAGACAGTGTTAGCGACGGAATTCTCCTCGACTCTAGTCGTGTGGAGTGGGAAAGTGCGAGCTGCTCCGGCGGCATCACTGTATTTATTTATCCGGTGGACAGAGTGCTTACCCAATGTAGGGGAATTGTGACACGAATAACATTTTCTTGATGACGTAATATATGCGATAGAAAAGCTGTGAGGATGCTGGCAATTCTGACAGGAAAATACCAGCGTAAATCGTTAGTGACGATCGTTAAAGAACAAACCGACGATTGAATACTTGCCGACGTCGAGCAGTCCCGGGGGTAAAACCGGTAGTTTTTCTCGTCTGGTGGGAACTCTTGACGCCCATCCATGATGGTTTATCCCTCTTTATGGATTACCCTAGCTAAAAGAGGAATGAATCCCAGCGTTTTTTCAACCTGGTGTGGATCAGGAAGGCAAACACACGTGGAACAGCGAAAAATGCGCAATTGGTCGCGCAAGCTAGGACTAGCTAGCGTTTTGGCAGCCGGTGGCTACGTGCTGTCCGGATGTAGCGTAGCGCCGCCCGATAACGGCTTCTTTAAGCTCTTGCGATTCGGCGTACCCGACGGTATCACCCCGGAAGCCAAAGAAATTGGGAACTTTTGGGTGTGGATCTGGGTAGCAGCTTGGATCGTGGGCATCATCATGTGGGGCTTGATGTTCTACTCGTCCTTCGCATTCCATGCGAAGAGGAAGGAGAAGAAGGGCGAAAAAGAGTTCCCGCGTCAGACCCAGTACAACATCCCACTTGAACTTCTTCTGACCACGGTCCCGATCATCATCGTGATGGTCATCTTCTTCTTCACTGTGCAGACCGAAGATAAGGTCACAGCGATGGACAAAGACCCGAAAGTTAAGGTCGATGTCACCGCTTTCCAGTGGAACTGGAAATTTGGTTATGACGAGGTCGATGGCTCTTTAATGGGTGGTGACAGCTATAAGGGTCGTGACGATGCGGCGCAGTCTACTTTGGAAAAGACGAAGATTATCCGTGATAGCTCCCGCGGCGACGAAGGTACGTCTTATCCTCCGCACGGATCGAAGGGCGACGACGCATCAACCTCCTCAAATCCTATTCACGGTAAGTCGAAGAGCGATCTGTCCTATCTGAACTTTGACAAGATCGAGACAGTGGGAACTACTGACGAGGTTCCTGTCTTGGTTCTGCCATCTCAGACAGCCATCCAGTTCGACCTTGCATCGGCGGACGTTGTTCACTCTTTCTGGGTTCCCGAGTTCTTGTTCAAACGTGACGCTTTCCCACACCCCGAAGCGAACAAGTCCAACCGCAAGTTCCAAATTGAGAAGATTGATAAGGAAGGCGCGTTTGTTGGACGGTGTGCTGAGATGTGCGGCACGTATCACGCGATGATGAACTTCGAAATCCGTGTGGTCAGCCCGGATAAATTCCGCGATTACATGAATTTCCGGAAAGACAACCCCAGTGCATCGAACTCCGATGCACTGAAAAAGATCGGCGAGCAACCGTACGCAACCTCAACCCACCCGTTCCTGCCTGGGCGTGAGGATACGCGCGAAGCCAACGACAACTACGTCGATAATAACCAAGCCGAGCAGTCTTAAGATTAGGAGTACACCGTTATGAAATCCTCATCGCGACTGTTTTACGCGATAACAGTCTTTCTTGTGATCATGACTGTGATCTATGTCTTGGCCACAAAGTTCATTAACGATAACGGCTACATCAGTGGAGTCGAATGGGCAGGATCGGCCGGCCTATTGCTCGGGGCCCTGATGACGCTGATGCTCGGCGTTTACCTCCACATCACGGAGCGCCACTCAGATGTGCTCCCGATGGACTGGGAGGAAGCAGAACAGGTCGATGGGTCCGGAGAATATGGTTTCTTCAGTCCCAACTCAATTTGGCCCTTCGCTATGACGTGTGGGATTGCGGTTCTTGGCTATGGCGTCGTTTTCCTGGCCTACTGGATGATCGCCATTGGCGCCGTGATCACCGTATGGGCAACAGTTAAATTGAACCTGCAGTACGGAACACCACCGGAAAAGCACTAGTTGGCAGCCAGCGGGGCAAATGCCCCGTAGCTAATTTCCATCCACAATGAGCACCTGTGCATCCTTCCTGGCACGGGTGCTCTTTGCTATTCCGAATAGGCGCGCGAACTGGCAACCTCGTGGCCGTCGATTGTGGGGTGCTCTACGATAGGTGTTCCCCTGAAATGAGCCGCCGGATGCGTTCCGTAGTTCCCTCATCATGCAATGCCACCTTGGCACGGTTGAGTGCATTGCCCATGGCATCATGGAATGATTCTTTACCGTGCCCATGCACGGAAACAAGTGCCCCAGCAGCGCTGAAAAGCACCGCGTTTTCCACTGCATCCATATCGCAGGGGAGCGGGGTTGTAGGTCTATCGGCAGTAGTGGGGTCAAGAGAAAAGAGTTGACGAGCTACACGAGCGTTGGTGTCCGCGTCGCCACCCCGGATTGCACTTACCGGGTGGTAGGCAAATCCGTAATCGCGAGGATCAAACTCACTACGTTCGACGCCGCCATCGTGTGTGACGTACACGTCGGTAGGGCCAGACACGGAAAACTCATCTAACCCGTCGTGCCCGTGAACGACGAGCACAGTGTCACCGCGTCGCGCGAACGCGTTCGCCATGACTGAGGTCATGTCAGGGAATGCACATCCGATAAGCCCCGCGGTTGGTTGGGCTGGGTTCGTCATGGGGCCGAGAAGATTAAATAGCGTAGGCACCTTGATATCGGAGCGCACCGGCGCCGCGTACTTCATTGCTGGGTGGTAGGTGCGTGCAAAAATGAAGGCAAAGTGGTGTTGGCTTACCATGGACGTCACGTTGGCGGGGGAGAGGTCAATGGGCACCCCGAGCGCTTCTAGCATATCTGCTCCTCCGGATCGCGATGACGCCGCTCGATTACCGTGCTTAATCACGTCGATACCCATCGAGGCAATGAGAAGCGCCGCCATCGTCGATACGTTGACCGTGTGAGCTCCATCCCCACCGGTGCCGACAATATCGACGGCAGGGCAATGAGCTTCGTTGAGGGAGGGCGGTAGCGTAATCGGCTCGGCAAAGTCCAGCATTGTCGACGCTGCCGCCTCTAACTCTGTCGGGGTGATTCCTTTCACCCGAATTCCGTAGATAAAGCTAGCGATCTTTGCGGGGGATGCCTCTCCGCTCATGATGGAGTGCATCGCAGCTGAGACTTCATCGGCGGTTAGATCGCGCCCATCGGCTATGTGGTTGAGAAGGTCAACCCAGTTCGTCGTCATGTGTGCTCCATGCTCGTGTACTGATATGTTTTATACGTTTTCTATGACGATACCGGAGCGCCGTTTCTCTGAAGATGTCGTCTCCGATGGGGCTATTTGCGAAGGTTATCTGCCCATGTTTTGCTCGATCTGCACCATGAGACAGGTGTCCGCAAAAGGGGCCGTCGGTAAGAAGTCGGTTAAAGTTCCCGTTACCCCCAATAAGGGTTCCCTCCTAATTTCATCACGGTTTTGAGCTGGGATTTTAAGAGTTTCCGATACTTGCTGAAGTATAAAAGTGACCTTGGAGGGGGCTGTAAGCCATAATTACATTCGTGACGAGCGCAGTAGGAAACTCAGGTATGGCAGCACCACGGCGTGTTGCGACACTGAACCGACCCAACATGGTCAGTGTCGGAACTGTTGTGTTCCTGTCTCAGGAATTGATGTTCTTCGCTGGTCTGTTCGCGATGTACTTTGTGTCGCGCGCAAACGCTGGTGGAGATTGGCCCCCAGAGGGTGTCGATTTGAACGTGCCCTTGGCTCTGTTCTTTACGATCATCCTGGTTGCGTCGTCGTTTACGGCGCAATGGGGCGTGTTCGCGGCCGAGCGAGGTGATGTTTTCGCCCTTCGCCGCTGGTACGCCCTTTCTGCCGTTATGGGACTCGTGTTCTTGGCCGGTCAGGTCAATGAATATGCGCACCTGGTCCTTGACGGAACAACGATCCAACACAGTGTGTACGGTTCGTGTTTCTACATCACGACCGGTTTCCACGCTGTCCACGTCTTTGCCGGGATCCTGGCCTTCGGGATCGTGCTCTTGCGTACCTACAAAGCCAAGTTCACTCCCGCCCAGGCGACAGCGTCCATCGTGGTGTCTTATTACTGGCACTTCGTTGACGTTGTGTGGATTGGGCTGTTTATCACTATCTACTTCATTCAGTAGGCCGGGCCTGGCCTCATTGGCCACCACACCGCCCTCACTTTCCATGACGACTTAAAGGGAAAATGATGGTTAAATCCAACAATTCCGGCACGTTGTCGGGTTCCGCGGCGGAGACCGGAACCGACACCGTGCGCCACGCTAAGAAGGTTCGTGGCCGCCGAAAGTTACGTCGTACTTTTGCTAGTACGGCAGCTTTGGCCCTCGGCCTTACTGGCGCAGGTTTTCTCGCTGATGCCCTAACCCCTGACGCTCAGACTGCCAATGCTGATAAAGACCAGGCAGCCCTCGTCTCGCAGGGCAAAGATATTTACGACGTTGCGTGTATCACCTGCCACGGCGCCAATCTCCAGGGGGTAAAAGACCGTGGTCCAGCACTTACGGGTGTTGGCGCAGGCGCTGTGTACTTCCAGGTGCACTCTGGCCGCATGCCGATGACGCGCAACGAAGCCCAGGTTGAGCGGAAGACTCCCCGCTACTCTGAAGGTGAAACTTTAGCCTTGGCGGCTTACGTACAGTCCCGCGGTGGTGGACCAGACATTGTCCACGACCAGGACGGGAATATCGCTATGGAATCTCTCCGTGGCGAGCATTATGACGGAGACATCAAGGCTGAGGATGTCGCTCGCGGTTCTGATTTGTTCCGTTTGAACTGTGCATCGTGCCACAACTTCACCGGTAAGGGTGGCGCGCTCTCGGGTGGTAAATACGCACCTGATCTTGATCCTGCCAACGAACAAGAGATCTACCAGGCGATGTTGACCGGCCCTCAGAACATGCCGAAGTTCTCCGATCGCCAACTGACCTCAGACCAGAAGAAGGACATCATTGCCTTCATTAAGTCTCAGCAGGACACCCCGACACAGGGCGGATACGGTCTGGGCGGTATTGGTCCAGTTACTGAAGGTTTGTTGATGTGGATCGGCGGCGTCACCGTTATGGTCTGTGCGGCACTATGGATTGGAACGCGGTCATGAGTGACAAGATAACGAAGAAATATACGTCCGAAGAGCTTGCCGCCATGAGCAATGACGAGCTTGCTCGCCTCGGCACCGAGCTTGACGACGTTACCGTTGCTTACCGTAAACAGCGTTTCCCGATGGACAACGACCCTGAGGAGAAACGCGCCGCGCGCAGCGTCGGCTTGTGGTTCGTCCTAGGCGCAATTTTCGCCATTGCTTTTATCGCTGTTTACCTGTTCTGGCCCTGGAAGTACAAGGGGCTAGGGGAGGATGGCCTCTGGCTTTACTCGCTCTATACTCCGCTGTTCGGAGCGTGTATGGGCTTGGCGATCCTCTGCTTAGGCATTGGGGCGGTCAAGTTCACCAAGAGATTTATCCCCGAGGAAATTTCCGTTCAGCGTCGTCACGACGGCCCATCGGATGAAGTTGATCAGAAGACCCTCGTGGCTCTGCTCAACGATTCCTGGGAAACGTCCACCCTTGGCCGCCGCAAGGTACTTAAAGGCATTATGGGAACCGGCGCCGTTGCCGCAGGACTCGCTTTAATCTTCCCCATCGGTGGAATGATTAAAAACCCCTGGAAGCCCAAGGCTAAAGGCATGGATATCCAGGGAGATGGCACCCTGTGGACGACGGGATGGACCCTGACGGAGAAAGGTAAGAAAGTTTACCTAGGCCGCGACACCGGCGTCACAGCTGAAAAGCATGAAGGCGGTTACGAGGCTTCTGGCGAGACGTACGAGACTCGCGGAGTTACCCGTTTGGTGCGGCTTCGCCCTGAGGATCTGAATGCTGGGGCCATGGAAACGGTCTTCCCCCTCCTTGAGGATGTCGTCAACGATCACGACAAATACGATAAGGACGCCGATGTGTATGAGGCGCACATGGAGTCCATCCATGGATCGCGTAACTCGGTTATGCTGATCCGCCTCCGCCACAGTGACGCTAAGCGCGCCATTCAGCGTAAAGGTCAGGAAGATTTCCACTTCGGCGACTACTACGCCTACTCGAAGATCTGCACGCACATTGGCTGCCCGACATCGTTGTACGAGCAGCAAACCAACCGAATTCTTTGCCCGTGCCACCAGTCACAGTTTGACGCGTTGCATTACGGCAAACCAGTATTCGGCCCAGCTGCACGTCCTCTTCCGCAACTGCCCATTGCTGTGGATGACGAGGGATTCCTTTACGCAAAGGGTAACTTCGTTGAATCCGTCGGCCCGGCCTTCTGGGAGCGTCGTTCATGACCACTAAGACTTATCCATCGCACATGGCGCAAGCCGCGCGGAACATGGATGACCGCTACACCATGTCCTCCGGGGTTCGGCGCCAGATCAACAAAGTATTCCCGACCCACTGGTCGTTTATGCTTGGCGAAATTGCTCTGTACTCTTTCGTCATCCTCCTTCTTTCCGGAACGTATTTGACCCTGTTCTTCGACCCGTCGATGAGCAAGGTCATCTACGACGGTGCTTACGCACCGCTCAACGGCGTAGAAATGTCCCGCGCCTACGAGACAGCCCTTAACCTCTCATTCGAGGTCCGTGGTGGCCTGTTTATCCGACAAATCCACCACTGGGCAGCCTTGATGTTCGCCGTGTCTATTACGGTGCATATGTTCCGTATTTTCTTCACCGGAGCATTCCGTAAACCACGCGAAGCCAACTGGGTTATTGGTTGTGTGCTTCTGCTCCTGTCGGTAGCTGAGGGCTTCATGGGCTACTCGCTGCCTGATGACCTTCTGTCAGGTGTCGGCCTACGGATTATGTCCGCCATCATCCTCGGTCTGCCGATCATCGGTACCTGGCTTCACTGGATGATGTTCAATGGTGACTATCCGGGCGACATTATTATCGATCGTCTCTACATTGCTCACGTGCTCATCATCCCGGGCATTTTGCTGGCATTGATTGCTGCGCACCTCGCTTTGGTCTGGTACCAAAAGCACACGCAATTCCCTGGGCCTGGACGGACCGAAAATAACGTCGTGGGCGTGCGAATTCTCCCCGTTTTCGCCGTTAAGAGTATCGGCTTCGGCCTTATCACCTTCGGTGTTCTGGCCTTGCTCGGTGGCATTTTCCAAATCAACGCGATCTGGAACTTGGGTCCATATAATCCCGCACAGGTGTCAGCAGGCTCTCAGCCAGATATTTACATGTTGTGGACAGATGGTGCTGCACGTGTTATGCCTGCGTGGGAGTTGTACATCGGTCGATACACTATCCCAGCTATCTTCTGGGTAGCGATCATGCTCCTCGTTCTGGTTGTGCTACTGATTACTTACCCGTTCATTGAGCAAAAGCTGACTGGCGACGACCTACACCATAACTTGTTGCAGCGGCCCCGCGACGTTCCGGTTCGCACGTCGCTCGGCATGATGGCCATTAGCTTCTACTTCCTGCTGACCATCTCTGGTATGAACGACCTGATCGCTTACCACTTCCAAATCTCACTAAACGCCATGACGTGGGTTGGACGTATCGGTCTCGTCATAGTGCCGCCCATCGTGTACTACTGCACGTACCGAATTTGCCTCGGCTTGCAGCGCTCTGACCGTGAGGTTCTGGAGCACGGTGTCGCAACAGGAACGATCGAAGTTCTGCCTTCAGGTGGGTTCATTGAGGTTCACCAGCCGCTAGGCCCGGTTGATGAGCACGGTCATGCTGTACCGCTCGAATACGAAGGTGCTCCAGTTCCGAAGCAGATGAACCAGCTTGGTTACTCGGGCCACCCGGGCCGCGGTACGTTCTTCTCGCCGGATTCGCAGGATATTGCCGATCGTGCGGATGAGATCGAGCATGAGAATGAGCGCGAGCAGAAAGAGATGCTCGAGGAGCTGCAGGCGCGTAACCGCCAACAGCGTAAGGACGACGATAAGTAACAGCCTGGGCATTCCACGAGTCGGTCCGCCGAGCGATTAGTCTCGGCCCCGCGCCGTGGTATGCAAAGGTGATTTCACGCGCACGTCACTCTCCCCGTTTCCCAACAGGGAAGCGGGGTTTCGCGTATCTCTGGAAGGCTTAGGCTTTGGGGTGTTTCCCACACACGCCTTTTAAACCCGCGCTGCTTGCGGTCACGCTGTGGGGCACACCTTTCTGGTACGCCTATTTCATTAGCTCTCGGTGGCCTTCTGAGCTTTATGTATCCAGGCGGCAAATCGACCAGCGCCCTGGACTGGCATAAACCATCCCTCGCATCCCGGACCTGGTCGCACCCCGGGCTTCTCCATCCACCGTCGGATCACTCGCAATTGCTCAATGCTCGCGCCCCCAAGGGGGGAAGAGTCCGGCTCAACATGCGTGGCATGGGCGAGGAGCAAATCGACTGCGTTTCCGTGAGCGCCCCCTCTGGCAACGTGCCCAGCGCTAGCCAGCCGCCCATAACGTACGACTGCAAGGTTCCAGCCGCCCTCGCCGTCGGGGGCAGTCAATCTCATCTCAGGAGTTGCAGCGAGGGCTCGGTAGGCCTGCGCGGTCGCCGTCGTCGATAGTAAGGCTGCAACGGCATCTCGCGTGAGTGCTGCGCGCTGAAAACGTCCATCTGATGCCAAGTCGGTGACCACGTTGATTAATTGCTGGTAGTAGTCAGGTCTGTCCCTTTGACTCGGGCTATTTTCCTCGAGGGGCTGAAGGCTAGAGGTATGACCTTGAGTTGGGGTGTCATTGGATAGGCCGGGTTGGTCGAGTGTGGCCACGCCATTGGAATCTACGCGCCCATCGGGATTTAAAAAGGCAGCAATCCGCTCCTCTGCGGATGATAATGACGGTGGCCAATGGATGGCTTGGTCGACGGGGAGTCCGGACGCAGTTGGAGCTCCAATGCCAAGCAATCGGGCAGCAGTCGTCGCTTTTTGCCGCGTCCGAAACGGACCGAGCGCGTTATGAGAACGGGGATCTCGCGATATGGTGGCCCTAGAAACATCATGGGAACGGGGACGCGCTCCGGAAATCCACCAATACTGTCGTGGTTCCTTAGAACGGCGGTTAAATGGTGGACGAAATCTCGCGATAAGTTCCGCTTCACGAACTTCAGCCTCAAAGCCGTGAGCACACTCGATGGTGTCGATGTTTCGAGTTTGGGGGAGAAGATGCGGAATCAAGCGTCGTTTATCATTGCCATTGATATATTGCCTCAGCCGGCGGCGTAGGTTCACTGCCGTACCTATATATAACGGTTCACCAGAGTGTGAACGGAAAATATAGACGCCGGGGCTCGGGGGAACGTCCTTGATGAGGTGACGGTAGCGATTAGGGGACGGAGAAATCGATGATGCGTCGTGAGTTGGCGCTTGGGAGACACCCGCACCGGTGGAACCCCGACCGGGGCGCGTCGGAATATCCCCAACATGAATGATGTCACGCGACCCTAGCTCCTCAAGAAGACCGTGGAACACAGTCACTGTGGCTAGGGCGTCATCGAGCGCGCGGTGGGTGGGGGTCGTCGTGGCGTGGAAATGTCGCGCGAGAGAAGAAAGCTTGAACGACCCGACGGTAGATCGGTCCAGCATCGTCCGGGCAAGAACTAATGTGCACAGGTATGTCGGCTGTGGCCATGTGACGTGTGCGCGCATGGCCGCAGCTTGAAGGAAACCAATATCGAAGCGGGCGTTATGGGCGACAAGAACCGTCCCTCGTGAAAACTGGAGAAAATCCTTGACAGCCCGGGCTTCTTCTGGTGCTCCGTCAACATCATCGTCACTGATCCCGGTGATGTTCGTGATAGGCGGGGGGATGAGCCGGCCCGGATCGACAAAGGTAGAAAAACGAGATATTTCTTCACCGCCACGGACTTTTACTGCGCCGATTTCGATGATGCGGTCCTCTTGTGCAGATAGCCCCGTAGTTTCGAGATCCACAATGACGAACGTTGTGTTGATGATGAGGGAGTCAGCGATGTCCCGGTTGAATGTTGGAGACATGGGGAGACGTGCCTGCGCATCAGGTGACCGGTGTACTGAAGTCACGGAACCACCACGAGTCTGGACGAGCGATGTGCGGGCGCGGTTCACAGTGAGAGGGTACAACGCTCATGTGACAAAGACGTACGTAACAGAGAAAGGGGAGGGACAAGAATCGGATAGCGATGAAATATAGGTAAGAGAAGGCCGATCGACGGCTGAAACGGGTGAGTTGTGTGGGACAGATGAGGTCCGCTAATTAAAATGTGATAGATAACACATTTTAGGTTACGGAGGCTAATATTCTGAGGTGCCCCCTGATGAGCGGTAACTCTAATGTCGTGGTATTTTCCCAGCGCAACAGGGCTGTATGGGGGAGGGCGGTCGTGACGCTGTAGAAGGTGGTTTGAAAATAACGGTTTGGTTACAGAATGGTAGTTGGGGTGAATGATCCCCTTGTGTGGTTTTCGAGTTGGACATAGACCGTATCCATTTCGTAACCTTTTCGAGACATTACAGAGCGGCAGGTGCCGCCTGAGATCTGACCGTCGACACGCATCGGAGAAACACGAATGGCTAACCGTAGCCGCTTGAGCGCTTCCACCGGCCGTAAAATTGCTGCAGTTTCTGCTGTGGGTTTGAGCGCGACTACCGCAATCGCAGGCGCTGGCAGTGCATCTGCTGCTGAGGTTCAGATTCCTAACACTCAGTACACGGTCACTGTTCCCGACCAACTTCAGCAGGCCCAGGATTCGCTGAATAAGCAGATTCACGACTATATGTCGCAGGCTAACATCCCGAACGCCGACGCTACGTCCGCAAACATTGCGGGTGCACCGGCTGAAGCTCCAGCGATCGATCCGATCGAGACCTTGCGTAGTGTTGGGCAGAAGATTGCTGACGCCGCTCAATCTAAGCAGGGATCCCCTTACGCGTGGGGTGCCACCGGTCCCGCAGCGTTCGACTGCTCCGGTCTTGTGAAGTGGGCTTATGACCAGGTTGGCATCGCTATCCCGCGGAGTTCGGGCTCTCAGTTGGCGGGCGGTGCTCCGGTTGCGCTCGACGCGCTGCAGCCTGGTGACATCGTTGGCTTCTATGGTGGAAACCACGTCGGCGTCTATGTCGGTGGCGGCAATGTTGTTCACGCTCCACAGGAAGGGCAGACCGTGTCTGTCGTTCCGGTGAATTCTATGCAGGCCTACTCGGCTGCCCGCTACGCGTAGCGCGAGTTCTTGAGTATGGCCGGCTGTGATAACGGCTAAACGCCGTTCATCTGCTTAAGTAAGGCTGAGAATAAAGCGCCCAGGTGAGCTGGGCGCTTTTTGTTATGTAAAAACCGACGTGTCCGCCGGGCTTGGGGTAGGTTGACGTCGAAAGTGTCAATGAACCCCGATCTGTACTAACAGCATTGGTCACACCGTTAACTTTATTAACATTTTGACTGGTCAAGGTGATTTTTTTACCTAGAGCTGGTAAAAGTATCCACGTGCGTCTCACTATGGTTTTGCCGTCGCGGTGTACTCGAATGATGGTAGCTGCGGCCTCCCTCCCAGCCTTCCTCGCCATTCCGGTAGTCGGCCAGACTCCTGCTCATGCCGACCCTGCCCCCTCAGCAGCAACACCGGCGAATAAAGATGATCTTTTCGCACAGATGTCTGAGGTTTCGCGCGAAGCTGAGCAGACGTCAGAAAAGATTAAAGAGCTCGAAGAAAAGATCAAAAACGCTGATCAGACGCTGAAACAGGCTCAACACGACGTCGATAGTAAGTCGGACGCAGCCCGGACGGCGTCGGATAAGGCTAGCGCTATTCGCTCCAAGGTGGATCAGATCGCGTTGTCTCGCTACCGGCGGGTCAGCATTGACCCCACCACGGCCTATATTGGTGCGGCGAACCCGCAGGACGCTATTGACCGGGCATCGTATATTAGTGCCCTCTCCACAGGGCGGCAAAAAACGCTTGACCAGTACCGACGTGAGTCAAGTGCGGCGGACAAAGAACGAAATATCGCCGCAAAAGCAAAAGACGCTGCTCAGAATGCCTCCGATGAGTTAAATAAGCAGGAAAAGGAATTGCTCGCCAAGCAGGACGAGCTCAAGGCTCAAACTGCTCGAATCAAGGCTGCGATTGATAACCTCTCCGCTGAAGAACGTCGGCGTTGGCAAGATAAGAATAGTCCTATTCGCATGGATAAGGACCAAATCAAGGCTTTCCAGCAATCGGCTAACGCTGCTGTCAACGCGGCACTATCGAAGCTTGGTGCACCATACTCATGGGGTGCAGCGGGCCCGAATGAGTTCGATTGTTCAGGCTTGGTGTACTGGTCTTACCGCCAAATGGGTAAGACCATCCCGCGCACGTCCGGCGCTCAGATGGCTGGTGGAACGCCTGTATCCATGAACGATCTTCAGCCTGGTGACGTTATCGGATACTACCCAGGGGCCACTCACGTCGGTCTTTATATTGGTAATGGCAAGGTCGTCCATGCAGCTGATTATGGCATCCCTGTGCAGGTTGTCGGGGTGAACTCGATGCCTGTTTACGGGGCTCGTCGGTACTAAGGCAACGATGTTTCATAGAATGTGAGCCCATGGGTCATTCTCGTCGGGTCTTGCTAGTCACCAATGATTTCCCACCGACAGTGGGTGGGATTCAGACCTACCTTCACGAGTTTGTTCAGACTCTCGATCCCGATCAATTAATCGTTTTCGCATCGACCCAGGATGAAAGCGCAACCCAGGTGTTCGATCGCGACGCTCCATTCGCCATCATCCGTTGGCCACGTCGCGTTATGCTGCCCACCCCCATGGTGGCCCGACGGATGCAAGAGATCATTCGTGCCTGGTCAATTGACACTGTGTGGTTCGGTGCGAGCACCCCACTCGCCCTCATGGCCTCAGCTGCCCGTCGAGCGGGTGTCCAAAGGATCGTGGCGTCGACGCATGGCCATGAGATTGGTTGGTCGATGATCCCAGGGGCGCGGCAAGTCCTTCGCCTGATCGGTTCGCGTGTTGACATGCTGACGTACGTGTCCAGATATGCTCAGATGCGAACACGTCCTGCCTTCGGACCTCACCCAGCGTGGTCATCGCTTCAACCCGGGGTTGATATCACCCGGTTTTCGCCGAATAAGGAGGCCGGTGATCGTGTTCGTCGGCAATATGGGCTGGGCGACGTCCCTCTCGTTGTATGCATTTCGCGGATTGTGCCCCGAAAAGGGCAAGATATGCTTGTCGACGCTCTCCCCGGGATCCGGGAGCGTATTCCGACAGCGAAACTTCTTATTGTTGGCCCTGGCGAAGGTAGGAAGTCCCTTATCGCACGCGCATCAGCTTTAGGATGCGGTGATTCGCTCATAACGACGGGCCCTGTTCCTTTCGATGCCCTGCCGGATTTTTACCGGTGCGCTGATGTCTTCGCGATGCCGGTCCGCACCTTGGGCGGCGGACTGGACGTTGAGGGATTGGGCATCGTTTTCCTTGAAGCCCAAGCATGCGGTGTGCCTGTGGTCGCAGGCGATGGTGGGGGAGCGCCGGAGACAGTTCGGCCCTCGGAAACAGGGATAGTCGTCAATGGCCGGCGCATCGACGAGGTTGTGGATGCCATCGCAGGGCTGCTCGATGAACCACAACGCGCCGTCGCGATGGGGCAGAAGGGCCGCGAATACATTCAAAAGGAGTGGTCGTGGTCCGTGAGGGGGCCGCAATTGGCTCAGGTTTTATTCGACGGGCTAGATTGAATAAGTTAGCCATTCGCCAGTTACGTCGTCGGAAGTATGTCATTATCCACTGGCTGAGACGATTCTTTCTTCGGCGGTCCTCAACGAAAGGTATTGATGTCCGATCACGCTTCTGTCCGGCCGCTTACTGTCGGCTTTGATATCGGTGGTACGAACCTGCGTGGTGCGGTTGTTACCGACGAGGGGACAATCATCGACTCGGAGCAAATCCCGACCCCGGCTTCATCACATGCGCTAGAGGATGGTGTGGTGCAGATTGTCCGCCACCTACAACGCCGCCATCACATTGCTGCGGTAGGAATGGCGGTAGCCGGTTTCCTGACGCCGGACTGTCGAACAGTGCGCTACGCACCCCACCTTCCGTGGCGCGACGCGAAGGTGGTCGATCGTCTGGAGGAACGGCTTCGTCTCCCCGTCCGCTTAGAGCATGACGCTAATTCTGCCGCGTGGGGCGAGTATCGCTACGGCAGTGCCTATGACGAGCATAATTGGGTGCTCTTTGCCATCGGAACCGGTATTGGTGGCACGTTGATGGTGGATGGCAACATTTATCGGGGAGCGTACGGTACCGCGCCTGAATTTGGTCATATCTGTGTAGTCCCAGAAGGTCGCCAATGCTCATGTGGTAAACGGGGTTGTCTGGAACGATACTGTTCTGGGACAGCAATGGCGACGACCGCGCGGGAAATGATCGGTTCCCATACAGGCTTGGACTCTGATTTACTTCGCGACTACCGGACACGCCCGGATGAAATCACCGGACGACATGTTTCGCTTGCTGCTCGGGAAGGGGATCCCCTAGCGAAGCTGGTGGTCGAGGACTTTGGCCTGTGGCTGGGCCGAGGCCTGGCCATGGTTCAAGACTTTTTCGACCCGTCATTGATTGTCATCGGTGGTGGGGTTTCGACTGACTCCGACCTTTTCATGCCCCGCGCTCTTCAGGCCTATGCAGATAATGTGGTGGGGGCAGGACATCGGCCACTCGCGGAGATCAAAACGGCAACATTAGGGGCGGAAGCCGGTATGATTGGGGTCGCTGATTTGGCTCGAGATAGCTTCAAGGAAAGTCATGCATAATCGCTGGTATTGGACATTTAAATACATTCTCTTCGGTCCTTTTCTTCGGGTATGGAACAGGCCGTTTACGAAGAACATCGACCGGATTCCATCGGAGGGTCCAGCGATTTTGGCTAGCAACCACCTCTCGGTGATGGATTCGTTTTATCTTCCGCTACTGTGCCCGCGCCAAATCACTTTTCTCGCTAAGAGTGAATATTTCACGACGCCGGGGCTCGTCGGCCGGATACAAGCCTGGTTCTTCTCGTCAGTGGGGCAGTACCCGATCGATCGCTCATCCGGTCAGGCCGCTCAGGACGCGTTAAACGCAGGACTGAAGGTGGTTGGGCGTGGCGACCTAATGGGCATGTACCCGGAAGGAACCCGCTCTCCCGATGGCCGGCTATATCGTGGAAAGACAGGGATCGCGCGGCTGGCGTTTGAGTCGGGGCAGAAAGTCTACCCTGTCGCAATGATCAATACGCGGAAAGCAAACCCCATTGGCTCCTTATTCCCGCGGCCAGTTCGCGTCGGAGTCTCCGTGGGGGAGCCACTAGATCCCCTGAACTATATGCATATTGAGGACGAATATGAGCGCCTCAGGAGGTTGACCGACGACATTATGGAATCCCTCCATCAACTCGGTGGCCAAGATTATGTCCATGACTTCTATGCAGCGGATGTGAAGGCCGCACTGAACGAGGGGAAGGGGTACCTGCGGGGGAGCGAACCCAAGTAAGTCCCTCTCGTTCGCGAGGTAAAACTCGTCTGGCGTTGGCTGTGGCGCCATATGGTTGGCTCGTGATTACCTCAACGGGGCCATGGCAACAGTGGGCCACGCCGACGGCAGGGCTACTTTAACGGAACCGCCAACGCGGTCATCGGAAACATCGGCTCATGAGGCTGATGCTGCCTTGCGCTCCCTGAGAGGGAACTGGAAAAACGGAATCGACGGGCGAATCGTCCAGCCGATAACGGGCAAACGCTTACATTGTTCGACGACCCAACCCGACGCCAGGCACAGGATGAAGAGCCCGACGATGCATGCCATCCGAACGTTGTCACTGGAGTTGGTAACGTCCTCGCGGATGCCATAGACGTAAAGGGCGCGATCCCACGTCAGGTTCATCGCGGTCATGTGGAAAAGATAGATGACCAAAGTCCGCTGTCCAATGTATTGCAAGGGGCGTGCTGCAAGAGGGATTTGTGCCACGAGAGCACAGACCAAGATCGACAACGGAAGTGCCCCAAGTGCTCGGATGGACGAAAATAGAACATCCAGCTGACCAGCGTCGTTGTGAGCAATTCCCATCTCGACGAGGTGATCGTAGCTTTCACCGAAATGCGAATAGGCCACCTTGGTACACCAAAAAAGGGCGAAACTTCCCGCCCACCACAGTGGCGACCGCCATTTTCGCGCTAACGCCAGTAACGCTGGCCGCATAAAGACACCGACGAAATAGACCGGCATGTAATTGAAAATGTGCGACTGTGTCGGTGTGACGGGGTTTGACATCTGCCATAACCAGGGAAGAACACTGACTGCCAGTGCCCAATGATCAGGCAACCATTTCGTAACCCAGACAGCCAGCGTGAAAAGAACCAAGCAGTGGAGGAACCAGAGTCCACATTCACCGTGAATAACTGACGTGACAATGTCGTGGGCATCTATCGCAAAATTGTTCGCCCACACTTTGGACCAGAGTTCCAGTGGTGCCCACACGAGGTAAGGGATCAACAAAAACCGGAGACGCGAGTGCCAGAGTTCTCCGAGTGTCTGGCGTCGGACTTTATACGAAAACAGTCCTGAGACCATGAAGAACATAGGCAGGCGCACGGGCCCTAACCAGTCATTGACCGCGTTTGCGGCAGTGTACACGCCGTCGGGAGTGTAAATCGTGGCATGGAGGAAACACACACCCAAGATGGAGATACCTTTGCCAATGTCCGGCCAGAGGAGCCTTTGTTTCTTGCGCGGTGCTGTTGTAGCTGTCGTGTCAGTTGTCATCGCGGTCACTGCGCTATCCGAACTCTGTGGTGCAACCTTGGACTCAGTTTGTGGTGACGCACCAGTAGAGGGAGATTCTGTGCCGTCGTGAGGTGCTGATGCTGAATGTGCCGTGCCGCGTGCCGCACCACGGGTAGCGAGTGTGCTGCGACGCGAATGAGACAGACGTGTCACCGATGAAGCTGACATGTACGTGTGTTTCTCCTCCGTCGTTGGGCCGGTGACCAGGCTACAGAAGCCAAGGTGACAAATGCGAATCCAGCCCACACCACATAACTATTTTCTAGACACCCGGTGAACACCGAAGAGAATGTGTCCATGGCGTTATGGATAAGCCCACTAGCAGAACGCGATTGGGCGAAAACCTCTGGCGTGAGGGCCTTCACCCACCGTGACGTCAGAGGCACCCACCATACAGTTCCCGTGAGAAAAACTCCTGAACCGATCTTGGCTAATGTCGCACACCATCGGGTTCGACGAATCCTGAAACGCTGATTTTTGTGAAGAAAGCCCCCCGCGTTAGAACCTGTCGCATCGGGGAGGACACGGCTCCCCGTGATAGTGAATAGGGCGACTATGGCTGGTAATACCCATACCCAGTGATGCGTCCAACTCACTGGTGACGCGAGAAGTCCGAAGAGTCCCACCGCCGAAGGAAGAATAGAGCGGTATGTGAACGACCATTCATCCCGGTGAGCGCGACCAGCATTGATTCGACACGCGGTGTGGACGTCATATCGACGACGACAGTTCGTGCTGATGAGGAGAGCTGCCAGAGCCAGCACGATCAGTGCCCATATAAGGGCCGTCGGCCGGGACGTAACAGCAGTATTTATCCCGAGGGCACTTGCCACATGAGAGTCAGCCACTGACGCGGCAAGCCGTCCCCATGCCCCTTTAATCGATTGATTAGAAATTATTGCGGGGTCGCCTATTCGATCGGTAGCCCACAGCACATGACAAAAGTAGAGCCAGGTATCGCGAGGCGCGATCAGTGCACCCGCACCGGTTGCCACTATCGCAGAGACCGCGCAGCGCACTGCTGACCAGACATCTCGGCGGAGAAGCGGAACCAGGATGAAAACGGCAGGAGTTAGCTTGATGGCAGCAGCACAACCTGTCAGCACACCTGCCACTGCGCGACGTCGGGAGCCAGGTGGAGATTCGGAGAGAATCCACCAATCAACCACAACCATGAGTAACAGCATTGAATTGATTTGCCCGAAGGAGAGTGTCGCTCGGGCTGGTTCTGAAACGACGACCGCTGCGACTGTGAGATACCGCCATGGACCTTTCCACTGTCGTGTGAGAATTGAGGTCGTGAGAAGAAGTGCGCCAAGGGACAGAACAGAATGGACCACGATCGCAACGACAGAGGGTACAACAAGTAGTCCCACCATGACGCACGCGGCAAAAGGGGGATAGGTGAAGGGGAGAGGACGCTCGCTAGTCGGAAAAGTGCCGTCATAAAGCGCGTGATGATGAACAATTGCGCGGGCGCCTGCCTGGTAAACTTCGAGGTCAACGAGATTTCGTGGGGTGAATACTAACCCTGATGAGCCACCTAGGTGAAGGTAGTATTTACCGCCATCGGAATAGGCGGAGCTGTCGACATCACGTGAGAAATTCAGCGTCCACACAGTGAAAAGCAGTGATAAACATGATAATCCGCCGACGAGAACCCAACCCCATACCGTGATCCGAGACTTCCGGTAGCCGGCCACTGTGACGTGTCGGCTATCGACGGCGTGGGTGGGGTCGTCTCTGTGGGCCGCGGCTTTGTCGGCCGGGGGTTCTGAACGTCGAAAGCCCGTGAATGAGAAAGCCACAGGCTACTAGCTCTTCTCAGTAGTAAAGGCCCGTGGGAATAGCGCCATCACAATGAGGAAAAGGAAACCCCACAAGACATAATCACTTCCCACAATCTTTTGGATCAATGTCCACTGGAGTTCTTGGTTATCTGTGTTGGGGAAGAACCAATGGAATGGCGTGACAGTGGAAATCATCAACCCCAATACCGCAATGACCCACAGCACATTGTTCTGCCACCGCGGAATAATATGTCGCGAATTCCAGGCCGCGCACATGGTCACAATGACGAACGGCAAGAACCACACCCAGTGGTGAGACCATGAGACGGGGGAGAGCAGGAGAGCAACAAGGCTCGTGGCGGCCACTAATGCGATGGTGAAACTCTGACCTTCATAGCGAGGACTGGTAGCGGAAACCCGAATGTCCGCTTCGGGGCGGGATTGAAGGTTCGATGCCGTACGTATCAAACGCAACATGGCCGTGAGGATAAGCCCAAACGTCAGCACACTAAGGACAACCCACCACCGAGATTGAAGAGCATCGTCATTGGTAAAGCGGGCGATCATTCCTCGTAGAGACTGGTTACCGGCATAAGCCAATCCTCCAATTCGATCAGGATTGTGTATTTCGACGGTCCAGTAATCTTTTGAATCGTGGGGGAGAATTGCCCAACCTATCGCGGTCCACGCCACTCCAGAGATTGCGCAGGTGATGGCTGATTTCCAATCTCTTTTAACGAGGAAGAAGAGTCCGAAAACGGCAGGTGTTAATTTGATGGCCGCTGCCAACCCGATGAATATGCCTCGAGGCCAATGCGTGCGTTTCACAGCCGTATCCAGCAATACAAGGGCCAAAAGGACGACGTTGATCTGCCCAAAACTTAATGTGTGCGTAAATGGTTCACCCAGGAGAACCAACGGAAGAATCATGTAGGATAGCCACCCCGCCCGCTTGAATGAGCTGGTCGTGGCTGATTGAGCCAATTCACCGCCAGTAACGGATGTTCGGGCAGGTTGCGTGAAGTGGTTAATCAGAATCGCGCCGCACCACCAGGTCATCGCTGCTGTGGCGAAAACCATTAACAGGGCGTCGGTTGTGAGTGAAAACCATGTCAATGCGCCGAAGAGGATGGCCGCTAGGGGAGGGTAGGTGAACGGTAAGTTGATGCCTTGTACAGGGTAATCGCGGTCATAAAGTCCAAAACCGCGGACAAAAGCCTGTCCCCCTGACCGATAGACATCGAGGTCGATGTGGTAGCGGAATGTGCCGTCACCAAACATGTCGAAGAGGTGGTAGTAAAGAACGACGCCGAGAATGGCGGTGACCACGAACCGGCCCGCCCATGTCTCAGATAAAAAATGTACGATTCGTTCACAACTACCGCGGACACGCATGACGTCACAGTCTACCTGGCATCCCTCGTGTGGTGGAACCTCACTGATCCGCACCCCCGGTCACTCTTCTTTAATGTTGACCCGGACATCACACTATTTCGTACTAATGCTCGCCATTCTTAAGGATAGATAGCCGGGGCAATAGTTGGTGAAGGAACTGAACACGTTATCCACAACGTACTACCCTTGACATATGGATTATTTTTATGACACCGAATTTATTGAAGATGGTCAGACCATAGATCTCGTCTCTATTGGCATTGTTGCCAGCGACGGCCGTGAATATTACGCAGTATCTACCGATGCCGACCTCTCGCGAGCTAATCCGTGGGTGAAGAAACACGTGTTACCTCATCTGCCGAACCCGTCGTCGCCACTATGGAAAAACAGATCGACAATCAGACACGATGTAGAAGAGTTCTTTGGCGACGACGACCACGTTCGCTTGTGGGCGTGGGTAGGGGCATATGACCACATCTGTCTGGTTCAACTGTGGGGCATCATGCAGGACCTGCCGAGGAATATCCCCAGGTTCACGCGAGAATTGAAGCACGCGTGGGTTTTCGTTGGCCGGCCAGCTCTACCTCCTGCCCCGGAGAATGCGCATGATGCCTTAGCCGATGCGCGGCACAACGTCGCTAAGTTCAAAGTGTGCGCACGAGTGTTTAAAGAAAAAACGGGAATGGATTTGAAGTAGGGGACAGGTATCACCATCCTGGGGTAACTCACTGGCTTTTCAGTACATAACGCAAAGCTACGCTAGACTTTGCCCCTGTGAGCTGGACAATAGATTTACCGGTTAATGACCTGCCTGATTTACCTCCTCTACCCGGTGGTTTAGAAGAACAATTCCAAGATGTAATTTCCCGCCCTGCCTTCCAACAACCCACCTGGAATGAGCGAGATGCTTCCAACGTCCGGAAGATTTTGGAGTCCGTACCCCCCATTGTTGTGGTTGCTGAAATCCGTAAACTGCAAGAGCACATGCAACATGTCGCCCTCGGAGAAGCTTTCTTATTACAAGGTGGGGACTGCGCGGAGACGTTCGAATCCAACACCGAACCGCACATTCGAGCAAATATAAAAACACTGCTGCAGATGGCTGTGGTATTGACCTACGGTGCGTCAATGCCAGTCGTCAAAATGGCGAGAATTGCGGGACAGTACGCCAAGCCCCGAAGCTCCGATTACGACAGCCAGGGCTTACTTAATTACCGAGGCGACCTAGTCAATAGCGTTGAAGCCACAGAAGAAGCGCGTCGCCACGACCCTGCTCGGATGGTTCGCGCCTACGCGAATGCCGCCGCCGCAATGAACCTCGTCCGGTCGTTGACGGCATCGGGAACGGCGGATTTGCACAAACTCCACGAATGGAACCGCGAATTCGTGCAGACTTCTCCTGCAGGCGCACGTTATGAAGCTCTGGCATCAGAAATTGATCATGGCTTGCGCTTCATGGAGGCATGTAAGGTATCGGACTCGAATTTGCACACGGCCGATATCTACTGTTCCCACGAAGCCCTTGTGGTGGATTATGAGCGTGCCATGTTGCGCTTGGGCCAGGACCCATCTGGGAAAACAGCTCTTTATGACCTCTCAGCACATGAAGTGTGGATTGGTGAACGTACACGAGGTATCGAAGATTTCCACGTCAACCTAGCTGCCTTGATTTCCAACCCAGTAGGGCTCAAGATCGGCCCCTCCACGACCCCTGAGGAAGCGGTCGCTTATGTGGAGAAGCTCGATCCAGATGTTGCGGAAGACGCGCCGGGCCACGTGAAGGGATATAAGGGACGTCCAGGACGCCTTACCTTGGTGTCCCGGATGGGATATGACCAGATTCGAACGGTATTGCCACCGATCGTTGAGGCCGTGGAAGCCACAGGCCACAAAGTGATTTGGCAGTGTGACCCTATGCACGGCAATACCTTCACGAGCTCCAACGGGTACAAGACGCGCGACTTCGACCGTGTTATCGATGAAGTTCAAGGGTTCTTTGAGGTTCACCGGGCGATAGGTTCGCATCCCGGTGGTATCCACATTGAACTCACCGGTGAGGATGTCACCGAGTGCGTGGGTGGCGCACAAGACCTCACTGATGTGGACTTGCCTGGTCGTTATGCTTCGGCATGCGATCCACGGTTGAACACGCAGCAATCATTGGAACTCGCATTCCTCGTTGCAGAGATGCTACGTAATTAAGCCTCGTCCGGTGGGCGACGCTGTGTCACTCGTCCGTCGCCGCTCAGGCCTCCCGGCCGCTCCCTTCATTTGGGCCTACGCATATGCCGTTAAATGGCGTAGGCCCATTGAGTCAGCATGTATTCGGATAGCCACACTCCGACCCAGACGATAACGATGGTGTAGGCCGTGGTCATGATTGGCCATCGCCGAACCGTCGTCACAATCATGCAAATAGTTAGCAGTACGCCCGCCATGAGCAATAGGCGAGGGCGTGAGTGGAAATACCCCGACGATAGAATCACGTTGAGGCCCAATCCTGTGCCACACAGCCACATCATGAAGGGGAAACGCCTAACAATCCCCACAACGATGAGGGTGAGCGTGCCCAGGATGGCTATCGAACCCCACAGTGGGACAACACCCTCCATGGCGAAAATCTGCCTCGGCAGATCGTGAAGTGTGGTCTTGCCGAAATCGAATTGTGTTCCCCAGCCATCTTTTTGGACGGCAAAGTAGCCGCCTGCGGCGCGTGCAAGATGGTCTGCCCACAGCATATAAATAACTCCGCCGAGGGGAGCGATGGCAACACAAATCCATGCGCGCACATTTCGACGATGATGGAGTAAAACCCCTATTGCGAAGGCAATAGCAAGATCGTACCCGGTCATTCTGACAAGGCAGGCCAGGAACACCCCTGCCGCAGCAAGAGGAAAGTCCTTCTTCAAGTACCCGAGGATGAAAAGGAACGTGCAGAGCGCGAAGAGTGCCTCGGAGTACGCCATCATGTACGTCACTGACATTGGGAATCCAGCGAACACCGCTACAGCGAGTACTACTGCAAGTAGTGAGCGAGTGAATTGACGGATGATAGCGGCGAGTATGCATGTTGCAATGGCACCGATGACGGCGTTCATGAGCAATCCAGCCGCGGCCCAATCCAATCCGGTTATGGCGTGGGTGGCTCGTAGAAACCACGGTGTTCCGGGAAGAAAAGCAACTGTGCGGAACTCGGGGGGATTACCGTCAATCGCATCGCCCCCGCGGTAACCGAATTCAGCAATTCGTGTGAACCACTGTGCATCCCATGATTGAATCTGATCCGAGAAAGACGAATTAAAGAGCTTTGCATTGTAGGCCAGGGCGATACCCACGATGGTTTGCACTAACGCATAGACCCCCACCGCAATTAGACACACGCCTGTGAGCTCGGAATTGAGGATTCGCTGACCAACACTTTGCCACGCGTATGGTCGCGACGATGCCTGTGATTCGTTTTCTCCCCCGATTGAGGTCTCTTCCTCGTCGGTGGTGGTGTCTTCGTCGATCGACGGCGTGTCAGGTTGTGCTTCGTCCAGGTGTTGCGTCGTATCTGCGTCCAGATCCTCACGTGCAGTTAGTGCAGAGCCGTCCGGCTCGACGCGCGCAGCCTCGTTCTCATTCGCACTGACCTGGCTGGGTTCACGGGAACTGGTAACCAACCGACGTAGACGATGTTTCCCGTGGTATCGCCTGGACATTGGCGTGCGTTCGATGGTGATATCCCTCCATTGCCCGCGGGCGTATCGCCGGTGAATCATGTCCGAGATATCGCGAAGACGAACAAGACGAACCGAAGGCTCTTTAGCGAAACCAATCATCACCGTGAGGAACGTCGCAATGATAAGCAGATTGCGGACAACCAGAATCATCACCGAGGGGCTGTCGTCATTGCTGATTATCGAGTTATAAGCGACGGGATAAATCCACTGAGACAAACCGCCGATGACCAGCATGAGGCCACCAGCTATTCGTAGACTCCGTGCTGATTGTTTGCTTGCCGACGCCGGACTGCCATGAACTGAATCAAGACACACGGCGAGCGGAGCCGCCCACCACACAACGTATTGAGTGGACATCACCTTATTTGAGATCAGCACGGCTCCGATAATGATTAGCGCCAACCAAGCTGAGCGACGTGCTGACCAGCCATTCTCAGTCGTTTTCTCAATGACGAGCATGCGTTGTTGGGGCGGTGTCCACGTGCCGTCTGCGGCGCGAGGGAACATGTGTCGAAAACCAGTCGCCCCAATTAACGCGGTGATGCACAGATAGACGCAGACGAGGATCATGATAACGGTCAAGATCCTCGCAAATGTCTCCCACCGGGAGACCGAAGGGCCGAACACTTCAAACGACTGCGATGCCGCATACGAAATACTCAGTGCGTCTTCGCCGTGGTGGGCAGCCCACATCACACCAGTTGCGGGGATGGACTCAATCTGAAGTCCACGATCGCCTTGGTAATTGAACACTGACGTGATGCGGTGGAAACCGTGCCCCCATACTGACAATGCCGCGATGACAACGCACGTGGCAGCGAATGAAGCGATACGCTGCCATGTCTGTCGGCTCTTCCACCAGCCGACTAGTGCAGTGCCGATGATTGCCGGCCACAGTTTGATCATGGTCGCGCACCCCAAGAGAATGCCCGAGACCTTTGGGTGCCGAACAAGTGTGACCAGTGTGGCGGCTACGAGCACAGCGGGGACGATATCCCAGCGGGTCCACAGTAAAGGCCCGAAGAACAACCCGAAGAGAACCCAGAATCCTGCGCCCCACCATCGTCGGCTGGCAGTAAGCCACGCAAAAAAGCCGGCGTCAACGACTAACAGCATCCAGATGGATACGGTGACCTTGTCGGCGGAGGAGAAGACCACGGTTAGCCACTTCAATACGGTGACCATCCACATGACTGGTACTGGATACTCTTGCATGGCCCCAGAACCTGGGTCGTCGAGACCTTTGAAGTAATAGTCCACTGGGGTGTCGATCATCCAGTAGTCACCGATGTGGTGGTCGAGCCACCACATCACGGCCCGAGTTACCACAAATGCAGCAGTGAGGGCTCCGGCAATGATGAGAGCTTTTCGGTCCCACTCACGAAATAAGCGCTCGCCAGACGCGGTTGCTGCTGTAACTTTTTTACTACCTTCGCCTGCAACCATGTCCGAGGACGCACTGTCGTCGGCATGTGATTCACTCAACGGCGAAGCTGGTGCTGCGACCTCAGCAGGGTCTGTCTGCGTCGACTGTGATGGCTGGTCTTTTTTGATAGACGCGGAAAGCTCAGCACGTGCCGACGGCGAAGCGGAGTCTAAATGGTGGGACACACGAAAGCCCTTCTCATGACAAGAAGCGATAACGCGCAGGCACGCGTGTCGTGCTGCGCTGACAATGATCACGAGGACGTGGATATAGTACTCGAGAAGATGATCGAGCTCGAGCTCATCCGACTAGAGAGTCTTCACAGTTTTGATAGTGATGACCGAGTCGCGCTCGGCAGAAAAACCTGGCAGGGGATTTTGGACGATGACACGATCAGTGTTCTTCGCGTCTCCAGCGTCGATTTTCAATCCAACTTTGTCCGCTTTCGCACGAGCCTCTTTAACCGTCGAACCGATTAATTGTGGAACTGCAACGTCCGGGGCAACAAAGAGGTTGACGGTAGAGCCTTCGTTGACTTCCGTTCCTTCACCAGGATCTGTCCGCGTCACCTTGCCCCGCTGTCGGAGGTCGGTTGCTGAGTCGTCCGTCGACACGTCGCCAACATGAAGGCCCGCCTTCTCTAGTTCGTGTCGTGCATCATTTTCCGATTTTCCTGAGACATCGGGGATGGAAACAGGTTTTGGGCCTTTACTGATGGTGAGGGTCACCGAGGAGCGCACATCGACCGTGCTCCCCGGGGCGGGGGAGACAGAAAGAAGTTGTCCCTCTGGGACGTCCGAAGAATAATCCGACTTCGTTGTCCCCGAAGATAATGTTCGATCAGAGAGTGTCCGTGTGTAGGCTTCCACCGACCGGTCTGCTGGAATCTCAGGAACGGTCGGTCGCCCCGCGGAGACGGTCAACGTCACCGTCGTTCCCTTTGTTACTCGCTTACCTGCATGAGGCGACGACGAGGCAACGGTATTCGAGGGAACAGTATTGGAATATTCCGTTTTTTCAGTGACCTCAAAACCTGCCTCGGTGATGTCGTGATGGGCGGTTGATACTTCCGAGCCAGTCACTGACGGAATCTCTCCGTACCGGCCGGACCCTAGCCACCATGCTCCGAGACTGACCGCGCCGACGAGGATAAGTGCGACAACAGTCCATAAGGCACAGCCGAGGCGAGAATGGTTACCCACCTGGGGTTTGTCATGCGCCACCGACGTGCGGTGATGAGCAGTTGATGGTGCCGAAGTTGTCTCGGTTCCGTCCGGTGATGACGCTACGTGGGCAGGCTCCGGTTCCGCCGGCTGACGTTCTGGGAAATCAATCCGTGTGGAGGCCATATCTCCGGTTGAGCGGTTTAGATCGTAATTCGGAAACAACACTGCCGTCGAGCCATGTTTGTCTGCATGGCGGTCGTGGTCAACCGTGTCTGTCGGTGGAATGGGGGCGACCTTTCCTACGACGGCCGTTGTCCCCTCATTATCAGGGGCGTTCTGAGGGCTATCTTGTTGGCCGACACTCTCGCCACCATCGGGTGTTTGGGCTGATTTCGCGTCCCGAGCCGCATCCCGAGATCGGTGAGAGGCAGAATCTATCGGAACCGGAACACGGAATGACGACAAGGGGAGTTTGAGTTCATTGGCGACCTGCATGACCGCCGTACGAAATTCCGACCCATCTGCAAAACGATCATCGGGGTGTAGAGCAGTTGCCCGGGATATCAGTTGGTCAAATTCTGCCGGGACTCCGTCGATAGCTTCAGACGCTGGGGGGACGGGGTGATCAAGCCGCATATAGGCTGTGGCCAGCGACGTATCACCATGAAAAGGGGTCGTTCCCGTCAAGAGTTCGTACAGGACAATACCTGCCGAATAGACGTCGCTTCGGCCATCGACGCTCCCGCCCCGCACTTGCTCCGGAGACAAATACGCAACGGTACCCATCATCACCGACGTCGTCGTTAAGGAGGATTCAGCCGTCGCCCGAACCAGCCCAAAATCAGCTAGTTTTACCTGGTGATCGTCGCTGATCAGGATATTTTCGGGCTTTACATCCCGGTGAATCAGTCCTGCAGAATGTGCTAATCCGAGGGCAGTCAAGACTGGTTCCATGACGGCTGTCGCCGCATGAGGGGGCATCGGCCCACGCTCACGCAAGAGTTCCCGCAACGTGCCACCGTCGACCAATTCCATGGCGAGGAACACACTCGTGCCATCATCCCCCTGGTCAAAAACATTAACGAGCGATGGATGGGACAACCGTGCCGCAGCGCGCGCTTCTCGTTCAAAACGGGTTCGGAATTGATCATTGTGGGCAAAACGATCATCAAGAATTTTGAGTGCCACTGGTCGATCGAGACGTTCATCAATGCCTCGATAAATCGCGGCCATGCCGCCACGAGCGATAAGTGATTGCACGCGATAACGGCGGTCAATCAGATCTCCATGGCTCAATGTAGGCACGTGGTCGTTGTCCTCTCTTAGCCCGTTGTGTCGGCCCGATGCTTTCCACTCACCAAATTACTAGGGATTGTCAGCTACGGTATAAACCGTGAAGAGTAACTCAAGAACTCCCGATGTACTATCCGCCAGCGAAATCGTCCTTCCGATCTCAGAGGTTGCGGACTATCTCCACCAACCCGTCAGCCGGGTTCGGGATCGTATTAATAAAGGCCAGCTTATCGCGGTCAATCGCGATAAACAGCTGCAAATTCCAGCACGCTTCTTTAATGGGCTTAACGACGAGGGCCAGCCTGAGCCCGGTGAGCGCGTGACCATCAATAAGCACGTCCCCGGCCTCATTGCCCTCATGTCCGACGGCGGATATTCCAATGAAGAGATCCTCAACTACCTTTTTACCGACGATGACACACTGCCAGGACGCCCCATCGACGCACTCCACGGTCATCTAGCCCGTGAGGTTATGCGCCGTGCCCAAGCGATGGGATTTTGAGTCTTCGCTTCGGAAAACGGCGAAGTAAAGAACGAAGGCAATCGTTATCACGATCCACATCCAGGACCATCTGTACAACCAATTGTTGCCAGACCCTGTGAAGGATCCCGCCACGATAAGCGACGCAATAACAGTGAAGTGCGTAATCCGTGGTGATGGATGGAAAGTACCGACAAGAACGACGCCAGCAGCGTAATACCACGGCAGTGTTACGGCATTAAAAATGCACGTAATCAAATATGCCCATGCTGCCCCCTCAATGGCACGGCGTGGAGTCTGGCGGAAGCGCCACCAGACCACGATCAGGAGTACAACCATGATGATCATCGAGATACTCCGGTAGATCGACAGCACCGAGTTGAACGTCGCGCCAGGGAAGAACGAGGCTGCGAAAGCGGCCGTAAACTGAGCCAGGAAGCTGGGGAGGGCTAAGAGGTTGATGACCTTCGTATTCCCGCTCAGCTGAGACACCCAGCCCCACGAGCTCCCCGAAGCATAGGTAATGGCCGTCAATACCGTGCAGACGATCATCACAGTGGTGATTCCATACAACACGAATGAGGGAATGGCTTTCTTCAGGGACTCGAACGTTCGCCGGGGATCGCGAAACGACCATGTGGAGGGGGCAATTCCCCGCTGTCGCATTGCGATCCAGATGAGGAAGGGGAGTGTTACGAGAGCTGTCGCCTTCAGTGAAAAACCAATGCCAATGAAAAGGGCACCCCACAGTGGGTGGCGTCGTAAAGCCAAAACCAGCCCGAGGCAGGAAAAGGCTACCATGACTGATTCATTGTGCATACCCCCCACGAGATGGAGGAAGACGACCGGGTTCGCAACACCAAGCCAGAGGGCCTCCGCGGGGTTTCCGCCGATATGTCGGGCAATTGATATCACCGCCCAAGCAATAGTGGCATAGCCTGCGACGGAGATGAGTTTGTAGAGGAAAACCCCGATGGTGATATTCGATCCGACCAGGCTTGTTATTCCGTCGCCGATCCACAAATGGAGTGGCCCATATGGGGTGGTGGTGTTTCTCCAATCTGGGCTGACTTCCAGCAACATCGGGCCAGGATTGACGGCAGCCCCATCTTTATAGGGATCAAATCCATCACGAACCATTGCCCCCTGAACCAGGTAGGAATAGATATCGCGTGAGTACATCGGGGAAGCGAAAAGGAGGGGAACTATCCATCCCACCAGCGTTTTTACAGATTCGCGGACGGTGGGTTGTTCGCGATAGACAATCCGCCCCCACAGACACCAGCAGTACAGTAGCAGCCCCAGTGCTACCCAGGACAAGATGAAGCCAATATTCTTGACATGCCCATACATGATCCAGTCCAGATTGAGCATCCGAACGATTCCCCCCCGGGTACGTTGAGCCCCGGAACTCCACGATGACACCATCAGTAGTATGGACGCGACCGTTCCCCACCACAGTGGTCGACGTAGTGGATTCATGCGTAAAGGGGTGCTCATGGATGATCACCTCGCGTTATCCGAGCAGCTGCAAGCGCTCCTGAAAGGATAACAGTGGGGACCCCAACACCAGGCGTCGTACTTGATCCAGCGTGAATGAGGTTAGAGAACGAACGCACGGGAAAATTGCGGAACCGAAATGGCCCCGTTTGTTGAAACAGATGAGCGGGGGCGAAAGGAGTTCCTGCCCCCAAACCTAGGGCCGACCATGTGTCGGGCGTATCCACTTTCCCGACGGAGAATGACTCATGGATGCCATCGAACCCGCGATCTTCCAGGATCGATAAGAGATCTTTTTGATAGGACGAGGACAATGACGTCCAGTTGATGGTGGCCGATTCGGTGTTGGGGCACGGTGCCAAAACACTGACCGGTTCGATAGGAACATGGGGTGACGTCGTCGACGTTGAGATTAAATCAGGCGCTGAACAGGCAGGGCGAGTAACTAAGAGCGAAGGATCGGACATCAGGCGTCCACGACCATGAGGGGCGGTGATTTCTAAGAACGTACGGTCCCACTCGTTCCCAAAAGAGATGGTGTGATGCCCACCAGGCCAGTGGCGTGCTACCTCACGAGGGATTGCGCCGTGCATCACGAATGCAGAGGGGGACCACCTCATCGTCCGGCGGCCCTGTCGGCCCGATATGGCATTGAGTTCAGGGATGTCACATGTGGTAATCACCACGTCGGCAGGTAACGTTCCCTGAGTTGTCACCACCTCATTAATTTTGTCGGCATTGGTCCGGGAGGATCCGTGAGATGCACAGGCCAATGAGGTGACCTGTGTGTTGAGCATGAGCTCGCCCTCGGATTGCTTTAGTGCCGCTGCGAGAATGTCGCACAGGGTGCCGACTCCCGAACCCTGCGGCCCACGGATGGGATAAAAGACCCCCATCCCGGTATCCATGTGGGAAATTGTTGCGTATACAGCCCGAGCCTTTTTGGGCGGGACGCCCGCGTATAGAGCCTGGAACGAAAACACCTTCCGAAGCTCATCATCGGAAATGTAGTGCTCTGCTGCCCGGCCCAAAGAGCCGAAGCCGCCACGACGGGCGACCCGCGCCAGGCTACGTGCCGATTCCCGGGTCCGAACAAGGTCCCACACTGAATCAAAATCGGCGTTCATTAAGTCGGAAAAGCACGCATCAAACATTGACCGTGCCCACCGGCGATATCCCCGCACACCGTTAACACGGGATTCGGTGAAACCATCACGGCTCGCGTTGCAGGTGTGGTGGTGCGTGTCGTCAAACTTCCCCCGGGCGAACCGACGGATCTCATGGTCCATCCGGCTATCGCCCCCGACAGTTGCCTCCTGAGTAGCTTCCTCAGCGAACACGTCGAGATGCCGTCCTGATGAAAACAGTGCATGATACGCCGGGGATAAACGCTGATATGAGAAATCAGGCGCTAGGTCACTCGTTGACAGCCCCACTGACGCCAAAATCTCATCGACAAGCCACGGCATCGTCACCACCGTCGCGCCCGTATCGATGCGGACATCCCCCAGAGGAGTAGAGACCGTCTCGGTCGCAGCGCGTCCACCCACGTGGTTTTCTCTCTCCACCACCGTCACTGAACGTCCGGAGCCAGCCAACAACACCCCCGCAGCCAGGCCAGATAAGCCAGCTCCCACCACAACAATACGATCGGTTCGGCCTGATATCGTGCGTCGGGGCGTCGACAAGTAATGAGAAAGGAACGATGTGCTCATCGACGACGCTCCGTCGACGAAATAGCCATCGCCCTCAAGGCGCGGTCAGCGTCGTCAGATAAGCGCGCGTCGGCGAGCGCGTCGACCGCAGATGTCACCAAACTATCGATCTGCTTTTCAACGCGGTCATAGGCGCCGGACTTTTTAATAATCGCTCGTAGATGATCAACGTCCCGCTCACTCAAGGGTTGCCCCAGACTAGATTCCAGTGTCCCGCGATCCGACTCTGAGACATTCTCCAGTGTGAGAGCCACTAATGTGGTGCGCTTGCCTTCGCGCAGGTCATCTCCCGATGGCTTCCCGGTTACCTCCGGGTCGCCAAAAACACCTAGCTGGTCATCGCGTAACTGGAAAGCGACACCGATGTCACGTCCAAATGTCCGTAGCGCTGTCACTGTAGTCTGCGCTGCCCCCGCCAGAGCGGCTCCGATATGGAGGGGGCGCTCGACGGTGTATGCCGCCGTCTTATATTGATTAACCCTCTCTGCTGTACGCAACGAACCATCCGCCTGAGCCTCGGCAGTGACATCCATAATTTGGCCGCAGACCACTTCCGTACGCATGTCTTGCCAGGGCTGCCATGCACGCTCGCGCTGGGCTGGAGCTAATGCAGCCTCCATGAACATGTCATCTGCCCAGCTCAAGGCCAAGTCGCCAATGAGAATCGCGACCGCATTCCCGTAGTTTTCTCCTCGGCCATGCCAGGCTTGGGCTGAATGCGACTGCTTGAAGTGCTCATGAACTGTTGGCATTCCGCGCCGTGTTGCTGATGAATCAATAATGTCGTCATGAATCAGGGCACAGGACTGCAATAGCTCCAATGAGGACACCGCATGCATGACGGCGGTGGCATCCGGATGGTCTGTTGTGTCCGAGAACATTAACTGTAAGGAACCCATCCATCCCAACCATGCAAATGTTGGTCGGATTCGTTTGCCGCCATTGATCGTGAAATCGGTGAGGGCAGTCATTGCTTCTTCTGCTACGGGAGAAATAGCTTTCATGGCTGGTCGACGATGCATGAAGAACTCATTGAGGTGCGTGATGACACAGTGGGGTATGTCGTCAACAGAGCGCGGCATAGATTGTGTATCACCTATTTGATTAGTCACGATAGCGAACTCACTCACGATTCACGTTTGGGTTATTGGCAGTTGAGGAGCTTTAAGGTAAAACTACACGGCATCATGGGGGGTTAAGACAACTCGGTTGTTGATTGGCATAACCAACACCGTGGATCCAACGTAGACGTATTGTCCACACCATTACCTGATAGTTTTACTGGTCGTCGCACCTTTCTTTTTCTAAGATACCTATTTATGTCCTCGCCCAACTCGGCGCATACGCCCGCGAATCGTCCACCTCGGCCAATTTATCAACAAGTCCCGGTTTCTCAGGCTATTTCCTTGCCGACGCCAGGGCCTGTGCCATTTTCCGTGGAATTTATGCCCCCGCGTGATGACGCTGCGGAACGTCGTCTTAATGACGCTGCTGCGACGTTTCATGATCTTGGTGCGAGCTTTGTCTCGGTGACCTATGGCGCAGGTGGTTCTAGCCGTAGCCGTACTATTCGGATTGGCCAGGAGCTGGCACATACTCCCTTGACAACGCTAGTTCATTTGACGTTGGTGCAGCACACGGTGGATGAACTGAAGGAGATCATTGCAAGCTATCAAGAATGTGGATTAACTAATATTTTGGCGCTGCGGGGTGATCCGCCAGGAGACCCCACGGGCGAATGGGTTTCCGCACCGGGTGGGCTGGAACATGCTATCGACCTGATCAAGCTTATCCAAGAGTGTGATACAAAACGACAATTCGAGATTGGAATCGCATCATTTCCCGATAAGCACTATCGTGCCACCGATCTGGATTCAGATACCGCTTATACGATTGCTAAGCTTCGAGCAGGTGCTAGCTATTCCATTACTCAAATGTTCTTTGATGTCGATTATTATCTGCGTCTTCGTGATCGACTCGCTGCGGCGGATCCCGTTCATGGAGCCAAACCCGTGATTCCTGGGCTCATGCCAATCACCTCGTTAAAGTCTCTGCGCAGACAGCGTGAGTTGGCGGGGTGTCGCGTTCCGGCAGACCTGGAGGAACGCCTGGAAAAAGCTACTACCTCTGGTGATCCTTCTGATCCGCGAGTCCGGCAGGAAATTCGGAAGATCGGTATTGCTCATACGACGGCCATGGCGGAGCGTCTGATCAGTGAAGGTGCGCCTGACCTACATTTTATGACGTTGAACTTTGCCCGAGCGACACAAGAAGTGCTGCACAATTTAGGAATGGCTCCGGCCTGGGGGACCGATCACGGACATGATGCGGTCCGATGACTTCTATAGTGCCACGTCTATATCAATGGTGAGTGGTCTCCCAGGGGTAACCGGCTTCCTAGGATGGCAAAGGGGCGTGGATCACCGGGGAAGTGCATATTTCTAACGACGTCAGTGAATCCTAGTCGTCGATAGAGATGGAATGCGCGGTTGTTTTCACAGGTGACTTCGGGGGTAGAAAGAAGCAGCCGCTGGCTCGTGAGACTGTCGGCTAAGATAGTCAGCAAGCGGCGACCAATATTGTTACCTTGCCACGACGGGTCCACGTGAATTTCGGTGAGTTCTGTGTAGTTGTCCAGGAGCTGGATACGGAGTGATGGTGGGACCCCAGCAACCATAAGAGCAGCCTTGACCTGCGTGTTCCACCATTGCCCATTGCCGCCTCGATAGCCGTAAATAAAACCACGGATGGGCTGTGTGGGATCTTTAGGGTTTGGTTCTTCTCCTGCTGGATGCTCGATAGCTGCCACGGAGTGGAAGCCAAGGTATCGCGAGTGAGTGTTCCATGCCGACTGTCGGGCGCCAGAGATTGTGGAGCTGTAGCCCATCGCCCGAATATAGATAGAGACCATTTCGGGAACTCGTCGACGAAATTGCGCTGCGGTCAACGGGGTGAGAGTGATGGGCATTCTTTAATGAAACCACGCGCGAACCGGAGCGGGGGAGTTAACCGGGGGAGAAGTGGGAGAAGGATTTATCGCTAAGTTCGAACGTAAGTTCGATTTATGCAACTCTGTTCGCCTCTCATGTCCGCACCTCTTCGTAGTGTGTCAAGTGTCAACAAGGAAATAGGCGCTCGATAGAGAAATCGCTGGATGGCGACGCTGTTCGGTAACTGCAGTGCTAGCTCGAAAGCGTAGAGACGAAGACTCCAAGGAGTGGATGATGATGAACGCGGCAACGGTAAGTTTTCTCAGAAAAGCGGATGCATTGCTGGCTAATAAAACTGACGACGTCAGCCAGGATGAATTGGAACGACGCTTGCTGGACTCCTATTACGCAGCGCTCCGACTTGCTGGAGCTGTTATCGAGGACGCTATCTCGAGCCGAAAAAGGAAGCCGAGGGGTGACGCGTGGACGTTGCTTGCCCGTTATGGCGGGCAACTGGGCCCGTGGGCAGATGTTTTCCGGCGATACTCGCCTGTAAAGGAACGAGTTCGGTTGGGATTGTCTCCCTCCCTGACAGTTACTGATATTGAACACTTTGAACAGCTCGTGTTGGATTTCCGCGCTGCTGTGAATAATCGGTACGCATGGGTACCGGCCGCAGCTTAAAGCAAGGAGACCTCAGCGAGGTTGAGTCAGTCGGGGCATGGGTTACGCCTCCCGGGGGTTGGGTGTGACGGCATTCATTATTTCGCAGACCGGGGTGGAGAAATGGGGGTGCATGGTGGTTACAATGAAGTTATAAACGGAACTGTTTTGGCACCTGTAGCGTTATGCCAGGTAGAAAACGGTACTTTCATGGAAAATGGAGGAGTTGTGGCCCTCTCAGAGCAAGAGCAGCGTGTCCTCGACGAAATCGAGAATGCTCTGTATCAGGAAGACCCTGACTTTGGTAAAAACGTCGGGTCAATCCAGCGTGGTGGCGCCTTCGTCAAAGTCGTTGCTCTGCTGATCCTTGGCCTCGTCTTACTTGTTGGCGGTATAGCTCTATCGCAAGCGAGCTTGTGGTTTGTAGTGATGTCGGTTGCCGGTTTTTTGGTGATGTTCGCCGCCGGGGTGATCGGTTTACGCGGTGACCGCTCGTCGAAACTCAAAGTGGGGGATCGGTCCGACAAAGCAGCAAAGAAGCAGCGGAAAGCTCGTAAGTCGTCATTGAGCAGCCGTTCGGGCGGTATGGAAGAAAATTTCCGTCGACGTTTTGAGCGCTAATGTCCACCCTGGTTCCTCCATGTGAACTGTGTTCTGCGTATGGGAACCAGAGGTTTGTTGAATGGCTTTCCCTAACACCTAAAAGTGTTTAACAAGACACTGTAGCCCTGGTGGTGAGTACAAGCTCATCACCAGGGCTTTTCCGTGTGCACAGGTCAGTATTCAGAAATCCCCCACTTTGCCCCACTCTTTCCCGTTGATTATCGGCTCTTCCCTCAACGTGGTGTTATTTTTTGGCTCAGGGGGTGCGAATTAATCTGTGTGACAGAAGTGGCATAGCTGTGGCGACCTTTCCGGCTGCATAGTGTTCTGACCTTAGCGCGGTAGGCCTTCGATGGGGTTGGATGACACCCCGTGACGAAGAGGCGCAATCGGCTTTTTCATCGTCGGATATTTTGCGATTCGATGATGTATTTTCGCACGTCAATGGTAGAAAATGTCATAGCATCGCCAGTTCACTCTGTGGTTGGATGGCGTTGCCATCATGAAAAAAAGCTAAAGATTTGCTGAAAGCGTCGTGCCAATGGTGCGTTGTGGGGCGGAGTGGGTTAAAGTGGGTGCCAATGGCGGACAAGGTAAGTTCGTCGCACTAAATCTGTAGACGACTGTTGTTATTGGCGGCCGGCGCTAATAACGGCAGGGCAATCGACTGGATGTGGGTCGCCGATGTTGAGGGAAGGAGTCCGAAGGTCATGTTCTTCGGTACTTTCACCCCCAAGATGGACGACAAGGGACGCTTGACTCTTCCGGCTAAGTTTCGCGATGAGTTAGCAGAAGGCTTGATGGTGACGAAAGGCCAAGACCATTCTTTAGCCATCTACCCGCGTGACGTGTTCCTCGAACGCGCTCGTAAAGCCGCTGCTGCATCTCGGACTAACCCAGAGGCTCGTGCATTTGTGCGTAACCTAGCGGCCAGCGCGGATGAACAATCCGTTGATGGTCATGGGCGAATAACGATTTCGCCTGATCATCGTCGCTACGCGGGGTTAAGTAAAGAATGCGTCGTGATTGGTTCTGTTGACTTCGTAGAAATCTGGAATGCGGAGTCGTGGAATCAGTATCAAGCCGAACATGAAGAAAGCTACGCCAACGGTGACGATGCTGCTTTCATGGACTTCCTCTAAGAAGTCCTTCATTTTCACCACCCACATGGTCGAACGTCGTGATGATCTACAGCGAGTGTAAGGAATGTTCGCAGGCCTCTGCCCGTTTGGATCCTGATGTACTTCCCCAACACCAGGCACTGAGCGGGTAGGGCCCTGTTTACATTCCTCTTCACGAGCCCATGACGACTGCCCACACTGACAACTCTGACCACCCGTTATTCTGACCGCGACGATGAAAGAGGGGACAATGGCCGACCGCCACATTGGTACACATGGTCACGTTCCCGTCATGTTGGAACGCATGGTTGAGCTCATAGCTCCCACGGTCACAAAATCAGCAGAGAGCTCGGCACCATCGATCATCCTCGACGGCACCCTCGGTGCTGGTGGGCACAGTGAATCTTTCCTCGAGCGTTTCCCGTCGGCAATGGTGATCGGAATCGATCGTGACGGGACAGAACTGTCCCGAACCACTCAGCGGCTTTCCCGATTTCAGGACCGGTTTTATCCAGTACATGCGCGTTTCGATCACTTCGATGAGGCATTACAAGAGGTTGACCATCCGGTTGTCGAGGCTTTCCACGCTCACGGTCTCAGTGCCGGGTTCTTCGATCTTGGTGTGTCGTCGATGCAGTTAGATCAAGTGGATCGGGGTTTTACCTATCGTGACGACGGGCCGCTGGACATGCGGATGGATACGTCGACGGGAAAAACTGCCGCAGATGTCCTTAATACGTATAGCCACGGTGAACTGGCTCGTATCTTAAAAACATATGGGGATGAACGCTTTGCTGGGCCTCTCGCCCGCGCCATTGTTCGTGAGCGTGAGAGAGAACCATGGTCCACGTCGCAGCGGTTAGTGGAACTTATCTACGTAACAATTCCGGCGTCGGCGCGACGTCATGGGGGCCACCCAGCGAAGAGGACCTTTCAGGCTTTGCGCATTGAAGTCAACGCTGAACTGGATGCTCTGCGTAGGGTTATCCCGAAAGTCTGCTCATATCTCCATCTGGGCGGCCGGGCAGTGTTCATGAGCTACCAAAGCCTTGAAGACAAAATTGTAAAAAGGGAACTGGCGGAGCTCACCAAATCGAAGACGCCTCCGGGACTTCCTATCGATCTGCCTAACAGCGCCCCCGATTTTCATTTGGTGACTCGGGGCTCGGAAAAAGCGGGTGAGCAGGAGAATAGTAAGAATCCGCGTGCACATTCGGTCCGCGTACGTGCCGTAGAAAGAACGGGCTACTCGCACGCGAGTGCGCCACCGGGCGGTACCTCGGTAAGAGCTACGGGATCATCCACCACGTATTTAGCTCGAGAGAAATCCCGGCCCGGGGGTCACCGAATGGGAAGAGAACAGATGGTCTCTTCTGGACAACAGAGTATTTCACACCGCGAAGACGTCGAAGGAGAACAATGACTACCTTGACAGGGGCTGGAACGACAGCTCGACGGGCAAGCCACGACCATGACGTCGACACCGCGGGGCGCGCCTCTACGGCGACGATGACGCGGACCACCTCACGTGAACGACGAGCAGAAACACCCGTTCCGTCGCGTCGACAGAAAAATAACTTCCACTCTTCAAGCGCGTCCGTAGCGAAGAAAAAGAGGACGAGTGCTGCGAAGAGAATGGGCTCTCGCCAGGTCATCTCTGTCCGGGGCCGACGCGTCGTGTCCGAAGAACGACGGGTCAAGAGGACCACGATCCAGTTCATCGTCATATGTATCTTGTTTATCGGCCTCGGCGTGGGCGTCACGATGTACCTTTCTGGAGTGACGACGCAGCAGTCGTTCGCTATTCAGAAAGCGAAAGATCAAAAGACAACGCTGGATAACGAGTTGGAAGGACTGCATCGCGACGTCAAGAACGCAAGCTCTAACTCAGAAGTTGCCAAAAAGGCCTCGGAGGACGGCATGGTTGTTCCTGATCAACCAGGAATTATGACCGTCAATCCCGATGGTTCCGTGGTTGAAAATAGGGCCGCCGATCCTTCGAAAACTCACGAAATTCACGACATTAATAGCGGTGCGGATCCCAAAGCGAAGGCCTCGTCGGATCCCGAGAAAACGAAAAATACCTCACGGTCTGCTACGTCTTCTTCCTCGTCAGGCCGTGATAACAACCGACCAGCACAATTGGCTCCGTACCAGGATAATACGGCTGGGGCAGTAGCGGCACAGGGCGATAACCAGGCGGCTAATCAGGGTGAAGGACTTGACCGTGAAGCCCCGTTACCTGCAGACCAGGTGGAAAACACCAACCCAGCGCCGGAAGCCTCACCGGGTGACGATGCTGCCGTGCCGACCCCCTAGGACTATTCGGACATAGTCCGGTTCGCTAATCGTCGCAGGCCAGGTCTGGTGGTGTGAGGTGAACCGGACGTGTCAGGAGGCTTGTGTACTATTTTGCGAGGGCTCTGGATGTGAGCGCGGAACTCCCACCATCGGGTGGTGGCAGTAATCTGTAGAAGATATGTGGTGATCAGGTAAATGAGGCATGAGAAGGGGGACCGGAGAATCCATGAGTAGCAGTTCATCTCGTCGGCCCCGGAATCCCAGAAAAAGCAGCTCTCCTGATGCATCGTTACGCAACAGCATGGCGGGGACGTCGTTAATAACAGGTGCCAAGGCGGCCATGCGGCGCCTCAATCTTCTTCGGGCGATCATCATCGCTTTACTGATCGTCCTTATTTTGCGTTTGGTATGGGTTCAGCTCATCATCGGGCCGAACTTGTCGTCTCAGGCTCAGGAACAGCGTCGGGTAAAAATTGCCGAACCGGCTCGACGCGGGACTATCACGGACGCCAACGGTGAGGATCTTGCCTACACAATGGAATCATCATTGCTGTCTGTGCATCCGAACAAATTGCGCAGCTTCATGGAAAAGCGGCATGAGATCAACCCCGATAGTTATCCAGATCCTGATCAACGTATGAAGGATATTGCCGACGATCTTCCTCGGATGATTGGTGATGACGATAAAGCAGATGATGTGAAGTCAGAGGATATTGAGAAGAAATTAACCTCCGATGACGATTATTCCGTTCTGGTACGAAATGTGGATCCGGATAAAGCGGAGAAAATCGTTAAAAAGTATCCAGAGATCACTGCGGAGCGACAAGACGTCCGCCAGTACCCGAATGGCGCTATCGGTGAAAATGTTCTAGGCAAGATAAGCCAGGATGGATCGGGACAGTTCGGGTTGGAGCTGTCACAAGACTCTGATCTTCAGGGGACGAACGGAAGTTATACCGTCGATATAGCCGCCCAAGGGATGGCAATCCCTGGTTCACGTCGGGACGAACACCCGGCGATCGATGGGGATAGCTACCAGCTGACCTTAGATAACGACATGCAGACCTTCGTGCAGCAGAGCCTGGAACAAGCTAAGGCCAATTCCGGCGCAGAGGACGCTAGCGCGGTGGTTCTTGATGCCAAGTCCGGCCACATCTTGTCCATGGCGACGTCCGGAACGATTGACCCTAATGGGGACATCGAGAAGCAGCTCAAAGAAGGCAAGCAGTTTGGCGATCGGACAATAAGTAACCCCTTTGAACCGGGATCTGTCGGCAAGGTTATTACCGCCGCAGCATCGATCGAGGATAAGAAAACCACGCCCGACGAAGTCCTGCAGGTACCAGGGTCAATTAATGATTCTGGTGTCACTGTCAAGGATGCGTGGGATCACGGAGTCACCCCGTACACCACGACAGGTATTTTCAGTAAGTCGTCCAACGTCGGAACGTTGATGCTTGCGCAGCGGGTTGGGCCAGATTCGTTTGATAATTACCTGAATAAGTTCGGGATCGGACAGGCGACGGGAGTCGAACTGCCCAACGAGACCAGCGGATTTCTGCCTCCGCGCTCCCAGTGGGCAGCCGGTACATTTGCGAACCTCCCCATCGGCCAGGGCTTTTCAACATCCCTCCTTCAGATGGCGAGCATTTACCAAACCATCGCTAATGACGGGGTACGTATTGAACCCCGAATAGTGAAGGGTATTAAAGACCCCGACGGAAACGAAGTATCCACTGACGCTCCAAGCGAAACGAGGGTGGTGAGTGCCCAGACGGCGCGAACAGTCCGCAATATGTTCCGCGGGGTTGTCCAGAACGACGGCGGGAACCAGCAGGGTACCGGTCCCGGCGCGGCCATCGACGGGTATCAAATCGCAGGAAAGACGGGAACAGCCCAACAGGTTGACCCGGACACCGGAGCATATTCCAATTCGAAATACTGGATCACTTTCGCCGGAATCGCTCCGGCTGATGATCCACGTTTCGTCGTTGCCATCATGTTGAATAACCCGGCCCGTGGTGTTCATGGTGAAGGTGGTCAGTCGGCAGCGCCACTGTTCCACGACATCGCTTCGTGGGCGCTTAACCGCTACAACGTCCCACCTTCGAAAGAACCAGGTGACACCCTCTTGTTACAGGCAGGGTAGCTAAAGGTTTCTACTGTCCGAAGCATCGTTTATCGCGTTATCCTTCGCCGTCTACATCGTGATCAAGGAGATTGTCATGGCAACGCTGGAAGAACTTGCGGAAATATCGGGTGGCCGCCTCATGAGGACTGATGACCCGAACCTCGTCGTCACGGATATTGGGCTCAATGCTCAGGCTCTGCCAGAAGGTGGCCTTTTTGCTGGAGTACCCGGACTTCATGTCCATGGAGCGCAATTTGCGGATTCATCATCAGCAGCAGCGGTCTTGACTGATCACGCTGGGGTAGAGAAAGTCACGCGTGACGATTTGCCGATTATCGTCGTTGATGATGTTCGTGCCGTGCTAGGGCTGGTGTCGTCGGCTGTTTATAATCATCCCTCACGCGACTTGACAGTGATTGGAATCACCGGGACAGCAGGTAAAACCACCACGAGCTACATGGTCGAAGCTGCTCTCCTTCATCACGGCATATCAACCGGGCTGATCGGTACCACGGGTACCAGGATTAATGGGGAGAAGGTTCCATCAACTCTCACTACCCCCGAAGCCCCAAACCTTCAATCGCTTTTCGCGATGATGAAAAAGCGAGGTGTGACGCACGTGGTGATGGAGGTTTCCAGCCACGCGATCGCGTTAGGTCGTGTCTTGGGAACTCATTTCTCTGTCGCGGGATTCACTAATTTGTCCCAGGATCACCTTGATTTCCACCCTACGATGGAGGATTATTTCCAGACGAAGGCGCGGCTTTTTAAGGAGGATTCGCCCCTACATGCCGAGCGTGCCGTCGTATGCATTGATGACGCGTGGGGGCAGAGGTTAGCGACGATGCTGCCTCATCCTTTCACAGTATCGACGGTAGCTACGTCGGAACATGACGCATCGCTTCAGCCGGATGTGTGGGCGGGGCCATCCTCAGTCATGGATAACGGTGTTCAGACTGCCGAGCTCTACGGCTTCGGTACGAAGGGGATGACTTTACATATACCGATGCCTGGCCGTTTTAACGTCGCTAATGCGATGTTAGCGCTGGGGCTCCTTGTGAAGACTGGTATGAAAGCTGAGGAGGCAATTGAGGGGCTCTCCACGGTGACCGTCCCCGGCCGGTTAGAACGTATTGATTGTGGCCAGGATTTTATGGCCGTCGTGGACTATGCCCATAAACCTGGGGCGATCGCTGCCGTATTAGATACGCTCCGTGCACATGTGCGGGGCAGGATTGCCATTGTCGTCGGTGCCGGCGGGGATCGGGATCATTCCAAACGTCCCATCATGGGGCGTGAAGCAGCCCTACGCAGTGATCTTGTTGTTGTCACCGATGACAACCCGCGCAGTGAAGATCCAGCTGCCATCAGGCAGCAAGTGGTGGCAGGGGCGAAGGCAGTTGTTGACCGTACGGACGAAAATCCCAACAAAGTAAAAACAGAAGTTTCGGAGCATCGGCCTACCATTCGTGAGATCGGTGATCGCAGGGAAGCGATTCGAGCAGCGATCCAGTGGGCTCAGCCGGGTGACGCAGTTATTGTCGCAGGTAAAGGGCATGAAACTGGTCAATTGATTGGCGATACAACTCACCCATTTGATGATCGGGTCGAAACACGCCGAAGTATCGAAGATAAACTTAATAGCTCGATGGAGAAATAAAAGTAGTTATGTGCCATCACATGTACGGGCGTAGTGAAAGAGGTAGCCAACCATGATTCCCATGACGGCGGGGCGTCTCGCGGATATTACCGGCGGATATCTCGTCAATATTGAACCCGACGCAGTAGTACCGGGGCCCGTCGAGTTCGATTCGAGGAAGATTGCCCCTGGTTCAGTATTTCTGGCGTTGCCGGGAGCTCGAGTCAATGGCCACGATTTCGCCGCCCAAGCTATTAAAGACGGAGCTACTCTCGCCCTGTTATCACGTGATATGGGCGTACCCGCCGTCATCATTCCTCACGTTGAGCACGTGGAGACTAATGCCACTGCGTTGGAATATGACCGGGATGGGGAAGGTGAGGCGGCATTGGCTGCCCTCAGTAAGCTTGCCCACCACACGGTCACTGAATTAGTCGCTCATCACGACCTACGGGTGATCGGTGTGACGGGTTCCGCCGGGAAAACGTCGACAAAGGATATGATTGCGACGATTCTTCGCTCTCAAGGCGAGACGGTGGCACCACCGGGGTCTTTTAATAATGAAATTGGGCACCCTTATACCGCTTTACGATGCACCGAATCGACGCGTTTTTTAGTTGCCGAAATGAGCGCTCGGGGAATTGGCCACATCGCTCACTTAGCACACATTGCGCCTCCGACGATTGGTGCGGTTCTTAATGTTGGTACGGCCCATCTGGGCGAATTTGGATCCCGAGAGGCCATTGCTCAAGCCAAAGGTGAACTCGTCGAGGCTTTGCCGTCGGCAGAGGAAGATGGCGTCGCGATACTCAACGCCGATGATCGTTTGGTTTCAGGGATGGCAGCACGGACCTCGGCTCGGGTGATTACTTTTTCGGTGAGCCCAAGCGAAGACACCGATAACCCGATCGACCGCGACAGTGTGATTGCTACTGATGTGGTGTTAGATAGTTCTGCTCGGGCATCCTTTACCTTGACGATGCCGACGGGGGAGTCTGCTCCCGTGCAGTTACAGGTTTATGGACAACATCAAGTTGCGAATGCTCTCGCAGCTGCAGCCGTGGGATGTGCTGTCGGCATACCCGTGGATAAGATCGCCACCGCGTTGTCGCACCATACTGCGGCGAGTGCAAATCGGATGGATGTACGCAACCGGCGTGACGGAGTAACGATCATCAACGATTCGTACAACGCAAACCCCGACTCGATGCGGGCCGGAATCGCCGCATTGGCGTCCACTGTCCGGGCGCGGGAGAATGTTCAATCTTGGGCAGTCTTAGGCCAGATGGGGGAATTGGGAGCCTCCGCCACCGACGAACACTACTCGATCGGTGAAGAACTGGGCCGGTACCAGATTAATCACGTTGTTGTCGTCGGGAATGGTGTTAACCAGCGAGCTTTAGCCCACGGGGCTAAGGAGTCGGGTGTTGATGTCACCCATGTGGACGACGTCGACGCGGCTGTCGATAATGTGTGGTCGTCAGTTCGTCCGGGCGATGTTGTCCTCATCAAGGCTTCATACTCAGATGGACTGTGGAGAGTCGCGGAAGGGCTGTTGTCTGGTCAGGATGAAGGGAACGGAGAGTAATGGTTCATATCATCATCGGCGGCGCCGTTTCTTTTATTATTGCAATCCTTTTTACCCCGATCTTGATTCGTCGCTTTTCCGACGAAGGCCTGGGGCAGGAGATCCGTGAGGAGGGTCCACGATCGCATTTGCGCAAGCGTGGCACTCCCACGATGGGTGGTATCGCCATCATCGTCGCCATCGTGGGTGGGTATTTTCTTGCGCACCTCGCCTCTGTGTTTACCCCGTCGAGCTACAAGCCCACAGCATCAGGCCTATTAGTTCTCGGCCTGACAGTGGGAATGGGGTTCCTTGGCTTCCTCGATGACTACATCAAGCTGGCGAAGGCGCGGAATCTTGGCCTGAATAAAAAAGGAAAGCTGCTCGGTCAAGCCATTCTCGCCATCGGTTTCGGCGTGCTGTGTCTCTTGTTCCTCAATGAGCACGGTCTGAAACCTGCCTCGACGAAGCTATCCTTCGTCCGTGATATCGATACCTTTGATATCGCAATTGGCGGTGGCATCATTGGAACCCTCATATTCTTGTTATTCATCTACATTTTGGTCACTGCCTGGTCAAATGCTGTGAACCTTACCGACGGCCTCGATGGTCTCGCTGCAGGGACAACTGCGATCGTGATGGCCGCGTACTCCATCATGACCTTTTGGCAATTCCGTAACTCGTGTGCCTCTAACGCTTCGGTCGCGTGCTACCAGGTGAGAGACCCCTTAGACCTCTCCATTTTGGCAGCATGCGGTTTGGGTGCGTGTCTCGGTTTTCTGTGGTGGAATGCGGCCCCGGCAAAAATTTTCATGGGCGACACCGGTTCTTTGGCCTTGGGCGGACTCGTTGCCGGTTTATCGGTGACATCACGAACTGAATTGCTAATGATCGTTATCGGCGCTCTGTTCGTCGCTGAAACGATCTCAGTTGTTATTCAAGTTGTCAGTTTTCGTTCAACAGGTAAACGGCCATTCCGTATGGCGCCCATCCATCACCATTTCGAAAATGGAGGATGGGCTGAAACGACCGTGGTCGTCCGCTTCTGGCTGCTCACAGCGATGTTCGCCGTCGCTGGAGTGAGTATGTTCTACGCTGACTGGTTAGGGTGGACCTAACAAAACCGAGCAGCTAGCTATTTTCTCGCTAGTACCTGAAGTGGATTCACCAGCGCTACTATCCGCAGCCACGTCACCGTCTACACCGAGCCCGAGACCCCGTACGGAAAGAGAACATCATTATGTCTCACGTCCAGACATCATCGTCATATCTTCCTCAACCTGGAGGTCCAGTGTGGATCGCTGGCGCTGGAGTATCGGGCCGAGGCGCAGCTGACATAGCCACACAACTCGGATGGTCGGTGTGCATCATCGATAGTAATTTCGCTGCAGCTAGTGAGCTTGCAGACCGGCACGGGGGATCCGCGATGACCGTCGAGGAGGCTCATTCTCATCTCGACGAAGCATCGCTGATTGTGACATCTCCGGGATGGCGCCCCGACACTCCCTTGCTACACGACGCGCAGGCGCAGGGAATCCCGGTAATCGGTGATGTTGAACTGGCGTGGTGTGCCGATCGTGATGGTCGTTTTGGACAACCACGTACCTGGTTAGCCGTAACCGGGACGAATGGTAAAACAACAGCCACGTCGATGCTTGCATCGATGATGGCCGAATCGGGGGCAGCTGCTGAGGCAGTGGGGAACATCGGGGTAGCAGTAGGGACCGCGTTAACACAGACTCCACGGGTCAGCGTCATGGTCGCCGAACTCTCTAGTTTCCAGCTTCACTGGTCGCCGACACTCACCCCCGATGCCGGTGTCGTCCTCAATCTTGCAGAAGACCATATCGACTGGCATGGCTCGATGGACGCTTACGCAGCAGATAAAGCGCGTGTGTATCGAGGGCCAGTCATCGTCGTCAATGCATACGATGAGCGTGTGTGTCGCGAGGCTGAGCGGTACATGGAGCTTTCGCCAACATCTCCTTTCAACGGTGATAGCCCGACCCGTCGCGTTATCGAATTTACGATGGGGAAACCCCGCGCAGGGCAAGTTGGGGTGGTCGATGGCAGGATCATTGACCGGGCGAGCGTTCCGGCTCAATCAGAGGGGGTGGATATCGCGGATGCAACGAGAATTTCTCCCCCTGGTCCGGCTGGCGTCGCGGATGCGCTCGCGGCCACGGCTATCGCCAGGTCACAGGGCGTTAAGCCAGAGGCAATCGCACGAGCGTTGTCTTCCTTCGTGGTGGAAAAACACCGTGGACAAGTCGTTTATGAAGCTGGAGATATCCGATGGATCGACAACTCTAAGGCCACCAATCCCCACGCGACGGACGCAGCTTTAAGTGCTGTGGAGTCATGTGTGTGGATTGCAGGTGGGCAGCTCAAAGGCGCCCAGATTGATGATCTCATTCACAAGAATGCTGACCGTATTTCGGCTGCGGTTGTTTTGGGGCAGGATAGAGAGATCATTCGCCAGAGTCTCGCTACCATTCATCCCCGCATTCCTTTGACCGTCATTACGTCGACCGATCCAGTGATCGCGATGAATGAAGCCGTTCAGGCAGCATCCCGGTTGGCACAACCCGGTGACACGGTGCTCCTTGCGCCCGCTGCCGCTAGCTTGGACATGTACACGGGGATGAGCCAGCGTGGTGACCTCTTCGCCGAAGCTGCTCGTCGTTACGGGCGCGGTACAGAAGGACAGGGATCGTGACAGTGAAATCTGACCAAGGAACGAGGTCCCGCCGTGCGCGATCATGGTGGGAAGGAGTCGTCGGCAAAATTGATGCTGCGACATCAACACCGAAGTTTGATTACTACATCCTTGCCGCAATAACAGCGATCCTAACTGGGTTGGGACTCTTGATGGTGCTGTCCAGTTCGATGGCATCATCGCTGGCAGATTCCAACAGCGTGTGGACGGATTTCTTCAAACAAGCCGGGATGGTCGTGGTTGGCCTCGTCGGTCTGTACTTCGCCATCCGGATGTCCCCAGCCACCATTAAGAAAATTTCGCCCTGGGTTATGGGACTTGCGGTCATGTTACTGATCTTGGTTCTGATTCCAGGATTGGGAACTGGACTTCAGCAGATGGGATCCCAATCATGGCTCGTCTTGGGTCCTATCACCATTCAGCCGTCAGAGGTCGCTAAGCTAGCCATCGCGGTGTGGGGTTCTGCAGTTCTGTCCGAGAGGGCGCTATACGCACGGTCGATCCGCGAGGTCCTCGGGTTTTTCACTGCAATAGTCGTGCTCGTCATTGTTCTCGTCGCCCTTGAGCGTGATCTCGGCATGGTTGTCTCGGTCATGATCGTTTTCCTAGCTCTAGCCTGGTTTGTGGGCGTTCCCAAGTGGGTCACGACGACGATTATCGCCGGCGGTTTGGGTCTCGCTGTTATTCTGACTTTGACGGCCGGGTATCGGTCGAATCGCGTCGAAGTGTTTAGAGAAACCCTGTTCGGTAAGTTCCCGAATACACAAGGCACGGCGTACCAGAGTTACCAGGGATTTTTATCTTTGGGCGACGGCTCTTTTCTGGGGCAAGGGTTAGGGCAATCGCGTGCCAAGTGGTTTTATCTCCCCGAGGCGAAAAACGACTTCATCTTTGCCGTCGTTGGTGAAGAAATGGGCTTTCTCGGTGCCAGCATCGTCATTCTTCTCTTCGCTCTCTTGGGTTGGGTAGGAATGCGCATTGCTTTGAACCAGGCGGATCCTTTTTTGCGTCTCATGGCTGCGACAGTCACCACAGGGATTGTGATTCAGGCGTTTATCAACATCGGTTACGTGACGGGGCTCCTTCCCGTCACCGGTATTCAGTTGCCGTTGATTTCGTCAGGCGGAACGTCGGCCATTATCACACTCGTATCGATGGGGCTGCTTCTCAATTGCGCTCGGCATGAGCCGGAGACAGTGTCGTCGATGCAGACCTACGGCCGCCCCGTCGTCGACAAATTACTAGGATTCCCGGAACCCCGTGCCTTCGACCCCGCAACGCTGCGTCGAGGCCCGTGGCTTGACGAAGACGATCCACGAGCTCGGAATGGTCACGGGTCGCGGAAGACTATTGGGACGCGTGGGAAATCCAACGGCCGTCCGGGGTCATCTCGACGAGGTTCACTCTCTGATAGGCACCACGAGGTTCAGAGGTTCGGAGAGCCAGTGACTCGTCGGAACGGAGTTCCCCGTAGTCGACGTACTGGAGGAAATAGGCAGCCAAGCTCGGGATCCGCGACCCAACGAAGGGAACGGGCCCATGACCGTGAGCCTCGTCGGCGGTCCCGAGACGGCAGTCGGCGTACGTATCAATCTGATTATGGTACGACGAATGGTTCCTTTGGACCGTTCGACGACGGGACTCGTCGTTAATATGAATGAGGCACGTTTTTAAGGCACAAATAAGGCTACGTCGATGATGTAGCGCTATTCCTGAGGTGGGTGTATGAAGAGGTCACAGGATACGGACGGAGAGCTCTCCGTTGTTGTTGCTGGTGGTGGCACTGCCGGTCATATCGAGCCCGCGATGGCAGTTGCCGACGCGGTTCGTCGCAGTGTGCCCTCTGCACGGATCACAGCATTAGGGACGACGAAGGGGCTCGAAGGAACTCTGGTCCCCGAACGTGGTTATGACCTGCGGCTGATTGACCCAGTACCAATCCCACGCAAAGTTAATAAAGCACTTTTTTCTGTTCCACACCGTGTACGTCGGGCGGTCAACCAAACAAAAGACATTTTGCGCGATGTCAACGCCGACGTTCTTATCGGGTTCGGTGGCTATGTCTCGGCCCCCGCGTATCTCGCGGCCAAATCCCTCCACATCCCATTTTTCGTGCATGAGGCGAACGCGCGAGCCGGTATGGCCAATAAGCTGGGAATTCGCTTAGGGGGACGTGGCTTAGCCGCCGTTGAAGGGTCAGGTATTTCCGCGGAGATCGTGGGGATCCCGGTCCGATCAGAGATCAGCTCGCTCGATCGGTCAGGACTCCGAGCCGAAGCCCGTGAGTATTTCGGTTTGGATCCCGACGCGCCAGTGTTGCTGGTCACAGGCGGTTCCCAGGGGGCACGGTCCATCAATAACGCGGTCTCCGGCGCATCACGCGAACTCGGGGAGGCAGGGGTGTCGGTACTCCACGCCTATGGGAAGAAAAACTCAATAGACGTTGATCGCCAGGACGGAACCCCGCCCTATATCGGCGTCCCCTATATCTCGCGGATGGATTTGGCATTGAGCGCGGCAGATATGATTCTCTGCCGGTCCGGCGCAATGACCGTCGCAGAAGTGTCCGCTGTCGGACTTCCGGCCGTGTATGTGCCACTCCCGCATGGCAATGGTGAGCAGGCGTTGAACGCCCAGCCCATCGTGGACAATTCCGGGGCCATACTCATTAACGACGACGGCCTCACCAGCCAGACCATCGTCGACAAGGTGATTCCCATGATCACGAACCCTGATGTCTTAACGGTGATGGCGGAACAAACGGCCAAAAGCAGCCACCCCGATGCCGCCGATGAGATAGCTCAACGCGTTATTGCAGCGGCTCGATGACGCCCATGCAGCTGTTTCCTCATTACCTGTTCACAGCCAAGGAGCAAAGTAGTGGCACATAACGACGAATCTACCGGGCACACGAAGGGCGCTGAGCACACCATGCGTATGGAGCGTCATGCTCGCCGTGTCAATCCGGCACATGCAATAACCCCTGATGAACTCCGACATGTCCATATGGTGGGCATCGGTGGTGTGGGCATGTCCGGAGTGGCCCGAATCTTGTTAGACCGCGGATATACGGTCACCGGGTCGGACATGAAAGACTCGCTCACCATCCTGGCTTTACGAGCCGCCGGAGCCGTGATTGCCACGGAACATAAGGCGGAGAACCTGGACTTGACGGGCGATACGCCGACATGTGTGGTGACCTCGTTTGCTGCTATTCCCCAGGACAATCCGGAACTGGTGAGCGCTCGTGAACGCGGAATCCCCGTGGTCACGCGGTCCGACGTTTTAGGCGCACTTCTGCTCGACCACGTCTCCTTACTCATCGCCGGAACACATGGAAAAACGTCGACGACCTCGCTGGCAGTGATTGCGCTGCAACAGGCAGGTATGGATCCCAGTTTCGCTGTAGGTGGGCAGCTTTCCACGACCGGCACGAATGCGCACCATGGCACGGGGTCAGTGTTCGTCGCTGAAGCAGACGAATCTGATGCGTCGTTACTGACCTATTCACCCAGTGTTGCGGTGGTGACCAATATCGAGGCTGATCACCTTGACTTTTATGGTTCCGAAGAATCGTATATTCATGTTTTCGATGAGTTTGCGGACCGCATCATCGACGGTGGGTATTTGGTCGTCTGCGTAGATGACCCCCACGCTGCGGCGCTTGGTGAGCGGCTTGTGCAGCGGGGCAACAGAATAAGCGTTGTTGGTTATGGAACGGCAGACGCGTTTACACGCCATCCATCGATCCCGCGGGGTGCGGAAATTACCGATATCACCCCGAAGCCTGACCGCACGGATGCGCTGATCCGTATCTCCCTGCCGGCACATGCGTCGACCGACAACTCAGCTGGCGAGCCGAACGAGGTAGATACGAGCACTCACCGCGTTGAGATGCATATCCCCGGAAAACACATGGTTCTCAATGCTGTAGCTGCGATTGTGTCGTCCATTCTGGTCGGAGCTGCACCTGAGCGTGCTGTGAGTGGTGTAAATGGCTTCCAGGGCGTTCGCCGTCGATTCGAATCACACGGGACCATTCCGCACGGTTATTACGAGGGAGCGTCTGTTTACGACGATTACGCGCATCACCCGACCGAAGTACGGGCCGTTTTGACCGCAGCGCGGGAAAAGATTCAGGCAATGGATTCGGTGGCGGGTCACCAGCGCAGAGTGATTGTTGTCTTCCAACCCCACATGTATTCCCGAACAGAGGAATTCGCTTCGGAATTTGCTGAGGCTTTGTCCCTCGCCGACGAGGCCATCGTGATGGACATTTATGGTGCCCGTGAGAAGCCACTACCTGGAGTGACGAGTGACCTTATCATCGACCAGATGACTATTCCGACGCACGCCGCGCATCGAGTCGATGAAATTCCTCGCATGGTCAGCGGTATCGCTGGGCCGGGGGACATCATTTTGACTATGGGAGCAGGAACGGTGACTATGCTGGCAGATCCAATTGTTGCGGCATTGAATGAACCGGTGCAGTAGGTTAAAACGTGACCTGGGTGAGAGGTAAGTAGGAAAAACTAGTGAGAGGCTCACGAAAAGCGTCGCGTAAAAACGCTGGCGCTAAAGGCAGACAGCCGGGGCGCAGCGTACCCACCGACAACTTTGGTTACTCCGTCGACTCCGACGAAGAGAGAGAGCACTCACGTGTCATTCACTCCGGTGGCCGTAAAGAATCGCAGGGTGAGAGCCGCCGCCGACGTCGACGCCGGATGTGGGGAGTCGCTCTCATCGTTGTGCTCGTCGTTGTCGTTGGCGCGGTGGTTCTCCGGACCGCTCCGATCCTGACCGTGTCGTCATTTTCCGTCAAAGGTAATGAACAGACGTCGAAAGAGGACATCATTGCTGCGTCAGGAATTCATAAGGGCCAAAACATGACCCACATTGATACTCATTCTGCAGCGTCACACGTTGTCGGGTTGCCGTGGGTTACTCAGGCTACGGTGGAGCGCTCCTGGCCACGGACGATCTCGATTTCGGTGAAAGAAGCAACCGTCGCGTTTTATGTGGATGGTGATGGAGATCATCTTTTCGATGATAACGGGCGAGAGCTCGACGTTTCTCCGCATCCGGACGGAGCATTGAAGCTGGATGGAGACGCTTCCCCCGATGAGGAGATCGCGCGTGCGGTCGCGAAAGTCGCGCAGGCCATTCACGAGCACGCGCCGGGCATCGTCGGCGATATTGACCATATTGATGCTCAGAATGAAAATAATATTTCGTTAGTTTTCAAAGACGAGAAAACAGTGAAATGGGGAACGAGTAATAATGCGTCGTCTAAAGCAGAAGCGACGAAGGCTGTGCTTCAGCGAGAAGGACGTGTATGGGATGTTTCCAACCCGGCTCAGGTCTCAGTCAAGGAATAGTGTGAACCATAACTGCAGGTAAAGCCTAAAGTTGAGGTTTAGACTTGCGACACGCCGAATGGATTAGTCACCACGTGTTTGGTCTGTTCACAAGCATTATAGAAACGTAAAAAATAAAATTCTTTGCTACGGGCCGCTGCGCCTCTGCAATAAAGGTGGCAACATCCTGTAGTCTTTGCGCAGACCGTACAGTTCGATAGCGATAGATCGTGTAACGAAAGGCGAGCCCTACAACCATGACGACATCGGATAACTACCTCGCCATCATCAAAGTGGTTGGCGTTGGCGGCGGCGGCGTCAACGCTGTCAATCGCATGATTGAAGATGGCCTCAAGGGAGTCGAGTTCATCGCCGTGAACACCGACTCTCAGGCGCTCATGTTCACTGACGCGGACGTCAAGCTCGATATCGGCCGCGAAGCTACCCGTGGCCTGGGGGCTGGTGCCAACCCTGAGGTAGGCCGGAAGTCTGCCGAGGATCATCGTGACCAGATTGAATCCACCCTGCAAGGGGCAGATATGGTCTTCGTTACCGCAGGTGAAGGTGGTGGAACCGGAACGGGCGCTGCCCCAGTGGTCGCTAGCATCGCGAAGAAGCAAGGTGCTTTGACTGTCGGCGTTGTGACCCGTCCGTTTACCTTCGAAGGGCCGCGTCGTACGAAGCAGGCTCTTGAGGGCATCGAAGCCCTTCGTGAAGTGTGTGACACGTTAATCGTCATCCCGAATGACCGCTTGCTTCAGATGGGTGACAAGAACGTCTCGATGATGGAGGCCTTCCGGCAGGCTGACGAAGTTCTCCACAATGGCGTCCGAGGCATCACCGACCTGATTACCACCCCGGGTGTCATTAACGTTGACTTTGCCGATGTTCGCTCGGTCATGTCGGATGCCGGTTCAGCTTTGATGGGTATCGGTGCTGCTCGTGGTGAAGGGCGAGCCGCTCAAGCTACCGAACTGGCCATTAGCTCCCCTCTGTTGGAAAACACCATGGAGGGCGCCCACGGCGTCTTGTTATCCTTCGCAGGCGGCTCCGACATCGGCCTCTTCGAGGTCAATGATGCAGCCAACGTCGTTGCCAATCTAGCCTCTGATGACGCCAACATCATTTTCGGAACGATTATCGACGAAAACCTCGGCGATGAAGTTCGAGTCACTGTGATCGCTACTGGGTTTGACGACAGCACCGAGCAATCAAGCGGTGCGCATGCGGCGCAGCCGGCGAATTCTCAAGCGACACCTGCACCGCGGGAATCTACTGCGCGTGACGTCTTCTCGGGTCAGCCGGCTAGCGCCTCATCGTCGGATTCTGCGGGCGCTCGTGAGCAGATGACGTCCTCCTTCCAGCGCCGTGAGCATAGCTCTGCGGATCGCGGTTTCGGAGCTTCCTCCGGATCACAACCGATTGGTGGCTCAGGGGAGAGCGGTTCCAGGCAGACTTATGCCCAGTCAGATGGATCCACTGGGCGTTCCCAGAGCAGCGGTGGATCCTACCAGTCAGAGGCGAACCGAGGGCTTTTCACCTCCGGTAGCCGGCATAGTTTCTCTGAGGAACAATCCGATCCGCAGCGTGGTGGGGCGCAGCTGCACGGGAATGATTCCCGTAACAATTATGACGACGATGATGACGATCTGGATTTGCCCTTCTCCTAAGGAACTAAGTCTGTAGAAACGGTGTCTCTCCAACGGGGCTGTGTCGTCTTGGCCCTTCAGACGTCGGTTATGCAGTTGAAGAATTCGGACCACTGTGAAGAAACGGAAGGGTGGCGTGACGATTAATAATCCCACTCCAGAACCCCGTCGTGTTCGCAAAGTCATGACTACGCGAGCCGGCGGGGTTTCCCGTGCCCCCTATGAGTCATTTAACCTAGGCGATCATGTCGGCGATGATCCAGCTGCCGTTGCGGAGAATCGCAAGCACCTTGCCCGGGTTTTAGATCTTCCCGCGGATCGTGTTCTCTACATGGAGCAGATTCATTCTCCAACGGTCACCGTCGTTAATAGTTCGATGACAAGCCCAATTGAAGCAACAGATGCGATGGTCACGACTGAACCTGACTTAGCCCTAGTTGTGCTTACTGCGGACTGTGTACCGTTGCTCTTATCCGATGACGTATCCGGCATTGTTGCAGCCGTTCATGCGGGTCGATTGGGTGCGCGCAACGGAATTGTTCGAGCGACGGTGGAAACGATGATCCGCTGTGGAGCCAAGCCGTCACATATGCATGCACTGATGGGTGCGGCCGCGTCCGGAGAGCGATACGAAGTGCCCGCTGATATGGTCCGTGATGTAGAGCAGCACCTTCCTGGGTCCTCGAGCACTACGCAGTGGGGAACTTCGAGCCTTGATTTACGACGAGGGCTGGTTCGTCAACTGATGAGTATGGGTGTGACGGCGATTGATGCGGATCCCCGGTGCACCATTAGTGAGGATGCAACGTTCTTTTCGTATAGGCGCGATGGCAAGACAGGTAGGCAAGCTGCTGCAGTATGGATGCCTTCGGAGGCATGGGCATAAGTCCGCATCGCTGTCGCTGACAAGTACTTAAGCGACTGACAACCGACTACGCAGCTGGCAGGCAAGTAATGTGAGGAGCAGGGAAGGAATGGGCTGGTGATGGCTACCTACGAGGAACGAAAAGCGGAGTTGTCGTCCCGCCTTGACGAGGTATCTCGGCGCATTGCACGCGCGGCTGAATCAGTAGGGCGAGATCCCAGAGAAATTGAGTTACTGCCGGTAACAAAGTTCCATCCCTATGAAGACCTCCAGGCGTTAGCAGAATGTGGAGTAACCGTGGTGGGCGAAAACCGTGAGCAAGAAGCTCGTGATAAAGCCCACCGGCTCCATGAAGCTGGGGTGAGCCTTCGTATCGACATGATCGGGCAGGTGCAGTCAAAGAAGACAAACCACATTGCACGGTGGGCCCATCGGGTTCATACTGTTGACCGCCTAAAAATTGTTCATGGTCTCGATAACGGTATGGAGCGTGCTCTGGACGCCGGTGACCGTGTAAGTACTGAGCGCGATAGTGATGATCAGCTGCCAGTTTTTATTCAATGGAGTGCCGACGGTGATCCGTCGCGAGGAGGAGCGAGCGAAGATGAACTCGATTCCCTCGCTGATGCTGTCAATTCGTCGCACTATCTCACCCTGGAGGGGCTGATGGTGGTCCCGCCCCGGGATGATGATTCAGCGCAGGTCTTTTCCCGCGCTGCTGAATTATCTGATGCCATTCTCCACAAGCATGGAGGTCGCGGTGGTTTGTCGGCCGGGATGTCGGGCGACTTAGAAAATGCGATTGCTGCTGGATCAACAGTTGTGCGTGTCGGAACAGCTATTCTTGGCTCTAGGCCAGTAACTTTGTGAGCATATCAACGGAGGAAGGACTCTTACTATGGCCGGCTCAATGGATAAAATAAAAGAATTCTTCGGCCTTCAGCCTGTAGAAGACTATAAACGCGATAGCTATTATGACGATGATTACGAGGACTATGACGATTACGATGATCGCCCAGTAGAGCGTGAGCGTCATGTCGACTCTTATTCCCGCGACTCTTATGGTTACCGCTCGGGAAGTAGCTATGGTGGATCCCGTTATTATTCTTCGTCGACGCCGGAATCCCGGGGGTCGACGGCAGAGACGTCTCGTGAGCCCGAGATTGTGCGGATAACCCTGGCCTCGTTCCGGCAAGCCCGCCAAATTGGGGAAGCGTTCCGCAATGGCGACATCGTCGTTTATGACGTGTCAGCGATGGAAAAGTCCCAGGCGCAGCGTGTGGCTGATTTCGCTGCGGGGATTCAGATTGCGCTTGACGCGAGGACGGAAAAACTGACTCCACGCAAGTTCGCCCTCATACCTAAAGGAGTCAGGTTGGATGACGAGCAGAAAGAGCAGCTGAAAGAGCCCGACTCTCTCTAAACACCGGTCGTCCGGTACGCTGTATCGAAATTATTTGTTAATGCGGTAAAGGACACGTGTGACTGCTCTTTCGCTCACTATTTATACGATCGCGCGAATTTACTCTTTCATCCTGGTTGTCAGGATCGTCGTTGAGATGATCGCGAGCTTCTCCCGGTCTTGGCGGCCCCCACGGTGGTTTGCCCTGGTTGCAGAGCCTTTCTTTGTTGTCACGGATCCGCCGGTCAAAGCTCTGAGAAAACTCATTCCTCCCCTCAACCTTGGGGGTGGTGTGGGCCTTGACTTATCAGTCCTCGTGTTGTTCTTCGCGCTAGAAGTAATTGCGATGATATTCCGACCGACTGGCGTGTTCGGCCTGTACTAATCTCGCGCTAATGGTCTGCTTTCGTTAAAGTGGCGAAAAAATTGGGGCACTTGATACGCTATATGAGCTATAGTGCGGTAGACTAACGACGTTAATCGAATATTTTGGGCTCGCAGTAGATAGCAACGGCTGATCGGTAGTAGTTAATAGCTGCTGAGATTGCCGGGGTTGTTGTGATCAGAGCATTTCTCGGCGATGTAACGTGTAAAGCGTTATCAATGAAGTTAAAGTAGATCTGACAACTGCGTGTCCAGAGACAGATAGAAACTCGGGACGGTATCCGAGTCCACCGGGTGAGGTGGACGGTGGTTGGCGTTCCGTATGAAAGTGAAGGGAATTTCCATGCAGCTGACTCCCGCTGATGTGCATAATGTAGCGTTCAGCAAGCCGCCGATCGGCAAGCGTGGCTACAACGAGGATGAGGTTGACCAGTTCCTCGACCTTGTCGAAGACACTCTCAGTGAGCTGCTTGATGAAAACTCTGAACTCAAGAGTGCCGTAGAAAGCAACTCGACAGAGTCTCGCGATGCTGCCTCATCGTCTGCAGCATCGGCACCAAGTGCTGGGGCCTCGGTCGATGAGGGCGCCCTCCGTGCGGAGATTGAAAGCCAGGTTCGCAGTGAACTGGAACAGTCGCTCCGCCGAGACATTGAGCAGAAAGTTCGCCAGAACCTCGAAGCTGAGTACGAAGCACGATTGGTTGAGGCTCGCAAACAGGCCGAGGCAGATGCTCGCTCCCGCTTTGAGTCTGAAAAGCAAAGCCAGCCGCAACAACCTGCACAGGCTGCGTCGTCGGTTCCCGGTACCGATAGTGAGACCGGCGAGGCCACCGCAGAGACTCACATGCAGGCAGCACGCGTCTTGAGCTTGGCCCAAGAGATGGCGGATCGTCTGACCAATGACGCTCGTCAGGAATCTCAGTCGATGCTGGACGAGGCTCGTACCGCAGCTAACAAGACTATTTCCGACGCTGACGAGTCCTCGAAGCGCACGCTGGCAGATGCGGAATCCCGGTCTACAAGCCAGCTCAATGATGCTAAGCAGAAGTCGGATTCCATGATCGCCGAAGCTCGCCAGAAGTCCGAGTCCATGGTGGCAGATGCTAAACAGAAGTCGGAGACGATGATTTCCGATGCCACCGCACAATCGGAGGCTCAGGTTCGGTCGGCTCAGGAAAAGGCAGATCAGCTGCGTAGCGACGCAGAGCGTAAGCACGCCGAGATCATGACCACTGTGAAGAAGCAGCAGGAAGCTCTGGAAGCTCGTATTGAAGAGCTCCGCACCTTCGAACGCGAATACCGTACTCGCTTGAAGACCTTCCTCGAATCTCAGTTGGAGGATTTGAACTCACGTGGTTCTGCGGCACCCGCTGGCCAGCTCGAGTCCAATGACTAAATAATTCCCGTCGTTTCGTCGACCCACTGCGGGATAGTGTCTCGCGGTGGGTTTACTTTTGTCTTATTTGGATTTGCTAGGCTGGTGACAAACAAAGGATGTGGTTATGACCGTATTAGCTCTGCTTCTAGCTGTTGTGGCTTTTGCCTTCCTTATTGTTGCCTTGGTATTGGCATCAAAAGCATGGGCAATAGCCTGCATCGTGGTGGGAGCTATAGGAGTTCTTATCGTCATCATCGATATCATCGTTAAACGAAAAGAACGTGTTAGGAAGAGCGGTCAATCCGCGAATAGGGAATAACGAACATGAGTTCCCTGTTAAATTTTTAGCATCATCGATAATCCCGTATAGTTTTGTTCGTTCGCTGTGATCCGGCTATCTCCGGGGAGTGACTCGGAAGAACAGGTGCCCAAACCGCACTGTGGCGACGATATCCGTCGTCATAGCAGTGCAGATGTGGTCCCTTAGTAGAACCGAGCGGTTCGGCACCGTTAATGTCGCCAATGAGTGGGATACAGTCCTTGCTTCGTTTTTATGGTGATCGAAACAGTGTAAGGACATATCCAATCAGGGTGGTACCGCGTGTGAGCGTCCCTGGCTGAGCAAAGCTGAGCTCGATGAAGCGCGGTTCTTCTTCCGAAGGTACCCGTAACATCAGCTCCGCCACGTCATTCGTTGTTATGACAGCCTAGATAAGAGGAGCCAGGGTGACCGATAACATGTCGACGTCGGAGACGAAGTCTGATTCTCCCAGGAACCCGGAAGATGCGACTCCTGCGGGTGGCGCATACCCGCGTGTCGATCTTGCAGGTGGATCTACACGGTTTGCTGATATGGAACCAAAGGTGCTCGATTTTTGGAAGAAAGATCGCACCTTCGAAGAATCAATTAGCCAGCGTGATGGTGCCCCGGAGTATGTTTTCTACGATGGTCCCCCGTTCGCGAATGGTTTGCCGCACTATGGACATTTGCTCACCGGGTACGTCAAGGACATCATTCCCCGGTATCAGACAATGCGTGGCAAGAAAGTTGCTCGCATCTTTGGGTGGGACTGCCACGGTCTCCCGGCCGAGCTTGAGGCAGAAAAGCAGCTAGGGATCAAGGACAAAGGTCAAATCGAGTCGATGGGGCTCGAAGCCTTTAATGACTATTGTGCCAAGTCTGTTCTTCGGTACACCGAGGAGTGGAAAGCATATGTCACCCGCCAGGCCCGTTGGGTTGATTTCGAGCATGGCTATAAGACCATGAACCTCGACTTCATGGAGTCTGTGATGTGGGCTTTCAAGACCCTCTATGATAAGGGGCTCATTTATCAGGGCTTCCGCGTCCTCCCGTATTCGTGGGCAGAGCACACGCCGCTATCGAATCAGGAAACCCGCCTCGACGATTCGTATAAGTTGCGGCAAGACCCCACGGTTACAGTGACATTCCCGATCACCGGGGTGAAAGAGGGAACTAATGCCGACGCCAGTCTGGTAGGCGCGTTGGCCCTTGCTTGGACGACGACGCCGTGGACGCTGCCGTCGAACTTAGCTCTGGCTGTTAATCCGAACGTGACCTATGTCGAGGTTGAGGTGGGCAGTACCGGGCTTGACGAGTTTAAAGGTCAACGCGTTCTGCTAGCCGAAGAACTAGTTGGTGCATACAAGAAAGAACTGGGCAAGGACTATACGGTCCTGTCAACCCACCCGGGGCGCGACCTCGTCGGCCTGACTTATGAGCCGATCTTCGATTACTTCAAGAATAATCCGAATTCGTTCCAGATCCTTCCGGCTGATTACGTCACGACGGAAGATGGTACGGGTATCGTCCACCAGGCACCGGCTTTTGGTGAAGACGATATGAACACAACGAATGAGTTTGATATCCCGCTGGTTATTCCCGTGGATGCTGACGGAAAGTTTACGTCTGAGGTTCCGGATTATGAAGGCCAGTTGGTCTTTGATGCAAATAAGCAAATTATTAAGGACTTAAAGAAGGCCAAGCGTGTGGTGCGCCATCAGACGATCGAGCACTCATATCCGCACTCATGGCGGTCGGGCCAGCCGTTGATCTACATGGCGTTGCCGTCGTGGTTTGTGTCGGTGACGAAGTTCCGCGATCGGATGGTCGAGCTCAACCATGAGCACGTTGAGTGGCTTCCGGAGCATATTCGCGACGGGCAGTTCGGTAAGTGGCTCGAAGGCGCCCGGGATTGGAACATCTCACGAAATCGGTACTGGGGTTCGCCCATTCCCGTGTGGGTTTCGGATAACCCGGAATATCCCCGTGTTGACGTTTACGGTTCACTTGATGAACTAGAGAAGGATTTCGGAACGCGTCCGGAATCGCTTCATCGTCCCTACATTGACGACCTGACTCGCCCCAATCCGGATGATCCGACAGGTGCGTCGACAATGCGACGCGTGCCAGAAGTCCTCGATTGCTGGTTTGAATCGGGATCGATGCCCTTTGCGCAGGTACATTACCCCTTTGAGAACCAGGAATGGTTTGAGAAGCATGCCCCCGCGGATTTCGTAGTTGAATACTCCGGCCAGACGCGCGGATGGTTCTATACCATGCATGTTTTGGCAACAGCGCTGTTCGATCGACCCGCGTTCAAACGTGTCGTCGCCCACGGAATCGTGTTGGGCAATGACGGCTTGAAGATGTCCAAATCGAAGGGCAATTATCCCAATGTCAATGAAGTGTTCGACCGCGATGGGTCGGATGCGATGCGCTGGTTCTTAATGTCGTCACCGATTCTTCGCGGTGGAAACTTGATTGTCACCGAGGAAGGCATCCGTGAGGGTGTGCGCCAGGCGATGCTGCCGATGTGGAACGCGTATTCATTCCTTGCTTTGTATGCCTCGAAACCGGCGGAATGGTCGACGTCGTCGTCGAATGTCTTGGACCGCTATATCCTCGCTAAATTGCACGACACTATCGACGAGGTTACCCACGCTTTGGACGATACTGATGTTGCGCGCGCGACGGATGAGGTGCGCTGGTTCTGTGATGCCCTGACGAACTGGTACGTGCGTCGTTCGCGTGATCGTTTCTGGGCGGGGGATACCGTCAGGCCTGAAGCCTTTAATACTCTGTATACGGTGCTTGAAACGTTGACGCGTGTGACTGCGCCACTGTTGCCGATGCTTTCGGAGGTGTTGTGGCGTGCCCTGACCGGTGGACGCTCGGTGCACTTGGCTGATTGGCCTTCGTCCGATGTAATCCCATCAGATGCTGACTTAGTTCAGGCGATGGATGGTGTGCGCTCCGCGTGTTCAGCGGCATCGTCGTTGCGGAAGGCTCATCACTTGCGTAACCGGTTGCCTTTGCTGTCGGTGACTGTGGCTATGCCTCATTCGTCGTCCTTGGAGCCATTCGCTGACATCATCCGCGATGAGGTGAACGTCAAGGACGTCATTTTGACTGACGATGTTAATTCCGTGGGTCGGTTTGAAGCTGTCGTCAACGCTCGCGTCGCCGGCCCCCGTCTGGGCAAGAATGTTCAGAAGGCAATCAAGGCAGTGAAGGCGGGTAATTACACCGTCGACGGGGACGTTCTTCACGCTGATGGAATTGAGCTCAAGCCTGAGGAGTTCACGCGTCGTCTCGTTGCGGTGAATCCTGACACGACTGCTGAAATCGCGGGAACTGAGGGGCTGGTTGTTATCGACACGACTATGACACCGGAGCTCGAAGTCGAAGGCTGGGCGGCCGACCGAATTCGCGGGATTCAGGATGCGCGGAAACAGGCAGGGCTGAACGTCTCGGATCGCATCGCGCTGACGATGTACGTCCCGGAAGACAAGGTCGATATGGTGAAGTCGCAGAAGGACACCATTGCCTCTGAAGTTTTGGCGACCTCGGTCGATATCCAGGCAGCATCGGATGCTCCCTCTGAGGCCACAGATCTGTCTGATGGCTGCTTTGCCTCGGTGGCGATTGCTCTTCACCGTGACGACTCCGCCGAGTCATAACAGCGACGAGTCAACAGAGCGCTTTCGCACCAGGCAAGCCGTTCTAGTCTGAAAGGGTGACATCTGTAGAGATATGGTGAACACCACACATGACGATGCCAGCCAGCATCGGTGGGTTCTCCATATCGACATGGATGCTTTCTTTGCCTCGTGTGAGCAATTGACTCGGCCGACTCTCCGCGGCCGCCCGGTATTAGTGGGCGGAGTGTCGTCTGGTCGTGGGGTCGTCGCCGGGGCGTCCTATGAGGCCCGGGCATTCGGTGTGCATTCCGCGATGCCCATGATGCGTGCCCGCCGCTTAGTCGGATATACCGGAATCACTGTGAGGCCGCGTTTTGATGTGTATAAAACCGCGTCTCGACGAGTAATGGAGATTATTCGCGAAGAAGCCGGGTTGATTGAGCAGCTTAGTGTTGATGAAGCCTTCATGGAGCCGGACGAGCTCGCTGGCGCCGCTCCCGATGAGGTCCGTCAATGGGCGGGGCATTTAAGGAAGCGCATTAGGGAGGAAACCGGTCTGCCGTCGTCGGTGGGAGCAGGAGCTGGGAAACAGTTCGCCAAGATAGGGTCTGGGTTGGCCAAACCCGATGGAACCTTTGTCATTCCCGTCCAGGACCAGCACACAATTCTCGATCCGCTGCCGGTACGAAAATTGTGGGGAATCGGACCGGTAGCTGAAGCCAAATTGGCCGACATTGGGGTGAGGACAATTGAGCAATTTGCCGATATGTCCAGAGCTGATGTGGAAATGACATTGGGGAAAACAAATGGGCCAGCCTTGTGGTTGCTTGCTCAGGGGCATGATCCGCGCCCTGTTGCACCGCGAGCGGAAGCGAAACAAGTGTCGTCGGAATCGACGTTCAGCGACGACGTGACCACCCTGGACAAAGTGGACGACGGCATACGCGCGGCCTTGACAAAGGCTCACCGTCGTCTCATGAATGATGGTCGTGGGGCTCGCACGGTGACGGTTAAGCTCAAGCGTGCTGATTTCGAGCAGCACACACGGTCAGAAACACTTCCTTTTTCGACGACAGATTGGGACGTGCTGTATCGCGTGGCCAGTCGACTCGCTGCCGATCCCGCTGTTTTTGGTGCTGTTCGCCTGGTGGGAGTATCTCTCTCAGGGCTCGAATCTGCTCGCCAGGAAGCATTGTTTCCTGATCTCGATCCATCACAAGGGGCGGACTATAGAGCCTTATCAGAGGCTGATGGTGATTTTGAAGCAGGAGTGGTGTCAGTGGCCAATACATCCTCATCTGTGTCACCTGTCGCCGATAGTGAGGGACTAGCGAACACCTCGACGGATGAGGGCGCGGAGAAATCTGATTTCGATGGTGCTCCAACGGATGCGCCCAAGATTGCTTCGACGCCGACGGCTGCGCCCCACACGGAAACAATTGTGTGGCCTGCGACGATCGATGTTTATCATCCTGACTATGGTCATGGGTGGGTACAAGGTTCGGGACACGGCGTAGTTAGCGTTCGATTCGAAACGCGGACGACGGGCAAAGGGCCAGTACGAAGCTTTCCCGTCGATACGCCGGAGCTTACTCGTGCAGATCCCGTCGATAGTCTTGAGTGGGACGAATGGCTAGGGCACGGCCTAGGGCTAGGTGATGACACTAAGTAGCAGTGGTCAGCAGCGAGGAGAGAGCCTCAGTCTGTTTGTCAGGATGAGCCAGTGGGGTAGGCAGAGCCTGCTTACGCCCCTGAGCATGTGGCCACACTGCAGAGGTCGGTGATGACTAATGTCAGAGGAAATCACACATCAAACAACGTTTGCGGATGAACCTTTGCGTCAATGGCTGCAGCAAGGATAATTCGTGCTTGAGCAGCATGGACGCACCCAGCGCCGATGACCCCCTGCCGGGAGAGAGTCAATCCCCCTCCGTCTCCGCCGTATAAGGGATTGACGTTCCCTCGTGGGACACGGCTCGCCATCACGACCGGAATTCCTTGTTTTAGGGCGGACGTGATCGCAGTCGCTAAAGCGTCGCCGACATTTCCCGCGCCCATACCTTCGATAACGAGGCCCTCGGCGCCGTTGCTGATAGCTGCGTTCAGTAGGGTTGCGTCGGCTCCAGGGTATGCCGGAATGATATCGATGCGATGCCCTCCGAATGTGACATTGGGCAGCGGGCGCGGCCGCGGTGGTTCATCAGGTGCGTTGGTCGCAAAAGCAAGCGGGTCAGACGTATGCCATTTCACTGCTCCACGTGCGGGAATGACCGCATGCCCGAAGACGATGAGCACTCCAATGTCACGAGCGGAATTATCTGTTGCGATCACAATTGATTCGAATAAGTTTCCGGGGCCGTCGGCCTCAGGATGGTCGGCGGGCCGTTGTGCGCCAGTGAAAATGACCGGACGGGAATCATTGTGGACGATGTCTGCCGCGATAGCTGATTCCTCCATCGAGTCGGTTCCGTGCGTGACGACGACACCGGTGACCTCAGTGTCACTGAGTGCCTCCGTAATAGCCGAGTTAATGGTGTCGTAATCGTCGAAGGTGATTGAGGAGCTGTCGAGCTGGGCTATATCGCGTGCTTCGACGATGACATTGCCCTCGAAGCGTTCAACCACTGGGTCGATGAGTTGTTGCGTCGACAATGTTGGCACCAATGCCCCAGAGGAATCATACGTGCAGGAAATTGTCCCCCCGGTGCCGAGTACAACGATGCGCGGGGGTGTAGCAGAGGGCTGACCAGACGTGTCGTCTTGTGGCGCAGTGGCATGAGCGGGTGTGTTAGCTGAAACTGGCATGATGTGTAACCTACTTCCACGTCATCGCGCGCTGATTCTTTTGAATAATCGACGTCTCTTGCGCGGTTGAGTTTTTCTCGGACGCTGGCGAGGCGTCATCGGAATGCCCGCTGGTGTTGCCGGCATAGGTCGTGATTGTTGTTGTGTCGATGGAGCCTTTGACCGGGATCGGCTTCGTCAGATCAACGGTGACTTTGCCAACGTGGGTGTTGGTCGACGAGTCTTTAACATCCAGTGAGCCTTTCGCATCGGAGGGGACGTCAGGCGCTTCCGATAAAGAGAGGGAAGTGGTGCTAGGGCGTTGTTGAACGCTTGCGTCGAGTTCGACGGTATTACCGTCGTGCTTCTCTAGCGTGTAGGTAATCGTCTTCACTGCAGGTGAAGGGTCGTTTACTTTAATGCGGACGTCCCATTGAGCTCCGATTCCCACGGGATCGGTGGGGAACACGACGGGGGTGGAGAGATATTGAGTAAGCGCACGTTCGATGGAGGCACGCGCGGTTTCCGTCGCCTTCTCGGGGGCGGTGAAAGTTGCTTCAGATTTAATGCCGGTTGGGGAATTATTCGTTTTTAGCGTGAAACCTTGGGCGGTCGCAATATCGGAATTGAGGGTGTTGTTAGACCCGGTCGGTTTTCCAATGGTGATGGTGTCACGTTTCGCGGTATAGGGCAGTGTCATCGTTGTGGATGTCACGTCCGGCTCCGTGTCAGTGTTCGTTTGCTGCCCAAACCCTTGTGTCACGTCCATCGTTCCGTGCTGGTCAGAGTCGCTGAGGTCATAAGTGAGCTTCGACTGCGGTTGTTGCCCCGGGTTTGTCACAGTGACGACGGTTGCCTCCAGGTTCACGGTGGCGGAATTCTCTTTTTTCGCATCGTTACTATCTGAGCCACATGCTGTTGTGAAGAGGAGGAGTATGGCACTTCCAGCGGCAGCGATTCGGCGGAGCATGACATTCACGTCGTCAACCTTACCGACGACCCTGGCCATGGCGTAGCGGCATGGGGTGATAGGGCGACACTCCGTTACTATGGTCTGCGTGAATCGATGGATTGTCCTGGGCATCGTGGCGGCGGTGGCGATTGTTGATCAACTGGTGAAATCGCTCCTAGTGGCGGTTCTTACACCCGGACACGCGTATACGGTCGTTCCCGGTTTTCGTTTGTACCTCATTCGTAATTCGGGGGCAGCCTTTAGCATGGGCAGCAGTGCAACGATCTTTTTTACCGTGATTCAGGCTCTCGCTGTCATCGCCGTGCTGGTGTGGGCTCCGCGTATGAAGGTGAGGCAGGAAACACTAGCCTTCGGTCTGATTGGTGGCGGTGCGCTGGGTAATCTTCTGGATCGCCTTTTTCGGAGTCCCGGTTTTGGCGTAGGGCATGTGGTGGACTTCATTTCGGTGGGGCGTTTCGCAATTTTCAATGTGGCGGATTCGGCGATCACCATTGGTGTGGTGCTTTATATTGTTGGGGTTCTCTTCGGTGGTAGACAGAGAGAAGCGCGATAATAGGTAGGTGAGTGAAATAATGCGTGATTCTCGGCGCATGCCTGTTCCCGTGGGGCTCGATGGTCTTCGCGTCGATTCGGGCTTGTCAAAGTTGCTCGGCCTATCTCGCACGGTTGTTGCTGATCTCGCATCCTCGGGAGACATTCTTATCGACGGTGTTCCGGCTTCGAAGTCTGACCGGTTGACGACGGATTCGTGGTTGGATGTCACCCTGCCGGAGGCGCGATCGATCGCAGATGAACCTGCTCGCGAGGTAGAGGGCATGGACATTCTCTACAGCGATAGCGACGTTATCGTCGTTGATAAGCCAGTGGGGGTGGCTGCTCATCCGACTATGGGATGGGATGGCCCCACTGTGACGTCAGGGCTGCGTGCCGCCGGATTTCGCGTGTCGACATCGGGACCCCCGGAGCGGCAGGGGATTGTCCAGCGCCTCGACGTGGGTACGTCCGGGGTGATGATTGTTGCAGCGTCGGAGCGAGCGTATTCGTTGCTCAAACAGGCCTTTCGAGACCGCACTGTGGATAAGACATACCATGCTCTTGTCCAGGGACATCCGGACCCGACGGTGGGCACGATTGATGCTCCTATCGCTCGGCATCCAGGGGCAGGTTGGAAATTTGCGGTCCGTTCGGATGGCAAACGAGCGGTGACGCATTATTCGACCATGGAAGCTTTTCGGGAGGCGACGTTGGTGTCGGTTCATCTCGAAACAGGGCGAACGCATCAGATCCGCGTCCACTTTTCTGCGTTACATCATCCGTGTTGCGGTGATCCGATGTACGGATCTGATCCTAAGTTAACTGAGCATTTGAATCTGTCACGGCAGTGGCTCCATGCGGTTTCTTTGGGCTTTACCCATCCCGATGGCCATTACATGGTGGTGGAATCCCCATATCCTGCGGATTTAAACCATGCTTTAACCACGCTTCGGCGTGATAACGGGATGCTTGATGGATAGTCATAACCGTCACCGCCGTGGGCCCACCTCTCGACGTTCTGGGCCTACGTCATGGGTTCCAGGTGCAGGGCGTTCGTCGTCGCGTTTCTCCGCTAGGGCCAAGGAGTCGTCGTCATCGAGCGATTCTCCTTCCACGCCGTCTTCATCCACGCCGTCTTCATCCACCGGTTCTTCGTCGGCGATGACGTCCTCGTCGTCTTCGTCGGCCATGACGTCCGCGTCGAAAAGCCGTATTAACTGGGGAGCTCAGCGCCCTAATCTCGTCTCTGCCAGCTCGGTATCCGGGCCCTCAGTCCGGAGCCAGAATCGGGCGTCGGCGTCGGAGCCTGGAAAGGCTGCTGGGGCGCACAACATGGGGTGGAACGTTGCTGCAGTAGTGGCAGTCGGTCTGTTGGTGACCGTTTTTATCATTATGATGGTCCGTCCGGATACCACCTCATCGACCATGGCTGTAAATGGCGACACTTTAGGCCCTGAGGATGAAACGATGGCGCAGTACCAAAAACGCTCCGATGCGACGCTGCAGTCTGAGACCGCTGAGAGCGCTAACGCGAATAATGGTTCGGATAGTGCGGGAAACCAAAAGCCATCCAGTCGGGGAACTAACGATGACAAACACTGGGCGCTAGTGACCTTTAATCCACCGACAACACCTGCCAAAGCTGCGGAGGCCTTGCAGGGTAGTAGTGTCAGAGTGGGATCAGTGTTGGTAGGGCCTGGAGTAGTTTCCGGAATTCCTGATCCGACTGCCGGGTATCCGCTGGAGAGACTGTTTGCTGATCAGGTGCAGTGGGCCAATGAGCTTGAAGACACATCAAAAAACGACCAGATCCCGGGTGTCATTGTGTATGGGACACTAGATCAGTTCCGGACTATCCGCAAGAAGACGTTTGCTGTGGAGGCACTGCCTTCTGATGCCGTGTGGGGACGGATCGGAGTAAGAAATCCTGCTAGTGCGGGCGTTGACGATTCCACGGATACATCCCAAGATTCGGCGACGCCTCAGGACGATGTGAACCCCATTACTCTTTCTGCACCCACCAGTCCTGAACCAACCAGTGGCCGTTAGTTCGCCTCATTCCGTTGTCGCGCCCCATACTTCTTAAGCCGGGGATAATGGTGGCTCTCAGTGCCCAAACCTGGAAGATAACCCGTCCCTCAACGATGACGTGATCAAGGCTTGCGCCGATCGTCTGGGAAGAGTGTTACGTGTCCGCTACCATCATTCACGTGTTATGGGCCTGGGCATGTTACGTGTTGTGGGGATTATTCCCCGCGTTCTTTCCTCTTTTGAAACCGGCGTCGCCTGTGGAAATTTTGGCGCACCGATTTGTATGGACCCTTGTTTTCATGCTGGCCATTGTGCTGTTCAGCGGACAGTTCAAGAAACTACTAAGTATTCCTTGGCGAGTGTGGGTGACGGTGTTCGCTGCCGCCGTGCTCATTGCAGTGAATTGGGGAACCTATATTGTGGCGGTCAATTCGGATCATGTCGCAGACGCCGCGCTGGGTTATTTCATTAATCCGTTAGTCAGTGTTCTCCTTGGGGTCTTTTTCTTGGCGGAACGGCTCCGCCCACTGCAGTGGCTATCAGTTGGAATTGCCGTGGTAGCAGTAGCCGTTCTTACAGTGGATTTGGGACACCTGCCGGTTATCTCGTTGGCGCTCGCTTTCAGCTTTGGCTTTTATGGCTTACTCAAAAAGCGAGTTCCTCTAACACCCATGATCTCTTTGACGTGTGAAACGCTATGTATCGCTCCAGTCGCGATCGGCTATTTGCTCATTCTGGGGCAGCGACACGAAGGAACATTCACCTCAGAGGGAGCCGGCCACACCTTATTGCTGATGACAGCCGGCATCGTGACAGCTGTGCCCTTACTGCTCTTTGGGTACGCGGCTCAGCGGATTTCACTGACATCCTTGGGAATGCTTCAGTATCTCACTCCCGTTTTGCAGATGCTATGGGCCGTTTTCGTGACACAGGAATCATTTAGCTTCGGACGGTGGCTCGGTTTCATCATTATTTGGATTAGCGTCGGATTCTTCATAACAGACTTGGCCTTGATATCCCGCAGACGCGCGAACCGCGTGCGTGCCGCGTCGTCATAGTCCTGCTGGATGACGAGCCTGTGTACCTAAAAGGCGAAACCTTCACCCCGATAGGTCGTCCATGTATCAACCACTTCTCCGCCGGACACGACCAGAACCGAGTTCGTCCATTCCATCGCCTCTCCAGCCTTGGCGTGTCGAAGCCACACCTTGTCTCCAACGGCTAGGCCATCGCTAGCGGGGCCGATCAAAGCAGTTTGTACTTCTCCCGCGCCTTCTCGTGGAGCGAACTCCAGTTCTGCTGGAAAGTCGATAACAGGAAGTTTGTCGTGGCTAGGGGTTCCCGACGCTACACGGCCTCCGCCAGCCACAACGATGATTCCTTTGCCGGGACGTCGGATAACGGGTAACACGAACCAGCAGGCCGGGTGGGGATGAAAACTGCGAAAATGATCCAGTAAACCAGGGCCAATAAGCCCAGAACCTGCAGCGATTTCCGTCACAGCGCTTTCTGTCCCCGTCGATTCCAGTGATCCTGTGCCACCACCGTTGACGAACTCTAACTGATCAAGGCCCGCCGACATCAGGGCGAAATCGACGCCGTGGACGATCTCTTGTCGTCGGCTCGCGATTTCACCGCGAGATAATGATTGCATAATCCGGCGCATGGTTGGCCTGATACCTGTTCCCGCGTCGCCTTCGTCAGAAATTTGGCTCTCGAAGGCAAGGATTCCGACGACCTTCATGTTTTTTCGTCCCCAGATTTCTTTGACGAATGCTTGCGCGTCGCGGATTCCATGAATGGGTGAGCGGAGGGCTCCAATTCGTAGAGAAAAATCTTTATCACTCGTCTGCGTCGACCACAATTTTGTCGCCTCTCCCGAAGAAAGGCCAGGAATATACATCCCGCGCCCGATCACGAGGGCGGCATCGACATCTAAACAGATGCGGAGTTCGTTGCGGTTTTCCGGATCGGTCACTGCATCGAGAAAATTGAGGTGCTCGGGTGAATCAGCAGTTAATGTGATGGCACGTGCGAGGTGTTCGTCTTGAGCAATCTCGCGCAGGGCATGTTTATTCGTGGAGGGACTACTAACGAGTACGTCATCTGATACTCCGTTTTTTACCAGCCAAATGGCTTCCTGAAGAGAATAGGCCTGCACACCTGAAAAACCTGGTTGAGCGAGGGCTTCCTTGATTGCGTTTTTCATCCTGAGGGATTTACTGCTAACACGTATCGGTGTGTCATTGGCTCGTGTCACCATGTCCCGGGCATTGGCGCGGAAAGCATCCAAATCAAGCACAGTAAGCGGAGCACTGTAGCTCGCAACAGCTTCGCGTACTTTTTGGGGAACACCGTAGTTATGGTGATAGACGCTGGACTGTGGGGCACTGGGGCGTAAACCATCTTTCATCGTCTCGACGATGACTCCGCCGCTTTTCCTTGCGCGCTCCGCGGCATCGTTTGCTGCAGAGGATGCAGAGTTTAACCGACGCTTAGCTGAGGTGAACGCGTTGGACAATCGGGTCGACGCGTGTCCGTCTGAGTGCGACGGTGTCGACGCGGACGATGGTTGTTTCGGGGAGTTCATGACGCCCTGCTTTCGTTCGGGTTGTTTTCACGGGTCAATGTCGTATTTGTTTTGCACTCCCGTCGGGCACTTCCCGCAGATCGTGGGGTGGTAAGACGCCCACGGTGTGGTGAAGGCTTCGAGACGGAAGCTGTGAAGTGATAGCAGTCACATTAATGGTTCTTGGAGTAGAGCGTGCGGTTTTTCTCGAAAAGACGACAAATGCCCGAAGAGAAGACATGTCGACGAGCGTGACGTCGCCACAAAAATGCTCTGACCAGGACACTCGACCACACTAGAAATGCCCCCTATGATCGCGAGCATGGCCAATTCTTCCTTCGTTCACCTGCATAACCACACTGAGTATTCAATGCTCGACGGAATGGCCAAGGTTGATCTCTTGGTGGATGAAGTAAAACGGCAGAACATGCCGGCAGTCGGAATGACCGATCACGGCAACATGTTCGGATCCGATGCTTTCTACCGCGCGATGACGGCGAACGACATTAAGCCCATTATTGGCGTCGAATGCTATATGGCCCCCGACTCCCGCTTCAATAAAAAGCGTGTTCGGTGGGGTGAAGCCCACCAGAAGCGTGACGACGTGTCAGCCTCGGGCGCTTATCTGCACCAAACAATGATCGCGGAGAATGCCACCGGACTGAAAAACCTCTTTTATCTGTCCTCGATGGCGTCCTATGAGGGGCAGCTTGGTAAATGGCCCCGCATGGATGCCGAGCTGATCGCAGAGCATTCCGAGGGAATTATCGCCACGACGGCGTGCCCATCAGGTGAAGTTCAAACCCGCCTTCGGCTTGGGCAGTTTGACGAAGCGCTTAAAGCAGCCGCCAAATGGCAAGACATTTATGGGAAAGACAATTATTTCCTCGAGCTCATGGACCACGGCATTGAGATCGAGCAGAGGGTCCGTAATGAGTTATTAGAAATTGGTCGAAAGCTCAACATCCCTCCGCTGGTGACGAACGATTGCCACTATGTCACCAAGGATCAGGCCCGGTCACACGAAGTGATGCTCTGTGTGCAAACGGGTTCGACGATGAACGAACCCACCTTGGACCAAGGCGGTAACCGCTTTGCTTTCAACGGTGGTGGCTACTACCTGAAATCAGCTCGTGAGATGCGAGATACGTGGGATGACATGGTCCCCGGCGGGTGTGATAACACCTTGCTTATCGCTGAGCGCGTCGGGGATTACAGCGAAATTTGGGAACCCCACACCCACGACCGGATGCCAAAGTATGACGTCCCGGAAGGCTACACGCCGACGTCGTGGCTAACTCACGAAGTTGAACAAGGCCTGAAAAAGCGCTTCGAGGGTCAGCCCGTCCCACAGGAATACACCGACCGAGCCAAGTACGAAATCGGAGTCATCGATTTTAAGGGTTACCCCAGCTACTTCCTCGTCGTGGCCGATCTGATCAAGCACGCGCGCCAGGTCGGTATTCGTGTGGGGCCCGGCCGTGGCTCAGCTGCAGGGTCGCTGGTCGCGTATGCGTTGACCATTACGAATATCGATCCGCTCCAGCACGGATTGTTGTTTGAGCGATTCCTTAATCCTGAGCGTCCGTCGGCACCTGATATTGATATTGACTTCGACGATCGTCGCCGTGGTGAGATGATCCGCTACGCAGCAGATAACTGGGGAGAAGACAAGGTCGCTCAGGTTATTACCTTCGGCACAGTGAAGACGAAGCAGGCGTTGAAAGACTCTGCTCGCGCACATTTCGGGCAACCAGGTTTCCAAATGGCGGAGCGGATTACGAAGGCCCTGCCAGCCCCGATTATGGCGAAGGATATTCCGTTGTCCGGCATCGTCGACCCGGAGCATCCTCGCTACAGTGAGGCCGCTGAGGTTCGCCAGCTCATCGAGACCGATCCCGATGTGAAGAAGATTTTTGACACAGCTCGGGGACTTGAAGGCGTCGTCCGGCAGGCTGGTGTTCACGCCTGTGCTGTGATTATGGCGTCGGTGCCGTTGCTGGACCACATTCCCATGTGGAAGCGTGCCCAGGATGGGGCGATCATCACCGGATGGCCGTACCCGGCGTGTGAAGCCATTGGCCTGTTGAAGATGGACTTCCTGGGGCTGCGAAACCTCACCGTTATTGGCGACTGCATCGAGAACATCAAAGAAAACAGGGGAGAGGACCTCGATCTTGAGGGCCTTTCTGTTGTCGACGAGCCGACGTATGAGTTGCTCTCGCGCGGCGATACTCTCGGTGTGTTCCAGCTGGATAGTGGCGGTATGCGTGAGCTGCTCAAACGGATGGGTCCAACCGAATTCTCGGATATTGTTGCGGCGTTGGCGCTCTACCGCCCAGGGCCGATGGGTGAGGGTGCGCACTGGTCCTATGCTGACCGCAAGAATGGGCGTGAAAAGATAACCCCGATTCACCCGGAATTGGAGGAACCGCTTCGGGACATCCTGGCGGAGACCTACGGCCTGATTGTCTACCAGGAGCAGATCATGAAGATCTCGCAGAAGGTAGCCAATTATTCCGCGGGCCAAGCTGATAGCTTCCGAAAAGCGATGGGTAAGAAGAAGCCCGAGGTTCTGGCGAAAGAGCGTGTCAGTTTCGAGGCCGGGATGAAAGAGAACGGCTATTCGGATGACGCTATTAATACGCTGTGGAAAGTTATTCTTCCGTTCGCTGGTTACGCCTTTAACAAGTCTCACGCTGCCGGTTATGGATTAGTGTCCTTCTGGACGGCGTATTTAAAGGCGAATTACACAGCGGAGTATATGGCGGCTCTTTTGACATCGGTGTCGGATAAAAAAGATAAGTCTGCGATTTATCTTTCAGATTGCCGTCATTTGGGTATTGATGTGTTATCTCCCGACGTTAATTCGTCGAAATATACCTTCCAGTCCGTCGGCAAAGACATTCGCTTTGGTCTCGGTGCTGTCCGCAATGTTGGTGAAGATGTCGTGGAGTCGATTGTCTCTACACGTCGGGAGAAGGGTGCTTTTAAAGACTTCACTGACTATTTGAACAAGATTGACACTATTGCGTGCAACCGACGAGTGACTGAATCTTTGATCAAAGCTGGCGCATTCGATTCCATGGGTCACCCGCGTAAAGGTCTTTATTTGATCCATGAGGATGCGGTCGATTCCGTCATTTCAACCAAGAAAGCGGCGGACAAGGGGCAGTTCGATCTTTTCGCTGGTTTAGGAGGGGAGGCTGAGGAAGAAGATTCAGCATTCTCCATTGAGGTTCCCGATCAAGAATGGGACCGTAAGCATAAATTGGCTCTAGAGCGCGAAATGCTCGGATTGTATGTCTCAGGACACCCGCTTGACGGGTATGAAGAGACGTTAGCTGCGCAGACGGATACGCCATTGACCACCGTGTTGTCGGGTGAGTTGAAAGATAAACAGGATATCGTGATTGGTGGAATTATCTCCGCCGTGGATCGTCGTTTCTCCAAGAAAGATGGTTCACCATGGGCCATTGTCACTATCGAGGACCATAACGGTGCTTCTGTGGATATCCTTGTTTTCAATAAACTATATGCTTTAGTGGCACCGCTCATTGTGGAGGACACGATTATTAAAGCCAAGGCGCATATTAAATATCGTGATGACCGAATGAGTGTCTTTTGTGATGACCTCACCCAAGCGGATTTGAGCCTCAACGGCGGCGGCAAAGGGAGTCCACTGAAATTGAAAATGCGCACTGACCAATGCACCAAGGAGAATATTGCCCGGCTGAAGAAAGTCTTAGTTGAGAATAAGGGCGAATCCGATGTTTATTTGACCCTTGTCGACGGCGCTAACTCCACCATGATGGTCTTAGGTAATCACCTGCGAGTCGATCGTTCGAGTTCTCTGATGGGTGACCTTAAAGCCACGTTGGGGGCTGGTATCGTGGCCTAGCCGTTCCCGTGGGACGGTGACTCCCTAGGTCGATAGTTTGGGTTTCGACATAGGGAGTCTGAATTATTCGCTCGTGGGCTGGCTACTTGTGTTGGCCCATTGTGCTGGTCTATCGCGCAACAATGATCGTTTCCCAAGGGGCTAGCATAACGCGGGTTTCCTCCTCGTTACCAGCGCTTTTATCTTCTGCCGACGGCTTCAGCGTGGTCGCCGTTTGCGTTGCTAATGACGCTTCTTCCCCTTCCGACGCACCAAACCGGAAGATAACATTCCAGTCGTTAATGGCACTGCCGTGGGGTAGCGGAACATCGGCTGGTTCGTCGGCAAGGTTGATGAAGGCAGAGATGCCGTTTTCGTCGGTGACCTGGGCCGATGCTGTCGCGCTATCAGCGACGGGGACAGCTGTATTCGTGATCGGAGAAAACCTATCTACGCGGATCCACCTGCCGCGTCCCGGTGATTCGTCGACAACCGGCGGGGTTGAGAGTGCTCCCGAGGCATTGACATCGGCTCCGTGAGCTGCCGCGGCAGGGTTTCCGCTATCGTCATGCCAGGACACTGAGATGGACGCGAAGTTCCCTGAGCGCAGGAGAGGGAAATCTTCCCTCATTGCGATCAGCTTCCGGTACGCATCATGGATGGCCTGATGAGAACCCTCCGTGAGCTCGTCCCAATCTAACCGCGCGGAGTCGAATGTTGATTGCGCAGACGGGTCAGGCACGGCGTCGTCACTCCATCCCGCGCGTGCGAATTCGCGCTTGCGCCCCTCCTTGGTCAACTCATTAAGTTCATCGGATTCATGCGAAGCAAAGAACGGAAATGGTGTGGAGGCACCCCACTCCTCGCCTTCAAAGAGCATGGGCGTGTAGGGAGAAGTGAAAACAAGCGCTGCTTTCGCGACTTGCTGCTCCGGCGTGAGATTCATGCTCGGCCGGTCGCCGGCGGCGCGGTTGCCAGTCTGATCGTGAGTCGTCGTATATGTGACAAAGGACGACGCGGGTTGTGTCGCATGGTGGATCGGCCGCCCATGCGTCCGGCCACGGAACTGCGAATAGCGGCCATCATGCCAGAAGGCGCGGGTTAATGCCGTAGCAAGAACCTGGGGAGAGCCGAAATCGCCATAGTAGGCGTGGTGTTCACCGGAGACCGCCGAATGAATGGCGTGGTGGACATCATCACACCATTGGCCAGCCAACCCATAGCCGCCGGCTGCGACGGGGCTCACGATCCGCGGATCATTTTGGTCTGATTCCGCGATGAGCGTGCGGGGAATACCGGTACGGGCTGTCACGTCCCGCGCCACGTCGTTCATCTGCTCCAGGATCGGGTGGGCACCCGGGTCGTTGAACGCGTGAACAGCGTCGAGCCGTAGAGCATCGATACGGAACTCGGTGAACCAGCGCCGGATCGCGTCCATGATCAGGCGCCGGACAGTGTCTGAATGATCACCGACGAGGTTGACTACCTCGCCCCACCCGGTTGAACCGCCTGAGGTGTAGGGCGCGAACGCGCCGCCATAATATCCGTCGGGGCCGAAATGGTTATAGACGACGTCAAGGCAGACTGCGAGGCCATGCTGGTGTGCCTTATCAACCAATTTTCGCAGACCGTCGGGCCCACCGTATGACTCTTGGACGGCAAACCAGTTAGTTCCGTCATATCCCCAGTTCCGCGTACCGCCGAACGGAGCGACAGGCATGAGCTCAACCGTTGTTACCCCCAAATCCTTGAGGTAGGGAAGTTTCGCGATAAGTCCGTCGAAAGTTCCTTCAGGAGTAAATGTGCCAACGTGAAGTTCGTAGAGGACGGATCCTTCTAGGGGGCGGCCACGCCATTGGGTGCAGGTGAATTCGTATGTCGGTTCCCAGATCTCACTAAAACCGTGAACGCCGTCCGGTTGCCGTTCGGAACAGGGGTCAGGAAACGGACCGACCCATTCAATAGCATCGCTATCCTTGCCCGACTCTGTGTCGTCGCTGACAGCGGGATCAGTTGTGATAGAGAAGGCATAACGGTCACCGGGATGTGCTGGGATATCGGAGATCCACCATTCCCCGGTGCGATGCAGCGGATGGATCACTGTGTCGGCGTCGCCGGTTATGTCGTCGGACTCTGCAGGAGTCGACGAGGAAAGTGCCGACGAGTTGCGCCAGCCTGGGCTGGAGCTTTCCTGTTGTCCATGAGGACGCCGAACATGGACACGTGCAGCAGTGGCGTCGGGGGACCACAAACGGAAATAGCGTGCTGTGGATGTCATCTTCTTTGTGGATTGGGCGGGCCTGGTGTGTTCCATATATCTAGGGTAGGGGATTTATGCCGGGGAGAGCAGGTTAGTTCTTATCGAGCAGGCCAGCTTTACAATAAACCCTTATGAGCACTCAGCCGTCGTATGTTGTCCCGCAGGATCATCGGGACTACTCCACTGAGCAGGAAATAAAACGGTCCCGTTTTATTTGTCATCTTCGGCGAGCTGACTCAGAGGATGATGCGCGCAAGCATATTGCTAATATTCGTAAGGCATACCCCGATGCCCGCCATCATTGCAGTGCGTTTATTACCGCGGCGTCAGATGAAGCTGATGACATGCCGGACAAGGTGAATGCACCACTGATGCTCGTTGAGCGTTCCTCCGACGACGGCGAACCTGCAGGAACGGCGGGTCAGCCGATGCTCAATGTCCTGCGCGAATCGGGAATCACCAACGTATGCGCAGTCGTCGTCCGATATTTTGGTGGAACCAAGCTGGGGGCGGGCGGTCTGGTGCGCGCCTACTCAGATTCGGTGGCGCAGACAGTATCTGTAGCACCGACATCCCGACGTCATCGTGCTTTACGCATTACCTTTATTGTTTCGATTTCCGACGCAGGCCGCGTGGAATCGGCGCTCCGCAGCGATGACTGGTCAGTAGAACCCACTGTGTACGGGGCGGGTGCGCCTGAGGACGCACATCCACTGGATACAAATTCAACTCAGCGCAACGAGGGTAGCGGGGATAGCGGAAACATCGTGCAGATCAACGTCGTCGTTTCCCCAAGCGATGTCGATGCCGTGGTATCTGCAGTAGCCGCATTAACGCAAGGGGTATTCAATGCCTATGAAACCGGAATAACATGGAGAGAAAGTTCCACCTAAGGTCTCATGCTGCCAGAAAGTGACGGTTCGGCTGTGAACGGGTCCGCATTTCAAAACCAGACAAGTAAAACCGGCGGTCGTGTTGGGCGGCCCGATCCCGAGCCCGGGCGTCCGGGAATAAACCGCCGCTCATTTCTTCGTGTCGCAGGAGCCAGCTTTATTGCGGCAGCGGGTTGGGGGCTCGCTGCATGTTCCTCAGATTCGTCAGATGATTCCGCAGGGCAATCGTCGGGAGCTAACCAGAAAGGATCGAAGGGGAAAGACAGCCGCGTCGCTGCCGTAGGAATGGGTGATGGAGACACTCTTATAGCGTTGGGAATCATCCCCGTGATAACTACCTCGTACGGTGTTCAGCCGAAGGCTCTCAACAGTTGGACGCGCGAGGCTTTACAGTCGCGGAATATTCATGATCTCCCCATCGTCTTGGATAGTACTCAAGAAGCATTCTCAACATCCGTGCTTGAGACGATTGCCCACAAAAATCCGTCTTTAATTATGGCGATCAATACGGCAGTGGATAAACAAGCTCATCAGCGTCTTTCTGCCATCGCGCCGATTGCAACACACTCCGATAAGTACCAGGACTACGAAATTCCTTGGGATGAACAGATTAAAGAAGTATGTAGAGCTGTTGATAAGGAAGGGGAAGCAAGCAAGCTGATCGCAAAAGTAAAGGAGTCTTTCAAGAAATACCGAGACAAGCACCCCGACATCCAGAACAAAAAGGCTGCCATCGTCATGCCATACGATGGCAAAGCCGCTGTCTACGATGATTCGGCGGGTCGGGGACAATTTGTAACGAATATGGGATACACCATCCCTCAATCGGTTCAAGGGGACGGCTCTGGCGGCCACAATTCCGCGTTCTATCATGAAATTGCAGCCGAAAACTATGACATCTTCCAGGGGCTCGACAAACTGTTTGTCATTGATTACGCAGGGAACAGCGAGGCATTTCTGCACGACCCGGTATTCAGCACACTCGATGTAGCCCAAGAAGGCCGCACTCAAGTTCTTCAGGAAGAAGTCGGAACAGCCATGAGTATGCCGAACCCCTTGTCCGTCCCCTGGGCACTATCAAAAATCGAGTGACCTTTTTCTTCGCTAGAGTGTAAGCATGAGCTCTCAGGTTGATCGATACGTCGCAGCCTCACCCGCCCAACGTAAAGCTGATGTGAGAAAGTACTCCGCTCGCGGTGCTACCTTCGCAGGCGTCGGAGTCATCGCGCTGATTACCAGCGCAGTAGCAAGTTCGACATTTTTTATCGTCGTTAGCATTCTTATTGTTGCTGCTGGTGCATGGGATGTCTACAAAGTCATGCGAATTCTCAAACACGAAGATACGTGGACATAAAACCTAGCTATGTCACCGACGAAACAAGGTTCCGCAGCGGACAACACCTCAGCTGTTCGTGCCGATATATGGGTGTGGGCTATCCGCTTATACAAAACCCGCACTGCTGCCACTAGTGCAGTGCGTGCCGGTCACGTTAAAGTCAACGGGAAACAAATCAAACCGGCACAAACAATTGTCCCCGGCGACACCGTCCGGGCCTGGTCACATCACCGGGAATTTATTGTCGAGGTCGTCAAAACTCCCACCAAACGTGTAGGCGCAGCTGTAGCGCGAGAGTGTTATATCGATCATTCCCCACCGCCACCGTCACCGGAGATACTAGCGTCTATGCCGCGCCGAGATCGTGGTGCTGGCCGCCCCACTAAGAAAGAACGTCGGCAGATGGAGAAGCTGCGGGGTCGTCGCTAAAGACCGAATTAGAATAGGTGCGATTGAATATGGGTGCTCGTTTTATTGTTTTCGCTCACTCCAATACTTGAGTCCAACGGCGACGAGCACAAGGAGGATGAAAACAACGAGTGCCCACTTAGGCGGGAAAAACGCTAGGGAAAAGATAGCTGAAATAAGGATCAGGATGGCGTCCTGCGCGCGGAATTTCATCTTTCTGCTCCTTCACTGACGGTGTAATGAGGAAGTAATGGGTGAACTCCGTTGTTCATGAGGTGGGATGGCGATTAATCGTGATAGTCCTTCTGTGATGTGTCGAGTATAGCGGTGACCCGCAGTTCGTCAGGTCATCTAACTATAATGGGTGAGACTACGATTTGCTTGCCGCGCCGAGTCCAGCATCAAGAAGTTTTTTCCATCGGTTGCCCAAGCGGCCCGAGCGGGTCTCACCGTGATCCCCGATATCGACAGTTTTCTTGATATGGTCACGCCCATATCGTGCCAAGAGAACATCATCGACCATGCGGACTTGCCCTGGAGGAAAATCTGGGTGCATGACTGCCCTGACCGCCTCGGCAAGGTCGTCGGACAGGAGCTCACGTAAACTACCGACGTCGGTGATCCCGTGGGCCGCCAACATTGCGTACGCGTAGCGGTAGTATTCGCTTTTTGAGCGGGGGAAAAGCGGACCAAGGATGACGGTGAGTACTCCCGGCAGAATTTCTGGGGAGAGTGGTGCATCATCGGAGCTGTCTGTTGCGCGGGGGTTTTGGTTGGCAATGGACGCAATTTGGTCGAATTGTTGGTCGGCTAATTCGATAAGACCGGCAGCAAGAGTGAATGCCCGATCAATTCGTGGATCGCTTCCTGTATGTGGCCCCTTGTAGCGGACATCATGCTCAAATTCAGCCCACGCGTGTTGAAGGACAGTTCGAATTTGAACTTCCATTACCTGCCCCGAATACTCGGCTAATTCTTGAATCAGAATGTTCGTGGAGTCAGAGGTAATGTTTGGGATCCGACAAATAAGATGGAGGGAACCATAACCGAACCCACCAGCTACACGAGTTTCAGCTGCTTTGTCGATAACACGGTCGATCTGGAAGTGCTGTTCGAGCACGCGTCGGATTTCCGGGATCTCAGTGGAATGGAATGTTGTTACCCGCACACCAATGAAGTCGTAGGCGTCATCGAACCCGTGGGGGAAGAACCATTCACCGGCAGGAGTTTTCTTCTCTACCTTGTCCAAGAGGCTGGGCAGCGCTTTGATTCGGGCCGTGACAGCGTCGAAAGCTATTCCAGAATCACCGAGGAGATCCTCGATTGTCCGAGCGAATTGCTTCGCGGCAAGTGGGTGTGCCGAGGTCCATGTAGCGTATTTCTTTCGTGCCTCGCGCTGCCTCGAGGTTTCCTTGGGAAGCTTGTGCTGGCGGTGGGACAAGATTGAGTAAAGGTTCCTTCCTTATGATCCGTGACGACCGTTGAGTCGTTAAGGACAGTACACCAGTTGGTTAGAACTTAGCGGGGGGATTGATCGGGCAATGATGGCGTGTCACGAACAAGAACCGTGTATGGATGCTGGCGGAAGAGGTCCGCAAGGGCAATGTCGGCACTGTATCGTTCACCCGTAAACCGGTCGGTCCACCGTCCAGCGGGAAGGGATAGCGTCGTGTCTCTCCATCCGCCACAGCGTTCGAGTTCGAGCGGCTTTCGCGTGGCCAGAACAACGACGTCAACGTCGGTATGGCGGCTACCTCGTGCAAAACCTATAGCATGATGAGCTGCCGGGCCCTGTGCAAAAACGGGGACGTAGGAAGCCCCGATAAAGCTATACGGGCGTTCGCGGCGAACCGCTAGTGCCACCGCCGTTACCGCAATCTTGCGAGCCTGGGAATCAGGTAGTAGGGGAATATCGTCGATGCTAGGGCCTTCTGGTGATGACACATGAGCGCCTAGCCCTACAGCATCGCGGATTTCTGCCAATGCGGCCCGTCGTAAGTGGTAGTCGACAAAACGACGATTATCGGGATCGACCAAACTGTCCTCGGGAAACTCGGTGCCTTGATAAATATCAGGTATCCCCGGGGCGAGGAGCTGAAGTAGTTTCCGTGACAAACTAACGATATGCCCAGCTGAAGCTATCTTTTGCACAAAGTTCGTAATGAACCCTGCTGTCTCTTCTGTAAACAGGGAGTCAATCCATCCGTGGATGGACGTTTCGAATTCCTCGTTGATGTCTGTCCACTCGGTGTGCAAGCCGGCTTCCCGTACAGCCTTCGTAGCGTATTCATGAAGTCGATCGATGAGCTGTGAGTCGATTCGGCCCGACGACGGCCACACACCGATAATGTTCTGAATCAAGAACAATGATGTAGCCGGGTCTGGAGCAGGAGCCCGGGTGTCTAATCCGCTCAAGAATTCCCGGTAGGCATCGGGAATCTCGGTGAGTTCGATAATTCGCGCTCGGGTATCTTCACCACGTTTCGTATCGTGGGTTGTCAGCGTCGTCATCGCCCGTGGCCATAGATTTGCTCGCTCGGACTGAAGAAGATGGAATTCAGCCGCTGAAACGCCGAAAAGACCAGGCGAACCCCCTACCTCTTGAAGAGCGATTAGGCGACAGGCACGATAAAAGGCGGTATCCTCAACTCCCTTCGCCATGACCGCACCACAAACTTGGGCAAATCGCGTCCAGGCTTCCCCATAGCTCATGAGACCTGCTGTCATGAGGTCAAGAGCCCCGCTCCGCTCGGGGTTATCGTGAGCCATCTTCCGGATGACCGTGGAGGTTAATCGCGAGAGTGACAAGTAATCGGCACGATAAACCGGCATATGGGCTATGACGTCGGTGACTGTCAATGTCAGTTCCTCATCGGTGACATCTTTGCCGATAGTTGACCAGTTGTCATGTCGGATAGCGCGTGCCAGTCGTCGTACCTCCGCAGCTAACTCATTCGTTGCGACATCGCGTTTAAGAGCGACGATCGCGGACTCATAGCTGTCGGAATCCCAGGTCGATTGAGACCGTTCGTGTGCGATAGCACCTAGACTCTTCTCGGCAGCACGGTTGATAAAGATGCCGTCCAGTTCACGAAGTGCGTCGTAGCCGGTGGTCCCGTCAACATCGAGTCGCGGATCTAAAGGCTCGGAGTTGCCGAGGATCTTTTCGATCAGGAGTAAACGATGGTCACCCACCAAGTTACGGAGACGTGACAAATAGCCGAATGGATCAGCTAGACCGTCAGGGTGGTCGACGCGGACCCCGTCGATAAAGCCAGCCGCGATGAGTTCCCGCAGTACCCGGTGTGTGTGTTCGAATACAACGGGGTCTTCTTGCCGGATCCCCGCAAGGCCGTTCACGGAGAAGAACCGACGGTAGCCAATGATTCCATCGCGCCAATACCGGAGGGCGTAGCGCTGCTTTGAAAGGACGTCGAGGGGGTCGTCGCCCTCTGTACCGGGGCGAACTGGAAAGTAATTGCCGTAGTAGTCAAGGAGGAATCGGCAGGGTTCGCCGCTTCCTTCTACAGATGCGGGCGCGTTGTCCTCGTCGACAGGGACGATAGTGATGGCATTGACGTCATCGGGGCTGCCGAGAACCGGGATGCCTAGCTTCCCATCGGCCCCGTTGCCGGGGGACCAATCGATGTCGAAATAGGAATTGAATCGTGATTCTTCCCCGTAGGTGAGAACGTCCCACCACCATGGATTGTCTTTAGGCACATCGATACCCAAGTGATTGGGAACGATGTCAATGATGATTCCCAATCCTTCCTCATGTGCTGCTTGGGCTAATTCCTCGAATCCTTCACGTCCTCCCAGGGCGGGATTCACTTCGGTGGGATCAATGACGTCGTAATTGTGGTTCGACGACGATGGAGCGGTCAGGATAGGGGAGAGGTAGAGATGAGAGACGCCCAGTTCGTTAAGGTACGGCACGATGGCTTTGGCGTCGGCAAATGTGAAAGACCGCCCGTGCGGATCTGCATCCGGGCCGCGCAATTGCAGCCGGTATGTGGCTGAGAGTGAACGGCGTGGCATGGTCTACCTCTTTCCTCATCATTCCGTGGAGGTGGTTGGTGTCCACGGATTTAGCTTCCTCTGACACCGTAAAAGCTGCTAGGTGGTGTCTTCATGTGGGGCATGTGACACGACAGAGCGTTGTCACGTGCGCGGATTGATGTGTCCAAAGTGGGCTCTGTATGGCTACAGCTAGATCCAGAATCCCACTGTACTTGCTTTTCAGGAAAGACCCAGGGCTCGGGAAAATGATTGTCGATCACCCACAGTTGCCGGAAGACTTCAAACGAACTATCCGGCCAATGGCGGTTTAACCATTGATGGGCACGGAGAAGAGAAAGTGTGTCGTTAATGGGCACGGCGATGAGGTTTCCGTTATTGGTGCATCCGATCACCATGGGACGAGACCATTGTTCGTAGAGATAGTCTCGGAGGACTTTTATGAGGATAGGGTGGCTAAGCCAAGTGTGAGCGTTGGGTGTTATCTGTTCTTCATTCGACCGCGGACATGTCAGAGGTCTCTGCATCGGAGAAAGGGCCGATGCCATCGGATGCAACGAAGAATCGTCACGACTATCCAGCGGGGGCTGGGGTGGTGTGCGAAGTTCCCACCCTGTTGCACCTCGAATAGTGGCGTTAAGAGAGCAATAGTGAACTCGCACGCCTTGTTCTGTAGAGAAGAACTCCAGGAAATTATCTGCCGCGCTACCCCACGCGTGGTTCGCTGGGCAAGTGAGACTATCGCGATCGACGGGTCTCCCGTGTTTATCAATGAGCCGGGCTACAAGACCTGCGCCGAGGTGAACGAGCGCGTCACGGTAGTGCGAGACCTGGGTCAATAGTTGGAGTTCGAGTTGATAACTCCGCATGGGGGCTTCACTCGGTGAGCTGCTTAGCGTGCCGGTGTTCGAGCGTGTGTTGTCTACACCGACCGGTAAAACAGGCGGGGAGGAAAGGAGCGAAGCATGTGTCTGATGAGGTGTCATGCTCCTTATTGACGATGTGACTGCCTCATGGTTCCCGGTGGTCTCATTGTGTGGCGAGGGACACTACTAGGTGACGCTTCCGCACTATGTGGCACTGCAACGTAGAGAAAACCGGGTGACAGTTTTACTGCCACCCGGAATTCCATCACGAAAGGGTTTGGGTTAGCCCCAGTGTTTTTGTCGCTCGCTATTAGCCTGCGATCGAAGCCTTGTAAATACCATCAATAGTGGTAGCCAAAGTGTTGTCGAACTCTTCTTGCGACTGATCAGCGGTCAGTCCTTCGAGGAGAGCGCGAGAGAACGATGCAATGAGGCCCTTGTTGCGGGAAAGGCGCTCGTTGGCGTCGTCGCGCTCGTAACCACCGGAGAGGGCCACGACGCGCATAACCTTCGGGTGGTTGATGAGGTCTTCGTAAAAGTTATCGACAGTTGGGATGGAGACCTTAATCATGACCTGCTGGCCCTCAGGAATGTCATCCAGACCCTTCAGAAGGGCAGCCTTTAGAAGCTCTTCAGCTTCCTTCTTGTCGTCGATGGAGATGGTGACCTCGGGCTCAAGGATCGGAACCATGCCCTTGGCCAGGACCTGCTTACCAACTTCGAACTGCTGGTCAACAACAGCCTGGATGCCCTCAGCGTTAGCAGCGTTAATAACCGAACGCTCCTTGGTGCCGAAGATACCCTTCTCGACGCCGCGGTCGAGGAGTTTATCGAGTTCAGGCATGGGCTTCATGACCTGAACGTCGTTTTCTTCGTCGGCCAGACCCTTATCGATCTTGAGAAGCGGAACGATACCCTTCTTTTCCCAGAGGTATTGGGCGGTAGGAATGCCTTCAATATCGCGGTCCATCGTCATCTCGAACAGGATGGCTGCGAGTACCTTCTCGGAAGTGAAGGATGGAGAGGTAATCAGACGGCTACGCATAGCGTGGACAAGATCAAACATCTCGGCATCAGAAGAATATTCGTCATCTTGGATGCCATAAGCGCGGAGCGCCTTCGGGGTGGATCCGCCGGATTGGTCAAGGGCAGCGATGAAGCCCCTGGCCTCAGTCATGCGAGTGGCCTGCTCCTGGTTCATTACAACTCCTTCTATGTTGCCACCATGGGCAACGTCGATGTCGTGTAGACGTTCTCCGCTATTTATGGGAGATCATCTGTCGCGCTCTATGGTAGCCCGAAAATGTCTGAATGAACACCGATCGGACAAAAAATTGCGATCATTTCTGGTGAGTTTTCATCGTCGCGTGCGCAGATTATGGCAGTGGAATAGCGGGAGACCCGGAGTTTATGACGAGTGTCAGGTCGTTTACGTGCAGTGATGTCTATTTGTACTTAACCGCAACTAAACGGGCACATTATTGCCCTATTCGGGCATCGTAAAGGACGAGAAAATGTTGTGACAAACCTCACTGAGTTGTATGGGGTGTAATCCATACTATCTGGGTCGGTCTATCCCGTTGGAGGTCTAGATTTTGAGGTTCCGGTCATTGGCCGCTCCGCGCCTCAAGCGTGGACCTGGAGAACCTTAAAAGCCATAGGGCTATGCCTGATGCCCGCGGAGTTTACACGACGAATCAGGTTTTGATGCTTAATTGAGGTCTAGTGCATCGAGAAGCTGGCCTTGATTCCAGATCTCGATCGTTTGCCCTTTGTCCTGAAGTTCTTCAGCGCGTTTCTGTTTTGATGTCTTCCCATTCCATTCCCCGCAGACAAGGAGAGTAGTCTTCTTTGTCACATTCTTGCCGACGGTCCCGCCCGCCTGCGCTATCGCTTGCCACAGTTGTCCTTTATCCAGGGGAGAGAACTCCCCAGTCAGCGTAACGTTTTTGCCAAATAGCGGCCCGTTGGGATCGGCGTGGGTATTCGTCTCAGGGATGTCGCGGGGAGTGGCAACGGACTCCCAGTTGGTAGGACCATGGTTTCCCCGCGTTTGTGCATTTCGTGATGACTGCTGGTGATCTGGTCGAGATCGCCGCGGTTTCCGGAAAAGTGATAGCGAATTGTCGTGTACTGTTCCGAACGTGTACCCAGCTGATTCGACGACGTCCGCCATCGATTGGACGCCTGATGGTGTCTTAGCGTCGTGGGGGGACATTCCGCACAAGCTCAGCATGATTTCCCCACACGCGCGGGCATCCGCCAAGGCGTCGTGGTGATGAAATGCGTCTGAACCTGCTGATTGAGCCACTGTCGTCAATTTGTAATTAGGGAGCCCAGGGCGAAGCGCGCGCGCAAGGAGATAGGTGCAGGCGAAAGTAATGTGCGGAATATCGACTTTCTCTATCCGAGCCGCGTCCCGGAGGGCGACCATATCGAACTTGGCATTGTGGGCGACAATGGGGAGATTTTCTTTTCTGAGTAGTGCTCCAAGTTGCTCCAGCCGGTCATGACACGAGGGCTCATCAGTGACTGTGTCAGCGTTAATCCCATGGATTGCGGTGGTTGCAGGCGTGAAATCTGGCCACGCTGAAGGTGGTTGGCACAGCCACGTGTGCGATTCAGTTTCTTTTCCCTCGTGATAGACGACGATGCCAAATTGGCATATTGAACCATTGGCTTCGTTCGCTGTTTCCACGTCAAAAGCAATAAACGAGGGCGGATAAGACTCTAGTGCTCCATTGACAGTCTGTGGAAAACCACTTTGCGGGGCATCGTCGTCCGTCGAGGAAACGCTATCGTCTTGTTTCTTCTCAGTGGATTGCGCTTGGTTGTCGCCTGCGCTTTTGTCAGTTGCATTGTTGTTATCTGCATCTTTGCCATATGCGCTGCCGGATGATGACTGAGAACTCGTTTGATGAGAAACGGCGCGGGCTATGCGACGTAAATTATCTAAGTCCCCAGCCTGCATTGCAGTCAGGGCTTCATTCGCGAAATCAATCGACGATGTGTTGACGGAATGCGCCGGTGAAAATCGGAGAACGTTGGGTGCGAACTGCGAGCGTCCCCGCGATGTCGGAGGAGTTGCATCTAGGAATAGATCGATAAATCCTGGTTCAAGGGGTGTGGGGTCAATTCGTGACCAACCACGAATTGAATCCCGATCAATCTTCGTTTCCGGGGCTAGATAAATCTGTGCAGCGGGAGTTCGTGAGATAGTTACTCCGCTTTCACTGATATATGCCGTGCCCCCGAGGATTGGGATTGCGGCAATATATTCAGTGGGCTTTGTCTCATCGTCAGCGTGAATTTGTGAAAAATCGGCGTCAGCTGGGATCCCATTTCCCGGGGAAGAAATGTCAGTGTCGGAATTCGTCATGGTGCACTCCACTTTAACCAGTTTTAGGCTGAGCGATGACAGGTCGACTTATGCCGAATGACGGCGTCGCCGGCATAGCACGACAACAGATCGGCTCTCAACGGGAACGGTTGATTCGGGCTGGTAGACATCTGGATCATCTTCAGAGAATCCAGTGGGCAGCGACGTATCAACGACGACGCTCCAGAGACATGAAGGATCCGTGTCTTCGGGATCTCGCGATGCCTTCACTGCATCGTCTTTCGGAAGAGTGAAATCTATGCGCTCGTGGTGCGCATTGAAACACAAGATGAATGAATCATCGAAGATTTTTTGCCCCTGCTCGTCTGGTTCAGCGATTGCTTCTCCTCCGAGGTGCACCATGAGAGAGCGTCCGAAGTCGTGGTCCCAGTCGGCCGTTGTCATGAGGGTTCCGGCAGGTGTCATCCACGCGATATCTCGGTCTTGCACGTCGTACCCCAGTGGGCCACCGGCAAGGAACCTGCGGCGACGGAACACGGGATGATCATTGCGCAGCTCGATCAAGCGTCGGGTGAAGTCAATCAGATCTTTATTGTCTGTTGCCTGGGACCAATCCACCCACGATAATTCCGAATCTTGGCAGTAGACGTTGTTGTTGCCATTTTGCGTACGACCCATCTCATCGCCGTGGCAGATCATGGGCGTCCCCTGGCTGAGCAACAGTGTCGTTAGGAAGTTCCGGATTTGCCGGCCTCGCAATTGGATAATCTCGGGATCCTCCGTGGGGCCTTCCACGCCACAATTCCACGAGCGGTTGTGAGATTCTCCGTCGCGGTTATCTTCCTTATTAGCCTCGTTGTGTTTGTCGTTATAGCTGACAAGGTCATGAAGGGTGAATCCATCATGCGCGGTCACGAAGTTAATCGACGCGGTAGGACGTCGATCATTAGCGGCGTAGAGATCCGACGATCCCGTCAAACGTGAAGCAAACTCACCCAATGTTGCAGGCTCGCCGCGCCAGAAGTCTCGGACAGTATCCCGGTACATTCCGTTCCATTCTGACCAGATGGCGGGGAAGTTTCCGACCTGGTAGCCACCTTCGCCCACATCCCAAGGCTCGGCGATGAGCTTAACCTGGCTGACAATGGGATCTTGTTGCACAAGATCGAAGAATGCTGACAACCGATCGACATCATGAAGTTCGCGGGCCAGGGTTGACGCAAGGTCGAAGCGGAACCCGTCGATATGCATTTCGGTCACCCAATACCGCAATGAATCCATAATCAATTGCAGTGTGTGGGGATGCCGAACATTCAGACTATTTCCTGTACCGGTGTAATCCATATAGTGCTGGCGGTCATCGTCGACCAAGCGATAATAGGCCGCATTGTCAATGCCACGGAAGCTCAGCGTGGGGCCCATATGGTTGCCTTCAGCCGTGTGGTTATAGACGACGTCGAGGATGACTTCGATGTCATTGTCGTGGAAAGTCCGCACCATGTTCTTGAACTCAGAAACAGCTGCGCCGGGTTTCTTGGCAGCTGCGTAATCTTGGTGCGGCGCCAAGAATCCGAAGGTGTTGTACCCCCAGTAGTTGCTGAGACCGAGTTCATGAAGCCGATCGTCCTGATAAAACTGGTGGATTGGCATGAGCTCGATAGCCGTTACACCAAGGTCTTTGAGGTACTTGACGATCGAAGGGTGGGCGAGACCCGCATAGGTACCCCGATGATTCTCTGGCACGTCAGGGTGCGTCATGGTCATGCCCTTGACGTGAGCTTCGTAGACAACGGTCTTGTTCATCGGGTGCCGTGGTAGACGGTCAGAGCCCCAGTCGAAGTAGGGGTTGATGACGACAGACAGCATGGTGTGGCCCAAGCTGTCGTCAGTATTGCGTTCGTCGGGATTATCGATGTTATAGCTGAACAGGGAAGGGTCACCGTCGAATGTTCCATCGAACGCCTTTGCGTAGGGGTCGAGCAGTATTTTCGACGGGTCGCAGCGAAGACCCTGATTCGGATTCCATGGGCCATGAACGCGGTAGCCGTAGCGTTGTCCCGGGATAATTCCTGGTAGATAGCAGTGCCAAATGTGGGCGTCGACCTCGCGCATATCAATGCGGGTCTCGGCGCCATCACTGTCAATCAGGCAGAGTTCTACCCTATCGGCGACCTCTGAGAACAGAGCAAAGTTCGTTCCCGAGCCATCGTATGTCGAGCCCAGAGGATATGAGTTTCCCGGCCAGACGATGGGGTCAGGGACGGTATCGGAGGATGCCGCCGACGATCCATCGTTGGCTGTGGCGTCATCTGTGGCTGGAGAAGTTGGTAGGCCGGATTTCGTTGGGGCCTCGTGGTCACTATTGACGGTCTTCTCAGAAGCCTGCTCCTGTGTATTTGTCATGGCGTTAATTTTAGCGGTGAGGGCGGACAAACTATGATTTCCCCGCGTGAGATAGGGCTATGCCGTCGAGAATGATTCGTAGCCCTGCGTCTGCGCTCGTGCTCACCGCTGCTCTCCACGCGTCAATATTCCCGGTGTTATGCGTTAGAAGACCGTCCCACTCAGGTGCACGAGGATGGCCTGATGCAGGGGAAGAAGCGTCGTCATCTGTAGGGGAGGATGCGGCATTGTTTCCTCCGTGGGTTTCGTCGGTAGTAAAAACTGAGGAAGCAACAATTTTCGACGCCTCCGCCGCCGTCTGCTCTCGGATAGCAAGACCAAGGACGAAGGAGATGAGTGTTGTTGAGCCATCGTGGATTAAACCCTTCCCATCAGGAGGTAGAGAAGAGCCTAAGATCTGCGATAGTGCGACAATAGGGTCGTTGGATACCATTCCCGCTGGTAGCGCTGCAGATATGAGGTCTGCAGCATCACGACAACAGATACATTGCCGGTAAAAGGCGGCGCAGAATACATATGCATGCCGATACCACTGAGGAAGACATGGGTGCGACGCCATCGCCGGTGCTTTCCCGGAGAATGTTAGTAACTCGGAATCGTGCGATCCTTTGTGCCGGTTAGATTCCTCCTGATTGACAGAGTCTTCATCCTCATCGACGTTTTCCAGAAGCCGCTCTTTAAGGTCATTCAGAGGGGAAAGGAGCTCGTCAGCTACGCCACCGAGAAGGGCCTGTTTGTTGGGAAAATGCCAGTACAGTGCAGCTGGTGCGACATCTAAGGTACGGGCGAGCCGCCGAATCGTGAGGTCTCCTAATCCGTAGTCGTGCAGAATTTCTAGGGCACTCTTGATGATCGCCGTCGTTGTGAGCTGCATGCTTTCAAAGATAAACCGTTCGCGGACCGCGTTTCGAGCAAGATAGCGTAGTTCTTGGCAAAGACGGTAATCATCGCCCGGGGCGCCCAACGTCGACTAGCTTTAGTCGCCAGTGGACGTGTCGCACGAAGGTGTCAAAACTCTGTGAGAACCCTGGAAGCTTTGGGGAATATGCGGATATTGATAGCGGAAAAGGTAGAATGACCGCGGTATCTTAGTGGTAAAGGAGCTATGTGTCGTGCCAGATGTAGTTTTGTCAGAAGTAGATGAGGTACAGGCTGCGGATCAAGGCGAAAAAAGGGGACAGTCTCGCGCGCAGGTACGTCGTTGGGGGGCCCTTCTCATGACTGCATCGCTATGTGGTGCATTAGCCGCCTGTTCACACGGATCATCGTCGGATGATGAAGAGAGTTCTTCTGCAGCTCAGGCATCGTCGAGTAGATCTTCTGCGAAGCCCCCATCATCGACTGGAGTAGCACAGCCTCCCGCAACACAATCAGATAATGCTGCGGGGGATCAGCATTCTACCGGTGAGAAACTCGGTGCGGATATTCCCACCGTTCCAGATTCGAACGAAACCCCGTCAAGCGGGCCCAAGCCAATTAATGGAAAGCCCGGTAGTGAAGACGACGTCGAGAGCATTAAGGATGCTCTCGGCCACTATGGGGACACCTCCGGAACCGTGCGCCAGTATTACGAAAGCACGAAAGCCTATACATGCAAGGATCGGATTGCTGCTCATCCGGAAGTGTTCTCCGACCAGAACATCAATTCTCTGCCTAATGAGTCGATTGACAAGATGAACTTAGCTGGGTCGATTCCGAAATTTAATAACATCTCCAACATCAAAGTCGACGGCGACCGGGCTACCGCCTCTGTGAACACTACTTTCAATGGTGCGACCTCGACAGGGACGATGCTGTTCACCAAAGAAGAGGGGCAGTGGAAAGTCTGCTCTGACTAGAAATCACCCCCTTGCTGTTTCTCATTGAACAGTGTTCAGGAATGGAATAACCTTGAACTCAACGATGGTGATTATCCGGAGAATCACCACGGTTATGGAGGTACAGCATTATGTCGGAGAACACGACGCAACAGACCACGACAAGCCGGTCGGCTACCAGCAGTGATACAGTCGCGGCCGAACAAGATATTTTGGACCTGGCTCGCGAAAAGGTCCTTGAGCGTGGCGAAGGGCTTTCTCAATCAGAAATCGTTCGGGCGATGACAATTTCTGACGATCGTATCGACGAACTCCTTGCTCTAGCGCACGAAGTTCGTCTGCGCTGGTGTGGTGATGCGGTCGAGGCAGAAGGAATCATTTCCCTGAAAACGGGCGGATGTCCGGAAGATTGTCACTTTTGTGCACAGTCGGGGCTCTTCGAATCGCCCGTCCGGTCGGCATGGCTCGATATCCCGGCCCTCGTGGAAGCTGCTAAACAAACAGCAAAGACGGGTGCGACGGAGTTTTGTATCGTTGCTGCCGTCAAAGGGCCCGACGAACGCCTGATGAGCCAGCTTGAAGAAGCCATCGCCGCGATTAAAGCAGAAGTCGACATCGAAGTTGCTGCCTCCATTGGCATTCTTACTAAAGAGCAAGTGGAACGTTTGGCGAAGGCAGGGGTTCACCGTTACAACCACAACCTGGAAACCGCGAAGAGCTACTTCCCCCACGTGGTAACAACTCACTCTTGGGAGAAGCGCCGCGAAACCTGCGAGATGGTTCGTGACGCAGGCATGGAAGTGTGCTGTGGCGGCATCGTCGGAATGGGGGAGAGCGTCGAGCAACGTGCAGAGTTCGCGGCCCAGTTGGCTGAGCTTCGCCCCGACGAAGTCCCCATGAATTTCCTTGATCCTCGCCCCGGCACCCCCTTTGCCAATCGCCCAGTCATGGAATCTAATGAAGCACTCAAGACTATCGGTGCCTTCCGCTTGGCGTTGCCGAAGACCATCCTGCGTTTCGCCGGTGGACGCGAGCTCACCTTGGGTGACCTGGGCGCAGAAAAAGGTCTCCTCGGTGGCATTAACGCGATCATCGTTGGTAACTACTTGACGACGTTGGGCCGCCCCCAGGAAACCGATGTCGATATGCTTAACCGGCTGCACTTGCCGATTAAAGCTCTTAACGCGACTGTCTAGGGTGGCGCAATGTCGGAAGTAACCACTGCTCGCGGGGGAGTACCGAAGAAGAAGCCCGTTCGTCGTCGGCCTCGTAGAATCGCCTCTACCGAATTGGCGGACGCCATCATCGCTGGCGACGATCCTCTTTACGATCCCTTTACCGGAACTGAACTCAGTACCGGCGAAACTCCTTACTACTCACCGTCCATGAGGGCGGGGCTCGAAGCGCCACGATTTTGTCAGTTGTGTGGCAGACGAATGGTGGTTCAAGTCCGTCCAGATGGATGGACTGCGGTGTGCTCGAGGCACGGGGAGCTAGATTCTGTTCTCCTCGACCCCCATCGCTAAATTGACCACGCATCCCCATTATTGCGGCCACCCCTATAATGGTTCCGGTGTTACGTTCTGAGCGGTATCGCCGTGCCCTGATAGTTTTGGTGACTATCCTTGCTGTCTTCGCCGTGGGTGGATGCGTGTGGGGAATTTTCATTCCAACTTCCGCCGCCACGGTGGACAGTGGTTACCTGTCGACAGATCCGACTCAAGATGGGCGAGAGTTTACCGGTTTTGTAACCCTCGTTGCTGGCCTTTTTGTGCTGTCGATGGGCAGTGCACTGGCAGCGTGGGGATGGGCGCCACGTTCGCGTGGTCCAGCCATGATATGGCTCCTAGCTATAGTGGCGATGCTCGGGGGGATTATTTTTACCGACGTGGGAAACGCTGTCGCTTCTAGCTTGCACCCACTCCCGGATGTTGACGATGTTCACTCCGGCCAAACGATTACGTGGGCTCCTCACATTACTCCAGGAGCGGCTCTTGCTGTCCCACCGTTATTGGCGTCACTGACATATTGGTGTGCGGCTGTCGTGGGGAAGGGGGATTTTCCTGATGAAGTGCCTTCTCTTGAGCGTTACAACAGCACGGTAGATTAGCATTACACGAAAGAAGCAGTAATGGCCGTTTCGTAGGCCCCGGCAGAACTTAAGGATAACAATGCTTGCCCTAACCGACATGCGTGGAACTCACCCGACTGTTAGTGAACTTCGTGCCACTTTGCCTCGGGGTGGGACCGACATCGATTCAGTGATTCCAACAGTTCAGCCCATTGTTGAGGCCGTGCAGGAAAACGGCGTAAGGGCTGCACAAGAGTATGGGCAGCGTTTTGATGGTGTTGTACCGAAGAGCATCCGAGTTCCGCACAACGTGATTGCCGACGCTGTGGAGTCCCTGGATGTGGCCGTGCGAGAGGCATTAGAACACGCCATCGAGCGCGTTCGACGGGTCCATGCTGCGGTTAAGCCGAGTGACAACGTTATTTCTGTCACTGAGGGCGGTGTGGTGACTGAAAAATTTATCCCGATCGGCCGAGTTGGTTTGTACGTCCCCGGTGGACAGGCCGTTTATCCGTCGAGTGTCATTATGAATGTTGTGCCGGCGCAGGAGGCAGGGGTCGGTTCGCTCGTCGTTGCTTCGCCTCCGCAAAAAGAATGTGGTGGATGGCCACACCCGACGATTCTTGCTGCGTGTGGTCTTCTTGGTGTTGATGAAGTGTGGTCGGTTGGCGGCGCACAGGCAATAGCTCTCATGGCTTATGGTGACGAGCGAGCAGATGATCCATTGGTGCCGGTTGATATGGTGACCGGGCCAGGCAATATTTTCGTCACCGCAGCGAAGCGCTTGTGCCGTAGTGTCGTTGGGATTGATGCAGAAGCGGGACCGACGGAAATAGCAATTATCGCTGATTCCACTGCTGATCCGGTTCATGTCGCCTATGACCTCATTAGCCAGGCGGAGCATGATCCGATGGCCGCTAGCGTTTTGATAACGGATTCCGCATCATTTGCTCAGCAAGTTGATGAAGAAGTAGAGAAGCGGTATTCAATTACCCGGAATACCGATCGTGTCGCTCAGGCATTGCAGGGTAAACAGTCTGGCATCATTCTTGTCGACGACATACCAGCTGCGATTCGGGTGGCTGATGCTTATGCGCCCGAGCATCTCGAAATTCACACTCACAATGCCCGTGAGGATGCAGCTCAAATCCGTAACGCGGGGGCCATTTTCGTCGGGCCCTTTTCGCCAGTTCCACTGGGGGATTACGCCGCTGGATCAAACCATGTTCTTCCCACATCAGGATCGGCGCGGTATAGCTCTGGTTTATCGACGCATACATTCGTCAAGTCGGTCCACGTTATTGAATACGATGAAGCTGCACTCAAAGGGACGGCAGATACTATCGTCGCCCTCTCTAATGCGGAGCAGCTCCCGGCGCATGGAGAAGCAGTTCGTGCGCGGTTTGAGAATCTTACGGCCGGGAATAACTAAACCGAACGAATACCAAGACGGATAGAACGGGATGGCGGAATATTTTTCGCGATCATACGTGAATAGAAAAGGGAAGAGTACACAGTGGCACTGACGAATGATAACCAGAAGTTATCACGTGGGAGTGGTGAGAATGGTACCGTCGAGGAGTTTCACGCACTAGGAGAGAACGTCACGCTTGATGCCCTACCCCTCCGTGAAGAATTCCGCGGAGAAACTGCTTATGGGGCACCGCAATTGGATCTCGACGTTAGATTAAATACAAATGAAAATCCGTATCCTCCCTCGCCGCGAATAGTTGCCGATCTTGTTAAAGAAGTGGAAAAAGTGGCATCGGGACTTAACCGCTATCCTGAGCGTGATTCGATTATCTTGCGCCAGGAGCTTGCCCGGTATGTGTCGGGCCAAACCGGTATAGCAGTGACTGAAGACAACATATGGGCTGCCAACGGGTCCAATGAGGTTCTTCAAGAGCTCTTGCAGGCCTTTGGAGGGCCGGGTCGGCGAGCATTGGGGTTCACTCCCAGCTATTCAATGCACCCTATCCTATCCGCGGGGACGCACACGGAGTTCGTTGAATGTCCGCGACAAGAAGCGCGTGGCTTTTCTATTGATATTGCCGCAGCGACCACAGCTATCAAGCACTACTGCCCATCCGTCGTTTTCATTACGACGCCGAATAACCCGACTGGTGGTACAACGAGTTTGGACGATATTCGGGTTCTGCTGGATGCTGTTTCTGATCCAGACGTTAATGGCATCGTCATTGTTGATGAGGCCTATGGTGAATTCGATGATGGCCCTAGTGCGTGTGAACTATTGCAGCTTTATCCTGACCGGCTCGTGGTATCCCGAACGATGAGTAAAGCATTCGATTTTGCTGGTGGTCGGCTGGGGTATTTCGTTGCTGCACCAGCTTTTGTTGAAGCTGTTATGCTGGTTCGGCTTCCATACCACTTATCAGCATTATCGCAGGCTGCTGCGACTGTTGCACTCCGTTATTCTTCCGATACGTTAAGCTCGGTGGAAAAAATCATTCGTGAACGTGAGCGGGTTCAGGATTCGTTGCAGAGATTGGGATTCTCTGTTGTCCAGAGTAAATCTAATTTCCTTTTCTTTAAAGTCATTCCTGATGAGTCAACGAATTCCTCTGGTGAGAAGTCCGCTAATGGAGATGCACCGTCCCGTCGCGAGCTAACACAAGCAGCGTGGCAGGAGTTTCTCGATCGTGGAGTCCTCATTCGAGATGTAGGGGTTGACGGATATTTGCGGGTTACCATCGGACTTCCGACAGAGAATGATGAATTCCTTTCTGCGGCAGGCCAGTATGCGAGTGAACACAACGGGTTACGGTGAACCATATGAGCAATAGCAATGACGAAAGTCTGAACCAGCAAGAAAGAAATAACGACAAATTCCCCTCTCGACAGGGCCATTGTGAGCGCGAGACGAAAGAATCTCGGATCACGGTTGACATTAACCTCGACGGCTCGGGGGTTACTGATATTTCGACCGGATTGCCGTTCTTCGACCATATGCTGAATGCGGTCGGAACCCACGGCAGCTTTGACTTAACAGTTAAAGCAGAGGGGGATATCGATGTTGATGCCCACCACACCGTGGAAGATACGGCCATTGTTATGGGCGAGGCATTACATGAAGCTCTGGGAGATAAGGCTGGTATTCGCCGCTTCGGGTCAAGTTTTATCCCGATGGATGAGACACTAGCTCAGGCTGTCGTGGATGTGTCGGGGCGTCCGTATTGCGTCACGCGGGGTGAGCCACAAGAGATGATAAATACGGTGATTGGTAATCACTATGCAACCGTGATTAACCAGCATTTTTTCGAATCCCTTGCTTTCCACGCGCGGATTGCATTACATGTTCGCGTTCTTTATGGACGAGATCCGCACCACATCACTGAGGCTGAATACAAGGCAGTTGCCCGCGCCCTCCGCGAGGCCGTCGAACGTGACCCGAGAGTGCATGGTGTTCCATCCACGAAAGGAGCGCTGTAAGTATGGCAAGTCTGGCGAAGAGCACGACACGCCCTTCAGTGGCAATCCTCGATTACGGCTCGGGAAATCTTCGATCCGCTGAACGCGCTATAGAACGTGCGGGAGCCGAGGTCACGATTACCGCTGATCCAGAACGTGTTCTCGCCGCCGACGGATTGTTAGTACCTGGAGTCGGCGCATTCGCAGCGTGCATGAAAGGCCTGCGGTCGGTTTATGGCCCACGGCTAATTGGTCAGCGGCTCGCCGGTGGCCGGCCTGTGCTAGGCATTTGCGTGGGTATGCAGGTTCTTTTCGATAGCGGAGTTGAGTTCGCCGACGGTATCCACGATGAAGTAGAGGCCCTCCACATATCAGATTCCCTAGATAACGGGGACGACGCGAACTCGGCCCGACATGATGACGTCGTCCGTGATCCTGAGACAGGACGACCACTTGATCCGACGGTGTCATCGACAGAGGTATCAGATGACGGGGTGCTTAGTACTCCTGGTTGTGGTGAGTGGCCAGGAACGGTTGAACGCCTTACAGCGAAGGTACTGCCTCATATGGGATGGAACACACTCGACATCCCGGAGGGATCCCGAATGTTCGAGGGAGTGGCCCATGATGATCGGGTGTATTTTGTGCACTCCTATGCGGCTCAACAGTGGGATATGACACCGGATGTTCACGTTTCTCCAGCGAAAGTAACCTGGTCCACGCATGAAAATTGTCGTTTTATTGCAGCGGTAGAAAATGGCCCCTTGTGGGCGACGCAGTTTCATCCGGAGAAATCTGGTGCAGTTGGCGCTGTAATTCTCCGCAACTGGGTGGAGACTTTGTAAAATTTTATCAGTTGTAGATGTGATCTCCGTTATGATTCATCTATGGCTTTAACGTTATTACCCGCAGTAGATGTATCCGACGGCCAAGCTGTTCGCCTTGTTCAAGGAGAAGCGGGGAGCGAAACCACTTATGGGCGCCCCGTTGATGCCGCGATGGCGTGGCAGAACGCTGGTGCGGAATGGATCCACCTTGTGGATTTGGACGCCGCATTCGGCCGCGGTACGAACTACGAACTGTTGAAAGATGTCATTAAGCGGGTGGACGTTAACATCGAACTATCCGGAGGGATCAGGGATGATGACTCCTTGCGCAGAGCTTTAGATACCGGTTGCCGACGGGTGAATATCGGCACTGCTGCATTGGAAGATCCTGAGTGGTGCCGTCGGATCATCGGAGAGTACGGCGAGCGCGTCGCCATTGGTTTGGATACCAAACTCGTCGACGATGAGTGGCGGTTGCGCGGACGGGGCTGGGTATCTGACGGAGGAAATCTGTGGGAAGTCCTTGAACGCTTGGATTCCGAGGGCGTATCCCGTCTCGTCGTCACCGATGTTGGGCGTGATGGCACATTGGAAGGCCCCAATATTGACCTTCTTCGCGACGTCGCGATGGCCACAGATGCCCCTGTCGTTGCGTCGGGCGGAGTATCAACCCTTGACGATATACGCCAACTTGCAGCCTGTGTGGACGAGGGGATTGATTCGGCCATCATCGGTAAAGCCCTCTATGCAGGAAACTTTACTCTGGAAGAAGCATTAGCAGTCGCACACGATTCCTGATGGAGCCGTTCCTGAGAGGCTGATGAAATAGGCTTTTGGGTTATCGGCAGTGAAAGGCTAGGTGACGGACCCGTGATTGAACATTCTGACTTGGTGGCGTATTTGTCTATTGCCGAGCGCTTAGTCAAAGATTCTGAAGATCTTTTTTGCGTGAACATTGGTGCCCAGCCGTCTGTCATTAAGAATGAAGATCTCCAGGATTTCGCAACCGACGTGGACCTGTCACTAGAACAGCAGTTCCGCGAACAACTCGTGAAGGAAACGGGATTCCCAGTTCTGGGTGAGGAATTTGGCCTAAAAGGTGGATCCACAGCCTCTCAGGATGTTTCAGTTAACAGTATGGGTGGCGGTCATCAACCTGAAACAATGTGGTGTATCGACCCGGTGGACGGAACGTCCAATTACACTGTCGCCAATCCGTTGTGCGGCATTTTGGTCTCACTTATTCATAAGGGAGAACCGGTTATTGGTTTGACGTCTCTTCCGCTGTTGGGACAGTTTTATAGCGCTGTTCGCGGTGGGCCATTACATGTTAATGGTGAGCCTTTTCCGCCATTGCCGACAGATGACCCAGAAGTTATTCAAATTGGTTTCGGTTCCATTTTGTCGGGCCGGCGTGGTCACGTTCCGCGACAGTATCGCCAGAATTTGCTTTTTAGTATCGGTGAATCGTATCCGCGAATGCGTGTGACGGGATCTGTCGGCGCAGACTTAGCTTTTACTGCCGGCGGCGTTTTTGCGGGAACTCTCACGTTTAGCCCTAACCTGTGGGATAACGCAGCCGGTATCTGCTTAATTAAGGCTGCTGGTGGCGTTGTTACGAACCTTGATGGGCAACCTTGGACACCAGGAACAATTGGTCTGGTCGCGGGATCTCCGAGTATTCACTCGACTTTGTTAGCGAGGATCCATGCGGTTCCACGGCCTTTCGAACCACTAAGCTAGATGCTTATGTCGTCGCGTGAAGCGATTAGTCGTTGTGGACGTATCTAGTTTTACTAGTACGTATCTGTTTTACGTGGCCATTATTTAATCTCGTTCGTGAATAATTATTAACTTATTGCCGAAAGGCGTTTTCATGTCCGTAGCAGTCCGAGTTATTCCGTGTCTTGATGTGTCTCATGGCCGTGTCGTCAAGGGGGTTAATTTTGAGAATCTTCGCGACGCCGGCGATCCTGTGGAATTGGCGTCTCGTTATGACAAAGAGGGAGCCGATGAACTGACTTTTCTTGACGTGTCAGCGTCGACAGAAGCACGAGGAACGATGCTGGACGTGGTTCGACGCACTGCCGATGAAGTGTTTATCCCCTTAACTGTCGGCGGTGGGGTCCGCAGCGCTGACGATGTTGACCATCTATTACGTGCAGGTGCAGATAAAGTCAGCATTAATACGGCGGCCATTAAGAGGCCAGAGCTGCTGCGCGAGCTTTCTCAGCGCTTTGGATCACAATGTGTCGTCTTGTCCGTGGATGCCCGGCGCGTTCCTGACGGTGGAACGCCTCAACCAAGTGGTTTTGAAGTCACAACACATGGCGGGACCCGAAGCGCAGGCATAGATGCGATCGAGTGGGCCCGTCGTGGTGAAGAATTAGGTGTAGGGGAAATTCTTCTCAATTCCATGGACAGCGATGGTGTTAAGCAAGGTTTTGATAGCGAGCTTATTTCCGCTGTTCGCCAGGTGGTGCGCATACCCATCATTGCGTCAGGGGGAGCTGGAGAAGCGAACCATTTTCCCCCGGCCGTTGATTCAGGGGCAAACGCGGTTTTAGCTGCCTCGATTTTCCACTTCGGTGATGTGAGCATCTCTGAGGTGAAGAGCGCATTGGCATCGTCGGGGCATGAGGTTCGGCATACCGGCCCCGCTGATTACCCGCTGGATCCGTCGATTGCTGCTCGTTTGAAGCGCAATGATAGGGGGTTAGTTCCTGCTGTTGTCCAGGATGCGCAATCTGGAGAGGTACTAATGCAGGCGTGGATGGACGACCATGCATTGGCTTATACGCTGGCTACTCGTCGGGGAACATACTGGTCTCGGTCGCGGTCCGAATATTGGGTTAAAGGGATGACCAGTGGTCACGTCCAGGATGTTCGTGAAATTCGGTTGGATTGTGATGGGGACACCATTCTGTTGAAGGTTGATCAAACGGGTGCGGCGTGCCATACCGGAACCCACACGTGTTTCGATAATGATCTTGTTCTGACCGATCCATCATCTGCACCCGGCGCCGAATTTTTAGAAGGCGAAGAGATGTCAGATAACCAGCCAGAAGGTGATCCCACTAGTACTATTGAGCAGTCTGAAGACAATGCGGAACTGAATAATTCTGTAAGGTCGTCAACGCCCGTAGGGGTTCCGGATCTTGGATCTGGCCGCACGACGACGACGCGGGAACAGTTCCGTGAATTAGCTGCTCACCACAGGGTTGTACCTGTAGCGCGAAAAATCCTAGCCGATGGAGAAACACCGCTAAGCGCATACAACGCTTTGGCCCAGGACAAGCCAGGCACGTTTCTATTTGAGTCGGCTGAGCCTGGACGTTCCTGGTCACGGTGGTCCTTTATTGGCACAGGAGCTAGATCGGCACTAACGGTTCGTGACGGAGAAGCAGCATGGTTGGGTACCACTCCTGAAGGGGTCCAGACAGGAGGCAATCCCTTCGACGCCCTCAAGTCCGTGCTGAACGAATTGCACACTGACCCCATCGAGGGAATGCCACCGATGACGTCGGGAATGGTGGGATATTGTGGTCACGACGCAATTCGCTTTATCGAAGATATTCCCGATACGTGCGACGATGATCTCAAGATTCCAGAAATGATGCAGTTCCTTGTCGCAGACATGGTGGCGTTGGATCACCACGAAGGGACGATGTGGCTGATCGCTAATGCATTCAATTTTAATGGCTCTGACGACAATGTCGACGAGGCATATGATGATGCCGTTCGACGATTGGATTCATTAACTCAGCGGCTGAAGGCAGCTCGTGAACCGATGGTGAACAGTTTTACTACTCCCGAGCCGGTAGTCCGTCGCCAACGCACTGCTGCAGAGCACATGCGCCGGATTGAGTTGTGCAAAGAACACATTCGCGCAGGGGACGCTTTCCAAATCGTTCTGTCGCAGCGGTTTGAGATTGATACTGAAGTGCGTGCTCGTGATGTGTATCGAATGCTGAAGTATTCGAATCCCAGCCCTTACATGTACTTAATGAATATCCCGTCGGATGACTTTTCGTCGGTGGAGTTCACCATTGTTGGATCGTCGCCGGAGTCGCTTATCGCCGTCGATAATGATGTGGTGACGACGCACCCCATCGCTGGTTCTCGGCCTCGCGGCGCCACTAGGAAAGCTGATTTGCAGTTAGAGCGTGATTTAGCTGCCGACTCTAAAGAGAATTCCGAACACCTCATGCTGGTTGACCTGGGGCGCAATGACCTGGGGAAGGTATGTGTCCCTGGAACGGTGGAAGTCGACGATTTCCGGCATATTGAGCGCTACAGCCACATCATGCACCTGGTCTCCATGGTCACTGGGCAGTTGGCTCCGGACATGACAGCGGTGGACGCTTTCATGGCGGCATTCCCCGCAGGAACCTTATCGGGGGCACCCAAAACCAGTGCATTAACCATCATTGATCAACTTGAAGACACGCGCCGAGGAATCTATGGCGGCACCGTCGGATATTTTGATTTTTCGGGAAACACTGATCAAGCAATTGCTATAAGAACAGGGGTTCTCAAGGAAGGAACGATGTATGTGCAAGCCGGTGGCGGGATTGTCGCTGATTCGGATCCTGTTGCCGAAGATGAGGAAACGCGGAACAAAGCCGCGGCCGTTTTGCGAGCAACTGCAGCTGCCGAAACAATCGTTGATGTTGATGGCTCTCTGTGAGTTGTCGCCCGCCCGAATTCCGGATTGGCCGTGTTTGAGTGTGAGTATCCACGAGTGATGACGCTACGCGCTGAGTAGCCTGTTTATCACGTGGTGGGCACTCGATGACACACAGGGCGGATACGAAGACGCTAGGAAACGAGTGCAGTGATGTTAGGGAGAATGGACAATGGGTTCACATGACTCGCGTCGGGACGATGCAGCGGCACCGATCGCGTCAGAAGAAGTCGCGTCAGACCCGACCGATAACGATGTAAGCACGATGCCGATGGATCCGGACACCACGAGTTCTTTCCAAACTAAGCGACGGTGGATAGGCCTAACCCTGGTTGCGATTGGGGCAGTGGCTATCGGTGGAACATCCCGCATGACCTGGATGACCGTCCATGCCAGCGATGATAAACAAGGTGAAGTGACCCGCACCTTGGCCGGATCCACATGGGCCCCCAGCACTGACGCCATCGCTATTGCCCTCATTGCAGCATGTCTTGCCACCCTGGTTCTTAAGAGAACAGGCCGGCGGATACTAGCAGCAATATCGGCGGTAATCGGTGCCGCTTCCTTATGGACCCCCCTCAATGTGCTCCTTAGCTCACCAAATGCGACACGTGCGCGAAATCTCCTTGTTAATGGTCAGGCAACACAAAAGAAGAATGATCCGCAGACCTTGACCGAGTGGGCCGTCGTTACGGGAGTTGATGTTCATACAATTGCGGTCATCCTGGCCCTCATAGCGTCCGTCATCACCATCGCGGGCGCAATCATCCTGTTCCTATGGCCAGGAGTGGATACCGTTAAAGGAAGTAAATACGACACCACCTCAGCCCGGCGCGATTCCCTGGCAACGGATCTTGAGAATGATAGAGAATCGGGGCGCGTGCTGTGGGATGCAATGGATGCGGGGGTTGATCCAACGCAAGATGATGCGGTTGATGTAGCTCGGCGTCATAAAAAGAAGTAGCCAGATTATGGGCAGAGGCGTGTCCGGTGATCAGCACATAGTTGCTGTACAACTGCGTTAGTGTTACGCGCTATCCTGCTGCACAATGTCATGGGCAGCACAACTAAAGTCCACATCTGCGGGGAATGTCAGACAGGTGCCATCGCGCCGATTTATGCGCCAGTCAATGGTGCCTTTAGGATTAAGTACACCGCTGTAACACGGGCCTAGGAGTCGAAGATGAGTTCGGTTTTAGACACTATCGTCGATGGCGTCTTAGACGATCTTGCAACCCGTGAAGCTCGCGTTAGTTTTGCGGACATTAAAGCGCAGTCGCATGACACTCCCGCTCCTCGCGATGCCATTTCTGCATTGTCTGCCCCGGGTGTGGGAGTTATCGCCGAAGTGAAAAGGGCAAGCCCATCTAAAGGCAGCTTGGCACGGATCCCTGAGCCAGCTGAACTTGCTAGGCAATATGAAGCCAATGGTGCCAGAGTTATTTCCTGTCTCACTGAAGAACGACGCTTCAAAGGCAGCTTGGATGACCTGGATGCAGTACGAGCAGCCGTTGATATCCCTGTTCTTCGGAAGGATTTCGTCGTCACCCCTTACCAGATTCATGAAGCTCGTGTGCATGGTGCGGACCTCATTCTTCTCATCGTGGCAGCACTGCAGCAGCCTCAGCTCGAGTCACTTCTCGACCGCACAGAGTCCCTAGGGATGACTGCCATCGTTGAAGTACACACCGAAGAGGAAGCGGAGCGCGCCATCGCTGCAGGTGCAAAAGTCGTGGGAGTGAATGCGCGTAACCTTAAAACACTCGATGTGGACACCTCCGTGTTCGGCACTATCGCGCCGGGTTTGCCGTCGGATGTGATTAAGGTCGCTGAATCGGGGGTGAAAGATCGTAATGATTTGCTGGCTTACGCTGGTGCCGGTGCAGATGCGGTCTTGGTAGGCGAGGGGCTAGTTACTGCAGGTAATCCCGGGTTGGCATGCAAAAGTTTGGTCGCGGCGGGCATCCATCCGGCATGTCCGAAGAATCTCTCTGAGTAATCTGCCAGCACCCGGATGCAGTGTCTATGCGAGTGATAAGGCACACTGGTGTGCGTGAATAACTCAGAATCAGTTCATCGCAATCTGTATAGTGATCTGCCTACTATCGCCGATGTGTTCGCTGAGACGACATCGACTGAGCCCGATGATCGTGGTCATTGGGGCGAGTATGGTGGCCGGTATATTCCGGAAGCCCTCATGGGGGTTATTACCGAAGTCACCGACGCGTGGAATAAGGCGAAAACTGACCCTGAGTATATCGAGCAGTTGAATGACCTACATTTCCATTATTCGGGTCGGCCATCGCCACTGTATTATGCTTCGCGCTTTTCCGACGCTATCCATGCTCGGGTGTATTTAAAGCGGGAGGACCTAAACCACACCGGGTCTCACAAGATTAATAACGTTCTCGGCCAAGTGTTGTTGGCTCAACGCATGGGGAAGAAGCGTGTCATCGCTGAGACGGGTGCAGGCCAGCATGGTGTTGCAACTGCTACGGCATGTGCATTGCTCGGTTTAGAGTGCCACATCTACATGGGGGCCGTGGATGCACGGCGTCAAGCCCTAAATATTGCGCGTATGCGTTTACTGGGGGCCGAGGTCACAGCTGTCACCATCGGTTCCCAGACTCTTAAAGATGCCATCAACGAAGCAATGCGTTTTTGGGTATCGCATGCAGATGACACGTATTACTGCTTTGGTACTGCAGCTGGCCCCCATCCGTTCCCACAAATGGTTCGGGACCTCCAGCGAATCATCGGGTACGAAGCACGCCAGCAAATCCTGCAGGCGGAAGGCCGTCTTCCCGACGCAGTCGTCGCTTGTGTTGGCGGTGGCTCGAATGCGATCGGTCTTTTTCACCGCTTTATTGGCGACTCTTCTGTTCAGCTCATCGGTGCTGAAGCGGGGGGTGACGGCGTCGGCACTGGCCGCCACGCTGCGACGATTACCGCGGGCAATGAAGGTGTCTTCCAAGGTTCATATGCCGCACTGATGGAAGATGACGATGGGCAAATCATCGAGTCGCACTCCATTTCGGCCGGTTTGGATTACCCGGGAGTAGGGCCGGAGCACTCGTATCTTCATCATGTCGGGCGCGCCGAGTACCTTCCTATAACGGATGCACAAGCTATGGATGCGTTCATGCTCTTGTGTAAGACTGAAGGGATTATTCCTGCTATTGAGTCTGCCCACGCTCTTGCGGCAGCACAGGCGTATGCCGATCGGTGGAATCATGATTCAGATGACGGCCCACTTCTGATCGTTAACGTATCGGGCCGCGGCGACAAAGATGTAGATACCGCCGCGAAGTGGTTTGACCTGAAACCCAAGGAGGAGCTGAACTAATGGTGGCATTGTCTTCTGATTCCCCCGCAGGGGCCCTTCGCGACGTTTTCGCACAGGCCCGTCGTGAGCAGCGAGCTGCGTTCATTGGTTATCTGCCATCCGGGTACCCGACGAAGCACGACTCTGACGAGTTGATGGCGTGCCTGGCGGACTATGCCGACGTCATCGAGGTCGGGATACCGTTCTCTGACCCCATGATGGACGGTCCTGTCATCCAGGAAGCCGGTATGGCTGCTTTGAAAGCAGGTTTTCGTGTTAAAGATTCACTAGGCTCTGTCCGCAAGATCTCTGATGCAGGTGGTCGAAGCGTTGTCATGAGTTATTGGAATCCAATCTTGCAGTATGGGCCGGAAAAGTATGCCAAGGAGCTGGCTGAGTCGGGAGGATTGGGGACGATCATTCCTGATCTTTTACCCGAGGAATCGGCGCGCTGGGCAGAAGCATGTCACAAGTATGGGTTGGCGCCTATCTATCTTGTGGCCCCATCGACAAGCCCAGAGCGGATGGCGCTCACGGTGGGAGCTGGTGATGGCTTTGTGTACGCAGCCTCGCATATGGGAGTTACGGGTGCCCAAGAGTCCGTAAGCAGCGGTGCGCGTGACCTCGTGAATCGTGTGCGGGAGCACACTAGTCTTCCCGTTGCCGTCGGGTTGGGTGTCAGCAATGGGCAACAAGCCGCAGAGATCGCGCAGTATGCCGATGGGGTCATTGTTGGTTCGGCACTTATCCGCGCTGCGAAAGATGGGCTCCACTCACTCCAGGCATTGGCGAAGGAACTCAGCGAAGGGGTAAGGGGTGACTAACGTCCAGACCGCTATTGTCCAGCAGTACGGACGAGCTCCGAGTGTCGGGGGAGTAGATGTGCATTCGCCGGATGTGACGCTATTAGCTGCTATTCCGTCGCCCTCCCGAGGTGTGTGGATGGTCGGTGGTTTTCCGATCCGCGGGTATGCCCTATCGATACTGGTGGGAATCCTTGTCGCGGTTCTGTGGTCGCAGCGTCGCTATGCTGAACGTGGTGGTAACCGCGAGGTGGTTCTCGACGTTGCACTCGCCGCCGTCCCTGCAGGTATCATCGGCGGGCGGTTCTACCACTTAGCAACGGATTGGCGGACATATTGGGGCCCCAATGGAACACCAGGAGATTGGTGGAAGATCACCAACGGCGGCTTAGGAATATGGGGAGCCGTCATTGGCGGTGGATTGGCCGCCTGGGCGGTGCTCCGGTGGAAGGGCTTAGCGCTTGCTCCGTTTGCGGATTCCGTGGCTCCACCGATTTTGGTCGCACAGGGAATTGGGCGCTTAGGAAACTGGTTCAACCAGGAATTATATGGTCGGCCCACCGATCTCCCCTGGGGGCTGAAGATTTTCGAGCGCATCGACGACCATGGTGTCTTGGATCCAGTTCTGGGGCATTCGAACGGCCACGTTATCGCGGTTGTTCAGCCGACGTTTCTCTACGAGATGCTGTGGAACTTTGCCATCGCTGCTCTGATCGTATGGATTGACCGCAAGTTCAGGTTGGGGGGTGGCCGAGTTTTTGCCTTGTATGTTGCCGGGTACACAGCGGGTCGCTTTTGGATTGAGCTCTTGCGGGCTGATACTGCCACGCATGTGTTTGGGCTCCGGATTAATACCTTCACGTCGGCCGTGTGCTTCGTAGGCGCAGTGATTTTTCTGGTGTGGACGCGATCGCATCATCGTGAGATACCCGAAGAACTTCGGGCATAATCGGGCATAAATCTGGGAAAAGAGTGATTTTGGTGACCGTGTCGAAGAATTATTTTCCCTGGTCACCAACTTTTTTCGTTTTTCGCCGTGGCATTACAAAGCTTATTTCGACCGTTTTGTAGTAGCTAATCCGGGTGGAGCGGGCTAACCTGGTGCTCGTGGATAGAAGAACGAAAATTGTTTGTACATTGGGTCCGGCGGTAGCCAGTGCGGAGAAGATCCGTGCTCTGGTTGACGCGGGAATGGACGTAGCACGACTGAACTGCTCACATGGCGTTCACGCTGACCATGAACAGAACTACAAATGGGTTCGGCAGGCTTCCGACGAAACCGGCCACGCCGTTGGGATTTTGGCTGACCTCCAGGGGCCGAAAATCCGCTTGGGCTGGTTCAAGAACCACGAAGAAATGTGGGAAACCGGCGAAACGGTGCGCATTACCGTTGACGAGATCGAGGGTACGCACGATCGTGTATCCACGACCTACAAGAATCTCGCCAAGGATGCTAAGCCCGGTGATCGCCTCCTTGTTGATGATGGCAAAGTTGGTCTGGTCTGCAAGGCAGTCGAGGGCAACGACGTGATCTGTGAGGTCACCGAGGGCGGCCCTGTGTCAGACCACAAGGGTGTGTCCCTTCCTGGCATGGATATTTCCGTCCCAGCATTATCTGAAAAAGATATTGAGGACCTCCGTTTCGCACTCCGCTTGGGTGTCGACGTTATCGCTCTGTCGTTCGTCCGTTCGCCGGCAGATGTTGAGCTCGTTCACAAGATCATGGACGAGGAAGGCCGTCGACTTCCAGTCATCGCGAAGTTGGAGAAGCCTGAAGCCATTGACGCTTTGGAGCCCATTATTATGGCATTCGACGCCATCATGATTGCCCGTGGTGATATGGGTGTCGAGGTTCCGCTTGAAGACGTGCCGATGGTTCAGAAGCGCGCCATCCAGATTGCTCGTGAAAATGCTAAGCCAGTCATTGTGGCAACGCAGATGCTGGATTCCATGATCACGAATTCACGTCCTACGCGTGCTGAAGCGTCCGACGTTGCTAACGCTGTCTTGGACGGCACGGACGCGGTCATGCTGTCGGGCGAGATTTCCGTCGGTAAGTACCCGGTAGAAACCGTCAAGACCATGGCCCGCATCGTGAAGGCTGCCGAGCAGGACGGCACGGTGCCGCCGCTCAGCCACGTTCCGCGCACCAAGCGTGGCGTTGTGTCGTACGCGGCGCGCGATATTGCCGAGCGCCTGAATGCTCGTGCGGTTGTTGCGTTCACCAGTTCAGGCGATACGGCACGTCGTGTGGCTCGTCTCCACAGCTTCCTCCCGCTGTTGGTGTTCACCCCGAACCCAGCAGTGCGGTCACAGTTGGCTGTCACGTGGGGTGCGGAGACCTTCTTGACTCCTGAGGTCAAGACGACCGACGAGATGGTTGCCGAGGTCGATAAAGCCCTGCTGGCTATCGACGGTTATGAGCGCGGCGACACAGTCGTCATCGCTGCCGGTTCTCCTCCCGGGGTTGAAGGCAACACCAACATGATTCATGTTCACATGGTGGGTGAAGACCTCGAAGGCCACGAGCGCTAGACTTTCGGTTCCCACACCGTAACCATTGCGAGATGTCGCGATGGCAGGGGGTGATGGGTGCCAATCACAATGCGAAACCGGGTCGCACCATTAGGTGTGCGGCCCGGTTTTTCTATGTCTAACCCTTCGCAGCTTGCCCCTGTGAACCTCTACTCCTTGAAAAGGAAGCTCAGAGGTGCTGCCGCCGCAGCCTTCGTCGTCGACGAAATAGTCGAGAGATCGGGGAGGAACGTCGCCATATGGTTGGCGGGGACGGGCGTCTCGTCGCGCTTCTCCCACTGTTCATCCGGGGTGATGCCGGCAGTCCAGAACAAATAGGGGACATCAAAGTGTCGCGGTATCTCAGAAAAGTCCTCCGATGCCGTCCACCGCTCAGCATCAACAGAGGAATCCCCAAAGACGGCATCGAATGTCTCACGGACATGGGAAAACACGGCGGGGTCATTGTCAGTCAGTTCACCGTGAGCCCAGTACGTGATGTCAGGCTCGCCCGGGCACCCGGATGCTTCGCACTCGGCGCGGATCACTCGTTCGATAGCGTTATAAACATGATCGCGCACGTCGGTGTTGTAGAACCGGCAGTTCAACGTCAAGGTGGCCGTGTCCGGGATGGAATTATTTGTGTTACCAGCGTGGATTTGGCCTACAGAGACGACGGCGAACTCGCCGGGATCGACTTCTCGTCCAACGATTCCTTGTAAGCGAAGAATGATGTGTGCCGCAACATAAATGGGATCGACGGATTGATGAGGACTCGACGCGTGAGCGCTCGTTCCATGAATAGTGACCGTGATGGAATCACATGCGGCGAGGGCTGCTCCCGGCATACTCATAATCGTGCCGGCTTTTCCAGGCACAATGTGTTGGCCCAGGCAGACGTCAGGCCGTGAAATCTCGTCGGCAAGGCCATCGCGGATCATAGCGCCGGCGCCAGCGGTGACCTCTTCGGCAGGTTGGAACAGGGCGTGGAATGTTCCTGACCAGCGCTGACGTGTGGCGTCGAGAATGGCTACCGCGCCGAGCAAAGCGGTCGTGTGCATGTCGTGACCACAGGCATGCATGACCCCAGTTTCGTTGCCATCACGCCCAGTCGTACGAACAGTGGAGGCATATGGTGCACCGGTATCTTCGGTGACGGGCAGCGCGTCGAAATCCGCGCGTGAGAGAATCGTCGGCCCCTCGCCATTGGAAATCGTTGCCACAAGTCCGTGTCCACCTATGGGACGTGACACGGTGCAATTGTAGTGAGATAACCGCTCTCGTATGGCAATTGCAGTTTGTTCTTCGCGTTCAGATAACTCGGGATGAGAATGCATCCAGGTATAGAACTCGTGTTGCCAACTGAGGTCGGCCGGATTGGCATCAAGTAACTCCGCGATGGCTGCACCCGGGGTATGGACATGAGCGATGGATTCGATATCTGCATTGTTTTTCACTTTTTCCTCCATCTTCTGGTGACCGTATCCGTCCACGGATCGGACGCGATGTGCTTTACCAGTGTAGGCGCACCATGCTTGATAGAGTCAGGCAGTAATCTGTCACTCTGTCCACGAGCCAGACGATGTCACACACGTCTGAGGGATTCAGGAGAGAGTCGGCGACGGGGACACCTGGTCACCTTGCTCATAGCTACTGATTACTGATAGCTGATGAAGTCTGGGCGGGGTTTAATGGCCATCGTGTCCTTTGGATCGAGCATAGGTTTGTCCTCATCGTAGAAGTTCTTCCACCCCAGGCTGATCTTCGGATTCAAGTCTTGCTGGATAACATGCCAGGTATCTAGCTTGATGGACTGCGATCCATGGCCATCGATATGGATAACCATCGCAATATTATCGGTACCAGGGATCATTTTGTCGCGGTTACGAATCATATGAACCTTGAACTGGTGAACGACCAGGGGCTTTTGTGGCAGTTTGTTGTCCTCAGTGAGCTTATCCAGCCACTTTACGACGTCATTAATTTCCTGGGCATCGACGTGACCGATTTGCTCCATGGGCAATTCGTTACCGTAGAGACGCCACTCGGGGTCGAGGGCGAGCCCGACATATGGTCTCTTGAGCAGCTTCTCGTATTTCTTTGCCTGTTCCAGAAGAGTCATGCGTCCAGGCTGGAGATCAATGACCGCATACCCGCCGGCCTTGTTAATAGCATCAATCCATGGCTCGACGGTTTCAGAATCGATGAAGCGGCTATAGGAATTGTCCTTTTCTGGTTCCGACGATGCGACGGTTACGATGAGTTCGAACGCCGGGATCACAGGCTGGTCCGTGAATGCTTCGTAGCTCTTGGCCATTTTCTTCGCCCGGGCGACGGACGCATCTTTTCCTTGTTCCCCGAGACACCCGAGATCAGGTCCGTCGGTGGATCCGTAGAGGGCAACGATATGCCGTCCAGGCGTAACGAGGCCACCTCCGCCTGGCTGTTCTTTGTCAATGCTCTTGGCTTTGTCTATACGACGAGAGAGCGTGTCCTTGTCGCCGAACAATTCGCCCAAGGCAATGACATGGTCGTCCTTTTTGACGATCTCTATCGACTCGTGAGTAGCGCGTGGGTCAGCTGCGGGGAGTCGGACGACGTTTCGGCCGGCCACAGATGCGTTAGTGAAACTCGCGGGGCTTGTGTCGGGAGCGACGAACACGTGTCCATCAGAGTCAGGCTCTTTGTCCGCTTTGCTGTCCGGGTTCCACGGCGCTGTGAGTACCGGGCGGGGAGTGTACGGTGCACCATCAGATGTGGTGGGAAGATTTGGAGTACTCGGTGCGCTGCTGCTCGTGCTCTTTTTGGCGCTCGCTGACGGTTTCGACGAGCTTGTGGTACTCGATGTGCTCGCCGCCGCACTGGCAGCCGCTGCCGGCGCAGTCCCGGATCCGTCGCCTTCAATGGGGGCGTCCGGAATAATCACAAGGTCATGAAAGCAGTAATGACCTTTGTCGAGCCCATCTGGCCACGAATCAGGCGTCGTTTCGTGAGTTTTCGCCGACGAAGACAGCGAGCCTAGAGAATCGCCTTTGAGGGTGACGATGTCGTCGACTCCCAATCGATCAAGTTCAGATTCAATGTCCTTACGGGAGTCGTCCTCGTTAGTCGCGTCGATGAGGAAAACCGGAACTCCAGCGCTGGCGGCCAGGTTGCAGGCCCGTGCGCGTGTCGCGGAGTCGGCGTTGGGTCCAGTGACCACGGCGGCTTTTGCTGAGTCCAGGAATGTCGAACTCGTCTTGGTGCCCGTGGGATCGTCACCAATAACGTCCGTTTTGTTCGAGACGTTCTTTGTTGACACGGTGTCATTGCCTCCACCGCCTGAGCCACGCGAACAGCCGCTGAGGCTTCCGGCTACTCCGGCAGCTCCAAGTGCTGTGACGGCCGCGCCCACTGTCGTTAAGAATGTCCGGCGAGTGACTGGTCGGGCAAAAGGACGTGAGGATGACATGTATCTTCTCCTGCGGGTTGAAACACCAGTGGTGTCCCCATCGTGCGACGACAGAACAGTGCGTGAACGAGGAAACTGTAGGTAAAAACTGTAGGCAATGGAACCTTTTTAAGGGCTTTACCGTATTTACTGTAACAATGCGAAATGTTGTGGTGCACTGAGCTGTATCGAGAAATCAGAAAACAGGGGTAGTCGATCACCGAGATACCCCCGTTGTCGTTAGTTACTCAACCGGAAGAACATGATGGCCGTGCCGATCGGTGGTAAGAGCCAGCGAGGAAATGTACTGCTTCTCACCTGTAGAAGAAGGAACAGCGGACGCGAGAACATCGGGACGTTCAACCATTTCTCCAGTGACGCAGCATCGGAAGAGCTCGTCCGACGGATTTCCGTGATCATCGAAAAGAGGGGAGTCCACGCCATCGTCGGTTCTACGAAGATAAAACTGTCCACGGGTGATGATGGCAATCAGTGGCGTTGCGACGACGGCAATGGCGGCTGCGAGGAGTGCCGAGTAAGGCTGAATGGTCGTGCCGAGCACGCCGAAATACGCAGCTATCGAGGTGATGGCAGAGAGTAATAGTGCCCCGATTCCCACAGGGTTGATCGGGAAGATCATTCCGCGCCGATATTCTGGATAACGGGGAGAAATGCCGAGTACATACTTATTTATTGCAATGTCAGAGGCCACCGTGAAAATCCATGCGATAGCGACATTGGAATAAAACCCAAGAATGGAGTTCAACATGGAGAACATATTGAATTCCATGAGAGACAGTGCAATACCGACATTGACAAAGACGAAAACGATCCTGCCTGGATAGCGACGAGTTAAGCGCGTATATGCATTGGTCCACGCCAGTGAACCGCTATATGCATTTGTGACGTTAATTTTGATTTGGCTCATGACGACGAGGATCACAGCTAGTGTGATAGCCAGCCAGGTTGGCATCATATTCGTGTACATGGCGAAGAATTGATGGACGGGCTCGCTGGCCGTTCCAGGAGAGTCATTGAGGACAGCCATGACGTACACTGCGAGGAAAACGCCGATGATTTGCTTGGTGGCTCCGAAGATAACCCAGCCGGGTCCTGAGAGGATGACCGCGGTCCACCATTTGCGTTTGTTTTCCGGGGTTTTGGGTGGCATAAAACGGATGTAATCGATGTTTTCGGCAATTTGTGCCGTCAGTGAGAGGCACACGCCGGCAGCCAACATCATGGACGCGAAATTCGCATGGCCGGGCCCATTTCCCGCGTAGTGAGCAAAAGTATGGACACTCGATGGATGCTGAATAATCAGAACGATGAGGGGCAGCACCATCATCACAATCCACAATGGATTTGTTGCTTTCTGAATCCTTGATAAGGACTTCATCCCGTACATAACCAGTGGGATGACGATCAACGAAGAGACCAAATACCCGGCCCATAGGGGGATGCCAAGACCCATTTTGAGTCCTTGCCCCATAATTGAACCTTCAGTAGCGAAGAAAATAAACGTGAACGAAGCGAAGATGATATTCGTGACGACCGAACCGTAATAGCCGAACCCGCTTCCACGGGTAATGAGGTCAAGGTCGAGATTGTATTTAGCCGCATAGACGGCGAGGGGAAAACTCGACAGAAAGATTAATATCGCTGCGATAAGAATTCCGCCGACTGCGTTCACTGTTCCGTGCGCAATTCCAATCCCGGCCCCGATAGAGAAATCAGCAAGATACGCGATGCCACCAAGTGCCGACGCTGCGACTGCCGATGTTGCCCAAGTCCGATAGTGCCGTGGTGCGAACCGGAGGGGATAGTCGTCGCCGAAATTGGATTGGGACTGGTGTGGCGTGGGAGTGCTCTGGTCGTTTTTCAAGCTCTGAGATTCATTGACCGGTGTCGCTGCGGGATTAACCGGGGGAGTGTCTGTCATCGTCATAGACACGTAAATTATGGGGTCAATGTCACGAATACGCTCCCGCTGTATGAATATTAGGTGACCTAGGTAAACAACGCGTTACCGCGCGGAAATGATCACCAGCGACCGGTGGGATAAAGACGTGTAAAGAATTAGTACTTCCGCAACCGTGGTGCTGGGGTTGAAAGAAGGGTTTCTCGCGCCGCGGTCCACACCCTGTCGCGAGCGATTTGTGCCTCATTAGCAGTGGCAGCAAGGATACGCACCCAGATCCCCGATTCGTAGGGAAGAGTAGATGTAGCCCACCGAACTGATGCCGGGAAATCGGAGTCCGGCAAGCGTCGGAGCACGCCGAGAAGTGTTTGAGCAGATTTCGACGAAGGCGCAACCATCCAGACATTTGACCATGCTCCGTAGTCGCGCATACCGAGCAGTCGACTGCCCGTACGCGGACGCAATAGCCCGCGATCGATAACGAGAGGCCTGCAGTCAGATTCCCCTAATCGCCCCAAGTCACGTAGTTGGCCGGCTCGCGGTTGGTCGATTCGTGTTTCCATGGACAACGCGTTGTAGCGGTGCCACTCACCGCGTCCCAGTCTCCCAGCCGCAATACAATCGCTGACGATGGCGCAGCTTTCGTGAGCAGCGGTTACTCTCATAGACAGATGAGCGCGCGAGCCCCCATAGGGGATCACGGGGTCAGGCATATATTCGACAGTGCTCCCCGGGCCAACAGTCAGGCTGACGTGTTGTATCGCTAGCCCCACATCCATTCGGTGTATAGGCGTCGCCGCCTGAGTGGTGATAAGAGCCGACGCTGGTCGTGTTTCGCCGACGCGAATATCAACAAGATGTCGATCATTGTGAGCAAGCCCGGCACCAGTGGTCATGATGTAGAGCAGTGGTGTGCCAGGCTGGTGCGGGTCCGTGTACAGCGGTCGCATGAGAGCAAGCGGAGCTTTCGCGATTTTTTCCACGACGACCGATCTACCCACCACGGACGTATCCCCAGGTGAGTCCACTCTGGCATACAGAAAACCGACTTTGCCAGGTGAACCGACCGGGAGTGGTCTGTGGTCACCGGATTGTGGCTGGCTGCGAAGCTCCCCGGCGATCCTTGGGGGGATGGGAAGCTCAGTCGCCGTGTCGTAGAGGGAGGCAAAGGTGGGGGAGGACGCGTTGCTTTCCACTGGGATCTGGGGTGTCACGCCCTACCCCTGGTGAGCTTTTCGCTGTGTCTCCACAAACTCAGCAAGCTCGGTGAGCCCGTCACACGTTAACGCGTTCGTCGGTAACACGGGGAGACCACCGCGCACCTCTTTCGCGTCAGCGACCATCTTGTCCAGATCACAACGGACATAGGGTGCAATATCTGTCTTGTTGATAATGAGGAGATCCGATTCCGTGACGCCCGGGCCCCGTTTCCGAGGCATTTTGTCACCTTCCGCAGTGTCAAGAATAAACACATATGTTTCCACGAGCGCCGGTGAAAAAGTAAGCGTTAAATTATCCCCGCCGGATTCGAACAACAAGGTATCGATATCGGGGAAACGCTCCACCATCTCCGCTGCCGCCATCAAATTCATTGTCGGATCGTCACGAACAGCCGTGTGTGGGCAGGACCCTGTTTCTACACCGACGATTCGCGCCGGGTCGATGATTCCATCTAATTCTCGACGGATGTGGTTCGCATCTTCTTGGGTGTAGATATCATTCGTGATGATTCCCACGCTATGACCATGCTCGATCAACGTGGGCACTAGGGCCTCGATAATTGCCGTCTTTCCTGAGCCGACTGGACCGCCAAAGCCGATGCGATAAATCGAATGTTGTTTTTGTCCTGGTCCGTTATGTGACATGGCGAAATCCTCACATTTCGTACTAGTAATGATTAATTAATGAATAGTCGTGCGGGGGCGGATTCATGTGCCGCACACGCAACATCCAAAGCAGGGCTTAATGTTCCTATATCGTCAATGGACGAATCACAACACCTATGTGCACATTCAGCGATGTCTGATCCCAGCTCACTCACGACCTGTTGCGCACTGATATGGTCAGCCACGCTTAAACGAACCGCCGCGGAACAGGCTCCAGCAGCGAAAGAAAATAGTTCACAGGACACAGCCATTTCCTGAGACAATCCGTTGTGATGATGAATGGCTCCAGCGACGATTGCCTGGTTACCTATTATATTTCCTTTGCGTACGTCGCTGATCAGTGTTCCTAGCGGTGTGTCTTCAGCGGGGTGCAACACATCGTCGGCCATCGACAATAGTTGTTTACCGACGCGCATACTTCCGCGTCGTGCATTGTCGCTGGGTTTTGTTGCCAGCAGAACTTCGTCGATCATTCGAAGTGTTGTTCCCGTTGCGGAGTGCGATGGGGTATTGGCGGTCATGATGACCGACGTAGGCTGCCGCCACTCCTGAGCCCAGTTCCACGCCAGGGCCGTCGCAATTCCGTCGGTAGGGGTGACGACGTCGGTTATAAGCTCGCGAACCGTCTCTGTGAGAGAGGGCCTGTCTAGCCAATGGCACTGAGATAGCCCTTCTAGCCCGTGCGAGAGCGTGTACATTCCCGAAGGGAACGCCGTGTCTGTCCATTGGAGGGCTGATAGGAACGCAGAAAACATGGATTGTTGTCTAGAACTATCAGTGCTGTTTATAGTCGCGTTGAGATTACTGGAAGAAGACATTGTTCAAAGCCGTCACCGGTGTGTCGTATTAAAACAAGTAGTGCAGTTGAGCTAAGGGAAGTTTGTCCGCGGGCGCTATGGTTAGCGGTTCGCCGTCTGCCCGAACCTCGTACGTATCGGGATCCACGGTTATCTTCGGTAGCCCGTGGTTTCTCACCATGTCTTTCTTTCCGATGTGTCGACAACCGTGAACGGGTAAAACTGTGCTAGTGAGACCCAGCTTCTCGGGCACACCGTTTTTAATAGCCTCGGAAGACATGAACGTGATCCGGCTGTGGGGAAGTGCGTGACCGCGATTGCCAAACATGGGTCGATACACCACCGGTTCCGGGGTTGGAAGAGAAGCATTGGGATCGCCCATTAAGGACCAGCAAATATGACCACTGCGAATAACGAGCTGGGGCTTTGCAGCAACCGACGCCACCGGCCACAAGACAATATCGGCGACTTTTCCGACTTCCAATGACCCGATGTAGTCGTTGACACCGGCGGCGATCGCGGGGTTGCACGTCACTTTAGCGACGTAGCGAAGAACCCGGTGGTTGTCATTACGCGACATGGACGTGGCGTCGGCCTCGGAGTCTGATGACTCAGTTGACGCTGATCGCTCAAAAGCTGGTTCCAGATCCTCGGGGAGGGGGCCGAGCTCTGCTTTGCAATGGTGTGCAGTTTGGAAAGCACGGGTCCAGGTTTCTCCAACACGGCCCATTGCTTGCGAATCCGAACTGAAAATTGAGATGACTCCTCGATCGTGAAGAACCGTCTCAGCAGCGATAGTTTCGGGTCTGACGCGAGACTCCGCGAAAGATACGTCTTCTGGAATGTCATGAGACAGATGGTGACAAACCATCACCATGTCGAGGAGCTCTTCGGCGCTATTGACCGTGTAGGGGAGAGTAGGGTTCGTTGACGCGGGGAGCACTGAGGGCATCCCCGTCACGCGGAGGATATCTGGTGCGTGGCCCCCACCAGCGCCTTCGGAGTGGAAGGTGTGAATGGTCCGGTCCCCAATGGCATCGCGTGTGTCCTCAAAGAAACCGCTTTCGTTCAGCGTGTCAGTATGGATTGCAAGCTGAACATCATGCTCGTCGCAAACGTTGAGAGCATTGTCGATCACTGCTGGTGTTGCTCCCCAGTCTTCATGAATTTTTAATCCTGCAGCCCCCGCTGCAATTTGTGACTCTAAAGCCTCGGGAAGTGATCCTGATCCCTTGCCAAGCACTCCTATATTGACCGGTATATCGTCGGCAGCTCGCAGCATCATGCTAATAGAACTCTCTCCCGGTGTGCAGGTAGTCCCTTTTGTTCCTTCTGCAGGCCCCGTTCCACCGCCGAAAAAGGTCGTAATTCCGTTTGATAATCCTTCTTCGGCTTGCTGAGGAGAAATAAAATGGATATGCGAATCAATCCCGCCGGCCGTTACAATTCGGTTTTCACCTGCGATAACTTCAGTGTTGGGTCCAATGATCAGTTGAGGGTCAACACCATCCTGGGTATGCGGGTTACCCGCCTTGCCAATTCCGACAATATGGCCATTTTTGATTCCGATATCGGCCTTAATGATCCCCGTCATCGCATCAACGATAAGTGCACTCGTAATTACTGTGTCGACGGATTCCGCATCAGGCGCTTGAGGGTCTTGCGCCATCCCATCACGAATAGCTTTGCCACCGCCATACACCGATTCGTCCCCATACGATTGCGAATTAGCATCAGCAGTTAATTCGATAATGAGGTTGGTGTCGGCAAGCTGAATGCGGTCGCCCATCGTCGGGCCATAAATGGAACCATATTCCGCTCTGGAAATGGAGTACGGACCCCGGTCGGCAGGCAAATGATCATCAGGTATAGATTCCGTTTTAAAACCGCGCTTCTGTGCGCGCTGGAAACCTCGCTCACGAATGGCAGGATCGTCGAGAGCGCCCTCCACCAAAGCACTAAAACCATGCAGGATTCTGCGCCCGCCGAAATCAACTAATTGCACTTCTTTCGAATCGCCAGGTTCGAATCGTACAGCTAATCCCGCTGGAATATTGAGGTGCATACCCCATGCCCGATGACGATCGAAGAGTAGCTCGCGATTCGCTTCGAAGAAGTGGAAATGGCTTCCCACTTGTACGGCCCGGTCCCCGGTATTGGTGACGCTTAGTGTTATTGTCCTTTTACCAGGGTTAATAGTGATTGTTCCGTCGTCGTAGATATATCTGTTTGCAGTGCTCATGATGTCCTCGTGATCGAGTGGTGGTTTATTGGTCTAATGGCCGTGAGATGAGTCCTCTTCGTGTTCGTGGAAGTAGTTGTGTGAGTGATCGTGAGCATGGGATTGCTCGACATGATGATGGTGGGCATGTCCATGGGAATGTGTGTGGGAGTGTGTATGGGGGTGAGAGTGGGTGTGTGAATGGTTGTGGCTGTGCGGATGACTATGTGAGGGGTTATGCCCACCCTCGGCATCATCCTCATCATGGGCATGGCTGTGGGCGAAGCCCGAATCGTGATCAGCCCACAGTGCTGCTTCCAACCCCACGACGGGGACGAACTGGTCGCTCTGGCGTGATGATGGATCGTTCAAATTTTGATTGCCACCAGTGTTATGAGTTGCATAGTTCTCTGCCGAGGAATTAAATACGTCGGCAGCAGCGTCGCGAGCACGAGCAACATTTGTCTCAATCAGCACTGCGAGTGCCGACGGCGACCATAACGCGACCTCGTGATAGCTTGGTCCATCGGCCCAATAACCATCCTTATTCGGCGGCAGAAGGTCTGCCCTAAGAATGACGATTCGCTCCATGTCGGACTCGTTCGTCTGGTCGTTTATCTGGTCTTCGAGGAGAATTTCCGCTCGGTGAATAGCCTCAGAAAGGCTCGGAGCTGCTCCATCAAAGGCCACAGAAGTCTCAGAATTGCTGTACTGCCATGCCAGCCGGGCATCACGGAACAGATCAGCGTCGAAAAAAGGATCTAAAGCCACTGAAACGACGACGTACGAATGTGCTGGATGGGAGCGCATGTTTGTCCGTAAAGCCGATACGCGTGTCGTTGAGTTCCCGATCGGTCCAGAAATAATCACTCGCGCCGAGGGCCGGCTGCGTTTCCACCATTGGATCGCTTGTGCTAATGCCGTAATACTATGGAGGTCTCGTCCCGCAGTCATAGGAATGATGACAGTGGGAAGCTGGTTGTCGGGTGAGGTCGACGATGATTGGCCCCCCTCGTCTGAAGGATTCTCGTGATGCGCGGCGGTGAGGGCTTGCACTAGTTCATTTGTTGAGTGAGCGAGAACAATCGGCTCGAGATTTTTACCGCGTGGTATCGAACCCTGGGCCACTGAGGCCGGTTCCGCTGCACCACTTTCAGTTACATCGACCAGACGGAACCGACGGAGGCGGGTGGTTGCTTCGCGAATGAGTTCGTCATTGTGGGCTTCGGTGCCACAAAAAAGAATGATCATCAGTAGTTCCCGGCGCGTTTAGTGTCGGATGGGGTCGTGGACGGAGACGAGTTTTGTTCCATCCGGAAAAGTGGCTTCTACCTGGACTAGCGAGACCATGTTTGGGACTTCGTCCAGTACGTCGTCGGCAGTGAGGACCGTCGTCCCGATGTGCATTGCTTCGGCTACGCTCTTCCCATCGCGTGCTGCTTCTATGACGGCGTCAGAAATTAAAGCAATCGCTTCAGGGTGGTTGAGTTTGACACCCCGTTCCCGTCGACGTTGAGCCACTTGAGCTGCAAGAAATACTAATAATTTATCTGTCTCACGAGGAGAGAGATTCATTGGTATGGCTCCTTACGTGCACAACAAATCTCTGGGTGTGGTGTGCACAACCCTGGCCTGGCATGATGGTCGCCCCTCACTCTGCCATCATGTGAAGAATGAATCGTTGATTGTATGTTGCGAGTATGTAAATCTTTATCGAAGAGCTGGATTGTATTTCAGTGAATTACGACGATACGTCAATTCCCCAGCGATACGAACTGAATCAGCCAGTCGACCTTCCTCGCGTAATTGGCTGAGCCTTGTTGACATGCGCTGCTGGATATTTTCCGGCGAAATGGTGTTCAGATATACCTTGGTCGATCCCTCGAAACCGGCGAGATTTGATGCTCGCCATTTGATCATTACTCGCCACGGCATAGGGATATCGAGGTCAATTGGTTTGTGGTGCCATTCCTCATTACACGGAACATCTGAGCCTGTCGCCGCGTGGCACGCGTGAATGAGGTCGCTCATGTCCCGCATCTCTTCTTCGCTGAGCTTCCACGGTTCACAGGTGGCTGATCGAGAGTAAATCTCGATAGTCGGGTAGCGGTGCCCAAACCCAGCGAACGCGATGGCGTGGGTGTTCTCGGCAATGACCAAGTTGTGATAGCCGGCATAATCAACGGCCCATTCGTTGTACATATTGGGGTTGGAGCGTAGCCGCGCGATCTCGAGTTCGGCCTGTGCTCCTCGCTCGTCGATAGCGACGAGTTGCTTGTGTAAGTGGTCAAAACTTGCTCCGGCCGGCTTCAGCCAGTTTTGGAATACGGCTACATATCGTGCGTAGCGGTTGCGTGTATAGAGATCACGCATTGCGTCGGCGGTGAAGTTGATGAATTGGTAGTGCTCTTCAGGCGTTAACGTGCCACTGGAAGCGAGTTGTCGGCTCGTTGTGGCGTCGTCCGTGTAGTGTCGACGAGCCACGATGACGTCGTGTCCACCGGCAAAGTAGGCAGGTGCACGCTTGAGAAGCTCGGTTTCCGGTGTGTCCTTAATTTCCGATTCAGGTGTTCCGGCAGAGCGGAGGCGAGTCGCGATAATGTTTAGCACATGTTGCCTTCCGGCAGGTGCGCTGAGGTAATCGTTCATGTGGGTTGAGGTTTCTGGATCCATCGCGAATCCGTGGTTCGCCCGCCAGTATTCATATCCGAGAATCTCGAAAAGATTGGGAACACGCCTGAATTCGGCGACTGTGTCATCCAGTTGCCTCTCTTTTAACCGGTAGAGGGTTGCCCACTTGTTGTCGTTGACGACAACTCGCGCTTTCTCCGGAGGAGTTTCTCTGTATCGGGCGGAACAAAAAGCACACGCGTGGTCGCGGTCGTACGCAGTGACTGGGTGCTCTTCTGGGGTCGGGTGCGCGATTGGTCGGTTCCCGCGCCCAGGTACCGTCCACACTTCGGTTCCTGTAAATGGGTTGACCTGCTTGATGGTTCCATCGGCAAGTGTTGTTAGAGGTGCGAGAGGCAGGGCGACAGGAGTACTCACGAGCGAAAACCTTAGCGGGTGGAGAGCACGATCGCGACCTTGGTTCCCCGGCAACGTGGCGAAGCGATTTCGGCACTCACGGGTGCGTCGGTGTTTAATGAGCACGGTTGCTAAAACATTGTTGGCCAGTGTTGGTCATTTCTTGTTTCGCCGGAAATAAGAAGAAGATAAGAAAACGGCACAAGACACAAAGGGCGATGGATAGTGGATACTGATGGTCAGCAGCTTATGCCCCACGAGCGTGACCCCCACATGGGGATTGATGCGGATGCTGTTTTACGTGTGGGTGAGATCTTGCTCTCTGCTGGAACCGACGTCTATCGAGTTATTAGGGCGATGAAACGCACGGCCCGTTCTTTGGGCTTCGATCGGTTTGATGCGTCGATCACGATGTCGAGTATCCGTTTTACCGGACGACGAGGAAATAACTTTCGAACGGAGATCAGCACACTCGATAAGTATGGCGTCGATTCTTCCCTGATTGAAGCTGTTGAAGATCTAACTCACCACCTTCCCTCGGAGATTACGGCAGAGTGGGTTCACGAAAGACTCGACAGGATAGAAAATAATCGACGAGCCAGGTGGGGCCGAGTCGCGCTGGCCTGTGCTGCAGCGGTTGCATGTTCGGCATTCGCGATTTTGAATCGGTTTAGTTTCGATTCAGCCGTAGCAGTTGCTTTTAGCGCCTTATGTGGTCAAACCGTAAGGATGTATTTTGCTCGTAAGCATTTCAATCAATTAGGGACAACAGCGGTTTCCGGGATAGTGGCGTGCCTGGTTTATTTCGGTTTGAGTCAGCTCTTCTTCGTGACTCCCTGGGGACGGTCAGAACAGACGCTTGGTCAGGGCTACGTGGCTGCTATGTTGTTCTTGATTCCAGGCTTTCCGCTATTTACCGCATTGGTTGACCTGGCTAGGTTAGATATCGCCGCGGGGCTGGAGCGTTTTGTTTATGCGTTCGAGATCATTGTTTCAGCAACGATGGCGGCGTGGATTGTCTCTGCATGCACCGGTCTTGAGCCATCGGTGCCAGCTCAAAGTGGGTCGACTGAGTGGTCATGGCTCATAGTCGCCGGAATAGCAAGCATTTGTGGTGTCGCAGGCTTCGCCATGCTTTTTAATTCATCACGACGAATGATTGCCATTGCGGCTGTCGTAGGTGCTATTGCGAACGTCGTGAAATTCATTTGTCTATTCGTAGGGATTCCAACGCAGGTTGCGGGATTAATTGGGGGACTATGTGTTGGTTTAATAGCTAATTTAATTCGCGATCGTTCGTACATTCCACGTATAACAGTGACGATCCCCGCAGTTGTTATTATGATTCCGGGGACAGAAATGTTCCGTGGAATTTATTACCTTAATTACGGGAATATTAACGACGCGCTCACCCACACGGTGACTGCATCGTTACAGGTCTTTGCGATTGCTGCGGGTTTGGTTATTGCGCGGCTCGCTGCCGACGATTCGTGGGCACGGCACAGGTACATCGATTTCGCGCGTCGCCCAGATCATTCGGCTGACTAAACACATGGAGCCATGGCGGACGACGACGCCATGGCAAGCTATGACGACATGGCACTAGAGGCAACGCAGATAGCGGGGGTGGATTGTCCTAATCGGAGGGGAGATGGTGCGCGAACGGTGACGGTTGTGGTAGCGCAGGTTGTAAAGCTGTTGATCTTTGTCATTTTTAATAACTATCGTGCCAGATGTTCTGTGATTTCTTTTCTGTAGTGGTACTATTTCGAAATTAGCCGTCCCTTGGAACCCCTGAAAGAAGTAAAATGAAGTCTCCGAAGAGGATTATTGGCTCTCTTACTATGGCTGTGTGTACAGCAGTGATGGGAGCGGTAGCATCGACACCAACAGCTAATGCCCTTGAACAGGGGGATAAGTACGTGGCTTTGGGGGATTCGTATGCGTCGGTAGGGTCATTGACTACTCCGCAGCTCAAGAGTCCGGGTTGTGTGGCGTCTACTGATAATTACGCTCACAAATTGGCCCAGCAGCGTGGGCTCCAATTGGATGACGCAACATGCGCCTGGGCATTTACTTTTAATTATGGGCTACCTCAAAATCATGCTTTGCCGTTTTCAGCGCTGACAGGTCAGCGTGCGCATGTGACGTCCGATACTAAGTTAGTGACTCTTACCCTTGGGGGTAACGACGCCGGTACGGCATTTGCCTTCCCAGCATGCTTCTCACGAGCCGTTACCGGGGTAGGAGTGGATTGTCGAACTAGCACCCAGGCCACTATGAAACAGTCGATTTATGGTCCTGGCCTTGACGGTCGTACTCTGTTGCAGCGTGAAGTTGCCATTATCAACGACATCAAGCACCGCGCCCCGAATGCAGAAGTAGTTGTAGCGGGATACATGAACGCTGCGAAACCAGACACGTGGTGCCCCAACGATGGTGTTCTCACCCGCGATGAGCGTGCTTACATCGCAGAGACCATCGACGAGGTGAATAACGTCATGCAAGAAGCTGCTCAGCAAACAGGTGTGAAGTATGTTGCACCTCCCAATGAGGAAAAGGGTTGGTGCGATGGCAGCATTGGTACTCAGTCAAGCAACTCTCTGCTCGGATTTACCGATAACACCCTGCCAATACATCCAACAGCTGCTGGACAGCAGCGTATGGCTGATGCCATCTCCGCTCAGGTCTAGCTCTGCTTAGGAGTAAAACCAGAGGGGGCATGACCCTTTGATCTCTCAGGCCGGCACCCACTCTGGGACTCAGTTCACAGCAGGGTGGGTGTCGATTGAGAGGATTAAAATTCCCATTCTGACCGGCCGATTTCTTTGTTGAAGTAGGGTCCCGTATACTTCTTCCTCGTGTTCGTCGGAGACGGTAGCAATCGCATCCGCCGGACTTTAGCCCCGGTAGCCCAATTGGCAGAGGCAACGGATTCAAAACCCGTCCAGTGTGAGTTCGAGTCTCACCCGGGGCACCAGTCTTTTTAGCCGTTTGATCAGCGGTTTTATATTGAAAAATTGGTTGAGATGGCTGTGGCCGCACGATCTTCGCCTTCGAGTTTATAGTTTTCTGAGATCGTCCAGAGCCAAAATAGAGCCACAGGAAGATCCGGCAATTCTAGCTACTGCTAACAAGCGAATTCTTCATCAGAGAATCTGGGAGTTCTGTTCACTGCTGTGGTGCCCCGAATAGTAGCTGCCGTAGCCTCAGCCCCGCGTTGGATCAGTAGCGCACAATTCAGTTCCATTTCGTACGATGGGACCATGAACAATGAGTTGCCTTGGGTCGTTTCCGTTCAGGAACTGCACAAGCTTCAGCACGACTCCGCGGCCCACGAGAATCAGCGGAAGGCCCGTCGAGAGGCCACTCGTCGGAAATCAGAGTGGATCGAGCGCGCTTTGGCTAATTCAGAAGACCTCTCCGGAGCAGAACGCCGTCGTCTCGAGCAATACCTTTGCGATGAGGATGAGGCGAAAGATTTACACCGATCACAACCCTTGGCCTCAAGTCCCGTGGTTGTTGCTGATGTGAGGTGGTACCTCGATGGGCGTTCAGGATATGACGCGTATAGAAAAGGGCATATTCCACATTCAGTATTCATTGACTTAGATAGCATGCTCGCCGGACCAGCTTCGGAAGAAGAAGGAAGACACCCACTGCCTTTGGAGGAGAGTTTTGCTGCGGCTATGGAAGTCAGTGGAATTGCCGACGATACCGTCGTTGTCGCATACGATGATTCAGGCGGAGCATCTGCGTCGAGATTAGTCTGGCTCCTACGGGCCAGTGGACACCGAGCCGCTGTCTTGGACGGAGGTCTCAATGCATGGACCGAGTACGGTGAACAGGCGGTTAAGATCGGCGAGACCGAGCAGAGGAGCGGACAATTGCCTGAACACGTCCTTGATTATGGTGATGATGTGACTGAGCCTGAGGAAGCGGGGGCTTTTACCGCAGAGTCTTTCAATGCCGAATGGATTGTTTCCATTGATGAGGCGGCAGCGTCCGCGAGGGAGGGAGTCGTTATTGATGCCCGCGCGCCTGAACGCTACCGAGGGGATAATGAACCGATGGATAGTCGCGCAGGGCATATTCCCGGGGCTGTCAACCTTTTTCACGGTGACCTTGTTGACGATAAAGGATATTTCCTTGACCCAGGCCACGTGGTGTCTCGTCTTTATGATGCTGGTATCGACAAGTGGGAGGGTCAATCGTTGGCGGAGTCGCCCATTGTGTACTGCGGATCCGGAGTCACCGCCACTCATGAGATTGTGGCGTTGGCTCATGCGGGGATTCAGGCTCGGTTATATCCCGGATCGTGGTCTCAGTACTCGGCAACCGATCGGCCGATCGCACAGGGGACTGCGCGGTAAGGATCTACGCGTACGTCGTCGCATGTAAAACCGCCGCGTTTCACGTCGTATTTTAAGAAGAATAACCACCGACCAGCCAGAGAAAATAAGAGTGAAGGAGTCTTAGTCCATGGTGTCTGCCAACGAGGTTGAGGATACGAAGAAGAAGTTGCTTCTTCTCGACGGTCACTCTCTGGCTTTCCGTGCCTTTTACGCGTTACCGGCCGACAAATTTACTGATTCGTCAGGTCAGCACACGAACGCTGTATATGGTTTTATATCCATGCTGGTGACCCTTCTTGAACAAGAAAAGCCTAGTCATATCGCTGCAGCTTTTGACCTGGCTGGTCCCACTTTTCGATCTGAAAAATTCGCCGACTATAAAGCCCAACGTCCGGAAACACCGCCCGAGTTTAAGGGGCAAATCGAGCTTATTCGTCAGTCATTACAAACGTTTGGGATCACTACGGTCGATTACAAGCGATACGAAGCCGATGACGTCATTGCGACGCTTGCTACACAGGGACACAAGCAGGGTTTTGATACCTATATCTGCACCGGTGACCGGGATTCACTGCAACTCGTTACCGATGATGTCACGGTGCTCTACACGCTCCGCGGCGTCAGCAATCTCGCTCGGTTTACTCCCGAAGCTGTTGAAGAAAAGTACGGTGTAACTCCGACACAATATCCGGACCTTGCAGCCTTACGGGGCGATACCTCTGACAATATGCCAGGAGTTCCAGGGGTAGGGCCTAAGACAGCCCAAAAATGGATAAATAAATACGGATCGCTTAATAACTTAATTGACAATATTGACGACATTGGTGGAAAAGTCGGAGATGCACTTCGGCGGGACATTGACACTGTAATCCAAGCCCGCGAGCTTACCGAGATGGTCCGTGACCTCCCCATCAATTGCAGTCCCGAGGACTGCGTAATTCGGCCGCCGGCGAGGAATGACGTGAACGACTTCTTCGATGGTCTTCAGTTCGGCACCAACCTCCGGGAGAGGGTGTTTTCCGTCATTCCGACACAAGGTGGATCAGCGGAGGGTGACAACCGCCATGAGCGAATGTCCTATGAACGTGTAGGTCTGCAAAAAGGGGAGATCCGTCAGTGGTTGGAGAAAGGTACCGATCACCAACCCGCAGGGGTCGCAGCGTGGGGAAGCAAGCTCCCATCTTCGCCAGACATGAAGGCCCTAGCTATCACACAGGGGAAACAAACGGCGATCGTCAACATGAGTCGGATAACGGATGATGACCGCGACGCACTGAAGGAATGGCTTCAGGATCCCGACCGTCCAATCGTGGTACACGATGGCAAGGGTCTTCTTCACATGTTAAGTAGCGAAGGGTTTACCGCTTCGAACATTGAACATGACACGAGGCTCGCCTCGTACTTAATTCGTCCTGACTTAGCGAGCTTCGATCTTCAGAGTGTTGTGCGACGCCATCTTGGACGAGACCTCTATGACAACGACGTCGTGTCATGGGAGGAAGAACACCGTTCCGGACGGCAAATGTCGTTAGAAGTGGAGGAACTGTCAGAGGGTGAGGACGACCGATCAGTTACCGGGATTTCGTGGCCTGAGTGGGCTAAGTTGGCCGATAATGCGGAAGCCCCTCTAGAGCTTGCCGTGGAACTGGCAAAGAAGCTCGATGATGCTGGCTTGTACTCGATTTACGAAAACCTTGAGATCCGACTCGTCCCTATCTTGTTCGGCATGGAGCATGCTGGAATTAAGGTCAACAGAGAGCGCATGACAGCGTTGAGGGATTCGACAGCCGAAAAATTGGCTAAAGAAGTTGAGGAAGCCCGTGCTCTTGTCGACATGCCTAAATTAAATCTAGGAAGTCCGAAACAATTACAAGAGGTTCTCTTCGGTAAATTGGAACTGCCTAAGACGAAGAAAACAAAGACGGGTTATTCGACAGCAGCGAAAGCCATCGAACAACTAGCTGAGAAGCACCCGCACCCGTTCCTCGACCATCTTCTGGCGCATCGGGAATATCAGAAAAGGGTTAGCACTCTCGATGGGTTAATTAAAGCGATTGCGTCGGATGAGCGTGTTCACACGACTTTCAACCAAACTGCTACTGCCACGGGGCGCTTGTCTTCGACTGACCCTAACCTTCAGAATATTCCGGTCCGCACGGAGGAAGGGCGTCAAATACGTGCGGCTTTTGTCCCAGGTGAAGGGTATGAAGCTTTATTAACTGCAGACTATTCGCAGATCGAAATGCGTGTTATGGCACATCTCTCGCAGGATCGAGGCCTTATTGAGGCTTATCGCAGTGGTGAAGATCTACACAATTTCGTCGGTTCGCAGGTTTTTGATGTGCCGGTCAACGAGGTAACCCCTGAGCTACGGCGTCGAGTAAAAGCGTTAAGCTACGGCCTTGTTTATGGACTCTCGGAATATGGCCTCTCGCAGCAGCTGGATATTTCTGTAAGAGAGGCTAAAAAAATTATGGTTAAGTACTTTGAACGGTTTGGGGGCGTGAGGCGATACCTGAATGAAGTTGTTGATCGCGCACGAAAAGATGGCTATACCTCGACAATGCTGGGGAGAAGGCGCTATCTCCCAGACCTCACTAGCATGAATCGGCAGGCCAGAGAGAATGCCGAACGCGCAGCCCTAAACGCTCCGATTCAGGGCACAGCAGCAGACATTATCAAGGTCGCGATGATCCGCGTTGATGCCGCGTTGAAGCAGGAGAAGTTGGCGTCGAGAGTGCTACTTCAGGTTCACGATGAGCTCGACGTCGAGGTCGCGAAAGGAGAGCTTGAGCAGGTGAGAGGCATTATTCAGAGAGAGATGGATGAGGCTATTGAACTTGCCGTCCCGCTCGAGGTTGGAATGGCAGCTGGCTCCGATTGGAATGAAGCGGGCCATTAGCAGTATCCCACCAGCGGAAAGTTTGCCAGTGCAGGGAAAATGAGATAAATTTTAGTACGCGCGTGTGTCCGCCTCTTATTTCCCTTTTCTTACCGACGTTGACTCGGTTGTATTTGGTCGCGGTATTCCAGCTGGTGGCCATGATACCGCCACGGGAACACACTGACGGTAGGAGAAGACAAGAGGTCAATCATCTGAAGAGCCTTCGCGAAACGGAATGGCTCTTTGCATGTGTGACGCGCTCGTTCCTGTCCGTTTTTCGATTACAATCCGTTTCGGAGCACTTAACATATGCCCACTTCTACAACCCCTCAGGTAGCCGTCAATGATATTGGCTCCACTGAGGATTTCCTCGCTGCCATCGACTCCACCATCAAGTACTTCAACGATGGTGACATCGTCGAGGGTACTGTGGTCAAAATTGATCACGATGAGGTTCTTCTTGATATTGGATACAAGACGGAAGGTGTCATTCCTTCACGTGAGCTGTCCATCAAGCACGAAATCGACCCCAACGAAGTTGTTGAGGTCGGCGACGAGATCGACGCTCTCGTTCTCACTAAAGAGGACAAAGAAGGTCGTCTGATCCTGTCGAAGAAGCGTGCACAATACGAGCGCGCTTGGGGCACCATCGAAGAACTTAAAGAGAAGGATGAGCCCGTCACCGGCACCGTTATTGAGGTCGTCAAGGGCGGCTTGATTCTCGATATTGGTCTTCGTGGATTCCTTCCCGCATCCTTGGTCGAAATGCGTCGCGTGCGGGATCTTCAGCCTTATATCGGCCAAGAGTTAGAAGCGAAGATTATCGAGCTCGACAAGCACCGCAACAATGTTGTGCTCTCGCGTCGTGCATGGCTTGAACAGACCCAGTCTGAGGTCCGCTCCGAGTTCCTGCACCAGCTCCAGAAGGGGCAGGTCCGCAAGGGCGTTGTCTCCTCTATCGTCAACTTCGGCGCATTCGTCGATCTTGGTGGCGTAGACGGTCTGGTTCACGTCTCCGAGCTGTCGTGGAAGCACATCGACCACCCGTCCGAGGTCGTCGCCGTTGGCGATGAGGTCACCGTCGAGGTGCTCGATGTCGACATGGATCGTGAGCGCGTCTCCCTGTCGCTCAAGGCCACCCAGGAAGACCCGTGGCGAGTCTTCGCCCGGACTCATGCCATTGGCCAGATTGTCCCAGGCAAGGTCACCAAGCTGGTTCCGTTCGGTGCATTCGTCCGCGTTGAAGAGGGCATCGAGGGCCTGGTCCACATTTCCGAGCTGGCAGAACGCCACGTGGAAGTTCCAGATCAGGTCGTCAATGTCGGCGAAGAGGTTATGGTCAAAGTCATCGACATCGACCTCGAGCGCCGTCGTATTTCGCTCTCTCTCAAGCAGGCTGACGAGGACTACACCGAAGAGTTCGATCCGTCGAAGTACGGAATGGCCGACTCTTACGACGAGCAGGGGAACTACATTTTCCCCGAAGGCTTCGATCCAGAGACCAACGAATGGCTCGAAGGGTTCGAGGAGCAGCGGGCCGAGTGGGAAGCTCGGTACGCAGAGTCGGAGCGTCGTCACGAGATGCACACTGCCCAGATCGAGCGTCACCGCGCCGGTGCCGCAGAGGCGAAGGAAGCTGCAGCCTCGGGTTACTCCTCCGAGTCGGAGGGTGAGTCCGCTCCAGCTGAGCAGAGCGCTGCAGACGACTCTGGCTCCTTGGCTTCGGACGAGCAGCTTGCTAAGTTGCGTGAGAAGCTTGCCGGTGGCGAAAACTAGTCCTGGATTGACAACAAGTTCGGAATAGAAACTAGGCTGTCAGGGCCACCCTCATGACCACAGACTAGTGATTGTGGCCTATCCCCCTATCCCAGTGTGGGTAGGGGGATTTTTGTCATCGGTAGTCATCATCAATCTCGATAGTGTGGTTTGTAACTAATTGCCACAATTTGTGGCGATCCTCACAAAGAATCTCTATTAAACCAAGCATATAGGGGGTACGATAATTTCGGACACAGTCCGAACAGACATAATCGGACATAAATGCGAAAGGATTGTGATGGCTTCGCAAACCGAAACCACCTCACGGTTCATCCTGGATAATATCGGTGGGGCGGACAACATAGCGTCAGTGACGCACTGTGCGACGCGCTTGCGGTTCCAGTTGAATGATCGGTCACAAGCGAATACGGAAGCCCTTGATGAGAATGGGTCAGTACTAGGTGTTGTTCCTCAGGGGGACAATGGGCTGCAGGTCGTCATGGGGGGTGCAGTTGCTAACTATTACCAGGAGCTAATCAAGCTCCCGGGCGTCGCAGATAATGCTGAAGGCGGGGGCAACAGGCAAAAATCCTCCAAAAAAGAATACGGAGGGGTTCGCGGAAAGTTCAGCTGGGTCGACTACGCATTCGAGTTCCTCTCTGACACCTTCCGACCAATTTTGTGGGCTCTTCTCGGCGCTTCACTGATTATCACCATCCTTGTTCTCCTCGACACGATGGGAATCCAGGATTTCCGTGCAGAACATCAACCACCGACGTACCAGTTCATGCACGCCATGTACCAGTCGGTGTTTTACTTCTTGCCCATCATGGTGGGTGCGACGGCTGCTCGAAAGCTAGGAGCCAACGAATGGGTTGGCGCAGCTATTCCTGCTGCTCTCATGAGCCCAGAGTTCATGAGCCTAGGTAACCGCGAAGACGTTGTACACGTCTTCGGCCTTCCGATGGTCTTGAACGAATACAGTGGTCAGGTTTTTCCGCCTTTGATCGCGGCAATCGCCTTGTACTGGGTTGAAAAGGGTCTGAAGAAGATCATTCCCGAAGCTGTCCAAATGGTATTCGTACCGTTCTTTTCGTTGATCATTATGATCCCAGCCACAGCATTCTTGCTTGGCCCCTTCGGTATTGGTCTGGGCAACGGAATTTCAAACGCTCTTAAAGCGATCAATGACTTTTCGCCGTTTATTTTGTCTGTCGTCGTCCCACTGTTGTACCCGTTCATTGTGCCCCTCGGGTTGCATTGGCCGCTGAACGCCGTCATGATCCAGAACATCAACTCCCTCGGCTATGACTTCATTCAAGGCCCCATGGGCGCCTGGAACTTTGCATGCTTCGGATTAGTTGCAGGCGTTCTCTATCGTTCGTTCCGCGAGCGCAATAAGGCCATGAAACAGGTGTCCCTCGGTGCTTTGATGGCCGGACTTCTTGGTGGTATTTCTGAACCGTCGTTGTATGGTATCGTTCTTCGCTTCAAGAAGACGTATCCGCGGTTACTCGCCGGTTGTTTTACAGGTGGCGTGGTCATGGGCATCTTCAACATTAAAGCCAATGCCTTCGTCTTCACATCGATCTTGACGATCCCGGCATTCCAACCGTGGCTCGGATACACCATTGGTATCCTAGTAGCATTCTTTACCTCATTCTTCATGGTTGTCTTCTTCGACTACCGCTCAAAGGAAGAGAAGGAAGAAGTTCGGGCGAAGATTGCCGCTGATGAAGCGGCAGACAACGCGGCTGCTGCTAACCAGACTGAGGGAGCCTCAACTTCTTCTGCAGCATCTTCTGTTCCAGCCGGGGCTGCAGCAGCGTCTGAAACGCAAACTGAATCATCACCGAAAGCCCAGACGACGTCTACCGCGACGAAGAAGAAGCGTCCAGTTCTCACAGAAACCTCAGTACTGGTTGCACCCCTCGACGGAACCATTGTGCCCTTGAAGGATGTACCTGATCCCGCTTTTGCAGCGGGAGCGGTAGGCCACGGGGTTGCTATCGAGCCGTCAGGCGACACCATTTATAGCCCCGGCGACGGAAAAATCCTCGCTGTCCAAGGACACGCGATTGGCGTCAAACTAGACCTCGGTGTGGACCTTCTCGTTCACGTCGGTGTCGATACGGTCGAGATGAAGGGCGAAGGCTTTGAGTCATTCGTTAAGCGCGGAGATCGGGTGTCGGCCGGGCAAAAACTCATGACCTTCGACAAAGAAAAGATTGCGAAGGCCGGTCACCCCGATGTCACTCCGGTTCTCATCACGAACTGGAAGAGGATAGGCGGAATCGACACAATTGCCACTGGCGAAGTCTCGCATGGAGAAGACCTCTTAAACCTGGTGCCAAAAGAAAGCGCATCTGACAAGCAATCGCACGAAGGGAAGAACCAAGAGGTAAAAGCGTGAGCGGTCCTCTCAGGCCGTCGCGTCTCAGGTCTTGATACAGGCCCCCGGCAAAGGATGTCCACGATCTGGTCGATTGTGGGAGCGTGTCGGGGGCCTTATGTGTGTCGTCGTTATAAGTGGGACCGCTCTAAATTTCTGCCAATTGAGCAGTCACATTGATCTTCGACGAATCCTTCGCACTGCAATAGCACAAATCCCATGAAACCTCGGTTGAGTCGTTTTGTGGGTGGCGGGAGGCATATGCTGCCAGGACCGCAGGAAGGATAATCGGCTTACCGAACTCCACAGTATAGCGTGCTCGAGAAGGGACCTCGCCTTCGACGATCCCTAAAAGCGAGGCAGCGCTCCACATCCCATGAGCGATGGTTGCGGGGAAGCCGAATGCCTTAGCTCCCAACCTGGAAACGTGAATCGGGTTTTTATCACCCGAAACATTGGCGTAGTTCTTAATGTCCGAAGCTGACACTCGAATGATCGTCGTAGGGTCCTCGGGGAGATCAACGGCCATTCGCTCATAGTTGTCATCAGGGAGTTGCGCCTTAGGGGCTTTACCCTTAGACAGCATGGTTGATCGTTGCCGCCAGATTACGTCGTCAGGTGCCGACGAGCGACGTACCTCGGTGATGATGTCTATCAGCAAACCTTGGCGGTGGCGTCGCAACGATTCCATGTAGACCGTCACATCGATGGTGTCCGTAACCGTGATGGGTGAATACTGCTCGATGACGTTGCGTATGTGAATAGTCCCGACTGCCGGAAATGGAAAATCTGGCGAGTTCATTGCTCTCATGACAAGGGGAAATGTCACCGCGTACGGAAACGTCAGTGGCACAGTGTTGCTGATACGAAGACCGCATGCAGTGCAGTATTCAGCAAGGTTAGCAGCATCGATGGTGACCCCCTTGACGCGAAATACGCGAGACGGGGCGGTAGTCACCGAATTCTTGCCACTCGACGAACGGTTCGAAAGGAATGGGACGGGGGGAAGAAGTCCGCGCAATGCTCGTCGATACTCATCCCCAAGCGATGGAATACTATCCAGTTCAACAATCGTTTTCTCTCTCAGAGAATCACTGTCGACGTTGTCGGTAGCCGTAGCTGGCTGGGAAGCGGTGCCGTGTGCCGCTCCGGTAGAGTATTCGTTATTTGGCGATGGGTTCATCTTGTTATGCTCCCAAGATCGACTGTCCACAGACTCGGATAACGTTGCCGTTGATCGCTTCCGAGGCAGGCGATGCGAAGTAGGCAATGGTTTCTGCGACGTCAATAGTGAGCCCGCCTTGCTGCAAAGAATTCAGCCGACGCCCTACCTCACGAGTAACGACTGGAATCGCCGCGGTCATCTGTGTTTCGATGAAACCAGGCGCGACTGCGTTTACGGTGATTCCATGGCCGGCGGACGCGGAAAGTGCATCAACGAAACCAATAACCCCTGCCTTGCTGTAGGCATAGTTGGTTTGTCCCCTGTTGCCGGCAATGCCAGCCATCGAAGAGACGCCTATGACTCGACCGTTGTCGTTAATGGCCTCGAGTTGAAGAAGACGTTCGGTGATTGTCAATGGAGCCGTGATATTAACGGCCATGACGGATTTCCATCGAGCGTCGTCCATCCCAGCCATCGTCTTGTCCCGGGTAATTCCGGCATTGTGGACGATGATGTCTATACCGGTCTTGTGCCGTTCTTTGACATGGTGCGCAAGAATATCCGCTGCGTCGGGCGCAGTCACGTCGAGGCTAAGAGATGTTCCGTTGACCTCATTTGCGGTCTCAGCCAGTGCTTCCCCTGCAGCGGGAATATCGACGCAAATCACATGAGCGCCATCGCGCGCGAGTATTTCGGCGATCGTTTTTCCAATACCCCGGGCTGCCCCAGTGACGACAGAGATTTTCCCTTTTAAGGGCTTGTCCCAGTCGACCGCGGGAGACGGAGCATCGTTCAGCCGGAACACTTGAGCATCGACGTACGCGGATTTTCCTGATAGCAGGAACCGTAACGTGGATTCGAGGCTGCTTAGTGGGGTGTTCGGGTCGGTGTAGACCAGTTGGACGGTTGCGCCTCTCCGCATTTCTTTAGCCAGAGAGCGAGTAAAACCTTCTAGTCCTCGCTGCGCGACGCGCGAGGAGGCGGTTGTTGTGCTCTCTGGGTTTTGCCCAATGACAATGATGCGCGCGCATGGAGCTAGCTTTCGAATTACTGGATTAACGGTTTCATACAACTCGAGCGAGTCTGCGGGGGCGGTGAAGCCCGTGGCGTCGATAACAAGGCCCGCGATTTTCCCATCCGTGGCGGGGGAGCCGTCGTCTCGAGTCTCGATGATGGTGTACGTGGGCTCGAGAAGGTCTCGGATGGAGGATGCCAGAGACCCGGATCCCGTGACGATGATGGGCTCGTTTACAGGGGGTTGGCCAGGTTCAAACCGGCGAAGTTTTTCGGGTTTGGGTAATCCAAGTTTCGATGCGAGCAGCGATCCTGCCCCTGAATTGACGAACTGTGTGTAACTGTCAGCCATGGAAAGATCCCTTCGTGGATACGTTTTACGAGTTTCTGTTCAATTAGCCTACGGTGAACATACACAATATGAGAGAGTTTTAGTGATATGAATCTCAGAGAGGGGCAAACTATGACTCGTAAGGTAGCAATTATCGGCGGAAACCGGATTCCGTTTGCGCGCTCAAATGGGCGCTACGCGAATGCGTCCAACCAGGATATGTTGACGTCCACTATTGATGGATTGGTGAGCAGGTACCACCTGCAGGATGAGCGTTTAGGAATGGTTGCTGCGGGAGCAGTACTTAAGCACTCGCGCGACTTCAATTTGACCAGAGAATGTGTCCTTGGGTCGCATTTGGCATCGGATACGCCAGCTTTTGATATCCAGCAAGCGTGTGGGACGGGACTAGCTGCAGCGATTCAAGTGGCGGATGCTATCGCGTTGGGACGCATCGATTCCGGCATAGCAGGCGGCGTTGATACGACCTCCGATGCGCCGATTGCGCTAAATGATGATCTTCGGAAGCTCTTGATTAAGGCTTCTACGGCCAAAACGACGGGGCAGAGGCTCAAGCTTGTGGGAAAGATTCGGCCACAACTACTTGTTCCCGAGCAGCCGCGCAATGGAGAGCCCCGAACGGGCCTGTCCATGGGAGACCATGCAGCCATCACGGCGCGTGAGATGGGAATTTCCCGCCAGCAGCAGGACGAGTTTGCCGCCTCAAGCCATCAGAAGCTTGCTGCTGCCTATGACGAAGGTTTCTTTGATGATCTCATCACACCGTACCTGGGGTTGAACCGGGATAATAACTTGAGGCCGGATTCCACGGTGGAAAAACTGTCAGCATTAAAGCCTGTGTTTGGTAAAAAAGATGCTGAACGCCACGGTGTGCGGGCAACCATGACTGCCGGAAACTCCACACCCCTTACGGATGGTGCATCTGCGGTCTTGTTAGCGTCCGAGGACTGGGCAGAACAGCATAATCTCCCTATCAGGGCACACCTTGTTGACTCTGAGACAGCTGCCGTCGATTTTGTTCATGGTCATGGTCGTTTAACGCCCGACGGGTTATTAATGGCGCCAACCTACGCGGTTCCACGTTTATTGAACCGTAATGGGTTGACGCTCCAAGATTTCGATTTCTATGAGATCCACGAAGCCTTCGCCTCCCAAGTTTTGGCAACGCTCGCGGCGTGGGAGTCTCCGGAATACTGCTCGCAACGTTTGGGATTAAAGAAGCCGTTGGGAGCCATCGATCGGTCCAAGTTGAACGTGAAGGGGTCCTCGTTGGCAGCTGGTCATCCGTTTGCAGCGACCGGCGGTCGTCTCTTAGCGACGGCGTCGAAGCTGTTGGAGCAGAAGGGATCTGGTCGCGCATTAGTGTCCATTTGCGCCGCGGGTGGTCAAGGTGTGACCGCGATTCTTGAACGGTAATCGTCGTCCTTGCTTGGTGTTTATCCAGCGAGGGCTGCGAATTCTATTTTCGGTCCTTGTGGTCATGTGCAGTCGTGGTAGACACGGTAGTGGTCTAGGCTGTCACGGAGAAGAAACGCATGAAAGAGTGAGCAAAAGTGGTTGTGGTCGGTCTTACGGGCGGTATCGGCTCAGGTAAATCCACGGTCGCACGGAGGTTATCTGATCACGGAGGGATTGTCGTCGATGGCGACAAAATAGCCCGTGAGATCGTGCAGCCAGGGAAACCCGCTTTATTGGAACTCTCTGAAGAGTTCGGTTCAGACATTGTCATGAGCGACGGGGCCTTGGATCGTAAAGAACTGGCCCGGCGAGCGTTTGTTTCTGAGGATCGCACGAAGGCGTTGAACGCTATCATGCATCCACGGATTCATGAGCGGGCATATGAGCTTTTTCGTGACTCTGCCGACAAGTCGATCGTCGTTTTTGATATGCCCTTGCTGATCGAGAACAACCTGGACCGAATGTGTGGATTGGTTGTGGTTGTGACTGCCGATGAAGACACGCGAGTCGAGCGGCTGGTGGCGCACCGTGGCTTCGACGAAGACGATGCACGGCGGCGAATCAGGACACAACTGTCGGACGCAGATCGAGTTACATCTGCCGATGTCATCGTGGATAACTCAGGTACACCCAATCAGCTTTTGGAGTCGGTGGATAGATTATGGGATTTTCGGTTGGCTCGATGGGGGTGCGTGACCGAACAGGGGGAGAGCAGCGGCCGTGAAGCTAATGGTCTCGTGTTGTCCCACCATCAGGGCCGGCAGCAACGGTTCCGACGACGAGTCGAATGGGTCTTCGGTTCTGAGGCAGACGTTGAGTTTGGTGGAGATACCGATAAGCCACTGGTTGCGTCAGTGCCTCGATATGCTCACGGTGGAGGGGGCGCTGATGGAGGGGACGAGAGCACTCGTGAAAAGCTTTCATGGTTAGGCTTTAGTCGCCAGTCGGTAAGCGACGACTGCGGTAGCGAAGCCTTCCGGAGCGAAGACTGTCATGTGGTAGATGACTCAGGGCGACCCTGTGAAGTATGGATTAGCGGAGACCCCATCGACCCAGCAACTATCTGCTTTTAACCACGGTGGATGCGTTAACCCCGCCCGGTGCTGCGCTATTTAGTCGGGATCATCAGTGATCGTTTCCACGGTCTAGTGTGAAACCGCGCCATTGTGGAATGAGGGTTACACTCGCGGTTATGGCATTCGCTGCAGAACACCCCATCCTTTCACAATCAGAGTTTCGCCCAGTCGGAGAAATCGAGCGTACTAGCAAACCTTTTGAGGTTGTTAGCGATTATGAGCCGGCGGGAGATCAACCCCAGGCCATTAAGGAAATTGATGAAAGGCTTCGCCGAGGTGAGCGCGATGTTGTTTTGATGGGGGCCACGGGCACAGGGAAGTCTGCGACGGCCGCATGGCTCATTGAGAAGCAACAGCGACCAACTTTAGTTATGGCACCGAACAAAACCTTGGCTGCTCAGTTAGCCAATGAGTTACGGCAATTGTTGCCAAATAACGCGGTCGAATACTTCGTCAGTTATTACGACTATTACCAGCCAGAAGCCTATATCGCGCAAACGGACACATATATCGAGAAAGATTCTTCGATTAACGAGGATGTTGAGCGCTTACGACATTCAGCCACGTCTAATCTCTTGTCGCGACGAGATGTCGTTGTTGTGAGCTCGGTGTCGTGTATCTATGGGTTAGGGACTCCGCAGTCATACTTAGATCGGTCTATTCCTCTCCGCGTGGGAGAGGAAGTTGACCGAGACCAATTCCTCCGATTGCTTGTCGATGTCCAATACACGCGTAATGACGTCGCGTTCACCCGCGGGACATTTAGGGTTAAGGGAGATGTCGTCGATATTATTCCCGCCTACGAAGAGGTGGGCGTTCGTGTGGAATTCTTTGGAGACGAGATCGATAGTCTTCATACGATTCATCCTTTGACGGGAGAAGTGATTGACACTCATGATCAATTAAGAATTTTCCCGGCTACTCACTATGTGGCTGGGCCTGAGCGTATGGCGAAGGCTGAGGAAGCTATTAAAGCGGAATTGAAAGATCGATTAGCAGATCTTGAAAATCGAGGGAAGCTTGTCGAAGCTCAGCGATTGCGAATGCGGACAGAGTTCGATCTGGAAATGATTGAACAAGTTGGATTCTGTTCAGGAATCGAGAACTACTCTCGCCATATCGATGGGCGCGAGGCGGGTAGCGCTCCAGCAACGCTGATCGACTACTTTCCGGAGGACTTCTTAACGATTATCGACGAGTCACACGTGACGGTCCCTCAAATCGGTGGAATGTTTGAGGGAGACGCATCGCGGAAGAGAAACCTCATTGATTTTGGTTTTCGCCTACCTAGCGCTATCGACAACCGGCCTTTGACATGGGATGAGTTCGATGCGCGAAAAGGCCAATGTGTCTACATGTCCGCTACACCCGGCGACTATGAGTTGGAAGCCGCTGGTGGTGAATATGTTGAACAGGTCATTCGCCCCACAGGCCTTGTCGATCCCAAAATCGTGGTTAAGCCCACCCGGGGCCAGATAGACGACCTCATGGAAGAAATCCGTCAACGGACAGACAAGGATGAACGCGTTCTCGTCACGACATTGACCAAGAAAATGGCTGAAGATCTGACAGATTACCTGGCGGACGCGGGAATTCGCGTTCGTTATCTCCATTCAGACATCGATACTTTACAGCGCGTTGAGCTTCTCCGTGACTTGAGGCTTGGAAAATACGATGTCCTCGTCGGAATTAACTTATTGCGTGAGGGGCTTGACCTCCCTGAGGTCAGCCTTGTTTCCATTCTAGATGCCGATAAAGAGGGCTTCCTTCGGTCCACGCGGTCCTTAATACAGACCATCGGACGTGCCGCCCGAAATGTCAGTGGCGAAGTCCATATGTACGCGGACGCTGTTACCGAATCCATGGCTCAGGCAATTGACGAAACTGAGCGACGTCGGGAGAAGCAGATCGCATTCAACAAAGAGCACAATATTGATCCTCAGCCTCTGCGGAAGAAAATTGCCGACATTCTCGATCAGGTCTATGACAACGAGAGTGACTCCGGAAATCAAGAGTCCGCTGGCACGACAACTGCCGGAGGTGACGCAGAGACATCTGCGAACGCGAATGGCCAAAAGGCTCGGTCAACCGCTTCATTAATGTCCGACGCTGCACTGGCCGGGGACCAAGAACCGGATTACGCTGAAATGACCCGTGATGATCTTATCCGTCTCCGCGATGATTTAACCCGACAAATGGGCGACGCCGCACGAGACCTGAAATTCGAATTGGCTGCCCGTCTCCGCGACGAACTCGTCGGCGTCAAGAAAGAACTCAAGGAAATCACTGAAGCCGGAATTGAATAGTGTCAATAGTGGTGCACAGTCGCAGCCACGACGCCTCGCGATGGCGACACCGATTGGACGTTCGCGTGTTCGATGATCACGACTTCGATGACCGCGACACATTAATAGCTGTTCTACCAATCGGGGGGGGCAAACAGTTCGGTCATTTCCCTAGGGCTGTCAGGCTGCACAATCTCACTGAGTGAAGTATGACGAAGTGACGTACCATAAAAACTAAGGTTACTGTCGACAACGTCGACAAATGAGGTTGGGAAGGTAGAAATGAGCAAATACTCGACAATCGTTGTTGGTACAGACGGATCTCAGTCGTCGCTTCTCGCAGTTGAGCGAGCAGCCGAAATCGCAGCGGCTTTGGGCGCCACAGTAACCATTGGTTGCGCCTACTATGAAAACCAAGAAGAAGCCTCGAAGACCCTCCGCCAAGATTCCGTTACTGTTCTTGGCGACGACCCTGCACGTAAAAACTTAGAAAGCGCGGTAGAAGCGGCGCGCCGGGTCGGTGCAACCAACATTGAAACGGCAGTTCGCAAGGGAACGCCGGTCGAAGCGCTCATGGCCATCGTGAAAGAGGTCGACGCCGATCTCCTGGTTGTGGGGAACCGAGGAATTAATTCTCTAACCGGACGATTGTTGGGATCGGTTCCAGCTGACGTGGCTCGTCAATCAAATTGCGATGTCATGATCGTGCATACGGTTGACTAAGACTTAGCTAATAACTGATGTAGATGAAGCTAGTGCGTCTTGACCGGCGCGTATTGCCCCCTAGTTCACTACACCTGATTGGGTGTCACGATGAAACATCCCCTCTTGTCGTGGGCTTTCTTCGGTATAAGATCGACGCATGCTCCCCATTGGATCATTGTGTAATATTCGTCGGCGTTTTTATGGTGTTGCTTTAGCAGCAGCGATGGTGTGCATGCCGGCTTTGCATGGACCGCAATTGTTGCCCCGGGCCTCAGCTGACCCAGCGGGCCAAGCATGTTCACCTTATGTGAATGCGGCTGTGAAATGCTCTGTTCATTCTGCCGCTATGAACCGAGACATTTCCGTAGTAATCCGGCCATTGCATACTGCGAATAATCCACGCGTGATCCAGTTCCTCGGTGGTATGGGCATTAAAAATGACACGAACGAGTGGCTGACCGATGGGCACGCTTTAGAGCACTTGGCTTCGGCGGATGCCACCTTGGTATTTCCAGCGGGCGATTCGGCAAGTCTCTATACCGACTGGGACCATCCCACTGCAGACGGCAGGGTATTTAAATATAAAACTTTTCTTTCTGAAGAATTACCTGCATACCTTGCTAACAATTTCGGCGTTCCAGGTGGAGGAGCCGGGCATACCTTAGTCACCGGCATTTCGGCGGGAGCCTGGGGCGCGATGAGCTTGGCAGCCCAACGTCCCGATTTCTACCGCAGCGTTCTCGCCATGTCCGGCTTCTACGATTCCAGGATGCCCGACCAGTGGTTAACCACCGACCTTCAGCCCCTCCTGACCGAGGGAGTCAACACGGTACCCTGGTTCAATCTTGCTAATAGACGGGCAGCCAACCCGTCGGAGAATCTCCAGAATTTGACGATGCCTATCATTGTCACGTCAGCTTCAGGTGTGATAAATCCCCTGGCGGACTATGGCGATAACCTGGTCGGCGTAGTAACCGAAGGAGTCCCCATGGAAGTTGGGGCAACCGCCCAAACAGCGGAATTCGTTGCCCAAGCGCGTGCAGTAGGGGTTGACATCGATTACCGCCTGGATCCTATAGGTGTTCATGGTTGGGACACCTGGTCACGGATGGCGTGGGATCAAGGTGTGATGGATCAGGCACTTTCGAAGATCGGGTGACCCGAGTACATAACGGTGAGCCCCTGTGTAGCTCGTGTAGCAGCCACATAGAGATCCTGAAATCCTTGAACCGCCGTGTACACAATATCCTCCGGTTCGACGATGATTACTTCGTCAAATTCCAACCCTTTCGTTTCGGATGGATTCAAGATACTTACAGATTGATCGGGGTCTAGTCGATGTACAGCTTCGTTGACGCAGAAATGAAGATCAGGGTTGTTTGCCGCTGTGACAATGGCAATGGTGCGCTCTGCTGATATTGCTCGTGCAACATCAGCAATAACGAGTTGTAATTTTTCTATAACAGGCGATTGTCCGCGGCCGCTATCCGAATCTACTAAGTCATGGTGCGTGGCTTCAGCGTTAGTGGCACGGCATGAGTCCAACTCGGGCACATAGACCATGGTGGGGTGTCGGCCATTGGAACGAATAGCAGTGTCCGACGAAGTATCAGGCGCCACATGATGGCGTATGTGGTCAACGACGTCGGTGATCTCTTTGGGAGTCCGGTAGTTAATCGTCAGCCGATGATGATGCCACCGCGACTGGACGAACGGTTCCAGCATGTCCGACCATGATTCCACCCCCGCTGGGCTTCCTGTTTGTGCGGTATCGCCCACCAAGGTCATCCAGTGATTGGGGCATCGACGCATCACCATCCGCCACTCCATCGCAGACAGCTCCTGGGCCTCGTCGACGACGACGTGCCCATAGGACCACAGCCGGTCTTCCTGAGCTCGCTCGGCCGTCGTCCGATCATCCCGGACACGCTGGCGTTCCGCGAGTGCAGCAGCATCGAGGATGTCATAAGCCATGAGTATTTCGGGATCAAACTGATCATCAACATCTTGGGACGCAGACCCGGCCAAAATATCGAGCGCGTCTTGCGCCTCAGCTATGCGTTTGGATCGCTCGCGCTCTTCCCTCTCTCTCTTTTCGTTAATATCTGCAAGGCCAATAATGGTTGCGAGCTCATCAAGAAGAGCCGCGTCTGACGCGGAAAAGCTCCGCCCGTCAGCTCTGCGAAGAGCCTCACGCGTGAGATCGTCATAATCATTGGTCGCTTCGTTCAATGCGCTCTCGTCACTCAAGAGGGTTGCGAGCACGTCGATAGGATCCAGTTCGGGCCACAGACTATCCATTAATTCGATGACCGCTGGCTCTTCTTCCAGGTCTTCTCGCAGTGCAACTCGGTCGCCGGCGTCAAGGAGGTTCTGCCCTCCTAATGGGTCTTCTCCGATCTGGTCTGCAAAGGCGTCAGCGAGAAGATCAAGGAATTTATCTTGAAAAATGCCACGAGCCTGGTTGTGTGGTTTCCGCGAACGGCGAGCCCGTGTTCGCGCAGCTCGAGCCATCGCAGGCGTGACGTCCAAGTGATGACCATCCACACTTAACGACGTTGTTTCCGCGGGAACGAGCTGATAGTTCCTCACGGCGTTAGTCAGGATCTCTACCATTTCAATGGATCCTTTGACTTCTCTACTGAGCTCAGGGTCGATTCGCGATGACGTTACTCCAGGGTAGAGATCACCGATGGTCGACAGAACAACGCCACCCTCTCCCAATGTCGGTAGAACGCGGGAAATATAGTCAATAAACGTCCTGTTGGGGCCGATGACTAACACCCCTGTGGGAGATAGGACGTCTCGCCATGTGTACAGCAGATATGCGACACGGTGGAGGGCTACTGCCGTTTTTCCAGTTCCGGGGCCACCTTCCACAACCGTGACTCCCCGGTAAGGATCGCGGATGATGGTGTCTTGCTCACGTTGAATTGTTGCGACGATGTCGGTCATATGCCCGGTTCGGGCTGCGTTGAGCGCTGAGAGCAGGGGGGATTCATCGCCAGCGCCACGTGGGGATGAGGTTGTGTCAAGGCCACCCGCGTTAAGCGCTTCAGCGTCAAGGTATTCGTCAGTGACTCCCGTTACCGTGCGCCCGTTCGTCCGTAAGTGTCGTCGCAGAGCAACACCTTCCGGGTGCGCAGTCGTCGCCAAGTAATAAGGCCGTGCCCCCGGGGCACGCCAATCCATGAGAAGAGTCCGATAATCGTCATCTTTATCGGATAATCCGATTCGCCCGATGTAGCGTCGATCCAGCTCAGGATTGTCAGGAGAGGGATTTTCCGGTTCCTCGCCATCACTTTCGACAACATCGATACGGCCGAAACATAAGCCAATTTCGGCTGAGGACAGCAGGGTAAGCCGGTCATGCAACGTGCTATATGCGGTTTCTCGTTCTACGAGGCCACGAGGATCATGAGTACGCCGGCGTAGGACTGAACTCATTTTCTCCTCGGCGAGTCGACGTTCATGGTCGACATAGGTGAAAAGTGAGTCAAGGACACGCTGCTCGTAAGCGATGGCGGATTGTTCAGAATCGGGTGTGGGGGTTCCCACATTTTCTCCAATAAACGTAGGGGCCTTTCGAAGTAATCATCTGTGCCGGATCTACCCCGTGGGCGTGAGAACTGTTCGCCCACGGGGTAGAACGTTGATCACCACCCACGCTCACGCCATTCAGCGAGATGAGGATATTCGGCACCGAGTGTCGTATCGTCCCCATGTCCCGGGTGGATGCAGGTTGACCCATCATACACATCGAAGAGCTTGTGGGTGACGTCGTCTAATAAATGGTTGAAGGCCTCCGATGACGACGTTTTTCCAACTCCTCCAGGGAAAAGGGAATCGCCGGTGAAAATGTGAACGGGCACCTTGACATCGAGCGAAGATTGCGGGTTAAAGGCTATGGCCAGGCCCTCACGCGTGTGACCATGGAGAGTTATGCCGGTCAAGTGAAGGCCGGCTAGCTTTTCACTGATGAGGTCTAGCTTGTCTCCATCCTTGACGACGCGGTCAGCATCGACAGGTAAATCAGGTGCATCCCCGGCGGACGCATGATGTCGTGCCCCGGTCTGCTGGAGGACCTCTTGAAGGGCTCCGACGTGATCATAATGTGAATGCGTAGTGATAACGTCCGTTATTTTCACGCCCGCGGCATCGGCGAGATCGAGGAGGAAAGGCGCATCAGTTGCAGCGTCAATGAGGACTGACTGGTCATCTACTGCTAGGAAATAGCAGGAATTGTCCATGGATCCCACGGAGGTTTTAATAATAGAAACGACGCTTGTCTCGGATGAGGTCTCCCGTTCATCATGGACTTGAGGCGGAGCTTCATATACCAATCGCTGAACTTGTCGAGGGCCGTCAATATGCCCTGTGTATGAGCCGAAAACTATACGTTCGTTGGTACGAGGTGCCGCGTTACCGTTGTTTGCAGGTGACGTTTCCGAGTTTTGTGGAGTGTTGCTGGAAGTGCTCATGCGTCCACCCTAGGTCTTTTTGTGACGTTGTGTGCGGGACGGCCGGTTCTGGTCGTAGAATAGCGCGGTATTCGTTTCACAAACCATTATGAACGGTATAAGAAGGGAAATCTGTGGCAGATCGACTGATCGTCCGGGGAGCCAGTGAACATAACTTAAAAGGTGTTGATATCGATTTACCCCGAGACGAACTCATCGTTTTCACGGGTTTATCCGGGTCAGGTAAATCATCCCTTGCATTCGATACGATTTTTGCTGAGGGGCAGCGTCGCTACGTCGAGTCATTGAGCTCTTATGCCCGTCAATTCCTCGGCCAAATGGAGAAACCAGCGGTCGATTTTATTGAAGGTCTCTCACCGGCTGTTTCTATTGACCAGAAGTCAACGAACCATAATCCGCGATCAACGGTGGGGACGATCACCGAGGTTTATGATTATCTCCGACTTCTCTATGCACGGATTGGCATCCCGCATTGCCCAACCTGTGGTGCAGTCATTGAGCGCCAGACACCGCAGCAAATTGTTGACCAGATTATGGATATGGAGCAAGGACTCCGATTCCAAATCTTGGCCCCGGTTGTGCGAACACGAAAAGGGGAGTTTGTTGATCTATTCGAGAATCTTTCAGCACAGGGATATGTTCGTGTTCGTGTAGATGGAACGACTTATCATATTTCCGATGTTCCTCAGTTGGAAAAACAGGTCAAACATAATATCGAAGTTGTTATTGACCGCTTGTCAGTGAAACCGACTCAGAAGCAACGGTTAACAGATTCTGTTGAAACAGCACTGAACCTTGCTGATGGAGTAGTCATCTTTGACTTTGTCTCCTTAGATGATGATCATCCTTATCGTTTCCGACGTTTTAGCGAGAAGATGGCATGCCCGAATGGTCATCCACTAGCCATTGATGAACTAGAACCGAGAACGTTCTCGTTCAACTCGCCATACGGAGCGTGTCCCGAATGTGATGGGTTAGGGAGCAAGCTGACCGTTGATGAATCGTTAGTGATTCCTGACGATACAAAGCCCCTCGTCGAAGCCATCGCACCGTGGGTGAGTAACCATTCAACGTTTTATTCAAAAATGGTGGAGGCGATAGCCCAGCAGTTGGGAGTATCTCCGAGCACGCCGTGGAAAGACCTGACCGCGTCCCAGAAGCGGACGATCATGCATGGATCGAATCATCAGATTTCCATTCGTTATCGCAATGCTTATCGGAGGGTAAGGAAATATAGCGCGCCGTTTGAAGGGGTCATGCCATTTCTTCATCGGCGGATAGACCAGGCAGAGTCTGATTCGCAAAAACAGCGGTTCACGGCATATATGCGTGAGGTACCGTGCCCGAAGTGCCATGGAGCTCGTTTAAAGCCCGAGGTTCTTTCGGTAAAGATTGCTGGAGACTCTTCGGATGGCACCAATCAGGAGTTATCCATCGCGGAGCTCGGTGAGTTATCTATTTCTGACGCTTCGGTGTTCTTAAATTCGTTAACGCTCTCCTCTCGCGAGGAAATGATTTCCGGCCGGGTGCTCAAGGAAGTACAGGCGCGACTGACCTTCCTTCTCGACGTCGGACTGGAGTACCTCTCGCTATCTCGTTCGGCTGGAACCCTTTCAGGTGGAGAAGCTCAACGTATTCGTTTAGCGACGCAGATCGGCTCAGGCCTTGCGGGTGTGCTCTACGTCCTTGATGAACCTTCGATTGGCCTCCATCAGCGCGATAATCAACGATTAATCGCCACTCTGGAACAGCTCCGTGATCTGGGGAATACTCTCATCGTTGTCGAGCACGATGAAGAGACGATTCGTACAGCGGATTGGCTGGTCGATATTGGTCCTCGTGCTGGTGAATATGGTGGGGAAGTGGTCTATCAAGGCCGCCCGGATGGTATCGAGAAGTGTAAGAACTCGTTAACGGGTGACTATTTATCTCGTCGGCGGGTTTTAGCCGTTCCGGATACGCGTCGTGATCTTGATCAAGACCGCCACATCACGGTCGTTGAGGCTAAAGAAAATAACCTAAAGAATATCGATGTGTCTTTCCCGCTCGGTGTTTTGACCGTTGTCACTGGGGTATCAGGGTCAGGTAAGTCGTCTTTGGTGAATGGCGTTCTCGCATCGACACTGCAGAGAGATTTGAATGGTGCCCGCGTCGTTCCCGGTCGTCACCGTCGGATCGAGGGCCTGGAGCAGCTGGACAAGTTGGTGCAGGTTGATCAGAGTCCAATCGGCCGGACACCTCGTTCAAATCCTGCGACGTATACGGGAGTGTTCGACAAGATACGTAATCTTTTCGCCGAAACGCAAGAGGCAAAAGTGCGCGGCTATAAAGCCGGTCGTTTTTCGTTCAATGTTAAAGGTGGTCGGTGCGAAGCATGTCGCGGCGACGGAACAATCAAGATTGAAATGAATTTCCTCCCCGACGTGTATGTTCCGTGTGAAGTCTGTCATGGTGCGCGATACAACAGGGAAACTCTTGAGGTTAAATATAAAGGTAAAAACATCGCCGAAGTTCTTGATATGCCCATTTCTGAGGCTGCCGACTTTTTTGAACCGATCACCTCTATCCACCGATATCTCGCGACTTTAGTTGACGTCGGTTTGGGTTATGTCCGTTTGGGGCAGTCGGCAACGACGCTGTCCGGTGGTGAAGCGCAACGCGTTAAATTAGCCTCCGAGTTGCAGAAACGCTCCCGTGGTCGGACGATGTATATCCTTGATGAGCCCACGACGGGGTTGCATTTTGAAGATATTCGTAAGCTCATGCTCGTGATTCAAGGTCTCGTTGATAAAGGGAATTCCGTTATCGTTATCGAGCACAATCTAGATGTCATCAAGATGGCAGATTGGGTTATAGATATGGGGCCAGAGGGCGGTGCCGGTGGGGGGCGTGTCGTCGATCAAGGAACGCCCGAAGATCTCGTGGACCGTCGGGAAGAAACTGGTTCCTATACTGCGAAATATTTGGCGGATATGCTTCCCGGAAAGAGTAAGTAATTACAGGTACATCCGATCTACAGACCGGTCGGTCTAACTGATCGGGATTGGGGTTTCTATACTCGATCCCATGAAACTGTTGAAACATATCACTGAGGCAGTTGGTGATACGCCTTTAGTGCAGCTGCAGTCTGTTGTTCCGGATGGAGCGGGCTTAGTTGCAGCCAAAATTGAATACCTTAACCCGGGCGGAAGTTCTAAGGACCGCATAGCGAAAAAGATTATCGATGCTGCGGAGAAAGAAGGAAAACTTAAGCCCGGCGGAACCATTATCGAACCGACGTCGGGAAATACCGGAGTCGGTTTAGCGATGGTTGCCCAAGAGCGCGGATACAAGTGCATTTTTGTCTGCCCTGACAAAGTGGGCAAAGACAAAATCGATGTTCTTCGCGCCTACGGTGCTGAAGTCGTTGTGTGCCCGACGGCCGTGGAGCCCGATAGTCCGGACTCTTATTATTCAGTGTCAGATCGCCTTGTTTCCGAAACACCCGGAGCCTTTAAACCCGATCAGTACTCCAACCCAAATGGGCCTGCTAGCCATTATGAATCCACCGGGCCAGAAATCTGGCGAGACACTGACGGGAAAATTACTCACTTCGTCGCAGGAGTGGGCACGGGTGGAACGATTACGGGCACCGGGCGTTTCCTCAAGGAGGTTTCGGACGGGGCAGTCAAAGTCATTGGTGCTGATCCCGAGGGCTCGGTCTATTCGGGTGGTTCCGGACGCCCGTATCTCATCGAAGGAGTCGGTGAGGATATGTGGCCTGACGCCTATGACCGTAACCTTCCTGATGAGATCATTTCTGTGACTGATGCTGAAGCTTTTACAATGACGCGTCGCCTGGCAAGGGAAGAAGGTCTTTTAGTTGGTGGATCGTCGGGGATGGCCGTTGTGGCTGCAATAAAGGTCGCTCAACGGGATCCGGACGCTAAAATTGTTGTTCTTTTGCCTGATGGTGGCCGTGGATACTTAGGCAAGATTTTTAATGACGAGTGGATGCTTTCGTATGGTTTTGATACCGGACGCCCACGTGAACAAGAAGAGCCAACCATAGCCGACATCCTCCGTCGCAAGAACGATTCAGCATCGCTTCCCGCTTTCGTTCACACTCACCCGAATGAAACCATCCGTGATGCCGTCAATATTTTGCGGGAATTCAATGTATCTCAGATGCCAGTGTTAGCGGCTGAGCCCCCGATCGTGGTGGGAGAAAGTCGTGGCGCTGTCACCGAAAGAGGCTTGCTACGGGCTGTGTACGAGGATGGTCATTCGTTGTCAGATTCGGTCTCATCCGTGATGGAGGACCCCATGCCCCTCGTCGGCGATCAAGAGCGAGCATCTGAGGCTATCAAGCAATTAGAGAGCGCGGATTCGCTGATGGTTCTCGCTGATGGCGTTCCGGTTGGAGTGGTGACTCGGCAAGACCTACTTGGTTTCGCCAAAAAGTAAAACATGAGAAGCGAAGCCTAGCGGGGTGAGTGATCATCCACTCTGAGTGAGTTGCGGCATCTTTGACCTGGATGGCAGTGACTGCGAGAGATAAAAATAAAACCAGTATGTTCTAGAGAAAGGGCAAACATGAGTGAAATAGAAAACGGAGACGCTCGAGACCGAGGATTGGAGACGTCTGCCGTTCACGCAGGGTGGACACCGGAGGCTGCAACTGGAGCAGTTAACCCACCAATTTATGCAACATCTACTTATGCTCAAGACGGGGTCGGTGGACTGCGCGGTGGTTACGAGTACTCCAGGACGGGAAACCCAACCCGCACTGCGTTGGAAAAAGCAATTGCTGAGCTAGAGCGGGGCAAGTATGGGCGTGCTTTCGGCTCAGGAATGGCGGCTAGTGATGCAGTTTTACGGGCCATGCTCAAACCCGGCGACCACATCATCATCCCCAATGACGCATATGGCGGAACTTTCCGACTCATTGACAAGATTTTTGCGAAGTGGGGGATCGATTACACGCCGGTGGCAATTAACGATCTCGACGAAGTGCAATCCGCGCTCACTGATCGAACGCGGCTGGTTTGGGCTGAGTCCCCAACCAATCCATTGTTGACTATTGCGGATATCCCTGCTTTGGCTAAAATTTCGCACAGCGTGAATGCTCGCTTAGCGGTGGACAATACATTTGCTACTCCAGCTTTGCAGCAACCGTTATCGCTCGGCGCGGACATCGTCGTCCATTCGACCACGAAATACATTGGTGGGCACTCTGATGTGGTAGGCGGAGCAGTAGTGACGGCTGACCAAGCAGTCGATGATGAGGTTGCTTTCTTGCAGAATTCTGCCGGTGCGATTGCCGGGCCCTTCGACTCATTCCTTACTCTGCGTGGGCTGAGGAGTCTGCCAGTCCGGATGGAGCGACACAGTACGAATGCCCAGGCCATAGCTAACCGATTAGTTGATCATCCAGCGGTTAAAGAGGTCATTTACCCAGGGCTGGAGAGCCACCCCGGGTACACGGTTGCGACAGCTCAAATGTCCAATTTTGGGGGCATGGTCTCTCTTCGACTTGCTGACCACGATGCGGCACAGCGTCTATGCAAGAACACATCAGTGTTTACCCTTGCTGAATCGCTCGGTGGAGTTGAATCACTGATCGAACATCCAGCAGCCATGACCCATGCGTCGACAGCGGGGTCGGTCTTGGAAGTCCCTGATGACTTGGTACGGCTTTCGGTTGGCCTGGAATCTGCCGAAGACCTTATCGCCGACCTATTGCAGGCCCTTGACTAGTTATCACGCCTGGCAATAGCGCACCTTCAATAGGCGCGTAAACGGGAGCGCTTAACCAAAGATTTGGTAGTAATCCCACGACCCTGCTATCGTGATCTACACGACCGTCCGACGTGGTGAAAATCCACGCGGGCTACAAGCGGAGGATGCTCCCACCACGTGACCGCCAAAAGGTTGGACTCTGGTAGAAGGTTACCCACTAGTTTTGGCTTACGCTTAAAGCTTAGATGTTGGGCCTTGGTGGCATCCCCGTCTTACAGAGTGGATCTGTAAAGCGGGGATTCTTTTATGGCGCAGCAAGGGAGCCTACTCCTCGGGTGTTGGCACCTGTGTGTTATACGCACGCGTGAAAGCGCCTGTGAGTCCGGTTCAAGGTTGATCCAGCGCTTGTAGCACGTCAGTGCGGCCAGACCAGTCAATGTTCATCCCTATTGAGGAGTCTCACATCAGCGCTGAAGCTCGCATCAATGAGCGAATTCGTGTCCCCGAAGTTCGACTCGTTGGCCCTAGTGGCGAACAAGTTGGAATCGTGCGTACCGACGATGCTCGCAAGCTCGCCTATGACGCCGATCTTGATCTTGTTGAGGTTGCGCCACGTGCAAAACCGCCTGTGGCCAAGATTATGGATTACGGCAAGTACAAGTACGAGCAGGCACAAAAGGCTCGCGAATCTCGCCGCAACCAGCAGCAGACCGTCGTCAAGGAGCAAAAGTTCCGGCCCAAGATCGACGATCATGATTATGAGACTAAGAAGGGCAATGTTGTCCGGTTCTTGGAGAAAGGCTCCAAGGTTAAGGTCACAATCATGTTCCGTGGTCGTGAGCAGTCTCGTCCGGAATTAGGTTTCCGGTTGCTCGAGCGCTTGGCTGATGACGTCGCCGATGCCGGCGTCGTTGAATCTCGGCCTAAGCAAGATGGTCGCAATATGACTATGGTTCTCGGTCCTGTGCGCCGAAAAGGGAAGAAGTAGTCCTTCTTCCAACCACAGGGCAGTGTATGAGCTACTGAGGGATTCCGGTGTGTTTCTTTCTGTGAGTGCTCTGCCCAGTGCGGCCTTAGCCGGGAAGGAGTAGATCGATTCACGACTATCTCGGCAGCGTGCAAGACCAACTCATTCAATTTGTGCAAAGGAAAATCGGCAGTGAAGCAGAAGACCCACAGCGGAATTAAGAAGCGCATCAAGAAGACGGGCTCCGGCAAACTCCGCCGCGAGCAGGCTAATCGCCGTCACCTTCTCGAGGGCAAGCCATCGACCCGCACCCGTCGTTTGAAGGGCGATACTTCCGTTTCCCGTAACGACACTAAGCGCGTTAAGCGGCTCCTGGGCGAGGGCTAGAAATCACCCGCTCGATAACACCCCCGACTAGATAGAAGGAAGTAACACTGTGGCTCGTGTGAAGCGTTCAGTTAATGCTAAGAAGAAGCGTCGCGAGGTCTTGAAGTCAGCGAAGGGCTACCGCGGACAGCGCTCCCGCCTGTACCGTAAGGCTAAGGAGCAGATGCTCCACTCGAAGACTTACGAGTTCCGGGATCGCCGTGCGAAGAAGGGTGATTTCCGCAAACTGTGGATCACTCGTATTAATGCAGCGGCTCGTCAGAACGACATGACCTACAACCGCCTCATCCAGGGTCTCCGACTCGCTGGTGTAGACATTGATCGTAAGAACCTCGCTGATCTCGCCGTTTCGGATGAGCAGGCATTCTCCGCATTGTGTGCGACTGCTAAAGACGCTTTGCCAGAGGACGTTAACGCTCCGGCGAAGTAGTTTTTAGCTTCTCTCGTCTCCACACCATCGGCGTGTGTCATCACAACTCCCTGTGGTGGTTACGGCTCGTACATGGTGGGGCACGGGATATATTTTGTCGTCGCTCCATTGAGAGCGACGTTTTCTTTATATTGAGTTAAGTCGGGTCAATCACAAGCGAATTTTTGTTCTTGTGGCCATTCTTTGGCTAGCTACATCGACCATGGCGGCCCGTCATATTCACAAGAATTGAAAAGAACTGCTGAGTGATGTGCGATCACGTGGATGACACTTCCGAAATATCTACCAACTATCCCCATCGTCGTTTAACCTATGATCGACCAGATCAGGTTTTTACGGTGAGAACTCCGAGGATTATCGCAGCCCGGAAGCTACTTAAGGCGGCTGGCCGACGAAAAGAAAAGAAGTTTCTTGTCGAGGGCTTTAATGGTGTAGAGGGGGCTTTATCGGCGGGTGTCGCTAGAGAAGTGTTGGTGGCCGATGCCACCTGGGAAAAGTTTTCTACGCTAATAGAGTTGGGCCGTGAAGAGCGTATTCCGGTGAGCTTAATCGATGATAAAGCTGCTTCAGCCTTGTCGGAGACAGTTAGCGATAGCGGAGTATTCGCTACGTGCCAATTACTCTCCACGTCAGTGGAATCATGTATCAAGCGGGCGCGAAGGGGGCGTGGCCTCGTCGCCGTCGGAATTGATATGTCTGATCCAGGTAACGCCGGGACGTTTATCCGAACGGCCGATGCCGTTGGCGCGGACTGTGTTGTGTTCCTTGGAAATTCGGTCGATATTCACAATGGCAAAACTGTCAGATCAGCAGCAGGATCGGTATTTCGTATACCGATTGGGCGTGAACGAGACATAAAAAGCTCCCTCGACGATTTATCCTCAGCAGGATTCCAGATAGTAGCGACGACTATTGACGGTGAAACCTCCCTCGACGAGGCTGCCGATGAAGCTGCTCAATGGCGTATTCAGCGTGCGCGAACAGCAGAAGATATGGGGGAGCTAGAAGACGTAGGAGCTGGTTTACCGCAGATGGACGCAAAACCCCCGATGATGACTCATCCCAGTGCCTGGCTTTTTGGCAATGAAGCCCATGGCCTTTCACCGGATATCGCAGACTTTGCCGACGTCAGGGTCCGCATTCCAATCAGAGGAAACGCTGAGTCGTTTAATGTCGCTGGTGCTGCTGCGATTACGCTTTACGAGGCTTCACGCGCTCTTAGTTCGTCCCAACGTATTGATAGACTCTGAATCAGATTATCGACGCAAGTCAGTAGTTACTCGTGAAAGGTTTCGCCCCCGTGTCAGAAATTGATGTGTCCGAAGCATCACTGAATGCCGCCGCTGATGCTGCGATTAGCGCATTTGACCAAGCGACGACGCTAGACGATTTAGCACAAGCACGAAAAGAGCATCTCGGGGATTCTGCTCCCATCCCTCTGGCACGACGATCGCTAGGTTCCCTGCCGAAATCGGAACGAAAAGACGCCGGCAGGGCAGTCAATAAGGCTCGAGGGCGTGTCGAGAAGAGTTTTGCAGAGCGTAAGGCTGTGCTTGAGGAAGAGCGCAACCAGGCTGTACTTCGTTCGGAGCGCCTGGATGTCACGATTCCGTCAACGCGTCGGCCCATTGGTGCGATGCACCCGATTACCCAAATTTCTGAGCATATACAGGATATTTTCGTAGGCATGGGGTGGGAAATCGCCGACGGTCCCGAGGTTGAGGCCGAGTATTTCAATTTCGATGCATTGAATTTCGTGCCTGATCATCCTGCGCGAACGCTGCAGGATACATTCCACATCGCTCCGGAAGGTTCGGGCCAAGTGCTTCGTACGCACACTAGCCCGGTGCAGATGCGGACCATGTTGTCCCGTGATTTGCCTATCTACATTGCTTGCCCTGGACGTACATTCCGTACTGATGAACTCGACGCTACTCACACACCAGTTTTCCACCAGGTTGAAGGTCTAGCGGTGGATAAGGGCCTTACGATGGCGCACCTTCACGGAACGCTGGATCATTTAGCAAAAGTCCTTTTTGGCGAGAACACTAAGACGCGTTTCCGGACCAATTATTTCCCCTTCACCGAGCCTTCCGCGGAGGTCGACGTCTGGTTCCCAGAGAAGAAAGGCGGAGCAGGCTGGATTGAGTGGGGCGGTTGTGGAATGGTGAATCCGAACGTTCTGCAAGCTGCCGGCATAGATTCAGACGAATATACAGGTTTTGCATTCGGTATGGGCTTAGAGCGGACATTGCAGTTTAGAAATAACCTTCCGGACATGCGTGACATGGTTGAAGGAGATATCAGGTTCACCGGGCCTTTCGGGATTCGGGCATAGCCTCCACACCACTACTTCGTCTGCTATTTATCTTTCTTCTGTAAGGAGTCTTCCATGTTCATGCCCCAACGCTGGATTACTGAAATCCTGAACTATGCAAATCCCGGTTGGTCAGTCACATCAGAAGAGCTTGATTCTGCCTACGTTCGTGTTGGGTTTGAAACCGAGGGGTATGAGACAATCCCCGAGACGACGGGTCCACTTGTCTTAGGACGGGTGGAAAAAATCGAGGAACTTGAAGGTTTTAAGAAACCTATTCGTTACTGTGATGTCAACGTTGGTAAAGCGAATGGCTCGGGCGAACTCCAACACATTATTTGTGGAGCGCGAAACTTTGCCGAGGGAGACATCGTTGTGGTGGCCTTGCCCGGCACAGTTCTTCCTGGCGATTTTTCGATCAGTGCCCGCAAAACGTACGGCAAAATATCCGAGGGAATGTTGTGCTCCGCGATGGAGCTGGGGCTGTCACGAACTCAGAACAAGGGCATCATCACTCTGCCGACTAAGGCGGGGCAACCCGGCAACGATCCCCGGCCTTTCCTGAGATTGTCCGACACTATCTTTGATGTCAACATCACCCCAGACCGTGGCTATGCCCTGTCGGCCCGTGGATTAGCACGAGAAATTGCATCCAGTTTCAACCTCACGTACGTCGATCCCGCTGACGATCCTGCAGCCGCAGAACTACGTGTTCAGGTGCCCGACGTGTCCGGGGACGCTATTCCGGTTGATGTTCGTAATACAACTGATGTCAAACGCTTTGGGATCCGCGAGGTTCGTGGAATTGATCCGTCGGCGACGACCCCATTTTGGATGGAACGCCAACTCATGTTGTGTGGCCAAAGGCCAGTGAATGTGCCGACCGACGTCACCAACTACGTCATGTTCCTGTACGGCCAGCCCATGCACGCGTTCGATGCTGACAAGATCGATGGCGGCTTGACCGTACGTGATGCGCAGCAAGGCGAAACGCTGACCACGTTGGACGGGGTCGAAAGGAATTTGGATCCTGAGGACCTCGTCATCGCGGACGAGACCGGAATTCAGTCCATGGCTGGGGTGATGGGCGGTTCTACGTCGGAAATCAGTGATTCGACGACGTCTGTCTACCTCGAAGCTGCGAACTTTGATGCCATGACCATTGCTCGGACATCGCGGCGTCACAAACTGTCGTCCGAGGCTTCCCGACGCTTCGAACGTGGTGTCGATCCCGCATTGGTAGAAGTTGCTCTTGATACCGCGGCGGCGCTCATCGCTGGGATCGCTGGGGGCGAGATCGCGTCCGGACGGACCCTCATTGGCGACGTTCCCACTATGCCGACGATCCAGATGGACGACGATTATCCGTCACAGATGGCGGGCGTCGATTATCCGAGGGGGACTGCGGAGAAGCGCCTGAAGGAAATCGGATGTGCGGTGACTCAAGCCCAGGAAGGCGAGGGCGCGGCTCCGCTGCTCTCCGTTACTCCGCCGACCTGGCGTCCTGACCTCACGATGAAAGCTGACCTGGTCGAAGAGGTTCTGCGACTCGAAGGCATTGAGGACATTCCATCCGTCGTTCCTCAGTCGCCGGCAGGTCGTGGGCTCACCCCTCGGCAACGGCGGCGCCGTGCAGTAGGACATGCCTTGGCGTGGAGTGGATACACCGAGACTCTGCCCAGCCCCTTTATCGCAGATGACACCTTTGATGTCTGGGGTCTGGAGAAGAACGATCCACGGCGGAATGTCGTTAAGGTTCTTAATCCGCTGGAATCGGGGTACAGTTCACTGGGAACAACGCTGCTTCCGTCGTTGCTGGACTCATTGAAACGCAATATCGACCGTGGTCAAGCCGATGTTTCTCTGTATGGTGTCGAGCAGGTTTCCTTTGATGAGGGCAATGGTCCATCACCCATGTTGGATGTGTCGGCCCGACCTAGCGAGTCTGAGGTTCACGCACTTATCCATTCGTTACCGAGCCAGCCATTGCATGTAGGCACTGTCTCGTCAGGATTGTGGACGAGTAATGGTCCATGGGGCGCGGGCCGTCCGGTGGGCACGATGGACGCAATCGAGTCCGTACGCGTGGTCGGACGTGCCGTGGGTATTAACTTCGAGTTCGTGAATGTGGACCATCTACCCTGGCATCCGGGCCGTTGTGCTGGAGTTTTCTTGCAGGGATCTCCTAATCACGAGCCTGAAAGCGCCATTGGTTTTGCAGGAGAGCTTCATCCTCAAGTGTGCGAACGGTTGGGAATTCCGGCCAGGACTGTCGCCGCGGAAATCAACCTGGATGCCATCCCATTTGTACGTGAGGCAGTCTCTCCTCAACTTTCTCCATTCCCGGCAGTGCTCCAAGATGTCGCGGTTGTCGTCGATGAGTCGGTGCCTGCGGAAGAGCTGCGTCGATCGTTGATGACGGGTGCAGGGGAGCTGCTGGAATCGATTGACCTGTTTGATATCTACCGCTCCGAGGCATTGGGCGAGAACAAGGTTTCTATGACCTTTGCGCTGAAGTTTAGAGCATCGGATCGGACCTTGACGGAAGAGGAGTGTAACGAGGCCCGCCAATCGGCAGTGGCTCATGCTAATGAGGAATTAGGGGCCGTTCTCCGTAGCTGAATAATTTGCACGCAAGTGCATATATAAGTACTGTCCACCATATGACAGTTTCAGTGGCAGTAGCCGGAGCGACGGGATACGCTGGCAGCGAAATCCTCAGGCTCCTTCTCTCCCATCCTCAGTATCGGGCCGGTTCTATGATCATTGGGGCATTGACGGGTGCTTCTCACGCAGGTCAAAGTGTTGAAGCCTTGATGCCTCACTTGGTGGAATTACACGGACGCACCATTGAAAAGACCGAGCCCTCGCGCCTGGCTGAGCATGACATCGTTTTTCTGGCACTGCCACACGGTCATTCAGCGAAGATCGCACAATCCTTACCTGATGAAACGCTAATCATCGATTGTGGAGCTGATTTCCGTCTCGCAGATGGAGAGCAATGGGCAGCGTTTTATGACTCTCCTTATGCGGGATCATGGCCGTATGGAATTCCCGAGATGCCCGGGCATAGGAAGCAAATAGCCAGTGCTCGGCGCATTGCCGTTCCCGGGTGTTTCCCAACCGGCGCGACGCTGGCTGTACTTCCAGCATTGACTTCGAAGCTCATCACTCCAGAAATCTCTATTGTCTCTGTGTCGGGTGTGTCTGGTGCTGGTAAGAAGCCCTCAGTGGGCATGTTGGGGTCAGAAACGATGGGGTCGGCTAGGGCGTATAAGACGGGTGGGAAACATCGTCATACCCCGGAGATCATTCAGAATTTACAAGAAGCGTGTGACGAGCCTGTTCAGGTATCTTTCACTCCTGTTCTCGCGCCGATGCAGCGGGGAATTTTGACGACGGCATCTGCTCCGGCGTCGGACGAATTGATAGCCCTTACTGAAAAAGATCCTGAGGCAGCTCGGGACGCAGTCAAAGCGGCATATCGGTCGTTTTATAGCGACGAGAAATTCGTCGTTGTCTTAAACGGTGACCAGCAGCCAGCAACACAATCCGTGCTGGGATCGAACGCGGTTCATATCCAGGCCGAATATGATGTCGCAGCGCGACGAGTAGTTGTGACCTCAGCTATTGACAATTTGGTGAAGGGAACTGCCGGAGCTGCTATCCAATGCATGAATATTGCGCAAGGGTGGCCGGAAGATTCTGCACTGAGCATTAATGGCGTTGCGCCGTAATGGTGGGTTCTTGCTCTCATGAGTTACTCATGAGTTTTCTTACTCCACATTGTCGGGTTTCGTTCAACCCTTTTACATTTTTAGCACCGTGTTATTTATTTTTAAGGAATCGTTGTGTCATTACTGGGGATCACCGGGCCGATGGGGTTTCGGGCAGCATCGACCACGGCAGGTATTAAGGCGTCGGGCAAACCCGACATGTGTCTCGTCGTCAATGACGGGCCGCGTGATGTAGCAGCAGGAGTCTTCACACGAAATAAAATACGGGCTGCGCCTGTCGAGGTGACGACTGCCAACATCAGTGACGGCCATCTGCGTGCCGTGGTTTTTAATGCTGGTAACGCGAATGCGTGTACAGGTGAGCAGGGAATTGAGGACGCGCGCGATATGGCTTCCGCTGTGTCCTCATATGTTAATTGTGATCCTCACGATGTGGCTGTGTGCTCGACTGGCATCATCGGTGATCATCTCCCTATGGAGTGTGTCAACGCAGGTATTGATGCATTAAGCCGTGGCATTGATTCGACGAATGCGTCGTCGGACGACGCTGGTACGGCCGCCGCAGAAGCGATTATGACGACCGATACTGTCCCCAAACAGGCAGGTTATGTAGGGGAGGGCTGGCGGATCGGAGCAATGGTTAAAGGAGTGGGAATGATTTCCCCCTCTTTGGCTACGATGCTGTGCTGCATCACTACCGACGCAGTCGTGGACGCAGACACAGCCCGCGATGCACTGCGTGCAGCAGCCTTAACAACGTTTGATCGCTTAGATATTGATGGATCGACCTCGACGAATGACACGGCGTTGCTGTTGTCGTCGGGCGCCAGTGGTGTTTCGCCTAGTCAGGAAGAGTTTGCTGATGCGCTCTGTCAGGTTTGCAATGACCTTGCTTCACAGATGCAAGGCGATGCTGAGGGCGTGACCAAGCGGGTGTCTATTAAGGTCACCGGCGCTGCTAACGACTCTGAAGCGCTCCTCGCGGCGCGAACTATCGGGCGGGACAATTTAACGAAGTGCGCCATGTTTGGTTCTGATCCCAACTGGGGCCGTGTGCTGGCTGCCGTAGGAATAGCCGACGTGGAGATGGATCCGCATGGTATCTCGGTGTCATTTAACGATCATGTGGTGTGCAGGAATTCTGCGGCTGTCGAGGGGAGTCGGGACGTTGATATCTCAGGTCCAGACATCTCCGTGGCTGTCGATTTGAGTACGGGGCGGCAAGGCGAGGCCACTGTTCGCACCACAGATCTTTCTTTCTCATACGTTGAAATCAATTCAGCTTATACAACGTAGGCGCGCAGTGACGTAGAACAATGTGAGGTCGATTTTTATGTTGACTTATTTGTGATGCGCTTCATGATGTTGGACTTAGCGGTGATAAAAATTAATAGATACGAGTGAGGGATAATATTCATGGTGAGGTCATTAACTGCCGCTTTAACCCCAGAAATGCGGGCGCATACTTTAGCTGAAGCTCTTCCGTGGCTCACCCATTATCGGGACACCATCGTCGTTATTAAATATGGCGGCAATGCCATGATCGACGACGAGTTAAAGCGCGCGTTTGCCGAGGACATGGTTTTTCTTCGGACTGTCGGTGTTAAGCCAGTCGTCGTCCACGGTGGGGGACCGCAGATTAATGATATGCTTTCACGTTTAGGTCTCGAAGGCGAGTTTAAAGGCGGATATCGGGTCACTACCCCTGAGGTGTTGGAAGTTGCCCGCATGGTCTTATTCGGGAAAGTGGGCAGAGAACTCGTTAACCTCATCAATCAATTTGGTCCTTATGCCGTAGGTACATCAGGTGAAGATGCGAGCTTATTTACTGCTCGGCAGCGGTATGCTGTCGTGGATGGAGTTCGGGAAGACATAGGATTAGTCGGGGATATTGTTGACGTCGAACCATCGACGATTTTGGATTTAATCCAGGCCGGACGAATTCCAGTGGTATCGACCATTGCGCCAGGCAACGATGGACACGTGTATAACGTCAACGCGGATTCCGCAGCCGCCGCATTGGCACAAGCCTTGGGTGCTGAGAGGTTACTGGTCTTAACGAATGTGGAAGGACTGTATACCGAATGGCCTGACAAGGAGTCCCTGGTTTCAAAGATCACTATCTCTGGTGCTCGTTCTGTGTTTCCCCGCTTGGAATCTGGCATGATTCCAAAAATAGAATCTGCAGTTGAAGCAGTTGATCACGGTGTCAAAGCAGCAAGCATTATCGACGGCCGTATTGCTCACAGCGTGCTTCTAGAGTTATTGACCTCGGGTGGAATCGGTACCATGATTATCCCTGATGACGAGGACCCTGTCGTTCGTGCTGACCACCTCATTTATCGCCATTCTTACGGGATGGATGAAGAAGGAATAGTTTATGGTGCGGATCGTCGTCCCTACACGGGGGATACTACGCAGAAGCCAACGCACCCTGATTCCGCTCAATGACCCCAAGTCTTTTTCAAAGTTCTGTTTCGTGACACACCCGGTGCGCTCCAAAAAAATCGATATATCGAAAGTTGTGACATGAATAATTCTTTAGAATTTTCTGGTTCTGCCCTAGAAAAATCCTGGAAGGAACGTTGGTCCTCGACAATGATGAATAATTATGGCGAGCCGCCATTGCAATTGATCAGCGGTCGTGGCGCACGAGTAAGGGATTCCCAGGGGAAGGATTATATTGATTTTCTTGCGGGTATCGCGGTCAATTCACTTGGGTATGGCAATAGTGAATTAGCAAAAGCGATTGCCGCCCAAGCGAATAATCTTACCCACACTTCAAATTTGTTTTCTAATGAGCCATCGTTGCTTTTAGCTGAAAAGTTGAAGGAACGGTTGTGGGAAGGTCGTCATGATCAGGAGGATCACAACGCAGATAGTGGTCGCACTGTGTCGACCACGCGCGTAGCTTTCTGCAATTCGGGAACCGAAGCCAATGAAATGGCCTTTAAGTTAGCTAGGCTTACGGGTAAGCGGCGTATTTTAGCCGCGCTGAATGGATTTCATGGTCGAACAATGGGGTCATTGGCCATGACAGGTCAGCCGGCCAAACGTGATATTTTTGCTCCGCTTCCAGGGGGAGTGGAATTTTTCCACTACAACGACACGCCTTATCTAGAAAAACTCGTTGAGATCCAGCCCGATGAGGTCGCCGCTATTATCGTCGAGCCGATTCAGGGCGAAACCGGCGTGATTCCCGCGTCGAGGGAATTTTTGAGAGATATCCGTCGTATCGCGGACCACGTCGGTGCTCTCATGATCTGTGACGAGGTGCAGACGGGTAATGGCCGTACCGGAGACTACTTCGCGTTTCAGGATGCTGGAATTATTCCCGACGTGGTGACAACGGCTAAGGGATTGTCGGCAGGGCTTCCGATAGGTGCGTGCGCGGCGACGGGGGGAGCCTCCTCTTTCTTTACTCCAGGGGCTCACGGTTCGACGTTTGCTGGCAACCCGGTCGCGGCATCCGCCGGGTTAGTGGTCCAACAATACTGCGACGACGGCCTTGTCCACCATGTCAAGAGCATTGGCCGCCGTTTACGTTCAGCATTGTCGTCATTGCCTCATGTCGTTCAGGTGCGGGGACGTGGTCTCATGCTGGGGGTTGTTTTAGATTCGCCTATCGCCAAAGAAGTTGTTTCAGATGCGCGTGACCGTGGAGTAATCCTCAATGCCCCCGCGGAGTCGGTATTGCGTATTACTCCACCCCTGGTTCTTAGCGATGAAGAATGCGACGAAGGCGTAAGCCGACTGAAAAAATCGTTCGAGAGCGTAGTGCGAGAACAATGATGCTTCACTGCCAGTTAAAACGGTGTCTCCGTGGGGAAAGACTCAGTTAATGGCAGACGCATCAAGATCGGTTGTTATACAGTTAAAATTTGCTATTTATATGTAGACGTAATTACGAGGTGTGAGTGATGGAAAAGATCCGGCATTTTTTAAAAGATGATGATTTATCCTCATTAGAGCAAGCCGAGGTGTTATCACTAGCTCTTGAAATGAAAAAGGATCCTTTCAGATTCCGTCCACTAGAAGGACCACAATCCGTCGCAGTTCTGTTCGATAAGACATCGACACGCACGAGATTTTCCTTCGATGCGGGAATCGCACAGCTGGGTGGAAACGCTATTGTTGTTAACTCTGGGAGTTCCCAAATCGGTAAGAAGGAAACGTTCGAGGATACGGGGGCAGTGCTTTCTCGTTTCGTTACAGCGATCGTGTGGCGAACATACGAACACAGTAATCTCGAACGTATAGCCTCAACAGCGACTGTTCCTGTGGTCAATGCACTCTGTGATGACTATCATCCGTGCCAAATCTTAGCGGATCTCCTTACAATTATTGAGCATTGCACTCCTCACAGTAAAGTGAGCGAATTACGTGGTTTAAACGCAGTGTATCTGGGGGATGGAAATAATAACATGGCAAATTCGTATCTTCTCGGATTTGCCTTAGCGGGTATCAACATAACGATTTGTTCTCCCAATGGCTTTCAACCGCGCTCCGCCATTGTGAAGCGAGCCCAAGGTCTTGCTGCGGACACGGGGGCATCCGTCGCGGTGACCGACGATGTCGACGCAGTAGCTGGAGCGGATGTCGTTATTACTGATACGTGGGTTTCCATGGGCTTTGAAAATGATGGTCTCGATCGTCGAACACCGCTCCTGCCATACCAGGTCAATGATGACGTGATGGGTCGGGCGAAAGAGACGGCGATTTTCCTCCATTGCCTTCCGGCCTACCGGGGTAGCGAGGTGACGTCGTCAGTCATCGATGGCCCTCAATCGCGCGTTTTTGATGAAGCAGAAAACCGTCTTCACGCGCAAAAAGCACTCTTGTCGTGGGTTATAGAGCATAATCCTTATTCGTGATTGTCGTGGGAGACGTCGTGGTTATCGTCGGTTTGAGAGAGGTTGATTAATGTCGAAACATGCGCCATCGACTCGCACTGCCCGTCAGGCTCGAGTTTTAGAGATCCTGCAATCGCATCATGTCTCTAATCAATCGCAGATCATCGAGTTGTTGGCACGGGATGGGGTGGAAGTCACTCAGGCGACGTTGTCACGGGATCTCGATGAAATGGGAGCGCGGAAGGTCCGTTCCTCCGACGGGGCGAGTTTTTATACCGTCGACGGACCCGACGCGGAGCCCGATTCGGACGGCCGAATGGATAAGCTACGTCGAACCTTGGCAGAGCTTTTGGTCTCGACGGACTTCTCTGGAAACTTCGCGGTGCTTCGCACGCCTCCGGGAGGGGCCCAGTACCTCGCTAGTGTTATTGACCGTGCTCCTTTGACACAGGTGGTCGGCACAGTTGCTGGTGACGACACCATTTTCGTTCTGTCACGTGAACCGATGAATGGTGAGCAACTCGCCCGGTACTTTGCTGGAGTTTCGTCATACTCGTCTCGATGACTAAACTTATCCGCATATTTGAATAATACTCACAAGTGGCCGTAGCTATCGGCCGCTGACCTTGAGTTATCTACTTTTCGTTTACTCAATTTTCAAGGAGAGTCTTGTGACTAATCGTGTTGTTCTCGCCTACTCCGGTGGCCTGGATACATCGGTAGCTATCCCTTATTTGGCGAAAATGACGGGTGGCGAGGTCGTCGCAGTGTCCATTGATCTGGGCCAAGGCGGCGAGGACATGGAATCGGTGCGTCAACGTGCTCTCGCCTGTGGTGCGGTAGAAGCCATCGTCGTCGATGCAAAAGATGAATTCGCTGAGCAGTATTGTTTGCCAGCCATCAAGGCTAACGGCTTGTATATGAAGCAATACCCGCTGGTATCTGCGCTTTCTCGGCCGTTGATCGTGAAGCACCTCGTGGAAGCCGCCAAGGAACATGGCGGTACCCACGTTGCCCACGGCTGCACGGGCAAAGGAAACGACCAGGTCCGGTTTGAAGTAGGTTTTGCCGACACCGCGCCTGATCTAAAGATTATTGCTCCGGCACGTGATTACGCCTGGACCCGGGATAAGGCCATTGCCTTTGCTGAAGAGATTGATTTGCCCATTGAACAATCGGCAAGTTCGCCTTTTTCCATTGATCAAAACGTGTGGGGCCGGGCAGTCGAAACGGGATTCCTCGAGGATTTGTGGAACCCGCCGACGAAGGATCTGTACGCATACACAGAAGAACCGTCGCTGGGAAATGCCCCTGACGAAGTCGTAATTTCGTTCGAAGGCGGTAAGCCCGTCGCTATCGACGGCCGGCCTGTCTCAGTACTTGAAGCGATCGAAGAGATGAATCGTCGTGGTGGGGCTCAGGGTGTTGGCCGGCTCGATATGGTCGAAGACCGCCTCGTCGGAATTAAGTCCCGTGAGGTCTATGAAGCTCCGGGTGCAATGGTTCTCATTCGGGCTCATGAGGCGTTGGAAGACATCACGGTTGAAAGAGAGCTGGCCCGGTATAAGCGGGGCATTGATGCTCGGTGGTCTGAAGAAGTTTATGACGGACTATGGTTCGCGCCGTTAAAACGTTCGCTTGACGCCTTCATTAACTCGACGCAGGAAAATGTCTCGGGCGATATCCGTCTCGTCCTTCACGAAGGCCGGATCACTGTGAACGGCCGTAGGTCAGATAAATCGCTTTATGATTTCAATTTAGCAACGTACGACACTGGAGATACTTTTGACCAGACGCTGTCGCGTGGCTTCGTGGAGCTGCACGGCTTATCTTCGAAGATCGCCTGCAAACGAGATCGTGAACAATAGTCACGATATTTTCTTCGCACATTTGGCATAGTGTCTTTTCTGGAAGTAAAGCTCACTGTGTCTGAAATAATGGGTCTGAGGTAGTGGGGCATCTAAGGAGAAACAATGGGAATTGCGGCGCATAAAACGAATCAGGGCTCTTTGTGGGGAGGTCGGTTCTCCGGCGGCCCGAGTGATGCGATGTTCGCCTTGTCCGTATCCACCCATTTTGATTGGGTTCTGGCACCATACGACGTTTTAGCTTCAAAGGCTCACGCCAGGGTGTTGCACAGCCGAGGCCTTCTTAGCGACGAAGACTTCGAAGCGATGATTAGCGGCTTGAATCAACTCGGTGACGACGTCGCGTCGGGCGCCTTTAAACCGGACCCCACCGATGAAGATGTCCATGGCGCCATGGAACGTGGCCTTATTGAGCGCGTGGGTGCCGAGGTCGGTGGACGCCTTCGCGCAGGGCGCTCGCGTAACGATCAAGTCGCCGCTCTCTTTCGGATGTGGGTGCGGGATGCTGTTCGAAACGTTGCAGCAGAGGTCATCGAATTAGTTAAGGCCCTGGCCGATCAAGCTGAGGCGCATTCCCATGACATTATGCCTGGTAAAACTCACTCGCAGGCTGCTCAGCCCATCCTTGTTGCCCATCAGCTTTTGGCCCATGCGCATCCGCTCGTGAGAGATGTCGACCGGCTTAAGGATTTGGACAAGCGGTTGGCAGTGAGCCCGTATGGTTCAGGTGCTCTTGCAGGGTCCACTCTACATTTGGACCCAGAAGCTATTGCGCAAGAGTTAGGGTTTGATTCCTCGTCGGAGAATTCGATTGACGGAACGAGTTCCCGAGATTTTGCGACAGAAACTGCTTATGTGCTGGCACAAATTGGTGTCGATATGTCGCGTCTTGCTGAAGAGATTATTTCTTGGTGCACACCGGAATACGGTTATGTCACTCTTGATGATTCGTGGTCAACGGGATCGTCGATCATGCCGCAAAAGAAAAACCCTGATGTTGCTGAATTGACTCGCGGTAAAAGTGGACGCCTGATCGGTAATCTTGCGGGTCTTATGGCGACCTGTAAGGCACTCCCATTGGCCTATGACCGTGATCTACAGGAAGATAAAGAGCCCATAGTTGACTCGGTTAATCAACTTCTTTTGCTCTTGCCTGCCATGACCGGTTTGGTAAAGACGTTAACGTTCCATACTGACCGGATGCGTGAATTAGCGCCTCGTGGATTCACCCTAGCAACAGATCTTGCGGAATGGCTCGTTCGCCGGGGCGTCCCGTTTAGGGAAGCACACGAGGCATCGGGATCATGTGTCCGCATGGCCGAGGCCCGCGAAGTCAGCCTTAAAGACTTGACTGACGAGGAATTGCGCTCGGCTCATCCGTCGTTAACGCCAGAGGTGAGGGAAGTGCTCACCGTGGAAGGGTCGGTCGCATCTCGTGACACCAAGGGAGGTACCGCGAGACCACGTGTGATGGAGCAACTTGAGCGGTTGAGAAAAGTCGCGTCTCAGGATTCCGAGTGGGCGGCTCATTCGCCCATTCCGGGTAGCGTTTAATCTTCGTGCTGGCCCGTCAGCTTTGATCAGCTGGTTCGCCGACGTCTTTACAACGACGTCGCTACGCCGGCGTCCGTATGTCGGCGCTCTTTACTGCCGGTGCATCATTCCCAGCACATCGTGGCGCCGTGGGGTAGCGCTCAATGACAGAAGATGCTGTGAGCGTCGGGTTTGAGCAGCAAGGTAGGCTAGGCGTTTATGAGCCTAAATGAAGAGCTACTGTCACTTCTGGTGTGCCCACAAGACAAGGGGCCACTGGAGTATCACGAGGACGAGCAGCTTTTGGTTAATCCGCGTTTGCATATTGCATATCCCATTGACGACGGAATCCCCGTCCTTCTTGAGGACGAGGCCCTCGCTTACCAAGGCAAATAAAGAAAAATTGCGCGTAATAGCGGGAAATCCGTCGCCAAACTGATTAATTATTCTCAGTCGAGTGTGTAGTAGAGGAGCACGTACTAAATGAACAACGGAGCGGATAGCGGCGTGTCAGAAGGATCTGACGCTCGAGCAGCTGTCATTGACGACCTTCAGTGGCGAGGTCTTATTAATCAATCGACGGATCTTGACCTGCTTAAGCAAGTGGCTCGTGAGGGGATGCTGACGCTATATACGGGCTTTGATCCCACCGGTCCGTCGCTTCATGCCGGTCATTTAGTTCCGTTGCTGATGCTTAAGCGGTTCCAGCAGGCCGGGCACCGCCCGATCGTCTTAGCTGGCGGCGCGACGGGGATGATCGGTGATCCCCGTGAAGTGGGGGAACGGGCGATGCTTGCCGCAGATACGGTCTCTGAGTGGGCCCAGAATATTTCGTCACAGCTTCGACGCTTCGTCTCATTTGAAGGCGACCCTGATTTCTCAGGGAGCAATGGTGCGATTCTCGAAAATAACTACACGTGGACATCGCAAATGTCTGCCATCGAGTACCTGCGTGATTTAGGCAAGAATTTTTCGCTTAACACCATGTTGTCAAGAGATACCGTGAAACGCCGGCTAGAGGGCGACGGCATCTCTTACACAGAGTTTTCTTACATGCTCTTACAAGCGAATGACTTCGTTGAACTTCGACGACGCTACGATTGCCGGGTTCAAATCGGTGGATCGGATCAGTGGGGAAACATCGTCGGAGGCGTCGACCTCAATCGGCGTGTCGATAACGAGGTTGTCCATGGAATAACCGTTCCACTCGTAACCGATTCTGAAGGGAAAAAATTCGGAAAGTCCACTGGCGGTGGGAAGTTGTGGCTCGATCCAGAAATGACTAGCCCGTACTCGTGGTATCAATACTTCCTCAACTCGGCAGACGCCGATGTTATCCGTTACCTACGGTGGTTTACTTTCCTTGACCGGGAAGAGCTCAAAGACTTAGAAACTGAAACGCAGGAGCGTCCGCATAAGCGTGCAGCGCAGAAACGCTTAGCTCAAGAAATGACGACGTTGGTCCACGGGGAGGAAGCGACGAAGTCTGTGGAACTTGCTTCGCAGGCACTCTTCGGTCGTGGAGAGCTGCGTGACCTGGACAATTTGACTTTGAAGGGTGCACTGTCGGAGACAGAGATTGCGGAGTTTCCCCAAGGGGCAGAGCCGACGATTGTTGACCTGCTCGTCGAGTCGAAGCTTGCACCTTCAAAGGGCGCTGCTCGCCGCACCATTAAAGAGGGTGGCGCGTATGTGAACAATGAGCGGGTCGCGGACATGGATTGGACCCCACGTGCGGACGATCTCCTCCACGGACAGTGGTTGGTTTTGCGACGGGGCAAGAAGTCGTTCGCGGGAGCTAAGTTCGCAGAGAAGTGATCTGTAGTTTTCCGTGTCGGGAGTGGGATCTGAAGTCAGAATCCCATGCAAACCTCCAAAGCTGTAGTTGAATACTTGTCAGGGGCCGCGTCTGCGGCCCCTTTTCCGATAGTGGAGAAGCGTCGATCGCCCAACAACTCTTTCCTCCACCATTTCACTGGTAACCGGTTCCACGCGGGTAACTCACTGCATTCATCATTTCATTGCCGACGGTGGTCTCGCTTGGTGAGTGTTCGTTGTTGTTTTGTGATCGACAACCTTTGTTGTGTGTGTTTGTTGTGGGTGTTTTGTGGTTGTGTGCTGGGGGTTTGTGGTGTGTGGGTGGGGTGTGTAGTGTTCTGTGTCGTCGCCGAGACAGCCCGCCCGGTTACTGGGAAAGCAGTGATCCGGTGGTTGGGGTGGAGATTCTTTCACTGGTTTTGTTTTCCAGTGTGTGGCGCGTGTTTGCGTCTGGCTGGTTGCGGTGTTAGGGTTTCTGCTTGCTGCACATGCTGGTGCACCGGTTGTGGTGTGCTTGGTGTTGTGTGTGCGTGTGTTGTGTGAGAACTCGATAGTGTGCCAATGTACTTTTGTGTTGGTCGCAGCAGGTGCCACAGTGTTGTGGTGGTTGCTTTGATCATCATGACAAGATTGTTTAACACCTAAATATTTTTTGGTGTGGTTGTGGTCTGCCTGCCCCGTTGGTGGGCTGCAACATTTGTTTTTTCGGATTCCGATACGGAATTGTTTTTGTGTCGGGGTTTGTTTTTTGCTTGGTTTTCAGGCTTTTTGTGCTTTGTTTGTATGGAGAGTTTGATCCTGGCTCAGGACGAACGCTGGCGGCGTGCTTAACACATGCAAGTCGAACGGAAAGGCCCTGCTTGCAGGGTGCTCGAGTGGCGAACGGGTGAGTAACACGTGGGTGATCTGCCCCTTACTTTGGGATAAGCCTGGGAAACTGGGTCTAATACTGGATAGGACCATGCTGTAGGTGGTGTGGTGGAAAGATTAGTTTCGGTAAGGGATGAGCTCGCGGCCTATCAGCTTGTTGGTGGGGTAATGGCCTACCAAGGCGTCGACGGGTAGCCGGCCTGAGAGGGTGGACGGCCACATTGGGACTGAGATACGGCCCAGACTCCTACGGGAGGCAGCAGTGGGGAATATTGCACAATGGGCGCAAGCCTGATGCAGCGACGCCGCGTGGGGGATGACGGCCTTCGGGTTGTAAACTCCTTTCAGCCATGACGAAGCCTTCGGGTGACGGTAGTGGTAGAAGAAGCACCGGCTAACTACGTGCCAGCAGCCGCGGTAATACGTAGGGTGCGAGCGTTGTCCGGAATTACTGGGCGTAAAGAGCTCGTAGGTGGTCTGTCGCGTCATTTGTGAAAGCCCGGGGCTTAACTCCGGGTTGGCAGGTGATACGGGCATGACTGGAGTACTGTAGGGGAGACTGGAATTCCTGGTGTAGCGGTGAAATGCGCAGATATCAGGAGGAACACCGGTGGCGAAGGCGGGTCTCTGGGCAGTAACTGACGCTGAGGAGCGAAAGCATGGGTAGCGAACAGGATTAGATACCCTGGTAGTCCATGCCGTAAACGGTGGGCGCTAGGTGTGGGTTTCCTTCCACGGGATCCGTGCCGTAGCTAACGCATTAAGCGCCCCGCCTGGGGAGTACGGCCGCAAGGCTAAAACTCAAAGGAATTGACGGGGGCCCGCACAAGCGGCGGAGCATGTGGATTAATTCGATGCAACGCGAAGAACCTTACCTGGGCTTGACATGCACTGGATGCGGCCAGAGATGGTTGTTCCCTTTGTGGCTGGTGTGCAGGTGGTGCATGGTTGTCGTCAGCTCGTGTCGTGAGATGTTGGGTTAAGTCCCGCAACGAGCGCAACCCTTGTCTCGTGTTGCCAGCATTTGGTTGGGGACTCGCGGGAGACTGCCGGGGTTAACTCGGAGGAAGGTGGGGATGACGTCAAATCATCATGCCCCTTATGTCCAGGGCTTCACACATGCTACAATGGCTGGTACAGAGAGTTGCGATACCGTGAGGTGGGGCTAATCTCGTAAAGCCAGTCTCAGTTCGGATTGGAGTCTGCAACTCGACTCCATGAAGTCGGAGTCGCTAGTAATCGCAGATCAGCAATGCTGCGGTGAATACGTTCCCGGGCCTTGTACACACCGCCCGTCACGTCATGAAAGTTGGTAACACCCGAAGCCGGTGGCCTAAACTCGTTAGGGAGCCGTCGAAGGTGGGATTGGCGATTGGGACGAAGTCGTAACAAGGTAGCCGTACCGGAAGGTGCGGCTGGATCACCTCCTTTCTAAGGAGCTTATTGTTTGTGTGGTGGCGCGGTGGCCGGCCGGTGGCTGGCTCGCGTCATTATGTTGTGTTTTGTGGGTGGATGGCTTGCTGGGGCGCGCGGTTGTTTGCGTGCGGCATCACAATCATCGGGTATCGATATCTGGTGGTGGGTGGTGTGTGGCTGACACAAATGGTTTTTGGGGTGCGTTGGTGCATTGTTGGGTGTCTGGGATGGCACATGGTTGTTGTTCCTGGCCTGGCTGCAGGTGATTGTCACGGTTGTGGTGGTTGCGTGTGGTGTGGGTGTGTTGTGTGAGAACTGGATAGTGGACGCGAGTAATCTTTTCTTGTTGTATTTTGTCTGGTTTATTCATACTCCGTTGCGCACATGGTTTTGTTGTGTGTGTGGTGGGGTTGTGTTGCCTTTGTTGTTGTTTGTTGTAGGGGCGCACGGTGGATGCCTGGGCACATTACGCCGATGAAGGACGTGGAAGGCCGCGATAGTCCTCGGGGAGTTGTCAATCAAGCGTTGATCCGAGGGTGTCCGAATGGGGTAACCTTGCCGTAGTTGTGTGCGGTGACCTGCTGGTGAATGTATAGCCGGTGTGGGGGTGACGCGGGGAAGTGAAACATCTTAGTACCTGTAGGAAGAGAAAATAATAATGATTCTGCGAGTAGTGGCGAGCGAAAGTGGATGATGGCTAAACCATATGCGTGTGAGACTTGCTAGGGGTTGCGTGTGTGGTGTTGTGGGGCCGTGGTGTTGGGTGGCTAGTGACGCCCTCCTGCGTGTGGTGTGTTAGCGGAAGTGGTTTGGAATGGCCTGCCGTAGACGGTGAGAGTCCGGTACGTGAAAACATATCTTATGTGGGGTGCTGTGGTGCCCGAGTAGCAGTGGGCTCGTGGAATCTGCTGTGAATCTGCCGGGACCACCCGGTAAGCCTGAATACGTGATGTGACCGATAGTGGATAGTACCGTGAGGGAATGGTGAAAAGTACCCCGGGAGGGGAGTGAAAGAGTTCTTGAAACCGTGTGCCTACAAGCCGTCAGAGCCTCATTGGTGGGGTGATGGCGTGCCTTTTGAAGAATGAGCCTGCGAGTCAGCGGCGCGTCGCGAGGTTAACCCGTGTGGGGTAGTCGTAGGGAAACCGAGTCCTAATTGAGGGCGGTTGTCAGTGGCGTGTCCTGGACCCGAAGCGGGGTGATCTACCCATGGCCAGTGTGAAGCATCGGTAAGACGTTGTGGAGGCGCGAACCCACGTAGGTTGAAAACTGCGGGGATGAGTTGTGGGTAGGGGTGAAAGGCCAATCAAACTCCGTGATAGCTGGTTCTCCCCGAAATGCATTTAGGTGCAGCGTTGCGTGTTTCTTGTTGGAGGTAGAGCGACTGGATGGTTTAGCGGGACTATCATCTTAGCGACATCAGCCAAACTCCGAATGCCAGCAAGGTGAGAGCGTGGCAGTGAGACTGCGGGGGATAAGCTCCGTGGGTCGAGAGGGAAACAGCCCAGATCGCCGGCTAAGGCCCCTAAGTGTGTACTAAGTGGAAAAGGATGTGGGATCGCGAAGACAACCAGGAGGTTGGCTTAGAAGCAGCCATCCTTGAAAGAGTGCGTAATAGCTCACTGGTCGAGTGGTTGTGCGCCGACAATGTAGTGGGGCTTAAGTGCATCGCCGAAGCCGCGGAAACCATGCTTTTGTGTGGTTTGGTAGGGGAGCGTCGTGTGCTCGTGGAAGCTGCCGGGTGACTGGTGGTGGAGGGTATGCGAGTGAGAATGCAGGCATGAGTAGCGAATGACAAGTGAGAATCTTGTCCGCCGGATGACTAAGGGTTCCTGGGTTAAGCTTTTCTTCCCAGGGTGAGTCGGGGCCTAAGGCGAGGCCGTCAGGCGTAGTCGATGGATAACGGGTTGATATTCCCGTACCCGTGCATGCGCGCCCATGGTGAATCAGTGATACTAACCGCCCTGAAGCACATGGCATGGTCTTTGGATTGTGGTGTGTGTGGATGCGTGGGGCCTGATCTGGTAGTAGTCAAGTGATGGGGTGACGCAGTGTGGTAGCCGAGCCACTGAGTGGATTGTGGTGTAAGCGTGTAGCCCGGCATTTAGGTAAATCCGGATGCCATCAGGGGTGAGGCGTGATGCGTACCCGTTGTGGGGATGTTGGTGATCCATTGCTGTCGAGAAAAGCCTCTAGCGATGTGTGTGTGCGGCCCGTACCCGAAACCGACACAGGTGGTCAGGTAGAGAATACTAAGGCGACGGGTGAACTGTGGTTAAGGAATTCGGCAAAATGCCCCCGTAACTTCGGGAGAAGGGGGACCACTGCTGGTGACAGACTGGTTGAGCTGGTGGTGGTCGCAGAGAGTAGAGGGAAGCGACTGTTTACTAAAAACACAGGTCCGTGCGAAGACGTGAAGTCGAGGTATACGGACTGACGCCTGCCCGGTGCTGGAAGGTTAAGAGGACCTGTTAGGCCGCCTTTGGTGGTCGAAGCGGAGAATTTAAGCCCCAGTAAACGGCGGTGGTAACTATAACCATCCTAAGGTAGCGAAATTCCTTGTCGGGTAAGTTCCGACCTGCACGAATGGCGTAACGACTTCTCTGCTGTCTCAACCACAGGCCCGGCGAAATTGCAGTACGAGTAAAGATGCTCGTTACGCGCGGCAGGACGAAAAGACCCCGGGACCTTCACTATAGCTTGGTATTGGTGTTTGGTTCGGTTTGTGTAGGATAGGTGGGAGACTGTGAAGCGGCCACGCTAGTGGTGGTGGAGTCGTTGGTGAAATACCACTCTGATCGTATTGAGCATCTCAACCTCGGCCCATGATCTGGGTTAGGGACAGTGCCTGGTGGGTAGTTTAACTGGGGCGGTTGCCTCCTAAATGGTAACGGAGGCGCCCAAAGGTTCCCTCAGCCTGGTTGGCAATCAGGTGGTGAGTGTAAGTGCATAAGGGAGCTTGACTGTGAGACTGACGGGTCGAGCAGGAACGAAAGTTGGGACTAGTGATCCGGCACTGGCTTGTGGATGCGGTGTCGCTCAACGGATAAAAGGTACCCCGGGGATAACAGGCTGATCTTCCCCAAGAGTCCATATCGACGGGATGGTTTGGCACCTCGATGTCGGCTCGTCGCATCCTGGGGCTGGAGTAGGTCCCAAGGGTTGGGCTGTTCGCCCATTAAAGCGGCACGCGAGCTGGGTTTAGAACGTCGTGAGACAGTTCGGTCTCTATCCGCCGCGCGCGTGGAAACTTGAGAAAGGCTGTCCCTAGTACGAGAGGACCGGGACGGACGTACCTCTGGTGTGCCAGTTGTCCCGCCTGGGGCAGGGCTGGTTGGCTACGTACGGGAGGGATAACCGCTGAAAGCATCTAAGCGGGAAGCCTGTTTTAAGATGAGGTTTCTTTTGAGGTTCCCTGGAGATGATGGGGTTGATAGGCCGGATCTGTAAGCATTGTGAGGTGTTGAGGTGACCGGTACTAATTGGCCGAACTAAAACAACAATGAATCATGATGGAATATTGTGAGAAGTTTGTTGGTTGCTTGCGTCTGCTGTTTGGTGTCTTGTGCAGCACACCACCTTGTTGGGTTGGGTGTGTGTTGTCCTTTTGTGTGTGTTGGTGGTTTTTGCGGTGGGGTCACGCCCGGTCCCTTTCCGAACCCGGAAGCTAAGCCTGCCTGCGCCGATGGTACTGCACCTGGGAGGGTGTGGGAGAGTAGGTCGCCGCCAACCGTAACGTGGGAACAATAGAATATGTGGTGTGTGTGGTGTGGTTGTGTGTGCTCGTTGTTTGGGGGGCGCGGGCAGCCACACCACTGTTTTTTGTGTGTGTTTACACGCCCAAAAAACCCAGCGAGCATTGAAGGAAACGAGAGGGTGTACAAAGTTTTCTATTCGCTCGTTGTGTATTCATTTCGAACGCAGCTAACAAAATTCCGTCCACCATCCGTTCCGCTGAAAGCCCTCTTTCAACCTCTGCTATTATCTTTTCGGTTAACGCATTGCTGCCCTTGGTGCTCTAACGCATCAAACGCAGTGATGACAGGTGTTTTTATATACGACTGTTAAGAAGTGAGCGGTACTATGAACGACTCCGAAGCAAATAAACGCCACAATGGATCGGCTAACAACCGCAACCACGGCTCCGGCAGATCGAGCGGCGACGGGCATCATGGAAGGCGCTACGATAAATCCGGTTCTTCTGACAGGAACCACCGAGCCAATAACCGCGACTTCAATAAAAAGAAATCCCACCGCAGCATCAACCGTAAGTCGAAGTACGCGTCAGGGCGTTCTGGTCCGAAGAAGAGCGGTTACCGGGAAGAGCGGTCGAAGAAGCACCTCAATGAGCCCTCACTGCCACCCGACATTTCTGAACGCGATTTAGATCCGACCGTTCGGCAGGACCTTCGCAGCCTATCGAAGCAGAACGCTGGGGTCGTGGCGAAACACATGGTCGCCAGCGCGTTAGCCATGGAAGAAGATCCCGAGCTGGCCCTTAAGCACGCTCGCGCAGCTAAAGATCGGGCGGGACGAGTGTCCATTGCCCGCGAGACGTGTGGTATCGCTGCGTACCATGCCGGCCAATGGAAAGAAGCGTTATCCGAGCTACGCGCTGCACGCAGAATTTCCGGGGGGCCGGGCCTACTTGCAGTCATGGCTGACTGCGAAAGGGGGCTAGGACATCCTGAGAAAGCCATATCTCTTGGTACATCGGATCAGGCGAAGCTTCTTGACTCGAACTCCGCTGAAGAACTCGCGATCGTCGTGGCTGGTGCTCGTCGAGACTTAGAACAATACGACGCAGCCGTCGCGGGGCTCGAACAAGAAAACCTTGATGATAAGCGGAAAGATGAGGAAGCCCCTCGGTTGTTCTACGCCTACGCTGATTCGCTGGCCGCAGCAGGGCGGACTACAGAAGCGAAGGCGTGGTTTCAAAAGACAATCGACCATGATCCCGACGAGCTTCTCGACGCAAAAGAGCGCTTAGCCGAGCTCATTTAAGATAAACGCACCGTATGGTGTCGCTATGTACCGATCCCTACGGATGACATCCATTAAGGAAGATTTGATGGCCGCCTCTAATAATGACAGCGCTCATACGTCCGAAGAGCGTTTGATCGACCGCACCGACGCGTTACTCCTCGATCTCGACGGAACCGTGTACCACGGTGCACGACCAATCCCGGAAGCTGTATCGGCCCTTAACGAGGCCCATTCCCACGTTGGCTTAAAGTACATAACGAACAATGCTTCCCGCTCACCCAGCGCTGTTGCCGAAGCTCTGCAGGAAATGGGAATTCCTGCCTCTGAGAACGACATCTTAACGTCCGCACAAGCCGGGGTTACGCTGTTGGTCAGCAAAATTCCTGCAGGTTCGCGCGTCATTGTATTGGGATCAGATTCGCTAAAAGAACTCGTCAGCGAGGCCGGGTTTAGCGTTGTCACATCGGCTGACGATCAACCAGCTGCCGTGATTCAAGGGCACGCGACGACGACGGGCTGGCCGCAAATGTCAGAAGCTGCGCTGGCAATTAATAACGGTGCGGTCTACGTAGCGACGAACATGGACACCACCTTGCCCACCGAGCGTGGCTTAACCGTCGGAAACGGGTCGATGATTGCTGCGATTACCACGGCAACAGGAGTTATCCCCGATTCTGCCGGAAAACCGGCTGGTGACATGTTTACCCAAGCGGCGGAAGAACTCCATTCTGATCGTCCACTGGCTGTCGGTGACCGCCTGAACACTGACATTGCCGGGGGAGTTGCGGCCGGAATCCCATCCTTGATGGTCATTACCGGTATATCAGGGCACAAAGATCTTCTGACCGCGGATCCTGCGGAGCGCCCCACATATATCGCCGACAATATGATGGCCTTGTTCGATTCGATTGATCGATCTGCCCCTGGATCAAAGTCAGGTTGGAAAGCAGAGGTGACGTTGGATGGCGTTTTGCAGCTGTCGTCCGTTGACGGCGAGTTTCCTGAGGGATCGGCTGAAGAATCCTTGGATGGTGCGGATTCACCTGAGCAGGGTCGTATCTCTGATCGACGACGCCACGACGCCTTGCTGACTGCGATCGCAGCAGCATGGGAAGAAGGAGCCCCCGCTGTGACCCAGGTGGCGGCGACCGATTCGACTGCGCAAAGTGTGATCGATACATGGCGATAACACCCGGTGACGTCCAGCGCCTCAACCAGAAACGTCTGGCTGAAGCGAATAAAACGCTCGAGGAGTCAAATGCTGAGTTGTCAGCGCACATGTACGAGATTCTTGAGGGGAATCACTCTGATCTCTCTGCAGAAGCTGATCGCTTAGAGAAGGCTCATGATCTTCTTCATCAGGCCTTGGAGGATTCCCGTGACTAAGCAGCCTAGTCGGCGTCGCCTCGACGCTGAGTTAGTAAACCGTAAAGTTGCGCGATCACGTGACCAGGCCGTTGAGATGATTCGCAGTGGTCGCGTTATGGTGAACGGATTTCAAGCTACCAAGCCAGCAACCCGAGTTGAGCCGGGCATATCCATCAAAGTGGAGAAAAGCGTCGACGATAATTGGGCATCTCGTGGTGCTCATAAGCTCCTTGGGGCGTGTGAAGCCTTCGAACCCGAGGGACTGTCATTTGAGGGGCGTCGGATATTGGATGCAGGAGCCTCAACAGGAGGGTTTACCGACGTATGCCTCAAGCGCGGAGCTCGGGAAGTCGTCGCTGTTGACGTCGGCTATGGGCAGTTGATCTGGCGTCTACAGAATGATGAACGGGTCCGTGTAGTAGACAGGACGAATGTACGACACCTGACCCCGGAATTGACAGGAGGCCCATGCGACCTGATGGTGGGGGACCTGTCGTTTATCTCTCTGAAATTGGTTCTCCCGGCGATTGTTGATTGTATGGGTGAGGGAGCAGATCTCCTCCCCATGGTGAAGCCACAGTTTGAGGTAGGGAAAGACCGTTTAGAACACGGTGGCGTGGTTCGGTCTGAAAGCTTACGGGTGAGCGCAACCGTGGAGGTTGCCCAGTATGCTCAAACTCTCGGTCTTTCACTCCGTGGTGTGGTTGCGTCGCCTCTGCCGGGGCCTAGCGGCAATGTGGAGTATTTTTTATGGCTTGTCAAGGATGGTGGGGTCCGAGCACTGGAACCCGGTAAACTTGAATCCATGGTGTCGGCAGCAGTGCAGGAAGGACCTCAATGACGGAGAAGAATCGGGAAATTCTGCTTGTTGCGAACACAGGGCGGGATTCAAACTTGGCTGCGGCGGCGGAAGCTGCTGAATATCTGAAGGACGCAGGACTGACCGTATGGGTCCTCGCTAGTGAGTCGTCGGACCCTATTACCAAGCACCCGGTCCTCGGCACATTTCCGATTTTTCGATCAGGAGAAGTTGATACGGCCCGCATTGAATTAGTACTCGTCCTCGGGGGCGATGGAACATTCTTACGTGCTGCCGATATTGCCCATGCTGCCGATTTACCCGTTCTGGGAATCAACCTTGGCCACGTCGGTTTCTTAGCTGAGTGGGAGCAAGAATCCCTTCCGGAGGCGCTCCAGCTTGTCATTAATCACAGCTGGCGTGTGGAAGATCGTATGACGCTATCGGTCAGCGTTCATGGTCCCGACGGACGGAACCTTGGCCGTGGTTGGGCCCTTAACGAAGTTGCTGTTGAGAATGTAGATAGACAAGGCGTGCTCGATGCAGTGTTGGAAGTTGATCAACGCCCTGTGAGTTCCTTCGGATGTGACGGAGTGTTGGTCTCTACTCCGACTGGGTCCACCGCATATGCGTTCTCAGCCGGCGGTCCGGTCTTATGGCCATCACTGGACGCCATCCTTGTCGTTCCTAACAACGCCCACGCACTATTCGCAAGACCTCTAGTGGTGAGCCCCTTCTCAGAGGTTGCTATAGAGACGAACACATCAACGCAGTCGGCGACGGCGAACCTGGATGGGATCAGAAGAATCCCTATCCCACCCGGATCCAGGGTGGAAGTCCGTCGTGGCGATCAACCAGTCAGGTGGGTCAGGCTAGACGCGGCACCTTTTACGGACCGTCTAGTGTCGAAGTTTCGCCTGCCTGTGTCCGGGTGGCGGGGGCCCAAAAAGTAATGCACGAGCCTCGGTCGCCAGAGCTGGGATACGATGCGGACGTCGAAAAAGCTTTCGGTCGGCAGGCACGTGTATGAAAGGGGAAACTAGTGCTCGTTGAACTCAGCATTGAGAACCTAGGAGTGTTGCCTAGCGCTACCGCATCATGGGCGCCTGGCCTTACTGTTCTCACTGGTGAGACCGGCGCAGGTAAAACCTTCTTACTGTCGGGCCTCAAACTCATTCAGGGGGCACGGGCTGATTCGTCGCGGGTCAGGGAAGGCCAGTCCCAAGCATTCGTCGAAGGGATTTTTGACTTTTCAGAGATCGACGAAGCTGACCGTGCTGCCATCACGGATGAAATCGAAAACGTCGGCGGGGATACCGAAAACAACGAAGTCGTCGTGTCCCGATCAGTCTCGTCAAAAGGTCGATCACGTGCCCACGTCGGCGGACGGACCGTCACTGCAGGACGATTGGCAGCCGTAGTGGATAATTTGTTAGTTATCCATGGCCAAAATGATCAATTGCGTTTATTGTCGACGGATCAGCAGCGGGATGCCCTCGATTCGTTTGACCCCGAAATTGCAGCCATTAAGTCGCGCTACCAAGTGTTGAGGGACCAGTGGCGGTCAGTGACACGCGAACTCACGAGGCGCCAACAGCATCGTCGAGAAATGGCTCAGGAAGAAGATCGGCTCCGATTCGCCCTCGACGAGATTGAGGCCGTGAGCCCCACGCCGCGTGAAGATGAGCTACTCGTCGACAGGGTTAAGCGACTGCAGGATGTTGATTCGCTGCGAGATTCCGCGGGGAGAGCTTTTCAGGCGTTAAGTTCCGATGATACCGAGGAAACGTCATCGGCTATCGACCTCTTGGGTCAAGCGCAATCAGCGTTGGCATCCAGCGGTGATTCGCAGCTGGTTAACCTGGGAACGCAAATTCACAACCTGCTTGAACAGGTGGGAGACATTTCATCCGACCTCAGCAGATATTTGGGCGGGCTCTCATCTAACCCCGGTGAACTCGATGCTGCACTCCAGCGTCAGGCACAGCTAAATGAGTTGACGAGAAAATATGCCGCGAACATTGACGCGGTCCTGGAATGGCGTGACAACGCCTACAAGCGGTTGGAAAGCCTCGATACCTCCACCGAAACAATTGAAAAACTAGCCAAGGAAGCAGAAGAAGCGGGGACAAAGACCCGAGAGATCGCCGAAAAACTAACCGCTGCTCGCCGACGTGCGGCAGGGAAACTCGAACGAGCGGTCACGGAAGAAATGAGGGGCTTGGCGATGCCGACGTCGTCGCTCGACATCGCAGTGACAACAAATACCGTCTTCCGAAAAAATGGGACCGATGAAGTCGAATTTCGACTGCGATCTTATGACGGCGCCGAGCCTCGTCCACTGACTCAGGCGGCTTCGGGCGGTGAGCTATCCCGAATCATGCTTGCCCTTGAAGTTGTCCTCTCCGCTGAACGACGCGGCACAACAATCGTCTTTGACGAAGTTGACGCCGGAGTGGGAGGACGCGCCGGGGTGGAGATTGGTCGGCGCCTTATGCGCTTATCAAGACAGTGCCAGGTGATTGTTGTCACGCATTTGCCACAGGTAGCGGCGTTCGCCGATCAACACCTCGTCGTTACGAAAAGCGTTGACGCCTCTGTCGCGGCGACATCGGGCGTCAAAACCCTAGCCGAAAGTGAGCGCGTTGAGGAGCTTGCACGGATGCTTGCCGGCTTAGATCATACCGATACAGGGCGCGCGCATGCCGAGGAATTATTGGCCACTGCAGCCCGCGAACGCTCTCGTACGTAAAAAGCGTCGGATTCGTTATCGTCGACGCGATTCCTTAATGCTTCTGATAAATAATCAGCACGAAGATTGTGTAATCCTCTTACCAGCAGATATCTGGCAGTCTTGATCCTTCAGTCGGCGCGCCTCTGTGCATAATGATAGGTAATCAGGAATGATGGCTACCATGAAACTGTTCTCTCGGTCGCAGTCGGATCTTCCGGGGCTTAACGCCACGGTTCGAGATATCGCTCACTCCTCGAAAGAACTGCGCAAGCTTGCTGAAGGCGATATCGCCATCATTGATGGGCCTGAAATCCCTCGAGGTCTGGCCCAGCGCCTAATTGACATGCATGTTTCCGCAGTCGCGACAGAGGTAGAGACAGAGCAGGGTAGTATCCCTCGCTTCGGCCCCCAGATGCTTATCGACGCAGGCGTCGTTTTTATCGACGGCATCGGCGCCGATGGGCGGAAGTCTCTTCAATCTGGGAAGACATATCGCCTCGACGAAGGCACCTTCTATCGAGGAGATGACGAAGTCGCTCGCGGTAAAGAAATCACCCTCGACCGGGCCATAGCGGTCTTTGAGGATTCCCGTGAACAGCTCGCGGATCACATGGAAGCGTTATCCGGCAACGTGACGGAATTTGTGCGTTCCGAATCGCCGCTCTTCATTGACGGTTTGGGCATCCCAGATGTCGATGTCCCCATCCAAGATCGGAAGGTCGTCGTTGTCAGCCCGTCTGCCGACGTTGAGTCGCAACTGAAAGACTTGCGTTCGTTTATTCGTGAATATGATCCGCTACTTATCGGTGTGGAAAACGCAGCTGACATTTTGGTGGAAAAGGGATATAAGCCGTCGATCATCGTCGGCGATCCTGAGCTCATCAATGATCGCGCGTTACGCTCTGGGGCGACGGTGATTTTGCCAGCTGACCCTGATGGTCACGCTGCAGGGTTGGAGCGAATCCAAGACTTGGGAATCGGCGCGATGACCTTCCCAGCGGCCACTGACTCGGCCACGGATCTGGCGTTGTTAATCGCCAGCTATCATGGCGCGTCACTCGTCGTTAATTGTGGTTCACCCTTTGATATTGAGACGTTGTTTGATGAGAATCAGCGGGATGCTGCTCCGTCAGCTTTGCTGACCCGTGCGCGAGTCGGTACCCGGTTGGTCGATGCCTCGGCCGTGAATGAACTTTATCTGGTACGGTCGTCGGGCTTGGGATGGTTGTGGGCAGTTATTGCCATTATCATCGCCCTCGTCACCATTATTCTTATTTCGGGGCTGTCAGGTGATGATTCATTTATCAACAACCTGATAGACACGTGGAACAGTTTCGCAATTAGTGTTCAGAATCTGTTCAAGTAAGGCAGTTTTACAGCCATAGGAGCACAGTTTGTCTCACAATCGATCAGGCATTGCAGTTGCCGGTGCGGCGTGCGGAATTGCCCTGGGAACCGTCTTCGGCGTGTATGTTTTAGGCCCACACTCGGGTGCGAGTAGCCATATCACCCGGCACAATGTTGATACCGAGCGCAAGGTCGACTCAGTCACTGCGGAACGTAATCAGGCCAATAAGAGTGTTCAGGCTGCTGATCAGCTCGGGGTAACCCTTGCACCAGATGCGGTCAGGGGGCGGTTGCAGGATAAAGCTGTGCTGATAATAACCACGCCTGATGTCAATAAAGATGATGTGAAGGCTGTCAACGGCCTCATCGAACCCGCAGGCGCTCATGTAGCTGGCACTATTGGTCTGAAAGACAAATTTGTTTCTCGCGACGGCGGTGATGACCTGAAATCCATAGCTGCGACGACGCTACCGGCAGGTGTCCAACTGTCCGAGAGAAATTCGTCGCCTGGCTGGCATATCGGCCAACTGATGGGCGGTGCCTTCTTGAAGAAGAGTGAAGGCGGGGATAACGCTGAAGAGCAATCTACAGGACCGGAAAGAAAAATAGTCAGGGATGCGCTGACTCAGGGAGATTTCCTTACTGCTGACGGCCTCGATGAACCGGCTGATGTGGCTATCCTCATCACCGGAGGTTCCGACGGTAAGAAGGGAAACCATGATTATGTAGCAGGCTTCCTTCGTGATTTCACCGAAGGGCTGGGCCACAATGGATCCGGTGTTGTTGCCGCGTCTCGCCCCGGCGCAGCCGAGGATGATGGAGTTATTGCTCGGCTCCGCGATTCATCAACGCACGATGAGCAAGAGGGGTCACAAGCTAAGATCGCCACCGTCGATGACATTAATCATGTTACGGGGCAGGTCAGCGCAATTCGCGCTTCCGCTGACGTCATCGCAGGAAAAACCGGTTCCTATGGGATTATGGATGGTTCAAAGGCAGCCGTTGCACAGTAAGGCCCCTCGGTTGCCAAGGTCTTCGCTGCTGCGGTTGGTTGTGCACCGCAAAATGACGACGGTGAAAGTTTCGTGTTAGGCTGAAGTCCCGAGGGATTGTGGATATCTACCGATAATTGCCACTTTAACCGATGGATTTTCCGTTAACCGTTAAGCATCAAAACCGGTTGCGGTTGTCCAGCATTGATCACCGTCCATCATCGATCCTCGGGAGAGCATAGTGTCGCAATCGCGCGCCGAGCATGTCACCAAATTTGTATTCGTCACCGGCGGTGTTGCCTCATCGCTGGGTAAAGGATTGACAGCATCTTCACTAGGTCAACTGCTGACGGCACGTGGCCTGAAAGTCACCATGCAAAAGCTTGATCCCTACTTGAATGTGGATCCAGGGACGATGAACCCGTTCCAGCATGGGGAAGTGTTCGTGACCGACGATGGTGCGGAAACCGATCTTGATCTAGGGCACTATGAGCGTTTCTTGAACCGCAACTTGTCAGGAAACGCGAATGTGACTACTGGGCAGGTCTATTCCGAGGTCATTGCCAAAGAGCGCCGCGGGGAATACCTCGGGGACACTGTGCAAGTTATTCCCCACATTACGGATGAGATCAAGCATCGCATCTTGACGATGGATCGCCCGGATGAAAATGGGGTTCGGCCCGATATCGTTATCACGGAGATCGGTGGGACTGTCGGTGATATCGAATCCCAGCCATTCCTTGAAGCTGCTCGTCAGACACGACACGACGTGGGGCGAGAGAACATCTTCTTCATTCATGTGTCGCTTGTTCCATATCTCGCGCCGTCCGGTGAGTTGAAGACCAAACCGACACAGCATTCAGTGGCTGCTCTGCGATCGATCGGTATCGTTCCGGATGCACTCGTCCTGCGGTGTGATCGGGAAGTTCCGGAGCCGCTCAAGGCAAAAATCGCTTTGATGTGCGACGTTGATCAGGAAGGTGTGATCTCCTGTGCCGACGCCGACTCCATTTACGAAATTCCCAAAGTTTTGCACCGTGAGCACTTGGATGCGTTCCTCATTCGTCGGCTAGATTTGCCTTTCCGCGACGTTGACTGGGCCGAGTGGGACTCGTTGCTGCGGAAAGTCCACGAGCCGGAGCATGAATTGACCGTGGCTCTGGTGGGCAAGTACATCGACCTTCCCGACGCTTATCTCAGCGTGACAGAAGCTATCCGTGCAGGTGGATTTGCTAATAATGCCCGAGCTCGGGTGAAGTGGGTCGCCTCGGATTTGTGCCAGACTGAGGAAGGTGCAGAAAAAGAGCTAGGAAACGTAGATGCCATCGTCGTTCCAGGTGGCTTCGGTATTCGTGGAATCGAAGGCAAGATCGGTGCGGTCCGCTATGCACGTACACATCGTGTACCGTTCTTGGGCCTGTGTCTGGGTTTGCAATGCATGGTGATTGAGGCTGCGCGTGCCGCGGGAATTACCGACGCATCCTCAACTGAGTTTGATCCTCAGACCACTGAGCCCGTGGTCTCAACGATGGCTGAGCAGATGGCCGCCGTCTCTGGAGAAGCGGATCTCGGTGGGACCATGCGTCTGGGCGCGTATCCTGCCGTGTTGGACAAGGGTTCGGTGGTAGCGGAGGCGTACCGAACGTTAGAGGTGTCGGAGCGTCACCGTCACCGTTATGAGGTCAACAATGCGTACCGTCAGCGGATTACAGATGGTGTTGGACTGAAGTTCTCTGGTACTTCTCCTGATGGAAAACTCGTTGAGTTTATTGAGTATCCGGATCATCCGTACATGGTTGCGACGCAGGCTCACCCGGAATATAAGTCCCGCCCTACAAAAGCTCACCCATTATTCGCTGCTCTGGTTAAAGCTGGGTTGAAGCATAAGAATGATGAGGAAAAGTAGTTACGGTAAATGAGGAGGACAAGCCACGAATCCGCTAGACAAAACATCTGATACTGGCTCATTAGACGAGAGCGCGAACCCGTCGGCTCAGAACCGTCCGGGGTCGTATGACTTCACGGTAGAAGACTCTACGTATTTGCTCGACAAGCCGATTATTGCGGTGCGGCAGGATACTGTCTCTATGCCGGGCGGAACATACGCACGACGTGAAATCGTGGAGCACCTTGGTGCCGTCGCCGTGGTAGCTTTCGACGGAAAACGCGTGAAGCTGATCCACCAATATCGGCACAGCGTGGGACGACGCCTGTGGGAATTGCCTGCTGGGCTCTTGGACGCTGCTGGTGAGGATCCTCTTCAGGCTGCGTCCCGTGAGCTTCAGGAGGAGGTTGGCCTCGCCGCCGAGCGGTGGGACCTGTTGTCGGATATTGTGTCGTCGCCCGGATTTTGTGAAGAGGCCGTCCGCATATATCTTGCGCGGAATCTTAGTAACGTTGATCGCCCAGAATCGGATGATGAAGAGGCCGACTTGACGTCAACTTGGGTGGATCTGGACATTGCTATCTCTCAGATCATGGATGGAACGATTTGTAATGCTATCGCTACATCTGGAATCTTGATGGCTGCACAGGTCATAGGAAACGATGTTTGCCCACGTAGCGTCGACGAGCCCTATGCTCTGCGTCCATATCGACTAGCTGAGCGCCGTGAAGCACAGTTGCGTGAAGCAGGGAAATCGACTGCGGATCTCAAGGTGACAGTGACAGATAAACTACCCGGAGACACCCACCACGCGTGAGTGCGTCTAACGCATGTAGTTGAGTTCTCTGCGCACAACGAAGTGTGAGGTTATGTCTTCTATGTCGACTCCAGGGGCACTTTCCTCTTCTGCAGATGAGCCCCACGAGGGGCAGCATCCGGGAGCGGACGTGTCTCAGATGGTGGCTGCTTATATTGATCACCTGGCGGTGGAAAAGAACGCTAGTCCGAATACGTTGTCGAATTACCAACGTGATTTGAATAAATATGTCGCGTGGTTGAATCAGCATAACCTCAGCATCGATAGCGTCGATGAGCCCGATATTGAGCAATTTATTGCGGATTTACGACGGGGAGACTCGACGTTAGGGTGGTCGCCTCTGGCAGCATCGTCTGCTGCGCGTGCAACCGTCGCCGTTCGTTCTCTGCATCGGTTTTCCCACGAGGAAGGGCAACTAGCTCGGGACGTCACTGCAGGAGTGACTGTTCCACGTTCCGGTCAATCGTTACCTCATGCTTTGACTGTGGAACAGGTCAATCGGCTCATTGAGTCGTGCCCGGTGAATGAGTCGAGTAGCCCGATTGCTCTTCGCGACCGTGCCGTTATTGAACTTCTGTATGGCACGGGCATGCGAATTAGCGAGGCCCTTAATCTCGACATCGATTCGATTGATCGAAATCACGCGTTTGTGCGTGTCGTGGGAAAGGGGAGGAAGGAACGACTCGTTCCGATCGGTGCGCCGGCGCTTTACGCTATTGATGCGTGGCTAGTCCGTGGTCGCCCCTCGATGGTCAAGCGGAGCGATAAAGCGTTGTTCCTGAATGCTCGGGGTAACCGTTTGGGCCGGCAATCGGTATGGAAGTTCCTCCACGCGGCAGCGGAACGCTGTGGGCTCGGCGATTCGGTGGGGCCTCACACGTTGCGCCATTCATATGCAACTCATCTTCTTCAAGGTGGAGCTGATATTCGGGCGGTTCAGGAGCTTTTGGGGCATGCAAGCGTGACGACGACACAAATCTACACTGCAGTGTCTATTGATAATCTCCGGGAAGTTTATGCTACGTCCCATCCTCGTGCGTAAGTGGGCAGAAAAATAGTCTCGACCTTGACTCTAAGTGTGTTCGTCGTCGTCGACTCGTTTTTCGGCGCAGTGGCACATTAAGTTCTCAATACGAACTTGAACTATGTCAAGCTCCAATACTTGACATCTGCGCTATAGCCCCTTCGTATTGTAGAGTGATACTCGAATTACATCGATGGTTTTCATCGTTGCTGCACGGTACGCATTGTGACCGTATGCATCCTGATTGACTGAGAAACGGTTGGCGTGCGTGTACTGACGACAAGTTCCGGAGGAAGGATTGACTGTGGTTGCATCGTCTCCACACGAGTCGGATAAGGGTGATGGTCTTTTTGACGACCCGACGCCCGAGCTGGGGCTGACTGGTCGCCCCCGCCGACAGATTCCGGAGCCGCCTCAGCTCGATCGTCATGGCCCAGCCACTATCGTCTCGATGTGTAACCAGAAGGGCGGGGTCGGTAAGACGACGTCAACTATCAACTTAGGTGCTGCTTTAGCTGAATATGGGCGACGGGTCCTCCTCGTTGACCTCGACCCCCAGGGGGCACTGTCAGCTGGCCTGGGTATTCCACATGATGAACTCGACCTCACGGTATTTAACCTGTTGGTGGACCCGTCGACGTCGATACTCGAGACCATCCATCGAACCGCTGTCTCGGGCTTGGATTTAGTTCCTGCCAATATCGACTTATCCGCAGCGGAAATTCAGTTAGTTAATGAAGTGGGACGTGAGCAGTGCCTGGGCCGGGCTCTTCGGCCGGTGATGGGCGAATACGATTACATCATTATCGACTGCCAGCCATCACTCGGCCTGCTCACGGTCAATGCATTGGCATGCTCGCAGGGAGTCATCATCCCGATGGAGTGTGAATATTTTTCCTTGCGCGGTCTTGCTCTCTTGACCGATACCGTTGATAAGGTGCGCGATCGACTTAACTTTAACCTGGAAATCATCGGGATACTGGTCACGATGTTTGATCGACGAACCCTTCACGCGCGAGAAGTGATGGAGCGCGTGATCGAAGTATTCGGAGACCAAGTTTTCGATTCCGTTATCACGCGGACCGTCCGATTCCCCGAGACGTCAGTAGCAGGAGAACCTATCACAACCTGGGCGCCGACGTCGGAAGCTGCGGAGCAATATAGGGGAGTTGCCAGTGAAATGGTGGAGCGTCTTAGTAAGTGACCGACGCGAATGCTGCGATGACAAAAAATGGTGAGGGTGTCCAAGAGGAAATCACAGGGTTCCGCGTGGCCCTCGCGAATTTTACCGGTCCGTTTGATCTCCTCCTCCAGCTCATTCATAGTCACAAAATGGATGTAACCGAGGTTGCTCTCGCCCAGGTCACAGATGAATTTGTCAGTTATACCCGGAGTTTGAGCAAGACCGAGGACCTCGATGAAATTACGGAGTTCCTTGTTATTGCAGCGACTTTATTGGATTTGAAAACAGCACGCCTGTTGCCCCGAGGTGAGGTTGACAGCGAAGAAGATCTTGCACTTTTAGAAACCCAAGATCTGCTCTTCGCTCGATTGCTTCAATATCGGGCTTATAAGGAAATTGCGGACGAGCTACGTGTACGTCACACGCATGCCGCCCGACGTTACCCGCGGGCGGTTGGCATGGAAGAAAAGTTCGCATCGCTGTTGCCGCCGGTCCGTATTGACCACACCCCCCAGTCATTTGCCGATATGGCAGCAGCTGTATTCCGCCCCCGTCCACCTGACACAGTGAATACGTCACACATCCACTCCGTGGCGGTATCCGTCCCGGAACAAGCGGGACGGATTCTTTCCATGCTCCATTCCGCCGGTGCCTATTCGTGGTGCTCATTCGAGCAACTGACCTCCGACTGCACGGTATCAATGCAAATCGTCGGCAGGTTCTTAGCATTGTTAGAGTTATTTAAGGCTCATGCCACTGACATCGACCAAGATGAGCCTTTAGGCGAGATGTTAGTAGCGTGGACGGGTCTTGAGGTTGATCCAGCTGTCGTTGCGGCCGCGAACTGGGAGTAAGTCCCGGTCGCCAGACTAGGGGTCAGTACCTCACATACGAGGATCGGCAGACACGAGGATCGGTGAAGTGAAAGATAACACCACGAACCCGAATGATTTACCGAAGATCTCTGCACTTCGGGCTGCAGTGGAGTCGGTGATGTTGGTGTTGGACGATCCTGCCTCTATCTCTGATATTTCCCGCGCGGTGGGGGCGTCGGAGCAAGAGACGCGCGCGGTTATCGACGAGTGGAGAGACGAACTCGATCAAAGAGGCAGTGGCATCGAGCTGCGTCACGTCGATGATGGGTGGCGGCTCTACACCAGAGCTGAGCACGCGCCGGCCGTTGAGGCATTTTTGTTAGACGGCGCGCAAACAAAGTTGTCACGAGCGGCGCTGGAAACGCTCGCGGTGGTGGCCTATCGCCAGCCGGTAACTCGCTCCCAAGTCGCCGCTGTCCGCGGGGTGAACTGTGATGGTGTCATGCGAACCTTAGCGCTGCGTGGTTTGGTGAAAGAAGTGGGTGAGGAGCAGACGTCGGGAGCTCATTTGTATGCCACCACTGAGTTGTTTTTAGAGACGATGGGCCTCTCGGATATCTCTGAACTGCCAGATTTGGCGCCTCTGTTACCTGATGTGGAAGCGATTGATGAGGCTATTGCAGATTACTGAACACTGTTCAGTAGGGTGACAACTATGGAGGATCTTGTACGTTTTGACCAAAAGCACATTTGGCATCCATATGGCCCGATGCCAGCAGCGGTACCTTCCATACCCGTGACATCTGCGGAAGGCGTTACGCTGCATCTCGAGAATGGTCGAAACATCATTGACGGGATGAGTTCCTGGTGGGCTGTAGCACACGGGCATCGCCATCCACACCTGGTTGAGGCCGCACATAAGCAGATCGATCACATGCCACATGTGATGTTCGGTGGCCTTACACATAAACCAGCGGTGGATTTAGCCAGGTGGCTGGTAGATACAACGCCTGAGGGGCTGGACCTGGTCTTTTATTCTGATTCGGGATCAGTATCTGTTGAGGTAGCCATCAAGATGGCCCTCCAATACCAGATGGGACAAGGCCATCCAGAGCGTAACCGGCTCGTGACGTGGCGTCGCGGATATCATGGTGATACCCAAGGGCCGATGAGTGTGTGTGATCCTGAGGGCGGCATGCACTCTTTGTGGCGAGGCACTTTGGTAGAACAAGTCTTTGCCCCCGAACCTCCGGCTGATCCACGATGCGACGTGGGCCATTCTGCCGGTGACAACAGTTACCGTGATGCGCGTCTTAGTGAAGACCAGATTGAGTCTTACTTACGGGAATTTGAGACATATATCGATGACACCATTGCTGGAGTGATTATTGAGCCTGTCGTGCAGGGGGCAGGAGGCATGCGATTCCACGACCCGCGATTGGTCGCTGGCCTTCGCCGTGTATGCGATGACCACTCCATCCTCCTCATTGCCGACGAAATCGCCACAGGCTTTGGACGTACGGGGAATCTCTTTGCGTGTGAAGCTGCTAACATCACCCCGGACATTATGTGCGTCGGCAAGGCCCTGACCGGGGGAATGATGAGTTTTGCTGCCACACTGACGACCCAGCGCGTAGGAGAGGTGATTTCGACACCGCAGGGCGGGGGAGCGTTGATGCACGGGCCGACTTTCATGGGCAATCCGCTGGCGTGCTCGGTGGCTCGGGCCGCGGGCGACCTCATAGATAACGGTTACTGGCGATCGACAGTTCCCCGTATTGAACAGGAATTACGCCACGGTTTGTCCCCACTTGCCGATGCTGAGCAGGTTGCGTCTGTACGTGTCCTAGGTGCTATTGGCGTCGTCGAGCTATCTCAACCTGTTGATATGAAGGTTGCTACGAGGGTAGCTGTGGAATCGGGAGTATGGCTTCGACCTTTCGGGAAGTTGGTTTATAGCATGCCGCCGTTTATATCGACCAGCACTGACATCGAGAAAATATGTGCGGCGATGAAAAATATTGTCGCTGCGTCGGCGTAAGCGCGCGGTCTCACCACAGAGACTTTTCCGGTCCGGATTATTCAGTGACCTGTTGAGAGGAGATTAAAAATGAGTATTGCCATCATGACGGGGACGGGGACAGATGTCGGGAAGACTGTAGCTACCGGCGCGGTTGCGAGCATCCTTCAGAAGGAGGGATATGAACCATTCATTGTGAAACCAGCGCAGACTGGTGAACCCGAAGGCGAAGGCGATGCTCCCCGCATAACCGCCTTGACCGGTATTGATAGTGCGGAGACCCTGTACCGGTTCCCCGAGCCGCTTGCCCCGGCTACGTCGGCCCGGCGGGCGAATATGCCATATCCCGAGCTCACGACCGTTGCTGAGCAGATCAGATCTTTTGATAAGCCAGGCCGCGTTGTACTTGTTGAGGGAGCTGGTGGGCTTCTTGTGCGTATTGGTCAGGACTGGACCATTGCAGATTTGGCTCGAGAACTTGATGCTCCGCTTATTGTTGTGTGTTCAACAGGCCTCGGAAGTTTGAACGAGGCTGAATTGACGGTGGAAGCTGCTACGCGCCGGGGGCTAACTGTTCTTGGTTTAATCGGTGGGTCCATTCCGGACTCCCCAGATTTGGCGACGCGGTGTAATAGAGAAGACTTGCCCGTGGTTACGGGGACCGATGTCTTAGGGTATATACCCGAAGGAGCTGGTGGGTGGTCTCAGCAGACTTTCGTCAAGGAAGCGCCAGGATTTTTCGTGTCGGATATTGTCGATCGGATGACGCGTGAGAGTGATTAACTGCTAGAGACTGAATGGTGACGTCACCGCATTTGTCGGTTGGTGGGTGTGTACTTCTCCGAGTGTGGAAGCGGGTCCCCGCCCCATTATGAGTGGCTTGATGCGCTGTGATGTAGTTTGATTGCGTCTGCAGCCCGTTGAAGATAATGACACGAATGAAGAACGTGATAGACTCACTGGTCACCATATGTTTTGCGTGGACGGCCGTTTATTTTTGATGCTATGAAACGACGCCACGTTACCCCTGTTTTTAAACCGAAAAAATAACGCATAGATACGGAAAGGTCCACATCGTGGCTTCTACCGCTCGCCGTGACGGCACACCGGAATACGTACCCAAGGCAAAGCCTGCTCGACATCAACATGTCAAGGCCACATCCCCCGCCCATCATTCGGGTGAGGGGATTCGCCTGCAAAAGGTATTGGCCGCTGCTGGCGTCGCATCCCGGCGGATGTCAGAAAAGCTCATCGACGAAGGGCGCGTCGAGGTCAACGGAGAAATCGTGACCCGTCAGGGCGTTCGCGTGGATCCAGATCACGACGTGATTCGGGTTGATGGCAGCAGAGTCATCGTCAACGAATCGATGCAATACTTCGCATTGAACAAACCACGCGGTGTTCAGTCAACCATGCATGATGATATGGGTCGGCCCTGCGTCGGCGATATCGTTGGTGAGAAAGTAGACGCTGGTCAGAGGCTTTTCCACGTTGGTCGTTTGGATGCTGCGACGCAGGGACTTCTTCTCTTGACCAACGATGGCGAGTTAGCGAACCGGCTGATTCACCCCAAATACGGAATCAAGAAAACCTACCTCGCCACTGTTCTCGGCGAAGTGGATAAGAGAGACCTTCGACGCCTGACCCAGGGAATTGAGTTGGATGACGGTACTGCCCGAGCCGACGAAGCTGAAACCATTGACGTCTGGCAAGGCCGTTCACTCGTGAAAGTAGTGCTTCACGAGGGGCGCAAGCACATCGTGCGACGGATGCTAAAAGCAGCTGGTTTTCCTGTGCAAGAGCTGGTTCGAACCAAAATCCACACAGTGCAGTTGGGTGAGCAAACTCCGGGAACACTACGCGCGCTGAACCGTGCGGAACTGACCAGCTTGTTTAATGCTGTTGATATGTAACAACCCGTACTATGTAGAGCTTTTGCGTCCACTTTCGTGTGATCCGATGTAACAGGGATTATGCAATGGCAGAACGGATTAAATAGGAGTTTAGTGATGTCAACTACTCGTACATCGGATGACTCAACACTCGCCAACACCCCAGGGGGAGGGTTGATCGTCGCCGTCGATGGACCATCCGGCACAGGCAAATCGACGGTCTGTCGTACCGTCGCCTCGCGATTGAACACGTCTTACTTAGACACCGGGGCGATGTACCGCGTGGCCACCCTCCACGTTCTTAATGCCGGAATCGACCCCGACGATCGCGAAGCTGTGATCGAGGCAACGTCTGACTTGCCCATCACCATTAACGACGACCCTCACTCCACCGAAGTCATCCTCGACGGAATGAACGTGGCTGATGACATCCGGACACCCCGAGTGACACGAGCCGTCTCGTCGGTAGCGGCGATCCCCGAAGTCCGCCAGAACCTTGTAGCATTGCAACGATCATTGGCTCACAAGGCCGGACGATGCGTTGTGGAAGGACGGGATATCGGCACTGTCGTCTTAGCGGACGCTCCTTGCAAAGTTTTTATGACAGCCGAACCGAGCATCCGGGCACGGCGCCGATACGACCAGGATCGTGAAGCTGGACGTGACGCCACATTCGACGAGGTTTTACGAGACGTTCAAGAACGCGACCGCAAAGATTCATCGCGGGCGGACTCACCGCTTATGCCAGCCGACGACGCCATCGTCGTCGATACGAGCCATATCGGCATCGATGACGTCGTTGATGCGATCATCGCCCTTATCCGTCAATCGGGCAGCGATAACCACCGAACCGACGACGAGCAATCTGATGAGGACGCCTCACTCGACGATCTCGTCTTCACCACGACAGAAGGTCAGGCTATTGGCGACGAGGATGACCCGAACATCGGTGACGCCACTGACACCGGTGACCAGGCGGGCCCCGGCGATCAGGCCGGCCTCGAACACACTGACCGCTCCCACGGCGATCACACTCACGAAGCCACTGGCAACGCAACCGACGGTGATGCCACTGACGATGAGGTCAACAACCTGCTGGTCACCTCCGACGATGACACCGATTGGCACTCTGTCGAGGAAGCATTCGGCGTCTTCGACGACGCCGGATACACCTCCGAAGCACTATGCACCGTCGCCATCCTCGGCCGACCGAACGTAGGCAAATCCACCCTCGTCAACCGCTTCATCGGGCGCCGTGAAGCCGTCGTCGAAGACTTCCCAGGAGTCACACGCGACCGCATCTCATACCTCGGCGAATGGAACGGCCGACGCTTCTGGGTACAGGACACCGGCGGATGGGGCCCCGACGCTAAAGGCATGCACGCGGCCATCGCCCGCCAAGCCGAAGGCGCTATGAAAACAGCAGACGTCATCGTCTTCGTCGTCGACACTCAAGTCGGAATTACCGCATCCGACGAAATGCTCGCCCGCAAATTACACCGGGCCGAGCAACCTGTCGTTCTCGTCGCTAATAAGTTCGACTCACCGACGCAGTACGGCGACCTCGCGGAATTCTGGGCACTCGGCCTCGACAACCCTTACCCAGTGTCGGCCAAACACGGCCACGGCGCCGCCGATGTCCTCGATGAAGTCATCCGACTCTTCCCCGACAAACCACGGCAAGAATTCATCACATCGGGGCCGCGTAGAGTGGCCCTCGTCGGCAAGCCCAACGTCGGTAAATCGAGTTTGCTCAATAAGATGACAGGGGAGGATCGAGCTGTCGTCGACGATGTCGCCGGCACGACCGTTGACCCCGTGGACTCGCTCGTCGAACTCGACCAAAAGACGTGGACCTTCGTCGATACCGCTGGTATCAGGAAGAAAACTAAGAAGGCAACGGGCCACGAGTATTACGCGGGTCTGCGTACACGGGGAGCCATCGACGCGGCGGAAGTCGTTGTCTTCATCGTCGACGCATCTGAACCGGTGACTGAACAAGATCAGCGTGTCCTACGTATGATCCTGGATTCCGGCCGAGCGCTCGTCGTGGCCTACAACAAATGGGACATGGTTGATGAAGATCGCCGGGATATGCTCGACCGCGAAATTGAGCTCCAGCTCTCGCACATCCCGTGGGCCCGCCGTGTCAACATCTCTGCAAAAACTGGGCGGGCAATACACAAACTCGAGCCCGCAATGATTGAAGCCCTAGAGAGCTGGGATGGTCGCGTTCCCACAGGTCAACTTAACACGTGGTTGCGGGCGGTCATTGCTGAGACTCCGCCTCCGATGCGGGGCGGTCGTCTGCCTAGGGTGTTGTTCGCGACGCAGGCATCCACCCGGCCACCGGTGATCGTGCTGTTTACCACTGGCTTCCTGGAACACGGGTACCGACGTTTCCTCGAACGAAAATTCCGGGAGACCTTCGGCTTCACAGGCTCGCCAGTGCGAATTGCCGTGCGTGTGCGGGAAAAGCGTGGGAGAAAATAGTCCCTCTTACCCCTCGTGCTGGCGGCGCATAATGAATGCGTCTGTCCTGTAGGGCAACTCAATTGGCTGATGCTCAGGTAGCTCGAGGTGCTGGTAGAGATACCAGCGGAGATTATTATCGACGTGCTCGCGCGTTTTGTCCGTGGCCCGTAACCAATAGGACCGAGTATGAGCCAGATGGATAATGTTATGTGCCGTGATGGCCTGGTTGAATGAGCCACGCCACTCATCAGTAATAGTCCATGGTGGCGCGACCTGAGGGATAAAACCGGGGCGCAAGATATCCCCTGAATGCATAATTCGCGCTAACCGATGCACCCAGGGGACACTCACATCGAGTGTGTTCCACACAAGAAGGCACACACCACCAGCAACCAGAACCCTGTCCAGCTCACGACATGTCTGATCTGTATCGAGCCAATGCCACGTTTGCGCACACGTCGCCGCGGTGAGGCACGCATCGGTGAGCCCGGTAGACTCCGCACGAGACCGAATGACCGGAACACGGGGGAGACGCGCCACACATGAATGGGTCATTTCAGGCGACGGATCCGAAGCGAGGACGCCACCTGGAAACCGCTCATCAAGGTTTACTGTCAATGAGCCCGGGCCTGCGCCTATGTCGAGTATTCGCAGTGGAGCGTTGAGCTCGCGGTGACCGGACTGGCCAATATGGCACTCGAGGAGATCAACAACATCAGTGGGATAGCCAGGACGCACTGCACCATAATTCGTTACCCCACGATGAAAGGAGTTGGCAGCTTCCACACGGTTCTCGGACGAGGCAAAAATAGGACGGTCACGTTGAGATCGAATGGGAATCTGCTGGCCGGGAGAATACGCCGGCCTCGATGGTGTCATAGCGTGTGAATCACCATCGGAAGAATGAGAAAGACCGCATCCATCAGGGTCTATATGCACAACACATCCCCAACGGTAGCGGCCTCAATTGTTATCAGCGTCGGACTGACAGGATTTGAACCTGCGACCCCTTGACCCCCAGTCAAGTGCGCTACCAAACTGCGCCACAGTCCGATTGCCCCATCAGGGGCAACCACTGCAGCATACCGCAGCCGATTGCGACCACAAAAAACTAGGCCTGAGGTGGGGAGACAGGTGTCTCAGTGACGACTATCCCATCGGCATCGCACGTCACATACTGGCCGGGAACAAAATCCACTCCGCCGAAGTTCACCACAACATCGCGCTCACCGTCGCCAGTTTTGCTGGATTTCCGTGGATTCGTGCCCAGAGCTTTCACCCCGAAATCCATATCCTTGATCTCTGCAGAGTCACGAATAGCGCCGTAAATAACGATCCCGGACCAACCATGATCACGCCCCAGTGCAGCGACGTTATCGCCCATCAACGCAGTGTGAACGCTTCCGCCCCCATCGACAACAAGCACACCCCCGTTGCCGGCGGTACCCAACACGGATTTAAGAAGAGCGTTATCCTCGTAACACCGCACCGTCGAAATCTGGCCGGCAAACTCAATACGGCCACCGTAATTGAGAAATTGCACATCACAGGACCGTACAGCCGGACCAACAACGTCGACAATATCGGCTGTGGGAATAATCCCCTGGGGACCCGCACTCTCATGAGCGGACTCACGTTTATTATTCATAGCCAGCAGATTAACCCGAATCGTTCCCGCCTGGTGTGACTTTGCCAAGAAACGACTCCCCATCGCCACCACCAACTGTGGACTACGCTGGGTAGCCGGCCCGGTCTCACCGGACTCGAAACATGACGTCAACCAAAAAACGCTAACGTAAAACACACGTAATCTTTCCACGTAGCAAGGACGACCCCTATGGCCACATGGCTTCGGAAACTCACCGGTTCCCGGCGCAAAAACACAGCTGAGCTCTCCCGCGCCACCACGCTAGGAGACCACACAGCCACACTCACCGACGCCGACCTCCGAAGAACCTTCGACACCGCGCTACGGGATAAAGACAATGCCACCATGTTCGCGACGCTTCGAGAAGCCTCCACGCGAACAATCGGACTCACCCCATTCGACTGCCAACTCCGAGGAGCTCAGGAACTCCTCAAAGGCAATGTCATACAAATGGCCACCGGCGAAGGCAAAACACTCGTCGGGGCACTCGCAGCGATCATCTACGCCCACCAGGGACGAAAAATCCATTGCATCACCGTCAACTCCTACTTAGCAGGACGAGACGCCGACTGGATGGGACCACTGTTCGACTTCTTCGACGTGACCGTCGGCGCCATCCAAGAACATATGACCGCGGATCAACGCCGCACGACATACTCTAACGACGTCGTCTTCGGATCAATCAACGAAATGGGATTCGACGTCCTCCGCGACCACTTGATCACACGCCGACATGACCAAGTACAGCCCACACCAGACGTCGCCATCGTCGACGAAGCCGACTCAGTCATGGTCGACGAAGCTCTCGTCCCCCTCGTCTTGGCCGGCAGCGCACCCGGCCACGCACCCACCGGCCGCATCAGCGAAGTCGTCCGGAACCTCACCAAAGACGAGGACTACAGCGTTGATGACGACCAACGAAACGTGTTCCTCACGGACAAAGGAGCCCACACCGTCGAGAAACGCCTCGGCCTATCATCGCTCTACGACGCCGAAAACATCAGCACCACACTTGTCCAAGTCAACGTCGCTCTTCACGCTAAAGAACTCCTGGTCAAAGACGTTCACTACATCATTCGAGACGGAAAAGTCGCCCTCGTCGACAACTCAAAAGGACGCATAGCTGACCTCCAACGCTGGCCAGACGGGCTACAATCCGCCGTCGAAGCAAAAGAAGGACTCGATGTCACCGACGGTGGGCGAGTGCTCGACACCATCACCATCCAAGCGCTCCTCGGCCGCTATACCAACCTGTGCGGAATGACAGGAACCGCCACCGCCGCCTCCGAACAACTCCGTCAATTCTACGGCCTCGGCGTCGCCGTCATTGAGCCCCATCTTCCCTGCATTCGCGACGACGAAGCAGACCGAATCTTCAGCACCGCCGACGACCGACGCCGAGGCATCATCGAACACATCCAACAGCTCCAACAAGCCGGCCGCCCCGTGCTTGTCGGAACCCACAACGTCGCCGAATCCGAAGACATCCAAAACGCACTCCAAGCCATTGGAGTCGACTGCGTCGTACTCAACGCAAAAAACCACGAAAAAGAAGCACGAATCATTGCCGACGCTGGACTCCCCGGGCGTGTCACCGTATCCACACAAATGGCCGGGCGAGGGACAGACATCAAACTCGGCGGAGCACATGAACAGTACCGCGACGACGTCGTCAAAGCTGGCGGCCTTGCTGTCGTCGGATTCGGACGCCACCGCAGTGCCCGCCTCGACGACCAACTCCGAGGTCGCGCCGGGCGACAAGGCGATCCGGGCTCCAGCGTCATTTTCGTCTCCCTCGAGGACGACGTCATCGCAGTTGGCGGAGCAGGTGAATCCGTCAATGCAGTTCCCGATAGCAACGGGCAACTGACGCAGAAAAAAGTGTATTCCTTTGTGGATCACTGTCAGCGTGTCACTGAAGGACAAATGCTTCAGATTCACGCGAACACGTGGAAATATAACAAACTCATCAATGAGCAACGGGGCATCATTGATGAGCGGCGCAGCGACATCCTTGATTCCGACGTTGCCTTGAACGAACTACAGCACCGTGCTCACCGTGACCTGACGGTGCCGCATGATGTCCGTGTTCAAGCAGCCCGTGAGGTTGAGCTCTTTCACCTCGATGAACATTGGGCGCGGCATCTTGAATATCTGGATGACATCCGGGAATCTATTCACCTCCGTGCTCTCGCCCGAGAGAATCCGGTCGATGAATTTCACCGTATGTCGATTGCCGAGTTTAAGAATCTCGCCACCGGAGCCGTTGATGATGCGGTTGAAACGTGGAGGCATATCACGATCGATAACAATGGCGCCGATCTCGGCGAGCGAGGTCTTCGGCGTCCAAGTTCTACCTGGACTTATATGGTTAATGACAATCCTCTGTCCGGGAATAATGGATCGGTCGTGGGATCAGTTGTTAACTTATTCCGATAGGCTTGCTTTACAACGGTGATGTGTACGGCAATATCGGGTGAGCAATGAAATTCTGACAGCTGGCTACATATAGCCACATATAGCAATGAGTACGTAACGAGAGGATAAGTCCGATGGATTATGACGAGCATCGTGATAACCCCGAGATCCCTCGTTATGAACAACCGGTTGGAACTAAAAAGCAAGGAGCTAAGAGTGCTCGGCAGTCGCGTTTTACCCGGAGCACCCCGGTGAGCAAAGTAACTCACGAAACTCGACTTCGGGTAGAAGCACGGATGGACAAGATGCTTCCCACGCCGGACGGGCACACCGCCCGCGCAGTACCCCCTGGTATGGAACCGCCGGGTATGAGGGAGCAAGTGACAGTTCACCCTGCGGGATACTCGCGGATCCTGACTGTTCCTAACATCTTGAGTATCGTGCGGATCTGCCTGGTGCCCATTTACGCCTGGTTTCTTATCGGCCCGGGTGAGTATGGATGGGCACTCGCCATCGTGGCGATTTCGTCATTTACGGACTGGCTTGATGGAAAAATCGCGAGAATTTGGGGACTGACCACACGGATAGGCCAGTATCTCGACCCAGCCGCCGACCGGTTGTTCATCCTCGTCACACCCATTTGTTTCGCTATTGCGGGGTTACTGAGCTGGTGGTGGGTGGTAGTTCTCTTCGCTCGCGACCTTATCCTTTTCCCAACGATGCTCGTCTACCGAAATCGTGGAATCCGGCCGAAAGTCATGTATCTCGGAAAAGCTGCGACTTTCGCTCTCATGTGGGCCTTCCCGCTGTACTTAGCTTCAGCTGCGGCATGGTCATTTTCACATTTCTTTACCCCCTGGGCGCGAGCTCTTTTCCTGTGGGGGACAGTTTTGTATTTGTGGACAGGGGTTCTGTATTTGTACCGAGCAGTGCTTGTATCGAGGCGATTTCCTGTTACTAGGGGTCGGAACCGAACCACGGGCTCTTCATGATAAAAAGTGTCTTTGGGGGTGATGCTTACCCGCATCGCGCGCATGCCACCATCCTATGGATTAGGCTGGGGGAGTGAATATAACATGCCCCTCGGCACTATGTGGAGGGGCATAAACGGCTACTATGGGCGCTAAATCTGTATAACCCAGTGGAAACGGTTCTCAGCTAATTTAGTGGCAGGCAACCGCTCGAACGGCTGGCTATTATCTCTATGTGAGATAGTAAGTCGGGCAGGGCAGTGGCTGGTGTGAACCGTTGGTCGAACTTAAGGAGGCAGAATCGATGAGTGACAATAGTGATTTTTCAGAATCTTCGGTGGAAACTACCTCGGTCTTTCGTGCCGATCTTTTGAAAGAAATGGAATCGGGCGCATCCGATTCCTCGGCCCCAGGCGTTGATGGCTTACCTGAGGGCTCCGCATTGCTCGTCGTCAAACGTGGTCCGAATGCAGGATCCCGATTCCTCCTCGACCAGCCGACGACGACAGCGGGCCGTCATCCCGATAGCGATATCTTCTTGGATGATGTCACCGTGTCCCGTCGCCACGCTGAATTCCGCAAGAACGATGACCAGTTCGAAGTCGTCGACGTTGGATCTCTGAACGGCACGTACGTCAATCGTGAGCCAAAGAACTCTTCAGAGCTTTCCAATGGTGATGAAATCCAGATTGGTAAGTTCCGCCTCGTGTTTCTCAACGGTCAGAAAGATTCTTAAGAACAGTGTCAGCTCTACGGAAAACGGGTCCGCTGCCTGAGGTCCGTCACGACCGCCCTTCCACGTTGTCGATCGGGGCGGTTCTTAAGCAATTGCGTCGCGAGTTCCCTGACGTTACGGTCTCCAAGCTCCGTTTTTGGGAGTCTGAAGGGCTTGTCTCCCCGGCGCGTACAGAAAAGGGTTATCGACGCTACTCGTCCGCCGACGTTCAGCGCTTACGTTATATTCTGACGACGCAGCGTGATAATTATCTGCCGCTGAAGGTCATTAAGCAGCGCCTCGACGCAATGGACGAAGGCAACGTCACCCCTGTTACGGGATTAATTTCTGCCGAGCAATTTAAGCCGGAAAATACGCGTTTGACCCATTCCGATGTGTGTACTGCTGCTGAGATTGATGACACTTTCCTCACGCAGCTTGCCAAGGCGGGTCTCGTTAATGCCGACAGATCAGGCCTCTACTGCCAAGATGATGTGTCGATCGCACGAACAGCGAGCCAATTGGTGGGGTTTGGGCTTGATGAGCGACACTTAAAAACCTTGCGAGCGACAGCTCAACGTTATGCGGGGTTGATCACTCAGGCTAGCGGTCCTTTGGGGCACGTCAAGAGCAGTGACGCCAAAGCCCGATCGGAAGAGACAGCTCGCGAGCTCTCCGCATTAATCGTGAGCCTACAGGCAGCGTTTATTAAAGCTTCCCTGCGAGGCGAATTCGATTAGACATTGAGTGCCGATGACCGATCGGTCGGAATGAGGATGGAGGCCACATATCATCATGGTTGAACTCGAGTATTTAGGGTTGTTTCTCCTCGGCCCAGATCGCGATCCGGCAATAGTGTTTTTGTGGCCCCAGCGCCGGCGTTTGATGACGGTGTTTGTTGGTGCGTCCTCCGCGGCTATTCTTTCGGGCAAAGACGTCGGTGTAGAGCCGCGGCGGCCAACGTCGACAAGTGTGATTGTCGACGTTCTAGAAGCGCATGATGACGCTGTAGTGAATATTTCTATTGATGCCGTCAATCATGGCACCTTCTATGCGACAATTCATTGCGAGTCAGGGAATAACTTTGACATCCGAGTTTCGGACGCCGTTGATCTAGCTCTTAATGAGGACGTGACGATTTACGCCGAAGAGTCAATTGTTAAAACCTGGTCGGTTCCGGTCACGGCTGAGGTAGTCGAACATCTTGATAGTTCGAATCAGCCCGTGTCTGGACGCCCCGAATCCAGCTTATCGCTCTTGGCTGAAATGACGGGAGATAATTCCCAGTCAGAGAGTAATGATCAGCAGCATCTGTCGGAAGATCTGGGTGATCTTGCAGTCGGTGATGCCGATTTTGAAGAACTGATGGGACACTTGGGTATGAGCGAAAATGATCTTACCCGGGGTAGTGATAATGATCGTCGTGGTGAGAACGGTTCTGAGGATTCGTAGAGACGAGATTGGCAGAGGTTGCTGGAGTGTGAACGGGACACTCTGTCGGTTGAATGTGAGTGATCCCAACTTGACACTGTGACTAGTGTGAAAGTTGTTAATTACAATATAGTAAGTTAAGCATGTGGTTTGATAGACGCATGTGAAAAATGTGCCACATGTGTTGCGTGTCGCGTTGACTCGAAAGAATATTGGCATAACCTAGACGGCATCGAACTACATGAGTGTGAGTTTTCCCGCTCTCTTGCTCAACACGTACGACCACAGAAAGTGAGCCTGCAGTGAAACAGGAACAGGCACCCGTCCAAGGCGCACTCTTTGACGTCATGGATTCGGACGACGAAGTTGGCTACCGCGTTCCCATCGCTTGTCAGGTAGCGGGGATAACCTATCGACAGCTTGACTACTGGGCTCGTACAAAGCTCGTCCAACCATCCATTCGATCCGCCCACGGATCCGGAACTCAGAGGTTGTACTCGTTCCGCGATATCCTTGTTCTCAAGATCGTTAAGGGTCTGTTGGATACGGGCATTTCTCTGCAGAACATTCGCCGTGCCGTTGAAAAGTTGAGCAACTTGGGTGTTGATGATCTTTCTACGATTACACTCGTTTCTGACGGAACGACGGTGTATGAATGCCGTTCTAGCGAAGAAGTCTTCGATCTGTTGACCGGTGGACAGGGCGTCTTTGGGATCGGAGTTCCCGGTATCGTCAAAGAGCTTGCCGGGACGATTTCAGAGTTTCCGGCGGAGAAAGTTGTCCATGTGGGAAGTGCTGAAGACAGCGCTGACGGGGCTTCTCAACACACCGTTGCAGGGTTCGATGAGCTCGCAGAGCGTCGGCGTCGTAAAACCAGCTAGTTAGCTGGCTAGAGCGCTTGGCTTTTCAGCCAGTTACGTATCTAACCTGCCACGGCGTCCGTTAATGCCTGGGGGAATGATTTATCTGTGGCATTGGGGATAGCGTGGTAATGGCCATTGGTTAATTTGCTCACTTCGCGTAGCCACGGATCCACTTTGTCGCCGAGAGCGATGACATCAACTTGTACGGGGGATTGCTTGTTGATGATATCGGCCTGAAGTCGCGCATTAGCCGCGTCCATGGATCGTCCTGCATTCGTTGAGTCAGTCACGATAACGACGCGCTTTGGAGCAGGTCCGCTAATTGATGCATTGAGCATCGCTGCGACGGTCGATTCATATAGGAACGGGGTGCCGCCCGTCGTGAGCCCGTTAACCATCGACGCACTCCGAGCGCCGTGGTCACCGATGCTGAGGTCAACATGGTTTCGATAGGGTTGGACCCTTTCCATGGGCGAGGAAAAACTCCATAACGACGTCACCCGCCCATGCTGTCCCGCTTGTTGCAGGCTTCGGGCGCTCTCGCGCTGGATAACGTCAAAATGGTTGCGCATAGATTCTGATGTGTCGATCAGCAGCAGTGTCGACGCCGGGGCAGGACGTTGTTGATTCGCCTTATCAGGTTTTTGTGTGGACTTCGTCTGGTCCTTTGCCGCGTCCTTCTTTACTGGGGACTGTTGAGCGGCCGCTTTATCGGTTGTGGCCTTACGATCAGTGTTCCCTGAAGCCTGACTATTCATTTCTGTCGTGGTGGAGTTAGTCACTGTCACCGGTGGAAGCTCGCCACTGACCTGGTTAGAAGCAGCATAAGCCAGTTCTTTGGTGTCGTTTGATAGGGAATCATGGGCAGGAGTTTTCTCGGCAGCCTGCGATTCCGAATGCGAGCGGGCGAATTCTGAATAATCAGCGGCAGCCCGTGCTTGGTATTCGGTAACCCGAGGGCTAGAGCTCATTGTCAGAAGTGGGAAATCGACCGTCGCATCACTGATCGGTGAGAACGCCGTGTTGTCGCCCCCAAGCGACTGCGGAGCTGCTACGGAAATATCTTCTTTCCCACCCGAGACGGACGAGACCGCATCCGAAAGAGAAGTGGGGGAAAGGGTGGCAGCAACCTCACGTGCCGACGCATCACGCGCTTGAGGATCCATACCGGCTGGATGATCTTTAGCGAATTGGGCACTAGCCGCATAAGCAGACCACGTCGAGTTGCGCGGATACACCGGTGCGCCCGGTGCTTTGTCTTGTGCCGAGTTCTTGGAGTGGATCGCCCCCAATTGTTGGCGATCAATGAGCACCGACGAATCGATTTCTGCTTCGCTGCCGTCCAAAGCGGTCCCACCGGGATTATCCTGCGTTGAACCCGGGAGGCTACCAGCGGGTATCCACGCTGCGGGGAGATCTCCCTCCGGCGAATGGAACAAAGCTATCGCCTGTGCCGTATTCGCATATGTTATCTTCGGCGTAATACAGGAATCGTGAGTGGAGGGATTCGACTTCGAATAATCCGACGTCAACTTCTCAGCCGTAGCCTTGGCCGAAGGGTCAGCAATGACGTTGAGAACCGTCGACCGGTCACAGTCAGCAGCGTTAGACGACGATTTATTCCGACTGACGAAAACCACAGACAAGGCAGCGAGAAGTGCGAGCACGATGACAATAACAAAGGCCACCCACACCCATCGTGCAAAGCGTAATTGCCGTGTTCCTGATCGATGATTCGCCATAACGCAATGTTACAACGTTAAATCTGAGGTGCGAATGATATCAATGAGCTTCGTCCGTAGGTCGGAGGCGCGCTGAGAAAATTCGCGTTGGGCAGCGACATATTGTGCTTTCCCCTCGGGCGTCTCAATGGGCACCGCGGTAAAACCCCACTCGGTGAGGTCATAGGGTGAGGCTTCCATATCCAGTTTCCGTATATCGCACGCTAAACGGAATGTATCCAGCCAGAGTTCACCCGGCACGAGGGGGCCTAATTTCGTTGCCCATTTATATAAATCCATGTTTGCGTGCAAGCATGCTCCCTGTTCACACAGTGGTTGTGTTTCCCGCGATGGGTGGAACTTATTGCGGGGGACGGCGTCAAGGGTGAAGAATCGAAAAGCGTCATAGTGCGTGCACCGCATGGAATGAGTTTCAACCACCCGGTTCGTCGCCTCTGGTCCTAGCCTGAGCGGTTCCGGGTGCCGAGGTCGTCCTCGATAAACCATCGCCCATTCGTGGAGGCCAAAACAATCAAAGTGCGTGGGATTGGACAATGTTTGGGTCAGCAGATTCTCAATGTAGCGGAACGTCGAGCCCCGATCTGCCCACAACGCAGCAGTGTCCAATGTTGTGATGGTATGGCCATGAAGCTGATCCGCAGTGATACCGGCGCCCTCAAGCGCAACGGTGGGGACAGATTCGCTATCAACCTTAGTGAAATACTTCATGGCAGGAGCATCGACGAGATACACACCGTGGCCAGGTGACCAATGACTGAGTTTGCCTGGGGTGACAGGGTAGTAATGGAAGATAAAGTCCCACACCGGATGCCGTTGCCCGCGAGAGGCGCGTTCAAGGTGATCTTTAGTCAACCTTGTGACCATGTCCTTATGTGCATTCCGACGCGATGTCCACTCTGATGGAAAAAGAATGGTGGGGCGAAATGTTGTCGAAGTCGGCATAATGTCTGAGGTCGAATTCCTTTGCTGTCGTGGGGTAGTAGCCACGTCGGGGTTAGTCGTCTGCTTTAGTCATCGTGGGTACTATCGCGCACGGTTCCGACATATTCCTCGATCAAATCTTCGAGGGTCACGATTCCGTATTGATGCCCGCCATCTACCACTTGCGCAATATGACGAGAGCGTCCACGCATGAGCCGCAGCGCTTGGTCCATAGGAGTAGAGGGGGAGAAGGTGATGAGCGGCCGGATTTCCCTACGCGCTAACACCGTTTCCGGGTCAGAATGGGGTGGGATTTCGCGGTCCAAAATGTCTTTGACGTGGACGTAGCCTAAGTAGGTGCCATCTCTGCCTGTCACGGGGAAACGTGAAAACCCGGTGTCGGCAACAGCCTTTTCCACGTCGCCCATGAGCGGGCCACTGCCGCGCAAAGGCACTGTACGGACCTCGTCGGCAGGAATGAGAACCTCGTCGATATGCCGACGTGGTGACGCTAATGCCTTGTTCAGCCGAGAGTGCTCTTCTGCGTCGATCAGGCCTTCTTGGCGTGAATCAGCGATCATGCGCGCTAGCTCCGACGGGCTAACGGTGGTGTCCAGCTCATCTTTCTGTGTGATGCCAACAGCTGCCAGCGTGATACGTGCTACCCAGTTGAAGAAAAGAATGATGGGGCGCGTTATTTTCACGAACATGACGTGGATAGGCACGAGCCACATCGCGACGTTTTCTGGGCCTGCGAGCGCAATGTTCTTCGGCACCATCTCGCCCAGAATGATGTGAAGAATCGAGACCAAGAGCAGCGCGAGCGCGAATCCAATCGGATGCAGTAATCCGTCGGGAACACCGAGAGCTGCCGCGGGGGTTTCGATGAGATGGGAGACGGCTGGTTCGCCGACTTTACCTAGCAGGAGGCTAGCGATGGTGACGCCGAATTGAGCTCCGGCGAGGTTCATGGAGAGGTGCTCAGTGGCGTTAATAATTGCGCGTGCTCTGGTATCCCCGGACTCGAGGATCGATTCCAGACGGTCTTTGCGGGAAGAAATGAGAGCAAACTCTGCTCCCACAAAGAACGCGTTTAACGCGATCAGGAAGAGGGCGAATACGAGAGCCCATAGGTCGCCGATCATTTATTCCCCCTCTCGCAGTGGCAGATTGTTGTTGTCTCCCGCACTTGTCATCGCAGATGCTTGTTCAGGAGCGATGGGGGTCAAAAGCACCCGATCCACTCGTCGGTCATCCATCGATGTCACTCGGGCCGACCAGGATAAAGGATTAGTTTCCACCATATTGGTATCTGGATCTGGCAAAACGATGATGTCGCCTTCGACGGGAATCCGTTTGAGGTTGGTCATGACCAGACCACCCAGAGTTTCATATGGTCCCTCTGGGGCTTTATAGCCGAGCCGAGACTCCAACTCATCGATGCGCACGAGCCCGGAACAATCCCACGACGTTCCCGATTGCCGTATCTCAGTCTCAGTGTCATCGTGTTCGTCGAAGACAGCGCCGAGGATTTCTTCGACCATGTCCTCAATAGTGACGATGCCGCTCGTTCCGCCATACTCGTCGGCAACCATGGCCATTTCGCACCCAGATTGTCGAACAATCTTAAGGACACTGTCGCCATCGAGGCTGGTAGGCACGACGGGCGCAGGATCGGCGTAGTCAATCACTAATGTGGAATCGCGTTGATCGGTCGGAAAGGTAAACGCCTTCTTGACGTGGATGACACCGAGGGTGTTATCAAGATCGCCGTCTGTAATGGGGAAGCGTGAGTGCCCTGTCTCCATGGCGAGGGTAAGTAAATCCGTCATCGAGGAGTCTTTTTCGAGCGCCTCGACTTTGGCACGAGGAGTCATAATTTCGTCGGCCGAGACATCGCCGAATTTCAGTGACCGGTCAATGAGTGTGGCTTGATTTTTTGACATACCTCCATGAAGAGCCGAGTTTCGCACCAGTGCACCCAGCTCCTGAGGGGACCGTGCCGACGCTAGCTCGTCGGCGGGCTCGATCCCCATTTTTCTCACCAAATGATTGGCGGACCAATTCAAAGTTTTAATGAATGGCGAGAAAAACCGGTTGAAATACACGACTGGCCGGACCGTGATCTTAGCGGCTTTCATGGGATTGGTGATCGCTATATTCTTTGGAACAAGCTCACCATAAACCATGGACAGAAGTGCCGCGATAATCATCGCGATAATCAACGCAATGGACTGCGAGGCAGAGGGGGAAATCCCGACCACTTCAAGTAGCGGAGTAATAAATGTGGACAGCACCGGCTCTGCTAAATAGCCTGTAGCCAGCGTCGTTAATGTAATACCGAGCTGCGCACCGGACAAATGAAAGGAAAGGTTTTGATGTGCCTTTCCCACCAGTTTGCCCAATGGGGAGGTGTCTTCCTGAATAGTGGAATTTTCCAGACCAGTGAGCGCGAATTCCACCGCCACGAATACTCCCGTGCCGGCGGTCAACGCGATGAAACCGATAATGCCCAGAATACTTAATGCAATGTCCATAGTTGGTAGCTAGTGTAGATCCGCCAGACGACGGGAGTAATCCCGACAGGGGAGTGACCAGTCGTCAGTTACGCTTCAACCTCTGAGCGATCGCCCGACCACAGCGTGTGGAAGGAACCATCTTTATCGATCCGGCGATAGGTATGGGCGCCGAAGAAATCACGCTGTGCCTGAATGAGTGTCGCGGGAAGCCGCTCAGCACGAAGCGAATCATAGTATGACAATGACGACGCGAAGACGGGGATAGGTAGCCCCATTTCCGTCGCAGATACGACAATGCGCCGCCAGGAATCAACCAGGTTGGACATCTGTTCCGTGAAGTACGGGTCCAAGAGGAGTAGCTGGAGGTCCGGATCCTGATCATAGGCTTCGCGAATGCGGTTAAGGAATTTCGCGCGAATGATGCAGCCGCCTCGCCAGATCGTCGCTAAGTCACGGGGATCGACGTTCCATTCGTGCTCTGCTGATCCGGCCTTAATTTCATCGAAACCTTGGGCATAGGCCACCATCTTCGATGCGTAGAGGGCCCGTCGCACGTCCTCGATGAAGCTCTCCCGTTCCTCAGCGGAAATGGGTGAGCGGAGAGAACCGCCGGGGAGGTTCCCCTGTGTGGCAGTGCGTTGTGCGGTAGCACCAGACAATGCGCGTGCGAAGACCGCTTCCCCGATACCGGTGACAGGAATTCCCAGGTCAAGGGCAGCTTTCACCGTCCAGCGGCCGGTTCCCTTCTGGCCTGCGCTGTCAACGATGACGTCAACGAGCGGTTTTCCGGTTTCACTATCAACATGGGAGAGGACTTCTGCGGTGATTTCAACCAAGTAGGAGTCAAGATCGCCCTTATTCCACTCCCGGAAAACGTCGGCGATCTCTGCTGGCTCTATGTTCGCGCCGTAGCGGAGCAGGTGGTAGGCCTCGCCAATGACCTGCATATCGGCATACTCAATGCCATTGTGAACCATTTTCACGAAGTGCCCTGCGCCATTAGGACCGATGTGGGTGCAGCACGGTGTGCCGTCAACCTGTGCGGCAATAGATTCCAGTAATGGACCAAGAGATTCGTATGACTCCTGGGGGCCACCAGGCATGATGGAGGGGCCGTTAAGAGCGCCTTCCTCACCACCGGAAATCCCCGCCCCGACGAAGTGCAACCCGCGAGCGGCAATTTCCCGTTCGCGACGGATCGTATCCGTGTATAGAGAGTTACCGCCATCAATAATGATGTCGCCTTCCTCCATAGCATCCGCAAGTTGTGAAATGACAGCATCGGTAGCCGCACCAGCTTTAACCATGATGAGGGCGCGACGCGGGCGCTCGAGGGAAGCAACGAACTCTTCAATCGTCGACGACGCGACGAATGAACCTGTTTCACCAAAGTCCGACATAAACGCGTCGGTTTTTTCGTGAGAACGGTTGTACACCGCGACCGTGTAGCCGTGCGATGCAAAATTACGGGCAATATTTGAGCCCATCACTGCGAGCCCGACGACTCCGATATTGGCTAGGTTGCCTTGTGTTGTGGAGGTATCACTCATGACCCTCGAGTCTAGCGTGTTCTATTTCTGACGTCTGACAGTGCATATGTCAGTACGATGGTGATCTATGAGTTTTGTCGAGAAATTCGGAATTTCCACGCAGCGTCAATTAACTGATGAGGAATTGGCTGAGCTCAATGGCGGTGCCGTGTACGGAGGCGAGACAAACCATACGGGTGGGAATGGTTTTTCAGAGGGAACTCCTGAAACGGTATCTAGCTCTGCTCTTCCGCACGGATTAGACCAAACTCTGGGCATGACCTTTACCGCGGTTGGCCCCGACAGAGTTGAGGGCAGGATCGTGATTGATCAGCGCCATGTTCAGCCGTGGGGTGTGACGAATGGTGGTGTGTACTGCGCGATTGGTGAGTCTATTGCATCTATCGCGGGATATATCGCCGCTGGGGGACAAGCAACTGTGATGGGAGTGAACAACAACACAGATTTCTTTCGCCCGTCGCGCCCAGGGGATATCTTGCGTGCAATCGCACGGCCGGTCAACCTTGGCCGGACTTTCCAGGTATGGGAAGTCCTTATCGCGAATGAACAAACTGAGAAGCTTGTTGCGCGGACAAACCTTCGAACCTCAGTTATTCCGCAGTCTTCCACTTCTCAGCAGGGTTAGGGGTACCCAGTTTCCGGGTCTCCCGCACCTCTGCAGCCTTGGGTGATTCGACTGCTAATTTGTCCAACCCGTTGCGTGCATAAAGCTGCTGCTGGGTGGTGTCCAAGTGCCACCGCTTGGGGGAAATGGAATTGAGCCCCCAGCTGACCATCGACACCAGCCTGTTGCGGAAGCCCACAATGAAGGCTAAGTGAACTAGCAGCCACGTGACCCATCCAAAGAATCCAGCGAATTCAACTTTATCCAGCTTAACGACGGCCTGGAATCGGGACACTGTGGCCATCGAGCCCTTGTCAAAGTACTCAAAGTCGGGGCGCTCCTCATATGACCGTCCCCGTGCTTCCTGGGCGATCTGTTCGGCAGCATACTTGCCACCCTGGATAGCCACCTGGGCAACACCAGGGAGCCTATCGAGTGACATCATGTCGCCGACAACGAAGACATCACGGTGGTTACCCACGGTGAGGTCAGGATTGACGGGTACACGCCCGGCGCGGTCGACGTCGACACCACTTTGTTGTGCGATGATGGCGCCGAGAGGAGAGGCTGCAACACCGGCAGACCAAATCTTGCACGAGGCCTCGATAGTCGTCTCTTCACCCGACTCGAGATTCTTGTACGTAAGACCGCGTTTGTTCACGTCAGTCACTATCGAGCCAAGAACGATTTCAACTCCCATACGGCGTAGTTGATTGGCGGCTTTTCTGCCCAATCGCTTGCCAAACGGCGGTAGTACCTGGGGAGCTCCGTCGATAAGTATGATGCGCGCGTCCGCAGGGTCGAAGTTGGAGTATTCGCCCGTCAGTGTGCGGTTCGCCATCTCGGCAACCTGCCCGGCTAGCTCGACACCGGTGGGACCTGCGCCGACGATGGCGAAGGTGAGAAGGCGATCGCGCTCACGCTGATCTGTTGTCATCTCGGCACGTTCGAATGCGCTAATAATGCGAGAACGAATCTCAAGGGCGTCGTCGATGCTCTTCATCCCCGGTGCGTACTTCGCGAATTGGTCGTTGCCGAAGTAGGATTGGCCCGCACCAGCCGCAACGATCAAGGAGTCGTAAGGAAACACTAACTCGTGATCATCTTGCGACGCTGTAACGGTCTTCGCTTCTGTGTCAACATTCTGGACTTCGCCTCGTGCGACATGAATGTTGGGATCAGCATGGAAGATTTGCCGAATCGATGAGGCTATTTCTCCCGGGGAGAGAATACCGGTTGCTACTTGATACAGCAGCGGTTGAAAGACGTGGGTATTGTTTCGATCGATGATTGTGACGTCGACATTTTCGTTGGCAAGTCGCTTCGCCGCGAAAATTCCGCCGAATCCGGCGCCGATGATAACGACGCGGTGCTGAGAATCGTGGGAAGCGGGAACGTTGTGGTTCATTTTTTCGGAGGGCATAGGTTTCCTTCGGTGGGATATATCGTGCGTGGTCAAGGAATCACGAAAAGTGTCGCCACACATCAGTGTATGTCGGATCACACAGTATGTAACCAATCACACTATAGTGTCAGGCGTAAGTGTGGTAATTGCCGGGTTCATTCGCGAAGCTAGTCGATGATTACTGAGTGACTCTTGACGGCCTGCGGGCAAGTGTGGCGTGGTGCAAACTATCACGTCCTTATCCGCGGTAATTTTAGGGCGGGTAGAAAGTAATAAAAAGGCGCATATACCAGCACTAAAGGGGTCAGCGTCGGCACGAATGATCGGAAGGGAGTAGCCGCTCAGGTGAAAAATAAAGGGCATATTGACCCCACAACGTGGCCTAATCTCGTCCGAGAACCCTCCGCACCAATGATGGGGGCGAGAGCCAGTGCAGTCCATGATCGACTCGAAGAGTTCCTCGACTCAGTAGATATTTCCGTACCGGACGAACCCATCGGGATTGGAGACATCGATCCCGAACCACCTATTGCCTACAACCCTGAAGCAGTATTTTCCTCGGAACCGATGCGGATGTCGGTGTATGACCCTAATGTCATGAACCGCATGGTTGACTCAGGTTTCCTTGGCCTAGGTGAAGGGTACGTCGCGGGGGAATGGGATGCGATACCTCTTGCAGATGTGTTAGCAACCCTGCTCGATCACGACATCGAGGCAGGGTGGGGGAAAATGCTGTCCCGGTGGTCGCGGAACAAAGTGACCGGCGTTCCTCGTGCAGGTGAACTGCCACTTGAACTCATCGAACTCTGTACGGGCCCCTCAAAAACTTGGGGAAGCCCCCTGTTTGCGACGAGCTCGCGGACATCTGTCACTGAGACGCTGAATTGGAAAAACAAAACCACCATTGTCGACGTGACACGGTACGAATCGCCACAGTCGGTGTCATATGACGATATCGAGTCCGCCCAGTACCGACGCGTGAACCAAATGCTGGATGAATGTCGCGTCGGGCCTGGTTCGCGAGTGCTCGAGTTCCCAGCATCGAGTGCGACGCTTGCCGTGACTGCTGCTCGACGAGGCGCCACCGTCGATGTTCTCACGTCGGACCCCGTTTACGCTGAGGACATACGGCGCATTGTGTGGGAAGAGAAGCTGGCGGGTGCTGTTCACGTGGAAACCATCAGTGGGCCGATACCGAGCCCCCGTCAATGGTCGGGTGTGTATGACGCAATCATGTCGGTTGAACGCATGGAAACGATGGGCGTAGGAGGCTTGCGCCCGTTTTTGCGAGCAATTGGGCGGATGCTGTCTCCCGGCGGTCGGGCATGCATACAGAGCGTCATCAACACTGGGCTTTCGGAGAACTCTCTCCAAGCTCTCGGGATCATGCGTGGTTATGTGTGGCCAGCGTTGGAATATCCGACGGTGGAGAATGTCCGCGATGCGCTAATGCGGTATACCGATCTGGTGGAACGGGCCGAGGTCCATTGCGGCGATCATTTGCGTGTCACGTTGCCACTGTGGCGACGCGAATTCGCGATTAATCGCGATGCTGCAGCAGCTGCCGGTTTTGATCGTGTTTACCGACGTTTGTGGTTCTATGTCTTAGCGCTGCAAGAAGCCTTGTTTATGCGCGGTGAATTGGATGTCGCTCAGTTTGTTCTTCTAAAGCCGAAGAAGAGCGAGTAGAGGAAGGGGCGGTGGAAGGCTCGGCAACGGATTCCGACGCAACGTCTGCGGAGTCTTCCTTAGCGTCCTGGGTGCCCTGGGCATTCTGATTGGTCTGATCCCGGTTACTGCGGTGCTTTCTCCACGCGAGTTGGGTGGCCTTGAACAAAGCCGGTATGACGACGGACAACAATCCAAGAATGATAAACCAGTGAACGTATTTGTCGATTAGAGGAATACCCCCTAACCAGTATCCAATTGCTATCACTCCTGCGCCCCATATCGTGCTTCCGATGACGGACCAAAGAGTGAACGTTCGGTGTTTCATGCCAGAAACGCCTGCAACGACGGGCGTAAGTGTGCGAACTACTCCGATGAAACGCGCAAGCATGACTGTGGGCGCGCCGAATCGATCAAAGAAATGATGAGTGCGATCAAGGGCTCGCGGACCCATCCAGGTCATCGCTCTGGATTCGAGAACTCGTGGGCCAACCTTGCGTCCAAACAAGAAGCCGACTTGGTCGCCTGCGATTGCGGCGAGGGGAACGGTGAGCATGAGTTGCCACACGTGCGCGAAGGGGTGAGGCTGGGCTGCCAAAATACCCGCGGTGAATAGCAGAGTATCGCCGGGAAAGATGAAGCCGATGAGCATGCCGGTTTCCATGAAGATGATGACGAGGACGCCAATGAAGCCGAAAGTATTGATCAGCATATTGACGTCGAACATGCTTCGCTCACACCCCAATCAACTCAAATCGCGTAGTCACCGACGAGAGCCCCGGCAGTAGTCTTGCTCTCAAGCGCTCTAGGCTACTCCATGTTGCCTGCGACGTGCATTGGAGCTGCTACGGCGAGTATCCCATTGCTCATGGGGCAAGGATTACTTGTTACTGGGCTTAACCGGGGGCAGGGTTGACCACGGGAAATTAATCCACTTATCTGTGTATTTCCATACGTAGTCCGATTTAATTACTGACTGAGGTTTTTCGTAAATAACCGCAGTGCGGGACTCTTTGACCGTTTCTTTGCAGAATTCCTGCACGAGCTCCAGCGTTTTTCCAGTATCGGCGACGTCGTCGGCAATGAGGACTTTCATTCCCGTGAGATCTACCGCGTCCGGAGTGGGTGGCAGCATGATGGGTGTTTCAAGGCGCTCATTGATGCCGGTATAAAACTCGACATTGATGACCGATACGTTTTTAATCCCCATGGCGTATCCGAGCGCACCACCAATCAGGAGACCACCGCGAGCAATGGACAAGATAAGGTCGGGCTCATAGTCATCAATGATTGTTTGAGCGAGCTCACGCATGGCGCAACCGAACTTTTCATATGTTAGCTCCTCGCGGTCACCTTCGGTTGCTCCGTCGATGACCGGACCCTTATTTGTATCTGATGAGTTCGTTGACGCCGCCATATCCTTGTCCTCGTTGTCGCAGGGAACTGATCCGTGCCAGCACGTCGGCCACATGGTCGATGAGTCACACTAGCTTCGGCTGAAAAGTCGTGTACCGATTGTAAAACAGACCGTTGTGTGACCAGGAATAGGAGAGTGGGTGAGAACGAAACGTAGAGGCTGTTGCTCTACGTCACGTTATGTTTCACTACGTTTCGCTCATGTCTTTGTGCTTAGTTTCTGGGATTACCCAAATAGCGATTATGGATATCACCGTGGTGACAGCGAGGTATAGACCGACCATATCGACACTGAACCGAGTAACAAGCCATGTTGCGATGAAGGGCGCGATGGCAGCTCCCAGAATCGACGCAAGGTTGTACGCAATTCCCGATCCGGTGTAGCGGACGTTAGTGGGGAAGAGCTCGGGCAGAACTGCGGACATGGGGCTGAAAATGCACCCCATCACACCCATTCCCACGATGAGGAAGATCAATACCGTCATTTCGTTCGCTGACTCAGAGTTCAGCAACACAGGGAACAGGGCCGCGAAAACGAGCATGGCGACCGATGACGTGAGTAATGATTTCCGACGGCCTCGTTTATCGGCACTCAGAGCTGTAAAGGGAATAGTTCCCATAAACATCAGTACAGAGATGAGCTGGAGAACAAGGAATTCTTCGTAGGGAATTCCCAGCCCCGCTGAGTCTTCAGGTTTCCCAATGCCGTACGACAAAATCCACGTGGTAATGAGGTAAAAGAGCGTATAGCAGGACACCATGACGAAGGTGCCTTGGATGATTTGAATCCATGACGTCTTGAAGACCTCTGCCAGTGGTGCGTCGACTCGCTTGCCGGATTCGACGGCTTTTTTGAAGACGGGGGTTTCTTCTAATGAGAAACGAACCCATAGGCCGATAATGACCATGACTGAGGAAAAGAGGAACGGAATACGCCATCCCCATGACATGAATGCGCCAGACGTGTCACCGATGGTGTAACCCAATGTGGTCGCGAGGATGAGGAAGGACCCGTTGGCCACCAAGAAACCAATTGGTGCTCCCAATTGCGGCCACATCGCAGCCCATGCTCTTTTGTCTTTTGATGCGGTTTCTGTGGCCAGAAGTGCGGCTCCTGACCATTCTCCACCAAGGCCGAGCCCCTGGCTAAACCTCATGAGTGCTAAAAGTGCCGGCGCGAATAAACCAATAGTTTCATACGTCGGTAATAAACCAATGATGAATGTCGCTATACCCATGGTGAGCAGCGAGGCGACTAGCGTTGCTTTGCGACCGATTCGGTCACCGAAGTGCCCAAAGACGACGGAGCCGAGTGGCCGACCGAGAAAAGCGAGTCCGAACGTCGCAAAGGATGCGAAAAGTTTAACGGTAGGGTCGTCATTATCTGGAAAGAATAAATAGGGAAAAACCGCTACCGCAGCTGTGGCGTAAACATAGAAATCATAAAACTCGATTGTTGTTCCGACCATGGATGCGACGATAATTTTCCGACGCATCGATGGATCTGTCATTGGGGAGACTGTACCAGGGGAGGCGGTAGTGGAACTCGGCGCTCGGGTAGCAGAAGTCACGCGAATAGTCCTTCTTACTCAATACATGCTTTATGTATGTACATGCTTCACGTATTTATGGGCAGATAGCTGATATAGCAAAAGAGGTTGGCTATAGGACCTTGGGCGACTAGTCGGCAGAGGTGACGCCATCTAGACACGTCAAGTAGCCAAAGAATACTTTCCCGAAATGCGAAAAACAAGTCTCATATAATGGAATTATTCGGTGTTGTTTTGTGCATCCGACTAGCACTGAGCCGAGTGCAGGCTTACTATTCCCTCTCGTGGCAAAAAGAAGAATAGGTGGGCGCTCCCTCAATCCGACACAGTTGGTGTCCATCGGGTTCTTTGGGCTTATTGTTGTCGGCGCTCTAGCACTGATGATGCCGTTTTCCAGTGTTACGCACACGGCGACGGACCCATTAACAGCAATTTTTACGTCGACCTCGGCGGTCTCACTGACGGGGCTGACCGTCGTGGATACGGGAGGTCACTGGAGCATTGCGGGCAAGATAATAATTGCCACACTCATTCAACTGAGTGGTTTGGGAATTATGAGCTTGACGTCTCTAGCCGGGATGATTCTTACGGGGCGGTTTGGTTTACGACTACGGATGAATGCCGCTGCAGAAGGGCGCACATTATCCATTGGCGACGTGAAATCCACCCTTATTGCCACCCTTGGTTTTACAGCCCTTGCAGAAGGCGCTGTAACTCTGATGTTGGCATCGCGATTTGCCAATCACTACGGAATGTCGGGTGATCGCGCTATGGGGGAAGGCCTCTTCCATGCAATTTCATCATTTAACAACGCGGGTTTCGGCCTCCGAAAAGATAACCTCGTTCCGTATGCTGCGGATGCGTGGATTCTTCTTCCCCTGGCCGGTGCCATCGTCATTGGCGGATTAGGCTTCCCGGTCCTTCGCGAACTTGTCACGAGGCTAAGGATCCGTGTTTTACGTGGCTGGAACTGGTCAAACCGAGAGAAGCGACTAGGACATCTCAGCGTGACGTCTCGCCTGACGCTCATCGGAACAGGCGTTTTGGTCTTAGGCGGCTGGTTTGTGATTGGCGTCTTGGAATGGAACAAAGCCATGGCTGGAATGCCGATAGGTGAAAAAATTCTCACCGCCTTTTTCCAATCCGTAACTCCTCGTACCGCGGGTTTCAACTCAGTGGACTACGGGCAGTTTCATCCGTCGACACTTTTTATCACTGACATTTTCATGTTCATCGGTGGTGGTTCTGCAGGAACCGCGGGTGGTATAAAAATTTCAACGCTTCTTGTCCTCGTGGCTGCAATGATCGCAGAATTCCGTGGCGAGACCGACACCGTCATTGGACACCGAAAAATCTCTTATTCGGTTGTCCGGCAGGCGATGACAGTATTCGCACTGGGAATCATGCTGATAGCGGTTGGTGTCATCTCATTGATGTTGATCGAAAACAGATTCACTGGCTCCCAGATTCTGTTTGAAGTCACCTCAGCATTCGGCACCGTCGGTTTGACGACCGGTATCACGCCGTCGCTGCAGGGCTCGTCGCAAATTATTTTGTGCTTCATTATGTATTTGGGACGCATTGGCCCGATCACGTTGGTGACCGCGTTAGCAGGTCAAGACAAAGCGCGACGTTTTTCCTATCCAGAAGAACGGCCCTTCATTGGTTAGACGCTGGAACGAGAGTGGTTTTAAAGTCCTGGCACAGTGTAATAACCCGTCCAGCCACGTCAGGATTAGTAAAATCGCAACTAGGGGAGGACAATCCCGATGGTGCATTTCTTTTCATCAACACCCCGTCCGAAGATGAATCTGGCGCCGGTCGTTATTGTTGGTTTAGGCCGCTTCGGGTCTGCAATGGCTAGAGAACTGACGGACCACGGTGTCGAAGTGATGGGAATAGACAGTAGGCAGCGGATGGTCCAGAATGCGGCCGATATCGTCACGAATACTGCCGTCGCTGACTCAACTGATATTGAGGCCCTGCGTCAGTTGGGTGTCGATCAGGTTGGTCGAGCTGTTGTTGCGATTGGATCGAATCTTGAGGCCTCCATCTTGACGGCGTCGAACCTGATGGAACTTGGGGTTAAGGATGTGTGGGCCAAAGCGGATTCAAAGGCCCATGGGCGAATTTTGACCCAATTGGGAGTTCACCACGTGGTTCGCCCAGAGGCCGATACGGGTCGGCGGGTCGCGCACATGCTGGGAGGTCACATCCAGGAATTCGTGCAGTTCGACAAGGACTATAGTATGATTATGACGAAGCCGAATAAAGTGCTCCTTCGCGATCCACTGGATAACCGCCGCTTGTGGGAGGACTACAAAGTGCACGTGGTCTCCGTACGAAGCGACGGTGGCCAGTGGGTTCCGGCGACCGATGGCCGTGATTTTGAACCTACGGATGCACTGATCCTCGCAGGAAGCCCAGAGCGGATTGAAACATTTGCCCGGAAATAGTGTGAAGGATGCCGTTACCGACCATCCGGCGACGGTCGGTTCGTTTCGCTCGGCCTTATCCTCGTGGGGTCGGTTCCGTACAGAGATCTTCGGCGGGTTGGTGACCTCGCTTGCTCTCATCCCTGAAGTGATTTCTTTCTCGATCGTCGAAGGCGTCGATCCACGAGTTGGCTTATTTACATCATTCGTCATGTGCGTGGCGATCGCTTTTACCGGTGGCAGGCCTGCGATGGTCACGGCCGCGGCGGGATCAGTGGCGCTAGTCATGGCTCCGCTGGTGAAAAACCACGGAGTCGATTATCTGGTTCCCGCGGTGTTGTTGGCGGGAATGATCCAGATTGCCCTAGGTCTCGGCGGCGTCGCCAACTTAATGCGCTTTATCCCGCGAAGCGTCATGAATGGTTTTGTGAATGCCCTAGCTATCCTCATTTTTCTTGCCCAGCTTCAACACGTCATTCATGTGCCATGGATGGTCTACGTGCTCGTTGTCATAAGCCTTGCCATCATGATTATCTGGCCACGCGTGAACAGCGTCATTCCGGGCCCCTTGGTGGCCATTGTGGTTGTGACAGCGTTGGCCATTCTGGGGCATATCGACGTTCCCACCGTTCGTGATCAGGGAGAACTGCCCCATGGAGTGCCGTCCTTGATCATTCCGGATGTGGTGTTCGGGTTCCACCATTTCGGCGTTATCGCGCCGTACGCGCTGGGGGCCGCCATCGTCGGTCTCATCGAGTCATTGCTGACCGCGAAACTCGTTGATGACATCACAGACCAGCACTCTGATAAAACGCGGGAGTCATGGGGGCTCGGAATCGCGAATGTCGCTAGTGCCTTCGTTGGAGGTCAGGGCGGTTGCGCGATGATCGGGCAGACGATGATCAATGTGCGCCATGCCCAAGCTCGTACACGCCTCTCTACGCTTCTCGCCGGCGTATTTCTCCTCGTTCTTGTGGTTTCGCTAGGGGAGATCGTTGGACAGATTCCGATGGCTGCGTTGGTCGCCGTCATGTTCGTCGTCGCGTTTTCGACGATGGATTGGCACTCGGTCGACCCGAGAACGCTCCGGAGAATGCCACTGAGTGAGACAGCGGTGATGGGTGCGACGATTATCGCGACAGTGGTGACCAATAACCTAGCGGTCGGCGTCGTGTGCGGGGTGCTGGGCGCGAGCGTGATGTTTGTTCGTCGCGTTGCTCATATGGTGACGGTGGAACGGGTGGACCATTCCTCCAAGACCAGTCGGTACCGAGTTCGGGGACAGTTGTTCTTTGCGTCGAGTAACGATCTGGTGTTCAGCTTTAATTACACTGACTCTGCGAAAACTATCGAAATTGATGTCTCTGAGGCCGAGGTGTGGGATTCTTCCGCCGTATCAGCTTTGGAATCTATCGCCTATAAGTATCGTCAGCGCGGTAAACATGTTCATGTTGTGGGAGCAACGGGCGCCAGCTTAGAGCGTCTACGTCGGTTGTCCTCACTGACGATCGTGGACGAGTAGTTCTCGGATAGGCAGGTGGGGTGCAAATGTGCCGTTCTCTGCCTTGGAGAGCACAATAAAACTGTGAATGAAATAGGTAGTTCCCACCGTGTTCACCAGTTACAACGGCGTATTCGTTTCATTGTCGCGTTTACGATTGCGTACAACGTGGTTGAAGCTGTGGTAACAGTGAGTGCGGGGCGGCTTGCCTCCTCGGGCGCCTTGGTGAGTTTTGGCCTCGATTCGACGATTGAGGTTGCTTCTGCCGTAGCAATTGCGTGGCAATATAGCCGACGAGCCCCTGAGCGGTGGGAGAAGCCCACGCTGCGGTTGATCGCGTGGTTGTTTTTCTTGCTTGCCGCGTATGTCGCTGTGGAGTCAATCATCGCTTTGGTGAATCATCGGGAACCTGATCACAGCGCTGTCGGCTTGGGCATGGTGATAGCGAGTGTCATCATCATGCCTCTCGTGTCATTTCTTGAGAGAGACGCAGGACGGGCCTTGGGTTCGTCCAGCGCGGTGGCTGACTCTAAACAAACTTTGGTGTGCGCGTACTTGTCAGTGGCCGTGCTGGTCGGATTGGTTGTGGACTGGCTCTTCGGATGGTGGTGGGCGGACCCTGTAGCTGCCCTGGTCGTGGCTGCTCTTGCTGTTCATGAGGGCAAGGAAGCGTGGGAAGGGGAGTCGTGTGCTGCCACGTCCCATGAAGCGCTTGCCGCTACTGAGCGATAGCTGCCCGTAAGTGAATTCCTTTTCATTTAGTGAAGGGGAAAGGCGGGTCCAGTCACGTCTTCAGTTGGATCGGACCAAGCCGTGACCCTCGTTGTGTGGTTCCGGGTATGGTGCGCTAGTCAGCCCGGGCACGCAAGGCCTGGGACCACTTAATGGCCTGGCCCGTGCGAAGGATAGAGCGCTCATAGATAGCCGACGCAAACCAGATCGCCAGTGCGGTCGCCACGAGCAGGATGCCGAGGGAGAGAAGATGATCCCAGAGCGTGCCTTGGCCCAAGAACACGCGTAGTGGCGTTGCCACGGGGGCAGAGAAGGGGATAAGTGCCATGATCCGCAGCGCCTCTGGGTTGTCATTGAAGAAGATCACCGCGACGTACGGGATCATAATCAGCATCATCACGGGCATCGACGTCGAACCGATGTCCTCCTGACGAGAAACGAGGGAGGCGGCCGCGGCGTACAGGGAAGCGATCATCACGAACCCGATCGCGAATAGCAACACGAACCATAGGATCGGTGCTCTGAGGCCATCGAGCGGTAGAACGGAGTTGTTAAACCGCATGCCCAGTAGAAGGACTCCGGCGATCAGCACCACTTGCAAGAAAGCCATCACGGAGTTACCGATGACTTTGCCAGTCATGAGGGCCTTCGCCGGGATTGTCGCGAGAAGAATCTCTACGATGCGAGACTGTTTTTCCTCGATCACTGAGACTGCGATCTGTTGGCCGTAGATGATAGCGATCATAAAGAACGCGATGCCGAACCCGAAGGCGATGAAATATCGTACGCCTGGGTTAGGGGCGTCTGGATCTAGTAACTCCACGTTCGGAGACACCGACAGAGCCTGGACCATATTCTCTGGCGTGGAATCCAGCCCGACGACGGTAATGCCGGCAGGGGATGCCTTATCTGTGATCACCGCGACGTCCGCGTCGCCGTTACGTACGGCGTCCTTTGCAGCTTCCGCGGAGTCCATGACCTGAGGCTTGTAGGAGTCGCCAAGACCTTGTACCACCTGGGACGTTTCGGCGGTCACGGCCACTTTCTTCCCGTCGCCACCGAAGAGATCTCCGAGGCGCGGGGCCAAGAGTACGGCCAGCATGAGCAGCCCGAGCACGATCACCGTCGTTACCACGAAAGCTTTGGACATCATCTTGACCTTCATCTCACGGCCGGCCACGAGGCCGACGGCGGTCCAGAAGGATGTACGTTCGGTGCTCCCGGAGGCGAGATGACCGTTCCCATGAGCTGGGGACGAGTGAGTCTGGGGCGAGGCGTTCATCGCGTGACCTCCGCGAAAATCTCATGCAGGGAATGGCGTACAGGACCGAAGCTGTGGATGGGTCCGCGGGAGGTGGCCTCGCGGAGAACCTCGTTGGCGACGTTCACCGAGTCGGCGTGGAACCGGACCTGTCCCTCGTCGGCACTAGTTATTGTCGCGCCGGTTATTGAGTGAACCCAGTCGGTGCTTGCGGCTGTGACGAGCTCCCATTCGGCCTCGGTGTGCTGCTCGATGAGTTCATCGCGTGTGCCGCTGGCCACCACGCGACCGTCGGCGAGAATGACAAGCACATCGCAGAGCCGTTCCACGACGTCCAGCTGATGAGAGGAGAAGAGGACGGGAATACCGGTGTCTGCAGTTTCCTGCAAAACCTGCAGGGTAATGTCCACTGCGTACGGGTCCAGGCCGGAAAATGGTTCGTCCAGTACGAGAGCGCTGGGCTTGTGTACTAATGCGGCAGCCACCTGGGCGCGTTGCTGATTGCCGAGAGACAGCTCTTCGAGCTTGTCCTTCGCACGGTTGCCGAGGTCCAAACGTTCCAGCAGGTTCATTGCGCGGGTCTTTGCTGCCTTTGCAGAGGATCCATGCAGGCGGGCAAGATAGACAAGCTGGTCAATCACCGGCATTTTTGGGTAGAGGCCACGTTCCTCAGGCATGTAACCAATGCCCGCGCGGTAATCGCTGGTGATGGGATCTCCATCGACGAGAATCTCACCTGAGTCGTGGGAGAGTACGCCGAGCAGGATGCGCATCGTTGTGGTCTTGCCGGCGCCGTTGCCACCCACAAACCCAGTAATTAGCCCAGGCTTAATATCGAACGATAAGTCGTGGAGGGCACGCTTACTACCGAAGGTCTTGTTGAGATCTCGGACGCTGATCATGTCGCCAGGGTATACGACGGGTCAGGACCGGGCCACTGGACGAAGATGAACTAGAAAGTACCTGGCTAAAGATAAGAATACGTTGTTCCTGCTCAGTTAGATATCTTTAACCTTCTCCCACGATTCGATGGGACCCTCAATGACGTCGAATAGTGGATGAGCTGGGGGAATGACTTGATTCTCATCACTGTCAGTGGGCTGGAGATAACTGTTGAGAGTGGACGACAGCCACTCGGGATCTCGGTTGGCCACTTTTGTACCGAGGAACCGGAGTTCGTAGCGGAGCTGGCCTATCGTCACGGGGATTGAGTTCGGGGCTTGTGCAGCCTGGGCTAGATCGTCCGAGCTATAGGCGATGCGGTCGCGGTTAGAGTTATATCCACGAGAGTCAGCTTCATCAGCGAGCGCGTGTAAATATGTCGCAACCGATAACATGGGATTGTCGGTGGCCTTAAACCTTTCCAGCTGCGGATGGCTCGTGTAGCCCTTAGTGAGTCCACGGAGAACTTTTTGCGCGAGTAAAGTTTCCCGCCAACATGCGACGAGTCCGCGACGGTCTAGCAGGCGGGGGTGTAGTGACCAGATGCGCATAGTTTTAGTGTTCCTCGCAATCACAATGTGGAGTATCGGAGCTTAGTAATACAGTGTCCTTAAAGTGACATAATGTAGATTATCGGCTAAATATATTGTGGTGTTTTACTGCAGAGCGCGGATAATATGCGCCCAACCGGCCTCAACCGCAGATCCCTGAGGGTACACTCCCTAACACTCTTTCTGTCACAGTGACTTAATAATCGTGTGTAACGGGATGTTCTACTCGCTTAGCCACGTATTACCAAGGCACGCAACATCAAGACTTCGGAGATCATCATTGAGCGGGCCGCTGCTTATTCTTCGAGCGATACACCTGGCGCAGTTGGACGATGGTGAGTACGAACAACACCGCGAAGACAACCAATATGATCCACAACTTCTGAATAAGCGCGATCACGATAAGAACGGCTAAGACTGCTAATCGCAGCCACCGTGTCCAAATTAGTGTTTCGTCACTCATTACTGCTTCTCCATTGTTAGCAGTAGGTTAATCTCGCCCGTTTCGTCAATCTTAGCTGCGACGAATTGTGGCGATTCGATATCGTAGTCACGCCTATTAATCGGAATCGTACTCGAAGCAATCAGTTTCTTACCTGTGCGCAGTGCCTTTAGCTTCACGTCGATGTCTTTTTTCACGCCGTGAATTTCCATGGTTCCCGGCACGGTAATCTCATCGGCATGTCCGTCATCCGGCAACGATGATACGTCCACTGGGCCTTTTATTGTGAACACTGCCTTCGGGAACTCATCAGTGTTCAGTATGGTCCGTCGGACATTGATATCGCGTTTTTCAACATCACTGGAAATCGACGTCAGATCACTGGATGCCGATCCTTCTTCCAACTTTTGATCTGACACGATGAATGACCCGTCAACTTTATTTGTTGATCCGCTTGTTTCCTTGGATTTACCAGGAAGAATCTCGTGGAAAGTATATCCGGCAGATGTTGCGTTCTTCCCTGATCCTCGGACAATCTTCCAACTGCCATTGATATCGGTGCTTGCTGCCTTGGCATCGCCGTCCGTGAGAGAATCAGTTTTTGTCCCCCGGTCGGTAGCTGCTTTATACACGACCGGGCCAACAGATGCTAAGACAATGGTGACAATTGCTATGACGACCAATGTGATCCAAGGCTTCTTCATAAGCGCCATGGTACTAGCCGCAGTGTTTTATGTATTAGCTTGCTCAACACCCAGGCGGATGGACTCAATATCTCGCGCCAACGACACAAGATCTCCAGTCATAGCAGCAATTTCGCTTGACGTTGCACCTTCTTGCGCAGCCGTGTTGATATCTTCCGCTGCACAACGTAATTCAAATAGTGAATCGAATAGGTATTGTGCTTTCTTGCCCCGCAAGACGATGTCTGAGTCCGATATTCCGACGCCACGGCCCTCATGGCGCTGCTCGTAGGCTCGTTGTCGGCAGGATCGTGAGCAGTATTTAGGTTTGCGTCCACGCCCCGAGTATTCGACTGGATTCCCGCACCACTGACAACGGACTTCCTGTGTTGAACGTTCCTTTTCCATCATTATCTTCCATCATTATCCGTGGTCTATGACGCTTAATGATCGACGTTATGTACCAATCATGGAACAGATCTGCCGCTAACATCGTTGTATGTAACGACGGTTATAATGAATAGCTGGTTTCTTTAGACCTTAGCGCGATATTACGCTCAAGTTGTAAAGCTTTACCAGTACGTACCCCAATGACGTAAGGACTGATTCCCCGCATGGCAGATCGTGTTCTCCGTGGCAGTCGAATGGGCGCCGTTTCCTACGAAACGGATCGCGACCATGATCTAGCCCCTCGGCAGCTTGTCAAGTACCGCACCGAGGACGGAAAGATATGGGAAGTTCCTTTTGCCGACGACGCTGAAATCCCAGGTGAATGGCCGTGCCAGAATGGCAAAATCGGTGAGCTCGTGGAAGGCGAAGGCACAGAGGCTAAGCCCGTCAAACCACCCCGTACACACTGGGACATGCTTCGCGAACGTCGCAGCATCGATGAGCTTGAAAAGCTTCTTAACGAGCGCCTCGATATGCTTAAGCAGCGCCGTCGTATCGCGGCCAAGATGATGAAGGAACAAAAAGAAGCAGAAGAAAAAGCCAAGTCGAAGTAACTCGGCTTTCCGCAGCGGGATCCGGTCTCTCCGCGAATATTCGCAGTCAGAGGCCGGATCCGTTTTTCGTCGTGACTTTTAGGAGTTAAACCGTCGCTTTTGCTTCTCGATTAACTCATGCACTTCATGCCTAATCAACCGCTTTGACGACGTAAACAGCTCTTTCGCTTGCTCGGCTCGATACGTCGCTCCCCACTTGGTTACTTCGAGGAGGGAATCTTTCACGAAGTTCCCCGAGAGCTTTGACTCCCCCAGCTCGCGTTCCGTGAAGGTAATCGGCACCTCCCGAACATCGAAGCCTTTCTGGAGAATCCGCCAGGCGAGGTCCGTTTGGAAGATATAGCCTGCGTTACTCAAATCGTCGAGATCCACGGCCTCGAGCACAGATCGACGATAAGCCCTGTAACCAGCGGTAATATCGCGGATTCCTGCTCCCAAGACAACATTGATATACGCATTTCCACCCCGAGATAGGAATTGGCGATACGCAGGCCAATTCACGGTTTCCCCACCCGGCACATACCGCGAACCAATCGTCAAATCCGCACCATCATTGACCGAGTCGAGCAAAAGGTGAAGCTGTTCAGGCGCGTGGGAGCCGTCGGCATCCATTTCACAGATCACGTCGTAATTTTGATCAAGCCCCCACCGGAAACCAGCGACATACGCTGCGCACAGGCCTTCTTTGCCCTTGCGGTGCAAGACGTGAATATGGGAGTCATCGGATGCCATCTGGTCAGCAAGATCACCAGTGCCATCGGGGCTATTGTCATCGACGACTAAGACGTCTACGCGGTCAGGTTCTGCTTTGCGTAAGCGGCCCACGATGAGGGGCAAATTATCCTTTTCGTTGTACGTCGGGATGATGACCAATGTGTTGTCGCTCGGTTGAGTCAACGGTGATCCTCTCTCTTGATAACTACTTTGACTTTACCCGCTGTGGCTTTCGCTGTGAGATAGCGGCACCCAGGACCATGACGACACCAAGCCCGCACAGCGCCCACTCGATGAACGTCGCCGAATAAGAAGCAATGGTTCGCGTTGCACGAAGCGGAAGCTGGGCATGGAGAATCCCCTCTGTGAAAATCTGGGTACGCTCAGACACTCGCCCATCTGGCCGAATGATAGCTGACACGCCCGACGTAGCGGCAACGACCGTGGCGCGGTCATATTCCACAGAACGCAATCTGCTCATCGCCAATTGCTGGTACGACATATCCGTGAAACCAAAGGTTGCGTTATTCGTCGGGACTGTGAAGATTTGCGCGCCCCCCTCCACAGCATGTTGGAAGGCGCCATCAAACGCGACTTCGTAACAGGTGCCGACGCCAACTGGAATGAGAGCATTCGTTGTGCCCGATCGAACGTGGATAACGCCGTTATCGTCGCCAGGGCCGAAATTCCCTGCCATATCTACGTAGGACGAAAAGTGTCTGAAAAACCCTCTCCATGGCATGTATTCTCCGAATGGTTGGAGATAGACCTTATCGTGCCTCTCCCCTGGCCCAGTCTCGGGGTCCCAGACGACGATAGTATTGCGCTCCTGGTCACCCGGGTGCGTGAGCGTCCCGACGAGAATCGGGACCCCCACAGCTTCTGCTGCTTGTTGAATCTCATCTTGGGCAAGAGGGTCAAGAAAAGGATCAACATCTGACGAATTCTCGGGCCATACGACAAAATCTGGCTTGGGCGATTTATGCTCCTCGATCCGACGAGCCAAGGCCAATGTGGCGTCACGATGATTTGCTAATACTGCACGCTGCTGATCATTAAAATCGAGCCCCAACCGCGGGACATTGCCTTGCACGACTGCGACTGTCACGAGATTTTCGGGTGACGACGAATCACTGGCACGATAATAAGTGATACCTGAGTCTTTGGACACCATCTTTATCGATTGTGACTGGGTTCCTGACCCGCGAGCTTCTACCCCATTTTTCGATGCCGCAAAAGAGTCAATGCGCTCAGTTGAAGGATTGGGACCCGCGTCCACCTGTGACCAGGCCAATCCCGCAACAATAGGGATAATAAGGGTAATGACCAAGCCAGGGATCCACACCCGACGAAAGATGATGGTTATTCCGACCCCCATCGTCACCGTTGCCACAGTGATGAGTGCGGGTCCACCGATTCGGGCAAGAGATAGCAAGGGGCCAGATACCTGCCCCCACGCTAAACGGGTCCACGCAAAGCCTCCAAAAGGCCAATGCGACCGTGCATACTCGACCGCAAGATACCACGTGGGAATCCCAATGACCGTAAAGAGGAACTCGTTGGCGGTAATCGTACGATGGACTCGACTGCTGCGGCCACGACCACTTAAACGCCCCCCCGACGAGGACCACTTCTTCGATGCCGAGTCCCCTCGAGCAGAGTCTGAGCTTCCCCTCTGAGAGCGAGCAGATAATTCACGCGGTTCACGCTTTCGGGAAGCACGCCCGGCGCGAAGTAGAAAGACAGTTCCCGCACCGAATAGCAGCGAATATAGCGCTTCGACGATGGATAAGGCGATCCATGGTAGCGAACCGACGTATTCTCCGATCCAGGGGAGATAGAAGAGGTAGGTGATGAGTCCCTGGGTGAAGGCTATGAGGGCACCGAGCCACGCGCTGGGTGCGGGTGATCTGTTGCCCCATGGTTGTAGGGCGGTGATCAGCAAGGCAATGCCGAGTGGGGCTGCGAGCCACAGGCCGTTTGGTTCGTATGACGCGTAGACGCACAGCCCTGCGAATGCGGCGAGCGAGAGTCGTATGACTGTGTAGAGGAATCGCTTGCCGTAGTCGGCTCTGCGTGTGGTGTTGTACAGGCCGGGTGTGTGCGCTGCCTCGTCCCATCGGGGTGTTGATCGTGGGCGCGGTGTGGGCATGGCGTCAAGATTACTACTTGGTGGGCCTGTACTCGGTTATCTCGGTGGCGGTATTTTTAGCGGTCTTCCATTTCTCCTTCGGTTTCTAGGAGGGCTTCGGTGAGTGCGTCGAGGCGGTCTTGGTCGGGGTTTTTCCATAGTCCGCGTTGGGCGGCTTCGAGGAGTCGTTCGGAAATGTCGTGGAGTGCCCATGGGTTGGATTCGCGGAAGAATTCCCGGTTTTCTTCGTTTTCGACGTATTCCTGGGTGAGTTGTTCATACATCCAGTCGTCCATCATCCCGGCGGTGGCGTCGTATCCGAAGAGGTAGTCGACGGTGGCTGCCATTTCGAATGCGCCTTTGTATCCGTGGTTGCGCATTGCTTCGACCCAGCGGGGGTTGACGACGCGGGATCGGAAGACGCGCCGGGATTCTTCGTGGAGTGTGCGGGTGCGGATGGTGTCGGGGCGTGTGGAGTCGCCGATGTAGGCTTCGGGTGATTGGCCTGAGAGTGCTCGGACTGTGGCTACCATGCCGCCGTGGAATTGGAAATAGTCGTCGGAGTCGGCGATGTCGTGTTCGCGGGTGTCCGTGTTTTTTGCGGCTACTTGGATGCGTGTGTAGGCCTGTTTCATGTCGTCGGCGGCGGGTGCGCCGTCGACTCCGCGTCCGTAGGCGTAGCCTCCCCAGGTGCTGTACACCTCGGCGAGGTCGTCGTCGCTGCGCCAGTTTCCTGCGTCCATGAGTTCGAGGAGGCCTGCGCCGTAGGTGCCGGGTTTTGATCCGAATATGCGGCGGTGTGCCCGTTCGGGGGGAGTTCCGTTGGCTTTGTCTTCGTTCACGTGAGTAGCGACGTAGTTCATGTCGGCGGGTTCGTCGAGGGCGGCGACCATCTGGACAGCGTCGTCGAGAAGGGCGACGACGTGCGGGAAGGCGTCTCGGAAGAATCCGGAAATGCGGACCGTGGTGTCGATGCGGGGTCGGCCGAGTTCCTCGAGTGGAATGACCTCTAGCCGTGTGACGCGTCGGGATACTTCGTCCCATATTGGTCGGACGCCGAGGAGCGCGAATACCTCAGCGATATCGTCACCAGAGGTGCGCATGGCGGAGGTACCCCAGGCGCTGATGCCAACGGATACGGGGTATTTTCCGTCGTTATCCTGCCTGTAGCGTTCGATTAGGCTGTCGGCGAGGAGTTGTCCGGTGTCCCAGGCTAAGCGTGAGGGGATTGCTTTGGGGTCAACTGAATAGAAGTTTCGTCCGGTTGGCAGGGTGTTGATGAGCCCGCGGAGGGGGGATCCTGATGGTCCGGATTCGATAAATTTTCCGTCGAGTGCTCGTAGAACTTGGTCGAGTTCTCGGTGTGTTTGACGGAGCCGGGGAACGATCTGCGTGGTTGTGAAGTGCAAGATGTCCTGGACGGCAGAAACATTGGCGCTGTCGGGGAGGCCGGGATCGTGGCGGATATCCTCGAGGACCGTGTCGACGGCGTTATCGTCCCAGTCGTGGTCTGCCAAGGAGGTAACGAGTGCCGACGCGATGTTTTCAATGTCATCGGTGCGGTGCCGTGTTTCTGAACCGTCTTCGTGGAGGCCGAGAGCCTCACGAAGCCCAGGAAGAGTGTTGATTCCGCCGAAGATTTGTCGAGCGCGCAGCATGGCCAGCACTGTTTCCACGAGCTGCTTTCCTTCGGGCGCGTGCGAGAGAATGTGTAGCCCGCCTCGAATCTGGGCATCTTTGATTTCGCATAGCCACCCGTCGACGTGCATGAGCATGTCGTCGAAGACATCTTCGTCGGGGCGTTTCTCCCATCCGAGATCCTGGTCCATTTTTGCCGCGGTTAGCAGCGTCCAGATTTCTTGTCGAATAGCTGGTAGCTTCGCGGGATCCATGGCGGCAATGTTGGCGTGCTCATCGAGGAGCTGCTCTAGCCGGGTAATGTCGCCATAACTTTCGGCACGGGCCATGGGCGGGATGAGGTGGTCGACGAGGGTGGCGTGGGCGCGGCGTTTGGCCTGAGTACCCTCCCCTGGGTCATTGACAAGGAATGGGTAGATCAGGGGAAGGTCGCCAATGGACTGGTCGGTGCCGGAATCGGGCCCGAGGGCGACGGTCTTGCCGGGAAGCCATTCCATGTTGCCGTGTTTACCGACGTGGACGATCGCGTCGGCTCCGAAACCGTGACGGTCCGGGGTGCGGCGAATCCATTCATAAGCTGCTAGATAGTGGTGATTCGGGGCTAGGTCGGGGTCGTGGTAAATGCCGACGGGGTTGTCACCAAAGCCTCGGGGTGGTTGCACCATTACAACGACGTTGCCGAAGCGTAATCCGGCTAAGTAGATATCTTTCGTCTCTGGGTGAACATAAAGGTCCCCGGGGGCTTCTCCCCAGGTCTCAATCATGTCCTTTTGAAGAGATTCCGGAAGAGTATCGAAATACTCTTGGTAGTCGGCTGCCGAGAGGCGGAGCTCATTGGCAGCCATTACTTCGTCGGTGAGCCAATCGGGGTCTTGGCCACCAGCGTCGATCAGTGCGTGCATAAACGCATCCGAGTTCTCGCTGGTTTCGTCGCCAGAGTCAAGCCAGCCGGGAATCTTGGACGTATCCCCCAGGTCGTATCCCGCGTCGTGGAGGACGTGGAGCAACGCCAACACGGAGGCCGGAGTATCCAGCCCAACCGCGTTACCAATCCGGGCGTGCTTCGTCGGATATGCCGACAGCATCACAGCGATACGCTTGGAAGCATTGGCTTTATGCCGCAACACTGCATGTCGATCCGCGATGCCTGCCAGGCGGGCACACCGCTCCGGATCGGGGTTATACGAAATGAGGCCGTCGTCGCCAATTTCCTTGAATGAGAACGGGACAGTAATGATGCGCCCATCGAACTCCGGAACGGCGATCTGGGTAGCAACATCCAGCGGTGAAGCCCCGTCATCATTGTCTTCCCATGTGCTGCGCGAGCTGGTCAGGGCGAGCCCCTGGATAACGGGGAGATCGAGCTCCGCCAATGCGGAGACGTCCCATGCTCCGTCATCACCGCCGGCTTGTGCGGTGGCAGGTTTTGTTCCACCCGCCGCGAGAACCGTCGTGATCAGAGTGTCCATCGTCCCGAAGAACTGGAGAAGTTCATCGGACGCCTGGCGGAGTGATGCGGTGAAAATCGGAACCGGCACTGCCCCACGGTCGGCAATCGCCTCGCACAGCGCGTCGATATAACGCGTATTACCAGCTAAATGTTGTGCGCGGTAATACAAGACAGCAATGCGTCGGGTGTCAGACTCTCCCCCAGACTGAAGGCCTGCCGTGCGATTACCTTCCCAGCCCTCCAGTATTCCCCATTCAGGAAGATGAATGGGGGCGTCGAAACCCAAACCGGTGAGAAGCAGAGTATCGGATAGGAAGTTATGAAGGTTGACGAGATTATTCTTGCCACCCTCAGCAAGATAGCGGTGAGCGGTGGTAACGACATTCGATGGCGCAGTGGACAGCTCTGTGAGCTCTGCGTCCATACTTTGTTCACCCGATACGGCAATAGTCGGGATACCTGAGGCAAGGAGCTTATTTAGTCCCTCTTCCCAGGCTCGCCGCCCACCCAAAAGCCGGACAATAATGATGTCTGGCTGGGAACCCGTAGCCCCACCGGATCCCGGTACACGTGTGCCACTGAGGAGAGCATCAACATCATCAAGCATCAATCGCGCCGGATTAGCCCAGCGGAACTCCACTTCGGGGTGCTCATTGGCCGCTTTCGCAGTAAGCAGATCGGTGTCAGAAGTGGACAGCAGAAGAATCATGTTTTCCTTTCCGGATACCGCGCCGGACATTGTTCGTGTACGGGGTCTGGCTTGACAGTGGCGCGACCGCTCCCCTGAGGGGATTCCCGCTTCCCGCAACTATATTAGAGGTCGAGTTAATTATCGGTGGCTACGACCTTTGATCGAGGATTCATAATACTTTGACCCTGTGTGCACGGGGGTACGGTAGAAACCATGCACAGTGACGGTACTCAGACGACGACCCGGAATCGGGGAGACATGTGCCCCGGTACATTGCGTCTTTTTACTGCATCCGACGGGATGATAGGCCGTGTCCGATCCCCCGGCGGGTATATCCAGCCGCACCAATGGACGGCATTAGGCGCTATGGCTGACGACTTGGGGGACGGCGACGTCCACATCACGTCGAGGGGAAATATCCAGATTCGTGGTGTGAAATCGGTTGACGATTTTGCTTCTGCCGTGACTGAAGCAGGACTCCTGCCTTATCCACGGCATGATCGGATGCGTAATTATCTTGCCTCTCCCCTGTCAGGACGGTCTGGTTCTATAGGGGACGTGCGCTCCTTGGTTCGTGCCGTTGACCGTGAACTGATCCAGTATGACGACACGGCAGATCTACCTGGCCGAACCCTCTTTGCTTTCGACGACGGACGTGGCGACGTGATTGCAGAGCGCCCGGATTTCGGAGTCATCGCGACGACGAAGACGCGACGATCAGATTCGCATGACCTCTTCGACGTCGTGATCGGAGGAGATTATCTGGTGGGTTCACTCCCCCGGGTGCGCGTGGTGGATAGCATCGTTGGCATGGCGCGCCAATGGCAGGCCCGGCGCGGCAAGAATTGGCGGATCGAGGAGACTCCCGGCGCGGCTGAGGATCTTGCTCAGTGGGCTCGTGAGAACCTTGTGGGGTTGGAAAATTCGGTTCATGATGTGCTTCCGACGTATGAGGAGTCTGCGGACAATGAGCTGGGGTTGCGTCAGCCGATGGGGTGGATTGACCAGGATGACGGGCGCGTGAGCTTGGCTTGTGTGTTGCCTTTTGGCCGAATGGATTCGGCGTGTGCGCGGTTGTTGGGCGCTGTGGGCAAGCCCTCGACGGTGACATGTTGGCATGGTGTGGTGGTTCATGATTTGACCGCGGCAGAGGCGGATGAGGCTGTGCGTTTTTTGGCTCCGCGCGGTTTGGTCTTCGATGCGGCGTCACCTTTGGCTCGTGTGACAGCGTGTACGGGATTGCCTCAGTGTCGGAAATCCCGTGATGATGTTCGTTCCGATGCGGTGCGGGCTATTAATGCCGGGTCGTTGCCTGGCGGACGTGTGCATTTTGTGGGGTGTGAGCGTCGTTGTGGTGCGCCGAATATGGATTACACAGAGTTCCTTGCTGAGGGTGATGGCGTCTATGAGACGTCAGAGGTGACTCATCATGTCTGATGGTGTGGGGTCGGCGAGTTCGGAAAGGACTGGTGATGCGATGTATAGCCGGGATCGTTATGTTTCGCTGGGGAACGATATTTATCGACGTTCGTTCGCGATAATTCGTGACGAGAGTGATCTGAGTCGTTTTTCTGCCGACGAAGAGACCGTGGCGGTGCGGATGATCCACGCTGCTGGGGACGTGTCGTTGGCGGACGACATTGTGTTCTCTGACGGCGCTGTACGGGTGGGGCGAGCTGCCTTGGAGGCGGGGGCGTCGATTTTTACCGATGTCCGGATGGTGTCGAGCGGTGTGACTCGTCGGCGTCTCCCAGCGGATAACGATGTGGAGTGCCTGTTGAACACTCCAGGCGTTGCGGAAAAAGCACGTGAGTTGTCGACGACGCGATCGGCTGCGGCCTTTGATATGTGCGCGGATCGGTTGGGGGGCGCGGTGGTAGCCGTAGGGAATGCTCCTACTGCGTTGTTCCATCTGATGGATGTGTTGGCTGCGCGTCCTGAGTTGATGCGGCCGGCGGTGATTATTGGCATCCCTGTTGGTTTTGTGGGTGCCGCCGAGTCGAAGTCTGAGCTTGAGGAACGTGCCGAGTCGTTGGGAGTCGAGTTTATAACGGTTCGGGGGCGTCGTGGTGGTTCTGCGATCACGTGCGCTGCGATCAATGCTTTGGCTCGACGGAATGAGCTCATGGACGAGTCTGATACATCGATGAAGGACGACGCCATCAAGGGTGAGGCGGACTATCGGTGACAGAATCGGGACATTTGTATGGAGTAGGGTTAGGCCCGGGAGACTCAGGTCTGGTTACTATTGCGGCCGCGAAGATCATTGGATCCGCCGATGTGGTGGCTTTTCATGCTGGCACGCATGGTCATTCGACGGCGCGGAGGATCGCCGCTCCGTATTTGGCGAGTGACAATCCCCATCAGATTGAGGAGCTACTCACCTACCCCGTCACGACGGGCGTTGCTGATCATGCTGGCGGCTATGCGGGAGCTTTAGGGGAGTTTTACGTCAGTGCCACCGCTCGATTGGCTCATCACCTTGACCAGGGGCACTCCGTCGCAGTCCTCAGTCTCGGCGACCCCATGCTGTATAGCTCCTACCAACACCTCCATCGTGCACTAGCAGACCGCTACCCCACTACCGTTATCCCTGGGGTCACATCAATCACTGCTGCCGCAGCCTCCGTCGGACGCCCGTTGGTTGAAAAAGATGAAACGCTGGGGGTTATCCCAGGAACATTATCTGAAGATGAGCTGGTGCAGCGGTTATCGCAGTTCGACGGTGCCGTCGTTATGAAATTGGGCCGAACATTTCCGACGGTTCGCCGGGCGCTGGTGCGGGTCGGTCAAGCTGATCGTGCCTATGTTGTTGTGCGGGCCACGATGGATGGTGAGCAGGTCATTCCTCTGCTCGAGGTGGACCCCGCTGCCGTGCCGTATTTCGCTGTTGCTGTGGTGCCGTCACCGACTGATAGCGAATTGCGGCGGTCGACAGAAGGACCGACAGAAAGAAGTAAATGACAATGGAACACACATCAATGGGCGAGGTCGTTGTTATTGGGCTTGGGCCTGGCAACTCTGAGTGGATTACTCCGGAGGCGTCAGAAGAATTAGCCCAAGCCACCGATGTGGTGGGGTACTCAACCTATGTCAAGCGTGTTCCTGACGTGCCAGGCCAGCGGCGGCATTTGTCGGACAACAAAGTGGAAGCAGTTCGGGCGGCGATGGCTTTGGACATGGCTCGGAGCGGTAGCCGTGTGGCCGTGGTGTCTTCTGGCGACCCCGGAGTGTTTGCCATGGCTGCCGCCGTTCTAGAGACGGCAGATGATGATCAATGGCGCGACGTTCCGGTGAGAATTGTGCCGGGCATGACGGCGGCCCAAGCGGTGGCAAGCCGCGTGGGGGCACCATTGGGCCATGATTTTGGCATGGTGTCACTGTCGGATCGGTTGAAGCCATGGGATGTGGTGGTCAAACGCGTTCGTGCTTTGGCAGGCGCGGATATGGCCTTTGCTGTCTATAACCCGGCGTCGAAGTCGCGACGGTGGCAGGTCGGCGCCTTGCGGGACATCGTTCTGGAATTCCAGACACCAGATACCCCGGTCATCGTGGCCCGAGCCGTGGGGTCTGCGGATGAATCAGTAACCGTGACGACATTGGCGGAGCTTGACCCCGGTGTCGTGGATATGCGGACGATGCTGATAGTGGGAGCATCGACAACGCATGTGTACGACGGACCCGATGGTCGTCGCGTCTTTACTGCTCGGCATTATGAGGCGCCCGCTACAGACGACTGAGTTCCCACGCCAGGGGTATCAAAGATGACTGAGCGCTTCGACGGCTTCGTCTGCTGAGGTCACAACCCATGTGGCCGGTAGTGGCGGCCGATCAACGATGATGACTGGGATATTAAGGCTCCGCGCGGCCTCAAGTTTGGGATAGGTTGATCCCCCCGAGTTTTTAGTGACGACAACATCGATTTGATTGTCAATGAGCGTCTTCTTCTCCGAGGCGAGGCTGAAAGGGCCGCGGTCAAGAATAATGCGGTGTCGGGCCGGCAACGGCGCAGATGGTCGTTCGACGCTGCGGATGACGTAGAGGTTATCCGGGTCGTCGGCAAAAGGAGCGAGTTGCTGTCGGCCGATCGTAAGAAATATGTGAGCAAAACGTTGAGCCTTCAGAGCTGCCTCACGCATAGTGGCAACGTGGATCCACCGATCCCCCGGCTGCTCTTCCCAAGCAGGACGATGAAGCGCCAACAAGGGGACCTGCGTCGCACGAGCTGCCTCATATGCGGACGTGCTAATGCGCTCGGCGAAGGGATGCGTGGCGTCGACAATAACGTCAACATTTTCGTCGAGTATCCACCGTGCCAAACCGGATGGCCCACCGAACCCGCCGATACGAACCTCCCCCGCGGGAAGCCGGGGATGTTTCACTCGCCCAGCTAACGACGTCGTAATATGCCACCCTTTATTGACTAAAAGAGTAGCTAGTTCTCGAGCTTCAGCGGTTCCACCAAGTATGAGAGCGCGCATAGGTGAAGAAGTGTCCTTAATAGTCATTGAGCCGGAATCCACTCCGACGGCGGGCAGGCGGATTAGTCGTGGCTACAGGGGATGGTACGTCCGTGCGCATCGCGGGGCCGGTCGTCAGAATAAAGGAAACTATCGGGGAACTCATCTGCGGCCAAACTTTGTCCCACGATAATGACTGCGGTCCGCGTGATACCTTCCGCGGCAATATCGTCGGGTAGTTTGCTCAGCGTTGTGCGGAGAACACACTCATTCGGCCGAGAAGCGAATGCGACAACAGCCACCGGGCAGTCGCCACCATACGATGGGGCGAGTTCATCACTGATGCGCTGGGCATCGTGCGCCGCAAGATGAATGCACATCGTGGCACCATGCGAGCCCAATTCAGGCAACGACTCCCCCTCCGGCATAGATGACGCGCGCCCCGAGATCCTCGTCAAGATCACTGATTGCCCAATGGTGGGAACAGTCAGCTCATGGCCTAACGACGCAGCCGCGGCAGAGAAAGCCGGAACCCCTGGAACGATTTCATAGTCAATATCTCGCTCCACGAGACGACGTGCCTGTTCGGCTAGAGCAGACCACAGCGAGGGATCCCCCGATTGCAACCGAGCAACGTCCTTGCCCTCACTGTCGGCCTTCGCGATTGTCTCCACGATGGCATCAAGAGGCATTCGGGCAGTGTTAATAACATCAGCACCCTCGGGACAGTGCTCCAGAACCTCAGGAGGGACGATAGATCCAGCGTAGAGGCACACCGGGCACCGCCTGATCAATGAATCCGCCCGAAGGGTAAGCAGGTCAGCCGCGCCGGGCCCGGCACCAATGAAATAGACAGTCATGAATACACACCTTTTCAGCCAGTGGTATTTAAGCAGCAGAAGCACCGCTACGCGTTATACCACCGGTTTTGTTGTGACGAAACGAATAATAGGAAGAGCGGGCCGCCACGCATGGAACGATCCCAAGGCTGAATGATGAGAAACGTCAAAGCGCGTTAATGAACCACCCCACTTTTCCTGAAGCCGGAGCACCATCTGCTCCGACTCCACCGTGACAGCGTTGGCGACGAACCGTCCACCGGGACGCAATGCCTCCCAGGCACGATCAACTACTCCGGGGTGCGTCAGTCCCCCGCCGATGAACACCGCATCGGGGGACGGTAAATCGTCAAGGGCTTCGGGCGCTTGCCCGTGCACGACGGTTACCGGGTAGCCCAGTGAGTTTGTCGTAATTCGTGCAGCTCTCTCATGGACGTGCTCAATCACATAAGACTCTGCATCTCGCGCAACCCGGCACCATTCGACGCTGACTGAGCCTGATCCCCCACCGATGTCCCAGAGAACCTCCCCCGGGTGCGGTGCTAGGGCGGCCAGGGTCAGCGCGCGAATGTCGGATTTAGTCAATTGACCATCATTCGCGTAAGTCTGGTCCGGCCTACCAGGTACCCGGCTGAGCCCAACTTTCGTGGGCGTGATTGCCACGATGCACAAATTCGACTGGGCATCGAGCGCCTCAGGCTGACGCGCCGTAGAGACCGTATGGGTCTCATGAGACGACCCCAAATCTGACAAAAGATCAACCCGGGCGTCACCTAGCCCGCGGGAGCATAGATAGTCGCAGATATCCGCAGGTGAATGACTATCGCGGCACAAGATGAGGAAAGGGATTCCGTCGTCGCATAGTGGGCCGAGAATCTCTACGGGCTTGGTCAAGAGGCTCACCACTGGCGTCGTATTAAGCCCCCACCCTAAACGAGCACATGCCAAACTTGCCGACGATGCTGCCGGTATCACACTGAACGCATCGGGCCCCAGAATCCGCGCCAGCGTCGTACCGATCCCGAAAAACATCGGGTCCCCGCTGGCCAACACCACAACCCGGCGATCCGCGAGGGAGTCGAAAAATTCCGCGATGTGCGGAACCAGCGGTGACGGCCACGGTTTCTTCGTTGCCTGACAACTATCCGGAACGAGTTGAAGTTGCCGCCAGGACCCGACCACGACATCAGCGCTCGTGATGGCGCGGTGGGCGCGCTCCCCTATGCCGTCCATCCCATCGGCCCCAATACCGACGACAATGATCCACCCACTGCCGTCATGTCCCAATAATGGGTTGCGCCGGTGCGGGTTGGTGCCGGATAGGTGCGAATCTGATTCGTCACTGTCGCGTGGCGGGGTATCGACCGCCCTTAAAGGTGAGCTTGTCATGACAGTGCGCTCACTATTTTTCAGTCCGGACGAGGTCATGCGTTTGGTTATTGACTGACGTAGCACCGTCGTCGGTAATGATCAGAATATCCTCGATGCGGGCTCCCCACTCGCCTTCCAGGTAAATCCCTGGTTCTACCGAAAACGCCATTCCGGGTTCGAGGACCAATTCATTGCCTGTCACGATAAACGGTTCTTCGTGGGTGGATAGGCCGATACCGTGGCCCGTCCGGTGAATGAAGTTATCGCCATATCCCGCCGCGGTAATGACATTCCGGGCAATGGCGTCAATCTGGGCGGCGGATACACCGGGCTTCGCCGCTGACACGGCTTGCTTCTGCGCCTGCTGGAGGACATCGTAGATTTCTTGTTGCTTCTCGGTGGGCTCGCCCACAACATATGTGCGCGTGCAGTCCGAGTGATAGCCATTAAGTGTTCCGCCGATATCGACAACGACGACGTCGCCGGCGGAGATTATGCGGTCCGAGTATTCGTGGTGCGGATTCGCGCCGTTCGGTCCTGATCCGACGATGATGAAGTCGACGGCTTGGTGCTCTTTGAGAATGAGTTGTTCGATGTCGCGAGCGACATCACGCTCAGTACGGCCGTCGCGGAGCAGGCCCGGGACTGCTGCGTGGACTCGGTCGATGGCCTGGCCCGCTGCGGTGAGCTGCTCAATCTCGTAGGCGTCTTTCCTCATCAGCAGCTCTCGGAGCACAGGTCCGGCTAACACCCAGCGATAGCCGCGATCCTGCAGAGGAAGAAGATGATCAGCGGTCATCGTTGAGCCGACACCCACTGTCCCCGACGGAGTATCTCCTTCGTCATTGCTGGGGTTACTCGATGTCAGCACACGAATAACCGAGTCATGAGGATCTTGTCCATCGACCCAATAGTCGACTGTGACCTCAGATCGGGGAACGTAGCTATCCTCGATTTCTCCGCGTTCGACAGCTGGAGCCACCAGGACGGCACGGTCATGCGTAATAACAAGAGCAGTCAGGCGCTCGTGCGAAAACAAGGGCGTCCCGATGAAATACTCCAGCTCGACGCCTGAACCGAAAACGAGGCCCTCTAGCTGGTTGTCCTTCACCAACCGACGGGCCCGCTCAAGGCGGCTAGCGAAGGCCGCGTCACGATCATGCTCACTGTTCGTGCCCGACTGCGCTGCTGGAGAACCAGACACGTCGTTCGATGGATTGTCGCCAGAGGAAACGTCGTTTGTCGTTTGCGAAGTCGATTGAGTCATATCTAAGACACTACTAGGCATTTTTGGTGATCGCGTTTAGCTCCCCATGGCAACGACGCCTCGACGCATGGCCTCCACTGCTTGCCGAACATGCGCGCGAATATCGTTGGAATATCCTGCTGTTTTAATTTGGTTGAGCACGTCGATCACTTGACGACACGACCGGACAAAATCACCTGGTGTTAGAGATGCTCCGTTCGCCGCGGCGGCTTGAACGCAATATGCCAAAGGCGCACCGGCAGTCCACTGGTGCATCGCTGTGGACAGCTCGGTCTCAATCGGCCTGGTCATGGGGAGATGATGCCGCTCTTCATCGGTAACGATCTCCTCCCAGAGACGCTCAGTGTTTTCTATCGCCGTGGCTAACGGCTGCGTCGGGACCTCAACCTCTCCTGGAACCGACTTGCGGTTCTCGAAGACGCAGGTGCTCACCACTCCTGCGAGCTCAGCGGGATCCAAGTCATCCCAAATCTTTCGTCGCAAACACTGAGCAATGAGCAAATCCGACTGATTGTGAATCCGTGCCAGACGTAGGCCTTCTTCGGTTAATGACAAGTCATGGGTGTCATCGGAGCCTCCCTGAGTGGTGTCGCTGGAGGTCACCGCGCCGGGTTCGTCGTCGATGGGCGGATTCACATAGTCCATCTCACGCAGCAGTGCGATCATCCGATCAAAAGTAGAGACCAGCGTATCCGCATCAAGTACCCCTCTGGACGTGCCCGAACCCGGCTGTGCGTCCGATTGATCTGCTATTTTCTCCCGCGTGCGCGCTAAACGGACATAGGCACGGACGAGTTCTTCCCGGTTCTCCCACTTGTGCACTGGGTGGGCACGCAGCTCCTTCCGCAACGACTTGATTGTGGCGTTCTTTCTCACGCGGGCTTTGGGCTTGAGAGACCGAGGCCGATGAAAAGATTGACGACGGAACTCAGAGCGGATAAGTGAGCGCGCCCGCTTGGGGTGACGAGAAACATCTCGAGGAAGACGCATCCGCCCCACCGTCATGGGCACATTGCCCAGCTCATCTGCATGAAGCTGACCCACTCGTCCATCTTCCGTGATCACCATCGGTCGTGGATCCTGACCATCCGTATCTGGGGTTTCATGATCATAGTGTCGACGACGACCCCGATAGCGTCGCGACGAATCGTGACGATGATTGTTTTTGGATGATGCCTTACCCGCTCTAGCAGCTCTAACGCACACAGCCAACGCGGGGTTGCGCCCCTCGGGAAGCGCGATCACATCACCCACGGTGAGCGAACCGAGACAACGAGAGATTTCCTTGAACCGCTCTTTCCGGTTCTCTGCTTGGGTTTTCTTCTCCTCATGGGAGAGGTTTCTGCGAATAGCGACGTATTCTGCCAGTTTGTTTTCGGATCGGTGGCCGAGGATTTCCAGAAGCTCATCATGCTGAGAATCCACGTGACGCTGGTGAGCGCGTCGCTGATGAGCGCGAGCAACCACGTCCTCATTCGCTAAGAACTGAGCAAATGATCGCTCCAACAGGCGGTGGGATTTCTCAACACCCAGCGTATTGAGCAGATTGACGGACATGTTGTAGCCGGGGCGGAACGTCGAAATCAGCGGATAGGTTCGTGTCGACGCCAACCCGGCCACAGCTTCCGGATCCATCGACGGCTGCCATAACACCACGGCGTTCCCCAACACATCGATACCGCGACGCCCGGCGCGGCCGGTGAGCTGAGTGTATTGCGCAGGGGTGAGATCAACGTGGGCTTCGCCGTTGAATTTGACGAGTGATTCGAGGACGACGGTGCGGGCAGGCATGTTGATCCCGAGCGCTAGTGTTTCTGTGGCGAAGACGACTTTGAGTAAGCCACGCACGAATAGTTTTTCGACGATGTGCCTGAAGGCGGGCAGCATCCCGGCGTGGTGCGCTGCAATTCCTCGCGAGAGGTTGGTTCGCCATCGGCGAAACCCCATGAGGTCCAAGTCCTCGTGAGGGATGTCAGCGGTGTCGGCGTCGATAATGGAGAGAATTTCGCGTGCTTCTTCACGCGTGGTGAGCTGTACCCGTGCTGTGTAGCACTGGGCTAGTGCTCCTTCGCAGCCGGCTCGGGAGAAGATGAATATGATCGCGGGGAGCATGGACGCTGCCTGGAGCTGTCCGATCACAGCTGGGCGGTGTGGGCGCTTACGTCGGCCATTACTCCGCCGTTCCGCTGCCGCGCATCGTGAGACTAAGTCTGGGTTAATCGGAGCTGATAGTTCCTGCGTAGCGTCGTCATTGTCTCCCGAAAATAGCGGGACAACGGAGTTCCCTACCAGCATGTATTGGTGAAGTGGGACCGGTCGGTGCTCCCAGACGATGATGTCGGTGTCGCCGCGGGTCATCTTTATCCACTCGCCGAATTGTTCGATATTGGAGACGGTGGCGGAGAGGGCGACGATGGATACTGACTCGTCCAAGTTGAGGATGATTTCTTCCCATACTGGGCCGCGTTCTGGGTCGGCAAGGTAGTGAACCTCATCCATTACGACGTGGGAGAGGTTGTCCAAGGAGTCCGCGTCGGCGTAAATCATGTTCCGCAGGACTTCAGTGGTCATGACGATGACGTCGGCATCCCTATTGATGGAGACGTCCCCGGTCATCAGCCCCACACGGTCATCACCGTAGGTGGAGCGGAGATCGTTGTATTTTTGGTTCGATAGGGCCTTGATAGGCGTGGTGTAGAAACAGCGTTTGCCTGTTTCTAGTGCGAGAAATACGGCAAATTCTCCGACGATTGTTTTTCCTGAGCCCGTTGGTGCGCTGACGAGTACTCCGCGGCCCCGTTCGATGGCGTTACATCCGTCAATCTGGAATTGGTCGAACGGGAAATCGTGCTGGTGCGCGAAACGGTGGAAAATAGGAAGGTCCTCGGCTGACGCTTCGGTCACACTTCTCCTTGTCGATTGTCACTTGTTGATTGTGGTGTCGGTTATGAGGTTTGTGTTGCTGTGCGGTTGCTGCGCGTCCACGATGTTCGTGTGCACAATGTAGCCGTTAGAGGACGTCGTCGAAACTGCTGGATTGGATTGTGTCATTCCCGGGCTTACCGTCGTTGTCTCCAGTGGAATCGTTCCATGACCGCGGACCCCGACGGAGCGCTGCTGCTGGTGGGGCGTGGTGTGAGCCTGAGGTCGGAGATGCGTCAGAGGGTGCCGGGCTCGGCGTCGGTGTGGGCGGCTCGCTGGCCGACGGGGTGCCCGATGGAGCTGTCACGGGTGAGGGCTGCGGTATCGGCCCTGATCCACCCGCGGGGTGGGCATCTCCCCCGCCGGCAACACCTTTGCGCTGCCCGTCGTAAATTGATTCTGCTGCGGGGATAGATGATGGAGCAACCTTCAGGGGGGAGGCTTCGTCGTCACTCAAACCCTCCCACTCGGACACATGCCGGGCAACGCGGCGGTCATGGATTCGCGTGAATTGCAGGGCTAACTCCATAAGAACAACCAGTGTGAGGGCGAGGACCAGCATGGAAATGGGATCCTGTCCTGGTGTGGCAATGGCAGCGAAGATGAAGATCACGACAATCATGATTCGCCGCTTGTCCTTGAGCTGCTCATAATGCACAACCCCAGCGAGGTTAAGCATCGCAGTAAAAAGTGGTACTTCGAAACTCAAGCCAAATACGAGAATCAGTGCGATAACGAAATTGAAGTATTTCTCACCGGTCAGCGCGGAAATCTGAGTGCTGTCGCCCAAATGAAGCAGAACATCTAAGCCCATGGGGAGGACCAGGTAAGCAGCAACAACGCCCAAAACGAAAAGGAACCCAGCGATGGTCCCGACGGACAGCGTCCAACGTCGCTCGTTTTTCAAAAGTCCTGGGGTGATAAACCGCCATATCTCGATAAGCCAGATGGGACATGCCATAACAAGTCCTGCCAATCCGCCCATCTTCATTCGGAGCATGAACATTTCGAAAGGACTTGTGGCGAGAAGACGGCATTCCTTATCCGCGGAGAATGTTGCACGGGCCGATGGGGGTAGCGAACAATATGGCTCTTTGAGAATCTCGCCGAGACTAGGGAGCCGTGGCACGTGGAGGGGCCCGATGGCCCAGGCCGGGATTCCGTGTTCGTACCAGATAAACCCGATGATTGTTGTGACGGCAATGGCTGCGAGAGCCCGCAATAGCCGTGTACGGAGTTCGCGCAAGTGATCGACGATGGACATGGTTCCATCTGGATTCTTCTTGGCCTTGCGAGACACGCGTCCACCCTTGCTTACCGACGTTGATTGAGTCACGAGCACCTTGTCTTCCCCGTGGTTCTTATCACAAGTACCCGTGCCGAGATGCATTGGTTCCGCCACCATGAGCGTGACTGTCACTCTCTTTGTGAGGCGAATACATTCGGCGTTGGCGGTCACTGTGAGGAGAACAAGGTTCTCTCCTGCTCCAGCTACTGGGAACAGCTGTAGAAAACAGCTACAGAGAACACAAACGTGACAGTGTTATAACAATACTGTTTTGTGCCTTTAGGCGGGATGCTTCTTATCGTCCTTGGACTCCACCGTCACCGTTGGCTGAGGCGTATCGGTTGACGATGCTGAGGTGATCTCATCAGTTGTGGTCGACGCGGCCGAGGTCTTTTCTGCCTCTGCGCCATCGTTCTTCATTTCTGAGACTTCAGATTTAAAGATGCGCATGGAACGACCAACTGAACGCGCAGCGTCAGGGAGCTTTTTCCATCCAAAGAGGACAAGTATGACGACTGCGATGAGAACGAGTTCTGGAAACCCTAGGTTAGCCATGGTGTACACCTTACGACGTGTGGTGAGTAACGCAGAAGCCACCCCCGCAGCTTTGTTGACGCGCGGGCGCGACTGGACGGTGCCTAACGATACCGAAGTAATCCGTCTTCTGCACGGTCTCTTACGGAATCGCGCAGGTCCTTGGGCTCAAGAGGAATGATCGATCCTCCGTGCCTGAGTATGAAGCTGCGAATCCATTCGGGACGCCCGGGGACGTCGATAATAAGACCCCCTTTAAATTCAGAAACAGGCCATACATGTTCATAGTCGACAACCCACCGCGCCTCAGGGGCGACCCACACTCGGGCCCAATGCGGACTTTCCCGAAAACCGAAGGGATCAAGTGGATTAAGAGTGGAGCGTAAGCGGTCTCGCTTTTTAGCACTCAGTGTCGACGGTTCCCGTTGCTCCAGCGATTGGATTCGGTCAATGCGGAAGTGTCGAATCCTGTTTCCTGGAGCCTGCGGGTCGTTCGCGGACTGGTTGTCCCCCACGTCCGCGTGGTCGTGCGGGTCGGCCAGTGACAATCCTCGGAGATAGCTCACTCCAGCGACGACCATAATCGAGAGTGGATCGACGAGACGTGGTGTTGCTACCGCATCGCCGAGGGGATCTGCGTACGCGATGACGATGGTCGTGCGTGTGTTAACAGCGTCGGCAAGGTCGTTGACCAGTGAATTGCCGCCGCCTTGTGTTGCGCGAGCAATTGCGTCGGCATGATTGCCGGCCATCGTTCTTAGTTTGTCTTCGGTGCGATGAATGGCCTCGGCGTCGGCAATCCCCGGAATAGAGTCAATAGTCTCCAACGCCATGAGGATCGCGCTGGCTTCTTCCATAGTGAGTCCCACCGGCGCGGTCAGACCTTGATCCGCCCACAACGAGATGTGCCGGGGATCGGCGTCGATGTCGATCAAGTCCCCGCCGGATAATCCCGGAAGACCACAAAACGTGAGTTTGGTGATATCGTTTTTCAGCTGCGTCGGCGACATAGCCAGGTCATGGGCTGCCTCAAAGAGAGTGACCCCGGGATGCTGTCGGAGGTAAGGAACAATCGTGAGGAGACGTAATAGTTCCGTGTGGTGTTGATCCGAAATGCTCACCGCAGCTGGTGCATCAACGGAATGGTCGGTCTCGTTGAGAGGAGGCACACTCGACGGTAGTGCCCACGCTGTGGAGCTCGTTATTCCCGTAATCAGGGATTTCAATTGGTTTGCGATGGTAATCCGGTAGTCGCCAGGCTCCTCGACTACGATCTCCGGTGCTTCGGCCAGGACACACGACCGCAGCTGTCCCGCGTCATCATCAGCAATAACCCAGCGCGTGTCACTGCGTTTCTCCGGATGAAGGTTGTGGGAGCGTAAGAGCTCAATAATTCGCCGGCTATCGTCTGGTGACACGCTGATCACAGCGTGGGTAGATTGACCATTGCTATCGCGGTGAAGCTGTGACCGGACGAGCTCAGTCGGAGCAATAGCTGACCGTTGATCGGTGTGGGTAGCCGGGGTGTCGGTGTCTTGAATGGAGTTAATTCGAGCGAGTCGGAAGCTACGTGGCTTCTCGCGTTCACGGTCAAAGCACGCGAGGTACCACCGCCCACTTTCCGGCACGAGCGCCCATGGCTCAACAGTGCGCAGCGAGGGCTCGTCTTCGATCGACGGATAGTACAGAAACTGGACGACGGTTGACTCCGTGATAGCCCGCAACAACGTGGAAAAATCAGGACCCGTGAGGTCGGTACTATCGGGAATTCCATGTATCGGGGCTACCGTCCCCAGCGATCCCGCCGCCGAAAGTTTGACCCAGGCCCGTCGCCCCAATGCGGCCAAGTCCCCAGACAAGGCGAATTGACTGGCGAGGGCGATGACTCCCATCTCTTCTTGAGAGAAGTGGACGTCGACAGTTTGGGTGAAGTCCATCAGATAACCGTCATCGGTGGTGTCGATATCGAACCCGAGATCACGGAGTTGGGCAATGTCGCGGTTGAGCTTCCGCCTGCGCGATTCCTGCGATCCATCCTCGTAACCACTGACATGCTCGATAAGCCACTGACCATTGAGAGGTCGGGAAGAATCCTTGAGTGCGAGCACAAGGTTGATGAGTCGCTCGTAGGTGGCTTGGTTGCGCCGGGACGTCGAGCTGGTCTGAGAGCGGTCACTCGGTGGAGTCATGGCTAATCGCCTTGTACCTTATCGGTCAATAATCGAACTGATCATGTCATCGGCCCGCGAATCGTGCGCGGCAAAGGGGTCGAGGAGCGCAATGTCGTGGGGCTCTGGGCGGTTGATTTTCAGCCGTGTCCAATCGACAGACACGTCGGCATCGTTCTCCTGGGCGACACGGAGAAAATCTCCCCGCATTTTCGCTCGTGTGGTCTGTGGCGGTGTGTCGGTCGCATCGGTGATAGGCGAGTTCGCACCTTCCAGCCACCGTGAAACACGGCCACGCTCTTCAAGAGTCCGGAAAATACCTTTACCAGGCCGGATGTCGTGATACGCGTAGTCGATCTGTTGGAGTTTCGGATGAGAAAGGTCCCAGCCGAACTTGTCTTGATATCGGTCGATAATGCTCTTCTTGATTACCCAGTCAATATCCTTTGCAATCGACGATGTATCCCCAGAATCAAGGGCAGTGAGCACTTTTTTCCACATATCGACGACGCGCTGCATGTCTGCATTAGGTGTGCCATGCTGCTCCTCCGGGCGTTCGTCGAGCCACTGTTGAGCTTTGTCAGCGAAGGCTTGCTGGATGTCAAGAGCGCAGCTTGTTCGTCCCGATCGGAGTGGAAACTCTGCTCGCCCGGTGAGATCACGGCTGATATCACGAATAGTTTGTGATGGGTTAGCTATTTCCCACTCGTCGAAAGAGTAACCAGCTTCGAGCATCTCGAGGACGAGGAGCGCTGACCCGATCTTGAGAGCAGCCGTTGTCTCTGACATGGACGAGTCACCGACGATGACGTGGAGACGTCGGTACATTTCGGAATCTGCGTGAGGCTCATCGCGGGTGTTGATGATGGGGCGTGAACGGGTTGTTGCGGACGATACCCCTTCCCACACGTGGTCGGCACGCTGGCTCAACTGATAAACAGGGGTGGTGTCCCCATTGGTCAACCGCGAATGGGGACGCGCGATGTGTCCTGCGCCGCAGATTAATTGTCGGGTAATGAGGAACGGGATGAACTCTTGGCCCAGTTTTTTTAGAAGGATCGCCCGGCCCACAAGATAATTCTCGTGACACCCGTATGAATTCCCGAGGGAATCGGTGTTGTTCTTCATCAAATGGACCGTGCCCTCAATGTGTTGGTCGGCGAGGGCGTGCTCTGCTTGGTCAGCGAGCCGGTTAAGCGTTACTTCCCCAGCCCGGTCATAGATGAGCAGTTGATTGAGGCTATCGCATTCCGGAGTGGCGTACTCCGGGTGCGAGCCGACGTCGAGATATAGGCGTCCCCCGTTGAGTGTATAGATGTTGGAGCTGCGGAAACGGTCGACGATAGGCCGAAATAGTTGACGCGCAATGTCGTCGGGAGCGACCGCTTGTGCTCCGTCATGGGTACAGGTAATCCCGAATTCGGTTTCAATCCCCATGATCCGGCGGGAGAAAACGGCTTTGTCAGCGCTCACTGTCCACCCTTTTGAACGTAGGAACGAACGAATTCCTCTGCATTCGATTCCAATAATCCGTCGATTTCGTCAAGAAGATCGTCGGCACCTTGTCCCCTAATCTGTGATTGGCCGGCGGCATTCTCGGGTTCATCGGCGTTGTCGTCGCCGGGCTTGGAGCCGTGAATTTGCGATGATTTTTCCATGCTTAAAAGCCTTCTTAAGTGTTCTCACTATGCGTGATTTATTGTAATCTGACGATCTCAGTGCCCGTTATAACCTTATCGCGTATGAGTGGTCCATAATTGCCTATGACTCACAGATCATGAACTCGGCAGCGGCGAGACGTCGCAGACACCTGAGGATGCGAGATAACGCGTCACATCATCGATGCTCTTTGCGCTCTCGGTGATGTCGTAGGTTGCCGTGGCGTTGGCAGCTGTCGGTGAGCTCAGGTCGATCCGTTGTGGGTGAGCTGGTGTGACGATGAGATTATCCCAGTTCGCTGCGATGACCTCACTGGAAAACCGATCCACCAATCGTCCTCTGAGCCAAGCCCGGGTATCGGTGGGCGGCGTGTCGATCGCTGCCGTCACATCGTCGGGATCAACGAGTGTCCGGATCTTCCCTCGCCGAACCAGGGCGTAATAGAGCCCCTTCTCAGGATCGCAATCGCTGTATTGCAAATCAATGAGGGCCAGCCGGGGATCATCCCACTCCCCTGTCCCGCGCTGTCGAAAACCATCCAACAGTGCATATTTCGCCGTCCAATCGAGACGATCAGCCGTCGACAAGGGGTCGGACTCTAAGTCATCAAGGATCTCGCCCCAAACCTCTATCACTTTCTTTTCGACGTCGCTCAGGCTGATGATCTCGCGGTCTGCGGCATCGATCACACGATCGCGGTAGATACGCTGAATATCAATGGCGGTTCGCTCGGTCTTTCGGTCCTCCCCGCGCAGGGTCGCCGTACAGGTGAGGTCGCGTGAGACGCGATAGACATCGTCGACCGGTGATTCGAGAGCAAGGTCAGAGAACTCAACCCCGGCCTCGATGGCGTCGAGAACAAGTGACGTGGTGCCAACCTTGAGGAACTGTGAATACTCGGAGAGGTTAGCGTCCCCAATGATCACGTGGAGGCGCTTCCATTCGTCGGCATTGGAGTGCGGCTCGTCGCGGGTATTGATGATGCCCCGGTTCAGCGTGGTCTCAAGCGAAACCTTGGTTTCGATGTAGTCAGCACGCTGCGATAGTTGGAAACCGGCAGTATCCCCCTGCTGCCCAAGGCCGACGCGACCAGCTCCAGTCATAATCTGGCGCGTCACGAAGAAAGGGATCAGTCCTTGTTCAATCGTGGCCATATCTGTGTCGCGGCGATACAGGTAGTTCTCATGGGTTCCGTATGAGGCACCTTTGCCGTCCACATTGTTCTTGTAGGTCTTGAGATCCCAATGATCCTGATCTTGCCCGATGCCGGCCTGCGTAGCAGCGCGCGCAGCCCGGTGCATAATGATCTCACCGGCTTTATCCCAGATCACCGCCGACAACGCATCTGTGACCTCGGGAGATGAATACTCCGGGTGCGCGTGATCCACATAGAACCGTGCGCCATTGCGCAGAATGATATTTGCCGCGCCCATAGCATTGGGTTCCAACACGGGCGCGTGATTCATAGCGTATCGACGAAGATCAAACCCGCGCGCGTCACGAAGAGGCGATTCAGGCTCATAATCCCAGCGCGTCCGCCGAGCACCGAGCCCCAGCGCGTCGGCATACGACATGACAGCGGCCGTCGAGGTCAGAATAGGGCTGACTGCGGGGTTCTCGGGACACGAAATCCCGAATTCGGTTTCTGTCCCTATCACTCTGGGTTGGTTATGAAGCATCGGTATGTCCTTTGCCCGAATCGGTATCTGCTGGCTCGGTCGCCTCTGTCACGGTTGTGGTCTTCCGGTTGTGGCGCGCCACCGTTACCTCTGTGACACGCTGGCCTGTTCGCCCAGAGATCCGTGCCCATTCGTCGGGATTGGCGGTGTTGGGGAGGTCATCATTTTCAGCGAACTCCTGGTCAACTGCCGTTCTGACATCCTCGAGTGAGACACCATGATTGTCAGGCTGCCCCGACGCTAACGCTCGTTTCAGCGCATTCTTCTTTGCGCGGTCGACGATATTGGCAATCATCGCGCCAGAGGCGAAGTCACGGTAATAGAGCACCTCGCGGCTACCATCCACGAAAGTGAGCTCAACAAATTCATTATCCGAGTGCTGGGCATACATCCGACTACTGAGCTCATCGATCAGCGCAGCCACAGCAGCATGCCGGTCTCCAGTTTCCTCAACCAGGGCCGGATCCAACGGAAGCGTATCCACAAGATATAGCTCTGCGATTTCCCGCGCCGATTTTTCATCGGGACGCTCAACGCGGATCTTCACATCCAACCGACCCGGCCGAAGAATAGCCGGATCGATCATTTCCTCACGGTTAGAGGCACCAATAACAATGACATTGCGCAGGTCCTCAACCCCGTCGATTTCAGACAGAAGCTGTGGAACAACGGTATTTTCTAGGTCGGAGGAAATACCCGAGCCACGAGTCCTAAAGATCGCATCCATTTCATCGAAGAACACGATGACCGGCCGCCCGTCCTCAGCGATCGATCGAGCACGGTCGAAAATCTGCCGAATCTGCCGCTCCGTTTCGCCCACAAACTTATTGAGCAGCTCCGGGCCCTTAATGTTCAGGAAGTAACTCTCTCCCCCACTACCCATTTTTTCCGCTAACGAATGGGCCACAGCCTTGGCAATCAACGTTTTTCCGCAGCCAGGTGGGCCATAGAGCAAAACGCCCTTCGGCGGCTGGAGATCAAACTTCCGATACAAGTCAGGATGAGTGAAGGGCAGCTCAACAGCGTCATGAATCATCTCAATTTGGTTATGCAGACCCCCAATGTCCTCATAGGACACCTCGGGGATTTCTTCCAAAATAAGATTTTCGACGTCGGCCTTCGGGATGGATTCGAAGGCGTAGCCCGCCCGGTAATCAACGAGCACCTGATCCCCTGCGCCGACGTTTTTCTGCGACCACAACTCGTAGAGTGGCGCAGCAATCTTGAGGACGCGCAAATCGCCCATCGTATCAGCGACGACGACCCGGGAGCCGCCGGGTAGAAACTCTTTAACCACAGCGATATCGCCGAAATCACTAAAACCACAATGTTCGACGACTTCCTGCCCCTCTCCTAAACGAACGAGCGCGCCGGGCGTTAACTGCGAGGTATCCACCCCGGGAGCAACCACTAAACGCATCCGTCGATTAGACGTAAATACTTCGGCGGAATGCCCACCGGGATTAAGTTCTAGGAGGGTTCCGTACGTACTCGGCGGATCGGACAATGCCCGGATTTGTTCATTAAGAGCGTCTAATTTGTCGCGTGATGCCTTCAGCATCTCGACAAGCTTGGCGTTTCGTGTACCTAAGGTCCGATTGGCTAATTGTAATTCTTTCAGCGACGGGGTCGCTTCGCTGTTGCCGTCCTTTCGCGCGGTGCTCGGTGGTGTGCTGTGGGATGAGGTTTGTTGTGAAGCTGTCGTCATAACTACCAGTCTACAAAGACAATCAAGCTCTCTATCGGTGTCGGTTCTAACCTCTTTGAGGGCGAATGCTAAGCCCAGGCTCACCTGGATGTATGGCTTCGTCATACATCCTCATCGCGTGCCATTCCTCGAGATAGATACCTCTGAGATAACTACTTCTGGGGGCGACGCTTTGGCTTGGGAGGAACAGTGCCATCAGCCAGACGACGCGCCCACACCAGAAATGCTGTGTGCGCATTCATGCGGTGTTCAGGGCGGGTAGCTAGCCCATCGACCTTCCACTCGCGAACCAACGATTCCCACGCGCGAGGTTCCGTAAAGCATCCGCGGTTCCGGATTCCTTCCATGACCTTCATTAATTGGGGAACTGTCGCTACATAAGCCATCAACACCCCGCCAGGTAGGAGCAGATTCTGGCATGTTTCCAAGCACTCCCACGGTTCCAACATGTCCAGAATGATCCGATCGACGGGGCCATCGAGGTCATCGACGGTGACGTCGCGGAGATCACCTAGCCGGGGCTGCCAATTATCCGGCGCCGACCCCAAGAATTCGGAAACATTCGACAACGCATACTTCAGGTGATCGTCGCGAATTTCATAGGAAAACACCGTTCCGTGCCCCCCGACAGCGCGAAGAAGGGACAACGTGAGCGCTCCCGAACCAGCACCTGCTTCCAGGACTCTGGCACCGGGGAAGATGTCCCCCTCAATCACGATTTGTGCAGCATCTTTGGGGTAAATAACCTGCGCTCCGCGAGGCATGGACAGGACATAGTCCACCATCAGGTGGCGGAAACATAAATACTGGCCACCTTCGGTAGAAACAACCACCGTTCCTTCGTCCTTACCGATGATGTCGTCGTGAGCAATGGCTCCCATGTGCGTGAAGAATTTCTTCCCCTCGGCCAGCTCAATGGTGAAGTGACGACGCTTCGCGTCGGTAAGTTGAACGCGATCTCCGGGTCGAAATACACCCGTATAAGCCATTGAGCAAGCTCCTTCACGAAGAGAAATGACGGTTGCGCGTGAGTAGTCTCACGGTAGCTCACGGATAGTCTACGGGGTGCATGGGCGACGACGGTGATGCGCTAGGGTCATGGATCATGAGTGCTCGACGTCGTATGGCTTTATCCCCCTCCCGGGCAGGAGATTACCGGCAGTGCCCTCTTTTGTACCGGTATCGTGCCATTGATCGGCTTCCTGAGCCAAAGACGGTTGCGCAGGTCAAGGGCACTTTAGTGCACGCTGTATTAGAGAATATGTACGGCCAACCACGTCCAGAGCGCACGTATCCCAAAGCCACCAAAATGCTCAAACCGCATTGGGCACAGATGGTTGACAAGGATCCGGACCTAAGGAAACTCGTTCCTGATGACAAGCTTTTCCCCTTCTTAGTGGAATGCCGGTCCCTCTTGAAGGGGTATTTCGCCATGGAAAACCCCGAAAACTTCGACGCTGACGAGTGCGAAATGTTGGTGGACACCACGCTGCCTAATGGCGTTCCCGTGCGAGGGTTCATTGATCGTGTCGACGTTGCTCCGACAGGAGAAATCCGCGTGGTCGATTACAAAACTGGCAAGAAACCTATACCGCGGTTTAGCCAGCAGGCCGTATTCCAAATGCGGTTTTATGCGCTTGTGTACTGGCGTTTATTCAATATCATCCCGACGCAACTCCGCCTCATGTACCTCAAGGTGATGGATTCTATGTACCTGGCCCCTTCCCAGGTGGAGTTGGAGTACTTCGAACGGGATATTGGCGACCTATGGTCGAAGATCACCCGCGACGGGAAGATGGGCCGGTTTCTGCCCAAAGAATCCAAACTGTGCGATTGGTGCTCTTTTCAGTCTCTTTGTCCCGCCAAAGGTGGAACGGAACTGCTCTATCCGGGGTGGCCTGACGACGCGCGGAACTAGCGCCACGCGCTGTGCAGACGTTCGTGTGACCACTGAATAACATAGGCGCGTTTACCGAGTAAGGCGTGCAATACGAATATCCGTTGCCAGAATTGCTTCCGCACCCAATGCCGATAAGCGGTCCATAAGTTGGTTAGCGTCCTTGCGCGGAGCCATCGCGCGGACCGCGACCCAGTCATCGTCGGCAAGTGGTGAAACAGTGGGCGCAGATAAACCAGGTGTGAGCTTGGTAGCCTCAGCCAGGAGCGACTTCGGGCAGTTGTAATCAATCATGAGGTAATTCTTCGCATGCAGAATGCCCTCAATCCGTCGCAAGAGGATCTGGTGTTCATCAGTAACGGGCTGATTATGCCGGCCGACAATGATGGCCTCGGATCTACAAATCACGTCCCCAAACGGCGACAACCCCTGTTGGCGCAGAGTTCGTCCCGTGGAGACAACATCAGCGATGATGTCAGCTACCCCGAGACGGATGGAAATCTCTACCGCCCCATCCAATCGGATAACGTCGGCCTGGATGCCCCGCTTTGCGAGATCTGCACTGACCAGATGCGGATAGCTCGTCGCGATGCGCTTTCCCTCGATCTTGTTGAGATTCCACTCCTCATTCTCGGGGGCCGCGTAGCGGAAGGTCGACGCGCCGAAGCCAAGGGCGAGGAGTTCATCCACCCCATTCGCAGCAGAATCCGCAGCTAAGTCGCGGCCGGTGATTCCTAGATCGAGGTGGCCTTTGGCGACGTAGATAGCGATATCTTTGGGGCGGAGGAAGAAAAATTCCACGTCGTTTTGTGCGTCCCATGACGTGAGATCTTTGGAGTCTCGGCGCATTTTGTACCCCGCTTCCTCCAAAATGTGGGTGGCAGTCTGAGACAGGGAACCCTTGTTGGGAACGGCGACGCGAAGCATGGATTTAAACTCCTGAATGCAAAAAAGGAAGGTGGAAAATGGTGCGAACCAGGGGTGCCGTGGTTGCTGAAGGAATGTAGGTAGAAGGACTACAGATAGCGATAAATATCGTCCAAGGACAGACCGCGTTTGACTGCGATAACCTGTAGCCAGTAGAGCAACTGGCTGATTTCCTCAGATAGTTCGTCGTCTGACTGATATTCAGCGGCTAACCATACTTCGCCGGCTTCCTCAACAACTTTCTTTCCAAGGAAGTGGAGGCCCTTGTCGAGAGCTTCAACAGTTCCTGAGTCTTCGGGGCGCTGTTGTGCGCGGTCGGTGATTTCAGCGAAAAGCTCATCAAAATTCTTCACAGTCGTCATTCTTTCATATGCTCGCCGTGGCGTATGCACATCTAGAGTTCGTTCCATAGTTCGCGGAAATCGTCGATGCCCCACGCATGCCCATCGCGCGAAGCGAAACTGGTCACTCCGCGTAGTTCATGGAGGGTTTTTATTCCCTGAGGCAGCTCTAGGCCCGGCTCCACCGGAACGCCGAGGACACGGCATCCGGCCGCACGAGCTGCAGACATTCCGGTCGGTGAGTCTTCTACGACGAGGACGTCGTCGGGATTGACGTTCATCAGGTCGCATGCTCGCGCATAGCCGTCGGGATAGGGCTTACCGCGAGGGACCTCGTCCCCGGCTACCGACGTGGCAAAGAACGCGCCACCGATAACTGGTAAACAGTGATCCACCAACGAGCGGGCCGTGTTGGTGACCAGTGCTTGGGGGATACCCGTGTCGTGAATATCTTTGAGGAGCGTGGGAAAACCGGGCCGAAAGTCGAACCCCTCGGAAAGAATCTCGCCCATTCGCGCAAAAAACCACGTTTTCCAGGTGTCAATGAGTGCCGGGTTTGGGGTCTTCCCGGCGAATTCCAAGCATGCTGAAATGGTGTGTTCCGCAGTTCCGCCGACGGTGACCGCTCGTTGTTCGGGTGTGAGGTCTACTCCCATCAACGTGGCCATCTCGTAGGTGGCTATCCCCCATCGCGGTTCAGTATCGACGAGGGTTCCATCCATGTCCCAAGCAATCGCACGCATGCAACATAGTGTACGGAGTGGCACTGCACCGCAGCGCGAGGAGTTCATGGAATGGTGCGTCGTCTGGTTGTCACGATGGTCACAGTCGCGGCAACGAATTAGACGTTAAAGTACTTTGCCTCCGGGTGGTAAAGCACGAACGCGTCAGTTGATTGCTCAGGGTGCAATTGCAGCTCTTCAGACAACTCGACGCCGATCCGCTCAGGACGTAGAAGGTCCACCAGTGCCCGGCGCGATTCCAGGTCGGGGCATGATCCGTAGCCAAAGGAGTAGCGTGCTCCTCGGTATTTGAGGTCGAAGAATGCTCGGTCTTCGGTGCCGTCGTCGTCGCCGGCGTGGGTGCCGTCGGCGAAGGCGAGTTCGGCTCGGACGCGGGAGTGCCAGTATTCGGCAAGAGCTTCGGTCAGTTGGACGCCAATGCCGTGGAGTTCGAGGTATTCGCGGTAGTGGTTGTCTGTGAAGAGGACGTTGGCTTTGTCCGCGATGGGTTGCCCCATGGTGACGAGCTGAAGTGGGAAGACGTCGGTGTGCCCGGTGCGCTGGGCTTCGTCGCGTGAGCGGATGAAGTCTGCGATGCAGAGGAACCGTCCCCGTTGTTGGCGTGGGAACTCGAATGATGTCACGGGTTGTGCCGCGGGATCTGGGTTTTCTGCCTCGTCGGGCACGGGCAGGATGTGGACGGTGTTGCCTTCTGAGACAGCCGGGAAGTATCCGTAGACGACAGCCGAGTGGTTGAGGATTCCTTCTGCTTTGAGATCATTGATCCATGCTCTGAGCCGTGGGCGCCCTTCGGTTTCGACGAGTTCCTCGTAGGAGGGGCCGTCGCCGCCACGTGTTCCGCGGAGGCCCCACTGGCCCATGAAAAGGGCGCGTTCGTCGAGGCAGGTGAGATAGTCTCTCACGGGTAGGCCTTTGACTATGCGTGTGCCCCAGAATGGTGGGGTTGCGATGGGGGTATCGGTGGCGACGTCGGAGCGATCAGGAATGACGGTAGGGGTGCTTTCTGCTTTCCGCTTTGCGGCGATCTTTCGTGAGCGTTCGTGCCTGGCTTTCCGTTCTTCTTTCTTTTTTTGTGCGCGTGTGGCAGCGGCGATTTGTTCTTCGGTGAGTTCTCGCTGTGAGCCGCGCTTCATGGACATGATCTGATCCATCAAGTTCAGGCCTTCGAAAGCGTCGCGCGCATAGTGGACATCGCCCTGGTAGAGTTCGTCGAGGTCATTTTCGACGTAGGTGCGAGTCAGTGCTGCTCCGCCGAGGAGGACGGGATAGGTGGCTGCGCCGGCTGTGTTCATCTCGAGGAGGTTGTCTTTCATGACGACCGTCGATTTCACTAAAAGTCCGGACATGCCGATGACATCAGCGTGGTGCTCAGATGCTGCGTGAAGGATGCTGGAAATTGGTTGTTTGATGCCCAGGTTAACTACGTCGTAGCCGTTATTGGACAAGATAATGTCCACGAGGTTTTTCCCGATATCGTGGACGTCTCCTTTGACCGTGGCCAGGATGATCTTGCCCTTGGAGGCGGAGTCGTCGGTAGCCTCCATGAACTGTTCAAGGTGGGATACGGCTGTTTTCATTGTTTCAGCTGATTGCAGCACGAAGGGAAGCTGCATCTGGCCCGAGCCGAAGAGGTCTCCGACTACTTTCATGCCAGACAAGAGATCTTGGTTAATGATCTCGAGGGGGTCTTTGTCAGCCCGGGCGAGATCGAGATCAGCTTCAAGTCCGTTCTTTTCTCCATCGATGATGCGCTGCGCTAGCCGCTTAAAGAGCGGGAGTGCCTGCAGGGCCTCTGTCCGTGCGTCCTTGGCATCGGCGGCCGAGACGCCTTCGAATAATTCCATGAAGGTTTGCAGCGGATCGTAATCCTCTGGGGCCGTTCCACCTCGTCCTTCCGTTCCACGACGGTTATAGACCATGTCCAGGGCGACGGTGCGTTGATCGTCATCGATACGGTTCATCGGCACGATCTTGCTGGAGTGGGCAATGGCTGTATCCAGCCCGGCCTCGATACATTCATTCAGAAAGACTGAATTCAAGACTTGGCGTGCTGCCGGATTAAGCCCGAAAGAAATATTCGACAGTCCCAGCGTGGTGTGGATGTCGGGGTGACGTGTGGTGATTTCGCGAATGGCGTTGATCGTTTCGATACCATCGCGCCGGGTCTCTACTTGTCCGGTCGAAATCGGGAAAGTAAGGCAATCGACGATGATGTCGCTTTCGCGAAGCCCCCACCGCGTGGTGATGTCCGAAATAAGGCGTTCAGCGATCTCAACTTTCTTCTCCGCAGTCCGCGCCTGCCCCTCTTCGTCGATAGTGAGAGCCACTACCGCCGCGCCATGTTTCTTGACCAGTGACATAATCCGGTCATAGCGTGACCCCGGGCCATCACCGTCCTCAAAATTCACCGAGTTGATCGCGCATCGGCCACCAAGATGCTCAAGTCCCACACGAATAACATCGGGCTCCGTCGAATCCAACATGATCGGCAGCGTTGAGCTCGTCGCCAAACGACTCGCAAGCTCGGCCATGTCTTGTGTCCCATCACGGCCCACATAGTCGACGCACAAATCAATCATGTGGGCACCATCGCGAGTCTGGGCCTTAGCGATATCCAAACACTTATTCCAGTCGCCCTCGAGCATCGCAGTGCGGAAAGCCTTTGACCCATTGGAGTTCGTCCGCTCTCCGATCATGGTGATTCCCGTGTCCTGAGTCAGCGGCACAGTTGAATATAAGGACGAGACATTATCGTCGACACCGTGGTGGCGCGCCGGGCGTGTGACGGCGGGAGACTCCGTGTCATTCTGTTGTGAGGACGGCGAACCGATTACGGCGTCGCGAACGGCGGTAATGTGCTCGGGGGTTGTACCGCAGCAGCCACCGACCATGGACAGTCCATAATCACGCACGAAGTGGACACTGGCCGTGGCTAGTTCGTCGGGAGTTAAAGGATAGACAGCCCCGTTGGCCCCGAGCTCTGGCAAGCCAGCGTTCGGCATGACTGATACCGGCATGGGTGCATGGGCGGATAAATACCGCAGGTGTTCATTCATCTCGTCGGGGCCGGTTGCGCAGTTCATCCCGATGACGTCAATGCCTAGGCGTTCCAGGGCGGTGAGAGCTGCGCCGATTTCTGACCCCAGCAGCATCGTGCCGGTCGTTTCTACCGTTACGTGACACATGATCGGTAAAGGCGTGCCGCAATCTTGGAAAGCTTGCTGTACGCCATGCACAGCGGACTTTACTTGCAAGAGGTCTTGTGCGGTCTCGATCAGGATGGCGTCTGCGCCACCGCGGACTAATCCGCGGGCTGCTTCCGTGTATGCATCGCGGAGATCTGAGAACGGAGCATGCCCGAGTGTCGGAAGCTTTGTTCCCGGGCCTAATGACCCAAGAACGAAGCGCCTCATGCCTTCCCGCCCCGGCCCCATGTCGTCAGCAACCGATCGAGCGATCTGGGCGCCGGCGTATGCAATCTCCTGAATGCGATCTTCGATACCGTAGTCTGCAAAATTGGGAAGGTTGCAGCCGAAGGTATTTGTTTCTACAGCATCGGCTCCCGCTTCGAAGTATCGGCGGTGAATGTCGGCCAGGATGTCGGGACGGGTGATGTTGAGAATTTCGTTGCATCCCTCGAGTCCTTGGAAATCTGCGTCTAAGTCAAGCTCAATAGCTTGAAGTTGCGTCCCCATAGCTCCGTCACCGATAAGTACCCGGTCATGGAGGGCCTGGAGAAACTCGGAACTCGTAGGATTCAAAGGTTGACACTCATCACTCACAGATAGACAGCTTAGTCTATTGTTGGGGTGCTCGACCAAATCCGGCGGTGATTTACAGTTTCAGCCCAAGCAGAGCATCGACACACCCGGCAACGAGAGCTGCAGCGGGTGAAAGATGAGAATATAAAGCAGAAGGGTCATCACCGCGCTGATGGGTTGCGGGTAACAGGTCTACAGTAAGTTCCCCTGATGCATGTGAGTGCGCTCCGCACCGCTGGGTACCCGCCGTTGCGGACGCAAGCTCCACAGACTTGGCATCCGCTTCGCTGTCTTTCCCGTCGTCCAGAATAGTGATCTTCCCTTGAGCAACACTGAGTTTTTCATCCGTCGCTGGAGCCGCGCAGGGAACTGGAACAGATAGCGATTCGTGGGCGTTCTTCCCGTCGACACCAGGCAGGTTCCAGATCTTCTCCTTGTCGACGATACCGCCTGCCCACTCGTCGATGAGATCGACAGCGGCTGGTGTGTCCAGGTCGGTAGCGAGGGCCTGGCGAACGTCGTCGACTAATCGACGAGCTCGCGCTTCAGAATCAGCATTGTTGCGAGTATGAACAGTCTCGACGGCCGTGCGCCACAGTGCTAAACGCCGTGAAGCGGCAGCCAAAAGAGCATCTGACCAGTTGCGCTGATCACGATAATGCCCTGCGTAGAGGGCTAAACGAATTGACGATGGATCAGTTCCGGCATTGCACAACCTGGATACAAATACAAGGTTGCCCAACGACTTGCTCATCTTGACGCCACCGAGGGCGATAAGTCCGGTGTGCATGTAATGGTCAGCCATGCGTTCTACACCGCATGCCGCTTCTACGTGGGCTGCCGAGTATTCGTGGTGAGGGAAAATGAGGTCCTCTCCCCCGCCCTGGACATCAAAATGACTGCCTAAATACCGAGCTGCAATAGCGGCGCACTCAATATGCCATCCGGGCCGTCCGCGTCCAAAGGGTGAATCCCACGCCGGTTCACCGGGGCGCTCTGCGCGCCACAGTAGGGAATCTAATGGATCGCGTTTCCCGGGGCGGTCTGGATCGCCGCCCCTCTCCGCGAAGAATTGTTCCATCGTGGATTCGTCGTAACGCGATTCGTAACCGAATTGTGGAGTCGCTGTTCGATCGGCATAGACATCTGGGTAGGTGGGATCGTCCACAACATAGGCAGACCCGTTGTCGAGCAAAGTACTAACCATGTCGATGACGTCGGGAATAGCTTCAACTGCACCGACATATGACGTTGGTGGAATCACCCCAAGATTAGCCATATCCTGGCGAAACAGGTCGGTTTGTCCCTCCCCCAGCTCCTTCCAATCCACCCCGTCGCGTTGGGCTCGCTCGAAAAGCGGATCGTCCACGTCAGTGACATTCTGCACGAAATTCACGCGGTGGCCATTCGCCAGTAACTGCCGATTCAAAACGTCAAAGGTGACGTACGTAGCAGCATGCCCCAAGTGCGTCGAATCATACGGGGTAATTCCGCAGACATATACCGTCGCCTCGTCGGACGGTGTGAGAGGGGTGATCTTACGGGATGCCGTATCCCACATCTGGAGAGGAACCGGCTGGTCCTCCTCGACAACGGAACGGAAATCAGCAACAAGGGGTTTTTGCCACGACTGCATGAGCCCTAGTCTACGGCCCTCCGGGCGATAGGGCTTAGGCGGCTGCCATCACGCCTGTAGCCAGGAGGATCATTACGATAATCCCCACCGGGATGCGGTACGCAGCAAACCAGGCAAATGAATGGTTGGCGACGAATTTGAGCAACCACGCAATAGAGGCGTAGCCCAGCGCAAACGCTATTAAGGTACCTACCAAAAGTTGCGGACCGGAAGCGATTTGCCCGTCGGATGGGTGAAAAGCATCAGGCAGAGAAAAAAGTCCGGAAGCCAGAACGGCAGGGATAGCTAGCAAAAACGAAAAACGCGTCGCAGCCTCACGGTCCTGACTGAGGAAGAGCCCCGCGGACACGGTGCCGCCCGAACGAGAGACGCCGGGAATGAGTGCAAGGCATTGAGCACATCCCATAATAATGGCGTCACGCATGGTCAAGTCCTTTTCCGTCCGCGTATGACGGCCTACCCGTTCGGCCCAAATGAACACGAACGAGAACAGGATGAGAACCGCGGCGGTGACCCATAAATTGCGGAAATTGTCTCGGATGAAATCTTTGAGGAGATATCCGGTAATTCCCACGGGAATGGTGCCTACAATCACCATCCACCCCATGCGGTAGTCAGCCCCGCGTTTGGTTTTATCCATCAGGCCAGCGAACCATCCGGTGATGATGCGCCAAATGTCCTTGGCAAAAAACACCAACACTGCCGCTTCTGTCCCCAACTGAACGACAGCAGTGAAGGAGGCACCTGCATCCTGGTCCCACAGAAGTTGGGACACGATGCGGAGATGGCCCGACGATGACACAGGCAAGAACTCTGTGAGGCCCTGGATGATCGATAGGATGATCGTTTGTATCCAACTCATGTGGGTCTCGGTACCGGCGGCCGCAAGATCAGTGGCTACATGGGCATGGCTAGCAGCGTGAGCGGACGTGTCCGCCTGGCTCAGCCACGAGGCTGGCGATTGCGCTAATGAGGATGCGGTTTCGTGGATCCTTCCCGTCACTGATCCGAGAAAACCGTGAGCCTGATGGAGTTGATGTACGTGCGTGAGCGCGTCGTGAACTACCCCTGAAATAGAGGTGAGTGCCGAATTGGCCATAGAAACTACCTGTCGTGTAGCCCGGACTAGGAGCCCGGAAATGGATAGAGACACGGCAAGTAGGCTAGCAACTTTATGGGCTCACCGTTACCTTCCAGCGTAGGGGCAGTTCGCGCAGACATGAAAGCATGTGAGGATCACCATCCATTCCCGGCCGTCGCCTCGGTGTCTTAGCTCCTTGACCTGTAGTAGCGTTACGAGAGTGATTTCCGACGGTACTCCTGGTCAATCGATTCGTACTGGTACATTGCCGACGCAGCGCAAACAACGACGCCTTGGTGCGCGAGCGATAAGCATCGCGTGTTGCAGTGGTCTGGCCGTCACGATGCTGGCGGGGTGCTCACGCAGCGATGATCAAGAAGCGTTATCGAAGGCGGAGGACGTTTCTCCGACGTCGGTACCTGCCGCAGAACCCCCGTCGGGCGATACTCGCGATGTCGACCTCCCCGGCGACGGTATTTCTGATGTGGTGGTGAGTGGTCAATCAGACTCATCAGTCATCGCCGGGCTGTCCGGTGGAAAAATGGTTGTCGGGACCTCGTCGGACTGGACGAACGGTAACCCCAAGTCGGTTGATCTTGGCAAGGATTGTAAAGATCTTTCTCGGGCCGCAGGGGGCGGTTTTTCTGTCGCATGTGAGAACCATGTGCTCGTTTTCGATGGACAAGGTAAGAAGGTCCACGATCTCGAGATCGACGGTACCGCGACGACGGCAGCCGTGACCAACGATGTCGCCAGCGTGACTTTCGCCGGTGAGAAGAAAATTAAGTACTTCCCTTTGGATGGTTCTGATAAGGATGGGAAGTCAACTGTTTCTATCGGCGAAGGAGCAACCCAATCGCTGATTGTCGATCCTGATCCTAAGTCTGGGTCAGATAAAGAGATGTCAGCAGTGTTCGATAAGAAGCAGTCGAGTTTGACGGGTGTGTATCCCGGTGAGGACAAGGAAGGGTCGTCGCTACGGATCGGCCAAGGTGCTGGGAAGATTGCCGGTGGGCAGGACGGGGTCGTTGTGGCGTCGTCAACCAAGTTGAACTCGATTGAGGTTTTCACAGCCGACGATATTTTGAGGAAACACCAAACAATCCATACCGACTCCGTCCCGTGGGGCGTGGCTTGGGATGCCAACACGCGCACGGTGTGGGTGACGTCAACGGGTAAGAACACTGTTATTGGTTATGACATTTCGTCGGGTGTTCCAGTCAAGGTAGCGACGATGCATACGATTCCCGATGCTCAGTCGGTTGTTGTTGACGGCGATGGGGGCCTGTTGATTGCGTCGCCGCAGTCATCGACTGTGCAACACATATCCAAGGATCAGGTTAGTGAGGCGCGTCATGAGGGTGCCTCGAGTGAACCGAGCTATCCCGTGAAGAAGGAAGCGTAACCATGTCGTTGACCAGCAATGATCGTATTGATGCCGATCTTGACGAATACAGGAAATCGCATCCCGTACGAAGCGTTATTTATTCCTGGTCGTTGCGGCAAATGTTTCGCTTGGACCCTGAGACTATTCATTCATTAATGACGAAGGCCTTGGGCATTTTTCAGCGGATGTCGATGGCTAATCGGGCTCTTGAGCGATGGTGGGCTGTTCATGACACAGCGCTGGAACAGACTGTTTTCGGTGTGAAGTTTCCTCGTCCGTTGGGCCTGGCTGCGGGGTTTGATAAGAGCGCAACGTCCCCTGATGTGTGGGCTCCTTTGGGCTTTGGGTTCGCCGAGTTGGGGACTGTGACGGCGCAGGGACAGCCTGGTAATCCCTCCCCCCGCCTTTTTAGGTTGCGACGGGACCATGCGATTTTAAATCGGATGGGCTTTAACAACGAGGGTGCCGTGGTGTGCGCACGGCGAATTGCTCGCCGCCGAAGCCGTGATGTGATTGCGGTTAATATCGGGAAGACGAAGAAAGCCTCGATTGACGAGGCTGCGGAGGACTATCGCTTATCGGCTCGTTTGCTTGGGCATCACGCAGATTTTGTGGTGGTTAACGTGTCGAGCCCGAATACTCCAGGGCTGCGGGATTTGCAGGCTGTGGATTCTTTGGGGCCAATTGTGGACGCTGTTCTTGATGAGGTCGAGGACACACCTGTGTTGGTTAAAATTGCCCCTGACCTGTGTGATGACGACATTATCGCGGTTGCGGATTTGGCCCAAGACAAGGGGCTTGCCGGGATTGTGGCGACGAATACGACCATTTCCCGCGAGCATTTAATGACGCCGTCGTTTGACGTGGAGGCGATGGGCGCTGGCGGTGTGTCGGGTCGTCCGGTGGCAGACCGTTCCCTGGAGATTCTGCGTTTGTTACGCAAACACGTGGGCGAGTCGTTGACTCTTGTCTCTGTGGGTGGAATTGAAACCCCGCAGCAGGCCTGGGAGCGTATCGGTGCCGGCGCGAGCTTGCTCGAGGGGTACACCGGGTTGATTTATGGTGGCCCAGATTGGATTCGGGATATCCATCGTGGTTTGGCCCAGCAGGTTCGACGCCATGGATTGAGTTCGATCGCTGAGGCTGTGGGCCGGGAGCTCCCCTGGATCCCGGCCTCGTAGTGGTTCTTTAGTTTTCTGCCCAGCCCCAAATTATTGAGCGTGCGAGGGTGTGGAAGTTGAGGTTGAAACCGAGGATTGTCGGAGTTGAGTCCTCCGGGATGTCGAGCTTGTCGACGTCGACCGCATGGACGGCATAGAGGTAGCGGTGCGGGCCGTGTCCTTCTGGAGGCATTGCCCCGTAGTAGCCGCGTTTTCCCGAGTCGCCTTTGAGGGTTTGGGCGCCTTCCGGGAGGGATGGCGTGTCTTCGGATCCGGCGTTTTTGGGGAGTTCTGCGAGATCGGCGGGGAGATTGAATACTGCCCAGTGCCAGTAGCCGGAGACCGTGGGGGCATCGGGGTCGTAGACGGTAACTGCCAGGGATTTTGTTCCTTCTGGAAGGTCAGACCACGAGAGTTGGGGTGAAACCCCGTCGGGTCCTTGTAAGTCGTCTGGTAGTTCATCGCCCGATGAGAAGTCTGCACTGCTTAGCGGAAATGTGGGAACGTCCGGTAGGTATGCGTATGGGTCTGCGGCTTTGAATCGCGGGTCAACGTAACTCGGTGTGCTGGTCGCGGTGGTGCCAGAGGTTGGTTCTTGCGTGTTGTCGGTTGCTTTCGGTGAATCGCTCATGACCCCAGTATGCCCGGATATCTGTTCCGATGCAGCGGTTCACTTGTTTTCCCGCAGTTGTGCGCCGATCACGTGTGGCGTGGTGAGACCAATATCTCCCCGGAGTTGCCGCAGGTTGTAGTCGGCCTCGAATTCGCTGGTGATGGGCTTGTATTTCCCTTCTGGCTCTTGTTTTTGTTTTTTAGATGAGTTGCCGTAGCCGCCCATGGGCGCGATGCCCGTCCTGCCCGTGGTTGGGCGTGAACCGTCGTGCCCGGTGGGATGTGGAAAGTTACTTTGTCCCGTTGAGTGTTCGTTGTGACCGTAATTTCGATCGTTGTATGAATTTCCACGGTCCGTCATGTCACTGTGTGAAAACCTATTGCGGTCGTTGCCATGCACTGGGCTGTGGTCATGAGGACCAGGGTGCACTATGACGCTGCGGGTCCGAGGTTCGTTGGAAGGACTCGAAAGGCGTCCACCGGGATGAGATGTTGTTGTGCCCGGCTTGTAGTAGTCGCCGACGTTTCTCCGGTTCCACGGATCGTGGGACCCGGGTGTTTTTGGGGCGTTGTTGGGGCCATTATTATACGAGGTCCGTGGAGTGTGAGGTGCGGAGGTACGTGGCGACTGATTGACCGCAATAGTTGTCGGCGGCCCATACGGCATGGGGATGTGTGTATGTGCGGATGCTCCGGGATTGGTGTGTGAAGGAGAAAAACTGTTCGTTCCCTTAGATGGCCGGAATTGAGAAGGAACCGCGGCGGGGACTGTATTTGCCGGGGTCGGTGGTGTGGTGGTGTTGCCAACTACCCCTCCGCCTGCTGGTCCTCCACCTGTGCTGGTCGTTGTTCCTCCGACGGATGTCCCGGCTGTTCCGACGGCTGGTGTGCCGTGGGTGGCGCTCATGACGCTAGTCGGGGAAACACCGGCTGTGCTGCTGTGTATGGCTGTTGGTGCATGTGCAGTGAGGTGTCCTCCACCCTGCCCGACGTTGGGTCGTTCGGTGAGGTTGCGTAGTGGTGGCACCGCCGCAGTGAGCATGGCTTGATAAGGGCCGGTCATGAATTCACGAGTGGCTGCCCGTGCTGCTTCTCCGGCTGCCTGTACTCCGGCGGGGTTGGTGGCTGCGGCGACCGCTGCGGCGTGCTCGGCTTCGATGGCGGCAATCTGCGTGCGGGCAGTCTGCCGGATGTGGGGCAGTTGGGAGACGGAAGCGTGCATGGCGGTGGCGTTATCGGCGAAAGTTTGAGCCGTGGCCATCACCTGGCCGCAGCAGGCGGCTGCGGCGTTAATTGCTTCTCCGGCATTTTCTTCCAATTGAGTGCGGGCTCGTGCGAGGGCGTCGACAGTCTTGTTTAAAGAACTGGACAGGCTGCGCCAATAGTCGGCAAGAGCATAAATGTCGCTATCGTTCCCGGCATCAAGCATGGCCACGAGGGCCGCCGGGTCATCGGTGCCACCGTGAGTGGGGTCAGTGAAATCAAAGGGGCTAAATGCTCCATCTGGACGTGTCGGGAAGGTGAACTCTGTGTCCTGTATCGACTTCAGCCCGCAGAGTATGGCCGCTGAGGCATCGTCTTGGCCAACAAACGCACCCCGCATTTCCTTCGTGCCTTCAGCCAACCAGCGGATGAGATGCCGGAGCTGCCGCAAAGTCTGCATCGCGCTGCCGGTTTCACCGTCAATTACCTGACAATGTTGCTCCCCCAACATTCGCAACCCAGGCTCACCAGTGTAGTCCCCAGATAATTTTTTGGAATATAGAATATATTTGCCCCCAGAGATATCATTTCCATTCTCTAGGAATTCTAGAGCCCTATCTAGGGAACAAGTATCAATCGAAATGGCCACTTTAAGTTAACCTCTCATTCAGTGTTTTAACTAAATCGCATAATTCTGCTTCGTTCAAAGTCCGTGACTCATCTATAGCTTGAACCGCGACGCGTCCGAGTTGAGTTTCGGTGTAGACCACGCAATGAGGATCTCCTACTATGCTTCCCCAACGTGTAAAGGTTGCAGGATTCTCGTTCTCAACCCTTTTACCTGGGACTTCTTCTCTACTTCGTTTGTCGGTGCCGAAATCCATCAATAGTGGCTGCGTTTCATTCTTCTCTCTCAAAAGGCAGTCATTAAAATGCAAAAATTCATCTTTTTCGGATGATTTCTTTATGAATCCCCTACTCTCCCAATACCCTGGCGGAGCATCTTCGCAGAGGTCGGCGTTCTCAAAACGTGGGTCTGAGTAGTCATAGGATCCATCGGGGTTCTTCTTTGCTTTCACCGGATATTTAGCCAATATTTCCGGGCGCTCCCACAATGGGACCTCATCATTGTTCTTCTTTGAGTCATATTTCTCTACAGGTGATTGTGAAGAAATGGGAGGATGCGTCATTACAGAACTGCTCAACGTCGTTTCGGAAAGGCCCGAATTTATTTCACTGCTCTTGTCAGTGGTTGTGTGACACCCCGCTAGCATCCATACGGCCATAGCGATACAAGTAAACTCGAGGAGGCCTTTCTTACGCTGGTGATGGGCCGATAGCGATACCGTGGGCACACGGTATCTATTAGGACTTGGATTGAGCGACGAACATGTCATCGTAGATAGATCCCCCAAAAATTAATCCCCCATTGCGCTCCGCGTGCCTGTCCCCCAGGGTGCGGTGCGAATCTGGCCTAATAGTAGCGCACTAAGACGTCCTTGCCTAGCGTCAGTCGGTGATGACCAGTTATCGAATTAGCCCCGATACGCAGGGGAAAAAGAAATCCCCATTGCCACGCATCCGGAATTGCGTGGGCCCTTCAAGACGTGTGTCACGATTTGTGACCAGCAGATTTGTGCACAGACTTTGAGACAACTAGAGTATTGCCTCGTGCTCAGCTAATTGCTGACTTTTTACCCTGTCCGGGTGGCGGAATGGCAGACGCGCTAGCTTGAGGTGCTAGTGCCCTATTAACGGGCGTGGGGGTTCAAGTCCCCCTCCGGACACAGAATAAACCCGGGTTCCGATTGAACATTGATCAGGACCCGGGTTTTGCCATACAAGTAGCACTATCTTGGCTACTCGTGTTTACTCAGCTGGCCACCAGTCGTCTCTCCGGTATCAAAAGCCTTGAGGATGCGTTCTGCCGCAATCGTCGGTGTCACCTGGCCGGCGCGAAGCTGCTTTTCAATCAGCTTCTTTTCCTTTTTTACTGCCTCAGATGTGTTTAACCGGGTTAGTAGAGTTTCATGGACCATTTGCCATGTCCAGCCAATTTGCTGATTTTTACGTTGCTCATCAAATCGGCCCTCGGCCACCATTTGATCATGGTGCTCTTCAACTACTTTCCAGAACTCCTCAACGCCGTTGCCTTCAGCAGCAGACATCGTCATTGTCGGCGGTTTCCACGATGCATTTGCTGGTCGAACCATCCGCATCGCCGCACCCAGTTCCCGCGCAGCTCTCTTTGCTCGGCGAACGTTATCCCCATCTGCCTTGTTGATAGCGACAAGGTCGGCAAGCTCAAGAATGCCTTTTTTGATGCCCTGCAGCTGGTCCCCAGCGCCTGCTAATGCCAGGAAGGTGAAGCAGTCGACCATCTCGCTAACAGCAACTTCCGACTGCCCTACACCGACAGTCTCGACGAGGATAACGTCGTAACCTGCGGCTTCCATGACAATCATCGTTTCGCGGGTCGCTTTAGCTACACCACCAAGTGTTCCGGCGCTCGGTGATGGTCGAATATACGCGTTCTCGCTCTGCGATAGCTTCGTCATTCGTGTCTTATCCCCCAAAATTGACCCTCGTGAACGGGTAGACGAAGGATCAATAGCGAGCACCGCGACTTTGTGGCCGTTTTCCACGAGGTACAACCCAAGGCGCTCAATGAACGTAGATTTACCGACGCCAGGGACGCCCGTAATACCTACCCGCAATGCCTTTCCAGAGAAAGGAAGCAACTTCACCAATAGTTCTTGGGCTAACACATGATGCGCCGGCGCAGATGACTCAAGCAAAGTGATAGCCCGAGCAAGTTGGGTGCGCTCATTATTGCGTACAGAGGTGAACAAAGCGTCCACGTCGATGCGGTGGCGGGCTCGCTTAACCGCTTCCGGAGCAACCGCTGACTTTCCTGGAACTTCAGTCCCTGCGGTCGTCGTTAAAGACCCGAGGGTTGACTCGAGAAATTCATCTCCCCGCGCTTGGCTATCGGAAGACATTGATATCTCCGCCTTTCTACGAAGAGCTCGTCATAAAAAGTAATTTTATAAGTAAATCATGTAATTAATTATGTCTTTGTTTGAAAACTCGGCGGACCGCGAGATGCTCGACGTTACTCTCTACATAATGGTCACCATGAGGACAAAGCGCCCTCTTCCCCACCCCAATTGGCCGGGAAAAGAGCGCTCATCATGCAGCTAAGGAATCTCGACACAAACGGGAAGAATAATGATTCTTTATCATTCCGCTCACCACCGAACACTCGTTAAGTCAGACGCAAAACTCTCGGTAATCGTGAATGTTGTGCCGCTATTCCCTAGCGTTATGCCTTAGGCCTCTGCCTTGTCCTCAGCTTCATCAGAGTCGTCCGATTTTTCGTCATCGTCGACATGAAGCTCAATTCCCATGTGTGCTGATAGCTTAGTCAACATGTCGATCACCGAATCTGCGATAACAGTGCCCGGTGGGTAAATAGCGGCGGCACCGTCGTCGTACAGTTCTTGGAAATCTCCTGGAGGAATAACGCCACCCACGATGATCATGATGTCTTCGCGGCCCAGCTTCTTCAATTCCTCGCGGAGCTCCGGGACAATTGTTAAGTGGCTAGCTGCCAGCGACGATACCCCGACGACGTGCACGTCGGAATCAACAGCAGACCGAGCAGCTTCGGCAGGAGTTTGGAATAGAGGTCCGACGTCAACGTCCATACCTAAGTCAGCATAGGCGGACGCCACGACTTTCTGCCCACGGTCGTGACCATCCTGTCCGATCTTCGCAATGAAGATACGTGGCCGACGACCTTCTTCCTCGGCAAATGCATCCGCCATAGCGGTGGCTTTAGCGACATTACCCACGGAACGGTCCTTACCTACCTCGTCTTTATACACACCCGAGAGCGTGTGGATCTCTGCCTGGTGACGGCCGAATACTTTTTCGAGAGCATCAGACATCTCCCCGACGGTGGCACCAACGCGGGCAGCATCGACAGCAAGTTTCAGAAGATTGTGCTCAAGATTACCGTGAGATCCGTCCATGCCTGCAGCTCCGGTTAAAGCATTCAGAGCTTGGTCGACAGCGCCTTGATCACGTTCAGCACGAAGTTTCTGTAGCTTGTCATGCTGTTCCTGACGAACACGGCTATTTTCAACCTTCAGGACTTCGATGGCTTCATCTTCGACGCCCACATATTTATTGACACCGATGAGAGCCTGACGGCCAGAGTCGATACGAGCCTGCGTACGTGCTGCAGCCTCTTCGATACGCAGCTTCGGAATGCCTTGCTCGGTGGCCTTCGCCATACCGCCGGCTTCTTCCACTTCGCGAATGTGCTCGCGAGCTTCCTCGACCAACCGGTTGGTCAGCCATTCGACGTAGTAGGAGCCAGCCCACGGGTCGACCGGACGCACCGTATTGGACTCTTGCTGCAAAATCAGCTGGGTGTTACGGGCAATACGAGCCGAGAAATCTGTCGGGAGCGCGAGAGCCTCGTCCAGAGCGTTCGTGTGCAGTGACTGCGTGTGTCCCTGCGTTGCCGCCATAGCCTCGATGCAGGTACGCCCCACGTTGTTATACACATCCTGAGCGGTAAGCGACCACCCCGATGTCTGGGAGTGTGTACGCAGAGCGCGTGACTTCGGGTTCTCAGGGTTGAATTTACTGACGATTTCGCTCCATAAAATACGGCCAGCACGGAGCTTCGCAATTTCCATGAAGGTATTCATCGAAATGCCCCAGAAGAACGAGAGGCGAGGTGCGAAAGCGTCGATGTTAAGGCCAGCATTCAGGCCAGCGCGAATGTACTCAAGTCCATCCGCCAGGGTGTAAGCCAGTTCGAGGTCAGCCGTAGCTCCAGCTTCCTGAATGTGATATCCGGAAATCGAAATGGAGTTCCACCGCGGCATCTTGTTAGAGGTGTATTCGAAGATCTCCGAAATAATCCTCATCGACGGCTGCGGAGGATAAATATAAGTATTACGGACCATGAACTCCTTCAGAATGTCATTCTGAATCGTTCCGGCTAGCTTCTCCGGAGGAACACCCTGCTCCTCGGCGACGATGATGTACAGGGCCAAAATCGGCAGAACAGCACCGTTCATCGTCATTGAGACCGACACGCTACCGAGGTCAATTCCCTCGAACAGCTCCTTCATATCCAGGATGGAGTCGATGGCTACACCAGCCATACCGACGTCGCCCTGAACACGCGGATTGTCTGAGTCATAACCGCGGTGAGTCGGCAGGTCGAAGGCCACCGACAAACCCTTCTGGCCTGCAGCCAGGTTGCGACGGTAGAACGCGTTCGACTCTGCAGCGGTCGAGAAACCAGCGTACTGGCGAATCGTCCACGGACGGTTCGTGTACATCGTCGGATACGGACCCCGCATGAATGGTTTGATGCCGGGATACGAATCGAGGGGATGCCCTGCCGTGAGGACATGGTTCCTATCTTCGCCGTTGTAGACGCGTTTGACGTCGAAACCCTCGGGTACTGTCCACGTCCCCTTATCTTCTTCAGCTGATGTCGTCGCTGCCTTCTCTGTAGCTCGCGAAACATCGGCAAAATTCGGAATACTTGTGCTCATTGTTGTCACAGTCCTAACAGCGATTATGCGCCGAGCTCATCGAGCAGGCCCGACAACGTCGAGACTGCATCAATCTTCATGTTCAGGTAGTCATCAGGCTTTGAAGAATCATCGAGATTCTCAACGGCCTTCGGAGCGCCCGCCAGGAGAACCTTCTTCACTCCTGCAGCTCGCAGGGCATCGATAGCGGAACCAGCATTCTCTGCATATTCCGCATCCGTACCGCAGACGACCACGATGGGGGCGTCTTTGAATTGAGTTGCGAAGTTCTCGTCGTCCGGGGTGACTTGTCCTGGGTTATCCGCCTGGATACCACCAGAGGCCAGGAGGTTCGTGGTGAAACCAGTGCGAATATTGTGCTTGGCCAGGGGGCCGAGAGGCGCCAATTTTATGACAGGCCGCTTCTCTTCCTTCTCGAAGAACGCGTCCGACCTGTTCCTCAGCGCCTCAAAATCTGCTCCCCAACGCCGAACGCCCGTCGGCTCGATGCGCAGATCGGCCGCCAAAGGCTTTTCTGCAAGGTTCGGGAATTCGTTGATCGCTGTCACCTTGGTACGGCGATGAGCAATATCGTCGCGCCGTTTTTCATACGATTCGTCGAGGAGTCGTTGAATATCGCCGTTATCGGTTTCAGCGATGAAGCCATTCTTAGATTCGACGTCTGTTAAGACTCCCCATGACTTCTCCTCGAGCTGGTCGGTGAAGAACTCAGCGTAGTACGAGCCACCAGCGGGATCAGCAACAAATCCCAAGTGAGACTCTTCCAAAAGGAGAAGGTTGATATTTCGCGCAATGCGATGAGCGAAGCTACGTCGAGCTCCCGGCAACCCATTCTTGATTGCATAGTCGAAGGGATGAACCAGTACGCTCGTGGCCCCACCGACGCCTGCCGCAAATGAAGCAATCGTGCACCGGAGAATATTCGTGTAGGGGTCGCGCTGAGCGAACATCACTGGTGCTGTTTCCGCATGGATCGCGGGCAAAGGATGCTCCACAATCCCCAACACTTCCCACACGCGTGCCAGAAGCGACCGGAGCGCACGGAATTTACAGATCGTCGAGAAGAAGTCGTCGGTCGCGGCGAGACGAATCGAAATCTGATCGACTGCGTCATCGACAGATAGACCTGCTTCGGTAAGCTTCCGCAAATACTCAAGCGTTGCCGCCAGGACCAGCCCAATTTCTTGGGAGTCTGTAGCACCTTGGTTGCTTAACGAAACACCGTTGACAGTGATGGCGTGAACTGCCCCGGGAAGTTGAGATGCTTTCTTTGCCCATGCAATGGCTGTGTCGAGATCAACACTTTGCGATGAATCGAAGCCTGACGTCAGCGGTGAAGCGCCGAGGTCAGCAGTCGTCTTGTCGTCGCCATTGGCCTCAAGGAAATCGAGAAAAGCGTCCCCTAATTCTTCAGAGGGGGTAGCAAGCGCAATCGGGGCAAGATCAAGATAGACGTCATTGAGGACTCCTGAGATATCCGTGGGTTGAATTCCCTTGAGCTCAATAACTGTGGTCCCGACATTCAGTGCGTGGAGGATTCGCTTGTTAATGTCTTTCGCGCTCTGTCCGCCGGCAGTTGCATTAACTTCGACGGCAGGTCCAAAAACCTCGCGAATTCCCCATCCGGCATTGTCAGCCTCAAGGAGCTTAGCTCCACGTGTATATGGGAATTCACCGGGAGCAGATGGTTCTGGTCCTTGATCGGTCCGCATATACAGCGGTTTGACATCTATTCCGTCGTAAGTCGGCTTGATGAGCTTCTTCCACACATCATCCGGAACGTCGGAAGGATCCTGCTTGCGGGTTCGAGCAAAAACTTTCGCAACTGCCCGATACCATTCGTGCTGCAGGGCGGCATCTTCCGTGCCAACCTGTGAGTCAGTCACAACTGACCCTCCGTCCTGGTCGTTCAAAGTAGGTTAATCTCTTTAGGTGAACCGGTGCAGTGGTCTAGCTCAGCGATGCTGTGGCAACACCATTCATAATGGTTATCTTGCAGGTGTTTTCGTTAAACACAGCGGAGCCTGCACGACGTTCACTCCCTTCTCAGGGTAGTCCCCATTGGTTGATATTTTCCCGACTCCACGTCGCTACCGCCCGTTTGATAGCGAATTATCTGTCAATTCTAGCGTGATGTGACGTACGTCTCCCCTATGTGTGGTGAATAATGTGAGCCACAATCTGGGGTCACCTTTCTTATCCACGGAGCAGCCAGAAGGTAGGCTTGCCGACGTTATGCGACGACGTGACGTAGTAACTCAAACGTGCGCTCAGGCCGACTCACCCGGCCGACGATCCTGGATCCGTCATGCCATAACAACAACGTCACGAGCTTTAGCGCAGTTCCTCAATATCATCGGCGTCATCATTCGCGATGTGTGTCACGGTTGGTTGCGTTGGACACGTCTCAATCAAGTGCTGAGTGTTATCATCCTCGTTGCGCTGGGAGCCGCCCTATTCGTCGTTCCACTCCCCTCAGTGACCACCTTCAGAGACTGGTCCGTGGGTGCTGGGTGGTGGTTTCCCTTTGTCTTTTCGGCTGTTTATATTCTTGCAACCCAGTTTCCAATACCCCGGACAGTTTTTACCCTTAGTTGTGGCGTCCTCTTCGGCCCGCTTATTGGCATAGGTGTCGCGCTGATATCGACCGGATGTTCAGCGTTACTATCCCTGCTCATTGTTCGCCGTCTGGGACGAGACTGGGTGCAGTCACGCCTCACCCACCCTGCTGTCGATGGGGTTAATGCCCATTTACGACGCCGCGGCTGGCTAGCAGTTGGTTCTCTCCGCATGATTGCCGCCGTCCCATTTTCTGTTCTGAACTATGTGTGTGCTTTGTCGTCGATAAACGCATTGCCCTTTACCTTGGCAACGGTAGTTGGGTCGGCTCCAGGTACGATCGCTACTGTTCTCGTTGGCGACGCTGCGGCGGGACAAGGTAGCCCCTTAACCATTTTGATCAGTGTCATACTTTTTGGGGTCGGCCTGACGGGCTTAATTGTCGATATTGCGCGGCCACCACGGGCAAGTAAAGACGACACCACGATTGAAACGCACGAAAACACGAGAATATGACAAGCTAGTATCCTTGACTTCATGGCAATGGCTCACACGCGAGGAACGTCGGCTCGATCACTTTTTGCAGTACATGCTCGGTTCCGGGGACGGACCATGAGACGGGCGGAATACGTAAAAAATAGTGCTCAGGCTATGGAGCACTTGGCGGGAGTTCTCAAGTCCACAGTAGAAGGCGTGGAAGAGATTTCACTTCTTACCCGCGACGCAGAATCTGAAGCGCAAGTCGTCATGGCTTTTCTTTCTGCTGGTGAGTGGGCTATTGGGATTGGAATAGGAGGACACGATCCGTCCGTTGTCGCCCGTAGTTGTACAGGTAAGCGGGCCGGCACAGTGGGCGCGTCGATAGCCACGATCTCCCAGGACTCTTCCATAGCAAGTTCAGAGCTCGCTTCAGATATTTCCGCGGCGTTTTCGTTGATCGGCCACGTGCTAACCCGGAGGACTGAGGAAGGTCGAGAAGCAACAGCGCTCATGCGGCAGGGGTATACACAAAATGACGCTGCGGCAGAGCTCGGTATCTCTAAACAAGCAATGTCGCAGCGTCTTGTCGCGGCGGGCTGGCAGGCAGAGCAAGCGGGATGGGATCTTGCCGTCCACCTTTTGACCCGAGCAGAGGAACTTTAACTATTCGTTCGACGCGTCCTCCGGTGAATCGACGTCCGGTTGATCGTCAGCATCGGCAACGTCGATGCTCTCTGAACCCGCAGTGGAGGGATCTTCCCCGAGCTTCTTCGCCGTGTTCCGTTTAGCGGCCAGAGCACTGTCTAATGGATCATCCACCGTTTTGTTCGCGACGGCGTTTGCCTCAGCGACGGCTTTGGCGATTTCTGGGGCCGACTGAGTGGTAAACCAGTCGTCATCCTCATCCGTCGCTGCCTCTGCCTTGGTTTCTTCGTCGACACTAGGAGCTTCGTAGCGGAATACCCCGTCGGAATCCTTGTCTGAGAACTGCTTGGTGAAGGACTCCAGGGCATCACCGAATTGCGACGGAATCAGCCACATCTTGTTGGCAGATCCTTCAGCCATCTCAGGAAGCTTTTGGAGGTATTGGAAAGCAAGAACATCCGGCGTGACCTGCGAGGTTTTGATAGCAGCATTCACCTTACGGATGGAGCGAGCTTCACCCTGTGCGCGTAGGTAACGGGCTGCTCGCTGTCCCTCGGCGCGAAGAATTTCAGCCTGGCGCTCGGCTTCCGCTTGCAAGATGGCAGCATGCTTTTCGCCCTCGGCGGCAAGGATACGCGCTTGTTTTTCACCTTCGGCAGTCTTGATATCAGCCTCGCGCTGACCCTCCGCAGTCAAAATCATGGCACGCTTTTCGCGGTCTGCTTTCATCTGCTTTTCCATCGACTGCTGAATCGACGGTGGCGGATCAATCGCTTTAAGCTCGACTCGACTAATACGCAGCCCCCACTTTGTCGTGGCGTTATCCAGTTCACCACGGAGACGTCTATTAATGACCTCGCGTGACGTTAAAGTCTCTTCCAGCGTCATGCCACCCACGACATCACGAAGCGTAGCCGTCGTGGTCTGCTCAACACCGGTGAGGTAATTATCCACACCGTAGATGGAGTGCATGGGGTCGTTTATTTGGAACGTGACCACGGTATCAATTGCCACGGTCAAGTTATCCTGCGTAATCACCGCTTGGGGCGGGAAGCTGACGACACGTTCGCGGGTATCCACGCGGGATCGGACACGGTCGACAAATGGAATGAGGAACGTTATTCCCCCTTCGACAGTTTTCGTGTACCGTCCGAGTCGTTCAATGACTGCCGCCGTCCCCTGTGGGACCAACTTGATGGACATCATGATGATAAGGACGATGACCACAATGATGGCTACGATCACGATAGTGCCAGCGCTCATGAATTAATCCCTCCTGTCTAAGACAAAAGCTGTGTTGCCTTCAATGCGGCTCACCACGACGGTGTCCCCAGGTTCGAAAACGTCGTCATGAAAGGCACTCCGAGCGGACCAGAAATCGCCATTGAGCCGAACAATCCCCGATGAGGACGAAATCTGCTCGACCGTCTCCCCTGTTGTTCCCACCAAGGCTCGCGGCGAGAAATCCGCTGTTTCGATCTTTTCGCTGAGTTTGCGCTTCAAAAAGGGACGCAGAACGAACATGAGTGTTAATGACACAACAGCGAAAACCACGACTGAGACCCAGAGCGGGGCCTGGAAAAAAGACACACCTGCTGCGGCGAGAGCACCGCCAGACAACATCAATAGTGCGAAATCGCCACCGAAAAGCTCCAGCACAGCTAGAAGTACCGCACCGATAAACCACACCAAGGCATTCACGTTGTCCAGCGTACAGAAAGGCTATGACAGAAAACAGGGTCGTCGTTTCTGCCTACTCGGGCCCGACGGTGACAAAATCGACCAGTCGTTCAACCGCACCAATGAGCGAGGAATCGACGTCTCGGAACGAATTCACACTGTTGTAGACACGGTTCCACCCCTCTTTCGGATCCGACCATCCGAGCCGTCGGCACACACCCGTCTTCCAATCCTCACCATAAGGAACGTCGGGCCAGGCCTTGATACCAACGGACGATGGTTTGACGGCAGCCCAGATGTCAATGAACGGGTGACCAGTCACCATGACATGCGGACCAAGCTCCTGGGTCAATAACGATTCCTTTGAACCCTCAACCAGGTGGTCGGCGAGGATCCCGATACGACGCTCAGCAGTGGGATGAAAATCTTGTACCCGTTGCGGTGCATTATCGAGACCCTCAAGGTACTCGACGACGACGCCTTCTACGCGAAGATCATGGCCCCATATACGCTCCACGATCGCCGCGTCATGGACGCCTTCGACCCAGATTCGTGATGGAGCAGCTACTTTGGCACGCAGGTTTTCTACACGCCGTGATCCGGATGCGCTTCGTTGTTGTCGTGGATCTTTTGGTGGAACATAGCGGACTAATGTGACGGGTTTTCCTTCGTAGAGGAACGCCCCTTTGCGCATTTTGAACAGACGCGTTCGTCGGTATCGGTCCTCCAACCGAACGAAATCTCCGTCGTATGTCCGCTCAAATTCGACGATCGCTCCCACATAACCACTGGCGATATCTTCAACCACTAAGCCAGGTTTAGCTGGGAGTACGGGGAACTCGCGGGGCTTGGAGCGTGGATGCCCGGCATAGATGTCACCTGAATAGCGGTCGTGGAAACTCATACCGAGGAAGTGTACTGAGGCGACGTGAACCTGGTGAGACGAGGACACGGTATCCCGTGAGAGGTGCTATGGTGGCACGCCATGAATGTGTCAACTATCTCGGGCCTGTGCAATGAGTGGGCGCGCGTCCACCGGTCAGCAGCATGGACAGCGTTTTGGCTCATTGGTGAGGCGTCGACGGACGACACTATTGATGCGTGGCATGATCTGTATTCACTTCCGCGCAACGAGATGGTCCACTTGTTGGGTGAACTCCGACAGGCAGCGTCGGATTATTCCGATCACACTGCCGACGACCCGCTCGTCCGTATAGTTTTGGCAGCGCCCGGTGATCCTCCGCACGTGCCCGGTCATTCGGATGACCAGAAGGCTATTTCCCGCGCGGGAGCGGGATTGGTGATTTCGTCTGGGGATCCAGATTCGCGCGTATTGGTTATTCCCTCTCGTTCCGACGGGATCCCGCGTTTAACGGCGTCGTCAATTGGGGAAGACGTGCCGGCTCCTCCGGCACCAGCGATTGGTGAAGCTGATTTAGCTCTTTCCGAGGCTACGAGGAACGCTGCGTCGATGATTACATCGATGCGAGCAGCTATTGCTGATGTCCCGGATGTACGGCTTCGGGTGGGAACTCTGACGGATTTTTATGACTCTGCTGGTTTTCCTGCAGGTTTTAATCCGAGAGCAGAGAAGCTGTCCGCGCGAGCTGACCATCTATCAGCAATTATTGATACAGCGCGCGCTACCGACAATGGAGCAACGTGGGACGAGCACGTCCTCCCTCTGCTCAGGGTTATTCGGCAGGCCCGGATAGCCTCGCTGGATTACGCTGTCCGCGAGATGCTTCGTGCGATACCTAGGTAATCGATACCAAGATGAACAATCCCTAGGTAATCTCTGCGACTATTTATGGTGTTTGTGCTTTGCCGGGGGAACACAGCAGTTGTCAAAACACGGGACCCCGTTGAGGCTGCATCCATGTTGGGGCTCACCGCCGAGGCGGAGAGGCTCTCTGCCTTCGATGTATTCATCGATCAAATCGATGATCATTCGGGTGAATCGCTGCGTTGGCCCCACGGTTGCCGCCCGCTCGATGGCCATATCAAAATCTTTTGCTTCATGAGCTAGCTCAGTGTCAAGGTCCCATGCCACTTCTACGTGGTCGGACACGAACCCTATAGGAGACACAACCGCAGCCGGAATCCCCTGGTCGTGGAGTGTTGAAATATGATCCACAATATCGGGTTCCAACCACGGAATATGCGGTGGGCCGGAACGCGATTGCCAGACGAGGTCGAAATCATCGTCTGACAGCCCAAGTTTGGTGGCCGTCAAATGTGCGGCCTCATAAATTTGCCGTGAATACAGGTAGTCCCCATCATCGGGGTTTCCGGACGTCTTATCCGCGGAGACCGGAATAGAGTGAGCTGTGAAAACTATTCGACAGTCTTCTCTCCTGTTGCTGGGTATTTTGGCGAGTGCTTCTTGTACGGCTTCTGCTTCAGCCTCGATGAACTCTGGGTGGTCGTAAAACTGACGCAGCTTCGTTAAATCCGGGGGCGTAATTCCCTGGTCATGGCAATGGCGTCGTGCTTTTTCAATGTCTTCATCATATTGACGGCATCCCGAATATCCCGCCCATGCAGAGGTAGCAAATACAAGCGCATGGCGGATTCCGTCATGAGCCATCTTCTCTATGGTCTCGTTCCAGAATGGATGCCAATTCCGGTTAGCGAAATACACAGGGAGATTGCGACCTTGCTTTTCAAGTTCTTTTTCGACGTGTCTAATGATCTCGCGGTTTAAACCATTAAGAGGGCTGATGCCGTTGAAGTGGTGATAGTGTTCTCCTACTTCGTCGAGACGCTCCGGCGGGATGCCACGACCCCTAGTTACATTTTCGAGGAAAGGACGAATATCATCTAGTCCTTCTGGGCCACCGAATGAGGCGACAACGATAGCGTCAACGGGGTACTCACTGGTCTGTGAGTTGCCACAATCGTTGGCGTTGATCTGGTTGTGCGCCGGTCGATCGTCCTTCCTGCCAGGCGGTTCTGTCAACGCCGGGGCATCGTTTATGGCCATCTCAACAGTCTCAATTCTCAGTAGACAATGGTGTTAACGGCAAAAGCCACACGCTGCGCTCGTGCCGTGCCAGTACACGACCGTACCGGCAAGGTGATCCCCACGTCGATAAGGACGGGAGTGAGCAGTGCGTGTGGAGTGCAGACCTAGCCTAGTTTATGAGATGAGCCGGACAACGTTCGGAGTCATGCCACCATAACGAACTGGGCTGATCTTGACGACTGAGCCGGACTCAGGTGCCTCAATCATCTGGTCGTTGCCCAGGTAGATTGCGACGTGCTGGCTAGCATTAGGACCGTAGAAGATCAGGTCACCGCGCTTCATCTGGGAAGCAGGATACTGAGTTCCCGATTGGTACTGCGCTCCTGTGTAGTGCGGCAACTTGAAGCCAGCGATGTAGAAGGCGTACAGCACCAGGCCGGAGCAGTCGAAACCAGCGTGAGCGTAATCGCCGTATTGGTCAGCGACCCCGCCATCCCTAATGCCGACGGTCGGGCCATAGTAGTTTCCGCCACCCCAGGAGTAACGCACCCCTAGCTGTGATTGCGCACGAGCGATGACGGCGTTGATCCGGGTTTCTGCAGAACCGCTGGTTGCGGTTTGTGCATTGTCGCCTGTGTTGGTCGTTCCCGTCGTGGAGCTATTGGCTGAGTTTCCTCCGCCAATTGAGGTAGCGAGTGATGCCTGGTCAGTACCGTCGGTCACTCGGTTCAAGGCGTCAGAGTTGTTCTTGAGACCGTTGACTAGCTGCGAAGTAGTCGACGTGGATTCGTCGTCCGAGTCGGATCCATCGCTGTCGGTGTCAGTGCTGGTTGATCCAGTGCTACCCGACGATGTTGAGCTGCTGCTCTGATCATTACTCGTGTTGTCAGATCTCGTCGAGCTGGAACCAGAAGCCGTGGATCCACTGTTGTCGCTACCCGAGCCGCTACCAGTGTTGTCCGTTGCCGTAGACGCAGATCCCGAACCGGTGTTAGCACTACCGGTGTTACCGGCGTTACTGCCGCTGTTATCGGACTGATTCTGAATCTGGTCCCACGCTTGACGCGCTGCCTGACGCCCGCCATTAACGGCGGCAGCAACCGGGTCGTTTCCTTCCTGGCCTGCCTTCAGTCCGGCTGCTAAGGCCGCCAAGCCACTCGAGGTGAGCCCGATGAGCGCCTTGTCAGCGTCGTTAGACGAGGAATCGAAGGCTGCACCCAAAATCTGCCGCAGCTTTTCGGTCAACTCTTCTACACGCTTGACCGCCTCGGAAGCGATCGTCGCCAGGTTGGCTGCATTTTGACGTGCCTGCTCAACGGTTGGATCGCCGTTGTCTTCCTTCTCCTTGGCATCCTTGGCGGCAGCTAAAGCGTTATCAGCTTTCTGCTTCGCGTCGACGGCAGCTTCGGACCGCTCTTTTTCGGTCTGATCTGCAGCAGCGTAGTCAATGCCCTGGTCGGCCTTAGCGCCCTGGTCGTCCGCATTATCTGCACTACTGGAGCTGTCTGCCTGGTCATTCTGCGCAGAATCCTGCTGATCCTGGGCAGAATTCTCCGAGGAAGCCGTAGCTGGCTCATTTGAAGACGGCTGCTCAGTTGCATCCGACGAGGGCTCGGTGGATTCCTGCTTGGGCTCGCCGGCCCCCGCATCACCGTCATTAGCCGTGTCGTACGCTAATTGCTCCGTTGTCGGCGCAGAGCTTGTGCTCGATTGGTCGTCAGACGAAGCGCTGTCCGACGAGTTGTCCTGGTTGTCAGCAGCGTTATTAGCTGGTGATGCAGAATCCGAAGCCGGTTTGGTGTCCTGCGTTGCCGAAGCAGAGGTGGAAGGACTTGCCGCACTTGTGTCACTGGCGTTGTTCTGAGCCGGCGCCGCTGTTGAATTGCTAGAGGAACCAGTCTTGTCGCCCTTTACTTCGTCGAGGCGTGACTGGATCTCATTCTTGCGAGCTTCGGCTTCCTGGATAGATTTTTGCAGGTCCGCTGCTTTTCGTGACGCTGTTTGAATCGCTTCAAGAGCCTTGTCCTTGGATTCCTTCGCGTCCTTACGCTTAGCGGAGGCGTCGGCAAGCAGCTTGCGGAGAGAGGACTCCTCATTAGCAGCCTGAGTACGCACCTTGTCTAGCTGCGAGACAACTTTGCGTTGCTTCGCTGCCTCGGTGCGCAAGTATGAAGCGCGGTCAAGAGTATTAGCGACGGCATCTTCCCCAGCTGCCATCGTCACCGCATTGGAATCTTGACCTTGCGTGTACTGCGAACGCGACAGGGAGTTTAACTTGTCCTGGGCTTCCTCGACGTCTTTTTGGGACTTGTCGAGCCTCGCCCGTGCCTGGACAACCTTCTCCTGTGCATCGTTTGCATCGCTGGTGGCCTCATCCAGCTCATACACAGTCTTATTTGCTTCTTGACGGATGCCGCCTTGTTCATTTTGCAGCTCAGTCAGCTTTTTCTGTGCCTGAGTTAAATCGTTGGCAAGCGACGCGACGGAATTGGGATCGTCGTTCGGCGCTGCCATGGCATGTGGAGCAGAGGTTACCCCTAGCCCGGCACACAGCAAGACGGCCGCAAGCCGAGTGCGTGCATGTCGCGGATGGGACGTCCGGAAGGCCCTGCGGTCTACCACGCCATTTCTCCTTTGATCGGAAGCATTCATCGTCTGAGCTATGCCTGAAGCCGTCAGTCAATAGAGGTAGAAACCTGATAACCAGCCTTGCTACGGAACCTAGCGACCCACGGAAGTGGTAACAGGAAAGTCAAGGTTTAAAGCTTGACGACTTTCTGCCCACTGTAGCCACGTTGGTGTGCCGATCCCCTCACCTTCTGTCAATCGGGCATACTTCCCCGCATGCCCGGTTGGCGGATGGTTGAAGAGTCTTCTCTAGCCTCAGGGGTTGACTTGTATCGACTTTGGTTGCACAGCTTTATTTTTTTGAACAGTGCCACCGTAGAGCACGTGAACATCGGAAGAAACTCTAATCACATAAAAAACAAGCTTCACATCCTGACAAGAGTCTCGCTTAAAGGCTTGACCAGGGATGATAACGGAATAATTACAAAGTGTGATTTACACCACGTTTTGAATATTCTCGGCGTGTCAACTTGAACCTCAAGTTGAGGTTGAAGGTTTGGGAACGCTGTGGCGCTTCCCCTTAGTTTGTGGATCAGCTAATAAATGCGCCAGAAGGGGTCGCTCTCGGGCCTCCTTAAGTCCTCTGCCCTAACCCGCCGAAAGTCGCCGACTGTAACGCGATAGCGAGCGCTCTATTTGAGGCGCGCATCTTTAACTCTCCCATGCGGTTGTCGACGCTGCGTGCCGCGTCGTAAGTGAATGCTTTACCCCAATACGTTTCCCAAGTGAAAGGAATCAATGCCTTGTGGGCGACCTTTTGATCTCACAGGATCAACTTTCAGGCCCCGGAAGTAACTTTTGGGGGTGAATAAGGCCCCAGATTCGCTTACAGTACGTCTGTACTGTTAGAGTTTGGGCTGCAATATGCTGGGCAAACCCCCTTGTCATGGGATTCTGAGAGCAAAGTTCAAGGTATTGCGCGCAGGCGGCCTTGAATGCTGCCACAATGGATCATGAGGAATCACGACGTTGTGCAGCTTTGTCAGTAGTTTTCTGACAGCTGTAACCCCTGAAAGTCGAAAGAGAAGAGGACTGGAGCTCGCTGTGTCAGAAAGTAAGAACTCCTTTGATGCCAAATCGACGTTGAAGGTTGGAGATAAGTCGTATGACTATTTCCGTCTTTCCGCCGTTCCTGGCATGGAAAAATTACCGTACTCCCTCAAGGTTTTGGGAGAGAACCTCCTCCGCAACGAGGATGGCAAGAACACTACTGTTGACCACATCAAAGCTGTTGCAAACTGGGAACCGAGCGCAGAGCCCGATACTGAGATTCAGTTCACCCCGGCCCGCGTCCTTATGCAGGACTTCACGGGTGTCGCCTGCATCGTTGACCTCGCTACCATTCGCGACGCGGTGGTCACGTTGGGTGGCAAGGCAGAATCGGTTAACCCGCTCAACCCTGCAGAGATGGTCATTGACCACTCAGTGATTATCGAAGCGTTCGGCTCCGAAGATGCCATCGAGAAGAACGTCGAAATTGAATACCAGCGCAATGACGAGCGTTACAAGTTCCTCCGTTGGGGCACTGGCGCCTTTGACAACTTCCGGGTTGTTCCCCCGGGAACAGGCATTGTTCACCAGGTAAACATCGAGTACCTCGCCCGGGTCGTGTTCGACCGTGACGGTCTTGCCTACCCGGATACATGTATTGGTACTGACTCCCACACGACGATGGAAAACGGCCTCGGAATTCTGGGCTGGGGTGTCGGCGGTATTGAAGCCGAGGCTGCCATGCTCGGCCAGCCGGTGTCGATGCTGGTGCCACGCGTTGTTGGATTTAAGCTCACGGGTGAGATCCCCGCCGGCGTGACCGCGACGGACGTCGTCCTCACCATTACCGACATGCTTCGTCAGCACGGAGTCGTCGGTAAGTTCGTTGAGTTCTACGGCCAAGGCGTTTCTTCAGTGCCGCTTGCTAACCGTGCAACCATCGGTAACATGTCGCCAGAATTCGGATCGACAGCGGCCATCTTCCCGATCGATGAAGAGACAATCAGGTATCTACGCTTGACTGGCCGTTCCGAAGAGAAGTGCGCTCTCGTCGAGGCTTACGCTAAAGAACAAGGCATGTGGCTTGACGAGAACACTCCGGAGGCAGAGTACTCCGAGTACCTCGAATTGGATCTCTCGACGGTCGTTGCATCGATCGCTGGACCTAAGCGCCCACAGGACCGCATCGAGCTCACCGATTCTAAGGCTCAGTTCCGCAAGGACCTTCACAACTACAGTGATGGCGAAGTCAAGGACGTTGTCGAAGCAGATGCTCCTGCTAAGGAAGATGTCGCCGACTACAACGAGTCCCGGCCTGGCCATGGCGAATCTGCCGCCGAGGGCGCTGAGGGTCGCCCCTCGTCCCCGATCGTCGTGAAGTCCCCTGAAGGTGGCGAATACACGCTCGACCACGGCATGGTCGCGATTGCATCGATTACCTCGTGTACTAACACCTCCAACCCCTCAGTGATGGTTGGCGCAGGTTTGCTCGCGCGTAAGGCTGCTGAAAAGGGACTGCACGCGAAGCCATGGGTCAAAACCATTTGTGCCCCTGGTTCGCAGGTTGTTAATGGCTACTTCGAGCGCGCTGACCTCTGGAAAGACCTCGAAGCCCTCGGTTTCTATCTCTCCGGCTTCGGTTGTGCAACCTGTATCGGTAACTCCGGCCCACTGCCCGCCGAAATCTCACAGGCCATTAACCAGGCTGACCTTGCCGCAACGGCTGTCCTGTCCGGTAACAGGAACTTCGAAGGCCGCATCTCGCCAGACGTCAAGATGAACTACCTTGCATCGCCTATCTTGGTTATTGCTTACGCAATTGCCGGGACGATGGATTTCGATTTTGACGAGCAGCCACTTGGCCAAGACCAGGATGGCAACGACGTCTACCTCAAAGACATTTGGCCCTCCACGGATGAGATCGAATCCACGATCGAGTCCAGCATTTCCCGTGAAATGTACGAGACGGACTACCAAGATGTCTTCGCAGGCGACGACCGCTGGAAGAACCTGGATACCCCGGATGGTGAAACATTCGCGTGGGATGATGAGTCCTCCTACATTCGCCGTGCCCCTTACTTCGATGGCATGTCCGTCGAACCGGATCCGGTTGAGGACGTGAAGGGCGCTCGTGTCCTCGCGCTGTTGGGCGATTCAGTGACCACTGACCACATCTCCCCCGCGTCGGCAATTAAGCCCGGTACCCCGGCGGCCCAGTACCTGGACTCCATGGGTGTGGCCCGTAAGGACTACAACTCATTGGGATCTCGTCGTGGTAACCACGAAGTCATGGTCCGCGGTACTTTCGCCAACATTCGCCTGCAGAATCAGCTCCTTGATGGGGTTTCCGGTGGATACACCCGAGACTTCACCCAAGAAGGCGGACCGCAGTCCTTCATTTACGACGCTGCGCTGAACTATGAGAAGGAAAAGACTCCTCTCGTCGTCTTGGGCGGTAAAGAATACGGCACCGGTTCGTCCCGTGACTGGGCAGCTAAGGGCACCCTGCTGTTGGGTGTTAAGGCCGTCATTGCCGAATCCTTCGAGCGTATTCACCGCTCCAACCTGATCGGTATGGGCGTCATCCCGCTTCAGTTCCCAGAGGGCGAATCCTGGAAGTCGCTGGGCCTCGATGGCACGGAAACCTACGACATTGAAGGCATCGAGAAGTTCAACGATGACACCATCCCGAAGACGGTCAAGGTGACCGCGACGAAGGAAAACGGTGAAACCGTCAACTTCGATGCAGTTGTTCGTATCGACACACCCGGTGAGGCAGACTACTACCGGAACGGAGGCATCCTCCAGTACGTCCTGCGTCGGATGATGAAGGAAGACAGCTAAGGCAGACTGCCTTCGCAACAGGTATTGGTCATGCCTAAAGTCAGTGACGTTGACCTCGAAAGAAGGAGGTCACAGATTCTCGACGCCGCGCGTACATGTTTCGCCGAATACGGCTACGAAGGCGCAACAGTACGGCGGCTCGAGGAGGCGACCGGACGAACCCGCGGAGCGATCTTCCACCACTTTAGCGATAAACAAGGTCTGTTCTTTGAACTAGCGCGCGAAGACGCGATTCACATGGCAGACATTGCAGCCTCTCACGGACTGATCGACGTTATGCGAAACATCGTCGACAATCCTGATGGATACCAATGGGCATTAACCCAGCTCGAAGTGGGAAGGCTCGTCCGGACTGACCCATCATTTCGTTGTCGTTGGAATAGCGAACACAAGCGTATCGACGATGCGGTGCGGCGAAGGGTCTCCCAGCAGATAGACGACGGTGTCATGCGGACCGATGTCAGCCCTGAGGTCATTTGTTCGTTGCTGATCGTCGTTTTTGATGGGGTGCTCTCTGCCGTTGGTGCAGGTGATACTGCTCCGGAGTTACCCCTCGCCCTTGATGTTTTGGAAGACAGTTTGCGCAAGTAGGTCGTGTTAGGCCAACCACAGAGGTGCTGCGTTATGTAGCGCCTCTTTTTTCATACCCTCATGCCTTTGACGGTGCTGCGTGCATATCTTGACGACGCCGCGCCAGACTTCCACGTGCGAGCAAAAACGCCACGTATCAGGCACGTATGAGGGATGGAAGCGCAGTTGTTTTCCTGCTATGGGTTCCCGCTATTCTGTATAACATGATCGCGATCATGACCGTCACCGGGTTAGATCACACCGGAATTATCGCTGCTGTGGCCACGCAATTGGCAAAAGTAGACGCAAATATTACTAACGTGTCTCAAACAATTATTGGTGATTATTTCACCATGATTCTGCAAGTAGATTTTGATGAGAATTCTCAAAGTCTCGATGCTCTACAGGATGCTATGAAACCCGTAGAGGTAGAGCAGAAACTCAAGATACGTCTTCAGTCGGAAGCTATTTTCCGTGCCATGCACGAGTTATAGGCCGGTGTTGGTATGGATACAAAGCATAATATTCTCGAGACCATTTCCATGATTGAGGAGCAGCGTCTCGATATTCGCACCGTGACCATGGGAATCAACATTCTCCACTGTGCGAATTCTGATATCGAGAAGGCTGCCACTCATATTTATGACACCATTACGAGCTGCGCTGAGCATCTCGTTCCGGTGGCCGAAGGGATTTCCCGAGAACTCGGAATACCTATTGTCAACAAGCGCGTATCAGTCACCCCTGTGTCTCTCGTCGCCGCTGCCTCAGACTGTGTGGATCCGACACCCCTTGCTCACGCCTTGGATAAAGCGGCGAAAACCACCGGTGTGGACTTCGTCGGCGGCTATTCTGCCCTCGTCGAAAAGGGAATGACGAAATACGATCGGGCGCTTATCGATTCCATTCCCGAAGCCCTGGCATCCACCGGGTTGGTATGTTCATCGGTCAATATTGGCTCCTCCCGTGCCGGACTGAATATGGACGCCATCGGGCGGATGGGTGAAGTGATCGTTGAATCGGCACACTCCAACACAGAGAACTCGGTGTTGGGGCCAGCCAAACTCGTCGTCTTCTCCAACGCTGTTGGCGACAACCCCTTCATGGCCGGCGCGTTCCATGGAATTGAGGAGCCCGATTGCGTAGTCAGCGTCGGCGTATCAGGCCCCGGGGTTATCCAACGTGCCCTCGCAAAGGTGCCTGATTGCTCATTTGATGACATGGCGGAAGTCATTAAGAAGTCCGCCTTTAAAGTGACTCGGATGGGACAGCTCGTGGGGGCACTAGCCGCAGAACGCCTAGGTAAACGTTTTGGAATTGTCGATCTTTCCCTCGCCCCTACTGCTGAAATCGGTGATTCGGTCGCTCATATTCTTGAGGAAATGGGGCTTGGGAAGGTCGGGACGCATGGCACGACGGCAGCCTTGGCTTTGCTGAACGATGCGGTCAAGAAGGGCGGGATGATGGCCTGCTCGCATGTTGGTGGGCTATCAGGTTCTTTCATTCCAGTTAGTGAAGATGCTGGCATGATTGATGCGGCTCGCGAAGGGTCAATCACCTTGGATAAATTAGAGGCAATGACCTCGATTTGTTCAGTGGGGTTGGACATGGTTGCAGTTCCGGGCGATACTCCCCCAGAGACGATTTCTGGGATGATTGCCGACGAAGCAGCGATCGGTATGATGAACCATAAAACAACTGCTGTACGAGTTATTCCGGTTCCCGGGAAGACCGTGGGAGACGACGTTGACTTCGGTGGTCTTCTGGGACGAGCCCCGATCATGCCAGTTCATGGAGCATCGTCAGCAACGTTTATTCGTCGCGGCGGTCAGCTCCCTGCGCCTGTTCATGGTTTTAGGAATTAATCTCTGGCATTGTTTGGCCTTGAAAAGCGAATTTACAAGATCTATCCATATAGACTAAGCTGTCTGCTATGAATTTTGTGCTGTTCTCGCCTCGTCACGGAGCTGATGTTGCCGCAAGCGAACTTTATGACTTCATGAGCGCTAGCGGCCTTCAACCTCACGAGCTTGAACAGCGAATGCTTGATAGCGAATCCGCTGAACTGGGAGATCTTCACGGTATCGACGGCATCTTCGTCGGTGGCTCGCCCCATACGGTGACAAACCCTCATAAGGACGATGAGCAGGAGCACATCGAGCGCCTTCTAAGAGCCCTCACAGGCATAAGGATTCCCGTCATTAATATCTGCTTCGGCGCCCATGTCTTAGCAGATACTCATGGCGGAACCATCGCCCGCCTTCATCCCGAAGACTCCGGACCGACGCAGGTTCGCTTGACCGACGCTGCCGCGTCGGACCCTCTGTGCCGGTCGCTTCCCTTAACGTTCCAAGCATTTACCGGCCACACGGAAAATATAGAGATCCTCCCCCAGGACGCCACCCTGTTGGCATATGGTGATGCCTGCCCGATCCAGATTTTCCGGATTGGTGAGACACAGTGGGCCACACAATTCCACGCCGAAATGGATGCGTCGGGGCTGCGTCAGCGGATGGAGTTCTACCGCAACTACGGTTACTTCGGCGTCGATGAGTTCACGTCCATCGTCAACGCTACCGCGAAAGTCGACGTATCCCCCGCGCGGCAGATTCTCGCAAACTTCGTCGATTTCTGCCGCTCATACTCTCGGGAGCTATCCCAGAGCGTCGCCTAGCTGCGAGTCACCGTCGGCGAACGGAATGATCTTATTCGGCGCAGTCGGTGCTTCAACCTCATACGCTGCTACGTGAGCGACGAGCTCTCGGGACGTATCTGCGGGGCGCTCCTGGTTTGCGGTGTCCTCTACGGTGTGGACGTCGATTCCTTTGGCCCGCTCCATGGTGAGCGCCGTCGGTGCCAGGATGGCGAAATCTAATGAGGAATCCAACAGATGTTGGTCCGCAGCACGCTTGGCTAGTGAATAGTGATAGAGCGAGTTGTCCTCGGGTAGGTCGACGGTTGTAGAGCCCCAGAAGCTGACCATGATGTAGCGCGGGGAGCTCTCTAACCGTTGAGCAGCATCGATCGATGCTATCGCTGCGTCGCGGTCGACGGCATAGGTCGCTTCGGTACCACCCTTGCCACCAGCTCCGGCGCTCCACACGATCGCGTCGACGCCAATGAGAAGCTCATCCCACTCTTCAGCGGTCAAGGAGGCGACGTCTTTAACAACCGGGTTTGCGCCGGTTTTGGTGATGTCCTCACTCTGATCTGGATTCCGAATGAGTGAATGAACGCTGAAACCATCTCTCACCAGCAGGGGTGCGAGCTTCAGCGCAACTTTACCGTGTCCACCAATGATTAGTACATTCTTCTTATCAGACATACATCCACTCTAAGGACTTTCTTCTGATTCTGCCAGGGTGGTGCGCCCGACTCGAGGGGCGCATTACATAGTCGCCCGTCTACGTGAGCTCCACGATCTCCATATACTCGTCATTCCACATGTCCTCGTCGCCATCGGGAAGGACAATGACACGCTCCGGATTAAGGGCCTTGACTGCTCCAGGATCGTGCGTGACAAGGACAACCGCACCCGTGTACGTCCGTAAAGCCGCAAGGACTTGCTCACGCGACACAGGATCAAGGTTGTTTGTCGGCTCATCTAAGAGCAAGACGTTCGCGCGAGACGCAACAAGAGCCGCCAACGCAAGACGGGTCTGCTCACCACCAGACAAGGTGCCAGCCGGCTGCTGAAGCTGATCGCCCGAGAACATAAAAGCACCGAGGAGACCGCGGAGGTCTTGTTCACCGGAATCGGGACATGCCTGAACAGTGTTTTCCCACACGGAAGCGTCGGGGTCGATCGTGTCATGCTCCTGCGCGAAATAGCCAACTTTGAGCCCGTGGCCAGTAACAATTCCCCCTTCCCCATCGCTCCGTTCGACGCCGGCGAGGAGCTTAAGGAGGGTCGTCTTTCCAGCACCGTTATAACCCAAAATGACGACGCGGGAACCCTTGTCGATGGCTAAGTCCACCCCAGCGAAAACTTCGAGAGACCCATACATCTTCGTTAAACCGTGGGCGTTGAGCGGAGTTTTACCGCAATGAGCAGGTTCAGGAAATGAAATATGCGCAACCCTATCCGATACATGGACCTCATCGAGTTCGCTGACGATGCGGTCTGCGCGCGCTAGCATCTGCTTGGCAGCAGCTGCTTTTGTTGCCTTCGCCCCGAACCGTGCAGCCTGAGCCCGTAGTGCTGCGGCTTTCTTTTCCGCATTTGCCTTTTCACGTCGACGACGAGTCTCGTCGGTGGCGCGTGCCTGTTGGTATTTTTTCCACCCCATGTTGTACACATCGGCTTCGGCCCGCGTGGCATCCAGGAACCACACCTTGTTACACACGGCCTCGAGCAATTCAACGTCGTGAGAGATAACCACTAAACCGCCGTCATGCTTGCACAAGAAATCGCGCAACCATGTGATGGAGTCTGAATCCAAGTGGTTCGTTGGCTCGTCGAGGAGCAGCGTTGTGTCGGATTTTCCACCCCCGGTGGACGCTGCGAAGAGAATCTGAGCTAATTCGACGCGACGCCGTTGACCACCTGAAAGAGTCTTGAGTGGCTGATCTAACACGCGCGCGGGAAGGCCAAGCGCATCGCAAATCCGCGCGGCTTCAGCATCAGCCTCATACCCGCCCAACGAGTGATAACGCTCTTCAAGGCGCGAAAACTTGCGGATCGCCGCATCGCGACGAGCGTCGGTACCGGTCTCCATGATTTCCTGCTGCCGATCCATGGAAGAGCGAAGCCGATCGAGCCCACGGGCGGATAGCACACGATCCCGTGCCGACTGTTCGATATCGCCTTCTTTTGAATCTTGGGGAAGGTACCCAATATCGCCGGACCGACTAACAGTTCCACCGTAAGCCTGTGTTTCTCCCGCCAAAATACGCATGGTCGTCGTTTTGCCTGCACCGTTGCGGCCCACAAGACCGATGCGATCCCTGGCTTGGACGCGCAGATGGTGTCCAGGTGCTGTCAGAAGTGTTCGCGCGCCAACGCGAACGTCAAGATCCTCGGTGGTAATCACAAGCCGGCAGTATATCGCGTGGACGCGGCTTTGTTCACACCATCGACTATGGCCTTACCGTTGGGCGAACTACTCAGTGTTTTACGGACGGTGTTGCCCCTCGCTAATCCTCGTTCCAGTTCCGATGCTGCTCTGACGATACAGTGAGGTTATGCGTTTTTCGGTGGTCGGGCTAGGTCCTGCAGGAACAGCAGCGTCTGTTGCTGCGCTCCGTTCCGGTTATTCCGTGGAATGCTGGGACCCACATGGTTCGCATTACCCGCCGACGATGGGTGCGTGGGCACACCAAATACCGCAGTGGCTACGTCAGCATCCGCATCCATATTTCTCCCAGTCTCGGCCACGTGTGTGCGGCGACGGTTGGGAAGTTGCCCTTCCGGAGACCTATGTCATTCTCAATCCGGATGCGTTACGTGACCAGTTGCGTGACGCGGGCGGCACGCAATCTCTATCTATTCACGACCAGTGGTATGACTCCACGCGTGACGACGGGCACGTGGTCATTGATACACGCGCGTCGAGCGGTGGTTTCCTCCCAGTTCGGCAACTCGCGGTAGGGCTAGTCCTCCCCGAGCATCTTCTACCGCGCGACCACCGTCGGTCAGTGCTGATGGACATGCGAACATTACCTGACAGTGCTTCTTGTTCCCGCCCGACATCCGATGACGGTGCATCGACGACGGCCCATCCAGGCGTTGATGCATTTTCTCGTATGACGTTCAACTATCGGATGCCTCTGGGACACGGCCGATGGCTGATCGAGGAAACAATTGTCGCAACATCATGCCGCGGGCCTGAGCACTCGCCACATTCCGAAACAGCGCAAGTGGAACATTTGCGATGGGCGCTCGACCGGCGACTCGAACAGCTCGGTATTGATCCAGAAACCGCGCGTCGGCACGCTGTTCGCGAGGAAGTCGTGAGTTTTCCCGTCGCACCCCTACGACGACGAATCCCGCACGTAACACGTCGAAACAACGGTGTGACAAGCATTTTTCCATGGGGTGCAGCTGCGGGATTGATGCACGCTGCCACTGGTTACAGCATCGGAACTGCGATAGATCGCGCTGATAAAGAAATCGGCTGGGCTGCCCATTGGGCCCGATACCCGAGCCTTCTTCAACGTACCGTCGGAGCAGTACACGGGCCTCCTGGAGGATGGGTGGCAGGATGGCTTCAACGGCGTGGCTTGGGCGCAACGCTCCAACTGAAACCAGAGGAGATGCGCCTGTTTTATCGCGAATTCTTCGCCATGTCCCCGCCACGGATTCGCGACTACCTGACGTCCTCTCACGGGTTGGATATCGCCCGATCCATGGTGTCCGTCGTCGCTCGCCTCGTGAGGGTGATGATTAAACCGGACGGACATTCACGACAGGAACGTAAAGCCAAACGTTCACTGGCCCGACGCATGTTTATGTCTCTGTGGCGTGGGAGTGCCACCCCGCTCCCACGTCGGTAAGTCGGGTCGGTGGTTCACGTCGGCACGAAATGCCCGAACTCAAGCCGAGCTAGACAGCGAACCCGAGGGCACGGAGTTGCTCTCTGCCCTCTTCAGTAATCATGTGTGGTCCCCACGGCGGAGTCCACACCCACTCAATACGCATATTGTCAGCAATACCGCGGCCGACCACGGCATCTGTTGACTGGTCTTCCAGCATGTCAGTGAGCGGGCAGGCAGGAGAGGTCAATGTCATGTAGACCACAACATTGTCATCGTCGTCGACCCAAATGTCGTAAACCAACCCGAGATCAACAACGTTGATGCCGAGCTCAGGGTCGACGACATCGTACAGGCTGTCCTGGACCGCATTAGCGATTTTCTGCTGGTCATCGTCCATGGGCGGTAGATCCGGAACGCTGGGGATGGAGCCATCCATCCCCGTTCCCGGTCCCGTTACCGAACCTGCGTCGTCATAGGATTCGTACGAACTGGCAGCTTGATCTTGTGTGGTCGTGTCGTCTTGTGCCATTGGAACTCCTCGTTCTTCCTGGATGGGCGCTGTCTACGGGGATTACCCGGCTGTCATTGTTTCCACTGATTGTTTCTAGTCCCATAAAGCATTGATGATGCTCAGTCCGGTATAACCAATAAAGGCTATCGACCGAAGACTATGGGCTTGTTGTTGACGACGATGAGTTCAGCTGTGCTGCGGCTTTATCGTGGCCCGCGTCAGCCATCGCCTCGGTGGCTGCGGCTTGAAGAGCTTTCCATCCTAACAGCGCGCACTTCACGCGAGCGGGGTATTGAGCAACGCCGGCAAATGCGATCCCATCTCCAATGAGATCCTCATCGCCCTCAACCTGCCCACGGGACGTCACCATCCGTTCAAACTCAGCGAGTTTTTTCGACGCATCGTCGACACTTTGGCCGATCAATTCCTCGGCCATAACCGACGTCGACGCCTGGCTAATAGAACACCCCGACGCCTCGTAAGAGATGTCTTGGATCGTTGACCCATCGTCCGATAACTGAACGCGCAGGGTTATTTCATCACCACAGGACGTGTTGACGTGGTGCACTTCTGCGTCAAAAGGTTCCCTCAAGCCCGCATGTTGCGGATTTTTATAGTGATCCAGGATCACTTCCTGGTACATGGATTCGAGTCTCATCGCGTCACCCCAAAGAAGTCTCGTGCACGACAAATAGATTCTGCCAGCTTATCTACTTCGTCGAGAGTGTTGTAAATATAAAACGATGCGCGCGCCGAAGCCTGAATTCCCATCCGACGGTGGATGGGCCACGCACAATGGTGGCCAGAGCGGACAGCGATGCCGTCGTCATCGAGAACCTGGCTGAGGTCGTGAGGGTGGACCCCGTCGAGAGAGAAGCTCACCGAACTGCCCCGGTGCTCAGGCGTTGTGGGGCCAATGATACGCAGCCCATCAATGTCGTTGAGTTTCTCCAAAGCATATTTAGTGAGCATCTGCTCGTGCTTTTCGACAGCGTCCATCCCGATAGCCTGGAGGAATTGTACGGCAGCCCCGAGACCGACAACCTGGCTGGTCATCTGCGTTCCAGCCTCAAACCGCTGTGGTGGCTCTGTGTATTCAGAGTGATCCATCTTGACTGTCGTAATCATGGAACCACCAGTGAGGAAGGGTGGCATCTGGGCAAGGATGTCCGCCTTACCGTACATGACTCCTACCCCATTCGGGCCCAGCATTTTATGTCCCGAAAACGCCGAAAAATCGACGTCAAGTGCGTGGAAGTCCACTGTTTTGTGTGGCACGGACTGGCATGCATCGAGCACCGCCACTGCACCGACGCGATGGGCACGCGACACAAGCTTTTCCACGTCTGGTTGGGCACCTGTCACATTCGATTGATGGGTAAAGGCGACAACCTTCGTGCGATCACTCAACGTCAGGGAATCAAGGTCTACCCGCCCATCATCAGTTGCTGAATACCACTTCAGGTGGGCACCTGTACGGCGGCACAATTCTTGCCACGGAATCAGGTTAGCGTGATGCTCGATTTCTGTGACGACGACTTCATCGCCTTCTTTAACCTGGAGCTCCCCGGCGCGATCATCGGCCAAGAGGTAAGCGACTTCATTGAGTGCCTCTGTGGCATTTTTGGTGAACGCAATTTCGGGTTCATCAGCCCCGACGAAGTGAGCGATGCGTTCGCGCGCATTCTCATAGGCTTCTGTCGCTTCTTCTGCGAGTTGATAGGAGCCGCGGTGAACGGGCGCATTGGTGTGGGTGAGGAAGTGAAATTCTTCGCGAAGCACACGTTCCGGTCGTTGTGATGTGGCACCGGAGTCTAAAAAGATGAGGGGTTTATCGTCGCGAACAGTACGGTGCAGGATGGGGAATTCCGCGCGCACTGCGTCGACATTCAACACCCCGTTTCGTGTGAGCTCTGGAATTTCCACCGTCAGTAACCTTCCTCTTGCAAGCTTTCGCTGGTTGCATCTAAAAAGTGTGTGAATAAAAAGTGAATGGCGACGTCGTCATGATCGCCATTCACTGTGGGGCTGGTTAGCCTACGAAAGCGTCGTAGCCTTCTTCTTCGAGCTTGTCGGCGAGCTCAGGGCCACCAGTCGTAACGACGCGGCCGTTGGCGAAGACGTGCACAAAGTCAGGGCGCACATAGTTCAGAATGCGCTTATAGTGCGTAATGAGCATGATTCCGCCATTGTTCTGCTCTTTGTAGTCGTTGATCCCTTGGGAAACGATACGAAGGGCATCGACGTCGAGTCCGGAGTCTGTCTCGTCGAGAATGGCGAACTTGGGTTTGAGCAACGAAAGCTGCAGAATTTCGTGACGCTTCTTTTCGCCACCGGAGAAACCTTCATTGACGGCACGCTCGGAAAATGAGGTGTCGATTTTTAGCTCTTTTTGGGCGTCCTTAACTTCTTTGATCCAGTCACGGAGCCGTGGAGCTTCTCCACGCACCGCGGTTGCTGACGTGCGGAGGAAGTTAGCCATTGACACGCCGGGGACCTCGACCGGGTACTGCATAGCGAGGAACAAACCGGCTCGGGCTCGTTCATCCACAGACATGTCGATGATGTTTTCGCCGTCTAATAGCACTTCCCCACCGGTGACTTCATAACGAGGATGGCCAGCAATGGTGTATGACAACGTTGACTTGCCCGATCCATTAGGTCCCATGATCGCGTGGGTCTCACCTGAGTTGATGGTCAGGTTGACGCCCTTAAGGATTTGCTTTGGCTCTTCCCCTGGTTCAGTAGGCTTGACGACAGCTTCGAGGTCGCGAATTTCGAGGGTACTCATTGTTCTCCTTGTGTTTGATGATCCGTGAGATACAGCTAGTGACGCACGGTGGATGGATTAGCTCAGTGAATTCAGCTCGTCGAGGCTGACAGTGTCGAGTTCCTCGGAGACGCGTTTTTCGAGTTCATCTTGGACGGCCGGTATCGGGATTCGTGAAATGACTTCGGTGAAGAATCCGTGGACGATAAGGCGTCGGGCAACGGGCTCGGGGATCCCACGGCTCATCAGGTAGTAGAGCTGTTCGTCGTCGAAGCGTCCGACGGTGGCCGCGTGACCAGCGCCAATGATTTCGCCGGTGGCGATTTCGAGGTTCGGAACGGCATCTGCGCGCGCGCCCTCGGACAAAACGAGGTTCATGTTTTTCTCGTACGTGTCCGTGTTGTCGGCCTGTGCACGGATCAGTGCGTCGCCAACCCACGCTGTGCGTGTTTCGGGGAGGTCCGAGTTCGGATCGCCTTGGAGTGCCCCTTTGTACATCACGTTGGAGCGGCAATTCGCCTCAGAGTGGTCAACGAGTAGACGTTGCTCGAAGTATTGTCCGTCGTCGGCAAAGTACACGCCGGAGAGTTCGCAATCTGCCCCGGGCGCTTTGAACGCTACGTGGGAGATATTGCGCACCACGGAGCCACCGAAGGCGCTGTATCCGTGGCGCATGACGGCGTCACGATCCAATCGGAGCTGCTCGTTGGCTAGATGGACGGCGTCGTCATCCATATCGTCGATAATGGCGACGTTGATATGTGCACCTGTTCCAATCGAGTACGAGTGGAAGTCTGCGTAGTTGCCATGTCCTTCGAACCGGAGCACGACGTTGGCTTCGGCGTGTTCACCAGCGATGACGGCCAGTGCTCCGAAGGACGTGGTGTCGGGGCCAGTTCCCGTGAACGTCAACGTAATATCACCGTCGACAACGGTGTTGTCGTCGATGGTGAGTACGGTTCCGCGTTGAAGGCTGGCGAAGACCTGCGCACCGACGCGATCCACGGGGGCTCCGGCTGCGCGAAGGCGGTCATCGTCGGCCGGAACCTCTTCTACGTGTACGCCAGATGTTCCGTCGGGGATATCTGCGCTGACTGGTTTCGGTGCGTGTTCACCCGGAAACGACCCGTCGTGAAGCCCGTTGAGCCGCCGCAAGGGAGTGAAACGCCAATCTTCGTCGCGGCCGCGAGGGACGGAGAAGTCGTCTACATTGAATGACGTAAATACGTCGCCTTTTGTTTTAGCCCCTGTGGTGTTGGTTGTGTTCGCGTCGAAAGCACCGACTTCTTTTGCCTTGTCGGCAGCAGCTTCGACTTCCTCGGCCTTGAGTACGTCAGTCATCTATCCCACGGATCCTTCCATTTGCAATTCAATGAGGCGATTGAGTTCGAGGGCATATTCCATGGGCAACTCTTTCGCAATGGGCTCGACAAAGCCACGAACGATCATCGCCATGGCGTCGTCCTCAGCGAGGCCTCGGCTCATGAGATAGAAGAGTTGATCCTCAGACACTTTAGAGACCGTAGCCTCGTGGCCAAGGGACACGTGGTCATTGCGGATGTCATTGTAGGGATAGGTGTCCGACCGCGAAATCTTATCGACAAGCAAGGCATCACATTCGACATTGGCCGTGCAGTGATGCGCGTTCGGATTAACTTTGACGAGGCCACGGTAGGCCGCACGCCCACCCCCGCGAGCAACTGATTTCGACACAATGTTGGAACTCGTGTGAGGAGCCATGTGCACCATCTTGGCGCCAGTGTCCTGGTACTGGCCTTCGCCCGCCATCGCGACGGAGAGAACCTCGCCACGGGAGTACGGCCCGGTCATCCACACGGCGGGATATTTCATCGAAACCTTGGACCCGATGTTGCCATCGATCCACTCCATGGTGGCACCCTCTTCGCACTTCGTGCGCTTGGTGACCAGGTTATAGACATTGTTAGACCAGTTCTGGATGGTCGTGTACCGGCAACGACCACCTTTTTTAACAATGATCTCGACGACAGCTGAGTGCAGAGAATCAGTCTTATAGATAGGCGCCGTACATCCCTCAACGTAGTGAACATAGGCATCTTCGTCGACGATGATCAACGTGCGCTCGAATTGACCCATGTTCTCCGTATTAATGCGGAAGTAGGCCTGAAGAGGGATTTCGACGTGGACGCCCTTTGGCACGTAAATAAATGAACCGCCTGACCACACCGCGGTGTTCAGTGCAGCGAATTTATTGTCACCGGCTGGAATAACGGTCCCGAAATACTCTTTAAACAATTCGGGATAGTCTCTCAAAGCCGTGTCGGTATCAACGAAAATGACGCCTTGTTTTTCCAGATCCTTACGGATTTGGTGATAGACAACCTCAGATTCGTACTGTGCGGCGACGCCTGCGACGAGGCGCTCTTTTTCTGCCTCTGGGATACCAATGCGGTCGTAGGTGTTTTTAATGTCCTCTGGAAGGTCATCCCACGTCGCGGCTTGTTTTTCTGTGGAGCGGACGAAGTATTTGATCTGGTCGAAGTCGATTCCGGACAGGTCCGCGCCCCAGTTAGGCACCGGCTTCTTCTGGAAGACGGAGAGAGCCTTGAGACGGTTCTTCAACATCCATTCCGGCTCACTCTTTTTTGCTGAGATGTCCTTAACAACATCTTCATCAATGCCGCGCCGTGCAGAGGCTCCGGCTACGTCGCTGTCATGCCATCCGTAGTTATATCCACCTCCGATGGATTCAATGATCTCTTCATCACTTTGTGGTGATGATTGTGGCCCGGCAGGAGCTGTCGGTGTTTGGGTCATGAGCTGTGACTCCTCTTATGTTGCGTGTGATGATGGTCAATTTTCCGGAAGTGAAAATTTAGGCAGATTATGGACTCATGATGATGTTGACGAAGCTGGGTGGCGTTTATCGCCACTCCCCTTATCGCGCTTCTGGTTGATAACGGGTTCCAAGGGAATATGCGTTGTGCACACGCCGTTCCCATCAACGATGGTGGCTAAAGGTTGAGTGTGGTGGCCTAAGACCTCACGAACCGCCTCGTGTTCAGCGGCGCACATCTCAGGAAAATGCTCAGCGACTCCTTGGATAGGGCAATGATGGCGACAGATTTGGATTCCACCACCAGCTTTGTCCACAGTTGCTGCGTACCCGTGTTTGCTCAGGGCATCAGCAACTTTGGTGACCATGGCCTCGACATCGTCGGGGTCAGCAAGGTCGGAAATCTCGTCATCCAGCCCCGCTTCGCGAAGAATATCGCTCATCCGTTGCTGTGCGAAGTGAATAACAGCGTTAGGGCCACCGGCATCTCGTAGCGCTTCGAGAGCTAGTACTGCGACGCGGTCATAGTCGTAGCCAAAGTTGCCTCTTCCTTTATCGGTTAACCGGAAAACGCGGGCTGGGCGGCCACGTCCGCGAGGCGCTCCACCTGTTGCTGGTGCCTCTTCCGCTAAGCCGTCGGAGACCAGATTATCGACATGGCGTCGAACTCCTGCAGCGCTTAACTTCAGCTCTTTGCTTAGCTCGGATGCGCTCATCGTTCCGTGGTGCAGGAGGAGAGACATGATGCGTTGACGAGTCTGGCCCTCTGGTCCGGGGGCATGGTCGTTCATAGCGCCTTCCTCTCTCACGAAAACGAAGCATCCGATAGGGCGGAGTTTCGTCGCTGCTTGTCATCCGGCGTGTAAGCCCAAGATCGCTTTGTGTTTCACGCCGTCACACGTGAAGTGTCGTGGGGATGAGGCCGCACATGGAGGTCTCTGCCCACGACGGTGCATAGCGTGGGGCTGTCCCCACCTGCGCTATCACACTTTACACAACATTAGTGTGTCGGAATTCTATTCCTACACAGAGGGGGTGAATTACGGTTTGTTTTGCTAGTCCGGACGGGGGGGGACACAAAAACGATTCAGCCGGCGACGTTGACTACACTCGACGTGATGGCAATGCCTTGGAGTGGGCGTGCTTGAATTTGAGGGACACAGTGCGCTTGAACATGCAGCGCGTGGACCTTATGCGCTGACAGTAAGAACTAGCGGGGAAACGATGGGAGGACCTACACATGGGCACTCGTGGGCCATCGTTCTTCCGCCGATTCCTGGACTTCAGCCGGCGGGAAATTTCGTCCGTTGTCCCGGAGTTTGGGGTTGCTGGTTCACGATCCGCAGAAGTTTTTCACGGTGAAGGGCCGGCGCGACCACGCCTGAAGCGGTTCGGGGTCTCCGATCTTCGCCGATTCGCATTATTGCGGTGGCTTGGAGCCTTCGGATCCGTCCTAATAATGATTGGGGGTTGGGGTGCAGGGGCGATGCCTGTTGTTGACAACACGCTCTGGGACTTCCCCATTGCCAACCTCATGGGACGAATGCTGTTGACTTCCACTGTGCTTGTGTTCGTTGGCATCGGTTTTCTCGTTACCGCGTGGGCACTCATGGGGTATTTCGCTTTAGCCGGGCCACGGGAGCAAGGGCATGGTTGGGCTACCGCACCGGTGATGGTTCGAACCTTTGTTGCCTGGGTCATCCCTCTGGGCTTTACCGCTCCGCTCTTCACCCAGGACATTTATTCGTATATAGCTCAGGGTGCGATTGCAGCTCGAGGCCTCAACCCGTATCAAGGTGGTCCGGTTGATTTATTAGGCGTAGCAGATCCTCTTGCTCGATCGGTGCCTTTAGTGTGGTCCCACTCGCCGTCCCCCTATGGACCTGTCGCCATCATGGGTGGCCAAGTGATCTCGTGGTTAACCAACGAGAACATTATTGCGGCTGTTTTCCTCTACCGGCTGGTGTCAATTATCGGCCTAACATTGTGCGCATGGGCTGTCATCAAACTCGCCCGCCGCTGTGGTGTGGAGGCATCGGCTGCGTTGTGGCTTGGCGTGTTAAACCCGTTATCGCTTCTTCACCTTGTCGGCGGTATCCATAACGAGTCAATCATGCTCGGCCTATTGATGGTCGGCATGGAATGGTGCTTCAGAGCTTTCGAACGTCCGTTGGAGGACTCCTCGTCCGGGTCTGAGTTTTCCTCCGTGGCTTCTATAGAACCGACGACGCCGGCGTCGACGCTGTTCACTCGGCGAAGCATACTGTATTTCGTTGCCGGCGTCGGAGCGATCTGTTGTGCGATCATGGTCAAAGTGACCAGCATTGTTGCGCTGGGCTTTGTGTGGGTCACACTCATTCGCTCCATCCACCGCAAACATGCGTGGCTGCTCGCCACTGTGATCGTCGGATCCCTGTTGATGTTTTTCGTCGTCGGCTTATCGTTCGCTTCTGGCCTCGGCCTTCAATGGCTTACCGTGCAGGGCGGAGCAGCCGATATCGTCAGCTGGATGTCGATTACCACGCTGCTCGGTATTTTTGCTGGCTTCCTAGGAAGCCTGCTCGGTCTGGGCGACCATACCGAGGCTATGACGTCGTTTATTCATGGGGTGGGGTTGGCTGTTGCTGCGCTGTGGATGGTCCGCATGCTCGTGGCGACCTATCGTGGTCGCCTTCATCCCGTCGGTGGATACGGGGTCGGAATGCTTGTTCTCGTTCTTCTTTTCCCCGTTGTTCACCCTTGGTACGCGTTGTGGGCCATCATTCCGCTCGCTGCGTGGGCGAACCGTCCTCTATTCAGAAATACGGCCGTCATCTATTCCATCATTCTCAGTTTCTTCGTTCTTCCTCGCGGACTGAAGTTGCCTGCGTGGAGCGTGACTCAAACATATATCGTCGCCGCAATAAGCTTCCTAGTCTTGGCGGTACTGGGGTATTTCATTCTCAAGGTCATCGAGGTTCGATCCCCAGGGATTGTGCTTGGACATGTGGATCGCAACCACACATCGAGGCCCAGAATCTCGCGTAGCGCCCAACACAAGACGAGGAAGAACACGGGCAATCGTGACCGGTCGCGTTCACTGCGGTAGTTAACGCTGAGTCTCTCTGTCGGTATCAGTTCGTCGCGCTACACTCGTACCCTGTGACTCACTCGAAAAATTCGCGTGGTGATGCGTTAACCCTCGATTCCGTCGTCCGGACTTTCAAATCCCGGCGGGCCGTCGATGGCATCAGCTTTTCAGTTCGTCGTGGCGAAGTTTTCGCTCTGCTGGGCCCAAATGGTGCCGGTAAAACCACAACGATCGAAATGTGTGAGGGATTCCAGACTCCCGATTCCGGATCGATTGAGCTTCTCGGGATGGACCCGTCAACACAAACTGACGAGATTCGTGCCCGTATCGGCATCATGCTCCAGAACGGGGGTTCATACCCAGGAATCCGAGTCAAAGAGATGCTGTCTCTGTTGGCGAGTTACAGTCAGAATCCTCTAGATCCCTCCTGGCTTCTGGAGATCGTCGGGCTGACTGACCATGCCCAAACGCCGTACCGTCGGCTCAGTGGTGGCCAGAAGCAGCGGCTCTCATTGGCCTGTGCGTTAGTCGGCCGGCCGGAAGTCATCTTCTTAGATGAACCCACTGCTGGTTTGGACGCTCAGTCACGATTAGCTGTATGGGATTTAATCAGCTCCCTCCGTCGGGATGGGGTGACCGTTTTGCTCACCACCCACATGATGGATGAAGCGGAATCATTAGCGGATACCGTGTTGATCATTGATCATGGCCGTGTCGTCGCCCACGGGACCACACAGGAATTAACCAACGCGGCCGATGCGCGAATTTCCTTAACGACGTCGGGCGCGCTGGATTTATCGGCTGCGAACAGTTTTCTGGCAGAGAATACCCGCAAAGGTGCTGCCCAAGCGGGGTCCGATGACGCGCCGAAAGTGAGCCAGCCACCCCTTCGTGTCTCTGCTGTGCGCCCACAGCATTACCGCGTAGACGGACAGGCCAACCCAGGAGCAGTGGGTGCTATAGCGGCCGCTGCTAGTGCTCAAGGAATCCTAATTACCGATCTAACGGTGGACCATCGGAGTCTTGAGGACGTCTTCTTGGATATCACCGGACGAGAGATGAGGTCCTAAATGATGGCAGACAATCACGGCACGCAGTCTCCTACTGACCCCCAAGCCCCCACTGAGGCCTCTTCTCAGGACACTGAGACCGCCGAGGATTCGCGTTTCGCGCCGGGGACGTTTGAACCGCAGCCCCGACGAGCGTCGACGACGAAGCTTGTTTCTGCTCAAGCGAGAATGGAGACTCTCCTGTTCTTGCGTCATGGTGAGCAGCAGCTTCTCTCGATGGTCATCCCTATTGCGATGCTCATCGGCTTCACATTGATGCCCTTCCTCGACCTCGAGGATCCGATCGCGCGCCTGTTCCCCATGGTCTTAGCCGTTGCGGTGATGTCTGCGGGCTTTACGGGTCAGGCGATTGCCGTCGTCTTCGACCGTCGATACGGAGCCTTGAAGCGAATGGGAGCCTCGGCCCTCCCGAAGTGGGCCATTATTGCAGGTAAAGCGTGCGCCGTCGTGGTCGTCGTGTTACTTCAAACCCTGGTGCTCGGTGCGATCGCTATGGTTATGGGGTGGTCAACGACCCCCCTCGGCGTCGTAATGGGGATTGTTTTCCTTATCGTGGGAGCTGTCGCCTTCACCGCCTTAGGGCTGTTATTGGGCGGAACCCTCCATTCTGAGGTTGTTTTGGCGCTGGGGAACCTCCTGTGGTTCGGGCTCATGGGTGTTGCTGCAATCGTCGCCATGGAGCCGGGAATTCGCGAAGGTATTCATGCGCTGCTCATGCTCTTCCCCTCGGTTGCCTTGACTCAAGGACTTATTGACGCGTTCCACGGGAGTTTCAACGTTTTTGCTCTCGTGATCATGCTCATGTGGTCGGCTCTCGGCGGTTTTGCTGCTAGCAAGCTGTTTCGCTTCACTGCGTAGAGCGTCGCCGTCGTCGGTGAGATCGGGGACATCAGAGGCCTCCAACTCCGCGTAAGCATTTTCGTGAATAACCCCACGTGTGTGCGATCGTGGTGTTCGCTGTGCGGGCTGTAGGCTGGAGAATCGTGAGTGCAATTCAGACTAATGATGCTCGGCGTGACGAACCGACACAATTAGGTCCCGACTCCCGTGAAGATGCGGCGACTCCTCCATCTACACCGGGAGGATTCGTGCGCGGCTGCTATTCTTTTGCCCGTTTGACCCGCTTCCCAGTGTGCACTGCGGCCCGCCAGCGATTGTTTGTGTTGGCGTTGTTAATTGCCCAGATCGGCATCACATTCACGGGCTCGATTGTTCGTGTAACAGCTTCAGGCCTGGGTTGTCCTACGTGGCCCGAGTGTCAACCGGGATCATTGGTTCCAGAATCTGGATCAATCCCATGGGTTCACCAACTCATAGAATTCGGAAATCGCACGCTCACCTTTGTTTTGATCATTTTCGTCATTTTGGCGTTTCTCGCGGTGTCACGTGCCAAACGGCGTTCAGAAATCATCGTCTTGGCGTTCATCCAAGGAATCGGCGTGATAGCCCAGGCGGTCATCGGCGGTATCTCCGTTCACCTTGATCTGGCGTGGTGGATGGTTGCCCTGCACTTTTTACCCTCGATGGTGCTCGTATGGCTTGCTGCCTTGCTGTGGGTTCGCATCGACGAACCCGACGACGGTAAAGCCCAGGTGATGTACCCGCAGCCTTTGCGCTGGCTGGCTCTCATGTCGTCCATCGCGATGGGGATCACCCTGATCACAGGAACCATGGTGACGGGTGCTGGCCCTCACGCAGGCGACTCGGAGGTCCCCGCCGATTCACGGCTCCAAATACCGCTTGATCTGATGGCGCACCTGCATGCGCACGCGATGTACCTGTACCTCGGCCTCGTGGCAGGTTTATTGTTCGGGCTTCTCACTGTTCGAGCTGACCGAGCGATCATGAAGACGACACAATGGTTGGTCGTCTTGATTGTTCTCCAAGCCGGGGTTGGCATCGTCCAATACTGGCTGGGCGTTCCCCGGTGGACTGTTCCGCTTCACGTTATTGGTTCTGGTGTGATCTGTGCTGTGACAGCAGTGTTGTGGGCACAGGGCAAACGACGCGCAGCCCCAAGAATTTAGGTTAAAGATTTTAGGAAGCCTGCTGCGCTTTCTAGCGGCTTCCGTCGATCATGTTCTTGTCCGCCGAGGAATCCCCACCTCCCCACGGAGGTGTCACTGGTTTATGTGTATCGGGGGTCCCGGCGGACTTTGCTTTGTCTACACGAACGGCTCTACGAGAATTCTATTTGTCGTATAGATCATTGTGTTTCGTGATCAGATCTTAAAAACCAAGAACTTCGTGAAGCGATTGTAAATTGATCACCGCATCAATGGAGAGACCAACGAACAACAACGACAAGTAGTTATTCGATAAAATAAATAACCTAATAGGTTTCACTGGTTTACCAGTAGAGATTCGCTTGTAAAGGCGAGTGGCGCTGATAATGAACCATGCCCCTGCCCCGATTGCGGTGAGAGTGTAAAACCACCCGGAGGCGAAAATAAGGGTGAGGGATGTGAGGACAGTAAGCCAGGTATAGAGAAGAATTTGTTTCGCAACCTGAGCTCGTGTTTTCACTACTGGCATCATGGGCACCCCGGCGCCGCGATAATCCTCTTCATATCGCATACCTAGAGCCCACGTGTGCGGCGGTGTCCAGAAGAAGATGATCATAAATAGCGCGACGGCTTGTAGCCATCCAGCCACCGAATGATTGGACGTGTTATCAGCAATAACGGCCCAGCCCACAATGACGGGCATGCATCCTGCTGCCCCGCCCCAAATCACGTTCTGCCACGTCCGGCGCTTGAGCCATTTCGTGTAGACGAAAATATAAAAGAGGATGGTCAGCATCACGAAAACTGCTGCTAAGAGCGAATGACACAAGAATGTGAGGAACAAAAAGCTCAGCACAGTCATCGATGAGGCAAAAACCTTGGCTTCCGTGAGAGTCAGCCGGCCGTCCACCAAGGGACGGTTCTGGGTCCTCTTCATAACCTTGTCGATGTCACTGTCGACGATCATGTTGAAAGAGTTGGCAGCGGCAGCTCCCATCCATCCCCCGACAAGCGTTAACAAGATGAGCCAGAGGTGGATAGTACCGCGATCCGCCTGAAGCATGGCAGGAATCGTTGCGACCAGGAGAAGCTCAATTACCCGTGGCTTCGTGAGCGCCACATACGCCTTTATCTTCTCCACTTGCCTCTTTTTCCTCCATGTCCGCTGACAGTCCTCATCGCTGACTGATCGTTCATGCTTGTCTCGGCACTGGTGATGGGCATCTGTGCGTCGTAGCTATGACCATATTTAGGACAGTCACCGCCCTAGTCTAACAATCACGATGTTATTCGTTGACTTGCCACGGGATTTTTACTCGAGGAGGAAATTCCATCGTGAACACTCGACCCCGACGGGGCTCGTAGGCGCCGCGTTTCGTCAGGCCATGCTGCCCCTCTGAAGAGGGTGCCTGAGGCGGGCATGAGAGCCTGTGCCGATACCCTTTGAATAGCCTCGTAGACCGCGATGAAACTTCAGCCTAAACTGGTGTTCGTTTACTCCGAGGAGTTTTATTCCGCGGGAATTTTGCTTCAGCGGGAACCAACTTAGCGGTCGCTACATAGACGGTAAGCATGTCTACGGCACGCGCACAGAAAGGTGATCAGAAGGTGATTGATAAGACTTCGGCAGTCATCAAGCGATATGCAGAAGCTCGGGAGCTCGTTCCCGACCATATCCGCAGAGCCGTGGAACCAGCTTTCCCAAAAGACTGGGATGAGATCGACTCGCGATCCGTCGACACAGTCCGCGTCTTAGCTGCAGATGCTGTTCAGAAGGCAAAATCCGGTCACCCCGGCACTGCGATGAGCTTGGCTCCCCTGGCCTACACCTTGTTCCAGCGAACAATGCGCCATGATCCCTCGGATCCCGACTGGGTAGGCCGCGACCGATTCGTCTTATCCTGCGGGCATAGTTCGATGACTATTTACGCCCAGCTCTTCTTGGGTGGATTTGGCCTAGAGCTCGACGACCTCAAGCAGCTCCGTACCTGGGGCTCATTGACTCCCGGCCATCCGGAGTACGGGCATACGGCAGGGGTTGAAATTACGACCGGTCCTCTGGGGCAGGGTTTGGCCTCATCCGTCGGTATGGCCATGGCCGCCCGTCGTGAGCGGGGGCTTTTTGACCCTGATGCTCCGGCAGGACAGTCACTCTTCGACCACTTCATTTATGTGATTGCTTCCGACGGTGACCTGGAAGAAGGCGTGACTAGCGAGGCGTCATCACTTGCAGGGACGCAGAAACTCGGCAACCTCATCGCTTTTTGGGATGACAACCGTATATCGATCGAAAACGATACGACGATTGCGTTTAATGAAGACGTCTGCGCCCGGTATGAAGCCTATGGATGGCAGGTTCTCAATGTCGAGTCCGGTGAAGATATTCAGGCGCTAGAAGCCGCGATCACGTTAGCCCAGCGCGAAACCAATCGTCCGACGCTTATCCGCGTTCGAACCGTTATCGGTTACCCGTCCCCCACCAAGATGAATTCCGGAGCTGTTCACGGAGCAGCACTCGGTGATGATGAAGTTGCCGCCGTTAAGCGCATCTTAGGTTTCGATCCTGATCAGACTTTCGGAGTCTCTGATGACGTTCTTTCTCATACGCGGTTACTCCGTGAGCGAGGTGCCCGCGCTCATGAGGCCTGGTCGGCAGACTTTGACCGGTGGGCCACGGAGAATCCGGATCGGAAAGCGCTATTGGATCGTCTGTATGCCCGGAAACTTCCTGATGGCTGGGATGCTGATCTGCCCGAGTGGGAGGCTGATGGTTCCGGAATCGCGACGAGGAAAGCCTCGGAGGTCACTCTTCAGTCGCTGGGTGCGACCCTACCGGAGCTGTGGGGAGGTTCTGCCGACCTAGCCGGATCGAATAACACAACTATCAAGGATGCGGATTCGTTCGGCCCGTCCACCATCTCTACTGATTCATGGAATGCACAACCCTATGGCCGGGTGCTTCACTTCGGTATTCGTGAGCATGCGATGGGTTCTATTCTCAACGGAATTGCTCTCCACGGGCCGACGCGCCCCTATGGCGGCACTTTCATGGTCTTCTCCGACTACATGCGCCCTGCAGTACGTTTGGCTGCGTTGATGAAGACCGACGTGTACTACGTGTGGACACACGACTCGATCGGGCTGGGTGAAGATGGCCCCACCCATCAACCTGTGGAACATCTTGCTGCCCTGCGCGCTATCCCCGGCCTTGCGGTCGTGCGTCCTGCTGACGCGAATGAGACTGCCTCCGCCTGGAGTGCAGCGATTGATTCGCCCGCGGGCCCCAAAGCGCTGGCATTGTCCCGCCAGAACTTACCTGTGTTGAAGGGAACCAAGGAACTCGCTCGGGACGGTGTCCGCCGTGGTGCTTATGTCCTGGTTCGTGAGTCTGCGGAACGCCCGCAGGTCATCGTGATGGCCTCGGGTTCGGAAGTCCAGCTCGCTGTCGAGGCTGCCAAAGTTTTGGAATCTCGCGGTGTAGCAACGCGTGTTGTGTCCGTTCCATGTATGGATTGGTTCTTGGAGCAAGACAAGTCATATCAGGCGGAAGTCCTTCCTCACGACGTCACCGCCCGCGTGTCAGTAGAGGCGGGCATCGCAATGCCGTGGTATCAGCTTCTCGGCTCGCAAGGTAAAGCCGTCAGCCTTGAACACTTCGGAGCATCAGCTGCTGCCAGTGAGCTCTTTGAAAAGTTCGGCTTTACTGTCGACGCCGTCGTCGATGCTGCCACCTCTGTTGTAGAGAACTAAGACCATCTACGTCATATTTGCGCGTTACGTGATGAAAGGATTTGATCGTGACCTCTGATAACGCATCCCACGTGCAGGGAGGCGATTCGAGTTTTCCCTCCGAGTATCTCCCCTCCTCAGCCAACGAGAATGTCCGTCAACTAGCCGACGCAGGCACGTCGGTGTGGCTCGATGATCTTTCTCGTGATCGTCTGAAATCTGCGAACCTGAACGAGCTCATTGCCGACGCGGGAATCGTCGGCGTGACGACGAACCCGGCGATCTTTTCAAAAGCCATGACCGTTGGGACTGCATACGACGACCAGTTAGCGACGCTGAATTCGCAGGGTCGTTCGGCGTCGGAAGCAGTTTTTGACATGGCTATTGACGACGTCCGCGACGCGTGCGAAGCCTTCAAAGATGTTTATGAGGCATCGCAGGGCCAAGACGGACGGGTATCCATCGAGGTGGACCCCCGTTATGCGCACGATCCTGAGAAAACGGTGGAACAAGCTAAAGAGTTGTGGGATCGCGTGGGCAAACCCAACGTGATGATCAAGATTCCTGCGGCAAAACAAGCTTTACCAGCGATTACGGATACTATCGCCGCAGGAATTAGCGTGAATGTCACCCTTATCTTCTCAGTGGAGAGATACAAAGACGTGATCAAGGCTTTCATCGATGGTCTTGAACGCGCCCACTCGTCGGGCAAGGACCTATCCTCTATTCATTCCGTAGCTAGTTTCTTCGTCTCTCGGGTTGATGGTGCCGTCGACCATAAACTTGCTGATATCGCCCCATCCGCATCCCGAGATGTAGAGACCCTCAAGGGAATGGCGGGTATCCATAACGCGCAGCTCGCTTATGAAGCGTTCTGCCGGGTTTTTGGGGACGAGGACGCTGAGAGCAGCGCTGCTGCCAATAACGGTGATCTTTCCTCAGAAGCTGAGCGTTGGCACAAACTTGCAAGTGCCGGAGCTAACGTGCAGCGACCGCTATGGGCGTCGACCAGCGTCAAGAACCCTGATTACACACCCACGTTGTACGTCACCGAACTTGCTGGTGCTTGCACCGTCAACACCATGCCGGAGGTGACTCTGGACGCTCTTCAGTCCAACGGTGGCGTTCATGGAGATGCGCTCACGGGCACAGGAGATGACGCCCGAGCATACTTTGACGCTCTCGAATCATTGGGCATTGATTTCGCTGACGTGGTGAATGTGCTTGAGGATGACGGCGTCGCTAAATTTGTGGATAGTTGGAATGAATTGATCGCCAATATTGATTCCCGCTTATCCAGCTAACCACTCAGCGAGTTGTTTACCGGAAGTAGCTGTTGCTCCCCCAGCATGGTGACACTGCCGAGTCGGGGTCAACCAAGGACCTGATGAGAAAGGCATGGACAATCGACCGTGAATAATCCCAACGCGGCCGCCGCGTCGCACCGGCAGACCTACACCCCAGAAGGAGAAACCGAGAACGACGTGAACCAAGGTCATGCTGCGGCTCATCAGGAGCCATCCGCCGAAGAACAGCTCAACCGGGTAACAGTGGAGTCTAATGAGAATCTGCTGGACAATAGCGCTTTTCCCGACGACTGGGCTAATCCGCTCCGCGATCCCAGGGATAAGAGGATGCCCAGGATCGCGGGACCATGTGGGCTCGTTATTTTCGGTGTCACGGGCGATCTAGCACGAAAGAAACTTCTCCCCGCGGTATATGACCTTGCCAACCGCGGCCTGCTCCCTGCGGGATTCACCCTGGTGGGATATGGCCGTCGTGACTGGACCAAAGAAGATTTCATTAAAAAGGTGTATGACGACGTTCGCGCGGGATCTCGTACTCCCTTCAGGCGATCGGTATGGGAGCGCCTGGCCGAGGGGTTGATCTTCGTCAAAGGCACATTTGACCAAGATGAGTGCTTCGATGCGTTGGCCGAGACTCTGGCGGAGGTCGACCATACCCGTGGCACGGCCGGGAACTGGGCCTTTTATCTCTCTGTTCCTCCTGCCTATTTCCCGAACGTGTGTCACCAACTTCAACGCTCAGGCCTCGCAAAAGATAGTGCCGGCGGTTGGCGGCGCGTGGTTATTGAGAAACCCTTTGGCCATGATGAGGAATCAGCTCGGGAGCTTAACCGCATTGTCAACAGCGTTTTCCCTGAACGCTCAGTCTTCCGTATCGACCATTACCTGGGCAAGGAAACAGTTCAGAATATTATGGCGCTGCGCTTTGCGAATCAGCTCTTTGAGCCCCTGTGGAGCGCATCCTTTATCGACCACGTCCAGATCACTATGGCAGAAGACATTGGCCTAGGCGGACGGGCTGGTTATTACGATGGCATCGGCGCTGCACGAGACGTTATCCAGAACCACCTCATCCAGCTTCTTGCGTTAATCGCCATGGAAGAGCCTCTGGCTTTCACGCCCCGCGATCTGCAGACTGAAAAGATTAAAGTCCTGAGAGCCACCAGTGCCGTTCCCCCGTTCTCTAAAACGACAGCCCGGGGCCAGTACACCGCAGGATGGCAGGGCTCTGAATTCGTCGGTGGCCTTCGCGATGAAGAAGGTTTTGCCGAAGACTCGAAAACTGAAACCTACGCGGCCTGCACATTGGAGATTAATTCTCGACGCTGGGCGGGCGTGCCATTTTATCTACGGACTGGCAAGCGATTGGGCCGACGAGTGACGGAAATCGCTTTGGTGTTCAAAGACGCGCCCTATCTTCCTTTTGACGCTGATGAGACGACTGCTCTTGGCCCCAACGCGGTTGTTATTCGTGTGCAACCCGACGAGGGAGTTCTGATGCGCTTCGGCTCGAAGGTTCCCGGTTCCGCGATGGAAGTTCGTGACGTCAACATGGACTTCGCCTACTCGGAAGCGTTTACTGAGGCATCCCCCGAAGCCTATGAGCGTTTGATCCTGGATGCTCTCTTGGATGAAGCTAGCCTCTTCCCCACCAATGAAGAGGTGGAGCTCTCGTGGAAGATCCTTGATCCCATCGTCAAATATTGGGCTGAACGAGGACGTCCTGACGATTATCCGGCTGGAACGTGGGGCCCTGAAAGTGCTGATCGTATGCTTTCGCGGTCAGGACGCACCTGGCGGCGCCCGTAAAACTATCACCGCTCGTCCTCACATCACACGCACATTTTCAGGGAATGAGAAAACCGACGCATGATCATTAACCTCCCCAATACAACAACCCGCGACATCTCTAAACGCCTCGTTACCGTCCGTGAGTCGGGTGGCGAAGTCACGACCGGCCGTGTGCTCACTTTGATCATCGTCGCGTCAATTAACGACGATTACGAAACGTTTATTACAGCGGCTAATGAAGCCTCACAGGAGCATCCGTCTCGTATTCTCGTGTTGCTCACGGATGATTCCTCCTCAACCGCGAGCCAATCTGATAGTGATGACAACGGCAATTCGCAGACTGAGCTTGCAGACTATGAGAATCTCGAAGAGTTTGAGCGTGCTCTCGACGCGATGCCCACCACGCCGCAACCCGGAACGTCCGACGAGGACACCGCGCAGTCAAGTGCCACAGATGACGTAACGTCCAGCGGGCGCGTTGATGCCGAAATACGCATGGGAGGCGACGCTGGTGCCGCTGAAGTCGTCGTCATGAAGTTGTATGGCGCTGTTAGTCAGCATCTCGCAAGCGTTGTGATGCCGATTTTGTTGCCAGATACTCCGATTGTGGCGTGGTGGCCGGCCAGCCGTCCCCCGGTCCCCGCGACCGATCCGATCGGGCGTCTTGCCGGCCGACGAATTACTGACTCCCTATCGTCAAGTATTGAGGACGGAATCTTTAGGTGCCGATCGTCGTATGCGCCCGGCGACTCTGATCTTGCCTGGTCACGTATAACGCAGTGGCGTGGAATTTTAGCGTCGGCACTCGATCAGCCTCCGTTTTCTCCTATCCGTGGAGTGACGATTGCTGGCCCACCGGAAGACCCGAGCGTTGATATAGCCGGCGGATGGCTTGCGGACCGTTTAGGAATGAATGTCACCCGTGAATCCACGGACTCGCCCAAGGTACCTCTTGATTCCGAAGGGCGCCCCACTATCGGCGTGCAAAGCGTGACAATCCATCGAGATAGTGGCGATTTGATCCTCCGCACCTTTAGCGCACATACGCTGACGATCACACGCGAAGGATCAGGCCGTGAAAGTCGCGTTGCCCTCACACGACGCGGAACAGCTGACTGCCTCGCGGAAGAGTTGCGTCACCTTGACCCCGATGTCATCTACGCACAAGCTCTCCGAGGGCTATCCAGAGTTCACCGCGTCGATGCTTTCGATTCAGACGAGTCGCACGCACCTGACGACGCGAACGACAGTGATGTCGAAGCAGACCGTGAATAGGTCGTCGGCAGTGCAATAAACCCCATCGTTGTGTGATAGACCGCAAGAAGAAAGGCGTATGGATGAGCGAAAAGTCTAGTTCCGATTCAGATGTCCGCATCGTCGCGTGTGCAGATCAAGCAGAAGTGGCTATGCGAGCAGCACGCGATGTTGAAAACGTCATAGTCAGTATTCAGGAGGGACGTGAGGGCGCTAGTAACACCACCGGGGTTACCCCGGATGGTTACGCCCGGCTGGTGGTCACGGGTGGAAGCACGGGTATCGCGGTGCTCCACCAGCTGTATATCGATAGTGAAGCCGGCAACGCGGGTATTGACTGGAACCGTGTCCACGTGTTCTTCGGTGATGAGCGCTGGGTGCCCGCAGACCATCCGGAGCGTAATGACAAACAAGCAATAGAGGCTCTATTCAGCCAGATCGATATCCCGCAGGACAATCTCCATCGCATTCCTGCCCCATCACCTGAAAGTACATATGGGGAGACCGAAGGATCCCGCAGCGGAAACGTCGACATGACGGAGCTCGAGGACGCTGCTACGTCATACGCAGACACCATTAATAGGTATGCTCCTGATGGATTCGACATCCACCTCTTAGGTATGGGGCCAGAGGGGCACATTAATTCCTTGTTCCCCCATACGCCTGAGTTAACGAGTGATGACACCGTTGTATCCGTAACTGATTGCCCTAAGCCACCGCCTACTCGTTTATCGCTCACCCGTCGCGCGTTGAATTCATCGACTCGTGTGTGGTTTGTCGTCGCTGGTGAAGGAAAAGCTGAGGCTCTCGGACACGCAGTCTCTGGCGACGATACAGACATGTGGCCCGCTGCAGGCGCACGTGGGCAAGAAGATACTGCCGTCTATGCTGATGCACCTGCCCTATCTCAGCTGCGGCGTTCATCGTCATAATCTACAAAAACAGCCGACGAATACAACGCATCCTCATTCGGCCCGGATAAGGATTGTGTTGTTCGTCGGCAAAATTAGTAGGCCCTTCGCGTGAATCGCGGCAGGGCCTCACTGGTAGCGGGATTGTTGTTATCGCGAGGACCCATCCACCACCAAATTACGTCCGTCAAGTGCTCGTGAGGGCCGGGATGGATGTGGATGGTTACATGTCCATGATTATCCGTACGCCTGAAGTAGGTTCAAACCGATCACTGCAGCTAACCAGATAATTGCGCAGACGATGGTAATGCGGTCGAGGTTCTTCTCTGCAACCGTCGATCCTGAAAGATTTGATTGCATTCCGCCACCAAAAAGGCTGGACAATCCGCCGCCCTTGCCTTTGTGCAAAAGGACGAACAGCCCCATGAGCAGGCTAAACACAACCAAAACGATTTGCAACGCGAGATGCATTGGTGTGGGTGCTCCAATCAGGAATTAATGTCACCGACCGTTAATAACCACACCAGTGTAACGTATTAGCGCTGGCGAGTGAACGTGCCCCACTCAATGTGTCACGTAAGGCAGCGGCATTGCGTTAGATAAGGCCCACGAGATTCGTTCCCGGCCGCGGGAAGGCATAATAGGGATTGTGAGAACTCGAGCTCGTCTACTCTCTCTGACGGACCACTTTCATGCTGCAGCTCAGGGGGTTGGAGTAACCGTCCACGCCATTGCCGATGGACTCATTCGCCGTTTCCATCTGCAACGGGTGGTAGGTGTACTCCCTTTTATCCCGCCTGGACTACGAGCTGCTCTCGGCTACCTGGTTCCGCTTAAACCGGCGGATCTTCCAGAGCGCCTCCCTCATGTGCATGCGCATAATGACAGTTCCCATCGTTTCCCTCTCCGCGAGGCCTTACTCCGCGGCTTTGCCTCAGTGGAGGCTGATGCCACCCTTTATCGAGGGCGTTTTCTTCTGGGCCATAGTGTTTTAGAAAAGAGTCGTGGTCTGGATTTAGAAAGGGATTATCTCGAACCACTCGCCACAATGGCGCGACTGGGGCCCCTCTTCCCCACCGGTGCCAATGACGTCAGCAGTGCCTTCGCACCGTCGCAGCCAGGTAATGAGGAACCTGTTTATGTCCACGTTGATATCAAATCGGCTGGGCTCCCTGCGTTAAAACAACTCGAAGCTATCGCGTCCCGCTATGAGGATGTGTTGAGTGAATGGACTGGGGAAGAATTTATCCCCCGACGTCTGACTTTGATTGCGACAGGAAATAGCTTGAGGGCTGCTGATGAATGGTGGACACAACCACCGACAAAAGACCGTCATCGTCGGGTATTCCTCGATGGTCGTCCGGAAGATTTGGCTGCCTGTCCCCCAACATGGCTGATGCCCATGGTGAGTACTGATTTCACGCACTTGTCAGCATGGCGTGGTTTTCGCACTATCGCGGCATCGGAAGAAGCTGCAGTGAGGGAGTTCGTCTCCTCTGTACACAAGCAAGGGCGGCAGGCACGGTTATGGGGCATCCCAACATGGCCCTACGCCCACCATGCGCGAGTAAGCCGGTGGCTCCTCAATGCCGGACTTGATTGGGTGAGTGTCGACAACTTACGAGGAGCACACCGGCTCATTCATTCGGCGCACTAGTGCTAACTAGCATGAGCACTAACTAACACTCGCGCCGTGACCCGCCTGGCCCGGAGCTACGTCGCTCCACATAGGCGGATGAGACCTTAGACGCTACCGTCTGCAGCCATGGCAGAGAGCTTGGCGAAGTCCTCACCATCGAGTGAAGCACCGCCAACAAGCCCGCCGTCAATATCTTGTTCAGCAATCAGTTCAGAAACATTGCCCGTCTTCATGGAACCGCCATACAAGACTCGAATTGACGACGCCGTTTCGTCATCTGTCAGCTCGGCAAGCGCACCACGAATAGCATGGCACACTTCTTGTGCATCCGAAGCAGATGCTGTTTTACCTGTTCCGATAGCCCAGATGGGTTCATACGCGATGACAGACTTCGCGATTTCATCCTTGCTCAACCCGGCAAGTGACTCCTTGACCTGGTCGACGACGAAGGAGACGTGTTTGCCCGCCTCGCGAACGTCCAGGGACTCACCGACACAAACAATAGGGGTCATACCGGCGTCGAGAGCCTTCTTGGCTTTTGCAGCAACGATCTCGTTGGTCTCGGAGTGATAGTCTCGGCGCTCTGAGTGTCCCACGATAACCCACGAGCATCCCAACTTGGACAGCATCGACGGAGCGATTTCACCGGTGTACGCACCGGAATCGTGTGTTGAGATGTCTTGAGCACCATAGGTGACGCGCAGCTTATCCCCATCCACTAACGTTTGCACCGAACGAATATCTGTGAACGGAGGGATTACCGCGACATCGACCTTGTCGTAGTAGTCCTTGGGGAGTGCAAAAGCGAGTTTCTGTACCACGGAGATGGCCTCAAGATGGTTGAGGTTCATTTTCCAGTTACCAGCAATGAGTGGTTTACGAGCCATGAACAGTCCTTTCGTAAAAAAGGTGAGCCCCGGGTCAACGGTGACGTTAACCGGGGAATAGAAAATTCGCCTGGCAGTCGAGTGCTTAGCGGTCGAGTACCGCAACCCCCGGAAGGGTCTTGCCCTCGATGAGCTCAAGTGAAGCCCCGCCACCGGTAGAAATGTGAGAGAACGCTTCATCAGCAAAACCGAGGTTGCGGACGGCCGAGGCGGAATCGCCACCACCAATTACGGAGAACGCTCCGTTTTTGGTCGCCTCTGCAATGGCTTCAGCCAACCCCTTGGTGCCATGTGCGAATGCTTCGAACTCGAACACACCCACTGGGCCATTCCAGAAAATGGTCTTGGCTCCGTTCAGACGCTCGCCGAAGGTCTTAACCGACTCTGCACCAGTATCCAGGCCCATCCAGCCGTTCTCAATACCATCGGCAGATACCGTCTTGTGCTCAGTATCCGCATTAAATTCCTTGCCGACGACGATGTCTGACGGCAACACGATCTTGTCCGAGTATTCAGAAAGCAGATTCTTGCACTCGTCGATCATGGACTCTTCGAGTAGTGAATCGCCGACACCGTAGCCTTTAGCCTTGAGGAACGTGTAGCACATTCCGCCACCGATAATGAGGGTGTCCACTTTCGGTGCTAGTGCTTTAATAACTCCAAGCTTGTCGGAAACCTTTGATCCGCCGAGGCAGACTGCGTAGGGATGCTGAGGATCATCCGTACACTTCGAGAGCTGCTCAAGTTCCCTCTCAACGAGGTAGCCAACGTAGGCCGGTAGTTTCTTGGCAACGTCGTAGACGGAAGCTTGCTTCCGGTGGACAACGCCGAAGCCGTCAGAGACGAAAGCACCATTATCACCCGTCAGAGCTGCGAGCTCAGATGCCAATTCCTCCCGCTCGGCGTCATCTTTGCTCTTCTCACGAGGATCGAAGCGAACGTTTTCGAGGAGCAGGACATCGCCATCATTGAGACCGTTGGCACGTTCGTGGGCGTCTTCGCCGGAAACATCCGAAGCCAGTGCAACATACTGATCTAAGCGCTGAGACAGAGCCTCAGCAACAGGTGCCAATGAGAATTGAGTGTCTTGCGGTGACTTGGGCCGTCCTAAGTGAGCCGCAACGATCACGCGTGCTCCTGCTTCAGTAAGAGCTTTGATCGTCGGGAGAGATGCATCGATGCGACCAGGGTCAGTGATGACCTTGTCCTTGAGCGGAACATTGAGATCTGCGCGTACGAGGACGTGACGTCCCTCGACACCTTCCTTGAGCAAGTCAGCGAGTTTCTTTACTGCCATAACAACTCCTCGTTAGTTCTATTGATATATAAAAAGACGGGCCGACGGCGTGCCGTGGCACAGCCCCCGGCCCGCTAGATCACTCGGGCGAGCGGAGGATTAGAGACGCTGTCCGATGTAATCGGTCATGCGAACGAGCTGGTTGGAGTAGCCCCACTCGTTGTCGTACCAGGAAACAACCTTAACCTGGTTGCCGAGAACGCGGGTCATCTCAGCGTCGAAGATTGAGCCGTGCGGGTTGTGCTGGATGTCAGTGGAAACCAGCGGCTCCTCAGAGTACTCGAAAGCAACGCTGAGCTTCTCATCCTCGGAAGCCTTCTTCATTGCAGCGTTAACTTCCTCGACGGTGACGTCCTTCTTCGGAACGAAGGTGAGGTCAACGAGCGATCCGGTCGGTACCGGCACGCGGACAGCGAAGCCATCAAGCTTGCCATTGAGGTCAGGAAGAACCAATCCGACGGCCTTAGCGGCACCGGTGGTAGTCGGAACGATATTCAGGGCAGCAGCACGGGCACGACGCAGATCCTTGTGAGGAGCGTCGTGAAGGCGCTGGTCACCGGTGTAAGCGTGGACGGTAGTCATTAGGCCGGACTCAATACCGAAGGCATCGTCGAGGGCCTTAGCCAGCGGAGCCAGGCAGTTGGTGGTGCAAGATGCGTTCGAGACGACGGTCATGTCGTCGGTGTATGTCTCGTGGTTGACGCCGTAAACGAAGGTGCCGTCAACTTCCTTACCAGGAGCAGAAATGATGACTTTCTTGGCGCCTGCCTCGACGTGAGCCTTGGCAGCCTCGCCCTTGGTGAAGAAGCCGGTGGACTCGATAACGATATCAGCGCCTAGCTTGCCCCAGTCGAGGTTCTTCGGGTCCCGCTCTGCAGAAACCGCGATGCGGTGGCCATCAACGGTGATGGACTCGTCATCGTACTCAACCTTCGCGTCCAGCGGACCCATGATGGAGTCGTGCTTCAAAAGCAAAGACAGGGTGCGGTTATCGGTCAGGTCGTTGACACCAACAACCTCGATATCGGCTCCTTGCTCACGGATAGCGCGGTAGAAGTTACGGCCGATACGACCAAACCCATTAATACCGACACGAACGGTCACGGTAATTCTCCTTAGCTATGTAGCTGTCTAGGTTAAGGACGTCATCAGGCGATCTTCGTATAGCCTTTCCGTCCCTGCACTGACTACTTTACAGCTGAACTGAGATATATGCAGCAGTCAGAGCAGAATGAGACAAACAACACTTTTGTATAAACGGACATTTCATCCCACGAAACGGACACGAACGCACATTTGGTGCTCAAAGACTGAGCTCTAACCGCACAAAGACGCCAGTGGCACGACTAATCCTCGTCGAAAAGGTCACTTGTTACGGCAGAAAAAGTATCGGGCACTCCCAATTCAGCAGCCCGTCTGTCTGCCAAAGACAGCAACCGTCGAATACGTCCCGCAATGGCGTCTTTGCTGATCGGCGGATCAGCTAGTTCACCGAGTTCTTCGAGCGACGAATGACGGTGCTCTGTACGCAACCGCCCAGCAGCTGCAAGGTGCTCAGGGATATCATCCCCCAGAAGCTCAGTAGCGCGCTGAACTCGGGCCGCAGCAGCGGCAGCAGCGCGGGCCGAGCGTCGCAAATTGGCGTCATCGAAATTTGCCAAGCGATTCGTCGATGTATGGGCTTCGCGACGTTTGCGCTGCTCGTCCCATTCGATTCGCGTGCGATGGGCCCCCATACGACTTAACACCGCACCTATAGCGTCGCCTTCACGAATCTGAACACGCTCTGCCCCACGGACTTCACGGTTTTTCGCGGCAATACCTAGTCGACGTGCACAGCCAATCAAACCGATTGCGGCCGCTGTTTGCGGGGCGATCACTTCGAGCGCTGATGCCCGGCCCGGCTCCGTTACTGATCCCCGAACCAAGAACGCACCACGCCACGCTGCTTCGCAATCGACAGCTGTACCGTGCACAATTCGCGGTGGAAGTCCCCGGACAGGACGACCAGCCCTATCCAAAAGGCCAAGACGTCGCGCAACCTCCAACCCCTCGCCCCGACGGTTCCATTCAACCTCAAACAAAGGTTTCTTCGAGGATTGCGTACGATCCGACACGACAGCGTGAATGTCGTAGAGATCGACAATGTGTTGACGCGCCCGCTCTGCGATGTCGGAAGAATCTACGTCCAGTGAGACCACCAATGACTCCGGCGATCGACCAGGATTATTGTCACCCAGTCGAAGCTTGCCGGCAAAGCGTATCATCGCGCCGACTTCGGACCGTCGAGCATTAGATGCTGTGACCGTGGTACTGGCTATTTCGGCTTTAATATCGGCTGTTAAACCCACGCTATTTGGTTCTCCTTACCGATTTTGTTCCTGAGCTGCCGAATACACCTCAGACAGCACGCGGGCCAATTTTCTTGGAGAATGTGTGCTCAGCCACCGCCCTTGTTCATCATCATGGCGGACATCGCCAATGGTTAGTTCAGCACCGAAATTCGCGGCAGCGCGGCTCAGGTGCATCCGCTCTCGTGTTCCTGTCACTGAATGCTCGTCGACAATCACCGTATCGAGCGAAAGATCCTGACAATGCTGTTGGAGCATGTGGAGGTGCCGCTCAACGGTGAAACCCGGGGTCTCCCCTGGTTCCGCAACTAAATTAACGACGACAACCTTATGAGCGTGAGTCTCCTGCAGGGCTTTCACAACGTCGGGAACCAAAATGTGAGGAACCACTGACGAAAACCAGGACCCCGGACCTAATGTCACGACGTCTGCGTTCATGATCGCCTCGATGACAGCCGCGCTGCTCGGCGGATTCTCTGGGATCAACTTCACGCGTCGGACTTGGCCCGGTGTTGTAGCCACGGCAACCTGCCCGCGCACCGGAGACACAACCCTCGGATCGTCCTCCAACCCAGCTACCTCAGCCTCGATATCGAGTGGTTCTGGACTCATCGGAAGCACACGACCACGGATGCGCATGAGCTTCGCTACCTCAGCTAAAGCCTCAACCTCATCCCCCATCACGTCGATAAGCCCTTGGATGATGAGGTTTCCTACCGCATGACCAGCCAAAGCACCGCGTCCTCCAAACCGGTGCTGGAGGACGCTTTCCCATAAGCGACCCTCGGGATCATCGGCTGCTAACGCTGCTAAAGCCATCCGTAAGTCGCCAGGTGGAATGGAATTGAATTCCTTACGCAGACGCCCTGACGATCCACCATCATCCGCCACAGTGACGATAGCCGAGACATCATCAGACAATGTACGTGCTGCCCGGAGGGTCGCGAAGAGTCCGTGTCCACCACCTAAACAAGCCATCCGAGCGATATGGGATAGCTGCGTCGCAGGCGTGCGTGCAGAAGACCCGTCGCTAGACGACTCATCCTTATTAGCGTGAATTAGGGGTTCGCCGCTCGTCGATGTATGAGGAGAAGCAGTATTCATACAAACTCAATTCCAATAATGATTACTCGGTCTTATAAAATCACGGGCCATACTTGCAGCTCTGGTCCGGTTAGTTTTCAACCATTGCGCAGGACCAACAGAGCAGCCTATTCGCGGTCAAAGTCTCGATGCGTCACGGTGACATCGTCACCTTGAGCACGTAAGCGTCGGGCAATCTCCTCTGCTACGGCAACGCTACGATGGTGGCCCCCGGTGCATCCGATAGCCACCGTCGTAAAGCTCTTCCCCTCTTGTTTGTAGCCTTCCTGCATAACGTTAAACATGTCCACAAATGAATTTATGAAACGGTCAACATTTTCATGGCTAAGGACATAATCAGCGACTTCATGATCAGTCCCCCGGAACTCCCGTAGATGAGGAACCCAATACGGATTGGGGAGGAAACGGACGTCGAGAACGATATCGGCATCCCGAGGGATCCCATGCTTAAAACCGAACGACTGAATAGTGACATGCTGGACATTGGAATCGAGCGCATCAAAACAGCGCTCAATTTCTCGACGCAAGTCATGGACGGAAAAATTGGTCGTATCAATAACTATGTCGGCTTGATCACGAATGTCCTCCAACACCTCACGCTCACGCGCAATCCCCATGTGAAGGGTATCGGTGCCCTGGAGCGGATGCTTGCGGCGGACTGTATCAAACCGCTTAATGAGCGTCTCATCGTCTGCGTCTAAAAACATGATGATCGGCCGTCGGCCATCCTCTTCCAACGACGACAATACGTCCCCGAGTGACCCTGCAAAGTCGCGCGACCGCACATCAGTGACGATAGCTAGGCGCTCGATCGGCGAGTCGGGAGAGAAAGAGAGCTCAACCATGCGCATGATGAGCTCTGGTGGCAGATTATCGGCAACATACCATCCCATTTCTTCTAGGACGTTCGCTGCCGATTGCCGGCCTCCTCCAGACATGCCAGTGATGAGGACCAGCGAATTCTCGGCCACATGGTGTGGGCTTTGGTCCTCTGACGAGATGCCGTTTGCTGGGGTGATATCCGTGGCAGCTGTACTCGAAGAACGCGCAGAGTCAGGCATACTCATTACTTTACTTGTTTTGGTTCCTATTTTTCGGGCCGGGATCCTTCGGGACGCTATTCGGCACGTCAGAATCCCGATCTGGCTTTCCGTGTAGGCCTTCATACACCAACGCAGCTAGTGCCGGACCAATGCCATTAGCAGTTGTTAGATCATCAATACTCGCTTTTTTAATTTGCGCCACACTGCCGAACGTCTTTAATAAATCAGCCTTGCGTTTCTCACCCAGTCCGGCGATGTTGTCCAGTTCTGATTGACGCAGCCGCCCCGTCCGTCGCGACCGTTGGTACGTAATTGCCACGCGGTGTGCTTCATCACGGATGTTTTGGAAGAGATATAACCCCTCGGAGCGACGTGGAAGAATCACCGGATACTCCTCATGCGGTAGCCACACTTCCTCAAGACGTTTCGCTATACCGCACAAGGTGACGTCGGTAATTCCCAACTCATCTAACACCTCTTGAGCTGCATTAACCTGAGGTGCACCACCGTCGACCACAAAAAGCTGAGGAGAATAAGCAAAGCGTTTGGTTGCCGACGGATCGGCCAGGTCAGCATTGGTATCCACCTCAGCCACCTCAGACGGAGCCAGCCTGCTTTCCTCAGCCGCGATACTATCCGCTACAGCGCCGTCGTCGGGGACCTCCGTGGAGCCCTTCCTGTACCGCAAAAATCGTCTGCGAACTACTTCTTTAATACTCGCAACGTCGTCTGAATGCCCCTCTCCTGCTGCTTCCTTGATTTTGTAGCGGCGGTAGTCCGATTTTTTCGGAGCCCCATCTTCAAAAACGACCAGGGAAGCCACGACGTCTGTTCCCTGGAGGTGGGAAATGTCGGTGCACTCGATGCGAAGCGGTGGCTCTGCCATACCCAAGCTTTCTTGGATTGCTTCTATTGCAGCGCTACGAGCCGTGAGGTCTCCAGTTCGCCGCAGTTTGTGCTGATGCAAGGATTCTGCGGCATTGCGAACGACGGTGTCCATGAGGGCTCTTTTATCACCACGTTGAGGAACACGAATGTCAATATGCGCGCCCCTCAACCCCGACAAATACTCACCGATCTGTGTGATGTCTTCGGGCTCTTCCATGACAAGAACCTCGCGCGGAACCGGTTGGCGAACATCATCGAGAACTCTTGAGCCTTCAACAGCTGTTGTGTTTTCTGTGGTCTCCTGAGCGCGTTCGACTTCATCGCTGTAGTACTGCAGTAGAAACTCACGAATGAGCGCGCCGATTGAATCCTCCGAATCACCACTACGCTCCACTACCCATGCACGCTGGCCGTGGATTCGCCCCCGTCGCACAGTGAAAATCTGGACAGCGGCTTCCAGTTCATCTGCGGACACTCCGATTAAATCAGTATCTGTGTCCTCGGGGAGCACAATGGCTTGCTTTTCCGAGACAGCTTTTATCGCTTCAATATCGTCGCGGAGATGTGCAGCTTTCTCGAAATTGAGTTCTGTAGCTGCCGCCTCCATATCAGCGGTCAAGCTCTTAACGATTTCGCGGGAATTACCTGCAAAAACAGAGCATAAGCCGGTAATTAATTTTCGGTGGTCTTCTTCGGAAATACGGCCAATACACGGTGCAGAACACTTATCGATATAGCCCAGAAGACAGGGTCGCCCCAGGAGCTCATGGCGGTGGTACACACCTTTTGAGCAAGTCCTTACCGGGAAAACTTGAGTGAGTGATTCGAGGGATTCTCGGACAGCCCATACCTTGGGGAAAGGACCGAAATAACGAACGCCTTTCCGGCGTGGTCCCCGGTAGACCCAGGCACGTGGGATCCGCTCTCGTTGAGATACCGCGAGCATCGGATAGCTCTTATCGTCACGAAAGACCACGTTGTATCGCGGGTTAAACCGCTTGATCCAGGTGTATTCGAGGTTGAGAGCCTCATCTTCCGAGGCAACCACTGTCCATCGAACTTGGGACGCGGCAAATACCATCTGACGCGTTCGCGGGTGGAGATGCTCGGGTGTCTGAAAGTAGTTAGATAACCGAGCCCGAAGATTCTTGGCTTTTCCGACGTATAACACTCGGTCTTCTGGATCCCGGAATGTATACACTCCCGGCTCGGTGGGAATTGTCCCTGCTGCCGGGCGATATGTGGCGGGATTGGCCACAGGCTAGTCCTCCGGAAGGTAGGCGTCTTCTAGTAAGCGGAAATTGTTAACGGCGTCGACAACTCGGTTACCGTCGGCAGCTTGGAAAGCCCACATCGACACGAACTCGAAATCTGGGAGTTCTAACCGCGCAGTCCGTGAGTTTTTCGGGAAACTTAAACCGTGCACGATCTCCCACGGATAAAACTGAGGATTAAGGAAATTACGTACCTCTACTCCGTCTTTATTGACTCGGACCCGTGGGCGTAGTCCCAGCATCCATATTCCAGAAAAGATAATGCCGATCCCAATGAAAGACCATTGATCCACAGTGGTCACCGCCGCACCTGTGTAACCGACACGGACGACCAGGGCCATGAAGATGTGAATGGCCATGATGACAACGACGCCGGCCCAGGTCCACTGCTTTAATTTTGTGGACGTCACTACGAGTTCCCATGGTGCGGTGCTCGTGGTGGGCGTGTCATATGCGAGGTAGTCCTCAGACATGTTCGTTTCGCTCACACCATTACTCACGGCTCCGACCCTACCTTTTTTCTTCACTGTTACCGAATTTGTACTCGGTGTGGATGCTGTTCGTGGATACTGCCTCTGTAGTCAGAACACTGCGGGGTTGCTCTTTTAATCCACTTTCATCTTTTTTAGTGTTTGAGCAGTATGAATGGCAGCAATCATGGCCTCAGCACCTTTGTTTTCATGCGCTGTCGGGCCACCAGCCCGGTCGACGGCTTGTTCATGAGTGGTGCAAGTAAGAACACCGTTTCCCACGGGTATGTCTGTCTCCACGGCAATTTTCGTCAATCCATATGTCACCGCGTTACATACGTGGTCAAAGTGGGGCGTTCCCCCTTGGATGACACAGCCCAGGGCTACGACCGCGTCATACGCTTGGGTGGCTTTCTTGACGACGACGGGGATTTCGAGTGCACCGACAACCGGAATGACGGTGACCTCTGCCCCGGTTGTCTCCCCTGCTTGTCGTGCCTGAGATGCTAATTCATTGGTAATGTCTCGATTCCATTCCGAGACAACGATGGCGACACGGAGTCCGTGTGCAGATCCGGGTTCGATGGTGATGGTGGGGCTTCCCTCGCCACTCATGAGTTATTCCTTTCGGTGGTATGTGCGGGAGTGACATGCGCTGGCGCGAGTTGGTGTCCGCGTTCACAGTACGGAGGATAGACGTAGACCTGATGCGCCTTTAATCGTGCAGGTTGTCAGAAGGCTCGGTGTGCCCTGGGGTGTGAGCTGCCTCCCACGCATTTAAACTAGGTAAATCGTGACCCATCTTGTCACGCTTAGTGCGAAGATAGTTGAGGTTTTCGGGGTACACATTGACCTCAATACTTCGACGACCACTGATTCGTAAGCCATGCCCCTTCAGCCCCGCTCGTTTCGTCGGATTATTGGACAAGAGGATCATGGATTTGACACCGAGGTCGGACAATATTGCCGATCCGGTCCCGTATTCACGAGCATCAGCTGGCTTACCTAGTTCAATATTGGCATCAACAGTGTCATAACCGTCATCTTGCAGCTTATAGGCTTGCAACTTGTTCAGAAGACCAATCCCCCGGCCCTCGTGACCACGCATATATAGGACGACGCCGCGTCCCTCCTTGTACACCTCTTCCATTGCTTGATGGAGCTGATCGCCACAGTCACACCGGCGCGAGCCAAAAACATCTCCGGTGAGACATTCAGAGTGGACTCTTACGAGGACATCTTCCCCACCATTATCAGAAGGGTCACCGACGACGAGGGCTACGTGCTCTAGTCCATCAATGACGCTTCTATATCCGATGGCGGTAAAACGGCCATACGACGTCGGAAGCGTGGTCTCCACAACGCGTTCGACGAGTTGCTCCGTGTTCCGTCGGTAAGCAATGAGCTGGTCGATGGAGATCATCACGAGCGAATGCTCGTCGGCGAACCGACGTAGCTCGGGTCCTCGTGCCATGGTAGTGGGATCTTCTTCACTCACTACCTCACAGAGTGCCCCGGCAGGATTGAGGTGAGCAAGCCGCGCCAGATCAACGGCAGCCTCGGTATGCCCGGCACGAACAAGAACTCCTCCCGGTCGGGCTCGAAGAGGGACCACATGGCCAGGCCGTGTGAAATCCCCGGGCCCGGAATCACGAGACGCCAGTAATCGAATGGTGTGTGCACGATCAGTGGCTGAAATGCCGGTGGTTCCGCCTTCTGCCGCGTCAACTGTGACTGTATACGCTGTGCTTTTCTTGTCCTGGTTTCGGGTAACCATGGGCGGGAGATCGCACCGGTCAGCGTCGTCGTCAGTCATTCCGACACACACATACCCCGATGAATACCGCACCATGAACGCGAGCGACGTCGCAGTAATACGGTCAGCGGCGATGATCATATCGCCTTCGTTTTCACGATCCTCGTCATCGACGACGATCACTGGCTTGCCTGCTGCGATGTCGCGGATAGCCTCGTCAACGGTGTTGAGCTGGATACTCCCACGGTACATATGTGAATCCTGAGAATCAGAGCGTTGATAAGGGGAATGACTCTGGGGCTGTGCGAGATCTTTATGTTGTGTAGTCACGGCATGTTGTTCCATCGTCTTTTCTAGCTTCCGTCTTCTATTATTTCGACTGCTGATCTGCTGGATCGGTCAACGCGTGGACGTAACCCCGGACATTGGCATTGCGTTCGATGTATTTAGCCACAATATCGACCTCGATGTTGACCGGGGCGGCCACTCTGAGTGAGCCGAGGATCGTATCCCGCAGGGTGGTCGGGATTAATGAGACCTCAAACCACGGGTCGGCAGTATCGGGAGGTGCCACCGCGGAGACGGTGAGTGATGTTCCACTGACCGCGATAGATCCCTTTTCAACAACATATCGAGCTAAATCTGATGGGAGACTAAAACGGAATACCTCCCATCGATCGTGAGGATCTCGTGAGAGCAACCGGGCTGTTCCATCGACATGGCCTTGAACTATATGCCCCCCGAGACGTTGTGATGGTTGTACTGCCCGTTCAAGGTTGACCTGGTCACCGGGGCGAATATCGCCCAGGGTTGTGCGATCAAGAGTTTCGCCCATAACGTCCATGATTACCGCCGTTCCCTCATGACCAGCCTCAGTCAAGCACACACCGTTGACTGCGAGGGAGTCTCCCCTACTGAGGGTATCGGTGACTCCTGGTGCATCAACAGTAATCCTGATGAAATCGGGAGTATCTCGTTCTTTATTCGACGACGGGTCCCCAGCCTGATCTGAGGGCAATTCTGCTCCTCGATCAATAGCTACGACTGTTCCAAGAGCTTCAACGATGCCAGTAAACACGATTGCCATTCTATCTTTCTGCGTCTGTCTTTCTGTCCATAAGCATTCCGATCATGATTAGAACGACTCAGCCTGCTGGTAATTCACTCTGATAATTCACTCCAGCGACGATTCAGCGTGACGATGAGCGTCGATGAGGAGATCAGGGCCGAGCTGAGTAATGTGCTCGATGGTGAAGTTATGCCTATCGGTGAGAGTTGATACGTGAGGAATCTGTATTGCCGGCAGCCCGGAGCCAAGGATGCTCGGTGCTACGTACCAGTGAATGTGGTCAACAATCCCCTGGTCTAATGCAGCAGAAGCCACTGTCGGTCCGCCCTCAATGAGGAGATCGACGTATCCCTGCTGAGTGAGGTCCTGAATAACGTGGGATAGATCGTGGGTATTAAAGCGCTGCGACCGTGCGTGTGCGAATATCTTCGCTTCGTCCGAAATGGGGCGGGAGCCAATGATCACGTGGTCCGGCTGATGCGCGTAGAGAGTCCCGTCTGGTGTGCGCGCCGTCAAGCGTGGGTTATCGGCTATAACGGTCCCCGTCCCGACAATCAGAGCGTCGCGGGTAGCGCGGTCGCGATGAACATAGTTACGAGCGTCGACAGAAGTGATCCACTGTGATGTTCCATCAGGCGCTGCAACACGGCCATCCAAGGTGGCAGCAACTTTCAGGGTAACCATTGCCCGACCAGTAGCTATACGATGCAGCCACGAACGTAGCGCTCCCTGACGCACTTCAGCAGCACGAAAGCCACCTATGACAGTGAGACCTTTTTCGGTTAAAACCGCGTGCCCACCATGAGCTACCGGGTTCGGGTCGGGCACCGCATACACGACTGTGGATATCCCAGCGGCAAGGAGCACGTCAGTGCATGGGCCAGTCCGACCGGTGTGAGCACAAGGCTCCAAAGTAACGACGGCAGTAGCGCCCACGGTCGCATCGCCAGCATCTCGAACTGCCATGACTTCGGCATGTGGGCCACCTGCCGGTTGTGTATGTCCTTGGCCAACAATCCGCCCGTCGGCATCAATAATGACAGCTCCTACCGGCGGATTTGGACTAGTCGTTCCCTTCGCTTCCCATCCAAGCTCGGCAGCCCGATCCATGGCGTGTTCGATAACGTTCACAGGGTGCTGGCCGATCATGTCACCATGGGATGGCGTCGACTTGTGCATTATTTCTGATGTCCGGCGAAGGTGTGAGGCCCGCGGTGCGCCGACGCATACCCCGCACGCGCATGCTCACGAAGTTCATCAATGGCAGCGTTGGGAGAATCGGCTTTGTACACCGCCGATCCAGCGACAAAAACATCAACACCGGCTTCGGCGGCGCTAGCAATAGTGTCGGTGGATATCCCACCGTCGATCTCAATAAGACAGCGGCCATCCCCTCTACCATCGCTTGTCTCCCTAGCCCACATCTGATCTGCGCGTTGACGCAGAGCGCGTACTTTGCCGAGAACCTCTGGCATAAATGTCTGGCCACCGAATCCAGGTTCCACTGACATGACTAGAACCATGTCGAATTCGTCTAGATGCGCGAGAACCTCGTCAACTGGTGTTTTCGGCTTAATACTAATTCCCGCTCGAGTTCCTGCCGCGCGCAATGTCTGTGCCAACGCGATAGCGGCGTCGATGTTATCGACCGCTTCGGCATGAAAAGTGACGGAATAGAATTCGGCGTAGTCGGGAGCCCATCGCTCAGGATCGTCAATCATCAGATGACAATCCAGAGGGAGTTGAGTTTCTCGCGCAACCGCTTGTGCAATAGGCAACCCGAAACTGAGATTCGGCACGAAATGACCGTCCATCACATCCACATGGATCCAGTCAGCGTGAGAAACTGCGTCAAGGTCCCGTGCGAGGTGGGCGAAGTCTGCTGAAAGGATCGATGGGGCGATAAGTGGGGTGGCCTGTGTGGATACCCCAGCGGATGGTTCCAGTCGTGATGTCATGGCAACATGTTACCGCTCTGGCGTCGCGCTCCGGCGGAAAATTTGAACGAACATCGCGTCCGTTCCGTGGCGGTGAGGCCACATTTGGACAGCATTCTCGCCAGCGCGGCAGTGTTGCATTCCGCACATATAGTCGACGGTATCCAAAGGTTGAAGTGGGCAATTCTTTTCTGCCCAGTCCACAATCTTGACGGTCTCTTCGAGATGAGGCGAGCACGTTGAGTACACCACTATTCCACCGGGGCGAGTAAGTTCAGCCCCCGCAGCCAGCAGCTCTCGTTGCAACGAAACGAGCCCGGGGACGTCGTCCGGGGACTTTCGCCAACGCGCTTCGGGCCGACGTCGTAGCGCCCCGAGTCCTGTACATGGAGCATCAACCAGCGTGCGATCATAATGCGCGTCGAGGCCAGACTGTCGCCCATCAACTGTATGGACTGTCACGGGAAGACCAGAGGTTGTTTTTTCGACCAACCGCGCCCGGTGAGGAACAGGTTCGACCGCATCAACGTGGGCACCATCAATGCGCGCAAGGCACGCCATCAATGCAGTTTTTCCGCCCGGACCTGCGCAAAAATCAAGCCACTGACCTGTCTCATCTCCTTCAAGAGGTGCCTCGGCGGCAGCACGGGCGATCAGCTGGGACCCCTCATCCTGCACCGCAGCCATGCCCTCTCGAACAGCGGGGATAGCGCCCGGATCGCCCTCCTCGAGAACCACGCCATAGGGAGAATATGAAGTCTGCTCACCACCGGTTACGAGTGCCAGCTCTTCCGCAGTGATCTCGCCAGGACGAGCGACGAGGTGAACACGCGGTCGCGCATCGTCAGCAATTAACGCATCAGATAATTCGGAAATGGCATAGTCACCCAGTGAATCCCGGAAAACTTTGACGATCCACTCGGGGTGAGCTGTTGCCAGAGCCAAGCGTTCAAACGGATCAGCATCGTGAGTGAGGTGATCTATCCACTCTGATTCTGTGCGCTGCGCGACGGAGTGGAGAACGGCATTCACAAATCCCTTAGCTTTCGGTTGATCGACCTCTTGACATAAATCCACTGAAGTATTGACCGCAGCGTGATTGCCAACGCGCATCCGTAAAAGTTGGTACGTCCCCAAGCGGAGCACGGCAATGACAGCGGGATCGATGGCTTCGAGGGGACGGCTAGAGCACTCACCGATCACTGCATCCACCAGCCCCTGAGCCCGCAATGATCCGTAACCTAACTCGGTAATGAATGCTGCATCCCGACCCGTCAGACCGTAATCCTTCATGAGCGACGGAAGAATGATGTTGCCGAAGGCGTTTTCGGTGTCGACGCGGAAAAGTGCTTGCCACGCAACATAGCGTGGTATATCCCGATGGTGCTCACGTGCAGGTGTTCTATTCGCTTTACTCCCACCTGACGAATTCCGTTGATGCTGGTGGCGCTTGTTACTGTCGTTTCGCTGGCGATTTCGCCGTTGCTGTTGCGTTTTTCTATCCGGGTGCGACGCTCCTCTATCCGACGGTGTCTGCTTCGCCCCCTTGGCATCAGACGTGAGATGACGCGCTGATTCACTGCGCGAACGAAATCCTCCACTCATTGAAAACGCGTCCCTTCATGCGGTGTGTCATCGTACGATTCAGCTCGTTCTGCTGGATTGCTCTGAGCTGAATTATTCTGAGCCGACTTATCGTTGTCGAGGCCATTGGCAAGGTGCGCGCCTCTCACCCACGCTCCGGCCTCCATCATCTTTTTACCTGGCGCCTGGACAGAGCCGAGTTGCACAGGATAATCCGCGGTTCCCACCCACACGCGGTTCTTTTTCCACGCAATCTCTCCGGGCGCTAAAGACAGCGACTTTTCGATAGGGTCCCGTGGATCGGTAATAGGTCGTACGGCTCCGACGCGGATTCGGTCGTCCCCAAGCAGTGTCCATGCTCCGGGATCAGGTGTGACCGCACGGATTACCTGGTCGACCGTCAATGCTGGCTTATTCCAGTCGATGCGCTTGTCCTCAGTGGAAATCTTCTTGGCATAGGTCGCACCGTCGTCACTTTGCGGTGTCGGTGTTGCCGATCCATTCTCGATAGCGTCCAGAGTGTCGACGAGAACCTGGGCACCCTGATTGGTCAGCCGTTCCATGAGTGAACCGGTAGTGTCATCGTCACGGATGTCGGCGGGTGCCGACGCAAATATGTCGCCCGTGTCCAGCCCTTCCTCAATGCGGAAGACGGTCACGCCTGTTTCCTTGTCCCCCGCTTCAATGGCGCGCTGCACAGGAGCTGCACCTCGCCAACGAGGTAACAGCGAAAAGTGCAGGTTGACCCATCCCCACCGAGGTAGCGTGAGTACGTTTGGAGGCACTAAAGCACCATAAGCGACGACGGGTATGCAGTCCGGCTTGTATTCCGCGAGGGAATCAATAACCGACGCGTCTTTTAACGTGGAAGTCTTAATGACAGGGATGTCGTGCGCTTCGGCGAGCTCAGCAACAGGGCTGGGATAGAGCCGACGGCCACGACCCCGAGGAGCATCGGGACGCGTTAAGACGGCAACGACGTCGTGATGTGAATCAAGCAGTGCTTGTAAAGCAGTCGCTGCCAGCGTCGGGGTTCCTGCAAAAACAACGCGCATTAGTTCTTCACTCCATCTTTGTCGCGGTATGCTAGCTCAGGGTGTGCGAACCATTCGGCGGTACGGATTTGCGCCATCGTCTCTTTACGAATCTCTGGCTCCAGCCTGCGCATGTACATCACCCCGTCGAGGTGATCGGTTTCATGCTGGATGCAGCGTGCCAGAATACCGTCGGCCGAAAATGACACGGGGTCCCCGTCGACAGTCTGCCCGGTGACGGAAACGTTCATCCATCGTCGAGTATCGGCGTGGATCGATGGAACAGAAAGACAGCCCTCCGGCCCATATTGGGTTTCATCGCCCTCGTGTTCCCACACCGGATTAACGATGTGACCGCGTCTGCCCCCACAGTTATAGACGAAGACCCGCCGCAAAACCCCTACCTGATTCGCGGCAAGACCGGCACCACGGTAGTGATCCATGGTTTCCATCATGTCGTCGACGAGGATCCGCAATGGCTCGTCAAAGTCGGTGACCGGTTCTGCCGGTGTTGTCAATACGGGGTCTCCAAAAATTCGGATACGACGAAGACTTATAACGACGCAACACTCCCAACGGCGGCAATTAACGACAACTAACGACAATGCGGTGAAGATCGCTTACGACAGTAAGCGAGTGAGGATGATGCCACTCACGAACGACTCAAACGCGGTCATAGTTTAGCCGATGTGGATGGGGTCCACGATCACCCGAATCGCTAAGTCCACCTTATTCACTGCGGCTTTAATTCGTGCAGCACGAAGCGCTGAACCCAAGACAAGTGGTCCATGGCTCGCATTCGCTCGTATGAGTAAGCGAAGACAGAGGTGTGCTGGAGTGTTAGCAGGCGGGTCTATTCCTGGTGGCAGCGGAACTGGGCCGAGAAACTGAGAATCCGGGGGAACGTCAATGAGACGCCTAAATTGCGATATATCTTGCTCTGTTCCATCGATGGCAGCCATATGCACAGCGGGCGAAAACCCAGCTTCCCGACGGTGCTCCAACTCGACAGAGGCAGCACCGATGGGGTCCCATCGGATCAAGGACTGGATCACCGGGGCCTGTGCATCAGCAACCACAACGACTTCTCCCCCGTCGTTATGCGACTCGACCAAGGACGCGACCTCGAGCCAGGACATAAGCGCCTCTTCATGAGCACGAACATCTTCACGCTTCAACTCCGACCACGTATCCAGAATGACCGCGGTCCCAAATTTCTTGTCCTCGGCGACGGGAGCAGAACCCGGTGTAGCAATCACGAGGCTCGGTTCGTCCGGGATAGATGTGACTATGTTGTCCCCCGTGCTGACGATGACGGGGATACCGGGGAATGAGCGTCCCAATTCTTCAGCAGTGCGGTCCGCCCCAACAACTACCGCACGGATCCTTGTCGAGCCACAATTGTCACAGCGAAAAGAAGGGTCAGGCCGTCCGCACCAGCGACACGTTGGGTAACCCGCATCAGACGCTTGCTCACCAGTATGGGGCGTAGCAGTTTCCGGTGCCGTCTGCCCCGGTAGTCCCAATGGCCCATTACAGTATCGACATCGCGCTGGCTCACCGCAGCGTTGGCATGCCAGCGTCGGAACATATCCTTTTCGAGGGACATGGATGAGTGCAGACCGCCCCCGACGATGGCTAGACCGTATCGCCTCAAAAGCAACATGCGGAATTCGAGCACGTTTCGCCGCCGGGTCCTTCGCCAGTTCAAAGTCGGTGTCGCCGATGGCGCGAATCCGGGGCATGGCGGCACGGATAGCCTCCCGTGATGACACCAAATTGTGCGCCCACCCGGATTCGACGAGGAGTTGAGCTTCTGCGGTTCTTCCGACGCTCCCCACTATCATCGCTGCTTTTTCAATACTCGCACGCAGCGTCAACACTTCACGGGCGTGGACATAGGGGGCACGCGGATCGACAAGATTGTCGTCGCCGTCGTCGAGAATGACGATGAGGGACAGATTTTTGACGGGAACGAAAGCTGCTCCTCGAGTGCCGACTACCACTCGATTGACGCCGTGAAGAATATCGATAAATCGGCGGTATCGGGCGTGACGTCCCAAGCTAGCGGTTAATTGCGTCCACTGGCGGGCGCTGAGCACCTCTTTAAAGGCGTGGGATAACCGGTTAATGGTCCGCTGATCAGGAACAATGATGAGAACCCCGCCCCCATCACGAGCGGTCTGTGCTGCCAATTGCGCAATGCGCATGGGCCACTCATCCCCCGGCGCGATCTGCCATACTGCCCGGGAAGTCTCGCCGCGCAGCACGGCATTCACAAATGATGGCCCGAACCGGTAACGCGACCAGGCCTCATCGAGGGTTGCGTTGTCGTCGGTGTTGTTATCCGCGGGGTCGCTGGTGTCGGTGCCACTGTTCTCGTAGTCAGTGGCAGACGACCATGGATCATCGCCGTGCTCTATAGCTTCGAGAGCTGCTTTTTCTGCAGCGGCATGACGGGGGGGAATGGCAGACCGAATAATGTCCGACCGCAATCCGCCGTATCGCTGCGCCAAGGTGTAAACCAGATTCCGGAATGTTTCAGGCGCAACGACTTCGCGGCTAATAACCCGATCGATCCACGAAAGACGACCAGCGTGATCGGACTCATTCTCGCGCGATAACACCAGCGCATCAGTGAGCCGACCTGAAAAGTGGACCCGCACCATGACCCCAGGTTTGACGTCCCTATCGACGGCTGCATCAACAAGGTAGTCGAATTCGCGGTCGAGGTGCGCCACCTTGAGAAGGGGAAGCACCCGAGCCACAGGGCGGTCGGGTGCAGGGGTATGGGGCGAAATAGACACGGCTACATCTTAATGGAGTCGTCCACTACCCCACTTCGCACTAAATGTGGTTGGCCGGCTCATGTATTTAACGCGCTACTTACCGTGAAATCGCGGCTTTGAGGTCATCTACCCTATCCAACCGCTCCCACGGCAGATCGAGATCTGTTCGACCAAAGTGGCCATATGCGGCGGTTTGCGCATAAATTGGCCGCTTGAGATCCAGTTCGCGGATAATCGCCGCTGGCCGGAGATCAAAGACCTTATGTACGGCTTCTTGGATTGCTGAGATCGGCTCTTTTTCTGTGCCAAAGGTCTCGACATACAAGCCCACCGGATTTGCGCGCCCAATAGCGTACGCGACCTGGACCTCACACCGATCCGCTAGTCCAGCAGCAACGATGTTCTTCGCGACCCACCGCATGGCGTAGGCAGCCGAGCGGTCAACCTTGCTCGGGTCTTTGCCGGAGAACGCTCCGCCACCATGCCGGGCCATACCGCCGTAAGTATCGACGATGATCTTGCGGCCTGTGAGACCGGCGTCGCCCATAGGTCCACCGACGACGAAGGAACCGGATGGATTGATCAATAGGGTGAGTTCATCGTCGACGAGGTTCTCTACCCCGGCGTCCTTGATGACTGGGGTGATGACATTCGTGCGCAACTGTTCTTCCAGCCATTGTCGAGAAACGCCCGGATCATGCTGCGTGGAAATAACGATGGTGTCAATACGAATCGGGTTATTGTCATCGTCGTACGCGAGCGTGACCTGCGTTTTTCCGTCCGGACGAAGATGCGGAACGATATCGTCTTTGCGCACTGCCGTGAGACGCCGTGCGAGGCGATGCGCAAGAGCGATCGGCAACGGCATATATTCGGGGGTCTCGTTGGTGGCGTATCCGAACATGAGGCCTTGGTCGCCAGCGCCTGCACGGTCATCGTCCTCGACCTCTGCCCCGTCGCGCGCTTCGAGTGCGGTATCGACACCTGCGCCGATCTCTAACGACTGCTCACCAATGGAGACGGATACACCACATGTTGCCCCGTCGAAACCCATATCGGAGGATAGAAAGCCGATGTTCCGGAGGGTTTGCCGAACCAGGCTTGGAATTTCTACGTATCCGCGACACCGAACTTCACCGACGACATGTACTTGTCCTGTCGTCACGACGGTTTCTACAGCGACGTGGCTGTCGGGATCCACTGCGAGCATGGCGTCCAAAATTGAGTCGGAGATTGCGTCGCAAATCTTATCTGGATGTCCCTCGGTGACAGACTCGCTGGTGAATAGTCGTTGAGTCACGGTTCCTTCTTCCTTGATGAGGTGGCGATACCACGTATTTTATTAGATGTTTTGTTGGATACTGTGTTGGCTACCGATATAATAGACCAAGCTGTCTAAATCCGTATGTAGCTTAGCGCACGCGGCCCCCGTAGTTCGCAACCGCATCCCACACTGAATCCGCTAAGCCAAACTTCGATGTCGACGGGATATCGGTGACCTCTCCGTCTCGTGACAAGACCCAGCCTCTGTTCGTATTACGCCCGAACACTTTCCCCTGGCCTACGTCATTACAGACCAATAATTCACAGCCCTTATCCTTCAGCTTTAACTGAGCGTGCTCTAACGGGGTGTGGTTCGGGTCCCCCGTCTCTGCAGCAAAACCAACAATGATGGTCGGCCTCGTGCTGTTCGGAGTCGAACTTTCATCCTGCCCTGCGTGCTCGGGTCGGGTTGTTCGTTCTTGCCGACGAGATACAACGCTTTTGAGGATGTCTGGGTTCTCCACCATCGACAACGTCGTGAGGGAAGTCGACTCCTTGTCTGCGGATTTCTTCATCTTCCAACCCTTTTCTTCGGCTGGACGGTAATCCGCAACAGCTGCAGCGCACACGACAATATCCGCGTCCTCGTCGCGCTTCTCGACTTCCCTATACATATCCCTGGCCGATTCCACGCGAACAACCTCAGAGCCAAGCGGAGTAGGAAGCTCGTGCGTAGCGCCCGCGATAACAGTCACCTCGGCGCCACGAGCTGCGGCAACCTCGGCCAGAGCAAACCCCTGTTTCCCAGATGACCGATTACCGACGAAGCGCACGGGGTCCACGTTCTCGTGCGTTCCTCCTGCGGTGATGAGGACTCGGCGCCCTTCTAAATCGCGAGGAAACTGACTCTGCCGTCGGGCTACGGACAACGCCAAGTTGACCACCTGCTCAGGCTCAGCAAAGCGGCCCGGACCAGAATCAGGCCCCGTTAAACGCCCATGTGCAGGATCGACGACAGTAACTCCTCTCTGGCGAAGAGTTGCCACATTGGCCTGTGTCGCCGGGTGAGTCCACATCTCGGTATGCATTGCGGGGAAAACAATGACGGGGCACCTCGCCATTAATGCGGAGGCCGTGAGGAGATCGTCGGCCCGGCCATGAGCTAAGCGAGCGATTACATCGGTCGTTGCCGGAGCAACAACGAATAACTCGGCGGTATGCCCAATACTGACGTGCCGAACCTCGGGGACGCCGTCGAAAACAGAGGTCGAGACAGAATTCCCAGAGAGCGCCTCCCACGTTGCACATCCGATAAACTTCAGCGAAGTTGCCGTTGGAATAACGTGAACGTCGTGGCCTTGCTCTTTAAGTAATCGGACGACGTGACAGGATTTAAACGCGGCAATTCCACCTGAAACACCGAGAACGATCTTCACTGCTTCCTCAATTCAGCTGTCGCTATGCAAAAACCGCTGATCACACCGTGGGTGGTGTGATACAGCGGAATGCTAGGTCGATGATGAGATGAGTACGAGCGGAAACACGTGGGAATAGCGTTTACCCGCCACATGTAACCCGCTGGCCCTCACCGTAGAACTCTTAGCCCTCGGTGTGGTCGAGGAGGCCGTCGTTGATCTCACGCAGAGCGATCGAGAGCGGCTTCTCACCAGGCTCGGGGGTGACAAGTGGGCCAACGAACTCAAAGACCGAGTCATCGACGCTCTTGAAGTAGTCATTGATCTGGCGAGCTCGCTTAGCAGCAAAGATGACAAGGGCGTACTTTGACGACACCTTGCCCAGTAGCTCGTCAATCGGTGGGTTGGTAATACCTACCGGTGGGTCAAATACGTTGTCGTCATTGACAGAAGCCAAATTAGGTGTAGTCACGATGTCCTTTCGGCCGTGAGTAGTGCGGCAATAGCGCGAACAGCGTTGTCCACGGAGTCATTAACCACGATGTGGTCGAACTCATCCTTGGCAGCCAGCTCTCTATGGGCGGTCTCGAGGCGACGTTCAATGACATCCGGCGGTTCAGTGCCCCGACCAGTCAGACGCTCGACGAGAACCTCCCATGAAGGTGGCATGAGGAAAACGGTGTGAGCCTCCGGAAGAGTTTTCTTCACATTCCGAGCACCCTCTAGGTCTACCTCGATGAGGACTGGGCGGTTGCTGTCAAGAGCGTCACGGACGGGGCCAGCCGGTGTGCCAGAACGTTGAAGACCGCCATGAATTTCAGCCCACTCCAACATGTCCCCGGCTTCAACATGGCGGGTGAATTCGTCGTCGGAGACGTACAAATAATCCACACCATCTTCCTCGCCGGGGCGGGGGGCCCGTGTCGTCATAGACACGCTGAAGTACAAATCGGGCACCGTTGTACGCAGACGATGAACCACTGTGGACTTTCCTACTGCGCTGGGTCCCGCGAGAACCACCAGATTGCCACGATTTGTTGTCAAGGTTTATTTCTCCGGGTCGAAGCCAAAGCGCTCTAGCAGAGCACGACGCTGACGCTCACCTAGGCCACGCAAACGACGTGTCGGGGCGATTTCCAGCTCTTTCATGATTTCCTGAGCCTTAACCTTACCCACCTTTGGCAACGCCTCAAGCAAAGCCGAGACCTTCATCTTGCCCAGGATTTCGTCCTCGTCGGCCTTCTTCAACACTGCCTGAAGGTCGGTCTCACCTTTCTTGAGCTTTTCCTTGAGCTCGGCACGTGCCTTGCGAGCTTGAGCAGCTTTCTCGAGTGCAGCAGCACGCTGTTCGGGCGTTAACTGGGGAAGGGCCACGGTTCCTCCGTAATGTCAATCGATGAATACTTCACTTACTGATGTTCGGGTTTCGGTGCGGGTCACAAGTTGACCGCGTAATTGTCTCCAGGTTCATTGAAGCACCCGACCAACTTCGCAAATAGTGAGCCTGGCAAACAGCACCAAAGACTATAGACGCTGACCAGGTCAAAGTTAAGTCTGCCCCTGGTTGAGACAACGCGAGTCATTCTAACACCATACCGGGGTAGTCCTGGGCATTCGCCTCCACAGCCCTCTGCAAGCTACCTATATCTGGGCCATGTTTCAATATTGCCCTCGATATATTGGGGAAAGCTAGGGGTTCGACGTGTGTCGTGAGGCGACGGACATCATCCGCACTCGCCCCTTGAGCCCCTACCCCAGGAAGAAGGACAGGGCCGTTGAGGGCAGACAGATCCGGAGCCCTACGTACCGCGTCTGATCCCTGTGTGGGTAGTCCTAAGGTAGCCCCCATCACGACACCGATGTTTCCGAATTGGCTACCAGTTTTGCGACGATACAGCTGATTACGCGCAGCACATTCGTCGACGATGTGTTGAGCGACGCTGTCGCCGTCGTCGGCATTGTGTGAGGGACGACGCTGGTCCTGACGCTGCGAATTACGCGAGCGTCTAATCCGCGCTGATTGGAGAGTCTCAGCCTCCGGATTCGAGGTCGCTGCCAAGACGTACACGCCCTGTCCTTGACGCTCTGCAAGGTCCAGCACAGGCTCGAGTGCGCCAAAACCGGTATAAGGGCTGACGGTCACGGCGTCACATCGCAGCGGCGAGGTCTCCCCTAGCCAGGCATCGGCGTAGGCCGCCATCGTTGAACCAATATCGCCGCGTTTGGCGTCGGCAAGAACAAGTGTCCCTGCCTCGTGGAGGGCAGCGATCGCCTTCTCCAATACTGCGAAGCCGCGTGAACCGTACGATTCGAAGAAGGCGACTTGCGGCTTAACCAAAGCGACTGCTGTGCCGAAAGCCTCGACGCATCGCATAGTAAAGCTCTCGAGCCCATTAACTGTGGCAGGAAGTCCCCACTGGGCAAGTAGACCCGGATGAGGATCGATCCCGACACATAACCGCGAACGATTCAGAGCTGCTGCGGCAAGGCGATCAGCAAATGAAGAATGCCCACGGGGGACATACTTAGACACAGATGGCTCTTGACCTGCCGGTACTGAATCGCCCGCCGAGGACGACGTCGACGGCTGTGGAACACACATATTTACTCTCTCTCACGAGCCTTTCTGCCGAGCTTCGCTGACGGGGTGGGCAGCTCACGCATGAAGATCCTGGATTGCTGCCACCATCAGCGATGCGTTTGGCTTGTGATCATCTTCTTCAGCACCGTCTTGACCTGGCTGCGGGTTTCCTTGTCCACCGCTCCCGTGTTCCTTCGGAGCCGTCTCAGAGATGCCATGAATGGATTCGATGGCTTGGACTGCTGCGACTGCCGCCTGAACCGTCGTGATGCAGGGAATCTCAGCATTCAAAGCTGCCGCGCGAATCTCGTAACCATCGTGGCGCGCACCAGAACTCCCGGCTGGTGTGTTGATGATGAGGTCAACTTGATCATCCAAAATAAGGTCGACGATGGACCGGCGGCCTTCCTTATCCCGGTGAACGGTTCCCACTTCAACATGGTCGACGCTGGGGTTATCTTCATGGACTTGCGATTGCTTCGCGACGACTTCACATGGGATTCCATTGCGCCGGAGCATCCCCGCGGTGCCTTCTGTCGCTAGAAGCGAAAACCCTAACGTAGCTAAACGTTGGGTGGGGAAAACCATGGTCCGCTTGTCATGGTTGGCAACCGACACAAACACCGTGCCTGATATAGGAAGGCGTCCGTAAGCCCCAGCCTGTGACTTTGCATAGGCTGCACCGAACGCCCGGTCAAGCCCCATGACTTCACCAGTTGACTTCATCTCTGGGGACAGGAGCGAGTCCAGCAGAGAACCATCCTGCCGCCGGAATCTCCGGAACGGCAACACCGCTTCCTTGACGGCAATCGGCGCATCCAGCGGGAGTGAACCGCCGTCGTGGTCAGTGGGGATCATTCCCTCCATGCGCAGCTCATGGAGTGTGGCACCGACAGATATGCGGGCAGCGGCTTTCGCCAATGGAACACCGGTCGCTTTGGACACGAAGGGCACCGTCCGCGACGCTCGAGGATTCGCTTCGATGACATACAGAGTGTCATCTTTCAGTGCGAACTGGACGTTCATGAGGCCTCGAACACCGATTTCACGAGCCAGTGATGCCGTGGACCGTCGGACAGTGTCTATATCCTCTGTGCCTAAGGTCATGGGCGGAATAGCGCAGGCCGAGTCGCCCGAGTGAATACCGGCTTCCTCAATGTGTTCCATAACGCCGGCGAGATAAACCTCATCACCATCGCATAAAGCGTCAACGTCGATTTCAATGGCATTGTCCAAGAAGCGGTCAACAAGGACGGGGTGGTCGTGGGTAATCTCGGTTGCCCGCGAAATATAGTCGGCGAGAGAGTCGTCATCATAAACAATTTCCATGCCACGGCCACCCAACACGTAGGACGGTCGGACTAACACTGGATAGCCAATTGACGACGCGACCGCCTGGGCTTCATCGAGATTCTTCGCTGTTCCATATGCCGGTGCCGGAAGTCCAGAGCGTTGGAGGACGCCTCCGAACTCACCGCGGTCTTCCGCCAGGTTAATGGCCTCGGGAGTTGTTCCGATAACCGGAACGCCGGCCTCTTTGAGGCGCTCAGCAAGGCCTAGCGGTGTCTGCCCGCCCAACTGGCAGATGACGCCTGCCACATTTCCCGACTCGGATTCGGCGTGGTAGACCTCCATGACATCTTCAAAGGTCAGCGGCTCAAAGTAGAGACGGTCAGCCGTGTCATAGTCGGTAGAGACCGTTTCTGGGTTGCAGTTAACCATGACCGTCTCATAGCCGATGCGTGAGAGTTCCAATGCCGCGTGAACACACGAATAGTCAAACTCAATCCCCTGGCCAATGCGATTGGGGCCGGAGCCGAGAATAAGGATCTTTTCTCTCTCTCTTTGAGGAGTCACTTCACTTTCAGCAGCTGGATCGAGTTCATACGCGCTGTAGTGATACGGAGTTTTTGCCTCAAACTCCGCCGCACAGGTATCCACTGTTTTGAATACCGGGCGGATGCCGAGGGACCACCGTAGTGTTCGCACCCCATTCTCTCCAGCGAGTTCGGGCCTCACACTGGCGATTTGCGCGTCAGAGAGCCCGAGGTACTTTGCTCTACGTAATAGATTTTCGGTGAGAACCGGCGCAGTTTCCAGCTCTTGACGGAAAGCCACAAGTTGTTCGATTTCAGCGATAAACCAAGGGTCAATGCCGGAAGCTTCGTGGACCTCATCGACGCTGGCCCCCAGCCGAAGAGCGAGTTCGACGAGGTACACGCGTCCTTCTTTGGGCACACGGAGCATATCGACGACTGCCGCTTTGTCCTTAGCCGATTCACCAGCAAAGTGTTCGTCGGGATATGTCCAGAAGCCGCTTTCTTTGTTCTCGAGGGAACGAAGAACCTTGTTCAGGCCCGCAATATAATTGCGCCCCAATGCCATTGCTTCGCCCACCGACTTCATGGACGTGGTCAGGGTGTCGTCGGAACCGGGGAATTTTTCGAACGCAAAGCGAGGAGCCTTGACGACGACATAGTCCAATGTAGGTTCAAACGCCGCCGGGGTCACACCGGTAATGTCATTGCGAATTTCATCTAAGGTGTATCCAATCGCCAGCTTGGCAGCAATTTTCGCGATCGGGAAACCGGTCGCCTTCGATGCCAAGGCCGATGAACGCGACACGCGTGGATTCATCTCGATGGTGACAATGCGGCCATTGTCAGGGTTGACCGCGAATTGGATATTACAACCGCCTGTATCGACACCTACCTCGCGCAGAATTGCGATGGCCTGGTCACGCATGACCTGGAACTCACGGTCGGTCAACGTAAGCGCAGGGGCAACAGTGACGGAGTCACCAGTATGAACTCCTACCGCATCCACGTTTTCGATTGAACATACGATGACGACGTTATCGTTGCCATCCCGCATGAGTTCGAGCTCATATTCTTTCCATCCCAGGATGGATTCTTCGATGAGCACATTGGCCTCTGGTGAGGCTGCTAATCCGCCTCCGGCAATGCGGTCGATGTCGTCGTAGGTGTAGGCAAGGCCAGACCCCAGGCCGCCCATAGTGAACGAGGGGCGAACGACAACAGGGAGGCCAAGCTCAGCGACGGTCTCATGAACTTCCTCCATGTTGTGACATACCCGCGATCGAGCCGACTCGCCACCAATTTTTTCGACGATATCCTTAAATTTTTGCCGGTCCTCTCCCCTTTCAATAGCCTCAATATCAGCACCAATGAGTTCTACGTGGTGTTTGGCCAGAATTCCGCGCCGATCAAGCTGAATTGCGGCGTTGAGAGCCGTCTGTCCGCCCAGTGTGGCAAGAACAGCATCAACGGGGTGCCCTTCGGCAGCTTCTTTTTCGAAGATCTTTTCGATGTATTCGGGATCGATGGGCTCAATATAAGTATGATCCGCGAACTCAGGATCTGTCATGATGGTCGCTGGATTCGAATTAATTAAGGTGACGCGGAGTCCTTCTTGTTCGAGGACTCGACATGCCTGAGTTCCGGAGTAGTCAAATTCACATGCTTGTCCGATGACAATAGGGCCAGACCCGATGACCAGCACGTGGTTTAGGTTCGTACGGCGTGGCATTTACTTGGCCTTTCCTTTTTGCATAGCGGTCACGAACTGGTCGAAAAGCGGATTCGCGTCATGGGGACCCGCAGCCGCCTCCGGGTGGTATTGCACAGAGAAAGCTCGCCCGTCGTTAAGAGCGACGCCTTCTACCACGTTGTCATTAGGGCAAATGTGGGTGACGTGAGCAGGCCCGAATGGAGTATCGAAGCTGGCTGTTAGCTCTTCAGTACTGAGTTTTTCCGACGCATCATGAGCATGCGGAGGAAGCAATGCGAATCCGTGGTTTTGAGCGGTGATAGATACGCGTCCCGTGGCGAGATTGACAACTGGGACATTAATTCCGCGGTGACCAAACTTGAGCTTGTAGGTGTCTAAACCGAGTGCTCGCCCGAAAATCTGATTCCCGAAACAAATTCCGAAAAATGGGATTTTCTCTGAAAGAACCTGACGGACGATGTCGACCATGATGTCCGCCGTCGATGGATCCCCCGGACCGTTGGAGATAAACACCCCATCAGGGTTGTACTTCTGGATATCCTCGAATGAGGTATTCGCCGGGACAACAACTGTCTTAACGCCACGTCGCGAGAAGTTTCGCGGCGTATTGGTCTTAATTCCCATGTCATAGGCGACGACGGTCAGAGTATTTGACTGCGACGACGTTCCCTCGGGCTCGACAATATAAGGCTCATTGGTGCTCACTTCTTCGGCAAGATCCTGGCCAGCCATTGATGGAATCTCGTTAACAACCGACAAAAGCTCGTCGACGGGTTTCGTGGCCTCATCCCCAGTAAAGATTCCGGCGTTGACCGATCCTTTGTTGCGCAGATGGCGAACCAATGCACGCGTGTCGACGTTCTTAATGCCGATTATTCCCTGTGACGCCATTTCGTCCTCAAGGGAACGTTTGCTCCGCCAATTAGACGGGCGGGTGGAAAGGTCACGGATAATCAACCCGGATACCCAGATGGTAGATCCACGTGACTCATCGTCTTCATCATTCCACCCGGTGTTTCCGATTTGTGGCGCGGTCGCGCACACTAGCTGACGACGATAGGAGGGATCCGTCATCGTCTCCTGGTAACCGGTCATGCCCGTGGTGAAGACGGCCTCGCCAAGCGCACGGCCTGTGGCACCGAAAGATGTACCGCGGAAAACACGACCATCAGCAAGAACGAGGATGGCAGGAAGACTCCCCGACTGAGCGTCGGTATGAGACGAAGGAGAGGCGATCGTGTGTAGCGATGTGGGCGATGTACTCACTAGTGAACCTTTCTGTCCAAGGGCTGGGAGGCTTCACCGTCTAGGCAGGTGATGTGCCCACGGAGAATCGTGGTGGTGACTTTCGCGCGAAACTCCATACCCTCGTACGGGGTGTTATCGGCTTTAGAAGCGAGGTTCTTCCCGCTCGCTACCCAGCGGCGATCGGGATCAATCGCGGTCAGGTTGGCTGGCTCGCCAACGGCGATAGGACGACCCTGCCCAGGAAGTCGAACGATTTCCGCCGGGCGTTCAGACATCACCGTGGCGACAAAACGCCAGTCTTCTAATCCCGTTTCAACAAAGAGCTGGGAGATAATGCTCAGCGATGTTTCCAGCCCCAGCATTCCCGGCCGTGCATGGTCGAACTCACAGCACTTTTCTTCGGACCCGTGGGGAGCGTGGTCGGTGGCGACACAATCGATAATGCGATCCCGAAGCGCAGAGCGAAGCGCGAGAACATCTCTTTGTTCGCGGAGAGGCGGGTTAACTTTGTTGACACCGTCATAGGTGCGGAGGCGTTCGTCAGTAAGAATAAGGTGATGAGGGGTGACCTCGGCAGTAACAGGAAGCCCCTGTTCTTTCGCCCATTTCACCAAGGAGACCGTACCTTCGGTGGACGCGTGACAAATATGGACACGTCCGCCATAGTCCCTGGTCATGATGGAATCACGAGCGACGATAGATTCTTCCGCAACGCGTGGCCATCCCCGAAGCCCGAGCTCGGCGGCGATCGTTCCTTCATGGGCAACAGCACCCTCCGTGAGGCGTGCGTCCTCACAATGTTGGGCTAATAAGACATCGAGCCCCTTGGCGTATTCCACAGCTCGACGCATCACCTCGGGGTCATTCACACATGTTCCGTCGTCGGAGAACATCCGGACCTTAGCTTCTGAATCTCGCATCATCCCAAGTTCAGCAAGCTCTTTCCCTTCACGTTGTTTCGTGATAGCTCCGACGGGATGAACATCGCAGAGACCGATTTTTTGGCCTTTGTACCACACCGATTCGACGATCGATGGATCGTCCATTACCGGTTTGGTATTCGGCATGGTGAATACCGCGGTAAAACCACCTCGTGCGGCAGCTTGTGACCCAGTTAACAACGTTTCTGTATCTTCACGGCCCGGTTCGCGCAAGTGAACGTGAATATCAACGAATCCTGGCAACAAAACCTGACCGGACAGATCCAGGACGCGAGCGCCCTCAGGCGCGTCGATTCTCGGGCTAATTTCCGCGATGATGCCGTCGGTAATCAGAACCGACATGGGGTCGCCTTCACCATACGGGCGCACTCCTGTGAGAAGGATCGAACCGTGTGCAGGCGGTGCCTGTGTGCCGGTTTCCGGCCACGACTGAGCACTCAATTTATGACTCCTTCGTTGTATGAGATTGTCCGTGGGTACCGATAATGAGCGAGAACAAAACCGCCATGCGGACATGGACACCGTTGTTCACCTGTTGCAAAACCGCAGTTCGCGGGGCATCTGCCACAGAGTAATTAATCTCCATACCGCGAAGCATGGGCCCCGGGTGCATGATGATGGCCTTATCTTTCATTTTGGCCTCACGTGCTGTGCTCATTCCGTATAGCGTGGCGTATTCGCGGTGACTGGGGAAGAAACCTCCGGCCATGCGTTCGGCTTGAACGCGCAACATCATGACAGCATCTGCGTCGGCAAGCTCGGAATCCATGTCATAGGAAATCCGGACCGGCCATGTCTCTACCCCATACGGGAGTAGCGTCGGTGGAGCGACGTAAACGACTTCCGCCCCCAGTTTTGTCAATAACTCGGCATTAGAGCGTGCGACTCGCGAGTGGAGAATATCCCCCACGATCACAATTTTCCGCCCATTGATTCCACCGAGGCGTTGACGAAGAGTTAGTGCGTCCAACAACGCCTGCGTCGGGTGTTGATGGGCACCATCACCAGCATTGATGACGCTGGGCCCGTCCCCGTTAGGGGCCACCCAGTGGGCCAATTGTTGCGCCGCTCCGGAACTGGGATGGCGGATGATGAGTGCATCGGCGCCTATCGCCGTGAGAGTTAAACCGGTGTCTTGGAGCGATTCACCCTTTTTCACACTTGATGATGATGCGCTGATGTTGATGACGTCGGCACTCATCCACTTTCCTGCAGTTTCAAAGCTGGATCGTGTGCGGGTAGAGTTTTCGTAGAAAACGGTGAAGATTGTCCGACCCCGTAGGGTGGGCAGTTTCTTGAGTTCGCGTCCTTCGAGAGCTTCTTTGAAGTTCTGAGCTTCGTCTAAGAGACCTGTGATGTCATCGGCAGAGAGATCCGCCATCGAGAGAAGGTGCTTCATGAGTTACTCCCCTCGCGAGTGGAGTTATCTCCCGCTGCTGCTTCTTTTGCCGACGATGATGAAGCGGCACTAGTTGGCCGGCGCAAAACGACACCGTCGTGACCGTCGATTTCTTCGAGGGAGACAATAACGTCTTCTGAACGAGATGTCGGAATATTTTTCCCGACATAATCCGCCCGGATGGGCAATTCGCGGTGGCCTCGGTCCACCACGACAGCAAGCTGGACGATGCTCGCGCGACCGATATCACGTAAGGCATCCAGCGCTGAGCGCACGCTTCGACCGGAATACAGGACATCGTCAACAAGAATGACGGTTTTCCCGTCGATTCCGTCGTCGGGAATTGATGTGCGTTGTAAAGCTCGGTGCGGTTTATGACGAAGATCATCGCGGTACAGGGTGATATCCAATGCCCCCGTGGCGACCGTGACTCCCGCGAATTCGTGAATAAGATGAGCTAATCGCTCAGCCAAGGGAACGCCCCCACTGGGAATTCCCAAAAGGACGACGCGCTCGGCGTCGTCGGCATCCAGTGCTGTTTTTTCGATTATCTGGTGCGCGATGCGTGCAACAGTACGGCCGACATCGTCGGATGAGAGAATTTCTGTCTCCATCGCGTCAGTAGCCGGCGTAGACGTACGTGCTGTATTCATCGTGACCTCCTTCCCTGCCTCTCGGTGCAGTCCGTTAAAGGATGTCACTCCTAATGATGTGAAATTGTAGATATCGCTCTGGACTTTACCACGGTCATGAGACGATTGCAGGCTTTCTCAGTCTTCAGTGTTGTGTATCGGTTCACGTCCCTTCGCGCATGAATTGCGCATATGAACAGTGTTTCTGGATTACGGCTAGTGAAGCCGAGTACCCTCAACACGTTATCTTTTGTCGGTCGACTCTGCTCAGCATTGTCACCTTTTGAAGAGTAAGGATGTCAGGACTATGGCAGAAGGAGAACGTCACGCCAGCGTTCCATCTGTGGAGCCCACATACGAAGCTGAGCTATCTCAATCCCCTCGGCCAGCGACACAGGGCCCGAAAGAGTTTCGTCCGATCCTCCCACCGTTCCGGTATATGTCAACGAAACAGCTCAGGCTAACCCGTCGACTTGCTGTCTCTGCATGGATACTTGGACTCATATTGTGGATCGCATTTCGAGGGTGGCCTTTTGGCCGGTCGTCGATCTTTATCGTGTTAACTAGTGGGCTTGCTGCACTGTCGATTGGGCGTCGCCACTTCTATCAATTGATCCTTGACTGGAGCCCTTTCTTCCTCTTTCTTGTTGCTTATGACAAAACGAGGACGTGGTCTTTGCAGCTTGGACTGCCCGTTCATTGGCACTTAGCCCCGGATATCGACAAGGCGATGTTCGGAGTCGTCCCCACAGTCTGGGTGCAGGAGCAGATTCGCTTCGAAGAGCCGCCGTGGTGGGAACTGATTCTGGCCGTCGTGTACATCTCCTACTTTGTGACGCCGTATATTATGGCCTTCGGCGAATGGCTCCGATCCCGCGCCGATTTCGCGCGTTTCGCTGCCGGTATGTTGACGATATCGTTCATCGGTCTTATCGGCTATGTATTCGTCCCCGCTGCTCCTCCGTGGGCTGCTGGAAGGTGCGCGCCCGAGGACGTTGCCGACGGACCGCGCAGCGTCCGCTGTATGTTCGTCGACGATCACGCAGGTGAAGGTTCCATCCTTGGTCCTGTTCATGGAAAACACGATGACACCCATCCATGGGTTGAACGCCTTAGTGCCCGCGGGTGGGAGAAGCTTAACCACCTCAGTTTCTCGGCAGCCATAGCTCATGCTGAAGAAAGCCCGAGCGATGATGAGACAACCGAACGCAGCACAGCGTCGCAATCGAAGACCAGTAATCTGGGGGCGGACAGCACGCAATCGCAGAAAAATAGCGCATCCAGCGATATCGCGGGGGATACGTCGAGTAACAACTCACAGTCGTCTTCCGCAGGAGAATCTTCAGGGATCGGTGCGCTGATAGAACGCGGTCAAAAGGAGTCTAACCTTGTGGCAGCGATCCCATCCCTACATGCTGCGCTCACCATGTACTTAGCGACGTACAGTTTTGCTCGACGGCGTAAAAAAATTGGTGTTTTTTGTCTTATTTACGCCTTCGCGATGGGCTTTACGCTGGTCTTTTTTGCTGAGCACTACGTGTTTGACATTTTGCTAGGGTGGGGCATCGCGATCATTGTTCCCCTCGTCGGTATCACCCTCGAAAAATGGTGGACTCGGAATAATCTGAGTAGCCGGCTCCCATGGAATCGCGACGCATCGAATTCGAATCGCGAACTAGCCGAATCGCTGAGCTAATGTTCAAAGCTCTATCTAAGCCCCCTAGCGGGGCTTTTTTAGTGTGTTCTCGTATGAGTGCAAACGGAGCCACAGCCGGGGTGTCATCCGCCCCCTCCGACCCAAAGCGTCTGTCACGATCCGCATTTCTCTATCGACCCAGATAGAGCCCCTCCTGCGGCGCGACGCGCTGTAGGGCCGGGATCCACAATGGTGACACCACGTCTACCGCTCCTTTGGCCCCCTTGATGAGCATGGCCCGGAATAGTGGGTAAACGCTGACTGGCTGTGGCTCCGTCGGCATGACTAGGTTATACGAACGGCAGTGGTTTTCTACATCCAGTTTTACAATGTCTTTCAATAGACCTTTCTGTCTGTTATCAGATTAATCTGGCACCGATTGCACAACGATAAGTTATTCCTATTCCAGCCATACTAAAACTCCAGCTCTTAGCTGTTATCAATCCGTAACTCGTTTGTTACATTGCTAATCGTAGAAATGACCCTCAGGTCCCTTAACTGAAATTATGGCGCAAAAATTACCCTATTTCGGGGTTATTTAGGGTGGCATGAGGGCCGGGATAGACCATGCCGCTCACCCTTCGCCGTGACTCAATTACGCCCAACGCAACGTGGTAGCGGACCACCGCACCATAAGAAAAAGGCATAGAAAAACTCCGCCGGTGAGTACTGACGGAGCTATTCGACTATGACTATTTCAGGCGCAGAGACTTCCCTACCGCGCACCGAATGTCATGAATCGCCATTCGACTGCGAACGCTGCACTTCTCCAGCGATGTCATCCAGAACCGCGTTGACATACGCCGGGGCAACATCCGTCGAGTATTCGGAAGCCAGCTCGATCCCCTCAGAAACTGCGACCTTCGGAGGCACTTCCTCATTGTGAAGCAACTCCCACGTCGACACCCTCATGACGGCTCGGTCAACAGCAGGGATACGGTCCAAGCGCCACGTCGAGGACAAGTGAGAGGCAATCGCGGAATCTATGCCGTCCAGGTTTTCTGCGACGCCTGCAACGATCGTCGCCGTGTAGTCGGACACAGGTAAGACACCGGATTCCAGATCTTGAGACAATTCCCGTCGCTGCTCGACGACATACACAGGATCTTGATCCCTGAATTCTGCCTCGAACAAAATATCGACGGCCCGACGTCGGGCTTTATAGCGCGACCCATGCCTCTTGAATCCACTACGAGTGGATTTTGACCGCTCCTGGGCGGAGGACTGGTTCTGGTGGGTCTGTTCGCCCGACTCATTCTGTAAGGGCGTGTCCGCAGATGAGGGCGCTCCAACGTTGTCGTCTGCCACGTCCATGTTCCTTAGTTATTCACGCGTGAAAGGTAGGAGCCATCACGCGTATCGATTTTCAGGACATTGCCGGTCTCAATGAAGAGAGGAACCTGCACCTCTGCTCCAGTCTCGAGGGTCGCTGGCTTCGTGCCACCCGTCGAACGGTCACCCTGCAAACCGGGATCGGTGTGCTTGACCTTCAGTTCCACGGAAACCGGCAACTCGACGAACAGGGGCTGATCCTCATAGAAAGAGACCTGGACGGGCATGTTTTCCAATAAGAACCGAGCACCGTCACCCATCAGCTCCGGCGAAAGAGGAATCTGCTCGTAGTTCTTATCGTCCATGACCACGTAATCTGTGCCATCGTTGTAGAGGTACGTCATATCACGGCGGTCTACCGTCGCGGTCTCAACTTTGACACCAGCATTGAAAGTCTTATCGACGACTTTCCCGGATACAACGTCCTTGAGCTTGGTACGGACGAACGCTGGCCCTTTACCCGGCTTGACGTGCTGAAACTCCACAATCTGCTGAAGTTTGTTGTCAAGTTTCAGAACTAGCCCATTTTTGAAATCGGCAGTAGTTGCCACTGAAAACTCCTCATCCTTCAGGACACACCATGATCCTGAGATATCGATGTCACATAACCTTGGCACTTCGTGAGTGGATATCGACAACCCGGGTTGGCTTAGCCCATTCCACTACCGTGACGAAGACCTCGTACACGATCTACCCTACTAGACGACGGTCAGCGCCGGACTGCTGGTATTGAGTGGCCGCGAACCGTCCTCGGTGACCACCAACGTGTTTTCAATTCGTGCCCCTGACAGACCGGGTACGTAAATTCCGGGTTCGATGGTCAGGGTTTGGCCGACGTCAATGGTCTTTGATTTATCGGTACGTGAAGCAGAGTATGGCCTCTCATGGACGTCGAGTCCCACTCCATGACCGGTCGAGTGGACGAAATACTCGCCATAGCCTGCGTCGTCGATAATGTCGCGGCACACCTTATCGATAGCGAACAGACCTGCTCCGGGCCGTAGCGCCTCACAACCGGCAAGGAAAGCGCGGTAGACAGTGTCCGCAATCTCGCGCTGCTTCTCCGGGGGCTCCCCGACCGATACCAATCGAGTCTGATCAGAAGCGTATCCGTTGAGGTACACACCAAAGTCAATGGTGATGAGGCCCTTGGGGATCGGGTCAGTACTTGCACTGTGGTGCGGTTTTGCACCATTAACTCCCGACGCCACAATCGTCTCGAAGGAGATTCCATCTGCGCCGAATTTCCTCATGCGGTACTCAAGTTCGGCAGCCACGATGTTTTCGGGAACGCCTTCGCGGATGACTTCATCCTCAAGAAGCGACAACCATGCCTTATCGGCCACAGCCGCTGCAGCGTCAAGCGCGGCAATTTCTGATTCGTCTTTGGTCATTCTCAGATCCTCAATGAGGTCTTGAGTGACCGTGTAATCGCCTAAGCGCTGCGCTTCACCAAGGTTGAGGCTAGTTTCAACGCCGATTTTTCCATCGAATGCTCTACGAACAGCAGGAACTGTGTCACGTTCGATGAGAACTTCAATGCCGGGCGCTTCGTCGGCAACCTGAGTGGTGTATCGACCATCAGTGCCAAGGAGTTCCTTCCCATCAGTGGTTAGAAGGAGTGCCGCGTTTGATCCACTAAACCCCGTGAGATAACGAACATTTTTTAAATTAGTAACTAAAAGAGCAGGTACATCAGCCTTGTTAAGTAACTCTCGCGCCGCATCTCGGCGTTGAGCATAAAGTTTTTCACGATCCATCAATCAATACCTCCTGAGTAGTGAAGTATTAGCAAAGTTTTACTTGTTACCGCGCGCAAGGAAATCCAGGGCGTAGGCGTAGCCCTCAACTCCCAAACCCACAATAACCCCGCGGGCAATCGGGCTCAGATAGGAATGCCGTCGGAAATCCTCACGAGAATGCACATTTGAAATGTGGACTTCTATAAAGCCCGCACCGTCAGCGATCTCAGCCAACGCATCGCGGAGGGCCACCGATGTGTGCGTCCATCCCCCCGGATTAATAACGACGGCTTCGCCCTCATCTGCGGCACGATGAATACGATCGATCAAGTCACCCTCATGGTTCGACTGATAAAAGCTCACGCTAATACCGAAGGATTCAGCGCGTTCGCGGAGCATGTTTTGGACGTCTTCGAGCGTCGTGGATCCGTAAATATCCGGCTCCCGTTTGCCCAGACGATCCAGGTTGGGGCCGTTGGCAACTAATACTCGCAAAGCTGGCTTGTTATCAGTAGTCACTACGACTCTCCCCTATCATTCATGCGCATAAAGGCAGTCTGAAGGTCTTCATAACTAGGCCCAGCTAGCCGGATAGGACGTGGAACCTGGCTGGAATTATCCCCAGCCGACAACCCACTACCCGTGTCAGAATCGAGGGAATCCGAATCATGGGAAGAAAGGATCACGAATCGGATCTTCCCGTCCCTGTTCTTCTTATCCATCTTCATCGCATCGATGAGATCATCGAGCGCGGCAGCATCATAGTGCGTAGGCAAGCCCAATGATTGAAGAATCGTTCGATGCTGCTGCACGACCGCTTCACTGAGGTGCCCTGTCACGCAGGCAAGTTCTGCCTCAAAACACATTCCCACCGCAACCGCATGCCCATGAGGCCACGTATAGTGCTCAACCTTCTCAATAGCGTGGCCAAAAGTGTGCCCGTAATTGAGAATCTCACGCAAGCTTGATTCTTTAAGATCTTGCGAAACCACCGACGCTTTAACAGCGATGCTTCTGCGAATTAACTCGGGCAAATCCCCGGCTACATCGAGACACCGATCAGGATCATGCTTATATAAATTGACGATTTCCGGATCTGCGATAAACCCAGTTTTCACGATTTCGGCACTACCAGCAACGATCGCCCCAGAAGGAAGACCGTTAATGAAGTCGAGATCAACAAATACAGCCGATGGCTCATGGAAAGCTCCGACTAAGTTTTTTCCGGCTGGTGTATTAATGCCTGTTTTTCCGCCGACGGCTGCGTCAACCATTCCCAACACCGTGGTCGGCACTTGGATCACATCGATGCCACGCATCCATGTCGCAGCTACGAATCCGCCGACATCAGTTGCAGCGCCACCGCCAACGCTGATAATCGCGTCGCGCCGGCTCATGCCGTGCCTAGCGCACTCGTCCCAACATCGGGTGACGACGTCAAAAGTTTTTCCGTGTTCGGCGTCATCAATTTCTACGAGGAACGAGGAAATATCGCGTGCCGCTAATGTATCGGCTATGCGATGGGCTGCGACGGCAACGGTGGGTTGATGAACAATCCCAACCTTTGAGTAAGATTCAGCTGCAGCTCCGATTGAGCCTACGAGGTCATGACCTATCACCACGTCATACGGCCGATTACCATTCACCGGGATAGTCCACGGCCCTGTACCACTCGCCGTGTTCATCGACTCACGACTAGGTGTACTCATAAGAATTCCTCTACTGCTACAGCGGATTCGTCCGCAGTATCGGGAATCATCGATCCCCGAGGCTCACTGGTCTCAAGGTAATTCAGAATGCTAGCGACGACCTTCTGGGGGCCACGACGATCACTCCGAATACGAAGAGTCGCGACCTCCTCGTAGAGAGGACGGCGTTGCTCATCTAAATCGCGATAGCGTTGTTCTGGGTCCTCTGAATGCAGCACGGGTCGAGTGAGGGAGTCGCGCGTGCGTCGATAACCTTCTTCTGCGGATACATCCAAGAAAACGACTTCATGGCCGACAAGGCGTCGGCGAGTCACCGGCGAGACTACTGCCCCACCACCGAGTGCAACAATGCCTCCAGTAGTCAAGGCGTCGGCAATGACGTCCTCTTCAACTAGTCGAAACTGTTCTTCACCCAAATGGTCATAAATGCGGCCACACGTCATTCCGCCCCATCGTTGTTCAATGAGTTCATCAGAGTCAACGAGGTCGAGGCCGAGAGCACGGCTAAGTCGACGTCCGATAGTGGACTTCCCGGCGCCAGGAAGACCAATCAATACAACCCGTGGTTTCATTCACTCTCCTACCCCAGAGCCAAAGCTCAAGCGTTGACTCACCTGATGAAGATAGCTTTTAACATTTTGAGTGGTTTCTGCAAGGCTGTCACCACCGAATTTGTCCATGGCAGCTTGTGCCAAGACAAGGGCTACCATCGCTTCTGCAACGACGCCGGCGGCGGGAACTGCACACACGTCGGAACGCTGATGGATGGCAGACGCCGCGTCACCAGTTTCCATATCAATGGTGGATAGTGCTCGCGGTACTGTGGAAATTGGTTTCATCGCTGCCCGTACTCGGAGGGTTTCGCCATTAGTCATTCCACCCTCGAGACCACCGGCACGGTTCGTCATCCTTGTGACGTGTCCGCGGTCGCGAACCATTTCATCGTGAGCTTCCGACCCACGCCGACGAGCTTCGGCGAATCCATCTCCTATCTCGACTCCCTTAATTGCCTGGATACTCATCAATGCGCCGGCCAAACGGGCGTCTAAGCGAGTCTCTGCCGACACATGCGACCCCAATCCGATGGGAAGGCCATCGACGATGACCTCAACGACGCCACCCAGAGTATCCCCGGATTTTTTAGCTGCCTTGATTTCATTAATCATGGATTCCTCTGCCCGCTGGCTACAAGCACGGACAGGCGATTCATCAATCAGTTTGAGATCACTAAAGTGTGGCCGAACTGCGTCATCGACCTCCGACGCACCAATACTGACGACGTGACTAAAGACTTCAACGCCAAAGAGTTCGCGAAGGAAAGAGCGAGCAACGGTGGCAATAGCCACTCGGGCAGCAGTTTCTCGGGCGGAGGCACGCTCCAAAATATCTCTCGCGTCATGGGCCCCGTATTTCACCATGCCCGCGAAGTCCGCGTGGCCAGGACGCGGCCGAGTAAGTTGCGCTCCCCTCCCGGAGTTCATGGCTGCCTGAACGTCTGGATCGTCACGGTCAAGAGGATCTTGCGCCATGACGGTGGTCCACTTGGGCCATTCCGTATTTCCTATCACTATCGTGATAGGGCTGCCCAATGTGCGGCCATGGCGTACACCGGTGAGAAGCGTGACATCATCTTGTTCGAATTTCATTCGTGCACCACGGCCATACCCCAAACGACGGCGTGCTAAATGATAAGCCACGTCCTGTGTTGAGAGTGGGATGCCAGCGACCATGTTTTCCATTGTGGAGACAATCGCTTCGCCATGCGATTCTCCGGCGGTGCTCCAACGCAACATACAGTCATTCTTCCACGTAGTAGCCATGTAAAGCTATCAGAATTCTAAATCTACAAGCTTGGGTTCTTAGATGGGCGATAACGGATGCATCGTTCCTCGTGAATACTGACCCCGTCTGCAATATTGAATGTGACCGATTTATACCATCCCCGTCATAGTGGCGACGACTACCCCACCCATCATCGCTGGAATGTGAGCTACCTCGGGTGTCCCATGGCGGTACGCGGCGTAAAACCCGCATCCGGTGGATATGATGTTGGCACCGCCTATGGCCACAATAACCAGCAGCGCTCCCCCGTGTGTGAGCCAAGCTCCGCATGCCGCACCAACTACAACATCTGCGCCCCCAATTCCTGGCCGTCGAGAGCCAAGACACGCCCCCATGAGGGCAATAGAGGCATAGAGACCTGACCAGATGGCGGAACAGCACAATACGTCTGTCCACTCATGGAAAAGCAATGATTCCCCGGCAACGACCATCGCAGAACCGATCAGAGTTAGACGCCATGGGATGAGGCGATATCGGCAGTCGAACCACACTACCCCGAGCGCCCAGAGGATACTCGCCACAATGAAAGCGGTGACACAAATGTCATGGGGCGAGACGGGAAAGCCAAATAAGAGCGGATGCTCACTCTGTTGCATGGTCGCGATTTCATCACGATCAGGGAGGGCAGAGTGATTCTATTCGCGCTCACGAACACCGAAGTTGTGGATAAAACAAGCCTGTGGATAACTTCCGGTACTATCTCACCGGGATATCCTTAGCTCGCACTCCCCGGAGCGTCGAGAACTCCGACGGGTACCCCAGAGGCTTTTTCCAAAGCCTGTCGCATCGCCGCTTGAGGAGCTTGATGCCCGGTGAACTGCTCGAATTGGCTGAGTGATTGGTAAAAAAGCATCGTTGTTCCGCCGACGCACGGCGTTCCTACCGCGAGACAGTGCGATATCAATGGCGTCGGCCATGGACTATAGATCACATCGCATACCGCCGAAGCCTCCGCCAATAGCTCTACGTAGGGTTCAGCTGCCGCCGATGGGACCGTCGATACCAGGACGTCGGCATTCGCACATACCCTCCCTGAGTGCTCGAACATGGTCCATGAAAATTCAACACCTAGTTTTTCTGCTAGCGGACGGAGCTGTTCCGCGCGTGATGATCGAGCTACCACGGTGACGCTACGGCACCCTAACTGAGCAAGGGCCCATAAAGCAGGCCGTGCGGTACCACCGTTACCCACAATGACAGCATTCGTCACCGCTACTAAACGGGAGTCGTCCCCGGAGGAAGAAGAGGTGTCGGTCGTCAGAAGCTCCTGAACGGATCCTTTTACGCCCTCACCATCTGTGTTATCAGCGCGCCACTGAGTCGGTCCAGAAATGCCATCCGTTGACGGCTTGCCAGCGGCTGCTGAGGGCATTTTCACCAGAGTATTTGCAGATCCGATGAGTCGGGCACGCTGAGTGGCTTCAGCTGCAAAATTCAGAGCTTCAAATTTGCCTGGCATGGTGACTGAGAAGCCCTCATACTCAGGACCCACAGAATTGATCGTGCTTTTGAGTTCGCCCTTTGGGCACCGGATACGTTCGTAGGACCAATTCTCGAGACCAGCCGCACGAAAACCATTGTCGTGGAGAACAGGAGAAAGAGAATGCTGGATAGGATCTCCCAGCACTGCGGCATAATGGTGGCCACAGCCCCCTCGCCAGTCGTTTCTTTGTCCTTCTTCGGAGCTAACGGGCACTGTCAAGCACTCCACTTTCTTGGGCTTTTTTAATCGCTGCCTCATGATCGGAGAAATCGTGGCTAAACACAGTCGTCCCGTTCTTGTCGATCGTCACGAAGTACAGCCAGTCGCCGTCAGCGGGCTTTTCCATCGCGTGCACAGCAGATAGCGAGGGTGATGCGATGGGGGTCGCAGGCAATCCTTCCATTGCGTACGTGTTCCACGGATTCTTTTTCTCACGATCCTCGTTAGTCGTCGCGACCTCTTGCTCATCCAACCCGTAGTTAACTGTCGAATCGAACTCGAGTTTCATCGGCTTATCGAGGCGATTCTTAATAACTCGCGCAACCTTCGCAAAATCCTGCTGAGGCGCTTCACGCTCGACGAGTGACGCAGCCGTCAGTAGTTGGTATTCCGATAGCCCCACGGTTTGTGCTGCTGACGATAATCCCGTGCCTTCGTATGCCTTGGCTCCTTCGGTGACCAGTGTTTTGAGAATATCTGTGGGCGATGCTGTGGGGTCAAAGATGTGGACGCCGGGGTTGATAAGCCCCTCCAACCGTTTGGAATCGTTTCCACGAGCCGACACCGCTTTGGACGCCCATGATGGAACGCCTAATTCCTCTAAACTGCTCTTTGCCGCGGCTTTTTCAAGATCACCGGCAGAAACACAGTCACTATCTTCAGAAATGCACGCTTGTTTAGCTACTAGGGAAAAAATACCTGCCCGTGTCTGTCCACCTACAACATGAACATCATGCAAAGTAGCCCCGGTCGGAATGTCGACGACCCCTCGTCGAGCCTCGTCCGACATCAGCGCGTCGATAGCAGCTTGAGAGGACATTTTTTGATGCAGGACATAATAACCTTGCTGCAAGTTAACAGCATTGCCCTTGCTCTTCGCCGCATTCATCAACGAACGACGCGACGACACGATCTTCTTGTCCACCAACGTCGAGGACAGTGAGGAAATCGTATCCCCTTCATCAACTCTGACCAGCGCCGACGTTGAGTTTCCGTTCCCCGAAAAATCGTCCTTGTCACCCGCTACGTTGTGGTACACGACGTAAGTAATCACGCCGGCCAACAACACAGCCAATGCCACCGTCACGGCTATGGCGTTTTGTTTATGCCCAGCAAGATGACGGCGACGACGTGTTCGGCTCGATGGCACAAATTCTCCTAGCTCCGGGGACAGGGCAAATAGATACAGGACAAACAGATAACTGTAGCCATTCCACTAAATCAGAGAGTGTGGACGTATTCAACTACCACAAAAGCTCTCCGACTATCGAAGAATTGCTACTTTTTGGTTGGCGGTCATCACCATTCCGCTAATGTCTCGCACGCTGATCTAACCAGGTCTGAAGGATCTCGACCGCCGCAGCCTGATCAATAACTGATCGACCCTCTCTAACACTGATACCAGCGTCGTGGAGGTTGGATTGGGCCATCACGGTAGTCATGCGTTCGTCGACATATCGAATGGGGACATCAGCTCCGTCACGTTCCAGTCGCCGACGAACGCGGAAACCCACATCCTGAGCATGTTTGACCGATGAACCGGCAGATCCGTCCAACATCCTCGGCAACCCCACAATGACTTCAACCACCGAGTAGTCGCGCGCGAGCTGAACAATGGAGTCGATGTCTTCGCCATCGGGCCCACGTCTCTTCGTAGTCCGCGCAATAGTGGCGACTGGCGTAGCAAGAATGCCATCAGGGTCACTGACTGCGACACCAATACGGACCGTGCCGACGTCCAATCCTAAGCGACGACCAGGTCCAGGATCATCCTCTCCTGGACGGTCAGGGACAATGTTTTTCACCAATAAATTATCCCCGCTTCTTAAGGTCATCGAGGACGGCATCCAGTGCGTGCGAGATGCCGGTGGCGTCACTACCCGAGCCCTGGGCCATATCGGGTTTTCCGCCGCCGCGACCATTGACTGATTGGCCGATCGTTTTCACGAGCGAGTTCGCGTTGATCCCGTTACCGGTTGCCTGTTCGTTCGCTGACACGACGAAGGGCACTTTATCGCCAGTAGAACTGATCAAAATGACGACTGCAGGCTCATTGCCTAACCGGTTTCGGACGTCTAGCGCCATCGGACGCAAATCCTTGGCCTCCACGTCTGACACACTCTCAGCTACCACCGTCACGTTGTTGAGACGCTGGGCATGAGCCACGAACTCGTCCGCCTTAGATTGGAGAGCCTGCTGGTGGGCACGTGCAACAGCGCGTTCGGCGTCGTGAAGACGGGCAGCTAATTGGTCAACGCGCTCAGGAACGTCATCGGCTGGAGCCTTGAGCGATGTCGCCACTGTGGTCAGCGTCGACTGCTGCTGAGCCAGGTAACGGAATGAATCCATACCTGTATAGGCTTCAATGCGGCGCGCACCGGATCCCACTGACGATTCACCTAGAACAGCGATGGGCCCAACCTGTGATGCGTGGTCAACGTGTGTGCCACCGCAGAGTTCCATAGAGAACGGGCCACCAATTTCGACGACGCGAACCCAGTCACCGTAGCTTTGACCGAAGAGCGCCAGAGCCCCCATCTTCTTAGCCTCGTCGAGGGAGGTCTCGATGGTGTTAACGGTGTAATCGGCGTCCACCGCAGAATTAGCGATGTCCTGAATATCTTTAAGCTGTTCATCGGTAAGAGGGCGATTGAAATTGAAATCGAACCGCAGGTAACCAGGTTTGTTCATAGACCCTGCCTGGACCGCTGTTGGCCCCAACACTTGCCGCAGCGCAGCGTGAATCAGGTGTGTACCTGAATGGGCTTGACGCGCAGCGTGCCGCCACTGGGGATCAACTTTGCCCTTCACTTTCATTCCGACGGCAATCTCGCCACCGGTTACTTCGGTCTTATGCACCCACAGTTTCTTACCGATCTTCTGGACATCGTTGACCTTCAAGCGAGCACCAGCCGTTGATAGTTCTCCGTGGTCGGCCATTTGTCCGCCGGACTCTGCATAGAAAGGTGTCCGATCGAGAATGACATCGACATGATCACCCTCAGTCGCTTTGTCAACGAGTTGACCATTGGACACCATTCCCAAGATGGTTCCCTCATCTTCTAAGGTGTCATAGCCTGTAAAGACCGTTGCATGATTGTCGACAAAGGGCCGATATACCGACAGGTTAGCGTGTCCGTGTTTCTTTGCACGGTTATCGGCTTTAGCGCGGGCTTTTTGGTCCTGCATGTGGCGATCAAAGGCATCACGATCCAAAGCTAGCCCTTGTTCACTAGCCATTTCTGCCGTCAGATCGACTGGGAAACCGTGCGTATCATGCAAAACAAAGGCATCTGAACCGGGAAAGACAGATTCACCGCGGGCCTTAAGGTCCTGGGCGATCGTGGTAAAGAGTTTCTCGCCTGATTCCAACGTCGCCAAGAATGCGTGTTCCTCGGCCACAGCAGTTGACCGTATACGCTCCCAGTTATCTTCGATCTCAGGATATGACGGAGTCATGGTGCGACGGACAGTTTCCATAAATCGCTCCATAGTTTCATGTGTCGCACCCAAAAGACGGGCAGACCGAACGATTCGCCGCAATAGACGTCGCAGGATATAGCCGCGTCCCTCGTTACTGGGGGCAACTCCGTCGAGAATGAGCATTAACGCGGTACGACAGTGATCAGCGATAACTCGGAATCTAACATCATCTGCGTGACGCTCTCCGTAGCGAGCCCCCGTCAATTCTTCAGCAACATCAATAACTGGGCGGAGAAGGTCGGTCTCGTAGACGTTATCGACGCCCTGCAGGATGCAGGCGACTCGTTCGATACCTAAACCCGTATCAATGTTCTTCTTCGGGAGGGGCCCCAGAATTTCGAAATTCTCTTTGCCTGTCCCCTCGCCGCGCTCTTTTTCCATGAACACGAGGTTCCAGATTTCGATATAACGAGTGTCGTCGACAACAGGACCGCCTTCTTTACCGTATTCCGGTCCGCGGTCGTAATAGATTTCGGAGCTGGGGCCACATGGTCCGGGGATCCCCATCGACCAATAGTTGTCCGCCATACCGAGCCGCTGAATACGGTCACGCGGAATACCTATCTTGTCATGCCAAATGTCGCCAGCTTCATCGTCATCCTGATAAATCGTGACCCACAATCGATCAGGATCAAGCCCGAATCCCCCATCATCAACTGAACTTGTTAGCAACTCCCATGCGTGGGTAATTGCACCTTCCTTAAAATAATTTCCGAAGGAAAAATTACCTGCCATCTGGAAAAAAGTGTTGTGGCGGGTCGTAATGCCTACTTCGTCGATATCCAGTGTGCGAACACATTTCTGGATGGAGGTCGCCGTATTAAACGGAGGGGTTTGTTGACCCAAAAAGTACGGCTTGAAGGGAACCATTCCCGCGTTAACAAAGAGCAGGTTCGGATCGTCCAGGATCAGCGACGCGCTCGGGACCGACGTGTGCCCAGCTTTAACAAAGTGTTCCGTGAACCGTTCCCTGATCTCGTGTGTATACACGAACGAACCTCGCTTTATACATGGTGAAGCTCCACAGTCTATCGGCCGGCGTACGTTTCCTTTAGGGTGAAATCCACACAACGCACGAGCGCATGATGGTTAACATCCTCGGATGACAGTAGACCGACAGGTGCGGAGCTGACGTTAACAAAATGGTCGGTAAACACTGTACCGTCTAGCCAACAGAGTACAGCGTGGTGTGGCGCTACGGACAACAGGCTTCGGAATAAACCAAATGAAATGGAACGATTGCGAAGGCGACGGGTCGCTGAGCCACAATGAACGCAGCGTGGGCTGGAAAGTCACGCTTGAACTACTTCACGAAGCCCTCCTCGCGGAGCCAATCCCACGCTACCTCAGAGGGCTCATCGCCATCCACGTCGACTTTCGCGTTGAGATCTTGAAGAACATCATTGGTAAGTTTTTGTGCCACAGGCTCAAAGAGGGGTTCTAGCTGGGGATACTTCTTGATGAGATCAGTCCGAAATACGGGAGCTACATTGTACTTCGGGAAGAAATGCTGATCATCTTCTAGCGTTCGCAAGTTCAAGGCTTTAATACGACCATCTGTCGTGAAGACTTCACCAAAATTGCATCCTCCCCGATCAGTTGCGGAATATATAGCACCTGTATCCATCAAAGAAATGTTGGACGAGGGTACTGGAGGAATCCCGTATTTCGCGAGCATCGGCTGGAAACCATCATTACGATTGGCAAATTCTGCCTCGAGGCAGAACGTTCTTTCGTTCAGAGGAAGGTCCTTCAGCTGAGAAATCTTCGTGATATTGAGCTGCTTAGCTTTGTCCTCCCGTATTGCTAACCCATAGGTATTGTTCATAGGAGCAGGCGGTAACCAAGTTAAACCATTTCCTTTGTCAGCATCGCGAACGGCAATGTACTGTTGGTGACTGTCTTCAATAGGGTCATCGTGACCGAGATATGAGATCCACCCTGTGCCCGTGTATTCCCACTGCATGTCTATATTTCCGCGAAGCATTGCAGATCGAGCACTATTTGATCCTGGAATATTGGTCAGATCGTCGACATGCGCGCCCGCAGATTTGAGAAGTGTGACCGCGATTTTTCCCAATACAATTTGCTCAGTGAAATTTTTGGATCCAATAGCGACATGAGCTCCTTTAACCGACTTTCCCTCGACAGGGCCTGCTAATTCGCCATTGTGGGTAAAGCCTCCCGACGTACCCAATCCGCAAGCAGTAAGCGAACCGATTAAGAATACTGATATCACGGAAGCAACAATCGTGTACGCTGCCCTCCGCACCGAGAGAGTACCGCGCCCACTTTTAACGGGCCTTATTCCACCGTCCAGGAGTCTCATGCTAGGTGGATTGAGGCCGGGGCTATTTGGGCAGTTTTTTAAACCGAACCTCATGATATTCCCTTCGGTGTCACTGCTATTTCAACTATTCGACCAATCCAATCGACGAACAATGCCAACAATGCAACGAGTATCGCTCCCGAAACCAAGACGCGATAACGGAACAAGACGATCCCAGATTGAATCAGAGCACCCAGCCCACCAGCATCAATAAAGGTAGCAAAGGCACCGACCCCTACCAATAAGACCAATGCGGTGCGAACACCATTAAGAATGACAGAGGAAGCCAGAGGAATTTCGATTCGCCACAATATTTGCCACGGCGTCATTCCCATCCCCCGAGCGCTTTCGATAAGCTCTTTGTCTACGCCCTGGAGTCCTGCGATGGTGTTAGCCAAAACGGGGAGGAAGGCATACAAAGATAACGACAAGATAGCGACTGGTGTGCCGAAGCCCAGCCACATCGCCAGGAGCACGATCACCCCGATAACAGGTGCTGATTGCCCCGCATTGCCGATCCCGGTAACGATAGGAACTAAAAACTTCATTCGCTGTCGCGTGAGCACAATCCCCAAAGGCAGGCCTACGGCAAGCACGATAATCGCTGAGATAACGACGATGCAAAGATGCTCAAGAGTTCGGCGGCCGATCACTGACCATGCTAGCTGGCGCATTTCTACATCTGTCAGTGTTGTAGTCGTCCGCCATATGAACCAGATCCCGAACACAACGAGGATGAGGATAGGCGTCCCAAAAACGAGGAGCTTATCCTCCTTGGTTATCTGGAGATTGCGGATCTTGCTATACGTCCCACGATGTGGAGCGCGGTCGGTGTTGTGCGACTGACCTGATTCGCGGATTTGCGTCGCAGATGAGTCTGAATGGTGGGAGGTCAATTTAGACATCGGCATCACGTTCCGTGCTCGAGTTCCAGAGAATGGGTTTTGCCTCGTGATCCGGTCGTGTTTGCTGGTGGACATACTGATTAACTTTTTCGTAGTTAATAGTGCCGACGTAGCGGTCCCGATCTGTCACCAGCGCGCCGCCATGACTCGATGACAGCATGGAATCTAAGGCGTTGTTAAGTGTGGATCGGAGGTCCACCACTGTCTGCAGTTTCACCGTAGGTGTCGGAACGTATTCAAATCGTGAAATACCTTCAAGGTATACCCAGTCTTTAGGTCTTTCACCCTCATCGAGAATGACTACAGAATCCTCTCCAGCACTCGTAACCCGCTCAGTAACGTCGTCGACTCGATCACCTATGTGGCATACTGGTGGTTGATCGAGTTGCATATCCGATACCTTAAGAAGGGCTAACTGCTTTAACCGAGATCCTGACCCCACAAAATCAGCAACAAAGTTATTAGCCGGGGATGACAAAATATTTTGGGGAGTGTCATATTGCTTGACAACACCACCGACGTTAAAGATGACGATTTTGTCACCTAGTTTGATTGCTTCATCAATGTCATGGGACACGCAGATGATCGTTTTGTGAAGATCTTCTTGGATAGAAAGAAGTTCATCCTGCAGGTGATTTCGCGTGATTGGGTCAACGGCCCCGAAAGGCTCGTCCATCAGAATAACTGGAGGATCAGCAGCAAGACCGCGAGCAACTCCCACTCGTTGTTGCTGGCCTCCCGAGAGTTCACGCGGGTAACGGTCCCGATAGACCGATGGATCGAGGCCAACCATGTCTAAAAGCTCATCCGATCGAGCGCTTATATCACTCTTTTTCCACTTCAAGAGTCCAGGAACAAGCCCGACGTTATCTCCTACAGTGAGGTGAGGAAGGAGACTGCCTCCCTGAATAACGTAACCAATTTTTCGTCGAAGCTCGGTGGCATTTTTCTTCGTAACATCGTCCCCATCGATGAAAATATGCCCGGATGTGGGTTCAATAAGCCGGTTAATCATTTTAAGGGAGGTCGTCTTCCCACAACCCGACGGTCCGACGAACATGACGGTGTTACCGGCATCAATGGTGAGATCTAGATGCGTGACAGCCGGCGTCTCTTGGCCCGGAAATTTTTTCTGTACACCGTCCAACACAATGTCAACGCCAGATCGACCGGAGGCTTCGCCGACAGCGTTTGATTTATGTACCGAGTGTCCCGAATTGTGGATCCGGTGATGACGGGTATTAAATGATGACATTTTTACCTTCTCAAGCCTTGCGGGATTGTTAGCCGACCGAATCCAATAAGTGCGAAATCAACAATGAGGGCAACAATAACCACACCTACTGTTCCAACTACTGCGTAGTTCACAGCATTCGCACCGCCAATTTGGCTCAATCCGGTGTAGATGTAACCACCAAGACCAGGCCCTAATGCATAAGCGGCGATAGCAGCCACTCCCATGGACATTTGAGCCGAGACACGAATACCGGTCATAATCACTGGCCAGGCGATAGGCAACTTTACTTTTGTTAAAATTCCTAATGAGCTCATGCCTTGTCCACGAGCAGCCTCAACTAAAGTCGGGCTAACTCCATCTAAACCGACCACCGCATTTCGAAGAATAGGCAACGTGGCATAAAAGCACACGACGACGATAGACGGCAAGGTCCCAATTCCGACTATTGGAATGAGCATTCCTAAGAGGGCGAATGATGGGATTGTGAGCCCGATAGCAGAAATAGCATTTGCAATAGGCGCTAGTGTGCGAAAAGACGTGACAATAACTGCCAATATTAAAGCGATAATGGAAGCGATAATCAGCGACTGTATAACGAGACTTCCGTGCTGGTAGCACCGAAAAAGAATGTCTTGCCACCGCGCAGAAATAAATTCCGCCATGCTGTGGTCAACTCCTCGATGACCACGCCATCGCAATGGTCATTAATCGTTAGAAGTACGTAGTGACCACTATAGGCCCCATCAACCAATTCTGCAGAGGGTCGAAAAAGGTAATAAACGAATCTCTCGGGCGCCGAAAAATTCTACGATGACGATTTCTTTCCTCTCACGATCTGTTCGATAGCCTCGAGGCGCGATTGTAGGGCTCGCTCGTCGCCATGCGTGGTAGGCACATAGTAGCGCTGGTCAATCACCTCATTAGGTGGATATTGCTGTGTGACCACGCCACGAGGATCATCATGTGGATACACGTATCCAACAGCGCTACCAATACGCTTCGCGCCTTCATAGTGGCCATCACGCAGATGTGAGGGGATAGCTCCCGCCTTGCCCTTCCGCACATCCTTGATTGCTGAATCAATGGCCACTATCACCGCATTTGATTTCGCAGCAGTAGCTAGATGGATGGTCGCTTGGGCAAGCGTGATACGCGCTTCAGGCATGCCGATCATCGATACTGCATGCATCGCCGCGACGGCAGTCTGGAGGGCGTTTGGATCCGCCATTCCAATATCTTCACTCGCCAGAATGACTAGCCGACGCGCGATAAACCGCGGATCCTCCCCCGCTTCCACCATCCGCGCTAGGTAATGCAAAGCAGCGTCGACGTCAGATCCACGAACTGACTTAATGAACGCACTAATCACGTCATAGTGTTGGTCACCATCACGGTCATATTTCACTAACGCGCGATCAACATTGTTGGCGACAATCTCCGGCGTTATAGTCTCGCCATCGTTCAAAGACTGTGCTGAAGCCTCTACATAGGTCAGCGCACGTCGTGCATCGCCTCCCGCCATCGCAACAATCGAGTTCACAGCCTCGTCGTCGATAAGGACTCTCCCGGCTAATCCTCGCTGTGACGAGACAGAGCGGAGGATCACCGTGCGTATAGCCTCGTCATCGAGTGGCTCCAGCTGAACAAGTAACGACCGTGAGAGCAATGGCCCGACGACAGCGAAGTTAGGGTTCTCAGTCGTCGCCGCGACGAGCAGCACTGTTCGATTTTCGACGGCCGCGAGAAGCGCATCCTGCTGGGTTTTCGAAAATCTATGTACCTCGTCGATAAAAAGGACGGTTTGAATGCCGTCAATAAGGGCTTGACGTGCCTCCTTAAGGACGCTCCGAATCTCTTTAACTCCAGAACTCAGAGCGGAGAGCACCCGAAAGCGACGTCCGGTCGTGGAGGAAACAAGGGACGCGATCGTCGTTTTACCGGTCCCCGGTGGACCAAAAAGAATGACCGACGAATCCCCCGCTCCCTCAACGAGACGGCGTAATGGCGAACCCGGCCCAAGAACATGCTCTTGGCCTACGACCTCATCCAAGTTACGCGGCCGCATACGCACTGCTAAAGGCGCCGACGCCCCTGGATGAAAATAGTCCGCAGATGACTCTGTTGAGGAAGAAGAGGTGTCAAGCGGGTTGCCGAACAATCCGGACTGACCCGAATTCGTGTCATCATCCGTCATATATGGGATCCCTCATGTGTTATGAGCCGGAGCGCTCCAAGTTTTTCACTGCCGTGCAGACCTCTCGACTAAAAGCTGAGACAGCGGGAAATCTGGGGTCTTGGCCACGTTCGGCTAAAGCCCCAAGGGCTTCGAATGTCTGAATAATGTCGCGACGAATGACCAATTGATCTCGTGTTCGCGCGCGACCATGGAGGATATGCTGTCCCCTAAAGTCAATAGACCGGTCCAGATCCGAAGCCTCAGAGTCCTCCTTGGGAGCGGTTCCACTAGTCGATGCCTTATTCTGGTTCCCGTCAGTAGTGAGCCGTACTTTATCAATCAGCGCAGTGAGCCCTCCAGCTTCCAAGATGGCTAGTGACAGAAGCGACCACCCTACCAAGGCTGTTACTATTCGCGCACGCAAGCGTTCATCGTTGAGCACATTCGGCCACATTCCGCTCACTTCATGGCGCCACGCGTCAACGAACTTCCGGCTGAGTTCTCCGTTAAGGGCAGTGCCCTCGGCATATTGAGGGAAGCCGGCAATCACGCACGCAACGTCAAAGGTGACATCGCGGAAGCCGGCCCACTCAAAGTCAAGATACGTGATCCTGTGGCTGCCACACAGAATATTGTCAGGCGACAGGTCGAACGGCGTAAAAGCCCTATGCTGACCCGAAGCCAACCGTCGTGATGAATCAGCAGCAAAGTCTGACACTTCTGCTGGAACATCAACGCCTAGCTTTTCCACCATGCTCAACCCGTAGTCAATGGCGTCAGTTAGGACGCGTCCACGGGCGACGGCTAGCTCACGGCCGGCTTTTGCTCGGGACATCATGCGACGAAGTAGCGTTGCGAAATCATCTTCCGCTCCAGCGGTCGCACGATGCATGCGTCCCAAGGATGTGCCGAGTCGCCTCACCAACTTCGCTTTATCGTCATCTGAGCTGGTGTCCCATACGTCGATAAGATTGTCGACTGATCCAGCGTCTGTGGTGACCATTAACCTTTTGTCCAGGTCATATGCCAACATGACCGGACCAGGGCGAGATTCATTAGCAAGCGAATTGGTGAATTGATACGCGACAATCTCACGAACGAGTGCTGGATCAGGACCGCTCAACGATTCTGGCGGCAAATGCTTAATGATCACTGTTCGTTCATGCAGGAAGGGGTTAGTGGCGACGCGCGCACGTAAGACTAACGCAGACCCTGACCCTCCTAGATCGTCTGGATCGGACAGGTGGGGTTGGCCGCCAAGCCTGTTACCCAATAAGTCAGAGGCTGCGCTCATGACCGTATCAGTGGATAGCACTGTGTGCCACTACTCCTTGTCTACGCCGGGACATTCCCGTTCCATCACGTACAGTAAACCCGCCGAAACGCTGTTCGCATGGAAAATCAGTTCTTCGTTTCTTTCTTCTTTGGTTTTGCGTCGATGCCTGATTCTTTGCGCTGCTCTGCAGTGATGGGCGCTGGTGCATCAGTAAGAGGATCGACGCCACCACCAGACTTGGGGAATGCAATGACATCGCGAATGGAATCGAAGCCACCCAAGAGGGAGACGATGCGGTCCCATCCGAAGGCGATACCCCCATGCGGTGGGGCACCGAACTTCATTGCTTCAAGGAGGAATCCAAACTTTTCCTGCGCTTCTTCGTCCGAAATGCCCATGACGTTGAATACTCGTTGCTGCACGTCCGAGCGGTGGATACGGATTGAGCCGCCACCGATCTCGTTTCCGTTACACACGATGTCGTACGCGTAGGACAGTGCAGAACCAGGATCTTTGTCAAAGGATTCCATGCACTCTGGCTTCGGGGATGTGAAGGCGTGGTGGACGGCGGTCCATGCGGAGTGTCCTAAGGCCACGTCGCCCTCTGCCGTCGCGTCGGCTGCCGGCTCAAAGAGCGGAGCATCAACAACCCAGGTGAATGCCCAATCGCCTTCCTTGATAAGACCCAGCTTCCGGGCAACTTCGCCGCGGGCTGCGCCTAACAAAGCGCGAGATGATTTAGCGTCGCCGGCCGCGAAGAAGATGCAATCGCCAGGCTTGGCTCCGACATGGTCGGCGATACCTTCACGTTCAGCGTCGGTAATGTTCTTTGCGACGGGGCCAGAGAGCTGGCCGTCGTCGCCAACGAGAATATAAGCCAAGCCTTTCGCGCCGCGTTGCTTTGCCCAGTCCTGCCATGCGTCCAACTGGCGCCGGGGCTGGGAAGCTCCGCCCTCCATGACAATCGCGCCAACATAGGGGTTTTGGAAGACACGGAATGTGGTGTTGGCAAAAAACTCCGTGCACTCAACGATTTTGATATCGAACCGGAGATCAGGCTTATCCGACCCGTAATACTTCATAGCGTCGGCATAGGTCATGCGGGGGATCGGAGTCGAAATGTCGTAGCCGATCTCTTTCCAAATGGCGGTGAGGATGTCCTCTGCAACGGCAATCACGTCGTCCTGGTCAACAAAGCTCATTTCGACGTCGAGCTGCGTGAACTCAGGCTGCCGATCAGCGCGGAAATCTTCGTCTCGGTAGCAGCGAGCAATCTGAAAGTACCGTTCCATGCCGCCAACCATCAGCAACTGCTTAAACAACTGAGGCGACTGCGGGAGGGCATAGAAGGATCCCGGACGTAAACGAGCGGGAACCAGGAAGTCACGAGCACCTTCCGGCGTCGACCGCGTCAACGTAGGAGTTTCGATTTCATGGAAGTCGTGCTTCCGGAGCACTGACCTCGCAGCCTGATTGACATTCGAGCGGAGGACCAAAGCATCATGCTGTGTTTTCCGTCGAAGGTCTAAATAGCGGTATTTGAGGCGATTTTCCTCACCAACTTCTCCGGATGATGACTGATCGTCGATCTGGAAAGGCAGAGCCTCCGACGCATTCAAGATGGTCAGTTCGTTGACGTTTAACTCGATGGCGCCCGAATCCAGGTTAGGGTTCTCAGAGCCCTCAGGACGGACGTCGACGACACCCGTTACCCGGATGCAGTACTCGCTGCGAAGGTGGTGCGCCTGTGCAGCAACATCAGAATCGCGGAAAACAACCTGCGCCAGACCCGATCGATCGCGTAAGTCAATAAAAATCACGCCACCGTGATCACGACGACGAGCGACCCAGCCACTCAATGTCACGGTCTGGCCTACATGGTGAGAACGAAGTTCACCGGCAAGGTGTGTGCGATGCACAGGGCAATCCTTCCAAAAATCGTGAGAGATCTTTCACTAGAGTGAGGCGATACCACCTGTAAACGGTTGTTGGCACACTCGGCTCCTCACCTTACCCGATGACCAATCCTATTTGGCGTCCGCCTCTCTACTTCTGTGCTGCATTTGGCAGAATATGAGTTGTGACGTTTAAGAATGATTTTCAAGCCTCGGGTTCTCGCGCTTCTCACGGTGGTGGGCGCATCGCTGCAGGTGGCGGCGTGGGCTCCATTGTTTTGGTCGGTTTATACCTTCTACTTGGCGGAAATCCGGCTGATCTGATTAATAGCGGTGGCGGGGGTGGACATGACCAAGCGAACCGCGAGGAATGTAAATCTGGTGCTGACGCGAACAAATATGATCACTGCCGCGTCGAGTACACAGGGATTTCACTGGACAGAGTGTGGAGCAGAATTTTGCCTGAACAGGCAAATATCGACTACACCAAGCCGGGCTTAACGCTGTTTTCTGGGGCAACTTCCACGGGGTGCGGACAGGCTAGCTCATCAACCGGCCCGTTCTATTGTCCGTCGGATTCCACAGCATATTTCGATACGTCATTCTTCCAACAGCTGAAAGACATGGGCGGCTCTAATGGACCTTTCGCGCAGGAGTACGTCGTTGCCCATGAATTCGGACACCACATTCAAAATCTCCAGGGCACGCTGGGATTAAGCGACTACAACAACCCAGGAGAAGACTCCAACGCTGTCAAGATGGAGCTTCAAGCGGATTGCTACGCCGGAATATGGGCGAATCATGCTGCTCAAGGCGATGACGCAATTCTTGAACCACTGAGTGATGACCAAGTTCAGCAAGCAGTGACTACTGCCCAAGCTATCGGCGACGACGCCATCCAAAAGCAATCGGGCCAGTCCGTCAACCCGGACCAATGGACACACGGATCATCAGAAGAGCGTAAGAGTTCTTTTCTCAAGGGATATAAGAACGGCACAATGAGCGCGTGTAAACAATCGTTTAACGAATAGACCTCTGGCTTCTCACCACGAACACGCTCGCCACGTTCAGTCGATGACCTCACCGCCGTGTTTGTCGCTTCCCGCGGTTCCAACGACGACGCGCCTGGCTCCACACGTGACTGACGTGCGAATAGTCCTTCCCCGGAAATTATCGCGGTTGACTGAACGAACAATAAAGAAGCAACGTATGTGTTTCTTTCACTGAATAATGTCCTATAAATATTCGCGAATACTGATTTATTAATCCTTAGGAGTTCACTATGCCCGTCCGTATCCCGACCCCGCACTCGTCGGCTGACTCAGATTCACCAGAATCAGATCGCGATAGGTTAGCTCGCGAGCTCGCCATCCTCGTCGACGATTTTGACGGCACGATTACCTTTGACGACGATGTTATCGCTGCGCATTCCCATGACGAGGCTCCCCAACCAACGAGTGGTCGCGCCTTGGCCCTCGTGAGAGCCAGGAGCGTCGCCGACGTTCAATCTGTCGTTCGATTCGCATATGAACATGGCATTCCCGTCGTGCCTCAAGGAGCCCGAACAGGCTTAACCGGCGGAGCTAACGCTAAAGAAAACTGCATTCTGCTCTCGGTGAAGTCGATGGATCGTATCCTCGAAATTAGTGAACTCAACCAGACGGTCACGGTAGAGCCCGGCATTATCAACCAGGACCTTAAAGATGCGCTCCGGCCGCACGGGCTACTGTATCCACCTGATCCGGGATCGGTGGGAATGTCCACCATCGGGGGAAACATTGCGACCAATGCCGGTGGAATGTGTTGCGTGAAATATGGCGTAACACGCGACTTCGTGCGTGAGCTCAAGGTCGTTCTTCCAGATGGAACTTTAACTCGCGTAGGCCACAAAACTGCGAAAGGCGTTGCGGGGCTCGAGCTCGCTCAGCTTTTCGTCGGTTCAGAAGGAACCCTTGGCGTCATTGTCGAGGCCACCCTTCGACTAATTCCCCTGCCGCCTACTCCCCTAACCGCGGTCGCTACATTCACCTCAGAACGCGACGCAGCAGAAACGGTTGCCGCTTACATGGGATCCGGGTACCGACCATCCATGTTGGAGATGCTGGATGGTCTCACGATTTCTATGCTCAATGAGCTCGGTGATTTCGGCCTCGACGAAAATGTCGGTGCCATGCTGATCATGCAATCTGATTCGACGACGGCGAAGAAGGACACTGAAGAATTCACAACGATTGCTGACAAACACAATGCAATCGACATCGCGTTTTCCGATAACCCCGCAGACAACGATGCTCTTGTTGCCGCTCGACGGATGGTTCACCCGGCCAATGAATTATACCAGCGCAATCACGGTGGCGGACAACTGATTGAGGATATATGCATTCCTCGCTCCGCCATGGCAGATTTCTTCGATGGCTTGACCGCAATTCGGAAGAACACCGGGGTCGTCATAGCGACCATTGCACATGCTGGTGACGGAAATACGCACCCGGCCTTGTTCTTCGACGCTGATGACCAAGCATCCTGCGACCGTGCTCAGAGTGCGTTTGAGCAGATCGTCCACCTTGGTTTATCCCTCGGAGGCACGATTACGGGCGAGCATGGCGTCGGAGATCTCAAAAGCAAGTGGCTACCCCATGAATTGGACGAGGGAGCGCAAAACCTACACCTCGCTATCAAACAGGCGATTGACCCGGATTCGATCATGAACCCCGGGGGTATGTACCACTACATAGCCTCTAATCGACCATGAACTTCCTGGACGACCTGATCAAAGGGGACGGCAGTTTGTTCGCCTTCATGTAGGTCCTTGACCTGCACGACGGATTGGGCCAGCTCGTCTTCCCCAATAACCAGGGCAAAACGCGCACCTGCGCGGTCGGCGGCTTTCATCGAACCTTTGAGCCCGCGGTGTCCATACGACATATCCGCACGCACTCCGGATTGACGGAGTTCATTAATGATGATGGGCATTCGGCGATGCGCCTCCTCCCCCATGGCCACCCCGTACACGTCTACTCGGCTCCCGTCCGTCACCGTCTTCTTTTCAGTTTCCAACGCAAGGAGTGCTCGTTCCACGCCGAGCCCAAAGCCCACCCCAGAGAGGTCGCGGCCACCTAGTTCAGCCATCAGACCGTCGTACCGGCCTCCCCCGCCAATACCAGATTGGGCCCCGAGGTCATCGTGGACAAACTCGAAACACGTCTTCGTGTAATAGTCCAGGCCACGCACCATGCGCGGATTGATCGTGTAAGGAACCGCCAGATCATCCAAAATTCCGGTGACCGTCTCGAAATGTGCGCGAGCCTCGTCGGAAAGATAATCAAGCATGAGCGGGGCGTCGGCCGTCATTTCCTTGACCTCTGGACGCTTGTCGTCCAAAACCCGGAGCGGATTAATCTGTGCACGGTGCTGTGTTTCTTCATCCAGCGGTAGCGACGTTAGGAAGTCCTGGAGTTTCTCTCGGTATGCAGGCCGACAAGTGGAATCCCCCAACGACGTTAGTTCCAGCCGGAACCCCGTGAGACCTAAAGATGTAAAACACCGATACGCAAGCGCAATGACTTCAGCATCGAGAGCGGGATCATCAACACCAATCGCCTCAACACCGACTTGCTGGAACTGACGATACCGGCCGGCTTGTGGCCGCTCATAGCGGAAGCACGGTCCTGCATAGACCAGCTTTGCGGGGAGTTGACCACGATCAAGTCCGTGCTCAATGACTGCCCGCATCACTCCAGCTGTGCCTTCGGGACGGAGCGTCATCGAACGTCCGCCTCTGTCTTCGAAGGTGTACATCTCTTTTGTGACGACGTCGCTAGACTCCCCAACTCCCCGAGCAAAGAGTGAAGTGTCCTCGAAGATCGGAAGCTCAACTGGCTCGTACCCAGCTACCGTCGCGCAATGATGAAAAGTCGAGCGAACAGCGTTGAACTCGTGAGAATTCGGCGGAACATAATCAGGAACGCCTTTAGGAGCAGTGAATTTACGTGGCTTCGAGGATGTACTCACGGATTCACACTATAGCGAATAGGGGCAATCGGCTGGCCGACCGACGGCGACACCGCATGGTGCAACGGCCCCTCAACGAGGTGACGCTTTTTATAGGCCGCGGAGAAATGGGTTCTGCTGAAGCTCCTCTTCGATGGTGGTGCTTGGTCCATGTCCTGGAAGAATCATGGTCTTTTGCGGAAGTTTCTTAACGACGTCGGCCAGCGTCGATTTCATGGAGTGCGGGTTGGAGCCGGGCAAGTCCGTCCGGCCAATGCCACCGCGGAAGAGAACGTCGCCTCCAAAACACGTCTCTCCCAGGAAAAGCATGGTCGACCCAGGGGAATGTCCGGGTGCTCCAACGACCGTGAGCGTGCCGACGGCTGTCTCGAGAGTGGTCTGACCGCCAATAGCGACTTCGGGATAGGTGCCGCTGTGAGGGTCGGTGGCGGAGCCATCCATCCACGAAATGTCGTAATGCTCTACTCGTTTGGGCTGTTCCATGTGGTCATGGTCAAGAATGCGATCAATGTCCCGGAAGGCGCCATCACCGTCTTCGAGCATGAAGACATCGGCCACGTGGAGCCAAACCGGAACTGAAAAACGGTTGGCGATGATTCCCGCATCGCGACTGTGATCCAGATGCCCGTGCGTTAAATACACTCCAGCCACGGTGAGGTCATGATCCTCCATATACGATAAAACAGGTACATGGGCACCGTGGCCTGGATCAATCACGATGGCCTCGTTGCCACGTGTACAGATGTAGCAATTAGTGCTTAAGGCTCCCACGGTGGTCATGGTGATAGTCACGTCGTTGGTCATAAGACCATGGTAGGCATAGTAGGATGTCGGGGCGGGAAACCAGTCGCCGCCGATAAAGTGCAATTATTATCAATAATTATCACGTGCAACTATGGTTCTGCAGCCCCGACCGTCATTCACAAGACTGATAGAAAGTGATTGTTTGTGAGCACCAACAAAGAAAGGCGCGAGGAAGCCTTCTCAGCGCTAGAAAAAGAGCTGAAAAAGCGTAACCGTGTGGAGAAGGCACGGCCCCTCGGAGTCGTCGTCGCTACTGTTGTCATTCTCGTTGCAGTAGCTGGCGGGATTTATTGGGCAGCAACGTCTGGCGGTGACGACCATGATGATACAGCGGCATCTGCTGAAACAACTACCAACGGCGATTCGGTCACGTGTGACTACACCAAGGCGGACCAGCCTGATTCGAAACAAGCTGATCTCCCCAAGAGCGATAATGTGTCGAAAAAGGGAACAGTGAACGTCACCTTGCATACGAACCAGGGTGATATCCCTATCACCATGGATCGTTCCAAGTCCCCTTGCACGGTCAATGCGATTGAGTCTCTTGCTAAACAGGGGTTCTACAACGACACAGTGTGCCATCGGCTCACGACAGAGGGCATTTTCGTCCTTCAGTGCGGTGACCCCTCAGGCACGGGCAAAGGTGGCCCAGGTTTCACGTTCAAGGATGAATACCCTTCAAACTCTGTGTCCGACAGCGACAAGGAGGGGACATTTGACTACAAGCGCGGGACTCTAGCAATGGCGAACTCAGGAGAGGACACCAACGGATCTCAGTTCTTCCTTGTGTACAAGGATTCGCAGCTTCCCCCCAAGTACAACATTTTCGGTTCGATTTCCGACGACGGTCTGAAAACCATCGATGGTATTGCCACCAAGGGCGCGAAGCCTCAGGATGAAAGCGGAAATACTGCCCCCAATGAAGAAGTCAAGATCACTAGTGCTGCAGTGAGCTAGCGCTTAGAGCTCCATCGCGATCGGGCTTCAGAATGTCGGCATCACCCCCGATGCCGACATTTTCCATTTAAAAGCGCTGCGATAAAAATGCCCCCCGATACAAAAATGCCGCGTGACAGCATCTGATCAATGCGTCACGCGGCAGTAGAGCCGCTGCTAGTACCCTCGTTCGATCCACTCCTCGAGATGAGGAGCTTCCTCACCGATCGACGTGGCATCACCGTGCCCCGTGTACACTTCCGTCCGCTCGGGCAAAGTCAAGACACGCGTCTTCAACGACTCGATAATCGTCGGGAACGATGAAAACGATCGTCCAGTCGCGCCGGGCCCACCGGCAAATAATGTGTCACCGGAAAGAAGGACATGTGCCTCGGGAAGATAAAGGCAGCACGATCCCGGTGAATGGCCCGGAGTGTTAATGACCGACATTGTTGTGTCCGCAATGCTAAACCGTTGCCCATCGTCAAGATCCTCATGAGCAATTCCGGGGTGGGTTTGCTCCCATAGCATTTGATCACCTGGATGGACGAAAATCCGTGTGTCCAGTTTTTCCGCCAACTCTGGCGCGACGGTGATGTGATCGTTGTGCGCGTGAGTACACACTATGCCTTTCACTGTGCGCCCGGCGACAGCGTCGACGATCGGATCGGCAGTGTGCGCGGCGTCGATAATAATGCATTCGGAATCGTCGCCTATGACCCAAATGTTGTTATCGACTTCCCACTCTCCACCGTCGAGTGCGAACACACCGTGCGTAACGACACGGCTAATTTTTAGGCCCGATTCGCTCTGGCCTTCGGTTGTCAATTTCCACGAATCCATCGTTATACCACCACCACAGAGCGCAGAACATTGCCCTTCTTCATGGTCTCGAAAGCGTCCTCGACCTCATCTATGCCGATGCGCTCACTAATGAACTTGTCCAAGGGGAATTTACCCTGCTGGAAGAGGGACACATACATCGGGAAATCGCGTTCTGGTAGGCAATCTCCATACCAGGATGGCTTGATGGTACCTCCGTGCGAGAAAACGTCCAAGAAAGGTAGTTCTAGCGTCATAGTCGGTGTTGGAACACCAACAAGAACAACGCGTCCGGCGAGATCACGCATGTAGAACGCCTGAGTAAATGTCTCTGGGACACCCACAGCATCGATAGCCACATCGACGCCGAAACCACCCGTGAGGTCCTTAACCGCCTTAATAACTGGTTGCTCTTCGGGAGAGGCATCCTCGTCATCATCGTCGGAGGTCAACGACTTCGGGTTGATCGTGTGCGTTGCTCCGAACTCCTTGGCTTTTTCTAATTTGTCATCGGAGACGTCGATAACGATTACCTTTGTCGCACCCGCTAAGGCTGCACCCGCGACAGCGGCCATGCCAACACCGCCAGCCCCAATCACAGCGACGGATTCGCCACGTTTGACCTGCCCGGTATTAACGGCTGCGCCGAGTCCTGCCATGACGCCGCACCCCAACAGGCCTGCTGCAGCAGGATCAACGTCGGGATCGACCTTCGTACACTGCTTTTCATGGACCAGGGTCTTTTCGGCAAAAGCACCGATTCCCAACGCTGGTGTCAGTTCAGTTCCGTCAGTGAGCGTCATGGACTTCGAGGCATTGAACGTGTTGAAACACAAGTGCGGTTCGCCCCGTTTACACGCGCGACACTCGCCACACACTGCGCGCCAGTTCAAAACGACTGTATCCCCTTCGGCAACATGAGTGACTCGTGAGCCGATCTGTTCGACGATGGCAGTTGCCTCATGCCCGAGTAAAAATGGATAGTCGTCGTTGATCCCGCCATCGCGGTACGCCAAGTCTGTGTGACAGACCCCGCATGTTTTAACCGATACAATAACGTCGTTATCGCCTGGTTCTGGAATAACGATGTCTGTTAGCTCAACAGGCTCCTTTTTTTCCCGGGAGATAACGCCCTTCACTGTTTGAGATGCTGCAGTCATGAATATCGTCCTTTCTCATTAATGGACCGTCATCGAGTGTAATGAAGTCTTGTGCACTCCGCTGTGTCATAGAAAAAGGAGATCGATCAGGGCTTATGCGATTGACGTTGAGATTGCTTTTACCAGCAAATACACATTGCTAAATATAAATTATTTTCAATAAAACACTGTGGTGTTCCGTTACACCCTATGCAATTACCCCATCTGAAAGAAGTTCAAGAATGCCAGAAGGCCACGTCATTCATCGGCTCGCTTCATCCCTAAATCGCGAATTTGCCGGACATGAAACTGTTGTTAGCTCGCCACAAGGGCGATTTGCGACAGAGGCTGATCAGCTCAACCACACCGTGCTCGCGCACGCCGAAGCGCACGGAAAACACTTGTTCATTGACTTCGCGGCCAACCAAGCAGCACATATCGTCTATATTCACTTAGGTCTCATTGGAAGCTTTCGTATCTCGGACCTCGCAGATCCACGAGGTCAGGTTCGTTTGCGAATAGCCTCTGCCACGCGAGCAGCTGATTTACGCGGTCCACAATGGTGCAGGCTCATCACTGATGAAGAAAAAGACACCGCTATTGGGAAACTTGGGGCCGATCCACTCTCCCCGTACGCCGATCCCAGCCGTAGCTTTCAACGAATCAAGCGTTCGTCGAAGCCGATTAGTACCTTGGTGATGGATCAACGTATCTTCGCGGGTGTCGGAAATATTTACCGCGCCGAAACTCTATTCAGGTTAGGGCTTAACCCTCAGCTACGCGGTAAAGATCTTACCGACGGCCAACTTTATGCGATATGGAATGACCTCGTCGAGACGATGACGAGGGGATTTCGCGTAGGGAAAATCGACACCGTTCGGCCAGAGCACATGCCTGAGGCCATGGGGCGGGAACCACGAGTCGATGCCCATGGGGGCGAGGTTTACGTTTACCGACGTGCCGGACTCCCGTGTTATGTCTGCGGAACCACTATTGTCGAGCGAAAGGTTGACGGGAGAAACCTCTTTTGGTGCCCCACGTGTCAGTCATAACGCCACTAACCGCCCGACGTGACCCGGAAGACGTCGAAGACGCCTTCAATATTTCTCAGCTGGGTCATCAAGTAGCCAAGCTGTTTGACGTCGGAAACCTCGAAGGTGAAACGAACAACCGCGACACGATCTTCAGCCGTATGAGAATTCGTCGCTAAGATAGCGACTTTCTGTTCTGATACGGCCCGAGTGACGTCAGATAACAACCCCTGACGGTCAAGTCCTTCGATTTGCAATGTCACTGTAAAGACAGCTCCACTGCGTTCTGCTGCCCACGACACGGCAATCAGGCGTTCAGGCTCTTCTTTCAGCTTCGGGGCATTAGTGCAGTCCGTGCGGTGGACACTCACTCCACCACCTCGGGTCACGAATCCGAAAATGTCGTCGCCGGGGACGGGGGTACAGCACTTGGCCAGCTTCGCCATGTAATCAGCGTCACCTTCAACAAGAACCCCCGCCGAATCGGCACGAGAATTCTTCTTGGACCTGAGCTGAGACAAAGGAGTGCGAGCTGCAAGTGCATCTTCCGCCTCCTCTTGTCCCCCAAACTGCTCCATCAGCAGGTTGACGACGCGACCAGCCGTGATGTTGTTATTACCAATAGCGGTGTACAACTGGTCGACGGAGTTAAACCTTAGTTGGCCAGCAATAGTTTGCATGGATTCGGGAGTAAAGAGCCGATGCATAGGCAGCCCGCCCCGCTGGATTTCGGCGGCGAGGGCATCCCGGCCCGCCTCCAAAGCAACTTCTCGACGTTCCTTCGCGAACCACTGACGAATCTTCGACTTCGCACGCGGCGACACAACGAATGATTCCCAGTCCTTCGAAGGGCCGGCGTCCGGATCTTTCGACGTGAAAACTTCGACCCGGTCTCCCGTGTGGAGTTCCGACTCGAGAGCAAGAAGCTTGCCGTTCACCTTCGCGCCGATACACCGGTGCCCCACCTCAGTATGGACTGCGTAGGCGAAGTCGATGGGTGTTGATCCCGATGGCAGAGTGATCGCGTCCCCTTTCGGGGTAAACACGAAGATCTGGTTTGAGGAAAGATCAAACCGCAGATTCTCCATGAATTCGTTGGGGTCAGCAGACTCCCGTTGCCAGTCGAGAAGCTGACGCATCCATGCCATCTGGTCCAGTTCTTTTGCGGAACCTTTGTTGTGCCCCTTGGTCTCCTTGTATCGCCAATGCGCCGCAATGCCGAACTCAGCGTTGTAGTGCATTTCATGAGTCCGGATTTGGATCTCGAGAGGTTTATTATCCGGCCCGATCACCGTCGTGTGGAGCGATTCATAAACTCCATAGCGTGGCGTAGAAATATAATCTTTGAACCTTCCGGGCATCGGCTGGTACAGCGTATGTACAGCACCCAGGGCGGCGTAGCATTCCTGCACGGAATCGACGAGAACACGGAGTCCGACGAGGTCGAAAATTTCGTCAAAGTCTCGGCCACGAACGATCATCTTTTGGTAGATCGACCAGTAGTGTTTTGGTCGCCCCACTACCTCTGTACTGATGTGGTAGTCCTTGAGCCGTGCTTGTAGCTCTTTAGATACTCGGGCGATATATTCGTCACGCTTCGGTGCCCGATCGGCCACCAATCGGACGATTTCTTGGTACTTCTTGGGGTACAAAATAGCGAAGGAGAGGTCTTCTAACTCCCACTTCACCGTCGCCATTCCCAACCGATGAGCCAGCGGAGCAATGACCTCCAAGGTCTGCCGAGCTTTCCTTGCCTGCTTTTCCGGCGGGAGGAAACGCATCGTCCGCATATTATGCAGGCGATCAGCAACTTTAATGACCAGCACGCCAGGATCGTCAGCCATTGCGACAATCATTTTCCTGATGGTCTCGGCTTCAGCTGCTGAACCCAAGGCCACCTTGTCCAGCTTGGTGACTCCATCCACCAGGTGAGCCACTTCAGGACCGAAGTCGTGCTCGAGTTCTTCAAGTGTGTAATCAGTGTCTTCCACCGTGTCGTGCAGCAGGGCTGCAACAATCGTGGTGGTATCCATGCCGATCTCAGCACAAATCGTCGCTACGGCAAGAGGGTGAGTGATGTACGGTTCGCCAGACTTACGAAATACACCGTCATGTAATTGCGCGGCAGTCTCATAGGCACGGTTGATGAGAACAACATCCGCTTTCGGGTGAACCTTGCGATGAATCGTCAGCATCGGTTCCAAAACCGGATTATATTTTGCACGATTCTGACCCGTCAGACTTCGAGCCAGACGTGCACTCACCGAACCAACCCGAGAGGGCGACCGATCACTCACTACGCTCCCCCACCACCGTCAGAGGAAGGTCAGCTAGACGCTTCCGGCCTTCCAACGCTTCAACTTCGAGAATGACGGCCAATCCAGCGACATTCGCCCCCGCTTCCTCCAGAAGGGCCCGGGAAGCGCACAGTGTACCGCCTGTGGCAAGAACGTCGTCGATAAGAACAATGTTCTTTCCCTGAATATTCAGGCCTTCTCGAGGAATTTCCAGGGCCGCATGACCATATTCCAAGTCATAGCCTCGATGAAAAACCGGTGGCGGAAGCTTACCTTCCTTGCGCACTGCTAAGATTCCCAGCCCCAGTTGATAGGCCACAGCAGAACCCAAAAGGAATCCACGAGCGTCCAGCCCGCCGATGATGTCTGCGTTATAGCTCCGAGCAGCCTCGGCTAATTCGTCAACGATTAAACGAAACGCGCCCGCATCTGCCAACACCGGAGTGAGGTCTTCAAAAACCACACCTTCAGACGGAAAACCGGGCACGCGGCGAACTAAGGTTGCCACTGCATCGGCTGCGGATGAATACTCACTGTCGGTCATCTAATTCTGATCTTTCTTCCATCGATCCATGTTCCAGCCGACCCCAACATTCGAGGTGCTAGGCACTAGATTACTCACTGCGTTATGCACAACCACGGCGCGGGGTTCAGCAGACAATGGGATCGTCGACATGCTATCCCATAATTCCTCTTCCGCTTGCCGACGTTCATCGATGGTTCCACCGACGAACGTCGAGGTTGAAAAGTACGTTGTGGGGTCAACCGCTTGAAGAACAACGTCAGCCCTGTCCGTCAGAGCAGTGCTATCAGCATGGTCTGTGGACACATCATCGACGGTAATTCCGCTATCGTGACAGGACTCACGGATGGCATCTGCCATGGCGACATACCGATCATTCGTACGGTCGTACGATAAACGGACTGTGGATCCCTTCGCTGCTTTGCGGGCAGCAGCAGTGTCGTGATTTCCATGCTGTAATGCGATATCACTGACTGCATCGAAGGACGAACTCGTCGGCGGCGTCAAACGAAGCCCGTAGGCTGGAGCCTTCATTGATGAATGGGCTGACGATGCTTCGGCCACAGCTACCCGGTCAACACACTGCGATAGCGCTCGGCGTATACGTTTACTTGCCATGACCCCGTGGTCAGCAGGAATGAGCGAGTCAATCCGGCGTGAGAGCATTGTCATTACACCGTATTTCTCTGATTCCACTGTCAAGCGTGATGCGGAGGCCGAGGAACCACCACCATGCGGAACTGAGAATGCGGGAAATCCCTCATTATCGTTCGTGGCTGGTTTTCCTGCTTCCGACGAAGACTGCGATTCGCTCGGGGCGTTTGAGGTGGGTGAGGTTGGCGTCGCTGACGAGGACGTCTCAGACGATGACGATGTCTGCGAGAACCCTGCCTCAGACGATTCAGGTTTGGATGGTAGTGGCTCAGATGATTCTGAGGACCCTTCGCCCTGCGATAAACGGAACTCGGAAGGAAGAGCTCGATCACTATCGACAACCTTGAGTGATTTGTGGTGCGCAAGGTCGCTCAGAGACGCTGAGCGAGGATAGACCACGATATCATCGATTTTTGCCGGGTCTCCCCACCAGTGGGGATTCTTGTGGAGTGTCACTGACCGCGTATGGGTAATCGGATCGTTATCGGTAACCGACTTAACCGAGTATGGCCCGGTGGACACAATATTCTTAAGATTCTCTTCCTTCAGGAGAAAGTTCTTTCTCCACAAATCGCCCAATTTTTTTACCATTTGGTAGTCCGCAGATCCCAGCGCATCAGTTAAATCTTCAACTCCAGCGTGAGACGCAATAATGTGAGAGGGCATCACTGACCCGGCCGGGAAAAGATTCTGGTATCGGGACCCGTACCCGCGGGCAAACTCTATGCGAAATTTTTTCTCATTATGCCTGCATGTGACTGATTCAACCTGTTCCAGAAGAGGATTATCAGAATCAAAATATTCTTTCTTATGTTGAGCAAACCATGCCAAGTAAAAGTCATCACACGTAACCGGTTTGCCATCCGAATACTGGGCCCGGGGGTTAATGACGTACTCAACACTTCGGTTCTCATCGGGGGCCTGGACTGACGTAAAAAGATCATTATTGACGAACGCCTGACCGTTGGGCCCATCAATGAAAGCGCCAGGATATAAACGAACTGATAATCGCGCTGCATCGGATGCCTGTCCTTGGGCACTAGCACCGTTAACAGTGGTGAGGGTGCTACCACTTACGTAGGCAAACCCTGTGTGTGCGTCGTCATCGCCTGCATGTTCATTCGTATCGCAAGCGGCTAAACCTGTGACTAATAAAGCTGCCGAAATTGCCGTCACAATCTCGCGGAGACTAGCACGTCGGGAACGTGGTAATGAGGACGTTGCTGACGGGAACTGGGGACGTGACTTCTTAAATCGCTGTAACACGGGTGGAGCCGATCGTGTCAGAAAATGGACGTACAAAGCACACTAACGCTGTATTCATAAGAACACAGGATGTGCTGTTAAGAAAAGTTTAGCGCCCTTGCATCGGAGTAATGAGCAAGGGCACTGTACGGCGAGAAATCTAACTACCCGATCGGCTAAGAACGCGCCATGCGGAACGCTGCGTCAGGCAACACGATACGTAACCTTTTATTCGAGAGGACACGCATGGGTTGTCGACTTAGCTTTTAGCTCTCATTAAGAGGTGGATTGGTACGGCGTCGGCTCTCGTCGGGACGCCACGACGCACCGCCGCCTTCACGGCTGCGGAATCTGCCCGTTTCGGACTCTCGATCAGAGTGGTGAGAGATACGTGATGATCCCCCCCTACGTGACGAGGAGCGTGCCGATGGCTCAGAATCAGCACCTTGGCTAGTACCCAACTCTGATCCACCACTAGCTACGGCAACCCGTTCAACCTGTTGGTTCGATGGCTCAGCTCTACGAGATTCTTCGACACGTTTAGTGTGCTCGGAATACTTCTTTTGGCGCGACTTGAGCGAAACCAAAATTGGTGTCGCTAAGAAGATTGAGGAGAACGTTCCTTCGATGACACCAAGGAGCTGTACGAGTGAGAGGTCTTTTAGCGTACCCACGCCGAGCAACCAGACCGCGACCACCATCAATGCGCCAATCGGCAGGATCGAGAATAATGACGTCGAAATGGAACGCATCATTGTCTGATTCACGGCGAGGTTAGCTTGCTCGGCATAGGTCGACGTGGTCGTTTTCGTCAAACCCGCGGTGTTCTCGTGGACTTTGTCGAACACGACCACGGTGTCATAAAGCGAGTAGGACAGGACTGTCAGCAAACCGATGATCGACGCTGGTGATACCTCGAAGCCAATGATTGAATACAGCCCAGAGACCACAATTGCGTCCACAGCAAGTGCTGATATAGCTGCAATAGCCATATCGCGTTCAAAACGAACCGTGATGTAAAGGAAAATTAGCGCAAGGAAGACGACCAGCGCTAGGACCATACGGTGGGTAATCGTCGATCCCCACGAGTTACTCACGGTCGAATCACCAATAGAGTCTGGAGTTTCTTTACCCGAGGCGTCTTTCGGGTGGTATTTCGAGAATAAGGCTTCCCGCGCTTCGGAAATCTCGTCATCATTCAGATGCTTTGACTCGATTTCCACATTACGAGCATCACCAGAGCCAATAATTTGGACCTGCTGGGCTTCAACCCCGGTGGCCTCGTGGAAGGTGTCGGCGACTTCGGTCTTAGACACGTCACCGGCAGGCATCGTTATCTTGGTACCGCCCTCAAAGTCGATGCCCAGTGTAAAGCCACGGAAGATAATGGATACAAGGCAAATCGCCAAAATTATGGCGTAAATGCCGTACCAGCGACGGCGCTGAGATACGAACTCAATTCCGCCTTCACCGGTGTAGATACGTTCGAAGAAGGGCCTCTTACTCATTACTTCTCCTCCTTCGAGGTATCGACGCGTGATGAGCCGCCCCACGATGACCCATCTGTTTCTGAGAGACTATCCGCGAGCTTGATGTGCCGCCGTGTAGGTTGATCATCTTTGACGTTATCAGCGCGCTCAACGTCATAAGGAAGCTTGATGCCAGCAGCGCGACGGCGCTGCGCAACGCGCATGACGGCTCCGAGTCCGTCCACAGATGGCTTAGAGAAGAATGGCTTGCGCGAGGCCAGAATAATCAGCGGTGCAGAGACCAGGAACACAACAAACAGGTCGAAGATCGTCGTTAAACCAAGTGTGAAGGCAAAGCCTTTAACGTCACCAACAGCCAGAATGTACAGCACGACAGCTGCGATGAGGGAAACCAAGTTACCGGACAGGATAGTGCGGCGAGCACGCTCCCAGGCCTTTGGTACAGCAGACCTGAATGTTCGGCCATCGCGTATCTCATCTTTAATACGTTCGAAATAGACCACGAAGGAGTCTGCAGTAGTACCAATGCCGATGATCAAGCCGGCGATGCCCGCAAGGTCAAGGCTGTAACCGACCCACCGTCCGAGTAAGACGAGGCTTCCGTAGATGAGTAACGCCGAGAGCAAGAGGGAGAAAATCGTGATGATGCCGAGCCCTCGGTAGTACGCCAACGCATAGAGAGCGACCAAGATTAAGCCAATACCTCCTGCGATAAGCCCTGCTTTCAACGAAGCAAAACCAAGTGTGGCGGGAATGGTCGTAGCGGTACCACCCTTCTCACCGTTCTCACCAGCAAAGCTGATGGGCAGCGCACCATACTTAAGGTTATTCGCTAAGTCTTTTGCCTCGGCCTCGGAGAACTTACCAGTAATCTGGGTCGTCGAGCCTGCAGGGGTCGGTGACTGAATCGTCGGAGCAGAAATTACTTCGGAGTCGAGGGTGATAGCTACCTGCTGGCCCTGATACTTCTGTGTTACTTCGGCCCACGTATCGCCACCCTTATCTTTATTGGATGTCTTGAACTTGAACGTAATGGCCATCTGCCCGCTGTTGGAATCATACCCGCCATTAATCGGAGAATTGGTATCGATCTCCTCGCCAGTGAGACGCTGAGGATCTTTCTTATCCTCCTGCCCCACTAATACCGGCGCCGCATCTAGTAGGTGAACGTTCTTATCTTCATCACAGGTTACGAGGGGTTTAGACGGATCATCTTGCCCTGCCAAAGGATCCGATCCCTTACACTCCAGCAAGGACCCAGCTGCTTGCAAAGTGGTTGGATCTTCTGATTGCCGATCCTTGAGAAGCATGGCAGATGTTTGTTCACGAAGCTTGTTTTCTTCGATGGAGTTGGCTGGCTTAGCCTCTGGCTTCGCCGTAATCTTCATCGAGCTGGGAATTGCGAATGCCTGCTGCCCCTGGGCTTGACCGCTGTTATTGAGTTGTTCCAACTGCTTCTTCAGTTCATCGAGGGTCTTCTGGGCATTATCCGGCGAAATCACGCCTGCTTTTACCCATCGATTAGCCATATCGACAACAGTGTCTGCTAGCTTGCCCCGATCAACTTCTTGTGCAGCAGCTTGTTGGTTAAGTACCGGACGGAACAACAATTGGGATGTTTGTCCCAGGTTCCGAGCTTGAGCGGAATCATCTCCTGGCACAGTGATGACGAGTGTGTTCCCGTCAGTTTGCACTGTTGCACCAGACACGCCCATGCCATTGACGCGGTTCTCTAGAATTTTCCGGGCCTGCTCAAGCTGATCATTGGACGGTTGGGAACCTTGGGGCACCAAAGTAACTCGGGTTCCGCCCTGAAGATCAATACCTAACTTAGGTTCAGGCTTCTTATTCCCCGTGAGGAACACCAGAAGGTACACCGCTACGAGGAAAATGACGAAGATACCGATGGCACGATACGGCCATCGGGATTTTGTGGAGCGAGCTCTGTTCTTCCGGGCTGCCAAAAGAGTCTCCCGTCGTATGAAGGTCACATTAGGCTCAGGTCGGCCTATTCAAACTTCAGAAAGTCTACCCCTTGACTTCACACTGCATCGTCTTACCCTGGGGTCGGCGTTTCTCGTATAGCGTTCGAGCCAGCATGGAGCCAAAGGTTATGTCATGTCTGCTGCCGGGGCGCTGTGCTTGCGTATCTATGATGCGCGATGGTCAGTCACCGCCGGGACTTTTGATTGTGATTTTACTTATCTGTCGTCGACGAATCCGAGGAAACATCTGTAGTTCCGTTGCTTTGAACCGACGAGTGCCGATGGGAGTCGGCAACGGCGTCCTCGCTAGCATTCGGCTCCACAGTTGAATCGTGATCCGGCGTCGCCTCCTCATTTAAGACAGTCGTCTGTCCCTGCGTCCCACTCGTCGTTGGCTCAGTAGCGGTTGACGACTCTTGTCGTGCAACTGGTCCCAAAATGCCTTTCACAGCCCACTCAACGACAACCCCAGGCGCAATTTGCAAGTCGAGGACGTCACCTTTCACCGCAACGACTCGCCCATGCAAGCCTCCGGCCGTCTCAACAGCCATCCCAGGCTGTAGTTGAGAGCGAAACTCCTGGATGCGCTTCATGCTCTTGTTCTGCCTCACAATTTGCATGATGGGCAATGCCAAGAAAAGGATGAGGATAAGTATCCATAGACCGTTCATGGCACCATCTTGGCATAGAGCAGGGACATTGAGTCAATTCTTTTAACTTGGCGGACGATCTGGCGAGTTTTTCGAGAGGTTTTACTCCTGGACAACGCGCTAATGATCCAGGTGTCGCTTAGAGAAAGGCACCGATTGTCCCCTCCGGTGGTTCCAGCCCCTGATGCCTCCACGCTTCCGCTGTGGCAACACGACCGCGCGGTGTGCGAGCAATCATCCCAGCCCTAATCAGGTATGGTTCACAAACCTCCTCGACAGTGGTGGGTTCTTCACCTACGGCGAGCGCTAAAGTCGACACGCCAACGGGTCCACCCCCATGGCCCCGGACGAGCGCATCGAGAACAGCACGATCGAGTCGATCCAGACCTCTCTCGTCGACATCGAAAACTAAAAGCGCAGCCTTGGCTGCTTCTACTGTGATCACTCCTCCGGAGTGGACGTCCGCATAGTCTCTTACCCGTCGCAACAGGCGGTTAGCGATACGGGGTGTACCTCGGCTCCGCGATGCAATCTCCTTCGCAGCATCGGCCTTAATATCAATATTGAGTAGACGTGCTGCACGCGTGACAACTTTTGTTAGATCCGATGCCGAGTAAAACTCCATCTGCGCAGTGAATCCAAAACGATCACGCAGTGGCCCCGTCAACATTCCTGCTCGGGTGGTTGCGCCCACCAAAGTAAAGGGGGGTAGATCTAAGGGTATGCTCGTGGCACCTGGACCTTTTCCGACGATGACGTCGATGCGGAAATCTTCCATCGCCATGTACAGCATTTCTTCCGCAGGACGCGCCATGCGGTGAATTTCGTCGATAAAGAGGACATCCCCCTCCATCAAATTCGACAGCATGGCAGCGAGATCACCGGTTTTTTCCAGCGCAGGACCCGACGTCATCCGTAATGACGTCCCCATTTCTTGGGCAATAATCATTGCCATGGTTGTCTTACCCAATCCCGGTGGCCCGGCTAAAAGGATGTGATCAGGGACAACTCGACGTGCTTTAGCTCCCGATAGAACCAATGCTAATTGTTCACGAACCTTGGACTGCCCAATGAATTCATCCAAGCTACGCGGACGTAGTGACAATTCGGCATCCGCATCATCACTCTGCTCGGTTGGATCGACAGGACGAATCCCAGAAGCAAATTCCTCATCTTTCCCCATCGTGGGTGCCGGCCCGCTCCGCTCCGGGGAGCCACTTTTGTCATCGGGGATGTGGAACTCAGTCTTCTCGATGTTTCCCATCCTCTAGTTCCTCTCGGATGACATGGATCGCAAGGCGCGCTTCAGAATTTCTGACACAGATCCCCCATCAGTAGCAGCGGACTGAGCAGTCCTTTCGGCCTGTTTTTCCGGAAAACCTAGTTCGACAAGAGCTTGAGTAACCGTGCCCACCACATCGTCCTGCGTGTCGGCTTCTGACTGCCCATCCACTCCCGGTAACGGCGCGCTAGCCGAATCTCCAGAATCGAATACAGCCACTTTCGACTTTAAATCGACGATAATCCTCTCCGCTGTTCTTTTACCTATGCCCTTGACAGCTTTGAGTGCATCGTCATCCTCATTGGTAATTATTCGGGCAAAATCTGCGGGGTTGTGAACGGAGCAGATTGCCATTGCGGATGTGGGCCCAACTCCCGACACCTTACGAAGCATCGCAAACATCTGTCGAGCCTCGTCGGAATCAAAAGCATAAAGCTCAATTCCATCGTCGCGAACGTTCATCGTGACCAGGATTCGAGCGTCCTCCCCTTTTCGCAGCGTCCCCAGCAATGAGGGGGCAGCAGTCGCTCGGTAGCCGACACCTGCACATTCGATGACGACATGATTAAGACCGACATGAAGAACCTCGCCATGCAATGAATCAATCACAGGGACCCCTTTTCTCTACTCACGATCGCCACACCACAACATCGGCCGCAACCATGACGTCACTTATGTCGTGAAGCACTCCAACCCGGATTCTGCCCACCAGACAGCCCCAACATGGGAGCACGCCAGCAATGGCAAATAGCAAGCGCCAGAGCATCGGCCGCATCGGCGGGACGCGGTGGTTCAGCTAAGCCCAAGACTCGTGTAACCATCGCGGTGACTTGCTTTTTATCTGCACGTCCGTTCCCCGACACAGCTTTTTTCACTTCACTGGGCGTGTACATGTAAACCGGAATATCTCTTCTCGCTGCACAAACGATAATCACGCCCACTGCATGGGCAGTATGCATGACAGTAGAGACTACGCCACGTTCAAATACACGTTCGATTGCCAGCATATCTGGATGATACTCATCCATCCACTCATCGATCTTCTCGGAAATATCGAGAAGACGGGTAGACAGATCATCGGATGCGTCTGTTCGGATAACTCCCACCGCGACAGGTAGGACGGACCGTCCTCGCCCAGCTTGAACTGTGGATATTCCGCAGCGGGTTAACCCGGGGTCAACCCCCATGACGCGGGTTCCTTCTAAGGATCGCGATCCACCCTTTGGCATGGTATTCACGGGCACTGGATCGCTACTCCTATCTGCACAATCATCAACAGCCTATTCGGCACACGATAAGGGCCTTAGCTAGTTATCAAGTTCAGCTAGGACGTCGTCGGCAAGATCCATATTGGTGTATATGTTCTGAACGTCGTCCGACTCTTCCAGTGCATCGATCAGGTGGAAAATCTTTCGAGCTCCAGCTGCATCGAGTTGAACCTTGACATCTGCTCGATAGTCCGGTTCTGCAGAATCGTACTCCAACCCGGCTTCCTTTAATGCGTCACGAACCGCAGAGAGATCTCCAGCTGCACATACGACCTCGAAGTTTTGGCCTAGGTCATTAACTTCTTCAGCGCCAGCATCCAGGACCGCCATCAAGATGTCGTCTTCAGTATTGCCTTCCTTAGGCAACTGAACGACGCCTTTACGGTTGAACATATAGGCGACGGAACCCGCATCCGCCATGTTTCCGCCGTTCTTGTTCATAGCGGTACGCACATCCGTCGCAGCACGGTTACGGTTGTCGGTCAAGCACTCAATAAGGATCGCTACCCCGCCATTGCCATAGCCTTCATACGTGACGGTCTCCCAGTCCGCGCCACCGGCTTCCTCACCAGAACCACGCTTGCGGGCTCGCTCGATGTTGTCATTAGGTACCGACGCCTTTTTGGCCTTTTTGATCATGTCATCGAGCGTCGGATTCGCTGAGGGATCACCGCCGCCGGTGCGAGCAGCTACCTCAATGTTTTTAATCAGCTTGGCAAATTCTTTACCACGCTTGGCATCGTTCGCAGCTTTCTTATGCTTCGTCGTTGCCCATTTAGAGTGCCCACTCATACTTCTGTACTCCCTCAATTGTTAACACACGTGTAAGCCCCACAAAGGGGATAATCGCAACCAGTCTAATACCTGGTCCCGACATCTCCTGGCATGGCACCGCGACCATCAAGTCTTCGGTTGGGTTACGCCATCGATTCCTGGACCATCGACACAAAATAGTCATGGACACGGTCGTCGTCGGTCACTTCAGGATGGAACGACGTAGCAAGTACGTTTCCCCTACCGTGACCAGAACGTACTGCAACGATAGCGCCCTTGTCTTCACCTTCAGGTACACGAGCAAGAACGTCGGTGTCGTCGCCGACTGATTCGACCCACGGTGCACGAATAAAAACCGCGTGAACAGGTTGACTAATTCCTTTAAAACTGAGATCCGTTTCGAAGGAGTCGACCTGACGACCAAACGCGTTTCTTCGGACCGTGATGTCTAGCGCGGAGAGGCAGTGAGCATCGGGCCGTGTCCCCTTAACTTCACTGGCCAACAAGATCATACCGGCACACGTACCGAACGTCGGCGTCCCGTCGTGAATCTTTGTCGTCAAAGGTTCCAATAACCCGCCCAGCTCGAGAAGCTTCGACATGGTCGTCGATTCTCCCCCAGGAAGAATTAACCCATCAACTCCGTCGAGGTGAGCAGGACGGCGTACAAGACGCGACCGAACTCCGAGTCGCTCTAAAGTGCGCTGGTGCTCGATAACGCCACCCTGTACAGCAAGAATTCCGATAAGTGGGGTTCTCTTTTCGTTGCTACTGTCCACTCGTTTTACCAACCACGCTCTGCTAAACGGTGCGGCTTCGGGATCTCGTCAACATTGATGCCCACCATCGCTTCACCCAAGCCACGAGAAACATTGGCGATCGTCTCGGGATCATCGTAATTCTGCGTTGCCTGGACAATGGCGCGCGCACGATGCTCCGGGTCACCAGACTTAAAGATGCCCGAACCGACGAAAACACCCTCAGCGCCTAACTGCATCATCATCGCTGCGTCGGCTGGAGTGGCAATACCACCGGCCGTGAACAGCACAACCGGGAGAGATCCACGCTCAGCTACCTCACGCACCAACTCGTACGGAGCTTGGAGTTCTTTAGCAGCGACATACAGCTCATCAGGTGCCATCGATTTCAATTTATTAATAGAAGCCCGGATAGTCCGCATGTGGGTCACGGCGTTGGACACATCCCCAGTACCTGCTTCGCCCTTCGAACGGATCATGGCAGCACCCTCGTTGATCCGTCGCAGTGCTTCGCCAAGGTTCGTTGCTCCGCAGACGAATGGCACCGTGAAGTCGAATTTATCAATGTGGTTGGAATAATCGGCTGGCGTCAGCACCTCAGATTCGTCGATAAAATCGACGCCCAGCGACTGCAAAACCTGTGCCTCGACGAAATGACCGATGCGGGCTTTCGCCATCACCGGGATGGACACAGCGTTAATAATGCCTTCGATCATGTCGGGGTCCGACATGCGAGACACTCCACCCTCAGCACGAATATCAGCTGGGACACGCTCCAAAGCCATCACTGCTGTTGCGCCGGCATCCTCAGCGATCTTGGCCTGCTCAGGGGTGACGACGTCCATAATGACGCCACCTTTTAACATCTCCGCCAGGCCGCGCTTTACTCGTGCAGTCCCGTGGGTTGTCTCATTCGAGGAGGAATGGGCAGCCCCGCGTGGATTGTCCGTAGCATGCCGTCCGTTTTGATTTGCATTATTGCTCATATTGTCGTTCTTCTCCTTAAAACTGGACTGGCCTGTCTAGAATACGCTGAAGCCTACAGTGTACTTACTCGCCTCTGGAGCCGGAAAACTCCCCAACCAATTCTTGAGGCCACATAGTGATTTACGACGCCGGAATGTCGGATTCAATTCCAGCCACCTCAAAATACTCCGGTGGCGACGCATGACCGCCGAGATGGAAAAACCTCACGAGCGGGCGTAGCCGCAATGTCCGGGTGTCCGAGACGGCATCATTATAAAAGCGCATTGCGAGTTCTACTCGTGTGTGGGCGTCGGCTAGTGTTCTCGCACCATTAACCGTCACCGATTCGTCATCGAGATCGTGAATGCGCATGGCAAACCGGTTCTCAGCGAGTGCTCGATCCGTCGTGCACGAAGTGTCGAAAGCGATACGTTCCGTTGCTTCGGCCTCATCCGCAAGTTCTGGCCACAATGCTGACACCACCGCAGCCCGACGACCCAAGGCAGCATCCAGGCTTAACGCTGCTTCATCCGTCCGGATATTCAATCGATGCAAGCGGGTGGCTATGAAAGAAGCCCACATCCCCGCTAAGAGAACGGCCATCAGACCAACGACAACGATGGCAACCCACACCGGTATCACGACGAAAGGCTCCTTTCCCCCTGAGGCCCCAATACGGTTTCATATACCCTCTCGACTTCTGTCGTAACGTGGCTCCAATCAAACCGTTGGGATCGCTCGAACCCCTTACGCGCGAGTTCTTGTCGCTTATCCTTATCCGAAAATAGCTCGGTGATAGCTGCCACCAAGGCATCCGTATCTCCCGGGGGAAATAGCCAACCAGCATCACCGTCATCACATACGGCACGAAATGCCGGAATATCACTAGCGACGACAGCAGCACCAGCAGCCATAGCTTCGACGAGGACGATACCGAAGCTCTCCCCACCGAGATGAGGTGCCACATAGACATCCGATGCTTTAAACGCTCGAGCCTTGTCGCTATTAGATAATCGGCCAAGAATGGTAATCGAGTCTCGAACATGAGCTACGCGGCGCGACAAAGCTTTGGCATCACCAGTCCCCACGACAACAACTTCGATACCTGGAATTGCTCGTGAAATCCGTGGCATCGCTTCGATAAGCACATCGAGCCCTTTACGCGGTTCATCAAAGCGACCCAAAAAGATAATTCGCGGGCGGTCTGGATCGAGGCGAGAGATCGCATCATCGGCTCCTGACCATGGGTCCGCCGATGAGAAAAACTTCGTATCGACGCCGTTGGGGATGAGAATGGGATCTCCCCCCAGCTGTTCCACTTGCCACCGACGGGCCATCTCCGAGACAGCGATCCCTGCACGAACCCGCTCAAGCATGGGCGTGAGAACCGGGATAAACGTCTCCAAAACACGAGATCGATCAGCCGATGCATGATACGTAGCCACGACGGGAATCTTCGCCATTTTCAGCGCGATCATAGACACGCTAGGGGCGTTAGGTTCATGTATATGGACAAGGTCGAATTCGTGATTATTCAACCACCGACGAACAGCATGAAACGCCGAAGCGGTAAAACTAAGGCGGGCAACCGATCCGTTGTATGGGATGGGAATTGATCGTCCGGCCCGAACGACGAAGTCTGGAACACGAGTTTTCAGCGACGCTGGGGCAAGTAGGCTTACGGTGTGACCGCGCCGGATTAACTGTTCTGATAGTTCAATTGCGTGAGCTTGAACACCACCAGGGTCGTCCATGGAATATGGACACACCATCCCGATTCGCACTCGACCTCCATACTCTCAGTCTTCATTCCAGATGCGTTGGAGCATATGCCAATCCTCAGGATGCTCCGAAATATTTTTCTCGAAAACCCTCGCGAGGTCTTGAACTACCTCGGGTATTGGCTTATCAGTATCCAGTGGCTCACCGACACTGTGGCCCCAGCCATCCGGAGTAAACCAGCAGTGAACGCCGTGTAAGGCTGCTCCGGTTTGTTGAGCAAGCCGTACCGCTCCTACCGGCATAGTTGTCCTGGAACCAAAAAAATCAACGCTGACACCGTGGTGCGAAAGATCACGTTCGCCCAGCAAGGCCACAACTCCACCTGACTCTAAGGTTGCGCGGAGACCGTCCATAGGTTTTTGTGAACCACCTGTGAGTGGGAAAACGGTAAAACCGAGGCCTTCGCGGTATTCCACAAATGCATCGAACAGTTTCTCCGGCTTAAGCCGTTCTGCAACCGTAGAAAATGTACCGTAACGCTGGGCAAGCCACAGCCCCGCCATATCCCAGTTTCCACTGTGCGGCAGAGCAAGAATGACTCCCCGTCCCTGTCGATATGACTTATCAAACAAGTCAACGCCCTGGATACCTGACTCAATTGTGTTCACTAGTGAGTCCAGAGATGATGAGTGAATGATGGATGGCAGGCGAAATGCTTCCATCCAGTATCGTGCATATGATCTCATCGCTTTCCGCACAATGACATCAAGCTCTCGGTCATCCGTGCACCCAGTCACCTTGGCAAGGTTCGACCGTAACCTCGCCGGTTGTTTTCCCCTGCGGGAAGCAATATCGGCACCAACCATGAATAATCTCCGCGCTACGGGGGCTGGAATTCGAGTGATTCCTTTCCATGCCCACACGTACGACTCCGCGATAAGGTCCTCTTTGGATAAGCCGAAGGGTCGTGTCACGTGTCGTCCTTATTTAGTGGGAAACTCTTTCGCCCCATGGGGTGCGGCGATTCTGTCATTCGCGTGCGGAGACTTACTAGCCATGACCATGCGTTGGATCACTGTGAAAATCGAGCCTATCGCAAGAACCCAGAGGGCAATACTTAACACATGCGGAACCCCTAAGCCTTCAAGACCTAAGCCGACCAAACCGATGATCAGCCGTTCAGGGCGTTCCACCAATCCCCCAACGATGTCGAGGCCACCCGCCTCTGCTCGAGCTTTGACATAAGAGATGACCTGGCTGGTGACCAACACGATTAATGCCGCGATCAGTTGGTGACGTTCTCCCTGCTGAGCGGAGACGATCCACCAGACGATAGAAGCAAAGACAGCACCGTCAGTGATCCGATCGCAACTGGCATCTAGCGTCGCTCCAAAGGTGGTTCCCCCGCCACGTAAGCGAGCCATGGTGCCGTCGACCATATCTACAGCTGTTAAAAGCCCGATAATTATTGCGGCGGCAAAGAGATGGCCAGTAGGGATGAGGGTTACCGCTGCTACACATGCACCGAAGGTGCCGGCCACGGTCACTGTGTTGGGGGAAATCCCCGCCTTAACCAGTGATCGGGCAATCGGTTCGATGACAACTGCAGCTGGTTTTCGGCCATGAACGCCAAGCATTATTCTCCCTTATTCCGACTCGGAAGCCGACTGCTCAGCAGACGGTCGATCATCGAAAGTGTCCAATGATGCCCAGGCTTCCGCAAGCAACGACCGTGTCTCACGGAGAAGCTGTGGCAGGACTTTTACGCCACCGATGACGGTCATGAAATTAGCATCGCCAGCCCATCGGGGAACGATGTGGACGTGAAGATGCTCTGCGATAGAGCCGCCGGATGCCTTGCCCAGGTTCATTCCCACGTTAATCGCATGGGGATGCGACACAGCTTTTAACGAGCGGATAGCTTTTTTCGTAAAAGCCATTAGTTCGGCTGTCTCTTCAGGGGTCAAGTCCTCAAGATTCTTTACGCGACGATAAGGAACAACCATCATGTGCCCGGAGTTATAAGGGAACAGGTTGAGCAAACAATACACTGTGTCACCGCGCGCGATGATCAGCCCTTCTTCGTCCGAGCCATGCGGAATGTCTTCGAACGGGTCACTGCTATTCCGATTGTCGTCGGCAATATAGGACATCCGGTAGGGTGCCCACAGCCGGGTCAATCGGTCAGCGTCACCAGCTCCTGAGTCAACAAAAGTATCGTTATCCGCGGACACGAGCCTCAATCAACTCCTTCGTCGGCTGCTCGTTGTTATGCTCTTGAATCCACGTTGAGATCACATCAACAGCTTTCTCAACGGGAACACCATTCACCTGCGAACCATCGAGGAATCGGAAACTCACCGCACCTGCTTCCGCGTCGCGGCCGCCAGCAAGAAGCATAAATGGAGCTTTATGAGTGGTATGGTTGCGAATCTTCTTCTGCATTCGATCATCTGAGGTATCGACCTCAGCGCGGACACCCCGAGCACTCAGTTTATCCACGACCTCGCCCAAGTACGGCGAAAACTCATCAGCAACGGGAATCCCGACGACCTGATGTGGAGCCAGCCATGCTGGGAATGCTCCCGCATAGTGTTCCAGGAGAACCCCAAAGAAACGCTCGATCGAACCAAAAAGCGCGCGGTGGATCATAATGGGGCGCTGCTTAGAGCCGTCGGGAGCCGTGTACTCCAATTCGAAACGCTCAGGAAGATTAAAGTCCAACTGAACGGTCGACATCTGCCACGTCCGACCGATTGCATCGCGGGCTTGGACAGAAATCTTCGGACCATAGAAAGCAGCTCCGCCTGGATCCGGAACAAGGTCGAGGCCGGATTTATCTGCTACGCGTTGGAGTATCTCGGTTGATCGCTCCCAGATTTCATCAGAGCCGACGAACTTGTTTGGGTCTTTCGTCGACAGCTCAAGGTAGAAATCATCAAGGCCATAATCCTTCAGCAGCGATATAATGAAATCAAGAACCGTGCTTAATTCATTTTCGAGCTGGTCTGCGGTGCAGTAGATGTGGGCATCGTCCTGAGTGAATCCACGGGCACGGGTGAGACCGTGAATGACGCCTGATTTTTCATAGCGATAGACTGTGCCGAATTCGAATAAGCGCAGAGGTAATTCGCGGTAGGACCGCCCTTTGGATGCAAAAATCAAATTGTGCATCGGGCAGTTCATAGGCTTGGCATAATAGTCCTGGGCCGGTTTCGTGACGTTTCCCTCGGCATCCCGTTCCTCATCCAACTTCATGGGAGGGAACATGCCGTCCTTGTAGAAATCAAGGTGGCCGGATTTTTGGAACAAATCCCCTTTTGTCAGATGCGGCGTGTAGACAAAGGAGTATCCGGCTTCGATATGACGGCGCCGCGAGTGCTGCTCCATTTCATTACGGACGATACCGCCATCAGGGTGGAAAACAGGAAAGCCTGATCCAATTTCGTCTGGGAAGCTGAAAAGATTCAGTTCGGTGCCAAGGCGACGGTGATCGCGGCGTTCTGCTTCTTCCATCCGCTGCTGATACTCTTGCAACGCTTCTTTCGACTCGAAAGCTGTCCCGTAGATTCTTTGCATACCGTCGTTGTTTTGGTCACCACGCCAGTAGGCAGCAGAACTCCGCTGAAGAGCGAAGGCAGCGATGTATTTCGTCGTGGGAACGTGGGGGCCGCGACACAGGTCGAACCATTCGACCTCTCCGGTACGGGGGTTGACGTTGTTATACGCAGTTAACTCGCCAGCGGTATCAAGATCGGCGTCCTCATCAAGAACAGTGCCTTTCGACTTATCGTCGATGAGCTCCAACTTGTATGGTTCATCTTTTAAGGCTTCACGGGCGTCATCAAGAGACTTCCACACAACGCGCTCGAACCGCTGTCCCGATTTAACGATCTTCTTCATCCGTTTTTCGATACGTTTGAGATCTTCGGGAGTAAACGCATGGTCGGTACCAAAGTCGTAATAGAAACCGTCCGCTATCGCGGGGCCGATTCCGAGTTTGGTACCTGGGAATTCCGCCTGAACTGCCTGTGCCATCACATGGGTACAACTGTGCCGAATGACAGAGCGTCCATCATCGCTCGCTGCGATGACCGTGGTGACCTCAGTGTCCTCAGTAGGAGCAAATGATAGATCGTGGATGATTCCATCCTTAGTCTTCACGCAGACCACTGCTTCTGGCCCCTTGGTGGGAAGGCCCAGTGGCTTCATCGCGGCCCCGGCTGGTGTACCAGCGGGGACCTGAAACGATACTGATGAGGCGCTTTTTTCCGATGACGACAGTGCAGACACTGATTGCACTCCTTAGTAATGACATGGCTATTACATACCTGGTAACAGCCGGGGACGGATCAAAACTCTACCGCATGACCAAACAGCACGCGTAGCACCGTCGGGGAACTCGGCGAACACAGCCCTCGTGGCGGCCATTCGTTGTCGCGCGGGGAAGGAGTCACGCCAAGAGGTCATCCGCCCAATAATTGTCTTCACCTGCGGTGCCGTGGGGAATTGCGTAGACGGCGGAACCGATGTGAGTTATCCACTCATTAAGACGATCTGACTGATCTAAACGTTTTTGAATCGGTGTGAATTGGGTGTCCGGGTTCTGCTGGAAGCAAGTAAAAATCAAACCAGCATCAGAAATCGGCGAGTGCGGTCCAGACACCGGAAGGCTGTAGTTAAAGGCACGACGCAAAATCTGCTCATGAGTATTGTTCCCCTCATAGTGGGCTCGAGCCATATGAGATTCTGGATCAATGATGGGCAGACCCGTGCTATCAACTTTGTCGAAGTCTGGGTCGTCGAACTCTTTCTCCCCCGTAAGAGGAGCACCCGATTTAAGCTTTCGACCGAAAACTACTTCTCGTGATGAGCGGTCCAAAATATCCCAGCTATCGAGATTGAGGGAAATACGCCGAATGACCATAGCCGTTCCCCCTTGTAACCAAGCAGGCCCGTCATTAATCCACACGATATCGGAGAGTTCTTCGTCCGAACGCGGGTTAACCGTACCGTCGAGAACGCCGAACAAGTTACGCGGAGTGGATCCTTTCGCTTGGGAACCAGCCGCATAAAGAAAACCCTGTTGTTCCCACACTAACTCCGTGTACCGTTGCCCCGCCCGGAGAATAAACCGTCGTGCGTGAGCCAATGTGGTGGGATCATCTGAACAGATCTGTAGTGCTAAATCCGTTTGTCCCCACGCGTCGTCAAGGCGATCCCGATCAAAAGCAGGGATGTCGTGAAGCCATGACGGGATCTGGTCATGCATCTGTAGTTTTTCGAGTAGAGGACGGCCGAACCCCATAGTGACGGTGAGGTTAGCGGGCCGGGAGACCATTTCCGGTTCAAGTTCGGCCAGCGGGGGTTGTCCTTGAGTCAGCTTTCGGGACGTAGACGTCCATACCTCCATGAGGCGCTGCAAGGCCTTCTTATCGATACCCTCGATACAATTAATTCCAATGACATTGATATAAGCTTGCGAAGGTGTATCGACACCCGCCTGATGTGATCCATCAAATGGGACGGTCTGATCAGCAATTCCTGTGAGACCAGCTGCGTTGCTGACCGCCTCCGCAGCAGTTTTCTCACGCTGATCTAGAGCTTCCGACGTTGATGCCGTGGGGTTATGGTCATCGTGGCCACAGGCCACCAATCCTGATGTCCCCAGCGCAACTCCGGCTCCTAGGCCACCGGTGAGAAAAGAACGGCGTCGTAATACGTGGCGAAACACATTACGTCGGGTGCTCTCCGCACCCCGGTTGTTTCGTTCATTCGGTGCATTGCTTCGTTCAGCATCGCTCGAGTTCTCATCGTCGTGAGAGCGTTGCACACGAGCGTTAGGGTCATCCGCAGAATTATGAGGCAAAGAGTTCATCTTCTTCGTCGAAATGATGTTGTCTGGGGAGAGGAAATGTGTGCTGACGTAGAGTTTTCCCTAAAAGCTTGACGGCACCACACAGCTTGGGACGCCAACCGTAACCAACGAAGCGGATATGGCTGGCGCTCAGACGTCAACATCAGCAAATATCAATAACCAGATGATGCTTCCACTATCACGACATCAACTGACTGATCTAGCTGATCTAATGAGAGTGCCCGGGCATGGAGTGGTCTGCTTGACCGCCCATCTCTTGACCACCCGGCTGAGCCGACTCACTCATCCCCGGCATATTTGGCATACCCGACATGTCAGAGCTGTCATCTCCGCCATAGTTCTCTTCACCAGAGGGCTGTTCACGGACCGGAATAACGACTTTCTCCGTGGAACCGTCTTTGAACTTCAACTGCACAGTAACCTTATCCCCGGCAGCTAATTCATCATGATTGTCCATAATCATGATGTGTTCTCCCCCTGGTTTCATCTCCAGAGTTCCATTTGCAGGGAGCTTAAACCCTTCTTTTTGTTCGACCATTTTTCCGTCGACAACGGTATGCAGTTCGAAATTACCTTTGACATCGGACGACGACACCGACTCGAGGACTTTCTCTTTATCAGTATTATTCTTCAGAGTCCCGAAAATTGCGGTCATCGCTTTATCCGAGGTCTTTGACTTTACATAGCCTTGATCTAGGGAAATATCGCCGGAAGCTTTATCTGTACTACTCTCGGGCGACGACGTCGTCGTAGTTGTGGCCGATTGTGAACCGTCTTTATCCGAATCTTCGTCGACAGAACAAGCAGCGAGACCCAATGATAAGGACAGAACCGAAGCGCCGATGACCCGAACAGCCAACCGCGATGTTGTCCGTGATGTACTCATTTTCTATAACTCCTCATTTGCTCCTGTGGAACACTAACGGCCCCACGATGTGATGTTCAGATCCTCACAGTCGCCTTCCGAGGATCTATTGCTTGGTGTTTTATCGTGAGTCTCGATCATCAGAGCTTGAGTCACGAAGACGTCGTAACGCAACCACGAGAGCACCGATAATGACGATGATAACGGCGATAGATAGCCATAGGGTCTTCGAGCCAAATGACGACGCAGACGTCGAGGATGATGAATCTGTGTCTTGAGAGGATCCGTCATTAGAATTCTCGGAGGAGACAGAAGAACCAGCGGACTCACCCGTATTGTCCTCCGAATTTCCTTCCGACGCAGGCTGCCCTGCCGATTCTTCTTTGTGAGAATCACCAGAATATGTGAAGGAAATTGAACCGCGCGTCGAATGCCCATCAGAACTGGTGATCTGGAACCCCACGGTGTACGTACCTGGCGAGGTATCGGCATCCTCAGGCACGGTGAATGAAATAACATTGCCCGAAATAGTGGGTGTGCCTTTAGCAATGACCTTTCCCGACGATTTGTTCGACACCGCTACGGTGTTGAAATTATCTCTCGGGTTGCCTGACATCGTCAGCTGAATGTCGTGAGGAAACTCTGATACTGTCGACCCATCCTCGGGCGACGACGACACGACGCTGTCATGAGCCCAGGCCTGCGGGGAAAAGGCAACCGCTCCCACCACGATAAGGATGAGAGATACGATAAGGCCACCCGTACTTCGGAACGGCACAGTTCGACTGTCGCTCATCTCAGCCCTCCCAGAGCTGTGTAAAACCAACTACTTGTCTCCATCGTGGCACACAAAATCTCTTAACCTCTACACGCCACGCTGCCACCTGATACTCAGGTACGAAACCGCCGTGAATAAGGCGATACGTAACGACTCCAAGCTGTCCGGTGCCCACTCGCGAACCGCGTAGACACTAGTCGTCGAAACGGGTCATGAAGTTCCCCACTCTCCGGAATTCCTTACCCCACCCAGCGATCAATCGACGTCAACGATAACACCCGGATATGAGAAAACCCGGACACCACGTGGTGACCGGGCCTTCTGTGGTCTCAGCTGGGATCGAACCAGCGACCTTTCCGGTGTGAACGGAACGCTCTTCCACTGAGCCATGAGACCGACAAGCAGAAAACTTAGCACGATAAGAAGCCTCGAACAAAAATGATATCGTAGCGCTCCCACAATGATGCCGCGCTCCTACAGTGATGTGGGCCAAAACGCGGTAGGGCACCGCGGTAGGGCTAAGGAGAGTCATGGACTCGCTACGGACGGTTCGCGTAGTTTTCCATAAACGACCCCCGCAACGATCATGCTCGAGCCCGTTTTCCTGGGGATTTGTGCATTAGCTATCGCTACGGCTAGTCTTTCTTTCGCGTGTTACGGGCTTCCTAGCCCCACCACAACACGACACGCGGATGTAGCGCAGTTGGTAGCGCATAACCTTGCCAAGGTTAGGGTCGCGGGTTCGAGTCCCGTCATCCGCTCAACTGAAATAGATATTTCAGTCATCGAGGTTGACTTTCGACGATGGATCTCTCATAGGTTTATAGTCGGATCACCTACATGCGCGATTAGCTCAGCGGGAGAGCGCTTCCCTGACACGGAAGAGGTCACTGGTTCGATCCCAGTATCGCGCACAGCTTATCGCAGCAGATTAAAAATATTTATATTTCTGTTGCGCGATGAGTCTTGCGGATGTAGCGCAGTTGGTAGCGCATAACCTTGCCAAGGTTAGGGTCGCGGGTTCGAGTCCCGTCATCCGCTCCATGCACTAAGGTGTAAAAGGGCAGATAACTGCCCTTTTGTGCTATCGTGCAACGTGATGTATGAGTGAAAGCCTTTCCTCATCATCGTCGTATGGTGGAATGGCCGAGTGGTGAGGCAACGGTCTGCAAAACCGTGTACACGGGTTCGATTCCCGTTTCCACCTCAAGCCCAACATATTCTTCTCAAGGGGACCTTGTACAGAATTCACGGCGCACTCCCGCCTACTGTGGAGTTATGACCCCATCACCCACAGTCACGGTTTTCCCGCCAGATAAAGATCCCGATATCGACATCGCAGTGCAGCGCTTTCTCCCCTACCCAGCGCCACAGTCACTGAGCATTCGAGCAATCATGGTATCCACTATCGATGGTGCCTCCATAGCACCAAGTGGTACATCAGGAGAGCTCGGCGGCCCGATCGATTCCAGCATTTTCGCCCTACATCGACGGCAAACCGAAGCCGTCGTAGCAGGCCTGTCCACGGCCCTCGCCGAAGGGTATGGACCCATAGAATTCAGCGCGCAGGAAATTCAGATTCGATCGCGCCATGGATTACCACCTACCGCAGACTTGGTCCTCACTACCCACCAGTTGGATGGAGAACGGCTCTCGGACCTTTTGTCTTCTCCCCTAACCGCCACTCATGACATCAATGACGATAAGTCGGAATCGGTTCACAACGGCAGAGATTCTGGCAACGATGCGCCCGAAGAAACCTCACCGCAGGGCTCAGTTATCATCCTCACAGATCGAGCCGCGTCAAAAGCGCCAACGTGGAGCGAAAACCGGGCAATTTTGCGAAACCACGGTATTGACGTCGACGTCCTCGACAAGCTCGACGGCACTCATGTCCGTCAATGGTTAAATGACCGCTACAAACTCGTCGATTGTGAAGGCGGGCCTCGCTTTCTAGGATCGCTCCTGACGTCACGTGTTATCGACGAAGTGATCTTGACGATTCATCCCGGTGTACAAGCCGGCAACGCCCCGCGAATTGCCTACGGGGTCTCCGACGGAACGGGCGAAGAGGATAATGAGGTCACCGGCACGCCCACAGACGGTAAACTCCTCGCAATAGGATATGACCAGAACGGAGCTGTGTTCCTTAGGTACGGTCTATGCGACCACGACACCTAAGCCGCACTGATGGTGGTGTAACCAGCCCCTACTAGACATGGCGAACCAAGACCTAAAAGAACCAAGACCTATTAACAGTACGGCCACTCATGAAATAACGAACCTTAGCGCAGTGTTGAACTGAGTTAACACCGGAACCTCTGATGACAATCTCGCACGATGCCGAGAGGAAAAAATGACTACACATAATCACTTAGGTAACGACAACAACGATGACCAACACGAGGATTTTCGTCGCCTTACCGATGATGAATGGCGGGCCCGGCTTACCAACGCCGAATACCGTGTCCTTAGAGAAGCGGGAACCGAAGCTCCTTTCACGGGTGAATATACCGATACCGAAACTGAAGGAGTCTACCGATGCCGGGCCTGCGGTTCTGAGCTATTCCGATCCCGCGAGAAGTTCCACAGTCACTGCGGATGGCCATCGTTCTTCTCCCCGCTCGCCGGAGATCGAATCATTGAAGTTGCCGATAATAGTCACGGGATGCACAGAGTTGAGGTGAAATGCGCGCAGTGCCATAGCCACTTAGGTCACGTCTTCGAAGGCGAAGGATACGACACCCCTACAGATTTACGCTATTGCATTAACAGCATCAGCCTCACACTAGAACCCGCAGCCAAGGATTAGTGGCCAAGAAGTAAGCGAGGGAATGGACCGCTACCTTTCTAGCGGTCTGCCCTACGCCGTAGTGACAAGATCTTCTTGATGAGACGATTATGGCAAGAGATCGGTGATCTCAGCGATATCGTCAACTCGTCGTCCGGTAAAGAACGGAATTTCCTCACGGACGTGGAGCCGCGCCTCTGTATAGCGCATGTGATGCATCAGATCGACGATGCGATCCAGTTGTGGCCCCTCAAAGGCAAGAATCCATTCATAGTCGCCCAAAGCGAAAGCCGGAACGGTGTTTGCGCGGACGTCAGGATAATCGCGGCCCATTTTTCCGTGGTCAGCTAGGATGCGACGGCGATCTGCAGGATCCATCACGTACCAGTCATACGAGCGAACGAAGGGATAAACAGCAATCCAACGCTTCGGTTCTTCTTCTGCAATGAATGACGGCACATGGGACTTATTGAATTCAGATGGCCGGTGAAGCGCTGCCTGTGACCACACTCCTGTACATGCACGCCCCAATGTCGTCGTACGTAGGAAACGGTTGTAAGCTTCCTGCAGATCTTCCATCTTTTCAGCGTGCCACCAAATCATGATGTCAGCTTCCGCACGAATACCGGAAACGTTGTAGATTCCTCGTATAGTGAGGTCTTCGTGCTCATATGAAGCAATGAAATCACGCATTTCCTGGGCCACTTTACCCCGGTCCTCACCCAGTTTACCGGGAGCAACCTTAAATACCGACCACATCGCGTACCGAACAGTCGCATTCAGCTTCTTATAATCCAAGCGATGCTTGTGCTCGGGGCCAGCAGATTGTGCAGGTTCCGTCGAAGCTTTAGCAGAGCTCTCACTAGTTTCTTGACGAACGTCGTCTTGGTTATCAGTCATGGTCAACCTCTTCCTTTCTTCGTACACTACTGCAGCGTCGTGGTGTGACGACGGAGCTCGACGCACACGACATCAATGGAACTTTGTTGTTGGCTCCACGTAGACGGAGGAGCCTTCCAATCGCTGTCACATAATCGTATCCATCACCTTCTTCGCTGCCTCACGCGCTTGTGCTATACACGCTGGAACGCCTACGCCGTGCCAAATGGAACCTGCAACTTCTAGTCCATCGACTTGACTAATGTCCTGAAGTGCCACGTTAACGAGTTCATCGTGGCCCATCCCGTATCGAGGTAAACCACCCCACCACTTTTGAAGCACAGTCTCTTCGGGGTGCAAACGTTGACCGGTTATCTTTTCAAAATCGTCGATAGCGTATTTCACCAGCGTGTCTTCATCTTCCCTGACGAGTGAATCGTCGCCCCAGTGGCCGAACGACGCTCTAATGAAAGCACCAACCTGATCGTTGACGTGAGGCCACTTACGAGATGAGAAAGTAAAGGCTTTAGCGTGTAGCCCTGCATCAGGCGACACGAGAATACCCGTTTTTTCCGGAATACCCTCGTCACTCGGCAGACGTAAACCAAGCACAACGCTCGACGCTAGATCCATCGACCCAAGGATGTCGGCTGTTACGGGGGCAACCTCAGCGAGCTGCTGCGCCGCGACATCCGCTGGGGTGGCGACAATAACACCGTCAAAGTTTTCAGATTCTGCCGACGAAGAGCCAGTCACCACGTGGAAACGATGGGAACTTGCTGCCTTCGTGGGCACTACCGCGCTAACAGGAGTATTCACACGGATGGTCGCCGATGACTGCTCAATTAGCGCATCGATCAGATCACGATAGCCGCCGACGAAAGAGGCGAACACCGGAGGCTTTTTCGCCGACGCACTCGGAGAATCTTCATCTGCCGCGCCACCGGCTACTCGTGCCTCACGCGCTTCATCTCGTTGCTGTAATACAGCAGCAGCCGCCTGCGTCAATGTCACAGGCTCGCCGTGATTGGCGAGGTCATCCATCGCAGCGGCTAATTCCGGAATCGTCGCTCGCAGGCCAAGATCCTCAGCTCGAGACGAATAGACTCCACCCAGCAAGGGAGAAACCACGTGATCCACGACCTGTTGTCCCATCCGCTCGGCAACCAACGCGCCGAGTAAGGCATCTTCACCCTCCATCCACGGTATGGGATATGCCTCCCCCTCAGCATCAATCCGTGCGCAGGTCTCGGAATCAACAAGGTCTTTCACTGAGGAACTATCGGCGGGAATTCCCATCACAGTTCGCGACGGAACCGAGTGCAAGACACCGTCGCCAATCCACAACCCGGATTTGAGGTCGGACGGATAGCGGAGCCGATCTTTCAGCCCCAAGGAAGTAAAAAACCGAGTGGCATCAGCACGGAAGGCGAGGTAAGCCTCTGCCCCCGCATCAACACTGCCGGTAGCTAGATCAACGGTCTTAAGTTTCCCACCTACCGCGTCGGATGCTTCAAAAACAACGACGTCGCTATCAGGGTCGCGACGACTGATTTCATAAGCCGCGACAAGCCCCGACAGTCCTCCACCAATAACCGCAACACGCGTATTTACCACGAATGCACCTTTTCTACGATGTGAGAAATAACGTCCGGGTCGGTGTCTGCGAGAACACCATGTCCCAAGTTCACGATATGACCTGAAATTTTTCCTTCGGAGATAAGCTGATCCGTGGTGGTCAAAAGCTGATTGATTTCCTTATCAACCGCTTCTTTACCTGCAAAAAGTAAGGCTGGGTCAATATTTCCTTGAAGCGCCATCGCACCAGATTTCGCTTCCCCTGTCTTGTCCGCTAAAGCTACGTTAATGCGCTGTGCCGCAGTAGCCATATCAACCCGCCAGTCAACCCCCATGACATCGGGGCCCGTTTGCGCCATAGAACCAAGAAGCTCACCCGTCGTGACACCGAAATGAATCCGCGGGATAGGACGGCGCCCACCCCGTGAGGACTTCTCAGAAACAAACCTAAAGATATCAGCCGAATATGGGGCAACGAGATCGTTATAGTCCCGTGCATGCAGGTACCCCGCCCAGGAATCGAATAGCTGCATAGCATCAATTCCCGCGTCGATCTGCACCCCGAGGAAAACCTTGATGTACTCCGTCAACACACGCATAAGAGCGTGCCATGAGCCTGGATCAGCATGCATCATGGCTTTCGTGTGCTGGTGAGTTTTCGACGGTCCCCCCTCAATCAAATAGGACGCAATGGTAAAAGGCGCACCAGCAAATCCGATCAAAGCCTGATCATCCCGCAGTTCTCGGATGATTTCCCGGACCGCCTCACCAATGGACGAAATGGAATCCGGATCCAGCTCAGGGAGCGAGTCAATATCAGACCGCGAACGAATGGGATGATTGACGACGGGTCCACGGCCGGCAACGATATCTACCCCGATTCCCGCAGCCTTAAGGGGCACAACGATATCTGAGAAAAAGATTGCAGCATCGACATTATGTCGACGCACAGGTTGCAGAGTGATCTCAGCCGCGACATCAGGGGTAAAGCATGCCTCCAGCATCCCGATACTTTCCCTGAGCTTCCGGTATTCCGGAAGTGAGCGCCCAGCCTGACGCATAAACCAGACGGGGCGATGACACGGAGTGTCTCCAAACGCTGCGTCGAGTAGCGATGACTGCGACAATGTGCGGCGCGACGAGGCTATACCTGGAGAATCGCCGGAATTCGTACTCATTCCATGCATATGGTTTATAGTGCCAGGTCTCGATCTGAATCGAACACTCGCAACAATCGCCCCTACCGGGTGTACCCCACCGTCGCTAAGATTCCACTGGCACAGGCGATTTCTTAGTCCCCCCGTCGTTAAGTATTTTTAGCGACGCGGTGAGCTCACCACATCACACAATGTAAACCGGTCGCACATGAACATCCCGTGCATGTCAGTCTGCAAAGGCTTTTCACCAAGTGCGACCGAGCTGGTGTCCGACGTCAAAGGGCCATCAGGACTCATCGCTAGCTGGGACTTTGACACAGAACTTCCGGCGCGCCTCCTGAGTAATCATGACAGAAAACTGTACCGTGCCCAAGTGTGAGCATTGATCAGCCATCGCACGACGATAATTTTGCTTCCCACCGGTTAAACGCTGCTACTCCTCATAAGGGGACATCAGCATCCATGGATCATGATGGATCCGCCGACGAACCCCAGGTTTTCCATGACGCGGTGGCTTCCATGCATGCGGCCTCATTGCGCAAGGAAATATCCATGGGTTCAATTCGCCCACCCCAGCGTTTAGCCCCATATAGCTACGCGGTCGGATTAGAAGTGGATCACGAGCAGTCTCGTACTATCCCGCGGGATACGGACGGTGATGCTTTTGGACGGCTGATACTCCTTCACGATCCCCGAAGCGATGGGGCTTGGTCCCAAGCCCTTCGGCTTGTCGCGTATATCCAAGCAGACATGGATCCAGAGGTCGCGTCGGATCCACTGTTGCCTGATGTCGCGTGGCAATGGCTTTCCGAAGGTCTAACAAGTGAGGGGGCGGATTATTCGCAGCTCGGGGGCACTGTAACCTCCACGTCATCGGCTCGGTATGGCAACATTGGGGGGCCAGGCAAGGCGTATCAGATTGAATTGCGCGCATCGTGGACAGCGAATGACACTGACCTCGCTTCCCACGTCGAGGCGTTCGCTCACGTTCTCGCGTCGGTGGCGGGGCTTCCTCCTGAAGGAGTTGCTCAGCTTGGACAGTAGGACGCTGCGTGGCCAAACGTGGCAATCTGTCAACCTGGTACTGCCTGGATAATCGGCTCAGTCTCAATACGACGCGATAGCGAGGGCGGTGAATCGATGAGTACGCGTGGCTTCTTTGAAGACAATGATCTCCAAGACGATAGTGACGAGGCATTACTAAGCGACTGGTACATCTCACCAGCTCCCAGGCCTTCTCCTGTTTTCCCTTTATCACCACAATCTGCTTCTGTGCCGATATCGACGCCATCGGGCGGAACCCCGTCGTTAATCTCTACCGCGGACGAGCTAGAGAAAGCCGCACACATGTTGGCGAATGGCCACGGCCCAATCGCCGTCGATACTGAAAGAGCTTCGGCTTACCGCTATGGCGATCGCGCCTTTCTCCTCCAAGTAAAACGCGCTGGTAGCGGGTTATTCCTTATTGACACTGAAGTTTGCCGATCCGATATGGGGCTCCTAGCCCCCGCCATCAACCGGCTAACCTGGATCATCCATTCTTCACGGACCGACTTGCCTGCCCTTCTTGACATGGGGCTTATTCCTCGTCGTCTTCTGGATACCGAGCTCGGCGGCCGCATTGCCGGGCTGAAGAAAGTTAACTTAGGCGACATGGTGGATGGTTTAGTCGGCTACCGCTTGGCTAAAGAGCATGGGCATGAAAATTGGTCGCAACGACCCCTTCCCGAAGAATGGCTTGATTACGCAGCCTTGGACGTCGAATGCCTCCTTGAGCTTTGCACCGCTGTGGCAGGTTTGCTTTCGGAATTAGATCGGTTCACGTGGTGGGCCGAAGAGTGTGATTTTATTCGCGCATCCACCTTTGCTGATGCTCCCTCGGTGAAGCCTTCACTGAGGGTTAAAGGAATCAATAATTTATCTACCCCTGCTCAGAGGGCGCTTGCTTTTACCTTGGCACGCGAACGAGACCGGCGGGCGCGATTGGTGGATCGCTCTCCTCACCGAGTGTTATCGAATTCTGACCTCATAACGATTGCTCGGAAGAATCCTCGGACGATTCAAGAAATGATGGACATAGCGCACTTCCGATCCGCGCGGAATGCGCGATCGTGGTGGAGCGTCATTCACGAGGATCACGACAAGACCTCAACATCCCCTTCAGAAAAGACGCCCTCTCGGTTTTTGACGCATGACAACAGGGTGACGGCGTCGCGGCAGCAGGTACACAAGTCAGATGCCCGCTATGCGGGAGGACGGCGATTTCCCAATTCTGAGCGAGGACACAAAGCTGAACAACTGTATTCACTGTGTTCCGAAGCCATCAATACAGTTTCTGATGAAACAGGTATCGCCCACGAAGTGATTATCGCCCCACAGATAGTGAGGCTCATGGCGTGGCATTTTTCGTCGAAACCAAAGGCCCATGCTGCTGATATCGACATGTTTTTCGCTCGCCATGGCGTCCGCCGGTGGCAACGTCGGATTGTGTCTTCCGTGTGTGCTCATGCTCTTGGCGACCGTAACGATTAGGCACGGTATGTCTGGCCACCGCACAATTCTTTAATTCCCCCACTTACCGCCCTCATTTTTCCGCTTCCGCCAGTGCCAGGTGCGTGGCTACCACGGAGCTACGACCTCTCAGTGAAAACGGTGATGATCTCCATGTGATGAGTACCGGGGAACGCATCAATGACCCTCATGGAGGACATCTCATAGCCGTGGTCTAACCAAGCCGCGTAGTCACGAGCACCTGTCGCCGGATCGCAGGCGATGTGAACCACAACTTGGGGGTGCGCCGCGGCTATTTGACCAATCACCTTAGTGCCTGCACCTTTTCGAGGAGGATCAAGAACAACAAGGTCCACGCCCCCTTTGTTATTTCGTCGGAGCGACGACCATGCGCGATCAACCCTGGACGTAAGGAAACGGATCGACGACGGACTAAATGAGGGATCAGCCAGGGTATTCAAGCTACGTCGGCCCCACGTGCAAGCATTTTTATCAATCTCCACGGAATCAACAGGACCACGTGTTTTTTCGGCCAAAATATCGGCGAAAAGCCCGATCCCACCATATAGATCCCATGCAACCCCACCATGAACCTCGGGAAGAAGCTCCCGCACAAGCTCGCAATATCGTGTCGGAGCACCCCTATGCGCTTGCCAAAATGCGGTCGGTGGAAGGATGAAGGTTCGGCCCTCCGTGGACTGCGCAGAGCCCTGAGCACCGCCACTGTTCTCGACAAGGTTATTGCTTAGTTCCGACGGAGTTAAAGCAGCGTTATCGGATATCCGTTCGACGCAGTAATTTCCGCCTTCCAGTATCGTGCTGCGTCCCCGTCGTCCACGACGAGATGTACGTGAGCGTGTCGTACTCGTGCCGGAGCGTTGTTTTGACGGCGCACCAGCATCTACTTCCACAATGTGGCGAATATCATTGGAATCGAGGGCGAGTATTACTTCCGCTCCTGGAGTAAAACGCAGGGTATCAAGGCCATCCATCAAACCAGGCGCAGCTTGGGAACACACCGCATTCGTCACAATACGATGACCGGACTTGACACGGAGACCAGCACGTCCTTCGTGGTCGACGGCCAGCCGCATCCTCGTACGCCACCCGCGATATGGAGGCAACGTCTCACACGTCGGTTCAACGTCAAAATGCCCGATCCGGCGCATTTGATCTGCAGTAATGCTGGCTTTCACCTCAGCGGACTTATCTGGCGCGATTTCTAAAAAGTCACAGCAGCCTGCCCCGTTTTCTGCTGCCGGGCAGGATATAGTTGCATTTCTCCGTAGAGACGAGCGGTGACCAATTGTTCGTGCTCCACCCCTCCATAGGGATGCCGAACTGCGCTCGGCATCAATATCGACGGTGACATCACGATCCCCAGCTACAGCACCGTCGACGAAAACCACGTGATTGTCGACCCGGCCAATCCCCTGCCCGCCGTAAGCGAAATCGGTGATATCCACCGTGACATGGGAAGGAACACCACTACGTGGGTGATTCTCAGTGTGCGTCACTCGCTTACCTCACTCGTCTGTGTCGAACGCAGTTTTATTACTCGGGTCGTCATCCTTGACTGCATCTGCCCTGCGCACCGCCCAGACCGTCACAACCATGACCAGGATAGTCAGAGGCCACCCCATAGCAATCCTCGCGACAGCCAGAATATTCGTCGTCGACGACCCGTATAGATAATTCTGAACAAAGAATCGCGCCGCGAAAACACAGGCCCACGCAATGGTCGCAAGAACAAAATAACGACGTTCCGACGTATTCTCACGCCATCGCATGCCGCGACCATTGAGCCCACGCCATATGACTCCTACAGCAGGCCAGCGCACGAGGCAGGATATAAAAAACACCGACCCCACGACAGCCGAGTACCAAATTCCATATAGGAAGTAGCCTTTAGCGGAACCGACGTACCACGCAATAGCCGCAGCGATAAGCACACCTATGACACCGGATATGGCGGGCTGCATGTTTTCGTGACGAGCAAAGCGCCAGAGGAAAATAAGAAGTGAGACCGCTAGTGCGGACACTAAAGCCGGAGTGAGCCCCCACCACGAATTCACCGGGACGAGGACAAGAATCGGCACAGTCGACGAAACTAGACCCGAAATTCCGCCCACCTGTTCAAGAAGAGTCGGGTCATCACTCGACGTGGGCTGGCCTGGTTGTCTTATCCGGCGTCGTTCAGTGCTTGTCATCATCTTCTTCACGGTCTAGTTCATCCATTGCGGATTCCATTCGCGCAGCGGCCTCACCGCCAGTTGAACGACAACGGCCAGTGCTTTCTGAATCAACATTTCCATGTCCCGCGTCGGATGATTCTTCATTCCCGGAAGGGAAGGCCGCGGAATCATCTGCAATGTGCCCTGACGACGCTGTACTCTGCGGACCCTCTTGTGCTTGCTGAGCCCCAGCGGCACGTTGGGCTTCAGCGGCTCGTTGAGCCATTGCTTTTTGAAGCTCCTGAACCATGTCTTGAGGCAATGCGACAGGAAGAGTTTCACCAGCTGGCATGGGCCCGTCGCCTCGTTTCACGATTGTACGAGAGGCAATACCACGCGTCAGGGCGACCAACTGATCGTGAGACTCATCTGGTCCCACGGCTGTTAGTCGTAGCATCCATCCCGGGCCGTTGATACCAACCATGTGCATCATGCCATGAGGCCCAATACCGGTAATCTCTATTCCCCACGGGCCCGACTCACGATGAGATTTGAGACCATCAGCGGTGATCTGCTGTTCAACCTCGTTCAACTGTTCTTCCCACAGGCCGCCAGAGCGGGGAGCGGCGAAAGCAACCGGTGTCACACGGCCATACGGGCTGGCAACGTGCACAGCGCGTGGACCCTCCTGGCTAACCTCCACTTGAATCTCAGCCTCGTGAGGAATCGGAACAAGGAGTGACCCCAAATCAATATCCCCTTTGGCGAAGTCGCTGAAGTCAAAACGGTCTAGATCTTCGCGCCGAGAATCGAACGGGCCCGAGTCGCCTTCCATTGCATCGAACGTCGCATGTGGGCGTTCTTCCCCAGATAAGCCTTTGTTGCTGGTGGCATCAGTTCCTTCATCGCTTAATTCACTGCGCTCATCGCGTGAATTATTGCGAAAATCCGATTCATTAGTTTCATCAGGTTGCTTGTTTTTCTTCCCAAAGGGCCACATAGGCAAACTCCTTACCAAGAATTCATGTCATGACTGCATTGACACGAGCCACGAGCACGGTCTCCTCATTCTCTGACCACCGCTCTGAACTGCTCGAATTGGCACTGACATCGGCCACTTACACAAAGGCCACTTGCCATGAATTTTTAATTACCCATTGCTTTCAACTTAAGGCCTTTACTGCTGCGATCGTAGAACATCATCTACGCCATCTGTAGCTCCAACGCCCGTAGATCCGTATCCGCCCTGGCCTCGTTCTGTCTCATCGAGATGGTCAACCTCGACAACGTCGCTCAGCACAACTTCCTGAACGACGAGTTGAGCAATCCTGTCCCCCCGTGAAATGGTGACCGCTTCATGCTGATCAAGGTTAATCAGGCACACCTTGATCTCGCCACGATAGTCGGCATCGATCGTACCCGGTGTATTGACGATAGAGAGCCCCCTTTTTAACGCCAGCCCGGACCGGGGATGAATCAGCCCCACCATTCCCACCGGTAAACCGATTGCTATGCCCGTTCCGACCAATTTCCGCTCGCCTGGTCGAAGTATGACATTATCGGTCGACATCAAATCAATTCCCGCATCGCTGGGGTGAGCGCGTTGAGGAAGATCAAGGCCGGTGTCTAAACGTTGTACGCGAATACTGGGTGTCTTAGTCACGTCTTTAGACTAACCGAGCGGCGGACGAACACGGCCATTAGCGTTTTGAGCTAACTCATGTCATTGACTCACCACATCGCCATAGTTTAAGAGCATAGGTGAAGCTATCCCAGAGGACAGCCTCCCGTAATTCCAGGTCATCGCTTGGTTCATCCGCCATTCATCCAAACGAGACCTCATGGCAGAAACACAAGGGACGACGAAACCACGGGTGAAAATACAAGCACGCTAGACTAGGGAGCTGTGAATGAACAGCGTGATACTCCCTCACAGAAATCAACCCGCAGTGGCGACGTTCTGTACCGAGAGCGCCAGTGGATCCCGTTTTACTGGTGGGTCGCTGTTCTAGGCCTTGTTGTGCTGTTGTCCTACGAGTTAGGACTCAATCGCCCCTGGTATTGGACACTCATCGGGGCGATCGTCTTCGGAGCAGCGGCGTCATGGTCCCTCATTTCCTTATCGGGAAACGTCATACGGGTTGAGAAAACGCCTCATGGGGAGCGCTGGCTCTATGTGGGGCCAGCGAAGCTTCCTGCGTCGGTAATCGAACGAACACTTGCCGTTCCTGCCACAGCAAAAAGTGCCGCTATGGGAAGGCAATTAGACCCGGAGGCTTATGTCGTTTCCCATGCCTGGGTGCCCGAGATGGTGATGTTGGTGCTGAACGATCCGCACGATCCAACTCCGTACTGGCTCATCAGCACTAAGGATCCTGACGCGCTTCTCGAAGCACTTGGTCGTCCCATTTACTGAGCCGTAACAAGCCTGCAAGCGAAGCACCCGTAACAGAGGCGAGAACGACAAGCCCGTCCAGGTACTTAGCTCCTCAATATCCATTCAATGATGGCCGTAACCCAGAACAGTATGTGAGCACGCTAAACAGACACCTCAGCACGCCGTGGCAACAACGTGGTAACGCCTACAGATCTGTATACAGTCAGCGAGCTACGCGCAATCGCGGCACACCATTGTGCCGTCATTTTCGGTGTATGCCAATCGGTTCCTGTGTTGAACTAAATAGCACACGCCGCAGGTAAATTCGTCTGATTTCTTCGGCACGACATCGACCGAAAGCTCTTCATTGGAATAATCGAAATCAGGGAGATCGATAGGTTCGACGATGTCGCCATCGTCGGTATCATCCACTGGTCCTTTTTTATTCTCTGCTGCCTGAAGTCCTTCAAGCGAGTCCGTGTCGAAATCTTGCCTGTCCCCACGAGGGGCGTCATAGTCCTTGGGCATGTCAAGCGACCTCCGAAATGATGAAACTGCCGGTCGGACGCGCACTTTAGACCAATTTCTTAGCATTGTCACGTCCTGTTTATCCGCCCATTATTTCACGGGTTCGTTACATCAGAATGTACCCGCAAAACAGCTGTTCAGACGCCCTATGTCAACTGAAATTTTAAGAAGCGAGAGGGGGGAGCTTTGACGCCTTTCACTCCCCCACACCCCGGCACTCGGCCACGTAAACCCAACGCCGTCAGGCCACCTCACACGAGGAGCTGAAACCGTCGATACGTAGCCGGCCTATACGAGAAAATCTCAATAGCTCATGTACTAATCGGACGGTATAGGATCGAGTCCGCCGGCTCGGGCCAGCCCTTCTTTAAGCTCATCGAAAAGCTCAGAATGAGCCGCCATCAGTAACTCACCGTCACTCCCAGGGCTCGTCCGCTGCGGCACAGAAACGCACGCGCCGGCTTCATGAGCAATGAGAGCGCCGGCCGCATAGTCCCACAAGTTCAACCCATGCTCGTAGTGCGCGTCAACGCTGCCCTCTGCAACATGGCATAAATCCAGCGCTGCCGAGCCCAAACGCCTGATATCACGGACGGTCTCAAGCATCGCGCTCACCACAGTCCCCTGCACATGCCGTCGAGAAGCTGTATAGCCGAACCCCGTGGAAACGAGAGCATGGGACAAATCGTGTCTACGCGAAACTGAAAGCTGCTTATCAGACGCGACGACGCGGGGCTCCGTCGTTTCGTGCTCCAAGGCACCCTTCCGCAGGTATGCACCACCATCGCGAGAGGCGAAGTAAGTCAGATCGTGGGCGATATCAACAACGACTCCTGCCACGGTTTCGCCATGCACTTGCGCAGCTAAGCTCACTGCGTAAAAAGGTATCCCGTAGAGGAAATTGACTGTGCCGTCGATGGGGTCGACGACCCACACGGTTCCCTCCTCAGGCAGTTCCCCGCCCGATTCCTCTCCAAAAACGGTATCGTGAGGTCGAACCGTAGACAGTAATCGCCGGACTAATTGTTCGGTCGATGTGTCAACTTCGGTCACAGGATCATTATCGGACGACTTCGTAACTACCGAAGCGGATAAATCAGCGATCTTCGCCCGCTGATCACGGACATGTCGTCCTGCAGCAATGGCTACTGACAGAGCTACATTAAGCTCTGAACTCGCTTCGTCGGTCAACGTTGATGGGTTTGACGAGTTCGGATCTGCTAATTGTGCGTTGTCATCCGAAGGATCATTATCGCTTCCAGCGAAGGTTTCTGAAGAAGTCATACGAACCACGGTAACCATTTTCGCCCCTTGCTGCAGCCCCGCATCCCCGAGCTCCTTGATAACAGTACGTTCTAGTTCACCATTTTTCCGGCGAATTCCTACGACAACGGCACGATCGTCGAAATCGTTCAGAGTTACCGTCATGAAATCCGCTACTATCGGAGTTATGAATAATTACGGCTTTGGCATAGACGTCGGCGGAAGCGGAGTAAAAGGCGCAATTGTTGATCTCGATAACGGAACTTTCGTCGGAGAGAGAATCAAGATTCTTACACCAAAGCCCTCAACTCCCGACGCTGTCGCTGACACGTGCCGTCAGATCGTCGAGCAGGCACAGTGGACGGGGCCTGTTGGAATCACCATTCCCGCAATTGTGAAACAGCAGCAAGCTCGTAGCGCGGCTAATATCGACAAATCGTGGATTGATACCGACGTATCGGAGCTCTTTCATCGCCATATTGGGTCAACCCGTGACATCGCTGTCCTCAATGACGCGGACGCTGCCGGAATAGCCGAGGTGGCCTACGGGAACCCTATTGCACGAAAAGGCTCGGTCATTTTTCTAACTTTTGGTACCGGAATCGGCTCTGCCTTGCTGATCAACGGGCAACTATATCCCAATAGTGAGTTAGGTCATTTAAATATCGATGGTAAGGAAGCTGAACGACGCGCGTCCTCTGCTGTGAAAGAGCGCAAGGATTTGTCATATAAAGAGTGGGCAAAACGCGTGGACCGAGTTCTCAAAGAGTACGAAAAACTGTTTTCCCCCACTACATTCGTTGCCGGGGGTGGGATATCGCGCAAGCATGAAAAGTGGATTCCACGGTTGACATGTGAAACAACAGTCGTGCCCGCTGAGCTTTTAAACCGAGCTGGAATTGTAGGCGCGGCGATGGCTGCGCGGGACCATATTTGCCCATAAAGTACATACGTCTAGAGACACTGAGCCGGAGCCGCTCGACATGGAGTGACGTACGTAGGTTATACTGGGCGGTCGATCCAGCTCGTTGCGCACATCAGTGACTCTGGCTGCACTACACCTCCACTACTCTCAGGCCACATCCTGGGCGTGTGACGCGATCGTCAATCGCCATCTCGCGTGATAAACCCGTGAAGACGACGCGCTATCTGTGGTAGGTGCCGGCGCTTGAAATGCTGAAACAGTCAATTGTGCGCAGCACCAATCGAAATCTTCATCGATCAGGAAGGGCCATGTGGACATTATCGAGCAACCCCGAGTAGTGGCAGTGACATCAATCGGGAGATCGCAAGATAGGGAGATCGCCTCTCTCGGCACGGAACCGAGTCTTCATGGAACACTAAGCATAGCCACGGCGCGCATGAGGTTTAATGACGGTGAAGGGGCAAAGCGATAGTGGAGACAGCGAAAACAGGCATGACTGAAACACCGAAAAAGGCTGTAGCCAAAAAAGCGGCCACGAAGAAGACGGCGGCTAAGAAAACTGCTGCAAAGAAGACCGCAGCCAAGAAAGCCACAGTGAAGAAAACTGCTGCGAATAAGGTTGCCAAGAAGCAGGCCTCGGACTCATCCGCCCTCCACGAAGATGCGTCGGCAGCTGCGGACGAGTCTTCGTCGTCGTCCCAAAAGAAGGCTGCTCCGAAGAAATCAGCGGCGAAAAAACCAACCAAGCGGACAGCCAAAAAGTCCTCGGCCAAGAAGACTGCTGCCAAGAAGACTGCTGCTAAAAAGACAACGTCGAAGAAGTCCACAGCTAAAAAGACAACGTCAAAGAAATCAGCGGCGAAAAAGACTACTAAGACGGCCAATAAGCGACCGTCCACAAGCCGTACGTCGACTAAGGACACGGCGGCCGAGAACAATCCCGACGTGATCACGTCGGATGCTCAGATTGTCGACGGACATCCCGACGATGATACGTCGAAGAGTGCAGATACCGATCTCCATCACGATGGAGAAGATTTCGCACTTCATGATATCGATGATGACGATGACATCGATATGGAGCACTCGGATCTAGATGATGATCTCGATCACGATGATGACCTGGACAGTGACGACTTAGACGACGAAGCAGGACTGGACGAGGACGAGATCGAGGACGATCACCCAAGCTCGCCTATTAAGCGCACTAGCGATTCGTCAACTGACGACGATGATGACGATAGTGACGGTGGCAACTTCGTGTGGGACGAGGATGAGTCAGCAGCACTCCGCCAAGCCCGAAAAGACGCTGAACTTACTGCGTCTGCAGATTCAGTCCGCGCTTATCTGAAACAAATAGGTAAGGTCGCGCTCCTTAACGCAGAGCAAGAGGTATCTCTCGCCCAGCGTATCGAGGCTGGCTTGTATGCGAACCACAAACTCGAGGAGCTCAAAGCAAGCAACACCAAGCTCAGCCCTGCACAATCGCGAGACTTTCGATCTATCGCTCGTGATGGCCGCAAAGCAAAAAACCATTTGCTGGAAGCCAACCTACGTCTCGTCGTCTCCTTAGCGAAGCGCTACACGGGTCGAGGAATGGCTTTCCTCGACCTGATTCAGGAAGGAAACTTAGGCCTGATCCGTGCAGTCGAGAAATTCGACTACACGAAGGGTTACAAGTTCTCTACGTACGCAACGTGGTGGATTCGGCAGGCCATTACCCGCGCGATGGCTGATCAGGCTCGTACAATCCGCATTCCGGTCCACATGGTGGAGGTCATTAATAAGCTTGGTCGTATCCAACGAGAGCTTCTACAGGACCTGGGTCGGGAACCAACACCCGAGGAATTGGCCCGCGAAATGGACATTACCGAGGACAAAGTCCTCGAAATCCAGCAGTATGCTCGCGAGCCAATTTCTCTGGATCAAACTATCGGCGACGAAGGAGATAGTCAGCTCGGTGACTTCATCGAAGACTCCGAAGCAGTCGTGGCCGTTGATGCGGTCTCCTTTACCCTCCTCCAAGACCAGCTTCAGGATGTTCTCAAGACCCTCACTGAGCGTGAGGCAGGAGTTGTTCGGCTTCGCTTCGGCCTCACGGATGGGATGCCACGAACACTCGATGAGATCGGCCAAGTTTACGGCGTGACCCGCGAGCGCATCCGCCAGATCGAATCGAAAACAATGTCGAAACTGCGCCACCCGTCGCGGTCACAAGTGCTCCGGGATTACCTTGACTAATCTGCGAAGATTAGTTTGCGCAGTTTACTTAGTGTCGCCCGCATCCCCATCCTGGGATGATGCGGGCGACAATGTGTACCGAGAGTCAGTGTGCCATTTACATGGATAAAATCCGACGCACATAATGAACATAGGACGGCCTATCACCAGGCAGATTACCACTTGCGCAGATAATTAATTCGGCTTCGCAGCTGGTCAGCGGTGCATAAAGCTGTTTGCGGACCGCCACATGCCTGCCGAACTTCGTTGTGTACTTGCCCGTGCGGACGACCGGTTCGCGCGGCAGATATCGACACTAACGCATTAAGCTCTTTCCGTAACCGAGGAAGATCGTCAATCACACCGCGACTGCCATCGGACATGTGACGATTGTCGCTGCCCACCTCATTGTCGCGCGGATCATGAAACCGACGCCGTGCTTCGTCGGCTTTTTTCTTTTCCCGCTCTCGAGCTTTCAACTGCTCTTGCTGATGATTTTGCAGCAATTGCCTCATTTGATCCGCGTTAAGCAGCCCCGGGAGTCCCAGGTACTCTGCTTCCTCCTCGGATCCTGATAATGTTCCGGTGCCATAGGATGACCCGTCATAAATGAGGTGATCAAGTTCCGCGTCTGCGCCTAGCGACTCATACTTTTTTAGATCGTCGGGTTCGGACTCAGTTCGGTTCGCTTGCGCCACCAACTCATCATCCCAGCCCTCATTGGGCCGATGCGGTTTACCCAGAACATGGTTGCGTTCAGCCTCCATTTGGGATGCCAAGTCCAACAGCACTGGAATTGACGGCAGGAAAATGGACGCTGTTTCCCCGGGCACCCGGGCTCGGACGAATCTACCAACAGCCTGCGCAAAGAACAGAGGCGTCGACGACGACGTTGCGTATACTCCAACAGCGAGCCGAGGCACATCAACGCCTTCTGACACCATGCGAACAGCAACAAGCCACCGCTCAGTGGACTGAGAGAACTCTTCGATTTTACGAGACGATCCGGGTTCGTCGGATAGAACAACAGTAACCGGTTCGCCCGACAACCGCTCCAGAATTTTTGCGTAGGCACGCGCGGCCTTCGTGTCCGTGGCAATGACTAGCCCTCCAGCGTCGGGGATGGCACGTCGATACTCTTTAAGACGGATATCGGCTGCACGGAGAACAGATGGGATCCACTGTCCTTTGGGATCAAGAGCAGTTTTCCACGCTTTGGCCGTATGCTCAGCGCTGAGGGGTTCGCCTAGCCTGGCTGCAAACTCCTCCCCTGCACTGTCCCGCCAACGCGCTTCTCCGGAATACGCCATGAACACGACAGGACGAACGACACCATCCCGCAATGCGTGGGAATACCCGTAGGTGTAATCCGCGCGGGAGACCTGATGACCGTCCCCGTCTTCGATATACCGCACAAATGGGATCGGAGCATCATCAGAACGAAATGGCGTTCCCGTCAACTCAAGGCGCCTCGCGGAATCGGAGTAGGCATAGCGAATTCCGTCGCCCCAACTCTTCGCATCTCCACCATGATGGATTTCGTCCATGATGACCAGCGACTTTTTCGTCGTTGCAAGGGAGTTATGTTTAAACGGGTGCATCGAGACCTGAGCGTAGGTCACGACCATCCCGTCGAAAACAGGGTTGAGGGTTCCCGCCGAGTTCGTGAAGTTGGCATCCAGAGCGATCCCCATCCGCGAAGCAGCGTCAGCCCACTGGTGTTTCAGGTGCTCCGTAGGAACAACCACGATGATGCGGTTGACAGCTCTCCTATCAAGAAGACGCCGAGCGAGTGTCAGTGCGAAGGTTGTTTTGCCTGCTCCCGGGGTTGCTACTGCTAAAAAATCGTCTGGATTTGTGTCAAAGTACTGCGAGAGCGCAGCTTGCTGCCATTCGCGGAGTTTCACCGTCGGCGCAGCCCCCGATAAATGCGCTCACATTCCGGGCACACAGGCGAGCCTGGCTTGGCTTGTTTGGTGACGGGAAAGGTTTCCCCACACAATGCCACCACGTAATTACCATTCACAGCTGATTCCACTATCTGATTTTTCTTCACATAGTGAAAATATTTCGGTGTGTCCGAATCCGTTGTTTGTTCTTCGGCTTTGGTTCGTTCAATCGTGGTCGTCTGAGGTGTTGTCACGGTTCAATCATGCCTTATACGTCAAGTCAGGAGGAGGGTCCCCAGCCACCTCTACGATGTCCGAGAATCCAGATTGCCGGTTAGGAGCTATCTACCCTACCGCTTACGCTTCGTGATCGCAGTCAAGGGGCTACGGTGGGGAGTATGTTTCACCGACGCAAGCACGTCGCACTAATTACCGACGCCCAAAGGTCGCCAGTTGAGGATTGGCACCGCAGACGGCGTGAGTATGCCGTCTTGCAGGGTTCGCGTATCCCCTTCTTATTGCTTGCCGCATTGGCATACATGCTATTGCACAACCTGGTGTTGGCAGCCGTGTTTACTGTCATCTCTGTTCCCCTTCCATGGATAGCTGTCGTGATAGCTAACGCCGTGGGTGAGACACACGACCCGCGAAAGCCGCAGGTATACAAGCCCGCCGTGAATAGAGACGCGTATTACGCGTTCAACGGTCTTGTCGACGGAGAGCGCGCCCGCGAATTGGTTGCCGGAAGTGAACAGGCTGCATCACATGAATCAAGTGAGTCAGAGGCAGCCGCTGATTCACGGGTAACGACGGTGGATGTTGATCCTCACAGTGGCAATGTGATGGATGACAACGGGGTAAGTAGGGGCGAAAATAGTACAGACTCTGCTCATGCCGCTAGTCCCGGCACCACTGATCCGGGCAGTGCTGTCCTTGATGAAGATAATCACGACACCACCACGTAAACGTTTTGCGCCAGGTGCGATGCTTACATTTTTTCACTTAGGATTCTCACTTAAGATTTATAGCGATCTGCCCGCACTCTAGGTACTTCACGCACTCTAAGTACTTCACGCGCTTCACGAGGTACTTCACGTTCCGATGAAAGGTTAGAGAACAGGCCACAATGGTGAGCACGCTACCTGATATCTCCGAACTGCCACGTTACGCCGCATCGCTCGCGAAACGGCTTACTGAGCTCGGCTATTCTTCGTCGGGCTTACACCGTGTCCTCGGCGATGATGGCCTAGCAGCCTTGGATCGGCACGAACCCGCCGCTGTGTCCTTTGCCTGTCATCGCTTTGAGCGCCAAGCCTCGAATGAGGATGATCGACGCCTTGCGCGGGCAGTGCGGTTACTCATCCTTCGCGAACCACAGCCGCGCGACGTGTTCGTCGACACTTTCGGCGACAATTTCTTCGTCGACGCTGTCTCCGCAGGCGTTATCGTCCGCGAACCCGATACGGATCGAGAGCGCTTTCGCACCGCAATCGATATCCGCCCACTGCACATCAGCCCGTCGGAACGCTCGGACTACCTCATTTTTAGCGACGCCGATGCCTCGATGGTTGATCATTCAGCAGACCCCGAACATGTCGTGGGCGTGGGTGCCGCATCGCGGTCACTCCTTCAAGCAACGGGGACATCACACGTCGGCTCAGTTTTGGACTTAGGGACCGGATCAGGTGTCCAAATTATGGGCCAATGGGGGCGGTCGGACTCGATCACTGCGACGGACGTGAGCCAGCGTGCCCTCCTCTTCGCTGAAGCTACGTGCGCTGCGGCCGAGATTGTTTTAACTTCCGAGCCACGTACACAGATTGATTTCAAACAGGGCTCATGGTTCGAACCCGTCCGTCATCAGACATTTGATCGCATCATCGCGAATCCGCCTTTTGTGGTGGGGCCGCCGACGTTACGCCACGTTTATCGGGATTCTGGAATGGAGCTCGATGGCGCTACCGCTAAGCTCATTCGCGGCATTCCGGAGCACCTGGCTGTTCATGGCCAAGCATGCGTGCTGGGGGCGTGGATTCATTCTGATGCGCAGGCCTGGCAAGCGCGGGTCGCGTCGTGGATTCCGGACCACGGTTATCGTGCATGGGTGTTGGAGCGGGATTGTGTCGACCCCCTGCATTATGTGGGCACGTGGATCAAGGATGAGTCTCTTGATCCCCGCGGTGACCTCGGTCGATCGCAATCAGAGGTGTGGATTGACTATATGGATCACGCCGGCGTGACGGGAATCGGTATTGGTTTTATCGCGATGACTCCGATTGATCCTGAGGAGAACTCAGAAGTTGTGTGTGAGGAATTCACTCAACCGTACACAGATCCTTTGGGCCCGGAAATTGAGGAGTACTTCCGACGCTGCGCATGGCTTGATGCACGTACTCCAGGTGAAATCCTGGACAGCAGATTTAGTGTCAGGCCAGGCTTAGCGCTTGAAAAGGTTTCTCTCGCTGAGGCAGAGGCAGACTCCACCTTTACCGACGTTGTTACGCGGATCACCCGAACCGACGGACCACGCTTTTCCCACGAAATCGACGAGAACGTCTTACGTATCTTTCGAGGTTTGGATCCGAATGGACTGTCAGCCCGCGATGTGTGCGAGATTGCCGAACTCGTTACCCCAACTACACCAGCCCAGAACCTGGCCGACGAGTTTTTACCCATACTGGTCGACGCCATTCGCCACGGGCTTGTCATACCTGGAGATCTTCAGTGAAAGCAGTAGTCACGCGTGTTCGTTCCGCGTCCGTTGTTGTTCAAGATTCCGTGGTTGGATCAATCCCGGACTCAGATGTGGGAGGGCTTCTTGTCCTCATCGGCGTAGCCACAGGAGATACCTCAGCCACCGCTCAGGCTATGGCAGAAAAACTGGCTCGTCTTCGGATCTTCGAGGGTTCGACGCCTGAGGGACGCCCGACTGAGGTATCTGCGCTTGACGTCGATGCGCCGTTGCTTGTTGTGTCACAGTTCACACTGATGGGTGATACCTCCCATGGCCGACGCCCGTCCTGGTCTGCTGCGGCGAAACCGACCGAGGCTGAGCCCACCTTTAACACATGCGTCGAGGAACTCCGCAAGCGTGGCCTTACCGTCGAGACGGGCGTATTCGGTGCCTACATGGCCGTCGACTCGGTCAACGATGGTCCGTTCACCGTTCTTGTCGATATTCCGAGTGGAGCTCGCTCCTAGTCGTCGAGTCCTTCATGGAAGAACGACCTTATAGGCAATGGCCCCTAAATAGGGGTAGCTAACCTTGTGGGAGTTAATTTCGGCACACAGTACGCTTACCAGCACCTTTGCGGGATTAAATCACACTCATGTGACTTAAATCCCCGCCACGTACAATACCTATTCCCTTCCAACGCTGGCCCAAGGTCACGTGAAAAAGTGCTTATGGAACCTTTTTACCGGCCCATGCGTTGGACTAACTGAATGCGATCGTGACAGCCCGCCATTCCGTGCGGACGTTAATTAGGTGGCAACCAGTGGTATACGTCCACCTCGCCACTCCGTCCCAACGGGCCGTCACATTGCACCGCTATCGCGACACCGAGCGCAGTTAAGGAGCCAGCACATGGACGAAGCGCACGTCAGTACGACAACCGAAGTTAATGGTGATCCTGGCCGGCGGGCCAACAATAATGAAAATCCTTCAGCTGATTTAGTTCGGGTTTACCTCAACGGAATTGGCCGTACCGCACTTCTTAACGCGGAAGACGAAGTTGAGCTTTCGCAACGGATTGAAGCTGGCCTCTACGCGCAACATCTCCTTGATTCTGACGAACAGTTCACTCCTTCGAAAAAACGGGATCTCAAGGCTATCGCTAAAGATGGACGTGCTGCGCGAGCTCACCTTCTGGAGGCCAACCTCCGACTCGTCGTGTCTTTAGCGAAGCGCTACACAGGGCGCGGCATGCCTCTTCTCGATCTCATTCAGGAGGGGAACTTGGGCCTCATCCGCGCCGTCGAAAAGTTCGATTACACCAAGGGCTTTAAGTTTTCGACGTATGCGACATGGTGGATTCGACAAGCCATTACACGCGGGATGGCCGACCAGTCCCGAACAATTCGTCTTCCCGTCCACCTCGTCGAGCAAGTAAACAAGCTCTCCCGCATTAAGCGCGAGATGTACCAGCACTTGGGGAGGGAAGCTACCAATGAAGAGCTCGCGGACGAGTCTGGTATCGATGAATCAAAGATCGATCTCCTTCTGAAGCAGTCCCGCGATCCGGTCAGCTTGGATATGCCGGTCGGAACAGATGAAGAAGCACCATTAGGAGATTTCATTGAGGACTCCGAAGCAACCGACGCGGAAGAAGCCGTCGTAGCGTCTCTACGTCATTCGGACATTCGGACCGTTTTGGCGACCTTGGAGAAAAGAGAGCAAGACGTCATTCGTCTCCGCTTTGGTCTCGACGATGGTGTACCACGAACTCTTGACCAGATTGGACGCGAATTTGGGCTCTCACGTGAGAGAGTTCGCCAAATTGAACGCGAGGTCATGGCAAAGCTGCGAAAAGGCGATCGTGCGGATAAGTTACGGTCTTACGCTTAAGTGCAGGGATGCTAACCTTGCATTTTGGCTTTAGCACATCCACATTTATTGTCCGTAAAAGTGGATAAAAACGCCCCGGGGAAATATTTCCCGGGGTTCTTATGTTAAGGGTAAAGTAAAAACCAGTATCGTCGTCTTATTTATCGAACTACTTGAGAAAGGCGTCCATCATGAAGGATCTCGTCGATACCACCGAGATGTATCTCCGGACTATTTATGAGTTGGATGAAGAAGGTATCACTCCCCTACGCGCGCGCATCGCGGAGCGCTTGGAACAATCAGGCCCCACGGTCAGCCAAACGGTAGCTCGCATGGAACGTGACGGGTTACTCCGCGTCGCGGAAGACCGTCACCTTGAACTTACTGACGCGGGCCGCCAGGTTGCAATCGCGGTTATGCGTAAACACCGTTTAGCAGAGTGTTTGCTTTCTACTACCCTCAAGCTTCCCAAAGAGAAAGTGCATGAAGAAGCCTGTCGTTGGGAACACGTGATGAGCGACGACGTTGAGCGTCGTCTTTACGATGTTCTCGATGCGCCAACTCACAGCCCCTTCGGAACGCCGATTCCGGGGCTTCCACAGCTCGGAGTCAATGGCAGTGAACCGCAAATGGAGGGTAAGCGGCTTACAGATCTTGCTCGCAATGAGCTCGTCACCGCGAAGATCCTCATGTTTAACGAAGTACTCCAGTCTGATTCCGCTGTGATGGCAAACCTAAGAAACGCCGGAATTGTTCCGGGGAAGAAAATTCACGCTGTTGTCAACGACCGTAATGCTACGGTCTCGGTTGGTGATGAGACAGTCGCTATCCCTGTCAGCTTGGCCCACGCTATCGTCGTTGAATAAGGAATTGAGTTCGGCCGAGCCTAATCTAGCTCAAGTTAGTGGAAGCCTAATAGAAGTAGAGACCTAACAGGATGGTGTGTGCTCTCGGGCGCCCCACCCTCCTGCCCTATTGTTACTGGAAGTTCACATATCCATCACTGAAAAGTGACCGGAATATCCGCAACATCGACGAACCCATTGCTGTGGTCGCCAAAGAGCTTAATGACACATTCTTGGGTTTTACAGTCGATTTCATCTCCACCAGTACTGACATTCTTCTGGTTGACGGTGATCTCTTCACTGAACGAGCCATCGTCCGGAATGGCTCCGTCCTCATTTTCATTTGAGATCCATTTCTGTGCATTCGGATCACCATGAGCCCCCAAGCAATCGGGAACATCCCCGGTTTGCTCTTTTGCACACAATGCAAGGTAATACCCCATGTCAGGGTCCGCGTCCTTAACATCTACAGTGACTTGCTGCCCGTCCCGCAAATCCTTTGCTTGCGACACTTTCATGACAACGATGTCATCGGTCCCGGTGACTTCCGTGCTCGCATTGTCATCGGAATTACCGTTCGAGTCTTTATCCTCGGTGTCGCTTGATTTGGTGGACTGGCCACTAGACTTGGCGGCGGAAGCTGTACCGGATGCTGAATCATTCGAGTCATTGTCATTGGAACACGCGGCAACTCCGAGTGTGCACCCCAGAGTAACGACAAGTGCACCAACCCGCATACCCATTGTTAGTGCCGGTCGAGTGGAATGAGTGTTGTGTTTCATCGCGGAGGGCTCCCTCGTAGGGTTCATAAAAGTGTACCGTGGTTAACCTTATACACGAAAAGTCTAACCGTCGGCTAAGGCAAATAATTTGGCCACCTTCTGTGCATCTTAACGCACACGTCAACACCCCCTTGCTACATAAGGGTGATGTGGCCTTTTCCTCTACCCTAACCATAGGTAAGCTAAAACCTCGACGTGGAGGCCTAGGCTTCCAGTTTTGTCTAAAGTTCGACTCTCCCACGATCGCTGTGCCGATCGTTGTCCGTGAAAGCTGTGACCTTGCATTACCCCTCAGGTTTCTTATCGGCTGGCCCTTTTCAGGCTCGCTATCGCCCCTTCAAATCCTTAACCATGCTCATGGGCGTCATACTCGTCATTGGTTTAACCACCACCGCATGTGACGTCCCGTCACGCGACGGAGAATCATCGTCTAATCAGTCTGATAGTTCAGCGCGTCCTGTCCATGCGCAGGGACTTGTCAATGCCTCGTTGAACACTGGTGATCCCCAGACCCTTGCGCAGATTAAACCGAATCTCCCCGCAGAAACGGCGTCGCAGGGCAAGAAAGTTACGGTTAAAAAGGCTGATCGCATTCTCGGCCTCGACCGATCTGGGGCTATGGCCGCCTCTCTGTGGTCCTTGGGCATGGGCGATAAAATCGTCGGGAGAGATATCTCCACTGATTTTCCGTCGGCTCAGAAGCTGCCATTAGTAACACCGGGTGGTCACTCTATTAACGCGGAGGCAGTTCTAGACCTCAACCCCGACGTCATTTTCACCGACGGCACAATTGGGCCCCAATCCGTTTTCCGCCAATTGGAACAATCCGGCATCACCGTTATACGTACTGATCGAGACAGAAATCTTGACAACGCGGACAACCTCATGAAGGAGATAGGACGTGCCTTAGGCGATCCGGACGCGGGTAATCAAGCAGCTCACAAAGTGCGAGACGGTATTAAGTCAGCGAGTAAAGCTGCCCAAGCAAAGTCTGATCATCGTCGCATGATCATGCTCTACTTGCGTGGGACAAATGTTTCAATGATCGCCGGACCGAAGTCTGGGGCACCTGACCTCATTACATCGCTAGGTGGCGTCGACGCCGGTGAGGGGCTTGGGTTAGACAAGGCCTTTACTAACCTGACATCCGAAGCATTGGTCAAGGCTGCTCCCGATACGATCATCGTGATGAAAGAGGGGCTCGAGTCTATTGGCGGCTTGGACGGCCTCCATAAGCTCCCCGGGTTTGATCAAACCCCAGCCGGGGCCCATGACAGCGTGCTGACTGTCCCCGACTCACACCTGTTATCGTTCGGTCCGGACGCGGGCAATGTGATCACAGCAATGGCTCAGGCTCTTTATGGCGAGCATCAGTCCTCCTCGTCCTCAAGCGCTACGCCTGAGGCTCTGGAGCGTCGATCATGACGAAACGCTCTCACACACAGCCGTTCCATCAAAAGCGAGTTGTAGCGACGATCATTTTCTTTCCAACAATCATTGCACTCCTCGCCATTAGCTTGGTGTGGTCAGCCACCGCCGGACAAGTGGATACAACTCCCAGCCAAGTGCTGGGGTCATTGCTCCATTCCATGAGAATATCCTGGTTAGACGGCCCCGATCACGCTAATGCAGAAGCCGCCTTATGGTACGTTCGCTTCCCGCGAATCGTCGTAGGGGCCATTGTTGGCGCAGGTTTGGGCGTATCAGGTGTCCTTCTGCAAGGCGTTTTTTCTAATCCACTGGCTGAGCCGGGCATCATCGGTGTTTCCTCTGGAGCAGCCGTCGGAGCTTCTGCAGCCATCGCGCTGGGCGCATCAACAACCGCAGCTCATCAAGGGCTCGGCCCATGGATGGTCACGCTCGCAGCTTTCATAGCAGGTCTGTGTACCACCGCATTTATATATTTTGCGTCTCGACGGAACGGCCGGAGCGAAGTTGTCACTCTTATTCTGACGGGTGTTGCAACTAATGCCATGGCCGGCGGTATTATTGCTTTCCTTACCTTTATTGCGGATAACGCGGCTCGTGATCAGATCGTGTTTTGGCAAATGGGGTCTATTGCCGGCTCGTCGTGGACAGCAGCGGGAATTATTTGCGTTGTAACTATTCCGGTCAGCCTCCTGGCCTGGACTCTGGCTAAACCCCTCGATTTACTTTCCTTGGGTGAAAGTCAGGCACACCACCTAGGTGTTAACGTTGAGCGTCTTCGCGCGTCGATCGTCGTTATTGTTTCTCTGCTCGTTGCGGTAGGAGTGGCCTTTACGGGGATCATTTCATTTGTTGGACTTGTTGTCCCTCACGCTCTCCGACTCATAGTTGGGCCAGGACACCGCGTTCTTATACCTGCCTCGGCATTGGGCGGTGCATTGACATTAACCATTGCCGACGTTGTCGCCCGAACGGCTATTCGCGGTGCTGACCTACCACTAGGGATGCTGACAGCACTTATTGGTGGCCCCGTGTTCTTCTACCTACTCCGACGTTCTCGAGGTCACTCTGGTGCATGGCGCTAGCGTCTGCGACGAAGAATGATCTGTTAGGAAGGTTGTGCATGCTATCTCTTGACTCAGTGTCCTTGCGCCGAGGTTCACGCGTCGTTCTTGATGCAGTTAACGTATCGATTGGCCAAGGAGAAGTTGTCGCTATCGTCGGGCCTAATGGTGCTGGTAAATCAACGTTATTGGCCGTAGCTGCAGGCGATCTCACGCCTGATTCAGGAACAGTTCGGATAAAAGATCACAACGTATCGACGACATCTGCGCCTGATTTAGCCCGACTACGATCAGTATTGACGCAATCCAACACCGTCGGTTTTTCCTTCACTGCCGGCGAAACCATTGCGATGGGGCGCGCGCCCTGGGCTAAAACCGAAACTGCCACCGAAGCAGCTGAGGCGATGAATACCGCGATCGATGAGACTGGCGTTCGCGGGTTTCTTTCTCGCGAATTCCATCATCTCTCTGGCGGTGAGAAAGCTCGAGTATCTCTTGCTCGAGTTCTCACACAAAATACTCCGTTGATTCTCCTTGATGAACCAACAGCCGCACTCGATATTCGTCATCAAGAAGATGTCATGAAGATTTGCCGACACCGGGCTAAGAACGGTGCCGCAGTGGGGATAGTCCTCCATGATTTATCTCTCGCCGCAGCGTGGAGTGACCGAATCATAGTGCTTGAGCACGGTCAAGTTGCTATATCCGGGAATCCCGATGATGTATTACAACCAAAGTTGCTGAGCAAGATTTACGGCTGTCCGATGCAAGTTTTCCGCGGACCCGATGACTCCCCCATCGTTGTCCCGCTGAGAAAGACACACTAAGCCCCCGGCTTCACGGGCTAGTGCTTCTATCCCTCCCGCAACCATTCCGCAGTTCGTGATTGCTGGGAGCGTCATTGCCGTGAGATGGGAGGTTTAAATGAACCCCACCTCACGATCAAAACCATGAGATGGGGCTAAATCATAAGCCACTGCTATCCATGGGGCTATCCCATGGAGGGCGACTTAGCTATTCATTGTCTACAGAGTCATCATTCGACGAATTCGGCTGATGGGTGGCAGAATTCCTCCGCTTTTCGATGCCGAATAGCGCAGCAAACACTATGGCGAGTGTGCCAAGGATGCCTATGATAATTCCGTAAAGCCATCCGTGGTCTGAACTGGTGTTTTCGGATTCGATGGCTTGGTTACCGTCGGCGTCTTTGGAACCTTTAGAGTTCTTGTTCTTTTTCTTAGCTTCGCGCGCTTTCTTCCGCGCTTCTTGTGCCTTCTTCTTTTCCTCGGCCTTCTTCTCGGCCGCTTTCACCGCAGACTCTTTTTCCTTCTGGGTTCCGGTAACAGTAATGTCTGTCACCGTGTCTTGGCTCCGGTCTGTCGAACCGTGTGCTGCAAAGGTGAAGATAGCGCACTGGTTCTTAATGCAGTTACCACCATCAAAAATCGGCTCGATGTTCAGCGTGGTACTGAAAGATCCGTTTGAAGAAATCTGCTGTGGCCGCACCCAGTTAGTCGCTCCGAAGACAGAAGCGTCCGTGAATGAGAACTTCGACTTTTCGGCTACCCCGACATAAACGCCGTTGCCACCAGTCTTGAAGCCTTGTCCGGTCACTGTGATGGGAGTCTTTCCAGTCGGCGAAATAGTTGTTCGTGATACCGAAACTCGCGCTCCGCTGCGTGACTGACCGGACGTGCCACTGGCACCAGAGGCTTGGCTGAGGCCATATCCGCCGCCTGAGCTACCCGAACCCGAACTGCCACCACTCCGGCTGACACCCGATGCAACTGATTGCGCTGCTTGCTGTGCACTTGATGCAGCAACTCCACCCGCAAAGCTGACCGGTGTCGCCGTATCTTGGCTGCGGTCGCTGGATCCATGAGCGGCGAAGGTGTATACAGCGCACGCGTTCGTCAAGCAATTCGCGCTTCCGAATGTTGCTGACACGGGAAGATCAACAGAAAAGGATCCGTCAGCATTGAGGTTGCCCTTTTGATTAGAGACCCATACCGTTCCGGGGCCGAAAACATCAGCATTAGTTGTGCTGAATTGATCTTGCTGAGCAATCCCGACGTAAACGCCATTCCCGCTGGTCTTGAACCCTTGGCCGCTAACCCGGATCGTGTCTCCACTCGGGTTAAGATTTTGAGTCTTTGACAATGTGACTGCCGCGCCACTCGAGGAATGTGCCCCGGTGGGCGCCGGTGCCGGTTGGGCAGGTGCACCTCCCTGCGGGGCAGCGGATCCTGAGTTTCCGTTATTAGACTGTGCGGTTCCGCCCGGGTTCGCGACGGGAGCAGCCTGGCTGTTGTTATTTCCACCCGTCGCTGCCCCGTCACCGGATGTAGCGGGGGGCGTCACAGCTCCATCTTCCTTCTTAGCTACCCCACCTTTAAAGGAGACCGGCGTTGCTGTGTCCTGGCTTCTATCTGAAGAGCCGTGTGCAGCCAACGTATAGATTGAGCAGTGGTTGTCTTTACAGTTCGCACTACCGAAGGTCGAGCTGACGGGCAAATCGATGGAGAAGGAACCATCGTCGTTCAGATTCCCCTTGCTCTTCGAGACCCACTTCGTATCGGGGCCAAAGGCGTCGGGATTAGTGGTACTGAACTGGTCGTCCTGGGCGATACCTACATAAATGCCAGGCCCATCAGTTTTAAACCCTTTACCTTCAACTCGAACAGTATCTCCGCTCGGATTGAGATCAGTGGTTTTATTGACTGAGACAGTCGCTCCACTGCTTGACGTACTGCCCAGGGATCCCGAATTCGGCTGGGAATTGCCGCCATTATCCTGGCCGGAATTGCTGTTATCACTGCCACCATCTCCGTAGTGACCGCCCTCGGTGTCAACAGTGACCGGGCTTCCGTTACGGAAACTAATGGGTGTCCACGCGTCCTGGGAGCGGTCAAAGAGCTTCGGGAATGCGGTGAATGACGCGACATAGCACTGGGTGGTGGTGCAGTCGACGTCCCTAAACTTGGTATCGACGGTCAAGTCGGTCGTGAAATTACCCTGGTCATCGGCTTTTACCTTGACCGCTTTGCCGTAAGTCTTTGGATATCCGGACGCGGGCTTTTCGATTGTCTGGGTGACGTAAATAGATTCACCAGGCTTGTAACCCTTACCCGTCGCTTTGAGAGTATCGCCACCACTGATGTCTTTATCTTTATCGAGAGTCAGCGTCGGTGATTGGGATTGTTCATCTCCCCCACCACTATTGAGGAATCGGCCAAGATCAGGCGATCCCGGGAATCCCAAGTCATTGATCGCGTCGCTCAACGAAGACAAATCAACTGCCGACGCAGCAGGGGCAGCAGCTGAACCCATCCCAATGAGAGACACCGTTGACAAGGAGGCAACGAGGGCACGAGCCGCGGTACGACCATGCTTTTTCTTACTCGTGTTGCGTGAGCCACTGGGTGCGTGGGTCTCGGAGTGATCTCCGGTGGGAAGCATGAACTCTCCAGGTAATCGAGGGGGCATTTCGAACTCGCCCGGCGCTGCGATCACGACGATGTCCCGTTAACCGATCCGGTGTAAGGGAGGGCGTCGTTAGGGAACGCTGGTGCATCAGGTGGTAGTTTTCCATGGCTATCACTTCCCATGCATAGTCATGCAAACGACAGCCAAGGTTATGCATCTATCCTCATATGAAGGTAAAGCTTACTTGGTGTTAAGTCAACATTTTTCTGCCCCGTGCCTCCCCATCACTTCGCACTCGATCGAACTGAAAAGAAAACGCTCGCGTAACCGTGCGATTAGTGTGGCACCTGTTAACAATGTGGCGTAAAAAACCTGTTTTCGCGCCCTTTTCGCAGCCTTTTTAGGGGGTAATTATTCGAAGAGTTTTCCTCACAGTGTTGAGAAAATCACCCGCGACTTCTCAGTTTGTCGGAAGCATGTGCCATTCATACGCGCGCTAGACTTAGGATTCGCACTATAAAGCACCCAATAATGGCGGCTGAATCTCGCCCCGTTCCCTGAAGTGAACGCACATATAGGCCGTGCCGGTGGTACGTCGCGCCAAATCTGAGTGCCCCATATCGACAAACAACCAGGCTAAGGTTAACCACTCCGTACGAAAGGTGAAGGACAGTATGAAGATTCTCGTGACAGGTGGCGCAGGATACGTTGGCGGCACCGTCGCTAAAGTGCTCCTTGAACAGGGCCATTCTGTGACCGTTGTTGACGATCTCACGACGGGAAATACCGACCTTATCCCCGATGGGGCGAAATTTGTTCGTGGAGATGTCCGCGATGTCGCTGCAGACGTCCTCGCTGATGAAACCTTTGACGGCGTTGCCCACTTCGCCGCTCGTTCGCTCGTCGGCGAATCTGTTGAGAGGCCTCAAGATTACTGGCACCACAATGTTGTGACCACATTGACGCTCCTGGACGCGATGCGTCACTCTCATGTCAGTAACTTGGTTTTCTCGTCCACTGCTGCCACATACGGAGAACCCGAAACAGTTCCTATTACTGAAGAGTTTCCCACGCGGCCGACAAACCCATATGGTGCGACAAAGCTCGCGATCGATCACATGATCACGTCGTATGCCCATGCCTGCGGCTTAGGAGCGACATCGCTACGCTACTTCAATGTCGCCGGGGCCTACCACGGTCAAGGCGAAAACCGCCCCGTCGAGACTCATATCATTCCCATCATTCTTCAAGTAGCTCTGGGGCACCGTGAGCGAGTGAAAATCTTTGGCGACGACTGGCCGACGAAGGATGGCACATGCGTCCGCGATTATATTCACGTCAAGGACCTTGCCGACGCGCACCTCCTGGCACTTCACACTAACAAACCAGGTCAGCACAGGATTTACAATCTCGGTTCCGGCGACGGGTATTCGGTCCGTGACGTCATCGAGATGTGTCGACAAGTGACTGGTAATCCGATTCCCGCCGATATCTCTCCGCGCCGGGCCGGCGACCCCGCGATTCTTATAGCTTCCAGCGACAAGGCACGCCACGAGCTGGGGTGGAACCCGACACATACAGACCTCGAAACAATTGTGTCTACAGCGTGGGACTTCGCTCAATCACTCGGGGACCGTGCACATTCTTTGCCCAAGACAACGTCGTAGATAGCGCCAAACGCAACAACGCCATATGGAGCGTGCACGCTGTACGACTGCGTCACTCTCGTTTGGGCTCCGCATTGTCTTCGACAAGATAGTGCCCCCACCGCTGTAAGCGCCGAGCTGCTTGTACACCCTCAGACAATGTCGACGCCCATGGCTCGAAGGGGAATTTATGGAATTCGGTGATGATGGCGTCGAAATCGATTGCCCCTAGGATCGCTCCTATTACTCGTCGTTCAGTAGTGACTTCTATACCATGAGCTTCGAGGGCCTTGACGGTGGTCACGAGGTCCTCGAGCGATTCGATGCTCAAAGCGGTAAGAAGTGCTATACCCGAATCGGTTTTCTGCGCTCGATGAAGAGCTAGGAGCGAATAGGGCAACGACGCTCCCTCGTCGAATTTCTGTTCCTCTAAAGCGCGACGATAGGCAGTCCCTGCCAAGGATTCATGTTCATTCCGATCCATAATTCCCCACATGCATAGGGCAAATGAACGTGACTGGGATGGAAAGGCCTGGGCCGCACTCAAGAAAATATCTCGGAGAGTGTGCTGCAGTGGCGAGTAGCGGAGACCGTGGCTAATGTCACGCAAACTGCCAGTGTTGAGAGCTCGAATCCAGCGTTGAGCCACGACGGGGTCCCTGAAGTCAGGGTGTTTGTCCTCCGATGTTTTACTGGCTGCAATGTCGTCGGCTATGTCGCCGACCAGAGTGATGAAATCTCGAAAGCTATCAAGACATAGTGAGATTAGCTCTCTACTGCCTAGAGGCTTGTCGCTACCCAAAGCCGTATTACAGCGACTTCCATCCTCCAACGAAGTAGCGATGCGTTCGCACCCGTGCGGCTCCGAATTCACGTCCATATCGAAACCAGAGCCGGTACCACCGGTAAAGTGACTAATGAACTCGCGAATGTAGATATCGCTGAGCTGCGCTTCTTCGGCGATTTCGTTGCCTATCTCGCGCGAAAAGGGCAGTACCGATTCGTCTGCGTTAAATATGCCGGCCGCATCGCGTTCTGATAGCGATGGGTCCGTACTGGCGCGGAGGTCAGAGAACCAGCTCTTCAGGGCTTCACCATGACCGACACGCCCAGTGTCGTAAAAGCCGCCTGCGTCGAAAGACATCATGGCAAACGGGTTCCCTGCCCGGAGTGTGTCCAGACCAATGACTGCGGTGACCTCGACACCTCTCGACCATAAAGTCGACATAATGGTGGTGATTGCCCGGATCCTGTCTGCAGATCCGTATTTAACGTGATCATCGACAGTTACCATTGCGCCGAGGCCGTCGTCGCCTATGTGCTTTATGACGTGGCCGGAAGTGAGTGTCGCGCCGGACAGCTCGGCGCTCGATCCTCCTGCGGTTCTCACCCACTGCTTATAACCGTTATAGAGTTTCCCGGATTGGGCATCCTTTAACACCGACGCCACGAGATCGAAGGCTCCAGGTTCATCGATAATTAACCAGCATGCTGACGAGAGAGGGGTATCAAGGGAATTCAGCGCACGGTCGAAGCTATCTGCATTGTCAACTGGAGCAGTGAGTACCCAAACTCCGCTAGACATCTGTTTTGATGGAGATTTTTCCTGATCAACGAAGGTCTTCGCATTACCACGATTCTGGGAGGAAGAGTCGCCGATCAGGATCAGGTTTTTCGTGGTTGAGTTATCTCCGAGTATTCGTGGCAAAGCTCCAAGAACAGCGCCGACGGTGTCAGAAGATGGGCGGGGACGGGTAAAAATGGAAAATGCGTCGAACGGACCGGTATTACACGAGGAATGGCAATCTGTCATGGCCGCTAGTCTGGCAATTGAAGTGGAACCGTTACCTCAGAGACGCCGGTAAAACTGCGTACGCTGTGGATAACTATTATCCTGTGGACAACTTGTAAAGCACCACCGATCATGGCCTCACACTAAGCGCGAGAAGTACCGTGTCCGTCACTATTATCGCTATTATTGTGAACTAGTGTCGATACGGGACGATATGTGGCGGTACACAGAAAGAGGCACTGCCAGGCTGAATTTCTGGAATACCACTACTTATCATGGCGTTGTGGGTAGTGTCGCGTTAAAATCTACCCTTTTAAATATCGAGTAATTAAACGACGAAATCGACAAATGATATCGAGGACTAATAATGACAATGGATAACGACGAAACGATGTACGAGCTTGAATATCCTGAGCCAGAAACGAAATCCGACGCTAATAATGGGCTATCACTCATCGTAGCGCTTCAAGGCTACGCTGATGCTGGCCAAGCTATTGATAATGCAGGATCGCATATAAAAGCAGCCTTGGAGCATGCGCCATTAGCGACGTTTAATAACGACCTCCTTATTGATTATCGTTCACGGCGGCCTGCCGTTCATATCGTCGACAATGAGTTAGCACCGGCCGAAAAAACAGAACTCTCCCTAGATGTTGTGCGTGATAATGCAGGAACACCATTCCTTCTTTTATCCGGCCCCGAACCCGACTTACGGTGGGATGCATTTACGGAGGCAGTCACTGACCTGTCTAAACGTTTCCAAGTGACAAAGGCGGTTAGTCTCTATTCCGCTCCGATGCCGGTTCCCCACACCCGCCCGCTGATCGTGACCCAGCATGGATCATACAAATCAGATCCGCTCCGATACCCCCGCTTTGATGGACGTATTACTGTACCGGGATCCGCTCAGCTCGAGCTCGAAATGAAAATGGCCAAAGAAGGTATTGACACAGCAGGCTTTACGGCCCATGTCCCTCACTACGTTGCCGCCTCTGAATACCCGTCTGCAGTGGTCAAGCTCCTCCAGGCTGTGGAGGAAACAGCGGGTGTTTCTATCCCCTTGCAAGCTTTAGAGCGAGAGTCGGAAAAAGTTGAGCGCGAACTTGAAGAACAAGTTGAAGAGTCGGGTGAAATAGCCGCCGTCGTCCATGCCCTCGAAGCGCAATATGATCAAGAAACTGCACGGTATCGAGAGCGCCATGACCGCGGTCTTCTTAGCTCTGATGGTGAGGTTCCCACTGGCGATGAAATCGGCGCAGAACTAGAAAAGTTCCTTGCGCAGGTTAACCGCGATAAGGATTCTCAGGATAAAGGTGCTGGGACCTCGCCCGAGTCGGATCATCCCCGTTCTCGTAACGACGACGGGACTGGTTCTCCGACTGACACGGGCCGTACATCAGATACCGGCTTGGACGATCACAGTGATTATGACGATGACCACGGCGATGGCGACCATCGGCCACACTCCGATGGAGGCGATGACTCAGACGAAGCCTAGACGAGACGAATAGGATAGAGCCGTGAACCTAGCTAGTTACCTTCCCGACCTTGCTGACGTCCCCGAGTCTTTATACGACGAAGCAATTTCTGATTCATTTCGAAGCTGGGTTCGCTCTCGAGGAATTACTCTCTTTCCTGCACAAGAGGAAGCAATCCTCGGAACAGAAGCCGGTGATAATGTCATCGTCGCTACACCCACCGGCTCTGGAAAATCACTTGTCGCCTTATATGCGCATTTCTTCGCCCTTGCGCATGACAGGCGAACATTCTATACAGCACCAATCAAAGCTCTGGTCAATGAAAAATTCTTCTCACTATGCGACGCATTTGGTGCGAAAAATGTCGGGATGATGACAGGAGATGCCACCGTCAATGGCAAAGCTCCGATTATTTGCGCAACTGCCGAGATCGTAGCCAATATTGCCCTACGCGATGGTCCGGATGCTGAGATAGACCAGGTAGTGATGGATGAGTTCCATTACTATTCCGATCCCCAGCGAGGGTGGGCATGGCAAGTTCCACTCCTTGAACTTCCATCAACACAATTTATTTTGATGTCTGCGACCTTGGGAGACACAACTTTCCTGCGTAAAGACTTAAGCGCTCGAACGGGACGGGATACAGATCTCGTTGACGGAACCGAGAGGCCCGTTCCCCTATCTTTTTCGTACGTCTACACGCCTATTCACGAAACAATTGAGACGCTTATTAAAGAGGATAAGGCGCCCATCTATATTGTTCACTTCTCCCAACGTGAAGCAGCAGAGCGTGCTCAAGCACTCAAAGGGCATGTGAAGATTTCCGCGGAGACGAAGGAAAACATTCGTGAAACAATCGGAGACTTTCGTTTTTCCTCGGCATTCGGGCGTCAATTATCCGGCCTCGTTCGTCAAGGTATTGGCGTTCACCACGCGGGCATGCTGCCGAAATATCGTCGCCTCGTCGAAAAGCTTGCCCAAGCAGGCTTACTAACAGTGATTTGCGGAACCGACACACTCGGCGTGGGGATCAATGTTCCCATCCGCACTGTGCTTTTTAGCGGACTTGCGAAATACGACGGTCAACGCCACCGAGTGTTACGTTCCAGGGAGTTTCACCAAATTGCCGGACGAGCCGGTCGCGCTGGTTTTGATACGGCCGGTTATGTCGTTATCGAAGCACCTGAACACGAAATTGAGAATTACCAGGCACGGCAAAAGGCCGGGAGCGATCCCAAAAAACTTAAGAAGCTGAGGAAGAAATCAGCACCTGAAGGTCGCGCAACATGGGCCGAAAGCACCTATGAACGCCTTATTAACGCTGAGCCAGAACAAATGACCAGCCAATTTACGGTATCTAGTTCCATGCTGCTCAACGTTCTGTCCCGACCGGGAAACGGCTTTGAGGCCATGAAACACCTACTGCGCGGCAATCACGAAAGCCGTGCAAAACAAAACCGGCATATTCATATGGCTATTGATCTATTCAAAGGCCTCAAGCAAGCCGGAATAATCGAGCAATCTGAGACACCAGATGAAACTGGTCGTTATTGCCACGTGACCGACGAATTGCAACGTGACTTTGCATTAAACCAACCGCTATCACCATTCGCCGTCGCTGCTTTGGAGATTCTCGATCCTGATAGCGAGACTTTTACGCTCGATATCATCAGCGTGATGGAGTCGATTCTCGACGAACCAACTCCGCTACTTCGAGCTCAAGAAAAGAAAGAGCGAGGTGAAGAAATTGCGGCGCTCAAAGCGGAGGGCGTCGACTATACCGAACGAATGGCGATAGTCGAGGACATTACGTGGCCGATGCCCCTCAAAGAGGAGCTTGACGAGGCATTTGAGGCATATAGTGAAGGACACCCCTGGGCGCGAGAATTTTCCCTCTCCCCCAAGTCTGTTGTGCGCCACATGATTGAGCGTGCAATGAACTTCTCCGACCTCATTGCAGCTTATGGTTTAGCCAGATCAGAAGGAGTCATTCTTCGTTATCTCACCGACGCCTGGCGGACGTTGCTCAACACGGTCCCCGCGGAGTATCACACTGATGAGTTAGACGACATTATTGATTGGCTATCCGAACTCATTATCCAAGTCGACTCGTCACTATTAGATGAATGGAACCGTATGGCGGATCCTGATACTCCGATTACCGATAAAGAAGTTGAAGAACGGGCTTTCGGTGACGGTAGTGAACATGCACTCACTGCCAGTACGCGGGCATTTACGCGCATGGTTCGGAACGTCTTCTTCCGTTTTGTTGAGCTCTTTGCCTTTGAGAAAGAGGACGAACTCGATGAGCTTACCGACCGCGTAGCAACCGAAGATCTAGCTGACACTCCCGATTGGCCAGCAGCACTCGACGATTACTTCGACAATTTCGCTGATTTAGGCGTGGACGCATCTGCACGGTCCGCGGACATGATCATCATCAAAGAAAACGGGCGTTCGTGGTCGGTTCGACAAATTATCGACGACCCAGATGGCAATCACGACTGGGCTATTACCGGGACCGTCGATCTTGATGCGTCCGATGAGGCCGGCGATGTTCGGCTCTCTGAGCTCAGCATCGTTGAGGGCGATTAGCCACAAGATCAGTAGCTTTCACCCCAATCGCGACGCCTCAATCAGGACAAAGCATTCGCGTTCCGCGACACTTCTTCGAAAGCCCGCGTAATCTGACGGCCGATGTGCTGGAACTGCTCTCCCCTACTTGGAGACGTACTGGAGCGATAAGCCAGTCCGATTTCGCGATGACAGGGCACAGACCCTTTCTTGAACTTCGCGATCGCGATATTCTCCTGGCGTCCTTCCACGGGCAGAGCGGAAGCAGGCACCAATGTGGAACCCAATCCACCAGCCACACATTGCACAACCGTCGTCAAACTAGCGACTCGTGTGACAGCCTGGTTTGCTTTTGATCCCTTGCCGGTACGGCGGCATAAATCCAGAACTTGATCACGTAAACAGTGCCCGTCGTCAAGAAGAAGAAGGTTGAGATCCTCCAACACCTTTGGGTCAACGTTTGTTTTACCAGCTAATTCGTGCCCCTCTGGTACGACGAGGAAGAAGTCTTCGTCATAGAGGTGCTGCTCGATTAGTCCACTCTCACCGGATGGGAGGGCAAAAACGGCGACATCGATCGTTCCTTGTTTCAGGCTTTCAACTAAATGGTGGGTTTGTTCTTCGACGATATTCGGCTGAACTTCCGGCATCTCAAGGTTGATGAGTTGAAGAAGGTGCGGCAGGATATATGGCGCGATGGTGGGGATAATTCCGATCGTGATCGGACCCGAGGGGGAATCGCTGACACCTCGAGCATGGGCGACGAAATCGTCGGTAGTATCCAAGGCTGCCCGTGCGTAAGGAAGGAGAGCTTGCCCAGCCGAGGTGACAATGACTTTCCGTGTTGAGCGTTCAATAAGCTGTAGGTTCAGGCCGCTCTCGAGAGCGACGAGAGCCTGCGACAGGGACGGCTGCGAAATCCCCAAACGCGCTGCTGAAGTACTAAAGTGACGGTGCTCCGCGATGGTCACGAAGGCACGAAGTTGAGCGATTGTCGGGCGATACTCTCTATTATTCATGGTTATAACTGTACACTAGATATTTAAGTTTTACCTCTTGACACACCCGATAAATCATGCCATGCTTTATAGCGTCAGATAATTAACCAATCGATGACGCTAACCAGTAGGAGGAAGCAATGGCATTGCTGACCATCGGTGACCAGTTCCCTGATTTCGAATTGACCGCGCTGAAGGGTGGAGACCTGCGCGAGGTCAACGCCAACCAGCCCGAAGACTACTTCGAGGAGATCAACAACCAGTCCTATGAGGGCAAGTGGCGTGTCATCTTCTTCTACCCGAAGGACTTCACTTTCGTATGCCCCACCGAAATCGCAGCATTCGGCAAGCTGAATGACGAGTTCGAAGATCGCGATACCCAGATCCTCGGTGGCTCCGTCGACAACGAGTTCTCCCACTTCAACTGGCGTGCAACCCACCCAGATCTGAAGACGATTCCGTTCCCGATGATTTCCGATATCAAGCACGACCTCATCAAGGCCCTCGGTGTTGAGAATGCCGACGGTGTTGCAGACCGCGCTACCTTCATCGTCGACCCTGACAACGTCATCCAGTTCGTGTCCGTCACCCCGGACGCTGTTGGTCGTAACGTCGACGAGGTCCTGCGTGTTCTCGATGCACTTCAGTCTGAAGAGGTTTGCGCCTGCAACTGGCAGAAGAATGACCCCACCAAGAACATCGACAAGATGGATGTTCTCAACGAAGAGCTGAAATAAGGACTCACTTTCAGCTTCGTTCGACTGTCTCAGTCGTCACCGAAACTATCTCGCCATCACTAAGGACGGTTCATAATGGCACTTGATAACCTTAAAGAGGGTCTCCCGGAGTACGCGAAAGACCTCAAACTGAACTTGGGCACCCTCTCACGCTCGACCGAGCTGTCGGAGCAGCAGCTCTGGGGCACCTTCCTCGCGACTGCTGCAGCAACGCGGAATGACACCATCATCTCGGAAATTGCTGAGGAAGCATCGCAGCACCTGTCAGATGAGTACGTCAACGCTGCCTATGGTGCAGCATCGATCATGGCCATGAACAATGTCGCATATCGCGCGAAGTCGTTCCTCGGCTCGGACTATGCCCAGGTCCGCATGGGTCTACGGATGAACATCATCAACAAGTCCGGGATCGACAAAGTCGATTTCGAGCTCATGACTCTTGCCGTGTCGACCATCAACGGTTGCCAGGACTGCACCAAAGCTCACGAGAAAACGGTGACGAGTGAAGGCCTAACCAAGGAACAGGTTTTCGAGGCCGTCAAGATTGCCGCGACTATTCAGGGTGTGGCACAGGCAATTCAAATCGAAGCTGCTCGTTAGAGTTTCGTGTGACACTCTAAGTCTCTCTTCCCTGGCGTTCGGTACGCCAGGGATTTTTCATTTTCAAGTGCATGTCATGATTGCGCGACCGCGCCAGATGTTACCGAACCTCCCCCCTGCCCCCCTTATTTGTTCTCCTTGCTTTACTTTATCGACAATTGTTTGCGGTTGTTTTAAGATCTTCTACGTCCGACGCTTAACCCTAGGTACTGAGGAGAACGTAAGCCTGTGGCCCGGCCCGCGCATCTCAGCACGACACGTCGCACTCCTGGAGATTTAGATTCCTCCGAGGAGTCCGTACACGTCCCTCAACCCTCCCATTCTCCTCGTTCGACCCACTTTCCTGACTCGATTATCTTCAGAGATTTCTCGATCGCTCCACTAAACATCAAATCGACTACTAGTTCGGCCGATCCTCGTTCTTCTCAGTCGCTAGTGCATATCAGTGAGCTGCATATAAACCCCGGGGAATGGGTTGTCGTCTCAGGGCAATCCGGAGCAGGCAAAAGCCTCTTCCTCAACTCGATTATCGATGCCGGCACACGGTCATCAGTAAATTCAGCACGCCAACAACATTCCCACCACGCGGGAATACAAACCACGGGTTACTGTTCAGTTTCAGGAACCCTTGGCTTTTGTGCTCAAAATTCCTCCACGTCACTTGATCCTCTTACCCCTGTGGGGACACAAATTTCATACGCCCTTCCGAGAGAATCCCGAAGAGACGCAATCGATCATGCTGATGCCTTGCTTAGTCGCGTCGGGTTGGATGGCTCCCGTTACCCCCTGGAATTATCCGGCGGCCAACGGCAGAGGGCCTCTCTTATCCTCGCATTAATACACCAACCCAACGTCCTTATCGCAGATGAAGTGACCAGTGCGCTGGATCCCGTCACTTCGTTAGCGATAAGGGATATATTGTGCGAGTTTTACGACGTCAACCACCCAACAATCGTGATGGCGACGCATGACGTGGCTGGTTTCCTTCCCTTAGCAACACGGCATTTGCACATTGATGACGGTGTTCTCGTCGACCATACGCACAATGAAGATAAACTTTCTGCTTCCTCTTCCGCAGGGCCTGAGCAAGGTGACAAAACCCATCTCGGCGTCCCCTCTCGCTCCTTTGAATCTCATGGTCACGGAGGAGCCACATGCCGATAATCTCGCTCCCCAACCACTCGTCAGAGCTGACTGGATCTTCTCTTGTCTCTTTACATGACGCCACGTGTGAAGGGCGGTTTCACCATTGTTCGTGCGATCTCTACGCCGGCGAAAAAGTGGGGTTCGTCGGGAGGTCGGGCTCGGGAAAGACCAGCCTCCTACGAGCGATAATGGGCAGCCTTCCATTAGACGACGGCGATCGCATAGCGCCTGACCACCGTGGCTGGTGTGCGTTTGTTCCACAACAACCTGATGCCACCTTGCATCCTCTTATGACGGTTCAATCCATCATCCGAGAAGCGACGCTGATCGCAGGAGTAAAAGCGCCAGACTATGAAGAACTCGTGGACTCGTTAGGGCTCCCCACGGATGTTCTACATCGGCGGCCTCACCAGTTATCCGGAGGTCAACGTCAACGTGTTGCTTTAGCTCGCGCGCTAGCAACCCGCCCCTCCGTCGTACTTGCTGATGAGATTGTGTCCGCCCTCGACGCAAAGAGCGCGACAACAACCATGAGCGTTCTAAGCGCTTACCAGCAACAATCGTCGTGCGCAGTGGCGGTAACAGGGCATGACTTTAGGTTCATGGTTTCAACGTGTGACCGCATCATCGTTCTTGACGATGGTCGCATTGTTGATAATCAAGCCGCAACAAAGATTGATGAATCAGATGTTCCACAGACCGCAGAATTGATTCACGCCGATCGAGTTTTTCGAGGAGGTGCATGACATGAAGTTCTTGTCGCTATTTGGTGATCGTCGGAGCTCTGGACAACCGCTCCCCGCGTACATTTATTTACTGTTGATCAGCCAACTACTGTTCAATATCGGTTTCTACATTGTCGTGCCCTTCTTAGCGGTCGTCCTTGCAGACGGTTTTGCTCAGGCCGGGACAATGATCGGCTTAGTCCTAGGTTTACGAACATTCTCACAACAGGGGCTGTTCTTTCTCGGCGGAGGGCTTACAGATAAATACGGTGCACGTCCTGTCCTGCTGTCGGGAATCTCTCTCCGAGTGCTCGGCTTCATCACAACCGGGGTGACCAGCCATTACGCCACGGTCAATGGAAAGAGCGACAATCTTGCGAATACGTGGTCCCTCGTCGGGTTCATCGGTGGCGTCGTCATTATTGGCTTTGCTGCCGCGTTGTTCTCTCCCGCTGTCGAAACGTCCCTAGCTGACTCGGGTGCCCGCCTCGAAGCTCAAGGAACAAGCACCAGAGCCCATATCTTTGCCTTAGATTCCGCGTATTCAACCGTCGGTTCTGGCCTGGGCCCGTTTATTGGAGCGCTTCTCCTTCCACTCGGGTTCGACATCTGCTGCTACGCGGCAGCTACGATCTTTGTCTTCTTGGGCATCACCCACTTGATCATGCTCCCCACGTCAGTTCACCCGGCCCGGCGCGAACCGATCACACAAGACTGGAGCCATGTTCTCCGAGACCGCCGTTTTCTTGTGCTCGCTGCGGCATATTCCATGAGCCTCGTCGCCTATAACCAAATGTATCTTTCTTTGCCTGTGGAATTGACGCGAGGGACGGGATCGGATCAATCGATGGGGATTATGTTCCTCATTGCCGGAGTGTGGGTCATTATTCTCCAAGTCCCACTGGCGCGGATAGCGTCCCGGTATGAGCCCACGCGGGCGGTTTCCGTTGGTTTTCTCATCATGGCTAGCTCATTCATCATTGTCGCCGTGTGTGCACCGTGGTCCCGAAGTTTAGTTCCCGCCATCGCCTTCGTTGTCGTTCTCAATGTGGGCAACATGATTGTTAGTCCGATCGCACGCGACCTCGTCGGAGTCCACGCTAAAAACATCAAGTTGGGTACCTATTACGGAGTTCTCAATTCAGTCGGTGGGGCGGCCGTTCTTATCACTTCACCACTTCTCGGAGAGCTATTAAACAATGCCTACCACCCCACTCAATCAGCGATGCTTCCATGGATCGTTCTTACTGCCGGGATGATTGGTGCTGCCATCACTATTTATTTATGGGGACGCCGCACGGCGAGGCCTGCACAGCAGCTACGTCATGCGGACGCACCTGACAACTCATCACAGTTAACCCACCAGATAGAGGAGTTCTCATCATGAAACGACTGTCGCTATTACTTGCCATTCCTGTGGTCGCAACTGTACTTACCGGGTGCTTCACTAATTCGGACTCAACTGGTAGCGACGGGGCAACCGTCGGGTTAGCCTTTGCCCCCGTGGCAAGTATGTCGCCCTATTCCGACGACGCTGTTCTGGCGAGCCGGATGGGAGTCGGAGAAACGCTGGTCACGATGGGAAGCAATGGCGATATTATGCCTTCATTGGCCGAATCGTGGTCGAACGATTCCCCACGGTCGGTGACCTTTCACCTCCGCAGCGCTAAGTTCCATGATGGAAAGCCACTGACTTCCCACGCTGCGGTCACGAGCCTCACCCACGCGTGGAACGCCACCAACCGACCGAAAGCCCTAGGAAAAGCCAACCTTACTTTTGAAGCCTCCGACGACCACACCCTGGTGGTGACATCGGAAAAAGACGACCCTGTCCTGGTTCAGCGATTCGCCGACCCCGGAACAATGATTCTGTCACCTGATGCTTTTAACGACGAAAACAAGAAAGACGGGGGGAGCAACGATGATAAGGATACGGAAGCAAAAAAGGGAGCCTCTGAGGATCACGCACCAGACTTGGTGAAACACGGAACTGGACCATTTTCGCTCGACAAAAAAGCTAGCTCGACCCAGGCGGATTTGAAGGCAAATGGCGATTATTGGGGCGGAAAGCCGAAGCTCAATTCAATAACCGTCAAGTTCATGACCGATGCGAGTGCCCGTACGGCCGCTTTTCGTTCAGGCGAAGTACAGCTTGCCACGGCTATCCCCACCTCCCAAGTTTCAGAAATTGAAAATTCGGCAGGCGACTTAAAATCAACGCCACTTCCCCGTGCGGTCCTCCTCCACCTCAATACGAAGAAGGGCGCATTCACCGACCCTGGTTTACGAGCAGCGGCGCGTGAAGCTATCAACAGCAAAGCCATCACGGACTCCGTGTTTGAGGGAAAAGCGGATGCAGCAACCGATCACCTGTTCAATCCGGCTGAAGAATGGGCACGTACCCCGGATGATGCATCCACAAGCACTGTTCCTGCTACGCAACCGTCACAGCAAAAGATAAAGCTTGCCACATGGACAGAACGTGGCGAGCTACCAGAAGTCGCATCTATTGTTGCTGACCAACTTCGACATGCGGGATTCGTCGTAGATGTAACCACGAAAGATTACGATTCACTCGAAAGTAGCCTCCTTGACGGCCAGTTTGATGCTGTTATTGGGAGTCGTAATTACCTCATCGGTGCAGCTGATCCTGTCTCTTACCTGCAATCCGACTACACGTGTGATGGCACATACAACTTGTCACAGCTGTGTGATCCGGAGATTGAAGCACAAATCTCGCGGGCAGATGCAACGTCTGATCTCAGTGAACGACGCACACGCGCAGCTGAAGCGGGCGCGCGCATCGTTGCAGACAATGCGGTTATCCCCATCGCCTACCCGCGCGGTTACATCGCGATGAAGGGGATGAAAGACGTCAGCGTGGATTCATTTGAGCGGCAATTGCTCACCGCTCACAGTCAGCGTGACTAGCCCATCGGCGCACCCACTCCAATTTCTGTTGTCATTTCTACGGATCCGCTAAGTGCCCCTCATCATGTCTTCACGACCACGACACCGTGCTACACACTCGTACCGTTCCATCCTGGGCCTCACAGGAACAACTATCCTCATAGTGCTGGGAGGACTGTTGTTTGCTGCAGTCCTCCCGTGGCTTTCCGGGCGCGATATTGCAGTGTCTGTCTTTCGAGCACGTGAATCGGAGCGAACTCCAGATCCGGAAGTCATAGAAAATATCCGGAATGAACTAGATTTACCGTCGAACCCCCTCGAGGGTGTTCAGCGTTTCTTTATCGGTTTCATCCATCTCGATTTCGGTGTCTCATGGGTAAATCCATCTAATTCTGCATGGCACACTGTGTTGGCAGGATTCGGGCCATCCGTCTTCTTAGCAGGAACAGCCACTCTACTAGGCACCATGATCGCCTGCGCTCTGATCTGGCCACGGGTTTACGCCTACTCCCAGGGACGCAGATCCCACGCAGGTTTATTATCAAGCGCGGTTTTATCATCCGTCCCTGAATTCGTCCTTGCCAGTCTGCTCATTAGCTTCATTGCCATTCAGCTGGGATACTTACCCGCTACCGGATGGGATGGCCTGAGCTACGCAATTCTTCCGGTCATATCCCTAACCATCCCCATTTCAGGAATGCTCTCACGCATTCTGCTTATCGCCGTGGACACAGCAGCTAACGAGCCCTGGGTCCGGACCTGGTTGGTTAACGGGATCCCCGGTTACCGAGTTCGCAGAAGCCTCATCCGACGGGGTTTTGCAACTTTAACGCCACAAATCTTCCTCTTTTTCGCTGGCACTTTAGCGTCAACGGCCCTCGTGGAAAACATTTTTTCCATTCCTGGAATCGGAAGGATCGCTGTTCAAGCGGCAACCCATCAAGACGTACCCGTCATGCAAGCACTACTGACCGTAGTGCTCTTCATCGGCGTAGCGTGCGGATTCCTATCTCGATGCATCCATTACTTCATGATGCGTCCAGTTGCTCAATCCCACGACGCCGGACTCTCCCATGGGCACACACATATCGACGTCGGATGGACGCCACCACTATTGGCCATCATCCCCCTAGTATTCGCTCTCCTCCTCGGCAGCTTTCGGTCCTCGGCCATCACGCCCACAGCCCGCTTGGAGGCTCCCTCGTTTACGCATCCGCTGGGCACCGATCAAGTGGGACGGGATGTACTGGCCAGAATGGCTGACGGAGCAATACCCACCGTCGGAATCGCTCTTATTACGACCGCAGTATGCGTAGCCATCGGGGTCATTATTGGCCTCAGTGGGGACTGGGCACGCGTCCTCGGTGATACGTTAAACGCTCTCCCCGCTGTTTTTATCGGACTGGTTATTGCCTCCGTGTTTGGCACATCTGTATGGACTGCAGCCGTCGCCGTCATGGCTGTCGGTTGGATTCCGATCGCAGCACATTGCAGCGCGTTAGCCCTAGATATCCGACATCAAGGTCACTACGAATGGGCTCGAGATAGTGGCGCCGGACGGTGGAGATTGCTTGTTGTCCACACGATCCCCTTCGTCGTGCCCGCCGCGCTTCGCCACGGCGCAACCCGTCTAGGGCACAATATTTTGGCTCTCGCCGGACTAGCGTTTCTTGGGATCGGCGCCGGCCACGATTCTCCTCAGTGGGGTACGATGCTCAGCGAAGCTGCCCCATATGCCGATCGAGCCCTATGGTTTGTCCTTTCTCCGACATGTGCGCTCATTTTGGTCGGGCTATCGACGACTCTCCTTGCAGACCATATCGTTGGCCGACGCCGTTCTTAATTACCGAATGCTTAAACGCGTCGGTAATGTCGGCCAGGGCCTGTCGGCGGAAACACGCTTTATCCACTCGTACTTCGCGAGTCGTACTGTTTTCCTTGGTCGTGATTGCACCAGCAGCCGACTGCGGAAGCTAGGGTCGTCATCCAGGTAGACTGAGGGAAGTCATGACGAACAAATCCAACCGCCACACAACCGATGCCCAGACGAAAAACCCGTCGACACCCGACGCCACCTCCGAAGCGCCTTCTCGCAAAGAACTCTATGCACAACTGAGCGAGGTTAGTGCAGCTGATGAGCACCGATTTCGTCGACGTCTCAAAAAAGCTCGATCTGACCACGCACGGCACGCCATCGCTCGTGACTTAGCAGCGGCCCGGACCCAATTCGCCGCAAAAATCGCAACGCTCCCGACTATCAGCTATCCCCGTGATCTCCCCGTATCTCAGCGAGTCGACGACATTGCAGAGTCCATTCGAACGCACCAGGTCACTATCGTCGCTGGTGAAACCGGGTCCGGGAAAACAACACAGATACCCAAGATTTGTTTAGCCTTAGGGCGTGGCCGGAAGGGCATGATCGGGCATACCCAGCCGAGACGGTTAGCTGCGCGTACGGTAGCCGAACGAATCGCCAGTGAGACCGGCCAAGATATCGGTCAGAGCGTTGGGTACGCTATTCGTTTTGATGACCGTGTTGGCCCCTCAACAGCCATCAAGCTCATGACAGACGGCATTCTCCTAGCAGAAATGCAACGTGACCGCCTTTTGCGAGCTTATGACACGATCATTATTGACGAGGCTCACGAACGAAGCCTCAATATTGATTTCATTTTGGGCTATATCAAGCGGCTATTACCGCGACGCCCAGACCTTAAGGTCATTATCACCTCCGCGACGATCGACCCTGAAAAATTCGCACGTCACTTCGCGGATGCGGAGGGAAATCCGGCGCCAATAATCGAGGTGTCGGGACGAACCTACCCTGTTGAAATCCGATATAGACCCCCGTATATCGAACGCGAACGCAAGGACGGTTCTGTCAAGCGGGTTGAGAAAGATCCGCAGGAGGCTGTGTGTGAAGCATGTGAGGAGCTCATGGCTGCCGGGCCTGGGGATATTCTGTGTTTCTTCCCTAGTGAACGCGATATCCGCGAAGCCCATGACGCCATTGAGGCCAAGAAATGGCCTGGAGTTGAGGTCACTCCGCTCTTCGGGCGCTTATCCAACGCGGAACAGCACCGCGTCTTCAGCTCGCATCGTAGCCGTCGGATAGTACTTGCCACCAATATCGCTGAGACGTCGTTAACCGTTCCTGGGATTCACTATGTTGTCGATACCGGAACGGCACGTATTTCCCGCTACTCAACCCGGACGAAGGTCCAACGGTTACCTATTGAACCCATTAGTCAGGCGAGCGCGAATCAGCGATCAGGCCGTTCCGGGCGTATAGCGAAGGGCATTGCTATACGACTGTATTCCGAAGAAGACTTCAACTCGAGGCCAGAATTCACCGACCCCGAGGTTTTGCGCACCAATCTCGCCAGTGTGATCATCACGATGGCCTCCCTGCAGCTGGGCGATATCAATGAGTTCCCTTTCCTTGATCCGCCTGAACCGCGAGCTATTCGTGATGGCATGATGGTGCTCCATGAACTCGGCGCTTTAGGTGAAGGTGAGCGTGATGGCTCCCCGGTGCTGTCCCCCATTGGTCGTGAAATCTCCCGTATTCCTGTCGATCCCCGACTAGCTCGAATGCTGGTTGAAGCTCATCACCGTGATGTCGTGGAAGCCACTTCGGTCGTGATCGCCGCATTATCGATTCAAGATGTACGCGAGCGCCCGACCGACCATGAGCCCCAGTCGGATCAGGCTCACGCGCGGTTCAAGGACACGGAGAGCGACTTTATGTCTTACCTCCGCCTATGGGCATATCTAACGACCATCAAAAATCAGCTATCGGGCAATGCGTTCCGCAAGCGATGTCGTGCAGAATATCTCCACTACATGCGGATCCGGGAATGGATGGACTTCGTTCGACAACTACGCCGAGTCACTGAAGACTTGTCGTGGTCGTGGGATCAGAACCGCCTTAATCCTGTCATACCCAGCAGCAGCGACGAATCGACGACGCTACCGTCGCGGGGGTACGCCAAAACCACTAGTCAGAAGCACAGTGGACCGCAGTTCACGAATAAGCGCTCGCATTCGGGTAAAAAGACGAATTCCCACTCTGATAGCACTCATCCCGATATGCCGATGCTCGCCGTCGATTACGATGGGCTTCACCGATCTATTCTCTCGGGTCTTCTCTCTCAGGTTGGTCTGCGGAGCGATGTGAAAAAGGAGTATCAGGGCACTCGTGGGACGCGGTTCGTCATCTTCCCTGGCTCATCGCTGCATAAAAAACAGCCTCAATGGCTGATGGCGGCCGAAATTGTCGATACATCACGAATGTTCGCGCGTGATGCTGCCGCAATCCGACCGCGCTGGATTGAAGAACAAGCATCAGATTTGCTGCGCCATCAGTATTCAGAACCCCACTGGTCATGCAAACGATCTGCAGCGATGGCGTATCAACGGTCTACGCTGTGGGGTTTACCGGTTGTCACCGATCGGCCGATCTCCTACCACCGCATTAACCCGCGCGAAGCCAGAGAGATCTTTATTCGCAGTGCCCTCGTCGAAGGTGATTGGGTTACCCGACACGAATTCTTTCACCTCAATCGCGAAAAGCTAGCCACTGCCGGAGAACTTGAGGAAAAGACGCGTCGCCGTGACCTACTTATCGACGACGACACTCTGTACGACTTCTATGATTCGCGGATACCGGCCTCAGTAACGACGGGTCGTCACTTCGATTCTTGGTGGAAGAAGCAATCGAAAAAAGATCCTCATGTGCTTGATTTCGATCCTGACAAACTTCTCCATCCCGAAGCACAGACCATTAGCGAGGACGATTTTCCGGATCGGTGGAGAGCTCATTCCGCAGACCTCGAGCTGACGTATAAATTCGAACCCGGGGAAGACGACGATGGGGTCAGCGTGAGGATTCCACTCCCCATTATTGGATCGTTATCATGGGATGACCGGTTCGATTGGAATGTCCCCGGTTTACGGCGTGAACTAGTGACGGCCCTTATCCGCACCCTTCCGAAGCCACTGAGAACCACCGTTGTTCCTGCTCCCGACTTTGCGCGCCGAGCCATCGAGATCATGCATCCGTACGAGCAGCCACTGACTAACTCGCTTGCAGACGCTCTCAGAGCAGTCGGAGGCTCAGGCATGACTCCCTCCGACTTTGACGTCACTAAGCTTCCTCTTCATTTGAGGATGAATTTCCAGGCTGTCGATAGACACGGAAAGGTCATCGATCAAGATAGAGATCTTGAAGCGTTGAAGAAGCGGCAAAGTTCGGCGGCAACCCAAGCAATGTCTGCCGCATTCAAACGAAGTAAAGTCGGTTCGGCTCTTTATCAGAATCACTCTGACAACGATCTCTCACTTCACGATGTGCCGCGCACGCAGGCTGATTCCGGGAGCGGAACAGCTCGTACTTCCGATGAAGACGTCGCGACGATTGTTCCTAACCTCGGGAAAATATATACGGAATGGACTGATGAGAGCATCGGGACTCTCCCCGAGAGCGTTCACACCACGATCGATGGTCAACCAACGACAGCGTATCCAGCGCTCCGGGTCACGTCGAAGGGAATTGAGGTGGTGACCTCCGCCTCTCAGTCCATTGCCAATTCCCTGATGTTCACGGCAGTACTCACTCTATTAGTGCAGTCCATCAAAATTAATGAGAACCAAGCAGTTAAAGGGTTACCTCTACAGCAGCGAGTAGCGGTAGAGCACTATCCCCACGGGGGCCTGAGCGGACTGGTTAACGACTGCCGAGTCGCGGCGATCAAGGACGCCCTAGTGGATCATGGTGTCATTGAGCGATCTCCCGACGCCTTTGAAACACTGAAAAAAAAGATGTCGCACACGATCCCTTCGGCAACACGGCGCATGGTTGTTGCCATGGCACCGGGGCTCGTGGCTTATGAGGCTATGACTGAAGAAATAAAGAAGTGGGATGGGCCAGCTATCGACGACATCAATCGTCAGCTGAATATTCTTCTTCCTCCGAATGCGGTGACACGATATGGCACCGGCTATCTCAAGCATCTCCAACGATATATGAAAGCGGTTGAGATACGTCTAGAAAACATGGAGCGTGACCCTGACCGAGACGCGGACGGCCAGGAAGAGATTAATAACCTCGAACGCGCTTTCCGCTCAAAGCTCAAAGGACTCCCTCAGCAGCGCGCGAAGTCCCCTGAAGCACGAGCCATCATATTCTCTCTACAAGAACTACGCGTCCAAGTGTTCGCAGAACGGTTAGGCACCGCGCAAAAAGTGTCCCCCCAAAGAATTAATAAAGCCATCACAAAGCTCCATTAGGTCAGGCCCGATACCACGGCTGCATATTCCTTACTGCGAACGCCGTGCCTTGAATTCTGCGATCTCTCGTTCGAAGTCCTCCATGCTGCTAAAGGACTTGTACACGGAGGCGAAACGCATATAAGCGACTTCGTCGAGCTTCCGTAGAGGCTCTAGTACTGCAAGTCCTACGTCGTTTGAGTTAACCCGTGAACCTCCTTGAGCACGCAAATCGATTTCTACTTCTTGGGCAAGGAGTTTTAACGCATCATCAGAAACATTTCGCCCTTGACACGCACGACGAACACCACGGATTAACTTGTCTTTACTAAAGTCCTCTGTCACGCCGTTTCGTTTTTCAACCAACAACACAGATTTCTCAACGGTAGTGAACCGGCCGTGGCACTTGGTACATTGCCGCCGCCGACGGGTGACAAAACCATTTTCCACGGTCCGTGAATCAATCACCCGAGACTGTGGATGGTGACAAAACGGGCAAAACACGACGATGATCTCCTATCTACATGGATAACGCCGAAAACACCGCCAGTATATTAACCCTCGCCAGAAGGGGTGACGATCACTGTTTGACTATAGGGTGTTTCCTGATTCATGTCCGCGTCCCGCGGTTCTTCCCAGGCGTAATACAGGCTCGCGCCCATGAGCAATCCGATTACGACACTGTATGCTGCGATTCTACGTCGCTCAGGAAAACTTGACCGTCTACACGGTTGGGCATACCGCCTAGACGGATAAGCTCTCATCGTTGAGCCACCCCGGAGAGCTCTGGGATGAGTTCGTTTCTTCTGGGTTAATCCATGGTTGCTGGCAGGCTCTACATACCTATTCTTATGCGATACATGGCGTTCGATGGGGTGAGCTGGATGACGGCGTGTCAAGGTCGGTGTTTGCGTAGGCATGGGACATCCTTTCGGCAGTGTCACGAATAAACGAATACTCGAACATCTCATCCCTCAATGAGGGATATCGCCATAAAATCATGGAGGCAGGACACAAAAGCGCAGCGAAGCCCATTATTCGAACACTAATTCCTATTTACGCACTATATACGCCTTTTCCATTCGAACACTGGACATCCTCTAGAGGTTCAGAGAGAACGTATTCCCCTTAGTACTCACGACAACTTTTTCTAGCGGTGTTCTGCGCCATCGAACGCACGTCCACGTGTCGTGGGGTGATGTAAACTAATCTCAACATCACGTACCAGGCGTACAGTACGGCCAAAAATTCAGCCATAACCACCTCAAGACCTAGAACTGGGAGAGACCAGCCCCATGCCTGAAAAGAAATCCCGGAAGTCAATGAAGCCTGACATGGGTTCATTGACGGACCGGCAACATCGCATCATTGACGTCATTCATGATGCAATTGTGCTGCGTGGCTATCCGCCGAGCATTCGAGAAATTGGCCAAGCCGCTGGCCTGACGTCGACGTCATCGGTGGCATACCAACTCAAAGAGCTCGAGCGTAAAGGATTTCTCCGGCGGGACCCCAATAAACCTCGAGCAGTGGGGCTGAAGATCGCGGATCCAGCCAAACCCACCCACTCCTCATCGCTACGCCACGCAGATGAAGAGTCCACGCCATCCACATCGAATGAGACTGCAGACAGCGATATTGAGTCTAACCACCCCACCCCTGTGTTTATTCCGACGATTGGGCGGATCGCCGCGGGTACGCCAATTCTGGCAGAACAAGAAGTTACCGACGAATTTCCTCTTCCCCGAGAACTTACTGGCGGAGGAGACCTCTACATCTTGTCGGTTGTCGGTGAATCCATGAGAGACGCCGGCATCTTAGATGGCGATTACGTCGTCGTGCGATCACAAAATGTGGCTGAAATTGGTGATTTCGTTATCGCCATGATTGATGGAAATGCGACAGTAAAGGAATTTCACCGGGACCGAACCGGAGTGTGGTTACTGCCCCACAACGACGCCTTTGACCCGATCCCCGGTGATGAGGCAACTATTCTCGGAAAGGTTGTCACAGTTCTTCGTTCGCTATGACCCCACCTGGCTTGTTCCACCTCTATTTACTTAACGTAACTAACGTCGAATCACTTAGCGGTGGCAGCACCCCCCGATAGAGCAAGAAAGTGATCCTGCTCCGACTCTGTGCTTTTACACGGCTTCTGCCTAGGTATAGTTTCTGTTCCTATACGGCGTCAGCGGCTGCCTTCTTCGCGTCGACGGCTGAGGTAGCGGCAACTGCGGCGGCCGCCATCTTCTGACATTCCTCGAATGTACGATCGCCAACCTGAGCTCCGACCCCCGCAGCAGAAGGAGCTGCAACGGACAGGGAGTTGACGCCCAAGCCCGTCAACACACAGGCGAGAAGTGGATCGGAAGCTGCCTCACCACATACTCCCACGGGAGTTTTAGTCTCAGCGCCGGCCTCACAGACCATCTTGATGAGCCGTAACACAGCAGGCTGCCACGGGTCATTGAGGTGAGCCAATGGGGAGGACAAGCGGTCAGCGGCCATCGTGTACTGAGTAAGGTCGTTCGTTCCGATCGAAACGAAATCAATTTCCTGCATAATCTCCCGGGCACACAGCGCAACCGCAGGAACTTCAACCATGATCCCGGGCGTTAAACCACGCTCGTGGCACATACCGGCAAACCAACGCGCTTCGTCGGCAGTTGCGACCATTGGTGCCATGACCCAGGTTGGGGCTTCACCGCGGTCGTTATCTTCGACTGCCTTGGCAATAGCGTCCAACTGTCGTTCCAGAATGTCCTGGCGATCCCACGCAATGCGCACACCGCGGACTCCCAGAGCCGGGTTGTCTTCTTCCTCCGCCTCTACGAAGGGAACGGGCTTATCCGATCCAGCGTCGAGAGTACGAATAACTACCTTCCCTTTCGGGAAAGCATTAAGCACACGACCATATGCCGCTGCCTGGTCGTTCACCGACGGCTCTTTCGTCGACGACAAGAAGAGAAGCTCAGTGCGGAACAGCCCCACTCCCTCAACTGCCGTCGACGCTGCCGACGCGGCCTGGGGACCATCCTGAACATTGGCTAAGAGCTGGACGCGGTGACCGTCTTTAGTCTGAGCAGGGCCTTCCCAGTTTGCGATCTTCTCCGCAAGCTGTTCCCATTCACGAACCGCTTGCTTCGCTGCGTCCTTGTCCGGGTTGACCGTGAGCTCTCCGGCAGCACCACTAATCATGCCTTCGGTCTGGCCTGAGGAAATCTCAACGTTAGTGGGCCCGGTTGCAACAACGCAGGGAATATTGAGCTGGCGGGCAATAATAGCTGTGTGCGACGTCGGTCCACCACGACGCGTGACGATGCCAATGACTAAGTCCGGATTCAGCGTTGCTGTATCGGCAGGTGCGAGATCGTCGGCCCATAAGATAGATGGCGTCGTGAGAACCGGAAGTCCAGGTTCCGGAAGACCCTGGAGGTGAGCCAGAACGCGATCGCGGACATCTTCGAGGTCAGCGACGCGTTCTGCAAAGACTCCCCCGTTGGCTGTAAACATCTCAACGAATGACGCTGTAGCAGTGACTGTCGCGTCAATCGCATTACGCCCCTGCTTCGTGGTTTTCTTAACTTTCCGACGCCATCCACGGTCTGATGCGAGCCCCGCAGTTGCATTAACGACATCTGCAGCGTGCCCCTCAAGGCTCTTGGCACGTTCCTTGAGAGCCTCAGTGACCGCATTAGCCGCTTGTTCAAAACGTTCGTATTCAGCCTCGCGCTGACCTTCGTCAACCTCGGCCCCAGCTTCCGGAACAGCGGGACGCGGTGCCACCACTGCGATTGGACCAAGGGCGACACCAGGTACTACGGCCTTACCTTTGATCACGGCAGTTTCTTGGGTGTCCATTAAAGTCGCTCCTCATGTCGGATTTCTTTAATCCAAGTCTAACGGGTGATTCCAGAAATATACCATCATTCAGAGTGGGAAAAGTCACAAAACTATGCCCAAATGCTCATGTTCACAGTAAAGTAAACGTAAAACCACAGAAAAGCCACCGATTGGATGCTCTCTTTATGTCCGATCGGGGACATTCAGACATGGTCTAATGACCGTTTGAAAACGAAACGCGTACCCTTAGGAGCGAAGAAACATGAAGACAACGTAAAACCAACGAATCAAGCGCAGACTCAGCGTGAAACAGACGTGAAAGGACAAGTGACACAGACATGTATGCAGAGGAACGACGGCGACAAATCGCTTCTCTCACCGCCGTTGAAGGCCGCGTCAGCGTCACTGATTTGTCCGAACGATTCTCAGTAACAGCAGAAACGGTTCGTCGAGATCTCGCCCAGCTCGATCGGGAAGGCGCTATCCACCGTGTTCATGGTGGTGCGGTAGCGTCCACAAATTTCCAGACACTAGAGTTGCCGATCGACAGTCGCGCGAGGGCCGCGTCCGGTGCTAAAGCCGCTATCGGACGGACAGCAATGGATTACCTCCCACCGCAAGGTGCAGGCATTTTTCTTGACGCAGGAACAACAACAGCGGTCTTGGCTAATCACATCGCAGATTTATCGTCGGGACGTGGATGGCCCATCGTCACTAACTGCCTTCCCATTGCGATGAATCTGGCAAGCCGAAACTTAACTGATCTTCAGCTACTCGGTGGTCAAATTCGTGCGATTACTCAGGCCGTTGTGGGCGATACTGCGCTGCGTACACTCGCACTAATGCGTGCTGACGTGGCATTCATTGGCACGAACGCGTTGACGATCGACCATGGCCTATCGACGGCTGATCCCCAAGAAGCAGCTGTCAAGCGAGCCATGATTACTAATGCCAATCGCGTCATCGCCATGTGCGACTCGTCGAAATTTGGCCGTGATTATCTGGTCAGTTTTGCTGCTCTGAGTGATATCGACGTTCTCATCACCGACTCTGCCGCCCCGGAAAGTTTCCTTTCCCAACTTCGCGAACACGAGATCGATGTCGTCGTCGCACAGTAAGAGCGTGTATCAGCTCAACGCGCATGTGAACGAGGCAACGATGTCGTTCGACCGCCACCACGTCTAGAGGAATAATGTCTTCACACTCATCATCGCCTTGTCCACACGAAGGCGAAACACACGATGGCTCTCGTCCATCCGGCATTGAAGCATTAGATAGTCAGTCCTTGCGAATTCCCGACAATGCTATCGTCACAGTGACCCCTAATCCCTGTATGGATCGTACGGCTGTGATATCCACCCCACTTGATCGAGGTGGAGTGAATAGGATCACTGACGTTACCGATGTGCCTGCCGGCAAAGGCATCAACGTGGCGATGGCTACGCATCGAGCCGGCGAGCCAACCGTCGCCATTGCTCCGGCATCTACAGGTGATCCTTTTACTTCTTTAGTTCATAAAACAGGTCTCAGTTTTTTGCCGACGCCGGCTGACCATTCTGTCCGCGTCAATCTCACCGTCACGGAACCTGACGGGACTACGACGAAACTAAATGAGCCAGGCAATTCTCTTGAGCCTGATCATGTCAACAGGCTGACACGAGTGATTTCAGACGTCGCGCAGCGCGCATCGTGGATTGTTCTCTCTGGTTCACTGCCACCTGGGCTGCCTGCCTCGTGGTACGCCGATATCGTCGAAGCGATCCGTACAAGCGCCAATGGGCACGACGTCAAGATAGCGGTCGACACTTCAGATAAACCGCTTGAGGAACTCGGTGCCCGCATGCTTAAGGATCCTGCTGTTGCCCCCGATCTCTTGAAACCAAACGGTTTCGAAATCGGCCAGATCCTCGGCCTCGACGGGAAAAACATTGAACACGAAGCATCGCAGGGAAACCTCAAGCCTGCGACAGAAGCTGCTCAGCTTCTAGTTGACCACGGCGTGCGTTATGTCCTGCTCACCCTTGGTGCGTCGGGCGCGGTCTTGGCTACCCAAAAAGGTGCCTGGTATGCCTCTCCACCGCCTATCACTCCGGTGAGTACCGTCGGAGCGGGGGATTCAAGCTTGGCTGGCTTCATTATTGGTACCCAGATAAATGGTCACAGTAGCGGGCAGAGTTCAGCGACAGACCACTCAGTCGAAAAAACTGCGCTTCAATACGCTGTAGCTTATGGGTCTGCGGCGACGTCGCTGCCCGGAACGACAATCCCCTTCCCCTCCCAAACACAACCTGAATCCGTCACCGTCATGGCTGGCGCCGAAGCAACAGCCTTGAAAGGAGTGTCATGACATCATCGAGTGGCTCCGGATCTACTCCGAATACACCGACACAAAAAGAAACAGCACCGGCGAAGGGAACACAGACGAGCTCCGCGGAGCCTCCAGTAATCACCCCGGACCTCATCATGCTCGACGTAGCTCCCGGTGACACCAAGGAAGCAGTTATTAAAGCTTTGGCCTCACACGCCAAAAAGGCTGGTCGCGCTGATGACGCCGAGGGGCTTACCTCTGACGCCTTGACTCGTGAATCAAAGTCAGCCACAGGAGTGCCTGGTGGCGTGGCAATTCCACATTGCCGAACCAGCCATGTGGAAGTTCCGACGCTAACCTTTGCGCGTCTATCCAAGTCTGTCGATTTTGGCTCCGCCGATGGCCCTGCCGACCTGGTTTTCCTTATCTCCGCTCCTATGGGCGGAGGAAAAGCACACCTGCGGATCCTTTCGAAATTGGCCCGGAGCTTGGTCAAAGCCTCCTTCCGGGATTCTCTACGCGAAGCATCCGACGAAAAAGACGCGGCTCAGCGCATTCTTGATACCTTGGCTGCCAAGCCAAAGAAGAAGTCCGCATCAACCGCGTCGGCAAACAAGAGTGCAGAATCGGCTGCCTCAGGTAACGGTGCGGGTTCGACACCCGTCGGAGCGGCGGGAGCGTCAACTCAAAGCAGAGTCGGCGACAGTCACACTGATGAATCCGAACAAGCTGTTACCCACCTTGTAGCGATTACAGCGTGCCCAACCGGTATTGCGCACACGTACATGGCTGCGGATTCTCTATCCCAAACGGCTAATGCACGTAATGATGTCGACATCACGGTTGAGACTCAGGGTTCGTCTGGAGTCACTCCCCTCCCCTACGACGTCATTAAGAATGCGGATGCCGTCATCTTTGCGACGGATGTTGGGGTCAAGGACCGTGAACGGTTCGCTGGCAAACCAGTCATCGAATCTGGCGTGAAGCGGGCTATTGATGAACCCGCGGTCATGATCGATGAAGCCATCGCCGCGTCAAAAGATCCCCATGCACGCCGTGTTAAGGGGAAAGCGTCATCGTCGTCTGAGAGCTCTCAGGAGGAGGGCGAGGGACTTGGCTGGGGTAAGCGTATTCAGCAAGCTCTGATGACCGGCGTTTCGTACATGATTCCTTTCGTGGCAGCAGGTGGCCTCCTTATGGCGCTGGCCTTCGTGCTGTCCGGTGCGGATATCGCCAAGGTTTATGAAACCGTCGTTAACAACAATGCTCTGTGGAACCTTCCTGGGCAGCACATCACTGTCGACGGTGAAACGTACAACTTCAGCCAGGCTCCTCTGCTGATCTACCTTGGCGCCGTATCGGCCTACGTCGGCACACTGGGGATGAACTTCCTCGTTAGTGCCCTGTCGGGGTATATCGCCTACGCTCTCGGCGGCCGCCCCGGTATCGCTCCAGGATTCATTGGTGGTGCCGTCTCCGTCGCTGTGGGTGCGGGGTTCATTGGTGGCTTGTTCACCGGTCTCATCGCTGGTCTCATCGCAATGTGGTTCAACACGCTTAATCCGCCACGGTGGCTAGCTGGGTTGATGCCTGTTGTGATCATTCCTCTGGTGGATTCACTCATCACCGGCTTCGCCATGTTTATCCTGCTGGGACGCCCAATAGCCTCACTGATGGACGCTTTGCAGCATGGGCTGAACTCGATGTCTGGCTCGTCCGCGGTTCTCCTCGGGATCATCCTGGGTCTCATGATGTGCTTCGACCTCGGTGGCCCCATCAACAAGGCAGCCTATTTGTTCGCCACGGCGGGTCTGAATGTCGACGATCCTGCGTCGCTGAAGATCATGGCTGCCGTCATGATTACGGGTATGGTTCCGCCGTTGGCCTTGGCTCTTGCGACGACTCTACGGCCTAAGCTTTTCAATAAAGCGGAGCAGGAAAACGGAAAAGCGGCATGGTTGCTAGGCCTGTCCTTCATTTCTGAAGGTGCTATCCCCTTCGCCGCTGCGGACCCGCTGCGTGTGATTCCGGCTACGATGCTCGGCGGCGCAGTTTCCGGGGCTATCTCGATGGCAGCTGGCGTCGAACTGATGGCTCCTCACGGCGGTGTATTCGTGATTTTGGCTGTCACCCACGTTCTCATGTTCTTCGTCTCACTCGTGGTTGGCGTAATCATCGCTGCAGCTGGCGTGGTCGCTCTGAAAACATGGTGGCCGGTTAAGACACGCGATGCTGCGAAATCGCCAGCGTCAACAGCACCGTCGTCGCCGACTACAGAGGCTTCTGCCAAAACAACAGCGTAAGGCAGGAGTTCGGCCATTAAATTGAAATTGGCTTCAGGATTGGGTGGGTGCACGCTGAAAGAAGCTAACCCAGCCGTACTCCACGATCGCCAGATACGGAAAAGGCCGTGGCACATGGCACTTTCCGTATCTGAACTACCACACTTGCAGCAACTTATCCGCTACGATAAGGACCGCTGTAGAAATAAATAAAATGCTTTGTGCAGGAGGACTTTAAGTCCGTTATTCTGGCACAAGAGGATCCCAATGATCCACACCTTATTTTGGTTAACAGAAAGGTTCACTTATGGCTTCCACAACCGTGACTGTCGGTTCAACCGTTGGTCTTCACGCTCGTCCCGCAGCTGTTATCGCCGAGGAAGCATCCAACTATGATGACGAGATCTTGATCTCGCTTCCCGACGATGATGATGCAGAACCTGCCGACGCCGCTTCTTCCCTCATGATTATGGCCTTGGGCGCTGAGCACGGTGACACCGTGGAAGTTTCGTCTGAGAATGCCGAAGCTGTCGAGAAGATTGCGGCTCTGGTCTCACAAAACCTCGATAACGAGTAGTCCAGTCGTTGTGGACACCGCCATGAGGCGGTGTCCAATGGCACTATTTATGGGGATGACCGAATATTTCTGGTCATCCCCACTTTATTATCAAGACATACGGTCATCATTCTGGTTCGAGCGCAGAATGACAACGTTTATCTTTCAACACATCGCGTTATTTTTAATACTGACGTTGGCTAGCATCCTGCCCTTCCCCAATGTGCTCGAAGAGATAGCGCAAGAGCGGGTATCCCACGATAATTCCCACTGATCCCCACGCGATGCCTTCGATATCGACTGATCCCACCCGCAATGTGAGATTTCCTATACCCGCTATTAACGCCACTGCAGCCGCGGTTAGATTGACGGGATTGGTAAACCGAACATTGTTATCCTGCCAAATTCGAATTCCGAGCATCCCAATCATGCCGTATAAGACCATGGTCGCACCGCCCAAAACTCCCGTGGGAATGGTGAACACTAAAGCGCCGAACTTAGGAATAAAGGCGAGAATTATTGCGGTCGCAGCAGCAACCCAATACGCAGCCGTCGAATAGACTCTCGTAGCCGCCATGACACCAATATTCTCGGCATAACTAGTTGTACCCGATCCGCCGCACAATCCTGCAACAGTCGTCGCAATACCATCAGAAAACAAAGCTTTGCCCGCTAAATCATCCATATTCCTTCCCGTCATGGCAGAAACAGCCTTCACATGGCCGACATTTTCTGCAATTAACACAACGACGACGGGAATCGTCGAAATAACGATTCCGGTGTGAAAAACGGGAGAATGGAATTGGGGAAAACCAATCCATGCTGCATTCGCAATAGTCTCAGAGGTACCTGGCGCTAAATTACTTGTCAGCGACGCGAAAACCCATCCCAGGATGACCCCAAAAAGAATTCCTAGCCGCGAGACCATCCCCCGACCAGCCACGGTGAAGAGCAGAATTGCCCCGAGAGTTACGCCGGCAACTAATGGCTGTTTCTGCACGTTGGATGTGGCGGCAGGAGCCAGATTCAAACCAATGAGTGCAACGATTGCTCCCGTTACGGGCGGAGGCATGACAGCGCCAAGAGCGTGTTGTCCCACGGCCATGATAACCAGCCCCACGGCTGCAAGCGCTAGCCCCGCGGCAAGTACACCGCCCAGTTGAGCGGAGAGTCCCGCGCTATGAGCTGCGGTTAAGGGAGCGATGAACGCAAATGAGGACCCTAAATATGACGGAAGGCGATTCCTCGTAATAAGGAGAAACGCCATCGTTCCCAGACCAGAGAATAACAGCGTGGTATTGACGGGGAACCCTGTGAGGGTGGGGACAAGGAGCGTAGCCCCGAACATTGCAATGACGTGTTGCATTCCCACGCCGATAGTTCGAGGCCAACTTAATCGCTCATCGGGGGCAACGACAGCACCAGGTCGGGGTGTTTTTCCGTCACCATGCACGGACCACGGGAGAAGACTCTTTTGTGCGCTCACGCTTTCTTATTATCCAACCTGAGCAGTTGGATCTTTACCACGACCCCTATAAGCACGGTCACGCCCCTGTACGCAGAGGGAAAATTATGTATATTCGTCAGCCTGAATAAACTCGTGCACCTCTTGAGCGATACGGGCAGGAACTCGCACATCGAGAATCGTGCCGTCGGTATCGTATTGTTCGTCGATAACGGTTCCATACTCATGAACTTTCGCCACGATGTCGCCGCGGGTGTATGGGACACGAAGCCTTACATGGGTATCCCGAGTGTTTAAGAAAAGTTCGATTCGCGATGCGAGTTCATCGATATTTTCGTCTGTCTTCGCTGACACAAAAACAACGTCATCGAGCTCATGACGGAGCTGCGCGAGAACAATGGGGTCAGCCTGATCTATCTTGTTAACAACAATAATTTCAGGGGGCATGGTCTCAGCCCCACTATTGGGTACGTCGGCAAAAACCTCATGAACAGCACTAATTTGTTTCAAAGGGAAGGGATCGGAACCATCTACAACGTGAAGCACCAAGTCTGCCGACGCAACTTCCTCTAAGGACGATCGGAAAGCCTCCACGAGCTGTGTGGGAAGGTGCCGAACGAACCCAACAGTGTCAGAAAAGATCACTGCCCGCCCGTCAGCAAGTTCTGCCCGACGTGTCGTGGGATCCAATGTGGCGAAAAGGGCATCCTCGACCAGCACCCCTGCCCCGGTGATGGCATTGATTAACGAGGACTTTCCAGCGTTCGTGTAACCAGCAATCGCGATTTGCGGAGTGGTGGAGCTATCCCGTCGATCTCGCTTGATTTCCCGAGCGGTCGTCATGCTTCGCAATTCCGCGCGCAGACGAGCCATATCTCTACGCAAACGTCGGCGGTCAGCTTCAATCTTCGTTTCACCAGGACCACGGAGGCCAACACCGCCATTGGAGCCGGCCCGTCCACCCGCCTGCCGGGACATCATGTCGCCCCAACCACGGACTCGCGTATAAAGATATTCCATCTGTGCTAGGGAAACCTGCGCTTTTCCCTCTTTGGATTTCGCATGCTGAGCGAAAATATCGAGGATCAGCATCGTGCGGTCGATAACCTTAACATCGAGGTGTTTTTCTAAAGCGATGAGCTGTCCCGGGCTCAGTTCGCCGTCGCAAATCACTGTATCCGCGCCCAATGATCGGACCGCGTCGCGGAGCTCAGCGACTTTGCCGGACCCGATATACGTGCCCGCGTCAGGTTTCTCGCGACGCTGATAAAAAGACTCGAGAACCTCAGATCCAGCTGTCTCTGCGAGAGAACGAAGTTCTTCCAAATTAGCTTCAAATTCAGCGGTAGTCCCCGACGTCCACACGCCGACCAGAATGACTCTTTCTAGTCGCAGCTTTCGATACTCGACGTCATAGCCGTCGGATTGCTCCGTGGTGTGAGCTTGGCTACCTCGGGACAACGCACGGAGTTCGTCCCGCTCGCTAAGGTCGAGTTCGCCTGCGGTGGGCATTTGCGCATGGCGAACTTTTGTGTCGTTATACAGGCCTTCCCCGCGTCGGCCGTGGTTATCGGTGAGTTGATTGTCATTGTCCGAATGAGACGGATAATTGCGTGAACGTTCAGTCATTGTTCACAAGTGTCTCACGACTAGCTCTCGCGCGGTAGTGCGTTCGCTATAGGCTAATGAACGGTGGCGCGTAGGTGGGATTCCTACACGATGTGCGGCGCTCAAGCTAGTGCCGGCTCGCGGAGCTGGCGGCTTCAGGCACAGCCGATGCGGACACAGCCGGCCAACACTGTGGACGGCGGGTTAAGACCAGCGCTACCGGTCCCGTTCCGCCTATGTGCGATCCACATCCAGCCCCTCCATCGGCTTTGCCTAATGGGCAGGATGAGCATCCTCCGCCGGAGCACGATGTTCCCAACGGTTTTTTAGTCAACCAACCCATGCGTTCTAGGTGCTCAATGGAAGCATCGACGGTGGTCCGGGCCAAGCCCGTGTTTTCAGCGATCCGTGACCGGTCAACAGCCCCAGAGGCAATGGCGTCACGAACCATGGCGAGCGGACCTTGTGGAGCCGACGATGCCGATGCACGCCCGGAAGATTCACCCCGTGGAGGTAAGTGGCGCGATACATCTCGTTCTCGACGAAACAGCACTGCTATCACTGCTTTCACGAATCAATATCGGGGGAATGATCTAGAAGAAAAGACGTAGTACCTGGAAAGTGACGACGGCCAGTGCCCAGGCCACCGCCAGCTGTATAGCTATCCCCACCAACGTCCATTTCAACCCAATTTCTCTCTTTTGGGCAGCCAGTGTAGCCACGCATGGAGTATAAGCCAGCAAGAAGACCATGAAAGCCCACACTGCCGGGTACGTGTGACCACCTGATGAGTGATTAAAGTCCTGACGGATGGCCTGAGCCAGTGCAGAGTGTCCCTGGTCCACAGCATCTTCATCCGACGGGTCTTGTAGGGCATACGTCTGGGCCCACGACGAAATCACGGCTTCCTTGGCAACGAAGCCCGTAATCAATGGACCCGACAGCGACCAGGAATCGAAGCCAGCCGGGGCAAAAACAGGTGCAACTGTTTGGGATACCGCGCCATAGACTGAATCCTGCGGATCTAGATCGTCGTCACCCCAGCTGTGGCCCCCAACGACGGGAGTTGACTGCAGCAGCCACACCACGGACCGTCGCAACGATGATCCCGCCAGCTGTGTGCAGGAACCCTTTCAAACGCATCCACATGGCAGATAGCGCCAACCGGGGCACCGGCAACTGATATACCGGCAAGTCAATAACGAGCGGTTCCGACCCCATACGTCGCCACAAGGTGTTTTTAATCAACAAACCCGTGAGCACCACCAACGCGATAGAGATGACGTACATTGCGAACACAACAGAACCGCTGTTGTGAGGGAAAAAAGTAGCGGCCAGCATGACGTACACGGTCAGACGAGCGGAACATGACGTAAAGGGCACGAGCAGCGCAGTCAAAATACGTTGGCGGGCATTGCCCAAGACTCGTGTTGCAGAAATCGCCGGAACGTTGCATCCAAATCCCACAATGAGCGGAATGAACGCTTTACCGGGCAGTCCAATCGCTCGCATGAGTCGATCAGCAACTACTGCGGCACGGGCCATATAGCCGGAATCCTCCAACACAGCCAGGCATAAGAACATTAAAGCCATCAGCGGTGCGAAGGTCAGAACCATTCCCACGCCACCGATAAGGCCGTCGACAATCAACCCATGAACAAACGGATAGTCAAGCCCTAAGGCCTGAAGTAAGGATGTCGCCCCATCACTGACAGGCCCGCTAAACAGGTTATCTAGCCAATCCTGGAGAGGCGCGGCTACTGTCGTCGTGATTTCGAAGACGCACCACATCGCCGCGAGGAAAATAAGCGGCCCTGCGATGGGATTAAGAACGACCCGGTCTATTTTTTCCGAGACGGAGCGGGTGTGATCGTTATGGATCGTTGCCTTCGAGACTGCTTTGTCAATCCAACTGAAACGTGCGTCAGAGACGGCCAGCTCTCGATCCGGACCCTCTAATTCATCGGGAATGTGCTGGCAACACATCGGTCGGACGGTATCCGCGGGCATATGTAACTGTTTTTCAACTGCGGACGCCAGCTCACCTACGCGACGTTTACGCGGATCGACCGCCACGACGGGAACTTGAAGCTTCCGCGATAGCGTATCTGGGTCAATTTCAAATCCCTGGTTCAGTGCAACATCGCCCTTGGTGAGAACTACCACCATACGATAAGGGTGCTCAGCTACTTGAGCTGCAAGATAAAGGCCACGTGAAATCGTCGCGGTATCTGCGACGACGATGACCAAGTCTGGCCGCTCCTCCACGTCACGTTCCAAAAGAAGCTCACGTGTTAAAGCTTCATCTGGGCTCATGGGGTCAAGAGAATACGCACCCGGAAAATCGATGACGTCATAGATCGTTTCACCCGATCCATGTGGCATCTCGGAGTGGTGTCCACCCGCCTGCGGTTCTCTTGTCGTCGACTCCTCATGATCACTGGAGCAGTGTGGGCATACGTCCGTCGACTCCATCTGACTGGAACCCGCATGCTCTTCGCACGTGTCCTCGTGATCGACGGCGCTATGCTTACCCTTCTTTACTTTCCATGCACCTCGAGAAACTGCGACGGTCGTTCCAGGCCAGTTGCCCATTTTGGCTTTTGCACCGGTTAAGGCATTAAACAAGGTTGACTTGCCGGCATTCGGCGCACCGACGAGCGCAATGACCGGTGAGCCCTTCGGCGCCATGGCCGTTCCGTGGCTTTCACAGTGACAGGATGGTGCGTCGGCGAATTGTGTTGTGAGGTCCTTGGTAGGTGTGGCCGTCGTCGTGCTAGACGTTGCGACACCGCCCTCCATCTGAGGACCTAAAGAGTCATTCATTTTTCCTCCGAAAATCCCCTTACCGTCATGGGGAGATGACCTCTATGACGAGGTCGAGATGGCAATGTGCTTGAGAGTAAAAGCATCAAGCGCGTATCTGGCGTCATGTACCTTCACGATTCGGCCTCCGCCTGCGGCGTGTTGAGCCACGTGGACGGTCGTGCCCTCGCGCAAGCCCAGTTCACGGAGCCGACGGGCAAAAAGAGCATCGACGTCCGAGCCCACAATCGTTGCGGAATGTCCAGGGGGCACGTCGTAAAGAGTGCTCATGGCGGGCGAAGAAGTAATTTCGTGACGGTCCGAGCGACTCAAGGAAATCTTTCCCATTCCAGGTCTCCTCATCGGGGTGCACCATGCATTACCTTTCGCGATGCACGGTGACCGCTCGTCAATACGTGCCAGAGAGAGGGAGCCATCTGGAAGGCTCACCGAGGGGTGGTCTGCGGGTGGTTGTCCTCGGTCTGGTTTTCCTTAACTTATTTCCAGGTCTATCAGGATTTTGGTTCCGTTTGGCCTATAACAGTTTTCATGGTAGCACGACACAAACGGGCATAAACAAAAAAATAAGGGAAACAAACAAACACGGCGGACAAACCAGTGAACGACTGAATTCATAAAGGAGCTAGAATCGACTTCTATGAGCACACCTACCGAAACCCCCGCTGACTCCCCGACTGCCGGAGCACGTACCACGACGGGGCTCACATCACTCGGAATGGGGGGCGTCCCCTGGCAAGAGCTTTTAGAAAAAGCCTACTCAACCGGCACTTTGTCGGTCACCGGTGAACTATCAGGTGGACAATTGCTCGCGTTTAATGACGTTAGCGGAGCACAGCTATTCATCCTTGCTGCCCCGCCGTATGCCGCTTACGCCGGCTTTGACGCATTGACCGAATGCGAAGCGGAAATTTCGATGCTATCCGACGTCCTGGCGCTACTCAGCGTTCATGATGACGACGGCAACATTGTGTGTGACATTGCTGCCAACCTGGCCCAAGGTCCGCTTCTGGTTGATGAACCAACTCAATTGGGGACGGTTAACCTCTCCGCCCTGGGCATTGACACCCACGTCTACTCCGACGAGAAAGCGTTCTCTGATGCCGGCGGGGCAACCACTGGGTTTGTCATTTCGCACGGTGCAGCCGTAGTCAATGCGGGGTCAGGCGATACTGAGCCGTCGGCTGCAGGAGACGTATCACTCGTCGTAAAGTCGGCAGAAAAACGGACGAACGGGCTGACGGGCGAATCGTTCTGGCACGTTAATGTAGACGCACCTTTCCCTATCGATCTGTGCCTCCCTGAAACCGCCGCCAACAACATCACTCGAGGAAATATCGTCGCTGGTCGAGTGCTGTTTACTGCCTCCGTAGCGTCTGACACCAACGCTGGCGGATGCTGTGGTGGAGGGGGCGGATGCGGCTGCGGTGGCTGCGGATGTGGTGGCCATTAAAAGTGATTAGCTCCCCTACCGACAAGGATGGTGCTCCGGTGCTTGGATCACATCACCGTGATGACCATGTATGGCGTCTTATCCTCATGAGTGCCCTCCTCATAGTTACCGCCCTGAGCTTGATCATCATTTTCCATTGGCTCGGATTTGGGCTGGTCCTCGCGTGCGCTGTAGTAGCTATCGTTATCGCGCGAACGTCAACTTTCTCCGCCGAACAAGAACAAGTTCGTCAGTCTATCGAATTGTCAGCTGCAGACATCACTGCAGTTCTGGACCAGTGGGAGGCATTTCAGCATGGTACATCAGTCGAGGCTGTTGCCGATCGATCCGTACATTTTGCGCTCTTGGATGATTCTCACCAGGAGAATCCTATAATTAGTCGATTTCACAAAGCCAGAGTGTCGAGCGAATTGTTTATCGACGATCTTGAGGGTGTCGTTACCCACGCACGCACCATTCACATGCTAGAGCACATCCTCTCAGCAACAGATGAGATGGCGCGCGAACTACAAGAAGCGTGGGTTGGGGCTCGACAGTACGCTAGCCAAGTCGACAGCCCGGTGGTACGGTCTCCTGAAAGCCAGACACGTACTAGCCCGTCCACATATGGATGGACTCCCGGGGCTTCTAGCTATAGGTCGTCTTTTCCACGCAATGCTGGCGCATAATGCGCCGAGGCATATTCACGCAATTGGTCGATATTAATTGTTCCTGACGCAACAATTACCGACGGACCTTCCAAGGTGGCCTGCTCGTCCTTGATAGTCACCGTGACCTCACCACCAGGAACGACGACGTGGACCGTGCCGTCGACCTGACCTCGGTCAGCCAAGGCCGCTACTGCTGCCGCGACCGTTCCCGTCCCGCATGATCGGGTCTCCCCCGACCCGCGCTCATGGACGCGCATCGACACTGTGCCGTCCCCACCCCGACTGTCATCCGCGTGAAGAGGAGTAATAAGCTCGACGTTGGCTCCGTGCGGGAAGAACTCGTCGTCAAGAACAGGCTTGAGGTGAAGAGGAAGCTCGCGCAGACCAGCGTCGTCAAGATCGGGAATAACGCACGCTAAGTGGGGGTTGCCTACATCAATCCCCACACCGGCAAACCTCTGTCGATCAAATGCAGCTACGGACTGACCAATAATGCCCACACGTCCCATATCGACGGCGATCCGTGCTGATGAGTCAGCCGTTTGTGCCGGATTGACGACGGTCAAGCGCTTCACTCCCGCTCGCGTACCAATCGAAAAATGGGGCGAATCGCTCACGAGGTTGTGCGCGAACAGATAGTGCCCAAATACGCGAGAGCCATTTCCACACATTTCAGCGATCGACCCATCGGCATTGCGGTAATCCATAAACCACTCGGGTGTATCTTCTGGTGCCCCATCGCCGGACTCACCAACAGCCTCTCGTGCAATGATGCCTTTATCGATCAAAGCTTCGGTGCGAGCAATGCGGATCACACCATCGGCACCCAACCCGCCGCGCCGATCACATAAAACCCGGACGAGTGCTGGGTCGAGGTCGATATCGGCGTCGAAGTCTGGCAGGAGGATGAAATCATTCTCTGTGCCGTGGCCTTTACTGAAGGGGGTTGTCTGTTCGGGCATGGGGCCATTCTAGACGTGGTTGTCGATGATCGACGTCGCTTCGCTGACGGTGTCCCCTGCCGCGTCGATCCAGTGGGTTCGTGGGTCGCGACGGAACCACGAACGCTGTCGTCTGACATAGCGACGGGTCCCTGTGATGGTGGACGATATGGCTTCATCGGTTGTTATGTCGCCGGCCAGCATGGCAAGTACTTGGGAGTATCCGATCGCTCGCCCGGCGGTGGACTGTGCAATGAGCCCGTGCCGGGTGAGGCCGTCGACTTCGTCAATAAGGCCTCGGTCAAACATGGTGTGGGTGCGTAATTCTATTCGCGGGTTCAACCATTCTGATGATGTTTGTAATCCGATGATGAGTGTTCCCCATCGGGCTGGTGCGTTGATGGGTGGCTGTGAGGCCGCGAAAGGCTTCCCTGTTAATTCGATGACTTCCAGGGCGCGGACAGTCCGACGCGGATCATTGACTTCGATAATGCCGGCAGCCGCTGGGTCAATAGCAGCAAGTTCCTTGTGCAACTGCTGAACACCTATCTCGTCGAGGCGCTGTTGCCATTTGGCCCGAACTGCAGGATCGGTGGGTGGGAACTGCCAATCATCGACGAGCGACTGGACATACAGCATGGAGCCACCCACCAAAATTGGTGTTTTCCCTCGTGAACGGATGTTTTCAACATCGTCGACGGCGGATTGTTGGTATTTCGCGACGCTCGACCGCTGGGTGACATCAAGTTTGTCGAGCTGATGATGCGGGATGCCCTCGCGCTCTTCAGGCGTCAACTTTGCCGTACCGATATCCATCCCCCGATAAAGCTGCATGGAATCGACGTTGACGATCTCTCCGTCATAGCGGTGCGCGAGCGCAAGGCCCAATGCCGACTTGCCCGACGCGGTGGGACCGACGACGGCCACGGGGAAAGGCAGAGATGCGGGCACGTTATCATCCTGTTCTACATCACGGTGGTGAGCTGCCATACGCCACAATGGAAACCTATTCCTCCATAGGCAGGCGGCCCATCCTGTGCGGGTGGGCCAACCTGTTGCTCGGCGGTGGTATCGGCGCGGTCATCGATGGAGGACCAGTGATACAGGGTACTCACACTGGAAGGGTGGGCTCGGCAAAAGTCAGCCCACGCGATCCATGGTTCCGGGTCAATCCCACAGTTTTCTGCAGCAGTCACGTCAAACAATGGTGCCGACGCCTGAGCCGCGGGATCGATAACAAAACTCCGAAGTTTCTCCTCGAGGGCCCACGCTCCGGGCACGTCACCCAAAGGTGCGTCGGGGTGAAGTCCCGCTCCCCCGTCGGCGGCTATTAGAAGAGGCCCATCCAGCAGCGTCCCATCCTCGGCGAGAAACTGCACGTCGTGAACGTCGACGCTGACGATCTCGCCGTCGTAACCCCACCGCCGAAGAAGGGCCCGCAGGACGATATCAGGTAAATACTTCCCAGCCCCCACATTCACGTCAATTCCCCATGCCTTAAGAGAACCGACATGACGTGTAGCCATGGACTCGTCGGGGTGGAAACCAATAGTGATGTGATCGTCCGTGGGTAGTATCCACTGCTGGGCCCGGTCGATCTTTTTCCGGAGTTGCGCCGGATAATGGGCGTGACCAGTTGCTTCGGGGAGAAGCAAAGGAGTAGGCGGCAGAAGCGCAACGATGCGCTCGCGGCGTATCTCAGGCTCTACACCGCAGCTACCAGTTGAATCTAGGCATCGACACGTCACCGGTGTGGTCGGCGAAGCCGGTGAAGCCTTGTGAGAATCGATCACATCACTACCCTAACGGGTAGACTCTCGGCGGGAAGTCGTGCAGTCTAAACAGTGGATTGTGTTTGGCAGCCGTGCCGCGCGGCAAAGAAAGAAAGAGTGAGGAACACCGGCCCATGACTACTTCTTCGGTCCCTTCAGCGCCTACCCCTGGACCCCGAGGCGCTCATCCCACACCGGCATCCATGTCTGGCCATGCAGCAACGACGACACCGCCACGTCGGACGAACAACCCCGAAGACCACGGGCGCATCGACGATGATGGAACGGTCTGGTTAATCACTCGCGACGGTGAGCGCGCTATCGGTGAGTGGAAAGCCGGCTCGAAGAGCGAGGGCTTCACTTTCTTCGGTAAGCACTTCGATAGCCTGCAAACTGAGGCAGATATCCTCCGCGTCCGTCTCCACACGCACCCCGAGGAGGCTGCCAATACTCGCAAGTCTGCCGAGGAACTGCAAGCTAAAGTCGCCGAATCAGCTGCGCTTGGCGATGTCGATAGTCTTAATGACCAGCTCACCTCGATTATCGACGACAGCTACACCATCGCTAAACAAGCCGAAACTGAGAAGGCTCAGCGCCGAGAGAACGCGATTGCGCAGCGTGAAAAACTCATCGCAGAGGCCGAGAGTATTGGTTCGGATTCGACGGAGTGGAAAGAATCCGGCGATCGCCTGCGCGAGATGCTGAACGAGTGGAAGAGCATCCACGGTATCGACCGAAAAACGGATGATGCCCTGTGGAAGCGTTTCTCTGCTGCCCGTGAGCAGTTTTCACAGCGCCGCGGAGCACATTTTGCCGAGTTGGATCGGAAGCGTGATGAGGCTCGTCGTCTCAAGGAAGATATCTGCGAACGAGCGGAGAAAATCCAGGATTCGACGGAGTGGAGAGAAACTGCACATCAGTTCCGCGACCTCATGACGGAGTGGAAAGCTGCTGGCCGCGCTCCACGTGGTATCGATGACAGGCTATGGAAACGCTTCCGCCATGCCCAAGACACTTTCTTCTCGGCACGGAAGGCTGTTAACGAGGCTAAAGACCGAGAGTATGAATCCAATGCCGAGAAGAAAGACCAGCTCATAGCGCAATACCGCGACAAAATTAATCCTGAGGAGAACTTGGACGCTGCCAAGAAAGCCCTTCGGGAATTGCAATCGCAATGGGAAAGCATCGGATACGTGCCCCGGGGCCGCGTGCGGGAATTCGAGGATAAAATCCGCGCGCTGGAAAATCGGGTCAATGACGTTGAGAATGAGCAATGGCGAAAGACTGACCCCGAACGTCAAGCTCGCGTCGCCCAGTTTGAGGCTAAGGTCACTGAACTCTCGGCCGCAGCGGATAGTGCCGAGAAAGCCGGTAACAGCAAGAAAGCTGCAGACCTTAAAGCTCAAGCCGAGCAGTGGGCGCAATGGGCTCAGACTGCTCAGCAAGCGATGAACTAAGTAGTACGCGCTAAATTGAAAAAGCCCCACGGGTAACCGGTCGTGGGGCTCCATTCATGAGTCATGAGATCGCTATTTGTCTGAGGGTGGCTGGTTCCGCTTGCGTTGGTTTTCCGCCACTTGGTGTGCACGCTCTTTCGCGCGTGCACGTCGGTTATCAACCGGCTCCCTATATTCCTGAACAGCTAAACCCGTCCGAAGATGCTGCTGGGCTGCCCGTGCTTCATCATCACGGTCAGCTTCTTCGCGCCGAATTTCTGCCAAAACGCGTTGTAAAACTGATCGACGGAAAACGACCGTGGAGATGGTTGCGAAAATAACGATGATCGCGACGAAACCAACGATCAGCCCGTACGACGGCCCAGATCCCGGCTCTGTTGGTGGGCGTGACTGCCGCATCCAGATCGCGAAAATACCGTATACCCAGGCAACTCCGGACACAACCCACGCGACCCAAGCGACGAGAGTTGATCGTGAGACGATTACTCCAATGGGTAAGAAGATTCCCCCTACCAGCGCCAACCATACATAGATGCGCTCGGGCCACGTCGTGACCATCTCTTGAGCGCGGTCAGAGTAAAACAGGACGTCAAAGCCGTACACACTCCCCGAGTGCGGGAGGAAAATGGCGAATAACGTCCCCAACATCCCGAGCAAGAAAAAAGGAAGCTGGCGGTTGAGGACCACGGTTTTCGACGCCAGGCGTTCTTCCACGTTGATGTTGGCACGTTTGCTTTCCCCGAAAGCTTGAAGCGCTTCTTTGCGCTCCTCGGCCGTCATCTCTTGGGGTTTTTTCGAAGGTTGATGCCGCTGAGCCGAGCCGTCGCCATCGCTGCGCCGAGACCTCTTCTTCATTGCCATGTCTCTTACCCTAATCCGTAAATCTCATTCGTGATGCGTACGAAGCTTGTCTACCTTTTCATCGTCTTGACCGTCGGCATTCCCAGACCAACGCCGCGGGGCGCTGGGGCGGAGGAAGCTTCGGTCCGGTCCCCTGCCGGCATACGACGGTGAGCAAGGACGCCCGAGTCGGATAACAGGAAGTGAGAGCGTGAATCAGTGATACGTACCCACACCACGTCTCCCGCCCGGATCGACTGATCGACACCCGGTTTCACACATTCTTCGACCGCCATTCCGCGGGGGTTCATCGGATGCGCCATAGGGGTTGCTCCGATGGAATTCCATGCTCGGGCTGTCTTTTCCATCGACGCAGCATCAGGGGCAAAGTGCACCAGACGACCGTCGCGCGTTCTTCCTGATAAACGATGTGTTTGAGCGGACCGACGCCCGTCGTCAGCCTGCACAAGAACCTCAACGACATCCCCAACCAGCTCAGAATTGAGTTCGGCGCTGATTCGCTCTTGAACCTCAACCAACCGCTCATACCGATCCTGCACCACTGCTTTCGGTACTTGATCATCCATCGCCGCGGCTGGCGTCCCCGGACGCGGCGAATACTGGAACGTATACGCACTCGTGAACCGTGCTTTTTCAACGAGATCGAGCGTCTGCTGGAAATCTTCCTCAGTTTCTCCAGGAAAACCAACAATAATGTCGGTCGTAATCGAGGCATGAGGGAGTTTCTCACGTACTTCGTCCAGAATTCTCATAAAACGCTTCGTGCGATAGGAGCGACGCATCTCCTTGAGAACTTTGTCTGAGCCTGACTGCAACGGCATATGAAGTTGAGGGCATACATTGTGGGTCTCCGCCATCGCATCGATGACGTCAGAGGTGAACTCGGCAGGATGGGGGCTGGTAAAGCGAACGCGCTCCAGGCCCTCGATATCACCACATGCGCGCAACAGTTTTGAAAATGCGCTGCGGTCACGCTCTAGCGTCGGGTCCTCAAAGTGGACTCCATACGCGTTGACGTTCTGGCCAAGCAGTGTCACTTCACTAACGCCGTCGTCGACAAGAGTTTGTACTTCCGCCAAAATATCACCTGGACGGCGGTCTTTTTCTTTCCCGCGGAGGCTGGGGACAATGCAAAACGTGCAGGTGTTATTGCATCCAACAGAAACGCTAACCCACCCGGAATAGGCAGAATCACGTTTCGCGGGAAGAACGGAGGGGAACTGCTCTAGAGCGTCGGCAATTTCCACCTGGGCTTCGTGATTGTGAGCAGCACGTGCCAAGAGTGTTGGTAGCTTCCCAATGTTGTGGGTACCGAACACGACATCGACCCACGGGGCTCGCTTCACAACGACGTCTTTATCCTTTTGCGCCATACATCCCCCGACCGCAATTTGCATGTCAGGCTTTGTATCTTTGACCGATTTCAGTTGGCCTAACGTGCCATACAACCGATTATCCGCATTTTCACGCACTGCACACGTGTTGAATACAACGACATCGGCAGAGTCGTCACTACCGACGGGTACGTAGCCGGCTTCCTCCAAAAGCCCAGCCAGGCGTTCTGAGTCATGCACATTCATCTGGCACCCGAATGTGCGCACCTCGTAAGTGCGTGGGCGGGTGGTCATCGTCGAAACCGTTGGATGAGGCGAAGCAGTAAAATGGTTCATGGTCTTTACATGGTTTATTGACATATCAGGGGTTGTGCCGTTCATCGCGCACTATCGTACTGGTCACCCCCGACAGACGGGGAATTGGTTACGGTGTTGTTAAGTTTTTGTTTCCCACACAGCTTTGGCTAAAAAACCCTTTAAGTTTTTCCGTATGCCAGAAGTTTCCGGATCCGACGACACAGCGCCGTCGCTACAGTCCATTCCCGCACACGAGTCCACTCCCGCAGACGCTGCAGACAATTCTGCACTTTATCCCGACGCTGAAACGGTTACCAAAGATCCTGGGCATCGCCCGCCGATGATCTCTTTGTCCCATGTCAACAAGTATTTCGGTGACTACCACGCACTCCGTGATATCAATCTGACAATTCCGGCAGGACAGGTCGTGGTCATTCTTGGTCCCTCGGGTTCGGGGAAATCAACTTTATGCCGAACACTTAACCGACTCGAGACTATCGACGATGGTGAGATCGTGATTGATGGTGAGGTACTTCCCGAAGAAGGAAAGAGTCTAACTCGGCTGAGAGCGGAAGTCGGCATGGTTTTCCAACAATTCAATCTGTTTTCGCACAAGACGATCCTCGACAATGTCACTCTCGGCCCTATCAAAGTGCGGAAACGGAGCAAGGCCCAAGCTAAGGATCGGGCTATGGCTCTTCTCCGACGAGTTGATATTGATAGCCAAGCACACAAGTATCCCGCCCAGCTATCCGGAGGCCAACAGCAGCGTGTCGCCATCGCACGCGCCCTCGCCATGGACCCCAAAATCATGCTTTTCGACGAGCCGACCTCTGCTCTCGACCCGGAAATGGTGAATGAGGTGCTCGACGTGATGATTGAACTAGCTAAAGAAGGTATGACGATGGTCTGTGTGACCCACGAAATGGGTTTCGCTCGACGGGGTGCTGATCGCGTGTTGTTTATGGCCGATGGCGCCATCGTCGAAGACACCGATCCGGAATCATTTTTTACGAATCCCCAAACAGATCGGGCCAAAGATTTTCTCTCCAAGATCCTCGGTCATTAATAAGGGGCGTGAAAAATGACACGAGTGCAGTTCGCCGGCCGCCACATCGGCCAGTTTGTTACTTATTTCCGACGCCAGTCTTCCCGACGACACACCCGTATGCGCGCGATCGTGGCTGCGGTGACAGCTATTATCCTCGTCACTCCGACGCTCACCGCGTGTGGGTCGTCAGAGCCGGTGAGTGTTCTCAACGAAATTAAATCTGGGCATATCGTCGTCGGCACGAAATATGACCAGCCGGGTATGGGGATGCGCACACCGGATAAAAAATTCGTCGGCGTAGATCCAGATGTTTCGCGGTACGTCATTAACCACATCGCAGAGAAAAATGGTTGGGATAAACCGAAGATTACATGGCGTGAAACGCCATCTGCCCAGCGAGAGACGTTGATTAAGAATGGCGAAGTCGGCATGATTACAGCTACGTACTCCATCAACCAAGGGCGCGCGAATGCTGTCGCTTTTGGAGGTCCATATCTGGTCACCCATCAAGCGCTACTAGTGCGAGATAAGGACACGGGGATCCAATCTTTGACGGACCTCAATAAAGGGAAACGTTTGTGCTCTGTGAGCGGATCCACTCCCGCCCAGAAGGTCAAAGAGGCGCTTCCTGAGGTCCAATTACAAGAATTCGATTCCTATTCCTCATGTGTGGAAGCGCTCCATCAAAAAAAGGTTGATGCTCTAACCACCGACGCCACCATCCTGTATGGGTTCGCAACTCAGTATCCGGGCGAATTCCGCGTCGTTGATATGAAACAGGATGACGGATCGTGGTGGACCGATGAGCACTATGGGATCGGGCATGCGAAGGGCGACACTAAGTCAACCGAGGCAATTAATGCTGCCTTGAAAGAAATGTGGGCATCCGGCGCGTACGCGTCCATTGTTCACAAGAACCTTGGAAACGACTTCCCCGTGGGCGATGAACCCGCCATCGGCGATCTCAGCTTTTTGCAGAAGGGATAAGGGGGATCAATGGAAACAACGACTTTATGGGGTGACCTCAGCGACACGCTGTGGCCTGCGTTCTGGGTCACCATTAAATTAACGGTGTACTCAGGGATAGGTTCGCTGATTCTGGGCATTATTCTGACCGCCATGCGGGTGTGCCCCGTCGGGATATTGCGTACGTTATCGTCATTGTTCATTACTGTTTCGAGGAACACTCCCCTCACGCTGATTGTGTTGTTCTCATCGATCGGGCTCTACCAAAACCTAGGCCTGACACTTGCTCCCGAGAACGACAGCTTCATCAAGAACAACAACTTTTGGTTGGCGGTCCTGGCCTTTATCGTCTACACCTCGGCTTTTGTCGCCGAATCCTTGCGGGCGGGCATCAACACGGTCCCCTTTGGGCAAGCGGAGGCTGGTCGATCACTCGGGCTGTCTTTTGGACAAAATTTCTCTGCCATCGTATTCCCCCAGGCGTTTCGTGCGTCGATCGTTCCGTTAGGCAACACCCTGATTGCGTTGTCCAAGAACACGACCATCGCATCGGTTATTGGCGTGGGTGAGGCATCTTTGTTGATGAAGTCGACAATCGAGAATCATGCCGACCAGTTGTTCTTGGTGTTCGGCATTTTTGCTCTCGGCTTTATTATCTTGACCCTGCCCATGGGATTGTTCTTTGGCTGGGCTGGTAAGCGATTGGCGGTGAAACGATAGTGAGTACTCGCGCAACTGTCCTTTATGACAATCCCGGTCCTCGCGGGCGTCAGATCAACCGCATCCTCACGGCCATTACTGTCGTGGTTGCTGCTGTCGTCATCGGGTGGACAATCTCGGTGCTGGCCAAAAATGGCCAGTTGGAGACGTCCAAGTGGGATCCCTTTATCAAGTCGACCACCTGGACGACTTATATTCTCCCTGGTCTTTGGGGAACGTTGAAAGCCGCCTTTGTCTCCATTATTTTGGCTATGCTTCTTGGAGCGTTGCTGGGAACCGGGCGTTTGCATCATCGGTGGATCGTTCGCCGGATTTGTGGGGTAATAGTCGAGTTCTTCCGCGCTATTCCCGTGTTGATCTTGATGATCTTCGCCTACCAGCTTTTCGCTGAATATGCGGTATTTCCTTCAGAGCAGTTGGCTTTTGCTGCTGTTGTCTTTGGGTTGACGTTGTATAACGGTGCGGTCATTGCCGAGGTCCTTCGTTCGGGGATTGAGGCGCTCCCTAGCGGGCAGTCAGAAGCCGCTTTGGCGCTGGGACTGACTCACCGACAGACGATGCGAATCATCCTTCTTCCTCAGGCTGTCGCTTCGATGCTCCCTGCTCTGATTGCGCAGATGGTGATTGCACTTAAAGACTCCGCATTGGGCTATCAGATCGGGTATGTGGAGGTTGTGAGGTCGGGAATTCAGTCAGCTTCGTATTATCGGAACTTCCTCGCGGCGCTCGTTGTTGTCGCAGTGATCATGGTCATTGTCAACATTGGGCTTACGAAATTTGCGGAGCGAATCGAGCTTCAGCTTCGGGCTGGCCGTGCTCGGCGCAATATCGTAGCTCATGTTCCCCATCAAAAAGAGCAAGGCGTGGAGACCAAGGATGAAGCCGTGGTCGACTGGCATGACCCAGCCCACCGTGATTTACGCAGTACTTTCGAATAGGTTTTCGGCGATATTATTCCACGTTATTCCACGTCGGGATCGTTGCTCAGTTCGGTGATTTTCTCCTCCACGACGTCGTGAGCGATCCGCTGTGACATACCCGCCGGAAAGCCCCGTCGTGCCAATGCCGCGGTAATCCGACGGAGATGGGCATATTTTTCTTTCCGATCGGCGGGAACCGTCCGAATCCGCCGCGCACGATCCTGAGCAACGCGGCGGGCTAATCTCTGTTCATCGTCGTCACTGACTTCAGCTAGTGCATGATCACAGTCGGACGTAGAGACACCTTTTTTCCGGAGTTCTTCGCGCAAAACACGGCGAGATTTTCCTCGGCGAGTTCTGCGCTGCCTCACCCACTCTTCGGCGAATCGACGGTCATCAATTAATCCGCTATCGACAAGGTCGACAATGACTGTGTCCACACTCGCTGGAGGAAACTCGGCGTCGAGAAGACGATCCCTCAGTTCCTGCTCGGATCTAGCCCTGTGGTCCAAAAGACGCAACGCCCGCGACCTAACAGGTCGTACAGCATTTTCTTCTTGCGCAATAGATCTACTGGCATCCACGCGAGAGATGGCTTCACTGAGATGCCCAATAATGTCAGCGGTGGACTCAGCAGAATAATCGCTCTCACTGGATTTAGGCATTGCCTAAACTAGCCCTTTCGCATCTATTCGTCATCATCATCGAAGTCCACATTGGGAACAACGTCGATCGGATCGTCATCAGAGCTATTGTTTTCCGATTCCGCCGCATCGTCATCAGTGACATTCGCATACGGCCCGACCTTCGCGGCCCTCATAATTTTATCTTCGATAGTCCCCGCAAGCTCACTATTATTCTTGAGATAATCACGGACCTTTTCTTTGCCCTGGCCGAGCTGTTCACCTTCATAGGTGTACCACGAGCCTGATTTCTTGATAATGCCGTAGTCAACGCCAAGGTCAATAATCGATCCTTCGCGCGAAATTCCTTCACCATAGAGGATGTCAAACTCAGAAACCTTAAACGGTGGCGAGACCTTATTTTTGACAACTTTTAACCGTGTCCGGTTGCCAATGACGTCTTGGCCATCTTTCAGAGCCTGGATACGGCGAATATCGCAGCGAACCGAAGCGTAAAACTTGAGCGCCTTACCACCGGTGGTCGTTTCGGGCGAGCCGAACATCACACCGATTTTTTCTCGCAGCTGGTTGATAAAAATGGCAGTTGTTCCCGACTGAGACAGCGCACCTGTCATCTTTCGAAGTGCTTGGCTCATCAAACGAGCCTGGAGCCCCACATGGCTATCCCCCATCTCACCATCAATTTCCGCCTTCGGAGTTAATGCAGCCACCGAGTCAATGACGATGATGGCTAGAGCGCCTGACCGAATGAGCATGTCAGCAATCTCTAAAGCCTGCTCACCGGTGTCTGGCTGCGCGACAAGCAGCGCGTCGGTATCGACCCCTAGCTTACGAGCGTATTCAGGATCCAAAGCATGCTCAGCGTCGATAAAGGCAGCAATGCCCCCGTCTTTTTGAGCTTCAGCAATGGCGTGAAGAGCAACTGTGGTCTTACCTGACGATTCCGGACCGTAAATTTCTACAACTCGGCCACGGGGGAATCCCCCTATCCCTAACGCAACGTTAATCGCAATGTTGCCTGAGGAGATCGAGCTAATCGGAGGACGCTTATCATCCCCCAAACGCATGACCGCGCCTTTACCAAAGTCTTTCTCGATTTTCGCTAAAGCCGTATCGAGCGCTTTCAGGCGTCCGTCGCCACTACTCTGATTTGTTTTCTTTTTCGTTGCAGTTTTACCTGCCATTGTCCACCAATCCTTCATCGATGTCAGAGCATTACTACTGGTATCTAGCAACCTGACCTAACAGCACAACATGTACCTGATTACAGCCACTTGCCAGGTCACAAAACAATATGTTCTCAAACCAGCAGGACTGTCCTCATCACACGGAATAGACGATGTTACTCCGGTTACGGTTCCAAGACAGAGAATATTCTGGCGTCGGACACGGCAACACCGCTCTTCATCATACGCAAACGTATGTTCGATTCAAAACGCTAGCATCCATCACCTACTATCAACAGCGAGCCACTATGAACGCTCACTCCTCGAGCGATACTAGTGACATCCATCGGTTTTATTACGATGACAGCTATGGGTGATAAAACACATCAGGGCAGTTCTGACACAACCTCCGCTCCTCACCAGCAATCACCACGCCGATCTTCATGGTCAAGCCGAGACATCGCATACGTAGCGGTCTTCGCCGCACTCTTCATAGCCATGGCCTTTGTCTCTATCCCAATAGGAGTGGCCGGCGTCCCTGTCGTCATGCAGAACGCAATTGCAATTATGGCAGGAATGATTCTCGGACGACGTCGTGGAACAGCTGCCATCGGGCTTGTGCTTATTCTCGGCCTCATCGGTCTACCAGTGCTTGCAGGTGGCCGGTCTGCACTATCAGCTTTTGCTGGCGTTAGCGGCGGATATGTCATTGGCTACCTGGTTTCGGCATGGGTGTGTGGCGCGGTAGCAGAAGTAACGCCACGTCGTCGACCGCTCCAGACAATTCTCTTTGTCATCGTCGCCGTCCTCGGAATTTTCGTCCAATACTTTTTCGGCGCTCTTTGGATGGTTATCATCAAAGGCTTCAGTCTTACTACGGCATTGACAAGCCAACTCGCATTCATAGGCCCGGATCTGGTGAAGATGATTGTTGTCGGACTTATTGCTTCGGGAGTCGTAGCTGCTTTTCCCCGTTTACTACCCGAACCTCGCTAACATGACTCGTTTTGCCCCACCTCCTTTTCCATGAAAGCACCAATGAACTCATCCATCACCCCACCCACTATTCAATTTGACAATGTCACAATAGCTTTCGATGAACACACAATCCTCAATGACATCTCCGTTACGCTTTCAGAACGCCGAATAGCCATTATCGGGGCAAATGGATCCGGAAAATCCACCTTCGTGCGCATGGTTAACGGGTTAGGGACACCGGATAACGGAAAAATCACCGTTAATGGCCTCAATCCCCAGACCAATGGTCGCGATGTCAGAAAAAAGGTGGGGTTTGTATTCTCCGACGCTGAAAACCAAATACTAATGCCGACGGTGTATGAAGATGTTGAGTTTTCGCTACGGAACATACGAGCAGATGGCCATCGTCTTTCTCGTCATGACAAAAACAACCGTGTCATGGCGATGCTCAGCCGCTTTGGGTTAGATCAACGTGCACATGCCTCCCCATACCGGCTATCCGGTGGCGAAAAGCAAATGTTGGCACTGGCTGCAGTGCTCATAGCGCAACCACTCACCATCATTGCCGACGAACCAACAACGCTTCTTGATCTATCCAACAGACTCAAACTTGGACGCTTGTTCGATAGCCTCCCTCAACAATTAATTGTCGCTACCCACGACTTAGATTTTGTTTCCCATTACGACCGTGCGCTCTGGATTGACGGTGGACGTATCCGGGCGGATGGGCCCGCGAATGAGGTGTGTAGAACATACAAAGAAGCAATGCACGCCAGGGACCAAGCCTGACGAATAAGTGGAACATACTCCGACCTGTAGGGCGTAAGCCAGACTACGTACAGCCGTTAGGGGATCTTATAGATCAATGAAAAACAAGAGTAAAACTCGTACTCCCCGACGGTGGTTGACTATGCCTCTTGGACACTACGTTGATAAAAACACCGCCGTTCACAGACTCAAACCCACCACGAAGATTGTGCTCATTATGGTGGCGGTGGTGGTTATCACAGTCATGGCCCGGACAATAGGGATCCACTTCAACGCCTTCGGCCTAGTAGTTTTAGGAGTTGAAGTCCTCGTGACGATGAGTGTTTTTGCCCTCGCGCGCATACCACTCAGCGTGGCGGCATCGCAGCTATTGCCCGTGGTCCCTGTACTGGCATTTATCACCATATTTCAGGCCTGGAGTGTGGGATGGTGGTCGGCTCTGTCACTGGCAACGTCATTGGTGGTAAGCGTAGCTCTAGCATTGATTTTGACTTTGACAACGCGGATCGGGGACATGATCGAGTCTCTTGACCTAGCCCTCCGACCACTTGCGCGTTTCCACATCCCCGTCAACGCAATAAGCGTGGCGATTGCCATTACCATCCGCTTGATCCCTCTTCAGATGGAAAATATCCGTGTGGTCATTGAAGCCCGTCGGGCTCGATCATCACGGGGGCTACGTGCTTTCGCTTTGCCGGTGATCATCCACTCGATCCGACGGGCCGAAGCAATGGGAGAAGCCTTAGAAAGCCGCGGATTTGATGACTGGGATCCGACGTCGTCAGAGTATGTCTCTCGAGAATAAACGCCGGAATGGACTCGATAGCGAACACTCAGCTACCCTTTTATCAACCTAGCTGGGCCAGGCTAGTTCCCTTCGCGTAACTGCCGCAGCTTCTCAGCCACTGCATCCTGAGGCACATCGTCTTCATGAGACGTGCGAGTAAATTCCCCATGAACAGAATTATCGATATCACTAGTGTTCTGTGAGGATTGTTCCAGCGACCGCTGATGGGAACCAGAAATGCTGGCGTGACCAGCGCTAGCTCCCGAGCGCCCACCACTGTTCATCGACGCACGAATTTCTTCTAAGCGCGAGTGTCCCGCCATCTGCACACTAGCTTGTTGAACCTCTACCATACGGTTTTCGACAGAATTCTCGGCCAACTCGGCCCGTCCCAAAGCATCTGAATAACGCTTTTCAATTTTGTCTCGTACCTGATCCAGGTTCGGTGAGTCGTCATTGGCGGTCAGCTTATTCATCGAGGAGATGGAATCGGCGACTTTCTCCTGCATCTTGGCCTGCTCTAATTGACTCAAGAGCTTTGTGCGCTCCTCGGTCTTTTGTTTCAAGGCCATGGCGTTGCGTTCAACAGCGGCTTTCGCCTGCTGAGCCTGCTGTAAGGCCTGATCATGGAGCTGTTTAAGATCTTCTACCGATTGCTCTGACGTTACCAATTGCGCAGCAAAAGCCTCCGCTGCATTTTCATATTCGACGGCCTTCGATGAATTACCTTCGCTTCGGGCCTTATCCGCCAAGGACAGAGCCTGGCGAGTGTTGCCCTGCAGCTTCTCCACCTCTGCCAGCTGTCGATTAAGTTTCATTTCCAGTTGCCGCTGGTTGCCAATGACCGCTGCGGCCTGTTTCGACAGTTCCTGGTGTTGTTCTTTCGCAGCCTGGATGGACTGCTCAATTTGTACTTTGGGATCAGCCTTCTCTTCGATCTTGTTGTCGAAGAGAGCCATCAAGTACTTCCACCCTTTTGAAAACGGGTTCGCCATCGTGAAAACCGGGACCTTTCTACACAAAGCTGCTCAGCAACCGGTGCTGACATTAACAACGTGGATGGCACAGAGCACGTGGGTGACTACTACACGGTGGCGTCGAGCTCGTGCCTAAAATCAACTGCTTCCGCCTCCAGGGCCATAATGCTAATGCACTCCAGAAGGACATCTGAAACGCTGACTCCTAGAGCATGGCAGACAGAAGCTAAGAGTTCAGAGGACACTTCTTTACGGCCGCGTTCGATTTCTGACAAGTAGCCGGGGCTAACCGACGCAACATCCGATAGCTCTCTGAGCGTCATCGATGCACGAACGCGGAAAGCTCGGAGCGCTTCCCCTAACGTCTCACGCAGGAGAGGTTCGGGTGTTCCTGCCGACGGGCCGATGGTGTCGTCGAGGGGGGTCTCACGGTCGTGACCGAGAACGGGGCTATCGCCCTGTGATTGATGGTGCGGAAAAAGAGCAGGATTATCTAGAACGGTGGTCTGAGTTCTCATCACTGGGTGTAACGAATCTTTGCCCACTTTTGTTCCCATCATTGCTATTTTTTATCGACGTTGAATTCCGCTAACCAGTTGCAGCACGAAGATAACGCCGCGGTTACAGACAAGCGACGTATAGTCTCGCGATCTCCACTGACAAGGATATCCGACGTGGCTTGTTTATCTGCATAATTGTGGCGAAAAAGCACGTTACCAGCAAGCTGTGCAGAGGCCTTTTTGCCATCGGAGATACCAATGAATACTTGACCTACTGGCTTGTCTTCCTGAGGTTCTGGCCCAGCAACGCCAGTGAGTGCGACACCGAGCGTGGCCCCGCACATCTCGCGGACGTGAGCGGCCAAGTACCGCGCGGTGGTTGGTGCAACGGCGCCATCGGCGTCAAGGACCTCCGGGGGAACACCGCCAAGGCTAGCTTTAAGTTCTGTCGCGTACACGACGATGCCGCCTCGCAAGACAGCTGACGCTCCGGGCACAGTAGCCACAGTCGCACTCAGCAGTCCAGCAGTTAGCGATTCTGCACACGCAATAGTCACACCCGAGGAGGAAAAATCGCGAACAACACGACAGGCGGCGTCATACAGCTCGTCATCGGTAGGTCGAGCGAGCTCGACAGCGCTATAAGGAGCAGAATTCAGCACCAGGACCACTTCTTTCCATCCACCAGCGGATGAGCATGAGCATCACGCGACTACGCCGATGTCGCCACAGATGATGCTGCCCGTGATTGCCTTGAATCCAGCAAATATTGAATTCCGGTCACCACGGTGACGATGACGGCAGCAGCCATGACGATACCTGTGAGCCAGTCGGTCCAACCCGGCAGAGGCATGAGGAACAGACTTACAGCTAACGACTGTAGCGCTGTCTTGAGCTTTCCACCCTTAGACGCAGGTACCACCAACCCGCGGTGAAGCATCGCCATTCTCCACAGGGTGATACCGAGTTCTCGGATCACTATCAGGCAGGTCACCCACCACCACAGGTGGCCGATAATATTTAGGCCCACGAGTGCAGAGATCATTAGAGCTTTATCAGCAATGGGATCCGCGATCTTGCCGAAATCGGTGATGAGGTTACGCGACCTGGCTAGTCGTCCGTCGACAAAATCGGTGACCATGAGCGCGATAAACATAAACAAGGCCGTCCAACGCGACGCTGCCGATTCTCCCCCGTTCCGGAGAAGGAGCCACACGAAAACGGGAATAAATACGATGCGGATGACCGTGAGAACGTTGGCAATGTTCAGTAGCTTTGCGCTTTCTTGCGTGTGACGTGGAGCTGGCTGCGTGTAGTCACTCACCTCATGGTTGTCACTCGCAGCTTCCGAAACCGTCGGCCCATGAGCCTTGTCGTCTGACGCGTTCACACTTAAACCTTACCGCTTACTACAACGATGAAACCGTTTTATCACCATAATTGGTTTGCGGCCACTCTTATCGTCTGGCGGACCTCACATGCGATTACGGACGGAGATTCCTCCGGCCTCGCGATCTCTGCGGTCCTTAATAATACTAGCCAATACAGTAACGGCTAGCGTAACGACGATGACACCCAATGACAAAACTGTCGAGATTTCCGGTACGTGAACGTCCTCCCCACCATTAATGAATGGCAGGTTGTTCTCCTCCAAAGCGTGGAACAGAAGTTTCACACCAATGAAACCGAGGATGACGCCCAGTCCATAAGGAAGATAGACCAGCCGCTCCAGGAGGCCGTCGAGCAAAAAGTACATCTGCCGAAGCCCCATGAGGGCAAAAACGTTAGTCGTGAACACGATATAAGGTTCTTGAGTTAATCCATAAATCGCAGGTATGGAATCCAGGGCAAAGAGAAGGTCGATAGCACCAAGGGTCACCAACGCCAGCAACATTGGTGTGACCATGCGCTTACCATCCACTTTTGCGACCATTTTGTGGCCCACGAACTCGGACGATACCGGAACAAAACGGCGGAGCGTCCGAACAACGAACATGTCATCAACATCGGTTTCTGGCGCATCGCGAACTTCGTCGACCACCAGTTTAATGGCGGTGTACAGCATGAAGAGACCGAATAAATAGAAAATATCCGACCACGCGTTAATCGCTGCAGCACCCAGGGCGATGAAGATACCGCGAAAGACGATCGCCAACGCGATGCCATACGCGAGAACCTTTTGTTGCAACTCTCGCGGGACTTTAAAGGAGCTGATGATCAAGGCGAAGATGAAGAGATTATCAATGCTCAAGCTCAGCTCAGTGAAATAACCAGAGAAAAATTCGAGCCCGTGCTTGTGCGGGTCCCCCGGGGCCGGCCAGGACACCCACAAGAAGATACCAAATATCGTGGCCAGACCAACGTACATACCTAACCACAAGCCAGCTTCTTTCATACTGGGTGTGTGATCCCGCCGGACGTGCCCCACAAAATCAACCAACAAAATTCCGACGAGAACGATGATTGTGATCGCCCACGATAACCCATCTACATGCATTAAAGACCTCCGGTCGTCACTACCAAGGACCGGAGGTCTTTCCCACTAGGCTCACCACACCATCGATCATTGACAACTACGCGAACGGAACGCCTTGTGCGCACGGCTGATAATGATCGGCCTAGCCGCTGATACCGGGTGCTGCTGTGCTCGTACACCTACTCAGATACTCCACACGAACACAGGCACCGTGTTGACGACACCAACGCGACGGGGATACTCCCCTCCAGCTACTAGAGGGTACATGAAGCATGTGTAAAAACCACGATCACAAGCTCTGACCAGACCAGATGTGCAGGCCGGGGTGGAAGAAGCGAGTGTCCAATCAGACGATCCCGCTCGACGGGTTGGCGCTAACTACCTTTGTCGTTGAGGCTGACATGCCACCTGAGGAGGCATCGGCTCCCTCGTTGTCACTCGGGTCTTCCTTCGGCGCCTCAGCAGGATCCGCACCCTTAATCATCCACAAAATGGTGTCCAGCTCCTCCGGTTTCACCAAGACCTCACGTGCCTTCGACCCTTCTGATGGACCAACAATGCCACGAGATTCCATCAAATCCATCAGTCGACCCGCCCGCGCGAATCCGACGCGGAGTTTGCGTTGCAGCATAGACGTCGAGCCATATTGGCTGGTCACGACAATCTCGACAGCTTGCAGCAGGTCCTCGAGATCATCACCAATATCTTCGTCAATCTTTTTCTTCGCTGATTCAGCCTGTTCGACCACCTTGGGGTCGTATTCCGGCTCCCGCTGGGCCTTCGCTGCATCGACGACAGCCTGCACCTCGGTGTCAGTGACAAAAGCTCCTTGGATACGCATCGGCTTTCCCGCGCCTTGAGGAATAAAGAGGCCATCGCCCATGCCAATAAGTTTTTCAGCTCCACCTTGGTCAAGGATGACTCGAGAGTCCGTCAGAGACGACGTTGCGAATGCTAAACGCGAGGGAACATTCGTCTTAATTAAGCCGGTAACGACATCGACAGACGGGCGCTGCGTCGCGAGGACAAGATGGATACCCGCGGCACGAGCTTTCTGGGTGATGCGGACAATCGAGTCCTCAATCTCTTTCGGAGCCGTCATCATCAGATCAGCGAGCTCATCGACCACGCAGACAATAAAGGGATAAGGCTTGACTTCGCGCTCAGACCCGAGAGGGGCTGTATACTCGCCCGTCTCCACCTTGCGATTAAAGTCCTTGATGTGCCGGACACCTGCGGATTTCATATCCATATAGCGCTGCTCCATTTCATCAACCAACCATTGCAGCGCACTCGCAGCTTTCTTGGGCTGAGTGATAATTGGAGTAATAAGGTGCGGCACTCCCTCATACGGCGTGAGTTCCACCATCTTTGGGTCCACCAGGATAAGCCGGACGTCCTCTGGTGTTGCGCGGGTGAGCAAGGACACCAACATGGAGTTTACGAATGCAGACTTACCTGAACCGGTAGCACCAGCCACCAGCAAGTGAGGCATCTTCGCGATCGAATGAGCAACGAAATCACCTTCGATGTCTTTACCCAAGCCGATCAACATCGGGTCGTTGTTTTGCATGACATCTGGCGCGTGCAAAACGTCAGAGAGCCGAACCATTTCACGGTCGGCATTCGGCACCTCAATCCCCACTGCCGACTTGCCGGGAATCGGAGTGAGAAGACGCACGTTATCCGTCGCTGCAGCATAAGCCAAGTTGGACTGCAGATTCGTAATCTTGGATACCTTGACGCCCGGCCCTAGTTCAACCTCATACCGCGTCACCGTTGGCCCACGAGAATAACCGGTGACCTTGGCATTGACTTTAAACTCTGAGAAGGTTTCCGAGATGGCGGCAATCATCCGGTCATTGGCCTCAGTCCGGGTTTTAGCTGCTTTACCCGGGATAAGCAGATCCGCACTAGGTAGTTCATAGTTATGTCCTGCATCCGATGATGATGAGTCGGAATCGCCCTCTTGACTTCGTGAGGCTGTTTTCACCGCTGCCGAAGCACGCCGCGATTGCTTTTTCCCCGGCGCTTTAGCTGCCGCATCAATACCCGAACGCGCGACAATTGCCCGACGCATGGCCTCGCGACTGGCATTTACCGCGTCCGTACTGCTGTCGCCTTGTTCACCGTCACCATCATCAACCAACTCGGGCGCACCTTCACCCGCAACATTGACCTTCACTGCCGACGATTGAGGCGAACCCTCATTCACTACGGATGGACTGTCATCGTCCTCGGTGAGTGAGGAGGCGTCGACCCGCGTGTTATTGCCATGATTTCCTTGCTGCGAGGTATTTCGCGGCTCTGCAGTATCTACGGACGTCGGGATGCCGCCTCGAAGACCGGCAATATTAACGTCGGTAGGTTGATCGTCCAGCGTCGGTGCTGGTCTCCTCCCCGAAGGATTGTGGGAAGGGCGGCCACGATCACCAGCACTCGAACTTGATGAGAACACTCGCGTCGGTGCAGCATCTTCGTCCAAGGGATAGTTATCCATCGGCGTGTTCCCATACGAGCCATACTGCTGAGCACCCGATGGCAGCACGTCGTCGTCAAACCCGGAACCGTCGTCGATGATCGCGTGGGACGAGGAATTCTGCGACCCCTCCCCAACGATGAGCGGTTGTCCATCTCTGTGCACCCGAGGATCGGAAGGTACATTGCGTGCCGGGTAGTGCCTACGGCCAGAATCGTAAGGAGTCAAGTCGCGGTCAGAGCGAGCATAACGACGGTCGGCTCGTGCACCATCGTCATAGTCGACGCCCTCATACTCGGAGTCAATGTCATAACCGGATTCGTCATACTCATCAGGTTGATAAGAGTCGTACGAAGCGCCTGAGTATCCTCCCCTGCCCCAACGAAAGCCCATCCACTCGGACACAGCATGAACCGTATCTTTAATGGTCGTTCCAGCAAGTGTGATCGCCGACCAGACGATAATGAGGAGCAAAACCGGCACAGCAAGCCACACCGAGAATCCGGTTGCCAGGGGAGTTCCGGAGAACAGGCCTATGGCACCACCCGCGTGGCTCCGCCCTGTCCATGTCGACGGTTGGCCTGCAAAAAGGTGGGCGAGGCCCAACATCGCGATTAATAGCAGTGCCAGTGCCCCTCCGGAGCGAAAATGATTCACTTGACGGACGGTCACGCCGACCATCAGTACCCAGGCGACGAAAAATAGAGCAACGGGAACCAGGTAGGCAGCTGCCCCAACGACCATCATGAGGCCGGTGGACAGGGCACCACCCACTGGACCGCCAATCCCGAACCACAGGGATCCAGCGGTGATGAGTCCGAGGGCGGCGACGATCAACGCGGGAGTGTCGTACCCGCCACCAACAGCTACTCCAGCATCGTCGGCGTAGGCGTCACGATCCTGGTCGACACCCTCATCCATTAGGCCGCGCTGTGCGGAAGATGCACTCCGTAAGGTGCTGCCACCACGCCTATGTCCCCCCGACGACACGTTTTCTCCTTCGGAATAATCGTCAAAATTCTCTTCGCTATCGGCAGTATGCCGGTCTGAGGGCTCCGACGCCCGAGACGTCGGAGACGTCCGACGAAACCGGCCGCTGCCCCGTCGCGGTTCCAGGTCAAGGCTCTGATTATGACTATTATGGGTGCGACCGCCTGAAACGTCACCACTGTCGGCACTATCGTCTAAAAGATCGTCATCGTTCGACCCTCGGACACTACCTTGTGACCCTCGAACAGAAGCAACCTTGCGGGTCAGACTTCCCAACCCCCGCGCTGTGCTACTGAAAAAACCGGAGAGACCGGATCCCACGGCTGAAAACGCGCTACCTGTGCGCTCGAATTCCTGGGTAGGGATTAACTCCTCACCGCGGTTGGCGGGTCGGGATCCACCTCGTGGTTTCGATGCTGGTGTGCCCCTCCGGGACCGTGCACGCGCAGAACTCGCAGGGTGAGTCTTTGGGTTACGTGTACTAGTTTTCCGAGGGGCAGTCATGCATGCCACTTTAGACTCTCACATCACATCATTCACATTATTAACCTACGCAGGACGTTTAGATGGCCGCCGTGTGACCGACTCACGACGCACCTCATAACAAAAAAGTCCTGACCCCGATGCGCGGGACCAGGACTCTGACAAGGCTGCAAGTCAATATCTACATCACAACGATTCGCGTGTACCCGTCACGTCGGATACTAACGGTTCGTCGGATGTCATAGGAACAACCGTCGGGACAACAAATGGCTTCCGACGCCACTTCTCGCCCACGAACTTGGTGATCCGACGCTTGATTTGCTGAGCCATCCGGTAAGGATCGTTTTCGCCCTCGCCTGATAAGTCAAGCAAGGTGTTGTCGACGAGGTCCTCCACCTCATGCATCATCTCGCGCGACTCATCCGAGAAACCGGACGCCACAACTCGGGGCTTTTCCAATGCCATACCTGTTCGGTTATCGATCACGACAGTGACAGAAATGACGCCACCCTCGCCCATTTGGGCGCGGTCTTCCAGAACCTCGGCGTTCACATCGCCCATGGTGACACCATCGACGTAGAGGTTTCCGACGGGGATCTGTCCAACAACGTCGGCGTGTTTATCCACGAGGTCGACAACCACGCCATTTTGTGCCAGCACGGTGTGATCCTCACGAACCCCCGTCGATATGGCCAGTTGTTTATTGGCCCTCAAATGACGCCACTCACCATGCACAGGCATGAAGTTCTTGGGGCGGGCTGCGTTGTATAAGAACAAGAGCTCACCAGCGAAACCGTGACCCGAGGTGTGTACCTTAGCGTCTTTACTGGTCACCACACGGGCGCCGATCTGCGAGAGCATGTTGATCACACCGAAAACGGCCTCTTCATTGCCCGGCACCAACGACGACGACAGAACAATAAGGTCACCATCACGGACAGTGATCTGCCGATGCTCACGCCGTGCCATACGGGACAGTGCAGCCATAGGCTCGCCCTGCGTACCCGTCGTGACGAGCAGAACCTTATGCGGAGCCATCTTCGCGGCGTCATCCATAGAAACAATGGTGTTTCGTGGAACCTCCAAATAGCCCATCTCTTCCGCAATTTGCATATTGCGGATCATCGACCGGCCATTGAACGCAACTTTTCGACCTGCCGCGACGGCAGCATCCACTGCGGCTTGGACTCGGTACACGTTCGAGGCGAAGGAGGCGATGATGACACGTTGTTTCGCTTCGGCAACGAGACGTTTCAACGTCGGAGCCACATCTGCTTCCGACCCTGAGAAACCAGGCGTAGCGGAGTTCGTCGAATCCGCCAACATGATGTCGACGCCCTCATCACCGAACCGGGACAATGCCGGCAAATCGGTGGGACGGCCACCGGTCGGAGTCTGATCGAGCTTGATATCACCCGTGTGAATCAGAAGCCCGGCTCCTGTCTTCAGCGCAATACCTAGGCAATCCGGAATGGAGTGGTTCACATTCCAGAAGCGCAAGTCAAACGGACCATACTTCTCGTGGGATGTCTCATTAACTTCGATCAGCTTCGGGTGCTGATGGTGCTCACGGCATTTCGCCGCAATCAAAGCACATGTAAAGCGCGAGGCCACTATGGGAATATCAGACCGCAGCTTCAGCAACCACGGGATCGCACCAATGTGGTCTTCGTGGCCGTGGGTAACGACTAACGCCTCGACGCGATCCATCTTGTCTTCCAGATAGGAAAAATCAGGAAGAATCAGATCGACGCCGGGTTCGTCCGAACTTGGGAAAAGAACGCCACAGTCAATAATGAGAAGGCGATTGTGGTATTCGAAAACGGTCATGTTACGGCCGATTTCGGAAATACCACCCAAAGCGACAATGCGTAGACCATCTTTTGGCGCTTTAGGAGGCTCAGGCAGGCGCTGAGTGAGGTCAGCTCCCTGCATGGATTTCACGACAGAGCGATTCTTATTGTGTCCCCTGTTTCGGTCACGGCCTCGTTTATTGGGCCGATTGTTTTTCCCGTTCTTATTCGAGTTCCGGGAACCGCCGCGCTCTGAACGACCATTGTCGTTTTTATTGTTACTGCCACGGTTGTTACGGCCTTTATTACCATTGCCGCCACCGTGCTTGTTATTGCCACCACGATTCGATCGGCCCGATGAACCATTGCGGTTTCCATCACGCCCATTGCCTTTATTGCGGTCGGCGTGGCCTTCATTGTCATCCGACGATGGTGAGGACTGACTACGTGTATTGGCTTTCGGCTCTGTGAACTCTGGACGCTGAGATGTGTCAACATCAGGCGACCCGGCCTTACGCGTCGATCGCCGACCGCGAGTGCGGTTATCTGGCACTACAGAACACCAGCCTTTCGCATATCATCAGCAAGCTCATCGAGCTGTGACGGACTGGGGGAAATTTGAGGCAAACGAGGTTCTCCTACATTAATGCCCTGCAAGTGCAGAGCTGCTTTGGCAAAACTTACCCCGCCGAGTCGTGCTTGCGCATGATAGAGCGGGGACAACGATGCTGATAAACGCTGAGCTTCAGGGAGATCTCCGGAATCATACGCGTCGTACATTCTTCGCAGCACGGGAGCAGCAATGTGCCCGACTACAGAGATAAGACCCGTTGCACCAACAGACAACCATGGAAGGTTGATGGGATCGTCCCCGGAATACCAGGCCAATTCAGTGGACTGAATAAGCTCTAAGGCCTCTGCGAGATTCCCTTTCGCATCCTTAACAGCTGCGATACGCGGATGCTCGGACAAGCGAGCCAGCGTCTCCTTCGCAACCGGAATGACACTACGCGATGGGATGTCATAAATCATGACGGGCACGTCCACAGCGTCGGCAACGGCCGTAAAATGCTGATAAATGCCCTCTTGACTTGGCTTCGAATAGTACGGAGTCACAACGAGGAGTCCATCCGCGCCAGCCTCTGCTGAAGCACGGGATAACTCGATACTCGTCGCCGTATTGTTTGTTCCCGACCCCGCGATAATGCGGGCGGAATCTCCCACCTCATGTTTAACAGCCTTGAGCAACCGCAACTTCTCTTCGACGGTCGTCGTCGGGGACTCGCCTGTAGTCCCAGCGAGAACCAGGGAATCACACCCTTGATCAACGAGGTGCTTAGCCAACGACACCCCTGCGGATATATCGACGTGACCGTCGCTATCGAAGGGCGTCACCATTGCTACGGCAATAGTTCCGAAAGTTTCGGCGCCGGCCCGTGTTGCAATACCAGTGCTCATATCGGACAAGGGTACCCGCGGGGCACGGGCACAAACAACTAGCTTTCACTAACAAACGGGCTTGTCGCGACCTCAGTCCCGTCGCTGAGCTCGATCACAGAGAAATCACCGAAAGCATGAGGCGCCACTGACTGAAGCTCTTTCAAGATCGCAATAGCTAGGTGTCGGATCTCTTGATCCGCATTTTCCGTCGCTCTCATCCCAATAAAGTGACGCCACGTCCGAAAATTCCCCGTGGCAACTAACCGCGTTTCGGTTGCCGACGGCAAAATCGCCCGTGCCGCTTGCCGCGCTTGCTTCTGTCGCAAAAGGGCATTCATACGCCCCGACGCCCCACCTAGAGTCTTCTTCTCGAGGCTACTCAGTAACTCCGAAAAGGTATCTCTGGCTACATCACACGCTTCGAGGAACAAATCTGTTAATTGTTTGTCTTTGGCAATTTCTGCAGGAACAACGACATCAATGTCATCATCCGGCGTGAAGCGCTGTGAGAGTTGAGAAAAAGACAAGTGACGGTGCCTCATAAATTCATGGGCACAACCCCGGGAAAGCCCCCGGATATAAAACGTCGCCGTCGGATGTTCAAGGAGAGCAGTATGCCCTACCTCCATAATGTGCCGAATATAAGCTTCATTCGACGCCGTGTGGGGGTTGGGGCGATCCCATGTTTCGTAGCAGGCGCGGCCAGCAAACTCGACTAATGAATCCGCATCGGAAGAGTCTTTAATAAAGCCCAAGTCCATCCCCGTGGGAAGAGTAAACGAGGTATGAGCAATAAGAGACACTTCACATGGCTTAGGTGTTGCCATTTACAGCCCCAAGAAAGAATCCAAACCGATGGTTAAGCCGGGGTGTTCCGGCACTTTGCGCACTCCCAGGAAAACACCGGGAACAAATGACGTGCGATCATAAGAATCTTGACGGATAGTCAGGCTTTGCCCCTGAGAGCCGAAAATAACCGCTTCGTGGGCGACGGCACCTTTCATCCTGATGGCGTGGACAGGAATACCGTCGACCGACGCTCCACGCGCTCCGTCGAGCGCTTGCTCAGTAGCATCCGGTTGGCCACCGCATCCAGCCTTGTCTCTCGACTGAGCAATTGTTTGTGCCGTGTGAATGGCAGTACCCGACGGTGCATCCTTCTTGCCGGGATGGTGCATCTCAACCACTTCAGCAGAATCGAAATACGGAGCAGCTATTTCCGCTAATTTCTCCGTTAATACCGCGGAGATAGCAAAGTTCGGAGCAACTAAGACACCAGTGTTGGGCGAATCCTTGAGCCATTCACGAACCTGGTCATAACGATCATCAGTCCACCCCGTCGTACCGACGACTGCGTGAATTCCATGGTCGATGAGGAATTTAACGTTATCCATTACGGCCGAGGGTGACGTGAAATCGATGGCGATTTCCGCACCTGAATCGAGCAACGTAGTTAAGGAATCGTCGTGGTCCACCGCAGCAACAAGTTCAAGGTCTGACTCCCCCTTCAATGCCGCAACGAGTGTCTGTCCTACATTCCCCGAAGCACCGATGACACCGACTTTGAGTGGTGAAGTCATTATTTCTCCCATCATTAGTGGATATATCTGTCATGTGGGTGGTCGCTACCACCGCAACGGCGATAGTCTACCCCTTCTCGCACGATACCGAGCTACCCCCGGACGGTAACCCCACTGCCTGAGTCGCCCCAATTAAAGTTATGACTCGTATTCACATTCTTCCAGCTCAGCTTGATAGAGACCACGACGTAATACAGCCGAAACATTTTGTAACCTCTTTGTTTCGACATTTAGCAACGCCACGTCATCAATCAGTTTTACATTTCAATGCGTAAAGCTTGTCTTCGTGACGATGAGGCCCCTGACTATGACGAAATATTTGGTGAAGAAGCTAGGCGGATGGCTCGCTATCATCTTCATTGCCACTAACATCACATTCTTCCTTGCGACTGCATTCCTCGATCCCAAGTCAAACTATGTCGGCAGACGACCTCCGCTGCCAGAGGATCAAATTCAACGCACACTTCAGCCGCTGAATCTCTCTGATAACACCCCACTTTTCGAGCGGTGGTGGACATGGTTATCGAATATCTTGTTTCACTGGGACTGGGGAGAGTCTCCGCTCGGCGAGTCTGTTAACCAGCAGATTTCATTTCGCATTTGGGTCTCGGCAGAGCTTCTTCTGTTAGCAACAGTGTTATCCGTCATCATCGGTGTTGCTATCGGCGTGTACACCGCCAGTAATCAATACAAAATGGGCGATCGTATTTGGCAAGGAATTTCGATTGTTACCATGAACCTCCACATCGTTGTCGCATCGATCATTACTGTGGCCTTTGGTTTATGGGTCAACCGAATCACTGGTTCCCGAATTTTTTATGTCACCGGCGCATCGAAATATGGCGTTCACGGATTCTTCCCTACCCTCCTCGATTTCCTTCAGCACGTTGCTCTACCGACGTTCTCACTCCTCTTGGTAAGTTACGCGGGCTACCACATGATGCAGCGCTCATTGCTCCTCGATAACCTCAACGCCGACTATGTCCGTACGGCCCGGGCGAAAGGTCTACCTCGGCGTAAAGCTATTCGGAAACACGCCTTGCGTACGTCGATAATTCCGGTGGCGACCTCGGTGGCATTCTCTATTCCCGGGATTTTCACGGGCGCCATTATGACTGAGAAAATTTTCGCCTGGCAGGGAATGGGCGATTATTTCATTACGGCGTTATCGCACAATGACATATACGGAACCGTAGCCGTCGCCGCCTTCGGTGCTTTCACGACCGCGGTGGCAGCAATTCTCGCAGATATAACTGTCGTGATCTTAGATCCCCGGGTAAGGGTGAGTTAAATGGCTCAGCATAAAACTGCCTTATACGCGCGTCGTTTCGCACGAAACAAACTGGCCCTTATCGGCGTCGTTGGTTTTCTTATTTTGGTTTTCGCTTCGATTTTTGGACCATATATTTCGAAGTGGAGTTATGAGGAACCGGATTTTCTCCACCTAGCCACTGCCCCTAGTTCTGAACATTGGTTTGGAACCTCAGACTCTGGAAATGATCTCTTCGCCCAGACAATCCACGGATTAGGACGGTCACTCATTATCGCTGTGACGGTCTCTCTCGGTGTGTCTATTCTCTCCGCGCTCATCGGATGTGTAGCGGCGCTCTTGGGTGGTATTGCAGAAAAGATCATTTTGACCTTCATTCACTTTATGTTGGCCATCCCCTCCTTCTTGATCATCGCTCTACTAGTTTCTGGTTCGGGCGGGGACTGGAAACTATTGATCTTAGTTCTGATCATTTTCGGATGGATTTACCCAGCGCGCGTCATTTGGTCAATGGCGTTATCGGTCAAACAGAACGACTATGTCAAAGCAGCACAATATATGGGTGTTAACACTCCCCGCATTGTGATTAGGCACCTTATTCCCAATATTGGTTCGCTCTTAATTATCCAATTTGCACTCGGAGTTCCCGCCACGGTGATGACAGAAACAGGTTTATCATTCCTCGGGCTAGGAGTGAAGCTTCCCGACGTGTCCCTGGGCACTCTTCTAACGGTCGGTACCGGAGCTGTCGACGCATCACCGTGGCAGTTCTACTTCCCGGCTCTGATCCTTACACTCCTGACAATTTCCATGGCGTTTATCGCTGACGGCCTGCGCGATGCTCTGGATCCCTATTCTGCTGCTGGAGGACATGTCTCATGACATCTGAAGTGTTGTCATCTACTCAGACGCGGTCGACTGAAAACCTATTCTCTCCGTCCGTGAACTCACCATTCGTTTCCCCTCGGAGGCGGGAACCGTTCACGCCGCCCGCGGTGTTGATTTCGACCTATATCCAGGACGTACTCTGGGGATTGTTGGTGAATCCGGATCGGGTAAATCCGTCACTTCTCTGGCGGTGATGGGCCTCTTGCCTGACTCAGCTGCGATTTCTGGGTCAATCAAACTTGATGGCCGCGAGCTCATAGGTATGAACGATAAAGACATGAGCGCGATCCGTGGAAAAGACATCGGCATGATCTTCCAGGATCCGCTGTCGTCTCTGACCCCCGTGTTTAACATTGGTGAACAAATTGTTGAAGCCATTCAGTGCCATTCCCCCATGTCGAAGGCTGATGCCTGGAAGCGCGCTATTGAGCTACTCGATATGGTTGGCATTCCGGAGCCGCACAAGCGTGTGAAGGCCTTTCCGCATGAGTTTTCCGGTGGTATGCGTCAGCGTGTCGTCATAGCCATTGCGATCGCTAATAATCCGCGCATACTCATTGCCGACGAGCCCACCACTGCTTTGGATGTCACCGTCCAGGCACAGATTCTGGATCTGATCAAAGTGGCGCAGAGGGAGACAGGCGCTGCGACGATCATGATCACGCACGATATGGGCGTCGTCGCGGAAACGGCCGACGACGTGCTTGTCATGTATGCCGGTCGGCCCGTCGAACGCGCCGATGTGTCGTCGATATTTCACAACCCAAAGATGCCGTACACGATTGGACTGCTGGAGTCGACTCCCCGTGTGGACAAACAAGCGGGAGGAGCACTCCCCACTATCCCTGGGCACCCGCCCATGCTGATCGATCTCCCGCAGGGGTGCCCCTTTGCTGCTCGATGCCCTGTGGTTATCGACAAGTGCCGGGAGAAAGAGCCACTCGCGATCCCCCTCGACGATAACCCCGACCACAACACAGCCTGCTTCCGATCCCACGAAGTTGTTGATCAAAGAATCGACAATACGAGGATGTATCCGCCTCCTGTTCTCGCCGATGACATTCTCGCCGGCACTCCACGTAGCGAACGATCGACAGTGTTGTCTGTGACGAACCTCCGCAAGGAGTTCCCGTTACTCAAGGGTGCACTCGTTAAGCGTCGTGTGGGTACGGTTCACGCTGTCCGTGGCGTCGATATCGACATTAAACAAGGCGAATGCTTTGCGATCGTCGGCGAATCGGGATCCGGGAAAACAACCACACTGCTAGAGATCATGGATCTGAATCCGCCGGACGGAACTGCGATCGAACTGTGCGGAGAATCCGCGGCACGTTTCACGCGGAAGTCACGTCTGAAGGCGCGTCAGAACATACAAATTGTCTTCCAGGATCCTATGGGGTCTCTCAACCCGCGCATGACCGTGCGCGAGATCATTACCGAGCCATTGAAGAGTCTTGGTTTCGACGGGGACATTAACGAGCGCGTGACCGAGTTGATGAAGCTTGTTGGTCTCAACGCTGCGCATATCGACCGCTTCCCCAGTGCGTTCTCTGGTGGTCAGCGGCAACGAATTGGTCTTGCCCGCGCCTTGGCAACAAATCCCGCGCTCATCGTCCTGGACGAGCCAGTCTCTGCCCTCGACGTTTCGATTCAAGCCGGGATGATCAATCTTCTCGACGACCTCAAGCGTCGGCTAGGTCTTTCCTACTTGTTCGTTGCTCACGATCTGTCCGTCGTTCGACATATCAGCGATCGTGTCGCGGTGATGTACCAAGGAGAGTTCGTCGAACAGGGAAATACCGATGACATTTTCGACAACCCCCAGCACCAATATACGAAAAAGCTGCTGGCCGCTATCCCGATTCCGGATCCTCACGCAGCGCACGACCGACCCGTCCACACTGTGGATGCCGAGTAGTGATTGTCATGCGCATGCATCGTGATCGAGCGATCCATCACCCCGCCACATCTTCGTCGGAAGGTAAAACCGTGAACGTCCCCTTACTCGTGTCCCTGCGGCACTCCGTTCGACACGCACAACGGCGCGTGCGCGCGAAGGTCATCATGGCCCTCGTCGTCATTGTTTCGACATCAAGTATGCCTCTGGCTGCATGCGGTTATAACGACGACGCTAGCAGTTCACACCGGGGATATGACCACATTGCTGACTACAAACCGACGAGCCGAGACCAGATAAAAGATGGTGGGCATCTCAATTTAGCTATTGACGAATTAACGACCCAAGAGAATCCTTTCCATGGCGACGGTACGAGCTACACCACCACGATCTGGTCGTATTACAACCCCGAATTGGCTATGTACACCCCGCGCGGTGAGTTCTCTCCGAACCACGACTATGTGACTGATATCAAGGAAGACACAAGTTCTGGCAAAACGGTTCTGACCTACACCATCAATCCGCGTGCTGTGTACAACGACGGCACACCGATTGACTGGCGTGCTTTTGAAAACACGTGGAAAGCAAACAACGGGACTGATGAGGATTACATCCCCTCCTCCACCGATGGGTACAAACTCATCGAATCTGTAACTCCCGGCGAGAACGATAAACAAGCAGTAGTGACGTTCTCCCAGGTATATCCCTGGTGGAAAGGTCTATTCAACATTCTGCTCCCCCCACAAGTTTCAGATGCTAAGACGTTCAATAACGCATATAAAAGCACTCTGCATCCTGAATGGGGTGCTGGGCCCTACACTGTTGACCACGTCAACTTTAAAAAAGGCGAAGTCGTCTTTAAACGTAACGATAAGTGGTGGGGCGATAAAGGAAAACTCGATTCCATTACGTTCCGGCAGATGGAACCACAAGCGTCGATCAATGCCTTACGTGCCGGTGAAATCGACGCGACCTCGGTAGGTAGCCGTGAGCGGCTCAAGACAGCAGAAAAAATGGGCAAGCTTGTCGATATTCGTACCGGGGCCGCACCGTCCACGTCACTGATCACTCTCAATGCGAAGTCAGATATTCTCTCCGACATCAACGTTCGTAAGGCGGTCATGACGGGCATTGATCGGTCACAGCTTGCCACCATTAGGTTCAATGGCATGGGGTACTCAGAGAAACTGCCCGGATCGTTCCAGCTCTTTAGCCGTCAAAAAGGGTATGACGACAACTTCGGTGCCGTCGTGAAGTTCAATAAAGACGAAGCGCAACAGATACTTGAGCAGGACGGGTGGAAACGTGGGTCCGACGGTGTGCGGAGGAAAGACGGTAAAAAACTGCAATTGAAGTACGTGTTACTTGGGGATGACAGCCTTTCTCGGGCAACGGCCCAAGCAACACAAAAGATGATGTCCGATATTGGTGTGCAGCTATCGATCCAGGAACGGCCAAGCTCGGAGTTTTCCGACGTGGTCACGCGTCGTGACTTCGATATGTTCCCGATGGGATTTAGCCAGTCGGATCCGTATGGCGTCGCTTATTTCCAACAGACCTATGCATCTGATTCTCAGTTGAATCGCTCCGGAACTGGTACCGCAGAGATGGACGAAAAGATTAATGAGCTGCAGAAACTTCCGACCGAAGATGAACAGATTCGTCGGGCCAATGAACTCGAAAAAGAGGCGTTCGCGCGTTACGGGATTATGCCGGTGACTAATGGGCCGTCCATTACGGCGGCTAATCCGGATCTCGTTAACTTTGGTCCTAAGTTCTTCGGCAACGTCAAACTGCAGGACATTGGCTGGAAGAAGAAGTAGGCCCCTACAGAACGAGCGCTATCACGACACCAAGAGTGACGAGCTGCTCAGTCTTCCCGACCCGCTTCGGCGACCACTTCCCGCCGTTGTGCGCCGAGCGGGGCACTGCCCAACTACGAAACAGCGATATGGAGGCCGCAACTACAAGCAACCAAGCTCCCACGATCAACCACCGCCCTGTATAGGGCGACAATTCTGTGACAATCCCGCACGAAGCTAAGACAGCAAACACGAGGGAAACAAGGACAAATATTGCGTGATATCCAATACTGAACGTCAAATAGCGCGGATTGTTGCGCTCCCGAATCATCGTCTTGACGTAAATAATCGTACCCGTGAAATAGATGCCTAAAATGAGGGTCCACCACCACGCGATTCCGTTTATGCTGCCCCGGATCGTGTGGTCGGCGACGGGAACCATTAATACGGACGCAACCACTGTCGCTATACCTGAAAGCAAAGAACGCGGGCGCTTTCTGACTACTTCCCACAGAGCAGCCCCCATGACGATGGCAAAGGCGGGTGCCCACAGCAACAAGCTCGGACGAAGCGCCACGGTAATGAGCGCCGCCACGAGCGTGATTGCACAATACGTAGCCGTCGCTACAAAAGCCTGGTGCTTACGCTCGGACGACCGGCCGTTCCGTGGTGGCGGTATTTTGGCCCAGAGCCCCCACGCGAAAAAAGCAAAATAGCCGACCGCCCAAGCTATTAACAACACCACCGACCGGGAAACACCCATGATGACTACACCGGCCGATGGTGAACCATTCACCAGAGTACAAATGCCCAAGCAGATTCCCATGATGATGGGAAGCAGAAGCATTGCCCACGCCCCATGTTGGTTAGGTACCCAGGGACTAATCGCGCGCGCCATGCGGATTAGTTTATAACCGTTAGTCGAGCCTTAACAAGAAGTGAGGAACGACATGAGGCAAAGAAACAATGGATACCCCAGGGGATATCAGCTTCATTAGTCATCCACGGGGACTAACGAGATCTTGCCTCGGTTATCAATGTCGGCGATCTCCACCTCAAGCTTGTCACCGACCTTCACAACATCCTCGACTTTCTCGATGCGCTTTTTGCCACCAAGCTTCGAGATGTGCACAAGCCCATCACGATTCGGAAGGATTGACACGAAAGCCCCGAACGCCGTGGTCTTCACCACAGTGCCCAGGAACCGCTCTCCCACCTTAGGCAGTTGAGGATTGGCGATCTCATTAATCCGGTCCACCGCTGCATCAGCGGAGCCACCGGACGTTGCGGAAATGAACACAGTACCGTCATCCTCGATGGACACGCGAGCACCGGTATCTTCCGTAATTTGATTAATGTTCTTACCCTTAGGGCCGATGACTTCCCCGATCTTCGAGACCGGCACAGAGATCGTCGTGATGCGCGGGGCGTAATCACTCATCGGGTCAGGCTCATCAATCACCTCAGCCATCGTGTTGAGGATTTCGAGGCGAGCCTCTCGAGCCTGCTTCAACGCACCAGCAAGAACATCCGACGGGATGCCGTCGAGTTTCGTATCCAGCTGTAGCGCGGTAATAAAGTCCTCCGTGCCCGCGACCTTGAAGTCCATATCGCCGAACGCGTCTTCAGCGCCCAAGATATCGGTGAGGGTGACGTATGTCATTTTCCCGTTAACTTCACCAGACACGAGGCCCATTGCAATACCTGCAACCGGGGCCTTCAGCGGAACACCAGCGTTGTACAGGGACAACGTCGATGCACACACCGACCCCATCGAAGTAGAACCGTTCGAGCCCAGGGCCTCTGAAACCTGACGGATGGTGTAGGGAAAATCATCGCGGGACGGAATCATGGGCATCAGAGCACGTTCTGCTAGCGCACCATGCCCAATCTCACGGCGCTTCGGGGAACCGACACGGCCCGTCTCACCAGTGGAATAAGGCGGGAAGTTGTAGTGGTGAATATAACGACGGTGATCGACGGGTCCCAGGGAATCGACCTGCTGCTCCATCTTCAGCGTATCCAACGTCGTTACCCCGAGAATCTGGGTTTCACCGCGCTGGAACAGCGAGGAGCCGTGGGCACGAGGAACAAGATCAACCTCGACATCGAGATCCCGGATATCCTCGACGCCGCGGCCATCGATGCGGAAACCATCAGCCAAAATCCGCGACCTGACAACCTCTTTTGTTACGGCGTTATGGGCGGCACGAATCTCCGCTTCACGCTCCGGGAATTCCTCAAGCAAAGCCTCAACCGTGTCATCCATGTCTGACGCGAGGGCTTCATCACGTTCTTGCTTATCGGCAATGGACATGATGTCGCTGATGCGCCCTTTGGACTCAGAATCGACAGCGGCCAAGATATCCGCCCCATAGGGTGGGAACAGAGGAAACTCTTCGGTCTCAGGGTCAACAGCCTGACGAAGAGCCTGCTGAGCGCCACACAGTTCGGCAATGAAGGGCTTTGCTGCCTCAATACCCTCAGCGACGATGGACTCGGTAGGGGCAGGTGCACCATCGTTGACGCGATCGACAACGGTTTCCGTCGCTCCCGCTTCCACCATCATGATCGCAACATTGTCGGTCTTTTTCCGTGGACTCGACTTGCGACCGCGACGACGTCCCTTCCGTGGCTTCTCCGGGACTTGCTCATCAGTCAAACGACCGGCAACGACCATTTCAAACACAGCCGACTCGTGTTGTTCTCGAGTGGGGAATGCGACCCACTGACCATCCTCATGATCGTCGTCGACGATGAGAGCCATTCTTACGCCACCAACCGGGCCCGACACGGGCAGCCCCGAAAGCTGGGTCGACGCAGATGCCGCGTTGATCGCGACGACGTCGTACATGTCTTTCGGGTCCAAGGACATCACGGTGACGATAACCTGAACCTCGTTGCGCAGTCCCTTCACAAAGGTCGGACGCAACGGGCGGTCGATCAGGCGGCACGCCAAAATAGCGTCGGTGCCTGGGCGGCCTTCCCGGCGGAAGAAAGAGCCAGGAATACGTCCAGCGGCATACATGCGCTCTTCCACGTCTACGGTCAACGGGAAGAAGTCAAAGCCCTCTCGAGGTTTGGATGACGCGGTCGTCGTCGACAACATCATGGTGTCTTCATCGAGATACGCAACGACGGAGCCATTCGCCTGGCGAGCTAGTTGTCCGGTCTCTAATCGAATAGTGCGTGAGCCGAAGTCGCCATTATCAATCGTGGCTTCGACAGAATGGGTGCCAAACTCTTCGTCATAAAAAACGGAGTGATTATTGGTCATAAAAGGGGGAATCCGTCCTTCTCTATGGGTGCCCCGGGCGATCATCGGTGTCGCCAGCGAGAAATCTCTTCTTCATATATCTTCAGGCGACCTCATCTTAGCAGGTGAAACCTGGAAGAGCAGGACGACGGGGTGTTGACACGCCTACCTACCTCTATGGATGGCTTCATCAGCGATACCACGGCCAGGTCCAAGCACCGTTCACAAGCTCCAGATATGAAAAACTCGGCCCTGCCGCACTGTGCAGAACCGAGTCACGATTGCCGACGCAGCAATTAGCGGCGGAGACCTAAACGGGCAATCAGGTTACGGTAACGATCGACGTCGTTAGCAGCCAAGTACTTCAACAAACGCTTGCGACGACCGACCAAGAGCATAAGCCCACGACGTGAGTGGTGATCATGCTTGTGCTCACGAAGGTGCTCCGTCAGCTGACGAATGCGCTCGGTCAACAAGGCAACCTGAGCCTCGGTTGAACCGGTGTCGGTCTCATGAAGACCGAACTCGGAAAGGATTTCTTTTTTCTTTGCAGCGGACAAAGCCATAGGAAAACTCCTGAGATTGAGGTCGTTATTTCAGTCCGTATGCGCTATGTCGTAAAAGACACAGCTTTCACAACTGCAACGGACCGCAGTTGATACCCGACCGAGGCTACCACATGTTCGGATGGACCCGAAATACCATCCAGCAGGCCCAAAACCAGGTCATGCACACCCCAGGAAATACTAAAGCACCCGCGCTCATCCTACTTCCGAGCCGTCATCGCCCTTACTGCGTCAACGTCGCGGTGCATGGCAGCGAGAAGCTCGTCAACACCCGAAAATGTTTCCATTCCCCGGACATAACCGATGAACTCGACTGTCGCATGCAAACCGTACAAATCCGCGTGCTTATCAAGCACAAAAGATTCAACCGACCGACGATCGTCGTTAAATGTTGGGTTCATCCCCACCGAAATGGCGGTTGGATACCGAACTCCCGGTTCCATATCTCCATCGACGGTCTCACCAGGATCAATCGTGAACCAGCCGGCATAGACGCCATCTGCGGGCAACGCACGCTCCGGGTTGATATAGAGATTGGCCGTGGGATATCCCAGTTCCCGGCCACCCCGCCCGGCGCCGTGTTCAACCTCGCCATAGACGGAATACGGACGCCCGAGAGCCCACGCGGCCTCGTCGACATGTCCTTGGTCAAGTTGAGAACGAATGAATGTCGAGGAAATCGTATGACCGTCCTCACTCAACAGCGGGACAATATCAACATCGCATCCATACCGAGGTCCTTCAGTTTCCAGTGTCTGAGACGTGCCTGCCGCTTTGTGACCAAACGTGAAGTTCTCACCAACCACGATGGCCCTGGCATGGAGCTGCTGAACAAGGACCTGCTCGATGTACTCAGTTGGGCTCAAGGCAGCCAAGCTTCGCGTGAAATCAACGGTCAAGAAATAATCCACGCCCAGCTCTTCGGCCATCGCTTGACGATCCTTCAAACTTCCCAAGAGCCGTGGAGTACGTTCCGGCGCAAACACCTTGACCGGGTGAGGTTCGAATGTCATCAACACACAGGGAACATGCAGTTCACGAGCACGACGGACAGCAGTACCGATAAGCCGACGATGCCCACGATGAACACCATCGAACACACCAATAGTAACGACGGACGCTTCGAGGGACTGCGGTATGTTATCCAACCCGTGCCAAATATCCACGTGAATAGCGTACGTCACAGGGGCGACGTTCTGCGATACGACCCCGATATAAACAACCGTGACGACGGTGTGGCTCAGGGTCCTCCTCAGCCCACAGTCCTTCGCGCTCCACGAGTAAGACGTCAGCTACGCTAAACCCGTGAATGCCTCAGAGAACCCCGGACAGTCCTCTACACAACGGCCACGTACACAGCGTCCGCGTGGCGAAACACCACACACCACCAGTTCGTCGACGCACTCATCATCGGTACTGGACCGCTCCGGCATTGTCATCGTCGATAAGCCCGCAGGAATGACGAGCCACGATGTCGTCTCGGCGATTCGTCGCCTGATGCGGACGCGCAAGGTTGGGCATGCGGGGACGCTCGATCCAGCGGCAACCGGCGTCTTGATCCTTGGAATTGAGCGCGGCACAAAATTTATGACGCACTTAGTGGCGGACACGAAGTCGTACGACGCCACGATCCGCCTCGGGTTCGCCACCACAACGGATGATGCAGAAGGCAAACCGATCCCCTACCCCTATAACGCTGATGACAATTACGCCCAAGCCGCCGAGCATCCTCTCATTAGCCTGGCCACCCGCGAGCGACTATCACTGCTGCTCTCTGAACCGGACCGGATAAATCAGGCCTGCGAGCAACTCACCGGCGATATCCTGCAACGGCCGAGCAGCGTCAGCGCCATCAAGGTGAACGGCCGTCGTGCCTATGACCTCGTACGGTCTGGTGAAACAGTTTCCCTTCCCCCACGGCCCGTCACCGTCTCCAGCTTTGTTATTCGCAATGTGAGAAAGGCCCCCATCGACGTTGGGGATGATGCTGTCACCGTAATCGACCTCGATGTCACCGTCGATTGTTCGTCGGGCACCTACATTCGCGCGCTCGCGAGGGACTTGGGCGAAATACTGGGAGTCGGGGGACATCTGACGGCACTTCGTCGCACACGCGTCGGCTCTTTTAGTCTCGATAACGCCAAGACACTCGACCAATTGCGCGACGAGCAATCCCTAAGCGAGCAGCGGATTCGCGACGAACAGTTGACCGGCGAAACTCCACGGGCATCGCTTAGCTATTCCCTCGACCAGGCCATTACCCGGGCGTTCCCCATCCGGCACTTAAGTGACGACGAAGCCACCGCGGTCTCGATGGGGAAACGTATTCCTGCGTCGGATCTGGAGGATGTCTACGCGGGGGTGTCAGCCGATGGACACGCTATAGCTTTAATGAAGAACGAGGGGAAGATAGCGAAAACGGTGTTCGTCGCCCGCCCGGCAACCCTCTCATGATCACGCCTCGTCATGAACACCACCGCGGGCCGCGCTCGAGCTAGGCGATCGGCGTAATCCACGTACTTGTCACGACGTACCCTGAGCTGACCATCCATCGCCCCGGTATCGTCCGGGGAACTGTTCCACAAGCCGCATCATGATGGACGGAGGCAGTCAATGTTCCGTCGTGGCGGAGTTCAATGTCTGCCTCGGCAAAATCGAGAAAAACGTGAGTTAGCGGGAACCACGATTTATACAGCGCCTCCTTCGCCGAGAAGACCACTGTTTCCAAGATCTTTTCTGTCGACGAAAACCGTGGATCGCTCTTGTTGTGCTGCACATCCTGTTGTCCATGTTGTCGCACAGCAGCGATATTTTGCAGATCGCGAGGGGTGAGAACAACGTTGGACACACCGTCAGGTAGTGGCTTGGCTACTTCTGCGTCCACGCCGATGGACTTCAACGTATTTGTACGCGCGACGACCGCTGCGCGGAAACCTGTCGTGTGAGTCAGCGATCCGACGATGCCGTGGGGAAAGAGTGGCATTCCACGCTCGCCCTTCGCAATGACAGTGTCAGCATGGTCATGGCCGGTGAGATCCGTTAAAGCGTTTCTGGCACACGCGCGCGCATCAGCGAATTGCGCCCGTCTGAGCGGCACAGCGTCGCCGACATAAGCGCGTTCTTGGGGATGCAAAGCGTCCCAGTTCCTACGGCTGACGGACGGCCACTCCGCGTTGCGTGACGGCTGTGAAGGCTCGGAGATACACAATTCAGACCACGCACAGCCGTCGGGGAAAAAGCCCGTCGGGATCACTGCGCGCCCACTCGGGCCCAGTTTCCGCGGAGGAATCGAAGCGTAGTCGTCGCCAATCGGAACAAGAAGAAGGTAATAAGCCCCCACCAGACACCAACCAGTCCCCAACCCTGGTTCAGGGAAATCCAGGTCAGGGGCAGGAAGCCCACCAAGGCCGACACCAGGGTGGCGTTACGGAGGAAGATTGCGTCACCGGCGCCGAGCAAAATCCCGTCGAGGGCGAAAACAAACCCGCCCAGCAGGACAAGGACAACCAGCTGCCACCACGGCCCGGCCATCGCGTCGAGCACACTCTCCGAATGGGTGAATTGGCGGGGAATCCAGTAGTACCCCGCGGACATCCCACCGGCTAGCACCACGGCAAAGAGCGATGACCACTTAATGATGGACCGCCCCACGGCTTTAGCATTAGTCGACCGTCCAGCGCCAAGAGCAGCACCAACAAACGCCTGCGCGGCAATAGCCAACGAATCGAGAACCATGGTTAAGAAGTTCCACAGCTGCAACAAAACCTGGTGGGCTGCCAGAGATGCTGCACCGAAACGACCAGCAACAGCGGCCGCAGAGATAAAGGACAGCTGGAAACTCAGTGAGCGCGCGATTAGGTCACGGCCCATCACCAATTGGTCTTTCATAATCGACCATCGTGGTTTCCACGAATTCTCGTATCGGCTGTTCTCCCGTATCAGGCAGACGAGGAAGCACAATGATGTAATAGTCTCACCTGTGACATTCGCCAGGGCGGAACCGACAATCCCCAACCGCATCACCAATATTGGCACCAGGATAAGCGCTGGTCCAACCCCCGCCAAGGTGAAATACAGGGGGTACCTGGCATTTTGGACTGCCCTCAGCCAACCGTTCCCCGCCATTGTCATGAGAGTCAGGGGCACCGCTGGCGACGCAACGCGCAGCCATCTCGTCGCCTCTTTGCCTACCCCGGGATCATCGGCCAGCCAGTTCGTCAACACCGGGGCGAGGATCCAAATCACCGCCGCCAAAGCGATTCCTACGAGCACAGCGATCCATGTCGACTGCACGCCCTCTTCAATTGATTTATCGCGTCGGCCTGCACCATAGAAACGCCCCGCGCGAGCTGTCGTCCCGTAGGACAGGAATGTGAGCTGCGTGGTGACTTGGGCAAGGATGGTCGTTGCTGCAGCAAGTGCAGCCAAATCCGTCTTACCTAAGCGCCCCACCACGGCCGTATCAAACAAGAGATAAATAGGGGTAGCCGCCAGGACACCCAACGATGGAAGAGCGATCGATAAGATCTTCCAAACACCAACCCCGTCGCCGTTCCTGCCGGTACTAGCAGAGCGATCGACGTTATCACTACTCATCGACCGGTTTTCTCCTCTTGGTCCACACGCTGTCGAAAAGCATCCATAAAACCGTCCCGAGTGCCTTGCCAGGTTAATCCGGCCGCCTGCGCATGGCCCCCACCCCCTAACTCTTCCGCCACCCGGGCAACATTGACCGCGCCACGGGACCGCAACGACACCACAATCTCGCCTGGCCGATATTCCTTCAGAACCATGGCGACCTCGGCTTCCGATGCCGTCCGAACTACGTCGATAACTGATTCGACATCGCATTCGACAGCCTCTTGAGCTTGGCTATCGGTGACAACACCCCACACCAAACCACGACCATTCACTGCCAACGGCTCATACACCAAGTCGGACAACACTGCGCCTAACATCCGCAGGTAAGGAACAGAATGGTCATCGATTAACGACGACGAGATACTCCGTGTATCAATTCCCGTCGATGCCAGCCGATGAGCTGTCGCAAACTGGGTGGCCCCGCCCCAGCGAAAGCTCTCAGTATCGGTCACGAGACCGGCGTAGAGCGCCGTGGCCATGGTCCGGTCGATCGTTTCCGAATACATGTCACATAAAGAAGTGAGCATGCTCGTCGTGGAATCGGCATCCGGGTGAACCCAATTGATGCTGCCAAAATTGGTTGCGGTCTCATGGTGGTCAATCACCAAAGAGCGACCTTTCTCTGAGGCGCGCTCGACCATATCGACGGCGACTCCGCACCGATCCAGGGAAGCCGTGTCAACGCACACCACCGCGATGGGATCACGAGGGATGTCCTCGAGCGGGACGTACACATCCTCTGTATTCAGAACAGAGAAAGCAGATGACGGCACTCCACCGTCGGCGTCCACAGCCACAGCAGTCCCACCCCACCGACGGATGAGATGGACGAGAGCGCAGGCCGAGCCAACAGTATCCGCATCCGGGCGCACGTGACTGATCACAACGCAGGGATGCAGAGCGCGTTCGTCGTCGGCAAGAGCATGAGACTCCCAGGCCATAGCCTGCAAGAAGACCCATGCGTCCCGATCTGTCACCGGCAATCCGCGCGGGATGAATGTCGAATCGTTACCACCCATCCGCTTCGCTCTCAGGACGTCCCTCGTGCGTCGAGGTTTTGTACGGATTGGCGTCCCCGGCTGGAGTTGCCCCTTCAGCTTGACGTGCAACTTCTTGGTCTCGCTGTCGAGCCTGGGCTAAAAGCTCCTCTAAACGAGCACTTGTTTCCGGAACAGTGTCCAAAGTGAATGTCAAGGTCGGAGTAAACCGAACTCCCAACTGGTCCCCCACGGCTTTCCGTAGTTGACCACGTGCCCGGTGAAGTGCTTCGGCCGCCTGTTCACGGTCGGGTTCTTCGTCGAGAGTGCGCCCACGGACCGTGTAAAAAACGGTAGCGTCGTGCAAGTCGCCGGTGAGCTGGGTATCGGTGATGGTAACGAGCTCTAAACGGCGGTCCTTCACACTATGTTCGATGGTGTTCGCCACGATAGTTTGGATGCGCTTAGCCATGCGCGCAGCGCGAGCGCGATCAGCCATTAGAAAAACTCCCTCCATTATCTACGTGGAGGGAGTTTACCTGACGATCAACCCGATCACCTGATCAGGAGATCGCCCTGGCCAACGAAGGGCTTATGGTTACTTGCTCTTCGAGGCCTTCTTGTTCTGCTTGTCCCGAGGAACCTCAACCAATTCGTAGGCCTCGATCTTGTCTCCGACGAAAATGTCGGGGTAGGACAAGACCATACCGCACTCGTAGCCGTGCTGGACTTCTTGGACATCGTCCTTACCGCGGCGCAGCGACGTAACGGTTGCTTTATCGGCAACAACATTGCCATCGCGAACCAACCGGACTGTCGCATTTCGCTTAACGACGCCTGTCTCAACCATGCAGCCGGCAATAAGACCAACTGCGGAGGCCTTGAACAGCTGACGGATCTCGGCGGTACCCAGGTCACGCTCTTCGTAGATCGGCTTGAGCATGCCGCGAAGAGCAGCCTCGATTTCTTCAATCGCCTTGTAGATGACCGAGTAGTACCGGACATCGACGCCCTCAGCGTGGGCGGCCTCAGTGGCCTTGCCTTCGGCACGGACGTTGAACCCGATGATGATCGCATCCGAGGCAGCCGCCAAGTGGACATTTGTCTCGGTGACGGCACCGACGCCGCGGTCGATGATGTTGAGCTCAACTTCGTCTCCAACGTCGAGCTTAAGCAGAGCATCTTCCAGGGCCTCAACGGTACCGGCGTTGTCACCCTTAAGGATGAGGTTCAGGCTGCTGGTCTCCTTAAGGACCTTGTCCAGATCCTCGAGGGAGACGCGCTTGCGGGAGCGGGCCGCCAAGGCGTTACGACGTCGTGCGTCACGACGATCCGCAATCTGGCGGGCAGTGCGATCGTCCTCGACAACGAGGAGGTTATCGCCAGCGCCGGGGACACTGGTAAGTCCCTGAACCTGCACAGGCACCGACGGACCAGCATCGGTGATGTCGTTGCCACGTTCGTCGGTCATACGACGGACGCGACCATGCGCGTCACCCACGACGATCGAGTCACCCACGTGCAACGTACCGCGCTGGACGATGACGGTGGCGACCGGTCCACGTCCGCGATCGAGGTGGGTCTCGATGGCAACACCCTGGGCATCCATGTCCGGGTTGGCCACCAGCTCGAGCGATGCATCCGCAGTCAGCAGAACTGCTTCAAGCAACTTGTCGATGTTCTGGCCCTGCTTCGCTGAGATATCCACGAACATGGTGTCCCCGCCCCATTCTTCTGGGGTGAGACCGTATTCGGTCATCTGGCCACGGATCTTCTCCGGGTCCGCGCCTTCTTTATCAATCTTGTTGACAGCGACGACGATCGGGACGTCGGCTGCTTTCGCGTGATTGATGGCCTCTACGGTCTGGGGCATGACGCCGTCGTCGGCAGCGACCACCAAGATGGCGATATCGGTGGACTGAGCACCACGGGCACGCATGGCGGTGAACGCCTCATGGCCCGGGGTATCCAGGAATGTCACCAAGCGGTGCTCGCCGTCCAAGTCAACCTTAACCTGGTAGGCACCGATGTGCTGGGTAATGCCACCGGCTTCGCCAGAAGCCACATTGGCTTTACGGATCGTGTCCAACAGCCGAGTCTTACCGTGGTCAACGTGACCCATGACGGTAACCACCGGAGGACGCTTAGTCAGATCCTCTGCGCCACCTTCGTTCTCACCGAACTGGAGGTCGAAGGATTCAAGGAGCTCACGGTCTTCATCTTCGGGTGAGACGACCTGAACCTTGTAGTCCATCTCGTCCCCAAGAAGCATCAGGGTCTCGTCGGAAACCGATGCTGTCGCGGTGACCATTTCACCCAAGTTGAACAGAGCCTGAACCAATGCGGCCGGATCTGCATCAATCTTGTCCGCAAAGTCAGCCAAGGAGGCACCACGGGCGAGGCGGATAGCCTTGCCATGACCATTAGGCAGCTTGACGCCACCAACAACGGTCGGGGCCTGCATTGCCTCGTACTCATGCCTCTTCTGCCGCTTCGACTTACGACCGCGACGCGGAGCGCCACCGGGACGTCCGAATGCACCCGCGGTACCGCCGCGACGGCCTCCGCGACCACCGCGAGGACCACCACCATGTCCGCCACCGGGTCCATGTCCGCCACGGCCTCGGCCGCCACCGAAGTGGTTCGAGGACTTGGAGGGCATCTGACCGGGGCTCGGGTGGGATGGCATCATCGCAGGTGTTGGAGCGTGTCCACTGCCCTGCTTCGAGGATCGCTCATTGCGGTTACCACCGCGACCGCGACCGCTCGGCTTCGTGTGTCCACCGGGACGCGGCGAGTGCTGACCGCCACCACGCTGGCCGGGCTTACCTGAGGTGCCACCCGGACGTGGCATATCCCCACCACGCGGGCGCGGCGCAGGCCGTGTTCCCGAGGAGAACGGATTATTCGCTACACGGGGAGCTCGTTTGCCACCGGGCTTAGCGCCTGGCTTCGGAGCCCCTTGACCCGGCTTCGGGGTCGGACGCTGAGAACGTGCCGCCTGATCACTCGGCTTCGGACCGGGCTTCGGAGACTTCTTCCCTGCCGCCCGCGGTTCTTCAAACCGTGGCTGACCGGGCTTGGGTGAGGACTTCCCAGCCGATGGCTTGGACGATGCCTCTGACTTGGATGCAGACGGCTTTCCGGCACCCTGAGCTGACGAATTGCTACCGCTCTGTGCAGGACGGGGAGCATTCGGGCTTCCCGAGGCGCGGGCAGCTGTACCCGGAGTCGGACCAGATGGACGCCGCCGCTGTCCCGGCGTCGGCGTCGAATGATCGGCTGCCGAGGGAGCCTTTCCACTAGCTTTCCCAGCCGATGCCGAAGCTGCAGCGGAATCCGACTTCGCACTACCAGCTGATGTAGCCGACTGATTCGACTTGGGGTTTTCCCCGCCTTTGGCATTCTTTCGATTGGCCATCGACGCGGGCGACGGCGATGCCGAAGGATTTCTACGGTGCGCTGCTGCAGCGGCAGCTGCAGCAGCCGTGGCCGCGGGGTTCGACTTCGATGACGGTGAACCGGAGGACTTATCAGCCACCCCGTAGTATTCCTTCATCTTTTTAACAACGGGAGGCTGGACCGTCGACGACGCGGTCTTGACAAATTCTCCCTGCTCTTCGAGCGCAGCGAGCAGCTTTTTACTTGTTAATTTAAGACTGCTGTCTAGCTGGTTGAGCTGTTTAACGAGCTCGTGGACACGAAGCTTTGGCACTACTCTCCTCACTTGTGGAGTCGAGGGCCTTCATGCCGCGTCGACTCCGGGGTTAACTATTGACATTCATCGCTGATGCTTCATCGTGTGCTCATCAGTGTTCAGGTCTTCCTTCGTTCAATGGTTCCTACTGAGTGTGCAGAGTTCGGGTTAGTTGTACTGTCCGCCATCTCAATCAACCTCTATCCGTGTGCGGAAAAGAGAAAGCCAGACTTAAAACTGGCGTCGATTAGGTGGCAGTAACGCTCCCTGACTCCAATGACTCGATGTATTCACCGATCTGGCGGGTATCAGCCTTACCTGATATCCGGAGGGCACGCTCGAAAGCACGCCGTTGACGGGCCCGTTCAAAGTTTTCTGCTGTGGGAATAATCCATGCCCCTCGACCTGGTAAAGACCGGGAGGGATCTGGAATAATCACAGCCTCTTTCTTTGACGAACCGCCCTGTGATGCACCGTCTTGCCTTAGGACGACACACAACATACGAGTGTCAGAGCACCGCGTCCGAGTAGCAATGCAAGTGCGTATGCGGACGAGGGCTGAACCCTGGCGATGCACTCTCTGCCACTCTCCTATCGCAGTAACTCTGTGTATAACTCTCTGTTGGTTGTGACAACTACGCTCTGAACCCATCAGAGCGTGCGTCATCGTCCCTCGTCATGGAAGGGCATACAACAGTGTAACGTCACAGACTGATTTACGCGAACTTACCAGCGTTTATTCAGTGTCCGAGTGTATATCGATCCGCCACCCGGTCAGACGTGCAGCAAGACGGGCATTTTGCCCTTCCTTACCGATGGCCAGGGACAGCTGATAATCCGGAACAGTCACCCGTGCGACTTGTTCCTCCGGATCAACAACCTCAACTTTGAGAACCTTCGACGGGGCCAAAGAATTCCCAACGAAGGTAGCGGGGTCCTCATCGAAGTCGATGATGTCGATCTTTTCGCCGCCAAGCTCGTCCATGATCGCTCTGACGCGCTGCCCGCGAGGGCCGATGCACGATCCTTTAGCGTTCACGCCATCGATGGTCGACCGCACGGCAACCTTGGAGCGGTGGCCAGCTTCACGAGCAATGGAGACAATCTCGACGGAACCGTCGGCAACTTCAGGAACCTCTAGTTCGAACAAGCGATGCACGAATTCGGGGTGCGTCCTGGAGATCATGATCTGCACGCCACGTGGCCCGCGATTGACGTTAACCACGTAGAACTTGAGGCGCTTGCCGTGTGGATATTTTTCGCCTGGAATCTGCTCGGCGGGAAGCAACGTTCCGTCATTCCCGTGCGCTTCCGTGCCAAGACGGGCAATAACGATCCCTTTCGCCCGCGCGAAAGAATCTGCCTCAACGATGCCTGTAACAACCTTCGAGGTCAGCGATGCATACTCTTCGTAAGTCTGGTCTGCTTCCGCCTCCTGCAGACGAGCAACCATTGCCTCGCGGACAGTACCAGCGAATGAACGGCCGAAGTCCGACGGGGTCTCGTCGACTTCGGCGATAACGTTACCGTCGTCGTCTCGCTCAGTAACAATAACGGCCACATGCCCATCGTCGGGATCGACATCGACACGCGCTTCTGAATCACCCCCTGACGACTTCTCCCACGCTTCCAGCAGAGCCTTCGCGATGGTGGCTGTCATGTCTTCCACGGACACCCCGCGCTCACGTTCAATCGCACGCAGCGTGCTCAAGTCGATGTTCACTTGTAGCCCTTCGATTTTTGTACCTGCAACCTCAACTTCCCATAGGCTACTCACTGGTCGTTTCGTCGCAAAATGTGCCCCGCCACACCATCACGTGCAGTTATTTTCAGGCGCTACCCCAACTGCTCAAAGGGTGTGTTAACAAGAGCCATTTCAGCTTCTGGCGGGGTTGAAAACTCCACTTCTAGCTTCGCCTCACGAATCTGCTCCAGCGGGTAGGTCTCCACCGACGGTTTCTTCTTCCCTGGGAGAACAACCGCCAACTCGGTCTCGTCGGCGTTCAAAGCACCGATTCGCGCCACAAACTGAGCGTTACCGGCGTTGTCTCCTCCACGGGCGTCGTCCGCCTGGGTGAGAACAAACGTGGCTATATGCCCACGTTGACGTCGAAAATGACGAGCAGCTACTAAGGGTTCATCAAAACCTGGGGTTGAGACCTCAAGGCGATAACCGGCCCCGAAGTTCAACTCGCCATCGCGCTCGGCGGCATCGAAATGGCGGGAAATCTCGTCCGAGAGTTCCTCGATAACGTCCAGATCAGGCCGCTGATCACCGTCGATACGGATAATGACGGCAGACTTCGCGCCCGCTTTTTTAATATCGACCTTTTCAACATCAAATCCACGCGGACCCACGATATTTTCCACGCGCTGCGTAATCTCTTCTGCCGTCGGGAAAGCCATAAAACCAGGATAACGAGTACCAGCCAAGCCCACTAACCGCCTGTGAGAGACTAGAACGGTGATGAGGAACGTGAAAAGCCCGCAGACGAGGATCAGTAGTGCTGAACAGCTGAAACAGAACAGTTCACGTGAAACCCCCGGTGCTGCTCTATCTCGGCGGGCCTTCTTCGGACGCTCCGCGCGAGCCATAGGTGCTGCCGTCGCCGTCACAGTGCTCTCCGGAAGCGGCCTGCTAGCCGGGTGCGAATCTACACACACTAAGCCTGACCAGAAGTTATCCGACCTCTACGCACAGGCCAACGGAGTGGCGAATTCACTTGACGCTTCCCAACACCACGATGCCGCGGTTTTTGTTCATACCCACGCAGATGCACTCCGACAAGAAATCCGACGCATATGCGGCACAGATAAAGACGGGAATTCGCCGTCAACGTGCTCAGATTCCACGCTGGATTCTGAACGCGACAGTGACGCTGGCTCGAGAGACGGCACGAACAGCGGTCAGGGCGGCGATAATCCGCAACCGGGTGGCGGAAGCAGTGACGAAGAGTTATCCCAAAAGCTGAGCGATCTTCGTTCGTCGATCGTCTCGGTGGCATCTCAAGCGGACACTAAACGCAATAACGGTTTACTTCTCTCTATTGCTTCATCACTATCGACCATTGCCGCGCAAACGTCGCTCGGTGAATCGGACTCCGGCAGCACGGAGACGAAGGAGGGCAACGATGGTGCTTCACCATCGAGGCTCACCGCATCGCCGGGTTCATCGAGCGACAACCGTCGCCCTAATAAAGCTGATGTCACCGCAATGACCACGCTGCTCACGACTGAGTATCAAATTATCTACGGCTTCGGGTTAGCCCTCCCTTTTGCGGACTCCGCACTAAAAAAGAGCATCGCGTCTGCAGCGGATAAGCACCGTGCGACGCGGGACCGCATCATTTCATGGCTCGAGGACCAGGCGAAGGTCTCTCAGAACAACATCCCCCTCGCCGATGCTGCATACTCCTATGAAGCCCCGCCGACAGACTCAGAAACCGCCCAGCAATTCCTGATTAACCTGGAGCTGCTTGCGTGTGCCAAAACGTACGACCAGGCGCGGGCTATGAACACAGGTAGCGCGATGGAGATAGCCTCCTCACTGATGACGTATTCAGCCGTGGACGCCGCATACTTCATCGATAAAGCCGGAGGAAACGCGATGAATGACGATCGCCTCCATCTACCAGGGAAGGGGACGTCGGCACACAGCTAATCCCACCTCTGGTCGGTTCCGCCGACGTTGGCTTGTTACAAAGCGACGTCGCCTTTTCACACGGCGACGTTAGCTTTTGACGAGCCTCGCGATATGCTCGGCAGCCCCCTCGACGGGGACCGTTTCCACCGAATCGGCCAACCGATCGCGAACCTCAACTTTTCCTTCCTTGAACGCGCGGCCCAACACCACAACGTAGGGCATACCCAGCAGTTCCGAATCCTTGAACTTCACACCCGGGCTGACCTTTGGCCGATCGTCGAAGAGGATGTCGAGCCCACGATTGGATAGATCCTCCGCGAGGGCAGACGCTGCTTCCGCTGCCTCTGCATCCTTATTCGCAACCACGAGATGAACTGGGAACGGTGCAACACTGACAGGCCACTTTAAGCCTTTATCATCGTGGTATTGCTCCGCAACCACACCGACCAAACGCGAAATTCCCACTCCGTAGGATCCCATTGTCGGGCGTGAGCGTTTACCATTTTCATCCAGCACATCGAGCTCGAAAGCGTTTGTGTACTTCCGACCGAGTTGGAAGATGTGGCCTATCTCAATCCCCTGCTTGAGAAGTAAGGTGCCGGTTCCATCCGGTGCAAGATCTCCCTCTTTCACCTCGGCGGCCTCGATAGTGCCATCTGGGGTGAAATCGCGCCCCACCGTGACGTCAACGCTGTGGTGGCCATCTACCCCAGCTCCGGTAATCCACCGTGTACCCGATACCACGCGCGGGTCAACAAGGACCCTCACATCGTGCTCCGCCATGCCCACTGGGCCGACGTAGCCTTTGGGGAGGAAGTCATGGCCGTCGAAATCTTCCTTCTCAGCAAGGACAACTTCTTTCGGCTCCAACGAAGCCTCGAGACGTTTCATATCCACTTCACGGTCACCGGGAATGGCAATAATGGCATACGCGAAGTCGCTCTCCCCCGGTTTCCGCGTCTTCACTACCACACATTTCAGGGTGTCTTGAGCCGTGATTTCACGACCGTACCGCTGGGACACCGTCTGGTTCGTATTGGCCCAGTCCACCAGCGCGGCAATCGTCGTACAGTTAGGCGACTCAAGTGTGATCGCCGGCTCAATCGAATCGACCGCATGCTCGTCGACAGTCGGTGCAGGGGTAACGACAGCCTCCACATTGGCCGCATAATCGGAGCTTGTCGACGTGACAAACGTGTCTTCGCCAACGGGCGAGACAGCGAGGAATTCCTCGGAGGCGGACCCGCCCATCGCACCGGACGTCGCAGCGCAGATCGCGTAATCGAGCCCTAAACGGTTAAACATGCGCTGATAGGCGGCTCGGTGATCCTGGTACGACTTCTCTAACCCCTCGTCTTTCATATCGAAGGAGTAGGAATCGCACATGACGAATTCCCGTCCGCGCAGAATTCCCGCGCGAGGGCGTTCTTCATCCCTGTACTTGGTTTGAATTTGATACAGAGTGACGGGGAAATCTTTATACGAGGAGTACTCACCTTTCACCGTCTCAGTAAAAATTTCCTCGTGAGTAGGTCCTAAGAGATAGTCGCCTTTCTTACGGTCTTTTAACCGGAAAAGAGCGTCTCCATACTCTGTCCATCGGCCCGTCACTTCATACGAATCACGTGGAAGCAAGGCAGGTAATTCAATTTCTTGAGCGCCTATGCCGTCCATCTCTTCCCGCACAATCCGCTCAATGTTTCGTAGAACCTTGAGCCCGAGCGGCAGCCAAGAATAAACACCGGGTGCGATGCGTCGTATAAAACCCGCCCGAACGAGGAGCTTATGGCTAGGGACTTCTGCATCGGCAGGGTCTTCACGCAAGGTTCGCACAAAAAGAGAGGACATACGGGTAATCATGGCTCGATACATTACCCCACAGTTTCAGTAAGGTCGCGCTCCGGTGGATGAGAATAACCATGGTGGTGGTGCGCCTGAAAAAATTTACACAGTGTCATCGCCACGCCATCGTCACGCCATCGCCTACCTCAGCGTAAGAGTCAGCGTCACAGTCAACTCACAGTCAGCGTCGAACCTGGCCCGCAATAGCCGTAACTACACCTACATAGGGGTAAATTCCAACACTCAATAAAAACTATCCGTTCTTTTTTAGCACCTTTTTGCGCCTGGATACACCCTCTTAATCGATCAACTACAACGATTAACAAACCAGCTGAGCTGAACAAATACACGTATTTCCGACATTAAAGTGTCCGCTGTGCCTGCACACCCGTGCCGAACATCACTAAATAACGAAAGGAGACTCTATGTCTGAACGAAAGCCTATTCGCGTGGCGATTGCGGGGGTCGGAAACTGTGCCTCGTCACTCGTTCAAGGTGTGGAATATTACAAAGACGCTGACCCGGAAGAAAAAGTTCCCGGACTCATGCATGTGAAATTCGGCGACTATCACGTCGGAGATATTGAATTTGTCGCCGCATTCGACGTCGATGCAAAGAAAGTTGGCACTGATCTGTCCGACGCCATTAACGCGTCAGAGAACTGCACGATTAAGATTTGCGACGTTCCTTCCAGCGGAGTCACTGTTCAGCGTGGCCCCACGTACGACGGTTTAGGTCAGTACTACCAAGAGACAATTGATGAGTCGAGCGAGGAACCTGTCGACGTCACTCAGGTGCTTCGCGATACCGAGGCGGACGTTCTCGTGTCATATCTGCCCGTGGGATCCGAACAAGCCGACAAGCATTATGCGCAGTGCGCGATCGACGCTGGCGTGGCGTTTGTTAATGCACTCCCCGTATTCATCGCGTCCGACCCAGAATGGGCCAAGAAGTTCGAAGACGCCGGCGTCCCGATTGTTGGCGACGATATTAAGTCGCAAGTCGGGGCGACAATCAGCCACCGCGTGATGGCGAAACTCTTTGAGGATCGCGGAGTTCGGCTTGACCGCACGATGCAGTTAAATGTCGGTGGAAATATGGACTTTAAAAATATGCTGGAGCGCCGCCGTCTTGAATCTAAAAAGATTTCTAAGACTCGGGCGGTGACGTCGAATCTCGAGCACGATATGGGTGAAGGCAACGTCCATATCGGACCCTCGGACTATGTTAGTTGGCTCGATGACCGGAAATGGGCGTATGTGCGGCTCGAGGGGACGACTTTCGGTGATGTCCCGCTCAATCTTGAATACAAATTAGAAGTATGGGACTCCCCTAACTCAGCCGGAATAATTATCGACGCTCTTCGCGCGGCGAAAATTGCGAAAGATCGAGGGGTATCCGGTCCGGTTTATTCGGCCGCCTCTTACCTCATGAAGTCGCCCCCGAAACAGCTGCGCGATGAGGTTGCTCGGCAGCAGCTCGAAGATTTTATCAGCGGAGAATAATTATCGACGCCCCTCAGCGCGGTACCGGAATGATCGCCCGATAGGCTTTCCCCATGTTGATAATCCTTCCGCCGTCGGAGTCACAATCTCGCCCAGCCGATACTGCGGATCGTGGCTCCTCCCACGGTGATGGTCCAACTTTGGATTGGGACACACTGCACTTTCCTTCTCTCAACCCGACACGCCAGGAGATCGCTCACGAGCTCATCGCCTTGTGCAACGTCGAGACTGAGGAAGGGCGGGCGCAGGCTCGAGAAGTATTGGGGTTGTCTGAACGCCTTGATGCCGAGCGCGCATCGAACGCCCAGCTCTTAACCAGCCAGGCTGCCCCCGCTTTGACGATCTATACCGGTGTTCTGTACGACGCACTGGCTCCTTCGGGACGAAAGGACCCCGTCACGAAAGCGGGTCACATTTGTCCAGCTGTGGGGCCTTTATCCGCCGCAGCTATGCGTCGCCTGGCCATAGGTTCGGCATTATTCGGGGTTATTTCTGCCGACGACTTCATCCCTCATCACCGACTATCCGGCACCGTAACCTTGAACGACTCCACAATGCGGGCGCGCTGGAAGCCAGCCTTGACTCAGGCTCTGGTCGAGTGGCGCGGCAGTACCGACGCACAGTCCAATGCGGTATTCGATTTTCGCTCCGGAACGTACCGACATTTGGGCCCCGTGCCCGGCGCGACAGAACTTCGCGTCGAAACGATTGATGCTGCCGGAAAACGGAAAGTGGTCTCCCACTTCAACAAGTTTTATAAAGGCCTGGTCGCTCGGCACTTGGCGGAAGCTTCTGAATGTAAGCAGGAACATGCCGCCGAGCTTTTATCCAGCGTGATCGATAAGGAGTTGGGGTTCGCGACGGAAATCCGGCCAGGTGCGGTGAAAGGGACGAAGGGGGACCTCGTCACCATGCTCATTCCGCAGTAGAGCTCACGCGGCTTGAGAGCCGAGTTCGCGTGAGGGGCTATTCTGCGTGGGGACGCGGTACCGCGACGTCGCCGATGACAATCACCGCCGGCGGATCGACGTTTTCCAGCACTTGCCCTAATGAGGCCAACGTCGTCGCAATCGATCGTTCGTTGGACGTCGTTCCTTCTTGGGTAACAAAGGCTGGGGTTTCAGGATCACGACCTGCATCCATCAGCGCTTGGGCAATGGCGCCACCATTTTTCACGCCCATGATGATACAAATTGTGCCTCTCATGTGGCCTAATGCTTCCCAATTCACGAGTGACTTGGGGTGCCCGGGCGGCACGTGACCTGACACCACGGTGAAATCATGAGTCACACCGCGTTGAGTCACGGACACGCCGGCAGTTTCAGGAACAGCAATGGGGCTTGTTATACCCGGGACGACCGTGACCGACACATGCTGCTCTTCGCAGTACTCTTGCTCTTCGAGCCCACGACCGAAAATGAAGGGGTCTCCGCCCTTCAGTCGGACGACAAATTCACCGGCTTCTGCGTGTTCAACCAGCATCGAGTTGATTTTTTCCTGGGCTACCGACTTTCGATACGGCAACTTTGCCACATCAATAACTTCGCAATCAGGGGGAATGATTGGCGAGAGATCAGGTGCTAAGTGGTCGATCAAGATGACGTCCGCGGCCCCCACATATTGATATCCACGGTACGAGATCAGACCTGGATCGCCTGGGCCACCACCGACTAAGGCAACTGTTCCACGAAGCTGTCCTCGGATATCGCTGATAGTCTCCGACGGCAGCGGTCGAAGGGTCACTGGTGGCAAATCGGTCATAGCCTTCAGCTTAGTCTCGGTCTCGTTGGGGGCTGACGCTGGTGGATGGGTTGGCTGTGTGCGCAGGTTGTCGCCATTATCGACGAGGCGACGGCTCACGCGTACCGCGGCAGCTCAAGCACGATGCGGGAACAGCTCACGCACAATGCGACGCCTGCTCATCGTGAAACTCGCGGCAAGCGTCGACAAAATGAACGATAGCGCTGGGCATGGCGGCGGGATGGGTATGCAAATACGACGCGTGAATGTTGTTGCGCACCCAACCTTCGTAGACATTGTGGCCGTCCCACCCGGTCCACGTCCACGCAGACTGATGTTCTGACGGATCAGTCGAACCCCCCGTAGCAACGTCGTCAATGACGAGGGATGTGTGGTGGAATTCGTGACCAATAAGTCGATCCCCGTGATGCCATAACACTGACGACTGTGTAGCAGTAGCTTCTCGGTAGCCAAGGGTCACCCGCTTGTTCATATGTGCGGATGCCGGAAATACCCCACACATGGGATAGCCTTCCAAACTCTCAAGGAGCCACAACAACCCAGCGCACTCGGCGTGAATAGGACGATGGCAATTCGCTGATTCACGGATGAGCTGAGCTAAGTGTCGTCTCGAGGACAGCTCCTTCACATGCTCTTCCGGAAAACCTCCAGGGATGATAATCCCGTCAGATCGCCGGACAGCATCGCACGCCGTTTCTTCATCCCCCAACGGATCCACATCAATGACATCAGCACCTGCTGCGTCGAGCAGTTCCCGATGCTCTGCGTATGAGAAGCTAAATGCTGGCCCACCAACCATGGCAATCAATGGTCGTTGGCGACAAGAACCCGCGCCAGGGTGGTGATGCGTCGTAGGCGAAGGGTACTGCTTTATCTCCTCAGCAGGATTCCACACCGGGCCCGGCGCGGGCGGTGTAGCCAGGGCGCGCACAGCGTCCAGGTCAACAGAGTCTTCCACCATGTCTGCCATATGGTCGACAGCTTCTTGCGCTTCCGCACTCCACTCAGACGTCGTGATTAGCCCCAAATGCCGACTAGGCACCTCAACATCGACGGCACGCGGAACCGCACCAATAACTGGGACCCCCTGCTCTTCGACCGCTTTCGTCGCGACAGCCGTGTGTCTAGTGGAACCCACTCGATTCAAGATCACGCCAGCGATGGTCACATCCGGATCCAGAGTCATAAAACCTTTCACGACGGCTCCGACCGACTGACTCATGCCTCGGACATCAATGACGAGAACGACAGGAAGGCCAACTAGCCTCGCCACTTCGGCCGTGGAGCCGCTAGCAAGGGAACCGCTGTCCACTGCACTACTTTTGTCTCTACCGTGCGAGGACAAGGCCGGGATTCTACCGTCGAAAAGACCCATCACACCTTCCACCACAGCAATATCCGCGCCCAATGAGCCGTGACGATACAACGGTGCTATACGGTCGGTTCCACACATGACTGAATCGAGGTTACGTCCCGGCCGTCCCGTGGCTACACCATGGTAACCAGGGTCAATGTAGTCGGGGCCCACTTTAAACGGTGCAACAACATGGCGTCGGCTCAATGCCGCCATCAGACCAGTGGCAAGCGTCGTCTTTCCCGTCCCAGAGGCTGAACCGGCAATGACGAGTCCCGGCGCGCCCGTATCTTGGGTGTTTACCACTCGATACCTTTCTGACCTTTTCTTCCTTGATCCATGGGATGCTTGATTTTCTCCATCTTGGTCACAAGGTCGGCTACGTCAATGATCTCTTGGGGTGCTCGCCGGCCCGTAATAACGACGTGTTGGGTTCCAGGGCGGTTCCGGAGTGTCTCGGCTACTTCCTCGACAGGAACCCATCCCCATGCCATGGGATAGGTAAATTCGTCAAGAACATAAAAGTCGTGGGTTTCCTCGTGAAGCCGTCGGGCAACCTCATGCCACCCATCGAGGGCATTGCGTGCGTGGTCGTCTTCGGTTCCCTTAGTCCGAGACCATGACCATCCTTCTCCCATTTTGTGCCATTCGACGGGTCCGCCGACACCAGTCTCGTCGTGGAGCTCCCCAAGTTTCCGGAAGACGGCTTCCTCGCCGACTCGCCATTTCGCCGATTTGACGAACTGGAAGACGCCGATGTTCATTCCTTGGTTCCACGCGCGCAGGGCCATGCCGAAAGCGGCTGTGGATTTTCCTTTGCCATCGCCAGTGTTGACTGCGGTGACGGGGAGCATCCGTCGTTGTCGTGTCGTTAATCCGTCATTGGGGATGTTTGCGGGATCAACTTTTCCTTTGGGCATTGTCGTCTTTCTCCTCGGTGACTGTCGTTGCCTGTGCTCCATCAACGCGCCTGACCAGGGCTTTCACAATCTAGTCTGCGAGCGTGCGTCTATGCAATTATCGCTGCGTCTACTCGGAGCTGAGCAGAGTCGTCGCTTTAGCTCACCGTCTTGATGACTCCACCTAGGTTATCGGCCGACAACTCATCTAACCGAACACACGGGGCATGGAGGTTCGCTGCTAGTCGTGATGCTAAACCTAATCGCACCCGGCCTGGGCGTTCACAATCGATGACAACGCTCCCTACAAGCCCTCGGCGAGCGATACGACGAGCTGCTACCTCGGCAGCAGCCAGACCACCTTTGCCATTTGCGCGTCCGTCCGACAGACACATGAGGATAGCTCTACGGCCAGGCTCGCGATAATGCTCGCGGGTAATTAGCTCATAAGCTTTATCGAGCCCGGCGGCCAACGGGGTACGTCCACCTATTTTGACATCGGCTAAACGACGAGCAGCGATCGTGATCGACCGTGTAGGCGGAAGAACGACTGTTGCTTCTGACCCATGGATAGTGATCACGGCGACCTTGTCGCGGCGCTGGTAAGCGTCGGTTAGCATCGACATAATCGCTCCTGTCACAGCTGAGAGACGGTCGCGTGCTGCCATCGACCCCGAGGCATCGACGAGGAACACGACGAGGTTTGCTTCCGATCCACGACGAACGCTTCCGCGCACGTCATTCGATTCCAGAGGAACACGGTGAGTGTGATTGTCGATCCGCGCTCCACGATCTGCCGCGGCGAGGACCGTCCCCACGACGTTGAAACCGTGACCGTCTCGTACTGCTCGGATAGTTGAGCCGTGCGCTGAGATGGCATGCGATCGTCGCCCCAGCGCGGTGGATTCGACCTGGCCTAACTTCTGAAGCTGAACAAGCCTAGCGACGAAAGGGCGCGCCCTGGGCGGCGCGGCCTCCTTCCTGCGGTGCCGGACCGCGGTTGTCATCGTTATCTGCATCGGACTTGTTCTGCTGCGGTGTGGGCTGCTCAGCGCTGGGGTCAGGGGTCTCATCCGAGTGGCCATCGTCGCTGGTGGGGTCGTCGACATCGTTAGTATCGACGTCACCATCACTGTCCTCGGTGTTGTCCGGCGCGGAGTCGTCATCCGGTTCATCGGGGACCTCGTCACGTGCGCGGTCCAACGCTTCGTCGAGCTCGTCGTCGCTGATATCAGGGGAATCGAAGGGGTCCCGACGTCGGTGCGGGAGCGCCAACTCGGCCGCGACTTTAATGTCCGAGTCCTTGATCGTTGTCCGGCCTTCCCAGGCAGCATGGGCGGCGGCGGCACGGGCAATCACGAGGTCTGCGCGCATGCCATCGACATCAAAAGATGCACAGATGGATGCGATTCGCCCCAAGACGACGTCGGTGAGTTCTACTCCTGTCACACGCTCTTTAGCAGCGACAATGCGCGTTGCGATGTCCCTCTCGGCATCGGCCCACTGCTCGAGGAATTCCTCGGGGTTCTCATCGAAGGCCAAGCGCCGGCGCATTACTTCCGTCCGCGACTTCGTGTCACGCGGCGCGGAAACGTCGACAGCCAAACCAAACCGGTCCAAGAGCTGGGGGCGCAACTCCCCTTCTTCCGGGTTCATCGTGCCGACGAGGACAAAGTCGGTGTCCTCAGTGTGGGACACTGCGTCGCGTTCGATGCTGATATGGCCAGTTGCGGCAGCGTCGAGAATGATATCGACTAAATGGTCCGCCAGCAGGTTGATTTCATCGACATACAGCACTCCCCCGTTTGCTTCACTGAGCAAGCCGGGCTGGTATTCAGCATGGCCTGTTGTCAGAACACGCTCGACATCAATAGAGCCCACCACACGGTCTTCTGTTGCACCCAACGGGAGGTTAACAACCTTCGCCTTCGGGTCCGGAAGCATCCGGGAGAAAGCGCGAACTGTCGTCGTCTTAGCCGTGCCTTTTTCGCCTCTAACAACGACACCGCCGATGCGGGGAGAAATAGCGGTCAAGATCAGCGCTAATTTCAGTTGGTCCTGCCCAACCACGGCACTGAAGGGGAAAAGCGAAACGCTGTGTGACGAAGGCAACATACTTCCTACTCTAGAGGCTTCCTACCGTGAACGGTTTACCGCCACTGATAATAAACACCAGGATGCGACAAGTGAAAGACACGAGAAAACGGCCCGGAACCGAACATTCACCGATTCCAGGCCGTGCTCAATAGCCGTTTAGGATTCCAGCTGCAACGCCTTCTGCGAACGATCCCACTGCTCATGGAACAGATCGGTGTGACGCGACATCAACTTGCCGTACGATGGCACCATTTCCTTGATCTTCGGCGCCCACTCGATCATCTTGCTGCCGAAGCACCGCTCCAGCAGTTCGATCATTGCCGACGGAGCGATCGAAGCTCCCGGCGAAGCACCCATCAAACCGGCGATGGAACCGTCGTTGCTCGAGATCACCGCGGTTCCGAACTCCAAGGAACCAAACTTCGGCGCACCAATCGGCTTGATGACCTGAACACGCTGACCAGCGGTAACCAGCTCCCAGTCCTCGGCACGTGCCGACGGCATGTATTCACGGAGCGACTCCACACGAGCGGTCTGGTTCTTCAACACCTCTTCCACGAGGTAACGGGTGAGGCCGAATTCCTGAAGGCCGACGCCGACCAGCGACGCGATATTCCCCGGACGCAGCGACTTCGGTAGGTCCAAGAAGCTGCCCTTCTTAAGGAACTTCGGTGTCCAGCCAGCGTAGGGGCCGAACAAAAGGCCACGCTTCCCGTCGATAATGCGGGTATCCAAGTGCGGCACCGACATCGGGGGAGCACCCACGGACGCCTTGCCATACACCTTCGCAGCGTGCTGCTTGATCAAGTCCTCGTTGGTGCAGCGCAACCAGGCACCGGACACAGGGAAACCACCGTAGCCCTTAATTTCTGGGATACCGGCTTTCTCCAGGAGCGGCAGGGCCATTCCGCCCGCACCGACGAATACGAAGTTTGCGGTAATGACCGACGTGTCCCCGGTGTGAAGGTTCTTCGAGGTCACCTTCCAGTGACTGCCCTCTCGAGAGATGTTTTGAACCTCATTGCCATACCGGATTTCGACGCCATTCTGGGTGACGTAGTCAATATATTGGCGAGTCAGAGCACCGAAGTTAATATCCGTGCCCTCGTTGGTCCACGAAATCGCCACTGGTTCCGTGTAGTCACGGCCGCGCGCCATCAGGGGGAGTTTTTCAGCGAACTTTTCGTTGTCATCCGTGAAATGCATCCCCGGGAACAAGGGGTGCTTGCTGAGAACATCAAAACGCTTACGGAGGAAACGGACCTGCTCACCGCTGTGCCCGAACGACATGTGGGGGCACTTGTTAATGAACTCACGCGGATTGCCGAGCTTATTTTCCTCAATGAGGTAGCTCCAGAATTGGCGAGAGATCTGGAACTTCTCGTTCACACTCACCGCTTTTGTAATGTCAATGTCGCCATTGACTTCCTGCGTGTAGTTCAGTTCACATAGCGCCGAGTGGCCAGTGCCAGCATTATTCCATGGTGACGACGACTCCCCCGCCGGAATATCAAGACGCTCCAGGATCACCTGATCCCAATCCGGTTGAAGCTCTTTGAGCAAAGTACTTAGCGTAGAGCTGATAATTCCGGCACCGATGAGCACAACATCGGTATCGGTGCCTTTTCCTACGCGATCAGTGGATTCTGACACGATTTTCATCATCCTTCGAAACGCCACGAACCAACGCGACGCCAGTAAGAGAAGCGAGTTGTTATTCGTTCTGGTCTGTCATAGTGCGCAAAACGGCCCGCAGCCAATTGCTATGGCGACCCGTCACGGCCAAAAACCATGAATCGTGGGTCGATCCCAAGGCGGAACCATCCCACCGTCTGAGAGTACCCGGCGCCACGGACAGGCACGGCATAACCGTCGTGGAAAGCCCAACATAATGACCATTTACATATCACCGGCACCCTTAAACGGGGGAAGCCCAAAGCTGTCACCGATGACGCCCGGTGGGAACAGGACTCGCCTCTGCGGTGTTAGTCGAAATGTAGACTCACGTGCGCATGATAAAGCGACGGCATCATTCGCATGTTATCGACATAGAAAGGACGTTCAATGGCTCCAACCTCGACGGCTGAGCGCAATAATCCTGTTATCCCTCAACCCGTCCACAATGGCCCCGAAGCACCGACGCGGCACTATGACCTCATGATTATCGGAACGGGATCAGGGAATATGATCCCGGGGCCTGAGTTCGGTGATAAGCGGATAGCCATCGTCGAAAAGGGCACGTTCGGGGGGACGTGCCTTAACGTCGGCTGTATTCCCACCAAGATGTATGTCTATGCGGCCGATATTGCGGAGGCTGCGCGGGAATCCGAACGGTACGGGGTGCATGCTCACGTTGACGGGGTCGATTGGCCCGCCATCGTGCGTCGTATTTTTGAACGCCGTATCGACCCCATTGCGCGCGGTGGCGAAGAATACCGCCGTGGCGATGAGAACCCGACAGTGGACGTCTACGACCAGTTCGCCCGTTTTATCGGACCACGAACCCTGGCAACCGGACAAGGTGATCAGCCTGTCACGATCACAGCGGATCGTATTATCGTGGCGGCAGGTTCGCGGCCATTCATCCCATCCGTCATTACGGATTCGGATGTGGCCTACCACACGAATGAAGATATCCTCCGGATCCCTGATCTCCCCTCATCAATGATCATCCTTGGTGGTGGAGTTATCGCCGCCGAGTTTGCCCACGTCTTCGGTGCGCTCGGGGTGGACGTGACCGTCATCAACCGGTCGCCTCATTTGCTCAAGCGGTTCGAGGCAGACATTTCGGAGCGCTTCACTGAGATCGCGTCCGAGCGCTGGACTACATACCTTGGCCGCACCGTCACCAAGGCGGAAAGAAAGAAAGAAAGCGCCGACGGAGTCACCCTAACTCTCGACGACGGCACCACAGTCAGCGCTGAGATGCTTCTCGTCGCCATGGGACGAACCCCCAACGGCGATCTCCTCAACGTCACTGAAGCCGGCATGGACCTCGATGATGGAGGAAGAATAGTCGTCAATGCGTACGGCGAAACCACTGCTCCCGGTGTGTGGGCGCTTGGCGATGTGTCGTCGCCGTATCAACTGAAGCACGTGGCCAATCACGAGGCGAAGGTCGTCAAGCACAATGTTTTGCTTGATATGGGGCTGTTGAAGAGCCCTGACGAAGCACGAGCCGGCATGGGAGAGATAGCCACGAGCGGCCCCGATGCTGGCAAACAAGCCTTCCACCACACATATGTTCCTGCAGGAGTGTTTACCCACCCGCAGATCGCAACCGTCGGTATGACGGAGGACGAAGCGCGGAACTGGGCGGACGAGAATGACACGACCGTGGCCGTGAAAACGCAGAATTATGGTGATGTGGCCTATGGCTGGGCGATGGAAGATAGCACCGGGTTTGTGAAACTCATTGCTGATACGACGAGCAAACAGTTGCTTGGTGCCCACATCATCGGCCCACAAGCCACAACTTTGATCCACCAATTCATAACCATGATGGAGCAGAAACTCACCGTCCCTGAGGTGGCCGAGGGTCAGTATTGGATCCACCCGGCGCTGTCGGAGGTCAATGAAAATGCTCTCCTGGGGCTGGGGTTATAGTCACGCATGTGTAGCCCTACTGGAGTCCCGCAGTGGGACGAGTGGCCCTACCCGCCCATCGTCGTATATAAACAGGTGGTCAATTGGCGAAAGAGAAAGTGTAGAGGTAACTGCTCAATCTATGGCTGGAAATAGGTTTGCCCTCAAGGAGTCGACGTCAGACGCCCAGGAAGGCCTACTCTCATCGCAGTATCGTGCGCTCACGGTCGGGATGATCACGCTCATTACCATTGCTGCGTTTGACCAGACGGCAGTGATGTCCGTCATGCCCACCATCACCTCAAGTCTGGGAGCACCAGGGGGCACCGCATATACGTTGACATTCACCGTGGCGACCGCAGCATCGATTTTCGCCATGGTAGCTGGCGGGATGCTCGCTGACTCCCGCGGAGCAATGAGAACACTACGCGGGTCCGGTCTCGTCTTTGTGGCAGGTCTGATACTCGCTGTTGTCACTCCGACAATGCCGATCTTCCTGGTCGCACGCGTGCTTCAGGGGCTCGGCGGGGGTGCCATCGTGGTGGCGATCTATGCGATTATCGCCGTCATCTACCCCTCCCAGCTGCAGACGAAAATGTTCGCGGCGCTGGCTGGTGCGTGGGTGATACCGACACTCGTTGGACCTGGAGTTGCGGGGATCATTACCGAAAGTCTCAGCTGGCATTGGCTTTTTGGCATTTCAGCTGTGGCGTCGATCATCGTGTTCCCTCTCCTCCCCCGCGCGGCCACGCCATTAACGCGTGAGACCGAACATCGCAATGCAACGAAGATGCTCATTGCGGCGCTCATTATCGCGATTGCGTCCTATCCGCTCTCGATTTCGGGTGATTTCTCAGCGTGGGGTGTTCTCGTCTTCCTCCTTGCTACGGGAGTGACTGCTGTCGCGATTCGTCCGCTCGTGCCCGCCGGTACATTCCGCGCCGCAGGTGATGTTCCGTCGATGGTTCTTCTGCGATTTCTTTTCGACGCTTTCTTCGGGCTCGAGGCGCTCATCCCTCTGCTTCTGGCACGTCGTGATGGATTGCCGCCAACGCTGACCGGGCTAGCGCTAACGGGCACGGGGATCACCTGGTTTATCGGATCGCAAGTGCAGTCGAGCGCCAAACCACGGTCGCTACCCGTGACGTTGTGGATTTCCGCTGTGGTCATGGGTGTCGGCGCCGCCGGTGTCGGTATTAGCAGCGCATCAGGGGCGCATTGGGCGTGGATAACAGCGTTTTGGACGGTGACCGGGTTTGGTGTGGGATACAGCTATCCCCGAATCAACTCGGCAGCGTTGAGCTTGTCCCCGGCTGAAAGAGCCGGTTTTATGGGGTCTGCGCTGCAGGTATCAGGCATGACCGGGATGACGATGTCAGTCTCCGCAGCAACTCTTATTCACACCCTCGTACCTCTATCCACAGGAGGGGCCTTCGGCGTCGTATACGCGGTCGCAGTTCTTTCACCTGTATTCATCGCAGTCATCGGACGAAGGTGCGGACATATTGACGACGTAGCACGGAATAACGTCAGTAACGCCCCCTAGGTTGTCGCGATTCTCAGTCGTTCGGGCCAATCTTTCCCCAAGGCTGCGTCCACGGCGTCGGCTAAACGGTCGACTTGTTCAGCGCGAGCATCATGGAAACTGACGTGTCCGGGAACGAATCCAGATAGGCCACGTGTCCGGGCAACGTCACGAAGGAACTGACGCCGAAAAGAATCGACCTCTAGCTGTCCGTGCCGGTGTGTGCCCCACACGGCATTTTCGTGTGCCCCCTCGTACCGTGCTGCGGTGCCGGCATTGTTGCCTGACTCAACGAGTGTGCCTGAGTCCTGGTTGTCTGGGTCTTCACCGGCTGAAAGTGGCCCGATCCACCCTGGGCAGTTTTGACGGACAACTCGACCATGATGGATCTCAAATGCTGTTCCGTAATTAGCCAGTGTTTTTTCGGGGAAAAACTGGATATCAATGTCCAGGAAATCGAAGCCTGCGATGGGTTCGGAGTGGCCGGACTCGACGGGGTCCGTAATGGAGTGACAGAGCATCTGAAATCCGCCACATATTCCTAGAATTGGTCGACCGGCACGGTAACGTTCTTGAAGCTGAGATCCTGCTGTATTCTTCAACCACTCTAAGTCGTGGATAGTGGACTTTGAGCCCGGAATGACCACTAGATCCGCCGAGGCGATAGCCGCCGGAGAAGTGGTCCATTCCACATCAACGCCAGGTTCGCATGACAGCGCTTCAATATCGGTGCTATTGGAGACCCGAGGTAGGCGAACTGCAGCTACCCGGATGGTGTCGGTCCCAATAGGCGGACGTCCCGGGCCCACTCGCCCACTCGCACCCGATAGAGAATCTTCAGCATCTATCCACAGGCCCTCAATGAATGGGATGACACCGAGTGTCGGTACGCCCGTTCGACGCGTGATCTCGTCCAATCCAGGCTGGAGGATGCCGACGTCCCCACGGAACTTGTTGACAATGAAACCTTGGAACCGGTCGCGATCAGTGGGGTCGAGAATGTAGTAAGTGCCAAAAAAGTGTGCGAGAACACCGCCGCGGTCGATATCACCGACAAGGACAACAGGGAGATCCGCTGCTTCCGCCAACCCCATGTTCGCGATATCCGTGTGACGGAGGTTGATTTCTGCTGGGGAACCGGCTCCTTCACAAATAACTACATCATAGTCGCGGCGGAGCGATTCTAAGGCCTGAGCGCTGACCTGGCGCAGGTGCGTGCGGTGTTCAATGTAGTCTCGGGCGCCGACGGTACCGGTTGCTACTCCGCGGAGGACTAATTGGCTTCGACGATCTGCTTCCGGCTTAAGCAAAACTGGGTTCATATCAACGCTCGGAGTCACTCCGGCCGCAAAAGCCTGCAGTGCCTGGGCCCGACCGATTTCCCCTGCGATGAGATGGGTCCTGTTCTTATGGCGGGAAGTTGGGGTTAAGAGCTCCGTCTCCCCTTGGGCCGAGTCGCCCCCGTCAGCGGAATAATCGGTCGCTAACACGACGGCCGAATTATTCGACATGTTCTGCGCCTTGAAAGGCGCGACACGGTAACCACGGCGTGCCAATGACCGGCACATGCCAGCAACGACAACCGATTTGCCAGCATCTGAGGTACACCCGGTCACCAAAAGTGCCGGGGCTACGCCGAGATCGGCCTGTTCATAGTCAGAATTCATGGGTAGTTAAATCGAACCACGCACAGTCGGTTCTCATGCTTCGTCGATAGAGAAGTCTGGCTGAGTCAAAATCTCAACGCCGTCCTCGGTCACGACCAGGGTGTGCTCAAACTGTGCAGTCCAGTTCCCTGGTTGAGTTAGTTGGACAGTCCAATCATCATCCCACACACGGTAATCAAGGTTCTCCGTTTGTGTGATCATTGGTTCAATAGTGAAGGTCATCCCCGGTTCCATAATGTCATCCGGCCACGATGCATCGTAATGCAAAATGACAAGTCCATTGTGAAATGTCGTTCCGATGCCGTGACCAGTAAAATCACGCACTACGCCATAACCAAAACGACGGGCGTACGACTCAATCACGCGACCAATCATGTTCACAGGCCGTCCCGGTTTACACGCTTTAATAGCCCGGTACATGCTTTCTTCTGTGACCTTGACCAGCTTTTTATGTTCGTCAGAGACATTCCCCGCCAGGAATGTCGCATTGGTGTCACCATGAACCCCATTTTTAAATGCCGTGACATCAATATTCACAATGTCGCCGTCCTGCACGACGGTGGTGTCAGGAATTCCATGACACACAATCTCATTGAGGCTTATGCAACTAGCTTTCGGGTAACCCCGGTAATGCAAACAAGACGGATAGGCATCGTGCTCAATGAAGTAATCGTGAACAATACGATCCAACTCATCCGTCGTCACTCCCGGTTCAACTGCTTCCCCTGCCTTGTGCAGAGCGTTTGCCGCGATAACACTCACTTCGCGCATCCGCTCAATGTTCTCGGGAGTCTGGATGAGGGGTTCCCCAATCCCCTCTTGGGGATCTTTGCCACTGTTAACGTATTCAGGACGCGGGATATGAGCGGGGACGTGCCGGATAGGAGTGGCATGCCCGGGCTTTAGTGGTGCGCGATCGCCATCATGCCCCACTACAGATGTGTGAGATTTCTTTGCTGAACCGTTAATCATGACCACATCGTAGCGCGGTCTATCAAGCACGCCGATGCCAGCGCGTCCTCGGGCTCGCCATCAGCAGTTTTTTCGCACACCGGCCCGTGTTTAATTCGTGTTTTATTCGTCGCCTGGAGTTCTTAGTCATCGCCACCCAGGTTCTGGAAGAAGGACTGAGTGATGGCAACCGAGTGTTCTGACCCGCCACCCATGGGGATAAGAGTGGCGAAGGCGAGATCGCCCCGATATCCAGCGAACCAGGCATGTGATCCCTCAGAGACTTCAGCTTCACCGGTCTTGCCGAAAACATCGCCCTGATCTGCGATCGCACGAGCCGTACCTGATGTCACGACGGCTCGCATCATTCCGCGCAATTTATCGATGGTGGGAGGATCAATCGTCGGCACGTTGGTGTTCTTAACCGTCGTTTTGTGGGATTCGATCAAGGTAGGAGTCGGAGTTTTTCCTGCTGCGGCGGTGGCAGCAACAAGAGCCATGCCGAACGGGCTAGCCAAGTCTTTCCCCTGGCCGAAACCGCCTTCCACACGATCAACCAGCTCATCAGCCTGTGGCACTTGTCCTGTCAAGGTGTCCAACCCGTCAATCTTGTAGTCTTGCCCAATGCCGAACTGTTGGGCAGTGGATTTTAATTCACCCGGTTTCAACTTGCTGGACACGTCCGCAAAAGTGGTGTTGCACGATTGAGCAAACGCCTTTGTCAAGGAGACATTGCCCAAACTGAAATCGTTGTAATTGTGCACAACACGGCTACCAATTTCCATCGTTCCCGGGCACTGCACAGTGGAATCCGGTGTGACCAATCCCTGCTGCATCCCCGCCGTTGCTGTTACCATCTTGAAAGTTGATCCAGGGGGGAACAAACCCGTCAGAGCCAGATCACCTTTTTTATCAGCATTGGCCGTCTGAGCAACGGCGAGTACCTCACCCGTCGACGGGCGAATCACGACCATCATCGCTTCGGTGTCCGCACGGGTATCCACGGCTTTTTGGGCGGCCTCCTGCACCCGCTTGCTCAAACTGATCTTGACCGACTGAGCGGGAGTTGGTTGCTGCTCTTCCAGGCTCTTAATGATAGCCCCATTGGGGTTTACAGAGGCCACTTGCCACCCATTTTTCCCATCGAGTTCGTCATTCACTATCGACGACACCCTGCTCAGAATGTCAGGCGCAAACGTCGGGTCGGGACGGACCAGAGCCGGTTCTTCATTGAGAGTGACTCCCTCCACGGATTTGAGTGCTTCAACGACGTCGTGCGCACGTGAGGGCACCATCGCAACGGAGTAATCACCATTGACGTTTTTCACAGATTGATGGACGGCAGAAGGGTCAATCGTCGGAACCGCTGCGTCTCCCGCGTGGCCGTCTTTGAGAATGGACGCGAGATGATTGATGGTCGCCGAGTCATGCTTGTTGAGAAGTACGCGGAATTGGGTTCCCGGTTCGAGTAGTACCTGGCCATCCGAACCAATAACGGGCGCGCGATCCGCCTGGAGAGACCGCAGCTCTAAATGCTGATCAGAGCCAAGGTCGGGATGGATAACCGCAGGCTTCCACCGCACTTTCCACGCTTGGTTCGTTTTAGCGAACGTGGCCTTAGCGTCGTATGAGAGTGAACGATTTTTCGGCAAGGTCCAGTCATAGTGATAAGTAGCTACGGACACGTCCCCGGACGAGGAGAAATCTTTCAAGCTGACTTTCAGGTCCTGCGCCTGTAATCCCTTCCACGAATCCGTGATGCTTGCCTGTGCTGCCGATTTATTGTCCGTCGTATCGGCTGCCTTGTCGACGTGGTCATTGGGCTCATCATCGCTAGCATCCCCGTCTTTGTCCTGGGATGAGGCCATCGCGCTTAGTTGCTTGGCGAAATCAGTTGCGGCTTCGCGCGCTCCAGCTGGTTTTGGTGTACATGCGCTTAAGGCCGCCAAGGCGGTGACCGAAGCCACTGCCAGTATCTTCTTTCCGCCATGTCCGTACCGACGAAGCCTCACGCGCTGCATGGTACGAAACCTAGCAGCGTTCAGCGGCCTCTCGGCTACGACCCGCCGACATTTTTACGCCGGGTTACAGAGTGGGTGTGCATCGGGAGCCGTGTGGTCCTCGAGGCGCAGGAAACGTCGAAAATAAGTGATATTACAAACGAGCGCTATCGGAATCGGGCCATACCACCGGCTCTTAGCCGAAAAGTCTGATGGGGTTAACAACATCCGCCACAATAACCAGTGCACCAAAACCGAATAAGAGGACGAAGACGGCAACGGTCAGCGGCATCAATTTCGTGTAATCGGCGGGCCCTAATGGCGCTACACCGCGAAGCCGTCGCACCATGTCGCGGAGTTTCTCCCAGATCGTGACGGCTACATGACCACCATCTAAAGGAGGCAAGGGGACGAGGTTAAACAATGCGAGGAAAAAGTTCAGGCTAGCCAGGAGAAGGAAGAATGACGACCACTGATCGTGTTTGACCAAGTCGCCACCTGCCACAGAGGCCCCAACGACGCTCATCGGCGAGCTTTCGCTGCGCTCACCACCGCCTATCGATCTGACCACTCCCGGAACTGATGCCGGCAATTTCGCCAGGCCGACAACCGATTGCCCGATCATGTAACCGGAATAATGCAAGGAGCCCGGGATAGCGGAGAGTGCGTTGTACTGCGAATACATATTGTTGGGACGCTGCCAGGTCATCCCGATAGCGCCAACAGTCACCGTCTTGCCCTGCGTGGTCTCCCGCTGAACACGCTGGATAATGACATCAACCGTTCGTGTTTCCCCGTTGCGCTCCACAACAACGGGAACGGTGGGGTCATGGTCATCACTTGCATGGTCATGTCCGATCTTTTGAACGACATCGCCCATCGTCGTGAAGTCTGGAGTGTCGTGACCGTCAACCTTGGTGATCGTATCTCCCTGACGGATTCCGGCCTTCCCCGCAGGGCCGGGACCGCTACAGTCAGTCGCCGAAGAATCGGAGGACGAACTATTCGTAGACGCTGATTGCGGAACACACTGTGTAGAGCCGACTTTGGCTGACAAATCGACGTTCGGATTGGGAAGCCCCCACGCGACGGCCACGAAGTACATCACAACGACACCGATCAGCAGGTTCATCATGATACCCCCCAGCAGCACGATGAGGCGCTGCCACACCGGCCGTTTGACCATGGAAAATGGCTCGTCTTCTGGGGCGACTTCATCGATCGCTGTCATCCCGGCGACATCGCAAAAACCACCGAAGGGAACAGCTTTAAGGCCATATTCCGTCATGAGGGGATGCCCAGCTGCTGCCGACGTCTTCTTCTCCTTCCGACGGAAGGAAAAGAGCGTTGGGCCAAAACCGATAAAGTATCGACGCACGCGCATCCCGCAAGCGCGTGCGGAAACCATGTGGCCACATTCATGCAGCGCGATGGTCAGAACGATCCCCAAGGCGAATAGAACAAGCCCCACGATGAAACTCATGAGGGCCAACCCTACCGCGTTCCACGAAAGAACGCTGCTATGTGCAGACCACACCGGCTTTTCACAGAATTACCACCAACAGGGTGTATTAGTCTTGGTCGAGGCACTACCCCACTATGGCTGAGAATTAATTTGAGGTAATGTAAACGACAGCAGTGTGACTGAAACGTCGACAAAAATACCCCACTGGTCCCGCGGAATCGCACCGGACACATGCATCAGACGTGGATCGTCACTGTTCCGGCAGAGCTAGAGGAGAGGTTCTCGTGTCTGAGACGAAAGACAAAGTATACGACGGCGTATCGACAAAGGACGAGCCATCCGCATTCTGGGGTTGGCATGATCTAGGCCGGCGCCCGGTCATTATCGCCGGCATAGTTGGCGGCCTTTTCCTCTTGTTCATGCTTGTCGGTAATCACAAGGGCCATGTCGAAGATATTTTCCTCATCGCAACCGCTGCCCTGTGCTTCGTCGGAGCATTGCTGATCGCTCTGCGTCCCAAGCTCAATCAAGTTCGGACCGTAACCGCCCACAATAAGGCAGCGGACTACGTTGAGCGCGACTGGGCTGCTGATCAGCTCAACCTCCATGGAGCATATTCTGACCTTTCCGACTCTCAGTTGCGTTCACTCAACATTGACCCGGCGACGTTGAAGGGGCAGCGCGCCGTCCAGGGGAACTAACTAATACAAAATCAGTTGCCGGGTCGCATCCCCCGGCCTCTGGCCCAGTTTTACGCAGTCTTTTCTTCCGCAGCTAGCTGTCCGCAGGCTGCGGCAATTTCTTGTCCGCGGGTATCACGTACGGTGCACTCGACACCTTGTGCTTTCACTCGTCGGACAAATTCATGTTGTTGCTGCTTTGTTGACGCATCCCAAATAGACCCAGGCGTCGGGTTCAGCGGAATCACATTCACATGGACCTTGGAATGGAGCGCTTTCCTCAACTTCCTACCTAAGAGGTCCGCACGCCACCCCTGGTCATTAACGTCACGGATGAGCGCGTACTCGATAGAGACTCGGCGCCCAGACCGATCCGCATAATACGCAGCAGCATCCAAGACCTCCTCCACTGACCACCTATTGTTGACGGGGACAAGGCTATCGCGGAGCTCATCATCAGGCGTGTGTAGCGACACCGCCAGCGTAACAGAGAGGCCTTCATCGGCGAATCGGCGTATTGCTGGTGCAAGCCCTACCGACGACACCGTCACGTTTCGCTGAGACAAACCAAATCCCCGTGGCGAGGGGTCGGTAATCTGTCGAACAGCACTGACGACGCGTTTATAGTTCGCCAGCGGCTCGCCCATTCCCATGAAAACCACGTTAGACAGGCGCCCTTTGCCACCAGCAACGTCGCCTCTGCTCATCGCGGCCGCGGCGGCACGAACTTGGTCTACTATCTCCCCCGTCGACAGGTTACGATGCAAACCGCCTTGGCCGGTTGCACAAAACGGGCAGGCCATGCCGCACCCTGCTTGGGAAGAAATACATAAGGTGGCTCGGCCCGGGTATCGCATCAGGACCGACTCGAGCAAGGTGCCATCATGCAACTTCCACAATGTCTTTCGCGTCATACCCTGGTCACACGAAATATTGCGGACCTCAGTCATAAGTTCGGGAAAAAGAGCTTTCTGAACCGGCTCACGCGACGCAGCCGGCAAGTCCGTCATTGTCTCAGGAGATGCCTCAAATCGGCCATAATAATGCCGGGCCAGTTGGTTCGCCCGGAAAGCCGGCAGCCCCAAGTCCTTCACGGCCTGTTTCTGCTGATCCACGGTCAGATCCGCGAAATGCGTTGGCGGTTTTCCACGGCGCGGAGCGGCAAATTTCAGCTGAGCTTTGTTATCGGCTCTATTGAGAGATTCGACGGGTTTGAGACCCAAATCGTTGTGTGTTTCTGAATGTGTTTCCGTCATTACTTATATTCTGCCTACGATACGAGAGGATAATCCAATCACAGCCCATCGGTGACCACAACGGTATGTCAGGGAACCGACGTGCCTATGGATGTTGAGGTATTGTTACGGAGCAATGAGTACATCACCAAAACCTAAGGACAACAAATCGACTCGGGCCGATAATGCGGTGGGTCGCCCACGTATGGACGGAAAAAGTGACACAGAGGCACGCACACCGAGCGTCGTTAGACCAACACCTGAGGGCGAGCGGAAAAAGGCCGAGCGCCAACAGCATGGCGAAGCTGCACGCAACCAGGATGCGCAGCAAGCTGAGCGAGCTCAGGGTAGCTCCACCCCTGTTAGTTCCTCCGATGATGAGCCACGTACCGAGCGTCGTCGTGTGAACAGAGAGGGAACTGACACCAATGCTGGCCCAATGAAGAATAAGACCGATGTCCAGGGCTCCGTTGCGGGAAGCACATGGGTAGCATTGAGTATCGGAATTGCTCTCCTAGTGCTTCTCCTAATTTTCATTATTCAGAACATGGAGTCTGTTACGCTAACAGTCTTTTTCTGGACGGTCTCGTTCCCGGCAGGTGTGGGTTTCCTCCTCGCTGCCATTATTGGAGCTGTCATTATGCTCTCTGTTGGTTCCGTTCGGATGATTCAGTTGCGACGACAAATCCACCAACTACGGAAATAAGGAAGCACGACGCGGATCAATCACATTTGGAGAACAGTAGCGATAATCCAGGTCATCGCCGCTGCAGGAAGCAGGCTATCCAACCGGTCCATGAGCCCGCCATGTTCAGGGAGAAGCCTCCCCATATCTTTAATTCCCAGATCTCGTTTGAATTGGGACTCAACGAGATCACCGAGCGTGGCGGCACAAGCAAGAAACAGGCCGACCACGATGCCCTCCCACGGGGGTCGGTGAAGCAAGAGCCAGGTGGTTATTACCCCAACAATGGCCGCAAAGACGAGGGAGCCTGCGAATCCTTCCCACGATTTCTTGGGGCTGACGGCCGGTGCAAGAGGATGTTTTCCGAAAAATACCCCAGCTGTAAACCCACCTACATCATTGGCAACAACGCACAAGATGAATGTCGCAATGAGGGCCCAGCCACGAAGACTTCCCTCGTTAAACAGGGTGAGATGTGCAGCGGCCGTCCCACATACTGAAATCCACGTCAAAACAAAGACGGCCACTGACATATCGCGAAGGTAATTCGTCGGTGGTCGGTTGGTTCCACGGTGGAATAATCGGGTGATCATAATCGCGCCGACGGACACAATGTAGCCCATCAGCATGCCCTTCGCCCCCCACGGCAACGACAACCACAGTATCAGCTGCCCACCAGCCAGCATGGACAGAACTGGGACATCGTAGTCATGCTCCTCGAGGCGGCGAGACACCTCAAGGGTTGCTAGTGGGATGATGACAGCTAAAAGCGGGTACCACGCGTGCGGGATGATGAGGCATCCGATGATTAAGGCCCCGAGTACGACGCCCACAATGATGGCTACAGGGACGTTACGCCCCGCGCTGTTGCGTGGGTGCGGCAGAGAACTGCCGTCGGAACCCCGCTCGCTTACCTTCATCGGCTATCCCCGAGCTTTCTATTGCAAGTTACGCTAGACTTCCATTAATTCTTTTTCTTTAGCCTCAATGAGCTTGTCCACCTGGGACACATACTCGTGGGTCGTCTTGTCCAATTCCTTCTCGGCGGCCTGGACCTCATCTTCTCCCGCTTCGCCGTCTTTCTGGATTCGCTTGAGCTCGTCCATTCCCTTCCGGCGAATGTTACGGATAGCGATACGCGCGTCCTCCCCTTTACTCTTAGCGAGCCGAACCATCTCTTTACGACGTTCCTCAGTTAGCTGCGGTACGGTGACACGCAAAACTTGACCGTCGTTGGTCGGATTGACGCCTAAATCCGAATTGCGAATAGCATTTTCAATGGCGTTCATAATGCTGGGCTCATATGGCTTGATCAGCAGCATTCGTGGTTCAGGGACGCTGATCGTTGCCATCTGCGTAATCGGCGTCATAACTCCGTAATACTCGGCTTGAACTCCATTAAACATCGACGGATTCGCGCGACCGGTACGAATCGTCGTGAGATCCTCACGAGCGTATTCCACCGACTGGGTCATACGCTCTTCGCTCTCTAGCAGTGTGTCATCGATCATGATGTGTACCTCGCAGTGTGTCGTAATAAACGCGGTGGCATGGGCGCAAGGGCTTCATGCCTTCGCTTCATTGGCTATGGCGTCTAACAAACTATGGCTGTATTAATCATTATCAGACGAACGGACCAGCGTGCCGATATTTTCGCCATTGACAGCCCTCGCAATATTTCCTTCAACGAGCAAATTGAAGACGAGGATCGGCATATTGTTGTCCATACATAGGCTGAAGGCTGTAGCGTCAGCCACCTTCAGTTTCTTGTCAAGGCATTCGCGCGGAGTGACTTCCGCATACATGGTGGCGTCCGGGTTTTTACGGGGATCGTCGTCATAGACTCCATCGACGGCTTTCGCCATCAATAGGACCTCACAGCCTATTTCCAGCGCCCTCTGGGCCGCTGTGGTATCCGTCGAGAAGTAAGGCATTCCCATGCCCGCACCGAAAATGACGACACGACCTTTCTCAAGGTGGCGGGTCGCGCGAAGAGGAAGATAGGGTTCTGCGATTTGTGCCATGTTGATCGCTGTCTGAACGCGGGTCTCAATTCCCTGCTTTTCCAAGAAGTCCTGGAGAGCCAGGCAATTCATCACAGTGCCGAGCATGCCCATATAGTCGGAACGCGATCTATCCATTCCCCGCTGGGACAACTGCGCTCCGCGGAAGAAGTTGCCACCCCCAATGACCACACAAATTTCAACTCCGTTGCGAGCAACTTCGGCGATCTGACGAGCAACATTGTCGACGACGTCGGGGTCAACTCCGACTTTGCCGCCGCCGAACATTTCACCGCCCAGCTTCAACATGACCCTCTTATATGGTGATCGATGAGGACCGTGTGCAGGTGAAATGGGGGCGTCATTCTGCGCCATTCTGGATGTCTCCTCATGAAGTTGAGTGTGCGACCCTACCTGAACCGACCAACGTGGACGCTGCCGCAAACAGCGAAGGGGCCAGTGGGTAACCCGTTCGGTTTTCCTCGTGACATCCTACCTGGCTCTCTGGACAAGAACACAACTTAACAGTTGGAGGGAGTGGGAGGAGGTAAATATCCCACCACTCGCCCACTATTCGAACACCGTTTCTGCCGGCAGGAAGCAAAAAACCTCGGTCTCGTTTCCTCATAGGTGGAAAAGAAACCGAGGTAGTGTCGCTCACCAGATGAAGCTAACTAGATTACTGCTGGCCAACTTCATAGCGACGGAAGCCGGTCAAGGTTACACCAGCCTCATCCATTAACTGCTTAACGGTCTTCTTGTGATCAGCGACGGAAGGCTGCTCCAGCAGCACAACGTCCTTGAAGAAGCCGTTGAGACGGCCTTCGACGATCTTCGGAAGAGCTTTCTCGGGCTTGCCTTCCTCACGAGAAGTCGCCTCCGCAATAGAGCGTTCTTTGTCGACGATGTCAGACGGAACGTCTTCGCGCTTCAGGTACTTGGCCTTCAACGCGGCAACCTGCATGGCAGCGTTGTGAGCTGCTTCCTTCGCTGCGTCGCCTTCACCTTCATACGCGACCAGGACGCCGACTGCTGGCGGGAGGTCTGCGGAACGGTGGTGCAGGTAAACAGCAACGTTGTCGCCGTCGATGGTGGTAGCACGACGGAGAGCCAGCTTCTCACCGATCTTGGCCGAGAAAGCCTGCAGGGCTTCCTCTGCCGGTGTGCCATCGACGTTGACAGAGGCCAGATCCTCGGGCGAGTTAGCCTTGGCCTCATCAGCGGCCTTAGCAACCTTGTCCGCGAATTCCTTGAACTCGGCGTTCTTAGCAACGAAGTCGGTCTCGGAGTTGACCTCGATCATGGTGTTGCCGGACACGGCGATGAGCCCTTCGGCAGCGGTGCGCTCTGCGCGCTTACCGACGTCTTTCGCGCCCTTGATGCGGAGGAATTCCACGGCTTTGTCGAAGTCGCCGTCAGCCTCCTCTAAAGCTTTCTTACAGGACATCATGCCTGCACCGGTGATCTCACGGAGCTTCTTGACATCAGCTGCAGTGTAATTCGCCATCAGCGATTCTCCTTCAGTATGTGAAAACGGGTCTTACTTTGACTCAGCTTCAGAGGATTCGGCTGCGGACTCATCACTGGAGGTCGCCGTCGTCTCAGATGCCGTAGACGCAGCATCGGAAGCCGCTTCTGCGCTCTCACCTTCGGAAGAAACAGGCGCATCGTTGTCGCCAGCAGCAGCCTTGGCCTCAGCCTGGGCGCGCTCGGCGCGAGCCTTCTTGCCGTCCTCAACGGCGGAGGCAATGACGCCAGTCAGCAGCGCAGCCGAACGGATAGCGTCGTCGTTACCCGGAATCGGGTAGTCAACGACGTCAGGATCGCAGTTCGTGTCCAGAATGGCCACGACAGGGATGTTCAGCTTTTGAGCCTCGGAGACAGCGATGTGTTCCTTGTTGGTGTCGACGATCCAGATCGCAGACGGAACCTTGTTCATGTCGGAGATACCGCCAAGAACGCGCTCGAGCTTCTGACGCTCGCGGGTCAGCATCAAGACTTCCTTCTTGGTGCGACCTTCGTAGCCGTTTTCCGCTGCGTCCATGGCCTGAAGTTCCTTCAGACGACCCAGGCGCTTGTGGACGGTTTGGAAGTTGGTGAGCATGCCGCCCAACCAGCGGTGGTTGACGTACGGCATACCAACGCGCTCGGCCTCGGTTGCAACTGCTTCCTGGGCCTGCTTCTTGGTACCGACGAAGAGGATGTTGCCGCCATGAGCAACAGTCTCTTTAACGAACTCGTAGGCAGAATCGATGTAGGTCAGTGTCTGCTGAAGATCAATGATGTAGATGCCGTTGCGTTCCGTGATGATGTAGCGCTTCATCTTCGGATTCCAACGACGGGTCTGGTGGCCAAAGTGGACACCGGCGTCAAGGAGCTGACGCATGGTTACAACAGCCATATATTTATTGGGAAGCACATTGGGGACGCTTAGGTGCTCGTTGTGCCAGGTGGTTTGTACCGATTCCCGGCGCGGAACACAGCGGTCCGGCTTCCCTCCTCGCTTTCTGCTCGGACGTAGTGGTTATTTCTTACATGTCAGCTTGACCAGCTGACGTGGTTGTGTGGGTTTCCTCCACACCCTGGTGCCATCGGGTTCGAATACTCGCGAATCACAACAACGCCAGAAAGCAGGAAAACTGCTTCCCTACCGGCGGTATTGCGATTCCCGAGACCACATTCTCTCCCTTACCCTTCATTTTTAACGCAGAACAAGTCCTTGGCTTTCGCCGACGTAGCTGCTGCCACGTAGACAAAAAATAAGGCTTTAACGGCTTTAACGCGTTAAAGAAGTGGGCGTGATGGTCACGCGAAGTCAATGGTCATACGGCGAAACCACGTCGAGGCGTCAACGGTGTCATGCGGCTGTGAGACTCTAAGCTCACCGCCACGGTGTCCGTTATTAGCTCTACGCGGCCCACGTAGACACATTGCAACGGCTAATTGTACTGCTTAGAACGCTTTTCCCCAAGTCCTAAAAAACGACGCACTCTGGCGCGACTCGAATGAGAATCGAACGGGAACAGTTAAGTCGTCGCTCCTCGATTCTGGGTTATCCACAGGCCTCCAGTTATCCACAGAATGAGTGGTGACCGGCGGTCGATCACACCCCGATTTGTGTGAATAAGCGGACTCTTATGTCATGGCTTTGTCAACACCATTTGTTTCCAAGATTCGTACACGCAGTTCGCTGACCGTGTTGTTCACGGTGGTGACCATTCTGTGGGTCACGGCGCTCAGTCTTTGTCCTGCTCATAGCCCTGTTTTGATGGCATCAGCGAGCACGCGCCACACGACTGTAGCTCATGCGGAGGGTACTACCGACGAGACATCGCTCGACCGCGCCCCACTCACAGCGCACCACCATATCCACCGACATCGACTACCCGTGGCATCAAAGGTGATTCTTCCCTTCAAAGCTCCACCAGAGCCCTGGTTGTCGGGCCATCGCGGTGTTGATCTTGAAGCCGCTCCTGGCACACCTATTCGAGCGTCTATGTCGGGGACCATTGCATTCGCTGGGCAGGTTGGTGGCCGGCCGGTGGTATCGATCCAGCACGCAGACGGTATCCGGACCACGTATGACCCTGTAATTTCTCAACGCTCCCGTGGCGACGTTGTCCGCAGGGGTGACATTATTGGTGTCCTTGCCAACGAGAATGAAGCGACTCACGGCCCAGGGCTTGGTTGGGGAGCAAAAATCGGCGAGAGTTACATCGACCCTCTAACTCTCCTTGGCCGATCAGAAGTGAGGTTGAAGCCTCAATGAGGGAGGCCAACACCAGGATCAGTCTCGACGCGACCTGTGCGGTGCAAACGACGTTCCGACAGGCAATGTACGGCCACGCGACGGCCGGCCTGACAACGTCCGGTCACGCCCGAGGGTGGGCTTGGTTAAACACCGCTTTCAAGCGCTCTGAATCAACATGGGTGTAAATCTGCGTCGTTGCTAGCGAGGCGTGTCCCAGCATTTCTTGGACAACTCGAAGATCCGCTCCCCCTTCAAGAACATCAGTGGCCGCGCTGTGCCTGAGTGCGTGTGGGGAAACATCCCCGCCCGTCACGGTGGAGGTCGCTTGATGAACAACCGTTCTGACTTGACGCGGGTCGATCCGGCCACCCCGTTTTCCTAGGAAAACAGCCTGATCGGCGTCCTTATGATGCCCGTGATCAGCGATCACGGGCCGTCCGACATCCATCCACCGCTTCAGTGCTCGCACAGCAGACTCCCCGAAGGGGACGACACGTTGTTTATTGCCTTTTCCCAGAATGGTGACCGTCTGTCTCGCGAAATCTAGGTCGCCAATGTTGAGCCGACACAGTTCAGATACTCGCACGCCGGTGCCGTACATAAACTCGACCATCGCGAGATCGCGGAGCGCAATGGGGTCCTCTTCTTCCGCACCAACTTCCAAGTTGTGAAGTATCTCTGCAGTTTGATCAGCAGCTAAGACACGCGGAAGCGTTTTATCCGGTCGTGGCGACGACAAGCGGGATGCTGGATCGCTTTGCACGATTCCTCGGTGTTCAAGCCATCGGCCGAAATTCCTCACCGCTGAAGCTCGACGCGAAAGACTCGATCGCGCATGCCCGGCGCGCAAAGCATCCGCCTGCCAGCGTCGAATGTGGTGCAAGGTGAGCTGATCGACCGTCGTTAGCCCGTCGACAAGCGAGTGAAGATCGTTGCGATAAGCCTTGACCGTGTTTTCGCTACGTCCCTTGGTGAATGTGAGGAAGTCTAGATAGTCCTCGATAATGCCGTCCCACTGCGCCGATACGGCCGGTTCATTATCCGGCGCAGTATCATTCCGTTCTTTACTGCAACCAGTATCGGATGAATTCGGTGTTCCGGCCATGTATATCGAGTATAGGTGCCGAGACACGACTCCACCCAGGACATGTGATCACACCGAGTACGCGTTTACACCGAGGATGCAGCAGTGTCACGTTGCCAGAGATTTCCGGTCCGGCTAATCAGTCCCTTGTCTCTGAGTTCACACAAGATCGTCATGGTCTGTACCACGGGCAGCCCGGACGACGCGGCGATGGCGGCTGCGTCAGATCTCTTACCGCTTACTGCATCAAACACGCGTAATGACGGTCGATCAAGGCGCTGGACGTCCGTCGCGGGATAATCCATTTCTAGCTGGGCATCGCTATCCACTGTTCCCAAGGGACTCAGTGATTCGATGAGGTCCGCCCCGCTTTCAATCAATTCGGCGCGACCTTCGCGGATGAGTCGGTGACAGCCGTGAGATGATCGTGACGTCACTGCCCCGGGTACTGCGAACACCTGCTTGCCCATCGTTTCGGCCCAGCTCACGGTATTGAGCGCACCAGAGCGATAACCAGCCTCGATAACCACGACCCCTTGCCCCAAGGCCGCTGATAGGCGGTTCCTGGTCAGGAATCGATGCCGAGCCGGACGCGTGCCCGGGGGATACTCCGTGATCACCGCTCCTTCTCGAGCGATGTCATTGAACTCAGTTCTATGGGCTGCGGGATAGGTGACGTCGATACCGTGGGCCACGATGGCAAAAGTGGAATGACCGACGCGGAGCGCTGCACGGTGCGCGCTGATGTCGATACCGAAGGCGCCTCCCGAGACCACTGTCCACCCGTGAGTGGCGCATTCAGCGCCGATATCTGCAGCGACCGCATTCCCGTACCTTGTGGCAGCACGTGTGCCGACAACGGTGATCGCTTTCTCCGTCAAGGCCCGAGCATTCCCACCTTTCACCCATAACCCATGTGGCGGGATCGCATCATCGTGATGGGATTTCGCCCCATCGGCGATGCGGGAAACGTGAAAAGATTCGGCAAGTACTGGGCCAGGCCATGCGTCGTCATCGGGTGTGATAAAACGTGCTCCGACGGAGGCTGCGGAATGAAGGTCGGCCAGCGGTTGGAACCATTCATATCGCGACTCGGTGGCACTCAACACCTTGGGCGAAAGACTCGGATCACGACGAATAATCCGTACAGCAGCAGAAACCGGATCCGATTCCCCGCTTTCCCAAATCAGAGCCAAAAGATGCGCATTCGGCCCCTCCACAACTCGGTTGAGATAAGCCCACGCTTGATGCCGTGCCGCGAACTCGGGTGTGTCCTTAAAAATGGCCGAATGAACCAAAGAAGGCATTGCTTTATTCGACCCGCTTCCCTGTGTCACCCTCCCGCTCTCATAATCATCTGCCTGAACCGCCTGACAACTACTGTTATCGCCCAATGTTGTCTACCCCCTCATGTAAAGACTGTGCTTCATCAAAATGGTCGAGCGTCACGTGAGACAGCTCGAACCCCTCGTCCATCCCCGACAAACCCACATCACCAGCGCCAAACGCCCCTGCCTCAAGATCCGCAATGGTGAACACCACCCGACACAACCGATCAACCCCTCGCTGGGTTACCGCATCCGTTCGTAATAAATAGTCGACGTAACTGGCCACCATCGGGACGGTGCTTAACCACTCGCGGATCCATTTTCCTGGGACGCGGGAGTTCGTGATCGGCCCCAAACCGGCGGACTCCCATCGTCGCCTCGCACTCATGTGGGCCTGACATACTCGCCGTCGTATCGATTCTGACGATTCACCACGACGCACCGACGACACCACGGATCCCTTCGGAGCCGTCGTCACAGCAAGATCAATTCTGTCTAGGAGTGGGCCCGATAATCCGGACAAATACGTCGAGCGAACACGACCTGTACACCGACATTCCTGAGGCGTTGCTGCACCACAGGGACACGGGTTAGCTGCCATAATCAGTTGAAAATTCGATGGATACACGACGGAAAAACGATTGCGTGAAATCCGCACATAGCCCTGCTCAAGTGGCGTGCGCAGAGCATCGAGGACGCGAGCTTTCATCTCCCCCACCTCGTCGAGAAACAAGACACCGTGATGTGCCCGACTGATCGCGCCTGGCCGCGGACGCCCCGAACCCCCACCAATAAGGCCAGCGACTGAGATCGAATAATGCGGATCCACAAACGGAGGACGAGTGACCACATCGGTCATCGTCTCTGACGACAACGAATGAATCGCCGTCACTTCAAGGCATTCTTGTTCACTCAACGGCGGGAGGATTGTGGGCACACGCGCGGCCAACATTGATTTCCCCGACCCAGGAGGCCCGATGAGAAGCATGTGGTGGCCACCAGCGGCAGCGATTTCGATACCGCGCCGGGCTAGTTCTTGACCGAAAACTTCCGACATGTCCAGCGTCTCGTCGCCTTGGCCGGGCGCAGACGATACGCGGTGATGCTCGCAGCGAATACACGCGTGCTGCACAGCTTCTGAAATCAAGGCCGATTGATCGCTCGTCATCGGTTGTCCCGTGCATACCCACGCCCATGCCGCGCGCAATGAGGTCACAGCCCACACCGAAATACCCGCAACTAAGGAGGCCTCCGCTGCGTTGGACGCGGGAACAATGGCGGCCGTCATTCCCTGGTCACGCGCTGCGATCACGGCGGGGAGCACACCAGCAACAGAACGGACATCACCGTTCAGTCCCAGTTCGCCGATAAAGACCGTCGAGTCAAGCCGAGCTTTTATGTCTCGGTCACGTGTCTTCGAGCCACTCGATCCATTCGTAGACCTGCTGGCATTCGAGGCTAAAACCGCGATCACCAGAGCAAGGTCATAGCCGGATCCGTTCTTTGGCAACGACGCAGGCGAAAGACCGACAACGATCTTCGTTTTTGGCCACTCGAGGCCGGAGTTTCTCGCCGCTGATCGGATGCGGTCGCGCGCCTCCGATACCGCCGTATCCCCCAAACCGACGACGTTCATTCCGGGTAAGCCCGGACCAGAATCCGCCTCAATAGAGATAGGAATTCCGGATACCCCTTGAAGGGCCACTGCGTAGGTCCGCCCGACTGTCATCACGCCACCTCTTCAAAGTGCTCGAGCGAACAACGCCATGGCATACCGTCGCTAGGGGGATGAACTGCAATGTCGATCAAATCGATACGAATGAACTGGGGATGGATGTCAGGGTGAGCGGTTAGCCACTGGCTCTTTCCCGCCGAAGAGTCTGCTGCTTCTTCCGCGTTATGGCCTCAACTCCTCCACCGAAAAACTGGGTTCGACGCGTTTTGACCTCGACGACGGCGCATACCGTCGGTGAGTTGCCCGCGCTGCTGTTCATCGTGGCGACGATGTCCAACTCGCCACCGCGAAAGCGCCAATTCCTGTCGACGATGACGAACCCTTGGCGGACAAACCATTCGGCTGCGCGATCTTCGCCCCACCGGCCTAAAAGCTGAGTGGAACAACTCCCTACAAACGCCGACACGTAATCGTCGTCAAGACAAAGCTGTGTCTGTGCACTACCGTCAGTCCCCACCGCGACCCCCTACTACTGATGCCAGTCATATCCGTGTAGGCGATAGCTTCTCATAAAAAATCCCCAGCGACGTCGGCATTCGGTGTGAATACCATGCGTCGCTGGGGATAACTTCCGGCCTGGGGATAACTAGGTAACAAACACACTATGTAGAGCACACAACGTGCTACCGCCTCTATACGTACTCTGAGCACGTGGGCACAAGAGCACTAAAAGAACTCTAAAAAGGCGCTCGAACGAGAGCGCTCTGAAAGCACTCTCTCAATTCTCGCTAGCGCGAATCGACCTAATCCGGAAGCTGGATATCCGGCTTGTCTAGCTCCTCAATATTGACATCTTTAAAGGTGATAACACGCACGTACTTAACAAATCGAGCGGGCCGATACATGTCCCACACCCAGGCATCCGACATCCGAACTTCGAAATAGACTTCCCCGTTCGAATTATTAGGTATGAGCTCCACCGCATTAGCTAAATAAAACCGACGTTCCGTTTCCACGACATACGAAAACTGGCTTACCACGTCGCGGTATTCGCGATACATGGATAATTCGACGTCGGCCTCGAAATTTTCAAGATCCTCAGCACTCACTGAAACTCAATCCTCCACAGCAGATCCGGATATACGACACAATGTACGTCAATTCAATAACGGTCAGACGATCAGATCGAATGATGAGCACGATACGCACCTACCACCTCGGCCACGTTCCGATAAGTGTAACGATGCTCGGGCGTCCCGCCGTGGAGGCGCACCGCGTCAATATGTTGAGCAGTCCCGTAGCCTTTGTGCTTTTCAAGTCCATACCCGGGGTAGCGTCCCGCGAGATCGCACATGTAGCGGTCACGAGTAACTTTTGCCAACACGCTTGCGGCAGCGATGCACCGGGCGGCCGAGTCCCCACCGATGATGGGAAGATGCGGTTGGGTTAACCCATCGACTCGCATGGCGTCGGTAAGAACATAATGAGGGCGCTCATCTAATGCACCCACGGCACGTCGCATTCCAGCGATATTCATGGCTTGGATTCCATACTTATCGATATCCACAGCCGGGATAAGAATAACTGACCACGATTCAGCGCAATCTTTAATGATCGGGAATAGTTTTTCTCTCATTGTGGGAGAAAGTTTCTTCGAATCAGTCAGCTTATCCAGGGGATGAATGGGCTTTGCCGGTAGAATGCACGCGGCTACAGCCATCGGGCCGCAACACGCTCCCCGACCTGCCTCATCCACACCTGCGACGGGACCTAGCCCCGCTTTGACCAACGCATGCTCATATGTCCGGGCTTGTGGCATACGGCGAATTCGCGTGGCCTGAATATTCAACCGGGCGCCAGCATGGTGAGCACTACCATGCTTGCTTGTGTCTACGCATGTTCTTACCTGGTTAAAGCTACGCGAGTGTCCGTCAACCAGCAGACCATCCCCCAGCATCTTCAGCGCACCTGATCCCCTACGACTGAATCTGAGGATGCTTCACAGTCCCTAACCGATTAAACGGCAAAATACGAGCATCAACGCGACCAATCACATTATCCACCGGAACAGTTCCTTGGTACTCATCCCCCACATGGAACCGAGAATCTCTGGAATTGGTCCGGTTATCTCCCATGACCCACAGATGGTCCTGAGGAACTTTCACAGGTCCAAAGTATTCACCTCCGCAGGCAGTCGAGCCACCTTTAGTATCGACACTCCGGGAAGGCGGGTTCATAATATACGAATTATCAATATACGTTCCGTTAACTTTGACCCCTTTATCACCAGGCAGGCATTCCACTGTCTGGCCACCAGTCGCTATCACACGTTTAACAAGATCATTTTCGTCTGGGGCCACGAGCCCGATATACGAGCCTAAGTTTTGAAAACCACGGACAATTCGATTACTCGATCTACTCGTTGTATACGCATTATCCCAGGAGTCAGGCCCCTTAAAAACAACCACATCACCGGGCTTGGGGTCCTTAAAGTCATACACCATTTTATTGACAAAAATTCGGTCATTATTGCAGTCTGTACATCCATGCAGCGTGGGCTCCATGGATTCAGAAGGAATGACATAGACCCTCCCCACCACTGCTTGAAAAGCAATGGTCGCTATGAGCGCAATCGCGATAATAATGGGGACATCGATATACCATGGACGCTCAGAACGGGGCGACTGTTTTCTCGCGCGCTCGGCTTTCGACGGAGCAGCGACACGACGTCGTGCCGAATAGCTTTGAGGCCTGTTGCTACCGCGAGGATGCCGTTGCGCCCGTAGTCGCCTGCTGTCTTGCCTGACCGAGGTGTGTGACGGCTGGTGCCGACCGCGTCGCCCATCGGATGACGAGCGATCGATGCTCGTCCTCGACGCACGTAAACGCTCGGGGCTCGTACGGGGGCGCCAGCCCGGTGGGTTAGTTTCGGTCACAGGCCGTCATAGTACCAGCAGAATTCAGCAAAACATGATGTCTCCACTGCGATGGCGGATCGCAGTGGGGCAACAACTTTGCCGAGTCCACCGCCTATGACGTCGCGAACAAAACGGCGGGAACACACGGAACTGCGACATCCCGGCCCAACGCGTTCATCGCATAAGCAATAACACGCGGATTAGTCGTGTACGAAAGGTGATCGCCATAATCCTTATTGCATCCGTCTTGCGTCACAATGTTGCTGACATCAACGTCTTTGCCCGATTCGGCAGCCGTCGTAAACTGCGCATGACTTGTCGGCGTGACAACCAAATCAGCATGAGACGAAATGGATACGTACTTGACCCCAGGAACCTCAACGTCGCTCATCTCATGAGTCATGAAATCTGATCCAGTTAAGAGGTCATTCGACGCCGGGCCACCCAGCGCACCAACGACAGTGCTGATCGGCAATCCAGCAGCGTCCAACTCCTGATAGAGGTGGTTCACTCCGACCAGCGTGGTGCCTTTGAGAACACCACCGAGGGTGATGACCTTACCGACGCCCTTACCCTCTTTACGCTTGGTGTACGCGGCAGCCATCGAGCCACCCTCGGAGTACCCGATGATGTCAACATCGCTACCCCCTAGGTTCTCACGAATCGCATCAATCTTGGCGGTAACTTCATCCACGCTATCCGCCATCGGGTTAAGGCCATTCAGGCCAGGGATCAACCCGGGTGCCGTCGCGTTATCTGCCGTCATCGGCCGCGGGTCACCGTAATTGAATCCATAGACACAGAACCCTGCAGCTGCGAGTTCCGGAGCCATCCGTGCATATGTCGAATAGAAATTCGAGTTCAAACCGTGAAGCAAAACAATGGGATTTTCACCGGGGCGAGGAGTACATTCCACATTTGCACCTTGAGGAGCCAAAGCCGGATTCGCCATGCCCAGCAATGTCGCCTGAACAAAGCTATCCTCTTTTGGTCCGTGGCCGACGGTTTCAGCCCATGAGACATTCGTCGCCGCAGGAACATCAACCTGTGTCGTTATGGGTTTAGCTGAAGCCTGTGGGTTGGTGCCGACCACACCTGTCATTCCGGCGATAGCAGTAGCGGCAGCAAGGACACACGCGGCCACTTTCTTCGTCGACGAGTGAAGCGATGAGAGCATTATGAGCCTTTCGCACAACCTTGCACTCGACTCGACGTGATCAGAGTTTATTCACTGCGACTGAGTGCAACGTGTATTCGATCCAGTAATAAGAAAGTTTCAACAGTTCTCGATGACAGGAACACGACTGCAACGCTTTGGGAACGTCACCGGTTGTCATACCGGTTTCGCGGGCAGCACTGCGGTAGTAGCTCACAGCCATACGAGAGGGGAAACTGAAGAACCAACATTCAAACTACCTACGCAACCGTAGAAAAAGGCTCATCCTACGAAAATCACCCCTGTTTAAGGTGAGGTTCCCCGCTTTACGCCGATGGTTTCTACGTAAACGACGTTTTTTACGCCCACATATTCGTGAGCATCGTTATGTCAGGCCCGGGGATTGATGGGTCAATCACCGCCTCTACCTCCCCTACACTGACCTACACCCGACCCCTTTCAGGCCAACCGCACAATGAGTAACGGGCCATACGACACAATTGGCATCAAAAAAGACCAATGCGATGTGCCTGAGCACTCACATTGGTCTTCATTGTCACACCACCGAGGTGGTCAACGACGGACAGCCGATTAACGACGTTCCTTAATCTTGGCTGCCTTACCACGCAGGTTACGCAGGTAGTACAGCTTGGCCCGGCGAACGTCACCGCGGGTCAAAACCTCGATGTGGTCGATATTCGGTGTGTGAACCGGGAAAGTACGCTCCACACCGATGCCGAACGACACCTTGCGGACGGTGAAGGTCTCACGGATACTGGAGCCTTGGCGACGGATAACAACGCCGCGGAACACCTGAATACGTGACTTCTGCCCCTCGATGACCTTCACGTGGACATCAACGGTATCGCCGGAGCGGAACTCCGGAATATCGTCGCGCAATGATGCAGCATCAACCTTGTCAAGAATGTTCATGAATACGATCCTTCGTAGTCGGAGCAGAGGAACCTAGCGGCACTTCCCTGGAGGGCGCTCGGCCGGTTCGTACCCAGTACATATTTCACTGTCGAGTTACGCAGAGTGCTATGGGATAGTGCCGTGCAGCATCCCAGGACCAACGTCGATTGTTACGACGATGGCTTTTATTACAACGATGACTTTCGCTTGCACTCGGCGAAACAGACAACCCCGAAATTATTGCACTACAGCAGTATTTTCTTCAACTCAACCGACGTAATCGGTGTGTCTACCGAAGCTTGAGCACCGGATCTCGGCCTATACTTCCCGTTAATCAGCAATGGTCACCTCATTGCCGCCCGTCACTTGCCAAACCCGGCGCGACGAAGGGCATCAGCCATGGAGCCACCCTGCTCACGTCGGGTACCCGCTCGTCGCCGACCACCCTGATGAGCCTTGCGGCCACCCTGGTAGGACTTACGCGAACCCTGGGCACGTCGATGAGACGAGTGACCGCGACGATCTCGGCGGTCCTCGCGATCATCGCCTTGTCGACGTTGACCCCGAGAGCTAGAGCCCCCAGTGCTAGAGCGCTGACGTTTCTCTCCCGGCTCGTCGTTCAACCGCAGAGACAACCCAATCCGCTGCCGGTCTGTATCAACGTCCATAACTTTGACGCGAACCACCTGGCCTGACTTCACAACATCGTGCGGATCCGACACAAAACGATCACTCATCGCCGACACATGGACGAGCCCGTCCTGATGGACTCCGATATCGACAAAGGCTCCGAAGGCGGCAACATTCGTGACCGTCCCTTCAAGCACCATTCCCGGAGTTAAATCAGAAACCTTTTCTATGCCCTCTTTGAACGTTGCGGTCCGGAACTCCGGACGCGGATCGCGACCCGGTTTATCGAGCTCAGCGATGATATCGGTTACCGTCGGAATCCCGACAGTCCCTTGGGCAAACTGAGCGGGGTCGAGCCCACTGAGTACTCGAGAATTGCCCATCAAGTGGTCCACATCTAAACCAGTCGCATCCGCAATGATCGAGACAACACCATACGACTCAGGGTGTACTGCCGACGCGTCGAGGGGCTGCGAACCCCCACGGATACGCAAGAAACCAGCACACTGTTCAAATGCTTTCGGCCCCAGGCGCGGAACCTTTGTCAACGTTGTGCGCGAATCGAAAGCACCATTGTCCTCCCGGTACGCCACAATGTTCTCGGCGATGGTCGGCGTCACACCCGCCACACGGGTCAGCAGCGGAGCCGACGCGGTGTTCAAATCAACCCCCACCGCATTAACCGCGTCTTCCACCACAGCGTTGAGAGCATCGGTCAGGGATGACTGGTTGACGTCATGCTGGTACTGCCCAACACCAATCGATTTTGGGTCAACCTTGACCAACTCGGCCAAAGGGTCTTGCAAACGGCGAGCAATCGACACCGCCCCACGCAACGAAACATCGAGATCAGGGCACTCTTTACTCGCCAGTTCCGACGCCGAATACACGGAGGCTCCCGACTCTGACACCACCACTGGAGTCGGAGCGTCGCCCCCCAGCTCTTTCACTTTGGCCGCCGCCTCGCGAGAGAGTTTTTCTGTCTCGCGACTAGCTGTTCCGTTGCCGATAGCCATCAAGGCAACGTGGTGGCGTGCGCACATCGTCGCCAATTCTTCGATAGCCGCCGAGCACCTGTTCTGTGGCTGATGGGGGTACACGATCGTCGTATCCAATACTTTCCCCGTGTCATCAACGACCGCCACTTTCACGCCATTGCGGTAACCGGGGTCGAGGCCGATCGTCACCTTCTGGCCCGCCGGAGCAGCAAGTAAGACGTCGTGAAGATTCTTCGCAAAGACCTCTACCGCCGTTGCTTCCGCTTTTTCTTTCGCCCGCATCCGGGCATCCAAGCTCGCGGAAACGCTCAGTTTCGTTCTCCAACCCCACTTGATCGCTTTCTCAATCCAGTCTGCCGCGGGGCCATCACTGTCAATAGTGCTCCCCAAGTCCGCATCGTCGGTAATAAGGCCAATATAGGGATCATCGTCGCCTGGATCGACCGACAGGGAGATGATCCCCTCACGCTCACCACGCAACAGGGCTAACACCCGGTGCGACGGCACATCCGAGAGCTGCTCTGCGAAGTCGAAATAATCCCGATAAGTGGCCCCCTCCTGTTCTTTGCCCTCCACAACGTGAGCCTCGAGGGCACCAGAATCCCACACTCTATCGCGAATATGGCCGACGAGATCGGCGTTCGTTGCTAAGCGGTCGACGAAAATAGCGCGAGCACCCTCCAGCGCCGCTTTCGCATCTTCAAACCCCTCGGTTGTATAGGTTTGCGCGGCCGATTCCGGCTCCAGGGTGGCGTCGTCAAGTAGAGAGTCAAGCAGTGGCTCAAGACCAGCTTCACGTGCCTTATCTGCCTTCGTCCTGCGGCGCTTTTTATACGGCAGATACAGATCCTCTAAGCGAGCCTTCGTGTCGCACTGTTGAATGAGATCACGCAACTCATCGGTCAGCTTGCCCTGATTATCAATCGCTTCGAGAATCGTGTGCTTGCGATCCTCAAGCTCCCGCAGATAGGTCAAACGCTCCGACAGGGTACGAAGCTGGGCGTCATCGAGACCGCCGGTCATTTCCTTGCGGTAGCGAGCAATAAAGGGAACCGTATTACCTTGGTCCAATAAGTCAACAGTCGTGCGGACTTGTTGTTCAGTTACACCTAATTCATGAGCGAGGGTCTGAATAATCACCCGACCGATGGTAGCCGTTGTGCTCCAGCCACTCATCGTCAGCATGGTTCAGAAGCCCCGCAGCCCGGCAGCGCTCAATCAAATCTGGCCGACGTTGGGCCGTGATTTCCAAGGCGCGCTCGCGATTCCACTGATCGACCTTCGCGTGATCACCCGACAGCAAAATATCGGGAACGTCGCGACCACGCCATGACCGCGGCTTCGTGTACCTAGGCCCCTCCAACAACCCCTCAGAGAACGAATCCTCCTCATGACTGCGCCGATTACCAAGGACCCCCGGGATTAGACGAACGATCGCTTCAGCCATCACTAACACAGCAACTTCACCGCCGACCAAAACGTAGTCGCCGATCGACACTTCCTGAACCCGATAATGGCTGCTGGCTTCTTCAAAAACGCGCTGGTCGATCCCCTCATATCGACCACAGGCGAAAACGAGGTGGTCTTCCTGCGCTAGCTCATGCGCGAGCTCCTGGGTAAATGGAGTACCTGTCGGGGTTGGTACGACGAGTACCGGCGTTGACGAGGCGTGCCCCGAGTGGCCAGCGTGGCCAGAGCGATCACTCTCGACGACCTGCCCCGACGAACCACTGATGCCGTCAGATGAATGATGGAGGTCGTCGTGCCTGGGTTGGCGCCGGTGAGCCTCGGCTGTGACAAGGTCCGCGGACTCAGCGGCGGGACCAGTCCCCTGGGCGACGTCGTCAAGCGCGTTTCCCCACACGTCGGGCTTCATCACCATGCCCGGGCCGCCACCATAGGGTGAATCGTCGACGGACTTGTGAACACCCGAGGCCCACTGCCGCAGGTCGTGAACACCGACGCTAATGATTCCCTGCTCGATTGCTTTACCGAGCAGGGCGTGCCGCAAGGGTTCCATATAGGCGGGAAAGATGGTGATGACATCAAGCCGCAGGTGGTGAGGCACGGTCGTTTCCTTATCCATCCTGTCCTCCTACGGTAGGTCCAACAATCCCTCGGGCGGGGTCACAACAATGGCCTCATTGTCGATATCGACGATCGGTACAATCGCCTGGACAAATGGAATGAGGACCGTCCGCGGCGCACTCTCGGACGCTGCGTCGCCAGCGTCTGCACCGTCGGACTCGATCTCCACTTCCAGCAAGCGCTGGGCAGGGCCGCGCAACACATTCTTGACAATTCCGACATCCTCAGGCTCTGGTTGAGCCCCCTCATAGGCTCGCGCGTGCGCTTCCTCCGCACTCACTGGACCCACAGTGAGGACGTGAAGCCCTTCCAACTCGAAGTCATAAAACTCGTCGTCGGAGTGGTCGATAACCGGCTCTGCAACGAAACGCACTCCGCGCAAAGACTCCGCGGCATTCCGATCCGCAACTTCCTCAGCCTTCATGATGATTCTGTCTTGGTGCCCCCGAATCGACGCCACGGTCAAAGTAAAAGGCTCCTGAGATCCGCCATTCCGACGCTGGCGCCCACCTACAGGCATAGCCTTGACGATGCTTCCCACCGCGAAGCGCCCCTCGGGGTCATCAGTGGTTGGTTCGACGACGAATTCTCCCCGGACCCCATGTGGCTTGACGACGCGACCGATCTGTACGTAATTGGGATCGTCCGCGGAATTATCATGCTTGGTCACGACGTCATTATCACAAAATCATGGCCGCGGAGCGAATACGTCAACGAATCTCTATCCGAGTATCGCGATCGAGGCTGCGCAGAATAGTGCGCAGTGCCTCGGCGTGGCGCCCTTTGCGTCCGATCACCATGGCGCGATCGTCGGGGTGGACGTAAACAATAAGAACGTGCTGCCGCCCCCGATAGGTCGTCCGTACTGTCACATCGTCGGGGTGAGGAACAATGCCCCGAACAAGGTGGAGAACAATTTTTTCTTCCGACGACGTCACCTCTGATGTGGTGCGGCGGAGATCGGAGGGAGATGCATTCGTCATAGCTGCCACTATAGTTCCTACGCCCCTAGGGAACTGGTGCGAAACAAAAACCGGTGCGCAGAATCACTCTGCACACCGGATAAGCACACGCTACACGTGGTGAGGCTCAGCCTCACATAACGTGAAACTACTCAGCTGATTCTTCCTCAGCCTTCTCTTCAGCAGCTTCCTCAGCTTCGGCTTCTTTAGCTGCAGCTTCCTCAGCAGCCTTCTTCGCAGCCTTACGCTTTTCAGTGATGGCCTCCAGAGTCGGGCCGTTGTTGGCCTCAGCAAGAGCCTCGTTGAAGAGGTCCAGCTTGGACTTCTTCTCAGGCTGAGCCTTCAGGGTGCCCTCAGCACCGGGGAGGCCCTTGAACTTCTGCCAGTCACCCGTCACCTTGAGCAGAGCGAGCACGGGTTCGGTCGGCTGAGCGCCAACGCCCAACCAGTACTGGACGCGCTCCGAATCGATGCGGATCACTGAAGGATCTGCCTTCGGCTCGTAGATGCCCAGGTTTTCGATAGCGCGACCCGAACGGCGGGTGCGGGAATCGGCAACGATGACACGGTAGTGCGGGGTACGGATTTTACCGAGCCGCTGCAACTTAATTTTGACAGCCATATTCTTCTTTCTGTGGTCACCGGGCAGTGCAGACACTCCCTACCGAGAGGGAGCCGGTTCAGCCCTTGGATTTAACCTGCGCGTGACCACCGGTCGGCCGTGGCCGAGGACGGTGTTACGCAGGAACGCTACGCGCTGTCCCATCGGCACTACTCGCGGACGAGTACACCGAAACAGACAACTTTCCGAATGCTAGCAGATCACACCCGAATTGCCGAAACACCGCACAGCGTTACTTATCTGCGTTACTCATCGGCGTGACTTATCAGCGCTACTTCTTCCGTCGGCCCTGAGAGCCTTGCCCGAAGTCGAGGTTGTTGAGGTCGATATTTTCCATTCCCTTGGGCAGGTTCTGCTGCCCCATCCCAGGCATACCGGGCATTCCACCGCCCATACCCATCTGCTGCTGGAGCTGCTGCAGCTGATCCATGTTCGGCATCCCGCCACCACGCTGCGCCGCAGCACGGTTCTTATTCTTGTTCTTGCCCTTCTTCCCCTTCTTGCCCTTGCGGCCTTTCTTCTGCTTCTTTGTTGCGCTCCCCCCGCCCATGCCGAAACGGCTGGTCATTTTGCTCATCATCTTCTTCGCCTCGAAGAAGCGCTCAACCAGCTGATTAACATCCTGAACGGTCACACCCGAGCCAGCAGCAATACGACGGCGTCGCGACGCATTCAATATTTTCGGATCATTACGCTCAGCGGGAGTCATACCGCGAATAATGGCCTGGATGCGGTCGAGCTGCTTTTCGTCGACCATATCGGCCATTTTGGACATCTCGGAGCCGCCCGGAAGCATCTTCAAAATGGCGCCCATCGGTCCCATGCGACGCACCATCAGCATCTGCTCAAGGAAGTCATCCAGGGTGAGTTCCCCAGAAAACATTTTCGACGCCGAACGCTCAGCTTCTTGCTGATTAATCTTCTGTTCAGCCTGTTCGATGAGCGTTAGGACATCGCCCATGCCCAGGATCCGGTTGGCCATCCGGTCCGGGTGGAAGACGTCGAAGTCGTCGAGCTTTTCACCCGTGGAGACGTAGAGAATCGGCTTCCCTGTCACCTCACGGATGGAGAGGGCCGCACCGCCTCGAGCATCGCCATCGAGCTTGGTAAGGACAACGCCGGTGAAATCAACGCCTTCCCGGAACGCGTCGGCAGTATGAACCGCGTCCTGACCGATCATCGAGTCGATCACGAAGAGGACTTCGTCGGGGTTCGTGGCATCACGTATGTCTCGCGCCTGCTGCATAAGGACTTCATCAATACCGAGCCGGCCGGCCGTATCGATGATGACCACGTCATGTTTGGTGCGCTGCGCTTCCTCAATACCCGCGGTCGCAACACCCACAGGGTCACCGTGTGACTGGCCCATCTCATGCTCGACGGTGTCCGTCCGGGTACCAGGATCTGGCGCGAAAGTTGGGACGTCCGCACGTTGACCGACGATTTCCAGCTGCTGGACAGCCCCCGGGCGCTGGAGGTCACAGGCCACCAACATCGGCGTGTGCCCCTGCTTCTTCAAGTGGTGAGCTAATTTCCCAGCCAGCGTAGTTTTACCTGCACCCTGCAGACCGGCGAGCATGATCACCGTCGGGGGATTCTTGGCTAACTGAAGGCGCCGGGTCTCACCGCCCAAAATGCCGATGAGCTCTTCGTTGACGATCTTGACAACCTGTTGAGCAGGGTTAAGAGCCTCTGATACCTCAGCACCCGTAGCACGTGCCTTGATGTTCTTAATGAAGGCGCGGACAACGGGAAGCGACACATCTGCTTCCAGTAAAGCTAAGCGAATTTCACGCGCCGTGGCATTAATATCTGATTCAGTCAGCCGGCCTTTACCGCGCAAACCTTTGAGCGCTCCGGTCAATCGGTCAGACAGTGACTCAAACACAGATTCTCCCCTGTTGGGTTGTCGGTCAATATCAGTGGGCGTCGAGCGCGCCTGCCACGCAATCCGGTGTCCACCGATGATGGTTCATGAACTCCCCTAGCATACAAGCTCAAGGCTTGCAGTACTGAGCCCGCTCGTATCGGATGAGCACAAATCGGTGCGACCCACCAAGGACTAGGCCCTATTTCTTATTATGGGCAAGCGTGGCAAAAGCCTGTTTAATGCAAGCAACGAAAATCGGCATCGCCCCGTAGTCCGGGTGAATGCCATCAGACTGCAAGTCACCGGTGTGTTTTTCTGCCACATCGGACCAGTCCGCCACAGTCACATTCGGATATTTCGCTGCTATCTTTTGGTACTCGTCCGTTACTTGTGGTTCCCAGCCAGCGCCGTATGTATTGACCAGAACGACGGTCCGCCCACGCTGAATCTCATCGATTTCTTGCTCAACAGCTTGAGGATCGCGGACACCCCAGTTTGTCCCCAGCGCAATAACGACGGCACGACGGATCTTCCCTTGGCGCTCCATATCTTGCATGATCGGAATAGCTTGCTCCCACGCACGCTCAGACTGAGCAACAATATCCACGCCGGGATAGTCTTTGACGATCTCAGGGGCCGTCGTGACAAGCATGGAATCACCGAACATGGTCGTGTCCTTGCCCTCCGGCGGAGTGTAGTCCACCGTGTCCGAGCGGTCTGTCCCCTGCCCGCCCGTCGCGCCAGCGCCACCTCCCGCAGACGTGCCGTCGCCAGTATTGACGAGGTGTTCATTTTCGGTGATTTTCTGTTCGACGAGTGTTTTATCTGGCGCGGTCGCGGCAACAGATACCGTGCATGCCGCCAGCGCGACGGGAACAATTAGAGTTGCCACAGCGGTCGGAGTTAACCGAACACGCCGTGCTGTTGTGGAACTCCGACGTGCCGACATCCGACGACCGTGACCGAGCTGAGTATCCGGACGTGAAACGAAGAGCCCACAAAAGGCGGCCCACGCGCCACGGAACCCTAAGCGCCTGATAGGAGTTTCCAGATACCGCAGGGAAATCTCACACACGATGAACGTAACGACGACAGCGCCCAACCGCACTGCCCACGATGCTGCACTATTGTCAGGTGTCGGGATGACGATTTGTGCGAGGATGATCAGCGGCCAGTGCCAAAGATAGACCGCGTAGGACCGATCGCCGAGCCACGACGCGGGGCGGGATGACATCAGCTGGACTAAGCCACCACGTTTCACCAGGAAGCTGGCGATCATGATCGCGGTCAGGACATTTGCCACGGCAATGCCGCCGTGGAAAGCTTCGGCTGAGCCGTCGCCAATGATGATCATGAGAACGATTAATCCGGCGCAGGAGAGCCAGCCGAGGACCGGCCCCACCGCGGACCAGAACCGGGTTGTGATGAAACCGCCGTCGGAGCGCGAGGCCTCGAAGGCTAGGGCGGCGCCGATCATGAGCCCGAAGAGGTGAGTGTCCGTTCCGTAATACACGCGCGTCGACGAATCCGGGCTAAAGAGAACTGCCATGCCGACGGCAGACGCCGCAGCGACGATAAGCAGGGAGAAAGACACCCGACGCCGGACGAACTGTCGTCGAGCTATCCAGACGAATACCCAGGGCCACAACAAGTAAAACTGTTCTTCCACTGCCAGTGACCAGAAATTCATGAACAGCTGGGGAACGTTGCGGGTGAAATAGGACGACCCGGCGGCAATCTCAACCCAGTTGTACGAGAAGGTCAAGACCCCGACTATCTGAGGCGCAATGCGCACCAACAAATCTTGGGCTTGTTCGGCCCATCGCGTACACAGCCAGGTCAATGGGACGACGATGATAATGAGGCTAACTAGGGCCGGGATAAGCCTACGCGCTCGTCGAATCCAGAAATTCGCCAAATTCGAGTGACCCGTTTTGTGGCGTTCGCGGATCAACAGCGTGGTAATCAAGAACCCCGAGACGACGAAGAAGACGTCGACACCCATGAACCCGCCGGGCAGCAGATCGGGATCAAGGTGGAAGAGGAGGACCGAGAGAATCGCGATAGCGCGGAGACCATCCAATCCCAAGATCCGCCCACCGGGAAGGGTAGGCGACACTCGAGTGGGCTGGGCTTTCGTGCGACGGCGGGTGCCCTGGCGTGAGCGCGATGTGCGGGACCGTTCAGGTGCCTGCGACGCTGGCCGGACACGATGACCGGCCGAGGTGGAAGCCCTGTCGAGGCCGTCGTGATGAGTCTGGCGAGTGGCACCCGCACCGCGATCCGCCGATGAGTCTCGGGTGACAGACGATGATTCTCGTTTGAGGAAATCTGCTTCGGGACGGCGTCTGCGGGCCTCTGCTAGTGCTCCTGCCCGTATGGAATAAAAATTGTCACTGGGTAAGCGGCGTCCGTGGCGGTCTAAGCGTCCCCGGGTGTATCGCTGGGGATAATCTGTTCCCCCGGCATAGCGGGACTGTGCATTGTGGGGAGGTCGTGTTTGCTGGTCACGGTCGTGACGATTGTGGGTCGCCGAAGCCCTCTCCGAGTTCTGGTTAGTACGGGAATCATGACGACCATCAGAGGGCGACCATGTGACACGGGCCTCACGCCTCGGCTGTCGGCTATCACGACGGTGGTGTGCCACAAAAACCACCTTTCTGGAAAATCTCCACACAAAGCATAGCGGAAATAAAAGTTTACTGGAGAAATGCTGACAAAGCGTGACACCTATCGCGTGTCCATCACTAAAGCTAATTATTTTAGGTACATAAGGTACCTGACTAGCACCAGCAACGACACTAAAACCGCAACAAGCCCTCGAGCGTATGAGGACCCCGACCCGGTTGCACGGTACTTACTGATAACGACTTCTATCGGGCTTAGTGTCAAAGGCCCTTATTACCGCGGACACGCACCCAAGGCTCCAATACTTTAGTCACCAAGAGCGTGCCTAATCCGCATTACCGCAGCGTCCTTCTCTTTACGAGTAAGCCCCGGCTTCACACCAAACTGATCAACGACCGTATCGGCAAACGTCGAGACCGTTGCCCAACGAAGCTCCGGAAGAGCCCCAATTACAGCAGCTAAAACACCTAAACGGTCCCGGGCGCGGACCTCGAGAATGTCGCCATTCCACACCAGTTCGGCATCGTCTTTGGTGAAGGGAAGACGCGTTTGTCGAGATTTTTGCTGCGCATAGAGCGATTGGAGAACGGAGTTATCGGGCTTACCCTCATGTACTGGGTGCAGAGCAAACATCGCGACGGTTTGGGTCAATCCCTTGTCGGTAGGCTCGTCACACATGATGCGGGCTTGCAAGATGTGCCATTTGCGGTCAAGCATCAGGTTGATAACACGCTGGAGCGCGGAGGGGTCGTCGTCGTCAAGGATCAAGCGCCAAAAGTGCTTGTCATCCTGTATTTCTACCGGCGAAGACGTCTCTTTCAGGTCAACGACGTCAGCCGCGAAATCTGGGTGTTGCACGGGTGCGATGCGCATCTGCGAACGAGCCACGCGGGCTACGCGTCGGACAGAAGCAGCAGCTCGCGGGGTCCACACGGTGGGACCAGTCCCCTGGGCATCACATGCGGTGAGCACCTCGAGAAGGTCAAGAACCAATGGGCTGCTATCAACGCAAGCGACCAGCTCATGCGCGGTCTCCGGATCATTGGGATCCTGGTTCACAGCGAGCCGCATCAGATCCGTATGGTGGGCAACCAACAATTCCAGCACGCGCGTATCGGCGGGATTGAGGCCCATACGTTGAGCAGCATTTTTGACCATCCGTGCACCGACCGCGCTATGGTCCTCGGGATTATCCTCATCCCCCGTTCGCTTGCCCAGGTCATGGTACAAAGCAGCAAGCAGAAGAAGATCGGGGCGGGGAACATGGATCGTGTTTTCTGCGGCTTGCTTCACCACCGCGAGCGCGTGCTTATCCAAAGTCAACACGTGGGTTCGTTCCCGCGGCATGACTCCACGAATCCGGCGCCACCCAGGCACGATTGGTTCCCAGAGATTGTGTCGATCCATGGCTTCGACGACGTCGTTTGTTCGATCTCCACCAGCAAGAATCGCGCAAAAATCAGAGAGTGACGATGACGGCCAGGGCTCGGGCAACGGAGGGCAGGACTCTAGCCGCGTCCAGACGGCTTCACCGACGGGGAGGCCTGTTCTCGTGGCGGTGGCCGCTACGCGCAGAGGGAGACCGGGATCGTCCATCTTCGCCGAGCGAGCTAAAGCGATCTGTCCTCCATGATCCACCACACCTTCGTCGAGAGGACGCCGGATGGGGCGACGAAGGGCCGTGCGTGACGGTAGAGCCGCGCGTGCCGTCGAAAAACCGATCGTCAATGCGGCGTCAATGTTTCGTGCCGCGGCGGCAACCTCTTCGGATAACGCATATCGGTCCCCGCGCCCCATGGCGACGGCGATATCGGCTGCAAACTCGGGATCGAGGATGTCGCGGGCACGACGCACGGAATCATGCAAAAGTGTGCGTACGTCTAATAACAGCTGATAGTCCGTCTCAGACACAGTGGCATTAGCAACCTGCGCGAGAGCTAGCGCACGCAACAGCTGGGCGTCACGAAGCCCGCCACGACCGTGCTTGAGATCTGGGCGGGTCATCGCGACAACCGATCCCGAGCGGTGCCATCGAGATGCTGCTGAAGCAACCAAAGAGTCAAAGCGTTGAGGGATGGAGGTCCGCCAATCCGCCATGATTTTCGCCCTCGCCGAGCTGGCGAGTTCTTCGTCACCGGTGACGAAGCGAAGGTCCACCAACGATAGCGCGGCGGTCATGTCCGCCGATGCCGTCGAGATCATTCCCGACACTGTCCGCACGGAATGATCGAGCGGAATGTTGCGATCCCACAACGGGTACCACACCGATTCGGCGACCGAGGCCACCACATCCGATTTGATGCCGTCCGCGTGCAGCAGCGTCACATCGAGATCGGAATAATGAGTCATTTCGCGACGGGCAAAAGATCCCGTTCCGCACAGCGCGAAACCATCGGGTAAGTCGCACTGACTGAGCAGTTCTTCATAGGCACCCGTGACTGCCTCCCGAACCGACGCCGGCGACGACGGAAGGCCGTCTGAATTATTCCCATTCAACTGCCCTGAAGGCGCAGTTGGCTCGTGCCGCACCCCGGCCAATCGCTGTCCTCTACTTGTTACGCCCACTTGTTATACAGCGTCCTCACCGCGTTCCGCCGTCCGGACTCGCGCGACATCATCGACCGGTGTTACCCAAATCTTCCCGTCACCGATCTTCCCGGTACGGGATGCGGAAATAATTGATTCAATGACGTCGGAATACAAATCATCCGACACAACAACTTCAATCTTTATCTTTGAGACGAAGTCAACTGCATATTCAGCCCCACGATAAACCTCGGTATGCCCTTTTTGCTGCCCAAATCCTTGGACCTCAGTAACCGTCATGCCACGCACGCCGATATTTTCCAAGGACTCCTTAATATCAGTGAGCGTAAAGGGCTTCACAATAGCGGTGACAAGCTTCACGATCATCTCCTCCTTATCTTTGCTCGGTCTCTCTGTAGCTCGGGATCATTCCTATAGCTCGGTCTTAACGTGGTCACTCACTAAAGACCCGACTGTATATCTATGCGTTAGTGGGCTGTGTCTCGTGCCCATACACCGTACGCCATTCATTGAATCGACACCGCCTACCGAATGTCCATTCCGACAAAGTCATAAGCGGTCTCACTATGCATAGCGAAGTCAATTCCACCTCGTTCAGCGGAATCGTCGATACGCCACCCCATGGCAGCCGAGAGAATAGTTCCGATGACTGTGGTGATGATTGCCGTGAACACCATGGCGACGACTGCGATGACCACCTGAATGATGAATAACCGAAAGCCATCTGCCCCGCCGCCTGTCAAAAGCCCAGCGTGGTCTTTCGCTAGCAAGCCGACGCCAACCGTTCCCCAAATACCCGATAGGAGGTGAACACCGACGACGTCTAAGGAGTCGTCAAACTTTAGTTTGTACTTGAGGCCAACTCCGTAGGCCGAAATAACTCCCGCGATAGCACCGAGGATGATCGACGTCACAGGGGTTAAGTTTCCACAAGCCGGCGTGATAGCAACCAGACCAGCAACGACACCGGATGCCGCACCTAGGGAGGTGGCGTGTCCATCTCGTATGCGTTCGACCGCAAGCCAGGCCATCATTGCAGCACAGGCCGCCACCGTTGTGTTGACCCACGCCAAAGCAGCATTGCCGTCCGCAGCGAAGGCGGATCCAGCGTTAAAACCGAACCAGCCAAACCACAGGAATGTCGTACCAATCATGGTGAGGGGAAGGTTGTGAGGGCGCTGAGGAGCTTTCAAGAAGTCACGCGACTTACCCACGATGAGGGCCAAGACTAAGCCTGCAACACCAGCGTTGATGTGGACCACTGTTCCCCCTGCGAAGTCGATCGGAGCGATTTTCGCGACTTTTTCGCCGTCGTCCATCGTTGTCCCGAATAACCACGCAGCAAGGCTGTGATCAGAGCCGGACAGCAGACCCCCACCCCACACCATGTGGGCCAAAGGAAAGAATGCGAAAGTGACCCACAGCACGGAAAACACGAGCCAAGTGGAGAATTTCACACGGTTGGCAAGAGAACCAGAGATAAGCGCTACCGTAATTACCGCGAACGTCAGCTGGAACGCGACGTCGACAATTTCGGGGTAGCCATTACTCCCCGTGGGGAACGTTCCATCGTCGGACGGGAGAATCCCTCGTAGCCCAAAGTTGGTGACTGGGTTAGCGAAAATGCCGCCGATGTCACCGCTGGAATACGACATCGAGTATCCCCACAGCACATAAATAACTCCGATTGCCCCGAGAGCCCCAAATGACATCATCATCATGTTGAGAGTGGACTTTTGACGTGACATTCCGCCATAGAAAAAGGCGACGGCAGGCGTCATTAACAACACCAAAGACGCGCTGATAAGCATCCACGCGGAATTGCCAGCCGTCACACCACTCTCCGTTGCCGAAGCGGCAAGAACTACTTGGTCGACGAGCACACGAGACTCCTCTCGCAGGACTCCACGCAGAAGCTAGCAGCGCATATGGGACGATGTTTGCGTGCGTCGGCACCTCAAGCGGGAAGCCTGATTGTGGGCAGATAGTTATTGGTGGCCATCACGCTCGGCACGTCGACAGTGATTTTTTGTTTTCACTCCACGGGCAAGGAGGTGATGCCTACACGAAAAGCATGGTTAGTTTGTGTTTCCGACGTCGCAGTACGACGTTTCATTCGTGTGAAATAAAACTGATATTGTTTCGGTTTTGTTACGAGGTATTTTTCCCGGGGCATGGCCTCACGATCATTCGTCCCTCACGACAGTCGCGCGTCAGAAGATGGCAGCTTCACACCAGTGCGGCTTGATTCGGGTAAACTTTATACGCGAAAACCCCAGGTGAAGAACACCCGGGGTTATCTATATCGCCACAGTGTAGTAGATCTACAGCTGCGCTATTCGGACAAGTGCTGCCTCACGGTCTATAACCTGGCCGTAATCTGGTGCGCCATATTGTCTACGCCTTGATCCGTCATATGCATGGACATTGCAGCGTTGTTCCCATTGGTCTCAATCAAACCTGACACCCAGTTATCCCGACCGGGAGCACACGTACTATGCCCGAAGTCGATTCGGTCATGTCAACATAGGTGCCACCGTTACGCTCTGCAGCCGAAGATTGCTGACGCTTAATAATATTAAAAGCGTTTTGGAAGCCGAAGCCAGGAGTGTTGAACGGGCGAAGGTCGCCGGCCTGAATCCAGCACATCATATTCGGCGCTTCAGGCGCGGTGATCTGAGGATAGGACAAGAAAATAAGCTTGGCGTTCGGAGCGGCTTCGCGGATACGATGAGCTGCTTTGTCCAATTCCGCACCGGCTTCGGCCTCGTGGGCAGGATCCTCGGGAGTGAAGCTCCACGCGTAACCCGTCTTATAGAAGTCATTGATACCGATCAGAATCGGAACAGCTTGCGTATTCGGATTCAATGCTCCACTGTCGATTGCCTTGGTCACCAAGGTATCAAGACGATTGGGATTCAAATTACTTTGAGTCGGTGCAGCGGCCAAAGTAGCGCCTGAACATGCGTAGTTCTCAACTTTTCGGCCCGAAATAGTCTGCAAGGCAGACCCGACATCATGCTGGTCAATGGGGCACCCGGAAGCAGCTGAACCCGTTACAGGAGCAAACCTCGGAGCGACGGGGATTGCTGCTTGGATGTGATCATTGAGGAGAGCCAGCTGGTTTGGGGTGGCCATATAAGAATCACCCAACAGCACAATATTTGAATCTCCCTCAGCTTCGGCTGGGTGAGCCGCTACGGCTGCACCAGCACCAACCGCAATAACACCAACGAGGGCAGAGAGCTTTTTAGCTAAGGACATTTCACTTCTCTTCTTTTTATGGGCGGGGGAGTTTCGGTGTGTCACCACAGTTCACGACAGAGCAGTGAAATTGGGCTAGCACACAGAAAGGAGCCCTGGTTCCGGTGCCGCACTAATCCGCACGGCCCACTACACACAACGGCCTACAAAGTCTTTCGTTCGAACACGATATATTATTTCATCTGAAAAGCATAGGGTACAGTGTGAGCTTTTTACGCTGCTCTATCCGGATGACGACGCGCCTCGTTGGCGCGTAACCGTCACCGGCCACGGCCATACTTTTACCCGAGCAGTGCGTCAACAAACCCCTCAACCTCAAACGGGGCTAAATCATCAACGCCCTCCCCCAGGCCAACCATCTTCACTGGAACACCGAGCTCTTCCTGCACCTGGAAGACAATTCCGCCCTTGGCCGTACCATCCAACTTAGTCAGGACCACACCAGTAATGTCCACTGTTTCCGCAAAGATACGGGCTTGGACCAGACCATTCTGACCAACAGTCGCGTCGAGAACCAGAAGGACTTCATCCACGACAGCCTTCTTTTCCACAACACGCTTCACTTTGCCCAACTGATCCATCAGGTTATTTTTCGTGTGGAGCCGGCCCGCAGTATCCAAAACAACAACATCCGCGTGATCAGCAACCCCAGCAGCCACCGCGTCGAATGCCACCGATGCTGGATCGGCACCTTCGGGCCCACGCACAGTACGGGCATTGACACGACTCCCCCATGCTTCAAGCTGATCGGCCGCCGCGGCACGGAAGGTATCCGCAGCACCCAAAAGCACGCTGTGGCCCATGGCAGTCAACACTCGTGCCAGCTTTCCAGCCGTAGTCGTCTTACCAGTTCCGTTTACTCCGACAACAAGAATCACAGCCGGTTTGCCGTCATACGGCATCGCTCGGATAGAGCGGTCCATCTCCGGGTGGCACGACTCAATTAGAGCCTGGCGGAGCAGAGCTCGGGCTTCTTGCTCGGAGGAAACTCCCTGAGAAGCGATTTTCTCCCGCAGGGAATCAACCACTTTCATCGTGGCAGAAGTACCCAAGTCCGCCATGACGAGAGTGTCTTCAACGTCTTCCCACGCATCCTCGTCCAGATCGCCACCACCAAGGATTCCTAAAACGCCCTTACCGATAGCGTTCTGGGAACGAGACAGGCGCCCGCGCAAACGATGGATACGCCCATCGACTGGCTCGGGGGTTTCTGCCGGCTCGTCCGGCTCAACCTCAGTTACAGCCGAGGCGTCTTCATCAGTGTGGTCGCTGGCCGATGTACTCTCCTCAGCCGCGCTACTCTTGCGCGCAAGGTCGGCAGCTGCTTCCGCACCGACGGCAACCGACTGCGCTGCAGCAGCTGCCTCTTCGGCTTCGGTTTTCTCTTTCTCAGTGAGGTCGCTCTCCAAAAGTTCACTGCTCTCCGGCGCCGGTTCCTGTTTCTCCGCAGAGTCTTCAGCCTCAGCCTTTTCGGCTTGTGCTGACGATGCCGCAACGACTGATTCCGCGGACGGCTCCTCCTCCGCGGGCGTCAAGGACGATTCCGTCTCTCCCGGCTGCGCTGGCGGCTCTGCCTTGTCCTCTTCGCCAGGGTTACCGCTGTCCGCCGAAGTCTTTGTTTCTTCTGTTCCTTTTTCGGATTTCTTAACGGCTGCGGCCGTGTCAGCCTCATTAGCCTTGCTGACCTCGACGTTAGCTGCTTCGTCAGCGGGGGGAACGACCGGCTCATCCTGCTCGCGATCAACGGTTTCCGGAGATTCAGTCACCCCGGCGACGTGATCATCGGGGCTCTTTGGCGCCTCGTCGGCACGGATGTCATCGGACGGCTCACTCGATTGAGGTGCAGACAGTTCTTCTTCGGACATAGTGTCCGAGACAACCGCCTGCTTACTCTGCGAGGAGGTGCTCCCGGCAGGAGCCGGTGCCGGTTCTTTTTTAGTCTGCTTCGTTTGACCAAATTCGCCGGCGACGACGTCGGCCTGTGACGGTTTGTGCCCCGTCGCAGGGCCGGCTGCGAAATTAAATCCGCCTTTTGCCTGGTAATTGCCCGAATCTGGATGCTTTTTCTCCTCAGTGTCACTGGCCTTATTTTCGAATGACACTGTGTTCTTTTTACGCCTATGCAGCCCCAAAATAATGAGGAGCGCAAGGAGCACCAGGACAACGACAACGCCAACAACGGTCCACAACACAACAGGAGACATAGTGGCCATTATGTCAGGAACCGACGCACTATGAAGAAGTAGGCACAGGATGTCGTACTATTTACTGCCTATTTACTTCCTTTTGTGGCCGACAACACCCAGTACCATGGCATCGGCAGAGACAATATCCCCAGCGACGAGATCCGGCAGCATCTCGGCAACCCGGGCCCAGCCTGCCACAGCTTGCGGGGACAAGGCGCCCATTTTTCCTGCACCATGGGCTTCTAAACGCGCTGCCAAGGCGAAAACGAGAGACACGATGGGGGCCAACGCCCACCGGTTGTCAACTGATTCGGTATCAACACCCTCCAGGCGATCGAATCGAACACGCGCGGCCGCGTACAACTGGCGATTACTGTGCCGAATTCTCTTCAACAGTTTGGCCGCCGTGACCATCAGGTCCTCTTCACCGAGAAGCTGAGTTAACTCTTCCCGGTGGGAAAAGGTCTCTAAAACAGCCAACAATCGGGAGTTATCCTCGCTAATGGGCCCCGGCATGATCCCAGCACTATCCAAAAACTGCTGGAGAATTACCTTCTGCTGAGCCTCCGGCATGCGGGCAATATGAACAGTCGTGGGGTCCAAGCACGCGTTATCCAAACTTTGATCCCGCCCTGTCGTAAATGCTTCAACAGCACGGTCCCCCACCAAGGAACGGAGTTTCTCCAGTGCTGTATTCCGCCCTTGAGCAGGAGTGACATCGGGATCGGGAGCCAGGTTAGCCACCGCATCCGCTTCATCTCCGTCGGATGATTGGTCTGCAGCTTCCTCCGCAGCCACCATTGCAGCATCCCAGCGCTCAACTTCAGCTAATGCTCCCAACGCCCCGATCCATGGAGCTGTTGACCCCTGAGAGGTTAACGACTCCGAATCGATCGCAGTGGGATCAAACGCGGATCGCACGAGCCCGCTCGAGATCAACACACTCGGACGCTTCGACGCGTCGACAAGCGATTGAGCTAATCCGACCAACGCAACACTCGGCTTAGACAGGAAGGCATCCCGGACCACTTCAGCACCGCGAGGCAATGAGGTGAACGCCCGCGAATCCGACATCCAGCCCGCCTGTAAGTCCCACAACAAGCTGAAGGTTTCAGCGCCGCCCTCGATATCTTTCGATTCACCAGCCAGGAATGCACTCAGCGAATCGAGCCCGTGGCCTGTCGCATAGCCTGGTTGATCCACCACGACAGCTTGGGGGCCTGGACGTGCTGGTGCGCGCAAGTTTTCACTGACATCCGCGCAATAAACTTGAACGACCAAAGGCCCGACATGACGAAGCTCCTCGGGCAGGATCGCTTCGCCCTCCCTGACACGGACACTTAAGGCTCGACGCCACGGTGCCGTCGTCGGCCACATCCACAATCCCAGTGGACGACCATCCGGCGAACCCTTAACCACCGCGACCGACGTCTCATCCCCCGGGGCTTTATCCGCCGACACCACTACGGTGTCGTCTTGTAGCTCGATCTGCCATTGAGGTGTGGCCGCCAATGTCACAAGACGAACCGACGTGCTCTTCCGAGTCTCTTCATCAACCCAGCTCAGTTCAATACTTCCACCAGACTGCGATGCAAGCGCAGGAGCGAAGTCATTCAAAGGAATACGCCAGGTCATTCCATCCCACGTGATCATCTTTTTCGTGCGCACCGGAGAACCGTGATGATTCCTAGCGGTAATCACAGGTTTATGGAGCTCACTGCCGGTGCGAACACGCAAGAACATGTCGCCATTCAACTCCGGACCCGCGCACACCAGCGGCGTTGACCGCCAGCGGGCTTCTTCTCCTTTGAGAGGAACCTGGAAGCGTAGCCGAGGAGGCGTCATTACGATGGGAAGCAGATCACCGTCATCGGTGCTCACCGTTGCGGATCCACGTGCCGAATCCGCCCCGATCTCAACCGGGTTCGGTTCAATAGACGCCGGTTTTTCCGTCGACAAGTCCACTGACATCGGTGAGAGCCCACCGGAAACGGGGATACGGAAACTATGGTTGTCCTCGAGTGAGGTAACCAAGCCTTGAACAATCGCGTACCGGTGGCGGAACGACTCATTCCGCGGGCCTCGTAGGCGGACGATATATTCACCTGTCCACGGTGATTCGTACAAATCGGGATCAAAAACGTAGACGGCACCACCATCCGCGGGCACCTCGACGGGTTCCGCGGGAGTGACCTCGACACCCACCTGACCAGGTCCGGCGTAGGAAGAAATCGATAAATACCAGACCTCATCGGCACCGGATAGCGTCGCCGGGAATTCCGCCAACAGGCTTTCAGAATGAACCGGTAGTCCCGAGATCGACCGAACATGTGAGCACAATTCCCCCTCGGTGAAAATTACTCTCTGTCGAGGATCAACACTGCGCAATGCTGTGCCCGCAGGCTCCCCTGGCCGACGCACCTGGAAGGACGCAGCATCATTAAGATCGACTGTCCGGGCAATCCAGCCATTCCAGCCCCGAAGCTCCACTCCATCATCAGCGGGCAAGGGAGTTTCACGGACAGGGTCGACGATTTCCGCATCATCGGGTGAGACCACAATGAGGTCCGTGTGGTGGAGCGATGCTTTGCTCGTCACATTGTGGCCGCGCATGGTGAACGCCAAGAATGGTTCCGATAGCACAGGAATCGTCCACGAAACCCGACGAACAATTTCTTTAACGACGATTTCCCGCGCGGCTTGTCGCACGGGAACGTCGAGGATCTCAGAGAATCCCTCAGTGTCATTGTCGTAGCCGGTGCGGTACTCGACCACCTCACCGTCAATAGAGACACGCCACCGCAGCTCAACGACGGTCTCGTCCAACGGCATCTGCGGCAAGCGTAGTACCACACGCTCTCTGGCTACGTCATAAACCAGGCGTGGGGAGGTTTCCCACGACGCCGTCCCCACCGTCGATAAGCGATCGACTGTGCCCGCTGGGCGTTCGCGCAACTCGTCGACAAGATCTTCAAGAATCAGTAGTGGTACTCGATAGGAGCCATCTTTACCCACTCCCCAATTAGCCCACTGATCGACTTCATACGGGTGCTGGGCAGCCCACCGATAAAACTCGATGATGTCGTCGAATAAATTTGTAGCGCGCTCAGGTGCCACCGTGCAGAGAGGGCCCAGCTGCCGAGTCGGCGATGTGTCAACGAAATGCTCAGTCAGCGACGCACCCGTGACGTTGTCAGGATCCTCATCGATAAGTGCAATAAGGCTCGGAACCCACCCCGCGGGGATCGTGGCGTGCAATAAAAGGCGGCCCAACTCGCCATCTGATCCCGACGCAGCGATGTCCATCGGGTCAAGACCCGCACGCGACAAGATTTCAGCCACATGGCCGTCAAAGCACCCATAAAACTGCTCGGCCAGATCGCGAGGCACACCCAGGCCAGCCCAATACTCAGAATCGAAATTGCTTAGATCTGCAATGCGGCCAGCACGCCCTACCAACGTCGTCGCCACAATTGCCGGGCACGCCTCCAAAACAGCGGAAAGCTCTGCCCCGGCAGAAATCTGTCGAGTAACAAAGCGACCCCAAAATCGATCCAGCCGCTCCAACTCATCGCCGCTGAGGTTGACCTCTACGGCGAAATCAAGGTCTGACAGCTGCCGAGACAGTTCAAGCTCCGTCGTCGATGCCCACCCCAACAATGGGTCAGCGGAATCTGCAATAAAACTCGTGGGGGCGTCAACGCCTGACAACTGAGTAATCCTTTCCATGATGCGATTGTGGCTACATATTTATTCGACGTGCACCGATCATGTGAGCTCACGGCGCGTCCGGTGAGCCAGCAGGTGATCCGGCAGATGAGCCAGCCACAGCAGGGGCGCTCACTGGCTGGGAGTGAGGGCTCATTCGTTGAGAGATTACACGTGTCATCCCGTCGCCGCGCATTGTCACGCCATACAGCACATTCGCAATGTCCATCGTCGGTTTCTGGTGTGTAATCACAATCAACTGTGAGTCTTCTCGAAGCTCTTCAAAGAGCGCAATCAACCGTCGAAGATTGACATCATCCAGAGCCGCTTCTACCTCATCCATGACATAGAACGGGGATGGCCGAGCGCGAAAGATCGCTACCAATAAGGCTAGTGCTGTCAACGACTTTTCACCTCCGGACAGCAGCGATAGCCTCGTGACTCTCTTTCCAGGCGGACGTGCGTGAACCTCGATACCAGTTGTCAGCATGTCATCGGGATCGGTCAAGGACAACCGCCCTTCGCCACCGGGGAACAATGTCTCAAACACGCGCGGGAATTCGGCTTGGACATCCTCCCAGGCATCGGTGAAGAGCTGCAAAATTGTGGCATCGACATCTTTAATCACACCGCGGAGATCCTCGCGGGCCTGCTCAACATCCATGAGCTGCGTGGATAGAAATGAATAGCGCTCCTCCAGAGCCTTATATTCCTCGAGAGCCAAAGGATTGACTTTACCGAGCTGTTTCAACGCACGCTCCGCAGACGCTAAGCGCTTCTTTTCCGACGCGGGATCGAAGTCTGAGAGATCCTGGCTGGCTACGACATCGTCGGGATTGAGACCAAGCTGCTCAACGATATGCTTTTCAGCCTGTTCCACACGAACCAGCGCTGCTTCACGTTGAACATCCGCATCATGCGTTGTTTTTAGTGCGTGTTCGCGCTGCGTCGTGATGGCACTTAACGCATCCCGTGCGCGCCCCCGCTGTGCTGTCGCTTCCGACATGCGGGCGTGGAGTGTGTCGCGCTCGTCAGCCGCCTTATGAACGGCGGTGTCCACTCGTTTCGCCAGGCTTTCGCACCACTGAGCGATATGTGCTGCTCGTTGACGTGCACGGCGACGAGCCCGCTGCGCTTCTTCGTGCCGACGTCGGTGAGCTCGCTCATGCTCGGCTTGGCGTCGCAACCTCTCCGCCTGGCCTTTAATCGCTGAAGCTCGTTCCTCGGCACTACGCAACGCTAACCGTGCCTCGGTTTCCATCGCGCGGACTTGAGTCAGTTCTTCATGGGCCTGGTCTCGGGCAATCGCTGAAGACTCCTCAGTGGAATCGTCCGCGTCACTAATTTCCGCGTCGATGCGGGAGCGTCGATCAGCCAGATCAGCAAGTTCGGCGTGGATGTTATCAATGCGCCCTTCGGCATGGGCACGGTTCTGTTGAACCTCGTGAAGCTCCTTCTTCAAACGGTCGACGGCCGCTTCCGCAGTGTTTACGCGCTCTTTGAGGTTCGACGCCACGGCGGTGAACTCAGTGTGTGCAGCGCGGGCAGACCCCAGGGCATCTCGTCGTTCCTGCACCGTCGTCTCTGCGCCGGCAATGGTGCCAGCGAGTTCCCTTGCCTTTGCCGTGTAGTCAGCTAATTCTTCTTGTGCCTGGTCAACGGAGGACTTGATGTCAAAGGTTGTGGCTTCACCCGAGCCCCCGCTCATCCAACCGGGGCCGATAACAATTCCGCTCTGCGTCACAGCACGTAGCCTGGCATCACCGCGTACCAAGGCAAGCCCAGCGGCAACCGAAGGGACTGCAACGACGTCAACAAGAAGACCAGTCACCGCGTGGATAAATTCACTATCCACCGCCACTTTGTCTAAGAACCACTCGCATCCGGTGGGAAGGTCCGCATCTAACCGCCAAGTGGACTCCTGCGATTGGCCCATAACCCACGCACGACCAGCATCGGCAGCGACGAGCGATTCAAGGGCTTCACCCACAGTTGCCGACACATCCCCTGGTGCGGTTATTGCCTCAGCGGCCGCCCCCAGCGTCGACGATAAGGCCGCTTCCCATCCACGTTCCACGCTGATTGAATCGACAAATGACCCCCACTCCACCGACGAATTCGTGCGAAGCCACGAGACCCCATTGGTGGGACGAACAGTCGCTTCTAAGGTATCAATGCGCGATTGAAGTGCGGATATGGACCGTTCGTAGTTTCGATCGGTATCGCGGAGTTCACGGAGGCGATCATCCGCGCTCACAACATCGCGCTCGGCTTCACTGACCCGATCCAATATCGACCCTGCCTGGGCATCGTGGTCCTGAAGGGCAGCTTGGACTGAATCAAGATCGCTTTTCGCCTGGGCTAATGCCGGAACAACCGCATCTACTGCCTTTGTTGCACGCTGTAGATCATCATTCGCAGCCTCCAACCGCTGCCGTGCGGAGTCTTCCGAGGCATCTAAACGGGCGACCCCCTCCCGGCGATCCGCGATAGCCCGCAAAGCAGCTAAGTGCTCTTTCTCAATCTGCTGAGCTTTCTCTTCTTTTTCATCAACCTGCTCACGGATCGTCTCCAACCGTTCAGCTGCTTCTTCCATCGTGGCAATGGTCTCTTCTTCGCGCTCTGCAGCCTCACGTGCGCGCGCTTCTAGATCCTCTGGGTCCGGGCCGCGGTAGTCTTCGGTTTGATCACCGGCCGAAGCTCGGTCGGCTGCGATACGGCCGGTCGCCATGACACGCTCCGACAAGGACGACAACCGGAACCACAGCTGCTGAGCCTCGTCGCTTCGCGGTCCTAGCTCAGCAACGCGACGTTCCAGTTCATCGACATGTTCGCGCAACTCCTCGAGCTTATCGACGAGGGTTTCTTCTTTCTCTCGCGCCTCATTGGCGCGCCGCGTCAACTCGTCGGCATCATCCCGCGCGGTGATCAGCGAGTGCGCTGCGAGATTGAGGCGAGCTTCGCGAAGGTCCGACTGCACCGTCGCGGCTTTTTGGGCTGCTTCCGCCTGCCTAGCCAGCGGTTTGAGTTGTCGCTCTAGTTCTGTGGTGAGGTCGCGCAATCGGTCCACATTAGCCTGCATAGAAACAAGCTTGCGCTGGGCTTTGTCTTTTCGGCGACGATGCTTCAAGACTCCGGCTGCCTCTTCGATATAAGCTCGTCGATCCTCCGGTTTGGATTCCAAGATGGTAGACAGTCGTCCCTGCCCCACAATCACGTGCATCTCTCGACCGATTCCCGAGTCAGAGAGCAATTCTTGGATGTCCATCAAACGGGCTCTGGCACCGTTTATTTCATACTCGCCACCCCCATCGCGAAACACCCGTCGGGTGATGGAGACTTCTGAATAGTCGATCGGCAGGGCACCGTCGGAATTGTCGATCGTGAGGGTGACTTCAGCACGACCAAGAGGTTTGCGTGCGCCCGTTCCGGCGAAGATGACGTCGTCCATGCTTCCGCCACGCAAAGACTTGGCGCCTTGTTCACCCATGACCCATGCGAGGGCATCAACAACGTTAGATTTTCCTGACCCATTCGGCCCGACGACCGCACAAATGCCGGGTTCGAGTTTTAAGGTCGTCGACGAAGCAAAGGACTTGAATCCTTTAAGGGTCAGCGACTTCAGGTACATACCAGTAAATCTATTCCGTTTATCGAATTAGTGATTACCGAGTTTCAAACGTTTGATACCCACCCCGTGGTTCTTCCCACGACTCCACCACATGATCGACGGAACCAGGACGATTGGTCGACGTCGGCTCTTCGCGCAATCTCGCTAGGAGCTCGGTGACGGGGGCACGCTCCCCTTCGGCGCAGATGAGAACTCGGCCGTCGGGGTAGTTCGTCGCAGATCCAACTAGACCGAGTTCGAGTGCTTGGCTTCGAGTCCACCAGCGGAATCCGACACCTTGAACGTGCCCATGAACCCACGCGGTGAGGCGGACTGGGTCATGTGACTGACCGGAATCAGCTGGAGCCATAAGCCTTTAGTTCCTTCCCTTCGAGCTTCTACTGCGCAGTATCCTACTCGCCTACACCAATTAATGAGCCGCCGCTGCATTCTCAGTCAACGCGGACAGAGCCATTAGCTCCACGTCTAATAACCTGTGGGGCAGGCGTTCCCGGACGACGCCCATAGACTTCCTGCCCGTCGCCACGGATAGTCAGCGGGTCGCTGCCATCCCAGCATTCAATTTTGTCGTGTCCAGGCAAATTCGGCAGATCATCACGGTGGAAGACAGGCGACAATCCGCGGTTGCGCTGTTGTCGGTAATTCTTGAGAAGCGCGATAGCCGCCCCACCCAACGGGAGAATGGCAGTGAGGTTGATAGCCACCATAATCCCCGCGAAGAGATCCGCTAATGCCCATACAATGCCGACCTTGCCGAGGGATCCACCCAACACACAGAGGCACACAAGGAACCTGTATGCGGTCATTACTTTGCTATTTCTGGTGAAGAACTCAATGTTTGATTCACCGTAGTAGTAGTTTCCGATGACCGACGAGAACGCGAGGAAGAAGATAATCACCGTCACCAAGTGGACTCCCCAGTGGCCGACTGCGGCCGCCACAGAGTTTTGTGTCAACGATGTTGACTCAACGCCTTCACCAAACGAGGGGTTGTTGAGCAAAATGATAAATGCCGTGATCGAGCACACGATGATGGTGTCAAAATAAACGCCGAGAGTCTGAATGAGCCCCTGCTTAACCGGATGGCTGACGGAGGCAGTCGCCGCAGCGTTAGGGATCGAACCCTCACCGGCTTCATTCGAGAACAAGCCACGACGAATGCCGTACATGAACGCTTGCCCAAAGGTTGCCCCCGCAACTTCCCGAATGCCCAGAGCCGACGTCACGATCTCAGCAAACATGTGAGGGACTTGCTCGATATTGACCGCAACGACGATGAAACCGGTAACGATGTACAACACGGCCATGATAGGGACCAGCCAGTTGGTTACCGACGCGATACGCTGCACGCCACCGAACACAATGAGTGCCGTCAAGATAGCCAGCGCAACACCCAACAACGCCTTCCACCACATCGCGTCAGAACCAGTCGACTCGGTAATGGCGTCGACAATGGAGTTGGACTGGACCGCGTTGTAGACAAACCCGTAGGTCACGGTAATGGCGACCACGAAAACAGCAGCTAACCACTTAAGATTCAGCCCTTTGGTGATGTAGTAGGCTGGGCCGCCTCGATAGGAATCGGTGTCCTTGACCTTGTACAGCTGCGCCAGTGTTGACTCAACGAACGCGGTTGCGCCACCGACGATCGCGACCAACCACATCCAGAACACAGCGCCGGGACCACCGATAGTGATTGCCACCGCAACACCGGCAATGTTTCCCGTCCCCACCCGCGACGCCGCCGAAATGGTAAACGCTTTGAACGCGGAGATTCCTTTTTTATCTTTCGAAATGTCACTGGGTTTTTCTGTCAGCGACCGAAACATTTCCGGAACCATACGGATCTGAACAACGACCGTACGGAAACAGAACCACACACCTGCCGCTAACAGCACCCACGTGATGACGGTCCATAACCCGTCACTCGAGCCAGTCACCGCGTTCTCAATAGCTGTCATAATGAACTACCCTACGACCATCGACAAGAGATCCAGAATTTATGATGGCCCGACTGGCGCGATCCGCCAACATTTAACATGTTTGAAATAAATGGCCGCTGTCAGCGGCCGAAATACGTGAAGATTTCGGCGAACTGAATTCTTTGTCAGCTGACGAGACTGCGTGTCACAACGCGTCATGAGCTTCACGGGCGGCATGGTGTTCGGCCTCTTTCTTGGTGTGTCCCTCCCCATGGCCCCACACTTTGCCCTGCAAGGAGACAGTCGACGTGAAATGCGGATCGTGGGCGGGACCCGAAATCGTCGTGTTGTATTCCGGTTCTCCCAAACCACGGCCAGCAATTTTTTCCAACAACTCTGTCTTCCAGTCCATATGCAGCCCGACAGTCGGCGCAGATTCAATCCTGGACTTAAACAAACGGAGAATAACGTCTTTCGCAGTCTGGAAACCATGCTCCAGATAGATCGCGCCGAGCATGGCCTCTGTCGTGTCAGCCAGAATGGAATTTTTGTCTTTTCCGTTAGTCAGCTGCTCACCACGGCCCAGCAGAACGTGGTCGCCCAGGCCGATCTCTCGTGCCACATCGGCCAATGCGTACATATTGACAACACCGGCCCGCATTTTAGAGATTTCCGACTCCGTGCGGTCGGGGTAATCCCTATACAGGCGCTCCGCAACGGAGAGCCCCAATACCGCGTCACCCAGAAACTCAAGGCGCTCGTTATTCGGCAACATTCCGTTTTCGTTAGCGAACGAACGGTGGGTTAGTGCAAGGCGTAAGACGTCGGCAGGAAGCGAAACTCCGAACCCATCGAGTAAAGGCTGATGATCAACATCGCCAAAAGCAGCGACCCAGGCTTCTTCACCCGTCAGCCGGTCGTGCTTCGAATTCTTTTGTTGCTTAGACATCACGTTCCCACTTTTCCGATTACTCCGCCTGACACCGAACGTATCCCTCACCACGGACACTCAGCCATGCAACGGGACACGCAATAAATCAACGCTTTATTGTTGCAGATCCTTCAACTTGTCCTGCAATCCTGCCCACCGGGGATCGACCATCTCTGTCTCTCCCGATATGCCATCAGGCTGCGGGGTCTGCGAGTCGCACTCCTCACCGAACTCTTCGCATGTGGGAGAAAAAGGCAACGACACTCCGGCTTCGTCGATCACAGCCTGGGTGAGGTCCAACCGATTGTCTTTCACCATCGGGGTGGGATCATCGTCATCATCGTCAGCCGAGTCTTCCGAGGTAATAAAGCCTTCTGTCAGCGCCCATACCCCGTTGATATGGAAGGAAAGGTGCGGGGTTAACGGTTTGAGGCACCGCACACACTCGGCTTCACCGGAGCCCGAAATTTCAGCATCAACCACAAGCCCTTCGCCGACATTGGTGACCGTCGCATGCACATCAAGAGGGGTGCCGACGCCAAAAGCGATCATTTCTGGGCCGATGCGTACTGGCGATGGGCCTTCGGTGTCGATGGTCTCTACAGCACCCGATTGCTGCGATACCGTTGAGACATCCAGGGACAGCGGGTTATGTGCCGTCGGTGTCACTGATTCTTTGCGGTCAGAATGTGAAATTCCCATAACAACGCCCATGGTAATGCACCGTGGACATTACGTCTTCCTATACCAACTCAGCCACCACCGCGACAGGGCAAAACTGCACGACAACGCGGTTTAACTAAGCCTCGAAGGTGGATGTTTTTAGTTCCGACGTGAGTCTCGGCTGCGGTATTCGTCGCGAGGCTCGCGAGAAGCCGAACGGGAGCGTCCGCCGGAGATTCCTGCACCGCCTCGCAGGGCAGCACGATCCTTGCCCACCGTGCGCAGCACTGAGGTCAGGGATTCCTCAAATTCGGCCAACTTCTGGTCGACGTATCGGTCGCAATCGCTACGGAGCTTATCCGAATCAGCATGTGCGGAATCCCGTACGCGAGTCGCTTCCTCATTAGCCATCCGTACGACTTCTGATTCGCTCACCAGGCGGGCCTGCTCTTTCAGGCCTTCATTCACGCTGCGGTCATATGATTCATTACCCGACGCGACCAGCCGCTCTGCTTCAGCAGCCGCCCGGCCTGTAACGTCGTCGTATTCACGCTGGGCGTCTTGAACAATCGAGTCCGCTTCGTCCTCAGCGTGGGCGACCATGCCATGTGCGCGGTCTTCCGCGTCATTCATCATCGCGTCGCATTTTTCCTGTGCTTCGGCTACTAAACGCTGAGCTTCAGCCTCCGCATCAGCCACCATGGAGTGCGAGCGTTCAGTGGCTTCGTTAATGATGCCGTCGCGCTTATCCAGAACATCCTGCGCATCGTCCATCTCAGTAGGTATGGCGTTGCGGATTTCGTCTAAAAGATCCAGGACTTCCCGGCGGGGAACCATACAGTTACTAGTCATGGGTACGCCGTAGGCCTGATCGACCATTTGGAGTAGTTCGTCGATGCCTTCGAAAGTTCTGTACATAACCACTAGCTTGGCAGAATTTTCGTAGTTTTGCAGGAAGCCACGCCAACTAGTCACCGAGACCCTATAACATTCCCGCTCAGTTACCATTCCCGGTCATCACGAGGCCACGGACGTGGGCATACCATGAGTGCTGAGAATTACGCTGAGAACTTCTCTTGCATCGCCGCGATGACGTGATCAGGCATGAGTCCCGAGACATCGCCACCGTAGCGGGCGACCTCTTTACATAAGGTCGACGAAATATGCTCAAACTTAGGCGTCGTTAGCAAGAAAAAGGTATCGATTCCAGAGAGTGACCTATTCATCTGGGCCATCGGCAGCTCATAAGCATAATCAAGTGAGCTACGCAACCCTTTAACGAGGGCACTGATCTGGTGGTCCGTGGTGTAATCCACCAGCAACTTATTCCACGAATCAACATCGACGTTCGGCAGATGCTTCACTGCTTTCCGAATGAGGTCACAACGCTCCTCAACAGAGAAAAGACCATGCTTATTCGGATTAAAAGTCACCAGCACAGTAACGCGGTCAAACTGGGCAGCTGCCCGCTCGATAATATCCACGTGCCCATTCGTGATGGGATCAAATGACCCCGGGCAGACAACATGCATCGTTAGGTTCCTCTCTCTGGCGCTCCACATCTGCGCACATAACTCTGTGCCCATAATATTGAGCACAATACAAGCTGACGCTGAACCTACTCAGAACGAGTAAAAGAAGCCATATCCATACGCGCAGCACCATATGTCCGCTTTTTTAACTTCTGCCCGGTCGGCTCATATCCCTCGGGCCACTGTGTCTCGGGGCTGGCGGATGAACGCTCCACCACCACCGCAGCTCCGTCCCTCAGGTGTGGAGCCAACGCCACTAACATGTCGTGCACGGCTTCGTCGATCAACGCATAAGGAGGATCGATAAGCACGATGTCAAAATAATTCTCCGGTGCGCCCGATAAATAACTGGATACTTTGAGCTGAACAACGTCGGCATCCACATCGCCGACGCGACGAATGTTGTCTTTGATGGTCTCAATGGCGGCCGAATCCGTATCAACGAAGACAACGCTATCTGCCCCGCGCGATGCTGCTTCCAACCCCAACGCGCCGGACCCCGCGAAAAGATCAAGAACGCGGGCTCCATCAAAACCGAAGCGGACACTAAGTGAAGAGAAAACTCCCTCTTTCGCCCGATCAGATGTTGGGCGTGTTCCCTCAGCGGGAGCTTTAATCGTCCGCCCGCGTGCGTACCCTGAAATTATTCGCATCTCACATCCCCTGTTCATGCCTGGACTGTGCCGACGTGTGTACCACCGGGCACGGCTTTCTCATTAATCCGTTATCCCCACAATCCTGTCGCCACCGTCGACGTTGGAAAAATCGTCGCGATCCAGTGAACCTATCGTGCCGGCGACGGGCGACACGACGGGAGCTTCTAATTTCACAGCTTCAACAACTGCGAGGGTTTCTCCAGGCTCCACCCGTTGGCCCGGGCTGACATGATAGTGAACAACTCCCGCGAAAGGCGCACAAATGTCCATGCGGTTCACTTTACCGTGCATATAGACCTGATTGGCGTTCACCTCATCCAGGGAAACCTATCCCGACGACGACACTCAACCTTTGCCCAAGAACTCACGTTCAGTACTGCTATAGCCTTCGCTGAGCCGTCGAGCGAGTCCCGGGTCCGTTCGCACGATATGCTCAGCTTCGGTTTTCGCTGCCTCGATTAGCGCTTCATCGTGGACAACGTCGAGAAGGCGAATATGACTAGATCTGCCGGACTGATCAGCTCCGACGAGGTCTCCCTCACTGCGGGTGGCCAAGTCTAATTCCGCAAGGGCAAAGCCGTCGGTAGTGGCTGCTACCCCCTGAAGACGTCGGTAAGAATCGCTGTTTTCTGGCTGAGCCGTGTGGAACAGGCACCATGATGCGTAACTCCCCCGACCAATCCGCCCACGAAGCTGGTGAAGCTGGGAGATACCAAAGTTCTCGGCTTCGCGGATCAACATAAGCGTTGCGTTAGGAACATCGACGCCCACTTCGATCACGGTCGTAGAGATCAACACGTCACATTCACCGCGAGAAAACTTCCCCATAATGCGTTCTTTGTCAGGATTAGGGAGTTGACCGTGGAGCATTCCGACCCTTAACCCATGGAGCGGGCCATCGATGAGTTTCTCGTACATGTCGTTCACCCCGCCATCGCCCTGGATTCGCGGACATACGATATAAGCCTGCCTACCCGTTTCTACTTCCTCCCGAATTCTCTGATAAGCGCGATCAAGCCACCCTTTTTTCCACTCCGGGACGACGGAACTCTGTATAGGTTTCCTGCCGCCGGGGAGCTCAGTTATGGTCGAGACATCGAGATCCCCGAAAGTAGTCATTGCGACGGTACGCGGAATAGGTGTGGCGGTCATCACTAACTGGTGCGGGGTCAGTGGCCCGTCCTCGGTGTCACGCCCTCGGCCACGCAGGCGATCCCGCTGCTCAACACCGAAACGATGTTGCTCATCGACGACGACCAACCCCAGGTTGAAGAATTCAACATTGTCGCTGAGCAGCGCATGGGTACCGACGACGATATCCGTCTCCCCAGTCATGAGCGATAGGAGGGCCTCTTGGCGGGAGGAGGCCGACATGGAACCGGTAACCAGCCGAATCGTGGCTGCAACGCCAGCATTAGCCATCATGGCCATTAACGAGTGTGCATGCTGCGCGGCCAAAACCTCAGTGGGGGCTAAGAGAGCCGCCTGGCATCCTGCATCCACCGCCTGAAGCATGGCAATGAGGGCAACAATGGTTTTGCCCGACCCCACATCGCCTTGGAGTAGCCGACACATTGGTCGAGGAGCGGCGATATCGTTGCCAATATCCTCCGTGACCACGCGTTGTTGGTCCGTCAGGGTGAACGGGAGGCCGGCTAATAACTCGGCGCGATATCCGTCGTTGCGAGGAGCGCACTGCGGGGCGCGGCGGTCTGCTGCAGCGTGACGTCGTAAAGCAAGGATCAACTGCAGCCCCAAGGCTTCATTAAAAGCGAGACGCTTGCGGGCCATGGCTTGATCTGCCCACGAGGAAGGCATGTGCATAGCCCGAATGGCGTGATCCAGTGTCGGCAAGGACTTCCCTTGAACGGTAGGCACGCGCGGGAGAGGATCAGGAATATGATCATGATGAGCAAGGACGGTAGTAATTACGTTCAACGCGGTCCACGAATCCACACGGACTGGGCGCGCCGAACCCCGCTTGGATCGCTTCGTTGTTTTTTTCGTTGACCGTTCCTCCGTCTTCAAGCTGCCCGCATCATCACCCCGGGCCGATGCCCGCGATGACTCACTTTTAAGCGGATAGATAGGCAACAGCGGGAGCTTGGTTACCAGCGCCGCGGTGTCACGACCAATGATGTTTCGTGATGAACCAGGTCGCGAACCGCGTTTGGGCTGCTCATCTGGGGTTTGAGTATCTAAGGTCCACTCGTGAGCGAAATCAATCACTTTGTATGCGGGATGCGCTAGCTGCAGCGCCCCTCGATACTCCGACACTGTTCCCACGAAAATAGCCCGGGTCCCGACGACCAAATCCCGCGCCGGAGCAAACGCGTTAAAAAACGTGGCATTGATAGTTTGGGTGCCATCAGAAATGACCACCGTGTACAGGCGCTTTCGAGAACGAGTCGTTATCTTGTGCCCGCGGAGAATCTCCCCTACGAAAGTCACGGTGGCCCCCACGTCCACAGCACCCATATCCGACGTCGACCCGGGCTCGACATACCGGCGCGGAAACCATTCCATGAGCTCGGCAACCGTCGATACTCCGACGGAAGCTAACTGCGCGCGCGTCGAGTCAGGAAGAGAATCGGGCAGGGGAACGACGAGTGGCTCCCACCCCATCATTGGGCGCACGTGTGCCTCCTTACTCGTCCCTACTGGCGACGCTGCCCCAGCGTGCTCCGTGTGCGTCACTATTACTCCACACCGATCATGACAGCTGCACCGCACTTCGAGATAGTGAAGAACGAATAGTCCGCGTCGTCCGATTGTGGAAGGGATTGCATCACGTGCAACCAATGATCGTCGCCAGAAATAACGGTGACGAGTTCGCCGCCTTTCTCTAGTAACTCGGATACAGTTTCCCAAGCGCGGATGGCCGCAGGGGGCGGGGAAAGTTCCGTGCTCGCGGGCTGCCCATCACTGCGGTCGCCCACGTCGTCGTGATGGCCGCCCACGTCGTCGTGATGGCCACCCATGTCGTCATAACTCAAGGTTATCGTCGTTGTCCCTTGTGCTGCGTCAACCATGGCCGCAGCATCCGCATCGAAAGATTGTGACGGATCATGAACCGCCATTGCTGCCAACCCCGCGCACAATGATGATGCCGGGACAACGACAACATTCGGCATGCGCCCATCCACTTCATTGGGATCAACAATGCCGTTCGTGACGAGTACTACTTCATCAACGTCTTCTTTCTCGATGGTCTCGCACACGACCCGGTATTGATGCTGGTCAGCAGCGTCTGCATCCGCGTCTATGACGACGGTGTCCGCCCCGGCCCGCCCAAAGAAGTCTGCGGCATCCTCACTTGGTACTACGGCTAAAACGGAGCGTAACCGTGGCCGAGCAGTCTGCAACGCGGACGGACGATTCGCAGAGGCCTGGTGCAGGGGTTCAACAGTGAGCTCAGATACGACTCCACGCTCATAAGCCCCAGAAATAACGTCACCAGCGCGATTGGTGTGAACGTGGATACGGGCGGAATGGTCCGTCAGTGCCCCTACAATCAAGCTATCGCCCAAGGGGGATAAGAACTTCCGTAGATCCTCAAGATCCGTGTTCTCAATAAAAAACATGACTTCAAGCTGTGAAGCCGACGAATTCGGTGCAGTGTTCCCTGCACTGAAACATCCGACGCCGGTTTCATCGTTCTCCATGCCCGGCGCGGAAACTCGCATGGCGTTCGCGTGGGCGTTGCCCGGCACGTCCAGGTGCGACTGTCCGCTCCCCGTCGACAACTCATCATCGCTGGTCAACGTAGTTTTTCCGTCAATGTGTGCGGAGGTGAAAGCGTTAGCGTCAGCGTTGTTAAAGCTGCCATCCACACTATCAGCGATCCGCGTTGCGAGAACGCGCTCTAACTCTTCTAACAGGACGACGAGCCCCCGCCCGCCGGCATCGACAACGCCGGCACGTCGTAAAACTGGAAGCTGCGACGGGGTGCGCTCAAGAGCCCGGCTGGCGGCAAGCCTGGCAGCGTGGGCCACCGCACCAGCGCTGTCAGTCGAGCGAGCGGCCGACGTCGCTGCGGCAGCAGCGGAGCGCAATACAGTAATAACCGTCCCCTCTACCGGATTCACGATGGCCGCCTGCACGAAACGCAAGCTATTCGATAACGCGTCACACACGGAGGCTCCGTTCAAAGGCCCAGCTTGCGCAGACTCAGCTAACCCTCGAAGCAGTTGGGAAAGAACGACACCTGAATTTCCGCGTGATCCCTTCGTCGCTCCAATGGCTAGGGCGATGGCTGCTTCTGAGGTAGTTAAGCTCGCGTCGGTAGCTAAGCCCATACCACTCTGAGCACCGTTTCCTGCGCGCAACCTACTCTTTTTCATCTCCCGTTCACGAAGAGCATGATCCAATGCCGACACGGCCGACGCCATCGTGAATGCCATATTTGATCCGGTGTCAGAGTCCGGCACCGGGAAAACATTCAGGCGATTAATCTCTTCTTTCTGCCGAGCAAGAGAATGGGCGCAGGCACGCGCCCACCTCTGAAGCGTGGTGGAGTCAATTGCATCCGGCAGCGAATTCGTCATGGAAGTGCCCATTCGACGGGATCCGCACCCTGGCTGACCAACAACTCATTGGCCCGGCTGAACGGACGTGAACCGAAAAAACCTCGGCTCGCCGACAGGGGCGATGGATGCGGGGAGCAGACGGTCGGGGTGTTCCCCAACCATTTCGCAGTATTCTGTGCGTCTCGCCCCCACAAAATGGCCACCAGGGGGCGATCCCTTTCAGCTAAAGCTTTAATCGCGCACTCCGTAACTTCTTCCCACCCCTTACCACGGTGCGATCCCGAATGGCCGGGCCGCACAGTAAGAACCCGGTTAAATAACGCAACACCATGTTCCGACCACGAGCTTAGATCCCCCGTGGAAGGAGTCGGGCATCCGATATCCTCCTGTAATTCTCGGAAAATGTTAGCCAGACTGCGAGGAATCGGTTTGACATCCGCATGAACCGAAAAACTTAACCCCATCGGATGGCCAGGCGTTGGATACGGATCTTGCCCCACAATCAACACCTTGACCTGGTCAAACGGGTAGGTGAATGCTCGCAACACGTCAGTCCCTGCTGGTAAGTATCCACGGCCCGCTGCGTTTTCCTCTCGCAAAAAATCGCCTAGCTCGTGGATCCGATCGGTGACGGGATCCAGTGGCTCTTTCCAGCTTTCATGGATCGGTAACGGTGTCTGCAGGGTCATGGTTCACACTTTAGCGACGCGGGTCCAACAGGCTCCACACACTTCAGTATTACGCTCCACCGAACGACTCTCCGCCGAACGGATCCCACCCCAACGTGAACGTCGGCGGGTGCCCGTCGATAGTTAAAGGCTCGGCGCCCTGTTTGTGGACGCGGCCGAGGAAGCGGAAGCCCGAGGGAATGTCTGCACCTGTTGTGGCAAGGAGAGCATGGTCCTCACCGCCCTGGCATATCCATTCCATGGGGTCACGGCCCAGCACGCGGGCTGCTTCACGCACGGCCAAATCCGGCGCGATAGCGTCCTTATCGAGATCGATCGTGACGTGGCTGGCCCGAGCCATCGTCGAAAGATCAACAACTAACCCGTCTGAATTATCAGTCATCGCTGTTGCTCCCGTTGACCGTGCTACCGTGCCTCGCGCCCGAGCCAGAGAGGGGACACGGAAAGCCTCAACCAGTGTCTGAAGGTGCGGGGACTGCGGAATAGCATCGGGCGAACCGAAACGCTCAAGCAACGCCCAGCCCGCCGCTGAATATCCCAGCCGACCACTAGCTATGAGCGTTTGTCCTGGATGAGCGCCTGATAGAGATAAGGCCGGGGCTGGTCCTGCCAGCTCGCCGATCGCAGTAATGCTGAGCGTCAACCGCTCACTGGTCACCACGTCTCCCCCAACCAGTTCCGCAGGCCACCGACCGGCTTCGTCGGCAATACCCCGGGCAATACCTGTGAGAACGTCACTATCCAGCTCTGGCGGCGCAGCAACTCCTAAAAGCAGAGCAACCGGGCGCGCACCCATCGCTTCTATATCGGCAAAGTTTTGCACCACCGCACGGCGACCCACGTCATAGGGCGTCGACCAATCACTCCGAAAATGCTGGCCCTCTACCAGAAGATCCGTGCTACACACCGTTTTTGACGCAAAAGATGACGGAGAGAGGACGGCTGCATCATCGCCGTTCATATCGGAAGGAGCGGCTGAACGGATGGCGTCGATCACGCCCCGCTCACCAAGGCTGTGTATAGGTTGTCCCATTGCTCTCTCATCTCGCTGCGACTAAAGACATGATGATAATTGATTCCGTAAAAATCAGTCGTTGACGCACCGAGCGCCTCCAGAACAGCTACTGGCAACCGAGCAGCGAGCTAACACCGCTACACTGAGAAATTATGTCTGATGACCAGCCGACGACAGACGAAAACCAACGACTCACGGGCCCGGGGACGATCATTTCCCTCGTCTTAGCCGTCGGATTAGTCATCGGCGTCATCATTGCTGCCCGAATTGCATATGACCACGCTGAGCACCAGCCAGTCACTCTCAACGCCATCGACGCACCCGGCGCATCCTCACATGAATGCACCAGCCTTATCGATAACCTCCCCGACCACGTCGGCTCTTATGGTCGAGTATCACTAACACAACCCTCCCCTGACGGTGCCGCTGTCTGGATCAACGGCGAGAAACGAATAACACTGCGTTGCGGGGTTCAGGCACCCGATTCCTACACAGCACTATCGACGACGGAAGAGCACGGCACCGATAAATCCGGTGGCCACTCGGACAGTATTCGCTGGTTGGGGATTGCCGATGCCCACGGCGGAGATAAACCCGTCACGGATTCCGTAACGTGGTACACGCTCGGGCGCGCCCAAGAGGTTGCCGTCACTGGGTCCGAGGATGTGGCACAAGATTTAAGCGATCTATCTGAAGCGCTCCACCACAACCCGGTGTCGGCCGCATCAGCAACAGCCCATCCTGCTCAGACGCCGCTATCTACCCTCCCCGTCGCGGAGGAGGCAGCTGCAGACAAGCAATGTCGCAGTGTCCTCGACGCGCTCCCCGACCACTTCGGCACGTTGACCCGGACGACAAAGGACGCGCTGGGCAATGACCTTCCTGACGGAATGGCCGCGTGGACAGCACTGCGCCGCGATCCCGTCGTCGTGAGGTGCGGAGTGCAGCAACCAGCGAGTTACCGTCCTGGCGCTCAGCTACAACAAATTAATGATGTCCCGTGGTTCAATGACGGAACTCCCGGGAACCACTCCACGGCGGAGAATCCCTCAGCCGAGGCCCCGACCGCCGACAACTCGTCCCAGAACGATTCTTCCGCAGGGACAACGGATAACGTCTGGTATGCCCTGGGGTACAGCGATATCGTTGCTCTTTCAATGCCGGCGTCGTCGGGGAACACCGTCATTACAACGTTGTCCAATGCAATCAGCAAAAATATGGAAAAATCTGGGGTCTAAACCAGGAGATGGAGCCACATAGCTAACATTCTGCGGTTAGGCCCCTGGGTGAGCCACTATGGCGCGTTGGATAAGGAGATCCAAGAGATCGGGATACTCAATCCCCATCGCCCCGAACATTTGAGGATACATCGAGATTGGCGTGAACCCCGGCATGGTATTGATCTCGTTCAACACCGGACCACGATCAGTCACGAAGAAATCAACGCGGGCCAGGCCTTCACAATCCAGTGCGTGGAATGTTTCCACAGCAAGTTCGCGGATGTGGCGGATGGTGTCGTCGTCAAAGTGCGGGGGTATCTGGGCTGTGATGACGTTATCCAGGTACTTGGTGTCAAACCCGTAAAACCCTTCGTCGCCCGATTCGGTGTCCTCGAGTTGAGCGGGAAGGGATGCTTCGACTGAACCATCTGGCCGCTGAATAACACCGCACTCCACTTCCGTGCCCACAATCATGGACTCCACAATGACCTTGGAATCATGCTGACGCGCCAGAGCGAGAGCGTCGTCAAGTTCATCCCACTGGTCAACCTTGGAAATGCCGATGGACGATCCGCCTCGCGCAGGCTTCACAAACACCGGCAGGCCCAGAAGATTCTTTTCTTCCTCGGTCAAAGAACGCGTCTCACGAAGGACGACGTCACGGCCGATGGGGAGCCCTTCCGCCGCGGCCAGTTTCTTCGTGAACTCCTTGTCCATCGACGCCGCTGACGCCAATACACCTGCGCCGACGTAGGGGACGGAGGCCATATCAAAGAGCCCTTGGACGGTACCGTCTTCACCGAATCGCCCGTGGAGAACAGGGAAAATGACATCTACGTCCGCAAATACCTGACCAACGTTGTCACCATCTGCATAGACAAAGCGACCGGCGTGCTGCGGATCGAGTGACAACGACAAACTGGTGTTAGCCTTCACTTCCGGCAGGTGCCGATCACGAATGGACAACTCTTTCGGGTCCGAGGAGCCCACTACCCAGCGGCCATCTCTCGTGATGCCGATCGGGACCACCTGGTAGCGGTCGGGGTCGAGGTGAGAGATGACAGCGCCCGCCGACACACAAGAAATGGAATGCTCAGAACTACGCCCACCATAGACGACGGCGACGCGAATGCGACTGTGCTCACTACGGCTGCTGTTCTCGTCGCGCTCCCCGCCAACCCCGGAGCCTGATTGAGTCGAAGTAACCAGGGGCGATGCCGACAGCGATGTGGTGTCCGCCGACGAGTCAGATGAAGGTTCAGATGTAGTCACGGGGACTAAGTGTAGCGGCACTATGCATTGTCGCGGTACTACTCCGCTTTGGTATCGCGCTCCATCAGGTTCATAATGCTTTCTTTCACAGTGGCGCCGTCGAAGCATACGGAGACCACGGCATCCGCAATAGGAACGTCGACACTATGAGCCCGTGCCAGCGCCTGGATTGCTCGGCATGCGTTGACCCCCTCCGCGACCTGGCCATGACAAGCTTCTTGGGCTTCTTCGAGGCTCATTCCCTGACTGAGATGCTCCCCAAAAGTCCTATTTCGAGACAGTGGTGAATTACAGGTTGCTACTAAATCCCCTAACCCGGCCAGCCCGGAAAACGTTGCAGGGTTAGCACCCAGTGCGGTACCAAGACGTACTGTCTCAGCAAGCCCGCGCGTGATAATCGTCGCCGCGGTGTTGAAGCCCAGCTGCTGCCCCGCGGCCATTCCCGCCGCTAAGGCAATCACATTCTTTGCAACTCCCCCGATTTCACAGCCGATGACATCCGTGTTGGTGTACGGGCGAAAATAGGCCGTCGTACACGCCTCTTGAACCCGTTTGGCGCTGCCGTGATCGGCACAGGCCACCACCGTGGCCGCAGGCTGCTCATCCGCTACTTCCTTAGCTAAATTAGGACCGGACAGGACCGCGATCTTCTCCGGAGGTCGTCCAGATGCTTCCGCGATGACTTCACTCATCCGGCGGGCCGTGTCGCGCTCTAGGCCCTTCGGAAGCGATACGATCAGCGCCTCATCGGGAAGGAACCCCTTCCAGTATGTCAGGCTGTCTCGAACAGCATGGGACGGAACACCCAGGACAACGATGTCCGCGCCAGCCAAGGCCACGCGGGGATCACTCGTCGCAGTCACAGCTTCCGGGATAACAACGCCGGGGAGGTAGCGTGGATTGCGCCGCTTCGATTGGATGTCATCAGCTACCTCGTCGCGCCGGGCCCACAATCTGACAGTATTTCCAGCATCAGCAAATACTTTCGCCATCGTGGTTCCCCATGACCCTGCGCCCATTACTGCTACTGCAACCATCACGGACCATCCTTCCCTACGTCATGTGCACCATCGTGGGGGTACTGTGCGCTTCCCCACCGCCGTGCGTCACCGCACTGCCTGTGATCTGTTTCGGTTTGTGGTGCGTGCGTCGACTCTTCTTTGAATCCAGCCTAACCGCCCCTATTCGGGCTCGCGCGGATTAACCTCTCACCATTGCATGAGTTCCTCGCTTATCGTTGACGTAGATTCACTCCACAGAATCCCCGGGAGGATACACATCACTATGTCGAAGAAACATTCATCCCACTCACACCATGCCACTCTTGCCGACGCTCCTCTGCCTGGATCACAGGAAAGTGGCAAAAACACGAAGCACGGGTCCAACGCGGATGGCTGCGTGCAGGGTATCGCCCGCCACCCCGCCCGGGAACTGGGCAAAATTACGCTGGCCGCCGGTGCCGTCGTATGGCGACGCCGGCACGGAGCGGATTCTTCTCCACGTGCCGCTGACGAGTCGCCACATCATTCGTCGGCTAGCACGGTGACTATGGATGACATCGAGGTGCTCCTGATCCACCGTCCACGGTACGACGATTGGTCGCTGGCGAAGGGGAAGCTGGATCCTGGCGAGACACTCCCCATGACGGCTATTCGAGAGATCAAAGAGGAAACCGGTTACGACGTCACGCTGGGGAAACTTCTTGGCCGGGTGACGTATCCGGTTAAGAGTAGGACGAAGGTGGTGTATTACTGGACGGCCGAGTGGATTGGTGGTTCCTTCGAGGATAATGACGAAGTTGATCAGCTGGTGTGGCTGCCTTTGGAGGAGGCGACGAAGCGCACGACATACGAGGTAGACGCAGAGATCCTTGAGAAGGCGGCCCGCGACATTGTCCTCTCCCCCACGTCCCGGATCATTCTTATCCGTCATGCTCATGCCCATCCGCGCGAGGGGTGGGGCGGTAATGATAATCTCCGGCCTCTTGACCGGAAAGGCCGCCGTCAGGCAGACATGTTGCCCCGCGAGTTGGCGGGGTTTGGAATCACCCGGTTGTATTCGGCAGATCCGATCCGCTGTCAAACCACGGCTGAGCCGCTGTCCCAGACATCGGGGCTGCACATTACTATCGACGAGCTGTTCGGCGACAAGGGCTGGGCCGCGCACACGGCCGATGCGAAGCGTCGGATTTCGGACATCATTACGCATGGCGGGGTTTCCGCAATCGTCAGCCAAGGAAAAGCGATTCCGGAGATCATTGCCTGGTTGTCGTCACAAGGGAACGCGTCGATCGATGACATACCATGTAAGAAAGGCAGCGCATGGGTGCTGACCTTCTCCGACGGTCAACTATCCGGCGCGGACTATCTTGCCAGCCCGCTGCCAATTAAATAGCGGCGATGGACGCTGGTTGCCGGCCCCCGGACGCTGGGCACTTAAATCGTCGTCGGCATAAACGGCGAGCGCGACTTTTCGTATTGCGTGATGGCGTCTTCATTGCGCAGCGTCAGCGCAATGTCGTCGAGGCCCTCCATCAACCGCCACCGCGTGTGGTCATCGATATCGAACCCGAACACCGCATCGCCGACCGTGACTGTGCGTTCTTCGAGGTCGACGGTCATGGTACGGCCCGGTTGTTCATCCAGAAGTTTCCAGATCAACTCGATATCTTCTTCAGTCATTTGCGCGGCAACAAGCCCATTCTTGCCGGCGTTGCCGCGGAAAATATCGGCAAACCGCGCAGATATAACGACGCGGAACCCATAATCCATCAGGGCCCAGGCCGCGTGTTCACGGGAGGATCCGGTACCGAAATCTGGCCCGGCAACAAGAATCGACCCGTTCTTGTACGTGTCCTGGTTGAGGACGAAATCAGGATCTTCCCGCCATCGCGCGAATAATCCATCCTCGAATCCGGTCCGCGTGACCCGCTTCAGGTACACGGCGGGAATTATCTGATCTGTATCGACGTTGGAGCGCCGGAGTGGAACTCCCACCCCAGTGTGGCTAATGAATTGCTCCATAACCGACCCTTCCTGTGTGGCGTTGTTCGTGGTGTGTGCGTTTTCCTATGCGCGTTTTTCTATGCGCGCGTGCGCGGCGTTCTTTCCGCTACTCCGCTCTATGCACTCGTTGCAGTGCTCTGCGGTGACGCCGTCTCACTGTGTGCGCTACCTACTGAACTGAGATCTGCTGGCGACGCAAAACGACCTTGGACAGCAGTAGCTGCGGCTACATAGGGGCTCACGAGGTGCGTCCGTCCACCCCGCCCTTGGCGGCCTTCAAAGTTACGGTTCGACGTCGACGCACAACGCTGACCTGGTGAAAGCTGGTCAGGGTTCATCCCCAGGCACATCGAGCACCCGGGCAGACGCCACTCGGCACCGGCTTCGGTGAAAATGGCGTCCAGGCCTTCTTCCTCAGCTTGCTGCTTCACGCGCGCGGATCCCGGCACCACCAGCATGCGGACCCCGTCGGCAACTCTCCGACCCTTCACGACGGACGCTGCCGCGCGCATGTCTTCAATGCGGCCGTTCGTACACGATCCAACGAAAACGACGTCAATGGGAACGTCGCGCATGGAAATCCCAGGGGTGAGATCCATGTACTTCAGGGCTTTCTCACACGCCGACGCTTCTTCTGCGTCGGTAGAATCTTCGGGCCCCGGAACGGGTTCCCCGAGTGCAATGCCCTGGCCGGGGTTTGTTCCCCACGTAACGAACGGCGTGATGTCGCTGGCATCGAGGTTAACGACGGTGTCGAATTCAGCGTCGTCGTCGGTCCTCAACGATTTCCAATATTCGACGGCACCGTCCCAATCCTTCGGAGCGTGCGGGCGGCCCTTGATGTAGTTGAACGTCGTCTCGTCGGGGGCAATCATTCCGGCCCTCGCGCCCGCTTCAATCGACATATTGCACACCGTCATCCGGGCTTCCATCGACAATTGGCGGATCGCTTCGCCGCGGTACTCAATGATGTGTCCTTGACCGCCTCCGGTTCCGATCTTCGCAATAACAGCCAAGATGATGTCCTTGCCCGTCGTTCCTTCAGGAAGGGCCCCGTCGACATTAACCGCCATTGTTTTGAATGGCTTGAGGGGCAGCGTCTGCGTCGCCATCACATGCTCTACTTCGGAGGTTCCGATTCCAAACGCGATAGCGCCGAAAGCTCCGTGGGTTGCGGTGTGGGAATCCCCGCACACCACCGTCATCCCCGGTTGAGTCAGCCCCAATTGTGGCCCGACGACGTGAACAATGCCTTGTTCGCGGTTCCCCATTGGGAAGAGCTTGACGCCGAATTCTTCGGCGTTTTTCCGTAGCGTCGAGACCTGTGTGCGCGACGTGATGTCTTTAATCTCTGCTACGTCGCCGGTCTTGACCCCAATGGTGGGGACATTGTGATCCTCGGTGGCGATGGTGAGGTCAGGCTGGCGAACCGGTCGGCCCGCCATGCGGAGGCCGTCGAACGCCTGGGGCGAGGTCACTTCGTGGACCAGGTGCAGGTCAATGTAGATGAGGTCAGGGTCCCCATTATCCCCGCGTGAGACAATATGGTTTTCCCATACTTTCTCCGCCATCGTGCGCGGGCGGTCCTTGTGGTCGTCCTCAGCAGAGTCCGAGAGCATCGTCGATGGTGTGCGAGTGGTAGAGGCTCCGGTGGTTGCGGAGGTTGTGTGTGTGGTGGAGTTCGTCATTCTCCAATCCTTCCGTCGTGTCGGCTGCCGTTCCGACGCCCGAGCGTCTCACTATGCAGAATGATAGTATCAAAGTATGGGAAAATTAAGCGACTTTGAGGACGAACTCGATGACAATCCGCCGACCTTCAACCCCGATAGTGGGATCAAAGTTCTTGATCGATCCTTACTCATCCTGCGCACAGCTACTGCCCGCCCCATGAATCTGAGCGAAGTATGCTCATCAACCGGGTTGCCCCGCGCAACAGCACATCGATTGCTTACTGCATTACACGTTCACCGATTACTCGAACGCGATAAAGATGGCCGGTGGAGCGCGGGACCAGGGCTGTCTGAATTATCCCCGGCCAGCTCGGACCGAATTATCCAGGCCGGAATGACGGTCATGCGCAGCCTCATGGAAAAAACCAACGAATCCGTCCAGATTTACCGCCTCACGGGCAATGTCCGCACATGCATCGCGTCCATCGAACCGGCGAGCGGACTACAGAATACGGTCCCCGTCGGCGCACGCATGTCGCTGCTTCGCGGTTCAGCCGCGCGAGTGTTGATGGCCTGGGCACCGGATGAATTGATTCAAGCCGTTATTCCCGATGCCGCCTTTACAGAAGATGACCTTGCGGAGATACGAACGACGGGCGTCGCTGAATCGATCGGCGAGCGTGACCCGAGTCTAGCCAGCGTATCGACGCCAATCCGCGCGAATCAGGGCGTCGTTGCGGCCTTGTCTATTTCAGGCCCGGTGGAACGATTGCGACCGTCACCTCAACAGCTGTATGGAAACCTTATTCGAGAGGCAGCCAATAGGATTAACCAGTCGTTGCAGTGAAAATTCTCAGGCTTGTCCTCGAACCGTCATCACAATAAGCACGATGTTAAGACTAATAATGAGCGCCGAGATAATTGCTCCTATCCATTTCAGCGCTTTATCTCGGTACTGTCCCATTACTTTCCCGCCCGTCACTATTTGCAACGGAATGAGGGCAAACGGAATACCTACACTTAAGACAACTTGTGAAATAACAAGCGCGTATGTGGCATCAATATGAAATGCAATGATGAGGAGTGCTGGAATCAGAGTAATTGCACGTCGTATCCACAGTTTGACTTGGAAATGAAGCATTCCCTTCATCACTTCGGAGCCCGCATATGCGCCGACGGATGTCGAGGCGAGCCCGGAAAACAAGAGTCCGATGGCAAAAATGACGCCTATCGCAGGTCCTAATGCGCTGCTTAGAGCTGAATGAGCACCTTCGATGGTGTCAGTTCCGTGTCGGCCACTTAAGGCGGATGCGGCCAGCAAGAGGAGCCCGATATTCACTAGCCCCGCGATACCGAGCGCGATAATAATGTCGATGCGGGTCGCTTTTAATAACCGACGAATAACGTGGGGATCATCGTGGCCGGCACCATGCCGGTGAATAACTAATGACGAATGTAAGTAAATAACGTGAGGCATCACCGTTGCCCCCAACATGGAGGCAGCGAGAATTACGCTATTGCTCCCTTCAAAGCGGGGAACTAATCCACCGGCGATTCCTCGAATATTGGGAGGTGCAAAAAACAAACCCGCAAGAAAACCAAAGGTGATAATGACTAGCATGACTATGATAACCCGCTCGAAGACCTTTTGAGCCGTCCCCTGCGTTAACAGCAGAGCCATCGACACGGCCCCCACAATGATCCCACCGGTCAACGGGGATACCCCGAACAATAAATGCAGTGCCACTGCACCCCCGATGATCTCCGCGAGGTCAGTAGCTGCTGCCACAATTTCCGCTTGCAGCCAATACGCAATTCTCCATGGTCGAGACAGTCGCTGGCCTAACAGTTGGGGAAGACTCTTTCCTGTGACAATTCCGAGCTTCGCAGCTTGATATTGAACGATCATCGCCATCAGGTTTGCGGCCGCGAGCACCCAGACCAAGAGATACCCGTAGGTTGCACCGGAGGAGATGTTCGCCGCGACGTTACCGGGGTCCACGTATGCAATAGCTGCGATGAAGGCAGGTCCCAGCAGACTGATAAGCCGCTTAGATGACGGAGATGCCGATGGCTGTGACCCGGAGTCGGACGAACCTGAAGCTGGATTACCGGACGGTCGACGTCCGCTGTGAGAATCGAGTGAAGTCGTCGCAACAGCCTGCTGTGATTCTGACGTAACCTACTCCTTCCGTGAGAGCTTCAGCTTATCGGTTCGGCATGGCGCCGTCGTAATAAGCAGACACTCGTGAATGGCCTCACCTACGTTTCCTCATGCGGCACACGCCAACGTGTGAGGAACAACAGAGATCGTGATCTCATCGTATTTGGACAAGTGCATGACCTCACCATCCAATTGGACTTGGGAGTCTTTTTCCAAGATGAAGTGCCACCGTTTCTCCCGGTCGGTGTTGTGGAGACCCAGTGTACTTGCGCGGAAAAGGTAGCCGACAAGCATGGCAAGCGTCAGGCTTTTATGCTTAACCACGTCGAATTTCCCGTTTGTTAGCGAAGTGTGGTCACTAATTTTGATAACTTTGCTCATCCTGGGGACATTGGCAAACACTAAATTATCGAATTTTTCCTGGTGGCCTTCGTGAATGATTTTCACAGGCTTCACTGAGAAGAGGTTCCTGAGGACAATCCAACCCTGATTCCACTTGGTCAAATGCGCCTCAGTGAGTTTTTCTCCGATATGAGGAGTCAGACCGAACCCGATATAGGAATGCGCATAACGCTCAAGATTATCTTTTCCAGTACTAACCAATTTAAGGACATCGATGTCCGTATAATCACTGGTAATAATGCGATGCGCTAATGTCTTACCATTAGTCAGTGCGTGATAATGATCGTTTGCATTACCGCTCGGCAAGATAGCAGTGCGAATGTGGTCGTGGGGATAACGCATAACGCCATTGACTACTTCGTTATACGTTCCGTCACCGCTGGAGCAAGCGATAACATGAATATTCTCGGATTCTTTGGTGATCTGAGTGGCTAACTTCTCGGCATGACCCGGATATTTCGTGGCTACGACAGTGACCTCAAAGAGTCCCTCCAGCTGATCAGCCAACCGTCGTGCGCGTGTTTCACTATCACCCGTCGAGTGGGGATTAAAGAGGATTGTTACTGGTGTCATGTCTTTTCTGTCGTCGTCGTTTTGAGAATATTCCGGCCATACATCGCGCCGGCATGAGGCTTCACCAATAGTAGATCTTCCCAAAGGGTGGGCGAGAACAACAACCCATAGGTAGGCTTAACAGAACTACAGTTGCCCCATGATCGAATAGGACTTTTCATGAGACAGAGTATGGCTGTCGCCATGGCATTTGTTGGGCTCCTAGTTGGTGCCGGGTTCGCCACCGGTAAAGAAATGCTGCAGTACTTCATCGCCTTCGGGTCAATCGGCCTGGTCGGGGTGGTGATTACCGGTACACTCATGGCTATTTTCGGGTGGGTCGTTCTGCAGGTCGGGAGTTACTTTCTCGCGGACGAACACGGACATGTTTTTAAAAACATTGCACACCCCCGAGTATCACGAATTTTAGATCTTTGCGTCTCCGCAACCATGGTGACCATGGGCATGATGATGCTGGCAGGAGCAGGCTCCAGTGTGAAGCAAACCTTCGGCTTACCCGCATGGCTGGGTTCCGCTGGGTTAGCGATCATCGTTTACTTCGTCTGTTTCCTTGATGCCGAAAAGGTATCCAACATCATCGGTATTGTGACGCCACTCATGATTGTTGCGGTCATAATCCTTTTCATTTGGTCGCTAGTTCATGTTCCTGACGACTTTTCGTTCAGTGCAGCAAGCGAGATGGGAAAGAAAGAAAGCGCACCCGTGTCACCGTGGTGGTGGTCAGCCGTCAACTGTGCCGGCATGACCTTGATGTGTGCGATCGGGATGTCACTAGTCATTGGCGGGACACACACTAAGCTCCGCGACGTCGGTATTGGCGGTCTGATCGGTGGGTCGATCATCGGGATCATGATGTTGATGGAGACGGTCACACTCTTCATCAATGTCAAAGACGCAGGCGGAAAAGATATTCCGATGGCCTCCGTCACCCACGCTATTAATCCAGCCGCCGGTATTATTCTTCAGATCATCATTCTGATCATGATTTTTAATACCGCGTTAGGTGATTTTTATGCTTTTTCACGGCGTATCGATGTCGCCCTCCCCACTCATCCGAAGATCAACCTCGCCGTCATTCTGACTGTATGCTGGGCAATCAGTTTGTTCGGTTTCGGCCCACTGATTCAGGTAGTTTTCCCCATCCTGGGATACCTAGGGACGTTCGTCGGAATCGTATTCATTGCCTGGCGTATCCGGTGGAGCCGACTAATTCGCGGTGAAAAGGAGCGCCGTAACCGAATTCGACAGCTCACCCATCTGTACATCCACCCCAATATTGCTGTGGATAGCACGATGGAACTGAACCACGAGCTCGAAGGTTCCGACGCTAATAGTGAAAAACTCTTCGCTACTGTTGCTCAAGAGGAGCGTCGGAAGTTAGATCCCGATGCAACATTGCATAAAGAGGATCGCTAAAACTACAGCGGTTTAAAGCCATAGCTCTTCAACCATCGCGATGGCATCTTTGTCATGGCGGTGGCGTAATCGAGCAACGATTCTGCGGCGTGGCGCATCGGAGGCAAGCCCGAGGTATTCTGCGATCAAGCTTTCACACGCTTTATCGATGGTGTTCCCAGTCTCCCCACCCATGTCGTCGATTCGTTGCGCAATCTCGTCGTGGGAAATTCCCATGTAGTTGGCCAAGTTGACCATTGCGATAGAACGACTCTCCGGCCCCAGTCCTACCCCACCGGCATAAAGCGGGTTGGGCGTATTACCCAGTTCTTCAAGTTCGGTCGACGCTTCATCTTCGAGGAGAAACGGTGCCCGTGGTGCCGCCTGCTCAATGCGGAAGTAATCACCGTTTCCAAAGTCCATCCAAATACGCTCTCCTTCTGTAATTCCTTGTGCAAGGAGGAGCCGCCGGATCGATCCTGTCGTTGTTCCTGTTGCATTCCAAGTGAAAGACTGATCGCCATCGTCGCTAGGGATCAACCGGGGTTGGTCCAAATGTAAACCGAGTAGCAGAGCGACACCGGCGGGGACTCCGGTCCCGCTGCCCCGCATATGATCATGGTTGACTGTTACTAGGTATTGCCAACGGTTATTGCGCCAATACAAGCCTCGACAATCCTCAGGCTGACGATGGGGCTCTATATCGTCGTTCCGTCGACTCACGATTCCATCATCCGAACGGAATTCGCCAGAACTCGCATAAGCCCGAATCGACGATGCTGATACCCCAAACTTTGTTGTTCCTTCAGAGATAAGATCGTCAAGATCCGCAGTCTCATCACCAACGCGCGACGCAATAAAGTCACGGATTGAAGTAAATTCTTCGAGTCCCCACTCCCGTAATGCGTACTTACTCTTGCTAACGCGAATTATAGAGTTTTCAGAATGGATAGCAGTTGCCAAATTCCGAGCTTGGGTGATTTCCCACATGTGCGCAATATCATTAAGGGAAAGAGGATGACCGGCAATATCGAGCGCAGCCTGAATTCGGTTCGCAGCAGTTGTCGGATTAGCCACCACGTGGTCGCCAATAACGGCGGCACCACAGCCCTCGAGCCATTTGACTAGGTCATCCTCCGGAACATGGCTGATGCGCTGAATGTCTTGAAAGGAAGCGACACCGTATTTGTCGGTCATGTCGTCGAGTAATTCTGTCGTCTTCTTTTGACAGTCGCCAAAGCTAGGAAAACATACCCATCCTTGTTTGACAGTGAAACTATCATCCAAAACGTCGAGTATTTTCCACAGGGGTGCTTCCCAACCGGATAACATCCGTTCAAGTTCCGGGTATATCTGGGAAAGTGCTTTCATTGTGCCGACGGGATACGCGTGATATCGCATCGCAGCGAGAAGGTTGGCAACGGGACCTCGCGATATAGATGCACTGATCGTAGAATCAAGTGCCACCAAAATCTGACGAATACGCTCCCGGGTTACGCCAACCGCGTCGCCAATGCTCTCTAGCGTTTCTCCATGGCCATCCCCGTAGCGTCGATACAGTATCTCCTGTTCTCGCGCGGAAAACTGCACGAATATGGTTTCCAGCAGCCGAGCGGCACGTTCCGCAGGTGGGATGCCAATGGCCCAAGAATGAGAGGTCGTGGTGGAACGAGATACGGCGTTATCAACCGCTTCATTGATGTACGCAGGTGCATTACCGTAGCGATCAACTACAGCTCGAATGGAGCCTTCCATAGCAGATAAATAGGACAGGATCTCGAGCGCAGTGTGTGATTCATCAGGCGGCTGTTCATCCTGTTCCTGGCTGCCGAACGTTTCACTGTCGGGGGAAACCAGTGACAGCAGGGCATCACTCGAATCATCCTCGCCATAAAAAGCATCGCCCAGACAACTAGAAGCATGACCAAGCTGGTCAACGTGAGTTTCGTCGGAAAGGTTATCGTTATCGTCCATAGTGACCTTTCTCGCGCGTGGATGAATGTCAGTGCACACTCACTACCGGTCGATGCATGCCCACTACCTGCACAGTACCGTCGAAAAGACCGGTTTCCTTACAGCCTAATCCCCCGACGTCACTTAAGCCGCACAAGAGCGGGCGCTGTACAAGAAACCCCTCTGTGAAGAGGTATCGCTATGTCATCTACGCCCTCAGCCGGGTAATCCTTAACTGCCTACGCCCATTCCTTAAACGACACCGCATGAGCTCCGCTAAAAAGTTTCTCCTTTCCAACTCCGAGCTCCAATGGCTACCGCAACCACCACGCTATAGCGAAGCACTTTCCACGCCCCCGACATCAAACCTATCTATACTCTACGAACTCTCAATCACGTTCCTATGCGCATCCGCAGAAAACCCTTGTCCGCCCAACTAGTACACCACATTGCGAAAGACCATCACCGCGCAAAAACCACACACCAAGATTCAGTGCACTAAGGTCAACGGCGCTAAAGAAACGTCGGCAAGAAGAGATATACAAGAAGAGATATATCGGACCTCCTCGTCACACTTCTTCTGAAACCGCGGCCCGAACCTCCGTGAAGCGCAATGGGTCGAAGAGCTCAATGGGATGATCCGTACGACCGTCGATAGCAAGATCTGCAAGCATCTCGCCGATGACGGGAACAAATTTAAACCCGTGCCCTGAAAACCCACACGCAATAATTATGTTATGATCATTCCAACGGGGGTGCCGGCCAATCACAAAATGTTCATCAGGCGTGGTGGTGTACATGCAGGCCCGACTATTCCGATGCTTCCCACGGCCCAGAGCCGGCACAAAAGTCAGCAGACGCTCCCGCATGTTATCGATCTCAGCATCAGTGACCTCCCGATCCAACTGGTCCGGGTCAACCGTCCGGCCATTACGGAAAAACGCCACCTTCGCCCCTGCTTCTTCCCCATCCGCGGCCGGGAAACCGTAAATCTGGAGCTCATCGGCGCGCTCGTGGATATACACCGGGCCCCGTTCATACTTTGGGAACTCCTCCCCTGGGCTAAACCAGTGCATGACCTGGCGCTCCGCGCGCTGCGGAATGCCCGTCTCTTCAAACAGACCGGGCGCCCAGGCACCTGGGCAGATCACCACTGAGCGGGCAGTAAAGACTTCCGGATCTCCGTACGTTTGTGTGCCGGGCTTTCCTTCCTTGCCGACGGCTCCAGCGACCGTCACAGCCACCCCACCGTCGCGTGGCTCAATGTTCAACACCTTGTGGCGATGACGTAGTACCGCGCCGCGTTCTTCCGCTCGGGCCAGCTGTAAGGCAACTGTTAACTCCGGGCGAACAAAACCGGCACGCTTTTCAAACACCGCCACCTCATCGTCCTGCACCGAAAAATGAGGAAAGCGGGCACGAATGTCGTCGGCAGAAAGTAATTCGTGGTCGAGCCCATGCTCTACCGCAGAGATCCGCGATCCCTCCACCGTGGTGCAACCGGGAGGCCCCGCGTACAAGCCTCCTGCGTAATGGACAAGCTGTTCCCACCCGCGCTGGTGGCTATCATGTTCGAGCTCATCCCACAGCTCAAAAGCCCGCCGCAAAAGTGGCACGTAATCCGGATGTTCAAAATAGCTCATCCGAATGATCCTCGATCCACCATGGTGGGATCCATTATCGTGACCGCGATGAAATTGCTCGAAGCCTAAAACCTTCTGACCTCGTTCGCTCAGCCGATCTGCGGCCGCAGACCCCATGGACCCCAAACCCACAACAATTACATCTGCATCAAAACTTTTATCTGCGTCAAGATCGTGATTGTTCGTCATGCTTTTTATTCTCAGACATGAGCGGTGTCCAAGGGAATCAAATTCTTACTTTTTGTGAATAGTTTTAACAAAAAGACATAACAGAGACTCAAAGATCACTAACCTGAAATAAACCAGTAACTAAGGCTACTTAGATTTCAATTACCGGTTGGTTCGCTTCCACGCCAGTGCACCACATACCGCGTCCTCCCGCGGCACAAGAAAGGAGCGGAAATCACATGAAGGCTCCACCAATAACACCGGATTCCTCAGATTCCGTCGCAACAACAACCCCGAGCCACCATGGACTCAGCCCCGTAGGAGAAACCGCACCAGAAGGAGATAGCACAATCGTCGATCGAGCAGGTGCGGAGGAAAATTACCGTACAAACATTCGCCGCTCTGTCACCTCTAGCTTCATCGGTAACTTCATCGAGTGGTTCGATTACGCCATGTACGGCTACCTCGCCGCCATCATAGCCTCGGTTTTCTTTCCTGAATCGGACTCCAATGTCGGGCTAGTTCTTACTTTCGGTCTCTTCGCCATCAGCTTCCTCATCCGCCCCATCGGGGCAGTCTTCTGGGGGCACATCGGCGATCGCCTTGGGCGCACAACAACACTGTCATGGTCAATTCTGCTGATGTCCGGCGCGACCATGTGCATCGCTTTCCTTCCGGGTTACGACCACATCGGTATCCTCGCCCCACTTCTCCTGCTAGCGCTTCGCCTCGTTCAGGGATTCTCTGCCGCTGGAGAATACGCCGGTGCAGGAACAATGCTCACCGAAATTGCACCATCCGGTCGCCGCGGGCTCTATGCCGCGATCGTGCCAGCGTCTACCGCTTCGGGATTGCTCCTCGGTTCCTTACTCGCTGCTCTGCTTAATGGAGTTCTTTCCGACGCGAATCTGCACTCGTGGGGGTGGCGGATCCCCTTCCTCCTCGCCGCTCCTCTCGGGCTCATCGGGCTATGGATTCGCCGTCACATGGATGAAACCAATGAATTCCAGCGCGCGCAAGAATCGAAAGAAGTTGCCGTCGGCACTGGTGAACCCCAGAAATCTCCCCTGGCCATGGTGTGGAAGGAACCCAAGGCCCTCGGGATCGCTCTTGCCGCATCCTTGCTGAATGCCATCGGGTTTTATGTCATCCTGTCGTACTTACCGACATATCTCAGCGAGGAATTGGGGCAGAACCACACGGATTCCTTTATCGCCACGTCCGTCACCCTGTTTGCCTATATCTTCAGCGTCCTTTTCACCGGCTGGTTATCCGACCGAGTAGGCCGTAAGAGAATCATGCTCACCGCTTCCCTTGCCTTTGTTATCACAATTATTCCGGCATTCATGCTCCTCAACGGCGCGGGATTGTTCCTCGTCATTGTGATCCAGTTGTGCATGGGAATGGCCCTCGCTCTTAACGACGGTGTTTTGCCGTCGTTCCTTTCCGAGCAATTCAGCACCAAGGTTCGGCTGAGTGGTTTTGCCCTGACCTTCAACGCCGCTAATGCGGTTTTCGGTGGAAGCGCAGCGATGGTTGCCACGCTGTTAATCGGCTGGACGGGATCAGATCTTGCACCTGGCTTTTACCTCATGGCGGCCGCCGTTGTCACGTTTTTTGCGGTACTCGCCGCACGCGAAACCAGTAACCACGAATTAAAGAGAGGATAGGTTTCCATGCCATCTCTACCCACCGGGGTCGTCCCCACCATTGATTCCACGAATTTTCTGAATGAGCGTCTGCGCACTTTTTACAACGGTGAGAAACAGCCTTTGACCTTCAGTGAGGAGGAGATGCAGCGTCGCCTCGATGCTCTGCGCGGCGTCATGGCCGAGCAAGATCTTGATGCCGTGGTGCTGACCTCCCAGCACAACATCAAGTACTATTCCGATTTCCTCTACACCCATTTCGGACGTTTCTACGCCGTCGTGGTGACCGCCGACGACTGCTGCACCATCAGCGCCGGTATCGATGCAGGTATGCCTTGGCGACGTTCCACCGGCGATAACCTGATTTACACCGACTGGGGCCGCAACAACTATCCCCACGCGATCAACACCGCCATTCGCGAGCGAGTAACACCACAACGGGTTGGTTTGGAATGCGACGGCCTTTCCGTTCATCTTTATAGCGCCATTACGACGACCATTGGGCCTGAAGTTGAATTCGTCGACATTGCTCCGTCGACAATGAGATTGCGCATGATCAAGTCCGAGGAAGAAATCGCCGTCATTACCGACGGTGCCAACGTGGCAGATATTGGCGGTTTCGCTATCCGCGAGGCTCTCGAGGCCGGGCCTAAGACGGAATACAAGCTTGCGCTCATCGGCACCGAGGCCATGGTGAAGGAGATCGCCCACCGGTATCCCGGCAGCGAGATCCGCGATACATGGGTGTGGTTCCAATCCGGAATTAATACCGACGGTGCTCATAACTGGCCGACGACCCGAACGGTTCAGCCGAGCGACATTTTGAGTTTGAACTGTTTCCCGATGATCAGTGGCTACTACACAGCCTTGGAACGGACGATGTTTTACGGGGACATTGACGACGCTACCCGGCGCTATTGGGACGTCAACATGGAGGTGTACTACCGGGGCCTTGAGCTCATCCGACCAGGTGCGGTGTGTGGGGATATTGCCAAGGAGTTGAACCTTATTTACGCCAAGCACGGGATGCTGGGGCTGCGCACCTTCGGCTACGGGCATTCGTTCGGCGTGCTCTCGCACTACTACGGGCGGGAAGCCGGGCTGGAGCTCCGTGAGGATATCGATACTGTCCTCGAACCGAACATGGTGGTGTCCATGGAACCCATGATTACCGTTCCTGATGGTGAGCCGGGTGCCGGCGGATACCGTGAGCACGACATTCTCGTGATTACCGACGACGGAGCCCGAGATATCACCGGATTCCCGGCCGGCCCGGAAAAGAACGTGATTGCTGCTAGGTGATTGTTCTAGCTGGGTGATTGTGGTGGATGTGGATGGGCTAGCAGCTGTGCCCGTTCTTGACGCAGTTCACTGTCACTTTGCAGTTTGAATATCGGTGCAGGGGTCGCTATCGCTTTCCCTTTTTAGTCTCACCTGGTTCGATTTCTGTAATGTCTAGCCTAGTCAATCAGTGGGATATATACGGTAAAATATCAAGTGCCCGAGAACGCTCCCGTGAAGCACGGTCAGCGGTTTCGTATTCGGGAATAATTCCGAAAATACTGAAGCCGCCGAGACTAATGACGAACTGTTCATTTCGAAATTCTGCTCGAATCACGCACGGCCATTGCAAGATCCAGAAAACACATTCCTCGTGGCGATCATACAATGCCTATGGAACCCCACATAATCCGGCGCAGACAAAGGAATTGTCGTGAACGAGATTGAAACGTAATGTTCTCGCTAAATTCGCGTGCCGCCACGACCAGCTTGATAAGGCAAAATTACGACACCAACGGTGCGTCGATATTCTCCGGCTGACGAGCACAGGGCGTTTCTCTCGTGAGCAAGCCGATCAAGTCGATCACTGTGAAACGATTTTTAAGCTCCTCCTGACAAAGATTATTACATCGGGCAAGGAAATCATCCCCTGAGGAGGAAAAGAATATAAAGACGAGTATTCAGCGTTTCATAACATGACTTCATCACGTTTCCTCCACGAGACTGGGCCAGAATTTATGAAATCCTTTATTAACTACCCCGGTCCACTTTTTAATAAACACAGCGCTTAGGCATGTAATCGCTAGTTTTTATATCACTCTATCTTCACGCTTTCATCCCTTCTTACTTTTCCAAGCTTCCTCTATTTATTTATTTCAATCTTTGCTATTATACATATTCATGAGCAGGTACATTAACGTAGTTGGCGCGGTTTTACTGCGCGGAGGAAAAATTTTAGCCGCACAGCGGGGAGAAGGCAGAGCCTTGGCCGGCATGTGGGAGTTCCCTGGCGGCAAGATCGAAGCAGGCGAAACCCCTGAACAAGCCCTCCAACGTGAACTCAAGGAAGAACTCCGCATCGATGCCATCATTGATGATTTTATAGAAACCACGAAACACTCCTATGACTTTGGCACCGTGGTCCTCACAACGTATTACGCGACAATCACCAACGGCGGCGACCCCGAACTTACCGAACACGCCCAAATCCGCTGGTGCACACCGGCCGAGCTCAAAGAACTAGAGTGGGCACCTGCCGACGTTCCGGTGGTAAACAAAATTTCAGCCAAAACGCTTGAATCACAGGCCTACAAATACAACGTTTCTCAGCCTTCTAACGGACGATCTCTGGAAGACCACGCCCCTGGCACAACCGGCGGTGATACCAGCGGAATAACCTTTTCTCGCACCCCGATCGGCCGGGACATTGCTTTCGGTTTTCTCGATCAAACCCTAGCTTCAGACAAGGTGTTCCACCCTGCCCTCATCATGAACAGTGACGATAACACCATGCTCGCGGCCATCCGGCATGAGCTCCGCCGCAGCCACAGCTTCCAGTTCTTCGTCGCCTTCATCGCCACCAGCGCTCTCGCACATCTCAAGCAAGACTTGCTCGACTACAAGGGCGAAGGAACGATCTATACCTCCACGTATCTGGACTTCAATGAACCCGGGATGTTCGAAGAGCTGCTTGGGCTGCCCAACATCTCGATCCGCGTGCTCAAGAACGAAGCCGATGCCTTCCACAGCAAAGGCTATATCTTTGAACAAGAAGCAGGCACCACTGCCATTATCGGCAGCTCCAACCTCACTGCCGGTGCGTTGATCGACAATAAGGAATGGAACCTGCGGTTTTCTGCCCTCCCTGGTGGAGATATCGTTGACCAACTCAGCAGTGAGATCGATAGCTTATTCCGAAAATCGGAACCACTCACACACGAATGGATTGAACGCTACGAACAAAACCGCCACCCAAAGATCACCATCAATGATCTACTGGAAGATCCCACTCCTACGCCCGCCGGCCCCATCGCCCCGAATGCCATGCAGCAGGAGGCACTAGAAAAGATCAAGGAAGTGCAAGACCATGGAGAGCACCGAGCGTTAGTCATCTCCGCCACAGGCACCGGCAAAACAATCCTCGCTGCTCTCGCCGCACGTCAGGCAAACCCCAACCGCATGTTATTCATCGTCCACCGAGAGCAAATCTTGGACAAGGCAATGCAGGAATTCCAGCGCGTCCTTGAAAAACCCGCTAGACTATTTGGGAAGCTTGCCGGTTCGACTAAACAGCTGGATCGGAAATACGTTTTTGCCACAGTCCAATCCCTATCCCGTCGCAGCACCCTACAAAGCATCGACCCGGAAGATTTCGACCTTGTCATCGTTGATGAAGTACACCGCGCGGGTCCTGCGAAGGGGCAATACGAAACTGTGCTTGAATACCTGAAACCCGCATTCATGTTGGGTCTCACCGCAACCCCAGAACGCATGGACGGGCGCGATATTTACAAGCTTTTTGATTACAACGTTCCCTATGAGATCCGTCTACAACAGGCACTTGAAAACAAAATGCTTGCGCCATTTAATTATTATGGCGTTCACGATTTCATAGATGCAGAGGGGAAAAAAGATTTCGATCCCTCCAAGCTCGCACAGCTAGTCGCCGATGAACGCGTCACGCACATCATTCGCATGCTGGAAATATATGGCTATAAGCGGGGCGTAAAAGGGCTCATGTTCTGCAGTAGCATCGCGGAAGCTCAGCAGCTCTCTAAACTATTTAATAAAGCCTCTGTTAATGGACGTCCGCTCCATACGCTCGTGCTGACCGGCGAGGATGACCCGACCACTCGGGAGGATGCGGTGGAACAATTGGAGGCTGGACAGCTGGATTACATTCTCACAATAGATATTTTTAATGAAGGTATCGATATCCCGAGTGTGAACCAGGTGGTGATGCTAAGGCCAACGAAGTCCTCCATCATTTTCACACAACAGCTGGGCCGTGGGCTGCGAACAGCACCGGGTAAGAGCCATTTACGGGTTATTGACTTCATCGGGAACTACCAGAACGACTATCTGATCCCGATCGCGCTATTCGGTGACAAGTCCCTCAGCAAAGATTCGGTGCGCCGGCGAATGATTGAGGCACTCAAACACGGCACGATAGCCGGGCTCAGCTCAGTGAGTTTCGACCAAATCAGCCAGGAAAGGATCTTCCGTTCTCTCTTCAAGGCTAACTTGGCCAACATGTGGGATCTCAAGAAGATGTACAAAGAGCTGGAGGATCGGCTGGACCGCCAGCCCATGAGAATCGACTTCGCCACCACCGACGATCTTGTCCACCCGGTGATTATTGCTACCTCGCCCAATGGTGTGAACAACTACGCCGAGTTTCTCGGCCAAGTCTTCCCGCACGAGTTACCCTTGACCCCCATCCAAAACAAATACGTGACGCTGTTGGACAATGAGTTCCTGAATGGTGAGCGCCCGCACGAATTGTTGGTGCTCCGCCATCTCTTAGCTCATGAGAGTATGACGGTTTCCGAGCTCCGAGAAGAGTTGGATGCATGGGCAGGGGACTTGCAGGATCTTGTTGCTGACGAGTTAACCGTCAATTCACTGAAGCGCATCCTCAACCTTGAGTGGTTCACCCAGAACGAGCGAACCAAATATGGTAACCAGCCATTCGCCAGCTTCAATGAAGAGGAGCAGCGCTTCGTCGCTGATGAGAACCTTAAGCGTGAATATGAGGAATCAGAAGCCTTTCGTGCCCACGTTGATGATGTGATCAAAACCGGCCTTTACCTTAACCGAGCTGAATACCACTGCGCCGGGCGACTGCTGCGGGAAAAGTGCTACAGCCGCAAAGACGTGTGCCGCCTGATGAACTGGGACACCAATAAATCCGCCACCATATACGGTTACAAGGTGGACGACGCGAGACGGACGTGCCCGATATTTGTGACCTACCACAAGAATGAAGACATCACAGAGACCACGAAATATGAAGACGCTTTTGATGATCCAGCGACTCTCCACTGGTTCACCAAGGCCTCGCGCACGCTAAAAAAGGGCAGTCAGGAGGCAAACATTGCCGCTGGACTGTACACACTGCATATTTTTGTGAAGAAGGATGACGCAGAGGGGCAAGACTTCTACTACCTTGGGACCGCGAAGGCCCACGACGCGGTAGAGACCACAATGCCCACGAAGTCAGGTCCGAAGAGTGTCGTCTCCATGAGATTGGACCTCGAGAAGCCTGTGACCACAGCCATATACAATCATCTCACGACCCCCACCTCCGCCACTTCTCCTCAAGGGGCCACACCAACGCAATCCACTGAACTCCGGTAGCATCGGTGCATCGTGGGGTGGGTAGCGCCTGGTGCCGTCGCGGCCCTAAAAGTCACTAAACGCCGGAGAAAAGGAGCCGAAGATATGATCGTAACCACCACAAACACCATCGAAGGGAAGCAGGTCGGCCAGTACCTGCGCGTCGTGGCAGGCGAGACCGTCGCAGGCATTAACGCGTTCAAGGACATCAGCGCAGGGTTGCGCAATCTCGACGGCGGGCGCTCTAACAGCTACGAGCGTGAGATCCGCAAGGCACGCGAGGATGCGCTCGCAGAGATGGTCGACCGCGCGCACGAGCTCGGCGCAGAGGGGGGTTCTCGGCGTAGACATCGACTATGAGTCCGTGGGTCAGAACATGATCATGGTCACTGCTTCCGGCACCGCCGTGACATTTCAGTAGACGGCCCAGCTGAACAACCTGGATAGCGCACGGCGCGCCACGGAACTAGGTGTAGGCCTGCAAGAACGCACAGTGGAGTTTTCGCGGAATCATGGAACACCCCTGCAGCCCCGATCATTTCGACATACAGAAAACTTTTGACAGACCCCACCAGCCGCACTAACTTCGCTCTCGGACGCCCTTAGGCGCTCCAGTTCCGAGGCTCGTGCGTACACCGCACGAGCTTTCGTGTATCCAAGGATCCCACGCATATCGGTTACTTCGACGAGTTCGGCCACAGCGGGCCTACTAATCTCGCCAGAACCAACGCCTCAAAGGCCACCCAGCCTTCGGCATTGGCGGATTTATCATCCCGGCAGACAACGTACGCTTATTCCCCGGACAATTCCGACACCTGAAAAAGATCGAGTTGAATACGCACAATCATCAATCGCCTGCTAACCCCCTGGACCGACTGAACTGCCCCCGTTAGTTGGACTGAGAAACCAGACACCGACTAGTGGGGAGCAGTTCACGCTCGAGGGCTAAGTAAGTTTTTAAAAGACTTTCGGGTTGAGGAAAACTTCGGAGGCCTCCTCAAGCTCGTCGATGTTCATGAGTTGAGTAGACTCTCGATCCTTACGAGTTCGTCGTAAAGGCGTCGTTCGTGGTCGGATAGTATTCCCATGACGACGAGCTCTCGGAGATCTTGTTGTGTCAGCGGGGCACCTTCCCGCATGATGCCGGCATCTTTAAAGCTGTTGTATATCGCTTTGCGCCGCTTGTGGAGTTCCTCAGTGGTTCTCCGGTTGATTGTGATGCTCATGGCTGTCTCCGTTTAGCTGTAGGGTGCCATATACAGTATCGGGGAATAGAGACATTTTTTGGCGGGGCATCGTTTTGTTCGATCATCAGGAAATGCCTCGGGTTTATGGTACAGGCGTGGTCGCTCCTCCTCTGTGCGTGTCCTCCCACACCAGTGGCGAGAACGGCCGCTGGTACAGCGACACCCGAACAATAAGCCTCAGGAAAGACCTCCACCCCACACTGCGCTACTGCACACTCGCCCATAAGCTAGGGCACGCCCTCAACAACCACGACAGTAGGGCCGAAACCTGGCTTAGGGGCCGGCAAGAACGGGAAGCTGACATTTTCGCAGCTAACGTTTTGATCGACCCCAGCGAATACAAAAGCACAGAGCTACTCTACGGCCCCCACCCAGGGGCTATTGCCCACGAATTAGGCGTCACCGTGCACCTCATCAAAGTCTGGGCAGCACACCACACTCCCCAAAGGATAACGCCATGAACAGCTCCCCCATCCGCCAGCAAGACCTCCAAACATGGGCCATCAGACACCAAAAACTCATCTGGGGAATCATCATCGCCATTGCCGTCTTTGGCGGGCTCTTCTTGTTGGCTAATACTGGCTCAGACGAGTGGGAATCTGATTCCCAACGCAACCAAGCTTTCCAGGAATTCTACTGCAAGAAGCTAGAAGAAAACCCCAACGAAGTAGGCGACAGTCTCATCTCAGCGCCAAATGATCTGTACAGCGATCCCGGGGACAGGGCAGTGCTTGTCCGAAACGCCAGAATGATAATTGACGGCGCCTTCACCCCTACCTGTGACACGGATAGCCCGACTTACAACCAGATGATTGTTGAGTCATGGGCAAAAGTTGCAGAGCAACAGTATGGCGACGATTTCACACCATCAAAGGCTCGAGAAGCTGGAGTCAACGTTGAAAACAACTAAACCCTTTTGGGGCTGTGCATAAAAACGCCCCGCGGATCAAGGAACAACAATGAAGACCACCAAAACTAACATGACCGCCCTCGACTACACCCTTACCGCCGTTTGGTGGTTGGCCGTCATCCTCGCTATCGTCAGCCTGTTCTCCATGAGCGGGGCACGGGGCAAAATCGGCATGTTTCTCTTTTTCGCGATCATCGCGGGACTACTGAGCTACCTCGCCAACGCCCGCAGCAAAGATAAAGAAACGGGACAGCGCACGCCCCGAAAGTGGAAGATCGTTGCACCTACCGCCGGTGTTGCGCTCCTTGCATCTCTAGCGTTGGTTGGTTCAGCGGGGACGAAGGACGCTGAGACAGAAGCGGCTACTGCACCGGCCCCCACAACCGCCACCACAACGACAGCACAGGCTGAGACGACAACCGCACAGAAAACAGAACCCGCCACACCGCACAAACAGCCCTCCCCGACGAAAACAAAGGACAACACCATGAACAACGGCGACATGGGCAAAGACTTCGCACAGTGGTACCTCAAAACCGCCGGCATGACCTCATGGGCAGACAACTACTCGGCCGCATGGGCACCTCACATTATCGCCGTCAAAGACGGGAAAGCCGGGATCATTCAGTTCGTTACTAACCTCGACCCGTCAGACAAAGACGGCAAGAAAATCGGCAACCAGTTGGCAACCTCTATGGTGAACACGATTAAAACGACCCCTAAGAGTGAGTTGCCAGAGTCGGTGCAGAAGACCGCGAAACAGGTCGGAGTGTCCGACATCACAGGCTCTAAGGTTATCGCGCTGAAGGATATTCAGTTCCAGGACTAACACCCGCATTTTTTAGGCCCCGCCCCGTCACACACGCCGACAAAAAGGGCGGGGCCTTACCCCTACCCCACACCAAGGAAAACCCCACAATGGCCAGCATAAAACAATACAACACCACCAACGGCCCCAAATGGCGCATACAATACCGCTCACCCGACGGAAAACTACGCGGCAAACGCGGATTCGCAACAAAATGGCAAGCCGAAAACTGGGCCGCAGAAAACACCGTAGACCTCACCACCGGCCAATGGCGCGACCCCGCCGGGGCAAACATCACCGTCGAAACACTCTCTAAAACATGGTGGAGGGGCCGACAACACTTGAAACCCTCCACTCTTGACCGTGAGGCCTCACGCCTACGCAGCACGGTGCTGCCCGTGTGGGGCAAGCGGAAGATCAGCACCCTGCGCAAGAGCGAAATTCAAGCGTGGGTATCAGCATCCACACTCTCCGGCTCCAGTATCAGACACGCCCACAACCTGCTAGCCCAGATCCTCGACGTGGCCGTGGACGATAACTATCTGAAATCGAACCCGGCGCGCGGTGTGAAGCTGCCGCCTAAGGGTAAGCCCGTCAAGGTGTATCTAACCCCTACCCAGTTGGAGCGGTTGGCTCATCATGCGGGGGATAAGGCTGTAGTGGTGTGGGTGCTCGGCACCGTGGGCCTCAGGTGGGGTGAGTTGGTCGGCCTCAAGGTTGAGGACGTGGACGAAGTGCACTCCCGGCTACGCATAAACCGGTCGGTGATCTACATCAAGGGTAAACCACAAGAGACGTTGCCTAAGACGCATGAGCGCCGCACGGTGTCCGTTAGTCTGCCGGTTATGCGCGTGATCCACGAACAGGCCACTGGACGGCTTCCTAGCGCGTGGCTCTTCCCTCATACGGATGGAGGGCCGTTAAAGCGTCCAGATTTTTCTGAGGGCTGGTTCGCTGCCGCTGCGAAGAAAGCTCAAGCCGAAGACCCGTCGTTCCCACGGATTACGCCTCACGGTTTGCGCCACGTAGCCGCCGGGCTACTAGTCTCAGCGGGCGCGAACGTGAAAGTCGTACAGCGGCAACTAGGTCACGCATCAGCTGTTTTGACGTTAGATACGTACGCAGATTTGTTCGAGGGAGACCTCGACTCAGCGGGACAAGCAATGGCCGGGCTGTTTTCAAATGTAGTCAAAATGTAGTCAAATGGGCTGAAAATCCCGATTTGACAAATAAAAAATACCCCCTGAACTGCGATAACAGGTGAGGGGGTGCTGTACCCTGTACGGGATTTGAACCCGTGCCGCCGCCGTGAGAGGGCGGTGTCCTAGGCCGCTAGACGAACAGGGCATAAGAAACTAAAAAGCTTCTTGCTGGCCTACCAGGACTCGAACCTAGAATGGCGGTACCAGAAACCGCTGTGTTGCCAATTACACCATAGGCCAATGAGCACAAAGCACCGCCAGGCCCGGCTGCGCTGTGCAACGGGGAATAATATAACCATAGGGCCACAAGTGGAGCAAATCCTCAGGTCAGCACTATTCCCAACGCAGCACAGCCCCCGCAAAATGCCAACGAATGCCATCCGCTACGGCAATCACTGCAGCAGCAATTACTGTTGGGCTGACCACGGAGTGACGGCCCGCGCATCCTTCAGGCGCTTCATCGTCGTCTGCTTCCCCAACAGCTCCAGGGACTCGAACAAGGGTGGCGATACCGCAGCGCCCGACGTCGCTACTCGAATCGCACCAAACGCCTTCCGTGGCTTTAGGCCAAGCCGGTCGATCAACGCGCCATGCAGGGCAGCTTCGATGCGGTCCGTCGTAAAGGAAGATTCATCGATAGCATCCAGCTCCTCCACCGCCACATCAAGAGCCTGTACAGCGTCCTCTTTGAGGTTCTTCCTGCCGGACTTCTCGTCGATCTCGAAGTCCTCATCCGACACCACGAGGAACTTCAGGAGATCCCACGCATCTCCCAAGGTCTTAATGCGCGTTTGGACAAGCTCAGCAGCAATAGCGAACTTGTCGTTGGGATAGTCCGCGGGGAACCCCTTGTACTCTTCCAAGTACGCCCGCAAACGCTGAGCAAAATCATTTTTGTCGAGCATACGAATATGCTCGGCGTTGATAGCGATCAGTTTTTTCTCATCAAACCGCGCGGGATTGCCCAACACATCGGCAACGTCGAAATTCTTGACTAATTCATCTCGGCCGAAAATATCCTGATCGGCGGACAAAGACCATCCCAAGAGAGACAGGTAGTTCACCATTCCTTCCGGAATGATGCCCGCATCCCGGTGATTAAAGAGATTCGACTCCGGGTCCCGCTTCGACAGCTTCTTATTGCCCTGCCCCATGACGAACGGCAAGTGCGCAAACTGCGGAGTCTGCTTCGCAATCCCCAACTTCTTCAGGGCCTCGTACAAAGCCAACTGGCGAGGTGTCGACGCCAAAATGTCCTCACCGCGCAGCACGTGAGTAACACCCATCATGGCGTCGTCAACCGGGTTGACCAGCGGATATAAAGGAGAACCGTCAGACCGGGCAACAACATAGTCTGGCTGAGTTTCAGGCTGGAAGGTCACATGGCCACGGACCAGGTCATCCCATTCCCACACCTGCTCCGGAATGCGGAAACGCCATACCGGTTTGCGGCCCTCTTTTTCATATTCCGCAATTTGTTCATCAGTTAAATTGCGGTCGTAATTGTCATAACCCAATTGCGGATCACGGCCCGCAGCCTTGTGGCGCGCTCTCACTTCATCCGCCGTCGAATAAGCGGGATAAACAAAGCCAGCCTCAATGAGTTTATTTAAAACATCGGCATAAATATCTAACCGCTGAGACTGTCGGTAGGGGCCATTCGGCCCGCCAACCTCGCCAATTCCTTCATCCCAGTCAATTCCCAGCCATTGAAGTGAATCGATAATCGCGGCATAGGATTCCTCAGAATCGCGTTTAGCATCAGTATCTTCAATACGAAAGATCATCTTTCCGCCGGTATGACGCGCATACGCCCAGTTAAACAAAGCGGTACGCACCATTCCCACGTGGGGAGTACCCGTCGGCGATGGACTAAAACGGACAACAACGTCACTCATGACAACCAAGCGTAGTGGACACGATATCTTTCACCACCCCCACCCTTATCGCACACGTACAATGCAGTACCACCATGCGATCATCACCAACCTTTATTATCGACGATGAATCCGCCGGAAAAGCTTGCCACCTCGGGCGAACGAACGTACTGTTTCAGCGTGGCTTCAGCATCCGACAACAGCTCCGCACCTCGTCCCCGAAATGCCCCTGACTTCCTTCTTTCACGCGTTGATGGGTCATTACGCACCCAGGGCGCAGATGCCACTTTCACCAGTATCAGCGATGCTCAAAGCGCATTAGACAACGGAAAAGCCTCGTACATCGTCGGCGCGCTGCCCTTTGATCCGTCACACCCGGCGGCGCTCATTAGCCCCCGCTCCGTGTGGCGATACACGGGCCCCCTGGAACCCCCCGCCTACTACAGGGGCAAAGGCGCCCACGCACACATCATCGCCGAAAACCCCACCCTCGACGAGCACGCGGAGATTATCGACGCCGTCACGCGAACGATCGCGCGGACCAGCGTCGATAAGGTAGTTATCGCCCGTAATGTTGATCTCTTTTTCGACGACCCCATCGACCCCCGACTGCTAGCCACCCGCCTCATAGACCACGCTCCGAATCTGGACGGTTTTCTTGCGGACCTCTCCCCCGCAGGGGCCGGATACGCAGGCCACTGGCTTGTTGGGTCTTCTCCCGAAATGCTGATCCGACGCCAAGGTCCTGTTGTGTCGGCGTATCCGCTGGCCGGCTCGCTCCCGCGGAGTAGCGATCCCCAGGAAGACGAACAGCGAGGCCAGCAATTACTACACAGCACAAAGAATCTGGACGAGCACCACTATGTTGTCGATCATTATCGACGGGTTCTCGGCCAGCTTTGCCACACGGTTGACATCCCGAGTTCACCAGAGCTCATGCAAACGGCCGAGATGTGGCACTTAGCGACGCCAATCCGGGCGACTATCAACGACGATGGGCCGAGCGCCCTGCACCTTGCGGAGGCCCTCTACCCCACCCCGGCCCTTGGTGGCGTTCCCACCGACGCCGCCATGGAAATTATCCGCACCGCCGAAGGAGACCGACGGTTCTACGGTGGAGCTGTCGGATGGTGTCATGCCAACGGCGACGGAGAGTTCATGGTCAGCATCCGGTGCGCTGAACTGGACAAAGATCTCCAACACGCCCGAGCCTGGGCCGGTGGTGGGATCGTCGAACAATCCAACTCCACTGAGGAAGTTGAGGAAACTCGCGGGAAGATGAGAACAATGCTTCTCGCGATGGGGGCTTCGGAAATCTCCCGCAACTAAGCCTGCGACCGGGGAAAGTGGGGCCGAGAAATAGTGTGGCCGCGGAAAAGTGGGAGCGCGGCCGGGCAAGGGCTTTCAGGCTACCTAGGCCTTAGCAACCGGATTCTTGAGCGAACCCAATCCAGGTATCTCAATCTCAATCTCGTCACCGGGGACCATCTGCGCTGTCCCCGCAGGTGAACCAGTAGAAATAACGTCGCCGGGGAGAAGAGTGAACGCCTGGGAGACCCACTCAATAATCTCCGGAACCGACTTAATCATTTGATTCGAATTGGAATCCTGCTTCACCGTGGTGGTCCCGTCGTGAGTCAGATGAGCACGGATAGGCAGGCCCTCCAAGTCCAGGGCATCGAGGTTGGTCTCGATCCAGGGGCCCATCGGGCAGAACGTATCGAGTCCTTTGGCGCGCGCCCACTGACCATCTGAGAACTGCAGGTCACGGGATGAAACGTCGTTCACGATGGTGTAGCCGAGCACAGCGTCACGCCAATTTTCCGCGGCGACATTCTTGACCGGCCGGCCGATGACGATGGCTAGTTCACCCTCGAATTCAACATTCGTCGCGAAGTCCGGGATCCTAATCGGCGATCCCGGCCCCGTAATCGCTGTCGGAGGCTTCAAGAAAATCGTGGGCGGGAGATGCTCCGCACCCTTTTTAAAGACTTCAGCCACGTGGTCGGCGTAGTTCCGGCCTACCGCAACGACTTTCGGCGCCAAAATCGGGGCCAAAAGCCGGACGTCCGCAAGGGGCCATTCCTTCCCTGTTAATGTTGGTTCCCCAAACGGGTGGCCATCAATCTGGCGGCAGACGATGTCGTCGCCCTCACCCTCGACGGAACAAAATGTCATACCTTCAACAGTGGCGATTCGAGCTATTCGCATGCGAACCAGCCTACATAACCCCTCACAGCTGATAAGGAAAACATCCTAAAAACAGCGAGGCTGCTGCCGGCACAGTGCAGGTGCACTGGGGACGCACTGCCGCGTCACCACCGCGTCGTCCCCTTCTTCCGAATGACACTCCTCAGCTCCGAACCGAAGTGATCGGCCGCCGTTTGTGCCAAGTACAGCTCCGCACATGCCAGAGCATCCACCAACGCATTGTGATTGTGATAGCTCGGCAACCCACGCGAATAGCGAGCATTCATCAACCGGACTTCACCACGGCCGGGTCGACGTCCAAATGACACCGCCGACCGTCGCTCCAAATCCATAGTGTCGACGACACGAAGGGGGCTCCACGGCACACCGACCGCACGCTCACAGGCTGTGGAAATAAAGTCATGCTCAATGAGCGCTAAATGCGCCAATAAAGCACGCCCGGCGGCCGCAGTGACCACATCGGTCAGGATCTCCAATAACGATCGGCCGTTCTCCAGCTGCGAATCCGTGATCCCATGGATAGTCGCCGACTGTCCCACTGAGGCGTCTCCCTCGTGATAGCGCACGAGCCAATGGTCCGCCGATGATAAAGGAATAGCACGACCGTTGATGGCCACCATCCCGACCGACAGCAGACGGTCACGGTCGGCATTCAAACCAGTGGTTTCTACATCCACAGCCAGCAGAGGTAGTTCTGTGAGCGGCGTGTCTAAGGCAGGCGCAGGCGTCGTGTAGAAATGATGAAGCGCTTCCGCTAGAGCACGGCGAGAGCGGTTGCGCGGGTCGTCCTTCTCGCGTAACTGTTCGCACACCTCGCGGGAGCGGTCTGCATAGTCTTCCCACGACACCCGTGGTCGTCGTCGAAAAAACCTCATAGGCCCGTGCTCGATTCAGCCGACTTGAGCTCAGAACGAACCAACCGGAACGCATCGCGGAGCGATTCCCGCTCCAAGTGGGCCAAGGAATCGGGATCGATACGGGCGTTCGTTTCCTTCCCATCCCGCCACTGTGAAGCCTGGTTAGCCAACAAAATGAGCTGGAAAATATCGAACGCATCGACGAGGTCCTCGACCCGACGGTGGCTAATGACCCCAGCCCGCGCCGCAGCCCGCAACCGATCACGCGTGCCGACCTCATCAACCCACGCTTGAATCGCATACAACCGCGCGAGCTGAACGACAGCCGTCAGCCCGCCCCTCTTGATATCAAGAGTGTTGGCGTAGTTGCCGGAGCGATCCAGGACGAATCCACGGAAGAAACCCAGCGGTGGTTCGCGATGACGCGCGATCTTCACCAGCGCGTTAAGGAAGCGTCGGTCCCGGCGCGCAGTCATGAGAGCTGCGGAGCGGACGTCGTCGCACAGTTCACTATCTCCGACTACGGGACGCATGTCGAAGAACGTTTGTGCCTTCATTAATGCCTTCGGACCGAGATCATCAGTCCATCTACTAAATTCTTTTTCCCAGGCACTCGCGGTCAGACGCCACCTGCTATTGGAGGCCATCATGTCACCCGGGCACACGGGCAATCCGGCTTGATGCACCAAGCTACTGAACTTTTCACCCAACTGTTTGAAGTAGAAACCGTGCTTATCGGGGTTGTACTCATCGGACAAAATGATGGCGTGATCCTGGTCGCTAGAGAGCACCATTTCGGAGCGGCCTAGCGACCCCATCACAACAAGGCAGAAAGGTACCGGAGCGGGCCCGATTTCCTCCTGCACGAGCTCGATGACACGCTTCATCATTTCGTCGGTACCCAAGGTCAAAAGCCTCGTGGCCTCGTGTGGGGTGGCTCCGCGATCGATGAACCGCACCGCTACATCGATCACCGCGTTAAAGCACTCAGAAAGCTGGTCTGTTCGTGCTTCACGGAATTGTGCAGCGGCAAAAATGGGATCGCCTTGGAGCTGTCGCATGACGGCGCCCGTCGTCAAGACTCCGACAACATCGTCATCGTCGATAACAGGAAGGTGGTTCACACGAGCTTCCGTTAACTGCAGCATGCCCTCGAACAACGGCATGCTTGCGTAAGTCACCATTGGCTTGGGCGACATGATGCGCTCCACGGGGCCGAACGGATCTGCTCCTTTCGCTAGCACTTCGGACCGCAGCGTTGCATCTGTCACAATGCCGACGATCCTCCTCGGACGCTGACCCTCATCGGCTGCCTTCACAACAATGGCACTGGATAAATTCCGCTCGCTCATTTTGGTCGCGGTGTCGCGGATCGTGCTGTCGGGCGAAACAATGACCGGTTTCACTGCAACCTCGCCGACGGTTCCGCGGAGGGCGTCAATATCGGCGACTCCCCCTGTGCCAGACGCCTCCCGGAGTTCGTTGGCTGAGCTGCGGCGCCTCGTCGTCACTGTCCCAAAGAACGTGGTGACTTCGGGATAGCTCTGGAGGCTTTCGATAACCTCGACGGGAATTTCGATCAGCAAGCTATCTTCGTGGGCCGAGTAGGAATAGTGCTGGGTCGGTTTATCCGATACCCGGCGCGGATATATTTCGCCAGGACCGAAGCGGTCAACCAGTTGATCCCGTTCACCTATGCAGTCGATTGCTCCAGATCTGACGATGCGAACTCCGGTCATGGCGTCGTCAGGTGACGTGCCACGGACGTGACCGTGTGACGTATCAGAAGTGGCATCGGCTTGTTCGCCTGCTTTGACGTAGAGCATCGTTGCATTCCGTGCGACCCGGGCGCGATGATCGTCGGTAATGCTGTCAAAGGGCGGGGTGTGCGCTAAGAAATCGGTGATCTCTGAGACTTCAACCGTCATGTCCCCTACCGTATCGAATTTGCGCGGTGTTTTTTACATGTGTTCCGTACGTACTTCGCTTTCGCTTGCTCTATTTTCACTTCCAGACAAAGCGGTCTATGTTAAAGGACTATGCCTCGCTCCCGACCCTTATCTCCTGATTACATAGCCTCGGAAGAATCTCCTTCCATAGCTGCACGGATGGATCGGCTCCCCGTCCTTCGGTCACACAAATTGATCACCATTGTGATCGGATTGGGAGTCTTCTTCGACCAATACGAGAACTTCCTGGCACCCATCATGTCGACGGTGCTGAAGAAGCACTTCGACCTGGGCGGAACTCAGCTGTCGCTTGTTTTGGCGTCGGCATTCTTGGGACAATTTGTCGGCGCTCTATGGATGGGCCGGTTAGCAGACCGCATAGGGCGGCAGCACACCTTCATCATTAACTTATTGGTCTACTCTCTCGCCTCTATTGTGTGTGGTCTCGCACCGCACGCCTCTGTTCTGGTCCTCGCACGATTTGTCGCAGGTATAGGCATCGGCGGGGAATACGCGCTCGCAGATTCGTACCTTGCTGATATCCTTCCGTCCACAGTGCGCGGCCGCTACATTGTCTGGGCTTATACGGTGAGCTTCTTCGGGGTGCCTCTGTCTGGGTTCCTCGCCCGGTGGCTCGTTCCCCTCGAGCCTTTGGGTGTCGACGGTTGGCGCTGGATGTTCATCATCGGCGGTGTCGGTGGTTTAATCGTGTGGGCGATCCGCAGCTTCCTCCCCGAATCGCCGGTCTGGCTTGAGGCTCATGGCCGCACAGATGAAGCCGAAAAGATCGCGCGTCGTTTTGAGGATGAAGCACGAAAAGAGGGCCACACCCTCGCGGAACCGGACACCCGCGTGCGACCTGTCCACCAGAAGAATGTGCAGTTCTCGGAAGTGTTCGCCCCCGCGGTGAGGAAACGGACGCTCGTTGTCTCCATCATGAGTGTTCTTCAGGTATTCGGGTACTACGGTTTTGGCACCATCGCGACCCTCGCTCTGGCAGCAAAAGGTTTCGATGTTATCGATTCCATTGCATATACCGCAGTGACCTACATCGGTTATCCGGTCGGTTCGTTACTGATGGTGCCGCTGGTTGACCGATTCGAGCGCAAACACCTCATTGTTGCCACTGCCATCATGATGGGGGTGTTCGGTCTCGTCTTCGGATTCTCACCTACACCCGCCATTGTCATGATTGCCGGTGGATTGTTTACAGCGTCAAGCAACATGTTCTCCGGTGTCTACCACACCTATCTGGCGGAAAACTTCCCCACTCGTATTCGGGGTACGGCTGCTGGTTTCGCCTACTCCCTATCAAAAATCTCGGCGGGCGTCATGCCTTTCATCTTGCTGCCCATTCTTCATAGCGCCGGCCCCGGAACAGTATTCACTGTCGTAGCCATCGCAATGGTGATCATGATGATCGACATCGGCCTTTTCGGAGTGCGCACGACGGGACGAAACGCCGACATCGACGACCATCTATGATCGAGGAGTTCTGGTTTCCTAGCCTTATTCTTCTAGCCTTCTCTCGGCTGTATCCCAAGCATGGAAGACAATTCCGGTGTCCACCCGTCGACGTGCACCGAGGTAGACCCACAGTCGAACATTTCTGGGGTGCAATACATTCGCACCTTTTCATTGCCGACACCGCTACTGCCGCCGTCGTTACTCCCAAGGAAGGTATAACCACACGACAGCGATACCGCTTGGGACGCAGCATTCATCGGCCAGCTTTCAGATACCGCGATGTCACAATCGCAATACGCAAATGCCACAGTTAATGCTGCCCGTCGAGCCTGAGTTCCAAAGCCGTGCCCCTGAAAGGGCCTCAAGATATACGACCCAGTTTCGACGTAGCCATCACCAATCTTGAAGCCGAGATCACGAAGTAAAACAGGGAAAGCCTCCACCTCTGGGTACGTGGAGCGGGAAATCCAACGACGACGGAGATCGATAACACCAATAAACTCGCCGTGATGCCGGATAGCTAAGGATAAGGTCCACTCAGATGTGGATGGGTCTCCGGTGCCGAGACTTGCCATTGTGCTGAGATGAAACGCGACATTGGAATACTTCGGCACACCGATCCATGGAAATACCTCAGGGCCGGCGGGATCAGCGAACACATCATCCACTCGTGACACCGCGCGAACAGCGTCGGATATTGCCTGCTCATCCATAGGTCGGAGCTCCAGTGCACCCGTCCTTATCCGGAGGCTGGAGGGCGGCCAAATCTCAGGAGATAACACAGCGACGGTTCCTTACCCTACAGCACCCTACAGCGCTAGCTCTGGAGACTGTCCGCAATCCGGGTTCCAACTTCCTCGGTGCGAGTGCTGCCGTCCCTCGAGGCAACATCATTGCGGACCGCGGCCTCAATGGCATCGGCTTCGTCGGTCTTGCCCAAGTGACGGAATAGCAACGCACCCGACAAAATCGCAGCCGTCGGATCCGCGATTCCCTTACCGGCAATATCAGGAGCAGAGCCATGCACGGGCTCAAACATGGATGGATTCGTGCCGGTCGCGTCGATATTGCCCGATGCAGCCAAGCCGATGCCACCGGTGACAGCTCCAGCTAAGTCGGTGATAATGTCGCCGAAAAGATTATCTGTCACGATGACGTCGAAGCGCGACGGATCGGTGACCATATATATTGTCGCCGCGTCGATGTGGCAATAATCCACGGCAACGTCTGGATACTCCCGGGCAACCTGGTCAACGGTGTGCTGCCACAGTCCACCTGCATACACGAGGACATTGGTTTTGTGCACCAGCGTTAACTTCTTGCGTCGCTCTTGCGCGCGGTCAAAGGCGTAGCGGACAACACGTTCGACCCCGTACCGAGTGTTCACACTTGTTTCGTTGGCAACCTCGTGAGGCGTATCGACCCGAATCGAACCGCCGTTTCCGGCATAGAGTCCCTCGGTGCCCTCACGGACGACGATAAAGTCAACCTTCCCCGGATTCGACAGTGGCGAGGCTACCCCCGGATACAGGACTGATGGGCGTAGATTGACATGGTGATCGAGGGCGAATCGCATCTTCAGCAGAAGGCCACGCTCCAGTACCCCCGATGGAACTGTCCTGGGATCACCAACGGCCCCGAGCAGAATCGCATCATGCTCGCGCAAGGAGGCGAGATCGTCATCAGTAAGAAGCTCCCCGTTGCGAAGGTACCGGCGGGCGCCGAGGTCGTATTCCGTGGTCTCAATGGACTCGCCGCTCCCCGCCAACGCAGCTCGCATCACTTTGAGCGCTTCCGCCGTTACTTCTGTGCCGATCCCGTCGCCAGGGATAACCGCCAGTTTCATATCCTGAGATACCTTTCTCACATCACGGGTTTCTTGTGAGTCTAACCGATCGCCGACGCTCCAGCCATACGTTTAAGCAGCGCGCGGGATTCGTCGTCATTTAGTGTTGCTGCCTGGAGCCGAGCCAGAGCGTCGGCACCATCAAAGTTCACACCAATAAGGACAATTTCCGACGACGGAGCCTCCGATGCCTGCGACCACAACGCTGCAGGTGAGATCGTTAAGTTCGGGCCGGCCTGGGACCACATCTGAATGAGCTCCGGGCGGTCAGCGATCCAACAATGCCCTTTTGACCGAACCAAACCGCGCATTGATTTCACGGCTGCAATGAGACGGCGCTGGTCAAATGGCCGTTGGGACCGAAAGACCACCGAGGAAATCCCGTACTCTTCGGTTTCCGGAGTATGCGGATTCGCGAGCTCATCAAGGTACCCGGGAGCTGCAGCCGACTCCTCAACGTCATAAAGATGCGCATCGAGCACGGCTTCCATCGGAATCGCGCCATTGACGACGCGACGTATGCGGGCACGTGGGTTCATGGCGTGAACTGCGTCTTCAGTTGCCTGGGCGAGTTCATCACGAACCAGGTCGCATTTCGTCACAAAGATCATGTCGGCAAACTCGACTTGGTCGACAAGGAGCTCGGCAACCGTGCGGTCATCATCGGGAGCAGCCTCCAAACCTCGATCAGATAGTCGTCCCCGTTTGTGCATCTGAGGCAGGAACGTCGTCGCATCGACCAATGTGACCATCGTGTCGATCGGAGCGATGCCACCAAGATGTACCCCGTCGGAAAATTCCCACTCGAAAGTTGCGGCGACAGGCATCGGCTCTGAGATGCCCGTTGATTCGATAACGATGTGGTCGAACTTTTGGCTCGCCGCGAGCGACGCCACCGATTCAATGAGGTCCTCCCGCAGCGTGCAACAAATGCAGCCATTGGAGAGCTCGACCATACGGTCACTTCCGCGCTCAAGATGCCCCTCACCCGCGATGAGCGCTGCGTCAATATTCACTTCCGAAAAGTCGTTGACGATCACCGCGATTTTGCGGCCAGCGCGGTTGGCCAACAAGTGGTTGAGGAGCGTGGTTTTCCCCGAACCGAGGAACCCCGACAAAACCGTCACCGGTGTCGGCCGAAAGTCGGCCATGTCGGCGTTTCGGACGTTTTCTTTCACCACATCGTCCATATGGCGCTCTTCAAACACTGTGCATCCCCTTAACGTCTCTCCGCGTCGGTCGCAGCACAAAGCTGGACATAACGCACCAGTTGAGATGGAAGACGGTCGTCAGCCAAAGCTAGTCAGCCAGTTCCCGGCGCAATTGACTGACTGTCCATCCCCCAAAGCGTTAATGATACACACTGTCAATAGCGGTGGCTGTCGCCGATCCAGCCGGACATGCCTTCTTAATCAAAATCGAGCGCAATAGCGTACTCGGCATCCAAAGATGCCTTCATCGATTCCATCACATCGTCAGGAACCGACTTATCCACCCTGAGAACCAAGGTGGCACCAGTTCCGGCCTTATCCTGGGACAATGCCGCAGCCTCAACGTTAATCCCACGCTCACCCAGCTGGGATCCGACGGCACCCAAGGCGCCCGGGCGGTCCTTGTAGTGCAGGAACACGTTCAGACCTTCCGCGCGCAGATCCAACCCTCGATCATTGATCCGGACAATCTTTTCCACACCATCCAAGCCGGTCAAGGCGCCCACCACCGACACGGTGTCGCCTGTGTTCGTCACCAGCCGAACCTCTACAACAGAGCGGTGCAACACCGATTCGGCAGCCGTCGTCACAGCGAGTTGGACCCCGCGATCCTCAGCAATAGCCGGGACATTAACAAATGTCACCTTTTCATCCACCGTGCCCGCGAACACGCCCCGCAACGCTGCAAGGCCCAAGGCGTCGACGTTTTCCGATGACAGCTCACCCCGCGCAATAACTTCCACCGACGTCGTCGCACCATGCTGAATTGCCGACGCCAGCACAGCCAGTTTCCGCGTCAGGTTCAGCCACAGAGAAACCTCTTCGCCAATAGCCCCGCCGGACACGTTCACCGCGTCGGGGACAAATTCTCCCGCGAGGGCAAGCAAGACGGATTTCGCTACATCTGTCCCAGCGCGATCCTGCGCCTCCACCGTCGACGCGCCTAGGTGAGGTGTCACCACGACTTCGGGCCGGTCGAACAGCGGAGAATCCGTGCACGGTTCCGTGGCGTACACATCCACACCCGCGCCACGAATGTGGCCGGAATCGATCGCACGAGCCAGTGCTTCTTCGTCGATAAGACCACCGCGAGCAGCATTAACGATAATCTGCCCCTTCTTCGCCTTCTCAAGGAGAGCGTCATTGAACATGCCCGCCGTCTCCTTGGTCTTGGGGAGGTGGATGGTGACGAAATCAGACACCGCCATCAGCTCCTCGAGGTCAATGAGTTCAACCCCCAACTGTGCGGCACGAGCAGGGTTCGCGTAGGGGTCATAAGCAACAATACGTTCAACATCGAAGGCAGCGAGACGCTGAGCAAAGAGCTGTCCTATGTGGCCAAAGCCGACGATACCCACGGTCTTGCCGTAGACCTCGACACCTTTGAAAGACGACCGTTTCCACTCGCCTTGCCGCAGCGATTGATCAGCCTGGGGGATCTGGCGAGCGGCCGCGAGCAGCAAGGTGATCGCATGTTCGCAGGCTGAGTGGATATTCGACGTGGGCGCATTGACCACCATCACTCCACGCTGCGTTGCGCCCTCAATGTCAACATTGTCCAATCCGACACCCGCTCGGCCAATGATTTTCAGCTCTTTGGCGGCGTCGAGAACTTCTTGATCCACCGTGGTGGCGGAACGTACTAGGAGCGCATCTGCCTCTGGGACGGCAGCCAGGAGCTCAGCACGGTTAGGCCCATCTACCCACCGGACCTCAACGCCATCCCCTAGCGCCTCGATTGTTGATTGAGCAAGCTTGTCAGCGATAAGAACCACAGGTAAGCAGTTGTGATTCACGATTTGGTCCTCCTAGTAAAACAGCGCACGGTCAGGTGCACTCCATCGTGTGGGTTGGGTCTGTGAACAGGTATACGGCCCGGATACGCAGGCGCAGATATACAAAAAGCATAGCCCTCCTACCAGCACATTATGGCGAAATAAGAGGACTATGCTGAATAATATCCCTTTTTTGGGATAATTTAAGCGGTTTCGTCCAACGGGTTAGCGATCCAGCTCATCATGGAGCGCATGTCTTTGCCTGCCTTCTCCAGCGGATGGTTCGCGTATTCTTCGCGCAGCCCTTTCAGTCCAGGCTGGCCAGCGTCAACATCCTTGAACATGGCATCGACAAAGGTGCCGTCCTGGATCTCGGCGAGAACCTTCTTCATCGACTCCTTGACGTGGTCATCAATGATCTTTGGTCCCGAAACATAACCACCGAACTCAGCGGTTTCCGAAATCGAGTAATTCATATTCGACAGGCCACCCTCGAAGATGAGGTCGACGATCAGCTTCATCTCGTGGCACACCTCGAAGAACGCCATCTCCGGTGCGTAACCAGCTTCGACAAGAACCTCGAAGCCCGTCATCATCAGCTTTTCCAAGCCACCACAGAGGACTGCCTGCTCACCGAAGAGGTCGGTTTCGGTCTCTTCGCGGAAGGTGGTCTCGATAACTCCTGCACGTCCAGCGCCGATAGCGGCCGCATAGGACAGTGCCAAGGCTGTGCCCTCTCCGCTCGGATCATTTTCCACGGCAATCAACGACGGAACGCCCTTGCCCTCCGTAAACTGGCGACGAACCAGGTGGCCGGGCCCCTTCGGTGCAACCATGCCCACCGTGACTCCCTTAGGAGCGACGATCTTCTTGAAGTGAATGTTCAAACCGTGGGCGAAGAAAATAGCGTCGCCATCTTTCAGATGAGGTTCAATCTCATTCTTGAAGATCGCGATTTGCGACGTATCGGGAGCCAGGATCATGATCAGATCTGCCCACTCAGCGGCCTCAGCGTTAGATAACACTTCAAAGCCAGCTTCTTTGGCCTTCTCCGCAGACTTCGAGCCCTCGCGCAGGCCGATACGAACCTCGACGCCAGAATCACGCAAGCACTTAGCGTGTGCGTGGCCCTGTGAACCGTAGCCAATCACCGCTACTTTGCGGCCTTGGATAATGCTCAAGTCTGCGTCATCGTCGTAAAAAGTTTTGATTGCCATTGCAACTCCTTTCAAGAGTTCCACTTGTCGAGAAAATCATATCATAGGGTGAGATTAACGTTTGGGCATCATCGGATTCGCACCACGACTTAAAGCGACCACCCCCGAATACACTTGTTCGCGGATACCGAACGGGCGAAGGACATCCAACAAGGCAACCAATTTCCCGGGCTGCCCCGTCGCCTCAATGACCACCGACTCAGGTGCCACATCCACTACGCGAGCACGGAACAGGTTGGCAGCGTCAACGACCTGTGCCCGGTTCTCATTATTCGCCGCAACCTTCACCATCAACAGTGCACGGGAGACCATTTGATCGTCCTTCTGCCGAATAACCTTCAGCACCGGGACCAATTTATTGAGCTGTTTTGTGATCTGCTCAATAGAAACCTCATCTGTTTCAACGACAATGGTGATCCGATTGACCCCCTCCAGATCGGTCGTGCCTGTCGTCATTGAAATAATGTTGAACGATCGCCGAGCAAACATCCCGGACAGCCGAGCAACAATGCCTGGCTGATCTTCCACTAAGAGACTCAACGTGTGTTGCATGCCCCTACTCCTCTCCCCCGCCGCGCTGGTCATCGGTTGCTGCGGTGGTTCCTTCCGCAGCCACCCGAGCCTGGTCCTCTTCAATAACGTCGCTCACCTCAGTAACAGACTCTTCATCAATCATCTGATCTGAGTCGAATAGTGGTCGCAGGTTGAGGGCGTACTGGATCTCATCATTCGAGTGTCCCGAGGCAACCATTGGCCAGACTTGCGCATCCTCACCAACAATGAAATCAATAACCACAGGCCGGTCATTGATCTCACGCGCTTTTTTGATCGTCGGCACGATGTCTTCTTCTTGAGTAACCCGGAAGCTCGCGCACCCCATCGACTCTGCCAACGAGACAAAATCTGGTAAATACTCACCCTTCGGGTGAAGACCGGTGTGCGAATAGTGGCTCTGATAAAACAAATTCTGCCACTGACGAACCATGCCCAAGTTGCCGTTATTAATAACCGCAACTTTAATTGGGAGATCGTTGACCGCGCAGGTCACCAGTTCCTGGTTAGTCATCTGGAAACAACCATCACCATCGATAGCCCAGACTTCTTTCCCCGGAGAGCCGGCTTGGGCACCCATTGCCGCGGGGATGGCATATCCCATCGTCCCCAGACCACCCGAGTTCAACCATGTCCGGGGTTGTTCATAATCGACGAACTGCGCCGCCCACATTTGGTGCTGCCCCACACCAGCACAATAAATTGCGTCAGGGCCAACTTCATCAGAAATAGCCTTAATGACGGCCTGAGGAGCTAACTTGCCATCGTCGGGATTTTCCCATCCCAATGCATAGGTCTTCTGCAAAGAGTGGAGGTAGTCAACCCAGCGACTACATTCAGGCTGCTTCAGGTTCTTTTTCTCGTACATGTTGGTAAGAGACTGAAGAACTTCCCGCGCATCCCCGACAATGGGAACCTCAACTTCACGAATTTTCCCGATCTCCGCGGGATCAATATCAGCATGGATAAACTTCGCCTCCGGAGCGAAGGACTCAACATCGCCTGTAACACGATCATCGAACCGTGTGCCGATGGCTATAACAACATCGGCTTTCTGCAATGAGGCGACAGCCGAGACGCTGCCATGCATTCCCGGCATCCCCATGTGCAGAGGATGAGAATCGGGGAAAGATCCCAGCGCCATTAACGTCGTCACCACGGGAATGCCCGCCGTCTCGACGAACTCTGCAAGCTCCGCGCTGGCATTAGCTTTAATCACCCCACCGCCGACATAAAGCACCGGGCGACGAGATTGCGCGATAAGATCCACAGCCTGCTTAATCTTCCGCGAGTGCGGCGACGTCGTCGGCCTGTAACCAGGAAGCTCTAGCTCAACAGGCCACTGGAACTCAGCAACTTGGTTCTGAATGTCCTTCGGCACATCCACAAGCACCGGGCCAGGCCGACCGGTAGATGCCAAGTGGAATGCTTCAGCAATCAGACGCGGGATGTCCTCGACTTTGGTCACCATGAAGTTGTGCTTCGTAACAGGAAGGGTCACCCCGCAAATATCAGCCTCCTGGAAAGCGTCGGTTCCCAATAAGTGCAGCCCCACCTGACCCGTAATCGCGACGACCGGAACAGAATCAATATTGGCATCGGCCAGCGGCGTAACAAGGTTTGTCGCACCGGGTCCTGATGTCGCAATGCACACACCAACTTCACCAGTTGCTTGGGCATAACCAGTTGCGGCGTGTCCAGCACCCTGCTCGTGGCGGACCAGAATGTGATTGAGGGTGGTCGATTCGTAAAGGGCCTCATAGAGGGGAAGAACAGCACCACCCGGGAGTCCGAAAACAGTCCGGGCGCCCAATACCTCGAGGGTACGGACAATAAGCTCTGCGCCGGTGAGCTTCTCTTTTCGGACTTTCTGGGCGGGTTTCTTATGTGCTCCCGACTGCGTTGCCACAGTTGAAGCCGCAACCGTCGCCGGAGTGGGCGGTTGAGAGGGGGCGTTCACGGTTTTGTGCTCTCCTCACTGTGTTATCAGGGGTATTAGCCTCAGCGGAACTTTATCCCCGACGGATGAGCGCGATAGTGCCATCGTCGCGAGTTCCGACAAAGCATCGGATATGAAAAAAGCCCTTCTCGCGTGGTGCGAAAGGGCGGTGACGAGTAACCAGGAAAGCTAACGCCCTCTCGGTACTACAAGAATGATGGTGGTCATCGTTGCGCTCGTCATATGTAGAACTATAAAGGCACAGAAACGTCAGACCAACTACGACCACGAAAAACCACTGGAATTGCCCGATAATGGCGCACTATCACCCCCAAATGGTAAGAAAAACGCCGAAACTCCGAGGAAGGCGCCACCACGAGAGCGACCTAGCACTCCCCTACCATCCCCGTGCTGATAGTTCACTGAGAATATTTACGGAGATCAGTGAAAAGATCATCCGCATCGTGGCCAACCGCACAATCTGGTGACTAAGTTTAGGTCTATGCCGTTCAAGTTCTATTTGACTTCCATGTGGGAGTGGGTGGCCAACACCGGTCTATCCCTTGCCATCTTGATCTGTATCGCCATACTCATACCGCGCATCGGTCGACTCGTGGTCCGCTGGGCGACGATCAAGATGAACGAGCACGAAGAACGGCGCGGAGAAATTGCCGACACCGAAGGCTACAAGGGGCGGTTAGCCATCCTCGGCGCACTGGTCTACATCGCGGAGGCCATCGCCTTCTTCTTCGTAGCCATCCGGATTCTTAAAGACTTCGGATTCTCGACGACCGGCGCGGCCGTCCCCGCGACCGTTGTTTCTGCTGCCGTTGCGTTTGGCGCACAGAAAATCATTGCCGACTTCCTTGCCGGGTTCTTCATTATTACCGAGCGGCAGTATGGTGTCGGCGACTGGGTCATCCTTCAAAATAAGGACGCCCCGGTGGAGGGAACGGTGACGGCTATCACCTTGCGCTCAACCACGGTGCGAACGATCAACGGCCAAGAAGCGGTTGTGCCCAACTCCGTGCCACTTGTGGCCGTCAATGCTTCCTCCGGGTGGGCGAAGGCTCAGATCGACATCCCCGTTCCCCTCACCGCGGGTGATAACACTGAGGACCTGAACGCGCTCTTCGACGGCTGTGTTAACCGCACTTTGGCCCGGCCCGAAATCGCACGTCTTGTCAGCGATGACCCTGATGCCGTGAGTATCCTGCCAGCGCTGGATCTGATTCCGCCGACGTCGGCCGGCGTACCGTGGAGTATCCAGTATCGCGTCCTTATCCGCGTCGAACCAGGACAGCAATGGACTGTCGAGCGCGCCCTTCGGTCAACTGTCATGGATGAAATGTGGGCATCGTATTCCCGATCAACTATTGAGGGACTACCAGGAGTCACTCAGTCTTTAGGGGATTCGCAACATCGGGACGGAGTTGGACGCGCTGACAACCCCACCGGTTACGGTGCACACGCCCCCAAAACTTCCGACACAGACACGGCAACCAACGGCGAGAAGACTCAGGCTTTAGATACAACACGTCGATGGGCAGCGCCACTGCAACACGAAGAAGACGAGTTCGAAGGACGGTCGTCGGCAACGGGCGTGCCATGGTCTATTTCGCCAAAGACCACCTCTGGTGACGGTCCTAATGCCGGTGGCAATGACAGCGGCAGCCGCACTGCCAGCGACTCGGAAACCGTCGTCTTCCCCTCGGCATCAGGCTCCGGATCAGGCTCTACGTCAGGCTCAACGGCGGAAACGCGAGTCTTCTCAGCCGAAGATGACACCACAGCTGCTGAACGTGCTGCCCAGGCCTCCGATCATGGGGTTAACCCGACCGATCGGGGGACCAGCAGCGCCGATGCTTCAGACGCAACAACGTCGAAGAAGGCAGAAGACACCCGTACGTCGCTAGAAAAAGAAGCGGAAGATGCGCAGCAAAATGGTCTGTTCAGGAGGATTTCGTATGAGCGACGGATCCAACGGCTCTTCTCGATCGGCGGACGGTGCCGCGCATCAACCAGTGCCATCGTGCTGGTTCTCATCATCTTGGTGATCCTCCAAGGGCTCACCTATGACGGCGGCGACCGCGGCTCTGGAATACTAGCCCCCTCGTCGTTCCAATCGCGTTCGGACAAGAAGGAGTCTGACGACAAATCGGAGAGCTCAGCTCCCACGACACCGGAGTCAAATACTCATTCTGAGAATCCGACTACGGAGCGCGATAGCAACAGCGAGAACGGCAGCAACACTCCAACGACAACGCCGAATCGCACGCAGCCCACGACGACCGCCACGAATACGGAGAACAACCGGAACCAACAGAATTCCACGAATGGAAATCAAAATTCCGGGAATAACGGGAATACGGGATCCAATTCTGACGAAGACAACTCCGGTACCGGAGGGGCCAACCAACAGGACACTGATAGCAGCAATCAGGGCTCAGGATCCGGCAACTCCAACACTGGGAATGACAACTCCGGCCAGATGAATCTGAGCCACGCTCAAGGTGGCAATAACACAGCATCTACAATGGCCCCATGAGTTCGACTCCGTCCGGCGAGCACAACCCAGGCTCTCACCCACGCCCACACCACGCACGACCAGCTCAGGGTGCGGGTCGCCAGGCATCTCGCCCTGCGGCATCCTCACCCCACACGCAGAAGGAAAAAATCAGGAAGACGACGACAATCCGTCCCGACCGAATGAACCTCATCGGGGCGATCGTCATGTTCCTGATCTTCCTGATTTTCGTGGGCTATAAGCCCGCATATCTCTTCTGGGTGCTGATCTTCCCTATCCTTTTCGCCGTGTGGGTTCTCCGTGCTCGCACTGAAATCTCACCGGCCGGGGTTACTGCACGATATCTCTTCCGCTCTAGCCGAACACTATCCTGGGAAGACTTCTCCGGTATTCAATTCAGTCGTGGCGGACGAGCTTATGCCGTGCCGACTGTGCCGAATCAGGAAACGACTGATCAGGCTGCGCAACGCACACGCACCAGTCGCCCCAACCGAAAGCGCGATACCATCTCATTACCTGGAGTGACGTTTAATAACCTTCCGAAGCTTGCCAAGGCCTCCGGCGGACTCATCCCTGACCCTGTTACGCCGGGGCGACATCGCGACGATGACGAGTTGACCACCGTCAATCGCGACGGGTACGCCGTCATTAAAACCCACGAGGAGGCGACGAGAGAGCACAACGCCAAACTTATCGCCGCCGAAATAGAACGACGACGTTCCGCCCATCACTCCACCCCTGACGAAACCCCGGAGACAAGCCACCGCGACCGATCAGACACACCGGAAAACCCTGACCAGGGTTAGCAGCGGCGGCCAACCTTCCAGACATCACACTGTTGAGGAGCCAACTCTATGATCCCCCTACGATCGTCGGTCACTACTCAAGGCCGCAACGCCGCTGGAGCTCGCGCGTTATGGCGGGCTGCCGGCTTAAAAGATAGTGACTTTAATAAACCCATCATCGCCATCGCGAACTCCTACACGCAGTTCGTTCCCGGCCACGTGCACCTCAAGGACGTCGGGGACATCGTCGCTAGTGCCATCCAAGAGGCCGGCGGTGTTCCTCGAGAGTTCAACACCATTGCTGTCGACGATGGAATCGCCATGGGCCACGGCGGGATGCTCTACTCGCTTCCTTCTCGCGAAATCATTTCCGATTCCGTGGAGTATATGGTTAATGCGCACACCGCGGACGCAATCGTCTGCATTTCCAACTGTGACAAGATCACTCCAGGAATGCTCAATGCGGCAATGCGTCTCAACATTCCCGCCATCTTCGTGTCCGGCGGCCCCATGGAGGCGGGAAAAGCTGTCGTCGTCGATGGGGTTGCGCATACTCCGACCGACCTCATTACAGCGATTTCCGCGTCGGCAAACGATAGTGTCGACGACCGAGGGCTGTCTATCGTCGAGAATTCGGCATGTCCGACCTGTGGTTCGTGTTCAGGAATGTTTACCGCGAACTCCATGAATAGTTTGACGGAGGCGCTCGGGCTGTCCCTCCCCGGTAATGGCTCCACTCTGGCTACCCATGCGGCCCGGCGCGCGCTCTTTGAGAACGCCGGCCGGATGATCGTTGATATGTGCCAGCGTTACTACAACCATGACGACGATAGTGTCCTCCCACGTAAGGTGGCCAATAAACATGCCTTCGATAACGCCATGACCCTCGACATGGCGATGGGTGGATCCACGAACACTGTTCTGCATATTCTTGCCGCGGCGCAAGAGGGCGACATCGATTTTGATCTTACCGATATCGACCGTCTGTCTAGGGAAGTTCCTTGTCTGTCCAAGGTCGCGCCGAATTCCAATTACCACATGGAAGACGTCCATCGTGCGGGTGGAATCCCTGCGATCCTCGGCGAGCTCAACCGTGCCGGGCTACTCCACGACGATGTCCACGCGGTGCATGCCCAGACTCTGTCAGACTGGTTAGAAACCTGGGATATTCGTACGGATAACCCCACACAAATTGCTTTGGATTTGTTCCATGCTGCCCCAGGTGGCGTGCGAACAACGGTCCCATTCTCCACGGATAATAAGTGGGACGAACTTGACACGGACTCCGAAAACGGGTGCATCCGCGACGTGGACCACGCTTATACCGCCGATAGTGGGCTGGTTATTTTGCGCGGGAACCTCGCTGAGGACGGAGCGGTCATTAAGGCTGCCGGAATTGATGAGTCGCTATGGCACTTCTCTGGACCGGCCCACGTGTTGGAATCACAAGAGGATGCCGTTAACGCTATTTTGAACAAGCAGATCAAACCCGGCGAGGTCGTCGTCATCCGGTATGAGGGCCCCGCCGGTGGTCCTGGGATGCAAGAAATGCTACATCCTACCGCGTTCTTGAAAGGCGCTGGCTTAGGAACCCACTGCGCGCTGATCACGGATGGGCGCTTCTCGGGTGGCTCATCAGGTATTTCTGTTGGACATATTTCACCCGAGGCAGCACACGGTGGCCTGATTGGTCTTATTCACGACGGTGACACCGTGACTATCGACGTCCATCAGCGCCAATTAACCCTTGACGTGCCCGAGGATGTGTTGGCAGAGCGTCGTGAGAACATGAACGCCTCTGAGCATCCGTGGCACCCGCTGAACCGTCAACGACGGGTGAGCAAGGCGCTCCAGGCGTATGCCTCTATGGCTACCAGCGCTGATACGGGTGCTGTGCGGAAAGTCAACGATCGCCGGTAGTTCCCCCGATGTCCGTTTCGCAATAGTGAAGAACCTGCCCGGACTCTCGGAGTTCAACCGTCAGTGTTGAACGCGTAAGAAACCGAAGCGTAGGAATGACGCACGCGAGGCCCCGGCCGATGCGGTTAATGGTTTAGTTGAATGGATTCGACTGGGCGACAACGACCCACACCGCTGCTCCCGCGAGCAATCCAATAATCGTGCTGAACCAGCCGCTCCCCAGCGGACGTCGAGCCCAACCGCGAGCGGCATCCACTCCCCACCTTCCGGGGCCACTGAACGCCACACCGATAGATAATGCGGTGAGCAACAACCACACCTGTACGTGCGGAGCCATGTTAAACGGCGAGAATGCGCCCGGCTGGAGGTCGATGGAGTACATGGCCATAAAGCTCGATACCGCAACCGCCATGCAGGCGCCCAGCGGTGCAAGTACGCCCAGAACAAGGAACGCCCCGGCGGCAGTTTCAATGATGGGCACGGCCCAGGCTAGAAGTTCATTGCCCTTCATGAAGTAAAAGTCGTTGTGCAAACCATCAACGCCAGAGCTACCTCCTAGCTCGAAGAGAGTTCGGACACCGTAGAACAACAGCATCGCTCCCAGAGCCAGGCGAATGAGGAACAGTCCGAAATCGGTGGTTCCCCGGCGCGGGTCCTCATCGTGACCGATTTCGTCATCAACGTCGACATCATCAGTGCTATCAATGGGGCGATCATCCTCCGAGCCCAGTGGAACAGCACCATCCCTATATTCATCGGCGACGTCATTACCCCCCATCACAGCAGTGGCTGCCTTATCACTCTGACGGTCATCGGCATAGCGAACTCTCTCGACGTCGTCACGGTCATAGGCACCCGACGTCGGCATATCGACGCGTGTCTCGTTGATCTGCTCATCGCCTCTATCAACGTATGTGTCGTGGGTCCCGTATCGTGGCGCGGATTCCGACGACACACTCCTGTCCGCCGAAGACGGGGTTGCCGCGACAGGTTCGTCCTCATCCATGCTGGCCATATTTAAATCTGACACCGGAGCGTTAGCGAAAACGGCATCCTCGTCCGACGATGACCGCGCACCCGGAATGTCCTCAGGCTCATCGAACAACGGATCATGAGTCTTCGCTTCCTGAGGCTGCTCACGAGGTGTGATCACCTGTGGTGCCGCCCGCCCCGTCAAGGCATAAATGTCACGCCGGCCCTGCGGACGCTGCTCAACCACCGTGAGTTCGTCGGCTGCATAATCTTCCTCAGATGGCCCTTCAGATTCTGGTTCACTACTAGCGACGTCGTGAGGCACATCGTGAGCTGTGACACGCTCAGGCCCAGTGGCCCTGCGGTCACCTGCGTGATCATCCTGATCATGATCTTCCGCACGATCCTCCGACGTCGCAGAGCTAGCCGAACTAGCAGGCTTGACCGGCCGTGATCCGGCAACCGTCGGAATGTCGTCTAAATCATCCATTGCCTGAAGATCGTCTAAATCGCGTGAGTCACTTGCGTCGGAGGACCCGCGTGACGTGTCATCCCAAGGATCCAGCCCGCGGTGATCTATCGCCCCATACGACAATGACGGCGCGGACTTTTCCTGCACCTTGTGGGAATCCCCTTCCGCCGACGCGCTCCCGCGCACGGCTTCGGCGCTGTTCCCCGTCGATATGGGCTTATCAGATGTAGGCACATCGATCTCGTCGCGAGATTCGCGGTCAGGGATAGGGGTATCAGCTGTAGGGCCACTAGGTTTATTGCGGGACTTTCTTCCGAACATAACCCCACTTTAAAGGTGAACAGTGACACAACGCAGATAATTTACGTGGTGTGTCGATTAATATCCTTACAACCAGGGATAATGGGGTTCGAGAGAGCCTCCGTTGTCAACTAATCCGACGCCGACGCTGGCACACTTCCCGGCCGACCACCGGAGTTATCGGTTGATTTACTGCCGGAGGACTCCGTCGATCGGCTGCCGAAAGTATCCCCATGCGTTTCAGTCTCAGAGGAAGATGATTCGCCTTGTGCAGATGTTCCCCCATCACCCGACGTGTTCTCGTGTGAGGAAGCGTCGTGTGAGTCATCATCTGACTCCTCATCGAGCTCTTTCCTCACTGCTTCCCTCAGCTCCGCATTTTCAATATTTGACGCCCTGACAAGGTGGCGTAATTGTCGACGCTGCTTTGAGGTAAAGCGCTTCTTCGGATTGTCACGGCGCTCGACTAATTCGCTAATTCGATCACGACGTTCAGCCTCATCCTCAATGCGAGAATGCCGGCGGAACCAGGCAATCAACAACACAATAATAAGGAAAACGCCCAGGTAACCTAAGGCAGGATATACCGTCGCAATTAAGGATTTGAACCCCAGAAAGCTCAAAACAAATCCCGCCAATGTCGTGCCAATGAAAATAATGCGGAACTTGTCGGGACGCTTGGCCGATAGGCGTCGTCCCAATGAGTAAAACATTCCAATCGCGGTATTAAAGATCATGCCGTAAATAACCACGGCCATGACCCAACCAAGGCCGCCGTTGATGTTATCCACCAGGGAAAGCATGGGTAATGCGTCATCTTTAACCGTCGCCGTGGAGCACAATAAAGCAACTGCTGAAATGGTGAGCAAAATACCGAAGGTAAGGCCTCCGAAGAAGCCTCCCCACCCCGCCTCACGCGGGTACAGGTGAGAACCGCCAATAACAATGGCCATGGATACCGACAGAATTAATGACAGGCCCACATAGTTCAGACTCGACAACGCAAAGTTCGGGAAGCTATTGGGAATTGATGAGGCTACCTCACTGAGGTGCCCCCAAGAATCACTGCGATCAACGAAGGAATAGATCGACGCGGCGACAACAAAAACGATGATAAATGGCGTAATACCGCCAATGACGGCTGAAACTCTATCAACGTCCAACATGCCGGCTGCTAAAACGAGAACCAGCATGATGACCGAACCAGCCCACACTGGCCACCCCAGCTGCTGTTTGAGGTTCTCCCCCGCACCCGCGAACATCACGAATCCAATACAAAACAGCGTGGCAATAATGGCGAGATCGAGAAACTTGGATACCCAGGTGGGCAATGAGCCGGACAATACTTCATTGTGCTCATCAGCCATGTAATAGCTGCCCAGTTGCAGCACCGTGTACCCTGTTGCCGCCATGATCACCGCGGCAAGAATCGCACCCAGAATTCCCCACGTTCCGTAGGACACGAAATACTGCTGGATCTCCTGCCCCGACGCGAAACCCGCACCAACAATTAATCCAACAAAGGACAACGCAATACTTATTGTGCGTTTAACCACTGATCTAACTTTCTATCTATTCCGAATTTAACGATCGACTGCTATTCCCGATGCCCACTAGTTCACCGGGGTGCTTGACACCGTGGAACTTGAGCCAGTATCTCCCCCAGCGCTAGTACCTCCGCCCGCGCTGTCCTTCGCATCCGGCTCATCGATCTCTTCGGGTTCAGGAGCCTCATCAGACTTGGTATCACTCGTCACGTCGTCGCGAATAAGTTTCCGAAGATCGTCATCGTCCAGATTCGAGTCCCCGATCAGGTGCCGGAGCCGACGAGCTTGTTTCGAGGTAAACCGCACATTCGGATCGAGCTTGCGCTCAGCAAGTTCGCGAGCCTCTTGGCGACGCCCGGCCTCATCATGCAACGCAGTCCGCCCACGGAACCACGCAATGAACAGCAACGCGATAAGCACGAACCCGACGTATCCCATTATCGGATATACGCTGGACAGCAACGCCTTGAATCCGAAGAAGCTGACAGCAAAGCCAATCACGGTGACGACCGTAAACACAATCCGGAATTTCTCCGGGTGACGTGCGGTTAGTCGACGCCCCAAGGAATAGAACAGACCCAGGCAGGTGTTAAAGATCATCCCGTAAATAATCAGGGACATGACCACGCCTAACGCTGGGTGGATGTCGTCAACCAGCGTCAACATGGGCAGGTCGGACCCCTGAACGGTTTTGATCTTCAGGAAAAGCGACAAGGTGCTGATGATGAGCAGCACACCGAACGTGATGCCTCCCACGAGCCCACCGAGGCCGGCTTCACGCGGGTAAAGGTGAGAGCCACCAATAACAATGGCCATCGCCACATTGACCATAAGGACCAGGCCCGCGTAGTTAAGAGCACTGATCCACCAGTTCGGAAGATTGGTATCGACGTTCCGGGTGAGCGGTTCGAGGCTCGATAGGCTTCCATCGGTGTGCGTATATGCCCATATTGCTGCCCCAACAAGGGCGACCACGATGAACGGTGTGATGGCGCCGATCACTGTGCTGACGCGATCGGCATCAAGCATTCCTGCGGCCAACACGAGAACCAGCAGAATCGCAGACCCCACCCACGATGGAATTCCGAACTGTTGGTTGAGGTTAGAGCCGCCCCCGGCCAGCATCACGAAGCCCACGGAAAACAGCGTGAACACAATGCCGATATCCAAAACCCATGACACCGTTTTTGTGCCGATGGTGCGTAAGACACCAGCATGCTCATCAGCTTGGAAATAGCTTCCTAGCTGCAACACAATCATTCCGGCCGCAGACATTAAGACCGCTACAATGACGGCCCCCCACACCCCCATTTTTCCGAAGGCCACGAAATACTGGAGCACTTCCTGGCCAGATGAAAAGCCGGCGCCGACGATAAGGCCAACAACCGACATAGCAACAGCAATTGTTCTTTTGAACATCGAATCCTCAAGAAAGGGTTGATTAGCTTTCTATAGAGGAATCATACCGGGCGAGGGGCTACAACTAATAGTTAGTACAGCGTCCTAACTGCATTTGGCCACAATGAGCTGCTGAACACGAGCCGGATCGGCCTTGCCGCGGGTGGCCTTCATTACTGCACCAACGATCGCGCCCGCTGCCTTCGTCTTCCCGCCCTTGATCTTCTCGACAATGTCGGGGTTAGCCGCCAAAGCCTCGTCGACAGCTTTCTCCAGAGCACCGTCGTCACGGACAACCTCAAGCCCACGATCCTTCACGACATTGTCGACGACGTCCGGGCTATCAGTATCGTCAACGTTCTCCTGACCTTCACCGGCCAGGACGCCATCGATAGCAGAACGAGCCAACTTATTAGTCAGCTTCCCATCGGCGACGAGACCCGCCACGCGAGCAACCTGACGAGGACTGATGGGCAGCGAATCCAGCTCTACTTCCTGCTCATTAGCCTTTTGCGCGAGGTAGGACACCCACCACGAGCGAGCCTCAGTTGGCGTAGCGCCGGCTTCGACAGTGTCAGCCACGAGATCCAAGGCGCCCGCGTTCACGAGATCGCGAAGCTCCTCGTCGGAAAGTTTCCATTCCTTCTGAATCCGGGCACGACGTACCCACGGCAGCTCAGGCAGCGTCGCACGAATGTCCTCCACCCACTCAGATGGAGCGACGACGGGTGGTAAGTCAGGATCGTTAAAGTAGCGGTAATCCGCCATCGTTTCCTTCGGGCGACCTTTCGACGTCGTCCCGTCGGTCTCCTGATAGTGCCGTGTCTCTTGAACAATATCGACGCCGTGCTTCAGACACTGAGCCTGGCGCTGCATCTCAAACCGCACAGCCTGTTCCACTGAGCGGAGCGAATTAATGTTCTTTGTTTCCGTGCGGGTACCGAATTCTTCCGTACCGATCGGCCGCAAAGACAAGTTCGAATCGACACGCATCGATCCCTGATCCATGCGGGCATCCGAGACCTTGAGGGCTTTCATAAGATCACGCACGGCGGTGACATAGGCACGGGCAACTTCTGGTGCCCGTTCACCTGCACCCACGATGGGTTTGGTCACAATTTCGATCAGTGGTACGCCAGCGCGGTTAGCGTCGACAAGGGACTTTGTTGCGCCAGCGATGCGGCCACCCTGCCCACCAATGTGGGTTAATTTACAGGTGTCTTCCTCCATGTGCGCACGCTCAATCTCCACGCGGAACGTAGAACCATCGTCAAGCTGAACATCCAAATAACCGTCATACGCAATGGGCTCGTCGTACTGACTGATCTGGTAGTTCTTCGGCTGATCCGGGTAGAAATAATTCTTCCGCGCAAACCGCGACCGCTCAGCGATCGAGCAATTAAGAGCTAAACCAATTTTAATTGCCCATTCAACGCCCTTCTTGTTCACAACAGGCAAAGCGCCCGGCAAACCTAAACAGCATGGGTCGGCGTGGGAGTTAGGGGCGTCACCGAACTCAACCGAGGACGACGAAAACATCTTCGATTTCGTCGCTAGCTCAACGTGAATTTCCATTCCCATAACGGGATCAAACTGCGCGACGACGTCATCATAGTCCATAACATCGTCGGAATAATCCTGAATCGACTGAGCGGGAGAAGTCATAACCAACAGTGTAGCGCCAGAGTGTTCAACAACGTGTAAAGGGACAATCGGTCACGGAACACCTACACGTCATTGCGGTCGAGGATGTCGCGCAACACATCGTCGTCAATATTGGATTCGCCAATGAGGTGCCGCAGCTGGCGCTTCTGCTTTGACGTGAACCGCTTAGTGGGATCCAATTTCCGCTCAGCTAACTCATGCAATTTCCGACGTCGGTCGCCCTCTTCCTGGATCTGGATCCGCGATTTACGCCACGAATAAACCAAAACAATCATGAGGACGACTCCGACATATCCCAAGATTGGATAGACATTCGACACCAGTGTTTTGAACCCGAAGAAACTGATCACGAAGGCAACCAGGGCTGTCACAATCAGCGTCGGACGGAAACGTTCCTCATGGTTTGCGGTCAACCGACGAGCCAAGGCATAAAAAACACCCAGCGCCGTATTGAAGATCATGCCGTAAATGACGATAGACATGACCCACCCGAACGGGCCGTTAAAATTCGCCGCGAGGGCCAGCATCGGAAGATCTGCGTCTTTGACGTCATCGACCTTCACGTACAGCGAAAATGCGATGACGATCAGCAGGAATCCGAAAATCAGACCTCCGAGGCCGCCACCGATTCCGGCCTGACGCGGATAAAAGTAGGAACCGCCAATCACGATGGCCATGGACACACCACAAATAAGGTTGAAGCCCACATAGTTAAGCGCAGAAATCCACCAGTTCGGCAGATTCGTGTTGATGGCCGTTGAGGACGCGTCTAAGTGACTGAAGTCAGGATGAATTCCGATCAACGTCACCAGTCCGACGACCGTGATACAGACAATGATGAACGGAGTAATCGCTCCAATAATGGCCGAGACTTTGGAAACATCTAGCATCCCTGATACCAGGACGAGGATCAGCAGAATCGTCGCACCCACCCACGTCGGAAGACCATATTGCTGCTTCAGGTTTGAACCCGCGCCTGCGAACATCACAAACCCTAGCGAAAACAGGGTGACCAGGATGCCGATGTCCAAAAAGATGGCCAGCAACTTGGTCGCGGAACTGTCAATGACCCTTTTGTGCTCTTGGGCTCGGTAATAGCTACCTAGGACAAAAACAGAGGTGCCGGCAATGCTCATCAAAACCGCAGCGAGGACCACGCCCCACAAGCCCCAGCGTCCAAAAGCGACGAAAAACTGCAGCCCCTCCTGCCCCGAGGCTGTTCCCGCGCCAACGATCAGCCCCACAAAAGCTAAAGCGATCGAAAGCGTATTTCTGAACATGAGGAGTTCTCCTTGGAACAAGATCACCAGAGAGCCGGAAAGGCTCAGCTACCACCGGGACAGGTTACTCGACTACACGGACAAAAACCGCCATTTAACACGATCGCTCGCATTTGTAACACACTATTAATGAAAAACAATGATGGCTGTCACAGCGGTTCCATAAGGTAAAAAGAATGAATTCGCTCCCCCACCGACAAACGTCGAAAAGCCAGCGAAAACCGTCGACACCACTGGTCGCGACGCAATCACCACAATTACCTCATCGCAGACGGATATGGACATCGTTGTTGGGTACCCTCGTCCTGGTTATTGCCAGCGGATATGCGCAGGCACCCACACTGACAGCACACGCTGCACCGCCGACACCTCCCCGAGATATTTCCGTCGCTCCCGAATCAAATACCGAATACCGCCCAGACATGACGGCGGTGCAGACGGACTCGTACTCCATTTCGACGGCAAATCCCGTCTCGACAGCTGCCGCCCGCGATGTGTTAGCCGCCGGAGGAACCGCTGCTGATGCGCTAATCACAGCGCAACTCGTGTTAGGGCTGGTAGAGCCTCAATCATCGGGTATCGGCGGCGGTGGCTACATCCTGTATCACGACGCCGCGAGTGACTCTGTCACCGCCATCGATGGCCGTGAAATCGCACCCGACGACGCACCTGACACCTACCTGTCGCAGATATCCGCTACCGATACCCGCACGCCGCAGCCCGACGCGCGACGTTCCGGTAGGTCAATCGGCGTACCGGGCATCATGGCCGCCTTAGGTGCACTCCATGCTCAACACGGAAAAACGCAGTGGGGCGACCTTGTTCAACCGGCCATCACCCTCTCTGAGAACGGGTTCGACATCAGCCCTCGGCTCGCGACAACAATTGAGGACAATGCCGCAGACCTCGCTCGCGATCCAGAAGCTGCGGCCTATTACCTCAACCCGGACGGAACCGGAAAGAAAACCGGAACACGCCTCACCAACCCGGCCTATGCCACGACGCTGACATCACTCAAGCTGGGTGGCCCACAAGTGCTGTATACCGGGAAAATAGCCGACGACATCGTCGCCCGAGCACGCAGCAACCACGACGGAACCACGCCATCGTCCTTAACAACGGCTGATCTCGCGAAATATAATCCCACTGTAAAACAAGCGCTGTGTGGCCCCTACCGCACCCATATTGTCTGTGGTGCGCCCCCATCCACCTCGGGTGGCGTTACGGTAGCAGCCACTCTGGGGATTCTTTCTCACGCGAATCTGTCCGCCATGAAACCGCTCAAGGTCGACGAGAATGGTGGTGTTCCCTCCCCCGAAGCGGTCCATACTATTTCTGAAGCAGAGCGACTCACCTACGCGGACCGCGACGCCTACCTTGCTGATACCGATTTCGAGAACCTCCCCGACGGGGACTACACGAAATTACTCAACCCGGAGTACCTCGCGCAGCGATATTCACAGATCAACCCAGAGAAATCCATGGGAACAGCGAAAGCCGGAACATTCGACACGGATCATGCCCGCGGTGAGGATCAACCAGAACACGGGACCAGCCATATTTCCGTCGTCGATTCGTATGGAAACGCGGCCAGCATGACAACGAGTGTGGAATCGGCATTCGGTTCATTCCACATGGTCGATGGGTTCATGCTCAACAATCAACTCACCGATTTCGAGGCAACACCCCGCGACGACGCCGGCCACCTCAAGGCGAACCGAGTGGAAGGCGGTAAACGGCCACGATCGTCCATGTCCCCCACGATCGTGTACACCACGACGAAGACCGGTGAGCGGGGGGACCTCTACGCCGTCGTTGGATCTCCCGGCGGAGCCGTCATTCCGCAATTCGTCATCAAAACATTGGTCGGCATCCTCGACTGGGGGCTAGACCCGCAGCAAGCCGTCGCTCTTCCCAATTTTGGGGCCCGTAACACACCGGACACCGGAATTGGTGGTGAGCATCCGGACATCGGACATAGCGGAACGGCCACGCCAGAGGCTCACGAACTGATCGACGGGCTCGCGTGTCGAGGGCACACCGTCAACCTCGACGAACAATCGAGTGGACTATCCGCCATCGTCCGAACTCGCGACGGACACCTCCTCGGTGGAGCAGATCCGCGTCGGGAAGGAGCCGTCATGGGCGGGTAATGCCCCGCATGGGCGGGTGATTACCCGAAATAATTATCCGAAGAGGGCAGCCGCAGCCTCGTACCGTTCGATCGGAACAACCTTCAGCGTGCCCACGGCATCCTGGAGGCTGACCAGCCCGATGTTCTCTCCCTGGAGGGATGCAACGGTCCCGTATTTACCTTCGTGAGCTGCCCGACAAGCGTGAACACCATAACGCGTAGCCAGAACGCGATCATAAGCAGTCGGCGTTCCACCGCGCTGAATATGGCCCAAGACCGTTGTACGAACATCGTGGCCCAGGCGCTCATGGATGGCATCGGCTACTTGCTGGCCGACGCCGGTGAAAACCTCATGGCCGAATTGGTCAATCCCACCAGTTTTCAGTTCCATGGTTCCTTCTTTCGGGCGGGCACCCTCAGCAACGACAACGATTCCGTATTTCTCGCCCATCTGGAAGCGGCGCTCCATGGCTTTACAGATCTCGTCGATATCGAACGGAACCTCGGGAATCACAGTGTAATGAGCCCCACCGGCCATACCGGAATGAAGTGCAATCCAGCCGACGTGCCGACCCATGACCTCCACGACCATCACACGATTGTGCGACTCTGCGGTGGTGTGCAACCGGTCAATCGCGTCAGTGGCGACGGACACGGCGGTGTCGAAACCGAAGGTGTAGTCCGTCGCGTTGACGTCATTGTCGATGGTTTTAGGGACGCCGACCACAGGAATTCCGTTTTCATGAAGCCAGAGAGCACCTTTCAACGTTCCCTCGCCACCGATGGGGATCAAGGCATCGACCCCGGCGTTCTCTAGGTTTTCCTTAATTTGTTCAATTCCTTCGCGGAATTTGTCGGGGTGCAAACGGCCCGTGCCCAAGATAGTTCCGCCCCGGAGGAGAACCCGGTCAATCTCCTCATCGTCGTAGAGCTGAATTCGGCGTTCCTCGAGGAGCCCCACCCAGCCATCTTCATAGCCGACCACGGTGGAGCCATATTCAGAACTTGCGGTGCGGACAATCCCACGAATCACCGCGTTCAGTCCCGGGCAATCACCACCGGAGGTAAGAGTCGCAATACGCATAGTGACTACCCTAGCCGGATCGCCGCCATGTTGCCTATCCGGGACCACCTACTTCTTTCCGCGCGTTGCAGCTGTTGTTCCTTGGAATTGCGTAACAACGACCAAACCGATCAATAACACTCCTGCTGGGAAAATCATGGTCCAGCCCAATGACGATACTGGATCAGTATGCTGCATGAACACGTCGAGCGTCGCCGCAACAGTAGCTGAACCAATCACTGAACCGACTTGGCGTGTGGTGTTATACACGCCAGACCCCGCGCCCGTTTTCTCCATCGGAAGATCACGCATCGTCGTGGTCGAATTGGGTGCCCACACGAACGCGTTCCCCAGCCCTTGCAAAGCGATGGGCACGAACATCCACCACACCGACGTGTCCGGCTTCATGACCAAGAAGTAGCACAGCATGGACACTGTCATAAAGGTAAATCCAGATAGAGATAGCCGACGCGGCGGAACTGTATCCGACAAACGGCCGACGAATGGAGATAGCACGCCTGATATCAGAGCCATTGGCACCATCATCAGCCCTGCCTTCAAGGCCGACATCTGATGGAACTGCTGGAAGTAAATCATGATCGGAACCATCGGACCTGCCACGGCAAATCCCATCGTCGTGATCGAAATATTCCCCACCGAGAAATTCTTATCCTTAAAGAGGGACAGTGGGACGAGAACCTCGACGCCACGCTGAGCGCCCCACTTTTCAATCATGATGAAAATACCGAAGACAACAACGGACGCTGCGATCATGATCCAAATCCACGGTGCCCAGTCTGCATTACCACCCTCTTGAAGCGCGAAGACCAGCAAGAACACTGCGATGACTGACGTGACAATCCCGCCCCAGTCGTAGCCATGATTTCTGGTCGGCAATTGTGGTACCCATTTGAGCACCATGATGACTGAGACAACTCCGATCGGGACGTTAACGAAGAAAATCCATTCCCAGCCGATCCACGTGGTCAATAACCCACCGAGGACTGGGCCGGCCAAGCCTGCCATGCCGGCGGTGGCACCCCATAAACCCATGGCCGCGCCGCGTCGTTCACGCGCGAAGATTCGGTTAATCACGCTCATAGTTTGAGGGGTCAACAGAGCAGCACCCAGCCCCTGGACAGCGCGAGCAGCTATGAGCCAATGAATATCCGGCGCTAAGCCACACCCCAGGGATGAGAGGGTGAAGACAACCATGCCGGCGACATAGACGTTCTTCGGCCCTATCTGGTCTCCCAATCGACCTGTGACCAAAAGTGGGACAGCGTATGTCAGGAGATACACCGACGTCACCCACAGCACTTGGCTGTAGTCGGCATTTAACGCACTCTGAAAATCAGGGGTCGCCACTGCCACAATGGTTTGGTCCAAGAGGATCATAAAAAAGCCCACACAAAGCGCCACTAACGCACGCCACGCGTCTTTTTCCGAAATCATTCCCTTGGATTGATTCGCCTGAGCCGAGATGGCGGAGGGATTATTCTCTGCTGTGTTTGTTATCGTCTCCCGGTGCGACGATCCGCTGAGGTTACCAGTCAAAAAAGCTTCCTTACCTCTTATCTATTCACCACTATTTATCTACTCATCGCTACAAAAAAAGAGTGAACGCTGACGGCCTTCGGGGTTTGTGCCCCGGGAAAGTCACGGTACATTCCGGCTGCACATTCACAGAAATACTCGAAAAGCGAACTATTTAAGGTGAAAGTCGTGCTCTCAGCAGAGGCTCCACCTTTTCCATCCAGACAGGTTACGCGCACACAAAGACCATCGCGAAACCACGAATCGGGTCCACGATCGGACGGTGGCCACAAGGCTCAGGGGGCATAAGTCGAGCCAGCCCCCGAGTAGCACCTTATACAGCGTGCCTATTCAATTAGGCTACCGAGGCACCACCCAAAGCGCGCCCTCACCAGACTCATTAGCGCGCATCGTCGGCTGAGAAACATCACCATGCTGGACGATACTCGAGGTCATCGGCAACGAACGTCGGAACGGAGCCATTAAATCCAAATTCTCAATCTCAGATTCCGGCACCCACACCAGTTCAATGGACTCATTATTCTTGTGCACCTCAAGCGGATGAGAGGCAAAGGCTGACACCGTCGTATATGTCCACTCACGCACACTGGGGTCCATCAGCCCCACCCAACGCTTCCCCGTCAGCGAGGTGTACCAGGGCAAACGCGGCCAATCTTCAGCTGGTGCCCTCCGCACGGCATAATCCACCGGCACCCGCGTCGTCACTTGCTTTTGTACGACGGTGACATCCTGGGGATTGAGACCGGCTTCTTCAATGGCTTCGCGTAACGCGGCTTCTTCGACTGTCTCATCTGCGTCGCGCGCTCCACCCGGGACACCCCAGGTCAGAGGCATTGATGTCCACTCGGCGCGATATTGCATGAGGACCATGGGAAGACCATCAGGCCCCGGCGCTCGAAGCAACAATCCCGCTGCTCCTTCGACTCCCCAGAACCGCGCACCGTTTGCTTGAATTGCCCAACCGTCTCCACTGTGGTCCATAGGCCCTAACCTACTCTTGTGGCTCTCCCGAGCGAGCAGCCTCATAAGCAGCACCGACGCGATAAAGCCGATCATCCTGGTGCGCTGGGGCCATAATCTGCAGGCCAACGGGAAGATTCGTATCAGAGGCAAGCCCGGAAGGAACAGACATTCCGCACAGACCTGCAAGGTTCAGCGGCAGCGTGCACAGGTCGAATCGATACATCGAAATGGGATCATCGACCTTGGTGCCCAACTTGAACGCCGTCGTCGGCGTAGTCGGAGAGACCAACACATCGACCTTCTCATACGCCTTGGCAAAATCACGGGCAATCAACGCACGGACACGCTGAGCCTGCAGATAGTAGGCGTCATAGTATCCAACAGAGAGCGCATAAGTTCCCAGGATGATGCGTCGCTTCACCTCTGAGCCAAAGCCCTCTTCGCGGGACAGTTCCATCACGTCATTGGCCGAGTGATGACCATCATCACCGACGCGCAGACCGTAGCGCATGCCGTCGAACCGGGCGAGGTTGGAGCTCACCTCACACGGAAGAATGAGGTAGTACGCGCTCAACGCATCGTCGAAGTGAGGACAATCCACATCCACGACCTCAGCACCCAGGCGAGAGAGGGTGCTCACGGCCTCGTTGTACGACTCGAGGACGCCATCCTGGTAGCCATCGCCAGCCAATTGCTTGACGACGCCGACCTTTAGGCCAGACAGATCCCCTTTCGCGCCCTCGCGGGCGGCCTGAACCACCGGCGCAACGGGGCGGTTGACCGAGGTGGAATCATGCGGGTCATACCCCGCGATAACTTCGTGCAAAAGGGCGGTATCCAACACTGTGCGCCCGGTGGGGCCACCCTGGTCAAGCGACGAAGCACAAGCGACGAGGCCATAACGCGACACTGTGCCATAAGTCGGCTTTACCCCGACCGTGTTGGTGAGGGCCGCCGGCTGGCGGATCGATCCGCCCGTATCTGTACCGATCGCCAGGGGTGCCATTCCCGACGCCAACGCCGCGGCCGAGCCACCGCCGGAGCCACCCGGTGTCCGGGCAAGATCCCACGGATTGTGTGTCGGCCCATAGGCGGAGTTTTCCGTGGATGAGCCCATGGCGAATTCATCCATATTGGTCTTTCCGACGATAGGAAGACCGGCCTCGCGCAGACGCTTCGTCACGGTCGCGTCGTACGGGCTCATGTATCCTTCAAGGATTTTTGACGCACACGTCGTCGGTGCGTCCGTCGTCGTAAAGACATCTTTTAGGGCTAAAGGAACACCGGCAAGGGATGAGGATGGCTTCTCACCACGGGCGATACTGTCATCGACTTTCCTAGCCGCCGCGAGAGCTTCGTCGGCAGAAACATGCAAGAAAGCATGAATATCGCCGTCGATCTGTGAAATACGATCGAGATGGGCTTGAGTCGCCTCTACCGACGACACCTCGCCGGAATGGATTTTTTCAGCCAGATCTGCTGCGGTGTACGTCGTTAGATCGTCGGCATTGAAGTTCGCAACGCGATATGTGGTCTCCATGGTTTACTCCCCCAGAATCCGCGGTACTTCGAAACGATCACGCTGGCTAGCCGGAGCCTGATCCAAGGCCTGCTCTGCCGTCAACGTCGGATGAACTTCATCCTCTCGCATAACACCGGCAAGATCAGAGGGATGGCTCATGGGTTCCACGCCCTCAGTATCAACATTCGATACTTTTTGGACGTGCTCGATAATGCCGTCGATCTGGTCAGCGAATTCATTCAGCTCGTCGTCGGTGAGAGAGAGCCGAGACAAGCGCGCAAGGTGCGCAACCTCGTCGCGGGAAATAGAAGACACAGTGGTTCCTTCACCTGGTGTGACAATGATGACTCCCCTAGCTTAGCCGGTTGCGCGGTCTATGTGGGCTTAGGGGGACAGCCGCCGACACTAACCAGGTACACCGGGGTGCGACAGTCCAAAATGCACCAATCTGTCTACTTCTGTCACCCGGTTCCTACGCATGTCACAGAGAAGGCCTACACTGTCTAGTTGATCACAGCGAAATGATCACACCGCATCGTCGAATATAAGGGTTTTCTATGTCGTTCCTCCTCCGCGTCTTCCTGCCTGACACTCCCGGCAGCTTAGGCCGTCTTGCCGCATCTATCGGCGAGGTCGGCGGGGATATCCGCAGCGTCGATGTCGTTAGCCATAATTTTTCCGACGGTGCAGTGGTGGACGATGTGGTGATCGACCTTCCACCCACATCCCTACCGGACACCCTCATTACCGCAGCTCAACAGGTCGACGGCGTCGAAGTCGATTCCATCCGCCCGTTCTCCGGCTCGGTGAACCGCTCCGGGCAAGTCGCCATGTTGGCATCGATCGCCCAGGCACCATCCCGAAGCAAAGCTCTCCAGCTCCTTGTTGACGGACTTCCCACGACAATGTCGGCGGGCTGGGCCATCGTGTTAAGCGGGCGAACGGACGTGCATCGCGTTGCTGCTTCCATGGCCGCCCCCGAGGATGACGGGCGCATTCTTCAGTCCGCCCCGGTGACGACGGCTCGGTGCCTCGACCGCGAAGACGACGATTGGCTACCCGAAAGCTGGACAGTCATGGATTCGGCTCTCGCTGCTGCGCCGATTAGCGACAAGGACGACGTTCTCGTCATCGGCCGCCCGGGCGGGCCGGATTTCTTGGCTGGTGAGGTTGAGCACCTCGGCAAGCTTGGCACCATCCTCAGCTCGGTGATGGACTAAGCCCTATGAAGGGCTAGCGCTCGGGATGGACTAGCACAAAGACCCCTGAGCCTATGGAAAACAGGCTATGACTTGAGGAAATACGTGTAGGACACAGAGTCCGTCACTTCCTTGAACTGATACCCTAGCTCGTGCATGTGATGGTCGAAATCATCGTCTGACCCGTCGCCCGCCGGGTTCTCCGTGTCATCGAATCCGCAGAGTACGCGGCCATAGTCCATCCCGTGGCTCCGGTAATGGAAAAGGCTAATATTCCAGTGTGTACCCAGGACCTTCAGGAAGTGAAGCAAGGCGCCGGGGTGCTCAGGAAACTGGATCGAGAACACTCGCTCGTTGACATGCCTGGAGGCGCGACCACCAATCATGTAGCGCACATGTTCTTTCGCCGCATCGTCACTGGATAAGTCAACGACGTCATAGGAGCGCTGCTGCAAGTCCGCGATAATATCATCGCGCTCTTGATCCCCCTCGTGGAGCTGCACGCCCACGAAGATGCGTGCACGATCATGATCATCCACGCGATAGTTAAATTCCGTCACAGACCTGCCGCCTAGAACCTGGCAGAACTCGAGGAACGCACCCTTTCGTTCCGGAATAGTCACGCCCAAGAGTGCTTCACCGTGTTCACCCAGTTCAGCACGCTCGGAAATATACCGGAGGCCATGGAAATTCAGATTTGCACCAGAGAGCACATGCGCCAGCGTCTCACCGTGCACCCCATGGGTAGTCACGTATTTCTTTAGACCCGCTAAGGCGACGGCCCCCGATGGCTCAGCCACCGCGCGGGTGTCGTCGAAAATATCTTTGACAGCAGCGCTAATTTCGTCGGAATTGACCGTGATGACCTCGTCCAAATTATCCCGACATACACGGAACGTCTCGTCCCCAATGCGAGCAACTGCCACACCTTCCGCATACAACGACACACGATCCAACGTGACAGGCTCGCCGGCTTTCATGGCTGCGGTCAAGCATGCCGATCCCTCGGGCTCCACACCGATAACGCTGATGCGCGGGTTCAACTGCTTCAACACGACAGCTACGCCAGCGGCTAGACCACCACCACCGACGGGAACAAAGACACGGTCAACTGTCGAAGCTTGCTGGAAGATTTCCAGCCCGATGGTTCCCTGACCAGCGATGACATGAGGATCGTCAAAGGGGGGGACAAAAACTCGTCCCTCGGATTGGGCAATTTCAGAAGCGCGTTCCTTAGCCTCGTCGAAATTGTCGCCGAAGAGGAGGACCTCGCCGCCAAAGTTCCGAACCGCGTCAACCTTGATCTGCGGGGTCATCGTCGGCATAACGATTAATGCTGACACATCCATGATGCTGCCGGACAAAGCAATACCCTGCGCATGGTTACCCGCCGAGGCCGTGACCACGCCACGACGCTTCTCGTCATCGGTGAGGGCAGCCATGCGAGCGTAGGCACCACGAACCTTAAAACTATGGACGGGCTGGGTGTCCTCACGCTTGACATACACGTCATTGCCCAACCGCTGCGACATCCGTGGCATACGCTCCAGGAGGGTCCTCTCCGCGGCGTCATATACGGGAGCGCGAACAACTAAGCTCAAATAATCCGAATTGGAGGGGTGAACGTTCTGGGCGGGAGACATGTGGTTACTCCTGGGGGTCGTCTATCTCATGTCGTCTAAGTGATCGTTAGCATCATGGCCGAAAATCCGGCTAAAGAGAAAGCTCCTGCTTAAGCATGGTCACTAACACGGCCTGTTTCTAAAAGCTCTTTAAAACCGTCCTCGTCGAGAATACGCAACCCGAGTTTTCGCGCCTTCGTCTCCTTCGATCCAGCATTAGCCCCGACCACAACATAATCTGTCTTCTTGGACACAGATCCCGCTGCCCGACCACCCCGAGAGATAATCGCTTCCTTCGCCGAGTCGCGGGTGAAATCATCCAAAGTACCTGTGACGACGACGGTCGTGCCCTCCAAAGTCTGGGGCTGCGCCTGCTGCTGGTCATCCTCCATGCGGACACCGGCCGCGGCCCAGGCGTCGACAATTTTTATATGCCAATCGACGGCAAACCATGAACGCAACGACACCGCGATGATACTGCCTACCCCATCGATTCGAGCCAGTTCCTCTTCGGACGCGCTACGAATGGCCTCGAGAGACCCATACTTTGTGGCCAGCGCTCGGGCAGCTGTGGGACCCACGTGACGAATGGAGAGTGCCACGATGACCCGCCATAACTCGGTGGACTTCGCGTCCTCAAGGTTCTTTAGCAACGCTTTCCCCGTCGCATTGACCTTCCCTGCCTTGGTCGTAAAGACCGACGTCAACAGGAGATGCGATTCATCAAGATCAAAGAGTTCGGATTCATTAGTCAACGCTCCCGACCTGATGAGATCCTGAATACCCGACACACCCAAGGCATCGATATCGAACGCAGAGCGGCCAGCCAAATACGTCATCCGGGCAAGTAACTGACCCGGACACCCCTGTGTATTGGGGCATCTCCAATCCGCGTCATCCGCTCTTGCCTGGACTAACGGTGTGCCACACTCTGGACAGACAGTCGAGAACACAAATGGTCTTTCGGACCCGTCGCGCGCATCCGCCACCGGGCCCAGCACTTCAGGGATGACCTCACCAGCCTTGCGAATGGTGACCCTATCGCCGATCAGTACACCTTTGTCGTGAACTTCCGACGGGTTGTGCAGCGTCGCCCGAGCGACCGTTGACCCGGCGACCAAGACAGGATCCAGCACCGCGTACGTCGTCGCACGACCAGTCCGGCCGATGCCGATACGGATATCGCGCAGCGTCGTCACGACCTCTTCTGGCGGGTATTTATAAGCAATAGCCCACCGGGGGGCGCGTGAGGTCTCGCCTAAATCCTCCTGCTCAGCTAAGTCATCAACTTTGACAACTAAACCATCCATTTCGTGGGTCGCGTCGTGACGGTGCTCACCCCAGTACTCCATTTGTTCGATGACCTCGTCTGCGGAGGTCACACGTTTGGTGTACGGCGACACACGAAAACCCCATGCGGCCAAGGCTGCGTACGCATCATGTTGAGTCGCAGGTTCCCACCCTTCACGGGCTCCGATCCCGTGGCAAATCATCGATAAATTTCGCTTCGCCGTCTCCGCAGGGTTCTTTTGGCGCAGGGATCCCGCAGCGGCGTTGCGTGGGTTTGCAAAGGGCTTCCGGCCTTGTTCCACTCGGTCTGCGTTAATGACGGAGAATTCCTCGACGCCAATGAACACTTCGCCACGAACTTCCACCAAAGCTGGTACGGGATAATCGTCCGTCGGGGAAATCGTTTGCGGGATATCTGAGATCGTCCGGGCGTTCGGAGTGATATCTTCCCCGGTTACCCCGTCGCCACGAGTGGCTGCAGAGACGAGCTCACCGTCACGATACACAAGATCGATGGATAAACCGTCGATTTTTAACTCTGTCAAGTACGTCGGCGCGGGAGTTCTATGCAACCACTCCACCAACTCGGACTTCGAAAAAACATTGTCCAAGCTGTACAAGCGCTCCATATGGCGAACCGGAGCAAAGGTTACTTCGCCGCCACTAGCTCCGGCAGAGGTCGGCACGGGCGCGCCCACTTCTGCCGTTGGGGAGCCATTGTTGGCTAACTCCGGATGGTCGGCTTCCAACTCTTGTAGGGCCCTAAAAAGTCGATCGAATTCAGCATCCGAGATCACCGGCTCACTGTTGTAATAAAGGTCACGGTGGTGCCGAACATCAGCAGCAAGCTTGTCCCAATATGCTTGAAGATCGGTGCTCACGTCAGTGGAGTTCCCGGAATTATTCACACGCCCAGCATAGAGGGATTTCATCACCGGCCCACATCCCCAGCGCACATCGCGGGCGTTACCACCACCAATACCGGGCACAGACCTCATGCTTATTCTCGTGTCCGACCCGTCGTCTAATCTATGCCTATGCCGCTTCCATCGTCCGTGCCGAGTCACTTTGATCCCACCTCTATGCTCAGCTTCGATCTGGAGACCACGGGGACCAACCCTCTACAGGCGAGAATTGTGACGTCGGCCCTCGTCTCCATCCACGGTGGATCGGCTAACTCCACAGAATTACTCGCCGACCCTGGTATTGAGATTCCCGAGTCGGCATCGAAAATCCATGGGATCTCGACGGAGTACGCGAAGGAGCATGGTGAACCTCATGACGAAGTCCTCCACAAGACCATTCGTGCGATTTACGACGGATGGGAGCGCGGACAAACGCTCATTGTCTTCAACGCTGCCTATGACCTCACGATTTTGCGGCACCTGGAGCCGTCATTTGTCTGCAGCGGATTAGTGTTCGACCCCCTCGTGATGGATCGGGCGTTGGAGCCACAGCGGAAAGGCGCGCGTAAGTTGGGGACCTTGGTGAAGCGCTATGGGATTCAGTTGGACAATGCCCACAATGCCAGCGCGGATGCCCTCGCGGCTGCTCGGGTGGCGTGGAAAATGGCGCGGATGTGGCCTGACCTGGTCAAGAAAACGTGCGATGAGCTGATGGAATTCCAGGCGGTCTCTTACTTCGACTACCAATTGCATCTGCGTGACTATTTCGCGTCCCAAGGCCGAGAGATGACAGATTTCTCCACCGCGTGGCCAATGCGGGATGGTTCGCACATGTGACCCGCATAAACCAGTAGGGCTGCTACACAATGATGGGGGTTCTTCTTCCCCGCTACTTTCACTCACCACAATTAAAGGTTAGGATAGCCTCATGCCACGGATTTCAGCGAAGTCAGTGATTGAACACCGGCGTCAAACGTCCGAGAAAATCCTCGATGCCGTAGAAGAAATCCTCGAAGAATCCCAAACCGACCAGAACGCAGCCCCACTGACTGTCGGGACTGTCGCCAAGCGCCTCGGTATGGGCAGGTCAAGCCTCTACCGGTACCACAACAATGTCGATGACATGATCGAAGCCGTCGTCGTTCGGGATTTCCCCCGGCGCGCCCAGGTCATCACCGACCAAATGGACGATGCACCAGGGCCGCTGGACGCTATCGAGGCTTATGCCCGCGCCAGTTTCCGCGAAGCCCGCGAGTCCCGGCACTCATGGCGATCAGCTCTTTCCCGGGTTCATCTTGACGACGACGCACGGGCACGAATTGGACGTCTACACGCGAAGCTGACCCAGGCCTTAGCTCGTGAGGTCGATAAACTACCCGATATTCCGGCGGAATTGAAGCCGGAGCTGATCTCGAGCATCCAGTCGCTTATTAATGCTGGGGTCACAGCTATGGGTGGCCCCATGAATGGCCACGGTGGGGGCAAAGGGCAGCACGGCCACGAAGTCACCACGGCATCCGACGGAGAGGGTAAAGCCGATTCAGGACACGACTCTGTCCCGGTTATGCAGCACCACACCGCGGTGGAAACCGAAAATACTCGCGCGGTAGAACCGCTGGATAATACCGAAGTGGAAGATTGGTACGTGACAGCTATTCATGCCGTGATTACTGCCGCACAGAGTTCTGTGCAGCGGCCAACTCAATCTAGGTAACCAGCTCGCCGGCGAGACTGCAGTGCTATAGGTCTCCGCTATCGCGACGGAGCATATCTCGCACGTCGTCAGCTAAACGCAGCGATTGCGCAGTCGACTGCTCCCGCCCACGTCGGCCATGCCCCTCAACAATGTTCACTCGTTCGCCCATCAGAGTCGGGTCAAGTCCCATCGCCTTCCATACGCGGGCGATGCGCACGGCACGATCACGGGCGGGATCCTCACTTGCGTATGCGGTTGTCACGGCAGCCTGATCACGATCACCGACGTCATCACCACCACCGGCTATACTTCCAGGCATAACCTCAGTACCGTCATCGACCACACCATGATCGCCCGCCACTCCGATCACAATCGCCCGACCATCAGCGTCAATACGTTCACCTACTCGGTCGAGCATACGGTGCGTCGACGAACCATTCGCCGTGGCGTGTTCCATTTCTTCCAACCCGATCAGTGGCAACGCCCACGCCGGAATCTCGAGATTGCCCGGTAGCGATGCCCGACAGGACATCACGACATCATCAACGGCGCCCTGTGACGCGTCGCCGATAGTAACCCTTCCCAGCTCGTCGAGCACGCCACTGATGCTCCTGTCCCACTCGGCATTAAGAACATCGTTGTGTACCGGAGGAATAATGTCCCAATCAGTGGTTCCGGCGATACGCCCCTGGGCGAGGGTATCCACGTAGGGTTCCCCAATGTGCAGGACAATGCGCTTGCCAAACCGGCGATGAAGCTCCGAAAGGTAGTCGGCAACACCGCCACTCCACTCGTCGTGGAAACCGCGAACTGCCGAACTTTCCGACACGATGCGGTGACCATCAGATAATTCTGTCGCGACTGCCAATGACCACGGGCCCATGACCTGCACCTTCAATTCCCGGCTAGAGAGCGCAGAGCCCCCTTCCCACGCTTCCTCATACACATCGATATCACGATGGATCTCATCATTGCGGCGACGTGATGCCACCGTCGGGCCCGACATTTGCCACGATCGTGGCCCCTGAACATAGGAGGATGACAACAACGACAACGTCGATCCCGACAATGACGACCCCACACCCCGGTTAATCAACTGCGGGATGAACGGCAACGCAGCCTCCCCCGCAATAATGCGAGCCGCCTCGCGGGGATCACGAGTCTCAAGGGCTCCCCACCCCGACGCCCATGTCGCGCTGGCCGATTTCTGGTTCATGGCCAGCATATTAGCTGTTTGAGGACGCGCCCGCGGTGGTTGGTTGCAGCCGGGAGACCGACACCGTGTCACAAATCGTCCCCGAACCCAACACAATGTCGCCGTCCGGATCGGGACGGTAAATCACCGCAGCTTGACCACGCGCAACCCCGGTCAGCGGAGAATGAAGATCAATCGTTGCAATGCCGTCGTCGATAGTTACCGTAGCATCAACAACACCGCCATGCGCACGGACTTGGACCTGGCACTCCTGCGTCGACCCTTCGTGCTCCTCAAGACGAATGAGGCGATCGGCATACAACCGGCCCACCCGGAGATCGTCGCGGGTGCCGACGGTGACAGTTCCGGTATCAGCATCAATATCGGTGACATATCTTGGCTTACCATCGGGCGCTGGACCAGGTAGGCCAAGACCCTTACGCTGCCCGATCGTGAAACCGTAAATGCCATCGTGATGGCCGATCACGTTGCCATCCTGGTCTTTTAGTTCACCTGACCGGACACCGATGTGATTGCCTAAAAAGGCCTTCGTGTTTCCATCCGGGATGAAGCAAATGTCATGACTATCGGGCTTCGAGGCGGTAATGAGCCCAGCGGCCTCTGCCTCTTTGCGGATATCAGGCTTGCGGGTGTCTCCCAGCGGAAATAAACAATGGGCCAGCTGCTCATCATTCAAAACCCCCAAGACATACGACTGATCTTTCTTATCGTCGATTGCCCGGCGGAGTTCGCCATCCTTCAATCGCGCATAATGGCCCGTCGCCACGGCATCAAAACCCAGTGCGATCCCTCGGTCGAGCAGCGCCTGGAATTTGATCTTTTCATTACACCGGAGACAGGGATTGGGTGTTTCGCCCATCTCATACGAATGAATAAAAGGATCGACGACGTCTTCGCGGAATCGATCTGAGAAGTCCCAGACGTAGAAGGGGATTCCTAACGCATCGGCAACACGACGAGCATCGCCGGAGTCTTCCAGCGAACAGCACCCGCGCGAACCGACGCGCAACGTCGTCGGCGTCGAGGCTAGTGCTAAGTGAACGCCGATGACCTCATGCCCCTCGGCGACCAATCGCGCAGCGGCAACGGAGGAATCAACACCGCCACTCATTGCTGCCATTACACGCATGACAATCCTATCTGTTGAATACGAAACTAAGCCACACACTTTAGGTAGTTGAGCTCACCAGGACAACCCTGCTTACGAAGGTACTGTGCCGTCCTGCCGACTTATGCCATCCCGGCAGCACGCGCTTGTTCGACAATTTTCGAGAGGACCGCTTCCACAGCGGCGACATCATTATCCGACGTCGTCCGGCCCAAGGTAAACCTTAGCGTTCCGCGGGCAGCGACGGGTTCTACACCAATCGCCATGACTACATGGCTCACCCGATTCACGCCAGCCGCACACGCCGACCCCGTCGACGCATCGAAACCCGCCTGGTCCAATAGCATAATTAGGCTGTCGCCTTCCGCGCCCGGAAAACTCACATGGACGTGCCCCGGCAGCGCTGGCTCCGCCGTATGAATAAGCGAGTCCGGAATCTCTCGGCTAATAAATGACAGTAAGCGGTCTCGGAGGCGAGAAATTCGGGCGCGCTCAGTCTCCATCTCATAACAGGCCTCGGTCAATGCGGCAGCGGTCCCCACCGCCCCTGCAACATTCAGTGTTCCTGGGCGGATAGATCGTTCTTGCCCGCCACCACGCAAAATTTTGTGAAGATTCGTAGCACGCCCGCATAACAACAGGCCGGTTGAGCGGGGACCACCAAACTTGTGTGCCGACGCCGCAATCGTCGTTGCACCCGATGAATGGAAGTTCACGGGAACGTGGCCGACGGCCTGCACGGCATCAGCATGCCACGGCACGTCGTGTTCTGCGGCGAGAGAAGCCACCGCATCAACCGGTTGTAACGCACCGGTTTCATTGTTCGCCCACTGGAGAGCCATGAGTGCGGCGGGGCCGTCGGCAAGAACGTCGGCAAGAAAGTCGGTGCGGTAATGGCCGCTGGCATCGACGGGAACTTCAATAACATCTGCTTTCGGACCCGGCGATGACGGATCTGCGCCTAGCGCCTTGGCCGGTTCTAACACGGCGGGATGCTCCACCGATCCGACGATGACACGGTGGGAAGAAGCTGTTCTATGGCCACGTCCCGGTTCCTGTGTGTCTTCGGATTCGTGAGCACGTTCGGCATAAAGCCCCTGCACGGCAAGGTTATCAGCCTCGGTCCCTGACGCTGTGAAAATGACCTCGATCGGCTCGGCCCCCAACAGACGCGCGATAGTCTCGCGAGCTTCTTCCACAGCTTTGCGCGCATCACGCCCTGACGCGTACTGGCCCCCGGGGTTCAAAAGATCCCATGAGTCCATGATGGCGTCTTTGGCTACCTGTCGGAGAGGACTCGTTGCGGCATGATCCATAAAAAAACGAGCTGTAGTCACCCTTCGAAGGGTAATACAGCTCATTCACGCCTTCACCTAGTGCTCACGCAACCTAGGTAGTGCTCTGGGCAGTGCTGGACCACCTAGCGGCTTGTAATGGCTTCGGTAGCCTGAGGAGCTACATCGAATAGGTCCCCAACAATACCTAAGTCGGCGATCTCAAAAATGGCAGCTTCCTCATCCTTGTTGACCGCAACAATGGTCTTGGAGGTCTGCATACCGGCTTTGTGCTGGATGGCACCTGAAATTCCGAGCGCGACATAGAGGTCTGGCGACACTGTCTTACCCGTTTGTCCCACCTGGAACTTGCCTGGGTAGTAATCAGAGTCGACGGCGGCACGGGAAGCACCCACTGCAGCGCCCAAGGCATCGGCCAAGGGCTCGACAACGTCTGCGAACCCGTCTGCGGATCCGACGCCACGACCACCAGAGACCACGATCTTCGCTTCAGTAAGCTCGGGGCGGTCGCCGGCCTCTGCCGGGGAGAAGGATGTGACCTTCACGGCAACCGGGCCCGGCTCCGGCATTTCGACGGGTTCAATATTTCCTGAAGCCGCCTGAGGCTCTGGATCAACCGAACCGGGACGAAGGAGAAAGACCGGGGAGGATCCTCCCGCTGAGAGCTCGACGGTGTAATCGCCACCGAAGATAGAGCTAGCTGCGGTGTGATCGGCATTGATCTCTGTGACATCACAGAGAACGCCAGATGCTACGCGGGCACCAACGCGCCCACCAATTTCTTTGCCCGTGGCGGAAGAAGCGATGATGACGGGCACTTCAAGGCCCGCTGCCAAGGCGGACAATGCGTCGACAGACGGTGTCACCAAGTAATTAGCAGCATAATCATTTTCTGCCGCGTAAATCGTTTCCGCACCCGCAGCAGCTAAGTCGTCCTTTAAAGATTCTGCCGTGCCTTCGGCGCCGACAACTACCGCCCCCACGGAACCGAAAACACGGCCAGCGGTTATCAGTTCATTGGTGTTGTTGGACAAGGCTCCATCAGCATGCTCGACGAGAACTAGTACATCAGTCATGGGAAAGTCCTTTCGTTACCGGCCGTTACTGACCGAATATTCCTGTTAGTAAACAAACAACGATGGTGAGTTAGGGTCTCGATTCCGCGTTTAGATGAGCTTTTCGTTGGCCAAGAATTCCACGAATTTCGTTCCACCGTCGCCTTCGTCGGTAATGATTTCACCAGCGGACTTTTCCGGCTTGGGTGCGTATTCGGTCACGGACGTCGCAGCATTGTCCAATCCGACGTTGGCAGCATCGACTCCAATATCTTCGAGATCGACTTGCTGGATCTTCTTTTTCTTTGCTGCCATGATTCCCTTGAAGGCAGCGAAGCGGGGCTCATTGGCCTTCTCAGTTACGGAGATAATGGCCGGCGTAGGTGCTTCCAGACTGTACACTCCCTCTTCGCGGGCGCTTTCGCCGGTTACCGTGCCATTTTCTACGGAGAATGAACGCAGACCGGTCACCGCGGGGATCTGACGGTATTCCGAGATCAACCCGGGCACGCTTCCCATATTGCCGTCGGTGGATTCGTTGCCGCAGATAATGAGTTCGATGTCATCAACCAAGTTGAGGGCCTGCGACAGTGTCCATGCCGTTCCCAAGACATCAGAGCCGGCAAGCGCTTCATCACAAACGTGGATAGCTTCATCGCATCCCAGCGACAATGCTTTCCGCAATGCTTCCTTAGCACTTTCGGGGCCGACGGTCAGCGCAGTGACTGTGTAATCCCCTCCCGCTTCCTTGAGCTGAAGGGCTGCTTCCACGGCGTTTTCATTGATCTCATCGAGAACTTGATCGGTGCTCTCGCGGTCAACGGTGTAATCGTCCTCGGTGAGCTGCCGCTCGGAGTAGGTGTCCGGTACTTGCTTAACTAACACGACAATGTTCGACATTCATTCACCTTTCTCATGGTGTCGGGGCGAAAAACCGGAGGCTGCAACCGTCGCCGGCATACCTCACATCAATATCTCGCTCGTTTTGAAGACCACTTTAACGCACTTTTGTGGCCTAGCACACAAAATTGTGGTCAAACTCTCTCGACCCGCAACCAATGCCCCCGTTTGTGTGGGCCATCCTCGTCTATACCACTCCTGAGATCCGATCTGCTTCGTACGATCTCATCGTGTTACTGGCGCATTACTGGCGTTGTCGTCAACGGAATTGGCGCGGACCACAGATGAACGCAACCGCAGAACTCTTCCCTTGCCTATCCCCCACCTGTGTGATCACGATCGTGTAACTTCCGTCCGACGATCCATCTGCCGAAGTATCCGCGGTCATCTCTCCTTGACGCCATTGACGAGTAGAGGCTCCTTTGTTGCGCGCTTTGTTCCCCGAATGCTTCCGCACAGCAGACATGATCTTTGCCCGAACATGGTCTGGGTTCGCGGCAACACCGCGCACGAGAATGTCGATTCTCTCCGGAGCGCACTTCGCCATCGTCGACGTCAATTTGGACAGCGGCACCGAATCCAGAACCTCGCACGCCAAAACACCTTTTGGCGGGGTATCTCCCGTTAAGAAAGCGATATGGGGATCAATCTGTCGCATTCCCCACCGATATGCAGCTTGGCGCACCAGTCCTGCCCGAACAATAGCTCCATCTGGATCGACGATGTACCGATCGGTCAAGTTCTTCTTTCCGGTTTCCATGGCCCCGTCTAAATACGGCGGAAACGCCGATTTCGGGACTTCTGGATCCGTATCGGTAAACATATCCACAGATCCATCTGCATGGATCAGAGTGGCCCGACGGGTAACGCCTCGCTCCTGAGCCGCGCTATCGTGATCGGCGCCATCATGATCGGCGCTTTCGTAAGCGGCCGTGTTGGCGTTATCCGTAACCGCCGCACGAATACCCGCCGTTGACGCCGCGATTCCGCGCGTCCACAAACATGCCTCTTTAACCGCACCGGCAACGGAGATAATCTCTACTTCCCCATCCCAACTGGAGTAATCGATCCCAGGGGCACACTTCACAACGAGCTCCGGTGAACCACCGGAGTGAAGCCCCGCGTTGTCCTCAGGCCTTAAACCACTCCATATATCGATCAGGCCAGGTAAGGGCGGAATTAAATCCTGAGGCTGAGAGATTCGTCGGCCTTGAGCACGTCGTGCAGGATCAGCAATGACCACCGTAGGAAAAGACACAGGACACAGAGCATCGGCGCGGACAATTAACGGGCGAGTAAACGGCGCCGGGCCTTCGCCACCTATTCCCAAGCCCGCATTCCTTTGCACTGCTTTCTCGAGCACGGACATGTTGTGCCGGGCCATCGCCACTCGGCCGGGGTCGATATCAGACCCGATGGTGGTCAACCCCTCCCCAGCTAGAGCAGCAAGTTCACTGCCAATGGAGCATGTCACATCGTGCACCAGCCCCCCTGCCTGCAATGACGGCGCCAATGCCAACCGTCGCGCCCTGTACTGAGCAATCACCAGAGCTGTTGCCTGTTGAACCGACTCTGCGTCAACCAACCAGTCGTCAACAACATCTTCAGATACTTTGGCGGCAATCGGCCGAGCGCCCCGCGCTGACCGTCGCGCAACCATTAATTCAGCCAAAGCGCGACCATATTGCCCATATTTCGAGCGTAATCGAGCGCCATCGGCAAATTCAGTGGTTTTTGAAAACTCCAGTGGTTTAGCGTCAGCACACGCGTCAGGGTGGCTGGTTATCCACGCAACGTCGTCTCGCGATAACACTGCTAGGCCCACCCGCGGGCGTAGTACGTGTCAAAGGAGCGTTCCACAGTGAAATACTCATCCATAAAAGGTCGATCCCGAACCGCTCCCGTCACGGGTTCAACAGTCAGATCCGACGCATATCCCAGCACTTCATCAACGGTTCGGAATGTGTCCAGCATGCGCAATTGCACCCACGTGGGTGGGAGAAGACGGATCTTGCGGTACCGCCAGCCATCGAGCAACGTTGATGGCCTAAACCATCCGCTCGACGCGGCCTCTATCGCATCATCATGGGTGTTCTGGCCTTCTGGCTGCGCGGCCACAAAGAAGTGCGTGTCATAGCGTGCCGTGTCGCCAGGAGGGCTCACCCAGTTTGCCCAAGGGCGCAACAAATCAGCACGGAGATACAGGCCGGTGTCGTCCAAAAAATTAGAGAACGCCAACTCGTGGCTTTCTAGACGCGAACGGAAGGGGATATAAGGGTCAGTATCACCAACGACATTGCCGTCGTGAAGGCCGGCTAGAAGGGTTCCCGATTCTTCAAATGTCTCTCGCACCGCGGCACAGACTAGCGCGCGAGCATCGTCTCGGGGGACCTTCAAGTGACGTGCCCACCATGATGTATCGTGACCAACCCAGCGAAGGTCCGGTGAATCCACACCGTCACCGTCGACGTCTCCGGGAAGGTCGCGCTGATCGACGCCCCCGCCCGGGAAAACGGTCATTTCCGGGTAGTGGACCATAGTGGAGGCGCGTTCTTGAACGTAGACCTCCATCCCCCACACCGTGTCCCGCAACAACAGAACGGTAGAGGCACGTCTCTCACCTGTCGGTGTCAGAAACATGACCCTCCCTTTCCGCCAGACAGATAATTCTTACACCACACTGCGGTCTCACAGTTTGGTCCGCGAGCATCTTTCTCTATGAGCATCGTGGATTAGCTCAAACACTACCGGATTTATCGACGATGACGCCGTGAAGATTTCACTCGGTGAGCAAAGAAACGACCGTCGACGGTGTCCAACGTGATCGGCTGATGGAACGCCGTCGTTAAATTCTCTCCCGTGAGGACCTCGTCGATAGGTCCGGCGACAACCTGTTTCCCCTCGTCGAGGAGCATCGCGTGGGTGAAGCCTTGAGGGATCTCTTCTACGTGGTGAGTAACCATAACGATCACGGGAGCATCCGGGTTATTCGCCAGTGTGGACAGGCGTTCGACAAGATCCTCACGCCCCCCAAGGTCAAGACCGGCGCCTGGCTCGTCGAGAAGAAGGAGTTCCGGGTCGGTCATTAAAGAGCGTGCAATTAATACCCGTTTGCGCTCCCCTTCCGACAGGGTCGACCATGTACGGTCGGCTAAATGCATCGCGCCGAGATCTTCGAGGATAAGCGTTGCTTGTTCTTTATCGACGTCGTCGTACTCTTCACGCCACCGACCGAGAATGTTATATCCGGCGGAAATCACCAAATCGAGAACACGCTCACGGCCGGGAATACGCTGGGCCAATGCGGAGGACGACATGCCGATCATTGTGCGCACATCCCGCACATCGGTCTTGCCTAGGACCTCGCCCATGATCACGCTACGACCAGTTGTCGGATACGTCTCCGCACCCGCGACCTTCATCAACGTCGTCTTACCAGCACCATTCGGACCAATAATGACCCACCGTTGCCCGAGTTTAACTACCCAGTTCATGGGCTGCAACAACGTAGAACCATTTCGAACGACGCTCACGTCGTCAAGAGAAATAAGAGCGTCGGGATCAATCGGAAGTGCATCAAGCTCCTCACGAGATCGGACTGTCGCGTGAGGGCGAGAATCATGAGAACCGTGCGTGTGGGAAGAAGTGTCGTGTCGAGTCACATCACCATCTTAGGGCTTCCACCTGACACGTTCCGTCACTTTGTACAACGCGTCGTCACTTTCGGTGGGTATCCTCCGGAATCGATCAGCCCAAAAAGGGGTTCTGTGCTGCGCGATATCTGGGTTGTCCTCTACTCTGTTGGGAAGAAAGAGTGCGGAGTACGACGCACAGCCGTGGCACACGAATACTAGGCTCAAGCCCAGCTGATATATAAGCGATGTGCATAGATCAACCAAAAGGAGATACCTGTGACCGGACGACTCGGAACCGTTGGACGACTAGGCATTGACGACGTCCGCCCCCGCGTATCCAGTGGCGAAGTACCCGCCAAGGCAGTGGTCGGAGAGGTCATTCCCCTCAGCGCTGTCGTGTGGCGCGAGGGTCACGACGCGGTCTCCGCCACAGCCATCGTGAAGAGCCCTACCTCTGCTTCTGGTCCTTCGGCCGTTCAGCGCATCCCTATGGTGCCGGCACACGCTGACCCTGACCTGCTCAACGCGATATTCGTGCCCGACTGTCCGGGGACCTGGACTTTCCGTATTGACGCGTGGTCGGACCCCTACCGCACGTGGCGCCACGCCATCGAGGCCAAAGTTGAAGCTGGGCAAAGCGCCGAAGAGGTCGCGAATGACCTCGAAATTGGCGCGCGAATTATGGAGGACACCGCCAACAACGTCGCCTCCGTCACCGACCGCCCCCACCTCTTGTCTGTCGCCGCGTCATTGCGGTCCGATCGTGATATCCGTGCACGCATCGCCCCGGCACTGTCGGCAGAAACGACGAGCATTTTTCGGCGGACCCCCCTCCGCGAACTCTTGACGCGCGGACGCACCTACGAGGTGTACGTGGAACGTCGACGCGCGCTCGTGGGATCTTGGTATGAGTTCTTCCCACGCTCTACCGGAGGCGTGGAAAATGGCGAACCAGTGCACGGAACGTTTGCGACCTCCACGCAGGCGCTCGACCGCATCGCGAGAATGAACTTTGACGTCGTGTATCTCCCGCCGATCCATCCCATCGGCCATGTCAACCGCAAGGGGAAAAACAACACTCTTGATCCCACCCCGGATGACGTTGGATCCCCCTGGGCCATCGGATCATCCGAGGGCGGTCATGACGCGGTCCACCCCGAGCTCGGCACTCTCGACGACTTTGACGCATTTGTTGCTCGTGCCCGTGACCTCCACCTCGAAGTGGCACTTGATTTCGCTTTGCAGTGTGCTCCCGACCACCCGTGGGCTGCGGCTCACCCCGAATGGTTTACCGTTCTCCCCGACGGCACTATTGCCTATGCGGAGAATCCGCCGAAGAAATATCAAGACATTTACCCCTTGAATTTCGATAATGATCCCGAAGGTTTATTCGCCGAGATTCATCGCGTCCTTATGTTCTGGATCAAGCGTGGAGTCCACATCTTCCGCGTGGATAACCCGCACACCAAGCCCACTGCGTTTTGGGCGCGGCTGATTTCCACTATCCACCAGACCTATCCCGACGTCGTTTTCCTCGCGGAAGCGTTTACGCGTCGGCCAATCCTCTACGGCCTCGCAAAAGCCGGTTTTTCACAGTCGTACACCTATTTCACGTGGCAGACGTCGAAAAAAGAACTAGAAGCATTTGCTGAGGAAATTCGCGATGCGGCCGATGCCTGCCGGCCAAACCTTTTCGTGAATACACCTGACATTCTCCATGCGAGCCTTCAACATGGAGGACAAGCGATGTTCGCAATCCGTGCAGCTCTCGCCACCACCCTGAGCCCATCGTGGGGCATGTACTCCGGTTTCGAGCTTTACGAACACATCGCTGTCAAAGAGGGCAGCGAAGAATACCTCGATAGCGAAAAATACCAGCTCAGGCCACGTGATTTTGAGGGAGCTCGTCTCCGCGGTGAATCACTGGAGCCGTTCGTCACCGTGCTCAACACCATCCGCAGGGAGCAGCCTGCTCTTCAACAGCTCCGAACAATCAGGCTCGTGTCATCAGATAACGACAACATCATGGCGTACACCAAGGTTGATCCGCTCACTGGAAATGCATTGGCCATCGTCGTCAATCTCGATTCTGAGAACGTCCAAGAAACGACGATCCACCTCGACCTCGAATCGCTTGGACTGCCCTCGACTATTGAGGTCCACGACCTTATAACTGACCAAAGATGGACCTGGGGTGAGGACAATTATGTACGCCTCGATCCGACCTTCAACGTGTGTCATATCGTCAAACTGCCGGAAATCCCCACCGACTATCGCGACCGCAGCGGCTTTGCTCCTCACCACGAGTATCGCTACACCTGCTAAAACCTGCTAGAGCAACGGTACGTGTACACGCCACCCACCCCTCGAGGAGAGACCATGCCAACTATCCACCCGAATGACCGCGCACGAATACTTGCAGGTACTCATTACAACCCGCACTCTGTTCTTGGTGCACATCCCCACGACGACGGAACGACGACAATCACAGCATTTCGTCCCGGCGCGCAATCAGTCACCGTCGAGACCCCGTCTGAGACTGTCGACGCCACCGACGCCGGTGATGGTTTCTTTACCGCATCCATACCGGGCGGAGTGACCGACCACCGCCTGCACATCAGCTATCCCAACGGTGAGACCATAACGATTGCTAATGGGTACACGTGGCTACCCACACTCGGGGAAATGGATATCCACCTCATCGGGGAAGGGCGACACGAACGACTATGGGAAGTGTTGGGCGCTCATGTCCGCCATTATGACACTGAGATGGGAAGCGTCGACGGTACATCCTTCGCTGTGTGGGCGCCGAATGCTCAAGGTGTCACCGTAACGGGGTCCTTCTGCGCGTGGAATAAAAACCAGTTCCCCATGCGCTCGTTAGGGTCGTCGGGTATTTGGGAAGTGTTCGTCCCCAATGTCACTGCCGGGGCGTACTACAAATTTTGCGTGACCACCCCTGATGGGAATCGAATTGATAAAGCCGACCCCATGGCACGCCGGGCGGAAGTACCGCCAGCTACCGCGTCGATAGTGGCCGATAGCGATTATTCGTGGTCAGATGATGAATGGATGGCCGAGAAAACGCGAAAGAATCTCCCGGACTCGCCCATCTCTATTTACGAAGTTCATCTGGAGTCCTGGCATAAAGGCCTCTCTTATACCGAACTCACGGATGAATTAGTGTCCTATGTTTCGGATATGGGCTATACGCATGTGGAATTCATGCCGGTCACCGAATATCCGTTCTCAGGATCGTGGGGGTACCAAGTCACCTCGTATTACGCCCCCACCTCGCGCTTCGGCACGCCTGACGAGTTCCGCGCCCTTGTCGATGCATTCCACGAAGCAGGTATCGGGGTCATCATGGACTGGGTTCCCGGGCACTTCCCCAAGGATGAATGGGCACTGGCCCGCTTCGACGGCCGCGCCTGCTATGAGCATCCTGATTGGAGACGAGGAGAACAAAAGGACTGGGGCACCTACGTCTTCGACTTCGGACGGGCAGAAGTGCGCAACTTCCTCGTGGCGAATGCGTTGTATTGGGTGGATCAGTTCCACATTGACGGATTGCGTGTCGACGCCGTCGCCTCGATTTTGTACCTGGATTACAGCCGTAAAGATGGCGAATGGCTACCCAACCAGTACGGTGGCCGCGAGAATCTGGAGGCCGTCCAATTCCTGCAAGAAATGAACGCCACGGTCGCCAGGGCATATCCCGGAACAATGACAGTGGCCGAAGAATCCACCTCATGGCCAGGGGTGACGGCTCCTACCTACGATGGCGGCCTGGGGTTTACGTTTAAGTGGAACATGGGGTGGATGCATGACACCCTGGAATACATTTCTAATGACCCCATCTATCGCCCCTGGCATCACGGGGATATCACTTTTTCCCTGGTCTACGCGTGGTCAGAAAAGTTTATTCTTCCCATCAGCCATGACGAAGTGGTGTACGGGAAGGGGACGCTATGGTCACGGATGCCGGGTGACACGTGGAATAAGGCAGCAGGGCTACGCACATATCTGGCATTTATGTGGGCGCACCCCGGTAAGCAACTTCTGTTCCAAGGGCAAGACTTTGGGCAAACCACCGAGTGGAATCACGACGAATCTCTGCCGTGGGGGCAGCAAGAGGGCTGGGAAGGCGAATACCACGCGGCCGTATCGCGCCTGGTCAAGGACCTCAATGGTCTCTACTCGGCTACTCCTGCGCTCTACACGCAAGACAACGAACCCAGCGGTTTTTCGTGGATTAACGCCAGCGATGCCCAACGTGGCGTGCTGAGCTTCATGCGGTATGGGTCGAACGGACAACGAGTTGCGTGCGTGTTCAATTTCTCGGGAACCACATATCCGCAGTACCAACTAGGCCTCACGAACGCTGGCCGGTGGACAGAGATTCTCAACACCGACTCGTCCGATTATGAAGGCGCTGGTGGTGGCAACCTGGGTCAGATCACGGCGAATAGTGGGGAATACGACGGTTACCCTGCCTCAGCCACTATCTTTGTGCCCGCCATGAGTGCCCTCTTCTTCCGCTTCGATGGGTAATGCGGGGCTGGATGGCCAGCCGGCGGGCTAGCCGACCAGGCTCGGGTTTAGAACAGCGCACTCGCCATTTCCCGCCTGGCTGTAGCTACGCGCGGGTCGGCAGGGTCACACAACGTGAACAATTCGATCAGCCGATCTTTAACCTGGGTCTTTTGATCCCCTGCCGATACCCGCATGAGATCCAGAAGCACACGAAACGCGTCTTCCTCCTTTGAAGAGATCATGTACTGGTCGGCCTGAGCAAAGGTTTTCTCCGGTTCGGATGTCGGGCTATCGGACGCTTGCGTCTCCGACACTCGTTTGAGGAGGGACACATTCGCACGCGCAGCCTTGGCCTCAGTGTTGTGTGGCTCGGCATCAATAATGCTGTCGTAGGCGGCGAGCGCAGCAGCGAAGTCTCCATTATTGAGGGCCTCTTCAGCGGCGTCGACGCGTGGGTCTGATGGGGGTTGCTCCTCCGGGGTGGACGACGCTTTATCAGCATCGGGAATCCCGGGCAATTGACTACCGACTGCCTGCAGGATTTGGTCGATCCACCCTTGTAATTGTTCTTTCGGCTGTTGTCCTTCGAGAACCGAGATAGGACGGCCATTCACCAATGCTATGACTGTCGGGATAGCGCGAACCCTGAAAGCCTGGGCGATCTGAGGGACCGTGTCGGCACTGACATTGGCAAATATCCACTCATAATCAGCCTGGCGCGCCATTACCTCAAGGTTCTGGACGATGTCTTGAGAATCCGGAGATTGTGTTGAACTAATAGCAACAATGACCGGGACCTGCAGTGACCGCTTAAGGACGTCGTTTTCAAAATTTTCCTCAGTAGCGTCGACGGTCATCTGTACTGAGCCACTAGTAGAACCGCTACCAGGAACGCCGGTACCACCATGTGCGTTATTTCCCGCAGATTCAGGTGGCGTACCGCCCGCCCGACGCACTTGGCGCTGGCGTTGTTTTTCCGCCTCCGCCCGAGCTTCGGCGCGCGCTTTAACTTCACCTAAATCGACTGCACCAGCTATAAACCGCTCAGGGCCTTTTCCCGGAGATGTCATTACTGTCCTTTACCCCTCTCAGTGAGAATCTCTCATTTTCCTATGTGTGGTTACTATATTCTTGGTTATACATGTAGCGTCATATATTCAGGCGCTCAAGCGTATCGGTCCGAAACTGCTACAAATCAGTGCCGACGTGTCCCGCACCCTGGATGTGATCGTGCATCGAGATATCCCAGCCACTGCCTTAAAGCTCTAGCCAGTTGCTGTAAGGTACGTTCGTTTCCCACAGTGTTCTCTACCCGCGTTTACTCCGTCGATGAGGATGCGAGACGACGATTCACAGCGTCCACCTTCTCAGTGAGCTGATGGTCGTAGCCCGGGCGAATATCAGCTTTCACCACTAGGGAAGTTCGTGGGCTCACCGAGCTGACGGCTTCCGTCGCCCGCTTCACGACGTCAAAAACCTCGTCCCATTCGCCTTCTATGAGAGTGAACATGGCGTTTGTCTCATTCGGCAGACCCGAATCCCGAACAACTCGGATTGCCTCAGCAACCGCATCCGCGACACCACCATCGTCGTCAGTAGAAGTAGTTGGAGCAACAGAAAACGCAACAATCATGGCCTCGATGCTAGTCCAGCTTGACGGACACTGTCGTACAAAATCACACCCCTGAATGCCCTTACGGAGAGCAATATTGGCCGTGAGAGGCTTAGCATAGAAGCATGAGTAACAACGAGTACAGCACCGAAGTACCGCACGAGCTAGTCAACTGCCTGGACCACGTAGGTATCGCCACAGCTGACTTGGATGCCACGCTGGAGTGGTACCGCACCAACATGGGGTGGATTTGCCACCACATCGAAACAAATGAAGAACAGGGTGTTCAGGAAGCCATGGTAGGCCCGAAGACACTCACGGAGTTACAGGGAATGATTCAGGTTCTGGCTCCGCTGAACGAAAAGTCAACTATCGCTAAGTTCTTGGACAAGAAGGGCCCGGGGCTGCAGCAGATGTGTCTGCGCACGACTGATATCGACGCCCTCTGCGATCACTTACGTCAGCAAGGTACCCGACTTCTTTATGATGAGCCGAAGAACGGAACCGCCGGTGCCCGCATCAACTTCGTCCATCCGAAGGATGCAGGCGGAGTCCTTCTGGAGCTGACTCAACCAGGAAAGTAAGTTTTCTGTCGCTGTGGGGTCCACGGTAGTGGGCCCCGTTTTTGGTGGGGCATGCGCTGATGGTGCTCGTTTTACTGGGCCCCATCTTGTCGCTGTGTACGCGGGCGACCACACACTGGCACGGTAAAGCTAAAAAAGACGAAGCTCCTGCGACGGGGTCCCGCGCAGTTCGTCATAGTCGACGGTCACGCACGTAAAACCACGATCCTCAGCAAGCGTCCGTGCCTGCGGTTTGATCTCCTGCGCTGCAAACAGCCCCTTCACTGGCGCTAAGATTTCATCCCTGTTGAGCAACTCGACGTACCGAGTGAGCTGCTCAACGCCATCAATACCGCCACGCCGCTTCACCTCAACGGCCACCGTCTTCCCGCTAGCGTCCCTGGTCAAAATATCGACGGGACCAATAGGCGTCGGATACTCGCGACGAACGAGGGTAAAGCCCTCCCCCAATGCTTCCGGGTGTTGCGCTAACAGTTCTTGAAGATGCGCTTCCACACCATCCTTCGTGAGGCCGGGATCTTCCCCCAAGTCATACGTTGTGTCAGAAATCTTGTCATGCACTGTGATGCGGAGCTGTTCCCCTTTTTTATTCTCGACGACCCACAGCTCCTCTTCATGCTTCGGTTGCGCCGGTTCCGTCACGGACGAGTGAGAGCCGTTGTGCCATTCCACAATTGGGGTGAGGCCGTCCGGGGCTACCTCATCCAGGGTCGAGCTATCCGCAGCTGGTCCTCCAGGACTGTCGACGGAGCTACCGTCGGTCGAGTCGATGTCGGCTGCCTCTGCATCGATGGGACTTGTGCCCTTCGATGTGATGTCAGAATCATCTATGGCAATGGAGTGGACTGTGAGCGTACACGGCGGGGTCATCCAATTGAGTGGTTTATACGCCCGGTCATCTGCATGGACTGACACTGATCCGTCAGCTTTGACCATGAGTAAACGAGTTGCCTTAGGCAAGTGGGCAGTTAAACGACCAACATAATCGACGGAACACGTAGCGATGACAAGACGCATGAGCGCGAGAGTACCAAATCGCCGTATCCCAGCACCTAATACATCTTGGCCTCGAACGCCACACCGTCCACGCGTGTACTGCGTCTAACCACGTGCCGGCTCAAGACCCCCTAGCCATGTGCTGCGTCAAGACACAACGCGGCTTGGTAGCAACGATCCTAACTGTGTCGAACGATCCTAACTGTGTCGATGGAACCTGTGGCTTCGTTCTTTAACTCGCCGAGGGTGTTTGCTGAGCCGCTGAATTCTGGTACTCGGGGCGGACTCCAGCCACGCCACCAACGCCATATCCATAGCGTGCCCCCCGGCTACATCGACTCGTATATCCCCAGCTTGAAGTTTCAGTATCCGCGGATCAGCTAAAAGCCGTAATACCCCCGTTTTGACGTCTTTTCTGCCAATAATCTCTATGTTGTGTCTTTCACACGATAAGTCTGCCCCCGGTTTGAGCGACCGTAGCAAGTAAAGCTTTGCGGCGTCTTCCCCCAAAATAAAGACCCCGTGGTGCCAGCGATGTCGTCGACCGTCACGGTAAACGGCAGTACAGACTGGTATGCCACGGGGCCGGATCCACGAGAATCGCCATATGGCGACTCCCATTCCCCATACGAGGATGGCCATACACGCCATTGTCACGGTGAAGAGAACCATGGGCCACCTCTCCCATTGCGTCCGGTGACGGCTCGTCATGCCCGTCATTCCTTGAGCTGAGTATAAACGACGAAACCCCCGGGTTCCTAAGAATTGGCCTTAGAAACTACGGGGGCGTAGGTGATCGCTATACAGTCGACCTACTTTTCTTTCGCACGCTGGACTGCTCGCAGCTCGGATTGAGCTTGAGCACGGTCGTGTTGGTCCGTGTCGGAGCCTTCATAGCTACGCTCTGCGCTGGAAACATCCACTTCTGATGACCACGTGGCGTGGTCCGCCAGAATAGATACCTTGTGCTTGCCGACGGAGAGGAAACCGCCCTGTACGGCAGCGACTTTCTTTTCTCCATCGGTGGTACGGATAATGACCACACCGTTTTCTACAAGCTGCCCAAGGATGGGTTCGTGTCCGGGAAGTATGCCGATTTCACCTTCTGTGGTCTGTGCAGTGACAGACGTCGCAGCACCGGACCATAGCGCTCGCTCAACGGAGACTAACTCAGTGGCAATTTCAGCCATGGTGTCCCTACCTTACTTCTCTTGCAGCTTCTTGTATTCGGCTTCGACGTCGTCAAGGCCACCGAGACCGTTGAAGCAGCGCTCGGGGTATGCATCATATTCGCCATCGCAAATACGACGGAAGGCGTCGATGGTGTCCTTCAGCGGAACGTAGGAGCCTGGCAGGCCGGTGAACTTTTCAGCAACGAAGAAGTTCTGGCCAAGGAAGCGCTCGATACGACGTGCACGCTGGACGGTAATCTTGTCTTCTTCAGACAGCTCGTCCATACCAAGAATGGCGATAATATCCTGCAGTTCCTTGTTCTTCTGAAGGATATTGATGACTCGCTGTGCAACCTGGTAGTGCTCCTCACCGACGATTCCTGGCTCGAGGATACGAGACGTGGAGGTCAGTGGGTTCACAGCAGGGTAAATACCCTTTGATGCGATAGAACGGTCAAGCTCTGTGGTCGCATCCAAGTGAGCGAACACGGTCGCAGGAGCCGGGTCGGTGTAGTCGTCGGCGGGGACGTAGACGGCCTGCAGAGAGGTAATCGAACGACCCTTGGTCGACGTAATGCGTTCCTGGAGCTCACCCATCTCATCAGCCAATGTTGGCTGGTAACCCACAGCGGAAGGCATGCGGCCTAACAGCGTGGAAACCTCGGAACCTGCCTGGCTGAAACGGAAGATGTTGTCGATGAAGAGCAGCACGTCCTGGTGCTGAACATCTCGGAAGTACTCCGCCATCGTCAGCCCGGAGAGAGCCACACGCATACGAACTCCCGGCGGCTCGTCCATCTGGCCGAACACGAGGGCCGTATCTTGGAGCACGCCCATCTCTTCCATTTCGAGGAAGAGGTCGGTGCCCTCACGAGTACGCTCACCGACGCCGGCGAATACCGACGTACCGGAGAACTCACGTGCAATACGGGTGATCATTTCCTGGATGAGCACGGTCTTGCCCACACCAGCACCACCGAATAGACCAATCTTTCCACCCTTAACGTAAGGGGTGAGAAGATCGATGACCTTAATACCGGTCTCGAGAATTTCGGTTTTACCTTCGAGTTGGTCGAAAGCCGGTGGCTTACGGTGGATGGACCATTGCTCGCCGTCACGGCCGAGCCCTGGCTCGTCGAGGCAGTCGCCGAGGGCGTTGAACACGTGTCCCTTGACGGTGTCCCCGACGGGAACGGAAATTGGTTTGCCGGTGTCTTTCACTTCGGCACCGCGGATCAAACCATCGGTCGGTGCCATTGAAACGGCACGGACGATGTTGTCACCGAGGTGCTGGGCAACCTCGAGGGTAATTGTCTTGGCGACGGCCTCTAGATCAACGTCGACGGTCAGCGCGTTGAATAGCGCCGGTAGTTCTCCGCGAGGGAATTCCACGTCGACAACCGGGCCGATGACGCGTGCGACACGGCCGCTGAGGCCCGTCTGCTGCTCACTAAGAGCTGTAGTCATTGGTTAGTCACTTTCTCCGCTGTCGTCGAGCGCTCCCGCGCCACCGACGATCTCTGTAATTTCCTGGGTAATTTGTGCCTGACGAGCTTGGTTAGCTGTACGAGACAAGGTGGTGGCAAGCTCAGTTGCGTTATCCGTCGCCGAGCTCATAGCTGTACGGCGTGCCGCGGATTCTGACGCAGCTGACTCCAGCAGCAAGGCATACAAAGCACGAGACACGTAGTGCGGGAGGAGCTCCGACAGCAACGTAGTCGCGTCGGGCTCGAATTCGTAGTTGGCACTAATTTCGGAATCATCTGGGTCAGACAGCATGTCTTCGCCAGTCTCTACTTCCTCATAGTCGATGACCGCTTCCATCGGAAGCATCTGCCGTGCGACGGCCTTCTGAGACAGCATCGACTCGAACTTCGTGTACACGACGTGGAGCTGGTCGAAGCCTTGCACACTCTCACCTTCAGGCGCGGTGAGCCCTGGGCGCCACTCTGCTTTACCCGATGAGCTAGCAACGAATGCGTCGATAAGGTGCCGACGCATCTGGTGCGTGCCTTCGTACTCGGGGTCCTGGGAATACCCAGTCCACGCGCCTTCGAGAGCCTCACCGCGGAAGCGGTAGTAGGTCAGCCCCTTGTTGCCGAAGACATAGAGGGCAACCTCATAACCCTGTTTTTCCAACAAAGCGCGTAGTTCAGCGACTTTCTTGAAAACGTTGTGGTTGTAGCCGCCACACATTCCCCGGTCGCTGGACACCACCAAGATGGCGGCGCGGTTTCCGCCTTCGCGTTCGCGGAGCATGGGGTGATCCCGGGAACTTGCCGATGACAAGCGATGGACTACCTTGGTAATCTCCTCCGCGTACGGTTGCGAGGCAGCTACCCTGGCCTGCGCTTTCGTGATCTTCGAAGTGGCGATCAGCTCTTGGGCCTTCGTGATCTTCTTAGTCGAGTTAACGGACTTAATCCGGTCTCGTAATTCACGTAAAGTAGCCATTTACACTCATCGCCTCCCTTCGTTCTTATCCATTGCGCGCACCGCCCTTACTTGCCCGAGGACTTACGCGACACAGTAATTTGTTCTTTACCCAACTCGGATTGCTCCATTGGGTCTACATCTGGCTCATTGATAACGGGTTTGCCGTCGGAAGCTTGGAAGTTCTGTTTGAACTCATCAACAGCCGAGGAAAGCTCTGACTTGGATTCGTCATTAAGTGGGGATCCACCCTCAACCTGCTCGAAGACACCGGCATGCTTCGAATGGAGGTGCTCGAGGAGCTCAGATTCGAACCGACGAATATCTTCGACGGGAACGGAGTCAAAGTCGCCGTTGCCAGCAAGGTAGATCGACACCATTTGGTCTTCCACAGCTTGCGGGTGATTCTCTGGCTGCTTCAACAGCTCGACCAGGCGGGATCCGCGCTCCAGCTGTGCCTTGGAGGAATCGTCGAGGTCCGAGGCGAAGGCCGCGAATGCTTCCAAGTCGCGGTACGCAGCGAGGTCAATACGCAGCGAGCCCGAAACTTTCTTCATACCCTTCGTCTGAGCGGCACCACCGACACGGGATACCGACACACCGACGTTAATAGCGGGGCGAACACCCTGGTTAAAGAGGTCTGACTCCAAGAAGACCTGACCGTCGGTAATAGAAATGACGTTGGTCGGAATGAAGGCGGACACGTCGTTCGCTTTGGTCTCGATGATCGGCAGGGCCGTCATAGAGCCACCGCCCAAGTCATCAGAGAGCTTAGCTGCACGCTCCAACAAGCGGGAGTGGAGGTAGAAAACGTCACCTGGGTACGCTTCACGTCCCGGCGGACGGCGCAGCAGCAAGGAGATCGCACGGTAGGCCTCGGCCTGCTTGGTTAAGTCATCGTAGATGACCAGCACGTGCTTGCCCTTGTACATCCAGTGCTGTCCCAGTGCGGCACCAGCAAAAGGTGCGAGCCACTTAAAACCAGCTGAATCTGATGCGGGAGCAGCGACAATGGTGGTGTAATCCAGAGCGCCGTTGTCTTCTAGGGTCTTACGGACACCAGCGATTGTGGAGCCCTTCTGACCGATGGCGACATAAATGCAGCGAACCTGCTTTTTCGGGTCCCCAGATTCCCAGTTGGCTTTCTGGTTAATGATGGTATCGAGGCAAACAGCCGTCTTACCGGTTTTGCGGTCACCAATGATGAGCTGTCGCTGACCACGCCCGATTGGGGTCATTGCGTCGATAGCTTTAATACCAGTTTGGAGTGGTTCTTCGACTGGTTGACGCATCAACACTGAGGGCGCCTGCAGCTCCAGGACGCGATCTTCTTCTGCCTCGATGGATCCTAGGCCGTCGATTGGCTGGCCTAGGGGGTTGATAACACGGCCGAGGAATTTATCCCCGACCGGAATGGATAGGACTTCTCCAGTCCTTTTTACTTCGTCGCCTTCCCGCAAGGTCTCGTAGCTTCCCAAGACCACGACACCAACTTTGTCGGTGTCAAGGTTTTGGGCGACGCCGATGACGCCACCTGGGAACTCGAGCAACTCATTAGCCATGACTGATGGCATACCCGAAACCTGGGCGATACCGTCAGCCGCACTAATGACCACGCCGACCTCCTCACGGGAGGCCTCCGCGGAGTAGCTCGAGGTGTAGTTCGCAATCGCGCTACGGATCTCGTCGGAGGAGATCGTCAGCTCCGCCATGTTCTTCCTGCTCTCGGTAGTCTCTTCCAGCATTAATTGTTTATTACGTCGTATTTCTGGTCGCGGTCACGACCGGCATTCCGTCCGCCGTGGGCGTCAGGCAAAAGCTCGCCGCAATTTGTCGAGTTTGCCCGATGTGCTGCCATCGATACGCTCATCTCCGACCCGGATGACCATTCCACCGAGGATGCTGGGATCGACCTCTCCATGGATGGACATCTTGTGACCATAAATTCGACCGAGCTTGTCAGCCAGGGTGGATCGTTGGGTATCGCTCAATTCGCCGGCAGTCACAACATGAGCAACTTCATACCCACGCAGCTGCGCTGCCTCCCGTGATAGCGTTTCGCATGCTTCGACAGGACGTTGTTTAGCACGAGAAATCGCCTGCAAGGCAAGAGTTTCTGTAATTGAAGTAACTTTGCCGTACAAGACTGAGGCCAACAATTGGCGACGTCGGTCCGCACTAGCTTGTCGGTCTGCCAAAAGCATCTCCAGCTGAGGGGCGTCTTCAAGGACCCTCGCCAACTGGAATAACTCAGATTCGACGGTCGTGAGCTTGTCGTCTGCCTCGGCGGCGCGGAACAGGGCCCGGCGACCAAGTTGAACAAGTCCATTACGGAAATCGCGTGTATTCGACCAGTCTTTATCTACTGCAGAACGCAACACGCTGCGCGAAGCCTGATTGAGCTTCTCACCGAAAACGCGATCGGCAAGGTCTGCACGTTTCTCGGAGGACGCTGCGGGATCAATAAGCGCCACACGCAAGTCACGGTTGGAGTCTAAAACCTCAACGACATCGAAGAGCTCGGGTCCGATCTGTGCGCCGTCAACGGCGGCATTGGACTGAGCAACGGTGTTGTCGAGGGTAGTCGCCAACTCGGTCATCGATTCTCGGCTCGCTGCGTGCATACTGATCACTTCCCTGCCGGAATGTCATCCAAGGAAGACAGGAAAGAATCCACTGTCTCCGCGCGCTTGGCATCGTCGGATAGATGAGAGCCGAGGAGCTTCTCCGCCAGATTGACCGAATTCTGACCCATGTCCTTACGCAGGTCAGCGACGACGGCATCACGCTGAGCAGCAAGTTGCTTTTCGCCTTGAGCGATAATGCGGTTGCTTTCCTCCGTTGCTTCGGTCTTCATATCCGCAACGATCTTTTGCCCGTCAGCACGAGCTTCATCGCGAATACGAGCGGCCTCTGCACGAGCCTCAGCGAGCTGGTCATTGTATTTTTGCAGCGCAGCCTTTGCCTCGGATTGCGCGGCCTCCGCACGTTGAATACCGCCTTCAATGCGATCTTCACGCTCAGAAAGAACCTCTTGGAACTTCGGAAGAACAAACTTCCAGAAAAGCCATAGGATCAGTACGAAGCAGACGATGGACCAGACGAGGTCGTATGGCAAAGGGAGAAGCGGCAAGTTGCCCTTGTCGAGAGGCAGCGTGTCCTCAGCCAAAATAAGTGAGTTCGTCATAGTCTCCAGCTTTCGCTATTTCGAATATCAGGATGTAGTGAAAACAACCTGATTAGAACAGGAAGCCGGCGACCAAGCCGATAAGGGCAAGGGCCTCAGTGAAGGCAATGCCCAGGAACATTGTGGTACGCAACTGACCAGCCATCTCCGGCTGACGTGCCATCCCTTCCACCGTCTTTCCGGCGACAATACCGATACCGATACCAGGGCCGATAGCAGCAAGGCCGTAGCCGATAGCACCGAAGCCGTCATAACTATTGGAGTCTGCAGCGAGAAGGATCTCGTTCATGGGGTGTTCCGTTCCCTTTCAAAATGCCGTTGGTTTTCCAACGACGTATTCGTGAAAAACTTCAAGTGGGTGTTCAGTTAGTGTTCGTCCGCATGCAGGGAAAGCTCAATGTACACCGCAGTCAGCAGGGCGAAAATGTACGCCTGCAGGAAAATCACCAAAATCTCAAACAGCGAGAAGGCAAAGGCTGCCGCGATGGTAAAGCCGGAAGCAACGAGCCAGCCGTTCATCTGCCAGAAGAAGAAGTTGGTTGCCGAGTACAAGAGCACCAGCACGATGTGACCTGACAACATGTTGGCCATAAGACGAATGGTCAGCGTGACAGGCCTCAAAATGAAGGTCGAGAAGAACTCAATCGGTACGACCAAGAAATAGAGAAGGAAAGGCAACCCCGGAATTACCAGAGAGCTCTTCATGTACTTACCGAACCCGTACCGCTTGGCACCTGCGTAGATCATGCAGACGTAGGCAACCACGGCCAAAAGCAGTGGCATACCGATACGAGCATTGGGGGAAACGTTCAAGAACGGAATCACCGATGGTGCGTTCATGAACAGTACAAGGAAGAAGATCGTGGAAATAATCGGAAGGAAGCGACGTCCTTCTTTTCGACCAAGAATCTCCTCACTGATGTGGATACGGACGAAATCCAATAAGTACTCAGCGACGTTCTGCACGCCACGCGGAACTAACTTCGGCTTCCGCATAGCGAAGAAGAAGAACAGCCCCATGAGCACCATCACGAGGAGTCGGACGAACATGATGCGGTCGATGGCGAACCAACCGTCGGCAAAATTACCGAACCAGAGGTTGATGTGATCACCAGGCGACGCACCGTCGGGACAGCGTGACTCACCGTCACTGCCGGTCCCACAAACGAACCCCGGGAAAAAGTCGTGGTCCAGATCTGGGGCGTGGAAATGCCCCTTCATGGACAAGGTTGTAACGCTCAGCGTTCTCTCCCGTGTTCGGGCCGCTTTCTGCCTAACAGAAAGCGGTGCGATGGAGGTCTATGTGCATAGCCCACCGCGGATTCCGTCGCACATCATCGCGGGGGCCCGGGGGTTATTCGGGGGTGGCTACGCATAGCGACTTTTCCTTATAACCCGCAGTTGACGATAGCAGCTTAATTCGGGTTTTTCCCAAGCGATCTCTCAATCCGACCCCCCTAAAACTACACCTGATTTACCCCCATGCAGGCTATTGCTGGTGGTCCCGTTCTTCTGCCCATTCTCGGTCAGCGATATACGTCACACGCGCGGTTAACACACCCCATGTTTCTGAGACCAATCCAACGATTAACGCAGCGATGACCGTGACCGCCAACGCCAGGTGGTCAAAGAAATACATGTTCTTCAGGACGACGAGAACGAGTAAGACAACGACAACTTTGAGCAGCCACGTTCCCATCACCACAGCCATCGTCGTTTGGGGATTGGTCCGGGAGGTGATGAGCACACTCACGATAGTGAGCAACACGAAGGCACCCCCGATGACCGAACCGATGAGCGCCCCCCAGACACCTCGCATACCTGATTGCCCACCCCAGGCCAACAGAGAAACCACAGCTAGACAAGCGATTGCGATACCACCGAGCCGCGCAGCTTTCAGTAGCGGCCACCGTGGATCCGACGCATGCCGGTTCCTCTTCGCGATCACATCATCGATAGAAGAACCACCGTCGGTAGACGAGCTACCCGACACATTCGAGGTTTCAGAGGTCTTGCCCCCGCCAGAGTGTTCCGGTTTATTCGCGCCAGAATTCCCCGATCCGAAAGTGGAATATGGAGACGTCGGCTTCGACGAATCGGCGCTCATGTCAGCCCCGATGTCAGCACGGGTGTCGGGAGCAGCGGGCGAAGTCTCACCACGGGAGAGCTCAGAGGACGTCCCCGCGGACGCAGAAGAGGCGCTATTTGGTTCGCCAGAAGAGTGGGAATCAGTCACGCTGGCTGATTGTAGCGACCTGGGTGCCGACGATCACGCGAGCGCGGTACAGACGTTATTCCGACGGCAATGATGATCGCTAGCCCCACCGCAATGAGGGTAATATCCGTCGGCAAAATTGTTGCGGCCACCGCGCTAAATGCGACAACGCTTACCCACGTATAGAGCACGAGAACAACTCGCCGGTGCGTATGCCCCAGTTGAAGCAGCCTGTGGTGCAGGTGCTTTTTATCAGGGGCGAACGGGCTTTTCCCGTGACCGACACGACGGATAACGGCCATGATGAGGTCAAGCATTGGGATGAAGACACTCGCTGCCACCACGATGATCGGGCTGAGCAGCGCGAAAATATCGGCGGCACCATAAAGCGACATCGTGATGCGGCCAGACGCCGAGGTCGATGCCGCTGCGAGGAGGAGACCTATCAGCATGGATCCTGTGTCACCCATGAAAATCCGGCTAGGCTCAAAATTGTGGGGCAAAAAGCCCGCGCACGCTCCGATCAAGACGGCGGAAATAATGGCCGGAGGGTAAGCGCTCACTGCTCCCCCTTGGTCATGAAGAATGGTGAGTGAAAAGGCGAAGAGCGAAATCCCCGCGATTCCTCCGACACCAGCCGCTAAGCCATCAAGGCCGTCGACAAAGTTAATCGCGTTGATCAAGGTGACAGTAAAGACAACAGTCAGGACTGTGGACTGGACTTGATCCAGAATGACGGTGGTGCCCCCATGCCAGGGCACATAGAGGAGGTACCAGCTCAGGCCCAGCAGACTCATGACTGTCGCGCCCGCGATTTGCCCGACCAGTTTCACGAGAGCCGGAATGTCGTACAAGTCATCGATGATGCCGACAACGACGATGATGAGCGCTGCCCATAAGACAGCCCGAAGGTCCGGAGTCATGGGAGGAAATCCACGATTCAACGCCGGTAATTGGTTGGCCACCAGTAACGCTGCAATGACACCGGTGAACATCGCGACCCCACCCAACCGCGGTCGCGGTTGTTTATGGACATCGCGAGCACGTGGGATAGCTACTCTCCCAGTCCGCACCATGACGGATCGAATGCATCCAGTTGTCAGGAACGTCACTATGCAGCCTGTACAGAGAACAAGGATGAGTTCCCGAATCGGCACACCGGTTCCCCCGACCGCTGATTGTGCACAAACGATCATGATGTTTCTCTACCCCGCATTCCCTGGACTATCCGCGCACGTGAAGCCGTTCTTTCCCCTCGGGCTATCCCTGACGGAGGGTAGCAGGACTCGTTCCAATAACGTCAGAAATACGTTCTGCAGAAATCGCTCCTTCACGCAAAAGATGAGGGGTGGGCGATGTGAGGTCAATGATGGTTGAAGGCTCACCAATTGTCGCCTCTCCGTCATCCAAATAGACGGATACTTCGCTTCCCAGCATCTGCTTCGCCGCAATGGCCGACGTCGCCGGGGGCTGCCCCGAAATGTTGGCGGAGCTCACCGCCATGGGGCCTGTGGCTCTCAACAACTCGATCGCCACCGGCTGCAACGGCATCCGAAGCATCACTGATCCGTTTGTATCACCCAGGTCCCACGGTAACGACGGAGCCTGTGTGACCACTATTGACAGTCCCCCCGGCCAAAATGCTTGTACTAATTCACGCATCCGCGGAGTGACTGTCTGCACCAGGCCGTCGACGGTGTCCCATGACCCGACCAACACGGGAACGGGCATGTCAGGGCCACGATGCTTAGCCCGTAACAACGCAGCAACAGCGTCGTTATCAAATGCATCGCACCCTATGCCATACACGGTGTCGGTGGGCATAACAACGAGGCGCCCGCCCTTCACTGCGCTGTGGGCAGCCTCCAAACCACGACCTCGTTCGTCGTGGTCAGTGCAATCGTAAATTGTGCTCATGAGTGTTATTACGCTTTCTTCGTGTGTGAGGCCCGAATCCCAGTCACAAACCTATCGCGTCCCGCTAGGTCCTTATGTATTTCCACATCGGTGAAACCGTGGTCATTCAAGCACTGTGAGGTCACGGAACCATTGAGCTCGTCATGTTCCACGGCCACAACAGTGCCACGGCTAGATAAGTCCTCAACCACAGCCATCATCGGTACGATCACGCTCATTCCGTCGGCCCCCGCAAAAACGGCGTCATGAGGATCGGCCGCGACTTCTGGCGAAATCGCCGTGTTCTCAGGCACATAAGGTGGATTCGACACAACCATATCCACCTTCAGCTCGGGCGTCGGTCCGTGAGTCGTTTCAGGATTGTCGCCGTCACGCTCGTCCCGAACACGCGTGTCACGACCACACATGTCCCGAATGGCTTTCACGATAGTGGGATCTGTGGCATCCCCAGCACAAAGGCTCACCGAGAGCTGATCGGCGTCAGCTTCTGACAGGCCGGCATCCAGCGCTTCGGCCCGCCAATTCTGTATAAAGGCCTCGACGTTGCGACGAGCGTAATCCAGTGCAACGTCGCTCGTGTCAACGCCGACAATGTGGATTCGTGGAAGCTTACCGACGCCTCCCACGTGCGGATTTACTGCCCTCTGTTCTCTAAAATCACGGTGAAGAGCCAACAACGCGTTACCCGCCGCGTGCGCAACGCCCAATGCTAAGGTTCCGGGCCCAGTGCACAGATCGACGATGGTGTAGTCCGTGGGCAGAGATTTCTGCGGCCCGGATTTTTCGGCCCTTTTATCCAACGCGCGGCGGATTTGTTTCCCCGCCCATTCAACAATCAATTCGGTTTCCGGGCGAGGGATAAACGCGCCTGGCCCAACCAGGAGGTCGATCCCAGCGAAACGCACCGTTCCCATGATGTGCTGCAGGGGTTCTCGCTGCTCACGGCGGCTAATACATGCTTCAAAAAACTCAGCCGTGTCAGGATCGACGTGGTCTTGGCGTCGGAAGAATAGCGACGACCGCGTGACGGGCTCTGCACCCGACGCACCCTTAACGGTTAACGCGTGCGCCATAAGAAGCTCAGCATCAACCCGTGGAGAGTCCACTCCAGCAGCGCGCAGCCGTCCGCCGGCATTATTGATCATCTGCCGAACAGATGTACGGGGATATGTCATTCTGCCTCGAGCCGCTCGGCGCGCTCCGCGGACTGCAGCGCAGAGAAGAGGTCATCCAGATCGCCGTCGAGGACCTGGTCAAGATTATGTGCCTTGTAATTAATTCTGTGGTCGGAGATGCGATTTTCGGGGAAATTGTATGTACGGATGCGTTCCGAGCGATCCATGGTCCGTACCTGTGCCGCACGATCAGCCGATGCTGCAGCCTCCGCCTCTTCTTCCTTCATTTGCTGCAACCGGGCGGCTAAAACCTGCATCGCACGCGCCCTGTTTTGGATCTGACTACGTTCCTTCTGACACGTCACAATCAGGCCCGTCGGCAAGTGTGTGATGCGGACAGCGGAGTCAGTTGTGTTCACGCCCTGGCCACCTTTGCCCGATGAGCGATACACATCAACTCGGATGTCTTTGTCATCAATCTCGACATCCTCGATTTCATCAGGTTCCGGGTAGACGAGGACACCGGCGGCAGACGTCTGGATCCGCCCCTGGGACTCCGTGACGGGAACTCGCTGAACACGGTGGACGCCGCCCTCAAACTTAAAGACGCTCCACGCACCGTCCCGAGACGGCTTCTTGGACCTAATAGACATGGTGATGTCTTTAATTCCCCCAAGATCCGTTGGAGCGTCGTCCAGAACGTCGATCGCGAAGCCGTGTTTGTCCGCGTAGCGCTGGTACATTCGCACTAATTCACCGGCAAAGAGGGCTGCTTCTTCCCCGCCCGCACCGGACTTCACTTCCATCACGATGTCATCGCCATCATGGGGATCCCGCGGAGCCAAAAGGTCAGCTAGCTTATCCGATAGCTCCTCTTTTTCCGCCCGGAGACGCTCGGCTTCCGCTGCGAACTCCTGGTCTTCGTGGGCCATTTCTTCCGCAGCTTCGAGATCCTCGGTCACAGCGTTTAACCGGTCATTCGTCTGAATGATGGGCTGGAGTTCAGAGAACCGCTTCCCCACCTTCCGCGCGCGAGCAGCGTCGTTATGTAAATCAGGATCAGCTAATTGAGCTTCGAGCCCTTGATATTCCGAAACAATGTCGTCGACCGCCGAAACATGCGTCGTCATGACCCAGAGTGCTCCTTTAACTGCTCACTACAAATACCGGTAACTACACGAATATAGCGCGACGGCGGCGGCTCAACCGAACCACCGCCCACACTGTGTTCATTGGTAGCGACGTACTCATTCGCCGGGGATATCAGTATGGTGACGCTACCTCCCGTGCCTCCGCAGAGGCTAAGGAAACTTCATCGCTTACCATCACGGATTGGGATCACAGTTTGGGGTCGCGCATGAGGGGGACGTATTACTCATCATCATCGCCGGGAACACTCATCGGCGCCGACGACGCTATTTGCATGAGGAACTCGCCATTGTTCTTAGTCTTGCGCAGCTGCTTGATAAGCAAGTCAATAGCTTGCTGCGGATCCAGGGCTGACAAGATTCGACGCAGCTTGTGCATGACGCGTGCCTCGTCGGGAGCCAAGAGCAGCTCATCCTTACGGGTTCCTGACGGGTTCACGTCGACAGCTGGGAAGACTCGACGCTCCGAAATCTTCCGGTCGAGCTTCAGCTCTGCGTTACCCGTGCCCTTGAATTCCTCGAATATGACAGTGTCGCCCGCGGACCCAGTCTCGACCATCGCCGTCGCAATAATGGTCAGCGAACCACCGTTTTCGATGTTGCGTGCTGCACCCAAGAACCGCTTTGGCGGGTAGAGGGCGTTGGAATCCACACCACCGGAGAGGATCCGTCCCGACGCCGGAGAGGAGTTGTTGTAGGCGCGACCCAGTCGGGTAATGGAATCCAACAGCACAACGACGTCCTGACCAGCTTCAACAAGGCGCTTAGCCCGTTCGATCGCTAGCTCAGCGACGGTGGTGTGCTCGCTCGGCGGACGGTCAAACGTCGAGGCAATCACTTCGCCATTAACCGAACGCTGCATATCGGTAACTTCTTCAGGACGCTCGTCGACAAGAACAACCATGAGATAGCACTCTTGATTATTCGTCGTAATGGCATTAGCGACGTCCTGCAGAATCGTCGTTTTACCGGCCTTCGGCGGGGACACGATCAGCGCGCGCTGCCCCTTACCAATGGGCATGATGAGGTCAATCACACGCGTCGTGAGTTTCTTTTGATCGGTTTCCAACCGCAACCGCTGGTTCGGGTACAGCGGTGTGAGCTTGGCGAACTCGGGGCGCGCCTTGGCTTCCTCCGGCGTCATGCCATTGACCGTGTCCACCCGCGCTAAGGGGGCGAACTTTTGCCGGTTCCGGCCGCGACCATGCTGGGGACGGCTTGACCCGTCCTCACGAACCTTAATCTGACCAGTCACCGCGTCACCGCGACGCATTCCCTGGGAACGTACCATGTTCATGGACACAAAAACATCATTCGGCCCGGACTGGTACCCCGATGTGCGGATGAACGCGGTGTTGTTGTCGACAACATCGAGGATGCCCGCGATGGGCTGGAAAGTTTCACCTTCGCGAAGCTGATTCGGGTTCTGGTTGTCGCGATTATCCCGGTTGCGACGGTTCCGCCGGTTGCCGCGATTATTACGGTCGTTGCGGTTGTTGCGGCCTCCACGGTCGTTCCGATTGTCACGATCATTGCGGTTATTGCGGCCACCCCGGTGGTCCTGGTTGTTGCGGCTACCTCGACCATTGTGGTCGTTGTTGTCACCGGAGTTGTCGTCATTGCGGCCATAACGGTCATCTCGGTCATCATTAGACCGTCGATGATCATTATTGTTATTCCGGTCACCATCATGGCGAGAATTGTTGTCTTCCGACTCATCGGATGAATCGCGGGACGAGGTATTCCGGTCATTACCGTCGTTGGAATGCGTGTTGTGACGAGCACGGTGACGACGCGCACGGCGTGCCTGGGAACGCGATTTGTACCCGTGATGGCGGGAATCGTCAGAATCATCGTTGTCACGACCGTTGTCATCGTCAGAGTGGGAGTCGGAGCCACCAGTGTGCTCGTCTCCGCGACGACCGTCGTTGCTGTTCTGGCGGTTATCGGCGCCGGAGCCACGTCCGTCTCCGTCTGCCGACGATTCGGAATTAGGCGATTCCGAGTTATCCGACTGGTGGGACTCAGCCTTCGGTTCCCCCGCTTTCCGTGTGGATCGACGAGGCCGAGAATACGGCTGACCAGCGTCGGCGGCCTGAATGGCTGCGATAATATCCCCCTTGCGCAGCCCTGAGAGTCCTCGAATCCCCTTTTCGGCAGCTAGCGCCTTCAATTCCGGGATGCGCATAGCGGCCAGGTTGTTCGTGTCCGTATCAGTCACGGATGTCCTTTCGTTGCCAGCCCCTCCGGGGACAATTGTCAGTATTTGTCAGTAGATACGTGTCTCATCACGCGCTGGAGGGTTAGCCCTGTGGTGTTGTCCTATCGCGACGCTGCATCATCGCTCTACCGTCGGTGGCCTCACGATGGTGTTTCTCCGATGGTGCAGCATGTCAATGGAATGTGCGTCATTTCGTGTCCGCTTGTGTCAATGTGCCTCAAAAAAGACACGTGACCTGCCCGAACTGCTATCGCGGATACATACTCACCGTGTCTAGGTAGAACCCGTTCACATGAACAAGTCTTTACCATTAGCCATCGCGGGCGATGCAGATTCGCGGCACTACGCGCGATTACGAAATGAAGGATTCTTTGTAGTGTCCGGTCATCGGTGTTGCATTCAGGGTGGATGAGAAGTCCCCTGGATCCACCACGCTTGCTAGGCCGGAAGCCGATGTTACACATCGTTCAGCTCGATGCCCTAGCGGAGAATACACAACCTGATGAGCAGTCCGAAAACTACAACCAAAGGAATCGCCCATAACCGTACCACTTTCCAGCAAAAGTCGCTGCAATGGCACGCGGATAGGCTTCACCTGTATTTACGGTCTGTCTGACTTAAAGTAAACGGCATGAAGTCGACGATGATGGACGTGCCTCTTTCTGTCACCCAAATTTTCACCTATGGTGCCAGTGTTTTCGGGGACACAGAGGTAACGAGTTGGGGCACATCCGGGCCAGAGACCATCACGTTTTCAGCGCTCGCCGGCCGAGCCGCTGCATGTGCTCATGCTCTACGGTCCCTCTGCGGTATCGACGCCGACCAACGCATCGGAACCATGATGGACAATTGCGCGGAGCATCTCGAAGTATTTTTCGCCTCGTCCTGCATGGGAGCCGTTTTTACCCCCCTGAACTCGCATCTTTCCGACGATCAAATCATCCACATCATCAACTACGCGGACCAAAAAGTCATCGTCGTTTCGCCCCGCAATGCACCGCGCTTGGCCAGGCTCATCGCCGACTGTCCGGGAGTGGATCACATCGTCATTGCTTCCGGATCATCGGTGCAGCGGGCTGAGGCCGTCGCTGCGTTCGATGCTGTCCCTAAGCCCCATTTTTCGGTCACCGATTATGAGGCTTTTATCGACGGACAATCCACGGAGTTTCCGTGGCCCGATCTTCCCGAAGACACCGCTGCTGCCCTCTGTTTTTCGACGGGCACTGAGGGGGCACCCAAGGGGGTGGCCTATTCCCACCGGTCTATGTTCTTGCACTCGCAGTCATTGCTGGGGGTGGATTCCTTCGCCATCACTAATGGCGTGTCCTTCCTGTGTTGTGTTCCCATTTATCACGTTCTGAGCTGGGGCGTTCCTCTTGCAGCCTGGATGGCTGGCGCACCGCTCATCTTTCCTGGCGAGGATCTTTCGGCGCCTCGTCTTGCGCAGGTGATTGCCACCTCTATGCCTCGTACGGCACATGGGGTCCCGACATTATGGGTTTCGCTCTTTTCCTACTATTTCCACAACCCACCGAAGCGTATGAGTCTTCGGGAGATTTTCGCTGGTGGCGCTCCTGTTCCTCCGGTGCTCATTAAAGTGTGGGAAGAAAAGTTTGGTGTCGACGTCATTCATTGCTGGGGAATGACAGAAACGTCACCCGTGGGGACAGTATCGCGCCCACCAGCAGGCTTAAGCGGGGAGACGAGGGATCTATACCGCGAATCCCAGGGTCGTTTCCCTGTCGCTATGAATTTTCGTATTGCCGACGATGCCGGCCATGTTCTGAAAGGTCATGATCGCAACCAAGGCGAAATCCAAGTGCGCGGCAACTGGGTGACCGGGTCCTACTTCCATTCACCGACGGGCGAAGGCGATGGGCCTGCTTCCCGTTTCCGCGGCGAAGCCATCGATTATGCCGATGATCGTTTTACCGACGACGGATGGTTCCGTACAGGAGACGTCGGCTCTATTAACCGTGATGGGTTCTTAACGGTCAATGATCGCATTCGCGATGTCATCCGCTCAGGTGGGGAATGGATTTACTCAGCCGAATTAGAAAACTATGTTGTCGACGCTCCCCCGGTTCTTGAGTGTGCTGTTATTGGGTATCCCGATGAGACATGGGGTGAGCGACCGTTGGCAGTGACTGTCCTTGCCGACGGAGTTGAGCGGTCGGCGGCGACAGCGGAGCGTCTTCGCACACGATTGCGTGGGGTCATTCCCGGGTGGATGATCCCCGAATACTGGGCATTCGTCGACACCATCGATAAGACAAGCGTCGATAAATATGACAAAAAGGACCTGCGGCAACACCTTGCTGACGGAAAGTTGGATGTCATTTCGTTACAAGGCCCCCGTCGCAGTGGCGATAGCTATGGGGATCCGAGTTCCTCTAGCTCACCATCGCAGGGCTAGCGTCTGGGTGGGCAGTCCCGCCACATACTCATCCCAGTTTTTTGCGATTGACCTGGATAGGCCCGGCGATGGGTAGCGTCAGGACACGAAGCCCTTCGGAGGATGCCGTATCGACGATTTCAGCGGGCAGATCCTCGGTAGACAAAACCATGATGGTGGGGCCGGCACCCGATAAATACGCTGCATAACCGCGGTTACGCAGGCGGTTAACCCATTCTGCAGAGACCGGCAAGGCATCTGCACGGTAGGGCTGGTGAAGGCGATCCCTCGTGCCTTCCCACAACAATTCTGGGTTGGTACGCAGTGCGACCGTCATGACTGCCGTTCGGGATACGTTAAATCGTGCGTCAATATGGCTCACGTCACTGGGCAGTACTCGGCGCACCGCATTCGTCGACGCTGTGAAATCGGGTATAAAGGCCGTCGCGCGAATGTCAGGGTGAACATCCACGCCGATCGCATGGTACTGGGGCGCAGTTTCACCATCGACTGGTGTATCTGTCCAGGACACTACTGCACCGCCCAGCACGGATGCTGCCGCATTGTCAGGGTGTCCCTCAAAAGAACTGACTACTTGGACAACCTGATCGGTGGCGAGGGCGTTATCTGCCAGGGCATTGGCAGCACATACCCCAGCAGCTGCAGCCGCCGCTGACGAGCCAAGACCACGTGATTGGGGAATCGCATTTTCACAGGACACCGCCAGACCAGGCACGTCGGCATGTGCCGCGCGGAGCCCTTCACGGATCGCCCGAACCACCAAATGAGTTCCATCGAGGGGGACCTCACCGGCACCTTCACCCTGGACGTCAACGGTTAAACCAGAAGGAGTGACCTCGACGGTCACGATGTCATACAGCCCCACAGCCAAGCCAAGGGTGTCGAATCCAGGTCCTAAATTGGCCGACGACGCTGGCACGCGCACCGTTACTGAGCGCCCCACCGGTATGTCATGTGGCACTTAGTCGTCTCCCTCCATACGCAGCACGCGTTCGACGGAGAGCACCGTATCAATGGATGCGACATCAGCCACGGTTTTCTCAAGGTCTTCTTCCCGCGCCGTGTGGGTGACAACAACCAGACGGGCACCGTTTTCACTGCCCTCCTGGCGGACAGTTTTCAACGATATGCCACGGTTAGCGAAGCACTTGGCGACGTCGGCAAGAACACCAACCTGGTCCTTCACGTGCATCACAACGTGGTACCGGGTGTCAATAGAGCCAAATGAAGCGATTGGCAGCGACGCGTAGACAGATTCTCCCGGGGCGCGACCACCCAAGAGGATATTTCGCGACGCCCCAATCACGTCACCTAAGACAGCTGACGCGGTCGGATTCCCCCCGGCGCCATTTCCGTAAAACATCAGACGCCCCGCGGCTTCCGCCTCAACGAACACCGCATTGAACGACTGCGACACGCTCGCTAACGGGTGGTTACGCGACACCAATGCCGGATACACCCTGGCAGAGGCTGATTCTTTGCCATCGCTATCAACAAGTCGCTCACAGAGGGCAAGCAATTTAATAGTGCATCCGACCGCTTGTGCCGACGCGATATCCGCTGCGGTGATTTCCCGAATGCCCTCGCGGTAGACGTCGTCGGCAGATACGCGAGTGTGGAAAGCAATGGATGCGAGGATGGCCGCCTTGGATGCTGCGTCGTATCCGTCGACATCGGCGGTGGGATCTGCCTCGGCATATCCTAAGCGGGTGGCTTCGGCCAGCATCTCGTCATAGGACGCACCCGACTCATCCATTGCGTCCAGGATGAAGTTCGTCGTCCCATTAACTATGCCCATGACCCTGTTGACACGGTCGCCAGCAAGGGAGCGGCGCAGAGGCCCCACCACAGGGATCGCTGCTGCCACTGCTGCTTCGAAGAACAAATCTGCGCCCGATGCGTCGGCTGCTTCTGCTAACTCGTCCGCATGAGCCGCGACCAGGGCTTTGTTCGCGGTGACTACTGATTTACCCGCACGCAACGCCGCCAACACGAGTTTTCGTGGCAGGTCAATGCCACCGATGACTTCCACGACGAGGTCGATGTCGTCGCGAAGCACCAAGCTCATGGCGTCGTCGGTGAGGAAATTGGAATCAACACCTTCGCGCGGGCGGGATAGATCGGAAACCGCCACACCGCGGATTTCTAAAGGTCCACCAGCTCGCTCGGTAAATTCGTCGGCATACTCATTCATGAGCCGATAGGCCGCCTGCCCGACGGTGCCAAATCCGAGGAGGGCAACTCCGACGGTTTCCCCGGCCCCTTTTCCGGTGTTGTAGCTAGTTTGCTGGGTCATATTCCTATCCCTTGTATTGGTTCCCTTGTGTGGTGTTCGGTAGACGTCGTTGCTGGCTCAACGCCGTCATCCTTTATGCGTCGGCAGACAAAGCTGTATGAAGGATACTATAACTAGTATTTATGCTGTTCTATTCGTGTTTTACGTGACTGTCGGGTTCGATCGGCGGTGTCAGCCTCCCATCAGCAATCTTCATCAAGCGCAAGAAGATCATCAATAGTCTCTCGGCGGACCATCACACGTTCTTGCCCCTGACGCACCGCGACAACAGCCGGACGGCAGAACATGTTGTAGCGCGAAGACATCGAGAAGCAGTAGGCACCAGTACCAGCCAGGGCAATACGATCCCCGACCCGGATATCGTCGGGGTAAATCCCGTCTTCGACGAGGATATCTCCAGACTCACAATGCGATCCCACGAGGCGGGTGGGAATCGGATTTCCATGCATTAGCCGATTAATCACCCGGCCGTCGTAATGGGCGTTGTATAACGCAGGGCGAATATTATCCGACATCCCTCCATCGACGGCGAGGTAGCGCCGCGTCGATCGCTCATCCGTGGGCACATCTTTAATTGTCCCCACTGTGTAGACAGTCACGGTCGACGGGCCGGCAATGGCACGGCCTGGTTCAACCATCAATGTAGGCGGGTCAAAGTGCAGTTCACGGGCTGCTTTATGGACCCGAGATTTAAGATCTTTAGCCACCGATTGAACATTCAGAGGTGAATCCGTCGCGCTGTAGGCAATACCGTAGCCACCACCAAGATCTAAGATGTCCAAAGAATCCTTAACATCATGTGTCTGGGCGTCGGGGTTCTCAGGGTCATCATTGTCGACACGATCATTCCCGACGCCACTGTTCGTGCCGTACCGGCCAAGCCCGTGGTGCAAGTCAGCCATCAAGGCAAGTAAACGTTCGGCCGCAAGCGAGAATCCGTCGGCGTCGAAAACCTGGGATCCGACGTGGCCATGCAGCCCCGAGACCGCCAAAGACTCATATTCCATCGCTGCAAGGACAGCATCCTTAGCCGCCCCAGATGCCAACGACAGGCCGAATTTCTGGTCCTCGTGTGACGTCGCAATAAATTCGTGAGTGTCCGCGTGAACACCTGGTGTCACACGAATCAACACTTCTTGGCGAACACCAGCGTCCCGCGCAATCTTCCCTAACCGATCCACTTCCTGACGAGAGTCGATCACGATGTGGCCCACACCCGCCTGAACGGCCTTGGTCAACGTGCTGTCCAACTTATTATTGCCATGTACGGTGATGCGCTCGGGGGGAAAATCTGCGCGCAATGCCACATCCAGCTCACCATCGGAAGCGACGTCGAGGCATAATCCCTCGCTCGCTACCCATCGGGCAATGCCGACAGTGAGGAATGCTTTGGATGCGTAGTGGACATGGCCGGGGCCGTCGAACGCATCGGCCATGGCCCGGCACCGGGCACGGAAATCGTCCTCATCCACGACCATGAGGGGGGTTCCATATTTATTTGCCAAGTCGGCCAGGCGGACACCGGCAATCGACACCTGACCATCGTCGTCGCGGTGCGCGTTCATAGGCCACACATGAGGTGGCAGAGCATTGAATTGCTCGGTTGAAAACTCGGGCAGGCTTGCATCGGCGTACAGATGCGCGAAGCCTGGTCCTTTACTCAGTAGATCCACGGGGGCTCCTACATACGTTCGGGTGCGCTGACACCGAGAAGGTTCAATGCGTTAGCGATTGTTTGGCGGGTTGCTTGAGCTAATGCCAGCCGTGCGTAGACAATCGGGGCTGCATCATCGCCCGCCGGTTCTGATTTCTTAGGGAGGATCTGGCAGGAGTCATAGAACCGGTGGAATGTCCCCGCGAGCTCCTCCGTATAGCGCGCAATGCGGTGCGGTTCACGGAGCTCCGCTGCGGTTCCCACCACAGAGGGAAACTCGCCCAGAGTGCGGATAAGCGCACCCTCATAGTCATTGGTCAGAAGAGAGTAATCGGGGTCTTTGACCGCGATATCCGCCGCCTGCGCTTTTCTTCCCAATGAGCACAGCCGCGCGTGCGCGTACTGCACATAAAACACGGGATTGTCGTTAGTTTGGCGGGCCCACAGATCCATATCAATATCCAGTGTTTGATCCACTGAGCTGCGGATAAGCGCATAGCGGGCAGCGTCGACACCAATAAGTTCGACAAGGTCATCGAGCGTGATGACCGTTCCGGCGCGTTTGGACATCTTGACAGCTTTGCCTTCGCGCACCAAGTTCACCATCTGGCCGATGAGAACCTCGACTTGGGTGGGGTCATAGCCCAGTGCCTGCGCTGCTGCCTTGAGGCGGGCGATATAACCGTGGTGGTCGGCCCCCAACATATAAATGCATAAGTTATGCCCCCGTTCGATTTTGTCCCTGATGTAGGCAATATCTCCCGCGATATATGCTGCGTCGCCGTCGGACTTGATCACGACGCGGTCTTTGTCGTCACCAAATAAGGTGCTGCGCAGCCACCATGCCCCATCGGCCTCGTAGAGGTTGCCATTGTCCTTCAGTTTTTGTATCGCCTGATCCACCGCACCAGAGTCGAAGAGCGAGTTCTCATGGAAGAACACATCGAAGTCGGTGCCGAATTCGTGGAGGGTGCGCTTAATGTGCGCAAACATGAGGTCCACGCCTTCCTTACGGAAGATTTCCTGACGCTCCTCAGGGGGCAGCTGCGTTGCTTCCGGGTGCTTTTCGACGACGGAGGACGCGATGTCCTGAATGTATTCGCCTCCGTAGCCATCCTCTGGGGTGGGCTGGCCGAGTGCGGCCGCGACGAGCGATCGTGCGAAGCGATCGATCTGCCGCCCGTGGTCGTTGAAGTAATACTCCCTGGTAATCGACGCACCGCGGAATGCAAAAATACGGCCGAGAGCATCGCCGACTGCGGCCCAGCGTGTACCACCCAAGTGGATGGGCCCGGTGGGGTTCGCTGATACGAATTCGAGGTTGATGACCTCGTCGCTGAGTTCTGAGCTGCTTCCAAACCGTTCCCCCTCGGCGAGGATGCGACCCACGATTTCTCCCTGAGCAGCGGCGGCCAAACGAATATTGAGGAACCCGGGGCCGGCGACGTCGACAGTGCCGATGGCGGAATTAGTGGCTAAATCTTCTGCTAACCAACCGGCTAGCTCTCGGGGTGATGTCCCCACTTTCTTGGCAATCTGCAAGGCCAAGTTGGTTGCGTAGTCGCCATGTTCCGGGTTGCGGGGTCGTTCTACTGTCACCGTCGGCGGTAAAACCGAGGCATCTTTCCCGTGGTGTGACAATACGGATTCAGCACGCGTGGCAATGAGAGTCGACAATTCTTCGGGAGTCATAGGCCCACAGTGTACGGCACCACACCAGGGTTCCCTATCACCGCCAAGCGCTGCTCCAGCTCACTGTCAGTTTCGGTTGATTGAACCGTTTGTCACGACGGAGTGTCGCTGCCAGCTCTTCGCTATTCACCCCGAAAGAGGGTAAATCGGAGATTTTATTTCCGAAACGTTGGTATTGCGTTAATACACATACGTTTCTAGGGAATTTCCGTGCACTGCGCGAATGCTTAATAAAGTTTCCCGACAATCATTTCCATTTCATTTTCAACTCATTTACCTGCGCCAATACCCGCTGATCACCTCTGAGGAATGCAGTTTTAGTCCTAAACTGATGATGACGACTTTAACCCTGAGGAGGGCTTGTGCGTATCGCACTATTTTCCACGTGTATCGGGGATGCCCTATTTCCTGACGCTTCCAAGGCGACGGCAGTGATCTTGTCCCGGCTTGGGCACGAAGTAGTATTCCCCGAAGGCCAGACGTGCTGCGGGCAGATGCACGTCAACACTGGCTATCAAAGAGAAATCATCCCCCAGATCCGCGACTACGTTGACGCATTCTCGGATCCTTCCATTGACTACGTCATCGCACCATCGGGCTCATGCACGGGCGCGGTCCGCCACCAGCACCAAATGGTTGCGGAACGCTATGGCGATAAAGCACTCGTCGACGGTGTGAAGAAGACGGCACCGAAGACCTTGGATCTCTCGGAGTTCCTCGTTGATATTGAGGGAAAAACAAACATCGGTGCTTATTTCCCCCACCGCGTGACGTACCACTCAACCTGTCACTCGTTGCGCATGGTGAAGGTGGGCAACCGCCCATATCAGCTGCTCAAAGAGGTAAAGAGTCTGGATCTCGTCCGCCTGCCCGGTGCGGAGGAATGCTGTGGATTCGGCGGAACTTTCTCGGTGAAGAACGCTGATACCTCGGCCGCCATGGTGGGAGACAAAGCTCGCAACGTTGTCTCGACCGGTGCGGAATTCGTAACCGCCGGCGACCCAAGCTGCCTCATGAATATCGGCGGTAGCTTGTCCCGCCAGCGCTCTGGTGTCCGAGCCCTGCACATCGCAGAAATTCTAGCATCGACTGAAGAACACCCCTGGACGCCGGAAGGCGCGTTCTATTCCAAGGAGGCAATGCTGTGACCATCAGTCTTGGTATGCCAACGATGCCGCCCACTGCCCCTGATGGCGTCGGCAATCTTCGCGGTACAGAGAGATTCCCCCAAGCTGCCCGCCATGATTTAAAGAATTCTGTTCAGCGCCACAACTTACGGATGGCGACGCACACGATTCGAGATAAGCGCGCCCGTGTCGTTGGTGAAATCGACGATTGGCAGCAACTTCGCGACGCCGGGTCGGCCATTAAACGTGATGTGATGGCTCGGATGCCCGAGCTTCTGGAGCAATTTGAGGAAGCCGTCACCGCCCGTGGTGGCCATGTGCACTGGGCCCGTGATGCGAAAGAGGCCAACGATATCATCACTGGTCTTGTTAAGGAGACAGGTGAGAAGAAGGTCGTCAAGATCAAGTCGATGGCGACAATGGAGATTGGCCTCAACGATGCTCTCAAAGAAGCTGGAATCGAGGCACGCGAGACGGACCTGGCCGAGCTTATTGTTCAGCTCGGTCATGATCGTCCGTCACACATCGTGGTTCCTGCGATTCACCGCAACCGCGCTGAGATCCGGGACATCTTCATCAAGGAGATGCCCAATACGGATGAGAGTTTGACAGATAATCCTGCAGACTTGGCCGAAGCATCGCGGCTGTTCCTGCGCAAACAATTTATGGATGCGAAGGTAGCTATCTCTGGCGCTAACTTCGGCATCGCAGAGACAGGCACGCTCTCTATCGTCGAGTCCGAGGGCAATGGCCGCATGTGTCTGACCTTGCCTGAAACCTTGATCTCTGTGATGGGGATTGAAAAGCTCTTGCCAACCTTCAAGGACCTCGAGGTGTTCTTGCAGTTGCTTCCTCGGTCCTCCACTGGCGAGCGCATGAACCCCTACACCAGCCTGTGGTCGGGAACGACTGAGGGCGATGGGCCGAAGAACTTCCATATTGTGCTTATTGACAATGGACGGACACATGCGTTGGCGAACGCCATCGGCCGGGAAGCGTTAAAGTGCATCCGCTGCTCCGCCTGTTTGAACGTGTGCCCGGTGTACGAACGGGCTGGTGGTCACGCCTACGGGTCAACCTATCCAGGCCCAATCGGCGCCATTTTGACGCCTCAGCTAGCTGGTATGGAATCCGCCGAGGATCCCAACGCTTCACTCCCTTATGCCTCGTCATTGTGTGGCGCATGCTTCGAGGTCTGCCCCGTTGAGATCGACATCCCGTCTGCGTTGCTCGAGCTTCGCCATCAGAAGATTGAGCACCACCGGCCGAAGTTCGAAGGCATGATCATGAGCAGCATGGGGCTGGTCTTCGGAAACAAACAGATTTGGAACTTCTCTGCCCGGGCCGCTGTGTTGGGACGCGCACTTGGATGGCCGAAAGGGAAGATCACTAGCCTGCCCGGCTTCCTCTCTGGGTGGTCGAATGTCCGGGATACTGCGATTCCGCCGAAGAAATCATTCCGTGCATGGTTTGCTTCCGAGGAAGGCAAGAAGACTCTGGCTGCTGCGCGGAGGGAAGGCATTCCGGATAACAGTTTCCGCCACGCCGATCACAACACTGGTGATGCATCCGAAGTGAAGGTCAGTGAATCTGGTTCACGACACACATCATCGAAGCCTCTTGAGCATGTACTCAACGACGCTACTTCTGAGTCACATGCACACGACAGCAGCAACGCTAAGAATTCGTCGAGAGAGGGGAAGTAGTCATGGGATTCCGGTCGACGTCGGCTAAAGAGGAAATCCTCGGGCGAATCCGCAGTGCAAACAAACTGGCTGGTGTGCCATCAGATCCCTACCCCATTCCACGGGACTACAGGACCAACCGGACTCGGTCCACCCAAGAACTGGTTGATCTCCTCGACGATCGATTGGTGGATTACAAGGCCGACGTTCACATCGTTAAAGAGGCTGAGCTGCCGTCCACGGTGGCTGAGCTCTGTCGCGAACATGGCTTCTCCACGATCGGGGTAGCTGAGGGCATTGACGAGTCTATTTATTCCTCAGTCTCAGCTGACGTTGAGAAGGACGATCGGTCCACTGATCCTCACGCGTTGGGGCGCTTCGATGCGATCATCACTGAGTCTCACGTAAGTTCCGCCCAGACGGGCACGATCTACTTGGATGGGTCAGCGACAAATGGGCGACGTGCGCTGACGCTGGTCCCCGATTGCCACTTGTGCATCGTGCGCGAGGAGTCGATTGTCTATGGTGTTCCTGAGGCTATTGATCGCCTCAACCCGGAAATGCCGATCACCCTTATCTCTGGTCCGTCGGCGACCTCTGATATTGAGTTGAGTCGTGTCGAAGGGGTTCACGGACCACGAACTCTGATTGTGTTGATTGTCCGAAAGTGACTGGTAGACGGGTTATTAACGCGTGATTGCCGGCGTGAGTTACCCCGCGTGTTCATACTTTCATGGCGGAGTGCTAAGGTAGTTTCGTCGTGCGGTGGCCACCCTGTTATTCGCTGATTCAATGTCAGATGGATTGTACTGGTGGTTGCCGACAATGCCTCCGTAGCTCAGGGGATAGAGCGTTGGTTTCCGGTACCAAAGGTCGCAGGTTCGAATCCTGTCGGGGGCACATTAATATCCCGCTTCGATCAGTAGACGTCCTTGGTCGAAGCGGGTTTTAGCCTTTTCTAACTAGCTTTTTTAACAGTCTTTATCTCGGTATCCATTTCATCTTCTTTTATTCCTGCAAGATAAGCGATCGCTTCCCGCATTTCATCCGCAACATCATCAAGGTTTTCCACCTGAGACACAGCACCTACCTCAGGACATACTAAGCCCACGACGTCACTACTCGTGTCGGGCTCAGCTGTGACAGTAAAAGTAGACATTTTTAGCCACCACCCTTCTTTTCCCCAGTCAGGCCCGATAAAACGCTTTATATTGTATTGGTTTTAAACCTGATAGGAGTGAAGGTTAAGCAATGGTGGCTAGCGAGGTAGTCCTGTGGGTCCCCTTGATCACTGTGCCGCCATGAAGTCCGCGGTTTAGTGGGTGCTGAAAACCAAGGGCATATAGATAACACTCGGTCTTCAGGGTAAAGGTCTCGAAATTTTGATCCACAAAGACAGAGACCACACTGGCCAGTCATAGCTTTGCCACACCTCTCCGACGAGGAACCTCGGACGACGGCGCCTGGCGGTTTAAATCAGAAGTTCTCCCAAAACAAAGCCAATACCAACCGCGGTTGCAATCGCCACCGTGCCGGGAATAAGGAACGGGTGGTTAAACACGTATTTTCCGATCCGCGTGGTTCCAGTATCGTCCATTTCCACCGCCGCGAGAAGTGTTGGGTACGTCGGCAAAATAAACAAAGAACTTACTGCTGCGAACGATGCCACCGCTATGACTGGGCTTACGCCCACCGCCAATGCCGCTGGCATGAGAGCCTTCGTCGTAGCCGCCTGGGAGTACAACAAGGCCGCAGCAAGGAACAACACCACAGCGAGCATCCACGGATAGTCCGTCAACACATTCCCGGCTAGATCTTTAATCTGGTCCAAGTGCGCGTCGATAATGGTTGTACCCAGCCACGCAACACCCATCACACATATGCACGCAGACATGCCCGACTTAAACACCTGAGTCGTCAACACTTCAGCGGCGGGTAGCTTACAGACAAGCGTAATGATCGTGGCTGTTGCCAACATCAATGAAATGATGGCTTCATTCCGGGGCAATGTCGGATGTGAAATTAATCCCACTTGGTCAGAAATCAGGGTCGCGTAGACCATGACCGCAATAATTGCGACGAGAAAAATCCACACCGAAAGCTTGGAATTTTTCGTGGGGACATAAGCTTTCCGGCCTTGTGTGCGCTTTGCCAACCCTTTAGCTAGCCGATCTTGATAAATCGGATCATCGCTGAGTTCTTTCCCAAGGTGATTAGTAATGAACGCCGCGGGAAAAATAGCCAAGAAGGTAGATGGAATAACCACAGCGAGGAGCGTCAGATAGCTCACCCCGTGAGGCTCCATCAACGACGCCATCAAAACGACCGCGGCCGAAATCGGCGACGCGGTAATCGCTATCTGGGAGGCGACAACAGAAATGGATAACGGCCTAGACGGTCGAACACCACCCTCTTTAGCTACTTCGGCGATGACCGGAAGCGTCGAGAAAGCGGTATGGCCTGTACCGGCCAATAACGTCATTAGATACGTGACAATCGGGGCAAGGAATGTAACTCGTTTCGGATTTTTCCGCAAGAAACGTTCAGCAGCATGAACCAGGTAGTCCATTCCTCCGGCCAACTGCATGGCCGCAATTGCCGAAATAACGGACATAATGATGCTAATGACGTCAAACGGGATTTGTTCACTGGACACCGGAACCCCGGCCAGTCCGAGGAGAAGTACCCCCAGACCGCCGGCGAAGCCGATTGCTATTGAACCTAAACGGGCCCCCAGGACAATAGCCGCCAAGACGATCAATATCTGCAGTGCAAGCAAAAAATCGAGACTTTCTACTCACGCGTAAACAGGTGAACCAACGGGCGCGACCGCGTCATCATCGCCAACGTCTACACCGGGCCTTCGCCCGAAACGCTTGTGATCCTCCCACACACTAGTACCCCCCGATTCGCATCCCCAACACCCCAGGAAGGAGCCACAATTACACTGACAATCACTCTCGGCAACGGCTCAAACACATGCCAACACGTGTTAAAAAAATGCCAAAAACGCACGATTCGCCGTCGATCATCTACCTATCGACGGCGAATAGATTCTCAATCTGATAACTAAATGTGAGTTCTAGCGTGCGCTCACTTGCCCAAAACGACTTGCGATCGGAGCCAAGACGAGCGGTCGTGCGGCCATCACCGCAGCCACTGCGACAGCAAGGCCACCAATGAACCAGAGGAAACCACCCCAATTCGCTGAGTCATTACCAGCGAACATGTGATTGAGGTTTTCGCGGAAGCCCGTCGTGAAGACGAGGAAGACGTGAATGAAAACGAAGAAAACGAAGAAGATCATCGTCGGGTAGTGAATATGACGGGCGACCGGGGCTGGGTACAGCTTATTCAGGGTTTTTGCCTTTTTCGGCCACCATTCGCTCATGCGCACTCCCGAGATCGCAGCTAAAGGCGCAGCGATGAAGATCACCAGGAAGTACATGATTTGCTGCAAACTATTGAAGTTCTCCCAACCGTGTTCCGCTGGCCAATCGAATGACGCATACTGCAGTGCTGCAGACAAGGCGTTCGGGAAGACTTTCCAACTGGTGGGTACGAGACGCGCCCAATGCCCCGTGGAGAACAAGAGCACAACAAATACCACACCGTTGATCAGCCATAACACATCAATTGAGGTGTGCAACCACAAGAAAATGCTGATTTTCTTACCTCCACGCTTCGATTGCCACACGGCAGGAGGCTTTTGTTGGTGCCGCACTTGCAGACCGGTACGGATGATCAACAACATGAAGAAGAAATTGAGGTAATGCTGCCATCGAGCCCACAACGGGAAACCAGGATCTGGCTCCGGCGATGGATCATAGTCGCCGGGATACCTGTCCACCCATCGAGAGACAGCATCCAGGCTCATCAGCCATCGCGCGGCAACAACCACGATGATTCCAAGGACAATAAGTCCAGCTGCAACAAGGCCAGCGATCTTGCCCCACTGCATCAGACTTTTTTCACCGATCATGATCGGTTCGCGCTGCTTCTTCGAGTCCTTCTTCCCGGACTTCTTGGCCCCATTTTTGCCGGTCTTCCCATTCCCGGCCTTGCCAGTGCCCGATTTCTTGTTGCCCGGCGCTTTCGGGCCACCGGGCTTATTCGCAGCGGGGGCTTTAGCGCCTGGTTTGCCTGGCGCGCCTGCGCCTGGTTTGCCTGGCTTCCCTTGGGCACCAGGTTTCTTAGCTCCGGGTTTACTGGGGGCACCGGGAGCGGCTGCTCCAGCCGCCGTGGGGGCCTTCGGAGCACCTGGAGCGGACGGAGTTTTAGCCGCCCCCGGGGCTTTCGGAGCCGACGGCGCTGATGGCGCTTGAGGTGCACCTGGTGCCTTAGGAGCTCCGCCTGTCTTAGCAGAGGTTGGGGCTTTCGGGGCACCAGGGGCTTGGGGGGCTCCGCCTGTCTTAGCAGAGGTCGGCGCTTTCGGCGCGCCTGGCGCCTTCGCTGTCTTAGGAGCCGAGGGGGCTCCCCCCTCCTTCACATCTCCGGATGTCGATGAAGCCTTCGGAGCACCAGGAGCTTTCGGCGCGCCTGGCGCTGTCGGAGCACCAGGAGCTTGAGACTTAGCACTGAGCTTAGGTTTATCACCTGACCCGGCGTCGTCACCCTGGGTAACTGCGCTATCGACCTCGCGCGGTTCCACCGCTTCTTTCGACGTGTCGTCGCTGCCGGATTCGGCTGGGGCACGTTTTTTCGAGGCCTCCGATGGGGATGGGCTCCCCGGTGGGGGTGGAGGAACTGGCGACATCGTAGATCTCTCCTCATCAATTCAAGCTCGTCATTAAGTCGCGGCAATCCTGGTCCCGGTGTCCGAGTGCGACGGTTGTACCCCACCGCCGGGTTGTCCACGCTGAGATAACCACCGATATACGGTCAGCATCTTTCGCAGATAGCCCAAGCGGGCGGACTCAAAGAACCGTCACGACTGATCGTCGCGATGAAAGAATATCAACAGCTTACTGTGAAGAGTGTCACTAAAGGGCTAAAAGCCACAGATCTGAAAATCGCGGTTCCCCCCGCCCACCCGAGAAAACCGGTATAACCAAGAAAGCCACTCGTGTTGTGGCCGTAATCTCGGTGAACGCAGAGCGCAACGAATTACCTGTCTCTATACTTGATATGTAGCACTGCTTGGTGTTCGGATCCGACCGAATTCATTCGGTCGCCTACCGGAAAGAGCGTCGTCAATTGATTGAAAGGGAAGGATACAGCAATGGCTGACACCGTTATCGAGACCTACAACGAAGATGGTGAATGGAAAAACCGCCCTCAGGGTAATGAGCGCGCAACCAGCACCCACGAGACCAAAGAAGAAGCTGTCGAATATGGCCGTAACCTCGCTAAAGAGCGCAAGGGTGACCACATCATCAAGAATCTGGACGGCACTATTTCTGAGCGCCATTCTTACTCGGAATAACTCAGAGTAATAAAGAACGAGCCCGCGGAGAGCACATGGTTTAATTCCCCACGCCACTTACTGTGAGCGAGCGAACGGGAGGCATAATGACCGGTGCTCTTCTCACGGGCTCAGTTGACCACTCCACCATTTCCAGCAGCATCGCTCTCCCACTGCGCGAGCATCGAATGAATCTGATGTATCCCAATACAACTGTTATCTCCACTACTGACCCACTTCCACACAGTCTTCGCACCACCCGAGACAGAGCACGCAGCGTCGAAATATTTACCGGGGCAGGGATGAGCGCTGATAGCGGTTTAGATACCTTCCGCGATGCAGAGACTGGTCTATGGAGTCACGTGGATCCCCAAGCAATGGCCAGTATTGATTCGTGGCGGGAGGATCCTGATCCCATGTGGGCTTGGTATCAGTGGCGAGAGCACTGTGCACGCGAAGCACAACCACATGCCGGGCACAAAGCGTTGGCTCGGTGGGCTGCGCGCGATGGGGTCTCAATGCACACCACGACACAAAATATCGATGACCTGCACGAACGTGCTGGATCGAAAAACGTGGCGCACCTTCATGGCCGCCTAAACGAGTATCGGTGCAGTGTATGTGGAAAGCCCGCGCCAGGTGAAGAACCCCCTACTCATCCCGTTGAACGGCTCGCTCCCCCTCGCTGCGCGGAGTGCGGAGGAACAGTCCGCCCTAGCGTCGTATGGTTTGGCGAGGCCCTGCCGTCCAAGGATTGGTCAGAGGCAGAGGCAGCCATGAGCGACGCCGACCTGGTGGTCATCATAGGAACGTCCGGCGTTGTCTACCCAGCAGCGTCATTGCCGACGCTCGCTGCCCGCCGTGGCGTACCCATCGTGGAGGTCAGCCCGGCTGAGACTGACCTCACACAATTAGCTACATGGTCGATCCGAGCGAATGCTGCGGAGGGTTTGCCCTGGCTAATCGACCAATAGCTTCCTTTTATTCCTCGAATTCACCGCAGGGATCGTGAACATTTCCGACGAGATCTTTGACTGAGTCAATCACGCGGCTAGGCCGGTAGGGGAAGTTCTCAATCATGTCATCGTCGGTAATACCGGAACGAACGAGGATTGTTTTCATACCGGCTTCCATTCCGGCCTTGATGTCAGTATCCATGCGATCGCCCACCATAACGGTGTTCTCGGAGTGGACACCGATACGGCGAAGCGCCGACCTCATCATCATTGGATTCGGCTTGCCGACATAATAAGGTTCTTTCATTGATGCCGTCTGGATCAGAGACGCAACGGCACCAGTGGCGGGCAGCACCCCTTCCGGCGATGGCCCCGTGATATCAGGGTTAGTACAAATAAATTTTGCACCTCGGCGGATGAGCCGAATCGCTGTCGTAATGGCCTCGAATGAATAGGTGCGAGTCTCCCCAAGCACAACGTATTCGGGATCCGAGTCGGTCAGAATCCACCCTATTTCGTGAAGGGCAGTGGTTAATCCCGATTCACCGACGGCATACGCCGTCGATACTTCTTTCTGGCTAGCGAGAAAAGCAGCAGTGGCTTTAGCAGATGTCCAGATACGTTCGGCAGGAATATCGATCCCCGTCCGCTCCAACCGCGCGGACAAATCGCGTGGGGTATAGATCGAGTTATTGGTGAGCACCATATATTCGACATCATTATCGCGAAGCTCATTAAGGAACTCGTCCGCACCAGGAATGATGTCGCCTTCTTTGACCAACACACCATCCATATCTGTCAGGAAAGAAATGGGATCATCGCGTTGGGGCGGAGCGTTAAGAACATCGGTGACAGGCACGCGTGGCTTTTCGCCTTGATCGACGCTACTAGAGGTCACGCTTTCTGCTTGTCGCGCAGTTTCCGTACTTTTCTTGTCGTCTGACATGGTGTCTATTCTCGTCCTTTCAACAATTGATCCACAATGTAGAACGTGGTGGGTTCGTGCCAGCAGTGCTCGGTTTCGTGAGAGCTCGGTTCCCTTAATCACTCAATTTCAGTGGTTACTTCGTTCCGGTCATTTCGATCCTTTTCGCTGCTTCGACAGATTTATACCGTTCGGGAACACATGTCATGACGATGATCTGGTGTTTCTTTCCTGATTCCGTCAGCAGTTCATTCATTTTCCTGGCCCTCTCACTATCCGCATACCCCAGGGCATCGTCGAGGAAGACAGGTACGCTCTGATCTCCGACTAGCTCCGCGACTGCTAGGCGCTGGACGATCTGCAGTTGCTCGGCAGCGCCACCGGATAGGTCGGCGAGGTTAACTGCTCGGCCATTGAGAACACGCTGCGAGATTGTCGACGCGCTAGTGGCTTTCTTGCCCCTACTTTTCCTGCTTGTTGATCTACCATGACCGGCATCGCCCTCTGACGTGAATGACACGTCCGGGCCAAAAACGTGGCCAGCCTTCTCAGTAAGAAGGTTGATATATGGCTCTAGGTACTCTTTCTTCGCATCTTCGAAATGCTTTTCCACTAAGTCGTATAAGCGGCGGATAGCGTTGGCCCGCATCCTGACAGCATTTAGAGTGTTTTCTTTTTGCTTAAGGATCGTCTTTTTCTCCTGAAGATCTGCATCAGGCGACCCGGATCCTTCAATCAGTCCTTGAAGATGAGACTGTTCTTTCCTCGAGTTTTCGATTGCTTGCATAAGAGCCCGTTCTCGACGTTTGGCGTCCTCGAGTTTCTTAGTGTTCTGCTCGGGGTCAAGTGCCTTGAGATTGCGGACGGCTTTGTCGTATACACCGCGTCGGTAATCCCACTGCTCTTCTGCTTCGTGGAAGTTATTCGTTAGAACCTCGTCGGAGAGAGCAGCCTGCGCTTCGGCTAACTTTTCTAAGGCTCTGTCGCGTTCCTTGTTCGCCGAATCGCGATTGGCTTTCTCGCGCGATAGCTGGACGGCCACATCTTCTTGACGAAGTTTCTCCAGGTCGCGGCGTGCCACAGCAAAAGCATGCTCGGCATGATCTCTCTCCGCCCTAGCTCGATGAATGTCCTCACTCGACGGCACACTCTCGACTTTTAACATTTCATGAGTTCGCCTGCCGGCCATAAGGTCACCATCTGAGTCATGGCTAGAATTACGCTGCGCTTCTCTGTCGAGGAGGTCTTGGTACTGCTCTTCATAGTCATCGGCAGAACGGCGCAACTCTTGTAGCTTCGTCTCGATGACCTCACGCGGTTGGTTTCCCCAAGCTATTTCTTGATCACGCTGTGCGGCATCACGTTCATTGCGAGCCTGTATATAGGCATTATGACGTCGTTCAACGTCATCAAACGAACCCAACTCATGCTTTCTTAACAAACCTGTGAAGACCTCGTGCGCGGAATCGACATCTTTCCTTCGGTCGCGCGTCTCAGCAGAGGGGTGAATTTCCAGTGTGTATTCCCCCAGTTCAATGCGCCGGGGCCTATCCATGGGGTAGTCCCCTACAGCGGGGTCACCGTCAGGACCCTCAATATGGATCTTCCCTACCGCAAAGCCTAAGGCCTCTTCCTGGTTACGCCACGCCTCTTGACTCTTTTTCAGGTCATCAAACGCGTCGTCATCGATAATGGATGAGCCGTCATCGAGTTTGCTCTCAGCTTCGTGTCGACGCTTGTTAGCAGCATCTCCTGACAGTAGCTTGGTTCGAACCTGTTCGGCCTCCTTCATGGACGCGGCCCAATCTCGGTGAGTTTTCAGCTTGTCCAACTCTAAATCCGCATATGTTTTAACCCGCTGCGCGTTGTCATACGTATCTTGAGCAGCTTTAACCCGAGCCTCATAGGATTCAGCTTGTTTTGCTACCTGGTTATATTTCTCTTCTGCCTTCGCTGCCTGCTGTTTGCGTTCAGCATAATCGTCGTGAAGCTGCGTCCGGCTTTGCTTTAACTCTCGCTGACGTTGAAGCGCGGATTCAGCGTCTTTCCGACCTTGTTGCGCCTGCTCCAGTTTCGCCCGAGCCTCATCGATTTTCTTTTTTTCGTTTTTCGCACTATCACGTAATGCACACACGTCGGTAAGTGTTTTTTTATCGTCGTCGAGTTTGTGGGAGATTCTCTCCAACTCTGCTCGCAAATTCGCTAACTTTTCTGCAGCATTTTCAGCATCTTTCTCATCTTCCTTCGCCTTTTCATACTCACTAATAGCGTCTTTATGCACACCTGCTCGTGGTTTGGCCGCTGGTGTGAAGTATTTATCGAACTCACTCTTAATGTCCCCTCGTAAACCAACCGCGTCGCCGTCATCACTACTATCAGATTCGGAGAGACTATTCTCGAGTGCAGCATAGTTCCCAACATCGAGGAAATCCCATGTCCCACTGTTCTGGCTGACCGTCAAGGCATCAAAAGGCATTGATTGGTCGCTTGAGGAAAAAACCTCATTAACCCATGACTCTGCTTCTTTTCCGGTCTTAGTTGTTCGCAGTGGACTAAGAATCCTAAGTTCTGCTTGAGAGTTTTTCAGCCACCTCTTGTACATCGAGAAGTGCTGTCCATCGACAGTCATCTCCACAGTAACTTCGGGGGCAACATCCTTGTCCACGGGTTTGGCAGCTTTAACTTCCGCTTTTGTGCTTGAGTACAAGGCTGACTTCCACATCGTTAGTGCTTTGACAACACTAGATTTCCCCACCTCATTAGGCCCAGAGATCACTGTTACACCAGTATTTGGGAATTCTAAAGTAACGTGGTCGATACCGCGGAAGTTCCTAATATCAATTTTGTGAATTTTCATCACCATTACTCGCTTTCCTGATACCGCTGATTAAGTTGGTAAAGAATTCTTAGCGCTTCCCTATCGGTATCGTCTTCAGGATCAAGATCGTCGAGAACTTTCCGGAAATACCCGTGTAGATTAAAGGCATCCGCATCGAGGGAATCGGGGACAATGCTGAGCTCTGATTTACCCTCATTGTCGTAAAATGCCGCGAATTTCGAAGCTATGCGTTGTCTGTATTCCTCTATCCGGCTATCTTGTTCAAGGCTGATTCTTCCGGAGAGTGTGCTCTTTATGACGGTCGTTGAGGCGTCACGCATGTTATTGAGGTCAGAAAACCATTGTTCTATATCCGCGTCAGCGTTCACTTCGCGCACATCGGAATGAAAGGACCACTCAGCCACGTGGACAGGATCAACTGTCAACGTCGTGGTTCCGTCGGCAACATCAATATCAACAACTAAGCAATATCCCGAGTTTCGTTCACGATCGTCGAAATCAGTTGGCTCAGGGGATCCGGAAAACCACATACCTCCGCGGGAATCAAGTTTTTCTACGGAGTGGGTGTCTCCCATGGCAATGTAGTCAACCTTATGAGTATCCAGTGCTTGGTCTACATTGTCCATGTCGACCGCGTGATCTGCGTGAGCCGTAGACTCATACCAGTCTCGTCGGGGCTGACCGTGTCCTAACAGAACCCGGACCCCAGAAGACGGTTCAAGGTTGCGTAGGACAGCCGACACCGTATCTTCAGTTGGTTTATTGCTGGTCAGTGGCGCTCCCACAACATCAACACCGCCAAGGTGGTGGATGGAATAGTCGGAAATAATGATTCCTCCCGCCTCTTGTATGCGGGTAGCAAATGGCGAGTTCCACATGCTCCCTATCTGGTAAGGGTCATGGTTACCAGGTAAAAATACGATGGGGATCGGAGTGAAGCGTTCAATCGCCTCAATGAAGCGGTTCTGAATCCGCTCCCCTACCTGCGGAGAGTCAAAGACGTCTCCAGCGACAACGACGGCATCACACTGTCGCTCGTGAGCTATATCTGCCATTCGTTTAATGACTGTGAACCGAGCTTGCGTATAGAGCGCTTGAGAATCAAGGCCACCGTCGTCGCTATTCGTGCCTTTGTCTGTTTTCAGGAACCACCGTTCCATTCCGAGCTGCCAGTCGGAAGTGTGAAGAATGCGAGCATGACCGCGCGCTGAGGCATGCCCATGATTAATCGTGCCTGTTACTTTCTCGGGGTGAGAGTGTGAGGGAATCATAATTATCCTTCGTCATTTATCCTTGGTCATCCGGTGGCGTATCGACGTGTTCGTGTTGGTCGTCGGGGTGAGCCATTTCTGGCGGTGCGGTCATGAGGTGGTGATAAACATCTTCGAGGTCACTGCGCGCACTGAGCTGCCCCACCGCGCCATAGGAAACCCAACTGAGAACTTTCATTAATGCTTGTTGGTCATGGTCCTCCAGGGCTGATGCTTTCTGCACGCGTGGTGGGCTTGGGTAGTTCATGGGCACACCCCAAAAAGTGTCCGGGTCGGTCTGCTGGCCATCGACGCCATAAGTAGACGAAGTGCCCACACCTGCGGCCCATCTGCGTCGCGCTGTTGCATTGTCCTGTCCGACTACATCAGAACTCGGGGAATCTAAAGTCCGTGACGGCGTTCTGTATCCATCCCCTGCACGCTCATGAGCCTGATGAACTCGTCGCGAAATGTCCTCTCGTGTGGTGTTTGTCACGCGGAGAATACTGAAGGGGTCGCTGGTAAACCGCTCTTGCAGATATAGACCAACGGCGTAGATGTGTTTGCACCACGGGTCCGGATCAGGGCAGCTGCATGACCACCGTGCATCGTCGAACGGGAACAGCATGCTTTCTAGGCGACGGTCTTCCTGCCCCTGCACAAAATTGTCGTATGCCTGGTCATCATCAGACAGGTACTTAATAGCTTGGTCGACGGCATCGGGGTCATGCGGCACATAGGCATGGATAGTGAATGGCTCTGGCTGGGATCCCATCACCTGGGCGACTATTTGCCAATCCTCGATGTCTACTCGCAGGAGGGAGTCCTGTCGGAAGTAATCGCGGCCTCGCTTCTTCCTCCCGGCCTCGGTGTTGTCATCGAGCTGACGCATGATTACTGACGCTGGCCACGAATGCGCACTGCGGTCGTCGCGCCCACGAGGGCGACGAGAACTAGCACGCCACTTTGCTCCTGATTGTCGGTTCGCTGAAGTCGCGGATCCCCCGCGCTGATACTGACGTGTCCGTTGGTGAGACGCCGAGTTCCCTTCCTCATCTGCGCCAGCGGTGTCCCGGTTTCGGCCGAAGTTCAGGTAGATAACGTTATCGTCGACGGTGAGACGGCGACGCTTATCGCCTGATCGCGAGTGATGATGCGGTGTGTCACTCATGGTGTCTCCCGGCATTGCTGGTCGTTGGCAGGCTATGCCGCGCTCGAGCGTTGGTGTATTCGGACCGAATAGGCTTTGTAGGTTCCTTCATGGTGACCAACTGGAGAAGCTCATCATCTGACAGCTCGGAAATCCATGCTTCACCAGTGCCGACAACAGCGCTGGCCAGTTGGAGTTTCCCTTCGATGATATCGTTAATTTTCTCTTCAATCGTCCCTTTACTAATTAGCTTATAGACGCTGACATCGTGTTCTTGGCCAATGCGATAGGCGCGGTCAGTGGCTTGATTTTCGACAGCCGGATTCCACCACCGGTCCATGTGAATAACAACGCTAGCTCCAGTGAGGTTCAGGCCGGTTCCTCCTGCTCGGAGAGACAGAATCATGATCGGTGGGCCTGCCGGGGAATTAAAAGTGTCTACCATGCGGTCCCGCTCTTTTCTCTCTACCGAGCCGTTAAGAAAAGGGACGTCAATTCCATATCGATTATTGAAATATGTTTTGAGCATGTTTCCGAACACGACAAATTGGGTGAAGATCAGCACTTTTCGGCCTTGCTGAAGCGCTTCATCCACGAGCGGTTCGGCGGTGGCGACTTTACCGGAGCGATGGTGGGATCCATCCAAGAATGGTGAGTCATCCCCCAGATACTGCGCGGGGTGGTTGCATATTTGTTTTAATCCTGTAAGCAGCTTAAATATGAGCCCCCGACGATCGATTCCGCCTTGTTTGGACTCGAGTTCCTTAGCCACTGTGGCCGTGACAGCTTTATACAGGCTCGCCTGCTGCGGAAGCATCTCTGCTACCAATACGGCTTCGTTCTTTTCGGGAAGATCATCGACAACGGCGGGATCTGTTTTTACTCGCCGGAGAATGAATGGTTGCGTGAGCGCCTTTAAATCCGCCGTCAAGTTGTCATCGTGGTACCGCTCAATGGGAATGGAGTACCGGTCGCGAAACTCGTTACGTTTCCCAAAGAGGCCCGGATTACAAAAATCCATCACTGCCCACAGCTCATCTAACCTGTTCTCCACGGGTGTACCAGTAAGTGCAAGCCGGTGAGATGCCTGCAAAGCCCGGACAGCTTTCGCATTCTTCGTCCCGGGATTTTTCACCTGCTGGGCTTCATCTATAACGATGCGGTGAAAATATGTCCGACCTAGGACCTCTTGATCCCGCGTCGCGATCGAGTAGGTGGTGACAATGAGGTCGGTTGCAGCAATCTTATCCGTCAGTGCTTCACCCTCGAGCCGGGCGGGACCGTGGTGTAAGTACGTGCTCAGGTTCGGTGCGAATTTTTTTGCCTCCGCAATCCAATTCCCTATCACTGATGTAGGAGCAATAACAAGGGCCGGCCCTGACGGCACTGCATTTTCTTTCTCATAGGCCAAGAGTGTCAATGTCTGCAGCGTTTTTCCGAGGCCCATATCATCGGCTAGTACACAACCGAGGTGCTGCGACGTCATCCACGCGAGCCAGTCAAAACCTCGACGCTGATAGTCTCTCAGCTCAACAGTTATCCCCGAGGGGGTGTCGATGCGCTGAGGCGCAATGGCTTTATTTACTCCGATGAGCGCACTAATCCACGTCGCTGCTTCCACCATCACGCTGGGGTCGTCTACGCTGGGGTCATCCACGCTAAGTTCATCGGGACCCTCATTCCCGTCGTCAGGTGAAGCAGATATTGCGTCGGCAATAATTGGTCCTGTTTCGCCATCGTCACGAAGATCGCGCCGAATCTCGTCGGTAGCCTGACGTAGCCGGCCTACTGTTACCTGTCCCTCGTCGGTACCGCTGCTGTCCTTGCCCGTGGTTCCGTTCACCAGAGACGATAAGTGCTTCGATGCTGCCTTAAGCACACGGGTATCAGCTTGCACCCATTTCCCTCGAATGTTGACGAGGTCAGTGCTGGATTGAAGGAGGTCGTCTACCTCCGCGGGCGATAGCTGGTTGCCGCCCATGGACGCGGACCATGAGAAGTCTAAGAGCTGATCGAAACCCAGTTGTGCGTCACCTGGTCCGTTCACCACTGCGGGCTGTGCTGACAGCGACACTCGGACTTTTTCTTTTGTCCATGGCGCTGGAACCAAGACCCGGAACCCTATTTGCCGAAGTGTATCTGCACCTCGATCAATAAATTCCACAATGTCGTTCGTGGACAAAAGGTAGTCGCGTGTATCAGGGTCAATGCCATACGTGGCAAGTTGTGGCCACACATGGCTAGCCCGCTCTAATTGCTCATCCACACGCTTGCGAAGCGCGGGGTCATTGATCGGCTGCGGAATCGGTGCGGGTGCGTCGGTACCCGAGCGATAAGCCAACCGAATTCGCCACTGAATTTTGGGTTCAGGCCCTATTACGGCAGTGACACCGTTGTTGTGCACGTTACCTGTCGTATCGGCCAGCCGGGACATGCCTTCATTTCGTTCTATGTCCGCTTCCGCCAGCTCATAGGCGGCACGCGGATCCGCGGGGTTGAAACGCGGTTCTTCCGTTTCCACATCGTCGGGTTCATGAACAATAAAAATAAGGTCATAGCTTTCCGACGACATTTTGCTACGCCACGTATTGATATCGACGACCATCGACCCGGTTGCCCGATCCAAAGGCGACCCGTCAATAAGTGAGCGGACCAGGGGCTGAACGATTTCCTCTTGATCAGGCATGGACACCAAGGTCCGCCGGGCTAAGGCGTCGATAAGTGGGACAGAAATCCGTTCAGCGAGATCACGACCGCCGGACAGTGTCAACACCTCTGGTGTTGCCTCGACCATCTGGGCAAGCCAAACGCGCTCAGCCATGCCAACTGCGGGCTGCCACATCGGAATCCATTCCTGATCAACCCACTGCATTCGGAAGAGAACGCGCCCAGACATGCGGAGTTTTTCCAATCCCCGCAAGAGAGTGAGTACGAATTCCGTCTCCGCCGCAATACCCATGTGCTCAGGAAGCTCGTCATTGTCCTGCAAGCGGGCCAGCGTTATCAGAAAATCAACCGCCTGATCCGGGCTGAACTCTACTGTGGGGATCGTCAACTCACGGAGACGACCTTTTGGTGTTGATAGCACAGCGTGCGCACGCCGTGGCGCCACTGTCCGCCGACCACGATTAGTTAACGCATCCAGAATGACCTGGGGGAACTGGTCACGCGGTAGATCGGAGTAATTAGCCACCACCTTGTGGCCATCAGTCTCCTCCACCCATACATGCATGCCAGAATGCACCGGCCACAAAACATGGAGAAGATACGCAAACATGTTTTCATTGATACCAGGCTCATGAGACAAATCTTCGAGACATCCACATAGCCCCGTCGAACTTATTTTCGATAGAACTGACGAAGCTCCCCCGGCCACACGAAATAATCGCACCACGAAGTGTGCTCTCCCTCCAGGACAATCACGCCGGTACCGCGCGACAACCATGTGAAAACCACGAGAGACTAAGGGTCAATATGGACAAAACAGCCCGCTGGATTTGATACGCCTACTCATCCATGACACCCTGAAAACGCTCTTTTATCAATCCCCAATTTTTCTATTTGTATTTTTTTGTATTCTTTGTCCCTATTCGTAGCGGTTCATGATTGATGGAACTGCTGTCCCAGCACGCTAACCACCGAGGAGTCTTCGTGAGTCAACAAACGTGGTTCATTATCGCCATGGTGATCTATCTGCTCGCCATGCTTGCGATAGGTCTGTATTCGTTCCGGCAAACCGATGAATACGACGATTACATGCTAGGCGGGCGCGGCCTGCATCCTTTCGTCGCCGCACTTTCTGCCGGAGCGTCGGACATGTCCGGCTGGCTCCTCATGGGGCTGCCTGGCGCCATGTACGTATCAGGCTTCGGTCAACTGTGGATGCCCATTGGCCTCCTGATCGGTTGTTGGGCCAACTGGAAGTGGACCGCCCCACGATTGCGTTCCTACACAGAGATCGCGGATAACTCCATCACCATTCCGTCGTTCTTGGAAAAGCGTCTTGATGACAAAACCCATGCGCTGCGCATCGCCGCTGGCCTCATCATTTTGATTTTCTTCACTTTCTACGTGGCGTCGGGAATGGTGTCCGGTGGCAAGTACTTCCAGTCAACGTTTGGTGGCGACTACCTCGTCGGCATGTTGGTCATCGCGTGTGTGACCGTCGCATATACCTTTATCGGCGGATTCTTGGCTGTGTCCTACACGGATACAGTCCAGGGCCTGATTATGTTCATCGCGCTAATTCTGGTCCCCACCTTCGCTTTGCTGCACATGAACGATGCCGCCTCAATCTGGACTTACCAAACCGAGCACAACTACGGCTTCCACGAAGCATTGAGCTCCAACCCTCACTGGTTCTCTCTCTTCAATGGCGTGTCTTTTATCACCGCCATCTCAGGATTGGCATGGGGCTTGGGCTACTTCGGACAGCCGCACATCATCGTGCGCTTCATGGCACTGCGTAAGCCCTCTGAGGCGCGGTCCGGACGTCGCTATGGCGTCGCGTGGATGTTCCTTTGCATCATTGGCGCAACTATGGTGGCTGTCATCGGTCCCGCCTTCTTCGGCAAAGACCCCTCAATCCACATCGACGACACCGTCAACTACGAGACGATCTTCCTGGATATGGGGCAGATCTTGTTCCACCCGCTGATCGCTGGTCTCATTTTGACGGCGGTCCTCGCAGCTATCATGTCGACAATCGCCTCTCAGTTGCTTGTTGTCTCGTCGGCCCTGGTTGAGGACATTTACAACGGGCTGATCAACAAGAACGCGAGCCATAAGACGTTGATCAACCTCTCCCGCGCTGCCGTGATCATGGTGGCTGTGGTCGCAGCTCTGCTGGCTTTGGATCCGAACAGTCAGATTCTCAATCTGGTGTCCTTTGCCTGGGCCGGCTTCGGGTCTGCATTCGGCCCAATGGTTGTGGCCGCACTGTATTGGCGTCGCCTGAACTACCAGGGCGCCCTGGCCGGAATGGTAACCGGTGCGGTCGTGGCCTTCGTCTGGGGTCAGTGGATCGTTGACACGCCATTCGGCAACGGGCTCTACGAGATGATTCCGGGCGTCATTTGCAGCACCATCGCTATCATCGCGGTGACCTTAGCAACCCCCGAACCTGAAAAGAGCATCACTGAGGGCTTCGACGAGGCCTCCCGCCTTGCCCGTGTCGCGGAAGCGAACCCCGAGCTGAACATCGCAACAGCTCAGGAAAAGATCGAGGAAGGCAGCATCAAGGCCTAGTCCTTCCTCGGAACCTCATCACGTGGAGTGCGTCTAAACAGACGTGCTCCACGTTTTCTCATCTACCCGCACTTCTTCTGCACTTCCTTCTTTTCGGCGCAGGCAGAGCGTTATCACTCTCGTCCTGATGACCATGTTTCTTGTTGTAGCAATCGTCGCACTCGGGCACCGCCCTGAAACTAGCGAGCGTCGATCCTTGGACAAGCTTCTGTCGTCGGCTCGAATCATTGACTATCGAACCACAATCCTGGGATATCAACGCGATAAGTTCGGCGATGGGTGGGCGCGATCCCCTACTCCCGAGGGCACATGGTGCACCACTCGGCAACACGTCCTCCGTGAACAACTTGATGACATAAAAACTGCCGACACCTGCGACGTTGTGCGTGGGCATGGGCTCGACCCCTACACGGGCAAGAAACTCACCATCGGGTCTATCAATATCGACCACATTGTGCCACTCGCTGCAGCGTGGGACTTGGGCGCGGCGCGATGGTCTCGCGAGGAACGGATGAGCTTCGCCAACGATAGAAAAAGGAACCTGGTAGTGACCGATTCCCACGTGAACAGGAAAAAGAGCGACAAAACACCAGAAGAATGGATGCCACCGAGCGCAGAGCAAGCCTGCTGGTACGCCACCACCTACGCAAAGGTGATTGTTGCGTACGATCTTGCCCTTACTAAACGAGACGCGAGTGCACTCCGAGATGCCTGTTGAGGAAACTAAATGGCACGCCGCGCCCACCGTCGTACCGAACAAACACACTTATCGTAGGATCGACCTCCTTGTCATGTCAGCGACCCTTCGAGCAGCCACTGCTCGCTGGCAGGTACCCTATTTGATAGACGACATATTAATAGACGACCCCTGACCCCAAGGAAAAGGACACATCGTGCCTGAACATTTCATGGTGCTTATCCACGTCATTGCGGCGATCATTCTGATCGGCCCCGTCATGGTGGCAACCTCCCAATTCCCTAAAGCTGCACAGGCTGCACATAATGGTGATGAGTTAGCGCGAGGCCGAGCCCAATCGCTTCACTCGATCACCAAAGCCTACGGATTGTGGTCCTTGCTCGTTCCCCTTATCGGATTTGGTGCCCTCTTCACCGTCGATGGTGCACTCAAGAACTATTTCATCCACACAGGCATATTGCTGACGGTTATTGGGTGGGGAATCCTCTTCTTCGTCATCGTCCCGAAGCAAAGAACACTGATCGCGGACCTGAATCTCCTCGACGAGGCCGACGACATCGAACCTGACGAGGTTCCTCCGGCACAATGGGATAAGACTCCGGGAATGCTCAATATGTTCTCCGGAATTTTCAACGCCCTGTGGGTGATCACCGCCATCTTGATGTTCTTCCGACCTTGAGTCACTGACACCAGGACGTATGACTGCTTAGAGGCCGACAGCACAATGCTGCCGGCCTCTAATCGTTGTACCACCGGTGACTTAATCACCAGTGGCGTCGTAAAACCAGCTTAGAGTGGATTTAGAACCACCTCACTGCCAGATTAAAACCGGTCGTCGCGACCACGGTTACTGAAGCGATGACCGCGATCATTAAATTGGCGGCCACCACGGTTCCGATCGTTGCGGCCCCCATCACGACGTCGATTCCCACGATCCCACGAATCGCGACCACCGCGACCACCGCGACCACGATCATCACGACCCCGTCCATGGAACCCACGGTCATTGAACCCACGACCACCATCACGACCACGAGAGCGCCGGTCGCCGTGACCACGATCATTGAACCGGCCGCGTCGATCACCCGATTGGCGATCTCGATTACGCGCCCCCGGCCGCCCCGCCGGTGCACCTGGATCCGGCTCAATCTTGATGAGCTGGCCGGACACGCGCGTATCCTCCAACGCCTCAAAAACCTCCATGGGAAGATCCGCCGGAAGCTCAACTAGAGAATGCTCAGAGAAGATCGAGATCTTACCGAAATCACGAGAATTGAGGCCACCTTCATTCGCAATGGCACCCACAATGGCACCGGGTCGAACCTGCTGACGCTTGCCCACTGCAATCTTATACACAGCCATTTCTTTACCAGTGCGATCAGTGAACCGCGGCGGTTCCTTGCCACTAAAACGCTCACTCAAACTACGAGTATCAGGCTCACGGTCATTTCTGCGGCCCCCTCGATCATGACGACGATTATTGCGCCGGATGGTGTCTTCCTTCAGCAAGAATTCGTCACCGGATTGTGATTGAGTTGCGAGTGCAGCAGCAATATCTGCCAGCGGTGTTTCATGTTCCTCGGCGTAGGAGTTGATCAGGCCCCGGAATAAATCGACTTGGGGATCCGCCAAGGACTCCGTGATCGACTGCGCAAACTTCGCCTTGCGGGTCTCATTGACCTCATCAACCGTCGGCAATTGCATTTCCTCAATCGAGGACTTAGTCGCGCGCTCGATGGACCTCAGCAAACGTCGCTCACGCGGGGTCACAAACAAGATCGCTTCACCAGAGCGCCCCGCACGGCCCGTACGTCCAATGCGGTGAACATATGACTCCGTATCATGCGGAATGTCATAGTTAACGACGTGGGAAATGCGCTCCACATCTAAGCCACGGGCCGCCACATCCGTCGCAACCAAAATATCTAGACGGCCATCGCGCAACTGGTCGACGGTACGCTCACGCTGATTCTGCGCCATGTCACCATTAATCGCGGCAGCAGAGAAACCACGGGCACGAAGCTTCTCCGCGAGTTCCTCAGTATTCTGTTTCGTCCGCGCAAACATGATCATCGCGTCAAACTCGGTAACCTCGAGGATACGAGTCAGTGCGTCCAGCTTATAGTGGTGGTTGACCAGCAAATACTGCTGATGAATATTGTCCGCCGTGCGCTGTTGCGAGGTAATCGTGACTTCGCGCGGATCCTCCAGGTACTGCTTTGACAACCGACGGATCGACGCGGGCATCGTCGCGGAGAACAACGCGGTCTGCTTATGCTCCGGGGTGTCAGCGAGAATGCGCTCAACATCCTCCTGGAAACCCATGTTGAGCATCTCGTCCGCCTCATCCAAGACGAGGTATTTGAGCTCGGAAAGATCGAGACTGCCACGTTCCAAATGATCAATCACGCGACCGGGCGTGCCCACCACAATGTGGGCGCCACGACGCAGCCCCGACAACTGAATGCCGTACGACTGCCCACCATAGATCGGGAGAACATGCACACCACCCAAGTGGTCAGCGAATTCCTGGAACGCATCTGCCACCTGCAGCGCGAGCTCACGCGTTGGGGACAACACCAATGCTTGAGGTTTCTTCTGCGACCGGTCCAAACGCGACAGGATCGGCAAAGCGAAGGCAGCAGTCTTACCGGTACCGGTCTGAGCTAAGCCGACAACATCCCTCCCCTGAGCCAGGATCGGAATCGTGGCCGCCTGGATAGGCGACGGGGTCTCAAATCCGACCTTTTTTACAGCACGGACGACGTCCTCGCTTAAGTCAAGATCGTCGAAAGACGGGCCCTCGTCCTTGTCATCATCGGTGTCCGTTGATGCATCTTTGGCCGACGTTTCTTTGTCCGAGGTGTCCTGATCGGACGTGCTCTCCTGCTCAGGCGCATCCTCCGCACGGGTTTCGTCACCGCCGTTTTCAGCCGAAGCGGTGTGTGCCTCATCCCCACTATCTGCCACGTCTGAGCTCGTCGTCGGCTCAGACTTATCCTTCGAATCATCCACCGAATCAGCGGAGATCACGTCGTCCAACGTCAACGCATCATCCTCAGCGCCGCGTTGCTCATCCACATTCTCATTCACACTCATGTCAGTGCCCTGCGTCGGGCCTTCACTCTCATTTCCCATTGCGGAGCTTGCGCTCTCGCCTCCCTTAACGGAGTTTGTCTCAAAGTCGGTCGGGGTGGTGGGCTCGTCAGCCATATATTTTTACCCATCTATTTTCTGCCCGACATATCCGTTTCAACGCTCACATCCAACGCGCGTAACTTCATCGGAGGCCATCACTGGTGAACTCTCAACCAGGCTGGACACTCAACCGCACTTCGTCAATAGTTTTCACACTCAACTCCCGCCAGAGGGTTCTGTCGCAAAATTGGCCCGAGGGTTATCCGAGAGCACGAAAGATCGCAACAGTAGTAGAGGGAGAAGATCAGCGTCGACAAAAAGTAGAACGGTGAACACAGGTCAGAGGTTCACGAGTGAGGACGTAACGGTATTCGTCGGTACTCAACAACGTTTCACATCACAATAGCCACTTACTAGTCACCCAATGTCTCAACAGCAACGGTGAAAAAGCAACTATCACACTCCTACGGGCGGACCTTGTAACAGTCACACCCGTCGGAACCCAAACGCATGGAGGGCAGGTGCCTATTCGCAAGAATTATGAGCCCCAGCCGGTGCGCTCAGTCCCCCACAGGTTACGCGTCCAGCCAGAAAAAAGCGATTCGGCCCAGTAGCTCAGCCCAGTGGCTCGATCTGGTGGCTCGATCTGCCGCTTCAGCCCACCACACCGCAGTATCTCGAGGATCCCACGGGATGGCCGGCGATAAAGCCCAATGGTTAAACCCGTTTAGACCACCATCATCGGATAGGCCAACAGGAAGAGCGGAGCAATCACGCCCATTGAGATTGCCAAGCTAAGCAGCAACCGGAACGTCCTATTCTGCTTGTCTTCCTGCACTTGAGCAACAACAAGGGTCCCGGCAACGTGCACGGGGTTAACCACCATTAACGCCGCGGGCGCTGCAATCGCCGCTATCACCCACGTCATGTGTTCATTCCCCGGGAATGATGACATCGCAATCGGCAAGGCAAGCCCCAGCACTCCCAGCGTCGACGATTCGATATTGCACAACAGGGTGGTCAAGTAGACAATGGCGGCAAGGAGCACAGCCGAGCTGCCGATAGACAACATCGCGTGCTGGATTGAATCCATCGTGCCTATATGCTTCATGACGCCCAAGTACGTCAGCAAACCAGTCAGCAAGATGATGGCATTCCATGGCACCGTTTTCAGCAAGGCCTTTTCCGGCGGGTTAAAGGCCAACTGCAAAATGACGACCATCGCCATCGCGGTCAATCCAACATCCCAGCCGAAAGCAATCACGCAAACAACAAACATGATTAAGGCAAGGCCCGAGCAAATCGCATAAACAGGCCGCTCCACAGCATCATCTGCTGCGCCTTCTATAACCTGTTCAGGCTTCATATTCGCACGAGCACGGCCCCACTTCGTCGCTGTGAAAATGATTTGGAGCACAGCCACAGCGGCCACCGCTGTCACCATCGCGACGGCCCACACGCCCCACTTGGAATAAGACACATTGTGATCAGCAGCGATGGAACTAATCAGCGCCCCGACGGGGTTCAACGGCGACGGACCAGCCATATTCGCCCCGATAATCACAGCGAGTTCATTGACGAAGAACATGTGGCGCGTCCGCGACGAAACATAGGCCACCATGGGTACCAATAACGCAATGGGTGCGGTGGCAAAAGCGCCCGCCGTCGATAATGCCGCACCCAAGATAAACACTGCCCAGGGCAAAACGTAGACTCGATCGCCTACGACGTCGAAAATTTTGACTATCAACCACGTCAACGCGCCCGATTCTTTCATATGAGCGAAGAGCAGCGAGACGCCGGCGATCAAAACAACAAGCTTGCCGTCAAAAAATTCAAAAACTTGCTTGGCATCGACGCCCGCGATCACGGCGAGAGGAAGGGTCGCCGCAAGAGCCAGGATACCGATATTCAGCTTCTTACTAATTGCTAGTAAGAACACAAGAGCCAGGAGTATCAACGAAAGTAACTGGTCAAAGGGCATGAGCGATACCTTCCATCCATGCGCTCCAAGTCAGGGGTGAGCGGGTATCACAGACGTGCCATCGAAACCAGTAACTATAAGCGCGGGCTATAAGCGCGGACTTCGGGGCATCCTCCGTGAACTTCCCACGGTTCTCTTGTAACGGTACGCTCGAGTGAGTGCGATCCATTAAATCCGACCCCATCACATCAACAGATACCACGATGTCAACTGGCCAACAGGCCCCCATTCGAGGGCCCGAGTACCGACGCACGCCGCTGAAAGTACTTGCTGCAGGCGGCTGCGCCATCGCTCTGTGTGGCATTATCACCGGATGTTCATCGGACTCTGACGATGACAACTCCACTACCGTCGTCACGTCGACCTCAACCAGCACCGCCGCCCCATCGGAACAGAAAAGCCCAGCCCCATCAGAGGACAATGGCGCTGGCCCCTCAATTCCGCCTAGCTCCGCTGCAGATCCATCCGACGCTAACCACAGCGGATCGGCGAACGACAATGCGCTACTTAATGCTGTTGTCGGATCTACCAAGAAGAACACCGACGTCAGAGATGTCCGTGGGGCGGGCACAACCAAAGAGTTGGGCGAGCCCGCCTTGGCTAGTGGTATGCCCTTCTATCCCCCGGGCGTGCAATTCACGCGCAATGGCAAGACGATGACTGTCTGTAGTCGTGGAAATGATGCTGCGATTAAAAAAGGTATCGAGCAAGTCGCAGCGCTGGATGGCACAAGTTGCGAGTTTGCTAGCGCCGCTGCAGGCGAACTTTTTAACAAGGTATCTGAATCCAAGAAGCTGAGCCAGGTGACGCCACTGACGATTACCGCAACGTCCCCGGTCAGCAATGAGAAGATCACTCTGAAGTGCGAAAGCCAGGCGGATGTTACTGCCTGTGAAAGCAAGGGTGGCGCATCGGTCTTGATGTGGTAGCAGTGGTGCGGTTGCCGCGTGGTGGTACCCGTAACATAGGAGCCGTCGCTTACACCTCGTTCACCCACGGGGCACGCGCATTGTTTCCCCATGGATCGTTGGCTGAGTTGGTGAGCTCAGCCTCCCAATTTTCCGCTTGGTCAACAGCGACGCTGAGCACGTTGAAAACGGTGTCATAGTCTTTGAATACCCCCAGGTCCATCACTTCCACAGCGACATCATCGTCAGGGACATCATCATCGCTCCCGGACGCATCATGGTCGTTATCATCTGCGTCGTCAGGGTCATCGGCATCTTCGGAGTCGATATAGGTCACAAATGCCACGCTGACCGATGGGGACGAGGAATCCACCGTTGTCACCACTTCCAGGGACGACGACTCCCCCACATCCGCTGATAATAGTGTTGGATCCTCGTCGTCTTGTTCAAAGTCCAAATCGGCAATACGCGCATCGGATCCGTCGAGAAGATCTCGGATAATCGTCACGGCTTGATCCGTCGCAACATGAAAATTCACCGTATCGACGGCATCCTCAACTGTGAATATTGCCGTGACCAGCATGGCGTCGTCATCAGCTGAGTCGTCCCCCGACGCGGCATTTGCCACTGCGACGTACACATTGGCTGCCGGAATGTCGGAATCAATCTCTTCACAACGTAGATCCACATCCGGCGAAATAGGGACATAGAGGGCCCCGCCCGAAATACGGGATTCAATCCCTTCCCCATCGAGAGCCGCCGCGATCAATTCTAGGAAATTCATGTCCCTCCACTACCTCCACAACGCGGGCCGAACCGCCATAGGCGTTGCCCCGAGTGTACGCCGCGCCGGAGCCTTTTACAGGGGATGAGGATAGAGTGAGCTAGCGCTAGATACTTCTCAGTGGCGGGTTATTCCGCAGAAAACGCGGCATCTACAGCTCGAGAAGGTTCCGCCGAGATTCTTTATCCCGACGCGGACAGTTCGTGCACATATCCGCCATCGGCGAGCGATACATCATGCAGCACGATGACCTCACAACGACGACACGCTCCTCTCCCATTGCATCGGTAATCCACTGGGAACGGAATGGAGGTACCCGAGCACCCCATGACGCAGCTTCTTCGCAGAACGCGTGTTCACACGTTGCTGCACACTCTTCCCCTTCTTCCGGTGCGAAGTCGTCGTTTCCCGCTTCCGTGGCGGCGCTTCCTAAAGCGTCGACAGCAATGGCCCGTAGCGGGGCCGGCGAAGCGGACGTCACCTCAGAAAGGGATTCGATGACGGGCCGGATAGTGTCGGCAAAAATTGCGCCGAATTGATCACACGTTGTCATTGCCCCGGGATGGAAGCTCCACCACATGCCTTCGCGGTGCTGGAGAATACCATCGTCAATGTTCGGGCTGGGACACAGTGACTCCTGCACCATAAGCCACAGCGAGGGAGCGACGAGGGTGTTGCAAAAACTGTAGAGCCACAGGTGGGCTGCGTCTTTCTCCGACTCTAACTGGAATTGGCGTTGGGTAGCGGCAATGTTGCAGCTCATTACGCTCGGGTCCACGAGGTCGGAAAGAGTCCATGTGGCCCCGGCACTCTTCTGCTCGGACGTCTGACTGGAGGGATGACGATTTTCATTACTCGACAGGTCACCCTCATCCGGTCTACTATGAACGTCGTTGGGTGATACGCCACCTACTTCAGGGGCGAATCGCGGCTGGCGGGATATGAGCCGAGCGAAAGCGCGGTCTAGTGAATCAGTGCCCATTTCAGAAACCGCCTCCCACTGTGAGAACACTCCGAAAACACGCTGGCTAACGCTAATAACTGTTTTCGTGAGGCACATTCCACAGTACCAATACTCACTAGTTCTCACAGCAGTATTCATTTTCCATCTGAATACTCGCCGTCGTGGACTGCAACTGAGTGGTACACAAGCGTCCCTCAGGGTCTCAGATACTGAAAACTTACAACTTATATATTTAGATGTAACGCACACATATGAATTTCACTAAATATTAAGTGGGTGCATCACAGTATCCGGACGGACGCTGCCGAGAACCCAACACGATGTAACACGTTGCTTGCTCACAGACCACATCGCGAGCCAGACCACAGCCGACTCGCACCCCGAGCAAACGGCACTCGAGCAAACGGCACTAAGGAGAAGAATTACATGACTACGACACCACGCCGTAAAACAATCGGCATACGATCCACCCGTCAAAGGGCAGCCGTCGAGGATACCCTCGCTGACCTTCCTCGGTTTGCCTCTGCCGGCGACATTCACCGTCGCATCGTCGATAAAGGTGAGAGCGTCGGGCTCACCACTGTGTACAGGACACTTCAGGCACTTGCCGACGCCGGAGAAGTCGACGTTCTCAACAGTTTGGGTGGCGAGGCGCTATACCGGAAGTGCAACTCCTCCACGCACCACCACCATCTGGTGTGCACTAACTGTGGCGCCGCAGTAGAGATCGACGGAGGCCCCGTCGAAGAGTGGTCACAACAGGCCGCCGACGAGCACGGCTACGTCCTCACTGGCCACACCGCTGAAGTATTCGGCCTATGCCCACGCTGCCACGGTAAGAAGTCGTAATACATGATGACTCGTTGTGCATGAGTGCACCCACTAACAGCAGATAGTCGCCGGCCGGAGACAAGTTCTCTGGCCGGCTTTATCATTGTGCATCGCTGTTTCGCTGCTTATCTGACGCTCGTTCCTCGAGGTGTCTTGCCAGCACTGGTCGCAGGACAACACAGAAAATTACAGTGGAAAAGCCAGCGCCGAATGGTATCTGAGTTATCCCGCGAAGATACGGCCCAGTAAAAACGTCACGCTGGCCGCGCCAGCACCGATCGCAAGCTGGAATAACGCACGCTTGACCACAGATGTTCCGGAAAGCAAACCGACGGTTCCTCCTGTGCACAAAAGTGCAATCCCCACCAGCGTGCAGGCCACCACCACCGCAGCGAGTCCCGTCATCCCCAATAAGAACGGCAAGACTGGGATGATGGCACCGGAAGCAAAGAACAAGAAGCTAGATATCGCCGCACCCAAGGCAGTGCCCACCACATCATGCGACTCCGCATAAACTGGGTTAGCCATTCGACGTGCAGTATCACGAGCTCCTGGCTGCTCCTGCGCGGACATCGCGCGGGTGACCTCACCAAAAACTTCAACAGCTTTCTGACGGGCGTCTTCAGCGTCATATCCCCTCGCCCGATATACCAAGGCCAACTCATTGGCATTCATGTCCAACTTAGGGACGATCCGCTTCGCTTCCGGATTGGGCTCTGACGCTGCAAGCAGTTTTCGCTGCGAGGACACCGAAACGTACTCCCCAGCCCCCATCGACAAGGCACCAGCTAACAAACCAGACAAGCCCGTCACCAGGACAGTGTGATGCGAAATTCCGGACCCGATCACACCGAGCACCAGCGCCAAGTTCGATACCAGACCATCGTTGGCACCAAATACAGCCGCGCGGAAACTCCCCGACATGTTTTCCCGCCCGCGAGCTGCCAGGCCCCGAACAACCTCGGCATGGATCGCTTCGTCGGCAATCATCTGCTCGGTAGCGTCGGTGTCTTTCAAATACGGGGACCGGGTCTCTGCGGACTGCATAAGTGCCAAGACCCACACGGACCCCATGTTCTTCGCCATCCAACCGAGAAAACGCGTCCCCCAGCTGGGAGAACGCGGCATTCCTACTCGATCACCAAGGCGTTCCAGCCAATACTCTTCGTGACGGTGCTCGGCTTCGGCGATCTCTAAAAGGATGGTGCGTTCTTCCCCCGTTTTCTTTCGGGCAAGTTCGCGATACACAGCAGCTTCAGCGCGTTCATTCGCTAAATAACGCTGCCACCGGTTGATTTGTTTGCGGGTAGGGGTAGAAACATCAGTGGTCTTTTTCGAATTCATCGATCACTCCTCGGTACACACCATCAACCCCACAACCATGCAGCCATCCCCAGGCCGCTACGTCACTTCGTCGCCACTATTTGACCCCACCGAAACGACGGTCACGATGAGCATATTCATCTATAGCGGCCCAAATATGGTTCTTCGTAAAATCGGGGAAAAGAACATCTTGAAAAACATACTCCGCATAGGCGGATTGCCACAAGAGGAAATTTGAGGTTCTTTTTTCTCCTGAAGGACGAAGAAATAAATCTACATCCGGCATTTCTGGATCATATAAGAATGATGAAATATTTTTTTCAGTGATATCTGAAGGAGAAATTTCACCACTCTGAACTTTTTCAGCCACTAATTTCATGGCATCCGCAATTTCCGCGCGACCGCCATAATTAATACACATGTTGAGCGTCATCCGCGTGTTATTCACCGTCTGAGCCTCAGCCCGCTCCAGCTCCCGAATGACTACCCGCCACAAGCGGGGACGACGGCCGATCCAGCGAATACGAACCCCCTTCGCATCCAGCTCATCACGGTGATCATGCAACACCCGCCGGCTAAACCCCATGATGAAGCGAACCTCTTCAGGGCTGCGACGCCAATTCTCAGTCGAAAACGCGTACGCCGACAATGTGGTTACCCCGGCCTCTAGACAACCGTCAACAGCGTCCATCAGCACGGCTTCGCCACGCTTGTGCCCCTCCGTTCGGGGAAGACCACGCTCCCGCGCCCATCGACCGTTCCCATCCATGACCAAAGCGATGTGGCGAGGAATCAATTCAGGGGGAAGATCAGGCGGCGCAGAAGGGAGTTGAACAAATGACGAAGAATTCACATGGAATATTCTGCCAGACCGGTGTCGGTGTTCACGACCACCTGCCTATCCAATCCGACAACCTCCCACGGCCTACCCTTCCATCAACTCCACGGTTCGCAGCTTCATGCCAAGATGCCACTGCAGATGCTCAACAACCAGGTCGTGGCAACCGTCAGCTATACGACGAAACTCCGAGGAATCGCCCGACGACATCCATGCGTCGCGAACCGCCGCGTCGCGGTCATGGGCAAGCCACCACGCCAAACGTAGGGATTCCTCTGGAACTGTCAAGACTCCAGGTGGGCGACACGCACCACACACCGCCCCACCGATCGAGGCGGAAAAAGCGTGGTGCGGGCCTGGTTGGCCGCACCCGGCGCAGGAAAACAGTTGCGGCTCCCATCCCTCGGCGGCCAGGGCACGTAGAACAAACTTGTCGACGCGTAACGTCGGCAAACCGTCGCCGTTCACTCTCGACTGCTCCCCCTGGACAGCTACATCCACAGGCCAGGAGTACGCGATATCGCGGATCGCCGCTGCGGCGTCATCACATGACGTCGCCTCCTCGCCCACAGTCAGTTTCTCGGCCACATCAAGCACCGCACACGCAGCCGTGTATTTAGCGTACGAATCCACAATCAACTGGTTGTAGGAGCGGACTGTTTCCGCCGAGGTCAACGTTGCCAATGAGCCCCGACCAACATAGAGCTGTACATCGACGACGACGAACGGCGCGAGGCGGCCACCAAACCGACTTTTGTTCTTCCGCACACCTTTCGCGACGGCCCTGACGACACCATGCTCATGGGTAAGCAAAACCACGATGCGGTCAGCTTCACTGAAATCGTAATGGCGAACTACTAAGGCTCGGTCGCGATAATTTTGACGCATAAAAGAATTAGAAGCCCAATCTTCCTAAGGACTTAGGATCGGACTGCCAATTATCGAGCACTTTGATCCTCAGATCGACAAACACATTTTGCCCCATGAGATCCATGAGAGATTTGCGCGACTGAGAGATAATCCGTCCCATCCGTCGGTTATTTTTACCCAATAGAATTTTCTTTTGTCCAGGGCGCTCAACATAAATAATGGCATGAACATCGAGAACGTGTAAGCGATCAGGATTGGGTAAAACCTCATCTACTTCCACAGCCACCGAGTGCGGCAACTCGTCCCGCAGCCCTGATAGTGCGGCCTCACGGATTAATTCGGAGATGCGTGTATTACGGTCTTCATCCGTCACGTGCTCATCTGGATAAAACTTTGGCCCCTCGGGAAGATAGCTCGCTAAAACGTCAATAATGGTAGAAAGCTGATAATTATCCTTCGCCGAACACGGTACAACATCTGCACCATCCAGAAGATCATGAAGTGCGAGCAGTTGGGCGCCGATTTCATCCTTTGAGGCCATATCAGCTTTCGTGACAATGCCGATTAACGGCATTGTCGGAGCCACTTTACGGACATTCTCCACAATCCACCGGTCCCCCGGCCCCAATTTCTCATTCGCTGGAACACACACCCCAATGACATCGACATCGGCATACGTATCCTTAACAACTTCATTCAGACGCTCGCCCAACAGGGTTCTCGGGCGGTGCAGCCCGGGTGTATCTACCACGATGATCTGCGCATTATCCTCGTGAATCACACCGCGAATGGGATGCCGAGTGGTCTCTGGTTGGTCTGCAGTAATCGCTATTTTCTCACCCACCAAGGCATTGGTTAACGTCGATTTCCCTGTATTCGGGCGTCCGACGAAGCTAACAAACCCTGATCGAAAACCATCGGGTTGATCGCCCAGGGAACTGCCGCCTTGTGGTGCGTCCATCGTGTTTATTCTCCTTCTCGATAGTGTGACAATGACCTTCCGCGACATGATCCTTCGCACATTGATCGCGGTGCATTGATGTTGTGATCAGCATACGAGCCGGCGTGGTGAAATGTGCTCGCCATTAACATCACTCAGACCCGTGGTTCCCTGCGTCACTGTGGGCGATCACGTTATTCGAATTATCGCCATTCACAGGTTCACTGGACGCGGCCGAACGACTCACAACAACGCTGGTAATGCGAATGCGACCTCGACGATCATGTCCTCCCTCCGCGCGGAAAGTCAGTCCCGCCGTCGTGACCTGGGCACCCGGTAGTGGAACACGGCCTAGCTCAAACGCCAACAAGCCTGCAACAGTCTCGACGTCCTCTAGTTGCTCCTCAGAGAAGTCAATGTCAATTCCCCGCTTCTCGTCGTATAGCTCGACCAGTTCTTCCAAAGAGAATCGCGCAACTACCCGGTATGAACCATCATCGAGTTCCTCGACGGGAGCAACTTCGGCCTCGTCGTATTCATCGCTAATCTCGCCGACGATTTCTTCCAATATATCTTCAATGGAAATCAAACCAGCAATGGCGCCAAATTCGTCGACAAGAAGAGCGATATGGTCATGAGAAGTTTGCATATCGCCCAATAGCTCGTCTAACGGTAGAGAATCGGGAATAAATTCTGCCGGCCGCATGACTTCTTTCACCAGCGTCGAATTTTTACTGGGATCGTCATAAGACAAAGCTACGAGATCCTTCAAATAGACAACTCCCTCAATATCATCGACGTTTTCACCGATGACGGGAATGCGGGAGTGGCCTGAACGGACACACAAACGGGTCGCCTGACGTGCGCTCTTTTCCGATTCGATCCACAACATGTCTGTTCGTGGAACCATCACTTGCCGAGCACGCGTATTAGCTAAGTCAAAAATAGCCTGAATCATTCGTCGTTCTTCGACCTGAACGACACCGCGTTCCGAGGCTATGTCCACCATTTCACGGAGCTCAACCTCGTTAGTAAAAGGCCCTTGTTCGAATTTCTTTCCCGGCGTAAAAACATTTCCCAACCAAATGAGCAACGATGCCAGCGGGCTAAATAATTTAACAATCGGCCGTAAGAAAAAGGCCGCACGCAATCCAACCCGATAGGGATTTTGGCGACCAACAGTCCGTCCGACCACACCCAAGAAAACGTAAGAGAGGACCGTAATCAGGATAATCGCTACAGCCACGGCAGCCTCATGCGCTACCCGGATAGCGAGAACCGTAATGATGACCGATGCTCCCGCCTCGCACGCAGTTCGAACAAGGATGAGGGGGTTAATAAATCGAGCCCGATTATCCACTATCGCCAATAACGTCCGTGTGCTCCGTGTCTCGTCCATATCTTCAACACGGGCGCGTGAAATCGAGATCAATGCAGTCTCGACTGCTGTAAAAATCGCGGCAATAGCCAAAAGGACCACGACAATAACGCAGTCAATGAGGCCTTCAGTCAGAAAATTCACGGGTATGTAACGTCTTCCTATGACTTATCGCGGTCAGCCGGCTCTGCGATCATCCCGCCAACTGTCGACTTGATCATGTCCTGATCCAGTGCCTCACGATCCGCCGCGGTAGGAAACGCACCCGGACCCGTCGGCTTCGGCCCATAGGAAACACCGCGTTCCTCCAGGTCGGTGTACCAATCCGCCAAAATGTCGTTCTGGAGGGCAAACATCCGGCGCTCCTCCTCGGGGGCCACGTGATCATAGCCCAACAGATGCAAAATGCCATGGACAGTCAGTAGGGACAGTTCGTGGCCCACACCGTGTCCGGCACGATGAGCTTGGCGTTCGGCGAAAGCGGGGCACAAAACAATGTCACCTAACATTGCGGGACCGGGAGCATCCGCATCAGGTCTGCCGGAGCCCGGAGTGAGCTCATCCATGGGGAAACTCATGACATCGGTCGGACCTTCCAAATCCAGCCACCGGACGTGGAGATCTTCTATCGTGGCCTCATCAACAATAGAAATGGTCATATCCGCAGCCGGGTGAATATCCATCCGCATGAGAGCAAATTGCGCCACGTCGATGAGCGCTTCTTCGTTGACTCCGTCATACCCAGATTCATTAAAGACTTCGATACTCACTCTGAGTCCTTCCACACGTACCGCTGATGCCGAGGCTGGTCACCCTGCGTGGATCCAGCATTCGCGCGGCTACCACGTTCATTCTGGTGGCTATGACGCTGCTGACGTCGACGTGACGGCACCGAATGCGAGCTCACACTATCGTCGGCATCCTCACACGCAGCGTAGGCGTCGACAATGGCGGACACCAGGTGATGACGAACAACATCTTCAGATTGCAAACGAATCACGCTGATATCTTTAACCCCATCCAACACATTGACGGCGCGAGCCAATCCAGATTCCTGGTGGGGCAAATCAACCTGGGTGAGGTCGCCCGTCACAACCATTGTTGTACCAAAACCTAGACGCGTCAGAAACATCTTCATTTGGGCTGGCGTCGTGTTCTGGGCTTCATCCAAAATGACGAAGGCGTCGTTGAGAGTTCGGCCGCGCATATAAGCCAGCGGGGCGACCTCAATAATCCCGGACTCCATCAGCTTAGGTATGGTTTCCGGTTCAACCATATCCCGAAGAGCGTCATGAAGCGGACGCAAATATGGATCAATTTTTTCGTGCAACGTCCCAGGTAAAAACCCTAAGTTCTCCCCAGCCTCAACAGCCGGCCGCGTCAGAATAATTCGATGCACTTCACGATGTTGTAGTGCCTGCACAGCCTTGGCCATGGCCAAGTAAGTTTTACCTGATCCAGCTGGACCTATCCCGAAAACAATGGTGTTGCTATCTATTGCGTCAACATAATCCCGCTGCCCAGGGGTTTTGGGGTGAATCCCCCGCCCACGTCGCGTCACAATAGCCGCACTGTCCGACGGCAATGTCGCCGCCTCACCCCGAACCAATGCCACCGTTCTGGATACGGCATCAGCAGAGATGGGGTGCCCCCGACGCACCATTGACTGTAGTTCGAGGAAAATTCGACGTACCGCTTGACAATCCGCGGGCCTGCCAGACACCGTGACCCGGGCGCCACGAACATGGACATCGGCATCCACCGACCGCTCCACGATGCGGAGGTTCTGGTCCGCCGGACCTAGAACCTGCGGTGCGTACTCGTCATCAAGGTCGAAGCTTAACGACGATGTCGCCGACGACACGATACTCTCGTGATCGTCACCGGCGAGTGCCCGCGGATTGCCGGACCGTGGGGATTGACGTCGGGATGCCGAATTCGACGTACTCAGTGGAAACCTCCCTGGTTAGTGTGCTCACTCAGTGTAGCGTGCGGTGTGGTTCTCGTCGCCCCAACGCTCATATGGACGCCTATCACGCCGTAGACCAGCGTCCGGCCAGCACGTTTACAGAGCCCAGAGCAACGCTCGCGGCCGTGGCAGTCCGCAACACCTCGGGGCCAAGAACAACGGAGGTAGCACCCGCACGGACAAAAGCGTCATGCTCATCGGGAGCGATGCCACCTTCAGGCCCCACAATGAGAATGATGTGCGACGCCTGACGGAGTGTGTCGGACAGCGCCGTCACAGGCACCGATTCCGATTCCTCCAGCACAAGAGCACAACCGCCTGATTGTGTGACCTGCTCAATAGCATTGACGACGTCATCCGTTGTTGATAAAGCGGCGATTCGTGGAAAGCGCGCGCGTCGAGACTGTTTCGACGACGCGACAGCGGTATCGGCCCACTTGGTACCCGCTTTCCTTTCCTTACCTTTCCACCGGGCAATCGAACGGGACGCTGACCATGGGGCGATAGCGTCGGCGCCCGCCTGGCACGCTAAATCAACCGCTAGTTCGGACCGATCAGATTTTGGAAGAGCTTGGACGACGGTAATGGGCGGAGTGGGCATCGTCGTGTAGCCGGCCTCCAGAACTGTGGCCCTCAGCTGCGTCTTCGACGGGGTGGACTCAACCGTGCACCGTAGCCAATTCCCCTCACCATTAACCAGGACCAGTGCATCCCCCGGCACAAGCCGCTTCACAGTAACGGCATGGCGGCCTTCGGGTCCTGAGAGAAGAACGACATCACCCACGTCATACTGTGTCAGTGGCTTCTGCTGGTGGATATTCGTGTCACCGCCGAGCTGGCCATCGGGCTGACTGTTGCTGTCATCACGGTGACCGATAATGCCGGCTAACGGGGGAAAGACTCCGTCGGGATATCCAACGAAGCCATACACGAAGACGGGATCACTCATGTGAACACTTAACGCCCGGCAAATCGACTACGCAGCCGGGAGAAGAAACCGCCACCCGAATCCCTGTCATTCACGACGGCATCGTCCTTGCAGTGGTTCTTCACCTGCTTCAACAGCTTCTCGGTCTTGGCATCCAGTTTTGTTGGCACGGCAACACTGACGTGGGCCACCACATTGCCTTTGCGGTCAGACCGAATCCGTGGCATGCCACGGCCCTCGACAGTGATCGTTTCATCCGGCTGCGTTCCCGGGGCGATATCGAGGGGGAATTCCTCCCCTACCGGGTCCTTCACGGAAATGGAAGTACCCAAGGCTGCGTCAACCATCGGTACCGAGACGCTCAGGTGAAGGTCATCGCCTTCACGGACAAAAACGGTGTCGGGTGCCACGCGAACCTCAACATAGAGATCACCGGCTGGCCCACCACCGGGGCCGACTTCACCCTGGCCCGAAAGGCGGACACGCATACCGTCGTCAATACCTGCTGGAATATCGACCGTGATAGGGCGACGCTTCTTCACGCGACCATCGCCATCACACTTCGGGCACGGATCTTTAATGATCTCACCGGTGCCACCACAACGGCTGCACTCCCGAACCGTTTGCACATTCCCTAGGAAGCTGCGCTGTGTTTCGACGACTTCACCCCGACCCTGGCACGTCGGACACGTCACTGGCGACTGTCCAGATTGAGAACCTTTGCCCTGGCAGGCGTCGCACAAGATGGCCGTATCGACGGTGACCTCTTTGCGAACACCGGTGTAGCACTCGGCGAGATCGAGCTTCATGCGGACGAGGGCGTCATTACCAGGGCGCACGCGCGGTTTCGGTCCACGCATTCCTGCGCCCGCACCACCGAAGAACTGCTCGAAAATATCTCCCAGGCCGCCACCGCCGAAGCCACCTGAGAATCCGCCTGCGCCACCATAATTCGGCTGTGCCTCGGGGTCACCGCCGGCATCGACAATGCTTCGCTTTTGCGGATCGGTCAGCACCTCTTGGGCGATTTTGAGTTCGTTGAATTTGTCAGCGGCCTCAGCGGAATCATTGACATCGGGGTGATACTTCCGCGCCTTGCGTCGGAAAGCTTTCTTAATGTCCGCGTCAGAAGCATTTCTATCGACGCCTAATATTCCGTAATAGTCTCGAGCCACAGCTCACGTACTCCTTGTTTACCTACGTCAGTGTTCAGGGGTTAGCTTTTTTCACAATTTAATAGAGGTTAAAAGCGGGGAATCTCGCGCCAATACTACGTTCTTCCACTTGTGCTCAGTTTTAGCACTCTTGCACTTAGAGTGCTAGTTTTCGCCAGTCCAGAATCATCCACATGATTGCGCATTCTGGAATCTTCACGACGCGGGCTCTGCAACGAAACTCATGGCCAACTCCACTCACTCCCCGCGGAGAACGTCGCCAACATACTTAGCGACGACGGCAACGTGCGACATCGTACCTGGATAATCCATAAATGTTGGCCCAACGACACCTAAGCCACCCAGCCGCTCAGCCGCACCGCCATACCCAGCAGACACGATGGACGCGCCGCGGAGCTCTTCAGTTTCGTTCTCCTCGCCGATGGACACGTGTACGGACTCCAAATCCCGAGCAGCGGCCAGCAGTTTCAACACCACCACTTGCTCCTCAAGAGCCTCTAACACGGGCCGCAACGCGTTGGATCCCTCCTGGGTACGGGTCAAATTCGACGCCCCGGCAAGAATCAGACGGTCGGAAGGCCGATCAACGAGTGTCTCGACGATGACAGTGGCACACGCAACAATGACAGAACGCAGTTCACGCGGTGCATGAGCCACCAACGATTCCATCGCGTCCGGAGCTTCCGCCAGGGTTTTGCCGCTCAACGCACGGTTCACCGCGTCGCGAACGCGCGGGACATCCTCAGTCGGAATTTCCGACGTGACCTCCACATTCCGCTGTTCCACACGTCCCGTGTCCGTAATTAACACCAAGAGAAGGCGGTGAGGCGTCAGCTGCACGATTTCGCAGTGCTTGACATGGCTGACGGTCAGGGTCGGCACTTGAACCACAGCAACTTGCCTGGTCAACTGGGCGAGCAACTGAACGCTGCGTCGTAAAACATCCTCCAAATCAACACCATCTTGAAGGAACGACAAAATGGCGCGATGCTCCGCCCTGGACAAGGGCTTAATGTCATGGATCGTGTCGACGAAAGCCCGGTAGCCCTTCTCCGTGGGAATGCGCCCGGAACTAGCGTGCTGCTGCGTGATGTAGCCTTCCGCTTCCAACACGCCCATGTCATTGCGAATCGTCGCTGATGACACACCCAATTTATGCCGCTCGACCAACGACTTCGAGCCCACCGGTTCCCGCGACGTAATGTAATCGGTCACGATGGCCCGCAACACCTCAGCACGGCGTTCTTGAGTTCCAGCCATCAGTACCTCCTTATCGTGTCGTCGACCAACCGTGGCCCTCGTGACAGGCCGCTAGCTCTGAGAACCCGCTAGCTATCTTCACTCACCAGGATATCGGTGATGATCCCATCCGCTAATAAACGCCCACGATTCGTGACCGCCACCCGATCGGGAGAAGGACGCCACAACAACCCGTCATCAATAAACCGCTGCACGCATGATGTTGTTGATTCAGGCAGCTGGGATTCCTCGATCCCCTCGGCCAACCGCAAGGCCAACATTACGCGCTCCTCATGGCGTTCAGAGGGGGTTAAATCCTCGACGCCCTTCAAGGCAAGCGCGTCCTCGCTCTGGCTGATCATCGCAGAGTAGCGGGCGGGATGTTTGACATTAACAAACCTCTGGTTGCCGATGTGGCCGTGCGCGCCCGGGCCGGCACCCCACCAGTCGCCGTCGCGCCAATAAACCAAGTTGTGGCGGCACTCACCGCCCGGACGCGACCAGTTGGAGACTTCGTACCAGGAAAAACCCCGCCCACTCAGAGCGTCGTCGATAATGCCGTACCGACGGGCCAAGGTGTCCTCATCGGTTTCGGTCAGCTCACCGTGGCGCACTTTGCGGAACATCGCCGTTCCCCGCTCGATGATCAGCGAATAGGCCGAGACGTGATCAACATCCGCGCTAAGAACCGCATCAACCGAGCGCTTGACGTCATCGTCCACTTCCCCGGGCGTGCCATAAATGAGGTCAAGGTTGACGTGCTCGAACCCCGCCCGGCGCGCCTCCTGAGCAGCAGCAACCGGCCTACCGGGAGTGTGACGCCTGTCCAACACCCGAAGCACTTTCTCCGAGGCCGACTGCATGCCCAAACTCACTCGGGTAAAACCAGCCTCGCGGAGTCCCGAAAAGAACTCTGGCGAAGTGGACTCCGGATTGGCCTCCGTCGTCACCTCTGCTCCTGAGCTCAAGCCCATCGACGAGCGCACGGCGTTGAGTACCCGTGCCAACCCCTGTGCTCCCAGCAGCGATGGCGTCCCTCCCCCGACGAACACTGTATCGGCTGGTGGCAGGTGATAACGCTCTGCAGCTCGGGAGAGTTCACGCTCAACAGCGTCGAGGTATTGGAGGACAGGCGATGATGCGTCATCACGAACACCCAATTCCTTCGGCGTGTAAGTATTGAAATCGCAGTAGCCGCAGCGAGTCACACAAAAAGGGACGTGAATATAAACCCCAAAAGAATCATTCTTCTCAGGAGGCAAAATGGCCACCTTGGCGGCGCGACGCCACACTCGCCACGATACGGTCAACCCGCGCACGCTCTTCCAAAAACGGCGGCGGACAGGTCCCCCGCATCATGCGAGTAAACGGCGGATAAGGCCAGGCCACGGTGTTCTTCCACGCATCAATGGCGCTAACCACATGGTCGTAGGCCCGCGCGAAAACTATCGACAAATTGGTTGATGACGCATCGTCCACGGCCAAGTTTGTCTGGTACTCCACCCAATTCGCCACATCGGCGCACAATCCTGACGCGGTCTCTGTACGACTCGTCAATGCGGTGCTCACTGCGTCCGCATCCACCACCGTCGGGATGGGAAAACGATGAGTCAGCGATTCCACAGTGACCTTGCTCGGCTCATCCCGTAGACCCGTCATCGGACGACCTGAGCGTTCCCGTGCCCCTGGTCCTGCCGAGAGCACCCCACTTTTTAGTCCCGACGTCAACGCGCGACGAATTCCGTCGAGTTCAGGCACAACGCTGCGAATATCCTCGCGGGCCTCCCGGATAATGACGTCACATTCTTCGAGGCAATCGTCGGCAAGATCTGCATCCCAGTCGGCCAGGGCTTCGCCAATGTTATCGATATATGTGGCGACCTCGTCGCCGATATCGGATACCTCCTGAGTGAGCTCGCGAAGCCTTTCCGTGGCGCTACACCGAGCGGGAGACTCTTCAAGCACAGGCGAACTCCTCACAGAATCGACCGAACCAGGCGATGGGAGCAGGAGAAATCATGCTGGAAATCACTGTTTCCGGGCGGCTGATCACCCTGCACAACCGGTATCAAATAGGGACGGGGATAACCATAAGGCAGTGAGTAGCCCATTGCACTGCGGCGCGCCGAGGGGTGGTTACTTCTGATACAGGTTCGCAATATCCCGAGCGAAATGTTGCATCACCACATGCCGCTTGACCTTCAAGGTCGCGGTCAGTTCCCCTTCTTCCTCGGTGAAATCGCGGTCAAGGATATGGAACTTCTTAACCGCCTCCGCATGCGACACCGTGCTATTGGCGTCGTTGATGGCATCCTGAATCTCCGCCCGCAAAACCGGATTGGCGTGCAACTCGCGGTTGCTCACATTGTCATTAACACCGTGGTCGCGCTTCCACTTTTCCACGGCGACTTCATCGAGTGTGACAAGGCATCCGATGAACGGCTGGCCATCTCCCACAAGCATCACTTGACTGATCAGGGGGTGCGTGCGCATGCGATCTTCCAACGGGCCCGGCGACACATTCTTGCCGCCCGCGGTCACCAACAATTCTTTCTTTCGTCCGGTGATTTTGATGTGACCAGAGTCGAGAATCTCCCCCAAATCGCCGGTGTGGAAAAACCCATCCTCATCAAAGCACTCGTTGGTTGCTTCGTCATTATTCCAGTAGCCATCAAAAACAATGGGCCCTTTCAGGCATACTTCGCCTTCGTCAGAAATACGCGCCGTGCAGCCCCCCGACGGGCGCCCCACCGTTCCGATGATGTTGTCGTCATAATTGACGCAAAATGCGGCGGTTGATTCCGTCAAACCATAGCCTTCATAGACGGTGGTTCCGATACCCCGGAAGAAGTGGAGTAGTTCAGAATTCATGGCCGAACCACCGGATATGCCATATTGAACCGCCCCGCCCATGGCGGCACGAACCTTACGGTAGATCAGACGATCATAGAGGGCTCTCCGCCATTTCAGAACCCGTGATGGACCTTCCCCATCTAAAGCCTTCGAGTACTGGATAGCTGTCCCCTCTGCCCGCGAAAACAGTAAAGCCCCTAATGGGCCTTTGCTCTTAGCCTGTGCCTGCACACCATTACGGACTTTTTCAAAGACTCGTGGCACCCCCAAGATCATGTTCGGCTGAACACGCTGAAATTCGATACTGATAGTAGAAAAGTCCGACCAGTGAGATTGCTGTGCCCCACCGATTGCCATTGCCAAGGAAATAGCCCGTGCAAACACATGCGCTAGCGGAAGAAAAGTAATATACCGCATGCCGGGCCGGGCAACGGTCCGGGCAATATTATGAGTCAAAAGAGAACGCGCTTCGGCTAACCAGTTGGCGTGGGTGAGCCGACACCCCTTCGGTCGGCCAGTGGTACCCGAGGTATACACCAAACTCGCTAAATCAGAGGATTTCGTTGCATCGATACGCTCCCAGACGGCGTCATCGGACACATCACGACCTTCAAAAGCGAGGGTATCTAAGGCCGAGGAATTAAATTCCAAAATGCGCCGGAGCTTAGTAGGGGAACCCTTTAGGCGTGGTTTTCCGTCACTATCCAATTCCAAGAACCGCATAAGTTCGGTGTGCTCACGAGTTTCCGTAATCGCGAAGACGGTTCCCGAATCCTCAATAATCCACTGAATCTGACTTGCCGACGAGGAACCATAAATGGGGACAGTCACTGCTCCCGCCGCCCAAATGGCGAAGTCCATGACCGTCCACTCGTATCGCGTTTCCGACAGCAACGCGACACGATCACCATGCTCGACGCCATTAGCAATAAGCCCCTTGGCCACAGCCATGACCTCGGCAATGAACTCTTCGGACGTCACGCTGACCCACTCAAAATTCTTGGGGCGAGTGAATAACGCCAGCTTGGGGCGTCGTTTATTGTTATCCAGAACTGCGGTCAAACAGGTTTCATTCTCGCCCACTGAGTAGAGAGCCTTGGTCGAGCTTTCTTGCATTGTTCATTAACCTCCGAGTACCTGGCTGTGTGACCTACGCTACTTTTGTGATTGGTGAATAATCTACGCTATTCCTCCCACTCAATGTGGGGGATCAAATAATTAATGCTATCCCCCACCACATCCGGGCCACCACCACCCCCACAAGCAGTACTCATTTTCCCGACGGCTGCAGAATGACCCCCGCTACGTCCCCACGCGAGCCTGTTCAGACATCATCTTTCTGCAAGAATGGCCCCGTGACCTACTCAGAAAAACTCCGCTCCCTCAGCGCACACTGTGGCGTTGCAACGTCCTACACCGACTATCGCGGCTCCCACGTGGACGTCGCCGACGAAACACTCGAGAACACCCTGCACGCCCTTGGCCTGAGTTTTTCCCACGACGACGCCGGCATCGATGCAGCTAGCGAATACTTTTACACCAAAGAAGCCACCCGATCCCTTCCCCCCACTGTTATCGGAGTCGAAGGCGAGGACGTCACCTTCCCCGTTCACGTTATCGACGGCGAACCTGTGGACGTCTGGGTAGTCACCGAAGACGGGGGACGATACGACTGCCAGCAAATTGAGGATCTCACCCCCGCGAGGCACGTCGATTATCCCGTTAACCATGCTGGCGAACCACTTACGGGCAATAAACTCGACGCGGGCGCGGACGGGGCAAGCGCGGCCGCTCATGCTTCTGGCGCGGCGAGCTACGGGCAAGCGTCATTTACCGTCCCGAAAGACCTGCCACTGGGATGGCACACCATTTATGCCTCCTCCCCCACACGCGGCCAGGCAGAAACGACCCTCATTATTACGCCCTCCCGCCTCTCTGCCGCCGACGACCTCGGCGCTCATCCCCAAGCGGGTTTGATGGCGCAGCTCTATTCGGTCCGCGATTCCGGGGCCTGGGGAATCGGGGATTTCTACACCTTGGGTACACTCGCCCGCCATGCCGCAGAACAGGGGAGCTCGTTTATCCTGGCCAACCCACTTCACGCAGCGGAACCCGCGCCGCCGGTGGAGGATTCACCGTATCTTCCCACCACGCGTCGCTATATCAACCCGATCTATATTCGTCCCGGCGCGATCCCCGAGGCCGCCCACCTTCCCGACGATGCCGCCGAGGCACTGCAGGAACGGGGACGTCGTCATTACCCAGAGAACACCTCGTCGGCCTATATCAACCGGAACCCTATTTATGCCGACAAGTTGCTGAGCTTGAAAGACATTTACGACGTCGAACGGTCGGCGACGCGGCAACACGCGTTCGATACCTTTGTTGAGCATGAGGGCGAGGGCCTCACACGCTTTGCACAATGGTGCGCTGACCAGTCAGAACCGTGGTGGCGTGAGAAGCTCGGTCATGACAGTGAGGACGATTCGTTCCCGCCGCGCAACTATTGGGTCGGCTTTTACCAGTGGCTCCAGTGGATCGTCGATGAGCAGCTGGAAGCAGCCGACGTGACCGCTCGTGATAGCGGAATGAGCCTCGGGCTGATGGCTGATCTTGCGGTGGGAGTCCACCCGGGTGGATCAGATGCGGAAGCACTGGCCCCCTACCTAGCGCCGGATTGTTCGGTGGGAGCCCCGCCCGATGGGTATAACCAAATGGGTCAGGACTGGTCCCAACCCCCGTGGCACCCGTGGAAGCTAGCGGAAGCAGGGTATCGCCCATGGCGTGACCTGCTGCGCACTGTCCTCCGTCACGCCGGAGGCATCCGAGTTGACCACATCCTGGGGCTCTTCCGCCTGTGGTGGATACACCGCCCTGCACCTGGCGAAGCAGCTGATCCCCGCGCCGGGACGTACGTGAACTACGACCACGCGGCGATGGTGGGCATTCTTGCGCTGGAGGCGGAACGCGTAGGTGCCGTCGTTGTCGGTGAGGATCTCGGCACATTCGAGCCGTGGGTTCAAGACTATTTGCAATCGCGCGGCATCATGGGGACGTCGATTCTCTGGTTTGAAAATGACAACGATGCGCCGCGGCACTCCGAGAATTATCGACGCTTGTGCTTGGCGTCGGTGACGACTCACGATTTGCCCCCGACCGCCGGATACTTGGATGGCGAGCACGTGACGCTGCGTCAGAAGCTGGGAATTTTGACGTCGGATCCGAAAGAAGAGGATGCCAACGATCTGGAGTGGCAGAACCGCGTTCTCGACACGGTGCGCGAGCATGGTGATTTCGACGGAACTCCCGCCGACGTGTCCTACGAGGGGTTGGCGCGCGATGAACGGCCGAATTCGGCGGCCATTATTGCTGGGCTTCATAAATTCCTGGCGGAGTCGCCCGCTGCGCTGACCTGCACGAGTTTGGTCGACATTGTTCACGATCGGCGAGTACAGAACCAGCCGGGAACCACGGCGGATATCTATCCCAACTGGAGGGTTCCGTTGTGCGACGATGATGGGAATGCAGTGGTGCTGGAGGACCTATTTAGGTCCGATGAGTGGGCACAATCCTATTTCCACTCGCGGCGGTAGCGTGCTCTCAGAAATGCGCTACGAGGTAGGCAACCACAATAACCGCGATAAGGAGAAAGAGGAAGTTTCTCACCTGGGAATTCTTCACGAGCCCTCCTTCCCATCATCGCCGTCCGCTGTCAGGTTGCGATCGTTAATAGCATTCTCGATCGGTATACCGACCTTATCAACAAGGTGAAGAACGACCCACGCCACACCCATCGACACGACGACGACAATCGGTATAACGATGGGTGCTTGGCCCCACACGGATAAAGAGGTAATCCACTGTTCTGCCGAATTCCATGCGTCCGCAATGGTCTGGGACAACGGCTAGGGAGAGACGGACGAAGCGTACACGATATCGTGTACATCCCTCGACGCTGCACCAGATAAAGCTAATACATCAGGATGGGTCATCATGGCGCGATACCCGCTCCTCCTCGATACAGGTTCTTAGTCACAGGGCCCTGGGCCAAGCGGTCCCCATATGACCTTTGTTAACAATTGTTATCAAGCGCCCTATTTGTGGGGGCGTTGATGGACGGATCCCATTATGCACGCCTTCGTAATGCAACGAGTCCGTGATCACTACTCACAGATCACTACTCACACGAAAGGCCCCAAGCCTTCCGGCATAAACGTGATTGAATGGTTCTATGACTTCGGAGCCGCCTACCGAACCGTCGAAAGATATGACGCCCCTCGATGACCGTGCGGAACATGATCGCACGGGGAGCACCCACGCGCCCACCGCAGAGAGCAACCATGCGCCCAGCCCAAATGACGATGCTCGGGCTAGTCTCTACGCCTCCACGGCTGAACTCTACGATCGTGTGGCGGCACGCTTGTCTTCCCGGCTAATACACACATACTCAACGTCGTTCACGTTATCGACGCGCCTCCTTGGCCCGCGAGTCCGGCAGGATATCCACAATCTCTACGGAATTGTCCGCGTGGCCGATGAGGTTGTCGACGGCGCAGCAGGCGGACACGGCCTGTCCCCAGAACACATTCGGGACATCCTCAACGATTATGAACAACGTGTTTACGAAGGCTGGGCCACCGGGTTTTCGACCGATCCGATCATTCACGCGTTTGCCGACACAGCGCGGTCATGCGACATCAAAAATAACCATCTCACGGCCTTTTTCGAATCAATGCGTGCTGATATTCCCACGTCTGCTTCCCCATCTACCCCGGCATCGTCGCTCTCCAGCACCCAGCGCTCACCACAGTCCACGACGGTGTACGATGCCGCAGCCCGAGACACATACATTTATGGTTCGGCGGAAGTCATTGGCCTCATGTGCCTGTCAATTTTCTTGCGCGACGAAACACCGTCGTCCGCCGACCGTCACACGATGGAACAGGGTGCTCGCCATCTCGGAGCAGCCTTTCAAAAAATCAATTTTCTTCGGGATTACGCGGCGGATCGTGACGGCCTGAATCGCGATTACCTCGCGCATGGGCAGCCACTCAATGACGAGACCAAAGATTCTTTCCTAACTGAGATATATCGCGATTTATCTATCGCTCACCAGGCTATTCCTCTCCTCCCCACGAGCTCACGTCTCGGGGTACGCGCTGCATATGCTCTCTTTTTGAGGCTTGCTCATGCTCTGGACCATACATCGGCTCAGAAAGTGACCTCTTCCAGAATCCGCGTGGGAAATGCCACCAAAATTCTTACGACGGCGCAGTCTGTGGTGGCCGGGGAGACCCGCCGCTTCCGCACACGCCATCACCGCGGTGCCAATTTTTGACGCTCCTCTCGTCGCCATGACCGTCGCACCAACAATGACGAACCCTCCCGGATGGGTGAAGTAGAGCCAGACTGCCCTGGTTATCCCCTTAATATGTTCGATGTCACCGATAACGACTATCCTTGCTGGCATGCCTGGCCACCAATTTTCCACCCTCTCGATAGAGGAACTGCGTGCCCGCGGAACGACGAAGTGGACTCATTTTCCTCCCGACGTGCTGCCCGTCTGGATCGCGGAATCCGACTTCGATACCTGCCCGGCCGTGATCGACGCGGTTAACGCGGGTGTTCGTCGGCAATATTTCGGTTATCCACCCGAACTCCCTGAGCTCGGGGAAGCCCTCAGTTCGTGGTGCCACGACGCATATGGGTGGGACGTTGACCCGACTACCATCGCAGGCGTGCCCGACGTGGTTCGAGGTCTTCGGCTGGCCATCACGCACTTCACGGATCCTGGCAGCCCCATCGTCATCCCTATCCCCGCATATATGCCGTTTTTCGCGCTGCTGGAGGTATGCGACCGGCCTGGAGTGTTCGTCCCCATGATCCAGGACACCGCGACCAGCCGGTGGGTATTCGACCTCGACGGTCTGGAGCGGGCATTCGCCAATGGTGCTGGCAGCATGATCCTGTGCAACCCGCACAACCCCTTGGGGACCGCTTTTACTGCCGACGAACTTCGCGCGGTGACCGATCTCGCAGCCCGCTATGACGTGCGCGTTTTCTCCGACGAAATCCACGGGCCACTGGTTTATGACCGCCCGCATATCCCGACGGCGAGCGTGTCCGAGACCGCTGCCCGCGTGACGATCACGGCCACGGCTACCTCAAAGGGGTGGAACACGGCCGGCTTGAAATGCGCGCAACTGATTTTCACGAATTCCGCCGACAAATATGTGTGGGATACGCGCATTAACTTCCTGGATAAGGAGGGGGTATCGACGCTCGGCCAGCTGGCAGCGATCGGAGCGTACAGGGATGGCCGGGAATGGCTCCGGGAGGAAATTGATTACCTCCGCGACAACAAGAACCTTCTTGTTGAGGCTCTCAACCGGATTCCGAATGTGCGCACTACTAACCCAGAAGCGACGTTCTTGCTGTGGGTGGACATGACCGATGTGGTCATTCCCGCTGTGCCGGATGAATCTCGGAATGGCGAGGACAACGACACCGCCGACAAGGGAATAACGTTCGGCGACAGTATCCGCCGTGGCGGTCTCAACCCCGAACAATGGCTGGTCAAACACGCGAAGTTAGCACCTAATGACGGTGCTGCTTTCGCTGCACCTCCCGCCGAGTCCGCGCAGGGGAACACGGCACAGGGGAACGGCAACGAATCCCAATCGCTCCCCCACGGATTCGGATGCATTCGGATCAATTTCGCAACCTCGCGCGACATCTGTGAAATGATTGCCACTACGTTGACCCAGCTCTTCGGCTCCACCGAGAATCCGAATGGCACACGACGCCACACCACACTAACCGGTGCCCCAGAGGCTCACTAACCACCAACGCTAACCATCCACGAATAACCCATGGTCGGACTTCTCACAGCACATACGTCGACAACCTCGGCGTCGAAGCGTCGGAAATTGCAACACCTCGCCACAGTCACGGTAACAACCACGGTGGCGGCCCTCTCACTGTTCCTCGGCGGGTGCAGCGCGGGCCACACCGCGGTCCAAACGGGACGCGTCGCCTCCGACGACTCCGCCGTCATCGCGCTGACGGCAGCCCCCGCCACCCTTGACTTCACAAAATCCGGCGGCGCAGCGATAACGCAGGCGTTGATCGGGAATGTGTACGAAGGCCTGGTCCGAATATCGTCCCAAGGAGATATCGAACCCCAGCTGGCGACGTCGTGGGACCTCTCCGCGGACCGCACCACCTACACCTTTCACCTGCGGAAAGGGGTTCATTTTTCCAACGGCGACGAGTTCACCGCCGACACCGCCAAGTTCAGCATCGACCGAGTGAAGTCGGACGCGTGGACCAACGGACTCAAAGCGGGGATGAAACCGGTGACGCGCACGCAGGCCGTCGATAAATACACGTTGGCCGTCGCGCTCTCCGCGCCCAGTAACGGCTGGCTGTGGTCCATGGGCACGCTCATCGGGGCACAGATGACACCCCGTGGCGTCGATCATTTGGCCACCGCACCCGTCGGGACCGGCCCTTTTACCGTCGACGAGTACAAGGTCGGCCGATTCCTCACCTTGACGGCGAACCAGTCATATTGGGGCCAGCAGCCAGCCACCCGCCATGTGGCGTTGCGCTATATGACAGATTCCACCGCTACAGCGAACGCCCTTCGATCAGGTGACGTCGACGCGATTGTCGGGATGGACGCCCCGGAGATGGTTTCGTCCTTCCGCGGGAACAAACGGTATGCCGTTGACGTCGGGACGACCACTGGCAAAGTGCTGCTGACTATGAACAATAAGCGTGCGCCTTTTAATGACGTCCGCGTGAGGCGAGCAGTGATGTACGCAATTAACCGGCAGGCAGTGATCGATACCGCATGGGGTGGGTTTGGTGAAGATACGGGGGGCGTGCCTGCCCCGCCGACGGATCCATGGTCATATCGCTCCACCGAGTACCCCTATGATCCCGATCGGGCTCGGCAGTTGCTGTCCGACGCTGGTGTCCACGACGTCGATATCACCTTCACTGTGCCGGCTCGCGCCTATGCAACGAACGCTGCAGAACTCATCATTTCTGAGCTAGAAGACGTCGGGATTCACGCTCATATCGAATCGCAGGAATTCCCCGCCGTATGGTTGTCTCAAACTCTTACCCAACATGACTACGACATGTCTATCATTGAGCACGCTGAGGCCCGGGACATTCCCACATTGTTCGGAAACCCGGACTACTACCTCGGTTACGACGACGAGCAAACACGCACACTCTTGTCCGCTGCGGATTCCGCTCCCCCTGATCAGTACGCACCTCTCATGCGCACAGCGGTTGATCGGATCATGAATCAAGCAGGTGCTAACACGATATTCATCTATCCCAACATCGTTGTGCGAGATAAAGACCTCACCGGCATCCCCACGACTATTGCCGGACAAGGGCTTGAACTCGCTGGTATCAGTCGCACCCATCACTCAACTGCACGGAGCGAATCATGACAGCTCACGTACGCATCGTAGGCAGGATTGTTCTGCGCTATGTCGTGTCTTTGTGGGCCGCGTCGGTCATCATTTTCATGATCATGCGGTTAATTCCGGGTGATCCCGCAGAAGTTTCCCTGGGCGAGACCGCAACGCCACAAGCCATCGAGTCGATGAAGCACACGCTGGGAACTGATCAACCGCTTATCAACCAGTATTTTTCGTGGATTACCGGGATGCTGCATGGGCAATTCGGGGTCTCCTACTCTAGTGGCACAGATATCGGACCAATACTGATGGACCGGACGGCGGTTAGCCTCATTCTGGTGTTGACCAGTATGGTTCTTGCCATTGTGCTCGCCGTGCCCCTGGGCACCTGGGCGGCCATGCGTAACCACAAACCGGACGGCACTGCCCTATCCGTACTGTCACACGTTGGTATCGCGATTCCAAGTTTCTTGGCCGGTATCCTGTTGATCTCGCTTTTTGCCGTTCATTGGAGCATTCTCCCTGCTAATGGGTGGGTTCCTCCCGACCAGTCCTTCACCGGTTTCCTCCGACGGCTCATCCTTCCCTGTTGCGCATTGGCGTTCATTCAGGCCGCCATCCTGACGCGCTATGTTCGTTCAGCAGTGTTGGAGGTTCTCCACCAGGAATACATCCGTACTGCCCGGTCAACGGGCTTATCGACGCTTCACGCCCTCGTCGTCCATGGTGCGAGAAATGCAGCTGAGCCCATAGTGGCTGTCATTGGCGTCAACATGGCCACACTTGTCGTCGGAGCTGTGCTTATTGAGCAGGTTTTTGTCATCCCCGGATTAGGATCGTACGTCCTTGATGCGGTGAATAGCCGAGACATGATTACCGTCCAGAGCTGCGTCATGATGCTGGTCACCATTACACTGACCGTCACGCTAGCGGCCGATGCCGTAGCGGCGCTGATCGACCCCAGAATGTCGAGGTCACGCCTTGTCTAATTCACCCACACACGCACCACGCCCCGGGACACGGAATCCAGTGATGGAAGGTACAAACCGGCCTCTAAAGACGATTACCGGAGCCAACCATCGCGTCATGTTCGTGGTCGGGGCCGCCATAGTAAGCCTGGTCGTTCTCGTCGCACTGATATCGCTGATATGGACACCGTATGGGCCCCAAGAGGCTAACCCAGCGTCAGCACTGCAGCCACCGAGTTGGGACCATTGGATGGGAACCGACAGATACGGCCGGGATACGTTATCGCGGATCATGGTTGGATCCCAGATTTCACTCGAAGTGAGCGTTCTCGCGGTTGCGATTGGTGCCGGCGTCGGCGTGCCGCTGGGTATACTTGCCGCGGTTCGCGGAGGGTGGCTCGATTCTTTCATCATGCGGCTGTCGGATTTAGCGCTGGCATTCCCGGCTCTCCTTCTGGCGATCATCGCTGGATCGGTCGTCGGCGTCGGTACGTCGTCGGAAATGGTGGCCATTGGGATTGCGTTTATCCCCAGCTTTGCTCGCGTGTCACGCGCTGGAACCCGCCAAGTACTCAGCCAGGACTATATTTTGTCCGCTCGAAGTGCGGGGATGGGGTGGTTCTCCATTGCGGTGAGGCATATCGTGCGCGGAATTACTGGTCTCATCATTGTCCAGGCGACGGTCTCCGTGGCACTCGCCATTCTGGCCGAGGCGGGTTTGTCCTTCTTGGGACTGGGGACACCGCCGCCGCAGGCTTCATGGGGGCGGATGCTCCAGGACGCTCAGGTTTTCCTCGATTCACATGCGGAGCTTGCCCTCTGGCCAGGGCTCGCTATCGCTCTCACGGTGCTGGGGTTCAATCTTCTCGGCGACGGGCTCCGCGATATCCTCGATCCATTCTCTCACCGGGCAATGTATGACGCCCCCGCCACGAGCGCGACTCGTGAGAAGCCCGAGCGGGGACCGGAAACAGAGGAGCCGTCGTTACACGCAGCAGCGGACGGATCGTCGTCGGCAATTCTGCAGGTGAAAGATCTTTCATTGACCACTCCCCGCTCTGCAGATGATGGCACAGGCGAGCGTCGATTAGTTGACTCCCTCAGCTTCAGTCTCGAGCCCGGTGCCAAACTCGGGCTCATCGGCGAGTCCGGATCAGGGAAGTCGTTAACCGCCCTGGCGATCATGGGGCTTTTACCCGATGATGTGCACCCCTCCGGATCGATCAAGTTAACTGGCGAGGACATCATCGGGGCTACCGATAGCGCCCTCAGTCAGTGTCGAAGCGCGCGTATGTCGATGGTTTTCCAAGAGCCTATGACTGCGCTGAATCCTCTCATGACTGTGGGCAAACAAATCGAGCGCGCATGCCGGGCCGGCACACGACAGGCCGGTCACATGGGACGAAACCACCTTCCGCGTGGAAACAATCGCCGGCAGCGTGAAGCCAGAGTCCGTGACCTTCTTGATTCGGTAGGACTCCCCAAGCGCGCCTACCATTCATATCCGTTTGAGCTTTCCGGGGGCCAACGCCAACGAGTTCTCATCGCGATGGCATTTGCCAATGACCCCGAGCTGCTCATTTGCGATGAGCCGACCACGGCATTGGATGTCACAGTTCAGCGGTCTATTTTGATGCTGATTAACCGACTGGTTCGGGACAACAACACCGCGCTGCTGTTCATCACGCATGATTTAACCGTCGTTGCCAACATGTGTGACAACATCCTGGTCTTGAAAGATGGCGTTCCACGCGAATACGGGACGACAGAGCACATCTTGCAGCGCCCCCGAGACGCATACACAGCGATGCTGGTTCAGAATGCGCACGTTCACGATGTGCGTGACGCGCATAAAGAGCACGTTCACAATTCCCGCGCTGAACGTGAGTTTCGTGTCGGGGGCTCCCCGACGCCATCGTCAACCGATCCTCTCATCCAGGTCCACCATGTAAGCCAGGTATTCGATCAACGTCAGAACCGCTTCGGGCCGTCGTCGGCAATCACTGCTGTCGACGATGTGACATTAGACATCCGCCGGGGCGAACGCCTTGGCATCGTCGGCGAATCTGGATCGGGCAAAACTACCCTGCTGAAGATCATGGCGGGGCTCACCCGACCGACATCCGGCGATGTCCGTGTCGACGGGCGCGCCATTACCAATCCGCACGATATGAGCCGCTATGGGCAGGTTGTCTTCCAGGATCCGCGTGGTTCCTTGGATCCCACCATGACTATCGGTGATTCGCTGGCCGAACCACTCCGCGCGCAACCACATCCCCTCCCCCGAGACGAACAGCGCGAACGCATAGCCACCGTGCTCAAGCAGGTGGGGCTGGATCCGTCGGCAATAGATCGGTTCCCTCATCACTTCAGTGGTGGCCAACGGCAGCGGATTTCACTTGCCCGCGCGCTGACTACCCACCCTCATATTCTTCTTGCCGACGAGCCCGTGTCGGCGTTGGACGTCACCGTGCGGAACCGCGTCATTGCGCTTCTCGATGAGCTGGCCGAAGACTATGGACTGACAATGGTGTTCTTATCGCACGACCTTGACGTTGTACGGCACATTTGTGACACAGTCGCTGTGATGAAGGACGGGTGCATCGTCGAAAAGGGGACGAGCGATCGGATTTATCACCATCCTCAGCATGAGTACACGAAGGAACTTATTAGCGCTGCCCGCCAACCGGTCCCACCGACCTAAATCTCGACCGCCCATGACAGAGCGGCTGGTAAGCTCGCCGGCATGAAAGCTAAATATCGTTCTGATCCTAAGGGGGATGATTCCATCACGAATACCAATGACCATTACAACTTTTATGAGCAGCTGAACCTGGATCCATCTCTAGGGCCTGACGAGCTTGTCGACATCTGCACGTCCCGGCTGCGCGAGCTGGAGGACAACGGTGTTCCTGAAACCGATGCGCGCGTGCAAGAGCTTCTAGCGGCTCGGACGATTTTCCACAATGACCGGGCGAAGGCCACCTACGACGATGCGCTGCAGCGGACTGATATCACGGCGATGACTGTTCCGGCGCTGCGTCATCTTGCCCGCACAGGAACATTGCCGGACGAGTATGCCAGTGCGACAGCTTCCGGCACCCAAAGTGATGAGGTCGGCGCACACTGGGGTGAGGGGAACGCGGCGACTGGTCAATCCTCGGAAGAAAGCCTGGACGCACAGGCTGGGTCTGAAGAAGATGGTCAATCCTCCGCCAAGGCGCTGTCGCCATTTAGCGCTGCTCCAACACCAATCAAGATCAGTGTGACGCTGATTGGTCTTATGGGAATCATTGCAGCGGTTGCCGTCGTATGGTCCCGCTTCTCTGATGATGTTCAAGTCATCCGATACAACCCCATGACTGGCGCTGTGATGTATAACCACCCGACGTTCACAGTCAACGAGTCATGGGCGATGCTCACGATGGGGGCCGGCATTCTTATTCCCGCCCTTCTTGTGCCCCAGCTTCGACGCTTCATGCGCGTGCCTGTGCTTGCTTACGCGGTCACGGGGCTGATGCTGTCAGCATTTCCGTATAAGTCCGTCGTCGTTGGTGAGGGCGACAAAATCGTGACCATCATTACCGCTCTGGCGTCGGCCGCGCTGATCGCGCTCGCCATGATGATGACCACTCGTACCCGCACAACACCCGACACATCGGGGCAGGATGGTTTCACTACCGCGGATCCTGATGGCTCTTCCTTCGAGGCGGAGAACGCTGGGGCTAGGACCGCGGGTGCTGAGTCCGCAGCGGCTTCTCGAACTGCAAGCGGCGCAGAGGTTACCGACCAGCACATCTCTGGTACTGCCGGCAAGCAGACTAACGAATAGGTTTGCCTTTCTCGTCGTACGTGTAAAAGCCTCGGCCGGTCTTCTTTCCTAGCCGACCGGCTTGGACCATCCGACGCAGCAGGGGCGGGCAGGCGTACGCCGGGTCGCCGTATTCGTCGACCATGACGTCGGCGATAGACGCGACAGTGTCCAGCCCCACCATGTCGGAAAGCGCAATAGGTCCCATGGGGTGTGCTGCACCATTGCGCATACCAGCGTCGATGTCTTCCTTCGTCGCCACGCCATTTTCCAGCATGCGGATCGCAGAAAGCAGGTAGGGCACCAACAAGAAGTTGACGATAAACCCGGAGCGATCCTTCGCCTTGATCACCGTTTTCTTGAGCACCTCACTGGCCCACTTTTCAGCCCGATCCGCGACGGCATCTGTCGTATCCAAGGTCCGAACGTGCTCAACTAACGGAAGAACCGGAACGGGGTTAAAGAAGTGCAGCCCCATCACGCGACCTGGGTTCGACGTTGCCGACGCAATCTGCTGAATCGGCAGCGACGAGGTGTTAGAACACAAAGGCGCATCGGGATCCGAAACAATCTTGTCGAGCTTCCCAAAAATATCGGCTTTGACCTCGGGATTTTCAACAATCGCTTCACAGACTAACTGGCGGTCCGCAAATTCTTCCAAGTCAGTAGTGATGCGGATACGCCCGAGCGCGGCATCCTTCTCCTTCTCAGACAGCTTGCCTCGTGATACACCGCGCTCGAGGGACTTGGTGATCCTCTCGAGGCCTTTGGCGGCGAACTCCTGGGTAGCTTCCCACGCTACGACGTCGGAACCATGACGGGCAGCAACCTCGATAATGCCTGACCCCATTTGACCAGCACCGACGACACCTACACGCAACGCTGAAATGTCGACCGAGTCCGATGCCTTATCGTTGTTCTTCTGATCTGCCATGAGTATGTTGTCCCCTCTTTTGCTCTTAGCCGCTGTGGTCAGCGTTTCATTGGTGGTTTCCCTTACGGGTGGTTTCCCTCATGGTAAAAACATCACTGGCTTTTCGTCGGAAAATACGAAAGAAAGTGGCAGTCGTACTCGCCCGGGGCCCATCCTCGTACTAGTCCCCCGTCCCAGTGTGGGGGCTTTTACCAGGTCTTATATTGCCTATCGTTGACGAAAAAGCCGTGTCCTTCAGCGCTGGTACACGTCATTCCACTTGCCTTCGATGTGCATGTGTAGCTGGTTGTGTAGTTCCCCTGGACTGGGATTGTTTTCGATTGACCATAAGGCAGCACAGGTCCTGTCCGTGGGAATTCTCCCTGCAAGAGCCAGTGGCACGGTTCCGCGTCGGGACCTCGGCGGAAACCAATCATGGTGTCATTTCTCGCTTCGACACCCAGATATGGGCATCGATTTTCGTCACCCCATCGGGGATGCTGATGGACATCACAGCCATCGTCATCCATCCCGCGGAACTGGCACACGATGTTGCCACTTGGACTCTGAAATACCGTCCGGCCTGGTGACGTCGTGGTTGCACCCCCACCTGCTGCGCCACTGCCGGTCCTGGGAGTTGCTGTCCCATTCTTCGCGGTTCGTGGCAATGCTGCGCGGTTCCCTTGTGCATCGCTCCGTTGTTGCTGGGCAGTTCCATTCGTCGCACCGCGCTGCGTGCCACTATGACGGCTGGTCGTCGTCGAATTGAGACTGGGATGCGGGTTATCTTGCAGGGTCCCTGTCGCCGGATGCGGTGTACGCGAGTTCGAGGTGGAATGAGTCTGCGACTGAGTTGCCGACGCTACCGACGTGTGATCATGGGCGGAATTCGCAACATCATCGCTGCTGCTACACCCAGCTAAGCCACCGCCGACGACAATCCCGACAGCCACCGCGATGCTCGCGCCACGTCGTGTGGTCTGCATGATCCGTCGACAACCGGCACGCCCAAAGAGGCCACGAGACTCGGACACCTCGGGGGTTCCCGTTACCTCGGGTTGGCGACGTCGACCATGGGGAGCATTCATATCACCGACAATACGTGACAACGCCGGGATAGGACACCCCCATTTCGCGCCACGAGATAGGTATGAGGTACGAAGGAAAACTCCACTACAGAGGCCATCGGGGCAAGGGTGCTCACTGTGAATAACGGCCACACCCGACGTGTTATCCGCAGTTTCCCCACGTCACCCCTATCCGAACTCGAGTTCGAATTTTGTGTGTATGATGTCCCTCATGCGAACGACGCGAGCACATTGTTCCAGCCACCATAAACCATTGTTTTCCCACTATTCACTCTCAGCACTGGTGGGCATTGTTCTCAGCCTCGGCCTTGTTATGCCCCTTGCAGGCTGCGGCGATATCGCTACACAGAGCAACAATGGTTCATCGTCCGCTGCCTCCGCAGCCAACAATGATGCCGCTCCCACGAACGATGGCACTGGACCAAACGACAATGGCTCAGCCGACGATGGCTCGTCACCCGCAGATTCTCCTGATCAAGGCGCTAATGAACCACCCGCAACGGATGCTGCTTTCCCCGGTTCCCCACGTGCTGAACACATCGGTCAGCTGAGCAAACAAGAAAGCGCCGATGCACTCACAGCGCTGAATGTCCCCTTCCCCACCGGCGACATTCACGCACTTCTCGCAGCGCTGCCTGAATCACCGCGTCGTGGTGGCGCAGAGCGATACCAGCGCAAGAATTTCGGCCCGTCATGGGCGGATGTGGACCGCAACGGCTGTGACACCCGCAATGACATCCTCCACCGGGACCTCACGGACATCACGACGAAACCGCCACAGGGATGCGTCGTTCTCACGGGGGAATTACATGACCCCTACACGGGCCACACCATCGATTTCCACCGTGGGAAGAAAACCTCGCAGGCCGTACAAATCGACCACGTCGTCGCCCTATCCAATGCATGGGCAAGCGGCGCCTATGCCTTGCCATACGCCGCGCGCACTGCTCTTGCCAACGATCCGCTCAATTTACTGGCAGTGGACGGCCCCACTAACAATGCCAAATCTGACAAGGACGCCGCCGAATGGATGCCGCCAAACACCGCCTACCAGTGCGGATACGCCGACCGGCAAGTTCGCGTGAAGGCGAAATACCATCTACGGGTGACGAGGCAGGAAAAGGAGGCGCTCACTGCCGTGCTTAATCAATGCGCGGCGTAACAAACCTGGCAGCCCGGCGCGACCTATTTCTTCCCCTCGTCCGTCGACAAGGCCGCAACGAACGCTTCCTGAGGAACGGACACGGAACCGATACTTTTCATGCGCTTCTTACCGGCCTTCTGTTTTTCCAGGAGTTTGCGCTTACGAGAAATATCGCCGCCATAGCACTTGGCCAGCACATCCTTGCGAACAGCACGGACATTCTCGCGCGCAATAATTTTCGAGCCGATCGCGGCCTGAATCGGCACCTCAAACTGCTGACGAGGAATAAGCTCCTTGAGCTTCGTCGTCATCTTATTGCCGTACCACTGCGCGTTGTCCCGGTGCACGATCGCAGAGAACGCATCCACTGGATCGCCCTGCAAGAGAATATCGACTTTCACAAGGTCAGCAATCTGCTCGCCTGCATCCTCATAATTTAAGGACGCATACCCCCTTGTGCGAGACTTCAACATGTCGAAGAAGTCGAAGATGATCTCTCCCAGCGGCATGGTGTACCGCAGCTCGACGCGATCCTCTGACAGATAATCCATACCGCCCATCTGGCCGCGCTTCGACTGGCAAAGTTCCATCGTCGGACCCAAGAACTCAGCCGGAACGATGACCGTCATTTTCACAATGGGTTCGTAGATCTCCCGCGGCTTTCCATCGGGCCAATCCGAAGGATTACGCACCTTAATCTCTTCACCGGCCTCCGTCACAACGCGGTACACCACCGACGGCGCCGTCGAGATCAAATCCAAATTGAACTCCCGCTCCAGCCGAACACGAGTAATTTCCATATGGAGCAAGCCCAAAAAGCCACACCGAAAACCAAAGCCCAAAGCCACAGACGACTCCGGCTCATACGTCAATGCAGCGTCATTGAGCTGCAACTTCTCCAAAGCGTCGCGCAAATCCGGGTACTGATCCGCCGAAATGGGGAATAAGCCCGAATACACCATCGGCTTCGGCTCTTCATACCCCTTCAGCGGTTCCGCTGCAGGATCATTCACCACGGTCACGGTGTCGCCCACCTTCGACTGGCGCACATCTTTCACACCTGTGATGAGGTACCCCACTTCTCCCACACCCAAACCGTCGGTTTTCTTAGGCTGCGGAGAGACAACACCAATTTCCAGCGTCTCGTGCGTGGCCCCCGTCGACATCATCTGAATCTTCTCACGAGCCTTCAGCCGACCATCCATCACACGAACATACGTCACGACACCGCGGTAGGTGTCGTACACTGAATCGAAAATCAACGCACGAGCAGGCGCATCCGGATCCCCCGTCGGCGCGGGAACTACATCGCACAACTTGTCTAATAACTCTGGGACGCCGTCACCCGTCTTCGCCGAAACCCGCAACACTTCTTCCGGTTCACAACCAATGATCAAGGCCAGCTCGTCGGCAAACTTGTCGGGATCCGCAGCGGGAAGATCGATCTTGTTCAACACCGGAATTATTTCCAGATCATTTTCCATCGCCAGATACAAGTTCGCGAGCGTCTGTGCCTCGATGCCCTGGGCAGCGTCGACAAGAAGGATGGCCCCCTCACATGCCTCCAATGCACGGGACACTTCATAAGTAAAATCGACGTGACCGGGGGTATCGATGAGATGGAGCACAATCTGCTCACCCGCGTGATCCCCGGTTGTGGGAACCCACGGCAGTCGCACGTTCTGGGCCTTAATTGTGATGCCCCGTTCGCGCTCAATATCCATGTTGTCCAGATATTGGTCGCGCATGTCACGATCACCGACCACCCCGGTGAGCTGCAGGATTCGATCCGCCAAAGTCGATTTCCCGTGGTCGATGTGTGCGATGATGCAAAAGTTCCGGATACGCGCCGGGTCGGTAAACGTTGTTTCCGCGTAGTTGGTGGCCATAAAAGAGCTGTGATCCTCTCCGTCAGTACTCGATGATCACAGTACTAGACGTTGGATTGCACCACTTTTCACACCGAATTATTGTGGGGACATGTTCGTACCGCGAGGAAATTCGGGCCCATTTTCATACGACTCTGAGCCCGAACGCCACACCCAGCGGTCTTCCCTGATCCGTCATCTCACCGGTTTTCTTGCCCACAAACGGGCGACCACGAGTGACGACGACTTCGAACTCCCTGATGCAGCCGGACGGTCCCACTCTCCACGCCGATCTCGTCGCGTGCCGACGTCATTCTCGCGACTATTCCACCACGAAGGTGCCCTGGATCAAGGCCTTGCTTCACTACAGCAGGGATTAGGAATGACGGACTCTAGCGTTTCGACGTTTAACAACGAGGATGAGCCGGTTCTCGCACGTCCCACAGGTGCCTGCGCTTCAACCCTCATTTATGCACCCGATATGGATGGGCAAGCCGATCCTGGCGAGGTGGTCTGGGTTCATTCTCCACACAAGGAATCCGATGGCCGGGAACGGGCGATCGTTATTCTCGGCCACCACGAGCGATACATTCGCGGACTTCTCATTTCGACCAACGACGAGCACTCGACCGATAACAACTGGCTCGAGATCGGTGCGGGGGGCTGGGACATACAAGGCCGACCCGCATGGGTGCGGTTGGACAAGATCATCGAGGTTCCTGACCACATGATTCGTCGGAAGGGAACGGTACTGCCACGGAGGCGGTTTGAACGCATCGCCAGTCGGCTGCGGACGGACTACAACTGGCGTTAGCGTCAGACCTGGTAAGCAACCTGGTATTGGACGCAGTTCTTGAAGCACTGTAAAGTGTCCCAAAGTTCTACCACGCATGTGGACGATGAGCCGGAGCAAGCAGGACCTTGGGTTTGCTCTTGAAGGTCGCTCATGTACGGGCCGATTTCGCGGGCCGATGCCCTTGTGTCGCCCTCCACATCCTCTTCACATGAGAAATGGCATGAAGAGTTTTGGTAGATCGCGTCGTGCGCACCCAGTGCATGACAAGCGTAGAGAAAGAGGTAAATCCCGTGGCAAACATTAAGTCCAAGAAAAAGCGCATCAAGACAAACGAAAAGGCCCGTCAGCGCAACAAGGCCATCCGTTCGCGCTTGCACACCGAAAACCGCAAGTTCCGTGAGCTCGTCGCTGCTGGTGATAAGGCTGGTGCCGAGGCTCAGCTTCGCTTGGCATCTCGCGAGTACGACAAAGCCGTTACTAAGGGCACTCTTCACCGCAACAATGCTGCGAACAAGAAGTCTGCGATGGCTAAGTTGTTCAACTCGATGGACTAATTTTCCTACGAGTCCACTGGTTCGTGTGGGTGGCAAGTCCGTGTGATCTTTCGGTCACCCGCTCTCAGGCCCACTGACTAGATTTTCCCCGCTCCGACCGGAGCGGGGTTTTTCATTGCACTCGCGATTATTGCATCCGCGCAAGCTCCGCCAGACGTCGCACACCTAGCTCGACAGCACTGTCTTGGTCGCCCGCGGCGCCTTTGATTCCTGCTTCCATGCGCGCGGCAACCTGCACAGCCTCGGCAATCGCAGCCTGCGACCATCTCTGGGCTATCGGCGCTGTCCTTTTCAGTTTCCACGGTGGCATTCCTAACCGCGACGCATCACGATAGGGATCAATACGCCGATGGCCACTGAGCCGGGCAACCTCGCTTATCCCCCGACACACCGCCGTTGATATAGCCATATGGGCAACCCCCAACTGGAGAGCCCGACGCACTTTTGCCACCGACTGGTCCACGTTGCCAGCGATAACGTCGTCAGCAATGGAAAAACTGCTAACTTCCGCGGTACCGGTGTAATACCGTCGCACGGCCTCCACATCGACTTTCCCGTCGTTGTCGGCGACCAGTTGGCTCACTGCCGACGCCAATTCACGCACATCAGAACCGACGCTCTCGATGAGGGTAGAGACAACGTCTGGGCTCACCCGCACGCGAAGCCGACGGAATTCTGACTGCACAAAAGTGGGCAATTCACGAACCGGAATGGCGTCAGCCCGGTGTTCTTCTCCCAACTTAAGAAGCTTGGGCACCATGGCCTTCGTCCGTCCTTCACCCGAATGTTGAATGATCAAGGTGATGCCCGGCGCGGGGTCTTGAGCAGCGGCAAGTACAAACGATGCCGGCTCTTTACCCGCATCGTTCATGTTTGTTATGACGACCACGCGGTCCTCACCGAAGAGACTTGGGCTCAGTAACTCAGTGAGTTCGGGACCCGTGATGTCTCCCGCGCGGACTGTGGTGACGGTGAGGTCATCGCCCGTGGGCGAGTTCTCACGCACACGTTTGACGATGGCATGGCGGTGACGATCTGCGAGGAAATCTTCTGTTCCAACGATGATATGCACGGGTGCGGGTACCACCGATCCCTCTGCAGTGCTGAATGTAGTGCGCGACCTCCGTGATGGTGCCATGTTCGTCAGTCTACTGGCCGCTGGGGACATCACGCGGCTCATGGGCAGAACCTCCATGAACAGGTTTGTCCGTTGCTGTGCAGGGCGACAATGCCTTCATCGACAAGCGTGGTAACCGGTGTTCCATTAGCCAGTTGTGTCGGGCGAAAAGATTGTTTACTCGTACTCGAATGGGATGCCGACGATGACGGTGACGGCGGATCGGTGACAATGAACCATCGTGCAGACGACACCCCTGGATCGATCTGTTTTTTATTGCTGACGAATACGACAGCCTCGTCATCCTCACGGTGTGAAACGTCATCGGCAACAAGGCTACGCGGCGATAGTTTCAGCTCACGGGCGCAATCGTTAATACGCCGCTGAAGGCGTGAGGCCACATCGTCAGTGGGTACAAGGGGCTGCTCGTCGACGGTGATGAGGGTGTAGTGACTATCTGGCCATATCGCCACCGAGATCGACGACGAAAACGGACATACGGCGGCGGTCCACTGAGCCGGCGGGAATGAAGGGGGCCTCACTAAGTGGCGCACGGTTCGCAAATGGTCGAAGGCGTCACGTGGTGGTCGCAACGCGTACTCCGGTACGTGATGGCGCGATCCCCCAGCCCTCGTGCTCACTCCTGCGGAGAACTCTCCGGAGCGGTCGCGCTCACCCGCAGCCGTACCGCCCGTTACTGCTACACACGTCGACAGGGCGATCATACTGACTCCGAAGGTCCCCAGTGTTTTGCCCCACCAGCTTGTTATCCATCGGCTCGTCATCCACCGCTGGAGCCGCCCTGGTGCAGAACCGGCTGTCCAGCTAGGAACCCTGAACACCACTCGGATAAAACCACCTGTCCACAGTGTCGACAAGAGGAAGGAGGAACCGGCAACTGTTGCAATAACAATAATTGCTGAACGTGGTGATCCGACGACCAACTGGGCGGCCTCACACCTGGCTATCGCGTGCCCGACCCGACGAATCCACCACAGAACCGGTGTGCACGCAGCCATACCTACTGACGCCAGCCAGGTGGCTCCGTGGCAAAACGAATCGCTTAGCCATTGAATGGTGTCACATACCGTTCCCGCACGTACCCCCACAAGATGAGCTATGACGCTGAGTGCGCACAGAACGAGCGTAATGGTCCCGATGATAGTTACGGGCGCAACGACACACCCGACTAAGGAATTGGCCACGCTTGAAAGGGCCGAGGTTCGGCCAATAACAAGCAAAATAATAGGTTGAGTTACCACATCTGCAGCTACACATACGGCACATCCGGTGATAACAGCCCGAGCGCGCCGCGATACCTCACCGGGCTTCCCGTACGCAGTCAATACACGCACCACAACGTTCTCAATAGCATCGGACAAAGGGGGTGCGAGACAAATAATGCCGGCCGTCGCTGCGCACGATAAGGCAAAACCCAACGACACAGCCATGTCCGGGTTCCATATCACGAGCCCGATGATTCCAGTGCATAAGGCGGGCAAGGCTTGACGACGCCTCCCCGCCATCGCGGCGAGAAGCCCCACCGTGCCCGCGACAGCCGCCCGCAACACGGAAGCATCCAATCCGATGAGAAGAACAAATCCCACCAATGAGCACCCCGCACATAGATAACGAACACGGGGACGCTCGGTGGATACGATCGCGGCAACCACTCCGAGAACAATCGCAACATTCGCCCCGGATACCGCAGACAAGTGGCTGAGACCAGAGGTGACAAAAGCTGCCTTATCATCGTCAGATTGTAACGACGTATCACCAATCACCATCCCCTGAGCCAAGCCCTGCAGATCCTCAGGCACATAGCGACGCGAGGCCTCAAGGAACTCCCGATGGACAGCAGACATCGCTTGACACACGACATTCCATAACCGGCTGACACTCCACCCCATCGGCCAGGAGGGAGGTTGCTGCACGACGTGTAAGCCCTGGCCTGATCCATTTTGCCCCGCAGATGACAGTGTCACTGGTGCAGTGCCCGGCTGGAAAGCTTCTCTTACCGAAACGAGGCCTCCGAGGCGCTGACCAGGGTTAACTGCGCGAAGTTCGGGCCCACCTGAGACGAAAATATCGGCCGGCATCCCTTTGAAAGACACCGACACGCCATAACGCTCCTGCCCTGGGGCGAAGGGACTTTCGGGGAGTCGACGCGGGTAGGACGTAGCAGTGCAGTCCATTGATTGGTCGATAAGCAAGTGGCTGCCCTGTTTACGGGCTAACCAATGGCTTGACGACCGACGCGTGGCATAGATCGATCTGGCCCCACCGATGAGGGCGCCCACTGCAACCATGAGAAGCTGCAGCACCCATGAACGAGCCGCAGCACTCGCGATTCCCCCGCGGTACCTACGCCGACGGCAATTCACGCAACAGCGTGCGGCGATCAGCAACGCTACTGCTAAAGCGGCACACACCACCACAACGAATATGGTATGGCCAAGGCACCAGCCAAGGAAGTCCCCACCACCATGAAAATTGGTCGTTTCTGGCGTTCCCCATCGGAACCACACGACGACACCACTAGCTGTCCATACACCAGCAGCGCAGGGCAGTAGACGGCCATCCAAAGGAGCTTGTGGGTTTACTTCTTTACGGTCCGGATGTGTGGGACGGTTATCCTGCACAGCAGGCGGGTTGTCAGATCGTGACGGCATCGCGCATTGCAGCCAGTTTTGCGGGGCCTATTCCTTTAACTTCGGCCAATTGGTCGACACTTCGAAAAGGTCCATTCTGCTCACGGTAGGCAATAATTGCCGATGCCGTTTTGGGCCCCACACCTGGTATGGCGGTCAGCTCGGCCTCACCTGCGGTATTGATATTCGTCCCGCCCCCCGAGGTAGCTGGTGGCACCTGCCCCGGCGCGGATCCACTGCCCGGACCTCCCACCGAAACCCCCGATTGCGATCCGGTGTTTCCGGCCGGTTCACCACCGATAATTGTGCCGTCTTGTCCCTCCTCTCCCACGCATATTTGTTGTCCATCGAGTAGCTTTTGCGCCCTATTAAGACCATCCCACCGGCCATGATCGGTCAAACCACCGGCCGCGTTGATGGCGTCGTCAACCCGAGCGTGGGCATCCAAGGCCACTAATCCTGGATGAACAACATTGCAGACGACCGCTACCGTAATAGGCTGCGATGCTGCCCCGTGGTTGTCATGCGCTCCCTCCTGAGCCCCGGCCTGTTTTTTATGCGCCGGGACACCTGTTGAATCACGGTCCGACGATTCTGTATCGGTTTTTTCTCTCGCCTCCCCAGGACGGGTCTCTGCATCGGCCGACACCACTTGGGCCGCTTTAGATACGGGGCGCTGACTATTGTCCTTCCCCATCAACGCGAAGCCGATCACAGTGGACACCACGAGTACAGCAAGGACAACTATTCCGACGCACGCCCGCGGCGACATCCCCTGAAGAAGCCGGATACCGCGTCGGGCATGGCCGTCGCGAGAGAAGTCATAAAGGGCAATGCTGCTGTTTCCCTCTGCGCGGTCAGCGTCGAACATCCTGATTCGATCGCGAACCACGCTGCCTCCCAATTGCTTAGGTACAGGTGAGGGCACGGTGTCCTGCGACCCCGACGGTGAATGTCCGCGCTTTAGTTCACGGTGCGAGTGATCGAGTTGCGAGTGATCGAGTTGCGGGTGATGGAACTGCGAACGATCAGGCTGTGAAGGAGCGGGTTGGGAGCGTGGCACGAAGTCGCTTGAAATATAGTCACCCGGACTGCACTCAAGCGAGTTGGCCTCATTGGCGACGTCCGCTCGCGCTATACCCACACTGCCACTGCTATTCATAAGCCGGAGCCTAGATAACGTGCCCCCTCATCGCTGGGCACATCGGCCATCGGGACGATCACGTTGTGGATAAAAGAAGTTATCCACAAAGATTGACAGCGCCCACTACTGCTCAGCGCATGGCAGTGCCCGCTACGACTCAGCAGCGTTACCGGTTTTGGTCACCGAAACCGCAATCGCGCCGGCACCGGTGTGCGCCGCCAAAGCCGGGGAGAGTTCGGCCTGCGTCAGCACCACATCAGCAGACGGGAGCTCATCCATCCCCCATCGTTTTCCCAGGTCAACAAATGTATTGCTTTTTCCTAAGGCTCTTTTCAGCCCCACACTAACAATGCGTGCACGATCATCAGCACCCGAATGGTGAATGCAAATACGCAGGGGCTCCAGATCTGCATTTGCCCTGCGGGAAGTGGTGAGGCCAGTATCCGTGCTGGAGTGATCCGGGTCGTCAACACCGGTGGTCGCCATCGCAGCATCCACCACCATGTCGACAAGTCGAGTAAAGGCTTTTGCCTGCGTACGTGTCCGTGCAACGACGCCGAAACTGCCATCATGCAGGGAAAACAGCGACTTCACGGGCAAAGCGGATGACATCAACGATGTCATCGTGCTCATCCGCCCCGAGCGGCGCAAACTATCCGTGCGCTCGAGGTAGAGAAACAATTGCGAATGCCCGGTGATCATCGACGCACGTCTCGCGCACTCCTCGAGGTCGCCACCATTCTGCGCCGCGCGAGCAGCTGCCGTAGCAGCTTCTCCCACCGGCATCCCGATCGAATCCGTTTCAATAACTCTGACTTTCCCTTCAAAAACCGCAGAGGCGGCCACCGCCGCTGACCAGGTACTACTGAGCTTTTGTCCAAGGTGAACAGCGACGACACCGTCGTCGCCAGAACGTTCCATCTCCCGGCCATAAGCCGCGGCGAGTTCCAAAGCGGTCAGCCCCGACGTTGAACTTGCGTCGTCGGAGGACACGACATGCAGAGGGAGGACGGTGATGCCCCATTTCCGCGCGCGCTCAACGGGCAAACAGGATGAAGAATCAGTAATGACGCGGACAGTCACTGCAGCCCCTCAACAGACGTCCTGGTATACGTCACACCAATACCCTCGGTACCCGGTTGAGCAGGAGCAAAAGGAACACCCAGCGCGGATGCATTCCACGCGTCCAGATACCATTGCGCGTCGTCGATAGTAGATTCAGAGAACGTCGCTACCGGGGTCGTGTCCAACGCGAGATCCGCTGGCCGATCACTGGCTTTGTCGACGGTCGAGTGGTCGTAGTGGAAACGTGGGCGTGCGATCAGCTGAGCCCAGCTCGTATTCCCCAGGCCCGAAAATGACGCGTAGTTGTCCGTCGGCAGCCCCAATAAGGAGCAGGTCAAACCGGCGATGGTGCCTCCATGAGCCACACACACGACGATGCCCCCTTCCCATTCAGGAAAGGAATGCATGAGGTCATCCACAAGGCTGCGTGCACGGGCAGCGACCTCCAAACGCGTTTCTCCCTCCGGCGGGGCCCAATGCGGGTTATGCCGCCACATCGCGCGCTGACCAGGATGAGCAGCGTCAATCTCCTCATGTGACCGAGCCTGCCATGCGCCCAAATGGGTCTCGCGTAAGCGTTGGTCGAGTACGGGAGTAAGCCCATGAGGGGCCGCAATAAGGCCTGCAGTTTCCGCTGCTCGAGACAGGTCAGAGGTCACCACCCGGCGGATATCCCAGCGACTGAATTCGTCAGCCGTCCGCTGGGCTTGTTGTCGCCCCAGATCGCTGAGATGCGTATCCATTTGCCCCTGCATGCGGCCAGTGGCGTTGTAATCCGTCTGGCCATGGCGAAGAAGAATAAGGCGACGAGCCATCGCTACTACCTAAATTTCGCCTGCGTCGGGTTCGCGACCGGCCAACGGAATGTCATCAATCACATCGGCTCTGTGAGCTGCGTCGCTAGTATCAGAAAGCCCACCACGCTGAGGTGGCTCAATACCCTCAACCTCGATAACCGGGCAGTCTTTCCACAGGCTGTCCAGGCCATAAAAATCGCGCTCAGGTTCACGTTGTACATGCACCACAATGTCGTTGTAATCCAAAAGCACCCAGCGAGCTTCACGGCTGCCCTCGCGTCGGACTGGCTTATAGCCCGCTTCAGCGAGTTTGTCTTCAATTTCGTCAGCAATAGACATGACATGGCGCTCATTGTCACCACTACATACGACGAAGCAGTCGGTAATCACCAACTGGCCCGACACGTCCAAAACAACGATGTCCGACGCTATTTTGTCCGATGCGGCACGTGCGGCGATCTGCGCCATGCTCACTGATTCTTTTGATGCAGCCATAAAATCCTTCGTTATTGTCGTTAGTTATTAAAGTTCGATCTTTGTGGTCCGTTGTTGATAATTCGTTTATGTTCCGTCACAACGAATACACGCGGTCAGATCCACGCTAGCTAGGTAGCGAACTCCGCGCAGCAAAACCTTATTGTGGCACGGGATCACGCCTACCACATACCCAACTGCTACCACATACCTAACTCCCCACCCTGTCCCGAGGACTGGTAAAGCCTTTCCTTCGCGATGTATTGCACCACACCATCGGGCACGAGATACCAGATGGGCCGATTCGCCCGCGCACGCGCACGAATGTTCGTGGAGGAAATCGCCATAGCCGGCACCTCCACCATCGTGACGCTGTTCCCCAACGGGCCTAGCTCGGTTTTCTCCAACGAATACCCGGGCCTCGTGACGGCGACGAACGTCGCCAACGACATCATCTCTGAGCAGTCACGCCACGTCGCCATCCTCGCCACAGCATCGGCACCGGTGATGAAGAACAATTCGGCGTTCGGGTATCGCTCGTGCAAATCATGGAGCGTATCGACGGTATATGTGGGGCCACCGCGGTCGATATCCACCCTCGACACACTGAACCGTGGGTTCGACGCCGTCGCGATCGTGGTCATGAGGTAGCGATCTTCAGCCGGCGTCACGGAGCGGTTCTTCTTCTGCCACGGCTGGCCCGTCGGAACGAAAAGTACGCGATCCAAAGAAAAAAGATCCGCGACCTCAGAGGCGGCCACCAGGTGCCCATGATGAATGGGATCAAAGGTGCCGCCCATAATTCCAAGGCGCGGATAGTTCGTCGATGTCTGCATCACGGAAGAAACTCTACGGGCGAGTGTGTCCCTCTCCGTAAATGACCCACTTCGTGGACGTCAATTCCGGCAGCCCCATGGGGCCTCGCGCGTGCAGCTTCTGCGTAGAAATACCGATTTCTGCACCGAAACCAAATTGCTCACCATCGGTGTACGCCGTTGATGCATTGATATACACGGCCGCAGCATCCACAGCAGCTTCAAATTCTTTCGCCGCGGACCAGTCCTGAGTGGCAATGGCCTCCGAGTGGCCCGTTGAATATGTGCGAATCCAGTCCACGGCGCCCTGTTCGTCAGGAACAATCGCTGCAGCAATGTCCATGGACAAGTACTCCGAGGTCCAGTCTTCTTCCTGTGCTTCCACCACATTGTCGACGCCCAGGTCGCGCAATTCCTGACGTCCATGGATGGTTACACCCGCGTCCTGGAGGGCCTTGAGTACAGCAACTTTATCCTCATCAGGCAGGCGGCCGTCGAGAAGAACCGTCTCCGTCGCATTGCACACAGAGCAGCGTCGGGTCTTGCCATTGATCACCATCGCGATGGCGTCGGCAAGATCGGCGTCCTTGTGCACGTAAAAGTGGCAATTCCCGGTGCCCGTTTCAATTGTTGGCACCGTTGCGCCAGTAACGACGGCGTTGATTAAACCGGCACCGCCGCGGGGGATCACGATGTCCACCAGGCCACGGGCTGTGATCAAATCCTGGACGCTGTCGTGGGTTGTGCATGGCAGAAGCTGCACAGCGTCCTCGGGCACTCCTTGATCCGCGCAGGCCTGGCGAAGCACGTTCACCAGGGCGCTATTGGAGTGGACAGCGGATTTCGAGCCTCGGAGCAGTGCGACATTCCCTGACTTGAGGGCCAGACCAAAGGCATCAACCGTCACGTTCGGACGGGCTTCATAAACCATGCCCATGACACCGAGAGGGACGCGCACCTGTTTCAGCTCCAAGCCATTCGGCAAGGTCGAGCCACGAACAATGTCGCCCACGGGGTCTGGCAGCGCAGCCACCTGGCGCAGGCCATCAGCGATTCCCTCAATACGATCCTTATCGAGGATCAGGCGATCGATAAGAGCCTCTGACATCCCCCTCTCACGGCCTGCTGCAACGTCTTTATCATTCGCCTCAATAATTGTTGACGCTGACTTTACTAATGCATCAGCTGCGTGATGAAGCAACTCATTCTTTTGAACAGTTGCTAAACGAAGCGATTGAGCAACGTTATGAGCACGCTGGGCCTTATCGAGGACTTCGGCGCGCTCCTGTGCGCGCTCGTCATCAACCTTGGTGTTGGCGTCGTTCGTGTTCGGGTCGTTCTGGGGATTCTGGCTAGGTGTTGTCATAAAGCCTTTCCTCATTGTGGTTGTCAGTCACGCCGCGATTATCAACCACACCGCGGTTACCAATCACGGCCGTGATGTCCTCACGATGCTTTTAACCTACTGCCCCACCTAGGCGCGGGAAGCGAAATTGGACAAATAATCCCGGTGCACCACGGGACGATGGAGATACTCAGGAAGCTCTTCCGAAGACCGCCCGATCATGTCCGCCAAGGTTGACGAATCGTAATTAACCTCACCGCGGCCAATCACTTGCCCCTTCGGGCCCACGATATCGACAATGTCACCCGCCGTGAAGTCCCCGTCGGCACGGCGAATACCAACAGCAAGAAGCGACGAATGCTTTTCCGTCACAGCCTTCATCGCGCCCGCGTCAAGACGCAACGTACCACTGGCATCGGCAGCATATAGTGCCCAGAATTTCCACGCTGACAAGCGATCTTCGCGTGGCCAGAATGCCGTTCCGACGTCCGCATCATTCAATGCCGGGCCGATGTTAGCCGTCGACGTTAACAGCACCGGAACTCCAGCGCGCGATGCTAACCGAGCAGCCGAGAGTTTTGAGGCCATGCCGCCTGTACCCAATTTGCCGCCGTCGCCCGCAGCGACTTCCTTCAGATCGTTGCCGCTTTTGACCTCGGGCACAAAGCGTGCACCCGGCGAGGACGGATTGCGGTCATACAAGCCATCCACATCGGACAGCAGCACTAACGCGTCCGCTGAGACCAGGTGTGCCACCAGTGCGGCCAGACGGTCATTGTCTCCGAAGCGCATTTCCGAGGTCGCCACCGCGTCGTTCTCGTTAACAATGGGAACGACATGCATACGGCGAAGGCGATCAATCGTGCGCTGTGCGTTGCGAGCACGGTCACGACGGCCCGCATCGGACTGCGTTAACAAAACCTGAGCAATCGGCCTGCCGTAGCGGGCGAAAGTTCGTCCCCATTCTTGTGCCAATAGCACCTGGCCGACGGCGGCAGCTGCCTGTTTCGTCGCTAAGTCGGTGGGTTTCGTCGGCAAGTTAAGTGGCTTCATGCCACACGCCACCGCGCCCGATGACACAACAATCACGTCGCTACCACGAGCCATGCGAGCCTCCAGCGCGTCGCAAATACGGTCCATGGCTTCCGGGTAAACAGCTCCGTTGTCATCCGTTAAAGAAGACGACCCAATCTTGACGACGATTTTCTTAGCGTCGGCAATGCGCTCACGAACGGTGGATTCGTGGCCGGCGGCACGGTCATCTATGCCTTGGTCGGGGTCCGGGAACTGGAATTCTTTCGCCGGAACAACCGGGCCCGGCATATGGACGTGCACATCGTCACGCATAGGTACTCCCTCAGGGGCAGGTGCGTCTGGCTGGAAACTCGAGGGGAGTTCGGGGTCGGGCTGGTGACCCGACACTTCCTGGTCAGACGTTTGTGAATGGTCGGGTGCTACGTCGTTGTCGACGTTCGCGCGATCTGTCGTGTAATTAGTTGTTTGTTCAGGGGTCAGGGTCTGGGTAAAAGAAGGCATCGATCCTGATACATCAGATTGAGAACAGAAAAGTGATGAAGAGATGAGGGCATACGTCTTCTGCCGCTCATCAAGCACGCTATCCAGTATTAGCAAGAAAAGGAGGAGCTGTCATATCCCATCCGCCTATTATCGGCGGTCTGCAGTGTCTTTTTCCTTGCATTGTGGCGGTAATGTTGGGCACGTCACAGCGCGCCAGGTCTACCTATTCCCGTCCACTACCCTCGATACTTATCCTTCCCACCGCTCACGAGACGCTTCTTGCCCAAGGTCATACTCATCAATAAGTCCACGACGAACCTGCGACGCCCGCTTGCGCTCCTCCGCGGTAGCCCGATGGTTTTGCGACAAGCGTGCATCCGAACCACGGCTATCGGGCGCACGATCGATGCCAGCCGAGGTCGTCGGCTCCCACTCAAATGTGATGTCTCCAATAGTCACATCGCACCCTGGCTGGGCGCCGGCGTCGAAGAGAGCATCCTCTACACCGATCCGGGCCAGACGGTCAGCCAAGTACCCCACTGCTTCATCGTTCTCGAAGTCGGTCTGACGAATCCAGCGGTCTAGTTTTTTACCTTCGACGATAAAGCCGCCGAGCTCATTGTCCGTGCCATTGTCTTTGTGGACAACAAAATCTTCCCCAGCGTTTTTCGCTGCGCTCTTTCGACCCAATTTTCCTCGACGCTTGTCTACGGGCTCGGGCCGAAGAACCGCCACCGGTTCCTCGTCGACCGGATGCTCAGACCGATACTTCTTCACGATCTCCCACAAACCGAAGCGAAGCTCGTCCAAGCCCTCGTGGGCGACCGACGAAATCGTGAAAATCGGCCATCCGAACTGTTCGAGGGAATTCTTTTCCAGCTCAGCCATGTCACGCGCGTCAGGAACATCCATTTTCGTCAGAACAATGACACGCGGACGCTCACGTAAATCCCCCAGCCCCGTGTCGTGATCCAACGCGGTTTGGTACGCAGCTAATTCTTCTTCCAACGCACGAATATCGTCAACGGGATTTCGGTCCGCTTCCAGGGCCGCTGGATCAACCACATGGGCGATCACCGCGCACCGTTCAATATGGCGCAAGAAGTCCAAGCCCAGGCCACGGCCTTCAGAGGCACCAGGGATCAAACCGGGAACATCCGCGATGGTAAAAGCGTCATTATCCACCATGACGACGCCGAGGTTCGGCGTCAGCGTCGTGAAGGGATAATCCGCGATCTTCGGCTTCGCTGCCGAGAGCACGCTGATCAGAGACGACTTCCCGGCCGAGGGGTAGCCCACCAGTCCGACGTCGGCAATTGACTTCAGTTCAAGAACGACATCTTTCTCTTCACCAGGCTCGCCCAAGAGAGCAAAACCAGGTGCCCGGCGTGCCTTGGACACGAGGGCAGCGTTCCCTAACCCTCCGTAACCGCCTTCTGCGATGGTGAAACGGGTGCCCACGCCCGTCAAGTCCGCAATCACGGTGCCATCGGGTTCCGTGACCACGGTGCCGTCGGGCACAGGGAGGACTAGGTCTTCGCCCCGGGCACCGTTGCGGTTGTCACCAGCCCCATTACCGCCCCGGGTTGCCTTGATATGCGGGTGAAAGTGGAAATCGACGAGCGTGTGAACCTGATTGCTGACCTCCACAATGACATCACCGCCGTGGCCCCCATTGCCTCCGTCGGGGCCGCCCAAAGGGACGAATTTCTCGCGGCGAATGGACGCGCACCCATGGCCGCCATCGCCGGCCCGGACATGCAGCACAACGCGGTCAACAAACTGAGGCATGAATTCCAATCCTTCCGTGAAACGGCTCGGGTGAACCGGATCAAGCGCTGCCGATCTTACATCTGATGGTGCCGACTAATGTCGACATTGTCGAGGGAAACCATATGGGATCGGGTGGTTAGCTTGTGCCCCACCCACAGCGCAATAAAAAGCGGTAGGCCGATATATGAAGACAGAATGGTAGAGAAACTAGACCAATCAAAGAGCGCTTGATAGTTCTGACCGATAATCACTACAGCACACATCACCAGTGCAACGATCGGCCCTGCGGGGAACCAACGAGCACGGTAGGGCAGGTCAGCGGGGTCATTCCCTTGGGCGATGTAGGCGCGCCGGAAACGATAATGGCTCCACGCAATCGACATCCACGCTAAGAAGCCGGCTAGGCCCGACGCATTGACCAGCCACTCATAGGCTGCCCCTTCTCCAATCAACGACGTCAAGAAGCACAGCAAACCAACCGCCGTCGTGGCGAACAGTGCCGGCCGGGGCACACCACGTTTCGATGTTTTCGCGAAGATGCGGGGTGCAACACCATCTTTCGCCATCGCGTACAGCATTCGTGTCGACGCATAAAGGCCGGAATTCCCTGCCGACAAAATCGAGGTCAAAATAACCGCATTCATGATGGTCGCTGCGGCAAGAACACCCGCGTTTTGGAACACCAAAGTGAAGGGTGAAACGGAGATATTGTCGACGTCGGACCGAAGGAGATTGGGGTCGGTATAGGGAATAAGGAATCCAATGACCGTAATCGCACCGATGTAGAAAAGCATGATCCGGATGAAGACGCTGCGGATAGCGCGGGGAATGTCTTTATCCGGATTTCGCGATTCACCGGCTGCGACTCCGACTAATTCCGTGCCTTGGAATGAAAATCCGGCAATCATGAAGACGTTGAGGATACCTAGGAATCCTGCTTTAAATGGTGCCTCGCCATGGGTCCAGTTGGAGAACCCTGGGGACTTTCCGCCCAAAATACCGGCGATCATGAGCACGCCTAAACCTAGAAAGACAATCACCGCAACAACTTTGATAAGCGCGAACCAGAATTCGCCCTCGCCGTATCCTTTTACTGAGACGATATTCAGCGAAAAGAGGAGCGCGAGGAATATCGCCGACCACACCCACCCCGGAGTCGAGGGGAACCAAAATTTCATGACCAGGGCTGCCGCCACGAGTTCTGCTGCTACAGTGATCGCCCAGTTAAACCAATAATTCCAGCCGGTGGCAAAACCAAATGACGGCGACACATAGGCGCGAGCATAGTGAGCGAAGGCTCCTGACACCGGTGAATACGTCGCCATTTCCCCCAGCGACTGCATCAGTAAGAACACCATGAGACCGATGGCACCGTAGGCGACGAGAGCACCACCTGGACCGGCATCGGCAATCGTGGCACCCGAGGCGACGAAGAGCCCGGTGCCAATGGCGCCCCCGATGGCGATCATGTTCATGTGCCGTGATTCCAACCCCCGGTTCAGAGATTCGCTGTGAGGGGTTGTGGTGCTATTCCGGCTGTGGTGGCTCACGAGTTCTCCCTCAACATCATTGGGGTTGGGGTGGGGTAGGAATGGTTGGCATGCCTGCCGAGTGATTATTCCAGATATAAAAAGAGCTCCCCCGGGCGGAAAGACGCCGGAGGAGCTGCGGAAACGGCGAACTAGGCCTTGGCGGGCTCAGCTTCGACGTTCTCGACGATATTAACGGTGCGACGGTTACGCTTGCGAGCGAACTGAACCGCACCTGCTTTCAAGGCGAAGAGTGTGTCGTCGCCACCGCGACCGACGTTCTCGCCGGGGTGGAATGAGGTACCACGCTGGCGAACAAGAATCTCGCCCGCCTTGACCTGCTGGCCACCGAAGCGCTTCACGCCGAGGCGCTTTGACTCTGAATCGCGACCGTTATTTGAGCTGGCCGCACCTTTCTTGTGTGCCATTGGTTGATTTCCCTCCTTGGAAAAACTCGGGCACGTGGCAGCTGTGAGTGATGAACCCCCAGCGGCCGCGAGACTTACTTGATGCCGGTGATCTTCACAACGGTCAGCGGCTGACGATGCCCCTGGCGACGCTTGTATCCGGTCTTGTTCCTGTAATGCATGTTGCGGATCTTCGGGCCCTTGGTGTGCTCGACGATCTCGGCGTTCACTGACACTGAGGACAGATCATCACCTGAGGTGATTGAGGCACCGTCGACGAGCAAAACCGGGGAGAGAGCCACGGACGAACCCGGCTCACCCTCGATCTTCTCGACCTTGACGAGGTCACCTTCAGCAACCTTGTACTGCTTTCCGCCGGTCTTGACGATCGCGTACATAAGAGGGCTACCCCTTTTTATTTTTCGCTCGGCTCAGGGCTAATCACCCTGACTGGACTATTAACGTGTTCGCGACATGAGACATAAACAGTTGCCCGGGGTGCAATCATGAGCACACACGGGCCTAGGTAGTCGGCCTGCGAACAGCGACTGCTCAAGACTACCCGGTCACCGATGGATAACAAAACCGTCTATATCATTGTTACCAGTGTGAAACGAATCGACGTGTGCTCCCGGGCATCTGAGACTTCCCGTCACTTCGTTGTGGTGGCTCTCCGCCGTGCACGACGTCGGCCATTCTTGCGCGCGGATGATCCGTGCTGAGAGTGAGTTTCCCGCTTGTCGGAGCGCTCCGACTTGGTGTCGGCCGACGCATTATCCGACTGTTTCTGGCCTGACGTGCTGGACGAGCCGCGTCCCGTTGTACCGTCTGAATAGTTGCCCTTTTCCGGCGGCACATCAGACCGGGAGTTTCCACGGGTAGCCCGCCGACGCCGTGGCGACCGTGCAAACTGCCGTTGCGCCTCCTCATACGTCTCCTGATGCTGGGATGACGTGTCTGCTGAGTGAGATCCCTTGCCTCCGGACCGGGACGATGATGTCTTCTTGGCCTGCGATGCCTTCCGCCGGGTCGCGTGACGCCGACCACGCTGCTTACCACCGCGTGTGGTCTTCTCTCCGCTCCCCTTCTTCTCATCGGCATCGGCGTGGTGGGCGGTTTCCTCATCATGCTTCGTCGTGGTCTCCGACTGGTTCGTCTTCACCCCGTCGGACTCGGCATGATCAGCCGTTACCTGGTCCTCACGCTGGGCACGCGATGTGCGGGTCGCCTTACGACGCCGCCTCCGGCGGGGTCGCCCATCTTCCTTACCCGACGAGTCATTCGTCGAGGCATCATCGCCAGCTGAAGCGCCGTCGGCACCACTACCAGCCGGAGCATCACCCGCACCGTCGCCACTGCTCCGAGTCTGTTGCGCAGCTGGGAGATAATCAGCGCCACTCGGTTCATCAGGATCTTCGTCGTCGGCAAGAATTACTGCGGCAGCAGCGATTTCCTCGATAGAACGCCGACGCGTGGTCGACTCGTCAGAGTCGTCCTTCTCCCCAGCACGGCCGTCCCCAGAGCGACTATCCTTGGCATCACTCGACGTATCGTCCGCATGATCGTCGGTGTCGTCGTCAAATGAATACTCAGGAAGATCGTTGTCAACGTTGTCCTGAAGCGCCGCGCTATCATCATCCGATTCATCATCATCCGTGCTGCTCAACAGGATGGGATCGTCGTGGACGATGAACCCGCGGCCATGACACTCACTGCACGGCGTCGAGAAGGTTTCAACCAAGCCTTTGCCGAGTCGCTTGCGGGTAATCTGCACAAGACCCAGGGATGTCACTTCTCCCAACTGATGGCGGGTCCGGTCCTTGGACAGGGCTTCACTGAGCCGGCGGAGCACCAATTCCTGGTTTTCTTCCAGCACCATATCGATGAAGTCGACGACGATCATGCCACCGATGTCACGCAGCCGCATCTGACGGACGATCTCGTCGGCGGCTTCGAGGTTGTTGCGCGTCACGGTTTCTTCGAGGCTGCCGCTCGAGCCGGTAAAACGGCCGGTATTGACGTCAATGACTGTCATGGCCTCGGTCTTCTCGATGACAAGAGTGCCCCCGGACGGCAGGAACACCACGCGGTCCAGCGCTTGTTTCAGTTGCTTATCAATACCCCAGTGGCCGAAGGCGTCCTGCCCATCGTGATCCTGACGCTCATACTTCGATAGCTTTTCTTCCAGGTCCGGCGCAATACGGTGGATGTATGACGACACCATCGACCACGAGCGGTCCCCGTCGACAATAAGCTCGTCGAAGTCCTCATTGAAGAGATCGCGAACGACCTTGACCAGAAGATTTGGCTCTTCATGCAGTGTTTGCGGCCCATCAAAGTGCGGCTTCGACCCTTTTTTACCTCCCCGCGAATCCTTCTTCGCGGAACCATTGCCGGAACCCTTCTCTGAGTCCGCGGTCCCTTTACCCTTCCCGGAAGCCCCTTTCCCGGCGGAAGCGTGTGACCCCGGCAGAGTACGGAGCTCGTCAGCCTTCTCCAGGATCGTGTCCCACACATTTTGCTGACGACGAACATCACGAGCGATGTCCTCGGTATCGACGCCCTCAGCGGCCGTACGGATAATCGCGCCACCCTCATCAGGCAAAATACCTGAGACTGCTTTCTTCAAGCGCTTCCGTTCAGGCTCCGGCAACTTGCGCGACACCCCGTGCGCACGCCCTTCGGGCACGTACACCAGGTACCGGCCAGCCAACGAAATGTGGCTGGTGAGCCGTGGCCCCTTATGTCCGACAGAATCCTTCGTAACTTGCACCAGAATCGGATCGCCCGGCTTGAGCGCTTTTTCGATCTTCCGTTGACGGCCGGTATGCCGAGTATGCCGCCAATCGATATCCCCGGAGTAGATCACACCGTTGCGATCCGTTCCGATATCAACGAACGCAGCTTCCATGCTGGCCAAGACGTTTTGTACTCGTCCTAAGTAAATATTACCGACGAGAGTCCGCGTGCGTTCCGACGTCACGAAGTGTTCGACCAACTGGTCGTCTTCCATGATCGCGACTTGCGTGACTTTTCCAGATCCGTCGGATCGCACTGAATCGCGGACGATCATCCGGCGGTGAACGGCATCCCGGCGCGCCTGAAACTCAGCCGTGCTGATGGTCTGGTGTTTGTCACGCTTGTTTTCTTCCCGACGCTTTCGCGCAGCTGCAGCACGTGTCGAGCCCTTGATCTTGGTGGGCTCATCGGATTTTTGCGGCTCCTGCTTCCCGTCATCTGCGGAGCGATCACTGTTGTCTGAATAATGCCCCTTCTTGTTCTTATCCTTACGTTTGTTGGAGTCACGCTTGTTGGCGTCCTGCTTACTGTCTTTCTTATCCCCCGATTTGCCTTTCTCATTGTTTTTCTTTGACCGCTTCGAGGACGAACCACGCTCATCTCCCGCGGTGTCATCCTCGGTGTGGTCTGTGGAGTTACGAGATTTCGGTGACTCGTCGACGTTTTTCTTGCCCCGACCGCGACGACCCCGGCGGCGTCGATATGTCGAAGGCGAGTCGTCATTGTCCCCATTGTCAATGCCCGAGGTCTCCTCTGCGTTTCCTGACGGCTCCTCATCGGACGTGGAAGAACCGCCTGAATTGCCGTGGGATTCCGAGGACTCCGTGGCAACAGGTGTGGGTGCCATAAAAATGGGAGTCGGAATGGAAATATGATTCGCTTCCTGGCTATCAGCGGTCCCGGAGCTCTCAGTCTCTAGCTCTTCGGCGTTTGATTCGTTAGTATCCGGCTTATCGACGTCGGTTTTTTCCGCCTCAGCCTTGCCGACGTCGGCACGCTCAGTCTTACGTTGCTCAGCCTTATTCGCCTCAGCCTTATCTGCCGCAGCCCTCTCGGTATCCACGTTCTGAGACTCGTCATCACGCGTGTGGTCAGAGCTGTCTTTGTCTGCAGCTTGTACGCGATCACGGAATTCGGCCACTTGCTCACGGGTGACAGTCGATTGCGCACTACGGACGTTGATTCCGACGGCACCGAGGAGGGCGATTACTTCTTTGCTCGTGTGCCCGATGAGTTTCGCTAACTGGTGAACACGTGTTTTTGCAGCTAGGTCACGCTCGTTGAGCGAAGAGATGACTGCTTTTGTCCCGGCAGATAGGGCACTTAATTCGGTAACCATCTCTGTGTGGGCTGCTCGTGGTGCCCGAGTATTTCTCGACTTCGATGGTGATGATGTGTTCGTCGTTCTTCTTGTCGAATTTCGACGGGGTGTACGGCTTGCGTCAGCCACAATTCTCCTTTAGCAGCACCGCATTGGTCGCGCCCTAGATAGCGGCACGGGCCGATGATCCAGTCCGTCATGCGCACGATGGCTTACTCATTCCGAGCGACGTGTGCTCGGCACCCTCGAACGCTGACTAGCACAGTTCGTGTATGAATCCTGTTGGACAGCGTGTGCAGTGCGGTTCTTTTGTCATGGTAAAGCTTGCTGGCGGAACAGAAACGGGGGCGCAGCTTGCAGCTATCTTCTAAGAGCTCGCGGTTATAGACACCTGGGTGAATAAAACAATGCCGAGTAGCTCCTCGCTGTTCAACGACAGATGGGGCACACAATGTGCGGTCATGTACTGCAGCGCAGCTTCGCCCGTCTGCATTCCGAATATTATTTTGTCATAGGTGGACTAGAGGACGGCGCATCAGCAACCCTCGTCCACACAATCCCTCTCAAACAGGCCATCGGCCTGTGAGAATGGGGTGCCGTTATCTTTCCCAGACCTTCAGCATGCGGTCATTTGTCATGCGGTCATGGTGCAGGGCCGATACGAATTTAGAGATTCGGGAACCAGATGCCAATTTCCCGTTCTGCAGATTCGGGCGAGTCCGAACCATGAACGACATTGGCGTCAACGTCGAGTGCGAAATCACCGCGGATGCTTCCCGGTGTCGCTTTCTTCACAGGATCGGTACCTCCAGCAAGCTGTCGCCAGGCCTCGATAGCGTGTGGGCCTTCGACAACTCCAGCAACGAGCGGCCCCGATGTGATGAATTCAATAAGATCTTTGAAGAACGGCTTGTCTTTGTGCTCTTCGTAGTGCTTTTCCGCAGTTTCCCGGTCTACCAGGCGCAGATCCAGGGCGGAGAATGTTAGCCCCTTACTCTCGATACGGGCGAGAATCTCTCCTACGAGGCCTCGTTTAACTGCGTCGGGCTTAATCAGAATGAGGGTACGTTCAGACATACCATCATTGTAAGTCATGAGACGCCTACGCTTGAAAGGCTTAGCAAAGCGTCTTTCCTAGAGGGGACTGCTCGCCCAACATTGGACTGGTCACCCAGCACGGGGTCGCTCGTTTTACAACACCGACTGGAGGAAAGCTTGGAGTCGGTCTGACTTCGGGTTATTGATCACGTCCTGCGGAGCACCTTGCTCCACGATCTGCCCCTCATCCATAAACACGACGTTATCCGCCATTTCGCGGGCGAATCCCATTTCGTGAGTCACCACGATCATGGTCATTCCACTCTCGGCAAGCTCTTGGAGAACGGTGAGAACTTCAGAGACCAGCTCAGGGTCTAATGCTGACGTCGGTTCGTCGAACAGCATAATTTCTGGCTCCATGGCCAACGCACGCGCGATTGCGACACGCTGCTGCTGGCCACCCGACAATTCACCCGGATAGTGCGACGCGCGTTCCCCCAGCCCGACCCGTTCCAGGAGCTCCATCGCCCGTTTCTTGGCCTTTTCCTTGGGCACACCTTTAACTCGGCGGGGCGCTTCCATGACATTTTCCAAGGCAGTCATGTGAGGAAAAAGGTTAAACCGCTGAAACACCATCCCGATACGGGAGCGCTGCCGGGAGATGTCTTTGGCTTTAAGACGTTGGAGCCGACCGTCGGAAAGGGGCTCTGGCTCATACCCCTGCAGCTCTCCATCGATCCGAATGGAACCTGCCTGGATCTGCTCGAGTTGGTTAACGCATCGCAGCAGAGTCGATTTGCCCGACCCTGATGGCCCGATGAGCACGGTGACATCGCCACGATTGACCGATAAAGACACGTCTTTGAGGATGACGAGCTCACCGAAGGCTTTCCACAAACCGTCGATGACAACTAGCGGTTCGCCTGAACCGGCCGTGGCCGTCGATGTACTCTGATCCGGGTTTACGGGCTTACTCACTGTTCAACCTCCGGGATTTTGCTCAGTTTCGACGGGTCAGACGCCACTTTTTGGATTCGTTTAGAGCTACGGTTTTTATCAAAACCGCGGCCGAAGTATCGCTCGAGGAAGTACTGCCCAACCATGAGCACGCTGGTCACAACGAGGTACCACAGCGCCGCAACGATCAACAGCGGGATCGGTGCATAGAGACGGTTGGCAATGGCATTTGTTGCGTATTGCAAATCTAGAGTAAACGGCACGGCCAAAACCAGGGAGGTCGTCTTCAGCATGCCGATGGTTTCATTTCCTAGTGGCGGGATAATGACACGCATAGCCTGCGGAATAATAATTCGACGAAGGACGGTGCTGTGCTTCATACCTAAGGCTCGCGCGGCCTCATGCTGGCCTTCATCCACGCTCTCCAAACCGGATCGGACGATTTCGGCGAGATAGGCACCCTCGTTAAAGCCAAGCCCCAATGTTGCAGCCCAGAACGCGGTAATAATGTCGGATGTATCGAATGTGAAGAACTCTGGGCCGAAGGGGATTCCCATAGACAGCTTCGGATACAGAACAGCCAGCAGTCCCCAGAAAACTAACTGGGTATAGACCGGAATTCCACGGAAAACGAAAATATACGCCCAGGCAACGGAACGAAGGACAGGATTCTCACTTTGCCGCATAATAGCCGCGGTCACGGCGAGCACAATACCAATCGCCATGGCCAGAACGGTCAGCAACAGGGTCCAGCCGACACCTTTAACGACGTTCACGTCGCGGATGTAGTCATTGACCACGTCCCACTGATAGTTAGTGTTTGTGATCAGGCCGTGAATGAACATCGCGACTAAGACTGCAACGATGACAGCTGCAATCCATGTACCCGGATGGAAGACCCCACGTTCCCGGATTCGACCGGGAATAGGATCGGTGTGATGTGAAGCCATGTTGGTGTCTCTCGTTACGTGATCAGTGTGGGGAATGAGGTTCCCGCCAGGCTGGAGCAGCCAGCGACGGCCTAGCGATGACCTATCGAAGGAATAGCCTACAGGCCACAATATTATTGACGTTTGAACATATTATTACATCGACATCCCGAAGAGGCGGTCGGGCTATGAAGCGGTGGCTTGACTAGCCTTCCGACGGTAGCCACGATGATGCCCCATCCGGCCCCCCGGATTACCACCAGTTCTCCCTCCACGTTCCCCCTGTTCTCCCCCACACGTTCTGCGGATTTATGTGTGCTGAGTAGTTAACAACCCACGTTTCATCCGCTCAATCAAGTTTTTGCGCAGGTAAACAATATAAGCCCAGACGAGTGCGAAAACTATCCCCATCACGCCCATCGCTGGATGAACAATGAACCCGATGATGGCGACAATCTGCAAAAACAAGTCGACCCCCAGGGCCCATGACTTCCCCTGCAGGAACGACATCACCAATAAGGCAACGCAAAAGACGATCACCGAAATGATGTTAAAAGGCGTGTTATACGCGCCTTCATCAACGCGGGCTACCACAGGGAGAACCAGTAAAAACGTGATGAACTCCATGATCAAGGTTCCGGCCATCACTCCCCGCAAACCTTTCAACGGATCCTTCACGGGATCGTGCCCAGGTCCTAAGGGCCCATACTCGACAGCGTCGTCACCATTAACGCTGGATCGCTGAGTGCCATCACGCCCCGAATCTGTTTCTCTTCGATTCACCACTACTCCGGTTCCTTTCCTAGCAGTGCACGCGCACGGCCTGCTGAATAAACACTGCCCGTTATCACGACCCCTGTCCCGGCCAAGCCATAGCCTTCATCCTCGCCTTCCTCTTCGGCGAGGGCAACAGCGTCTTCGATGGCATCGGCCATGGAGGCTGAAACATGGACGCGTTCGTCGCCGAAAATAGTGCGCGCTAGCTCGGCTAACTCGTCGACGGGCATAGCTCGAGGCGAGTCGACCTCTGTAACAACGATTTCATCAAACGTGTCGCGCAGCGTTTCTAAAACCCCAACGACGTCTTTGTCTTGGAAAATGCTAACGATGCCTATGAGGCGTCGGAAGGAAAAGTCATCATGAAGGGTTTCAGCTAGAGCCCGGGCGCCTTGGGGGTTATGGGTGGCGTCGACAAAAACGGAGGGCGAGGTTCGTATGCGCTCTAAACGGGCGGGTGAACTGACGTTACCAAAGCCCTCCCGGACAGTGTTGACATCCAATTGACGGCCACTTCCCGCACCGAAGAAAGCCTCAACGGCGGCAAGAGCTGTTGCAGCATTTCTGGCCTGATACGCGCCCGACAATGGTAGGAAGATATTTTCGTATGTTCCACCAAGCCCACGGATAGTTACGGTCTGCCCGCCAACGGCGACGGATCTTTCAACGACGCCATATTCACTGCCGGCGCGAGCCACCGATGCATCGACGGACACCGCTCGTTCCAGGATCACATTCATCGCGGCGGGGTCCTGCTCAGCGATAATTGCGACATTATCCGGGGGAGTCAAAAGATCATCCTTATCCCACCGAGACTTGATAATTCCCGCTTTTTCGGAAGCTATTTCTTCGATGGTGTCACCCAGGTATTCGGAGTGATCCATTCCCACCGGGGTTATCACGGTCACATCCCCGTGCACGACATTGGTTGCGTCCCATCGGCCCCCCATTCCGACCTCAACTACAGCAACGTCGACGGGCGCATCGGCGAACGCGGCGAATGCCATCGTCGTGAGCACCTCAAAGGTACTCATACGTGGTCCCCCGTCATCCTCAGATCGGCGGTCGACCATCTCGACGAAGGGCTTAATGGATGTCCAGGTCTGCACAAAGTCTGCAGGGTGGATGGGCTCCCCATCGATAGCAATTCGTTCAGTCACTGACTGCAGGTGGGGACTGGTGGTACGGCCGGTTCGACGATGGAACGCGCGAAGGAGGGATTCAATCATCCGAGTCACGGAGGTTTTCCCATTAGTCCCCGCAACATGGATAGATGGGTAGGCGTGCTGAGGATCACCCAGCAGATCAAGCACCTGATGCATGCGATCCAGGGTGGGATCAATTTTCGTCTCTGGCCAGCGCGAATTGAGCTGGTCTTCGACATCCGCCAGCGCCTCAAGATCGTCCGGTGTGATGGTGCGGTGCACGACCTCCGGCTTGGTATCGTCGCTCAAGGGCAACGTCAGCCCGGCATCGTTGACTTCGAGATCATCGGAGATCGCAGCGTTGATGTCCTCCGGGCTCATCGATGCCGGATCGACTGAATTACCCTCAACCCTGTCGTGATGGGAATTGGGGATGCCTCCCTCGTTATCGAGGTCATCCTCGTCACGACCTGCCACCATTCATACCTTCTTTCTTGTATCCCGCGTCGTTGTATACCGTTCGTACGCAATGTGTACACATTCTCTGGGGCTTATTCCTCAGGGGCTTATCCGAGGTCTGCCAACCGAGCTGAAATCCGGGCAACCTCTTCCTCGGCAATCGCTCGACGTTCACGGATCTTGTTCACCACGGCGTCCGGCGCTTTCGTGAGGAAGTTCTCGTTGGCTAGCTTCTTACCGGTGGTCTCCAGTTCTTTGTTCGCCGCTTTGAGGTCTTTCTCCATCCGCTTGCGCTCAGCGTCCTTATCGACGGTGTCGGACGTATCCAGTTCGACAGTAATCGTGGTTTGCGATAAGCGCAGTTCAATGGAAGCCGTTGCAGAGAATCCCTCCGAGGGTTCGTCGATACGGGCCAAATTACGGATGGCAGGTTCTTGCGCCTGGAGATCTGCCGCGGAACAATCAACGCGCGCTGGTACCCGCTGTGATGGTTTTACGCCCTGGTCAGAACGGAAACGGCGGATTTCCGTCACCAATTTGATGAGGTCTTCCACACGACGTTGAGCAACAGGGTCTACGTCGGCACCGTTTGTTGTCATCGACGCATCGGGCCAGGCAGAAACAACCAGAGATTCTTTCTGTCCGTCTACTCCATCGGTGAGCGCGGTCCACAGGGTTTCCGTCACATAGGGCATCGTCGGGTGCAGTAGGCGGAGAATGGTGTCCAGCACTCGGCCGATAACGCATTGTGTGGCTTGTCCGGTTGTGTCATTGTCATCAGGGTCGCGAGGGATCTGTGTTTTCGCGATTTCCAAGTACCAGTCGCAGAACTCATCCCACGTAAAGTGGTACAGGGCCTCGCTCGCCTTCGCGAATTCGTACTTTTCCAGGGACTTATCAACGTACTGGCGGGTCGCCTCCAACCGATCCAGAATCCACCGGTCAGCATCCGTGAGGGATGAGCGATCTGGCAACGGACCAACCTGCGCGCCATTCATCAGCGCAAACCGGGTTGCGTTAAAGAGCTTCGTCGCGAAGTTACGTGAGGACTGCGCGGCGTCGTTGCCGAGTGGCAGGTCTGTTCCCGGATTTGCCCCACGGGCCAGCGTGAAGCGCAAGGCGTCGGCGCCATAATCCCGCACCCAGTCCATAGGATCGATACCATTACCCAACGATTTCGACATTTTTCGGCCTTGCTCATCGCGCACAAGACCATGTAGAAAAATATCGGTAAACGGTACCTGGGGACGGCCATCCTTCGCTGTCGCTCCCTGGCCCTTACGAAGGGTTGAATCCTTGAGGGTGTCGGCATAGGTGGCGAACATCATCATTCGGGCTACCCAGAAAAACAGGATGTCATATCCTGTGACCAGCACGGACGTCGGATAGAATTTGTCCAGGTCCTCGGTGTGATCCGGCCAGCCCATCGTCGAGAATGGCCACAGACCAGAGGAAAACCAGGTATCCAACACATCGGGATCCTGATGCCAGCCCTCGCCTGATGGTGGTTCATCATCGGGGCCGCAACAGACGACTTCCCCCTCGGGCCCATACCAAATCGGAATCCGATGCCCCCACCACAACTGCCGAGAAATGCACCAATCGTGCATGTTGTCGACCCAATCGAACCAGCGGGGTGTCTGGCTTTCCGGGTGAATGACGGTATCACCGCTGCTCACTGCTTCGGATGCCATCTTGGCAAGGTCTTCGACTTTAACCCACCATTGCTCGGACAGGCGGGGCTCAATAGCCTCCTTGGTTCGCTCGGAGTGGCCCACTGAGTGGACGTAGGGGCGGATCTCCTTCACAATTCGACCCTGTTCTCGCAGCGCCTCCGTGATAGCCTTCCGCGCCTCGTACCGATCCATGCCATCGAATTGCGTTCCTGTGTCCGCAATATGCGCCGTCTTATCCAGCACGACAGGCATATCGAGGCTATGGCGCTGGCCCATCGCAAAGTCGTTGGGGTCATGAGCCGGTGTGATTTTCACAGCCCCTGTGCCGAATTCCGGGTCGACATAATCGTCGGCAATGACCTTCATCATGCGGCCTTCAATAAAGGGGTGCGGTAACTCTTTACCGACGAGATCCTTGTATCGATCATCGTCGGGGTGGACGGCCACCGCGACGTCACCTAGCATCGTCTCAACACGGGTCGTGGCGACGATGACGTGTGGCTCGTCGTCGTTAAGTGAACCGTATCGGATAGAAACGAGCTCACCCTCATCGTCGGAGTACACGACCTCGATATCCGAGATCGCCGTTTCTAACTTTGGAGACCAATTCACCATTCGGTTCGCGCGGTAAATTAACCCCTGATCATAGAGCTTTTTGAACATGGTCTGAACTGCACGCGAGAGCCCCTCATCGAGGGTAAACCTCTCACGCGACCAGTCCAGAGAATCCCCCAACGCGCGCATCTGGTTGCCGATTCTCTCGGCATAGTCTTTCTTCCACGACCACACCTTGTCGACGAATTCCTCACGGCCGTAATCGAAGCGATCTTTGCCTTCTGTTTCCTTAAGAAGGGCTTCAACCTTGGTTTGGGTGGCGATACCCGCGTGATCCATGCCCGGGAGCCAAAGGACTTCATACCCTAGCATCCTTTTCTGGCGAGCGAGGGCATCCATAATCGTGTGGTCTAGTGCGTGCCCCATGTGCAACTGCCCGGTCACATTCGGCGGCGGTAAAACAATGGAATACGACGGCTTCGATGACGACGCATCCGCCGTGAAGTAGCCCTTGTTTAGCCAGCTCTCATAAAGTTTCTTCTCAACATCCGCGGGATTCCACTGCTTAGGTAAGAGGTCTGCGCGGTTCGTCGTAGAGGATTTCGATGATGACGAGGAGCCTTGCGGCGTGTGACGGGCTGAATTCATGAGGTTCATTCTAAAACGGGCCGAGGACATATGCCGTTTCGGGGCAACGACAGCATAAGGCCCGGCTCTTCCACCAGGGAGAGCCGGGCCTTTATCAACCGTTCATCAACGGCCTAACAACCGATTATGAGCCGTCGAGGGTTGCCAAGGCTAGATCAAGCCGCTATCTTCCACGACCTTCTTCTCGTTACGGAGTTCTTCCACATTGGCGTCGATGAGCTTGCGCTGTGCGTCGGAAATCTCCAGATCCTTAACGACTTCCCATTCGCCATTAACTGAGCGGCACGGCACAGAGGCCACCAGGCCTTCGTCGATACCGTAAGAACCATCCGACGGAAGCGATACCGATACCCAGTCGCCCTCCGGGGTTCCGGCGAACCAATCGCGCATGTGGTCGATGGCCGCTGAAGCTGCTGATGCAGCCGAGGACTTACCCCGCACCTCGATGATCTCAGCCCCACGCTTGGCAACACGCGGACGGAACTCATCGGCTAGCCACTTATCATCGACTTTGTCAGCAACCGACTCCCCATTGACCGTGGCGTAGGTGACGTCGGGGAACTGAGTAGCAGAGTGGTTACCCCACACCGTCATCTTCGCGAAGTCTTTCACCGGGGCACCGAGTTTTTCAGACAGCTGAGCCAAGGACCGATTGTGATCCAGACGGGTCATCGCGGTGAAGTGGTTCGCTGGGATGTCGGGAGCACTAGCCTTCGCAATCAGGCAGTTGGTATTAGCAGGGTTCCCCACGACGAGGACGCGCACGTCCTTAGCAGCGTGATCGTTAATTGCTTTACCTTGGGGCCCGAAAATCTTGCCATTTGCTGCGAGGAGATCCGAACGTTCCTCCCCTTTACCGCGGGGCTTGGAACCAACTAAGAAAACCGCCTGAGCATTCTCGAATGCTTCCTCCGCCTTATCCGTTACGGTGATACCGGTTACGAGCGGGAATGCAGCGTCAAAGAGCTCCATCGCGACACCCTGAGCAGCGGAAACAGCCTGCGGAATATCGAGCAAGCGGAGGTGAACCGGGGTGTCCTTACCAAAGACATCACCGGAAGCAATGCGGAAGAGCAAAGAGTACGAAATTTGTCCGGATGCTCCGGAAACAGCAACGTTGACGGGATTCTTTCCTTCAGCAGTCATTAAAACCTTCCCTAAAAATCGGTGTACCGCGTACCAGCCGTTCATTGTCGGGCCATTCACCTACTACGAGCGGGGTGAGTTGCCCAGAAAAACTACGGAACGGTAGGTCTGCGCTCCCCCAACGATACTCCTTAACCGGGCCACCCTGCATTTACAGATTTTTATTGGAATCCCAGAACACGTCGCCAACTCCTACGGTCTGCGTGACTACGGATGTGGCGTGGCGTCGGCTCCACACCGATCCTTCCACACAGCGACATTGATTGTGCTCTCCACGTGATAGCGATGCTCTCCGCGTGATAGCGATGCTTTCGGCAAGGGGGTAGTTCCTCGCGCCGATCGTATAAAGGCGGGCATTGATCGGAACACTATGCGCTTTACTACCCCCGAAAATGGTCAAAAATCCTCTGCAAACTGCGATAAACCAGGAGATAATGCAGAAAGTAAAAACTAAAGTCTACGATTGTGTTGGTAATTATGGCACCAGGTCGAGACCGTAACTGTTCCTCTACCACCGTTAGTCGATCAGCATCACTAGCACGTGGAGGTTGGTGGCGGACTGGATCATAAGCTCGTCGATAATGTGAACCAGTCGATGAGGGATCAAGGAGCATGAGGCAACAGACTCAGCACGCCGCGAACTGAAGCCATAGATGTCAACCCCGTTCGAAGTAATGAGTATGTCAACATCGCCTATACACAACGACTCCCCCTCAGCACCCGACCTCATTTCCATCGATACCGAACCTATCTCAAATGACGCTGAGACCTCAGCCCCTGAGCATGAGGAAATTCTCGACGCCGCGCTGACCGTTTTTTCTAACGTCGGCTATAACGAGGCTCGCCTTGAAAATATCGCGAGCGCGTCCGGTGTCTCTAAACGGATGATCCATTACTATTACGGCGACAAAAAAGGCCTGTACATGGAGTGTCTGCGCTATGCGGAAACGCTCCTCCATCCCAAGGCAGAAGATCTTATTCCTGACAGTGACGTGCCGGTTGAGGCGATCCGGCAGCTCATTGACATCCTTGTGAGGAAGTTCTTTGCTGAGCCACGGTCGGCGAGGATGCTAGCCATGGAAAACCTGCTTGGGATTCTTCCCCAAGACGCCGATGTACACATCTTTTCTGGTTCACCCGCCGTCCTACAGATCGGACGCCTACTCATGAATGGCCAGGATCACGGTGCGTTTCGGCCGGGAGTTTCCGCGATCGATATTTACTTCATTATCTGCGCGTTAGCGATGTTTCCCGCGTATAACCAGTCGACATTTCGATCTATGTACGACGTAGCCACCGGCGACGAAACCAACCGCGATGGCATTAATGCGCTGATTCAAGATACTGTGATCAGCCTATTAACGACGACGATGGCCACACGCGAGGGAGATTCCTACACCGTCACAACCGAGCAACTTCGCGCCAGTGAGCGTGAGAATACGCCACTATATGGTGACGGTGATCTCTTGGATGGCAGTGATGCACCGGCTCCTAATGAAACGAATCGATTCGACGAACAATTTGGTCCGTTCTCGGAGTTTTACCGCGACTAAGTCCGCGTGAACCGTCTGCAGCCATTCACGTTTGTGAAGTAGCCGGCCTTTGAGGTGACAGGCTCTTAGGCAGACTCCCTCTCTGCTTCCGTAGAGGAAATCAGCCTCGGTTCAGCACCTTCTGTGACGCATTCTTCTGAGATAACCACTTCAGAAACGTCTTCCGAGTCGGGAACCTCGAACATAACTGGCCCCAAGATCTCCTCGAGGATCGCCCTCAGACCACGGGCGCCTGTACCTCGTTCAATGGCTTTGTCGGCAATGGCGTTAAGCGCGCCCTCTTCCATGGTCAGGGTTACGCCGTCCATGTCGAGCAACCTGCTGTACTGCTTAACCAGCGAGTTCTTTGGTTCGGTCAGGACACGAACTAGTGCTTCACGGTCAAGATCATTCACAGTAGCGACGACCGGGAGGCGTCCAATGAACTCAGGAATTAGCCCGAACTTCACCAAGTCTTCTGGCTGGACGTAAGAGAACGCATCGAGTTCGTTTTCCTCTGTGGAGGACACGTTCGCGCCAAATCCAAGCCCCTGCTTTCCGCGTCGCTCACCAATGACTTTCTCCAAACCCGCAAAGGCCCCGGCAACAATGAACAAGACGTTCTTCGTGTCTAGCTGGATAAATTCTTGGTTCGGATGCTTCCGGCCACCCTGCGGCGGGACCGAGGCCACCGTCCCTTCGAGAATTTTCAGCAATGCCTGCTGGACGCCCTCGCCTGACACGTCCCTCGTGATCGAGGGGTTTTCCGATTTACGCGAAATCTTATCGACCTCGTCGATGTAAATAATTCCGCGCTGGGCACGATCAACATCAAAGTCTGCAGCCTGGAGGAGTTTCAGAAGGATGTTCTCCACGTCTTCGCCGACATAGCCGGCCTCAGTCAGGCTGGTTGCGTCGGTCATGGCGAAGGGAACATCAAGCATTCGGGCCAGTGTCTGTGCCAGATAGGTCTTGCCGGAGCCAGTCGGGCCCAGCATGAGGATGTTGGACTTCGCGATTTCTATATCGTCGTCAGACCTGTGATGGTCATTCTCATCGGCTTGAATACGCTTGTAGTGGTTGTAGACCGCCACGGCTAGGGTCCGCTTAGCGTCGTCCTGGCCGATGACGTAGTCGCCGAGAAAGTCGACGATCTGAGACGGTTTCGGTAGCGCCTTGTCCGTCTTCTGTGCGGGTGAATTATCAAATTCTTCTTCGATAATCTCATTGCACAGGTCAATGCATTCATCGCAGATGTACACACCTGGGCCCGCGATCAGTTTGCGGACCTGTTTTTGGCTCTTTCCGCAAAAAGAGCACTTCAGGACATCGGCGCTTTCCTGCATACGTGCCATAAATTACCTTGACCCCTAACGACTTCGTAGGCGTACAACCGTTAATGGTTGTCTATCCGAGACCAAAGCCCAGAATAGCAGCGAAACTCGTCGATTCCGTGCTCATTCTGGGCTCAGCGCCATCTCATTATAAAACTGGGCAGCAAACCGGCACTTCCGGTTCATCGGCCCTGGTGGCGTAGGTATTCCCCCCTACTTCTGTGCAGAGGCCTTCCGGTAATCAAATACTTGATCGATAATTCCGTATTCCTTCGCACCTTCTGCCGTGAGGATCTTGTCGCGGTCGGTATCGATACGGATCTGCTCCGCTGATACGCCAGTATGACGAGCCAAGGTGGTCTCCATCAAGGTCCGCATACGCTCAATCTCTGCGGCCTGAATTTCGAGGTCAGAAACCTGACCTTGCGTACCTTGCGTAGCTGGCTGGTGAATAAGAACGCGCGCGTTCGGCAACGCAGCACGCTTACCCGGAGTGCCGGCTGCCAACAAGACGGCGGCTGCCGACGCAGCTTGCCCCAAGCAGACAGTGACTACGTCGGGACGGACATACTGCATGGTGTCGTAAATGGCCATGAGCGACGTGAACGATCCGCCGGGCGAGTTGATGTACATCGTGATATCGCGGTCCGGATCTAGGCCCTCGAGAACCAATAACTGAGCCATGATGTCGTTAGCGGAGGCGTCGTCGACCTGAGTACCGAGGAAGATGATGCGTTCTTCAAAAAGCTTGTTATACGGATTGGATTCTTTAGCCCCAAACGAGCTGTGCTCGACAAATGATGGGAGAATGTAGCGGCTTTCTGGCATCTGCATGTGGGAAACCCCGTTCAGTTGAGAAGAAGAATACTGGTTGAGTTCATCGCTAGGGTTCGTGGCCACTACTCTGTCTCCTCCTTCGCGGATGTAATCACGTGGTCGACAAAGCCGTACTCTAAGGCTTCCTGGGCATCGAACCAGCGGTCACGGTCGGAGTCCTTTTGAATTCGCTCCAAAGATTGGCCGGTGTGCTGCGCGTTGAGTTCGGCCAAATCGCGCTTGGTGCGAGCGAATTGTTCTGCCTGAATGGCTATATCAGCTGCCGTTCCGCCTACACCTGCCGACGGCTGGTGCATCAAGATGCGAGCGTGAGGCAAAGCGTAGCGTTTGCCCTTCGTCCCCGCTGTGAGGAGGAACTGACCCATTGATGCAGCCAGGCCCATCCCGTACGTGGCGATGTCACACGGTGCGTACGTCATGGTGTCATAAATAGCCATTCCTGCGGTCACAGAGCCACCGGGCGAGTTGATATACAAGGAAATGTCGCGCGTCGGATCCTCGGCAGAGAGCAAGAGGATCTGTGCACACAGCCGATTGGCGATGTCGTCATTAACCTCGGTGCCGAGGAAGATAATGCGTTCCCGGAGCAATCGCTCAAAGACGGAATCGTTAAGGTTCAATCCTGCTGTCCCATTGTCCATGGTGGGGGCAGAATATTCCTTCTGAGTACTAACTCCAGTGTCATTTGAGGAAAAGTTCATTATGTACTCTCACTTTCCAATGTTTTTGGGTGCACCCCAGACTAGCTAATTCGGTCAAGAGTAGCTCGCCTTTTGTGCTCTGTTCGCTGTTAGCGTGCGTCGGTATGAGATGACGATGCCCCCACACCATTCGGGGCGTGGGGGCAGTGTCGAAATTATCCGCTAGTCAGCGGTTTATTTTTCAGTGTCCTCTGACTCGTCATCGGTGGGGGTTGCCACGGGAGCTTCCGCCGCTTGATCGAATTCAGCTGGCTCTTCAGTCTCGGTACCCGACGGCGTTGCTTCGCTGTTTTCAGAAGCATCAACATCGGCGGACCCGGTAGAAGTCTCATCGGTGTTTTCTTCTTCACCGAAGTATTCTTTCGGGTCGATCTCGTTGCCATCTGTGTCCTTGACTGAGACCGTGCAAATGGATTCAGCCAAAGCCTTGCCACGACGAACATCGGCGTAAAGGGCACCGATCTGGTCCGACGCCTGAATAGCCTGCATGAACTGCTGCGGTTCCATGCCGTACCGCTGGGCGGTGAACATGATGTGCTCGGTAAATTCCTGCTGGCTCACTTCTGGCTGGAGCTCGTCAGCAAGGGTGTCGAGGAACAACTGAGTCCGCACGGCCTCTTCGGCGCTGGATCGAGTGTCGCGATCGAACTCTTCGCGGCTGCTGCCCTGTGCGGCGAGAAGCTGGTCGAAGGCTTTCTCATCACCATTGAACTGCTGCAGAAGCTGGTTAAGTTGTCCTTTAACTTGCTCTTCGACGACGGCTTCAGGCAACTCGAACTCGGTCTTTTCCAGAGCCTTCTCAAGAACCTTGTCCCGGATCGACGAGGCCTGCTCAGCCTTCTTGTTTTCCTCGACCTGCTTTGCCAGGGACTCACGGAGCTCACCGATGGTGTCGAATTCCGAGGCGAGCTGAGCGAAGTCATCGTCTGCTTCGGGAAGCTCACGTTCTTTGAGCGACTTTACAGTGACAGTGACCTCGGCCTCTTCGCCTTCGTGGTCACCAGCAACGAGATTCGACGTAAAGGTCTTTGATTCATCAACCTTCATGCCCTCCAGGGCGTCGTCCAAGCCCTCAATGAGCTCACCGTTGCCAACCTGATGGGAAAGGCCTTCAGTCGTGGCTTCGTCAACGGGTTCGCCACCCACAGTCGCGGACAGATCGATGGAGACGAAGTCATCCTTCTGAACTGGGCGCTCCACTGCCTTCAAAGTGCCGAAACGTGCACGGAGGTTATCCAGCTCAGCGTCAACAGCGGCATCGTCTGCAACGAGCGGATCAACTTCGACAGCGATTGTGGAAAAATCGGGAAGGTCAATCTCCGGGCGGACATCAGCCTCCGCGGTGAACTCAACGAGCTCATTATCTTCCAACCGGGTGATGTCGATGGTCGGCTGCGTGAGGACCTTGAGGTCGTGCTCTTCGACGGCTTGGCTGTAGCGGCTGGGCAGCATATTGTTGATAGCTTGGTCGAGGATCGCCCCACGCCCGAGCCGAGCTTCAAGAACACGCGGAGGAACCTTGCCTTTACGGAAGCCAGGGAGTGTGACCTGCTGCGCCAGCGAGCGATAGGCTTGGTCGATCTCCGGCTGCAGCTCGTCAAAAGGAACTTCGACAGTAAGCTTTACGCGAGTCGCGCTCTGTTGCTCAACGGAGCTCTTCACGGATGCACACTCCTGTGGTGTCGTTGGTTATTCGGAAAACAATTTCTCTCTATTTGTGGAGACCCGGCCTGCCAAACCTCGCGTCTGACCGGCCGGGCCACTCCTGGTCGGGGTAGCGGGATTCGAACCCACGACCCCTCGCTCCCAAAGCGAGTGCGCTACCAAGCTGCGCCATACCCCGGTATGAAAGAAAGTCCACCGGCTACGTGCGCCGAAGACAACTAGAGTCTACGGGCACCGTTTTAGCCACTTTCAATGACCCCCACTATTCAGCGTTATCCACCGCAAAATACGTGGTGAAAGAGCTTTCGCTGATACTACACGGTCACCACGGCGATGGGCAATGGAGCGCAACGACGTCGTTCACTCCACTCCACCATGACAACAGCTCTCTGCCTTACGACGGCCCCTACGACTAGACGACGCTGCGGGCATCACGCAACCGCATTGCTACATGACGAAACCCGGCTAGTCCTCCACGATTGTGGAAAACTGGCCGGGCGTTCATGCCATCGGGACTTCTAATGTCTCCGATACAACGGAGGGAATGACGGGAATCGAACCCGCGTCTTCAGCTTGGAAGGCTGAGGTATTAGCCACTATACGACATTCCCATTGCGAAAAACGGCAGCTGAGCGAAATGCTACTAACATGCATTCCGAAGCCCACGAACCTTCTTTCCGCGGTGTGGTGCCATAGTACATTCTGTTCGCGGTTTCACCAAACCCGAACTTCCCGCAAATTATCCACTTCTATAGTTCACTTTCCGTAGTTCACTCTGCAGTGCACTCTACGACGTCGTTATTTACAAGCGACTCACATGCGACTCACGGTCGAAACGCTCACTAGCGCGGACACGTCATCCTCAAGCAAGCAACCACGTCAAGCAAGCAACCACGTCGCCCGTTACGCGAGCACCACCAGTAGCAATACCCCACAGAATAACGGTCACCCGCAGACCCGGCGCGTAAAATAAGGGTGACGACACTACCCCTGGAGGAACCATGCCTACCGATACTCCCCCCGCCCCGCTATCAGGCGATTCTTCCGCATCACTAACAGCAACGACTCTCTCCACTGATTTATCCCAGACGCAACTTATCGCCAACGGAGTCAGTTTTGATTATTCGGGGGTCCCGGTTCTCCGCAACGTCGATCTGACATTGTCAGCGGGCGACGTTCTCGGGCTGGTCGGCGATAACGGTGCTGGTAAATCGGCGTTAATGTGGGTTCTCTCTGGCCGACGCAAACCCACGAGTGGCGTCGTCACCCATGTCGGGCAACGTGTTCTTGGCTCGCAGGAATTAGAGGCGCCCTTCGATTCAACGGGCACAATGCTCGTTCACGAGGCTCTGGGGCCGTCACTACGCCGCCTGCAAGCATTCGAGGAGGCGACGGAGGCGCTCGCCAACGCGGACACCGGCGAGGAGGTTGCTCGAGCAAATGAGCGCTACTCCACCATCTTCTCCGATGTCACAGCCCACGATGACTGGAATGCCGAACATAATGCGGACATCATTCTCGACAGCTTGGGCCTCACCAATGACGACTCCACGACTGTTGATGGCCAACCATTACTCACCCGCAGAACAGCCAATCTATCTGGTGGTCAGCGGGCGCGGCTTGGACTAGCACTTACCCTCATTCGCAATCCCGAGATCCTCCTTCTCGACGAGCCCACGAACCACCTCGACGATCGCGGCAGAGAACTTGTTATCGATCACATTCGTAACCACGCTGGCGTAGTTGTCGTCGCTACGCATGATCGAGATTTTCTCGATGCGGTATGTACCCACATCGGCGATATCGTGCCCCGACGAGAGGGAATCCACATATTCAGGGGAAACTACACCGCTTATGACAAGCACCGTCGGCATGAGCGCGCGCTGTGGGAGCATCAATGGAGGACGGAGCAAAGGGAGAAAAATCAGTTAGAACAGGATATTGAGGCGCATCACGAGTCAGCCGGTCCGAAGAAGGCAAAGAGGGACAACGAAAAACTTATGTACGGAATGGCCGGTAACCGGGCCGAACGTCAATTATCCCGCCGAATCCGTGCAGCACGTCAGCGTCTCACCGAACTCGAGGAGAACGGCGTTGAACAGCCTCCTGCAGTTCTCGGCCTCGATGCGCCTTTGACTGCCCCCATCCCGCGTCGTCGGGTCGCCGCAGGATCAGACGAGGATTTCGCCGTTAAATTACAAGGACTCGTTGTCCCTGATCGTGTTCGCGTGGGGTCTTTGACTATTCGTCCTGGTGAAAAAGTGGTGATTACTGGCCCGAATGGAGCAGGAAAATCGTCGTTACTGGGGGCTATCGCCGGCGCGGTGCCAACAGAGAGCGGCCAAGTTCGCATTGGGGAAGACCAGCACATTGGCGTTCTCCGCCAAGAACAGCGATGGGAGGACCCCACACAATCAGCAGAAAATCTGTATGCGTTAGCACCCCACCCCACCGTGAGCTTCGACGAGCTTGGGCTGTTAGCACCAGAGGACGCTATTCGGCCAGTTGGAGACCTGTCTATAGGCCAGCAACGGCGGGTGGCACTTGCCCTGATCGCAGCCCGTCCTCCCCATATTCTCCTTCTCGACGAACCAACGAACCATCTCTCCGTCGACTTGATCGAGGAAGTACAGGATGCCATCGCGACCGCTGAGGGTACAGTGCTCGTTGTCACTCACGACCGCCGAATGATTAGCCGGTTGGAAGCTCGGCACCTGATTGTTGACCATCACGAGGTGGTGGAAGGGCAACGAGGGCACCGTACAGTCGAGTTCCAATAATTAGTTTTGGCAACCATATCGTTATCAGCACCCCTACTATGGGGTAACTTTTTTACCATCTCGATAACGAATGGTTAACGGTTCTTTATCGGGGCGACAACTACAGATTCTTTGGTAAGCAGCGCCTTTAAACGTAGGTTGAACACATACGGGGGTGTAATAAGTAGTTTAACGGATTTCAACCCGATTTAGCTGGAGTTTTGCTACATAGCGCTCCCCCATTTTTCGGGCGTACACTCCTGACTCATGACACCGATCCTTCTTGACAAAGACTCAGGACACGAGCTGTGGACCGCAGCGCAATGCGCTGAGTTTTCTGGTACAGCGCGGGGAACATTCACCAGTTACGCGGGTCGTGGTCGCGCACCGAAGCCAGTGGCAAAGTTCCAAGGGTTGACTCTCTGGGATTCTGAAGAAGTTAAGCACTGGCACGAAAATCGAGTTGACCGCAGGAGAAAAAACGACTCCGATACCCACGGTTAAGCGCCACCCTTATCAGGTTCTGCACACCGCTCTCTGATGATAAATTCTTCCCTTTGCTGGAGGGAGAACTGATAGAAGATAACACCAGTAAAGCAAAAGCATCTCTCGCGAACTACTACGCAAGAGATGCTTTCTTTTTATGGCAAGTTTATGCCCGAGCAGCCGGGTGCAGGCGACCAACGAGACAAACTACCGGCAACGCACACGGCCGTCCACACAAACTACTGGTCTTCAGGCAAAGCGGGCGCCATCCCCGTCCGTTCAAACTCCGCGAGAATATCGAGCCGCCGCTGATGGCGTTCCTCATTTGACCACGGCGTCTCGATGAAAGCGTCGACAATTTTTAGGGCTTCGTCCTCGGAGTGCTGACGGGCCCCTACGCCGATCAGCTGAGCGTTGTTATGTTCCCGGGCGAGCTTGGCGGTCTCCACGGACCACGCTAAAGCACACCGGGCTCCCTTGACCTTATTGGCGGCAATCTGCTCACCGTTCCCGGAACCGCCGATTACGATGCCCAATGATCCGGGATCATTCACGACCCGGGCAGAGGCCTCGATGCAGTAAGCGGGGTAATCATCCTTGGGATCAAAGGAATGAGCCCCGCAATCAACGATCTCGTGGCCGTTCTTTTCCAAATGAGCAGCAATAATATTCTTCAACTCGAACCCAGCATGGTCCGCACCAAGATAAACGCGCATATCTCTAGGGTAGCTCAGCAGTCTTGTTTTCTGGCATCTCTGTGCGAGATCGTTTCAATTCGAAGAAGTGCGGGAACCCTGCCAGGGCCACTGCCCCGTCGAAGATTCGTCCAGCATCTTCCCCACGCGGTACACGGGTGATTACCGGCCCGAAGAAAGCGTTATCACCCAACTTGAGCACTGGAGTCCCTACGTCGTCTCCTACCGCATCCATCGCGCCCTGATGGTGACGACGTAACGAATCGTCCTGCTCGGTGGAGTGCGCCACGTCAAGGTACGACGACGGAAGACCAATCTCTTTTAGGGCATCCCGGAGCACGTCGTCGAATTCCTCCCCAGCGTGCGCGTCGACTTCTTTCTTATCGTGAACTCGCGTGCCCATTGCGGTGTAGTAAGCGTCTAACTTCGCCGGATCCTCATCCGCAATGAGAGCAGCAACGCGCGCGGGGCCCCACGTCGCTTTCATCATCTTCTTGTAATCGTCGGGAAGATCATCATTGTTCTCATTGAGGACAGACAAGCTCATAGGATGCCAAACCACAGTGATATCCCGGACTTTTTCTACCTCTTTAATCCACCGGGATGTTACCCAGCAAAACGGGCACGAGACATCAAACCAAAAATCGACTCGTTGTTTATCGGCCATGTCATTACCTCCATATATCTGTGCGTTGTCGTTGTGTCCACCGAAAGCTCATTGCTCTCACAATTTTTGATCACCTAGTAGTCTCAATATCTGGGAAGGTTATGCTCTCACATAATTCAAACCCCTCCAATGAAAGGACACAACGTAGGAATGTCATCAACTAATCTCACCTGGCAAGAAGCTAAAAACCGGGCCGCACTCATCGGAGTGGACCGATACTCCATCATTTTAGACTTCACTGACGGACACGGGCTTCCTGGAGAAGAAACTTTTACATCGAAGACCACAGTGTGGTTCCACACACGCGACGGTGTGTCGGAGGGCGATCTGGAGCAAGGAACCTTCCTAGATCTCCGAGCCTCGCGAGTAACATCCGTTCAGCTCAACGGAGCCGATGTTACGACCGATGCGATCCGTTATTCGGATAACCAGTATGACGAAGAATCCGGTATCCAGCTTCGCAATCTACAACCTGGCGACAACCGCGTCACCGTGTGCGCCGAATGCCGCTATTCAACCTCAGGCGAAGGGCTTCACCGGTTCGTCGACCCATCGGACAACGGCGTCTACCTCTATACACAATTCGAAACCGCCGACGCCAAACGCGTCTTCGCTTGCTTCGATCAGCCGGATCTCAAAGCTACGTACCGTGTGCAGGTCATCACTCCTGATTCGTGGCGGCTCATTACAAATGGCCCTGTCAGTACAACGGTGACCTCTCCCCGAGCGGGGATTCTCACGACCGATGGTGACAACTCTCACACGACGGTCGCCATTCATGAAGCTGAGGTTGACTATCCTCTTTCTACCTATTTAATTGCTTTTATGGCCGGGCCATACACCGAAGCCACCGATGTCTGGCGCGGAACCATTACCCCACACCCCGAAACGTCGGACGAATCAGCCGGCTCAGCCAGCCACGAAATCGAAATTCCCCTCGGACTTTATTGCCGGCGGGCGTTAGCCGAGCACCTCGATTCTGACGAACTATTTAAGGAAACAAAACAGGGTTTCGATTTCTACGCTAAGCACTTCGGCATCCCGTATCCATTTAAGAAATACGACCAGGTTTTCTGCCCCGAATACAACATGGGGGCAATGGAAAACGCCGGCGCCGTCACTATCCGTGAGGATTATGTGTTCCGGTCGGCCACTACTCGATATCTCTACGAGCGCCGCAATGACACCATCCTCCACGAGATGGCGCATATGTGGTTCGGAGATCTCGTCACCATGAAGTGGTGGAATGACCTCTGGCTCAATGAATCGTTCGCCACCTGGTCTTCAGCGCAGGCACAAACTGAGGTCAGTGAATACACCACTGCTTGGGTCACATTTGCCCATGTCGAAAAGGCTTGGGCTTATGCGCAAGATCAGTTGTCGTCCACGCACCCTATTTCGACGGACGCGTCGGACATCGAAACTGTCGACCAGAATTTTGACGGGATTACCTACGCCAAGGGTGCATCTGTTCTCAAGCAGCTAGCCGCCTATGTCGGGCTCGACGAATTCTTCGCCGGTGTACGGCTCCATTTCCAGCGCCATCAGTACGGCAACGCCACGTTCGATGATCTCCTTGATGCACTCGAGGAATCATCGGGGCGCGATCTGTCCCAATGGGCTGATCAATGGCTTAAGACCACCGGCGTCAATACTTTGTCCGTGGATGCGCATACTAAGGACGGGGTCTACGCCTCCGTTGCTGTCAAACAAAGTGGCGCGCAACCGGGTGAGGGCGAGCATCGCGATCACCGCATCGGCGTCGGCGTCTATTCCCTTAAGAATGGTGACGTCGTTCGAACAGCTCGCACTGAGTTGGACATCCACGGTGAGAGCACCGAGGTTCCAGAGCTCGTCGGTACTCCCGTGGGTGATCTCATTCTGCCCAATGATGGCGATCTGACATATGCACTCATCGATCTCGACGATGCTTCGAACGAGTTTGTCCTGGATCACCTGCCGTCCATTAAAGATCCCATGGCCCGCGCGCTCTGCTGGTCAGCGGAATGGGAACGTCTGCGCGCTGGTCGTTTGCGCGCACGCGATTTCATCGCGCTTGTGGAACGAGGCCTACCTCATGAGACGGAGACCGCCGTCGTTCAGCAATTAGTTCGACAAGTTGTGTCCGCAGCTAAAAACTATGCCGACCCAACGTGGCTTGCCGACGAAGGCTGGGATGCGGTTACTCATGCTTTGGTATCAACGGCACGGGCGGCTGCTCCGGGCAGCGATACCCAACTCGCGGCAGTAAAAGAGCTGCCCAATGTGGAGCCCACCCCGGAGACTGTTGCTATCGCGCGCGCGATTGTCGATGGAACTCCTGAGGCTGTCGCACTGGACGGCCTCTCAATCGATACCGATATGACGTGGCTTGCTATCAAAATGCTCGCTGCTTCCAGCGGTTCCTACGAGGTCTCACAGGACGAGGTCATAACACTTATCGACGAAACCTCAGCAAACGATCGTTCGTCGTTGGGCGAACAAGCGGCAATTGCAGCACGGGCGCTCATACCGACGGCGGAGAATAAGTCTCGCGTGTGGGATCACATCATGGGCGAGGATGCGTCGACGCTGTCAAACCGCCAGTTGTTGTCTAATGTCGCAGGATTTAGGACTGCTGGTAGCGATGAGCTCTTAGCCGACTACCGCGATCGTTATTTCGATGAAGCCCTTGGTGTATGGGAGAACCTCAACGGCGAAATGGCTCTGCGGGTGCTGGCGGGGATGTATCCGTCATGGGATACATCAGACGAGGCTATCGCTAGAGCCGAGAAACTGGTCAACGACGAAGAATTGCCCGCCGGCTTCCGTCGGCTGATCGCAGAGGGTAAGGATAATCAGCACCGTTTCGCTGCGGCGCGCGAGTACGACCGTAGCTAACGGCTACGCTATACGGGCTGGGCTGGGCTTACATATTAAGCAGGTTTAACCGGTGCCTGCGTTGTGCAAGAACTGTCCCCAGCCTTGTGTCGGCCCTCACCCAAAGAGGCGATACAGAGACCCGCATGACGTCCCCTCCAATGAATCCAAGGCTCCCGAGAGCAATAATGGCTCGCGATGTCAGCTGAGCCGTCTGCTCCGCCGTTGATGATTCGACGGTCATCACCTTCTGGTCCAGGAGCGATTGAGCTATCCCCGCTGGCCCTGACTCTGCCTCAGCTGTATCACGAACATCGTTAAATAATGTCGCAACGGTGTCCATGATCACGTCATCGACGTGAGTGAATGTCTCTGTCAGTGGCACAGGCCCGGGCCACATTCCCGACGTACCGGGGCGCTCCAACGACAGAGTTATGGGGCCACCCTGTGGGGAGTGGAAATGGGTCATTGCATCGATGGCTCGTCGCACGTTCGAACAGTGGGTGATGATGTCACGGACGCCTTCTGCCACATTAGGTTGAGAATCCGCGACCGTTGATTGAGCTGAGTCATTCTCCCACACAGCGCGGATCCGGCGCAGTCCAAATGGGCCTAATGGAGTGGTGACATAAATATCGAACCACTCATGGCGCTGATCGTGAGACTCCACGGCCGTACCCGCAGCATTAGGTTGGCAGGCGCCGCCAACTGCGGGATGGATCCGAACCAGGGCCGCAGAATCCAAGTGCTCTGCACGAGACATGAATGTGAAGAGGTCTCGAGCAACGCCGTGCTCAATGATTATCGGCATGGTGTCCCCTGGATGAGATCTCTGAGTTACTCCGTAGAATCAGGAGGCACGAGTTGATCGATATCGGGTTCATTATCTTGGCCTCGTTCGATTTCTTTCACAGGCCGAGTAATCATGGACTCAAGAATCTGCCGTTCGCTGTCCGTAATTTCACGCGGAGAACTCGACCTTAAGTCCACAGCTACTTGCGTGATCTTCACTTCGCAACACACAATCCCGTCACTATCAAGGACAAGTTGGCGAACCCCAAAAGATGTTCGTCCAATCCGAGTCACTTCCGAGTTCACGGTCACAGTGTGGGAAGATGGCGAAATTCCGCGACGGTAATCCAATTCTGCATGGCGCACAAACACCTGTGGCACCGACCCCTTCCCGGCGATCGACTCCATTTCTTTCAGGAAAGCGACGCGGGAATCTTGTGAGAACTCGAGGTACGCCGAATTGTTGACGTGGCCATACATGTCGAAGTCGGACCACCGAAGTGGTAGTGACACTGTATGAACCCGGCCAGTACGTCCGAGTACTTCACGAAACGGCATAATTTACCATGACCTAACGAATTAGCGGGTTAACTTCCGATGAGTCACACGGTGGGGACGCGCGGCTTCTTCACCGAGCCTATCGATCTTGTTCTTCTCATAATCCTCGAAGTTACCTTCAAACCAATACCACTGGCCTTCAGCAACATTGCCTTCCCAGGCCAGAATATGTGTACACGTGCGATCCAAGAACCACCTATCGTGGGAGATCACGACGGCACAACCTGGGAATTGCTCAAGGGCGTTTTCCAAGCTGGAGAGAGTTTCGACATCCAGATCGTTGGTGGGCTCATCCAATAGGATCAGGTTACCACCCTGTTTCAAGGTCAGCGCCAAGTTCAAGCGGTTACGCTCACCACCAGACAGCACCTTGGCTGGCTTTTGCTGATCGGCACCTTTGAAGCCGAAAGCTGAAATATAAGCGCGCGATGGCATTTCGTTCTGGCCGACAATGATGTAATCCAGCCCGTCAGAAACAACTTCCCACACGGTCTTTTCGGGGTCAATGTTTTCACGGTTCTGGTCCACATAGCTGATGTCGACAGTTTTACCGACTTTCACCTCACCGGAATCCGGCTCCTCAAGCCCCACAATCGTCTTGAACAAGGTGGATTTACCCACACCGTTAGGGCCGATAACACCGACGATGCCGTTACGGGGCAACGTGAAGGACAAATCTTTAATCAACGTGCGACCATCGAAGCCTTTGTTGAGGTGGCTGACCTCCACAACCTGATTACCAAGACGCTGCGGAGTTGGGATTTGGATTTCCTCAAAATCGAGCTTCTTGTATTTCTCGGCCTCCGCGGCCATTTCCTCATATCGCTGCAAGCGCGCCTTATTCTTCGCCTGACGTGCTTTCGCACCCGAGCGCACCCACTGCAGTTCTTGCTTCAGCCGCTTCTGCAGCTTGGCATCTTTCTTGCCTGCAACCTGTAGTCGCTCAGATTTCTTCTCGAGATACGTGGAGTAGTTACCTTCGTAGGGATAAAGCTTTCCGCGGTCAACCTCACAAATCCACTGGGCAACGTGGTCGAGGAAGTAACGGTCGTGGGTAACCGCCAAAACCGCACCCGGGTAAGTACGCAGATGCTGCTCAAGCCAGAGCACGGACTCGGCGTCTAAATGGTTGGTGGGCTCATCGAGCAGCAATAAATCTGGCTCAGCCAAGAGAAGCTTGGCTAGTGCTACACGACGACGCTCACCACCAGATAGCGTCGTCACTGGTGAGTCAGACGGCGGGCACCGCAACGCATCCATGGCCTGGTCGATCTTCGAATCCAATTCCCAAGCATCGGCAGTGTCGATTTTCTCCTGCAGGACGGTCATGCGTTCCATGAGTTCGTCGGAATAATCCGTCGCCATCTTTTCGGCGATTTCTTCATATTCACGCTTGACTTCCCAAATTTCTCCGAGGCCTTCTTCCACGTTGCCCCGGACAGTCTTTTCCTCGTTGAGCGGAGGCTCCTGCGGTAAGATTCCCACAGAAGCACCGGGATCGAGGAACGCCTCACCATTGGATGGCTGATCAATTCCCGCCATAATTTTCAAGATCGACGATTTTCCGGCACCGTTTGGTCCCACCACGCCGATCTTGGCCCCCGGATAAAAAGCCATGGTGACGTCGTCGAGAATGACTTTTTCTCCATGCGCCTTGCGCACGTTTTTCATTGTGTAAATGAATTCACCCATACAGTCCTCAACTCATTTTTCTATGCCGCGCGAACCTAGCATTCTCTGCTCACCTACTATGGCCGATAACCACAAGATCCACCACCTCGAGAGTTAATCTCAAGGGCTAGCCTCGAGGCTTAAAAGGTGGGGCGGTCCCACGCCAGTTCCTCAGCAAAGTCTAATCGTTGAGGGTACGCAAGCACGGTGCTAACAACAACCAGTTACCACGACTCACCCACGGTGCCTCGAACTCATGCGCTGGCCAAGGCGACATCCCGGCTGTAAGAATCCCCCTGACCGCTCAGAGCTGTGGAGTCTTTCAGTACTGCGGAGTCTTTTAGTGCTGCGGAGGCCGTGGAAATTACAGAGCCTGAAGTACCATCGTGGATTTGAGTTGATGTGCGGTTAGCATCCATTTCTTTACGGCGTTGCCTGTGATCTGCCTCGATGGAACTACTCGAATTACCTGATGAATCCTCGGGGAATGGATTTCCGTCCGACACCACAGTCCCGTCCCAATCAGTGGAGAGACTCGTCGACTCTTTTGATTCCTTGGCTACTTCAGAAGAGGACCCGACTGCCAGTGGGACCAACCGCCCTAGACGGCTCTGGTCATTGCGGCCGTAATGACGATCTTGTTGAGATCAACCCCGACGTGCGAGGCCTTTATTCTCACGGAACTCCGAGTAATTTTTTCTCCCGACTCCGACGTCGCTTCCCACGAATGAGTGATCAAACGGCCGTATATAACAACTGGCATCCCCTTCGATACCGATTTCAAACAATGCGTAGCCAGCGGACCCGACATCTGAACATCGATAAATAATGAGTCAGATGACTGCCATACACCATCGTCGTCACGCCATCGGCGATCCGAAGCAACGCGCATGGTTGCGAAAGGGGTTCGACCTGATGGTGTTCGATCAACTGGGTCACTGACGACGTTTCCCATGACGGTGACCATTGCAAAATTTTGTGCCATGACGTACCTACTCTCCCTCCCACGAAGGGTGCTCCTGGTAGAGGCTGATTAGCGCGGTACCGTGAACCCCTCATCGATAGAGACGATCTGATAATGACAAACACAGAGTGGCACACCAAGGTCTGAAAATTGGGTCCATAAAGACCTCAACAGACGGGCGCTGTGGATAACCAAAGTTATCCACATTTTCAACCATACGTTCTTATCCACACGATGAAACACAAGATCGGTGACCCAAGACGAAAGAAGGGCTAGTCACCGTAAAACACGTGTGTAGATACACCGAGTACAGGTGCGTCGATACACCGAGTACAGGTGCGTCGATACACCGAGTACAGGTGCGTCGATACAACAAGTAAACGAATAACGATAAAGAAAAGCCGGGCTGTGCTATCGCACAGCCCGGCTTATGTCACCGAGAAGCCTCGTCATGACCTCCAATGACAAACAGGGAAACACGCTGCTGAAACACTGTTTAAAGGTTCAGCTGGGCGCACAGTGAAGATCGATACGTACTACTTTCCAGATGGAGTACGGGTCTCAGCGCTGATGAACCAAGCCTGCTGCTCCAGCTGCTTGATGTATTCGTGCAGCAGATCAGCACTAGTCGGGTCAGCCTCGTCAACGCGGTCGTGAACCTCACGCATGGTGTTGGTTGTCGCGTTAATAGCCTCAACGACGTGGGAAATAGCGTCATGAGTAAGAATTTCTCCTGCCGGGAACTCCGGAAGGGATGAACCTGCTGCTACAACGGCCGTGCGACCATCGGGAATGCCATTCAAAGCACGCATACGCTCAGCGATTTCATCAGTGCCTTCACGGGCAACCGAGACAAGCTCATCTAAGTTCAAATGCAGGTCACGGAAATTCGGCCCAAGGATGTTCCAGTGAGCTTCCTTGGCAACCAGGCTCAAATCAATAAAATCAACGAGAACCTTCTGCAGATCAGAAACAACGTCGCTTGGAGCATTAAAGGCTGGAGTTGTTTGAACTGTGCTTTCAGCGGAAGCCGAATGCCCAACGGATGCTTGCGCGGAAGTCATATCTTTCCTTCTCTCGATAAATTGGTTTGTCGTCTCAGAGCTGAGAAAACTGTGCCCGCAACCGGGCATTTCCTTCGCTCTGCCCTTAGTTATACACCCTTCCTATACGCCTGGCAACTATTAATAAGCTGCCTTTAGATAGGGCTTGTCTATTACAGGCATTGACCCTCGGACAGGCCCAGCCAGCCGGCTATCAGGTCAATCCTCTTTGCCGGACCTACCCTTTCCTTCCCTATCTCCAGTATCATCCCGATGTTCAGCATCACCAGTGCCGGTTGGTTTATCGACAGTAGTTTTCGCTGATGAGCGCCGTGCCTTCGGCACGTTATGGTGCTCAAACTTCTTCTGATGGAAGTAACTCCGTACCTCGTCAGACGAATAATCTGAGCCGTAATAGTCCTGTAGATCCTGGTCCCCCGTGCCAGAGTTCAGCGCTGCAAGCATCTCGTTATAAGCGTTGAGCTCGGCCTCGTGGGTTCGATCAGCGCGCCGCTCATAGCGTGCTGTTTCTCTCCTATCTTCCTGACGCCACTGCAGGAAATGGGCTGCTGTCACGATTAACAATGGGATTTCACCAGTTGCCCACGCGATCTTGCCTCCCAGATTCTGATCGGCCATGTAGTCGATGTTCCAGGGGATCCCGAAGGTTTCATACATCGACTGTCCAATCGGATAGTTCAACTGCATCAAGGCGATCGCAAACCACGCATGGAACGGCATCGTTCCTAAGATGGTCACCATTTTGATAAACGGAGAGGTGTGACGAGGTGCCGCGTCGATCCCTATTGATATCCAATAGAAAATATATCCGGAGACCAAGAAGTGGGCGATCATAAATAGGTGACCGAAGTGATACTTCATCAGAGCCTCAAACAGAGGGGTGAAGTACATGATGTAAAACCCAATTACGAATTGCGCAGCAGCCACAACCGGATTCGTTAAAAACCGCGACACTGGATTGTTGATAAAAGCCACAATCCACTCACGTGGCCCCTGGACGCCATCGCGTCCCGCAACGGGCAAGGCACGGAGGAATAAAGTCACCGGACCAGCCAAAACCCAGGCAATGGGAATCGCCATCGACAAAATCATGTGCTGAATCATGTGCATCGAAAACGACACCATCGCGTACATCCCGAGGCCAGAAGAAGTCGCGAAGAGTAGAAGGATGTTACCTAGTGTCCACCACAACACTCGGTTAAAAGGCCACTCCCCACCTTTCTTCAGGAGATGGACGTAAGCCCACACATACACAACTTCCGCGATTATTGCGACAGTTCCGTACATCATGTCGAACCGAACCATGCCGAACAAACCGCCCCACGACGGTGGCTTCGTCAGGCTGAAGCCCAGTTCGAGCTCCATGACGTTAAGGTTCAGCTCTTTCGGCAAGGGTGGCGGAATGCGAGACAAAGACACTGCGACGCCGATTGTCGCTGCCATCACAACCAATTCCATGATCGCTATTTGGGAAAAGGCGAGTCGGTCTGACGGATTCTTTTCCAGCTTGGGAATTGTCATTCGTCGATGAAGGAATCCAAAAATACCTAGGACGATAAGCAAAACCGCTTTGGCTGTAATTACTCGCCCATAATTAGTGGTCAGGAGTTCATCAACACGAATGCGAAGCAACGCGTTAACTACTCCCGAGATTGCCAAAACAATAATCGACACCAATGCTAAAAAGCTGTATCGCTTGACAATGACGTCCATATGAGGCCCTTTGCGCAGGGCATGCTGGATCATCGCCGCCAGGCCACCGACCCACAGTGCACAAAACACAAAGTGCCACAAGTACGAATTAACGCCATAGTCGTGATTACCACCGGCCGCTGAGTGTCCTTCAAGGCTGATAGGAATCAACGTCACCAGCGAGAAAGCGAAGAATAGCATCTGGAAAATCCAGCGCCGCGTTCCCAAGGACCACACCACAGTAATAAGTGCGAAGATAGCAACCCACATCCAGGAACGCGCCACGGATACTTGATCAATCGCTTCGCCCCAGTATGCTGGGCTGAGCGTCGTCGAAAGTGGGGCTCCGGAAACGTCTGACAAACTCATCGGGATGAGGAGCAACGCGAGAACAGCCCAAATAAATAAGCACCATGTGCCGGTTCTGCTTGCTTTATACCCATCGACGTCGAGGAAACCATCTTTCCGCGGTGGCGTGCCAAAAGCCGACATCAAGAATGATCCGACTCCAATGAAACCGAACATCGTAGCCAAACCACGGACAAACGGGAGGCCGAACGATACCGAGAAACCCGGATCGGGAATTCCAAGAGCAGACAATGATTCGCTATACAAGGAATATCCGATGGCCGCCCCCACTATCCCAGCTACAAGCCCGGCGAGCACAAAGTAACCGGTAGCTGACCGCACAGGCACCGAAGTAGCAGGTTTCGTCTTTACCTCCGTCATACTCCCAACCCTACCCAGCACGGAGACAATCTCATCAACCCGAAGGACCAGTTATCAGCAAAGAGTTCAGTACTGTTATATTCGTCTAGTGGATTGTGGCAAGCGCGCAACCCACGATCGATAAAATGCCCCTGTAGCTCAGTGGATTAGAGCATCCGGCTTCTACCCGGAGTGGCGCGGGTTCGAATCCTGCCAGGGGCACCATTCCCCTCACTTTGGCCAGGTAGAAAACTCTGATCGGCGTGTTTTACTTGTTGGGCCTGGGGCTTCTGAACACGGTTGGTCGGCTCAGGCCAAAGAGTCCCCTCCTAGAAATTCCACGACAAGCCACGGGCGCATGTGGATTTTTAATTTTTAATGCCGAGTGTCTGTACCGTGAAGCTTTATTTCCTAGGTCGACTGTAAATCCAATATATAACTCCGACGAGGGTCCCGAACGCGACCGTTTTGCCCCATTCAGCCCACGAAAACGGGTCATCTCTGAATACCAAAGACCACACATAGAAGAACACCATGAGTCCAACAGCCATTTCGATCCACCATCGAACAGCTTTCAAGGCTTCACTCGTTCGCTTCTGCACCGGACTCTCCTTTCAGCTAGTCCACCCACTTCCAGGAACTGCACTTGCCCCCTAAAAAGCTAGCAAGACGACAATGGCCACGCCCTTCCGCTTACTAACCGCTTTCGTCAAGGAAAGCACTGGGTCACAAGCCATGGCAGGAATGCTCTGTCTAGAGGCGATCGGCTAAGAGCAACCCACATTTTGAGCCGCCTCCGTCGATGAGTTTTGAGGGCGTAGATCGTAAGCTTGTTCGATCTTACGTAATGCGGCCTAAACTTTCTGCATAGATTACGCACGGGTTATTAGTAGAACCTCACACGGAGAGTTGGTCGAGCCTTCCTTAGTGGCTCTCTGATTGCCCATCCACACACATCAGCTGGACAATAGCGACGACCATGCTGCTGTTATCTGGCCCATAGCAGAAGCTCCCAGCACACGACGACACAATTCCAGGTGGCCCGCTGCTTCGGAAATGGTTATCGATCTTCTAGCACCACCGATCGGCGTCCAGCATCGTTGATAGCTTCTGCTCTCGTAACACCCATCCGTATATTCCTCGAAGGAAGACCGGCGTTAAATAATGTGTGCATTGCTCTACCGATTAAGTTGGGGCAGTAGCCGTACACCGAAAGGCTGTTCGCTGTGGACCCCGCGATCGCCATGAACCCAGCTATATCAGGCAAACTAAAGGCAAGTTAAATAAAGCATGCGTACAAGCACTCAGCATTAACTGATTGAGGTCGAACTGTGGACAGTCGTGATGAGCAATCCCTACGCGCGGCAAAAATGTATTACCGCGACAACCTTAGCCAAGCGGAAGTCGCTTTGGCTTTAGGTATTTCGCGACCAACGACATCCAAGCTCATTCAGCATGCCCACGACCGCGGCTTCGTAACGATTACCATTCGCGACCCGCGGGAAGCTTCGTCCACCACAGCAACTGCATTAGCAACTAAATACGGCTTAACATCTGTGCGGCTCGCGCAACCGGTATCACAAACTACCGATGATATCGTCGATGCTCTCGGCCATGTTGGTGCACAATCGCTCCGCTCCCTTGTCGTCGACGGGTCACGTGTCGGCGTGTCATGGGGGAGGACAATGTATTCCATCGCCCAGCATCTCACTGAAAAAAGTGTTCACGATGTGACGATTGTTCAGCTTAAAGGCGGGATGTCATATACAGACCGGAAAACAAACGATATCGAAACGATCACGTTGTTTTGTAAAGCCTTTCACGCGTATGCCCATACCCTGCCCCTTCCCGTCATCTTTGATAACGCCGAGACTAAAGAACTTGTAGAAAAGGACCGGTTTATAGCCAATGTTCTCAAACAAGGGAAGGAAACTGACATCGCCGTCTTTACGGTGGGATCAGCGGGAGAAAACAGTCTCGCCCTTAATCTTGGCAGCGTTACGCCCTCTGAGCGTGCACAGCTTCGTGAACGGGCAGTAGGTGATATTTGCTCGCGGTTTTTCGATGCCAACGCATCCACCGCCGTGCAATCAGTGGACGAGCGCACGGTTGGAATCACCATGGAAGACTTGGCACAGCGCCCAGTCCGGCTCCTCGTCGCAGGCGGATTACACAAAGTGCGCGCCTTGAAAGTTGCGCTACAAGCTGGAATGGCGACGCACTTAGTTACTGACCAGGCATGTGCAGAACGCTTACTCGAGGAATGATTGCGGATTCTAAGCCCGGATCCAGATGTATTTCCGAAATCCGGAGTGCTCAGAGTCAGTTATCAATTAACTTGCGACAACTCCCACAATTGCAGCGTTAATCATGTTGACGCAAAAACCTGCGAGAAGGGCAAACATCCCAAATTTAGCTATCTCACCGCGACGCTCCGGCGCTAATCCGCCTATCGATCCCATTTGGATTGCGATAGAAGAGAAGTTGGCAAATCCAGCTAGTGCGAAGGTTGAGATCATAACAGCTTTATCGGATAGCTCATTCACGTGCTCACCAAAAGAGGTGTAGCCCACGAACTCATTGAGCACCGTCTTTTGCCCGATAAAATTACCGACGTCAACGGCATCATTCCATGGAACGCCAATAGCCCAGACAAGGGGGGCAAGTGCCCAGCCAAATATTCCTTCCAAGCTCCATTCGGAATGACCGAACCAGCTACCGATTCCCCCGATAATTGCTGACAAGAACGCAATGACCGCGATAAAGGCGATCAAAAGGCATCCCACGGTGACAGCGATGCGTCCACCATTCATGGCCCCGCGGCCCAGAGCATCAATGACGTTCTTTGATTCCTCATCGCGGACATCCCGGACGGTTGCGTCCAGTTGACTTTCTTCTGTTTCCGGGAAGAATGCTTTGGCCATGAGTAAAGAGCCCGGGGCATTCATAACGCTCGCAGCCAAGAGATATGGGAGTGGGGCACCCAGGAGAGAGTAGCCAATTAAGGTGGACCCCGCGACAGAAGCAAAACCGCCGGTCATACAGGTGAATAATTCGGATTTGGTCAGCTTCTTGATATACGGCTGGATAAGGAGTGGTGCTTCGCTCTGCCCCAGAAAAATAACGGTTGCGGCAAAAACCGATTCAACCTTGGACGTACCCATGAGTTTCCCGAGGGCACCGCCGACGTATTCAACAACAATTTGAATAACGCGGAGGTAGTAAAGAACACCAATGATGGCACCCAGGAAAATGATGACCGGGAGAACATTGAGTGCAAAGACAAAACCAATTTTGTCCCCGAATAGTGGCCCAAAAACGAATTCTGTCCCTTTGTCGGTATAACCGATGAGCTGATCGATGCCCTCAGCTAGCCACTTGAGAGCGTGATACCCGGGCCCCCACTTCAGGACTAACAGAGCCAAAATTACTTGAAGGGCAAGTCCGGTGCCCAGCGTCCGCCAATTAATTTTGGATCGATGTTTAGATACCGCAACGCCGAGGGCAAGGATAACGGCAATACCAATTAGCCCTTGAAATCGTTCCATGACTACCCCTCCAGGTCTTCAGGGCCGAAGGAAAACGGGAGAATTGATTCAAAGGGTAATACAAATGGGCGCGATTCTTTCTCTACGATGACACGCGAACAGCCGAATTCCCTCAAAACCTGCCGACACGCACCACAAGGCCAACACGGTTCGGCTTTGAGCCCGACAATGGCCACTGTGTCAATACGGGGAACATCCCCACTTTCCGCAATCATACGAAAGGATGCTGTTCGCTCCGCGCAGTTCGTTAAACCATAGCTGGCGTTTTCTATGTTGCACCCAGTGATAATCCTCCCCTCCATGGTGCGAATAGCAGCACCGACGGGGAACTCACTGTATGGCACGTATGCACCTTTGGCAGCGTCACGTGCTTGTTCTAGCAATGAGATATCCGCTGCAGCATCAGAAAAATCACCCCGAGAACTGCCGACGGCGGAAGCGTCGTGAATGATCGAATCATCGGTAGCCGGTGCCGATGCCCCATGCCTTACCGAGCTACTCCCACCAGCGTCGGATTCGTTCTTTTTAATCATGATGTGTCCTCACGATCAAGGAGCCACGAAGGGTGGCGTCGTCAAGTAAGCCTGCGAACATATGTGAAAAAAGATATTGACATACGTTCCGACTGTTATGATAATTGAGATCACAACGGGGAAACAAGAGTTGGTTACGTCACACCTCAGGTCTAATGCCATTTCCCCGCTCCCACCTCATAAATCACCTCACGGTACACCGGAACACTGATTGGAGCACCACATGGCTGAGCATTTCGATGCCGTCGACGTTATCCGTACCAAACGAGATAAGGGGGAGCTTTCCCACGATCAGATTGATTGGGTTATCGACGCGTATACCCGTGGCGTCGTCGCTGATGAACAAATGTCTGCTCTCGCAATGGGTATCTTCCTCAATGGAATGAACCGTCGAGAGATCGCGCAATGGACTCAGGCGATGATTAATTCGGGTGAGACTATGTCGTTTAACTCGCTTTCGCGTCCGACAGCGGACAAGCATTCGACCGGCGGTGTGGGTGACAAAATTACCCTCCCCCTCGCTCCACTGGTGGCATCATTCGGAGTATCGGTTCCACAACTCTCTGGACGGGGGCTTGGCCACACCGGCGGAACACTGGACAAACTGGAATCGATTCCGGGCTGGCAGGCAAACCTGTCTAACGATCGCATGATGCAGATGCTCGAAGACCCGGGCTGCGTCATCTGTGCTGCCGGCTCAGGTTTGGCACCAGCGGATAAAAAGCTCTATGCGCTGCGTGACATCACCAGTACCGTGGATTGTATCCCCCTGATTGCAAGTTCAATCATGAGCAAAAAGATCGCGGAGGGCACGGGCGCACTCGTCCTCGATGTCAAAGTTGGTTCAGGGGCTTTCATGAAAACTCTTAACGACGCTCGCGAACTGGCTCAAACAATGGTGAACTTAGGAAATGACGCCGGAGTCAAAACCGTCGCACTGCTCACCGATATGTCCACGCCACTAGGAAAGACCGTGGGAAATGCCCTTGAGGTTAGAGAATCGCTAGACGTTCTCGCCGGTGGAGGCCCTACTGACGTCGTAGAGCTCACCTGTGAATTAGCCCGTGAAATGCTCAGTCTGGCCGGAGTTCACGACGCTGACGTCGAACAAGCTTTGAAGAACGGTCGCGCGATGGACACTTGGAAGTCTATGATTCGCGCCCAAGGTGGCGACCCCGATGCTCCGCTGCCCATCGCACAACACACAGACACTGTGTACGCGGACGCAGATGGCGTGATCACCGAACTCGACGCTCTTGCCATCGGTGTGGCTAGCTGGCGATTAGGCGCCGGGCGCGCACGCAAAGAAGATCCAGTTCAAGCTGGCGCTGGGATTGAAATCTTGGTGGACCGCGGCCAAAAGGTCACGAAAGGCACGCCCTTGTTCACCCTTCACTCTGACGATACAGACCGATTCGAACGTGCTCTGGAATCACTCAACCAAGGCTGGAGTATTGCTCCTAGCGACGAGAACCTGTCTACACCAACTCAGTCTGTAGTTATCGAAAAAATCAACTAGCCCAGTCGGTTGTTCGATGTCCGTGAAAGGCATCGGACAACTTTTGATTATTCTTTAGGAGAAAACTGTGCCTACTACGCCAGGCGGTCTTTCATCTGGTACGAATCACACGCCATCGCGCGACGAGGTCGCATCAATCGTCGACCACACTCTTCTCAAACCTGAATCAACGCATCACGACGTCGACGAGCTTATCCACGAGGCCATCGAGCTCGGAACGTATTCCATTTGCGTCTCTCCGTCGATGCTTCCTGTCAGCGTTCCGGACGGACTCCATGTGACTGCGGTATGCGGTTTTCCTTCCGGAGCACACACCAGTGAGATCAAAGCCAAGGAAGCACGCCTGGCAGTACGCAATGGTGCAGATGAAATCGACATGGTCATCAACCTGGCGGCAGCAGCCGAAGGTGATTGGAAGACCGTCGAAAAGGACATTCGCACCGTTCGGGATGCAGTCCCCTCGCCCACTGTCCTCAAAGTCATCCTAGAAACTGCTCTTCTTTCCGACGAGGCTATTGTTGCCGCATGTAACGCTGCCAAAGATGCTGGCGCGGATTTCGTCAAGACGTCGACAGGTTTCCACCCCAGTGGTGGCGCGAGTGCTCACGCCATTCGCCTGATGCGCGATACTGTGGGACCAAACATGGGGGTTAAAGCGTCTGGTGGAATTCGTACAGCAGAGAAAGCCCTTCAGATGATCGCTGCGGGAGCCAACCGCCTCGGGCTCTCTGGAACACGAGCCGTTCTGGATGGACTCACAACCTCCCCTGAAAGTGATGACTCGAAAAACGGCGACTCAGAAACATGTGAAGACTCCGCACAACATGACATCCTCGCCCGGGCGGAACAATGGGCGGACAACGATGTTGATTCCACAGATGCTGAGACGATCTGTGAACTCATCAAAACACGGAACATCGACGAATTAGCCGCTCGCTTCTCTGGGCCACTGCAATTCGGAACTGCTGGTTTACGAGGAGAAATCGGTGCCGGGGAATCACGGATGAATCGATCCGTTATCATCAAGGCCACCGCAGGACTCGTCTCCTACTTAACCGAATCCATCGGATCCGCACCCGTTATCGTTATTGGCCATGATGCTCGCCATGGGTCGGCAGAATTCGCTACCGATGCAGCTGAGGTCATTAATGCTGCTGGGGGCCGTGCACTACGTTTACCGAGCCATTTGCCCACCCCGTTACTTGCATTCGCAGTTCGGCATCTCAAGGCGGATGCCGGCATTATGGTCACCGCTTCTCACAATCCACCGCGGGATAATGGATACAAGGTCTATCTAGGTGGACGAATGACCGATGAGTGGGGAAACGGTGTACAAATCGTCCCTCCAGATGACAGCAACATTGCTAACGCGATCGCACAAACGGGCCCAGCGAACGAAATTCCGCGGTCATCGGAGGGTATTACCTTCCTTGGCGAAGAAGTGCGAGAAGCCTACCTCGCAGCCCTTGAGACAGAAACGGAGCCATTCCGCACGGCGGAAACCGCTAGCAACGGTGAGGATTCCCCCGAGTCCAACGAATCCCACAGTTCGTTCCACAGTGATATTTCCATCACCCTCACCGCAATGCACGGTGTTGGGGCCGAAACCGCCACAAAGGCCCTCAACAAAGCAGGGTTCACCAACATCACCCTCGTTAAGGAACAAGCTCAACCGGACCCAGACTTCCCCACCGTCTCCTTCCCCAATCCGGAAGAGAAGGGAGCCCTGGATCTCGCTCTCAGCACCGCTCAACGCAGTCAGGCTGACGTCGTGATCGCCCTGGACCCCGACGCTGATCGGTGCTCCGTCGCCATCCCTACAAAGACCAGCGACGCCAACGCAACGGATGAGTCGTCGACGACGCCAACGTATCGCCAACTAACTGGTGACCAAATCGGTGGTCTGCTCGGTGATTTCGTCGCACGCACAAAGTTGCGTCCAGTTCACGAGGATTCAGGGTCGGAGTCAGATGCAGCCTCAGGCGATGCCACCTTCGAGGCATCGGATTCAGTCTTTGCCAACTCCATCGTCTCGTCTCGCCTTCTAGGAGCTATTGCAAGCCACTATGGCCTCGATTACGCCCCTACGTTGACGGGCTTCAAATGGATAGGGCGCACCCCGGACTTGGCATTTGGTTACGAAGAAGCGATTGGCTACTGCACCTACCCACACATCGTCCGCGACAAAGATGGAGTATCGGCAGCCGTCACCATTGCGTACCTCGTCGACTCTCTTCATCGGGAAGGCAAAACAGTAGACGACCGGCTCACAGAAATCGCACGAAACAACGGCGTCTACGCCACGACCCAGGCCGCATTCCGGGTTGAGAACCGCCAAAGAATCATCGATGGCATGTCCAAACTGAGGACAACACCACCCGCAGAATTTGCAGGATCGCCCATCACAGAGTTCGCGGATCTCGCGGACGGTTACCACAGCTTGCCGGCGACCGATGGTGTGTTGTTCCTTACCGAGGACAACTCGCGCGTCATCTGTCGACCTTCTGGGACTGAGCCGAAACTCAAGTGCTATCTCGAGGTTGTCTTACCCGTTGACGAAAACGCAACAACAGAAATCATAGCGCTACAAACTACAGCTCAGGCAAAGCTCGAACAGATCCGGGCAGAAATAACTGTGGCTACTGGATTTTAAGCACCTTCGTGAATGACGGACCTTGTGGATTTCTAGTGTCCGCTGGCAGCAGGTTTCGCACCGACTGTTTCAACAGTTGGGGGCCCGCCCCAGGTCGCATGTCACATAGAGTCATCCACAAGGGCTCACAATCACATGAGCCCTTTAGCGACACGCCGAGGGAACACACTTTTTGTCGTGTAACCCCCATTTTTGGACGCTTTTGGGCAAAAAATCCCCAGCTAGAGGCTTACATGCTGTTCTAGCTGGGGCTTTGGTGCGCCATCAGGGACTCGAACCCCGAACCCGCTGATTAAGAGTCAGCTGCTCTGCCAGTTGAGCTAATGGCGCAAAACAACGATCACTTTGGTGATACACGTCGCACTGAAGCAATACAAGAACCGGGTAACACCCCGGTGTTGCAACGAGGAAAAACTATAGCAACCTCTCACGCAACCAACAAATGTCCAGCTCATTACGATGTATACTGCAGACCGCAATACCTCATCGTGGGCAAACCTCGTACCGGCTAGGTAACCCATCTCGCCCGCGGGTAAGTCAACTGCCCGAGCAATCATGAGCCTCCGTTAGAGCGCTCGAACAACCACATTGAACTCCACACAAAGCGTTATGGAGTCGTTCAGGGATTGTTCCCAAGTTGTTACCGCGCAAACACCCCAATTCTTCACGATGTCGCTTAAAGTTCTCTAGTACGATAAGAATCAACTTTATGGACACATCACTAAAGACAAGTGATCCAGAAGGTGTAACGCGAGGATGCCTCGCTGATATATCGTGTATGAATGGCTGCACACGCAGCGAATGACGAATGTGTAAGGGTGGAAAATGCCACAACGTAGGTTCATGCGTAGCAGGCACGCACGCATGATCATTTCCGCTTTGGTGGTCACCGGAGTGATCGGAGTATCAGGTTGCACACTCCAAAAGGTTGAAAGCGGAAGTACGTCCAACAGAGCTAAAACCTCAGAGATGAAAGAGGACGCCAAGCCTGTTTCCAACATTTCCGACGGCGACACCGATGTTTCCGTAATCGATCCGGTCACCGTAAAGGCTGGCAGTAAACTATCCGACGTTTCGCTGACTTCGTCGGATGGGACAGAGGTTAAAGGTCAATCAGAAAACGACGGCAAGTCGTGGAAAACTGATGAAGACCTTGGCTACGGCAAAACCTATACCTTGACCGCAACAGCCAAAGACAAGAAGCTTAATTCGACGTTCACAACGGTGTCCCCAACGTATCCGATGTCGCCAACTATCACCCCTAGTGATGGCATGAAGGTCGGCGTTGGACAGCCCTTGAGTATCGACTTCGGCGATTACGTCACCAACAAGAAGAAGATCCAAGACAATGTTGAGGTCACCACAGAACCCCACGTCGACGGATCCTTCTATTGGGTGAACGAACGTCTTTTACGCTGGCGCCCCAAGGACTATTGGCAGCCTGGCACAAAGGTCACCGTCAAAACTAAGCTCTACGGTAAAGATCTCGGCGAAGGCTCCTATGTCAACGACGATGTCAGCACCAGCTTCACCATCGGTGATCAGATCATTGCCACTGCCGACGACAACACCAAAGAAATGGTTGTCAAGAAAAACGGCGAAGTCGTGAAAACCATGCCGATCTCCATGGGTTCATCCTCCTACCCAACCCCGAACGGTGTGTACTTCCTGGGAGACCACAACCCATCCATGATCATGGATTCCTCGACGTTCGGCCTACCGACCACGTCGGCCGGCGGATACCGCAGCACAGTGAACTACGCGACCCAGATGTCATTCTCCGGCATCTACGTCCACTCAGCACCGTGGTCGATCGCCCAACAGGGAAATACGAACGTTTCTCACGGTTGCCTGAACGTCAGTCCTGACAACGCGAAGTGGTTCCTTGAGAACACCACCATTGGTGACATTGTCGAGGTGAAGAACACGCAAGGTGGGCAGCTTTCTGGCACCGACGGACTCGGCGACTGGAACATTCCATACGACAAGATCGTGGAAAGCGGTAAAAACGGGTCAGTAGTCCAGTAATTGCCTATTGCCCTTCACGCTAATGATGGCCGACAGCTATGCCCCCTGGCTGCCGGCCATCATTGCATTCGTAAACCAATGCGGGCGCTCCCCACGCGCATCGTGCAGGCGCCCCCGCGTCGCCGGACCACGGGAAGTCCGACGCGAAATTAACGTCGCTTATAACCAACGATGTCTGTCGACGGGTAGGGTTCGTAGGCAGAAAACCGTCGATAAAGAGCAACACCCACCCTCAGGTGACCTAGTGATCCCCAGAGGTTCCGTCGAAAAGATAACGAAGAACCTGAACAACCCCCGCCTCCGTATTTGCGGGAGCATAGTAGTTAGCTTCCTTCATGATCGTGGGATGCGCGTTCTCCATAGCGAACGAATATTGTCCCTCAGCAATCATTTCGCGGTCATTGAGATAATCACCAAACACTACTGTCTGCTCACACGTCACCCCCAGGGCCTGCTGTAACCGACGCAGCGCCACCCCCTTATTCACGCTGCTATCCATGACGTCGATCCAATGCTGCCCGGACACCACCGGTCGGTAACGTTCATCAAGCGAGCCAAACACGCTTTCTGCCGCGGACTCGGCATCGTCGAAATCATAAATAGCGAATTTGAGAAAATCGTCCTCAACATCGGCAACATTGGAGACGACGTCTAACGACGCGTAGTACTTACGCGCTTCGGCCAGGAAAGCGTCGTCGTCCCTATCAACATATGCACCGTCTGCAGCACACATGACTAATCCCAGATTGCGCCCGTCATCCACTCCCCTACGGACAGCATGAATCACTTCTTGGGCAATCGATTCTGGAATGACGCTCTGCCACACTTTCTCACCCGAATGGATAACGAGGTTACCGTTTTCGGCGATGAAGTCGTTCGTTCGGGGCAGAGAAACCTCTGAGTGAGCACCTTTAACGTCTTCCACGCCTTCCACACCGCTATCGGCCGGCTGAAACATGTTAATTAACGTCGCTAATTGACGCCCACTAGCAGGTACGAACGTGACATTATGCTCAGTTAACAGTCTATATACCTCCCAAAATCCCTCGGGAAGTTGCGAATCACCATCCAACAGAGTGCCATCCATATCGCACACAACGAGGCGAATGTCGAGCTCACGGGGATCTATATCCCTCCACATAATTCCGCGATGCTGCATAATCCACAGCTTACGGAAAGGCTATGTCGAGCTGTCACCGTGTCCCGCACCGTCGGGCGGACTTTGCCACTAGGGCGAACTACACTAGCAGCCGTAAAGAGACCACACATCAATTGACGACAAACGGCACACGTAGGAGGGCAGCAATAATGACAGAACCCAACAGGTCAGACACCACCATAGAACCTTCCGCACACAAACCCGAGGACTCAAAGCTGGACCGCATTGTATGGATCGATTGCGAAATGACCGGCCTTGATCCCAGCACACATGTTCTTGTAGAAATCGCCGCCATCGTTACCGACGCGAACCTCACTATCCTTGACGAGGGCCTGGATATTGTCATTCACGCCACTGATGACGAGCTGGCGAAGATGGACGATTTTGTTACCCAGATGCACACCAAGAACGGCCTCACTGATGAGATCCGTCAGTCCCCTGTGTCCGTGGGTGAGGCAGAGAATGCGGTTCTCGATTACGTCAAGAAGTGGGTCAACGCGCCACGGACGGCACCGCTAGCAGGTAATTCCATCGCTAGTGACCGGAAATTCATTGCAGCTTACATGCCGACGCTGGACGAATTCTTGCACTACCGCATGATTGACGTCAGCTCCATTAAAGAACTTGCCCACCGTTGGTACCCCAAGGTGTATCAGAACCAGCCCAAGAAGGGACTGGCCCACAGAGCATTAGCCGACATCAAAGAGTCAATCAGAGAACTGGACTATTACCGCCGAGCCGTCTTCATCACAGATGATCAGGATGCCGACGAGCGAATCAAATCAGCGGCAGATGAGGCCTCTCGACGCTACCCGATTTAGCAGTTCACGACGTGATTTGGGAACTGCCCACCATCTGTTCTAGTATTTACAGCGCTGCGCAGCGTTCTTGTGAGAACAGCGTCGCAGCAATGGTGACTGTAGTTCAGCTGGTAGAGCACCAGGTTGTGATCCTGGGTGTCGCGGGTTCGAGCCCCGTCAGTCACCCCAACTAGTCCCTCCAGCACTTCGGTGCTGGAGGGACTTCCGTCATTCCGAGGCCGCTCTACGGTAAGAACCTCGCAGCCCCACACAAAAACGGCACAACAAAACCGCACTCCATGATGAAGTGCGGTTACTGTAAACCTGCTAAAGGCTAACTATTCCGGTGAGCCGACAGGAGCTTCTGGATTTCCTTAATCTCCTTGGATTGCTTCCTCTTGCTCCGCATTGTTAGCAGAACCACGCCAGCCACGGCAACGCCGATACCGATGAGGACTTTTTGAACCTTTGGGTCCTGAATCAGCGATGTTGCCTTTTCTTTGGCGTCGTCGGCAATCGTATTCGGGTTAGCCCGATCTGCAAGCTCATCGAGGGTGCTGGCTAATTGGCTACGAGTACGTTCAAGATCACTCTGGATTGCATCAATGCTGCGAGCCACAGGGTCTCCTTAATCCGGTCACGGATGCTAGTCCCACGGGCATTACATGGCCCACGAAATAGCACTTCTCTGCTCTTACTCTACGGTAATGGACAACCACAATGCACGACTAACCAGGGTGCGGCACTACCAAAATTTCGCAAAACAGAAAACCGTGTGTTCGCTCGTCAGAACCATGACACAGCCACTACGCGAAAAGCTCCCTACGCTGTATCCGGTCGGAGCGCACGCCCTCCCCCATGAGATGGATCGACCCTCGACGATCCACTTCCGGGTACTCTCAAAAACTATGAGTGATTCACAGTCACATACCCAGTCATCAACTGAGCACACCTCATCGGACCCACGGCGACTGGAGAAAGGCGATCCTGCGCCCCAGTTTTCGTTGACCTCAGACACGCAAACACAGGTGTCGCTGTCGGATTATTCGGGCAGAAAACTGCTGGCCTACTTCTATCCCCGCGCGAACACACCCGGATGCACTAAAGAAGCATGCGATTTCCGGGACAATCTTACTGTGCTTGCCGACGCGGGAATTGCCGTCGTCGGTATATCCCCCGATTCTCCTGACAAGCTCACGAAATTCAAGGAGAAGTACGAGCTGCCTTTCCCCTTGCTATCGGATCCTGACAAAGAAGTTATGAAAGTATGGGGCGCGTTCGGACCAAAGAAGAATTACGGCAAACTTATCCACGGTGTCATCCGCTCCACCTTCGTCGTTGGTGAAGATCAGACAATCGAGTTGGCAAAGTACAACGTCCGGGCTACCGGCCACGTTGTCCGCATTCTTAAAGATCTTGGCCTAAGCGATAAATAATTCGTGACGGTATTCGACCTCAAGGGTGCCCTACCCCGGCAGCATCTTTACCTCACGAGCCCGACTACTCCACGAGTGCTATTACTCCACAAGCCCAGCCCGGCGGAGCCATTCAGTCATCATCACTATCGACGCGCTCCTCAGAGCTTGTCCTTTGTTAGCCGCATCTCTACGTAGAGACACAATGTCAACCCCTTGGGCGCGCAGGTCACTCGTATGCCCTATTAACCACTTTTCGACGGCAGACGAGTCGAATTCCGGGTGGAATTGGAGGCCCAGCGCCCAGGCGTCAACCGCAAAGGCTTGATTGGGATATCCAGGCGTATTGGCGAGGTTCACCGCGCCCGGGGGCGTCGAAAAACAATCACCGTGCCAGTGGAGGACGTCAACGCCCGCAAGCGCTTTCAGAGGCGACTGAGCGCCATCCTCGGTGACGTTGAGAGGCGAAAACCCGATCTCCATGGCGCCGGGTGAACCGCCTAATCCGCTCCCCGCGGGTTTCACTTCGCCTCCCGCAGCTAGCGCCATCAGTTGAGCGCCCAGGCAGATTCCGATGATCGGCGCCTCCTGCGACATCCGTCGCTTGATCGCGCGTTCTTCGTCGACAAGAAATGGGTAAAGCTCTTTATCGTGAACACCGATGGGACCGCCGAGAACGATCAGTAAAGCTGCATTCATGGCTCGGGTTTCGTTAAGAGGATCGACGCCCATCTCGATGTAGGAAACTCGAAAGCCCAGTTGAGAGAGGGTTTCTTCCCAGGTTCCCAGGTCCTCAAACGCTAGATGTCGCAGAACGAGAACCTCGCGTGGTGATGCACCATGACTGGGGTCATCGTGAGTTGACTGTAATTGTTCCGAACCTTTATGTATTTTATGACCCTGTAACGGATCTTTCTGAGGATCAGCGCTGGTACATTCGCCGGACTCTGGATAAAAGTTCTGGGCGGAAGCCGTGTTCATGTGCTTATTCTAACCGCCAGAAGCTCTACTCTGGAGCGCACAGTGTATAGGAAATGCTCAGCGTGACGCATGCAGACGGGGCGAATCCGCATAAGAAAATGAAGAACGAGAATCGGAGATTATGATAATGGAAATTAATGCCTACTCCACTCTCACGGAATACAGTGAGCCACGGGTGGCATCTAGCCCTGTACAAAGCCAGGGTTTGCCCCATATCAATCCCACTAATTCTTCATCCGACTATCCGGTTGACTTAGAATCCTCGGACGTCACCGAATCCGACTCCGCCACATCAGAGGAACAGGATTCGAGCGATACCGAAGGTACCGAAAAGAGGTCGAGAAATCTCGATTATGAAGCGCTAAATACTTTTAGCGCTCACATTCACGAGCTTTACGAATACATTTTTTCTCGCTTTAACGTCAGCGCGGGAAGTGGGCAATTCCCTCAAGAAGCTTTAGATCTTCTGGAACACTTACGGTCAACGCAATGGCACTACAGTTTCGAAGCCAATGCATCAGACCCTTCCACTTATCGTCAGCTTTTGCAGTGGTCAGCACAAAACAATGCTGTGCTTCTTATGGAAGATGGGATGTTTATTGACCCCTCTGGACAGCCGTTGCTTCCTACGGCCAGTGTTACGACACTGGGGCATCCGCCCATTATTGACTCTGCTCAGGAGCGGTTTACAACAATTCAGCAACAGATTCGCGACAATATCGGCGTCGATATTCCCGATACTTTCACGCCTGTCCGCGCTCCGGAGGAACTCGCTATTAAACCGGCGAAGGACATTCAGCTGCGCGCTATTGCCCTGTGCATGGTCGCGGATTACGCGGATTCCGTTCTCCGTGGCGACCCCATTGACCCCTCTCTTATGGAGGAAACATCCCCCGAAGGGTTTGCCGCACGAACTAAAGAGGAGAAGAAGCTCTTCGAGACCGCGGATCCGGGGCTAGCAGAAAAGCTGTCCTGGCGAAGTGAGGCCGTCGGGGCGCTGACCTGGGCGCTCGGTCGATATGAACTGCCCTCGGCTTTCACTGGGGAGCCGACCGACGGTGCACAAGCATTTCCCACTGCCTTGGACATGGATGAGGCCCCAACTATCCGAGATATCGACGAGCTTCTCGACGCACAGCAGACGTACCGGAGCCTCATGGCTGCTGCGCGACGCGGGATGGTCAGAGGAACGAACTTTGACCCCAACAGCGGTATTGAACGTCTATGGGCCCTTAACTGGCTACTCGACGGACACACCCTGGAGTGGGACACCACCGACGTATCGGTGTAGCGGTTGCGGTCGTAAGAATCACGACCGAGTGAAACCCGTTCTGGAACATTAAAAATGCCCTCTCCCCTGGGGTATTAGGTAAGAGGGCTTAGTGCGCTTGGGGGGACTTGAACCCCCACGTCCGAAGACACTGGAACCTAAATCCAGCGCGTCTGCCAATTCCGCCACAAGCGCAAAGCACATGAAAACCCAACCAATCAACCACAGCACCACATGGTGCACCAGCTGGTGTGGGAATTCGGAGATGCGAGCCGACTGACCGACCCGAACATGCGCGACGTAATACTAGCTGACAATATCAGCCAAAGGAAACCTCCAGCACAAACGCCACTCACGCCCTGGCACAGCAACGGGTAGACTGTGGCACGTGAGTACAGAGGACAAAGCCGACCGCGTGCACGGGGATGACACCCTAACCAGTGCCGACGGAGGACAGCAAGAGGTGCACCCCCAGCACACGATGCCGTCCGTTCGGGTTCGCATTGTTCAAATCATTTTTCTCATTGCAGCAGTGGCCACGACCTTATTCCTAGCCCACTGGCAATGGGACCGGTACACGTCGGACTCGGGTACCGCTCAAAATCTTGGCTATGTTTTACAATGGCCAGCCATTGGGGCCTTTTTCATTATCGCGTATCGGAAGTACCTCCAGTACGAACGTGAGCTCGCGGAAGGTAATGCTGAACCCGGCGCGAGGCGTGAAACATCGCGTTCTCGCCGTAAGGGGTCGTCGCGCAAAGGAGTGGCAAACACACCCTCTCGCGAGGACGATGCTCCTATGCGGGAGATACCTGAGGATTTCTTGCCTCAGCGATCCCGCCCCCAGCCTGAGCAAACCCCGGAGCACCCCAAAAAAACTCATTAAACGTAGGTACGCAGGAATTTCACTATGACTAACAACACCCCTGTGAATGATGCACAGTCGACTGGTGAGCCCAATGACAATGCACGCCAAGCCGATGCACAATCATCCGACGCGACTCGCGCAACCAATCAACGACAACGCGACACGCCGCGGATTAATCCTGCTCGGCAGGCGCGGGTCGCTTCCGCACTAAAACGCTACTCAGTAGCCGCCTATGTAACAGGTGTGTGGCTGCTCCTCCTGTGCGTGGAGATAGTTTTCGACCACCTGATTCTTGATAATCCTCCCGACTGGTTCATGTACATCGGCATGGCCCACGGTTTCTTCTTCATGGTCTACCTCATCATGACGCTGGACCTCGGAACCAAAGCGCGGTGGAAGCCAGTCAAATGGCTCACCACATGCTTAGCAGGAACCGTCCCGTTCCTCTCTTTTGTGGTAGAAGCACGTCGTCGGCACGAGGTCCAGAAGACATTTAACCTCTCATAGCACCGCCAGTGCCTACATATCCCCTATTGATCGCAAAATCGGCACCAATTGAGCCAAAGCACGCCCTCGGTGTGATTGGGCATCCTTCTCTTCAGCGGATAGCTCGGCAGAGGTTCGCGGCGCAACATGGGGGCGTCGTCTCCTCACCGAATCATCCGACTGATTAACGCCTTCGGCATCCTCATTATCCGCATCCCTCGGAGAATGCTGAATATGAGCGCGCGTGTCTTCCTCCTCAGGAACAAAAATCGGGTCATAACCAAAGCCATTCGTGCCCCGAGGCTCACGAATAATGCGACCCCGCCACTGGCCGCGAACGACAAATTCGCCAGGTTCAGCGGCAGCCGAAAGAGAAACACCCTCACTGAACTTTCGTAGCGAAGGAACCGTAAGGCCTGCCGCCTTCGCCCGAGGCATCAAGCTCTTCGGAATAACCAAAGCGCATACCGAAACGAACGCAGCCCCACGTCGTTCATCGGGGACATCATTCATCTGCCCCAAAATCAGGTTCGTGTTGGCGTCATCATCGCCATGCCTACCTGACCACCGAGCCGAGAGCACCCCGGGCATGCCATTGAGCTCGTCGATACTCAAGCCTGAATCGTCGGCAATAGACACCAAATTAGTGTGATTGGCAGCTTCCCTAGCCTTCAACAGAGCATTATCACCGAACTTCCGGCCAGTCTCTGGGGCTTCAGGATACTCAACGACATCTTTCAGACTGAGCAACTCAATCCCAGCAACATGCCGCGTATCCAGAACCCTTTGGAGCTCTCTCAGTTTCTTAGCATTCCGACTGGCAACAAGGACCTGCACATTTCCTCCTCGTCCTTGGTTAAGCGCTCGCCTATAAAGCGCCCATCCTCTATTACGCGTTCTTCGTTACGCGTTCTTCCGGTTCGGTAAAGGCTTCGGATACGGCTTCGACAGAGCTTCCTTCTGAGCACTAATCAGCTCCGAACATCCTTTTTCTGCCGCATCCATAAACTGCATCAAATGCTCACGAGAAAATGTGCTGTGTTCCCCCGTGCCCTGGATCTCCACGAACTCGCCCGATTCCGTCATCACAACGTTCATATCGACCTCCGCACGCGAGTCCTCTTCATATGGCAGGTCCAGACACACATGCCCGTCGATAAGACCGACGGACACTGCAGCAACCGGGGGAAGCAGGGCATTCTTAGAAACCAGCCCCTCCGCTTCCAGGTAGGTCAACGCATCGGCGAGAGCAACATAGGCGCCGGTAATAGAGGCGGTCCGAGTACCACCATCCGCCTGAAGGACATCGCAATCCAAAGCAATGGTGTTCTCCCCCAGCGCTTTCAAATCGATGGCAGCTCGAAGCGAGCGCCCCACCAGACGGGAAATCTCATGCGTCCGCCCCTTGACCTTCCCCCGCATTGACTCGCGTGGCATCCGCTCCGCCGTCGCCGAGGGAAGCATCGAATACTCGGCCGTCAACCACCCTTCACCGCTGTCCTTTTTAAAACGAGGCACACGGTCCTCCACAGAGGCAGTACACATCACCCGCGTGTTTCCGAATTCCACTAAGACAGAACCAGCGGGATTCGTCGTAAAGCCACGAACAATACGAACAGGGCGCATTTCATCAAGGGCACGGCCATCAGCGCGTACAAAATCACTCATGGTCCCCACCCTACCGGTCCCCCCGGACACAACCGCTAAAACTCGTACGTCTTCTTCGGGGTGGCTACATCGATCTCACCCGAAAAATGGTCCTGAGCAGCACCAACAGTGGCCAGCGCATCGATCCATGGCGGGATGTGAGTCAAAATCAATCGCTCCACACCAGCCCGCGTTGCAGTCATCGCCGCCTCCGGGCCACTCATATGCATGTCAGGTGCTGCATTCTCCGACAACACTCCCCACGACGCCTCACATAAAAGCGTGTGCGCTCCCCGAGCCAACTGGATCAGCTGATCACAATAAGCGGTGTCCGCAGAAAACACCAAGGTGTGGCCGGTCTCACGTTCAACGGCCCGCAGCGCGTACGTCTCCGTCGGATGAATGACGCGTACCGGTGTGAAATCGAATGCCCCCACCGACTGAACAACACCCTCACGCCAACTATGGATGACGAAGCTATCTGAGAAATCGTCCACGTCACCTGGTGCATCGGCACTGGCTAGACCCAAATGCTCAGCAGAAAAGGCCGGACCGACGAAGGTATGTTTGGACTTCGCTGCTAATTGAGGATGGAACCGACGCCACACCAGCAGCGATGGAAAATCCAAGCAATGGTCAGCATGCAAGTGGGTAAAGACGATATGCGCTCGACCGGGGTCAGTAACCTGCGGGAGAACCCCCATCGCCCCGGGCCCCAGATCCATGATGACGGGATCCGACCCATCGTCCGGCGTCAATAAATAACTCGATGCCGGAGACTGCGGACCAGCGAGGCTTCCTGAAGAACCGATAATCGTCAACCGCATGTGTTTATAGTGCCAGACCAGCGCACATCATGGCGATTAAAGCTGCAATTTTGAGCGCTTTTGTCTCGATGATCACTCCGTCATCCGGGTGAGATGAAGATCACGGTTCTACATATCCGTCAGGCCTTCAACGTGACTCACTTGGGTGATCGACGGGCCCAAAAAACGCCTAGCTAGCCTGGCAAACCGATGGGGATCACCGGTCGACTCGAACGTCCGAACAGGTTCAGGGCCGGCATACTCATTCACCACGTTGGCATCAACCACGTCTAATGACTCCGCCTCAGGGTTCGCGTCATTAAACAAGTCCTCCTGATAAAGGACCCGCGGAACCTCCTTGCCTTCTTCCTCGGAGCTACTGACCAGGGTTACATTATCCCCCATCACCAGCTGAATCACCCCGGTAAGCAGCGGATAATGAGTACACCCCAACACCACAGTGTCGACGCCGACATCCTGCAAGGGCTCCAAATACGCCTCCGCTAAGCCCATGATCTGCCGCCCCGTCGTGATGCCACGCTCGACAAAGGGCACAAATTGGGGACAATCAACGGCATGGACTTCAATGTTCGGATCAAGATTCGCTATGCACCGCTGATACGCTCCCGACGCGATCGTTCCTGTCGTTCCAATCACCCCGACGCGGCCATTCCGCGTTGCTGCGACCGCGCGTCGCGAAGCCGGCTCGATCACCCCCACAACGGGGACGTCGTAAAGCTCCCGCGCTCTATCCAAAAACACCGACGCAGCCGTATTACACGCGATCACGATCATTTTGGCGCCACGGGCGACGAGGTCGTCGGCAATCGCCGTCGAATACCGGATAACATCTTCGCGGGGCTTGGGCCCATACGGGGCGTGCGCGGTATCTCCGACATACATGATTGACTCTGTCGGAGCTTGGTCCACAATCGTCCTAGCAACAGTTAAACCACCTACCCCGGAATCAAAGACTCCGATAGGGCTATTTTTCATGAGCGCCACGCTTCAAGTAGGGACTCCTGGCACACCGCTAGCCATTCGACGAAATTTCGATCAAACCCTACGTCGGGGCCAGCTTCGGGCAAATGCCCCTCGTCGTCGATAAAGGCTGCGGCCTTATAGATGCGGATATCGTTGAGGCCGGCTAACCACTGTGGAACGTCGTCATAGGTTAACGAGACATTTACCGAACCATCCGGCCCTAAAGCGTCGACTATATAACGAAGATTAGTGAGCTTCTGGGAAATAATATCCGGTTCATGGAGTTGACGGAGCATCCCATTATCGCCCTCAAACTCTTCGGCTTCCGACGTTTCAAAGTCGGGAAGCAGCCGCGCCAAACCTGGATCCCCCGGTTTTTCGGAGTGGCCCGAACTGATCCCCGTCATTTCCTCGAGGACGTCCTTGGGAGCACTTCTCTGGCGTTCAATTAATGCATTGCACAGGTCTGCCGCCGCGTCGCCCAGAAGTTCCCGCTCCATGGGTTCAAAGGTCGTGTTAATTGTCCTCTTCTTCAGCAACCCTTTACGGGGTTTCCACGGCTCCACAGCTTATCCCTCACGTGATTCGTCGGTACGTCTTACGAAGCAGATACAACTCAAGGCAGCTTACCGCCTAGCTTTAGCCCTCAGAACGCTGCATGGTGGCCCATAAACCCGCGGTCTGCAGCTTTTTGACATCGACTTCTACCTTATCGCGCTCCCCCGACGACACGACTGCCTTGCCCTCCGTATGTACTTTCATCATCAACTCCGTCGCTCGAGCACGCCCGTAGCCCAGCACAGTTTCAAACACATACGTGACATAACTCATCAGATTGACGGGGTCATCCCATACAATGCACAGCCATGGGAGATCAGGTTCCGTCATCGTCTGTGTGTCTGTTTCGGGGGTAGCTAAGGGAGCTGCGGCAGGACTCATGGTGTCCACTTTAGCCAGAAACCGTGCCGACTCACAGGAACCCAGCGAACCATACCGACGTCTCACACCGCGACTAGGTAGATGGGTTCTCCATTCATATACGTTTGTCCCCGGCACCCACTATTATGATCGCCATGAACGCTTCCCACCCCCAGGACACCACTCGACGCTCCAGCGCACTGCTCACCGACAAGTACGAACTCACAATGCTCGACGCTGCCATTCAAGATGGTACAGCAGATCGACAGGTGAGTTTCGAAGTTTTCGCCAGACGACTACCCGGGCAACGTCGGTACGGAGTTGTTGCGGGCACTGACCGGGTTTTACGCACTGTTCGCGATTTCGTTTTTACCGACGAACAACTCGCTTACCTTGATTTCCTCAGCGATGACACAATTGAATACCTGCGTAATTACCGTTTCTCAGGCCATATTGACGGGTACTGCGAAGGCGAACTCTATTTCCCGTATTCCCCCATTTTGACGGTCCGCGGGACGTTCGCTGAGTGCGTGGTGCTGGAAACAGTCATTCTATCCATCATGAACGCGGACTCCGCCGTCGCAACGGCAGCAGCACGGATGGTTACCGCCGCGGAGGGGCGCCCCATTATGGAGATGGGATCCCGACGCACGCACGAATATGCTGCCGTTACAGCCACCCGCGCCGCCTATCTCGCAGGCTTCTCGTCCACCAGTAACTTGGAGGCAGCGTACCGCTACAACATCCCCTCAGCGGGAACGGCAGCACACGCATGGACTTTGGCGCATACCACCAGCGACGGTGCCCATGAGGACGAAGCATTCCGCACGCAGATCGAGACTCTCGGCATAGGAACGACACTTCTTGTCGACACGTACGACATTGCCGCCGGCGTGCGCACCGCCATCGATGTAGCAGGCACTGACCTGGGAGGCATTAGGATTGACTCTGGCGAGCTGGGCGTTTTGGCACGCCAGGTCCGCGACCAGTTAGATTCCTTGGGAGCGACGAATACCAAGATTGTGGTGTCCTCTGACCTCGATGAATTCGCGATCGCTGCGCTGCGTTCCGAGCCAGTCGACGCGTATGGCGTCGGCACGTCTGTGGTGACCGGTTCTGGTCATCCTACCGCCGAAATGGTGTACAAGCTCGTTGAGGTCGACGGTATTCCTGTGGCGAAACGGTCAAGCCACAAGATCTCTCATGGGGGTACCAAACGTGCATATCGTGCCGTCCGAGAATCTGGAACCGCAGTTGAGGAAGTTATTACCCATTTCGACGACGACGCGCCGAAGCTATATAACGGCCTGCATGCGCGCCCGCTGACTGTGGCCCTCATGCGCGACGGAGAAATGACAGGCAATCTCCCTTCCCTCGAGGCTTGCCGCGAGTACCTCTCTCAAGCGCTTATCACGTTGCCATGGGAGGGGCTCGCCCTGTCCGCCGATGAGCCGGCTATTTCCACGCGTTTCGTCGGGTTCTAGGCGGCTCACCAGACACATATGGGTGCACATACTCCTAAAGCCGATACTCAACCGAACAGTGATGATGAGAAGTACGACGCTGAACGCTTACTCGACACCGTTGTCACTGCGATGGGAGGTGCCCGGCGCGACGGTCAATCCCGTATGACCTCATCCATCCAAAAAGCAATCAGGATGGAAAAGCATCTAGCGGTGCAGGCAGGTACCGGAACTGGTAAGTCGTTGGCTTACCTTATTCCGGCGATCGCACATGCCGTCGAAACGGATACCACGATCGTCGTGTCGACAGCGACGATCGCGTTGCAACGCCAGCTGATTTCCCGAGACCTTCCCCGCATCGCAGCGGCATTGAAACCGGAGCTGGGTGAGATCAACTTCGCTATCCTCAAAGGACGGTCTAATTACCTGTGTCTCAACAAGCTCGGCGTCGAGGATGACAGCGAAAGTCCACTGATAGATCCCGGTCAGATTTCGCGCGTCGGACGGCAGGTCAAGGAATTGCACGAATGGGCATCTGACACCGACGACGGCGACCGCGACAGCTTGGAGAGCAGTGTTTCAGATCTGGCGTGGAAGCAAGTCAGTGTGACAGCAAGTGAGTGCATTGGTGCGTCGCGGTGCCCACATGGCGAGGATTGTTTCGCGGAGCGTGCGCGCGCTAAAACGCGTGACGCACATGTCATCGTCACGAACCACGCCCTGCTCGCCATCGATGCTTTGTCCGACGGGCATATCCTGCCCGAACATGACATCGTTATTGTCGACGAGGCGCACGAACTGGACGGGCGTATCACGTCGGTGGCAACGCAGGAGCTGGCAGCACCGGGGATGAGGGCGACGGCACGTCGTGTCGCCAAGTTTGATGACGAGGCGTCATCGTCGCTGATGAATAGCATTGACGATTGGCAGTCGTACGTCGACGCTGTTGTTGATGACGGGCGGTGGAAACCATTTCCGGATGACGCTGCCGCCAATGTGGAGGATTTGCGCAAACATATCAACACCGCGTTTACGGCGGTGCATAGTGTGTCCTCCGATTCCCTGTCGAATGATCCGGAGAAGGCGGCGGAGCGGCAAGCTGTGCTCTCGGCTCTGGATGAGCTGCAGAATACGTGCACGCGGATTCTTTCGTATGGCAATCAACTCGCGCAACAAGGTCGCAGTACCTCCCTCGAACCGGACGATGTGGTGTGGAAAGAGAATGGGGAAAACGGCAGAGTCATGGTGGCGCCCCTCTCGGTCGCGCCGCTGCTAAGCAAGAATCTTTTCGACGCCAATACCGTGATCCTGACCTCCGCAACGCTGGCCCTTGGTGGGAAGTTTGATGCCATGGCAGCGCAGTGGGGTTTGCGCAAAAACACCTACACCACGCTCGACGTAGGGACACCTTTTGATGCACGGCGCTCGGGAATCCTTTATGTGGCAGACCACTTACCTCCTCCCGGCCGCGACGGCATGCCGCACCAGGCTGTCGAGGAAATGCGCACCCTCATCACCGCGGCTGGTGGAAGGACACTGGGCTTATTTTCGTCCCGGCGCGCGGCCGATGCTGCCGCACACGCCATGCGGGAAGTTTTGCCCTTCGACATTTATTGCCAAGGTGAGGACTCGATAGGCGCGCTGGTCACCTCATTTTCCAACAATGAGAACTCAGTGTTGTTTGGCACGTTGTCGTTATGGCAAGGCGTTGATGTCCCCGGCCCATCGTTATCTTTGGTTATTATCGACAGACTTCCGTTTCCACGGCCCGATGATCCCCTTCTAAAAGCTCGTGCCGACGCGGCCAACGCGGCAGGACGCAACGGGTTTATGGAGGTATCGGCAGCGCACGCGGCACTTCTTATGGCACAAGGATCCGGGCGGCTGCTGCGGGCCATCGATGATCGCGGGGTCGTCGCTGTTCTGGATCCCAGGCTCGCCACCAAACGCTATGGCTCATTTATCGCAGCATCCATGCCGGATCTGTGGCGCACAACCTCGCTAGAACAAACGCGAGATGCACTCAGGCGGCTTGTTAAGAAATAGGTGCGTCATGACGGTTGTTTCCCCTACGCCTCAGGGTCGAAGGCGACCGCGGTTCTACTACCGGGCGCTACTTCAGTGAAGCCGGCATCGACCACCTCAACATAGTGGCCCGCCCCATGGCGACGAGCAGCCGCCTCCAGTTCACTACTCGGCACCTCTACGATGGTGAATCGCGGGTCATGAAGCCACCGTTCAACGGTGGGGAACGCAGTATGAGCAGCCCATAGCATCGCAGCATGCCCCACCTGAGCTGCAGCTTTTCCGACTGACATCTCCAAGTCCTCGTTCAGTGCAATGGTTGGCCGCAAACATTCACTGCCATCTATACGTTCAGGCTGAGGAGCGTCGTCACGCGGAAGATCAGTGCCGGAAATCTGCAGTTTTCCAATTCTCGGGTCAACATCGCGGACCGGACCGGGGAGAAAAGCACGCGCAGACGACGCGCCAACCGTGACTGTTACTCCCAGAATATCCTGCACTTTCGACCACTGCCCCGACGTCCGAGCACGTCGTGCGATTTTCCGAATCCGCGCTCCGTACCACCGGGATAACGATTCCCTCCATAGTCCGTCGCGTCCAGCACGAGGGTCAAGACACACCAGTACCGACGCTAACGCTGCGGCCTCCAAGAGTTCCCGCCGACGCGGCGGCGACGATTTGGGCATGTTCAACACGATTGGCATCGCTTGAACAGTGTTTGGGTTATGGGGATCTTCCCTATCGGGCTGGTTAGCACCGTCATCGAACATTGAGGCTAACAGTGAATATGCGTGTCTGACGCCGGATGTTGAGCTGTTCTCCCTTGTTTTCGACGCATCTGACTCCAGTACATCTACCCTAGACGTATCGTTGACTGCGCATTCCGTGTGCCCGTCACCATCAGTCACAACGTGCCTCCTGAGACGTCGTTTTTTCGTCGGATGCCTTATCAGCATTTTCTTTGTCTTCGGAAGCCGCATCAATGTCGTCGCGGTCGATGCCCAAAATACTCAATACTTCATCGAGGAACGGGAAGTTCACGGAGGCGTCAGCTACCTCTTGCAAAGCTTTCTTGGCGTTAAAGGCGATACCGAGCCCCGCCGCAGACAACATGTCGATATCATTTGCGCCGTCCCCCACAGCAACGGTCTGGTACATTGCTAATCCCGATGTTGCGGCGAACTCCTTGAGGTATCGGGCTTTAGCTTCTCGACCCACGATATCGCCGACGACTTTTCCGGTCAGCTTGCCATCGACAATCTCTAAAGTGTTGGCCCGGACGAAATCAATGTCGAGGTCGTCAATCATTGGTTGAATAACCTGGATAAACCCCCCTGAGACGACCGCCGTTCGGTATCCCATACGCTTGAGGGTCCGGATAGTCGTTCGGGCTCCAGGTGTGAGGACAATGTTTTTCGCGACGTCGTCGATGACCGCGCTGTCTAAACCGCGGAGGGTAGCGACGCGCTCCCGTAATGATTCTTCGAAGTCGATTTCTCCCCGCATGGCCCGCGCCGTCACTTCTGCTACTTCTTGTTCTCTGCCTGCGTGGGCTGCCAACATTTCGATGACTTCACCCCGAATTAACGTCGAATCGCAATCGAAGCAGATCAGGCGCTTAGACCGACGGGCCAAGCCCGCGCGCTCAATAGCAATGTCGACACCGATCCGAGTGCTGAGCTCAGCGAGAGCTTTGCGGAGCGCAATACTACCGCCGGGTCGGGGATCCCGCACCGACACTTTAAGCTCAACACCAGTCACTGGATAATCAGAAATACCCCGGTAGGTATCAATATTCGCCCCGTAATCAGCGAGAACTTGCCCAATCTGTGAAATATGCTCCGCAGTAACTGGACTACCTAATACAACGACGGCATGGCTGGAATATGGGCGTGATGGTACAGCCTGATCATCAAATTCAATCTCGACGGTGCAGTCATAGGTGGCTAGCGTTTCGACAAGATCGTCACGCAATCGTCCTATTTTGTGAGGTGGGCATCCGACGAGTGCCGCCAGGGATAGGTGACCACGGAAGATGGACTGTTCGATGTCGAGCAATTGGCTGCCATGTGCAGCGAGAACACGAAACAGAGCCGCACTGACACCTGGGCGGTCGGGGCCGGAGGCGATGACGACGGCGGGGCGAAAGCCGTCGATGAGATTAATGGAGAGCTTGGGGGCCATGGTCTACTTCAGGTGCTCCTATGCGTCGATGGAGAGGCGGGCATTTTACAGATGAGCGATGCTGATGGGCTTTAAAACCGATTTGGAACTATGCCTATGTGCGAGGTGGTAATAGCAGAAACGGCCCCCACCCATGCGGATGGGGGCCGTCTCATTTATTCAGGAGGTCTGAATCCTTTGTTTCTCACGTTTAGCGAGCAAATACGGAACCACTCTCATTAAATCTGCCGACCGATGTGGGCTTCAGCTCGCATCTTTTCAACCATCTGCGGATGGTGAAGCTCGAAGGCTGGGCGCTCGGAACGAATGCGAGGCAGCGAGGTGAAGTTGTGGGCCGGGGGCGGGCAGGACGTAGCCCATTCGAGAGAGTTTCCGTAACCCCACGGATCATCGACGGTCACGATTTCGCCGTAGCGGAACGACTTGAACACGTTCCAGATGAACGGCAGGAAACCGATGCCGAGGATGAAGGAGAAGATCGTGGAGAACTGGTTCAAACCTGTGAATCCATCGGTCGGAAGGTAGTCAGCGTAACGACGTGGCATACCTTCGTCACCGAGCCAGTGCTGGACCAAGAATGTTCCATTGAATCCGATGACTGTTAACCAGAAGTGGATCTTACCGAGGCGCTCGTCCAACATCCGCCCCGTCATCTTCGGGAACCAGTAGTAGACGCCTGCACACGAAGCGAACACGATGGTACCGAACAGGGTGTAGTGGAAGTGAGCGACCACGAAGTAGGTATCCGACACGTGGAAGTCCAGCGGCGGTGAAGCCAGCATGATGCCGGTCAAGCCACCGAAGAGGAACGTCACCAAGAAGCCCATTGTCCAGAGCATCGGGGTCTCAAAGGTGATATGTCCACGCCACATCGTTCCTACCCAGTTGAAGAACTTCACACCGGTGGGCACCGAGATCAGGTACGTCATGAATGAGAAGAACGGAAGCAGGATAGCGCCGGTGACGAACATGTGGTGAGCCCACACAGCAACCGACAAAGCGGCAATCGACAGGGTCGCGAAAACCAGCCCGGCGTAACCGAACATCGGCTTGCGGGAGAAGACCGGGACAATCTCGGACACAATACCGAAGAACGGAAGGGCCAAGACGTAAACCTCAGGGTGACCGAAGAACCAGAACAGGTGCTGCCACAGAATTGCGCCACCATTAGCAGGGTCGTAAATGTGGCCACCGAGTTTGCGGTCGTACAGCACACCGAGGGCAGCCGCGGTCAGCATTGGGAAGATCAACAGAACGATAATCGAGGTAACCAGGACGTTCCAGGTGAAGATCGGCAGACGGAACATTGTCATGCCCGGGGCACGGAGGCACACGATCGTCGTGATCATGTTAATTGCCGACGCGATGGTTCCGACGCCACCAGCACCGACGCCAACGATCCACATGTCAGAACCGATGCCCGGCGAGTGAAGAGAGTCGGACAGCGGAGAATACATGGTCCAGCCGAAGTCAGCGGCTCCACCAGGGGTAAAGAAGCCCGACAGCATCAGTATGCCGCCACCGAGTGTGAGCCAAAAGCCCAGTGCATTCAACCTAGGGAATGCCACATCGGGGGCACCGATTTGCAACGGCATAATGTAGTTCGCGAAGCCCCACACCACTGGCGTGCCGTATAGCAGCAACATGACGGTGCCGTGCATGGTAAACAGCTGGTTGAACTGTTCATTGGACAAGAACTGAAGACCCGGGCTGAAAAGCTCAGCACGAATCAACAGGGCCATGAGACCACCGAGGAAGAAGAAACAGAACGACGTGATGATGTACATCATCCCGAGCTGCTTATGGTCCGTCGTGGTCAGCATGCGCCAGGCAAATCCCCCCTTCGGGGTGGTTCCTGACGGCTTTGGCCTAGCAGGGGCGACCGGTTGGTCAACCTTAGGCGCTACAGCAGTCATACTTTCCTCCTGAATTCGGAAGCTGCTTCGTGCCTTCACGTGAAGCAGATTCCTCGTCATTGTCATTGCCGGCGTGCGTCGACCACGCCCCGCCCAATCACTCAGAACACTGTCACCAGCGCAAACAACGTCGAACAGGTTGTTGCGATGTCCAACAACTCGACGAGGGCGCCTGAAAGTTTTCTGAAGATCGGCGGACAATAGCCTTAAGTACACCAACGATGTTCAACATAGTAACGCTGTGTACCGCATAATGGCTAGTCCTCTAAGCCATTTTTCACACGGTAGGGGGAAGAGACCTGTCGTCCGCGGGAACTAAAGATCGGTTGTGGGCGTTATCTTCGACGTTGTCTCCGAGCCGTCTTAGAAATCCCAGTCTTCGTCGGTCGTGGATTCCGCTTTACCTATTACATAGGACGATCCCGACCCCGAGAAAAAGTCATGGTTTTCGTCGGCCCCGGGGTTGAGGGACGAAATAATCGCCGGGCTCACGCGGGTTTCGTCTGCAGGGAACAACGCTTCATAACCCAGGTTGTTTAAGGCCTTATTAGCGTTGTAGCGCAAAAAACGCTTTACGTCTTCCGTCCACCCCAACTCGTCATAGAGGTCTTCAGTGTACTGCGTTTCGTTGTCATACAACTCGTAGAGGAGATCGAAGGTGTATTCCTTCAGCCCATCCCGTTCGGACTGCGTCAAGGCCTCCTGACCGCGCTGGTACTTATAGCCGATGTAATACCCGTGGACTGCTTCGTCGCGAATAATAAGACGAATGACGTCGGCAGTGTTTGTTAGCTTGCCATGACTAGACCAATACATCGGCAAATAAAAGCCCGAGTAGAAGAGGAAGGACTCAAGCAGTGTCGACGCAACCTTCCGCTTGAAAGGATTGTCGCCCTCGTAATAGTCGAGAACGATACGGGCCTTGTCTTGAAGGTTCTCATTCTCCTCGGACCACCGGAAGGCGTCGTTGATCTCCGGCGTCGACGACAGCGTCATAAAAATCGACGAGTAGGAGCGGGCGTGGACAGACTCCATAAACGCAATATTCGTGTAGACGGCTTCTTCGTGGGGCGTGAGTGCGTCAGGAATGAGAGAAACCGCGCCAACGGTGCCCTGGATAGTATCCAGCATGGTGAGACCGGTAAATACACGCATCGTGGTGCGCTGTTCTAGTTCGTTGAGAGTGCCCCAGCTCTTGATGTCATTAGACAGGGGAACTTTTTCTGGTAACCAAAAATTTCCGGTCAACCTATCCCACACCTCTTGGTCTTTGTCATCCGGGATTGTATTCCAATCAATGGCAGCAATGGGGCGATCATGGTTGGTAGCGTTTGTCCCCCATCGGACTGGTGTGATTGCGTTGGTCTTCTTCATCAGAGTGCCCCTTTCAACACTGTAAACATTAAAAATATCGAACTTGCCGCACAATCGGTGGGATAGATAGTGGCCAAGCCGAGCTAAGCCCTGTGGCTAGGGCCACGTGGTACCCCATCGAATGCCCGCATCCGTCATCCCGTCCCGGCCAAGTCTAGCCCTCGGGCGCCGACATAGGCTCCCCTGTCATCACTCGAATAAAACCTTTAGCGTAAGTGGCAGTTTTGTGCCGGGCAATCGTTCGACCTCCTTTGCCCAAAACTGTAAATTTTAGATTCATAGGACAACGCCAACTTCCCTAATAACTAGACGTAGGTTTAATTCTAAAATTGTGAATCCAGAGAGAGGGTAACGAAAGATCTTGAAGGATAAACCGGACGGTAGCAAACCCTAAAACCAGCAATCTGATTGTTTTTTGCTTAAACTAAAAAATTCAATCATAAAATTTTTCACAAATAATTGGCCAAAACAAAGAAATTTTATATAATCGTGACATGGCTATCAGTGACACAATGCAAAAAGCATTCAATGACCAATTCAATGCCGAACTCCAGGCGGCACTCGTTTACAAGCAACTGGGGCTGGAACTTGATCGCCTTAGCTTGGTAGGCATGCGGGACTGGATGCGCGAACAAGTTGATGAGGAATTCGGACATGCTCACGCTTTCAGCGACCACATCTTGGCTCGTGGCGGTCAAGTGACCATCTCCACCCTTTCAGTCCCTGAGCTCAATATTCAGTCGGCAAAGGATGCATTCCAAGCCGCTCTCGAACACGAGAAGAAGGTATCGGGTCTGATTCGCGATCTTGCTAAGACAGCAGATGCTGAAGGAGATCTCGACTCTCGTCAGTTAATCGACCGCTTTTTGACCGAACAGATCGAAGAAGAAGACACGGTTAACGAGATTCTCGATCGCCTTGAGCTTGTTGGCGATGACGGTGCGGGCATTCTCCGCCTCGATGCTGAGCTAGGTCAACGTTAAAATTAACTAGACAAAACTAGGTGGCTTGTGCCGGCTAGTCAGGCATTCAACGGCCCCATATCATCAGGATATGGGGCCTATTTTATGCCCGTTTCCGCACCATTGTGTCAGCACGGCTGTAAAGGCTAGTGCATCGCACACCGTTACAGCATGCAGGAAACGCAACCTTCAACCTCGGTACCCTCTAATGCCGCTTGTCGCAGGCGAATGTAATACAGGGTCTTAATTCCGTTCTTCCACGCGTAAATCTGCGCCCGGTTAATATCGCGGGTCGTTGCAGTGTCTTTGAAGAACAACGTCAGCGACAACCCTTGGTCGACATATTTCGTTGCTACGGCATACGTGTCGATAACCTTTTCATATCCTATTTCATAAGCATCTTTGAAATAGTCGAGGTTGTCATTGTTCATGTGCGGGGCAGGATAGTACACGCGCCCGATCTTGCCCTCTTTACGGATTTCAATTCTCGACGCGATCGGGTGAATCGATGATGTCGAGTTGTTGATATACGAAATAGAACCCGTCGGAGGAATCGCCTGCAGATTACGGTTATAGAGGCCATATTGCTGGACATCCTCCCGCAACTGAGCCCACTGTGCTGCCGTCGTCACGGAGATCGACGATTCCTCAAAGATGCGCTTGACTTTCTCCGTCTTCGGGGCGAAGTCCTGCGGATCATAGCGATCAAAGAAAGCACCAGACGCGTAATCAGAATCCTCGAAACCGGTGAAGGTAACTCCCCTTTCCCGGGCGAGGCGATTGGATGCCTTGAGGCAGGCCACCATGACGGCGGCGAAATACGCGTTAGTGAAGTCGAGCGCTTCTTCACTGCCGTAGTAAATGTGCTCACGGCCTAAGTAACCGTGAAGGTTCATTTGGCCCAAACCGATCGCGTGGGAATGTTCATTGCCCTGCCGGACGGATGGGACCGAATCGATAGACGTCTGATCCGACACCGCAGTCAAACCGCGGATGGCCGTATCGATGGTTCCGTCGAAGTCGTCGCTATCCATGACCATCGCAATATTTAACGAACCCAGGTTGCACGAGATGTCGTCGCCAATACGCTGATATGTTAGGTCCGCGTTAAATTCGGACGGGCTATTGACCTGGAGGATTTCTGAGCAAAGATTGGACATATTAATGCGCCCAGAAATGGGATTAGCGCGGTTAACTGTATCCTCAAACATGATGTACGGATAACCGGACTCAAATTGAATCTCAGCCAGCGTCTGGAAAAACTGCCGCGCATTGATTTTCGACTTCTTGATGCGAGGATCTTCCACCATCTCGTCGTAGTGCTCAGAGATGCCGATGTCCGAGAATGGTTTCCCATAGACTCGTTCAACATCATAAGGCGAGAACAAGTACATGTCATCATTACGCTTGGCTAATTCAAACGTAATATCGGGGATAACTACTCCCAGTGACAAGGTTTTAATACGGATTTTTTCATCAGCATTTTCACGCTTGGTGTCCAAGAAACGCAGAATATCCGGATGGTGGGCGTGTAAGTAAACCGCACCTGCTCCTTGACGAGCACCTAACTGGTTGGCATAGGAGAAGGAGTCTTCCAGGAGCTTCATTACGGGAATGACGCCAGATGACTGGTTCTCAATTTTCTTAATCGGGGCACCTTGTTCACGCAGGTTAGACAGGAGAAGTGCCACTCCCCCGCCACGCTTAGATAGCTGCAAAGCAGAGTTGATAGAGCGACCGATCGACTCCATGTTATCTTCAATACGAAGAAGGAAACAGGAAACCGGTTCACCGCGCTGCGCTTTACCGATATTGAGGAACGTCGGGGTTGCGGGCTGAAAACGGCCCTGAATAATTTCGTCGACGAGCCGACGGGCTAGAGAAATGTCACCGTCGGCAAGCCCCAAGGCAACCATGCACACTCTGTCCTCATACCGCTCTAGGTAACGGTTTCCATCAAAAGTACGCAACGTGTATGAGGTGTAATACTTGTATGCACCTAAGAACGTTTTAAAGCGAAACTTATAGCTATAGGCCTGCTTGAACAGATCTTTAATGTCGGAAAAGTCGTATTTCTCGACGATGTCACCATTGTAGTAGTTATTCTTAATCAAGTAGTCAAATTTTTCTTCCAAATCATGAAAGAATACCGTGTTCTGATTAACATGCTGAAGAAAAAATTGATTAGCGGCTTCGCGGTCTTTGTCGAACTGAATTTTGCCATTCTCGTCATAGAGGTTAAGAATGGCATTGAGAGCGTGGAAATCTAACTGCTCTGTAGACCGAACAGGCTCTGCTACTGTTTTGCCGAGATCTGACACCTAGAATCTCCTAACTGTTGAGGGGGAAAACTTCTGTATTGGCAAAGAACGGTGTAGGGGATACAACCTACGGACGCGATCGTCCTGAGGCTTATTCATCCCGTTCTATTTGTGTGTATTGACGCGAAATGACTGATGTTCGGCCTTTAAAAAGAGCCCATACAGGCGATTTGGATTATTTATGCTGCGTGTCGCCTCATCCCGTTGGCTTCAAATGCCGCTAAGCCCTGCTTCACAATGGCCACATCCTCCTGGGTTCCCATCAATTCGAACCGATAAAGATAAGGAACGTGACACTTCTCTGAAATAATGTCGCCCGCGACTCCGTAATCTGGGCCAAAGTTGGTGTTACCCGATGCGATAACACCCCGAATCAAACTGCGGTTCTGCTCATTGTTCAGGAAATGGATAACCTGGGTGGGCACAGGCCTTGTTTCCTGCCGGCTTATCGACGCTCCACCACCATATGTTGGGCATATAAGAACATATGGCTCATGGACAACCAGGTCGGGTTCAGTACGCCGAAGCGGTATCCGATCTGCGCGCATGCCCAACTTATCGACGAACCGCTGCGTGTTATTCGTCGCCGAAGAAAAATAGACGAGGTACATGATTATTTTTCATCTTTTCTGGTGACTGAAACTATTGAAAACGGGAAGGAAATGAAAATGAGGCGGGGCCGCGCATTGCAGTTAACCGCCTATTAACTCTGCAGAACAACCAAAAGATAAGATTTCGCGCTACTTGATCCCTCATCGCACGACGACGTGTGCAGCGATGTCCTATGCAGCGGAGGTGACCAGGCTCTTGATGCGATCCGGGCGAAAACCTGACCAGTGCTCATCCTGAGCGACAACGACCGGTGCCTGCAGGTAACCCAGAGCCATCACGTAGTCGCGAGCGTCGCTGTCCATGGTGATATCGACAGTTTCGTAGTCCACGCCTGCACGATCGAGAGCCTTCTTTGTAGCAGTGCACTGAACACAGGCGGGCTTGGTGTAGACGGTGACGGCCATAGAAAATTCTCCCTCTGTTGATGCACTACTTTTTGCTGCGGCAATTATTTTTGACGGGCACTTGTACCGCGAGAACTCGGTGATGTTCCACCCGAAATCAGACGGCTATCCGGTAGATATCCGGCGGATCCTCAACCTTTGTTCGGCCCGTGCAACGGGAATTAACTTTATCCCACCGACAGCGAAAACACAATAGATAGAATTAGAATCGGCCCAGCACCACTACATGTAGTAATTACAAAGACGGAATTCCAAGGTCGTGACTATTACGAATCACTACATGTATACCGGACCGATTTAAGCATCAGTTTTGCTACATAGTTGTTCATCATCCACGAGCCACACAACCTCGTCCATGAGCACACGGCCACGACCCTAGACCAAAGCACCTACGCCCCACCTTGCCAACAAGACACAGAAACCGCGAAAAGCAAAAACCGGCAACCTTCCTCATGGAAAGCTGCCGGTTCGGCGCTTCTTCAGCGCTCAACTCACTGACGGCCATCGGCATCTGCACAGCTCTCGCTGGCTGCCATGTGTGGCCTACGAGTCAATTAGCCCTGGCGGGCCTTGAAACGCGGATCCTTTTTGTTGATCACAAAAACCTTGCCGTGACGGCGCACAACCTGAGCGCCCGGCTTGTTCTTCAGCGACCGAAGGGACTTACGGACCTTCATCGGGCGCTCCTTTCTTCGTCGGCTGGGCTAGTAAAAACCAACCACCAGTGGTGATCGGCCACTACACAACACAGTCTGATGTGGATAATCCCTGCGAGATCATCGCAGTTCACGCACATGACTATGACACGAAGCGCTATGGTACCTCGACCAGGCCAAAATCCAAAACTTTAAGCCCAATTCCTTTTATCCCCAATCCCTCGGCGCTTCGCCCCACACAATCCTTTACGCGACAACTCTTTAACAGTGTTTTCATGGAAGCAACGTTTTGCTCTAACAATGTTTTCACAAACACCACGTTCATACGTCACCTACCCCACACCGATGTACGTGGATTATCGACACCGGTGTACATCAGCGACCCAACCGTTTTACCATGGGGGAATGACAAGCGATCTTCGCGACGACATACGACGCTCCCTCGGCGTCCAGTCCACCATTGATCCACAGGAAGAAATCGAACGACGAGTTTCATTCCTGGCAGAGTACCTCATTTCTACGCAGGCTAAAGGCTTTATCCTGGGCATTTCGGGAGGTCAGGATTCGACGCTCGCCGGCCGCCTGGCCCAGCTCGCCGTCGAGCGTGTCCGTGAACAAGAAGGAACCAAGGTACGCTTCCATGCCGTGCGGCTCCCCTACGGAGAACAAGCAGATGAGGACGACGCCCAGCGTGCGCTCAACTTCATCGAGCCCGATCGAACCGTCGCGATCAATATCAAAGATGCGACCCAAGCGTTACAAAAGACGGTATCGGCGTCGCTAGGAATTCACTGTCTCACAGATTTCAACAGGGGAAATGTCAAAGCGCGCATCCGGATGGTTGCCCAATACGCGGCAGCCGGGCAGCTTGGCCTCCTTGTCGTCGGCACTGATCATGCCGCAGAAGCCGTGACCGGTTTTTACACAAAGTACGGTGACGGCGGAGCAGATATTCTCCCCCTGTCAGGACTGACAAAACGGCAGGGTGCAGCACTGCTTCAAGAACTCGGCGCACCCCCCAGCACCTGGAGCAAGGTTCCCACAGCCGATTTGGAAGACAACCGCCCCGCACTGCCCGATGAAGAAGCACTCGGCGTGACCTACTCACAAATCGATGATTACCTCGAAGGCGTCGACGGGCTGCCACAGGAGGCCATCGATCGCATCGAGCATCTCTACACGGTGAGCCGCCATAAGCGGAGCATGCCGGTCGACCCTACCGACACATGGTGGAAACAATGATGTGTGCCGGCGGTCTCATTGACCCAGGCATCATGCGCGTCTAGTACTTCGTGCTCATATACCGGTCAGGTTCGTCGCCAAGTTTGAAGTGACGGCCTGACACGGAGTCTGGGACGACCCGTACATAGTTGTATTTCAGCGTGGGAAGCCACGGCTTGAGCTCAAGTTTGTCTGCTTCGTTGATCTCTGCGGTGCTGGTCAGGCGATGTGCCCGACCGCGAATGACGACCGATGTGGCGTCGGACTCGTCAAAAGAGTCAACCTCGAAAAGGACCTTATCGTTGACGGTCAGCGAGACTAGTTTTGACCCCTCTGACGTGCGGAAAAGGATGGACTTCGGGCGGTCACCGTCGCCGGGATCAACAACGTAATTGACCGGGTAAATGTCGATGTCCTCACCGGACCGAACAACCAGGCGCCCCAGTTTTACAGAAGAGAGGAAGTCGAAGACTTCCTCGTCGGACAGTTCAGTGATGATGTTCTCGTCGCTCATGTGTCTATTCTGCTCTAAAAACACGTTCGTCACAGCGAAATCCCCCTTTCGGGTGCCAACGCGACACGACGAACCCCCTAGTCCTGGTGCATGTTAGGCGCCTGCTAGCGGGGCCGACGCGACCATCTAACCGCTGAGCAGATGCCCAAAAGCATAATCACTGCAGCCCACCCCATGACGTAGAGCAACGAGCCGTTACTGCTCCACGGCGGCTCGAGAGCTATCTCTTGACCTGTGCCATAAATTCCGTTCAGAAACGGCATCCACCCCACAAGTTCACCCCCGCGAGGGACGAACACGATGGCGTTCTCGATCAAGAGCGACCACACCGTGATAACGGTAATCGCGGCCGCCGGGACCGCAACGAGGGCGCCGATTCCCACACCGATCCCGCACGCCGCGACCGCATAGAGGGGCGCCGCCCACAAGAACCGCAGACCCTCGACGCTTGAGGCGGACACAGATCCGTACACCTGCGGGTATAACGCCGGCAAGGCAACCATCACCATGAGGACGGAGAAAAACGATCCGATGGCCGCAGCGACCGACACGACTAGCCAGCGAGCGATGATCGACGGGACTGGTTGTGGGTGCAGTACGGAGTCCAGCTCGCCAACGGGCCCTCGCATCGAGGAGGCTTGGGCGTAGGTCGCGACGACGGCATACATGGTTATTCCCAGGTAGATCACCCAATAGTTCGCGTTCAGCGTCGATACTTCACGAACCTGAATCAAGCCACCGTTACCGTGCAGCGATTCCGCGACACCGCCGATGACCAGCGTCACCACCAAGGGAAGAATGATGCCCAATGGCACGAGAACACGTATAAAAGGTCCTCGCCAGCCGCTTAGCCGCACCCACTCTGAGGTCCATGCGGAATAGAACGCGCGCCAGGGAAACGGTCCCGACTTACTCGTGGCATTGTTCATCTGGGCGCTGTCAGATATGGCCGGCATGGCCACTCTCCCTCCCAGCATTATTGTGGCCGACGGGCATCACGCCGTTGCTCCCAACTGCTACCGCGTGATTGAGCGCGCGGGGAATCGCGTCGATAAACGCTTCCTCCAACGAAGCATAAGCCCCGACCACATCGCGTACCGAACCTTGCGACACGATAGTCCCACCCTCGAGCAAAACAACCCGATCCGCAGTCCGCTCCACATTTGCGAAATGGTGGGAGGCCACCACAACGCAGTGACCACGCTCGGCCAGATCCCGCATCAAGGACCGCAACCACAACATGCCCGCGAGGTCCAAGCCATTCATCGGCTCGTCCATAATGATGTTCCGCGGCCACCCGAGCAGCGCAGTCGCAACGCCCAACCGCTGACGCATACCGAGCGAATAACTGAGCACTGGCCTATCTGCCACGGCCTCGAGCCCAACCCGCACAATCATGTCGTCGGCTTCATCCCAAGACAGCCGTTTTGCCGACGCTACCCAATGCAAATGATGGCGCCCTGATTGCTTCATTTCGCTAGCCGTTGTGTCCAGGAACACCCCCAATGAGCGACCGGGCCCGTCCCATCGTCGCGGGTCGGCGCCATCCACACTGACCGCTCCGGACGCGACAGGCACAATTCCTGCCATGATCTTTAACAGCGTCGACTTACCCACGCCATTAAGCCCGACGAGATAGGTGATCGTGGAATTATCAAAACGCAGTGACACATCTGACAATGCGAAGTCCGGCCGCCTGCCTCGCGTACCTACATTCCGGCCATGGATCAATCCGCGGTGTGTGCCAGATCCGCGGTGTTTACTAATCGTCGTTCTGGAATAGAATCGACGGCCACCTGAGCCGACTTCATAACGAATGTTATCCAGCAGAATCACGACGCTGACCTTTTCTTAACACTCATCACGCCGATTACCTAAGCGTTGCAATAAATGGGGAGGCCAACGGTCTTCACACCTTGGCACATTGATGAACTCGCCAACCGCCAATTCCCATCCTTATAGACAAAGTCGATAGGCATTGAAATGTCGGGAATCCCCGCAGAAAAGGAGTGAAGTTGAACAGTAATGGTGTCGCCATGTCGCTCCATTGGCTCCGTTAAGCGACTACCACCGCGTGGCGCACGGAATAGACCAATTCGCGAGACAGTCTTCGGAACAACCACGGCATCGGGTGCCTCAATATTCGCTTTCTTGGCTTCATCCGAGGCATCCGTGGCAGTCAGGAAGTAAACAATCCCGTTAAGCTCGTCGAGCGAAGGATTAGGGTCAGTCACGGTGTAGTTGGCTGGCAACGGTGACGACGGCGTCCACCTGCGGTTCCCAGAATCTGAATCCGATACGCCACTATCATCGGCATCATCATCCCCGGCGTTGGACTCATCCTGCCCATTCTGAGATGAATCAGACCCTGACTCACGACCATTACCATTCAATCCAGAACCCGATCTCGAGTCCGAGTTTCCGCCCGACGATGCTTTCTTCCCCTCAGTCGGAGCGCCCAGGGCACCACCACCAGTGGCACCCTTGCTCGTCCCATTCTTATCGTGCCCATTTTTGCCAGTAGCATGTTTCGATTTCTTCGCACTCGACGGGACCGGCGACTTCTTCAGGACCTTATGTCCCTGGGCATCGGTCGACTCCTCCGCGACGTACGTGGCTGAATTGTCATCTCCGTGGCGGGACAACCCGACGACACCAATCGCCAGGATGACCGCCGCAACGATAGCCGCTACCCCGCCGGCCATCATGACGGTCGGCCAGTTAACGCGGTGGTTCACGCCGCTTTGCTGAGTGCTCTCCCCCAGGCCGAAATTCTCCGTCGGGGCATTATCGGGCTGATTACCATAACCTGACTGGCCGACGGAACCATCATAGGGTGGGTCGAATTCTGACGGGCTGGACTGATCTGGCCCCAGGCGATTGGAGGACATGTGCGGTGCCACCTATGTGCAGTTTAACCTTGAACAAAAAGGAATATGTGTGTAGATTAGCCTAATTTTTTAAATACGCATAATAATTTCTTATTTACTATCGCGAGCCTCACAGCTCTCATGCGCACAGCTCTCGCAGACCCGCAGCCGTCACCCTCGTACACTCGACGCGACCGAGGATCCCGACCTACGCTGGCTTCTATGTCGGATAACACCGTGGAAAACACATCATCGAACACGACCCCAGACTCACCTGGCCACCCTTATCGTTTTGCCGTGGTTGGACTCGGACAAATCGCGCAACAAGCCTTCCTTCCTGGACTCGCGCAATTACCCGAGGCACAGCTAGACGCCGTCGTCACGTCGGATCCCAACAAGGCCGAGCGCTATCACGTCCCCGGCTATTCCTATGACCGATACCAGGAACTCCTCGACTCCGGCGATATCGACGCTGTCTACGTTGCGACGCCGGTTGACCGTCACCGCGAATTCACCATCCCCGCACTTCACGCTGGCATTCCCGTGTTGTGTGAAAAGCCAATGGCTCCGTCGGTCGACGACTGTCAAGCTATGCTCGACGCGGCCGATAAAACGGGCACAACGCTCATGCTCGCCTACCGCATGCATACGGACCCGTTCATGACTGACCTTGTGGAGCTTGTCCGCTCGGGCAAACTTGGCGAGGCGCGTTATTTCACATCCCAGTTCAGCCACACCATTAACCCGGAGAATCACCGCGCCAACCACGGATTCTGGGGTGGCCCGGTTCCCGATCTCGGGGTCTATGCACTCAATATGGCTCGGAACCTATATGAAGAGGAACCGACGACCGTGTACGCGATCGGTGGCCACCACGAGGGTACCGGCCTGGACACCACACCCACGGTCAGTGTTTCTCTTGGATTCGATAGTGGACGGACTGCCCAATTTACGACGAGCTATTCGACGTCCTCAGCCGAAGGTTTCACACTGGCAGCGTCGAAGGGAACGGTGGTATCCCCGTCGGCGTACATGTGGGGTGAAGGCTCCGATCTTCACGCGACTGTTTCAATTGCCGACGAAGAAGGCAGCGGTACTGATACCACCGAAGAATGGCATTACAATGCCAAGGATCAATTCGCTGGTGAGACCCGCTATTTCCTGAGATGCGTCAACGAGAACAAATCCCCGGAGCCCAACGGAGAGGAGGGCCTGCTCGACATACGCGTGTGTGAAGCGGTTAAGGAGTCGCTGGAAACCGGGCGTCCAGTCTCACTGGAGCCTCGGACGCGGGAACGTCGAATTAGTCCTGATGAAGCACAAAAAATCCCCGCCCCATCAAAGCCGGGCGAGGATGACATCGCTGTGCAGGCGACTGAGGAACTCTAGCTCACCGGAGTTTCCCCAGCACCACGCCTCTCAGCAACCGTTACCCCTCGTGACCACGTAAAAGGTCCTCAAAGTCGCGGGAGTGGGAGACTTTCACGCCGTCCTTGCGCTCAGGGGCCGCCTCTGTCAGGTCTGGGCCGAATCCCTCCACAGCTCCCGTCGTCGCCAAGAGATAACCGGCAAGTTCCGAAGCCGCACGATTGGCCCGGCGCGTGAGGTCAGTCTCTTGGCCAAAGTCCTCTGTAGCAGCAAAGACACCTGTGGGCATGACCGTGGCGCGCAAGTATGTAAACAGTGGACGCATCGAGTAATCGAGCATGAGCGCATGGCGAGGACTACCCGCTGTGGCCGCGATCAAGACCGGCATGCCGTTGAGGGCATTGGTGTCCAAGGAATCCATGAACATCTTGAATAGTCCGGTGTAACTCGAGGTAAACACGGGGGAGGCTGCGATCACGCCGTCGGCAGCTGAGAGCGTTTTCTTTGCTTGGGTTAACTTCTCACCGGCCATACCAGTGGTCATCACTGTGGCTAATTCTTTAGCGAGCGGCCGCAAGTTAATTATCTCAATCTCGACTGCGTCGCCGCGCTTGGACACTTGGGACTCCAATGCTCCAGTAATAGAGTCAATTAGCATCTTGGTGTTCGAAGGGGTCCCCACGCCTGCGTTAATAACCGCGACCTTCTTCATTATTCGTTACGCCTTTCTGCTTCACCGATGAATTAATGGCTAGCTACGAATGCACGGTAGCTTAGCTATTTTCTTCATATGCCTTAACCGGCTGGACGAGGTGGAACGGAGAATCCGGCCCTTGAGCCACCAGCGATGCATGCGTCGGGGGATCCGATGGGACGTGCGCTGGGCGTCGCGCCTCAAACTCGCGACGCAACACCGGGACGACTTCCTTCCCCAGGATTTCGATCTGCTCCAGTACGTTGTCCAGCGGCACACCGGCATGATCAACCAGGAATAGCTGACGCTGATAGTCCCCAACAGCATCGGCGTACCCCAGGTACTTTTCTATAACTTGCTCCGGCGTACCAACGGTCAACGGGGTCATGGCTTCAAACTCTTCGAGCGTTGGGCCGTGGCCATAAACAGGTGCATTATCAAAATAGGGGCGGAAGAACTTTTTAGCTTCTGCTTCCGTCTCCGCCATAAAAACGTGACCACCAAGGCCGACGATTGCTTCGTCGGCAGATCCGTGGCCGTAGTGCTCATAGCGCTCGCGGTAAAGCTTCACCATCTGCTGGGTGTGCTCGATATTCCAGAAAATGTTGTTGTGGAAGAAACCGTCGCTATAATAAGCGGCCTGCTCTGCGATTTCTGGCGAGCGGATGGAACCATGCCACACAAATGGTGGCGTATCGTCCAACGGTCGCGGGGTGCTCGTAAAGCTTTGGAGTGAGGTACGAAACTCACCCTTCCAATTCACCACGTCTTCGCGCCATAGCCGGCGCAGTAGGTGGTAGTTCTCAATAGCCAGCGGAATACCCTTACGGATATCTTTACCGAACCACGGGTACACCGCACCGGTGTTGCCCCGTCCCATCATGAGATCGATGTTGCCGTCAGTGAGGTGCTGCAGCATGGCGTAGTCTTCAGCGATCTTCACTGGATCATTGGTGGTAATCAGCGTGGTAGACGTCGAATACAGCAGTTTCGGGTATTTGGCGGCGAGGTGCGCCAGTGCCGTCGTGGGGCTCGAGGAGAAGAACGGAGGGTTGTGATGCTCGCCGATCGCGAAAACATCTAAGCCAACCTCTTCCGCTTTGCGGGCCATCGCGTCCCAAGCCTGGATGCGCTCATGCTCGGTAGGCGTCTTTCCAGTAGTGGGATCAGTAGTGATGTCGCTAACAGTGAATAGTCCGAACTGCATCGTTCAATCCTTCCCTCGATGGTGGGAAAAACATTTACATGACATATCAACAAACCGTCATGAAAAGTATTCCCATGCACCACTGACTGGCACTATCGCAGCTAAGGGGCCTAATTAAAGACCATGCCACCATCAATCAGGAGCGCTTGCCCTGTCATGTAATCCGAGTCTGGGCCGGCAAGATATGACACACATGCCGCTACATCCTCGGGCTTTGACAAACGACCCAACGTAATATTCTGCGCGAACTGCTCCATCCCCCACTCGAATGGCTTATCAGCGTTGTCAGCAACCTCCTGAGCAATACCACGCATCATCGGCGTATCCACAATGCCCGGGCAGTAAGCGTTGACCGTAATCCCATACTTCGCAAGATCACGAGCAGCCGTCTGAGTAATACCCCGAATAGCGAACTTCGTAGCACCGTAAACGGCCAATTCAGGGTTACCCACCTGGCCTGCCTGCGACGACGCGTTAATAATCTTTCCGCCAGTCTCTTTCATGTACTTCATCGCAGCCTGGATTCCCCAGAGGGTTCCGCCAACGTTAACGTCGAACACCTTGTGGTACAGCTCAGGGGTGATATCTTCCAGCGGGGTCGTCGGGCCAAGACCAGCATTATTAACGACGACGTCCAGACGCCCCAGTTTCTCAACGGTCTCGTCGACAGCCGCGAAGACAGAATCGCGATCCGATGCATCAACGTGTACAGCGATAGCCTTACCACCATCCTGCGCCGAAATGTCCTGGGCGACTTTTTCTGCCGTGTCATTGTTAAAATCCGCCACGGCGATGGCAAAACCGTCGTCGGCTAACCGCTTTGCGATAGCCTCACCAATACCCTGACCAGCGCCGGTTATAAATGCGACCTTCTGCATCATGAATCCTTCCGTAACGCTATTTCCCCACTCATTCGAAGCAGCGCACCATCGATATCGGGGGGTAAGTGACCAGAAAGACACATCAAGTGAGTGGACACTTACTTACACACTCAGTGTACGCGGAAAAGAGACCCCAGACCGACAAAATTTGCGCACGTACGCCGACACTCTGCTGACTCATTAGCAACTATCTGTCAACGGAATAAACCTACCCACCTGGTGATTTGTCTAAAATCTTCTTGATGAGTAAATTAATCGTGGTCTAAGGGGCTATGGCGCAGCTGGTAGCGCACCACACTGGCAGTGTGGGGGTCACGGGTTCGAGTCCCGTTAGCTCCACATCATCCCTGGTCAATGTTGACCAGGGATTTTGTTGTACGTACTGGAAAAGACCGGGCCTTGATAAGGCCAGGCCTTTATTTGCCTAGAACGCCTTCAACAAGCTGCTGCGCCTCGTGCTGAACGTCGGCCAAGTGATCGTCACCTTTGAAGGACTCCGCATAAATCTTGTATTTATCTTCGGTGCCCGAGGGCCGAGCAGCGAACCACGCGTTCTCTGTCACGACTTTCAGTCCGCCAATCGCCGCATTGTTACCGGGCGCTTCGGTCAGCTTGTTCGTGATCTCCTCCCCAGCCAGAGTCGTCGCGGTGACGTCCGACGGGGACAACTTCTTCAACCGATCTTTCTGTTCACGGTTAGCCTCGGCGTCGGTACGCGCGTAGGCGGGAGCGCCAAACTCCTCCGTCAATTCCGCGTACCGCTCGGACGGCGTCTTGCCCGTTACCGCTTTGATTTCGCTGGCCAGCAGGTTAAGAATCAACCCGTCCTTATCCGTTGACCACACGGTTCCGTCGAAGCGGAGGAATGAAGCCCCCGCCGACTCTTCGCCACCGAAACCAATCTCGCCTGATATCAGACCCGGGACGAACCACTTAAAACCAACAGGAACCTCAACAAGCTTGCGGCCGAGTTTTTCCACGACACGGTCAATCATCGACGACGACACCACCGTCTTCCCGACGGCCGTCGAATCTGCCCACTGCGGGCGATGCGCGAAAAGATAATCAATGACGACGGCCAGATAGTGGTTCGGATTCATCAGACCAGCGTCGGGAGTAACTATGCCGTGGCGGTCAGAATCGGCATCATTGCCCGTCGCGATGTCGTACTTATCGCGGTTATGCACCAACGACGCCATTGAATTCGGGCTGGAGCAATCCATGCGGATTTTACCGTCTGTATCCAGGGTCATGAAGCGCCATGTCGCATCGACCAGCGGGTTAACCACGGTGAGATCTAGCCGGTGCTTATCTGCAATCGCACCCCAGTAATCGACCGATGCACCACCCATCGGATCAGCACCAATGCGGACCCCTGCATCGCGAATCGCATCAAGATTGACGATCGACGGAAGGTCATCAATGTAATCCGACATGAAATCGAAGGGCCGGAGGTAATCTCCCCAATCCGTGACGCCGCTGACAGGCGTGCGTGTGACCCCTTTGAGCCCCTGCGCGATGTACTCGTTAGCACGATCCGCGATCCACCCGGTTGCATCCGTCCCGGCAGGGCCACCCGTCGGGGGATTGTATTTAAAGCCTCCGTCCCGCGGTGGATTGTGAGACGGCGTGATCACAATGCCATCAGCCTTCGGATGCTCATGCGTAAGAATCGCGTGGGACACAGCAGGCGTCGGCGTGTACTTCCCCGCGGAATCCACAAGCGTCGTCACTTTGTTGCCGACGAGGACCTCCAGGGCAGAAATCATCGCTGGCTCTGACAAACCATGCGTATCCCGCCCAACAAATAGCGGACCGTCTATGCCTTCTTTTGTGCGGTAATCGACGATGGCCTGCGTCGTTGCAAGAATGTGATCCTCATTAAAGGCGGTGTCCAGTGATGACCCCCGGTGCCCCGACGTGCCAAAAACGACCTGCTGATCGATGTTTTCCGGATCAGGATGTTTCGTGTAATACGCAGTGACAAGTTCGGCGAGGTCAATAAGATCCTCGGGCTGAGCTAGCTGGCCAGCGCGGGGGTGTGCCATGATGGGCCTCCTCAGAAATAAGACAACGCTGATAATTGGCGACAATACAAACTTTCATCCTCCAGTTTCCCCCTTTTCGACGAAAGCCGCACCCTCATATCCCCACGTGGGGGCTTTTCACAAGCGGTATCTGTAGCCGCCACAGGGGACACCGAAGAGGGCAGAGAAAAAGGGAACCAGTCTCTTGTTGACTGATTCCCTCATATGACGCGTCTTAATTGAGAGTCTTTTCGGGCCCGGTGAATATCGCTTATTCGACCTTGCCACTTTCGGCTCGGGGCACCCAATCTTCGAAAGTGTGCTGGTCAGAGGACTGCAACTTGAGTTCTTTACCGTTGACGAAGACGCGCGGGCTAGACACCTGCCCATCGCCTTCCTTGGTTAGCTTCTTTTCATTGTCCTCAGCCAATTTCAGGGCGTCCTTGTGATACTTCGCGTCCTTGATGTCTTTCACGACACCCTTGGATGCACCCATATCCTTGGCAAGGTCTGCAAAGTTGTCATAGCCCCACGAACCATAAACTTTCTGCTGGTTTTCAAACAGGCTGGCTCGATAGTTCCAATACAGCTTTCCGTCACCCGACTTGGCCACCGCGTACAGCGCCGTCAAAGCCTTGGTTGCTGGGCCCTGCTCGTCAAGCTTTCCGTTCTGACCTTTATCCAGGAAGTTCATCGTGCGGATATTCAGGTTCAGCTTTCCCTGATTGACAGCGTCGAGAAGGGATGACCCAGTGCTCGATTCCAAGTCTGCACAGTGAGGACACGTTAAGTCGTCATACAGGTCGACGGTGGGAACGTCTGATTTAGCATCGCTGCTCTTAAAGTTCGCTGTCGAGCCGTCAAGAGTGAAGTCGGCTGTGACATCGGCTTGATCTTTCGCGGCGTCACTTGAGGACGAGCTGTTGTTCTTGTCATTAATAATGACAAAGCCAATCACCACGGCGATAATGATAACGATGACGGCAATTGCCCAGATAAAGCCGTTGTTTTTCTCATTTGGCGCTTTAATCTTGTTACTACTCAATGAAGTCCTCGCAGTTTACTTTTCAAGTGGTGACGCGAACCAGCATCGCGCCCATAGCTTTCCTAGTTTACGTATTCCTTTCATGTAGGGAACCCTCCGGTGCCCTCTTTAGAACCCGTCAGTGCAAACTACGGGTGCAATGCGAACCTCTTGTACGGCCGCCACACGGTCCATAACGAAAGTACTATAAACCCGAGGTCGCGTCCTATCTCGGTTAAATAGGTAGCCGGGCCCGCGTTAGGATCCGCTCCGCCACCGCCGAAACACCCGCAATCAATACTGAGCCCTCGGGCCCACGCAGAAATGATCGCGATAATAAATACAGTCAATAGACCGATCGAGATCACCGCAGCTGGGCGCAAGAAAATCCCGAGAAGGAACAGCACACCCAACGCGATTTCAAACACCGGCAACCCTGCCGCGAGAGGTGAAATAAGATCTCTAGGAAGAATCTCATACGCATTTATTGCCTGCTGAGTCTGTAATGAATCACTCAACTTTGAAAATCCACTGATGATCCATACAGCAGCCATAGCCAGCCGAGTAATCAAGCTGATGATGTCGAGAATGAGAGACCTATGGCTTTCTTGTGAGCCCGCGTTTCCGCTCTGTACCACCGTATCCATGTACTTCCATCTTTCGTGTGAACGGCACATCCGTTTCCGGGTACCTCGCAATGGAGCTCTAGCATAGCCTCACGGGCATTGCCACGGTAACCCACTCCTGGTCGATTCTCGCCGCCGATCCCTTTTCTTTTTTGATTAAGCCTGGTAAGAACTACCTCACCGACGTGGCGCGATGCTACATCTATGTTAATTCTTCACATTTTCCGAGGATTTAATAAGTTTCTTCACAGGCAATCTGTATCTTTTTATCCATGGATTCCTTCTCCTCCTGGCTCTCCGACGTCGATTCCGTCGTATGGGGCCCATTCGTCCTCATCCCCCTGCTGCTGGGGACCGGCCTGTGGCTGACCTACCGCCTACGAGCCGTGCAGTTCCGTAAACTCTTCTCAGCCTTACGGTTGGGGTTGCTCGACCGCGAAGACGATGGCGGGGAAGGCGATATCACGCAGTACCAAGCCTTAACGACGGCCCTCGCCGCGACTGTCGGTGTCGGCAATATTGTCGGTGTTGCGACAGCTATTTCAGTGGGTGGCCCCGGTGCTCTGGTATGGATGTGGATCACCGGCCTCGTGGGGATGGCCTCTAAGTATTCCGAAGCCTTCCTTGGAGTTCGGTTCCGCGAAACTGACAGTCAGGGCACGATGTCCGGCGGTCCGATGCGATACCTGACCAAAGGAATCCCCAACGGTTTTGGCACCTTTCTAGGATGGTTCTTCACCATCGCTGCGATCATCGCCAGCTTCGGTATCGGCAATTTAACCCAAGCCAATGCTATCGCGTCAGGACTTGAGGATTCGTTCGACATTGACCCATGGGTGTCCGGAATCTTCATGTTTATTCTGGTTGGTGCGGTGTTACTCGGCGGAATCCAAGCGATCGGGAAAATCACATCTGGTTTCGTCCCGTTGATGATCCTGGTGTACATCGTTGGCGGCACTGTAGTCCTAGCTATGAAAGCCGATCAGATTCCTCACGCCCTCGGTCTTATCTTTACCGACGCATTCACGGGTACTGCCGCAGTAGGCGGATTTGCCGGATCGTCGATCATCATTGCCATTCAAATGGGTGTAGCCCGAGGCATTTTCTCTAACGAATCCGGCATGGGTTCTGCAGCTATCGCAGCCGGAGCGGCCAAAACCACTCACCCGGTGCGACAGGGCCTCGTGTCTATGACTCAGACCTTCATCGACACGATCATAGTGGTAACGTTCACCGGGCTCGTCGTCATTACGACGGGGGTGTGGGACCACGGTGAAGATGCTGCCGGCACCATGACAGCTGATGCATTCTCCTCCGCACTCCCCGGCCAGTGGGGCGGAACAATCGTGTCATTATCCATCGTTTTCTTCGCCTTTTCCACGATCTTGGGGTGGTCCTATTACGGCGAGCGATGCGCACAGCGGGCCTTCGGGCGCTGGGGATCTCTCCCCTACCGGATGGTGTTTACCGCAATTGTCTTTGTCGGAGCAACGACGGAGCTAAGCACAGTGTGGACATTCGCCGACCTCGCAAACGGCCTGATGGCCATTCCTAACTTGATCGGTCTACTCGTACTTTCAGGCCTCATCGCCCGCGAAACCAAGGCTTACCTCGACTGGGATCCGCGATTGAAAGCAAATGCAGAGCAATGTGCGGCATTCCTCAAAGAACAGGGAACCGACTGGCGGTGATCCCTTCGCTGGCGGTGGCCCTTCCCTGGAAAAGCCGCAACCGGTCGGGAAAGCCGCAACCGTTACTGGGGCATATCGAGCTCACGGTATGCCACACTCGTAGTATGTCTGGTCTAGAAGGTAGGGACACCTCACACGAACGTCGGTCTCCTGATCTCGTGATTGGCGCAGACGGGCGAGCACGTCCTCCATGGGCAGCATCGGATCCGCTGCTGATGGAGTACTACGACACGGAATGGGGCGTACCGGTGAAATCAGAATCGGGCGTGTTCGAACGCCTTACTCTAGAGGCGTTTCAATCCGGATTATCGTGGTCTACCATCTTGCGTAAGCGACCCGCTTTTCGGGAAGCGTTCGCCAACTTTGACCCACACATCGTCGCTACTTTCAACGACGATGCGGTGGCATCACTGATGACAAACCCGAAAATCATTCGTAATGAACAAAAAATTCGAGCAACTATTAGGAACGCACAGGCAACTCTTAACCTTCACGAAGAAAATTCTTATCTTTCTGACGTGGTCTGGTCCTATGCTTCCCCGACAGCGTCCAGGCCTTTCCGATTATCCGACATCCCCTCACACACGCCAGAGTCAACAAGACTAGCGGACACGTTGAAGAAGAAGGGCTTTTCTTTCGTCGGCCCGACCACAATGTTTGCACTTATGGAAGCATTGGGAATCGTCGATACCCATCTCGTCGGCGCTTATCACCCCATGAATTCCGTCCATTAATTACCTTCCTTACAAGGAGGTAGGGGACGGAAATAAAGAAACACAGAAATGCAGCAATAGAGAACTGGAGAATCATGACTAATAATTCATCAACGCCAGGCGATAGCAACAAGAAAGGCAAGGGAACTCCCGACGATCCCTTCGAGCCCGACGCTGTCTACGGCCCGGATGGCCGACGGGCTGACGGTGGCTCGACGCATAATAACAACCGGTCCTCAGATGGTTACGATCGCGCTGGGGGATATTCCTCAAGGTATACCTCCGGGAGTGGAAGCAGCTCAGGCTTTGGTGGGCTTGGGTCTTTAATGAGCGAAAGCCCTATAGCTGCGGTTGCATCCAAAGGATCTGGATGGCTGGCACTGTTAGGAGGACTAGCAACGGTCGTCGGCCTCGTTGTGGCGATCTGGCCTCATGCTGGAATCAGCGTTTTTGCGTGGGCCGCTGGGATCTTCTCCATTCTCGCAGGAGGCACACTTGTTTGGTTTGGTCTCACTAACAGATCCATCCCCGTCCTCCCCGGTATCGGTGCCTTCTTCGGCATCCTCCTAGTACTAGCCGGCATCGGCGCCCTGATTTCACCCCAAAGTTTTGGCGCAGTCATTGTGATCGCAATCGGCTTCATGGCTTTAGCTCAAGGTTTCACAACGTTTAGCACCGGCCGAGTGATCTCCCGGGTGTCGGGATCCTCCAGCTACCTGACGTGGAGCGGAATCCTCTCCATCATTTTGGGTGTCATCTTTATCATCGCTCCCCTGACGAGCCTCTATAGTTTGACCATCTTGATGGGGATCATGCTCGCCGCCTTTGGGGTCATGATGATCATCGCGGGCGTCCGTGGCCGGAGGTTCTTTTCGTCGTCTCGCCGATAGCGTCCGGACGTAATCATCCACCTAGTGCCTATCAGCACTACTTGATCTCTGGGCCGTAATAGGCCCAGGCTTCATGCTCTCTAAAATCACTTTGCCCCTGCGACACGAAGATTGGGGACTCCCGATCTATCCTGCCCGACCCATCGCCAAACCATGTGTTATCTGGTGACGCCGCCTGCTCATCGCGGCCACGAACCGCGTCGATAACCAGAACCACCGAATACCACAGGGCAACTACAACGAGAATAGCGATACCGGTGTACACAAAACTTCCACGAATAATCGCTGGATCCGAGGACTTATTCTGTTGGAAGTGCTTGAAAGCAGGCACGCTGTACTGACTGACAAACGGGATGTACATCACGCTGACGAGGACCACAGCGCATAACCCCACCAGCTGGTCTAGTGACCACCGCACACGCTCGTTCTGAATCAACCTGATTGGCGCCGTGAGACCACGCGTAATGGCGTCGATAAGCAAGACTGCTAGGGGGACGAGGAAAACCCAATGATGGAACCATGAAAATGGGGCAATAATTGGCGCAGTTATTCCCGAGAGGCACATGGCCATCGCTAAGTTACCGCGTTTAATAGCGCCATAGGCTGCAATGCAGAAAACCAGGACGATCGCAATCGACAGCTCGATCCATACCGTCATTTGGTTGTCGATATGCAGCCGATACAGTACTCCGCGGAGGGACTGAGCCCCTGGGTTACTTTGGGGCCCAATCCGGTCCGTATTGAACATGTAGTGGGTCCAATACTTCGCTCCGTCCGGGATAATGACGCACCCGGCAACGATTGTTGAAGCAAAAACGACGACAGCGGTGATCACCGCCTTCCATCGTCGCTCGAGGATAAAAATGAGTATCGAGAACGCGGGGGTAAGTTTTATACCTGCGGCAAGGCCAGTTCCTATTCCACGCCCAAAATTCGTTTTGCGACGAAGAAAATCCAAAGCCACGAGGCCCATCAAATAAATATTGACCTGGCCAAAAAAGAAGGTGCCTTGAACTGCTGAGAGATTAAATGAGGCGAATACCGTGGCCAAGGAAATGATAATAAGTGAAAACGACCATTTATAGCCACGTTGTCTCAAAATCCCTAAGATCACCGCGAAGAGGACAATCAAGGAGCCTATCTGCCAATATACGGCAAGAGTTTTGCGATCAACCAATGTCATTGGGGTGAACGCAACAGCCGCGAAGGGCGGGTAGGTAAAGGGTAAGTTGAAAATATAGTTCTTGCCATACAAATTATGTCCCTCGGAAACGTGCTGGACAGCCTTGTAATAAATGGAAAAGTCCAAGGGCCAGACAAACAAATTGCCGAGATCTTTATTCCGTACACTGGACGAGGTGTAACGAATAATCGCCCAAACCGCTAAAAAGATCATCCCGAGAGATATGCCAAGCCCACCTCGGATGGGCTTTCTCTCTAGAGCCGGTTCATGAGTCGGCTCGTATTTTTGCGGACGACGAATTTGCACAGCGTCGATAATATATTGTGACCTCGCCACGTCCTAGCCCAGCCCGACCTCACTCATAAACACCCTTGAAGCACGTTCGATACAACGTTGATGACTGGGGATTATGACTTGTACGACGAAACCCCGGTCTGTTACGACCGGGGTGTGTCTGGTGGAGCCGCCGAGAATCGAACTCGGGTCCTCCGTCATCGCGCCAGGGCTTCTCCGTGCGCAGTTCGCGCGGAGTCTCTGCTCGACCTTCCAGATCAGGCGAACTTGTCTGGATGACAGGCCCAGTTGTCAGTAAGAAGTCCCACAACGCCCCGACAACACAACGGTGTGGCGAGTTCCCTCAACGATGCCAGGATCCAGGCCGGGAACGAACCTGGGCTGACAGACACGCTTCGCTAGATTAGGCAGCGAGAGCGTAGTCGCGCTGAGTATTCTCGGCGCTTATCAATGTGCTACGACGCTTAACGGTGGTCTCTAGCCTGCACCGGCACGCTTCCCCTGGCTTGAAGAACGGAGTCGAAACCAAAATCGGCCCCTCATCACACGTTTGCGGGTACGCATGCGAAACAAACGTGGAGAATCGAAGTTACTCCGGGTTCTCAGATGAGTCAAGGGGCTGGGAACTTGGCTCATCATTTTCAACGGCGACGTCATTCCCCTTAGACTTCTTGACGGGGGACGCGTTATCAGAAGATGTGGTGTCAGGCTGAGCCGCCGCGAAGTTGCGTTTCGTGTTCTTCGCGCGCTCCGATTTCCTATGATTCCGCCACGCCGTCACACCGACGACGAGCCCGATAACGATGGGAACCCACATCCTCGGATGGTCAATAAGGAAAACAAGCCAATCCGGAAGAGGGATTGACGGTAGGTTCCAATCTGGCCATGGAATGTGAGGCCATGAAATATGGGGCCACGGGATATGTGGCAACGATATCGAAGGCCAGGGAATATGCGGCAACGGTATGGAAGGCCACGGAATATTGAAGTCAGGCAATAGACCAAGAAGCCAATCGACTATTCGGCCGAGGAGCGGAAGAACAATAAAGACAAAGATCGCCCATCCAGCCTTTGATGTGCCCGCGATCATGGGATAGAGAAATCCCTTCCACGGCGATTCTTGCATCTCCGCAAAACGGCGTGCTGACCGGGAATCTGCAGGCGGTTCGAGGGCTAAAACAGTATCCTTATCCTTTTTATAGAAGGCCGACATCAGCTCCCCCAAAGGATTCACATCGACCTGAACACGCGGTTTATCTCGGGGAGAGCGACTATTGGTGTATTCACCGGGCTTGAGGGGCTTCTCGGCGGGCAATACATATTTCGACAGCTTCTCTAAACGGGCATAGGGTTCGTCTTCAATCTCAAGGAGCAATCCCTTGGATGCTGACGCTTCCCATCGTTCAAGAAAGCTTCCTGTTTTGCGCCCTAGTCTCCCCCGCTTCGTGACCCATTTGATTCGCCGCGCCATCGAAGTCTTAAACTCGCGGTCGGATTTCGCGAACGCTTGGGCAACTTCTACTTGATTCCGTCGCTTCTTTTCTTCCTTATCCTTTGGGGCGTCCTTGTCTTTTTCGACGTCCTCGCCGACTCCCTTGTCGACGTCCTTCGAGCCCCCTTTACCCTTTGCGTCCTTCTCTTTCCCGTCCTCGTCTTTGTCATCGGTGATGATCTCCGGCCAACCCGCGTCGATAGTGCGCAGATGTTCAGGGGTAGCGGTGGTTAACTTGATGGCACCACGGGTCGGATGCTGGGCGGCCCATACTTCGGGAGCGAACAGATCTGAGTCCCCCATCATTGCTCCTCCCTCAAGTAGGCCAGTACAGCTAAGTATTTTTCATACTCAATCACATCTGGCCAGCAATTACTACCCCGAAACCGGCCCCTAGCCCGTCAGGCCCTTCACGCGCCTGCCGAGGGCACGAGTTGCCTCCCGCTCTTCGGTCCGACGCTTGATATCTTGGCGACGGTCATAGTCCTGTTTACCGCGGCCCAGAGCTAATTCCACTTTCAATTTCCCGTCGGAAAAATACAGGCTCAACGGAATCAGCGTGTTATTGCCGTCGCGCACCTTGCCCATGATGGAATCAATCTCGTTGCGGTGGAGCAGCAACTTTCGCGTCCGCCGGGGCGAATGGTTCGTCCAGTGCCCTTTGGAATACTCCGGAATGTGGAGGTGCTGCAACCACACTTCGCCGTCGTCAATCGTCGCGAAGGAATCAATTAACGACGCTTTCCCCTCGCGGAGGGACTTCACCTCAGTCCCGACGAGCTGAATCCCAGCTTCCCACGTATCAAGGATGGTGTAGTCGTGACGCGCCCGCCGGTTAGTAGCAACAACCAACCGTTTGTTCGCGTTCTTTTTCGACGCCTTCGACTGGGCTTTCTTTTTACCCTTAGCCGCCCCGTGGTCAACTAATGTCGCTTTTTTCGCCACGTCGAACTCCTCACAACTACATTTCCATCATCGACACAGTGCGCACCGAACGCGATGCGCACAACGCACATCGCGCTACGTGCTACGCACAGCGTGCTAATCCCTTACGTACCAGCGCAATGTTGCTTGCGCGGTAATGGCCGCAAACACTACGCCCACAATAATGATGATCGGCGAGACCATTCCAATATCGGCTAAAGTCAGCCGCACAATCAAACGGGAATCATACAAGCTCTTGAGCGTCTTATCGAGAACAAATTCCTTGCCCAAGATAAGCCCACCGATTGCCACCAGCGATCCCAGGAATGACGCCAACACCGCTTCCAAGACGAACGGGGCTTGAGTAAACCACCGAGTAGCACCCACCATCCGCATGATCGTTGTTTCTTGCCGTCGGGAATAAGCCGCAATCTGGACCATGTTCACGATCAAGAACACCGCAGCGATCGCCTGTACAAACGCCACCACGAAGGTCGCATTTCTAATGGCATTGAGGTTATTCGTGGCACCGCGGAGGTCATCAACCTGGTCAACGACCTCGGAGACCTGTGGCATATCCTTCACGCCATCAAGAGGCTTCGTATCCAGCGGATCTTTCAACCGCACGTGTAAGGCGGCCGGTAGAGCGTCAGGGCTCGTATCTGCTACAAGACGGGGATCAGAGTCCTGAAACAGCTCCTTGAAATGCTCATAGGACTGCTCGCGGCTACGGAATGTCACCGATTCGACACCGTCATCGGACTTCAGCTTATCCTGAACTTCCTTACATTCCTTGCTAGAGCAGTTTTTGTCATTAGCCGAAATGTTGTCATCAAGCTGGACCATGACTTCAACACGATCCAGATAAATGTCCTTAGTTTTTGCCGTCACTGAGGTCACTAGAAACCCGGTGGCCAGCAAAGCCAACGAGATCGCCGTCGTAATAATCATGGCGATAGTCATCGTCATGTTACGACTCAACCCCGAAAAGGCCTCGCGAAAAACAAATCTAGTCTTCATTGGGCCCTCCCCTACTTTCCGACGCCATACAGGCCGCGGGCATCGTCACGAACGAGCTTTCCGGAATGAAGCTCCAGCACACGCTGGCGCATGGCGTTCACAGCACCTGCGTCATGTGTCGACATAATAACCGTCGTCCCCATCTGATTAATCCGGTTAAGCAGCGTCAAGATGTCGGCACTGGTGTCCGGGTCAAGGTTGCCCGTGGGCTCGTCGGCAAGAAGAACTAGAGGGCGGTTGACCGAGGCTCGAGCGATAGCGACGCGCTGTTGCTCTCCCCCGGACAGCTCATTCGGCATGCGGTTGCGCTTGCTCCCCAACCCCACAAGGTCAAGTACTTCCTTCACACGCTTGTCAATTGCCGAGCGTCGTGTCCCAATAACTTCCAGGGCGAAAGCGACATTGTCATAAACATTCTTCTTCGGGAGGAGCCGAAAGTCCTGGAACACGTAGCCGATCTTTTGGCGTAGCTGTGGCACCTTCTTCCTGGGCAACTTATTGACGTGGAAATCCTCAACCCACAAGTCCCCGCTACTGACATTCTGTTCCTTCAACATTAGCTGAAGGAAGGTGGATTTGCCGGATCCCGATGGTCCAATCAGGAAGACAAATTCGCCCTTGTCAATGGTCACAGAGACGGCATCCAGGGCCGGGCGGGTGGACGTCCGGTACATCTTGGTAACCGCGTCGTACTTAATCACGGAGCCAGACTAACGCACTACTGGGACAATTGGTAACCCTTGTTGTGAATGTGAATCATGTGGGAAAGCTAGTTATTGTCTTGTCCATGCTGCTGAGCCATTCGCCAACGAATCCCTGCTTCCAGGAACCCGTCCAGGTCACCATCCAGCACCTTCGACGGATCATTGACCTCAAAATTCGTGCGCAAATCCTTCACCATCTGGTAGGGATGCAGCACATAGGAGCGCATCTGGTTCCCCCATGAATTGGAGCCATCCCCCTTCAGCGCATTCATTTCTGCTTGCTCTTCTTCACGCTTCCGCTCTAAGAGCTTCGCAGCTAACACCCGCATAGCCGACGCCCGGTTCTGGATCTGGGATTTCTCGTTCTGGCACGTCACAACAATCCCCGTCGGGATATGCGTCAACCGCACCGCCGAGTCGGTCGTATTCACCGACTGCCCACCCGGACCCGATGATCGGTACACATCAACCCGGACGTCATTGTCGTCAATATCTATATGGTCGGTTTTTTCCACTACCGGTAGAACCTCAACCTCAGCGAACGATGTTTGCCGACGCCCCTGGTTGTCGAATGGGCTTATTCGGACGAGGCGGTGCGTTCCCTGTTCAACGGATAGCTGACCATACATGTAATCGCCATGCACAATGAATGTAGCCGACTTAATGCCAGCCTCTTCGGCATACGAAATATCGAACACGTCGATCTTATGCCCATGCTGTTCCGCCCACCGCGTGTACATGCGCATCAACATTTCCGCCCAGTCCGCGGCATCCACACCACCTGCAGCTGACCGGATATTAACGACGGCCTCACGCTCATCGTATTCCCCCGACAACATCGTCTGGACCTCGAGGGATTCAATCTCGTGGCGCAAGGTTTCGCGCTCGCTATCAGCCATCTCTCGCGCTTCGTCAGCAGCGTCAGTATCCCCCGCCTCGACGGCGTCGTCGGCAAGCTCATACATCACCGGCATGTCGTCGACGCGCTGGCGTAACGCCGTGACTTTTTTGATCTGCGCTTGCACGTGGCTCAGTTTCGACGTCACCTGTTGGGCGTGATCAGGATCATCCCACAAGGAGGGATCGGACGCCTGGGCTTCAAGTTCGCGTACCTGATCCTTGAGGTCATCGACGTCCACCACTTTTTCAATGGTCGTCAGGGTGGAATTGAGGTCTTCGAGATCTTGAGAAACGTCCGGATTCACGTGGGTAATCCTAACAGTGTGTCATAGAGGTAGTGCACAATAAGAGTATGGATTCTTCGGAGGAGCAGGTACCGCACACCATGACGGAGATGGTCAGCGCGCTGGCTAAAACCTTCGCCATCGCCCGCGAGGGGGTGGATGACCAACGGCTCGCACGGGACATCGTGTACAACGCTGGGCGCCTGGCGTGGCGTTTACGCGAAGGAAAGCAGGCTCGCGGCGGGTTGGCCACGGAGTACAAAACGTCGGTGTCCGACGTTGTGACCGAAGCTGACCGGGCGGCGGAACAATTTGTCGCTGAGGTACTGGAATTACTACGTCCCGACGATGGGGTCGTCGGTGAAGAAGGAGCGTCGCGCCCCTCACAGTCTGGCCGGGTGTGGGTGATCGATCCCGTCGATGGGACCTACAACTTCACTCGCGGATCAGATTACTGGTGTTCTGCGATTGCGCTGGTGGAAGGAGGTGATGACACCCCCGAAGCCGTTGCCGAGAATCCTGATCGGCTGATTTTGGGAGCCGTCCACCGCCCGGCAATGGGATATACCTGGATCGGCGGCCCCTCCATTCCCACCACTCTGGATGATAAAGCGCTGCCCCGGCTTGATTCCACGGCTCACTCGGCAGATCACGAATGCTTGGGCACATATTTGCACCCCACTTTTATGAAGCAGCCGGATATTAGCTCCGCGTGGATGGGTGTTGTCGAAGAGTTCGCCAGTGTGCGGATGTTGGGGTCTGGGTCGGTCGATTTGGCGTCGGTGGCACATGGTGAACTCGGCGCGTGGATTCAGCACTCGGTGAAATCATGGGATTGGCTTCCGGGGAAAGCGCTGGTCGAAGGTGTCGGGGGAACGACCCGCCGCGTTGATGCCCAAGGCGTGACCTGGTCGATCGCTGGGCCTGAGGGAATTGTCGATACGATTGAGCACACGCTCCATGCGGATGGGGCTAGTTCATCTACTTCATTTATTGCCGACGAGGGCGATCATGCGGGTACTGCCAATGCGACCCCACGGCCGTGGTCAAGCAGTGCATATGGCGATGACGTTGACCGCGCGCTTCGGCTCGCTGATGCCGCCGACGCGATCACGATGAAGCGATTCCTCTCCACTGAGCTTCAGGTCAACGCTAAGCCCGACATGACCCCGGTGTCCGACGCGGACTTGGACACCGAGCGCACCCTCCGTCGCCTCTTGAGCACGGAATGCCCTGATGACGAGGTCCTTGGGGAAGAGTTCGGGGGCGAGCCGGTACTATCGGGCCGCCAGTGGGTGATTGACCCAATCGACGGGACGAAGAACTATGTCCGCGGGGTCCCCGTATGGGCGACGCTCATTTCGTTGATGGTGGACGGATACCCACAAGTCGGTGTCGTGTCCGCACCTGCTCTCGGACGCAAGTGGATTGGCGTCACTGGTGAAGCCGCCTGGGCTCTGGGTAATGGTGCAACGCCCAATGGCGCCCTGCGACAACTGTGCGTTTCCACGGTCAGCGATGTGGGCGATAGCTCGATCTCCATGTCGTCGCTTGAGGGGTGGAAGGATCGAGGCTTGCTCGATGTGTTCGTATCTCTCACCGACGACGCCTGGCGCTTGCGAGGATTCGGCGATTTTTACTCGTACTGCCTGGTGGCAGAGGGCGCCGTCGATATCGCCGCGGAGCCGGAAGTGTCGCTGTGGGATTTAGCTGCACTGGTGCCCGTCGTCGAGGGAGCTGGCGGAACGTTTACGTCCCTTGCCGGTGAACACGGCCCGCATGGTGGCGATGCTCTGGCCACCAACGGACTTCTCCACGAGACTGTTCAGCGCCGGTTAACTAATCAGGGTTAGCCCAGCGCGGTTCACCACGCTGCTACCCTAGGCGGAATCCGTTTCCAGGGCCGGCCGTTGCGTTGAGTGAATTCAACACGGCCTGCATGTCAATAACATCGGTCGGCGTGAACAGAGAACCCTGCGCTGGGAAACGACAGGAAATCGGCCCCGGGCTTCCTTCAACAAGTCCAACAATCCGGTTCCCGAGCAGAACTGGGGCACCAGAGTCGCCGTGCGTTGCGCACACTTGCGTGAGATAGTGCGAATCTGCGGGAGCCTCCCACGCCTGTCCGCATGTCCAGCCGGTAGAAATACCGTTCTTGCATAATTGCACGCCAGGCGCGACACCGCCGCCACCAATGCCGTCGGCAGTGACCTGTCCATAGGAGGAGCTCACACGGGCATTGTCTTTGAGCTCAATAACAGAATACTTCGGGTTCTCGCTGGTGCGGACGACGGTGCCTGAAACTCCGACATCCTGCGAGTCCATCGAGGTCACTGGACTTCCGGCTGGTCCGCAGTGCCCAGCAGTAATAGCCATAGCCCGACCGTTAGAGTCGTGGCCGGCTGCAGTGACTGTACAAATCGCGTTGCCAACAAACACGGGGGTTCCCGGGCCGTAAAGGGAAATTCCCTGTTTAGCGAGCTCCACCGCCTCAGCGGGTGCCGATGGGGAGGGGAAATAAACGCCTTGAATTCGGTGCTCGCCAGCCATTCCGGTCTGAGCGACAATGTCATCGAAAAGGCCGTACTCCGCCGAAGGTGCAGCATCGGATGCCGTAGCTGCAGTGTCGGGGTCAGCGTCGTTAATTATCGGTGACTCGGAAGCGGCCGGATTATCTGCCGAGGTATCCGTCGGCGCGTCTGATGCATGAGCTGCCCCACCAACACCGACACACAACGCCGCCGAGGCGAGCACTGCTAAACCAGCACGACTTACTGAGTTAACCAAAGACATAACGACATCCTTGCTGTACATGTCCGTATATAGCGGACCGAAAACCACTGGAATAAGTCCAGAAAACATGGCTACACAGGGAATACCCTATGCTGCGACAAGCTCAGTATATCTCTCTGTTCACAGCATTCCCCTATCTTCTATGCAACAAATTAATAACATTGTGACAACGCGACATTGAAGATGCACGAGGCTGCTTCTGAAGGGGGCTACGATCAAATCCGTCTCCCGTTCCGACGGGGTCATTTACGGCAACATGGCCCTATCGGCGCGTATGTGGTCAGCGGCCAAAGTGCGTTAGACTTTGCACTCTGCCATCTCACTCACGAGCTAAACGAAACCTAGAATGCGTCTTCCAAAACTCTCACCTGCAGGTTTGGGCAAAGCCACCCGCCGAGCGGCACAAGCGGTGCAATCCGCTGCTCAACAGGGAAGTTCTCTGCTGAAGTCTGGCTCCACCATCGGTAACTCTCCGAGACCTAGCCAGCCCGCAACGGCTCAGCAGTCCGATCCTAAGCCAGGTCATTCCGGTTCTTCCACTTCATCCGCGAGCGCGCCCTCCGATTCCTCCGCGACCGCGTCATCTGGAACCCTTGCGACGGAATCGTCCGAGGTTGGGTCGTCCAAGGCTGGATCGTCTACGACACGCTCGTCCGGTTCAGCAAAAAGTGGTTCATCGGCCTCATCACAACAATCGACGACGCCTGACGACGGGGCTGCTGACGAAACCAGACGCGCAAGTAACAACGGCGAGCGGCAAGGCCGTGGTGAGGTTCGACGCCGTGACAGCCGGAACGACGATCACGCCGGTGTAGAGACGCATTTTTTTGCTTCCCGCACGTCAACGCCCGTGAGTGCGCGACGTCGCACCTCGGAGTCGCAGAGTTCAACCCGTGAGAGTGACACACCATCTTTTCGGCACGTCGGCCGTGCTCCGGCCGGTGCTCGTCGTTTAGCTGACGCGCGGACTACTCCTTCGGGAACGTCCGGGATCACGGGCGCAGGTTCCGTCGGGAAGAAAAATGTTGGACGCAATCGTGCTGTGGGATCTTCGCTGACACGATCACATAGGCAATCAGAGGTTGGTAGTGCTCCGCGGCTTTCATTGCGACGCCCGAAACCGCAGGTGTCGGGGGCAACAGCACGCCCATTAAGCTCCGTTGAGAAACGCGATACCCAACCAGGGGGTTCGTCGGATAAAAAATCGGCACAAGCGATCCGAACCAAGCAAGCAGGCAGTGCTCCGGTAAAGGGCAAAGCGGACAAGGCGCAACGTAAAACGGACGCCACGCGAGACAAAGCGCACGCCGCACAGGCGCATACTGCCGATGAAGACGCGAGGGCTTCGCAAAAAGATGCTACGGCTCCACAAGAACGTGCGGAGGATTCAGGATCAGAGAAGGTATCTGAGGGAGATGCTCCCGAAATAAGCCGAAAGTCGCCTGCCCCTCCGCGACCGTCTAAAGCGGATTATGTCTCCGTCGAGGTCCCACGGGCCACCGGAATATCGCGATTTACACAGGGCACTGCCCGGCCGCAGCGGATCGAACCACGGTCGGACCGCAAATCCGGCAAAGGACAATCCGGCAAAGGACGCGGGAAGAAGTCATCGCGCGCGGGAGGGTCCACCACCCCGTCGTCGGTTCATCAAACAGAAACACCGGCGGCTAGAACTCAAACCATGGCCGCGCCACAACAAGCGGCCACGACCCGAGTGAAGGGTGAAGGCCGTCCCACGGCATCGCAGCCCAGCCCAGCCGGAGGCAAGACTTCCACCGCAGGAAAGACGTCAACCAAGGGCGCTCCGACAGGGATTAGACATGTCCCCGGGATTGATGGGCTCCGTGGGCTCGCTGTTATCTCGGTGGTGATTTACCACCTTTTCGGCAACGTACTCCCCGGCGGTTATCTGGGCGTCGACGTATTCTTCGTACTCAGTGGATTCCTCATCACATCCCTGCTGCTTCGGGAATTCGTTTATTCCCGCACCATTAGCCTTAAGAACTTCTGGATACGCCGCGTAAGGCGTATTGCCCCCGCGGCCATCAGCACGCTTGTCATTTGCGCAGCTATCGCGGGAGTAATCGGCGGCGACGTCAATGTGAACCTGGGCAGACAGTTCTGGTCGTCGGCACTCTTTGTGAACAACTGGGTTCAGATCGCCCACTCGCAGAGCTATTTCGCACAGTCTGAGCTGCCGATCTTCGCTCACTACTGGTCCCTCTCGGTTGAGGAACAGTTCTACATCATTTGGCCGCTCATCGTTTCACTATTGCTCGTGATCTTACGCAAAACACCGCGGTTAATCGGGAAACTGGCCCTCCTGGGTGCCGTTGTGTCTGCGCTAGCGATGGCCATCATTGTCGACCCCGGACACGACGCAACCCGCGTGTACTACGGCACCGACACCCACGCATTCGGGCTGCTCATCGGCGCGGCTTTGGCGTCGATCACCATTTCGTCGTCAACCGAAAAACGTGGCGACACCTGGGGATACCGCGAGGGGCTCCTGCAACATGGGCGGATCTTAAGTCTTTTGGCTATCCCCGCGCTCGCGGTGCAGATCTTCTACTTCTTCTGGCTTGGTGACCAAGACACCTTCACGTACCGAGGCGGCCTCATCAGCAGTTCCTTGATCGTCGCCATCATCATTGCATCTGTCGTCCGGAACAATGGCCCGGTAGCGGCGATTTTCCGGAACAAGGTTTTGCGCCACCTCGGTTTCATTTCGTTCTCGCTGTATTTGTGGCACGTCCCGGCCAACCTGTTCGTCGTATCACTGTTCCAGGATTATGAATGGGGACGGAAGAAATGGATCACGGGGCTCATCGCGATCGTGATTTCGTTAGTCGCGGCTGAGCTGAGCTTCCGCTTCATTGAGACACCGATTCGCCGGTACGGGTTCATTGAAAGTACACGCAAACTGAGCTACGCAATTTTCGGAGAACGTTCCACCAACCAGCAGCGGTTCGGCGGCGCGATGGTGCCGGCAGCTATGATCCTGTGCTGTGTTTTCACAGGTCTAGCTATTCACAACACTAACCACGGAACTGCGCTGGAATCCGAATTAGAGCGCTTACAGGCGGAAAACCGCTCCGAGCGGGGTGCTGTCAAACCGGCTCCAAAAGTCGTTACACATGACGTGCCTAAAGACGGGACAAATATCAACGCGATTGGGGATTCCGTCATGCTCGCTTCCCAAGCCGAGCTACAAAAGCGCTTTCCCGGTATAGACATCAACGCCGAGGTATCCCGCCACTACCAGGCAGCTCCCGCGATCATAGCCGACCTCAAAGCCCAGGACGCGCTGCGTCAGTTCGTCTTCCTAGGGTTCGGTACGAATGGACAAGCCTTCCCCGGCCAGCTGGACGAGATTATAAAGGCGATTGGACCGAAACATACCATCGTTATCGCGATGCCCTATGGCGACCGTTGGTACATGCAAAACGCTCAACAACAAGTTGTCGACGCCGCCAAGAAATACCCGAACGTCTACGCAGCTGACTGGTGTGCGTACGCCGACGACCACGTAAGTGAACTCGCGAGCGATGAGATACACCCGCGCGGGAACGCCACGGTGGGGTATACCAATGCGTTCGTCGCTGCACTCAAGCAGTGGGCAAGTGGAAAGAAAGATGTACCACCGATTTGCCCGCCGGCAGCATAAGACAATAATCCCGGAGTTCACTACTTTCGGGGGCGACAAACAGATAGTTGCTATGTCCATCATGTGGGTAAAGAGCCTACGGTAAGGGTATGGATACCAAACAAGGACGCGTTCAAGACAAAGTCACACTGATCACCGGAGCTGCCTCGGGCATGGGTGAGTCCCACGCCCGGGTATTGGCTTCGCAGGGAGCCAAGGTAGCCCTGGCAGATATCGCAGATGACAAGGGCACCGAGCTCGCCAAGGACCTCAACGAGAAGTACGGCGACGGCACAGCTGTTTTTGTCCACCTCGATGTCACCGATTTCGATAACTGGACCGAGGCAGTGGAGAAAACCGTAGAGGCCTTCGGACACCTGGATGTTTTGGTCAATAATGCCGGGGTTTTCACCGCAGGCGACGTGGAAGAGGCTTCGCTGAAGGACTGGGACCTGACCCTGGCCATCGACCTCACCGGGACGTTCTACGGCATGAAGGCTGCGGTTCCGGAGCTCAAGAAGAGGGAAACCTCCTCGATCATTAACATTTCTTCCATCGCGGGGCTCGTCGGCTTTAAACACCGTGCGGCCTACGCCACCGCTAAGTGGGGTGTTCAAGGCCTAACCAAGACCTCGGCTCTGGACCTGGGTAAGTACGGCATCCGAGTCAACTCTGTCCACCCCGGCAGCGTGAATACTCCGTTGACCGCGAACCTCAAGCGCGGCTTCGGCCAGATTCCGCTAGACCGCGCTGCCGAACCGACCGAAATCTCCCAGCTCATCGTGTACTTAGCTTCCGACGAATCTACGTTCGCATCCGGTGGATCCTTCGTCTTGGACGGTGGAGAGACCGCTGGAAACAACTTGCGCGACGATCAGTAGGTCGCGGGAGTTTTCACAGACCAAACATCCCACCTACCAGCGTTTTTTCTGATAGGTGGGACGTTTTTAAAAAAGTGTGGGTATGCTCGTAAGCCCTTCATCACAAACTTGAGTTTTGCGTGGCGGGGAGCACCCGAACCCTTCGACGAAGTACGCGCATCAACAGCAACGTCGTCGTTCCGAAGCCGAGGATCAACCCGAGCCAAACTCCGTACGCTTCCCAACGGAGGCCTAATCCGAGTATGAATAGTGCAGGAATTCCCACACACCAGTATCCGATTAATGTGGCTTTGAGCCCCGAACTTGTATCGCGCAGCCCCCGCAAAAGGCCTACCGCAACATTCTGGGAGCCCTTAGCGAACTGCTGCAGGATGGCAAAGAACATCAAGATTATTGCGACGGTCATAACTTCGTCAGTTGCCTTCCAGGCAAAGATTCGGACGACCCACCGTCCACAGGTCGCCCATACAAGCCCTATAAAGCCCAGGTAGATACCCACAAGGATCGCCACTCGACGCACGGTCTCAGTGATAACAACGCGCGGATGGTTCGCCTGGAGTCCCCTACTCACGAGTATCGAACTTCCATGAGAAAACCCGATACAAACTTGATACACGATATAAGCGATCTGATTAACGACAGTGTGGGCTGCAAGCATCGTCGGGCTAACCATTGACATTGCAATCCCAGCGATCGTAGTCAAAGCGGCTTCCGAACCATAGGTTAAGGAGACAGGCCACCCGACACGGAGTAGCTCACGTGCTGCTGTCATATCTCCTGTTTGAGGTCTAAATTCCACGTAGTCACCAAGATCAGGATCTTTTCGAATCTTGAGAGAAAATGCCACCAAAGTAAAAACCTGGACAACCGTAGTCGAGAGACCAATTCCGGCCACAGCCCAGGCCGTAGTAGGGGCAACGGTCACCATCAACCAGTTCACCGCAGCATTGACCGCTATTGACCACAGGGTAACAACAAGTAACGATCCTGGCTTTCGCATCCCTACCGCGTACTGTCGTAACACGTTCAGCCACAGCATTGGAACCAGTCCCGGGGCCAAAGCGACCGTCATACCGAAAGCTATTCGGGCAGTGTCACCATGGACCGGTAAAGCAAATAGACTCGCCCCCAGAAGAGCAACAATAATCGCACCCAATGCAGATATGACCGTCGCTACTTCGAATGAGACGCGTACTTGCTTGCTAATTCCTGCTTTAAGAACGTCACGGCGAGAATCATCGATTGCCCCTCGCGCCTCTGCGTTCTCTAGTTTTGCGACTGCTTCAGCGACCTTATTTCCGCTAGCAGTAACCATACCGACGCACATAGTCCGAATTTGGTTATAGAACTGCATCGCCAGTCCGCCGGCTCCGATAGCCACCACACTCAGCGTGCCCAGCATGGCCACATCGGTCGAGGTCAATGCAACTGTGGCTAGCTGAACTCCAGCAATAGGCAACGAAAGCCTAGAGATCTCCAGATAACTAGGAGTCTGGGCGTCTAAGCGCTCTTTTTCACCGGAATTCTTATTTAGCTCATAGCTTGTTTCAACACGATCTTTAGAGCCCACGCGCAAAAGCTCCCTCTGCCGTAGACCAATATCTATTCAGATTCGCTGTCTGACGGTTAGCTAGGGCAATAGAGTCTCAAAAGCCCTTAACATTCCACTAACCTGGTGTTCTGCAATATCCGACAATAATTTATTGGCAATCATCCACCGGTCATCAAATATCGTATTTTGATACTTTTCACCGGCATCGCAGGCGATCACTACCATCGTCGTACCAGCAGGAAAGCTCGGCAATTGTCTCAGCGCCTCATAGATGGCTGCTCCCGAGGTACCACCCAGCATCAGGCCTTTCTCACGTGCTAGGACTCGGCAGGTAGCGAAGGCTTTCACATCATTTATCTTTAAACCTTGGTCAATAGCTTCCGTATCGACATTGCAGCCCACCGGAAACCCTCCTGGAGCTCCAGCTCCACTTTGCTTGTAAGACCCAGCTGGCGGACCAAATATGATCGAGCCTTCTGGTTCGACTCCAATCGTGGTTAATGAATGGCCTAGCTCACGCAAACGGCGTGCCGTTCCGCAAAGGGTTCCCCCTGTGCCCACCGAAGCAACCAGGACGTCGATATTGGCCGAAATAGCACTATCCAATTCCTCAGCTAGGTGTGAGTAGCCTAGAGGATTATTCGGATTACTATGCTGGTCAGGCCACCACACATATGGGGACGAGGAACAAATCTCCTCGGCCTTCTTCCGTCGGAGCATTGTCGAGGGGCGATCTGACGGCCCATCAACAACTATTAGTTCCGCTCCATATGCTTTCATAGCTGCCAATTTCGACGGCGCCGCGTGGGAATCGACCACCCCAATGAACTTATAGCCCAGTTGAACAGCAGCAATAGCCAGGCCTAGCCCGGTATTCCCAGAAGTAGGCTCAACGATGGTATACCCCGGTTTTATCTGTCCCCGACGTTCAGCACTGCGCACCATGGCTAGAGCCATCCGAATCTTTGCCGATCCAGTTGGATTAAAACACTCCAACTTAATCAACAGACGACTGCCGTTGCCGACCCTAGCTAGCTCGAGAAGCGGCGTTCTGCCGACAAGATCACATACCGAACGAGGAAAGCTGTAATCTTTGGGGACTTTTCGTACGGGGCTTGAGCTTAAGCCACTTGGCGGCAGCAGGTGGTTCTGATCTTCAGGTCGATTGCTCATAGCCAGCCTCTCTCCACTAATGGCCGATCAATTCGTAAAGTCCACCGGTCTGCCCAATTGGAAATACCTAAACGGCCGAACGTTGGCACAGATACACTGATGTTTTCTGGTGACAAGCCGTCTTCGGACAGCTCTTCGAGCACGAACCGGGTGGGTAAAGGTAATTGGTGGAATTGACTCTCGTTCTTATCCATCTGATAGCCGGCGGTGTTGTGATAGATGAGCAGGTCGCCGACTTCTGCTGGTCTGTCAAACCATACCTTTCGCCAAGTCAACATGTCGTATTCCATGCAGCTCGCTCCCCCTACCGCAGCGCGCCATGACTTTGTTTTTGTGCTACCGATTGATCGTTGTTCTCTCTGCCGCGATTCCCTAGGCCATAGTGTTGGATCGGGAGAAAACTCCCGTCCTTTCCACTGCTCAGACAGACTCATCGATAGCCCATCCACAACGATGAGCGAATATGGGTCGGGCAGACTAACTGATCCCCCCGGTTCTGAATTGAGACAAGGTTCGATTTCCGAGTTCACCCGATCTTTGACACCTTGCACGGAGAAGACCGTATCGCCAGCCCCAGCTAAAAGGCCACGGCCAGGTTCTATGCATACGAAAATACTGTTCTCACGTAAGGCCGGGCCCACTTTGTCAAAGATTGAACTCAACATCGCGGAGCCCGTAGGAAGTGGATTACCATAGGGATATGTGCCTGAAGGGACCCGCCCAGCGTGGTAATCCCCGGTACTTATCGTGCTCTGAAAACTCTCCCACTCATCATGGCCTGTATATGGAGCAGTGAAGCCGCCCCCAATGTCGACGGTGACTGCGGAGTGCCCTCGTCGTCGCAGCTCAGCAATCTGATCGACGGCTTTGCGAATGGCGCGTACACGTTCGTCTATGTCGTAGCCATCGAGATGGAAGCAAACCCCCTCTATAGATAAGCAAACTCTCTCAGTAAAATCTTTCGATGGGAAACTCGATGTTAAACGCTGTGCCACACTTTCATGGCTCAGCCATTCAGAAAACGAAAGACCGAATCTTGTGTTCGGCTGAGTATCAGGCCGTAGTCGTAGAAGAACCCGAGCAACTCGAGAACTTTGGCTGGCGATTTTTCTTACACGTTCGAGTTCAACCAAAGAGTCAAGCGCAAAAAGGCACTCGTGTCGTATACCTAGCCAAATGAGGGTTTCACTTTTATCGGCCCCGGTGATGGTGAGCCGACTCGGGTCAATACCTTCAGCTAGGGCACCCACGAGTTCAGGCCCACTCGCAACATCACACCCCTGTTCGGAGAGCGCTACCTCATGAAGCCAGCACTGGGCTTTATTGGCTTTTCGTGCAAAGAGAACGTGTCCTTCCACTCCATGATGGTCAAAGACGTCAATGTATGCGGCTAAGTTTTTACTGAATGTAGCCGGATGCAAAAGGTGAAACGGTTTTCCAGACAATCTGCGGAGAAAATACAAGAAATGCGGGTCGTCTATTACTTCTTCCTCCCAGCTTTCCAACATGGGCTCGAGGCACAGGTGTGGATCCGCTTGTTCCGCTAATCCCATAGCCGTACCTCCCGCCCTCGTCCAGCTGCCAGCGCCCTCATAGCAAGCTCATCAGCAACTGGGATATCAGTCACAATCATCCCCGAACTAAAAGCGAACACCTTTTCATCGGCATGACTTCGGATGGTTCGACCTGATGAAATGAGTTCTGGAAGTACGCCATCGAGCTGGTTGCTACCCTGGCGTAGACGTTTTCCGACTAAGGCATATTGCCCCTCACTCGTGGCCACGACACGATCAGCTTCTGCAACTGCCCCATCTGCTACGCCCTTTGATGCCACTGAAATGAGTAGGCCACCCTTGGGAAGCCAGTCAGTATGGATGGGTGGATGACATGCGCGACCGGAAGCGACTACAACGATGTCAGATTCCTGAACCGCCTCCTTAACATCCTCAGCGAACCTGAGGTCCAGATCGGGAAACCACCTACGAAAGTGCTCGCGAGTTGAGTGGATGCCACCTTCATGTGTTCCGTGAAACGTGAATGTGGACAGGGAAGGTAGCGCTGTCGCCAGGTAAGGCAACGTGTTGACGGCTTGAATTCCGGTACCCAGCATCAACACCGACCGAGGATCGGGTTTACTGCACTGTCGGGCTATGAGTGCAGTCGTCGCAGGTGTTCGGAGTGCTCCTACTTTCTGACAGTCCATCAAAGCATACGGCAAACCTGTTGAATCGTCGTACAAGGTTATGGTCGTGTAGTAATGGTCGGGATTATCGCCACCCTTTCGATACGACGTTTTGTAGCCGACAAGGTCGCGATAACCATCAAAGCCAAGCATCGAAAACGCAATCGAATCCCGGCTTTTAACTGGTAATTCAATCATCATTTTCGTAGGACATCGAGATTGTCCTTCATCCAAGGCACGATAGCCGTCTTCGACAAGTTCAATAACCTTTGACGGTTCAAGCTCTATGTCTTTTAAATCCGATCTAGTCAGCAGACGGAGACTCCGATCAGAGCGAAGTTCTGGCGTTCCAACAGCGGGCATGAGGTTTCCTTCCTTGGGATGGGGAAAACGGGTGGAGCGGCATGTATTTCGGTGGGAATTCGCAAAGTAAGGCAAAGTAAGAAATGACTGGGCAATGGCCGGCTAGGTCAACGGAGATAGGGCGTCGATGAATAATCCCGCCTCCCCTCGAGTGATATGAGAGCGGACACGATACACCGAGGCGAGCATGGATTCGGTGATGGTCTCCTCAGGTAAGCCTGAGCCGACGTTTCTCCCCTGGTCGAGGACTACTACTTGGTCAGCAATTCTGGCGGCCTGGGTAAGGTCATGAACCGTGAGCACCACTGCAGCTGGCGTAGCCACCGCATAATCACGAACCCACTCCAGTAGCGATAGTTGGTTTTTCAAGTCCAGAGCGCTCGTAGGTTCGTCGAGTAACAAAACCTTAGGGCGCCGAATCAAGGCTTGCGCACAGCTGACAAGCTGACGTTGTCCTCCCGAGAGCTGCCCCATCGGCCGATGCTCTAATTCAGCTAGCCCCATTGTGGCGAGCACAGTTCGAACTTTGGCGCGGGTTTCCGGCGATACGCGCAACCCCGCGAATCCTTTAAGACTTTGTTGGTGGGCTAGCAGAACGGTCTCAAACACAGTTAAGGCACTTTTAGGCGGAGGATCTTGCGGAAGATACAAGGCCTTCGGCCCGATTACTGTTCCTTCGCTTTTCTCTAGCCCAGCTAGACATCTCAAAAGTGTTGACTTGCCTGAACCGTTCGGCCCAATCAAAGCCGTGATGGTTCCCGGGGAGCATGGTGGGATCGTGACATCCTGAAGCGTTGGAGTCGTTTCTCGAGCGGAATAGGAAAAGGTGATGTTGCGTCCTTGGAAAAATTCTTCTTTACCGTCGATCGTCGTTACAGATCGAGTATTGAAACGACGACTCCTAGAAGCTGGCTCATGTGACATGGTCGATACCTCTACTAGGACCAGTTTCGCGTTCGGGAGGAGGCAATAATGGCGACGAATACAGGCACGCCAACCACTGCGGTAATAATGCCAACAGGAAGAATCACCCCGGGCTGGATGAGCTTTGCGCACACCGAGGCGCTCACCAGCAACACCGAGCCCGACAGAACGGAAGCGGTCAGGAAGTACCGCTGATCCTCCCCAACGACAATTCGCGCGATATGCGGCCCAACCAACCCGATGAAACCGATAGTTCCGGCCATAGCAACTGACGTCGCAGCCAATAAGCTAACGGCCACCAAAGTTACATTGCGGACGCGAGGGACATTGATGCCCATCGACATTGCCCTGTCATCGCCCAACCTGAAGGCTGTAAGGACCCACGCATTGCGGTAAAAGCCTGCTAGGCAAATCACTAGGAGAACAGCGAGGACTCCAATTTGCGGCCACGTCGCACGCGTTAAACTGCCTAGGGTCCAGAAAACGACTTGCTCAAGCTGCACTTCAGAGGCCATGTACTGCATCAGAGCGAGCATCGCGTCAAAGAAAAATACGATCGCGATACCAAGCAAGATCATTGTCTCGGCTCCGCTTCCACGCAGCCGAGAAAAGATGATGATGATTCCGCACGCGGCGATCCCAAAGATCCACGAAGCCCCAGACATTCCCAGTGTTCCACCGATCGTGGTCGCCGAGAAGCCGGTAACTACTGCCAGCGCTGCGCCAAAGCTGGCCGCTGCGGATATGCCCAATGTGTAGGGTTCCGCGAGTGGATTTCCCAGAATTGTTTGCATTTGGGCGCCGGCGGCTGCAAGTGCTCCTCCCACGAGCACAGCAGTTACTGTCATCGGTAGGCGAATATCCCAAATTATCTGATAGTCAATGGGCCGTGAGTGAGAAGGATTGAAAAGTGTCGATAGCGCATCGGAAGCAGGCATCGAGCCTCCGCCTATCAAGAAATCGCAGACAGTGAAAATGACTAGTGCGACAGCCAGAACTGCGATAAATAAAAGCTTTTTCCGAGACGAAGCAGCATAAAGTTCTTCTTCCATTTCGTCGTCAGAAAGGGCATTAACGGCGGAGGCTACCGACGGCTCAAACTCAACTGAACTCATGACAACTGAGTCCAGAATGTACCTGAGTATTTCACAGGCAAGAACTGCTCATGCAGCGTCTTCATGTCAGCATCAGGATCCAGGTCCCCAAAGAGTTCCGGATGCATCGCCTTAGCCATCCATTCAATGGCGATGACGTTGTAAGGGGAATCGTAAAAGTGGTGCCACATGGCATAAGTGCGGTGGTTTTTCACGGCGTCAACCTGAGAAACAGCAGCTTGACTGGAGACAACCTCGCTAAGTTGTTGTTTGGCCTTATCTGCGGGTTCGTCATAACCAAGGGCCACGTACTTCTTTCCCTTGACGGGTGAACGATCTGGCGACCAATCCGCACCGGTAGCCACGATCACATCTGGGTTCTTCCCGGCGAGGGATTCGGGAGAGACTTGCCCTTGTTTAGTATCAATCATGCTGTCACCAAGATTGTTACCACCAGCTTCGTTCACTAACGTCGCCAAGTTCGATTTATTGAAGGTTGAACAGCAATCAAAGTAGCCCGGTGCCCGCCACAAGAACGTGTCTGTCGCCGGTTGATTAGAGTCCTTCAGACGTTTTTGAACTCGATCGAGTTTCTCCTGATAAAAATCCGTGTAGTTCTTGGCTTCATCGGTGTGCCCCGTGAGTTTCCCCATCAACGTGACCGAAGGAACCGTATTTTTCGCGGGATCGATGAAATAATCGACCGTGACGGTCGGCACACCGGCTTTCTCAAGTCCCTCGATTAACCCAGCTTCTTTGGCAGCATCAAAACTTCCCGCACTGACGACGAAGACGTCTGGACGAGCCTGGAGAGCTTGCTCTAGTGACATCGAGCCGTCCCACACTTCACCAGTCTTCGTGATGTTGGCTATATCTGGGAATTTCTCTCTGTATTTCTTGTATGTAGCCATGTCATTTTGTTCGAGATCATCTGGCCAGGCGACGATGTTCTCAAGCGGATTTTCTTTATCGAGTAGTGCAGTGGTGTACAGCAACCGTTGACCACCGAATAGAAGTCGCTCTGGGTGAGCCGGTATCTCAACGGTCCTGCCCATCACGTCTTTCACAGACTGCTTTTCATCCGCCTTGGAGTCATTGTCAGAATTCGGGCCCGAACACCCTGCTATAGCCATCGATGCGGCAAGGATACTAGCGAGGATTGCCCTCCTAGCTCGACGTTTTGACGTATTCAGTATTTTCACAATTCTTCCTGGGGAGCATTAGTTCTACGAGGGATCACGTGAGAAACAAAAGTATTGGAGCCTTACCTAAGTAAGTCAACAGGTTTCTGAGATTTCTTTAGAGTGAGACTCCACCTAGCGACGAACACTCCCCTAATTACAGCGGCTTGTAAGCCCTAATGCGTCAGCTAACACCTCCAATGACCTGCGAATTCGCAAATCGGACTTTAGTTCATAACCTAATGTTTTATCGAATTATATTTTCACCCCCATACGTGGTTGGTAAGATTTGACCAGGCGGAACTTCCTTAGCATGCTCTAACTCACATCACTTTTCATTTCCAATGTCTCCCCTGCGAAAGACCTGCCGTGTCCCGAACTCACTCCTCACCCAGCTTCCGCTCTCCCCTGAAGAAGTCACGAAGCCGCCACTTCACCACCGCACTTGCCGCCGTAGCATCCCTCTCCCTGGCCCTTTCAGCATGCTCAACGCCGTCCACCGGCGGAGACGGCGAAAGCTCAGACAAATCCACCAAGCAATTCGTCGTCCTGGAAAATATGAAGCTCGGTAACTACAACCCACTTCTTGGACACGGACGAAACGGAGAGTCCCACATCTACGACTCGCTCTACCGTGTTTCCCCAGGAAAAAACTCCAAGCCGAAGCCGGTGCTCGCCGATGGCGAAGCCAAATCCAACGATGATTTGACGGAATGGACCGTCCCGTTGAAGAAAGACATTTCCTTCTCGGACGGATCGTCCTTCGGGCCGGAGGATGTCGTCGCCACTTATAAAGCGATCATCGATCCGCGCTTCGCCTCCACAGAGGCCACGGCAGTTGAATCAATCGACGACGTCACACCGGACGGGGACCACGCCGTCAAGTTCCACCTCAAGCACCCTGATTCCGAGTTCGACCGTCGCATCTACCGAGCTATCGCTCCGTCTGAAGCCTTCGATTTCACCAACCCGGCGAAGGCAGAGGACATGAAGATTAACTCAGATCCCATTGGAACGGGCCCATACAAGGTCACCTCTCTACGTCCAGATGAAGCGATCCTCGAGGCGCGCGATGGCTACTGGGGCGATGCCCCCGAGACCGAGAAGATCGTCATCCGGCACAACACCGACGACAACACCCGGGCGCAGCAGATGCGCGTCGGCGAAGGCGATGGCACTATGCTCGAAGCCAAGCTGGCCGACACCGTCGCCAAATCCAAGGACATTTCCGCGGAGCATATTGATTCCCTGGATTGGCGGGGCATCTCCCTTCCCGCTGCTCACCCCGTCGCCGGTGACGACGCGATCCGCATGGCCATGAACCTCAGCGTCGATCGACAAAAGATGATTGACGACATTTATGCAGGCCACGGAACCCCAACCAGTACCTTCATCACCGACGCCTATGGCGATGCCTACGACAAAGATTCGGAGATCCCCCACGACACAAAGAAGGCGGAAAAAATTCTCGACGACGCCGGTTGGGTTAAAGAATCCGACGGCATCAGAGTCAAGGACGGCCAGCGGGCGGAAATGGATGTTATCTACTTCCCTAACCGCGATGCCGCCCGAAAGGATTTAACCCTCGCCGCAGCCTCGGACCTGAAGGCCATTGGCATTCAGATCAACCCGGTGGCCAAGGACTCCAGCGCGGTGACCGAAGAGGTGTACAACTCCACGCCGGTCATGCTGGGCGGCGGCGGTGAGCCTTACACCATCGACGGACAGATCTATCATATTTTGCATTCGAAGTATGCAGCCGATGGCGTCGGGGCAAAGTGGGATAACGCGTCGGACTACGTCAATCCAGAAATCGACAAGCTGCTGGACCAGGCGCGATCCGAGTCCAACAAGGACAAGCGCAACAAGATCTACAAAAAAGTCCAACAGGAGTATCGGAAGAAGCCAGCCATGCTCGCACTCACGTACGGCGCTCACTCCTACGTGCTCAATAGCCATGGCATGAAAACTGGCGACCAGATTGTCGAACCGCATTCCCACGGCTCCTTGTTCGGGCCTTGGTACAACATTGAGGAATGGCACAACTAAACCGTGTCTACACCGAGACTGCGCCGAATTTCCCCAGGTCAAAAGCCTATCGATAATCCGACCGATCGCCATCGTCGACGATCGATCTCGGCGTCTAGCCACAGCCGCCGGCGTGACATAGGAATCCTTATGCTCCGCCGGATCTGTTCCCTGCCGCTTCTCGCGTTGGCCGTCACGGCCGCGATGTTTTTCTTGGCATCGCTAAGCCCCTTCGACCCGCTCGAAGCCTATACCCACGGCAACGCCGGTGCTTTAACCGACGAACAACGTGAGGATCTGATCCGGACCCTCAACATTGGAGGCCCCTGGTACGCCTCCTGGTGGTCATGGGTGACCAGCGTCTGCACAGGTGACCTGGGAACATCACGGTTCTACCGCATGCCAGTAGCCGACGTCCTAGCGCAGCGTCTGGGGTGGTCAATTCTACTGGGAGCGCTGGCTTTAACCCTTACTCTGGTCGTCTCATTCGTGCTCGGTGTCGTGGCTGGCCTTCGTGAAGGTGGTCTTGTCGACCGAATCGCCGGGTTTATCGCCACTTTGCTTCAGTCCCTCCCCCCTTTGTCCTTGCCCTTGTTGCTCTATTGGTCTTTTGTTTGTGGATCCCTATCGCTCCTGCTGGTGGGCTCACAGATCCAGGACAACCTGTTACGTTCGCTGGCACTCTCCGCCATGTCGCTCTCCCCGCAGTCATCCTGGGAATCAGCCAGCTGCCCTGGTTCCTTTTGAGCCTCAGAGCCTCCGTTCGCGAAGCAATTCAATCCGAAGCAATGACTGGTACCCGTGTCCGTGGGCTTGATCGACGCACGGTAATGCTGCACCACATCGTTCCGCTGTCATTACCCTCGTACTTTGCGCTCATCGGATCTCGGTTACCGGAACTCATTGTCGGATCAACCATTATCGAATCGATTTTCGGCTGGCCGGGCCTTGGCCAGGCGATGGTCGACTCCGCGAAATCCCTCGATTTCATGTTGTTATCGACGCTGACCCTCCTCATCACCATCGCAGTACTAATCGGAAACATGCTTGCCGACGCCTGCGTCGTCCTCACAGATCCGAGGGTCGATGCCAATGTTTAAGCGTCTGTTTAAGCGTCGGTCATCGGGGTTACCACTCGTCTGGATTTCAGTGCTCACGATTGCGGTGATTGTTGCCTACGCGATCGTCGTTCCCGTTGCCCTGCCGGAGGATCAAACAACCGTTAGTTTCGGCAATGCGTATAGTCCCCCGAGCTCGGACTACTGGTTTGGTACTGATTCCGGCGGGCATGATCTATTCGTCCGCACCGCACAGGCGCTGAGGATTTCGCTCATCATCGCGGTCGTCACGGCTGTGTTCTCCGCGATAATTGGGACGTTAATTGGGGTTACCGCTGCTCTCGCCGGCGGATTCCTTGATCGCCTGACCATGCGTTTCGTTGATGGAATGAATTCGCTACCCCATCTGATTCTCGTCCTTGTTGTGGTCTCTTTTTTCAAAGGATCAGCCACCGCGATCGTGCTGGCTCTCGTTGCCACCCACTGGATTCCTATCGCCCGTATTACCCGCGCGCAAGTGCTCACTATTAGACACTCGGATTACATCCAAGCTGCTTACCTCGGCGGACGTGGTCACCTGTGGGTAATCGGACACCACCTTGTCCCAGCTGCATTAAGCCAGTCTGTCGTGGGACTTATTCTATTAGTCCCTCATGCGATTTGGCATGAATCGACCTTGTCGTTCCTGGGGGTCGGACTTCCCGCACACAGAGCCGCCCTCGGCACTCTCCTCCGCGATGCTCAAGGCGGAGTACTGCTTGGCAGCTGGTGGATTCTGGTCTTCCCAGCATTGTTCCTCGTCGTTTTTTCGTTAGCAGTATCAAACGTCGGGCACTCGCTAGTTTCCCGTGTTAATGACTATGGCGAAGGGAAGGTCTAGCTAATGTCTGCCCCCCTTGACGAAACTCTCACCCCTAATCAAGGGCGTATCCCCTCGGTCGACATCCGGCATCTGAGCGTGAGAATTCCTGCCCCCGGCCACCGTGGGCGGTTCCACGGTCGCGGCCATGCGGACCGTGGCTGGGTTCATGCGAACACAGACATTTCCCTCACCGTATGCCCAGGTGAAGTCCATGCGGTGATCGGCGAATCCGGGTGCGGTAAGTCCATCATCGCGAATACCGTCGTCGGCACGGTGCCGTCGTCTGCCCACGTGGAAGGCACGGTCATTGTTCAAGAATCGTCGCCATCGCCGGGCTGGTCCCAAGACATGGTTGCCTACCACCACGCCAAGCACGGCGATTGGCGGGACAAGCCGAGTCCCCTCGCCGGCCACCACGTCGGCCTGATCCCGCAGTCCGCGGCAACTTTTCTCACCCCGGTCCGAACAGTCGGAAGCCAACTCATAGAAACGATCACCGAGCTCACCCCGTCTGCCGACGCACCTCAGAAAATCGAGACGCTGCTGGATCAGGTTTACCTCTCTACCCGAGTGGCAAACCTTTATCCTCATGAGCTCTCCGGCGGAATGGTCCAACGAGTAGCCGTCGCCTTCGCCCTTGCCGGCGATCCCGAAGTCGTGATTGCCGACGAGCCCACGGCCTCCTTGGACCCGGAATTGAAATCCTCCCTGTTCTCTCTGTTGCGAGATATTGCCGACGCGGACCGCGCGGTCCTTTTAATCACGCACGATGTAACGGAACTGCGGGACGCTGGCATCGCCGACCGTTTAAGCGTGATGTACGCCTCCCGTTTTGTGGAACAAGGCGCAGCGTCAACAATCCTGGACCACCCTCATGACCCATATACTCGGGCTCTGCTTGCCGCGCTTCCCTCCGGCGGCATGGTTCCGATCCCTGGCTTCCCTCCCTCGCTGGTGGACCTGGGCGACTCCGTCACCTTCGAATCACGTCTGAAGGAAGCGGCAGCACTGTCCGCCGCTTCGCACGACGGTTCGTCCACCTCGCATGACGACGCACGCGGTTCACACGAAAACTCACCCGCGAAGTTAGCGTCGGAAAGAAAAATGCATCCCAAAGTGTGGGAGGGGTCGAAGATCACGAAGAGCTTTAGTGGCAAGAAAGCGTCGATCCCCGTTCTGAACCAACTGGATATTTCTATCCACTCTGGAGAAATTGTGGGGCTCGCAGGCCCGTCAGGATCCGGTAAGACGACGCTGGCCAGGATCATGTGTGGGCTGCTTGATGCTGACCACGGAACCGTGACATGCGGCGGAGAGGAAATCCGGAATATTACGTCCGTTATCGGGGGCCGGAGGCAGGCGCGTGGAAAGATCAATATGCTCTTTCAGTCGCCGCGGAAGGCGTGCAATCCGCGGTTCACTCTGCGGCAAATCATCGAAGAAACCAGCCACGGAATGACGGCCGAAGAAGCGGCGATGGAAGTCCAGGTGACACCGGACCTTCTGGATCGTCGCCCCTCCCAGGTTTCAGACGGCCAGCTCCAGCGAGCAATATTGGCGCGTGTGTTGGCAAGCGAACCGGACTTTGTCGTGTGCGATGAGGTCACCGCCATGCTGGACCCGGGAACAGCTGCGCACACGATGACCATGCTGACGTCCTGGGCGCGCGACGGCGGAATTGGGATTCTAATCATCAGCCATAGCCCCGAGCTTCTTCGCACCTGCTGTGACCGGCAGATTTATATCGAGAGCCTTGCGCAAAGCCACGATTGACAGCAGCGCTTAGCGACGAAAACCCCCTACCGGCATTACCTGCCGATAGGGGGCTTGTTTTGTAGCGGGGGATGGATTCGAACCATCGACCTCTGGGTTATGAGCCCAGCGAGCTACCGAGCTGCTCCACCCCGCGACAGTCGCACGGAGACCGTGTCTCCGTCAGCGACAAGAGATAATTTAACGCATCGCGGAACAAATGTGAAATCGCCTGCGCACTGGCTATGAACCACTACCCGATGGCTTCGGCCCCTCGGTATCCGTCAGCTGCGTCGACCCACTGGAGCCAGTGTCGCTCTGGTATTTCTCCAAGGCCTTTTGCAGCTCGTCCAAGGCTTTACCGTAGTCCTCAAACGATCCACTGTTTTTCGCGTCGCGGACCTTCTGAACAGCGTCATCAAGTTCCTTCACATCATCGCTGGATGGGCTGACCGCGGTGGAACTCGAGTCGTTCTTATCAGAGTCATCCTTGTTGTCACCAGAGGTGTCATCGGAGTTGGATCCGGAATCGGAATCCGAATCATTCTGGTCGGACTTATCCTTATCGGATCCGTCCACTTCCTTCGTCGTCGTCGTTTCCTTCGGGTCAATGCCGACCTGGCTCAACGCCTCACCGATCGTCGGCGCGTACCCAACCTGCCCGTTGTAGAACACGAGCACACGCAACAGCTTCGGGAAGGCAGATTCCTGCTCCTTACGCTTCGAATACACCGGCTCAACGTAAAGGATCCCGCCGTCGCCCACAGGCAAGGTCAGCAAGTTGCCATTGATCAACGTACTGGACCCCTCAAGCAAGGTGCGCTCACGCGAAATCTGGTCCGACGACATCATCGTGTCTTGAGCCTGCTTTGGCCCCTGCGTCTGAGTGTCCGTCGGCAAGACACGAACGGTGATCTTCCCGTAGGTCTTCGGGTCCGACGACACCGCCATGTGAGCAGAGAGGAACTCGCGCTTCAACCCGCGCAACGGGGTAATCAGCTGGAAACTGGGATCCCCGGTCGTCGGATCCGACGCGACGACGTAGTAGGGCGGCTGGTTCTTATCCCTCAGCCCCTGCTCAGAAGCAGTCGGGTCCAGGGGAACCGACCAGAACGAGTCGTTCGTGAAGAACACGCCCGGGTCCGACACGTGATACCGCGTTAACAATTCACGCTGAATCTTAAACAGATCCTCCGGGTAGCGGAGGTGCTTCATCAACTCATCAGAAATATCGGACTTCGGCTTCACCGTCCCCGGGAAACTGCGCCGCCACGACTTCAAAATCGGGTCAGATTCATCAAAGGCATAGAGGTCAACTGTCCCGTCATAAGCATCCACCGTCGCCTTCACAGAGTTACGGATGTAACTCACACTATTGCCGACGGTGTTCTGCTCCGTCCCATCAGGGTTGAGAGAATCCTCCGTCGCGCCCGAAATCTGAGTGTGCTCCGAATAAGGCAAGTTATTCACGGACGTATATCCGTCGACAATCCACTTAATACGACCATCAATGACAGCCGGGTAAGTTTGCGAATCCGTCGTCAACCACGGAGCTACCTTATGCACGCGATCGCGAGGGTCACGGTCATATACAATCTTCGAATCGTTGCCCACGGCTTCCGATAACAACAGATTCATCGACTGATACTTCAGGGAATACATGGCACGCGACACGATGTTTCCGATGCCGACGCCACCTTTACCTTCATAGGTGTAATTCGACCCGTCAGTGTCGTACTCACGCGGTTTTCCAGACCCGTCGTCGCCGACAATGGCGTAATCCTGATCAGTATCAGCCACACGGGGGCCATAATAAATACGCGGCTGATCAACCTTGATCTTCAACGTATCCGGGTCATCCGACTTAGTACGGTCCTTCGACTGCAAGTCAGCCACGGTATAAATTGGGTATCCGCCGCGGGACGATCCGACATCGCGGGCAACCTCATCGACTTTGTTCGCCGGCGCAGCGATAAAACCGTTACCGTGCGTGTACACCGTGTGCTTGTTTATCCAGTCTTGCTGGTTACCGGAAAGCGATTTGGGATCAAGCTCACGGGCAGCGACCACATAATCTTGCATCTCACCGTTGTGTTCATAACGATCAATGCTCAGATCACTGGGGAACCCGTAGAAATTCTTCAGCTGCTGCTGCTGAGTAAACGTCGCCGAAATCGCTTCGGGGTCCAGCAGCCGAATGTTCGAAATGGTCGCGGAATCATTCGCTACCGACTCGTTTTGATCCGACTTCGATTTCTCATCAGCACCCCAATTGCGGTCGTAGGTGACGTGCTCGTCAGTCAGGCCATAGTTGTACCGCGTCGACTTAATATTCCGCTCAATGTAGTCGCGTTCTTTAGCAGCACGGTTCGGGGACACATTGAACTGCTCCACCACCAAGGGCCATGCGACTCCAATAATTCCTGCCGACGCGACCATCAGCACCGCTGCCATCGCGGGAATCCTGAGATCCCGGAGGAAAATTGCCGCGAAGAACGCTGCGGCCACTACAACAGAAAGGACGAGCAAGACAATCTTTGCGGGCAACACAGCATTGATGTCAGTGAAGGAGCCGCCCGTGAATGTCGAATGGTCCTTAGACAGCAAGCGATAGCGATCGAACCAATAGTCGACGGCCTTCACGACCATGAAAATTCCGGCGATCGACGCCATCTGCACGCGAGCTTGGCTCATCACCGTCGCCCGCTTACCGGCGCGGGGATCCCCCGTCCGGATACCCCCCAACAGCCAGTTCATGACGAGGTTAACGACGAACGCCACAACCGTCAGCGTCAACAGGACCGAGAGCAGCCATGACCAGAACGGCACGCTAAATGCATAGAACCCGTAGTCGTGGTGGAACTGCGGATCCGATTCGCCGAAGCTCTCACGATGCATAAACATCAAGATCATGCGCCACTCGGACTGTGCAGCTAATCCGGCGAATAGCCCGACGACCAGCGGCAAACCCACCAGAACAGCCCGTGAGGATCGAACAATAACCTGCCGATAGGCCTCGAGCGGACTGTGGGGGTCTGCGTCTTCGGGAACAAGAGGGCGATACTTAATGGCTACCCACGCGGCTGCCCATATCGACGCGCCGGCAAGCAGCCCAACCACGACGAACAGCACGATCCGAGTGACGAGTTCGGTGACGTACACTCGGCCAAAGTTCATGGAGTTAAACCATGCGACATCAGTAAAAACAGCTACTGCGACAGGCAACAGCATGACGACAATAGCCAGTACCACCGCTACAACGGCCCACCGGCGGGGAGCCTTTCGCTTAACCGACTTGGGCACCTTTTCGCTTCTCCTAATCAGAGGGTCATTGCTGTTCACTGTACTTGAACCTGGGCCGGCGTCGATAACCTAGGAGCTCGACGTACGCCTAAGTCCGACAAGAGTGTTTCTTGCAAGCCAACCGGCACGGCATGAATACTTTCTATATGTCCGAATTTAGTCCTTTTTCCTCGTCATCAGACTCGTCATCAACGCCTGCTACATCACCCAATACGACGCGATCTTCAACTCATACTTCGCATTTCACCCGGCACCAACCCACCACACAGCAGCTCCTAGAACGAGCGATGCGTGAAGCTGTTGACTTTATTCACGCCGAAGGGTGGGATCAGCCCCCAACATTGTTTGGCTTAGTTCCGGGGACAATTATTGCCCGAGAAACGGGAAACCTCATTAATGAGGAGGAGGAACAAAATTTAACGCTCGTTGTCCAAGACCTACCGGAGATCGGCTCCGGAGACGAGCTTCACGATTACGTCGCCCGGACCGCCTGGCCGCCAACCGTGGCTGGCGCGATCCTGGCCCACGAAATTATGTTCACGAATGCCGCGGAGCCAGGTTCACGTCCTCGCAAAGCTCGGCTATTTAGCGGGATGATTAACGGCGGGCCCGACCTTACCTTGCTTCAGCTACGGCCTACCGAAGAAGAATTGGATGCAGCCGGCGCGTTCGGTCAAGACAACATCGAACTCCTTGGAGGTCCCGATATCGCTCCCGAGATTGTTGAGCTCCTGCGTTCGACGTTTGAGCCTGTCGAAGACAGTGACGAGACGCCCGTCGATAACGCCTCCTTCACGACTGACTCGGACTACTAGAGCCTTACTCCCCTGTTGGTTGCCCGTATTACATCCCAACTGATGACACCGAGTAGTAACTAAGCAGTAGCTACCAAACCTAAAAAGAGCGCCCCGGCTATACAGCTGGGGCGCTCTGGCATCAGCACACTAAATATCGATCGCGGGGTGTAACCGCTCCACCGTCCACTTCCGGTCACGGTAGGCACACAGCGCGGTGATGCCAATACAAATGGCACCAATGATGATAAGCGCCAGTATTGATTGAGGCAGACGCTGATCAATGTTGCCGTACATCAATTGGCGGAACCCGTTCACTGAGTAAGTCCAGGGGTTAACTGGGTGTAGCCACTGGAAAAGTTTAGGCTCCGTCTCAACAGGGTAGAGCCCGTTTGACGAAAGAATCTGCAACATCAGCAACGCCATCGCTGCAACCTTACCGGGCCCAGGCCCCAATGCGACGTTCAACATTTGGTTAATAGCAGCGAACACAATGGAAACGCCGATTGAGAAGATCCATAGTGCCCACGGGTGTGCCACATCCATTCCCACTAGAGTTAGCGTGACCACAATAATCATCGTCGCTTGAAGGATAGCGATGATGCTGGCCGGCCATAGGCCATCAAGCGCCGCGCGCAAGGGGGCAACACCCGATGCTACGGCCCGGTTCTGAAGTGGCCGGAGCAATAAGAATGTAATGAGGCCACCGATGAACATTGCTAATGAGAAGAAGAACGGAGCTAGGCCGGAACCGAAGACTTGATCCCCTGAAAAATCCTTTGCTGACAACTTTGCAGGATCAGACATGACGCGCGCTGACGCCTCACGCTGAGGTGTCGTCCATGAGGGAACCTTCTTAGCCCCATCGCCCAACTTGTCCTTCAATTCACCCAAGCCGGTGGAAATCTTACCTGAGCCATCCTGTAACTTGCCGGCACCATCGGAAAGCTTATGCGCTCCCTGTTGAAGCCGGGTAGTGCCGCTTGACAATTGAGTAGCACCATCTTTAAGCCGATTCGTGCCAGCAGCCAGTTGCTTACCCCCATCGGCTAGTTTCGCAGATCCTTGAACAGCCTGGGGCATTCCTGCCTTAAGAGTCTGGGCACCAGAATCCAACTGTCCCAAACCGGAACTTAACTGACCCGAAGCGTTAACAAGGGGTGTTGTGCCCTCCTTACGCAGCTGACTTGACCCTGATGCCACAGTGTTAGCGCCTTCACTTAACTGGTCAAGCCCCGTGTTGAGCTCATTAATTTTACTCTGAATTGGTCCTGCACCATTAGCAAGCTGGTTAATCCCACCACGGAACTCAGCAGAAGGATCGTTAAGCTGATAAGCCAGCGCAGACGTCCCCTGAGAAAGCTGGTTAACTTTGGCGAGGTTTTCTGAATTCTTACCTAACCCCTGCGAGTCAATTTGCACCGCGAGCCCGTCAAGCTGGTTCGCAACGTTCTGTGCTGTAGGATCTGACGATTTATGCAGCTGACTAGCGATAGCCCTAACTTTGTCTGACTGACCAGTTTGGGCCTTCGACGCTTGCTGGGCGATACCGTTAATTTGCTGAACGCCACCGTTGACTTGCGTTGCGACGGTACCGAGCTGATCGAGGCCACCAGTGAGCTGCCCCATTTTTGCATCGATCCCTGCCAACGGCGCAGTACTTTGCTGGACCTGGGCCTTTATCTGGTCTGCACCCGCCGCAACTTTAGCTGATCCCTCAGAAACCTCACCGAGTTTTTGATCAACCTGACCAATTCCGTCGTGAATCTTATCTGAGCCTGCTTTGGCCTCACCCATCTTTTCCGAAAGAGTGTTCACTCCTGTGCTAGCCTCAGCCAACTTGTCGTGCAGCGTCGATGCCCCTTGGGAAAGATCATTTGCCCCGCTATTCACTTTTGTTGCACCTGACGCTAATTGGTTCGCGCCATCATGCGCGTTGCCGAGACCAGAATCTAGTTGATCAGCTCCATCCTTAAGATCTCCCAGTTTGTCCCCAACTTGATTAGATCCATCCTGCAACTTGTCAGCAGCGTCAGCGGCCTGACCAATCCCCGCACCAGCTTCTTGCATACTGACCAAAACTTTTCCTACAACCTGTTCTCCGAGGGTTGATGAAATCACGGGCACCATTTCACGCATGGTGTTCTGTCCGATCAGCGTTGCCAGGTAGCCGTTAGTCGTGTTGTAGTTAGTTTGAATAACGGCCTGCTCAGCTTTTGTACCACTGGGGGATGCGACTGCTTTAGAAAAGTCCGGCGTAAGACGGACCATAAAGTAATAGTCTCCGTCTTCAACCCCCTTCGTGGCCTTATCATTACTGACAAAGTCAAAGTCAATGCGCTTATCGTCTTTTAACTTATCGGAAATCTGGTCACCTGCACGTAACTCCTTTCCCTGAACATTCGCACCTTTATCGTCGTTAACGAATGCAACAGGAAGCTTCTCCACGTGCCCAAAAGGGTTCCAAAAAGCCCACAAATAAAGGCAGGAATAAAGAAGAGGAATAAAGATAATGGCACCAACTGCCAGACGCCCCAATTTGGAACGACGAAAACGGCGGAGCTCTGAGCCCAAATTCAAACCAGAAATCATTAAAGTGTCTCCTCATCGGATCCAGCGGCTACCGCATCAAACCTGGCAGTCTCGTTATTATTTATATCGTCCTGGGTATCAGGGGATGGATTAACGGATACAGAATCAGTGGAACGGGCAGTGTTTCTGTCTTGCAGAACCCCCGGGGGTAACTCCTCAACTATTGGAACAACGCTGTTATTATCCGTATTAAAGAGTTCAATCAACGTGTGATCTGGCATGAGTGAATCTGGAATCGGATTGACCGTATTCACGATCACTGGCATTCGTTGAGCTAATCTCGAGAGAACATGAATGAGAACAAGGCGCAAGTCATACTCTCGAACTTGCTCGAGATCATCCATGACCAATAGTCCGATTTCTTCGGAATTTGCCGGAGCCAGCGCAAGAGAAATTCTGATCAATATGTTGTCCAGGCTGGTCAATTCAGCGACATAAGAGTCTAATGACGGTAAGGCTCGGTCGCCGAAGACATCCCCGCACAACGATTCATAGTATTCCTGATCAGCGGGCTTCGTCCACACTATCCATGGGTGTGACCAACTCTTATGCTCAGTCAACACCGTTCGGAGACGAACATCGCCATCCAGGCCATCGATCTCATCGACCCCGGCAATTGCCACCATTTTATTAATTTTGTTAGGCTTTCGCTCCCCAAGCACGGTCAACGTACCAGCGTCCAACTTCATCCGCCCAGAAATACTCAACGCTAGTGATGTTCGGCCTGATCCTCCGCGGCCGGAAAGAATAGTCAACCCGCTACCGGGCACGGTGAAATTAAGATGCCCAAATACTCGGCCTTCGGCAGCTGACAGCGCGATATCTTCGGCGACCACTGCTGGAGCACTTTCGCCGTCAGCATGAGATTTTCTGTGTGTTCGAGCTGACGTCGCGGCAAATTTACCCACGCCTTTGATGGGCTGGCTTCCGTCAGATTGACGCTCTCGCACGTTAACTCCTTCGTATAAGACGAAACTGTGAATCACGGGGCAACCCTGACTCCACAGCTCTTCAGATCTGACTAGACCAATTTAGCTATAAAGATATAAGCGTACTCATTGGGGGTTTGGCAAACGATACATGCCACTCTATTCCCACCATGTCCTTCCAGCACCATCCAAAATTGTGCCACTCGACATGTCTCCCGCATCGCGACTCGCCACCGGGGTTGAATACTGCTGCTCGACCACAAATGTACTCGGCCACGCCATGACGTTTCATGGATGTACCGTACGCATTTGTAGAAACTTAGCATCCAGTACGAAAGCCTTCTTTCCGCATGATAACCCCCATCTCTCCACGATCACACAGCATTATGGCGGCACACGACATCCTGAGAGAGCGGGCGTTGTACATTTTCCTCTGATCACTAACGATCGCCAACTGCTTGCCACAGGACACGCCGATTGCCAACACCGCGATCCGTTACTCCGAACAGCTCTTCGGCTTCTTGCCCGCCTTGACCTCTTTCAACGCGGCAACAGCGTCGGAAAGGTTATTGACCTTCGCCAGCACAACGCCATCATGGTCACCCGACAGCGCCTCCGTACAGTTATCGGACGGAGTCATAAACATCGTCGCCCCCGCCTTCTTCGCAGCGTCAATCTTGTGGGAGACTCCACCGATCGGCCCAACGTCACCGTTCGCGTCGATCGTGCCCGTCCCTGCGATGAATTTTCCATCGGTAAGGTTGTCGGGGGTCAGCTTGTCGACGACCGCCAAAGTAAACATCAGCCCCGCTGATGGGCCACCAATGTCGTCCAGGTGGTAGTCGATCGTCGTCCCGTCGGCAGGCTCTTGTTTGATGGTGATGCCCAAAATCGGAGTGTCATCAGACTCCCCTTGTCGCACGGGAACGGAGACGTCCTCGGATTTGCCGTCACGCTGAACCTGAAGGGTGACCTGATCTCCCACTTTATGGTCACGTACAACCTTGACCAGATCCTGTGGCTGGTCGATTTTCTTGCCATCGATCCCCTCAATGATGTCCCCCTTATGGATCTGATCGGACCCCTCGGGCTGGGACATCACCGTGACCGCCATCGGTCGATGAAGGTACTTCATCGCTGCGGACGTCGCATTATTTTCCGACGACGCAAACGCGGCCTGATTTTCCTTATTCACTTCCTCCGGCGACTGATTGGAGGGGAAAATCTGCTCAATCGGAACCAGTGTGTCGTTCGTTGTTGCCCACCGAGTAATCGCCTGTGGCAGCGACATGCCATGACGAACAGACACCGTGGTCATATTCAAATGGCCGGACGTCGGATAGGTTTTTGTTCCCGAAATGTCGACGACACTCTTACCGCCCGTTGTGCCCAGCGTATTAAATGTCGGACCAGGACCTTCTGCAGCATAGGGCACAGAAAGATCAATCGAGGTGCCGGGGATTTCCGTCAAACTCAGTGCAACAGCAGACGCAACCACGGGAATTGCACCGAGAATAATTGTCTTGTTGCGCAGACTCACAGCGATCAAGCGTACCGGATGCCGCACCAGCAACGACGACGGCCGTTCGCTATTAGCATGTGGAGAGATGCTTTCCAAAGCCGGTACCGTAGAGGGTATGAGTAACCACGGTTTCGGTTTTTCTTCGAACAATAACGACAACAACGACGGTAACGACGGTAACGACCACAGCGACAAGAACAACAATAACCAGAACGGCGATAGCGGCCAGGGCAATCCTTCTAGCGGAAACAGTGGTCGCGGGGATAGCGGCAATGAACGCCACGAAGGCAATGATGGCGGCAACTCCCCTGGTGGCAGCGGTAACCCCTTTGAGGCATTCTTCAATATGGGTGGTGGCTCGGGTGGCGATATACCCGGTTTTAGCGCATTTCCCGGCGGTTTCGCTGTAAGTGGATCCTCTGGTCAGGGCGGTTTAGGTGACATTCTTAGCCAGTTCGGGACGATGCTGTCTGGGATGGGGTCTTCGATGAACTCCCCTGATGCCAAAGGCCCCATCAATTTTGCGATGGCCGATAAGATTGCCCGCCAGACCATTAAGCAATCCAATCCGGCACCTGTCCGACAGTCTGATCAGAAGGCTGTCGAAGATTCCACGAGCCTGGTTGAATTGTGGCTCAGCAATGCGACGATCCTGCCGAGCAACGGAAAAATCCCTGAAGTATGGGATCCGTCGGAGTGGCTGTCCCGCACGCTCCCCACCTGGAAGCGCTTTATAAATCCTGTGGCAGAAAGCCTTAATGAAGCACAAAAGGATGCCCTCCCCGAAGAAGCGAAGCAGATGGCTGGTTCGCTGCTCGGCATGTTAGCCCAGGTCGGTGGCATGAACATGGGGATGCAACTGGGACGCATCTTGGGGGATATTGCCACCTCTGTCACGAGCGTCTCCGAGTGGGGGTTCTCCTTAGATGAGAAGCATGGCAGCGCACTGCTCACTGGCCAGCTGAGCACTCTTGCCGAGGAATTTAACAAACCCAAGCGTGAGGTGCTTATTTACCTGTGCGCACGGGAACTAGCCCACCAGCGACTATTCGCCTACGTTCCGTGGCTCGAAGAGCGTCTGCTTCTCGCCGTCGAAACGTATTCACGTGGACTGTCGCTGGATACGTCCGCGATGGAAGAAGCCTCCCGGTCCATTGACCCCGAGGCACTCTCGGACCCATCGCGGATGCAAGACATGTTCCAGCAGATTCAAAACATGGATCTCTCGCCCCAAATTGTCGCCTCGAATGAGCACGCGGGCATCCAGTTAGACACCATGCTGTCCCTCGTTGAAGGCTGGGTGGACAACGTTCTTGCCGACGCTCTCTTCGACCGCATCCCGGTCATGGAGTCAATCCAAAAATCCTGGTCAGCCCGGCGCGCGATGAAACCCGGATTGGAAAACATGGCGGGGAACACCGGACTGGACTTCTCTGCTAGCCACGCCGACGAAGCGGCAGAACTGTGGCGGCGGCTCACTGTTGCGGTGGGTATTGATCGACGTGACCATGTGTGGGACCACCCCGATTTCCTTCCCACGGCTGACGATATCGCCCATCCGGCCGAATTCATCGACGGCATTCTGGGAGAATCGGACGACGACGAGTTCAACCCTATTAGCGAAATTGAAAAATTAGAGCGTGAACTCAATGAACAGTCCGGTAACACACCTAGTGATGGCGATGATGCAGACGAGGATGGTTCTACCCGCGGGAAGGGCTCGAGTGGCGGTGATGAAGACAACACCGATGGGTCCGGCGACGACGACAAATAGACACTCGCACGACATACTCACACTAGATATTCACAGCGGAAGACAAGCAGCACATGAATAACGACCGTCGATGGGAGCGCCCGACCCCCGTCATAGGCGATACAACCTCAGCCACCGAGCGCGCTGAAAAACCAGACGGATGGGCGTTGCCAGAGGACGTGCGCGCTGCGTTGGACCGCGTTATTGGAGCACGACGCGATATACGCCGCTACCGCTCAGAACCGGTGCCTGACCACCTTGTCCGAACTGTCATCGACGCTGGCCATGCTGCACCTAGCGTCGGACATAGCCAGCCATGGCGGTTCATCATCGTCGATGATCCCGCTCTTCGCGATAAAGCCGCCATGCTGGCCGACGTCGAAAAGCTAAAACAAGCCGAGCTGCTGACACCCGATAGGAAACAGCGGCTGCTTGACCTGCAACTCGACGGGATTAAGGAGGCACCGCTGGGAATTGTGGTCGCCTGTGATCGGCGAACCCCAGCGTCCGGGGTCTTGGGGCGCAACACTTTTGTTGATACCGACCTGTGGAGTTGCGCGGCAGCCATCGAGAACATGTGGTTGACCGCGAGGGCCTATGGGCTCGGTATGGGGTGGGTGACACTATTCCGCCCCGATGACCTGGCCGAGCTGCTGCATCTGCCCGAGGGGGTTGAAACGCTGGGGTGGATGTGCATGGGGTGGCCGGACGAGCGCCCGCCGTCGCCTGGGCTCGAGCGGCGTGCGTGGTCCAAGAAACTTCCCGTTGAGAACCTCATTATGCGGAATGGGTGGCGCGACGGAGCCGAGTCACCAGCAAATGCGATCGCGACGCCCGATGACGGCCATATGCCAGATCAGGCGCATGTTGTCGCAGCTCACGATTCTTCCGACCGGCTTCTCACCCCTCCCGGTTCGCTGGGCATCCTGGATACGACCATGGACAAAGTTGCCGCGGTCGGTGATATACATAACGCCCAGCACATTCTTATCGGGGCTGACCATCCCGTGACAGCGCATGGTGTCTCATCATTTTCGCCGTCCGTCACGCGGGAAATTATGGACGCGTCAGCCGTTGGAGAAAGCCTGGGTGTGACGACGGCAGCTGGGGCAGGAATCCCGTCGCTTCTTATTGACGCGGGTATTGAGGGCGATTCAAGCCACGGTGACCAGCGGAACCGTAAATGTCGCGAAGGACGCAACGATTGTGCCCATCCTATTCGTTATGTCCACGCTCACGATGCGCGTGGGGATATCGCTACAGCCCCGGCCCTATCCGCTGCGGATACCCGCGCGTTTGTTGACTATGGCCGGAAACTAGCCGGCGAATTCACTGAACCCACGCTGTTTGCCGTCGGTGAGGTTGGAATCGGGAACACCACTCCTGCCTCCATTGTGGCAGCGCATTTCACCGGGCTTGATGTGAACGATGCCGTCGGCATTGGCGCCCACTCCGATACTTCCATGATGGAGCGGAAACGTGAGGTGGCCCGGCAAGCTTTATCGCGCGTTCATCCTTCCTCCCCGATTGATGCTCTTGCTGAGTTCGGTGGTCCTGAGTTCGCGGTCACGACGGGATTGTGCTTGGGGGCGTTGGACAATAACCACGTCGTCGTCCTCGATGGACTCGCCATTTCTGTGGCCGCGTTGGCTGCGGTGCAGATTAATCCCGCGGTCCAATCGCATCTGGTCGCGGCTCATGTGAGCCGGGAAAAAGCTCATCGCACTGTCATTACGCACTTGGGGTTGGAGCCTTTGCTTGCTCTTCGTTTCCGGTGCGGTGAAGGGGTCGGCGCCATTCTGGCCACACAAATGATCATGACGGGGCTTAGTGCTCGACGCCACACCGGACGCACCGCTTAGGCCGCCTTTCAACTAGTCCATCCTTTGGACTCGGCGCGGATCGTCGTCGTTACTACGAGGACTGTCTACCTCCGCGGCCCCACCGCTGGTAAGCCTCCAAGTACCCATCAGCGCGCTCCCAATAATCAATGCGGTGCGCCCACGCGTAAAATTCTGCCGAGTGGTTCGGAATGAAGGTATGCACTAGCTCATGAACAATAACCTGGTCAAGGACGTAATCGGGAACGTCCTTCAGGTAATGACTAATCCGAATTCTCCCCGTATCCGTGGAACATGAAGCCCACCGACGCTCCATATTGGTCACCCACCGAATATCCGTCCATTCCGCACGGTTTTCCAAATATTTCGCATTCAGACGACGGGCCCGCCGGTGGAGATCGTCATCTGACTTATCCGCGACGGACGATTTCTTTTCCACCCTACGAACAAGGGACTCAACAGAATCACGCAACGCTGCGGCCGACATTCTCGCCGGTGCCATGACGACGATCCGACCAGACTCTCGGCGGGCGGACAATGTTTTCTTCCTCCGCGACGACAGACGTATTTCTACCTCTGGCGCAAAGTCCTCCACGACCGTAGCGACGTCTCGCTTGACTCTGGGGGGCATAGTTTCACTCTACAGTGTGGCCAAGGGGGTGCCGGTACACTACACATAGCACTGTGCCGCAGAGCACAGCCGGGGAAATCCAGATCAATGAATCGTTCACAAAACCAAGGGGGCACCGTGCGGTGGCCACACACTATCTGCTTATCATCCGGGACCCGCGTTTTTGTTCAACCCGACGGGTGGCTTCGCGTCGGTGCAGACACCTCTACGGCGGTAGTCATTCCCATGGCCGACCGACCCACCGCCCAGCGCGTCGCCCGGGCACTCCTCGCTTGTTCATCGCCGCAACCGACGTCGGCAATTATCGGCAGAATCGAGCGGGTGGTGTCTTCATCGTTCGCACTCACCCTTATCGACGAACTCCTGCGCACTCCCCTGCTAGTTGCTGGAAATGTCCGCCCCGGGCAAAGCAGAACGAGCGTCACGCCCCCACACAGGATCATTGCTGTAGAGCCATTGTCGCACGTACTTGCCGATATATTTCCCGGTCAGCGCACCCTTTCGCCCAACGTTGTTGAGACTACCGGCGGGGCGCTGGCGTCCGACACGGACCTGCCTGAGCCGAATGAACCACGGGATTCGGAACGCACCACCCCTCGGGCGAGTATCGTTGCGGTGGCTGTACCTTCCCCCGGTCTGCTGGCCAGCGTCGATGAGCCGTATTTATTCGTGACCATTCGTGATGGTGCGCTCAGGATTGGCCCTGCCATGACCGGGTCATCCGCACATCTAGTCGGCAATGCCAGCGGGTGCCCGCTGTGTATGCATATGGCGACGGCGTCTCCTGATCTGGTCAACGAGGCGATTTCTGGCCGCAGTGCTGGCACGCTAACGCTCACGTACGAGATGGTCACTGTCGCCCGCGGGATCATCTCGGCGCAGTGGTCGGTCTTTAGTGACTGGCTCGCTCTTCCGTCGCTCCCGACCCCGCCGACGGTGGGCGCGTCGATAAGTATGAATCCTCGGACGTTGGAGGTCGTGCGGTCGCCGATTGCCAGAGACCCTCATTGCCCTGTGTGCGGCATTATCGGTCCGCGCTGGCTGTAACAGCGCGGTGATCTGACATCACCGTTGGCTGGTTACGTCAACCCCCTTCTTAATCCTCCGCCTTATGTTGAATCAGCGATGATGCGGAGAATATCGTCCCCGTAGAGTTCCAGTTTCGCGGGGCCAATGCCGCTGATGTCCAGGAGTTCTTGTGCGGTGGATGGTTGCCGCTCTGCAATGGCCATCATGGTGGCATTACTGAACACGGTGTAGCTAGGCGTTCCCTGCTGGTGCGCGCGCCTTAGCCTCCAGCGCTGCAGAGCGTCAACAAGGTTGGCGTCGACGTCGTTGCCACACCTGCTGCAATGCCCCATCACCTTCTCGGCTGGGGTTTGTAGCGTGGCCCCACACTCCGAGCACAAGCGTGAACTACGCTTCCTTTTCCGCTGGTGGTCAGCCGAACTCTTCGACGTCGGGGCGATGCTGTCAAGGAACCGCGTGCGTTTCCGGGATGCCCTGCCCCCTGACTCGCGTGCCAGCGACCAGCTCAGTTGCAGATGCTCACGCGCACGGGTCACCGCCACATACAGTAATCGGCGTTCTTCTTCGATTGCCGACGATCCCAGGGCGATAGCCTGCCGGATGGGTAGTGTTCCTTCCACAAGGCCAACGACAAATACGGCGTCCCACTCCAGGCCTTTTGCAGCGTGGATCGTCGCCAGGGTGACGCCTTCTACCCCAGCTGGGGGCCGGTTCGATTGGGCGCGCTCGCGGAGGATGCTCATCACGGCGGGCATGTCCGCGCCGGGCGAGGCGTGAACAATATCCGCGATCAGGTGGTAGAGGGAGGATAACGATTCCCACCGCTCGCGTGCCCGCTCTCCGGCCGGGGCTTGGGCGGACAGTCCTTGGCGAGCCAACACGGCCTTGATGTCCGAAACCAGCGCATCGCCGGTGTGAATAGTCCCCGACTCCATGTGAGCACTGGCCAGACGCTCTAAGGCTGCCAGTGAACCGGTGATCTCAGAGCGGTCGAAGAAGCTCTTTCCACCGCGGACATGGTGCGGGATGTTGGCTTCATCCAGGGCGTGCTCAAATTTTTCCGATTGCGCATTGAGCCGGAACAGTATTGCTATTTCCGACGGCGGAGCGCCGGATTCAATGAGCCGGCGAATTCTGCGCGCGACGACGGCGGCTTCCAGGGATTCGTCGTCGAATTCTTCAAAGACGGGCTCCGGGCCGGCGGGGCGTTGCCCTTCGAGTGTGAAATCCGCCGTTGATACTCCGTCGCGTGACTGAGAAATAACTTTGTTGGCCAGGCCGACCACTTGAGGCGTGGAGCGGTAATCGCGCTGCAACCGGACGACGGTGGCATTCTCGAAGCGTTGGGGGAACCGAAGTAGAAATGATGGATCGGCGCCAGTGAACGAGTAGATCGTTTGGTTTGCGTCTCCAACGACGGTGATATCGTCGCGGTCTCCTAACCACCCGTCTAACACGCGTTGTTGCAGGGGCGTGACGTCCTGGAATTCGTCGACCACGAAGCTTCGGTATCGTGCGCGGAATTCCTCTGCGACTTCCGGCAGGTTTTCCATTGCACCGGCGACGTAGAGAAGAAGGTCGTCGAAATCGAGGAAGACGCCTTCCGGTGTCGCCTTAATGTCTTCGTAGACGCGGTACGCGTCGGCAACTTTGTCTGCCGCAATGGGGGGCTCACGGTGGAGTTGTTCGACACGTTTTTCGTAGTCGGCGGCGGAAATCAGCCTAGCTTTGGACCATTCGATTTCACCGATGACGTCGCGGATGGTCTCTTTCCCGGCTTTGATTCCGGTGTGGCGAAGTGCCCTGGACACCATGCGGAATTTGTCATCGAGGATTCTCCACGGCAGGTCGCCTGCTATTCGTGGCCAGAAGTAGGAGAGCTGTTTGCGGGCTGCAGCGTGGAATGTTCGTGCTTGGACTGCGCCTGCGCCCATGATGCGGAGGCGTTCTCTCATTTCCTCGGCAGCTTTGGTGGTGAAGGTGACGGCATGGACTTGTTGTGGAGTAACAAATCCTTGATTTATCAGATATGCGATGCGATGGGTGATCGTGCGTGTTTTGCCGGTTCCTGCTCCGGCGACGATGGCGAGGGGGCCTCGTGGGGCAGTTGCAGCTTCATATTGGTCGGAATCGAGTTCCTCGAGTGAGAGGTTAAGGCGATTCCCTGCCCCATTGCGGGGGCTACGATAAGGGGCCATCCTTCTCCTTCCCATGGTTGGCCATCGTCGTAGAAGCTTGCTACTTCTTTTCCGCCCCGGACTTGCGGGGTTTCACATTTTTCGCGCTGGGGTTGCGTGGGGTATTTGCCTGTCCGTCGCTGCCTTCGGCGGGATACACGCGCCGCACGTAGAGCAACCGGTCGCCCTGTTCGACGACGTTGGCTTCGGGGGAATCGATGCGGTACAGCTCGCCGGAGCGCACCACACCGAGCACGATGTCGGAGAGGTTTCTTGGGTGGCCGCCGACTTCGTCGTCTCGTACGACGCGCTCAGCGATGGAGAATCCTTCATCGGGGCTGAGGAGGTCTTCCATCATCTCAACAACGGAGGGGGTCATCGTGGCCAAGCCCAACATTCGGCCCGCGGTTTCGGAGGAAATAACAACTGAGTCTGCGCCCGATTGTCGCACCAAGTGGACGTTTTCTGATTCGCGGACACTGGCCACGATAGTGGCGGAGGGCGCAATTTCACGGACCGATAGCGTGACGAGGACGGCGGTGTCGTCCATGTTGGGTGCGACAACCACGGACCGGGCCCGTGATACACCTGCTAGGCGGAGGACATCGGCTTTGGTGGCGGACCCGTTGACTGTCACGAGGCCTCTGTTTTCGGCGGCGGCCAGAGAATCTTTGTCGGTGTCGACGACGACGATCTGGCTCGGGGGAACCCCGTCTTCAACGAGGGCAGAGACGGCGGATCGGCCTTTGGTGCCGTAGCCGACGACGACGGTATGGTTACGCAAGTGTCTCCTCCACCTTTGGATTTGTAATGCTCGACGGGATGCTTCGGTTAAGACGGACAGTGTCGTACCGACCAATAAGACCAGGAATACGATACGCATTGGTGTGATGACCAGGATGTTGACAATGCGCGCGTTTTCTGTGACGGGTGTGATGTCGCCGTACCCTGTTGTTGTCAAGGAAACAGTGGAATAGTACAGCGCATCGATGAACGTCAGGTGCTCTGAGTACCCGTCTTTGTCCAACCAACAAATGACCGATGCTACAAGGAGCAGGACCAGCGCATAGAAGAATCGACGAACGATCAGCCACCAAGGACTCAAGGGTGCTTGCGAGGGAATCCGGACGATGTTGACCAGCGCATGCACGGGCAAATTGTTGAGGGGTGCCTGATCCCCGCGCACTTTGAAGCGCTCACGCATTATGTATCACCCGCATGGCGTTTCATTCTCCTTACTCGCTGGTGGTCGGTGTGCTGGTTTGGAACGTGGCTAATTTCAGGGACAGGTGCAAACTGTCCTCCCCCATTACGTCGCACGTTCACACGGTTACTCACTGCATACTATCGCCAGATTGTTCATTATCTGAGTCGTCCAGTGTAGAAAGGACACTCTGAGCGAGTTCGTCCGGGGATGGTAAGTCAGTGGGTTCGTAGGTCTCGTTAAGCCTGACGTAGTGAAAAGCTGCCCTGATAGTGGCGTTCGGTGTACCTGTGTCAGCTAACTGTCGGCGCAGAGCTTCTTTATACATCGCAAGTTGGATCTCTGCTCTTTTCATATCTTGACCAGTAGGTTTCTTACCAGTCTTCCAGTCGACGATGAACCATTCTGGTGTGCCATTCTTCTCGCTCTTGAAGATGGCATCCATGCGGCCACGGATGAAGTAGCCTCCCAGATTCAGAGTAAATGGGCGTTCAACGTCCCACGCTGTTTTCCCAGCCCATGGTGACTTCATAAATGCTTTTTTGAGGTGATCGAGTTCGGGCTGAGAGATAGGAATATCGTCGTCGCTATCCTCCATTGCGCCTAGCAATTCATCATCGTCGATGAGCGCAGAGGCACCGCCCAGCTCTGCCTCCAACCAGTTATGAAATGCCGTGCCTCTCTTGGCGTATGGGTTGGGTTTGAAGGGCACTGGCCGAGCACGACGACGCGCAAATGCTTCGGGGTCAGCTGAAGCTAGCATCATTTCCGAGGTCGTCAACTCCAAACCGAGGGGAACATCGGTGTGGCTCACGTAGGCGGCTCGTGCTTCTTCGATCAGTGCGGTGGTCTCATTTTCCCACGTGGCGGCCAAAGTACCGGGGTCCGCCTGTGGCGTGTAGCCCTTTCCGGGGTCAGCAGACTCAGCCTTGAGATCTTCCATAGCTGCCCGTACTAACTCAGCTGCTTTGTCGACGGCTTCACGACGCTCTCCTAGCGGATCGGATGGCCATATAGGAGCTTCACTCTGAGGTTCATCGCTCACGGTCTCTAAAGGCGGTTCCGTGAGGTCGAGGTTCCACGTTGGGTGATCTCCACCGGAATGTGCTGTGATCCGAAGTGGCTCCTCTGCATGAGTTGCTTGGAGTTCTTCGAAACGCGCATTGACATCAATGCCCAATTTGCCTGCGACGATGTTCTGGACCTGAAAGAAGCGGTGTGACTTCTGAAGGTAGTTTTTACTAGCTGGGTTAACACTGTGCCCGGAAACAAGCAGTCGGCGCGCACTCCTAGTGATGGCTACGTAAAAGAGGAAATCAGAATCCCTTATGTCAACGCTCTCAATCTCTTTTTTATATTCTTTTTCTGCTGACTGAATGTCCTTCCATGTCGCCAGCTCGGTGTCCTTGAATACAGGGAAGCCTAGTGGGTTAGCGGGTGAACGGGGGTCGCCTCGGAGCGCGGAGGGCAGAATTTTCGAGCTTCGCAACCACGTCCCGGTCCAGTTTCCTTTTTTCTTCCCCTTCTTCTGCTTCGAACCTGAACTTAGATCTGGACTGTTATACGTTGAGTCATCACAAAACGGAACAGCAACGACATCCCATTCCAATCCCTTCGCACTGTGAACAGTGAGAATTTGAACCTGATCCGAATGAACAGAGACTTCTCCGGCTTCTATAGTCGTTCCCGGTGCCTCATCCGCCGCTCTTAGATACTCGAGAAATTCCTGTGTACTTCCCCCACGTGCTGTGAAGTCTTCGGCAACATCACGTAGTCGATCAAGGTGAATGGTTCCTGCGGCACCATCCTCGGACGGATCTTGGCGAGCAAGCACCTCAGTTCTGATGCTTAAGGTGCTCTCAATCTGGGCAAGAAGGTCCGGAAGCGGCACCGTCATACTCTGCCGACGCAGCCACCGCAGTTCAGCTGATAATGCCTGTAACCGCATGCGCCCTTCATCGCTGAACGCCGATTTATTTCCCTGGTCTGATGATATTCCAAGATCCGCAATTGCATCAGCCAGACTAACTTCCGTTCCATCTCCCGGAAGTTCAAGCTCGTTAGCTTTTTCTTCAAATATTTCGATGGAATCAATTTCTTTGTGTTTCGATTTCCTCGTCCCGGATTGATTGTCGGATCCTCGAGCAAGGTCCTTAGCCCTGTTACTGAGGGTTTTGATATCCCGGGTTCCCATCCGCCATCGCGGGCTACTGAGCACTTCGAGCGTAGCTTCATCATCACTTGGATCAACCACTACTCGCAGTACAGACAAGACCTCCCTGACTTCGGGGATGTCATAGAGTGAGTCTGGCGACATACCAACGGGAATGCCTCGCTTCATAAGAGCTTCAGCAAATGGGGTTATGTGGTCATTTTTTCGCACAAGGATCGCGCCTGTAAATGGCTTAGTTGGCTCACCCTGTGACTTATTCTGCATCGCAGATCGGTATTCCTGTTCAAAAACGTCGGCAACCCACTCGACTTCATCGCGCTCATCTAGAGCCCATTTCACGGAGACGACCCCAGCGCTACCTTCTTTACCGCTACTCAACGTCGGTACAAGTGCCGAAGAGTCAGCGTCAACAGCATCAAAGCCACAGCCTTCCCCACCAGACAAGGCATCGTGCGATATAGCATTGGCTAGTTCGAGTACTTCATCCGGGTTGCGAAATGATTGAGAGAGAGCCCTCTTTTCACAGGGAACAAGAACACCACCCTGATACCGGGGAAAATCATCCAGGAATTGATACAAATTGCCGGGGCTTGCACCACGGAAACCGTAGATACTTTGCATTGGGTCCCCCACCGCTGTCACCCCAACAGGTTTATCGACTGAACCCGTGGCCTCTAAGTCAGGCTGAGAACCAAAAAGACTACTTAAAAAAGCATGCTGTGCGTAGTTGGTGTCCTGATATTCGTCGAGGAAAATAGCATGGTACCGCGTACGCAATTCCTGTCCTATCTCAGGGTACTTTCGGACTAGCTGCGTAGCTTTTGCAGTAATCTGTCCATACGTCATCAGCAGTTTGTCAGAGAGTCTCTTGTAGAACTCTTGCTGATATTTAAGAAGCATCAAGCGATCTTGATGAGGTGTACAGAGTTTATTTACATCGCTTTTCAGCCTGCCACGGTTTGAACCGCGTGTGGAGATAACGCCTTCTGCGTTCACGACGTTGTCAATAAATGCCTGGGATTCGTCAATCACTTGTTGAGGAGTCGCCAGGTGGTTGTCCATCGCTTCAGACAGCGCGAGCATGTATTGTCTGGCGGTCGATTTTGCCTGTGAAAAGCTACAGTCATCGGACTCATCCTCGTATCCGAGATCGCTGATGACTCGGTTAGCGGTTAACCATTGTTCCGGGCCATCAGCTACTTGAGCAGCTGGTTCGATAGGCAAGAGGAGACCGAATTCGTGAACGACCTTCTGCATAAAAGAGTCATAGGTGACCACCGTTTGCTGGATGTCGTGCATGTTTTTCCGGCGTGGGTCATTCGGAGGAAGGGATTGGATGAGGTCGCTCGCAGCCAGTTGAGTGAGACGATGGCGAATACGAGTATTAAGTTCACCCGCAGCTTTTCGGGTGAATGTTAGGCCCAGTATTTGATCCGTGGATACCCATCCATTAGCGACGAGAAAGACCGCACGTGCTGCCATCGTCTCGGTCTTTCCAGCACCCGCGCCTGCGACAACGAGCTGTGGCTCTAAATCTGCCTCAATGACAGCAGCTTGCTCGCGTGTAGGTACAGGGCGGTGTAACGCCTCAGCAATGTCTTTCGCGTGAAAAGCAATCCCATCGGGAATGTGGGGCATGGGGATATCATCCAATCTCTTTACCAACGGTGTTCATAAATATGGTTGATGGAAAATGGTGCTAGGCATCGAAAACGTAGACCTCGGAATCGAGCTAATCCGCGTCTTCGATATTCGACGAGGAGAAACTCGGGGCCAATGCGGATTTTCTGACCAGCACACGGCTAAGGGAACGAGCGCGAGAGTTCTGATCTGGTTGAGAATCAGAACTGCCAGCGAAGTGCGGGCCCGCCATAACAAGTGCAAGATCAACGAGCTGGCTAGCCCATCCGTCAACATCGTCGTTTGTCAACGGATCCTGGACAGTAGGCTTCCGCGGATTTTTATGAGGGTAAATAAGTTCCGCGCCTGCCAAACAATTGTCCGCTGAGCATTCCTCCGACATACGAGAAGAAGACAGGGAGGACACAGAGCTGGAGGGAGTATTCTGCGGATCTATCGATTTGGCCACCGCGGTCTGATAAGTCTTGAGTTGTGGATTATCAGGTATATCCTTTGCTACCTGATTGCCTGTTTTGAAATCGATAATGTAGTACTTTCCAACGTCACTGATCTCGAGACGATCAATTTTCCCTCTGACATAGACATCGTCGCCTGAGCTTGTCTGGCCGATCCGGGACTCAATTACTTGTTCAACCTCTGCGTGGCCGGTTACAGCCGCATATCGAAGATGTAGCTTTTCCACCAGACGGTCGAACATGTCCGTCCACTTATCGATTTGATCGTGCTTTTTCCACGTGAGAGTCCCTAAAAGACGAGGTACTGTCGCTAAAAAGACATCGCGAACGTCCCCCTCATCGACCCCGCGCTCCATAGCCTCAGCCGCCATGTGGGTTAATGTACCTAGCAGAGTTGCAGTAGTATCGCGGCCTGCGGTTTCGACACTCTGTAGAAAAGCCTCAAGCGGGCATTCGAGGTATCTTTCCACCTGAGATGGACTAATAAAGTACGCAGTCTCGGGGTCATGCAGATTCTTAGTCGTCGATAACTCCTGAGCACCCCACCAATGATCAGGGTTGGCTGCTGTGATCACCGATTCCCTAGAAGGTGCGTCACCCGCCGCTAAAGCCAGACGGGCTAGCTGCCGAGCAGCATGGTGTCGCTCATGACCAGACGAGTCCTCAGACTCAACTACACGCCTAAGTTCGGCGATGAGGGAATCCGGTGATAGAACTCGTGGAAATTCGCACTCTGGAAGTACTGACAGCGGGGACTGAGTCTGCGACCCACCGCTGCTTGTAAGAGCTCGTAAGTCAGCACTATCAGAGGACTCAGCATCGGGCTCACCGTGCGAACTCGCTAAAGCTTGATCGCCTGCAAGCTCTTCCAAGAACCGGGAGCGTATATCTGCGTCGCTATCAACTGTTCCGTCGTCTGAGACATGAGGTCCTACAGCTGTCACCAGCAAGGATCGGCGTGCGCGTGTCACTGCTACCAAGAACAGGCGGCGCTCTTCAGCCAAGCGATCGTCATACCGGCCACGCCTATTCTCGGGACGGCCCGGTTCGACACCACGATCCAAAAAATCAACAAATTCTTCTTGCCGAAAGATAGTTCCCGTCTCGGACAGCGACGGCCATACATCTTCCTGTAAACCAGCAACGACGACGGTATCCCACTCTTTTCCTACGGTGGCGTGGGCCGGAGACACGTCGACCGCTTCTCGAACCGGACCACGTCTATCACGAGCCCCCGTCGGTAATTCTTGTTCCACGATAAATCGAACGAACGAGGTTATCGTGCTGTGTGGATGACGTTCAACATAATCCCCAGCGGCATCAAATAAAGACATGACAGCGTCCAAATGCTGGTCGGCCATCGATCCCACAGCACCGCCCCGTAGCGATTGATTAGCCAACGCTTCCGACAAACCAGCTGCATCCCATACCGCCCACAAGATTGCCTCAACACTCTCACCGCCATAGAAGGCTTCCTGACCAGCTTGAATGACGCTGCGCACCCGCATGATCAGATCTTTTTCCCGGGCAGTGAGGTTCTCTGTGAGATCAATAAGCTCACCGCCTAAGAGAATGAACCGCAGGGCATCAATCGCGCGAAAAACCGAGCGGCCGTAATCTTCATCGTCGGTCGTAGTTATGGCCGTCAGCTCAGCCGCTCTTACGGGATTATCAAACTCAACTTTCATGAACCCACGACGAAGACCGCGCAAAATACAGCGGAAGGTAATTGGGTCCCCGCCACCGATCGGGCTGAGGACCAGTCGCTCTAGCTCGTCGTTTGTAAGGTCTTCACCAACCGCGCACCTGACCGCTTGCAGAATTGCCCGAACCATCGGTTGTTCCAACAAGACAATCTCCGTGGGATCATCAGCTACTGGCACCCCCGCCGCCAATAGCCCCCGCCTCATCGGTGCAGCTTGACTCTTTGAACGAACAATAACGGCAATGTCTTTCCACTGAACATTATCGACGATATGGGCGCGCCGAACGCGATCCACCACCGCAGCGACCTCCGCAGATGGTGAAACAAGAACCCGCACATCGGCCTCACCGAATTCGGCACTATGGTCGGATAACCGCTCGGCGTCCTGATGCCGGATTTCTTTCGCCCACCTTAAGCTTTCGGGGTGGCGCGTCGCGTCGGCTACGCGGGCAGCCAGTTCGGCTACCGGAGGAGCCAGTCGTTTGGTCCCCGACAAATGGATAGTATTTTCTGTTTTCGCCAGCTTGTCCGCGTACGTCGTGCTGCCACCACGAAATCGAAACACTGACTCCGATTGCTCGCTAGCAACTAGCGTTAGTCGCGCACGAGATCGGAAACGTTCCACCAGCTCTGACGACAGAGGATCGAAGAACTGGGAATCGTCGATAAGAATGACATCGAAGTTTAACGACTCTGCTAATTCTTCATCACTGTCCAGGGCATCAACTGCAGCACGGACGAGCTCTGAGGCGTTAAGAGCATTCGACCCCATGAGACGAGCCGTGGCTCGATACTCATCGTAAAAGTCAGCGGCAGCACTCCATTCATCACGAGAACAGCCCTGGCCATACTGCCGAAGTTCCTCCGACGTACACCCCCGCTCAGCTACACGTAGCAAAAAGTCACGGAGCTGACGGGCAAAACCAAGAGTTGTCAGAGCAGACCGCAACCGCTCTGGCCATATATCCGCCCCTCTTTCGCTGTGCTCACGGAGCATGTCACGAACCAGAGAGTCATGTTCTGCACCTGTTAATAAGCGCGGAGCAAGCGCTCCCGGTGTATGCGCCGCTTGATGGCGTAATACAGCAAAAGCAAACGAGTGCACTGACCGGGCGATCAAGCCGGAAAACACTCTCTCTATCGCAATATCATTATCGAACTCTTGTTCGATTGCACTTAAAAGCCACCGATTAGTCTGTACAGCAGCCTCTTTCGACGCAGTGAGAAATAAGATCGAATCCGGATTTGTGCCGGACATGATCTCCGCCCGGGCAACATCCCGTAAAAACGACGAACGCCCGGCACCAGGTCCACCTTTTACCACAAACGTCCCTGATGAAGAGCCTGCTAAGTTGATAACGTCCGACGCTATCCCCTGCCACTGGAATTCAGTGTGAGCGGCAGTTTCTTTAGTCGGGTGGATGTGGAGCGGTCTCCGTGTAGGCGTCGATGTCAACATGGTGCTGATTATTGCACTTGGCTAGGACACGCTAGATCATTTTTCGTTCACGTCACCTAGAAACGCTCGACGCAACCGCTGCCCTACGACGTGCGCGCCCCAGAACCGCGACGCGCACGGACGACCTCAACCATGCGTCCCAACCCCACCAGTGAGCTCTCCTTAGCATCGGGATGCAGCGCGTGGACGAACAACCGATAGAGCACCGCGCGAACCATCATTTCGTCGAAGTCCGGCAGGTGTGACCACCGCGCTGCTAAACCGTCGTCGGCATTTCCCCAGGCCATCCCGTCGACGACGGTCAACGCAACGGGCCACGCATGCGGATGAAACACCGGCGGAATCTCGGTCACAACGGCCGGGGAGGAACCATCAAACACCGTCGTCCCGACCATGTCGGAGGACACCACGCGGTTCGGAGCCTGCACTTCGTCACGCAATGCCGCCACCGAGGACGCCAACTCCAATGCCTGAGCAACGGTAGAACTCGCCACTGCGGAGACGTCGAGCCCCGGCGCGATCACCTGCGATGGGTCCTCGGAAAACGCCGCCTGATCGGCTGCGGCGAAGAGGTGTTGCGTTGTCCACGGGCGTTCGTCGAGGTCAATCTGCGGGAGTGGGTTCTCGCTGAAACGGTTGTTTCCGCCCACCCCCATCGCCTGGTCGATCGATTCCGACAGCAGAAGCGATGCGGCGGCGATTTCATCAAACCGCGGAGCGGGGTGCCCCTGTACCCATGTATCCGCGTGCCACCCTCCGAGGATGTAGCGTCCATCAGAGGAGCTCAGTGGGCGGACGACGCCAATCCCCGATGGCTTCAATTTGTGGCGCATTTTCGCCGACCAAATTGCCGTATCCGCATGGTGTGCGCGTCGAAGAACGGCGGATTGAACTTTCCACCCGTACCCCCATTCGCGCCCCAAGAGTTCGGGGGTTCCGCGATCTGCCCGGAAGCCCATCAGGATGGGGTCCGACGGTGGGGCCATGTCATGAAGTGGTGTCGGCTCCGCTGAAGTCATGGGTTCCATCCTTAAGTACGTTCTGTCCCTTACGCACTACGATTTCGACGCTTGCGGGTACGGCCATGCATTGTATTTACAGACTTTATTGTCCTCGGGGTACACCTGGGCGGATTCTTTATCAAGCTTATGCAATGGGTTATTAGCCAACCCCAGTGTCTGCTGCATCATGATAGGCGCTAAACCGCCATCGTCTTCACATGCTTTGTGGTGAGCGTAGCCGATTCCGTGCCCGACCTCGTGGTTGATCATGTATTCGCGATATGAACCAAGATCCCCATTAAAAGCCCCAGAGCCACCAACCCACCGGGCCTCATTGAGAACAACACGATTACCTGCCGCGGTAAAACAACTTGTTTCTATTTTGATGCTATCCCCACATGCCTGGCGGGCTGTTTCCGGACTGGAAATCTGGATGCGCAGATCGGGCGACTGTGTCGGATCATCGATATCGATGTGTTCAAACGCGATGTTCTTATCGTGTGTCCAGCTCCGAGGATCGGAAAGGGTGCTATCTATCATCGTCGAGATCGCGTCGTCCCCACCGTAACTATTGGTATCGAGCCCATTTTCAGCCTCGATAACAAATTTCACACGTTTGGTTTTACCCTCGCCGACCTTCATCCCAGGTTTACCGATCGCACGGTACGTCCCCTCACCAGCCTCGGTGTACGGGCCACCTTTAGGCAACTCCTTCTGCAGGCCTTTTTCTACCTCTGGCGAGGACGGAACCGGATTATCACCCAGCCCATGGGGGCCATCGCCTTGTGCCCCATCACCATCACCCTGGCTAAAGGGAGAATCTTGCACTGTCGACGCGCGAAATGGGTTCCCTACCCCTGTCATGGCAGCAACAATCAACCACAGGACAAGTACCGCGACAACAGGAATAACTAGCGCGCCCCAGCCCCATCGACGGGCGAGCAAGATTGGTGTGGATTCCGCAGGGGCGGCTCTCCCGGACCGGCGTTTCTTCCTCAAAGGGGTACGGGTCATCGGCGCAGGGCCGTCGGGGTCGATAGCAGAGTTGTTAGCGCGACCGGCACTAGCGCGATCACGGTGCACGTCGTTGTTGTGGCTCATTCGATAATGACTCTTTAGGGGATACCTCGTGGGGCGGAAACGCGAAGCCAGCGGGCGAATAGTAAAACAGCGGGTACGTTGTTTACGCGAAGCCGACGGGGCGGGCGGACTCTGTGCCGATTTCTACGTAGGCAATGGCGGCACGGCGAATCAAATGGGTGTGTCCTTTGGCATCATCGATGCTCAACACAGCGCTGGTATCCGTCGGCTTGGACAAGGCGTCGTTAATTGTGTTGGTGATTTCTTCTTTTTTCCCCTTGGCATTAATGACCAGTTCACGGGGGTTATCTGTAAAACCAATCTTGATTTCCATCATCAATCCTTATCATCAACGTCAGGGTTTTCTCTATGGCGCCTATGACCTGATCAGGACAGCACCATAACGGCTATTTTTGGCAGATGCGAACACGCCTCACCAGCCCAGCACCGGCCATTGTAGGCACCACGATAGGATAACCACCATGACGGACAAGCGGCGTTCGCAGCAAACACGTACATCATCGCGACGGCGGAGAGCTGTCCGGCGTTCATCACGCTCGGCAGCGCCTCGGACGACATCACCTAATCAAGGGACGAACAATACCACTCCCGCGGCCACCTTCGCTCCCAAGGACGCGCCCGACCCCAATAACGTGACCGCGAATGTTAATGCAGCCGCTTCCAACACCACACCACAGCCCATTGACATCGCACGCTGGGGAACAGCGCAATCGGGAACAGAGCAATCCGGAACACCGACGTTTGAGGAACTCGGCGTAGCGGCAGAAATCGTCGACGCGCTGGCCGAACACGGTATCACGCACACATTTGCTATCCAGGAGCTCACTCTACCTCTGGCCCTCGACGGTAAAGACCTCATCGGACAAGCGCGAACCGGGATGGGGAAAACGCTGGCATACGGGGTGCCACTGCTTGATCGCATTTTTGACGACGCGGCCATCCCCGAGCTGGACGGAACGCCTAGAGCATTAGTCGTCGCCCCCACCCGCGAGCTGGCCTACCAGGTTGCCGATGACCTCACTCTGGCCGCGAGGCATCTGGCCAATTTCAATGAGGAGCATCGTTCACTGCGCGTGACCACGATTTGTGGCGGCCATCCCTTTGAGAAGCAGATCGCACAGCTCCGCGAGGGAACAGACTGCATCGTCGGCACACCGGGTCGACTGCTGGATTTGTGCAAGAACCGTGAGCTCAACCTCTCCCACGTCGCTGTTCTGGTACTCGACGAAGCCGACGAAATGCTTGACCTCGGTTTCCTTCCCGATATCGAGAAAATCCTTCAACAGGTTCCTGAGAAGCGCCAAACGATGTTGTTCTCGGCGACAATGCCAGCGCCAATCATGGCCTTGGCCAGGACTTTTATGAATAAGCCTGTGCATATCCGCGCTGAGGGTACGGATGATTCGACGACGCACACGACCACGAAGCAAGTGGCGTTTAAGAATCATAAGCTCAACAAGCTGGCCACCTTGTCCGCAATTTTGCAGGCGCATAATCGAGGCCGAACCATCATTTTCACGCGCACCAAGCGCTCCGCCGCTGATGTTGCCGATGACCTCGCCCAACGTGGTTTCCTCGTCGGCGCGGTCCATGGCGATATGGCTCAGCCTGCGCGGGAAAAATCCCTTAACGCCTTCCGCAGCAAGAAGATTGAGGTTCTCGTCGCGACGGATGTTGCAGCTCGTGGCATCGACGTGGACGACGTTACCCACGTCATCAACTATCAAGTGCCGGACGACGCGATGACCTATGTGCACCGTATCGGCAGAACTGGCCGCGCGGGGCACACCGGAACAGCGGTGACCCTGGTCGGTTGGGATGAGGTCGCCAAGTGGAAAGTCATCGATGACGAACTCGACCTCAACATCGGCGAACTGGATGAGTGGTTTTCGACGTCACCTGAGTTGCGTGAGGCTTTAGACATTCCCGATGACGTTGACGAACGTGTCGGAGAATCCCGGCCGGTCTATGGCGGCGCAAAGGCGCTGAGCCCGCAGAGGAAGAGCGCGAAGCGAGCCTCTCGCCCGCGTCGTGATAACCGGCGTCAAGGCGATCCCCACCGACGGTCTGAGTCGCGATCGCGTCGTTCACGGTCCGGATCCCGTTCGCATTCCCACTCCCGGTCGCAACGTCGTTAATAACGATTCACCCCGCCGTGCTCGACAATGAAACGTTGTAAGCACTGTCGTAAGCAACAGTGAAGCCCAATGAGGGTGGCGCTGACATCACACGTAAGGTCACAGTTTATGAAGAGTTTCAGGCCCCGGGTTCCGGCGGAACGTTCTACGCGCACTGACCGGATCGCAGTAGCTGTAATCACACTCATTGTGGTCGTGTGGCTCCTCGGGGTGTGGGTGACATCTGAGGCCCGTCATTCTCACCTCTCCACCGCGGACAGCGCACCCCAAGCTGAAGACCAGCTCACTAGTGTCCCCGCCCAACTACACCGAACGTGGACCCACGAGATTTCCGGCCCCGCCCCTGAAGGCCCTGTTGTCAGCGGCCCGACAGTTGTGGCAACAGAAGAGAAAAAAGTGGAAGGCCTGGACCCAGCCACAGGATCGGTCCGGTGGTCATACACCCGCAACCAAAACCTTTGCGGGATAACGGCATCATTCTCTCAAATTATCCCCGTCTTCAAAGGTCCTGGGGGCTGTGGTGAAGTCAGCTCTCTCGACGACGCGACTGGTGAATACTCGCATAGCCGGGAGTCGGCGAACTCGGGCCCCGTCTCAATGGTGCGTTCCAACGATAACGTCGGTGTCGTCACACCTACCCGGATGGAACTGTGGCGTAATGATCTCGTGCGCACAGTTGAATTCGGCGATGTCGAAGACCAAGCCGAACCTGATATGCAGCCCTTCCCCCATTGCACTATCCGTTCCGCACTAACCCGATCTGACTTACTCGCCGTCGTCGAAAATTGTCCCGACGACAAAGACACCGAGGGCCACGCTATGTTCCGGCTGATGAAAGCTGTGCCGGATGATTCCCGCAAGCCTGAAATGATTAAGTCGTACAACCTAGGTGCCGACACCGCGCAGATTGTTGCCATTAGTGAAAGCAAAGCGGCCGTGTACGTGGACGCACCTACGCCCCGAATTGACGTCGTTGATAAGAAAGGCCATGTGACCTCATCCCAGGTTGTCGAACCATCCCCCCTAATCAAAGCCCACAAGCGTGCTAACGCGGATGCCGCTGGCAAGGGAAAACCCAAGAACACCTTCGAACCCGCTATTAACGATGGCCCTCACAACATGTTCTGGTGGGATGGAGAGCGTCTTTACGCCTTCGACCCCGAGGACCTTTCCGTTCAGTTTGTTGTTGCCGATGCGTTAGGAACTGGCGATGTCGTCGGCGATAATCACCTTCTAGTACCTGTTAAGGGAGGCGTTAGCGTCGTCGATACTAAGAAGGGCGAGGCGGGTAAAACTATCCCAGTCAATAGGGCTTCCAGGGGTGATGCCGTGTCTACCGGTGGGGATGACTCCACAGCCATTGCCGACGCCGTGAGCTTGCGCGTGGCAGGCAAAACTATTGTGGAACGGCAGGGTAACGCCCTGGTGGGATATCGTTCCGAGAACGCGGATTAATGCAGGCTGGTGGCCGGCTATTGACCGTAACGTGATGCCGCCCAGGACACGGCGGCGGGGTTAAAGATAAGCCCGAGGCCGACCAAGGACACAAGAAGGGTGGGAATACCCAGGTCCGGCCGGGATGAGGAGAGCATATACCAGGCCACCGGCAGAAGAAGCATATTCAGCATTGCCACCGGAGCGCGCCCCCACCGCTTACCACGCGTCAACGCCCATCCGGCCGCAGCAACAGCGCCGAAGATGATGACGAACCATAACGCCGTTCCATAACCACTGCCCCAGCTGGCCAACACTCCCTCAACTTTCGCATCGCCATCGCCTTGTCCCCGGGCGGTTTGAATGACCATCACAATGGCGGCGACCAGCCCCACAGCACCTTCTATTAGACCGACGTAACCTGCCCACTTCACGGTCGACGGGAGCGTAAATTCTGCCTCCCGGGCATCCTTATGTTGGTCGTGTGCCGCCTGTGCATCTTTGCGGGATTGTTCTGGCGACGGCCGCTGGTCAGATTTCCGTCGCACACCACGATTGACGGAACGCTTCTTACGGGAACTAGACACACGCTCACTGTAGCAACCTCGGCCCAGACGACGCCCCAGACGCGGGTTGACCGTCGTCAATCAGGCCGGCTGACATACCGCGGCTAACTCAGGCGGAACGCGAGTGTGAAACATGGGCATATAAAGCCGTTCCACCCCTCAGCTACCCTATGTTTACCTTTTATTTCCGTGATATTCACCTGAATATCCAGCGCTTTTAAGGTGACACTCTGTCGCTTTTTATCCTTAAGGAAGCTATTACAAACAATCCAAATAATGCTAGAGGCTGACGACTCACTGTCAAAACTAGTTCCTGTGACTTTTAACACAATTTACCCCCGAACCCTAGAAATGCTGGCCAAGCCGTGCCATAGTTTCCAAGTACGCACATCAGCGAGACACACGTTTCTGCTGACGAAGGTGCTGCTTCGAGGACTAGATCCCGGATTTTTCCCGGTATCCCTCACCTAATCCACATTCGACGCCATGGCCATGGCTGCTTTTGGCGTGCCTGCCGGCCGAAGCATCGGCCGAGTTAGCGATAACCGGACACAGTACCTTCCACCCCCACCACACGTAACAAGGAGAATTTCATGGATTGGCGCCACAAAGCCGTTTGTCGTGATGAAGACCCCGAGCTTTTCTTCCCCGTCGGAAACTCCGGCCCCGCACTGGCACAAATCGCTCGTGCGAAAGTTGTTTGCAACCGTTGCCCAGTAACCTCGCAGTGCCTCGCCTGGGCCATCGAAACCGGCCAGGACGCCGGTGTCTGGGGTGGTATGAGCGAAGACGAGCGACGCACCCTGAAGCGCCGCCGCAACCGCAACAACTCGCGTCGTCGCGCTACGGTCTAAAGCTCATTCACTTCGCGACGCGGCCCAAAAAACCCGTCAGCTCACCTGGCGATCCGCGACACATAACTGAAACCCGGGACTAGACCGCGTTAGCTATCACAATGGCCATTCGATAAAATCACCTTCCTATGGCGTCGTGACCGCCCGCGCGTGGCCCGGCCCCTAAAAAGACGACGTGCACTGCACGTGCACTGCCCCCCCAATCAAGTAAAGGAGAGCCGCGATGAGCAAACGTGGACGCAAACGCAAGGACCGTCGCAAGAAGAAGGCTAACCACGGCAAGCGCCCCAGCGCATAAAGTCCCTGGTGGAGCTGCCGAATAGCTTACGCAATTCATAGTAAAAAGGGTGAACCCATCATCGGGTTCACCCTTTTTTCGTCTCATGAACATCGTCTACGCAGCCGGTGGCGGAGACAGGATACCCCACTCACTCGAAACGAATTTGCTCCGTGATCGCCACGTGAATCCGGGCGCGCAACTCGCGTGACGCAGGCTCTGAGCAGCTGCGGCGAAGAAGGCTACGGACGGTTTGTTCAATCCCGTAGGCCTCAAAATACTCCGGGCAACTATTCACCCTTTCCATTAATGCCTCACGCCGCTCCGGATTACATGGCTCGTCCAGAAGATCATTCAGCTCGTCGATAATGTCGTGACAACAGCTATCGAGCGCATACCCACCGGCAGATGCTGAGGAGTCTGACGCGCCAGGCTCCTCATCCTTGGGTTCATTCCCGCAGTGATGAGTCATGGGGGTCGTTCCTTTCATACATGTGACGGTACTTATTTCGGGTTTAATTATGTATACGTACTCGTGGCGTACTCGCGGCCATCACCCGTGGTGTTAGGCACCTCAGGTACACAAGTCCATCCTGAATCAAGAACTACCTTCAGAAGATCCAGCAGGTTGGACGCCGCCTATGCCACGTTCCGAGGCCACTTCTTTTAACGCTTCCCGCAGCTTTTTTCTTCCGCGGTGAAGGCGGCTCATCACCGTTCCCACCGGAGTACCCATCACATGAGCGATCTCCTTATACGGCATTCCCTCAACATCGGCATAGTAAACAACCATCCGATTATCCTCGGGAAGATCCATGAGAGCATCGCGGATACGCTCGTCGGGAATGTTCTTTAATGCTTCAACCTCGGTCGACTCCAGCCCCGTCGAGTCATGCTCTGCGTTAGCAGCCAGTTGCCAATCTGTAATCTCATCAGTCGGAGATTCTGTCGGCCGGCGCTGTGCCTTGCGGTAAACATTGATGTACGCATTTGTCATGATGCGATACATCCAGGCCTTTAAATTCGTGCCTTCCTTAAAAGACCCGAAATTGCGATACGCCTTCATATAGGTTTCTTGGACAAGGTCCTCCGCATCGGGTGGATTTCGTGTCATCCGCAGCGCACCCGCATAAAGCTGGTCCAACAGCGGCATTGCTTGCCCTTCAAAATCGGCTTGATTAGCCACAGAGAACCTCCTCACGACGTGCACCTTGAAGACTCTCTCCTGTGCCCATACTCGCGAATAAGCCGCGTCCCCACGCGTCGTGGTTGCCAGCGAAACAACGCATGTGGTTATTCCCTACCATCAGCCGAATCCCCGACATCGATCGACACAGAACAGTCGCAACATTCGCAGTCATCGTTCCTTATCGTAACCGACATGGGGCCCACCGTGTATTCGCTGTGTGGTTCCGGACCACCGTCGACCGTCGTCAGATAGCCACGCTTTTCGCCAACTTCGGTAACGGTGTACAAATAGCAGCCATGAGTGGCAAGAAGGGTCATGCGAAATCGGTGTCAGGGAAGAAAACAGGCCGAGCCGCAACACCTGCATTACAAGTGTGCGCAGATGCCGACATCGATCATGAGGTGCGGGAATTCGACCATCACACAACCAATTACGGCGAAGAAGCCGCCGAGATGCTAGCGAACGAGGGGATCGAGGCCGACCAAATTTTCAAAACCCTGCTCATTGACCTCGCTGCCGGCAAAGAACCCAAGCCCGAACTTGCCGTCGCGGTTGTCCCCGTCACGGGGAGGCTGTCCCTCAAACACGCCGCCACCGCCTTGAAAAACCGCGGGTACGGGCACGGAAAAGCCAGCATGGCGAAGCCCAAGGATGCAGAGCGCAGCAGTGGATATATCACTGGCGGGATTTCTCCAATCGGGCAAAAGCAACCTCTTCCCACCGTTATCGACGAAACCGCCCTTCTCTGCGACACCATGTACGTCTCTGGGGGCAAACGCGGACTCGATATCGGCTTATCCCCCCAGGACCTTATTTCACTCACCGACGCCACCACCGCCGACATACTCGAAGGCCACTAGGGTCAGTCACTAGGGTCAGTCACTAAGGGCCGCCACGAGGTTCCGGACATTTTACTGTGCCCCCTCACAACGACAATCGCACCAGAACCAACCCCCGCCATGACGCACTCCTATGCAGTCCCGCACCGATAATGCAACAATGACAAACGTGAAAGCGCAGTCACCCGACACACCACTGTGGGAGGCCCCCACTCCCCGCTACCCTGTCACCGCCACCGTGACCATCCCCGGCTCCAAATCCATGACTAACCGGGCACTCATTCTCGCAGCTTTGGCGTCGGGCTCTTCCACCATCACAGGTGCACTGCGCAGCCGAGACACGGACCTCATGATCGCCGCACTGCGAACCATGGGTGTCACTATCGAAGAAAGCGATTCATCGTCAATAGACAATGACTTTCACCGAACACCACCGGCGTCCCCTACCCTTCGAGTCACCCCGACGCCTCACCTGCACGGCGCAACTATCGACTGTGGGCTGGCGGGAACCGTGATGCGCTTCCTGCCCCCTGTAGCAGCTCTCGCCGACGGACCAGTTCTTATCGACGGAGACCCACACGCGCGCAAACGCCCACTACAAACCATGGCCGACGCACTGCGTCAGTTTGGCGTCACCGTGGAGGGAGAATCGCTTCCGCTGCGGATTATGGGCTCATCAGCGGCTTCGTCGGATTCGCACTCGTCGGCCGGTGATGCGCATGCGACATACGTAGGCACCACTGAGGGGCCGCGCGGGGGAGCTATACACATTGATGCGTCCTCGAGCTCGCAATTCATCTCCGGGCTGCTTCTCTCTGCGGCGCGCTTTACTCATGGGATAACCGTGACGCACACTGGGGCTACGCTCCCCTCGCAACCGCATATCGACATGACTATAGACATGCTTCGGGACGCGGGTATTGACGTCACGACGCCAGAACCCCACACGTGGCAGGTCGCCCCTGGGGACATTCAGCCGAACCGGTGGGTTATCGAACCCGACCTGTCCACCGCCACCCCATTTATGGCCGCCGCGGCCGTCACAGGTGGGCGAGTCGTCATTCCGAACTGGCCAACCAGCACAACCCAACCGGGAGACCAATTCCGCACCATCCTGGAGAACATGGGGGCCCATTGCGAGCTCGTCGATCATGATCTCGTCGTCACTGGTCCTGATCCCTCCACGAGCCATCGCGCATCCGGTACCGGACACACCGGATGCACCGGCCTCACCGGAATTACGGTGGACCTTCACGACATCGGCGAGCTCACCCCCACCATCGCAGCTCTCGCCGCCCTCGCGGACACCCCCTCCCACCTGTACGGAATTGCTCACCTGCGTGGCCACGAAACCGACCGACTTCACGCCCTAGCCACCAACATCAACGCACTCGGCGGTCAGGTCGAGGAAACCGACGACGGCCTCATCATCACCCCGGCACCCCTACATGGTGGCGTCTGGCCCACCTACGACGATCACCGCATGGCAACAGCCGGCGCGGTCATCGGTTTGGCCGTGGCCGGGGTTCGCGTCGAAAATATAAGAACCACATCGAAAACCTTCCCCGACTTTGCACGAACCTGGCTAACAGCCACGAAGTCTGCAGAAGGCGGCCCTGAATGAGCGCTCGACGACGCCCCTCACGCGACTGGGATGAAAGCGATGTCCATATTCGCCCAGGTAAAGGCTCCCGGCCACGCACCAAAGACCGCCCCTCCCACAAGAACGCACAGTGGGGCATGGTCATCACCAAAGACCGCGGACGGTGGGGCGTTGTCCTTGACGACACGCCCGACGGCTCCCGCACCATTGTGTGCATGCGTGCCCGCGAACTCGGACGAACTCCCATCGTCGTCGGAGACCGTGTGGGGGTCGTCGGTGACACATCAGGAACTCCGGGGACGCTAGCGCGCATCGTAAAACTGGCCGATCGACACTCCATCCTCCGACGCACCGCGGACGACAATGACCCCTACGAACGCATCGTCGTCGCCAACGCCGATCAGCTGCTCATCGTCTCCTCCGTCGCTGATCCGCCTCCCCGGGCGGGCTTCGTAGAGCGCGCCCTCGTTGCAGCTTTCGCCGGTGGCATCTCCCCCATACTGTGCCTGACTAAGAGCGACCTCACCGATCCCGCACCCTTCGCGCGCGAATTCGAGGATCTAGACATCCGGATCGTTATCGCTGGACAAGATGACGATATTACCGACGTCCAACGCCTGACGCGCGGTCACATCACAGCGCTCATAGGGCACTCCGGTGTCGGCAAATCGACCCTCGTCAACCGCCTCGTACCGAACGCTGACCGAGCTACCGGAGAAGTGTCCGGCGTCGGCAAAGGAAAACACACATCGACGCAATCGGTAGCCCTCTGCCTCCCCGGGAGCACATCGCCGAACACGACGGCAGACGAATCAGCCGATCCTGGGTGGATCATCGACACACCAGGAATCCGCTCCTTCGGACTGGCCCACGTCGACCCCGATACGGTCATCGCCGCGTTCGAGGACCTCGCCGAGCTCATCACCGACTGCCCGCGAGGATGCACCCACATGGGGCCGCCCGCAGACCCCGAGTGCGCGCTCGATACCGCCACCGGCGCAACCGCCCGGCGCGTCCACGCGATCCGATCCGTCTTAGAAACCCTACGATCCAATGACGAGTGGGACCTCAATCGGGATGACTCGTAGCCGCCACCTTGCTGTCCTCAGTCTGTGCGTTGCCGGGATCGCTGTGCTCACTGGCATATCCGCAGCACTCCTCACCATTCTTTTTCTCGCCGTGGAGAAACTCTCTTTCGGTGCCGACGAATCCAGCGCTCCAATTCCTACCGACGTCACCTCTCCCGGCCGCATCCTGACCGTGTACATCGCGTCGGGTGTCGTCGGAAGTATTGCGTGGTGGAGCCTCCAGCGCTGGGGGCGCCCCCAGCCATCGGTGCCACGATCGCTCGACGGATACCACTCCGTCATTCCTGAGACCAGCGCAAACGTGGCCCTTCAGGTGGCGCAGGTGGGCACTGGAGCTTCCGTGGGGCGGGAAAATGCACCGCGCGTGGCTGGCGCGCTATGGGCCGATCGTGTGGCCGCATGGGCACGGATGTCTCCCGAGCTCCGTCGACTTCTTATTGCGTCCGCCGCGGGCGCGGGACTTGCTGCGGCCTATCGCGTCCCCCTGGCCGGTATTGCATTCGCGATCGAGTTGTGCGGAGTGAGCATCCGGCTTAGCAAAGTCATCGTCGTGAGTGCGACTTGCCTCATAGCGACCGCCATATCTGCTCTTATCGAACCTACCGGGCTGCAATACAGCGCGCCACACGTGGCTTGCTCATGGACTACCCTGTTGGTCGCCATACTGATGGGTGTGATCATTGGCCCTCTAGGTGGTGCATTCCGCCGCCTTGCTCGTTGGTGTCAACGCTGGGCCACCCACGACGCTCGCGTGCTGTATCGCATGCCTGTGGGGTTCGCCCTGGTCGGTATCGCCGCCATGAGTTTTCCCGCTCTTGCTGGCAACGGAAAATACGCGGCGGTATCAGTGTTCGATGCGTCGATGGGCTGGAAAGCTCTAGTGCTGTTGTGTGTGCTCAACGTCGTCGTCACGCTCATTAGCCTCGCCAGTGGAGCGTTGGGCGGGATCCTGACTCCGAGCTTCTCTATCGGCGTGATGGCGGGGGGATTAGCGGGCATTGCTCTCTCGGGCGCCATGAGTACCGTCGGAAATGCCATCACCACGGCCGACGTTCTCACTGAGAGTGTCAACGGAACACCGATCCTCGCCTGCGCTGTCCTCGGCGGGGCAGCATTCCTGGCGACGGCACAACGCGCTCCCCTCTTCGCCCTCCTCATCACCGCGGAATTCACAGGGCAAGGGCTCTCCAGCATTCCCGCCATCGCCGTCGCGGTGATCGTCGCAAGTCTGCCCCTGATCTACCCCACATTGAGTAAAAAATGTCGCGGGGCAGGCACCTTTTCTTTCTTGACACGCCAGTGAACCCTTAACCTATTTTCATGTGGTGGCGCAGGGCGGTGAACAACTGGCAACAGAGAAACACGCACGCCACCGACTCGTCGTGCGAACATCCCCTCCGCACCCGCTTGCGGTCGTACTCCATCGCGTCGGCCGGCGATGATGACATTTCGCAATTCCCGCCCGTGCCCACCTCCAGCGTGTCACGGTCCCCCATCGGGCTCGTCGCCGTCTACGCCACCATCATCGGGATTATCGTGGGGGCATTCATCGCCGGAGTGGCCCAACTGATCTTGTTCACTGAGCGGTTGGTGTACGGTTCCGACCATCAAAACGAGATATCTCCACTTGATTCACTCGGCCCCACTGTCAATTTGCTCATTCACCTTATTGCTGTCGGATTCATCTCAGGGGTGGGGTGGGCAGCGTTGCATTGGAAATCCACTAGACGCGTCTCTATCCCACAGGCTATGCAGGGCAGTACGATGCCCGTCGGCTCCACACTTTCCAGCTCATTGCTGCAAATTATCAGTGTTTCTGCGGGGGTTCCGATTGGTCGAGAGCAGGCTCCCCGTCAGATTGGGGCGCTGATAGCGTCAGCCTTCTCACGGCTTTGGGAGGTCGATAGGCGAACTCTCCGGCTGCTCGTTGCGTCGGCCGCCGGAGCAGGCATGGCAGCGTCATTCCACTTACCCCTGGCCGGCGCTCTGTTCACTATCGAGCTGCTCCTCGTGTCTGCCTCCGTACGGTCGGTGGTGACGACGATGACGTGTTCTGTGGTAGCGACAACGGTCTCAGGGCTCCTAGGAGCACCGCGAACCACCTATAACGCGGCCCAATTAAACGAAAGTGCACTGACCTTACTCTGCGCTATCGTCGTCGGTTCTATAGCAGGCCTAGCCGGCGACTATTTCGCGCGCCTGGCCCATCGAACATCTGCGCGGCCGGTTTCTGCGCGGTGGCAATGGCTGGCCGTGACAGGTGTGATGGCCATTGTTGGGGTTCTATCCCTCTTTTTCTTGGGGTCTAGTGGGAATGGTGCATATTCCGCCAACCTTGCGCTCACCGCACAGGTGACACTCGGCGGAGCCATCGCAGTTTTTATCATCCGGCTGGCGGTAACTTGTGCGAGTTTCTGGGCGGGCGCCGTCGGAGGGATTCTGACGCCCTCCTTCGCCTTGGGTGCCTTACTCGGATGTGCTTTGGGCTACGCAGGGCAATGGATGTTCCCCAGCATCGATCCCCGCGCGTGTGCCCTACTAGGCGCGGCCGCATTCCTCTCGACGACGATGGCCGCACCGCTATTTGGGCTGGTCGCAGCCGTCGAGTTCACCAATCAGGGTGCCGACGGTTACCTCGCCATGTTCGTCGCTGTCATTGCTGCAGCGCTCGCTGTCCGCGCGACACAGAAGGGCCAAAACTGGCTATTCCGGCGCACTGTCACACCCAATAAGGCCGGCGTCGCCACTGCTCAGCACGGGCCCTTTGCCGACGATATGCGGTCGCAAAAGGCTGCTCGACCGTCACGAAGCACTCACACCACAGAGCCAGGCTGGCATCGGGTTGAAAAGGTGATGGAAGACGGCGCCCAGGATCAGGGCACGCACTTTCCGTCAGCAGGATCTCCGCCTGCAGGATCGGCGTCAGCAGGTTCTACAACAGCTGAGCCACCATCGACAGCTCCTGAGGGTCATACCAGGCGAGATCGTGATCCTCGCAGTTAGCCAGGAGATGTTCCGCATCGTCATCGCCCAGGTCGGCTTCATCAATGACACGTAATGCCTGCGCGGTGTCATCTTCGGCCTGCTTAACATCGATATGAATGGACGCAAGATCGTCGGCAGATAATGTCGGTGGATCCAATCGCACCGTTGATTCGCCCGCCGTCGGATCCGGAGTCACTGTGGACTCATCCACCTCAAAAGTGAGGATGACGCGACGGTGAGGAAACCGGTCTTCATCCCCCACCGATAACAAGCGCAAGGAGGCCCGACCTGCATCTAAGTACGCCTGGTAGCCCAGCTCTTCGTCGTCTCCCGACGTGAAGTACTCGCGCAATGCCGGGGTGACGGCAAAGGCTACACCGCTACGTACTGGAATGGATTTTTTCTCCGCCAGCTCCTGCAACGCACTGAATGTAGCCGGCACATAAATCCGCATTGTTGCCAACCTAGAAGTCACCATCCAGACCGAACAGGCCCGTTACCTGCACAACCGTCCGGTCAAACTGCTGGTACAGCACTCCGACCATCCCGGATTCCACAGCGCCCTTGACATTTTCAATCGAATCATCCACCAGAACACAATCATTCAGTGGAAGTTCAATGGCATCGGCGGCTGCCTGGAATACTTCCTCCGACGGCTTATCGGCGCCGACTTCGCCGGAAAGGACGACGGCATCGACGGTGCCAGAGCGTTCCCACTCGCGGATGGGATCTGCTTGGGGTCCGCCGGGATCATTCGACAAAATAGCGGTGGCCACGCCATTTGCTTTCGCTGCTTGGAGCAGGGCGCGCCACCGGTCCGCGTCCTCCTCGGACACGTCTAAAACGCCACAATAATCCACAATCAAACCTCTCATGTCGCACTATCGTAACCGAACTTCGGGTTCGATGCCCTGTCTCAGTGTGGGCGTGGCATAGATAGCTGTGGACGTGACGTTTATGGCGGCGGATGGAACCATAAGCGCATTTTTACGTCGAACCAACTATGAGCACCGCAACCACCATGACCTCGGCAGCAGATGCGATAGCCACTCGGCAGGCTCGACATATAACTGAACCGGGCTGGCTAACGCCCATTCCAGGGTTCACCTTGTTACATCAGGCCACTCGCCATACAGCTCTGGATGCCGCCACGTACGCGGATACCAACGACTACGTGGAGGATCCCCCAGCACAACCTGTCCTTCTTACTCCGACACCGTCTGAGACCAGTGACTCACCGATTCCGCTGGCAACCCCCACCGCCGTTATTCGCAGACTCGTTACCATCGCCCTCGAGACCGCGAGTGGCCACCGACCTCCATCCAAGTTATCCCCTGAGGATTTCGCCCCTGTGGTTCGGCAATCGCTTACGACGCTATCCCGATTGAGCAGTAGCCCCCATGCACCCGTCGTGGCGGGGCGCCTCATCATGGTTCATTGCTCAACGAATGAGATGGAAGGAGAGCGCCCCCGCTTTGTTGAATTCTGCGGGACGTGGCAAGCACGACTCCCCCGCTCCCACCAGCCAGGGCGGGTGCGAATACTGGCTGGTAAGGCGGCCAAAACCCGGTCGTCCTACCGGGTGACGACACTCCGGTTTATGTGACCACTGAGCCCTCTATACAGGAGGGCACGCGACTACCGGGCATGACGTCCACTCTTGCGCTGGGCCCGTGCAGCCGCGCGACGCTCACGGCGGTTCTTCGGCTGGGCCTCTGCGTCACCCTCATTGACTGCCGACGCAGAACCGGTCTCATCCGGCCCGGAGTAGCTCATCTGCACTTCCTGGCGCTCGCCCGCGAAGTCTGTCGCATCGACTTCGCCGTCACCGTTGACATCTGCATTTTGCTGCATCTTATTAGCTTCGATCTGCTGGCGAACCATGAACAGCTGCCGGACGGCCTCTTCCTTGATGCCGTCCTCCATCTTGCGGAACATGTCGCCACCCTCGCGCTGATACTCAACAAGGGGATCGCGCTGAGCCATCGCACGCAAACCGATACCCTCTTTGAGGTAATCCATCTCGTAGAGGTGTTCACGCCACTTCTGATCCACGACGTTCAACAGGGTGTAGCGCTCCAGGTTACGCATCTGCTCGTCGCCACCGATGGCCTCGACGACCTTCTCAAGGTCCTCGTACTGGGCCAACGCGTCGTCAATCAATGCCCGACGCAGATCTTCGACAGGAAGCTCCCCCGCCGGACCGTATTCAGACGAATCGATAAGAGACTGCCAACTCATCGTCGGCCCATAGAGGCTCTCCAGGGCGTTCCACAATGCACCCAGGTCCCAATCCTCGACGTACCCGTCGGCTGTTTCTGCGTAGACGTACGCGGAAATGGTGTCGTCGATCATGGCGCGAACTTGGTCGCGCAAATCCAGGCCTTCGAGAATCTGACGACGTTCTGCGTAGATGACTTTGCGCTGGGAGTTCATGACTTCGTCGTACTTCAAGACGTTCTTCCGCATCTCGAAGTTCTGGCTTTCGACCTGCGTCTGCGCACTCTTGATGGCGTTCGTCACCATTTTCGCCTCAATCGGAACATCGTCCGGCACGTTAAGGCGATTCATCATGGCTTCCATCGATGGCCCCACGAACCGCGTCATCAGCTCGTCACGCATCGACAGGTAGAACCGCGTTTCACCGGGGTCGCCCTGTCGAGCACAACGACCACGCAACTGGTTATCAATGCGGCGGGACTCGTGACGTTCCGTGCCTAGCACGTACAGGCCACCCGCTTCGCAGACCTCCTTCGCTTCTTTCTTCGAGGCATCGCGGACGCGTGCAATCTCCTCATCCCACGCTTGCTCGTACTCTTCGGGAGTCTCTACTGGGTCAAGTCCCCGCTGACGCAGATTAATATCCGCGATAATGTCCGGGTTACCGCCGAGCACGATGTCCGTACCACGGCCAGCCATGTTCGTGGCGACGGTGACCGCACCCAATCGGCCGGCCTGCGCAACAACCTGCGCTTCTTCCTCGTGGTGCTTGGCGTTCAGCACACTGTGCCGGACACCTTTCGACTGCAGCAGGTGCGATAAGTACTCGGAGCGCTCGACTGAGGTCGTACCGACCAGCACCGGCTGCCCCTTCTGCACGCGCTCTTCGATGTCGTCGGCCACAGCGCGGAATTTCGCTTCCTGCGTCTTGTAGACCAGGTCACTCTTGTCGATACGCTGGTTGGGCCGGTTGGTCGGAATCTGGTTCACGTCGAGCTTGTAGATCTGGTGCAGCTCAGACGCCTCAGTCTCCGCGGTACCAGTCATGCCGGCCAGTTTGTCGTACAGGCGGAAGTAATTCTGCAGGGTAATCGTCGCCAACGTTTGGTTTTCCGCTTGAATTTCTACACCTTCTTTGGCCTCAATGGCCTGGTGCATACCTTCGTTATAGCGACGCCCCGACAAAACACGGCCCGTGAACTCGTCGACAATAAGAACCTCACCGTTGCGGACGATGTAATCCTTATCGCGGACAAAGAGCTCCTTCGCCTTAATGGCGTTGTTTAAATACCCAACTAATTGCGAATTCTGGGGTGCGTACAAGTTATCGATGCCCAGCTGATCTTCGACCAGCTCAACACCTTCCTCGCGAATCCCGACAGTTCGCTTACGCTCATCCACTTCGTAGTGAATATCACGGCTCATCCGGGGCACAATCCGCGCGAACGCCGTGTACCACTCCGACGTTCCCTCTGCGGGACCGGAGATAATCAGCGGGGTACGTGCTTCGTCGATAAGAATGGAGTCAACTTCGTCGACGATGGCGTAATGGTGACCACGCTGCACCAACTCGTCCAGGGAGTGGGCCATATTGTCGCGCAGGTAGTCGAAGCCGAACTCGTTGTTCGTGCCGTAGGTAATGTCCGCGTTGTAGGCCTGGCGGCGCTCCTCCGGAGTCATGCCAGAGAGAATGACATCAACTTTAAGGCCCAAGAAACGGTGAACACGGCCCATCCACTCCGAGTCACGTTTAGCCAAATAGTCATTCACCGTCACGACGTGCGCGCCCTTGCCCTCCAGCGCATTGAGGTATGCGGGAAGCACACAAGTCAAGGTCTTACCTTCACCGGTTTTCATCTCGGCGACGGAACCGAAGTGTAAGGACGCAGCGCCCATCACTTGCACAGGGAAGTGCTTTTGTCCCAGAACTCGCCACGACGCTTCACGAGCAGTGGCGAAGGCCTCCAAGAGCAGATCGTTGACCGTTTCGCCATCTTTCAGGCGCTGTTTGAATTCATCGGTCTTCGCGGCCAATTCCGCGTCACTCAACGCTGCATAATCATCTTCAAGGGCGATGACGCGGTCTGAGATGTTTTTCAGCCTTTTGACGGCGCGTCCTTCGCCAACACGGAGGATCGAGGAGAGTCCAAGCACAGGGAATGGTCCTTTAACAACTGTCGATTAATGGATGGATAATGCTACCAGCGAGTGTATGCCCCACCAGGTGAGCATGAATAACACAGGCAGTCTACTCGGTTGGCAGTATACGGTGTTGACCACTAGCGGGTGAACCACGCCAACTTATCTGCCACCTTATCTTTGGCCACACATGGGAAAGCCGGCCCCACGGGGGAGCCGGACTGGTCGCTAGCCATCGTCGCAGCGCGGCGAGCTATACGGCAAGAATGCTATCGCCGCGCAGCGTTGATGCTACGTACGGGCGTTATTTGTCTGCTTCGGCAGCCTCTGCCTCAACTTCTTCCTCAGAGCCGAGGGTAATCAGGCCGTAGTCAAAAGCGTGACGACGGTACACAACGGACGGCTTGTTGTTTTCTTCATTCACAAACAGGAAGAAGTCGTGCCCCACCAATTCCATCTCGCTGAGTGCTTCGTCGACGCTAATCGGTGTCGACGGGTGAGTCTTACGGCGGACAATCTTGCCCGGCTCGAAGTCCGCTGCGTAGGGATCAACGTCGTACTTGCCAGGTTGCTCCGTCTTCTGCTCATCTTTGGCGTCTTGCACCAGTTGAGCCGTCGCCTCACCCACGGAAATTGGTGTGCGGTGGCCGGAACGGCTAATCTGCCGGCGCACTTTCACCTTCCGGAGGCTACGTTCCATGCGGCCAATTGCACTTTCCAAGGCCGCGTAGAAACTATCTTCCTTTGCTTCCGCCCGAGCGATATGACCTTTGCCAGACGCCGTGATCTGAATGCGATCAGCACGGTCAGCGCGGCGCGGGTTAGGTTCATGCAGCAGCTCGACGTGGAAGGAGGTCAACGTAGGATCCAGGCGTTCAATTTTGGCCAATTTTGCGTTAACCCTATCGGCGAAGTGATCGGGAATGTCAACGTTACGGCCAGTGAGGTGTACCTGGGCTTGTGGTGTGACAGCCTCATCTTTCTCAGCAGGTGTGGTCACGAGCTCTACCTCCAACACTAGGGGCGCCAGTGTCGCACGGGCTGAATCACGATCGCCTTATATGGCTTCTATCCAGCTCTTTTCCTGCGGCACTGTCTATGGCGCCGGTTCCACGGCAACCCGACGGTTGCCTTCAAGGACACTTTCAAGACTACCTGGACGAGCTCGAACTCGGGGGTGGGGGTACCCACAATCACGGGTCCGAGGAGCGCTAAACGGACATTATCAAGGGGGTTTAGTGGGCTAAGCGCTACACAACGCTACCCCCATCACCGGATACCACCCATGCGCACGGAGGACGAGTACGGATTCAGCGCACGTCGATCCCGTCGTGACCACATCGTCCACAAGGATCACCTGTGGAGCGTGGGCACCCGTCTGCCCTATGTTTGTCCGCGTATTCCTGGTGCACCGCTCCCACTCACTTTTATCTACGGTGACTGCGCCGGAGAGGTTCTCCCTTCGCGCGACGGCAGAGAGCCCTACCTGGTCTCGCTTCGTCCCTTTGCTCCGCAACACCGGGGCGACGGTGATATCGCCACTTATCGCTTGGCTGGTGTCCTGGCACCATCGCGTCACCAGGTCGCCCCCACGTTGACGCGATGCCCGACGCGTTGTCGGCGCAGGGACAAGTACCCACGGCACCACGCGGGGATCGGGCAGGTACCCGTTAGCCCACAGCCACCGGAAGGTGCCCACCATCAGCGCACCGCACACGTCACGGGCGTCACGTCGGCCACGTTCCTTCGCGCCCAACAGCACCTGGCGATGCACACCTCCATACGACCGACTCACCACGATGGGAATACCGGGGTCCAGACGTGGCGTCGTGAAGAAGGGAGGATCCTGCTGGCACAGGCGCTCACACCGGATGCACAACCCCGGCGGTTCTCCCGGCACGCCGGGACACCCGCATGCCGGACAATCAGCGGGGAGAAGGAGATCCATTGTTGCTCGCGCGACCGCGCCTATAGTCCACCGCACTGACGTATTCCCCCCGGCCGCGTTATACCCACGTTGTGCCCCCATCGCGTCGTGCCCCCGGTAGCGTTACCGGGAGACGATCGGCTGCGCGCGAACGCCCTGAAGGCCAGGCACTTCACGCCAGTTCTGCGTTGCTGTATCCGAGGAGTTGTTCCGTTCTAGCTGGAGTACAGAACGCGAATCAGTGATGTAGAGCTCATTGCGGGCGGAGGCCACCGCCGATACCGGGGCCTGCACATTGTTCGAGGTCAACCTCGTGGCATCGGAGCCGTCGGGTTGAACGCTCCATATCGGCGCGTCTTGTGACTGCGTGCCAATTAAGAGCGAACCATCTGGTTGCCAATCCACACTCGTCGCGGTGTCCCCCACAAAAACCTCCCTCAGCTCACGAGGGGACATGATGCGCCGCTTGCCGCCCTCGCCCGGCGCGATGATCGCAGTGAACACACGACCACCGATGATCATGGCCGCCCGCACACCGTCGTTAGCAACGCGGAATTCGCTGATTTTATGGTCGTTATTTTCATCGTCACCGTCGTCGTCACTGCGTAACTGGCCACGAAGGGCGTCATTATCCACGATGTATTCGTTCTTGACGCTACCGGAACCGGACTTGCTGTCCGTCCCGGTTTGGTATTCAACGCGGTGGATTTCCTTACCATTGGCAACAGTCCACGCCACTGTTCCGTTTTCTGACCACGAGGGGCGCGTAAGCGTTTGACCCCGCACAATGGGTTGCCCCGCCTCATCGGATTCTTCCGCGGGTTTCCGGCTGGCGGCGTCGGTATCCATTAGGTGCCCGATCCGCAACACACTGCTATCTTTTCCTGGCTGGCCGTTGTCTTCGTCATCGTCACCGGTGTTATCGCGCTCCACGGCGGCAGCTAGACCACCATTCGGAGTAATCCCAGCGGAGAGAATTGTGCCAGCATGCCCGAACGGGCCATGGTCAACAGCCGCACCCGAATCCGAAATCGTCACGATATTTCCGTTCGCAACGGCGTGGAGGGTTTTCATGTCTGACGGCTCAGGATTGAGGTCCGCGACGTCGGACGCGCTCAGCGATTTGTGCGTCTGATCAAGCAGGGGCGCTCCATCCGCCATGAGGGTGAATGGTCCGCGCACGTCAGCGTGAATAAGTGTCCACACTATTTGCCCGGCAATTTTTTGGCGGTCATCGCTACTGACTTGGGATAGCCCCTTAATGTCGACAGTAGATCCACCGTCTTTTTCACTTTTCGCAGTGATTGATGTTCCCGCAGGTAACGCGGTACCGATGCCGGGCGCGAGTTCCTGGCGTGGCCCGCTAGCAAGCAGCGACATAAGGCTTGACTCAATCGTGTCCTGCTGGGAATAGATCCACCGTCGGTCGGATACCAAGTATCGCCCGGTGTGATCCAAGAAGTACACCGAGTAGGCCCGATAGGTCTGTTCGAAGTCGATACTCTGCAGAATGATGCCCTCGGGAACCGATGAGATCCTCCATTCCCCGTTCACTTTCTTCAATTTGAATTGAGAACGGTAGAAGCCGCTCCGTGGGGTGAACGTTCCCCCATCGCCCAGCACGCCCACTGTGGAGCCCGACACATCGAATGTGGCTTCATCATCCGACGGTTTACCGGAGGAATTAATGTTGAGCTGCTGAACGATGAACGCATCATTGCCGTCTTTCCATGAATCTGACGACTTGGTGGTCAGGAACGCGCGAGCAGCCTTGTGACTGTGCGAAGGATGCGCCGAGGCCGAGAAAAATCCGCGGAGCACTTCGTCGGGGGCGTCTCCCTTTTGGGGCCCGGGAACCGTTGTTCCAGATTCCCCCGGCGCATAGGACCGGATTGCTTTCGGATCGCTGTGACCGGGCAAGGTGGCACACCCTGATAATGACGACGCCACCGCGACACAGAATGCTGTGCTGACGGCAACGACACGGCCCCGTCGCGACGAGGGCCACGGCTTGTTCATCATTGGTCCTCCTCAGTGGCGGTGGGATGAGCAGTATCGGTAAAGGAGTCAGTATCAGCGGGTGTGTCGACAGGCCGTGCCTCGGACGGTTCAGGGTCAAAGTCATCCATTTCAGCGGCCGCACGGAGTTCTTCTTCGCTAATTTCCTCTAACTCCGTATCGTAATAATCGTTTTCAGCGGAAGAATTGTTTTCACGGGATTCGGCACCAACAGTATCTACGGCTTCCTCGCCGGTCACAGCACTGTTTTCAACCTCACTACCGGCGTCGGAGCCAAGATGTATCGTCGCCCGTTGTTCACTCAGAATGACTTCATCTGGGGTCATCTCGTCCGGGGCCACTGTTGGTTGTACAGATTCGGCTGGTTTCTCAGTCTGCTCGGCTGATGGCACACTGGCCTCACTCGACTCATCCACATCCGAACTTTCTGCCTGAGAGTTCTGTGTGGATTCACTCAGGGTGAACTCTGTCGACGGCGCGAATAACGCCTGCTGACCATCTGACGCTCCGCGTTCGGCAGCCGTATCAGCATCCGCTGCGCCTGCACCGCTGGGCTCGCCACCAACATTGGCATCGCCACCAGTGCGCACATCATCACCAAGTAGAGCGTCATCACCGGCAGCCACCTCGCCGTCGGTTGGTTCAGTGACGGCGTGGTCGACAGCACCATACGTCTTCACGACCAGCTCCGGGTAAGCCGCTAAAGTTGCGTCGGCCTCCTCCCCCACAGCGAGATCCAAGGCAGCGTCATCCGCAGTGACAGGAACGTCGGGATCGATCGGGAGTGTTAGGCGGAAACAGGAGCCGACCTTAATTTCGCCAATGGCGTCGAGTTTTCCACCATGCAAGGCGGCGTTTTCGCGAGCAATGGCCAGGCCCAGTCCGGTGCCCCCACGGTGGCGCACACGGGAAGGATCGGCACGCCAAAACCGGTTGAAAACGAGCTCTTCTTCGCCCGCTTTCAACCCGACACCGTGATCCAACACGATGATCGATACCGCCCGATCATTGCGTCGAACAGCGATATCGACGGGCTTACCTTCGGCATGGTCCAGCGCGTTCTCAATGAGATTGCGGAAAATGCGTTGGACCCGTCGAGTATCAATGGGCATAAACAGTGGCTCGCTGGGCACATGGAAACGCACAAGGACGTTGAGTTTCTTCGCCAGTTGGACGTTCAGCAGCCACGCATCATGCAACGCACCCAGCAAATCAACCTGTTCGAGCGACAACTCCTCAACTCCGGAATCGTGTCGGGAAATGTCCAGAAGGTCGCTGAGCAGCCCCTCGAAACGCCCCAATTCCTTATTCATCAACGACGAGGCACGACGCATCACGGGGTCAAGATTGTCGGCGTTGTCTTCGATGATGTCCGCAGCCATCCGAACCGTCGTCAAAGGTGACCTCAGTTCGTGAGACACATCCGACGTGAACTGTTTTTGCAGGTCACCATACTCTTCGAGCTGTTTAATCTGCTTAGATAGCGAGTCTGCCATGGAGTTAAAACTCGTGGCCAAGCGCGCCATCTCGTCACGGCCGTTCACGGCCATGCGTTCACTCAAGTGCCCTTGAGAAAACCTTTCAGCAGTACGGCTGGCCGTACGCACAGGGGTGGTGACCTGCTGTGCGAATGTCCAGACGATGCCGACCAGCACGACTAGCAGAATAATCCCGCCACTGGATATCAGCCCGCGCATCAGTGCCAAGGTGGATTCATCATTATCCATCGGCAAGATCAAATACAGCTCCAGCCCCTGCACATCAGAGGACACCGGGGAGCCAATAATCAAGGCTTTATATCGACTGCCATCGGGGCGTCGCAGCGTATCGAACTGGTACGCGACTTGATTGTCGTGAATAAAATTCCTGAGGCTTTTCGGTATTTGAGCGTTGTCAGGAGAAACGACGTCCTCACCGTTGATATCCGGCGCAATCAGAACCGGCTCATAGGCTGAGTTGACCGGTCCGGATGACGAATCCGACGTCTCGGATCCCCCACCGCGCTCGGTCAGGGCAGTCCTGGCTGCGTTGATACGCACCTGAACTGAGTTAGAGGTATCCGACGCGTCGATCTGCTGCTCCACGGCGCGACGGGCTCTATCGATGCCGTCTTGAGCGGCCTCTACCTTGGATTGGGTGAGCCGAGTCGTCATAAAAGAAATGAGTGTGAAGCACAGAACGAACAGGACGATGGCTGACGCAATAAACATCCGCCCCACGGTCTTCACCTGGGCGGATGTCTGCCACTTGTCTATTATTCGACGCCACACACGCCTGATGCTCAGTGGCCAGTGGCTGTGCCCGTCGGGGTCATTATCGCGCAGCGAAGGGCGGACCAGCGCGCTAAGCCCCTCTTGATTCTTCGGATCAAAGAGGGGGTGTCGCAATCGTCCCGGACGGGACTCTGGATTACCGCTACTCACCGATCTTGTAACCCACTCCTCGGACAGCCTGGATTAGCTTCGGATTTTTGTGATCCTTTTCGACCTTGATCCGTAAGCGGTTGATATGAACATTCAAAACACGGGTGTCCGTGGGCTGCTTATACCCCCATACTTCCCTGAGCAGTTCCTCACGCGTGAGCACTTGCTTCGGCCGGCTAGCCAATTGGGTGAGTAGGTCGAACTCAATGGGAGTTAATGAAATTTCCTTACCATCGCGTTTCACGATGTGTCCCGGGACGTCAATAACCAAATCACCGACGTGGATGGTATCTCCCGTGGCTTGTTCGCGTCGCCGCAACTGCGCACGGACGCGCGCAACAAGTTCTTTCGGCTTAAACGGTTTATTGATGTAATCGTCCGCGCCGGACTCCAGACCCAAGACAACGTCGACAGTGTCAGTCCGAGCACTCAACATCACGATGGGCACTGCTGACGACTTACGTATAGCCCGGCACACATCAACCCCGTTCATGCTGGGCAGCATGACGTCGAGCAAAATGAGATCCGGTTCCTCGTTGGATGCGGCAGTAACGGCCTCTGCACCATCACCCACCACGACCGTATCGAACCCTTCACCTTGAAGGACGATCATGAGCATTTCCGCAATGGCTGGGTCATCATCGACAACGAGGATCTTTGTCTTCATATTTATATATTCTGGCATATGGCTGAGACACAGTCGCAGCAACTTACGATAGCTCCGGGTAGTACCCTTCATCAGATCCTGATAAAAGGAGTATATGGTGCGATTTAGCATCAAAATGCGGGCGAGCGCACGAGTCTCTTCATCGCCCAACAACAATGGCGGTACATCATGTGACCATTCTGATCGGCATATCTCTGGTGCAGAGCGCATTGTGTCCGCATCCGACATCATGCGTACCGTGGCCGAATTAGAACACCGAGCATGGACACACTCGAATGGGCAACCCGACGATGTTGTTGTCAGTGTTCACCGTGTCGATGAGGACGAGATCACGCATATTCCCGCTCTCACCCGCGAGACGCGCCATACCAAGACTGTCGACGACGCACACCACACCATTACAAATATCCTCCGCGAAGTGGGGATTCCTACCGCAAAGCACGCACTCGAAGTTCTGACACGTATCCGGGGGATGCGTGGCGCGATGCTCCTTGACGCCGATACCGGCGAGCGCCGAGATACGAAAGATATCCGCGGAGTACGTGTGACGGCGTTGGATAACGACATGCCAGCCGGGGCCGACGCTGCTAAGGAAATGTCGTCCTCGGTGGCGTCGAAACCGTATTACTGTGAGGCGTTGACGCTGGCGTCGAAAGTGCAGTACCACCCCGCTGTGTGCGCGGAGCTGTGTATTTCTGATGACCCCGAGTACACCACCGGATATGTGAGCACACCGGGATGTTACGTGCGGATTGAGAACATCAAACCCATGGGCAGCCCCCAGGGCGGACGGGTGTTCCTTGTGCGGGGAACTGACGACGACATTGCTGACTGCATAAACTATCTCGAGAACACGGCGGTCATTGTGCATGGCATCCCATGGCCACCACAGGGCACTCATTCACCGCACCGTGACACATCCGACCCCACCCCTGCTACTGATCTCACAACCTTCGCCGAACGATCCCTCACCACGTGGGAAAACAGGGGTTTGCGGCGTTATCCGCTGGAATTCTCATCTGCGCCTACACCACACACAACAGTGTCGGGATCCGACACCGTGCTCTTCTCTTCCAGCAATTATCTGGGACTGAGTGAACATCCCAATGTCATCGCAGCCGCAACCGATGCCCTCAACCGCTTTGGCGCCGGAACTGGTGGTAGCCGCCTCACCACAGGGAACTTCACCATCCACACCAGTACGGAACGAACCCTAGCCGAGTTCACCGGGTACGACGACGCCGTGCTGTTCGGTACCGGGTATCAAGCAAACGGTGCTGTTCTGGCCACCCTGGCTACTGATATCCCCGAGACCCCCAGAACCGCCCCCGCACACACGCCCGGAATGACCATATTCTCCGATGAGCTCAACCACGCGAGCCTCATTGATGGCATCCGAATGGCTACTCGGGGAAACGCAGAGGTGCATATTTACCCCCACAAAGACATGGAGCACCTTGACAACGCACTCACCCAGTGCGCAAGCCCCAGAACACTCATTGTGTCGGACGGCGTATTTTCCATGAATGGCGACATCGCCCCGCTACCCAGCATCATGCGACTAGCCCGAGCTCATGGTTCATGGGTCCTTATCGACGATGCGCATGGCACGGGAACACTGGGGAGAACTGGTCGCGGCATCATCGAGTATTGGAGCGACGCTCGACGTCAGAATGGTGACGTGGATCGTTCACGCGGCGCAGATAGTTCGGCCGAAGCAGAATTATCAGATGACTCTGATGTGCGCCCGGACCTGCTCGTCATTACCGCATCCAAGGCCCTCGGATCGGAAGGCGCAGCAGTGTGCTGTTCCACCCCGGTGGCTGAGTTCTTGCGAAATCGCGCACGCGGCTATGTGTTTTCTACGTCCTCAGCACCGGCCTCGGTGGCGGCGACACAAGCAGCGGTCATGACAATTCTGCACGAGCCCGAACGTGTCCACCAGCTGCAGGATAATTCCCGCTACCTGCGCGATCAGCTACGAGAGCACGGTATCCCACTGGTCGATGGGACGAGCGATAGCACACCGATCATTCCGATTTTTATTGGCGACGAAGCCGATGCCGTTCGCATTTCCCAAGGCCTATCCGACCGCGGATTCCACGTCCCCGGGATTCGGTATCCCACGGTCCCCCGCGGACGGGCGATTCTCCGCGTGACGACGATGGCAACCCACACGCACGATGATCTTGAACGCTTGGTCGACGCCCTGCACGACCTGATGCCTCACTCAGTGTGACGTCTCACCCGTTGTGACGCTTGATAGTGATAACGCGATACGCATCGAGGCGACGTCGCCTTCCGTCGCGCAAGGGATAGGCAGCTATCACGCATGTCGCATGATGGCTTCGGCAACGTCCGTGGCCTGCCGAGTGAGTTCACCCGGCTCAACAACAATCCACGGGGACTGCCATTGGTCGCGCGCTAACGCTTCATACGCCGCAGCAGTCCGCTGCTGAAGATCACTATCTTTCTCAAACGCGTCGCGAGCGCGGGAAGCATCCTCACTCTCGCGGGCCTCTGCTCGTTCAGAGGCGAGGCGCGGTGGCGTCGATAAGAAAACGTGAAGATCCGGAACCGGAATGCCTAACCGCTCGAACTCGAGCTCAGTAATCCACGACACTATAGGGTTGTCCTGCGACGGCGATTGCCCATCCCACCCCGATCGCGCTGCGGCATAAGCAGCATTGGATGCCACAAAACGGTCGATGAGCACGAAGTATCCGTCTTCCGACAACTCCGCGATGTCATCGGCGATCTCCGCCCGATCAAGGGCGAAGAGGGTCGCCATTCCACATGCCGAATCGACGAGATCCCCCATCCCCCCATACAGCGCAGATCGGGCTAACTTGGCATGAACAGAATCGCTATAGCGGGGAAAAGACACCAGTGCGACAGGCTTTTCCCTCTCCACCAACTCTTTTTCTATGGCCGTGACTAAGGTGTTCTTGCCAGCGCCGTCGATGCCCTCACACGCAACAATCATGCACCGAGCCTACCGCGCGGCCAGGACATGTTCGACAGTAAGGCCAATGCGCCTTCCGCACACGGAGGCGCGGATTCCCCAACGGGTGCAAGTCCTACACGCGACCAAGGATGTCGAGTGCGGCATCAGCCGCCCGGACTGAGGAATTATCAACCTCATCGACATGCACGGACGTTTCCGACTCCCCTATGACGTCGGTCACCGACCGCACTGAGATAAACGGCGTTTCATGAAGAACCGCCGTCTGCGCGAGGGCCGAGGATTCCATATCGACGACGGACGCGTCCGGAAAAATCTCACGTATCGCGTCGGCCTCGGGGATGCCGACGAAGCGATCCACGCTGACGAATCCCAGCCCCTTCGCACCAATGGCATCTGCGGCTGCTAAGAGATCGCGGTCGCCTGGGTAGCCTGCGGTAAGACCCGGTACCTGACCGCGCTCATAGCCGAACGCTGTGAGATCAAAATCGCCCGGGACAACCTTGTTGCTGACCACGACGTCGCCAATCGAGGCGCGCCCCGGTACAACACCGGCTGTGCCGATCGACATAACGCAGCCGATCTCACTAGGCTGGGCGGGCTGGCCCGATCCGTCGCTAACAACAGAAGGTCCTAAGCACAACCCGACAGAGGCCGCGTGTGCCGCGTTCACCAACCCGATACCGCTGAGAAGCAGCAGGATGTCCTTGCCACCGTGACGCCCCATAACTGCGTCGTGGATACCGGGAAGTTGGACGTTGCGCGCGTCACCCAAACGAGCTTTCAGGGGCTCGAATTCCTCTGGCATCGCCGCAATAAGCAGAGCTACGGATGAATCAGATTCGCCATAGGTACGCCCCGGGCGTGGAACGTCGGACATGACCGATGGTTCGTCACCGCTCACGCGAAAACCTGATTCCACTCATCGCTGCGGGCGCCAAAGTCCGCTAGCTCTTTTTTAGCGCCGTCGAGATCGTGATGCTCCGCCCAACCGCACGACTTAATTCCCGCGCCGGGCACGGAATCCCACTTCTCAATATCCGCGATGGCCTTCTTGACAGCGTCGGCAACTTCATCCCAGGTGGGACCGTCGGCAGTCGTGTCTACGGTCAAGTAAAAGCCGGTCTGGCACCCCATCGGACCAAAGTCGATGACTCCCTTTAAGTGGTCACGGAGTGCCTCGGCCATGCTGTGTTCGATCGCGTGCATCGTGGACATCTCGATGTGCGACTTATTCGGCTGGCGGAACCGCAGGTCGTACTTGACGATCGTGTGGCCATCAGCGATCTCGTAATCGGATGCGCGCCGGATATAAGGCGCAGCCACCTTCGTGTGGTCTAATTCAAAGCTTTCAACGTTCTTTGGCACAGTGTTCACTCCTAACAATGTGGGTAGATATCGAGCTACCGTTGTGTTTCGAGACACTTCTTGAAGTGATTTTCATCACTTTATAGTTTATGTCATGCCCCATTTATGGCACTCTACCCACGCTGCAATCCAGGCTATCACTGCTTTGCCTTTACCTTCGTGGCCTGATGGTGCACTAACGCGGCCTGCCAGCGCTACTCACATAAACCAGCACGTCCGTAGCTATTTTGTAACTCTTTTGTTATTCTCTTTCGCAGTTATTGATGCGAGTGCCAATTCCCGCGGAAACAAGGGATGACGGCCGTCACTCAAGGGAGGCCACGGATTGACCAACAACAATCCAACCACGGGGAATAATTCCGAGTCCGAACAGCCCGAGGACTCACTACGCGCGAACCCGTCATCACGCTCTGCATCATCCGCCGACGATTCCTCGTTTTCTCATTCCAGTGACACATCTCAGTCGGTGTCGTCGGAACGCGTCGTATATAACGGCACTCCGCCGTCACGCGGTCGCCTTCCCATTTACACATTCGTCGGAACTGGCTTGGTCTTCGCATGCGCTATCGGAGTAGGCGTCTGGAAGCTGTCGTCACCCGAGACGGCTTCCTCAACCCCGAAGCACCCCACCACCGTCGATACAGAATCGGTCTCATCAAACGACAAGACCAACGACGTTGAAGCCGCCGGTTCACAAGGATCGAACGATGGTGGCACGTCCAACTCTGGGCAAGGCAAAAAGAACTCCGGGAACGCTCAGAACAACAGTGACACGCGGTCAGGCAACCAATCCAACAACCGGACTAACAGCGGCGATAAGAGCAACCGACGCTCGAACGAGAACCGCTCACACGAGAGCAACTCACAAGGGAACAATTCACAATCCCATGAGGAGTCGAACTCTAGCGCTCAGTGGGACGAGGATCCCATTTTGCCTCCCGGCACCAAGCGGGGCGAAACACATCTCGGTGCACTCGGTGTTCCGCGGGACAACGGCAACACTTCGATGGGACAGCACAGTGGCACATCTAATGCCAGCGATTCCACGGCGGACTCAGATAACGCGCCGGGGATCGGGCTGTGGTTTACCAACACACCCGACAGTCTGCAACGCGTCTTGAGCAATAGTCAGTTGCACCAAGCTAGGGAAATTATCGACAAGTCGGCCGCACAAGCACAGTCCGAAGCTGTCCACATGTATCGAAACAAAGATGGAGTGTGGATCGCGGACAACAAGGGGGACAACCCCACGGAGATAACAAAGCCCGCCAACCCCTCGGAGCCGCACAGCATCCACCCGTCTAGTAGCGCGAAGCCCACCCCCGCATCAGATGATTCCCACGGTTCGTCGCACGCGCCGACGCCATCCGAACCATCTGCTCAGCCGTCACACGAACCCACTCCGACGGATAATCCAAATGACACGCATTCTGGAGGGGGAGCTGCCCAACCGACGACTACCCACCCGAGTGCGATACAAGCGCCAACTAATCAGGGCAACCAAAACGCTGGCCAGAGCAACGAGGATGGAGTCCCGACGCAGGAGCGTACCGCGACCACTACTGGCACACCTGACACTCAACCACGGTCTGCCGGCAACGCTGCCTCAGCGACTCGCGAGGCGCCCACTCCCACCGTGCCGCACACCTCTGGTGCAAACACCCCTGGGCCGAACAGCGCTGGGCCGAACAGCGCCGGCGACGGTTCTGAGGAATAAGCTCCCGGGCTAACCTGCGACCGTCGCAACGAAAATTTCAGCGACCTCATCGCTATCATTCGTCACGAGAGTGCTTTCTGCGTCGTCGGGAACCCACGCGGCCTGGCTGGGGGTGAGATCCAGCGGCCCGAAACCATCACCGCGAAGGTGGCCGCCACCCTCCGACGCTGGTACGTCATCAACTGACGGTTGCGAAACATGAACAGTGCCGCGCGTACACAAGACAATCGCAGGCCCAACCAATGTCTCCGACAATGATCGTCCATCAGTGGCCACACTCGAGACCGCAACGGATTGACCCGAATTCAACTCCCAGCGCTGCAAACGGAACTCAGGAGCCGGCGTCGGATAATAAACACCCTGCGCAGAGGCCTGCGAACCTGCAGACTCCCCCGAACCACCCGTCGTCAAGCGATTCGGAGTGATTACAGGATCCGGCAGAGGATCAAACGACAACACGCGAACCAACTCGGGAACATCAATATGCTTCGAGGTCAACCCGCCTCGCAGCACGTTGTCCGAGTTCGCCATGATCTCCACGCCGAACCCGTGAACGTATGCGTGCAACTGGCCCGCGTTGAGATAAATCCCCTCCCCTGGTTCAAGACGAATGTGATTAAGCAACAACGCACAGAGCACGCCAGGGTCGGACGGGTAACGGTCAGCCAGCTCGATCAGATGGTCGGCCACGATCGCGAATTCCGTCTTACCGGTATCACGGTAGGCCCGAGCTCCCTCCACGACAGCAGCGATCAGTGTTTTGCGCTGGTCAGAGGGGAGAGTAATCCACGTTGTGACCAGGCTGCGCAACCCTTCAGAGGGAAGAATCCCGGAGATCAACACGCGGTAGCGCTCTAATTCCGGGACGGACAATGCGTCGAAAAGCTTGAGGGTCTGCTCAATCGGGCGGAAGCCACACATCGCATCGAACTGAGTGAGTGCCACGATCAATTCGGGCTTGTGATTATCATCGCGATAATTCCGCTCCAACGCATCACGTGCGATACCCAGGGTGTCCTCCCGGGCACACCCCTCCTCTGCCTGCTCTTTCGTCGGATGAGCTTGCAAACTCAATGGCTTATCCGCCGCAAGCAACTTGAGTAAGAACGGCAGCCGTCCCTCGTACGCTCGGGACATGCCAGCACCCAGCGCACTGACGGAATCCGAAGCGATGAGAACATCCAGGGGTTCGCCGTCCACTGTTGCCGGGGCGCCCGGATGGGCACCAAACCACATTTCGGCCTCCGGGTGGGCCGACGGCGTTGGCCGACCAGCCATCTGCGCTATCGCCGTGCGCGACCCCCACGGATACGTACGAATTGCCCCAGTGAGCGGCTGAACCATCTAAACCTCCGTTAAAAATATCTACCGTGCAGTGTGACGAGCTAGCCAAAATAACGTGCTGGCCATAACCAATATCGACTACATACAGCTACCTACACCGTCATCACTCCTGAGCGACAACATAGGCAGCAGCGGCGGCGCACCGCGCAGCCAACACACAGATATACGCGACGGCGGAATGAAGATCCGATGCCGTCAGATCCACCACTGTCACCGGCCGCGCATCAAAATACCTATCGAGTCTACTGAGCTCCTGCTCCGAAGGATATGCCCGCGACACCCCCGTATCAGGCTCATCATTTCTCCCCCGACCTGAATATCCCCCTGGCCCCGGCACCACCACGGCAGCCAGCGGCTGAACCGCGGGAGCATCCAAAAACGGATCATAAAAAATTGACTTATCGACGTCACTACTAGCCCCACTACCCGACCTGGTCATCGTTTCCGACGACGAATCGATCGCCGTATCCATCGACGTCCCCCGGTGAAGATAGGAATAGAACCGGGCAAGCTCAGCTGTATCGGCGGTAGCAGCGACAATGCCATGCTGGAGCAGCCGCCTTGCCGCGAAAGAGGCAACATGCCGAGTAGCGCCATCGCCTGCAATGACCACCCGGTGATCTTTCATACGCAAACCCAGCTGACGCGCAGGATTCACGGACTCGTCACGGTCGGGACCACTAGCTTCCATCTCGCGATCGACGGCATCTGCCGCATAATCCAGCACACCTTGAATCGGCAGCTGGCCGACAAGGCCACACCCGCCCGTCACAGTGGCCACGTACCGCCCCCACGATTCTTCGACAGCACCCGGAATGTCCGGAACAACAAGGCCGTACCCCCTACCTGCCTCCGCGACAGGTCCCGACGTCGGTGCAGCCACAATAACCATCGCCCCCACCTGCCGACACCGCACCACGGCTTCCTCCGCTTCACGGTCCGCAGGATCCGGCGTCAGGACAATCACGCAATCCATCGCCCTCACGTACCGGGGCAGACGGTCCACCACCACGATGGGTACCGATGGATCCGGAATCAATGCGACCGCGGCGCGAGCAGCGTGGACTGCGCTATCCGAACAAGCCACGATCACGACGCCACGCGCAACGTCGGGAATACTTTTCGCGAAGGAACGGAGATCCTCAGAGGAATTGTCGGTAGCGTCGTCGGCGATACCAAAGAAGTCGGAACGCAGACTTTCTGTGCTGGGGCCGTCGGGCGTGCTCTCGATCGTCGGGCGACCAATGACTGCCATGACATCAGATAGTGATCGGGCAACGGCACGAATGCGCGCGCCTTCTTGAGCTACCGTTACAAGCGTTTCGCGGGGGTACACAGCGGCCTATTCTAGGCGCGAATAACCGCTAAAACATCCGAGGTGAGGGCATCAACTTCCTCACGGGTCTTGGCCTCTGCGTTCAACCTGAGGAGGGGTTCCGTGTTCGAGGCGCGCACATTAAACCACTCACCATCCCCAAGTTCGACAGTGAGGCCGTCAAGCTCATCCATACTCGTCGCACGGTCTGCGTACGCTGCACGCACGGCCTCGACCCGCTCGTGCTGCGCCTCAGCGGAATCCAAACGAGAGTTGATCTCACCGGAGGCTTCGTACCGCGAGTAGTGGTCCATTAGCTCCGACAGGGGCTTGTCCTGTGAGCCCAGCGCGGCGAGCACATGGAGGGCCGCCAACATTCCGGAGTCAGCATTGAAGAATTCGGTGAAGTAATAGTGAGCAGAGTGCTCACCACCGAAAATGGCGCCCGTGTCTGCCATCGTCGCTTTAATGAAGGAATGACCGACGCGGGTACGCACTGGCTTCCCACCGTTTTCCGTGATCATTTCGGGAACCGTGTGAGACGTAATCAGGTTATGAATGATGGTCGCCCCCGGCTTCTGACTCAGATAGCGCTCGGCGATGAGAGCGCAGATCGCGGACGGGGTTACAGGATTGCCCTTTTCGTTAACCACGAAGCACCGATCCGCGTCGCCGTCAAAGGCCAGGCCGATGTCGGCATGCTGGTCAACCACGAATTTCTGGAGATCCACAAGATTCTTCGGCTCCAAGGGATTGGCCACGTGGTTCGGGAAGGTTCCGTCAAGTTCGAAGTACAACGGGCGAATATCCAGAGGGAGGCCACCCAGAACTGCGGGAACTGTGTATCCACCCATCCCGTTGCCGGCATCAACTGCAACAACGAGGGGACGCGAGGAGGTCAGGTCGACGAGGCTATTGAGGAATTTTGCGTAGCCGGGCAACACATCTTTGTCTGTGGATTTACCCCGATCGCCGTCATACACCGGAACACCGCGCACGAGGTCATCTTTGATCGCAGCTAATCCGGTTTGCTCCCCCACCGGCCGAGCTCCCGCGCGACACATCTTGATGCCGTTGTACTGGGATGGATTGTGGGAGGCGGTGAACATTGCTCCTGCACACGTCATGCTCCCGGAGGCGTAGTACAGCTCGTCAGTCGAGCACAGATGCACCTTGACGACGTCGAGCCCCTGATCCATGACTCCCTCGGCGAAGGCATCGGACAACGACGGGGAGCTTTCCCTCATATCGTGTCCCACGGCCACTGTGGATTCCCCCTCCGACCGGAGCAGACGAGCAAACGCGGCGCCGACTTCTTTCACAAAAGCTTCATCGATGTGCTCCCCGACGACCCCCCGGACGTCGTAAGCCTTGATAACGGAGTCAACAAATGAGCGATCGCGCGCAGGCACGGGAATCCTTTCGTCTGAATAATGTTCGCAGTTATCTTACACGGGGTTGACTTATCAATGTCACCTATCACCATCCGGGTCCGGGTCCGGAACAGCGTGAAGGTGACCACGCTTACGCCCCGGAATGTTGTGCAGTGAGGGGTGCCGAACGTCCGACGATTCATGCGTCCATGACTGTCCCTGGAGGGTTTCACGTGCGCCCGAGTGGTTATCCGCGTGATTTTCCGCATACCGTGAGTATTGTCCCGCGTACTGTTTGCGGTCATCCCCGGTCTGATCCGAAACCCCGTGACGCATCGTTCTTATCGACAATTCCTGATCTGTTTCAGGGCTATGGGATACCGCCCGGTTGTGGGGTGCGACGTGGGACGCGTGGTGGTTGTCCGGCCGCCGGTGTCGGCCCGTTTGTCCCGTCGTGATGACAGACCTCCCGTGTGAGGACTCCACGGTCGGTTCTTCCCCGCGACCTCGCCACATGCGACGGCGACGCTCTCGTTCCTTCGCCGCTTGCAGGAGAGGGGATTCGATCTCCCACTCGGCGTCATCCTCGGGATCGGTGTCAGCGTCTGCGGCATAACCGTCGACGTGCGGTCTCATAGTCGACGGTTCTGCCGAGGTGGTGGCGCTGCGGCCGTGCCTGTGTCCGTTTAAGCGCGAAATGGTGTTTTGAATATCAGCAACTGCACCCTGGGGTGCCTCGGTGACTCGAGAACCAGAACGAGCATTGAAACGATGGTCGTCACTCCGAGGATCATTGACACTATCCAAGAGCGCGGTGAATTCATCGACATCATCAACGTCGGGTTCGTCGCGAATAACTGTCCATCCTTCGGGCGGACGGAACTGTGTGGAATGGTGGGCACACAAATCCCAGCTGTGGGGATTGCCGTCTGACGAGAGGGGACCGACAATGACTGTTTCCTCCGCGTGCGAATACACCAAGGTCGCAGCTGCGGGTCGGCCACAACCGGGGCGGCAGCACAGTCGCTTCTTATTCACGCGCTTTTCGTTCACGACGCATTAGTCTAGCCGCCCATGTCATCAACACCGACGGCGTGGATGATTCATCCTGTCTGCGGTGTTCATTAGGGTTGGTGTTATGGATTATTCCCGCCGAGCTGAGCGCCACGGTCGTGGCATACGTGGGCCTATCTTGCCCCCCGAAGTTCCGCGGTGGACCAGCCGCCCGGCAGAATTCGACCAGGCCGTTTTAGATGCCTACGCCCCGATCCACGAGCAATGGTCGGAAGAATTAGAACACCTGGACATCGCATTAGACACCGTGCCACGAATGCGCTCCCGTCAATTGACGACGGTATGGCCCGACGAAGTCGTCGCCGACGGCGCAGTCCCTCTGGGCCGGCTGATACCTGCCGGTGTCGACGATGATGGCCGTCCGACGCGGCCCCGGATCGTTGTCTTCCGACGCCCCATTGAAATGCGCACACAAAACATGACAGAGCGCTCGGAATTACTCCACTACATCATCGGAAAACTAGTGGCCACGTATTTGAACGTCGAACCGCGCATGATCGATCCGGATTTAGAATGAGGCGAGCGTAGAGGCTCCTGACCACGAACCGACGTAGGCCACTGCCCGCGTAAACAGCGAATGCTGATGGGCCGGGGGCTAGTTTTTACCCGATCTGCCGCTTCAAGCGTCGACGCTCACGCTCGGATAACCCACCCCAAATACCGAAGCGTTCGTCATGCTCGAGGGCATATTCAAGGCATTCGTCACGAACCGCGCAGGCTCTACAAATGCGTTTTGCCTCGCGGGTTGAACCACCCTTCTCAGGAAAGAAAGCCTCGGGATCTGTTTCTGCGCAAAGGGCTTGTTCTTGCCACTCTTGCTCCACAGAATCGAAAAGGATATCAAAGTCCTCGGCAAGGTCGGACGAGTAGGAGGCGTCACCAGGCTGGTCCGGCTGTGTAACTTCCTCTCCCATGAGCGCATGGAGGGTAGCGCGAGGGAAGTGCGCGGATGAATCAGCCATGCCTCTCCTTTTTGGTCAAACGACGTGGGCGCGCCGGGGTGGATGGCTACTGGCACGCGTCGCGATATTCACATCAAGGGTCATTCATGCGGTCAACAGGCCGACCAGCTAGCACTACATCTTGTGGGGTCTCATGTTGTGTCAGACGGCAAGCTTCTCGCACACTTTCCGCCCGGTCTGTGCCCTTCGCCCTGATAGAGAGTCAGATTCGCCCAGCGAAACCGGGCATTACCACTCTCATGAGAACAAACCAAGCACATTTTCCGTGTCGGCGGAAAGTCTTTCTACAGGACGATTACACACGTGTAATTCGAATACGTCAAGCCCCGTAACCTGCACAAACACACCACATAAACCCCTTTAGTAACATCCGTAACACGGGTTACATGGTGGCATTGACCCTTTTTTGAAGAAAACACGACATACCCTCACACTTGCCACATAGAACACTAGATGTTGTGGTCTATGGGCGTTGCGTGATTAATATACGTTTCCTTACCAATTTTTCATCAATGGGTGGGATAGAGCCCTGCCGCAGAGGCTAAACGTCGGTAGAAAACCTAATTCCACTGTCGGGGATATTCACCCCGGGCCACACACGGACACCATCGATGAGCTCGCACCGCGCACCGATCACTGCTCCCTCGCCAATAACCGCGTCACGAAGAACAGCCCGAGCACCAATCCTGGCTCCGGCGGCAACGATGCACCGCTCCAAGGTTGCGCCTGCCTCAACTTCAACACCGTCGAAAAGAACCGTCGTATCTAAGCGAGAGCCACCGCCAACTTCACACCCGCGGCCCACGTAGGTGCCGCCGAGCAGGAGCGCACCTCCGCCGATCTGTGCCGACGAGTCCACTAAAGCTTCCCCTGTCTTCCCCACTAAAATCGGCGAATACGCAATGCCACGAACTAGGTCCGAACTACCACGGACAAAATCGGCCGGCGTACCCATGTCGCGCCAATATGCTTGGTCAACGTGGCCATACACCCGTAAACCATCGTCAAGGAGTTTCGGGAACACTTCCCGCTCAACGGACACAACCCGGTTTTCCGGAATGCGCCCAATAATCTCCCGCTTAAAGACGTAGCAACCGGCATTGATTTGATCCGTCGGCGGATCCATCGTCTTCTCTAAGAACGCCGTCACCCGGCCGTCTTCATTTGTCGGAACGCAACCAAATGCTCGCGGATCCGGAACGCGCACCAGATGCATGGTGACGTCCGCATCCTTCGTCGCATGAGTGCCTAAAACTGCGCGAAGATCCGTGCCACCCAACACATCGCCGTTAAAAACGAGCGCGTTATCGTGCCGAAGCGATGGCAGCACGTTACGAATGCCACCACCCGTGCCTAGGGCCTCTTCCTCAACGACATACTCGATCTCCAGGCCGAGGTCCGAGCCGTCACCAAAATGTTCCTGGAACACTTCCGCTTTAAACGACGTTCCCAGCACGACGTGGGTCATCCCGGCCGCTTTAATCCGGCCCAGCAAATGCTGAAGAAAAGGCACCCCCGCCGTCGGCATCATTGGCTTCGGGACAGAATTCGTCAAAGGACGCAGGCGCGTCCCTTTACCCCCCACAAGAATGACAGCATCCGTGTTCTCCGCGAGATGCGCACCGACTTCTAGTTGCTGTTGATCTGCAGAATCCTGTGCCCATCCATGGGCACCCCTGAAATCAACGACCATTTTTTCATGCCTTTCTACACGTGCGTAACACTAAGCTGAGTCAACAGCCTGTGTCATCGCTATCAATGGACGCGCGAAAAGTGGCCGACGCGCGTGCGTACAACGATTCGCGATTAAACTACCACTCACCTAGGACAAAACCGTGCTCCCGCGCCTAGGGACGACGACGTGGCCATTCCCACGACATCCACGAAAGCTTTAGCTCTGATGCCCTCTGGTATGACTATCCAGACCAGCCCACGCCACAGAAATCCCAGTTCGCGCTTTCAATCCGCACCACAGCGCGACACGTAACGGCAACCATCGAAGCCCCGGGTGCCTATCCGCCTGAAATCGGTAGGCACTGTCATGATGGGCAGGAAGCATCGCTGATTTGTGCTTATTCGCGGAATGGCCTTGTGCGTGAGTCACCGTCGCTTCTGGAGTGAAGATGTTTTGCCACCCGGCGTGGGTCATACGATCACCCAAATCAACATCTTCCATATACATGAAGTACCGCTCGTCGAACCCGCCGATGGATTCAAATGCATCCCACCGCACTAATAAGCAGGAACCAGACACCCATCCCGCTTCCCGTTCGCGGTCAAGATCAGCACCCCGTCGATACTTTTTTGACCAGGGGTTATTCTTCCATATCGGCCCCAGCAACGCATGCCCGATCCCACTAATAACCTCCGGCACTTCCCGGGCGGACGGATACACATTGCCGTCAGGCTCCACGATTTTCGGCCCCACCGCTCCGGCCCGCGGGTGACGAGACGCTGCCTCAATCATGCGGTCAATCGACCCCGGCGAAAACTCCACATCGGGATTCGCGATCACAAAGAATTCGCTATCCACCGCATTCTCGTGGCCCCGCCGTCGGGCCAACAGGCGAGCCGCAATGTTCACCGCGGTTCCGTACCCTACATTTCCGCCCGTGTGAAGTAGCTCCACATTGGGCGCCACAGCTGCTTCCGGGGCGCCATCGGTCGATCCATTATCAGCCATAACGACGACGAACTCCCGGCTGGTCGCGTCGGCAAGAGAATCAAGGAAATGACGGAGGTGATCCCCTGGCGAATAGGTCACGGTCACGATGGCTAGTGGAGCTCGATCCCCCTTGAGCTGATGTTCTGCTGGTGACTCTGCCTGTTTATCGCTCACAGGTTCCATACTGTACTCGATATCCAGACATGACTCGATACTCTGACGTCCGCCTCGGGAGACCAGCTGCACTCAAAACCTCGGGCGATCAACAGGCACCGGAGACAGCACGATCGACACCGTCCTCCCAGGCCGGTAATGGCGTAAGCCCTAGCGCGAGCCACGACGAATTGTCCAGGACAGACCACTGTGGACGCGCCGCAGCCGTTGGATAATCCTGGGTCGAAATCGGGATAACGCGATCCGGATCTGCCCCAACACCTGCAAATACTCGACGCGCCACGTCCCACCAGGTGCATGCTCCCGCCCCTGTGCAATGCACGATGCTGCCGGGGGCAAGGATTGCGGGAAAATTGATCGTCGCTGACGAGGCACCCGAGAGCTCCCACAGGCCCCGGGCAAGATCAAAAACATTGGTGGGGCTTCCCCACTGATCATTAACGACGCGAACGTGGGGGCTAGCGTCGTTACGGGACTGCTGTTCCAGGCGCATCATGGTGGAAACAAAATCGTGGTGGTTAGGTAAGGCCGATCCGGAATAAACCCACGCGGTTCGGACGATGACACACGGGACGTCAGTATTCTCAAATGCGGCCTGAACAGCACGGTCCCCAGCTAACTTGGTACGGCCATAAACCGACTGCGGGTGAGTGGGGGCATCCACACGCAACGGTGTGTGTCCACCAATGAAGGGCTCTGAGGTTTCTGTCTGACTATCAGCCTGATCGTTCCCCTCCCGGTCTATTGGGTCGTTCTGGCCGTAGACGTAATCCGTCGAGATGTGGACAAAAGGTATGCCCGCCTGCGCGGCCGCCTGCGCCATATACGCTGCTCCATCCGTGTTGACGGCTTGTGCAACGTCCTGGTGGGCAGGATCTTCGGCGCGATCCACGGCGGTGTAGGCGGCAGCATTAATGATCATGTCTGGTTGTTCCGAGCCCAGAACATCATAAATGACGTCCTGCTTGGTGATGTCCAATTCCGTCCGCCCTAAACACGAAATACGCCCACGACATACCGGTGCCGGAGCGGTCATTGCTAGCGCGGTTCCGAGTTGACCTCGCCCTCCGGCGATGAGGATATTCACTTTGCTTAATCTCCTTGTGCCTGTGTACACGGAGCCGGTTCACACCACCCGTGTGCGCACCCCATGTGTGCTCCGCCATAACGGTCATGACGTTCGACATGCCAAACGGTTCTCGCGTCTCGCATAAACTACAGCGTAAGCTGTATATTCTCGAAAAGCTTCACGGTCATGCCGCCTTAATGTGTAGGCATAGTTATCGACCAAAGGAAATTTTTTGTATGGGTAGGACTGACGATTCTCGGGGCCAGGGCCCGAAAGGACATTACTGGCGCGGTGACGACTCACACGGACGCTCGTCGCATGAACACAGCGACGATGCATCGCGGCGGGGTTCATATCGCCACGAGTCACATCCGTCCGGAGCCGGGGCCACTGACGCCAGCAGTGACCAGCCTGGCGCTGGGCGTCGCGGCTACAACGGATCTACCCGCTATTCCTCCTCACGTCATAGCCCTGAGGACCGCTCTGGTCACGAGAATTTACGCGACCGAACCCCCCGTGAGCGCGGCAATCACCGCCATCGGTCCACCGACGCGTACCGACGGCGGACTTCCTATGCGGAATCCTCCCAACCGTCACGCAATCGGGGCCGCCCTGCGAACCGGGCGGCCGGTGCCAGAGTCATTCAGGCGCCACCGAATGCACGCCCCAGTCACAAACAGGTGGGATCGCGGACAGTCAAGTCGCTCTTAGTGGTTATGGCGTTGGTCTGTGTCATACTGCCGGCCATCGGATATAAGGCAATTGGTGGCTTGGGCAATGAGATGGCCTCCGCCGGAAACCTCAAGCTGGGCGAAAAAGGCAAAGCTAAGGACGGCGCCACCGATATCCTCCTCGTCGGCGCGGATTCACGCACCGATGCCAAAGGGAATCCATTAAGTGAGGAAGAAGCGAAAATGCTCCGCGCCGGAGACGACGTCGCAACCCTCAATACAGACACCATCGTCCTCATCCGTGTACCTAATGACGGATCGTCGGCAACAGCGATCTCCATCCCCCGCGATTCCTACATCCATACAAAAGACTTGGGCAATACGAAGATCAACGCGGTTTTCGGGGCAACCAAGTTTGAAAAAGAAAAGGATCTCCAAGAGGAGGGGAAAGACAAGGACGATATCGATAAGGAGTCAACAGAAGCTGGCCGGTCAGCACTGATCGATGCCGTGGCGAACCTCACGGGAATCACAGTCGATCATTACGCCGAAGTCGGGCTTCTGGGGTTCGTACTACTCACCAACGCTGTCGGTGGCGTGGAGGTATGTCTGAATAACGACGTTGATGATGACTTCTCCGGAGCACATTTCAAAAAGGGCAAACAAACCCTTGATGGGGCGGATGCTCTGTCCTTCGTCCGCCAGCGCCACGGTCTTCCTCGTGGCGATCTTGACCGCATCGCGCGACAGCAAGCGTTCATGGCGTCACTGGCTCACAAGGTTCTTTCGACCGGAACGCTGACTAATACGTCGAAAATCTCGAAACTTTCTGAAGCCGTTGAGCGATCAGTGGTCTTAGACAACGACTGGGATGTCATGAGCTTTGCGACGCAGATGCAGGATGTTGCTGGCGGCCATGTGTCATTCCAAACCATTCCGACAACCAGCTTAGATGGAACGGGTGACAATGGAGAATCCATCGTCACGGTCGATCCCGATGCCGTGAAAGCGTTCGTCGCTAAAACTGTCGGCGAGGAACCACCAAAGAAGAGCGACGATAACCACAAAGATTCGGACGAGTCACAATCCGAGAGCTCGACTGATGACGAAGAACCAATCGAACGGGACTTCATGGCCTCGCAATACACCGTGACAGTGACGAATGGCTCATCCATCACTGGGCTGGCCAGCCGGATTTCGAAGATCGCCACCAGCGAGGGTTACGCTGAAGGCAACACAGCCAATGACATGGAAGGCACCTCACAAACCAGCGTCGTTAAGGCTGCCGATCCCGACTCTCGTCCTGCAAAGTTCCTGGCTCAGAAGTTGCATCTCAAGGTGGAACAGGACTCGTCGCTCTCGGATAACGAGATCAACGTGTACTTGACTAACGATTACACCGGGCCGGGCAAGACCGAGGATTCTCTGCAGAATTACCTTGATGGAGAAGAATCCGACGACAGCAACGACGGGGATGCATATGCCGGGAGCAGTAGCGATGCGGCTCCTGGAGAGAAGGGTGACATCAACACTCAGCCCGGTGAATCACCGAAGTTTGATGCTGGCGACAGCCCCAAGTGCGTCAATTAACCGATGTGCGACGGGGCACTAGTCAAACGCACGCCCGAGGAACAACGCGAGACCTAGACAACGACGCAACCCTAGAAATGGAGTACTGATGGACCTTCTGAGAGCTGCGTTGAACCACGACCCCAGTGCGCCGCGCCTGACTGTCTACGTGGATGCCCCCGAACCACGACAATCGTCCCGGATGGAGTTCAGCACCATTACCCTGGACAATTGGGCGTCCAAGCTCGGGAATTATTTTCTCGACGAGGCCATGATGGAGCCCGGCGACTCGCTCGCTGTGGCTATGCCGGCCCGGTGGCAAACCGCCGCAGTCATCCTTGGAGCGGTTCGGGCTGGGGTCACACTTGTCGACGACGAGACTGCTGCTGACGCGGAGGCCGATGGCCTCGTCGCGTTCGTTGAATCGTTGCGTCATGCGACCTCGGGTGAGGAGGCCAATAGCGCGGAACTGGGCGAAGCAGCACCCTCCGACGACGAGAAGGATGCCAGCACGCGGGCCAACAATGCATTCTTGCGCTATACGGCCAACATAACGGCATATTCTGAGGCCTCGGTTTATCTCTGCACCGATGACCCCTTCGGACGTTCAGTTGAAGATACTGGGGTTGACCTGGACGAACTTGGCATCGGGGAACCGGTAGATCTCTTCGGCGAGGCCCGCCTGTGCCCGGATGCTTTTATGGGCGACGACGCTGGGGCGGACAACCCCGACCACATCGTTCTTCGCGACCACAACGGATCTCTGACCGCCGGCGAACTCTACGTCGCTGGTCAGCACTGGTACCAGACGCAGATCAACGTCAGTGACGTGGCAGCGCACGCCAGTGACAACGCACTTCAGGCACACCGTGCGCTTCTCGGCGCGTGGCCAACCATTCGTGATTTCTTGGTCGTCGCCGTCGGGACCTGGATGAATAATGGGTCGCTCGTCATTTATTCCGATGAAAAAGACGCCAACCAGCGCCACGATGCCATTCTGAATCAGGGCCGCTATCACGATATTGCGGCAACAGAAAAAGCCACTATCGGCCATTACCCGCACTGAGGGCAGCATCGGGATATCGGGACACCACCCAGTGCCCGGCATGACTACATCACCGCACGACAAAAGCGGATGCCTTGTCGGCATCCGCTTCGTCTAAAAACTACCAAACAGAATTTACTTGGAGTGGCAGTTCGAGTGGCACTTGGTCAGGAAAGCCAGCTTCCCACCGGTGTGGCCAACTTTCTTCAAGCCACTGGTCTTGGCTGATTCAACCTTGGCCTTACGCTCTGCACGTGCAGCTTTCTTCTCTGCCTTGCGTGCACGGCGAGATTCCTTCTTAGACACTTCCTTGTGCTTCGTGCGCGGAGCCGCAACGATGTTCAGCAAACCACCGGCGATAGCGGTATTCAGAGCGAAGCTTAGAGCCTGGGTGTTCTTCTTCTCCGGTTCCTTTTCTTCCCAGAAGCGGTGGCCGGCGTAGGTCGTCGGCACGAGGGAACCCACCAAGCCCAGTGCTGCTAAGCGCGGGAAGATACCAAGGCCCAGAGCAGTTCCCAAGCCCATCATCGATACACCATTTGCTTGAACAAGAAGGTTGGAGGAAACCGGAAGTTCCTTAATTCCCAGCTTGTCAGCGGCCTGCTCAACAACACCAGACAACTGCTCAGAGTTATCCAATGCGTTCTTTCCGCCGACGATAAAAACAGGAGCGATGGCCGCGCGGCCAATGAAACGCAGAAGCTTAGACATAGATGTTCACCTCATGAGTCGGATTGGTTCAGTAATAGTTCTGGTGAAGGTCAGTTGTCGATTGTAGGCGCATTCAGGACATTAATCACCATCCACGCGCCTGTGGTGAGGTTTTCGTTGCACATACGACCACACTCCACACATGGCCACACTATTGACGGAACACGTTTTTCACGTAATGCATTCCTACCGCGGCGTATTCCCTCAGCAAACTGTGGTTCTGCACGCTGCGGGGATTCGTCGCTCCCACAACCTCGACGTCGCACTCACGGAAAAGCCCGTCCCGACGCAACCGTTCCACCATCATGTCAATGCGTATGCAGTGGAAATCCGTGCTCACCACCACGAGCGCCCCCGGTTCCCTCCCCAACCGCTGCGTCATCAACTCGTGAGCATGCCGGAGGTTTTCCTCCGTCGTCGTTGAGGTGTCTTCAATCACAATATGCTTCGACTGCATGCCTTGTTCGCGCGCATACTCCGCCATCGCCTCCGCCTCAGGACGCGGCTCATCGTTCCCCCGCCCACCACAGAGCACCAAAACTGGCTCGCGCTTCCCGCCGCGGTGGCTTTCCGACAAATGTGCGCGCTCTATTTCACGCCAGACTTCTATTCCCTTGTCGACGCGATACGCCAGGACGCGGGACACCCGGCCTTGGATGAGCCCGGCGCCGCAGACGACGATCCCCTCCGGAACGTCTCCGTGATGCTGGCCATAACTGTCCAGCTTCCCCGAACGATGGGAGCGAGATGTTGAGTGGTGGCGCCGCACGGCACGCACAAAACACACAAACCCGGCACTCAGTGCAACGAACACCAGCGAATACCCACCGGCGATAACCCTAACGAGTGGCTGGACGCCCGTAGCTATCAGCGCAACCCATGCAGCCGGAATGATGGTGGACGTCCACCACGCTGTCGCCGTCACCGCAGCCAGGTGGATAGGCCCTCGACCGTCAGGTGTGCGGAGGGCTCGGCCCATCTTCCGCGCTGTCCACACACCCACTGCACCAGTCAGAGCAAGCCCCGCGGGAAGTACACGCCACGTCCCCGCGTCGATAAGAAAAGACAGTGACCAACCGATCGCCCCAGCTGTGGTCAGCGCAACAGCAGCTGCAGGAGTCCGCGTGGTCTTCTTCACTGGCGGCTCGCTTTCACTACCAGCTCACTCCCCGTCAGACATGAGCTTCTGGCGGAGCGCAAGGTCCTTTTTCAGGACACTGGTCTCCATCTCTTCCTGATACTTCACCATCTTTGTGATTAACGACTGATCCCCTGCAGAAAGAATCCGCACGGCCAGGAGGCCCGCATTTTTAGCGCCACCGACACTCACCGTCGCGACGGGAACACCGCTCGGCATCTGGACGATAGAAAGGAGAGAGTCAATGCCTTCCAAGTTGTCCAAGGGACGTGGGACGCCGATGACTGGAAGTGGCGTCGCTGCCGCCACCATGCCTGGCAAATGCGCTGCCCCGCCGGCTCCGGCAATGATGCACGATAGGCCCCGCTTATGTGCCTGACGTGCATAATCTAGCATGCGCTGTGGGGTCCGGTGCGCTGAGACCACGCCTACCTCGAAGGGGATTCCGAACTCCTGAAGAATATCGGCGGCCGGCTTCATTGTTGGCCAGTCTGAATCCGAGCCCATGATGAGGCCCACCTTGGGGCCGCTTGGCTGCGAATTAGCGGTAGCTTTTTGTCCACTGTTGTCACTCATGTCAATTGTCCTCTCTCGCCCAGAAGCTCGTGCTGAACGTGTGGCATTGTGCTTGGCGCCATCGTGCTTTGTACCGTCGTGCTTGGTGCCGTCGTGCTTGGTGCCGTCGTGCTTGGTGCCGTCGTGGCCGGCGCCTAGATGCGCCAGAGCTAAAGCACAGACCTAATGGGTAGCCTCCGGCCAGTGCCCGTGAACCAAGAAATAGGCAGCGTCCTGCGCTTTCTTTCGAACATCATCAGGGGATACCGTATTCGACGGACCACCTGAAGACTCCTCAGAAGAGTGCAGTGAATCGGTTGAATCTACCGAAGCATCTGACACGTGAGATGCCGAAATGTTCACATGCCCTATCTTGCGTCCAGGCCGGAACCCTTTGCCATAGAAATGGATTTTTGCTTCGGGGAACTGCTTCCACACGTGAACCATGCGCTCTGACCAGGCCATATCGGGATCATCATCGCCACCCAACACATTGGCCATCACCGTGCACTCAGCAGTCATCGCGGTGCTACCGAGTGGCATGTCCGCCACCGCCCGCACATGCTGCTCAAATTGGCTGGTCACGCACCCATCTTGTGTCCAATGGCCAGTGTTATGCGGGCGCATCGCCAGTTCGTTAACCACCACGGCCGGATCGCCGTCCACATCTGTCGTCTCGAAAAGTTCGACGGCCATCACACCGGTCACGCCGAGTTCTGTCGCAATGCGCGTAGCGATTCGTTGTGCTTCGTCGTGAAGAGAAGGCTTCAACCCCGGCGCGGGAGCGATAGCCAGCCAACAAATGCCATCTTTTTGTACAGATTCGACGACGGGCCATAACGCGGTTTCTCCTGATGGTGTCCGCGCAATCATCGCGGATAGCTCGCGAACCAAGTGAACTTTGCGCTCGGCCATGACGGGGGTGCCGTCGTCAAGGAGGGTAGCGACGAGGTCCGCGCACTCGTCTTCAGATTCGGGGAACCAGACGCCGTGTCCGTCGTACCCGCCGCGGCAGGCTTTGATGCACACTTCCCCGTCCATGACATGCCAAAATTGACGCGCATCGTCGATTGAGTCCATCGCCATGAAGGGAGGAACAAGTAGGCCCATCGCGCGGAGTTTCTTTCGCTGGGCCAACTTGTCCTGGGCGTAGAGCAGCGCGTCCGGACCGGGCTCCACATTCACGCCCTCGGCTTGCAAAGTTCGCAAATGCTCCGGGGGTACGTGCTCATGATCGAAAGTGACAGCGGTCGCTCCCGATGCCACACGATGTAAGTCGTCGAGATTGGTGTAATCACCAACGACCACGTCGGGAATAATCTGGGCAGCAGACGCTGAGGTATCTGAGGCGAGCAATCGTAAAGACTGCCCCAATTCCGCTGCGGCAGGCTGCATCATGCGAGCCAATTGCCCGTCGCCGACGACAGCAATGGTGGGCTGGCCATCGATGTGCGAGTCCGACGCGACCCGATCTGCCTTATCTACGGTGTCTTCCGATCTAGCACTCACCCGGTTAAGTATAGGGCCCGCTACCAGCGGTGGCGCAGACGTCTGGTGGTCACTCGTTTTACTCTGCGTACTTTAGCAACATTGGGGACCATCAAGGGGGGCATGCGGTAGACGTCGAAAATAAGGGTTGATCGACGACGATGTAGCCCAGTGACCTGGTCCAATGGGATATCGACAACATCGTCTTTAGCGAACCTCGCGACGACGCGATAGTTCGTAACGACTAAGCGATTGCGCCACCACTTCATCACCGGTCGAGCGAAAAACCAAGCTATGGCGATGACCCAGGCTATGAGAAGAAACTGACGCAGCCCGCCGAAGCCACCATCGACGAAGGGACCGGCGGCGCCATCGATCATTCCGATGATTCCCCACATAATTCCGCTGATGAGAATTGTCTCCAGAACCGGAAAAACGAGTGTTCCACGTTTGGAATGGACATCAACGAGAACTCTTTCGTCATCCGCGATGCGGTATTCGGGGAAACCGCCGCTGAAAGATGGCCGTGTATCCAACGAGTCGTCGTCGAGGGGTTCACCACCGTCATCCTGACCCCACAGGTCAGGACTTCCCGAGCGGTACTCCGGCACCGAGCTTCGGTAGCCTCTGCGGCCATAGTGTTCATCAAGGTCGTCCGTCGGTCGGTACGCATGGCTTCGGAGGGCCAAAGTGGAGCACCTCCTTTCCCGGCGTGGGTCCCTTCACGACGTGATTGTCGACAAAGCTACCAGTTTTACCAATTGTCACATGATTAACGTCAGTATCCCAGTGTTGTCCGCTGCAACAGCATAATGGGTGGCGGGACACACCCTCATGGGCAGCGTTCCTTATGAGTAACGCAAATGGGTGATATCGCCGGCAGCCACCGTGTGAATTTGCCTCGTAGCATCACGGATCAGCAGTTCGCCCGCGTCGCTAATATCCACCGCCGTGCCGGTAAGCTTTCCGCCATTGGGCAATCCAGCGCTGACCGATTCATTCAGAGTCGCAGACACCGCCTTGTAATCGTCGATAAACGACGATGCCGATCCTCCAACATTCCGCCATTGCCGCTGTCTCTCGAGCAGCGAGCCCAGAACGGCGATGGTGACCTCTGTCCTATCAACATGCTTCCCTTCCAAGGCAAACGAGGTCGCGTTGTCGATGGGCAGTTCTGCCTTCGTGAGATCAATATTGAGCCCAAACCCGACGACGACTGTGGGATTATCAGACATACTGACCGCTTCGGCGAGGATTCCGCACATCTTGTCCCCCCGCACCAAAATGTCGTTCGGCCACTTCACGCGGGCATCAATCCCATACTTACGGACCGTATCGGCCACCGCCACCCCAGTCAGAAGTGGGAGCAACCCGAGTTTCGTCGGCGGCACTTCCGGCCGGAGAAGCACACTCAGTGTGACCTGGCTGTGCCGCGGCGCGCTCCACGCTCTTCCCAAACGGCCACGTCCAGCCATCTGTTCTTCGGCAATGAGAACGGAGAGATCAGGCAAGGCGCTGGCCGACGCATGGAGATCAGTGTTGGTCGATCCGGTTGACTCAACAATCGCGACATTGTTCCACCCCTGGGCGCGCAGAGCCTTCACCAGACGCTCATGATCTAACGGTGGCCTTACCCCCGCGTTTTCACTTTCATTATCATTTGGCGACGGTACGTTGTTAACGTCGGCCTGGTCGCTGGAGCGTCCTCGCGCCCCTTCATTCCATTTGCCCGGAGGAACCTGCGCACCCTTAACTACCGCGTCACTCTCACCCGACCATTTACCGGGTGGAACCTGAGCACCTTTCGCGGACGGATCACTTCCGTCGGACCACTTTCCGGGCGGTACCTGCGCACCCTTAGCAGACGGATCACCGCCCGCGCCCTGCCGATTCCGCTGGTCGTCGCCCGTGTCGTCGTTCTTACTATGCTTATCGTCGTGAGCCATGCTTCTTATTCTTCACCATAAGGGTCAAGAATAAGTATCGAGAGAGCAGTGAGGACGCCCGACCACCGTTGAGAGCCTGCAGCAGCACCACATGACTCTTTCCGTTACTTTCCCTCTTTATGGGGGGCTCATCCGGGGGAATTGCAGACGTTTCAGTCTGTTTTTGTTGGTATTTGGGCCTAGACTTAACCACATGACAGCCGCCACACTCACCGCGGATACAACCGCACAAGACATCCACACCACCGCCGGCAAGTTGGCCGATTTACGGTCGCGTCTCGCAGAGACCCAGATGCCTATGGGCCAAGCTTCCATCGACAAGATTCATGACCGGGGCAAACTTTCCGCCCGCGAACGCATCGAATACCTCCTTGACGACGGATCCTTCGTCGAAGTTGATTCCCTGGCTCGACACCGATCCACGAACTTCGGGCTCGACGCTAAACGCCCTCTCACCGACGGTGTTGTCACGGGCTACGGAACGATCGATGGCCGCAAGGTCTGCGTGTTCTCACAAGACGTCGCCATCTTCGGTGGCGCGCTCGGCGAAGTATATGGCGAAAAAATCGTCAAGATCATGGACTTGGCCATTAAAACCGGTGTGCCGCTGATCGGCATCAACGAAGGTGCTGGCGCCCGTATTCAAGAGGGAGTTGTATCCCTGGGCCTGTACTCAAAGATCTTCTTCCGCAATACCCGGGCATCAGGCGTTATCCCGCAGATCTCCCTGATTATGGGTGCTTGTGCAGGTGGCCACGTGTACTCGCCAGCTCTGACTGACTTCATCATCATGGTGGACAAAACCTCCAAGATGTTCATCACCGGACCAGACGTCATCAAGACCGTGACCGGCGAGGAAATCACTCAGGAGGAACTCGGTGGTGCTTCAACCCACATGAGCTCCTCGGGTACATCCCACTACACCGCGGAGAACGATGAGGACGCCCTGGACTTCGTGCAGGAACTCATCAGCTACCTGCCACAGAATAACCGGGCCGAGACACCTCGAGTCCCTGCCGATCCGTTCGAAGGGTCCATTGAGGACAATGTCACCGACGCGGACCGTGAACTGGACACGATAATCCCCGACTCCCCCAACCAGCCGTATGACATGAAAGATGTCATCACCCATATCTCCGACGATGAGGAGTTCCTGGAGATCCAGGAAGGTTACGCCGAAAACGTCATCATTGGGTTCGGCCGGGTCGAGGGACGTGCCGTCGGATTCGTCGCCAATCAGCCCATGCAATACGCGGGATGTTTGGACATTAAGGCCTCTGAGAAGGCTGCGCGATTTGTTCGTACCTGCGATGCCTTCAATATTCCGATCATTGAGCTTGTCGACGTCCCTGGGTTCCTGCCCGGCACGAACCAAGAGTTCGACGGCATTATCCGTCGCGGTGCTAAATTGCTATACGCCTACGCGGAGGCCACCGTTCCGAAGATTACGGTGATCACGCGTAAGGGCTACGGCGGAGCATACTGCGTCATGGGGTCCAAGGACATGGGCGCGGATATTTCGCTCGCATGGCCCACGGCGCAAATTGCCGTGATGGGTGCCGCCGGTGCCGTTGGATTCGTCTACCGCAAAGAGCTAAAGAAAGCGGCTAAAGAAGGCAAGGACGTTGCTGCTCTGCAGAAGTCATATGAGCAGGAGTACGAAGACACCCTGGTCAACCCCTATGTCGCTGCAGAGCGGGGGTTCGTCGACGCCGTTATTCCGCCCAGCGAAACCCGTGGCCAGATCATCGAAGGCTTGCGTCTACTGGACCGCAAGGTGGAAAACGTCCCAGCAAAGAAGCACGGAAACATTCCGCTGTAACCAACGTGGTCGAGGGGCGATCACCTTCCCCGCCCCTCCGTCGTTAGCAACCGTTATTAACCGTTATCAACTGTTATTAACGACGACGACCTCCACGGGAGTAACAGCGAGAAATGGAGTTTATATGTCTGACGGCTTACACGCGGACGACACCACACCCGGCGCTGGCGACACGGGCGCACCCGGTGACGGAACAGCAACCGAGAAGAAGCCTGTTTTCCTCAAAGTGATCAAGGGAAATCCCACCGCGCCACAAGTGGCAGCCCTGACGGCTTTATTTGCGGGTATGTCAGCTAACGCGAGCGACGATGGCGAACCCGAGACACCGAACAATTGGGGACGCTTCGACGAGAAGTTCACGAACACGCACACGTCGAATGCCGGAAACTTCCCTAACCTGAGGTTCTACTAGAGCCTCCTGGTTTTGCTGCGGCCTAACGTTTCAGCTAGGCCCGCTGATCTCATGGTCCCTCATGTTTTAATAGGACCATGATCATTCTGGCGTCCTCGTCCCCCTCGCGGTTATCCGTCCTCCGCTCTGCTGGCGTCGAGCCGACCATCGAACCGCCCGGGGTCGACGAAGACGCCATTATGCGCACTATGCGGGATCAATCTCCCGAAGACCAAGTCTGCGCTCTCGCCCACGCAAAAGCCACAGCCATTGCGTCGCGGCATCTCACATCGGTCCACCCCGGAGGCGATAACTCCACGCCGCGTGTGGTTATTGGTGCGGATTCAATGCTCTATCTCGATGGTGAACTTCAAGGCAAGCCCCATACCGTCGAGGAAACAATCCGTCGCTGGACTAACCAGCGTGGGAAAACCGCGCGACTCATTACCGGGCACTGCATTATCAACCTTGACACCACGGCGACAGATGAGGATACCTTCCTCCGCGCTGTCTCCACCACAGTGCATTATGCACATGCTTCCGACGCCGATATCCGCGCGTACGCGAATTCTGGGGAACCCTTAAACTGTGCTGGAGCGTTCACGCTTGAGGCTATGGGCGGATGGTTCATTGACCGCATCGAGGGGGATCCGTCGTCCGTCATTGGTCTCTCACTCCCCCTTGTCCGAGAGGCGTTATACAGCTTCGGCTACGAAGTTTCTGAGTTCTGGAACCGCTCTGAGCACGCGAACTAAGCCCACCGTCACTGTGCATCACACCCGGCACTCTCGTCGGCTCGTCGGGTGAGATATATCAAATAAAACCTTATTGACACCCAAGCTCACCTGCCCTATATTTATTAATTGCTTTAATTTTTCATAATGTAGTTAGGGCTAACACATGTGGACGCAATTACTCAGAGGCGTGTATGCGGATCCACGAACCCGCGCGCGGTAATCCGTCACCAAGGAGAAAACAATGACTTCAGTTACCGCTGACAAATCCACACCATCACCATCGCCACTCTCGGCACCAACGGTTGACGCCGAGAGTTACTCGAACAAAAGGAAAGCCTGCCAAGCCGCACTCAAACAGCTCATTAAGCCAGTTCAGAGCCGGCTGCTAGTGTGCAGGATCCTGGCTTTCGCATCGTGCATCGTCGCCGTTGCCCCCTATGTCGCACTCACCCACATCGGTGATCTTCTTCTTAACGACGGTAGCCACGACGACATCAAACGCAGCGCCATCATTCTCGTCTACGCCTTCCTGACGCAGGCATTCTTGTACACGCTTGCGCTGGCTATTTCGCACTTCGCAGATTTGCGTTTGCGCGACACAATCCAAAGCAACATGGTGAAAACCCTGGCGCGGGCGCCCTTGTCGTGGTTCAGTGACACCTCAACCGGCAAAGTGCGCAAAGCAATTAACGACGACGTCAAACAAGTGCATACGCTCATCGCCCACGCTCCCGTGGAACAAACCGCAGCGGTCGCCGGGCCACTGGTTCTCCTGGCGTACGCGTTCATCGTCGACTGGAGGCTCGGTCTCCTCTCCATCGCTACGTTCCCCATTTACGGCGCACTGCAGGCACTCACCATGCGAGGGATGGGCACCAAAACCGCCGAAATGGACGACAAGCTGGGCGATATTTCCTCCGCAGCGGTCGAACTGACCGAGGGCATCTACGTCGTCAAGAACTTCGGACGAACCGGAGAAACACATGCCCGCTTTACTCAGGCATGTAAAGACTTTGCCTCCTTCTACTGGGAATGGTGCGGGCCGCTCATCCGCGCCTCTGCCCTATCGCTCTCGTTCATCTCAGTCTCGACGCTCATGGCCATCAACGTGGGGTGTGGCCTGCTCATGGCCAGTGCGGGATGGGTCACGGTCCCCGAGGTTCTCACCTGCTCCCTCATCGCACTCATCCTCCCGCGGACGATTGAGGTTCTGGGATCGACGGCGTGGGCGTACCAGCAGGCAGGGAACGCAGCGCTACGCCTCAAGGGAGTGCTGGATACCGAACAAATTCCTTATCCCGAAGATGACAATCCCAAAGAGGACAATGCTTCAGCCAGCGCCGGTGACCAGGACATCGTCTTCTCCGACGTTTCCTTTGCCTATTCCACTGCCGACGGCAAAGTTGACGCCCTGCGCGATATCAATCTCCGGCTTCGCCCCAATACGGTGACAGCCCTCGTCGGCCCGTCGGGTTCCGGAAAATCCACCCTTGCAACAATGCTCGCCCGCTTCCGTGATCCCGATTCGGGAACGATCACCATCGGCGGCACACCGTTAACAGAGTTAACCGAACGGGAACTCTATTCCACGGTCTCATTCGTCCTTCAAAACCCCTACTTGCAAGATCTCTCGATTCGCGACATCATCTCTCTGCCCCGCCCCGACGCGTCCGACGAAGCACTACGCGAGGCCGCACGTCAGGCAAACATTCTCGACGACATCGAAGCCCTTCCCCACGGTTTTGATACCACCCTCGGCGGGCAAACAGACTTTTCCGGAGGCCAGAAGCAACGGCTCGCCATCGCCCGCGCTCTCCTGGCCGACACTCCTGTCCTCGTCCTCGATGAAGCCACTACATCCACCGACCCGGATTGTGAGGCGGACATCCAACGTGCGCTCGCCCACCTTGCACGCGGTCGGACAGTCCTCGCGATCGGGCACCACGCCGAATCCGTCGCAGGTGCTGACCATATTTGCGTCATGGAGCACGGACGCATCGATGCCCAAGGCACCGCCGATGAGCTTGCCGAGCAGCCCTTCTGGAAGCATCTCACACAAGGAGTCGCACAATGAGCTCTGAATCTCAATCCACCCTTGCGTGGGCACGAAATCTCCTTCTTATCAAGGACTTCCGGCACATCCTCACCGCCGAAGGGTACAAGCGGTTCATCCGCAGCCTGTGGTTCGCGGTCATTCTTGGAATTATCGAAGGTGTGGGCATCTTCGCGGTGATCCCCGCTATCACCGCCTATAGCAATAGCGATACCTCCATGGGGCTCACATGGCCGCAATGGATCCTAGTGCTCATTGTTCTCGCGATCGCCGGCGCCATCATGACCTACGCCCAGCAAACAACCGGGTATATGGCGGCCATGGATCTACTGCGCAATTGCACTATTAACGTCGGCAATAAAGTAGCCCGGCTTCCCCTGGGATGGTTTGACCGCACGGTGTCATCGCGGTTATCCATCCTCCTCACCCAATCCCTCATGCAGATTGGTGAGGGCGCGGCACACTTCCTCGGCCCACTCGTTCGTGGCTTAACCACCATGATTGTGATGACCGTCCTCGCCTGGTTCTGGGCTTGGCAGCTCGGCCTCGTCTTCTTGATCGCCATCCCGGTCATACTTTTATTAACGACGGCAACCCGCGCTCTGAAGCGAGCCGGCGAACGGATGACCATTCCGACCGAAATCGACTTCGCCAGCCGCGTCGTGGAATTCGCGCGCACGCAGCCGTCGCTTCGGGCCTCCGGACGAGCGCAATCGTACGAACCGCTCAACCGTGCACGAACTGACAATTACCGCAGCCATGCTAAAGACCTGTGGGTGAGCCTGGCGGGCAATGTGATCTCAGGGATCGGCGCGCAAGCTATCACCGTGGCGCTCATTATTGTGGCCGTGGTGTTGGGCACAAGCGGCACGTTGACCCCGATTGCGACGGTGGCGTTCATTGGTGTGTCGCTCCGGTTCTCCACAATCCTTGAGGCGATCGTCGGCAATACTCTGGCCATTGAAGTTGCGCGTCAACCCATTGGGCAGGTCGAAGAGGTCATGTCCGCACCCGAATTACCGACGCCTGCCAAACGTGTGTCGCTCCCCGAGCCGGGCACAGTGGCGATGAAGTCAGCCACGTTCGGGTACCACAGCGGCAACCCCGTCATTCATGACGTTTCCTTCACTGCCCCTCGTCACGGTCTTACTGCGATCGTCGGCCCGTCGGGAAGCGGAAAGACAACGCTCTTCCGCCTCATAGCACGCTTCTGGGATGTCGACTCGGGCAGTGTCAGTGTCGGTGGCGTCGATGTTAAGGATCAGCCCACTGAGCAGCTGATGGAGCAAATAGCCATGGTGTTTCAGGATGTGTATCTCTACGACACCACCCTGTACGACAACATCAAAGTCGGAAACGACGATGCCACCGCCGACGACGTGTACCACGCTGGAGCTTTAGCGGGTGTGCATGAGATCGCTGAGCGGCTCCCCGGCGGGTGGCACTCCACCGTGGGTGAGGGCGGAAACCGCCTCTCAGGTGGCGAACGTCAAAGGGTGTCTATTGCCCGCGCTCTGCTCAAACGGGCACCCATCGTTCTATTCGATGAGGCGACGTCGGCATTGGATCCCGATAATGAGGCGCACATCGAGCAGGCCATTAATGATCTCCGGGACCGCTCAACGGTGCTGGTCATTGCACATAAGCTCAATACGATCCGCAATGCTGACACGATCGTTGTTCTCGATGAGGATGGTAACGTTGTGCAGGTCGGCACCCACGATGAACTCATTGCATCGGATGGACTGTATCACCACCTATGGAGTGCCCGCGAAGCAGCACAAGGATGGTCACTAATTTGAGTCCCGGGCCCGGTCGCAAACCCGTCTTCGATAAAGAACAAGCTATACAAGCCGCACTCGAGGAAGGCGTCGCTACTTTTAGTCTCCGGGGTGTTGCCGACAAACTAGGAATTAAACCCCCGGCGCTGTATCGGATGTTTTCCTCCCGAGACGAGCTCCAAGCAGCGGCGATGCAAAAGCTTGCCGAGCACATCAATGACCCGGCCGTGGCCACGACGTGGCAGGACGCCTTAAGACTGTTTAGCTCGCGATCATGGGACCTGTTTTCGCGTTACCCCGAGGCACCCACGGTCATTATGACCAAACCCGAGGCGATTATCGGTGTTCTGCCTGGCTTCAGGAGGCTCATTGACCGGCTTGTTCGCCTCAATATTCCCGGCGGATTCCCGTGCGCATCGTTCGCCGTGGACTTTATTGGCGACATCACCATCACCACCTTTATTCAGATGCAGTCCTTCACGAGAACCGACGACACTGGAGAAACTCCGCTTGACCGGTACACCACATCGGCTGATGACCACGATGATGTCTTCGGTATGAAAGACATGCCAGGAACAGGTTTTCTGGAAAGTAAAGTTGAATTCATCATTGCCGGTATTGAACACGGAATCGGACCGGGGAACAGCACTACTAGCGCTAGTTAGCACCCCTGGCGCTCAGTAAATAATGGTTTAGCTGACGACGGAGCCACGGACGCGCCGAAGGGCAGGCAACCCAGTCCCTAGCATTGTTATGTAGGCGCATTTAAACTGAGCTTATGAGTGAGCACCGTGATTTCCTAGCCCCCGCGCCCGTCGAACTACCCGCCGATCCCGCGGCGACGCTGATTGAAGAAGGGAAGAACCTCAACGACGTCATCGTCAGTGTGCCCACAAGTTCACTCGCATGGGCAGAACTTGCCGAAGATGCACTGCGTTCCGTAGACGCGACCGCTGCTCAAAATTCAGATGACCATCTCGACGCGGCCGTTGCAGCCTACGCGTATGCGCGGACTGGTTATCACCGTGGCCTTGACGCCTTGCGTGCGAACGGGTGGAAAGGTTGGGGCCGGGTGCCGTGGTCTCATGAGCCGAACCGTGGGGTTCTCCGGGCTATTGCTGCTCTTGCGCTAGCTGCCCGGGCTATCGGGGAAAATAACGAATACGACCGCTGCCGAAAACTGCTCGAGGACTCCGATCCCTCATGCGTTTCATCGCTGATCGACGATCAGCTCGACACAGAGTAGATGAGATAGGGAGTGACAGCTAATGTCAGTTCTACTCAGTGTCTTATTCCTTCTCGGGCTTCCGCTGATGGTGTGGTACGTCATTATCCGCGCCACCTACAGGATTGAGACAGCGGGTCGAGCACCTCACCGACGTGAAGCACCGTATAACCAACCCGGCGCTCAGGCAGCGGAGGACGTAGCATCACGCGCTCGAGCAGAACACCGCGAGGCATATAAAGCCCCGGATGGTGCCACAGCTACCGCAACCGCCGTCCCCGCGACACGAGAGTTCACCGTTTTCTTCTGGTCAATCGTGGCGTCCCTGGTGTCTGCTGGTGTGTGTTTAACCTGGTCACCGACGACAACACCAACATGGCCTCCTCCGACGGACACCGCGCCCTACCAAATAGTTGCCGTCATGATTCTGGTGGTGGGATCGGCATCTGCCCTGTCCTGCCTCACACCGCGTATCTACACGGGTGCATATGCAGCCGCGGCGGGAATTTACGCCGGGTTCGCCATCCCGTTCATCTACCTTGCGCATCAGGACCCGACCGGCCAGAGCGGTATCGGCGTCGTCATCCTCGACGTCTTTGGCAACATCGGCCTCGTCATTGCGCTGTCCATTTTCGGCGCTGCCCGCGTGTGGTGGTTACGCCACAAAGCTCGTCGCACACCCAAGCAGCAATAACGCCATTTACAAAACGCCATATAAAAAGGATGATAAAGCGGCAATATAACGCTGCCACACACAAACCAATTACCCCCACCGTTAACACATCGATGGGGGCAGATTGTTAAAACAAGACAGAGCTCTTAGGCGTTGGCTTCCTCAACGCGACGGATTGCTTCATCAGCAACCATTTCCTGGATGCCCATGTCCAGCTCAGAGGTGAATCCCACGCACGAGCAGTTGATTTCGCCCAGGACGTAAGTGTCCTCGCCGTTCTCACCGTCGTCAAGCATGAAGTCTGCGGTCCAGATCAGCGGCACGTTGCCGTCGCCACCCAACTTGTCGGCAATGACGGGGCGGACAGCAGCGAATTCGTCGATTAGGTCCTGCCACTCTTCCGGCTTGTCGTAAGTGTACTGCGCGCCAGAGAACAGGGTGGCCGAGAAGTTTTCACCACCTGCAGCTGGCTTCTTGTGAACAACGAAGACGGGCTTGTCGCCGACCAGGAGGATGCGGATTTCGCCCTCCACGATGCGGGGCATGAAGCGCATGTCCACGAGCATGCCGTTATCGCCGACGATGTATTGGTCACAGAAGTCCATGAACTCGCCGAGCTTCTTGTGCTCAGTGTGGTTGTCGACGGCTTCCGTGCAGACCAGCATGGTGTCGAGCGGAAGAGCGGTGCCCGGCTCAACGGAGTCAGCGAGTTCCTTGTCTTCGATACGAACACGCCAGATGCCGGAACCCGTGGATCCGCGGTTCTGCTTAAGCACGCGCTCGCCGTATGAGAGCGACTTCGGGAAGGTCTCGTGGAAGCTCTCAACGTCGTAGTACGCAGCCGTGTCTGAGGGCACCAGCGACGTGTCGTTGAGCTTCACCAGCGCATCTTTTGCGCCATAGTCCATCATCTTCTCGGGGCTTGACATGCCAACGAGGCCGGCGTCGCTCAGACGGGTGAGCAAGTCGAAGTAGCCCTTTTCACCACCGGGAATATTGCCGGGGTTCACTCGAGAAATGTAGCCGCCTGAGGACTTGGATACTTTCTCGAAGATGTCGTCGGCCTTGGTGTTGTCGTAGTAGATGACCTCCGAATCCCAGCCGTCGTGAGCTTTAATTGCGTTAACGATGGGCATCGTGTCTTTACGGTGACCATCGGGTCCCTTGTCGTTTCCGCCTTCAACTTCGAACACAACAATGTTCTTCTGCACTGGCTATTCTCCTCGGTATTGCCGTCGGTTGGTGTTATCGACGTAAATCTGGCTCTCCGCTGTGGGATATAGGGTGAGCGTTGTCTACGTCTCGCACCCCCATGTGGTGTGGGTGCAGGTCACTACCATCTTCAGAGTCCTCTAATCCCTACTGCACAAGCCCTGAATTAATGGATGTACCAGCTAAAACACTAATAGACCTCCCCTAGTCACGCTGGATATTGAGCTGTGGGAAATAACACCACCTGTTTTCACCCCCGAGTGCGGTTATATTGCACCGCAGTTACTTGCATAGAAGGGATAGCTACCCACTGTCCACTTCCCCCACCCCCGGTTTCTTATAGGATTGGGAACCATGGCCGCGCCACTTGACCCCCACCCATTACTTCAGGATTACGCCCACCCGGAAAAAGTTGTTACCTCACAATGGTTGGGGGCAAAATTGGGCACCCCCGACGTTCGCGTCGTCGAATCGGACGAAGACAGTTTGCTCTACGATCTCGGCCACATTCCCACGGCTATTCGTATTGATTGGCGTCGGGACCTGTCCGATCCGATAACCAGAAACGTCATTTCCCCCGAAGCGTTTGCACAATTGATGCGCGATAAAGGGATCCACCGAGAAGATACGGTCATCATTTATGGAGACCATTCCAACTGGTGGGCAGCCTTCGCGTTCTGGGTTTTCACACTCTATGGGCACCCGGATGTCCGCCTGCTTAACGGCGGTCGGGACGCGTGGATCAGGGCCGAGCGGGAAACAACATTCGCCGTCCCAGAGAACCCGGAATCCACATACCCCGTACCAGATAGGTGCACGACCGGGCTGATCTCCGTGGATGATTTGCGCGGATCCTACGAATCATCCCAGCTTATCGACGTCCGAACACCCGAGGAATACCGTGGCGGAACCTCCGACGACGCCTCTTCCTCAACCGCGAAGTTGACGCTGCGGACGGGCCACATTCCCGGCGCGGTGAATATCCCGTGGGACTCAACGGTGTATCCGAATAGCAATTTCCGCAGCATGGATGAATTGCGGGAGATTTTTGGGACGCTGGATTCGTCGAACCCGACGGTGACCTATTGTGTGACGGGTGAGCGCAGTGCCCATACATGGTTCGTGTTGCGTTATTTGTTGGGTTGGGACGACGTGAAGAGCTATTACGGCTCGTGGGCTGAGTGGGGAAATATGGTCGGGATGCCGATCGCCCGGGGTGACCGCCCACTCTGATGTAGAGCGCGTATCGCTACCACCCCCACATTTACCCCTTATTGATATTCATAGTGAACTTATTTTGCATTTAACGTGGTGCAGTTACTGGCTATTTCCTCATCATTCCCCCCAATGAGGGCAATACAGCCGCTAAAGTTCACAGTTCTTCGTCACCACTGTGCCACAATTGAAGCTGTCCATTGAATATGTGCATCTGGACACGATTACAGCGAGTTCGCCCACGCTTGACTGGACAGCGAGCACCTTTGAGCCCTGATGATGGGGTGTTGACATCGTTTACCAGCCCTGGCCTGCCCGCGTGACCGACTACCGATGTACACCAGCCGAGAGTTGCACAGCGAATACAGGAGGGTTTCGTGTCCGCCGACAGTAAGACAATCGAGACCAAAAAAATCACCAAAGTTCTCGTCGCCAACCGTGGTGAGATCGCGGTTCGTGTGATCCGCGCCGCGAAGGATGCTGGAATCCCCAGCGTCGCGGTGTATGCCGAACCTGATGCCGAGGCGCCTTTCGTTCATCTTGCCGACGAAGCCTTCGCACTGGGCGGCCAAACATCTGCGGATTCTTACTTGAATTTCGACAAGATTTTGGACGCGGCGAAGAAATCGGGCGCGAATGCGATTCACCCCGGTTATGGCTTCTTGTCCGAGAACGGTGACTTCGCGGAGGCCGTCGAGAATGCTGGCTTAATCTGGATCGGTCCGTCTCCTGAATCAATTCGGAAGCTGGGCGACAAGGTGACGGCTCGTCATATCGCACTTGCTGCTAACGCTCCTATGGCTCCGGGGACGAAGGAACCCGTCAAGGATGCGGACGAGGTTGTCGCGTTCGCCAAGGAGCATGGGCTTCCCATTGCGATTAAGGCGGCGTTTGGTGGTGGTGGCCGTGGTATGAAGGTCGCTCACAGCTTGGATGAGGTTCGTGATCTCTACGACTCCGCTGTTCGTGAGTCCATGGCAGCGTTCGGTAGGTCAGAGTGCTTCGTGGAGCGGTATCTGGATAAGGCTCGTCACGTGGAATGCCAGGTAGTGGCGGACATGCATGGCAACTACGTGGTGGTCTCCACCCGTGACTGCTCGTTGCAGCGTCGTTTCCAGAAACTCGTCGAGGAGGCACCCGCCCCCTTCTTGACGGATGAGCAAAATGAGCGTTTGCACCAGTCTGCGAAGGATATTTGCCGTGAGGCTGGGTACTACGGCGCTGGCACCGTGGAGTACATGGTTGCCGACGATGGCCTGATTTCCTTCCTTGAGGTGAACACCCGTTTGCAGGTGGAGCACCCCGTGTCGGAAGAAGTAACCGGGTGGGATCTTGTCCAAGAGCAGTTCCGCATCGCTGAGGGTAAGGAATTGTCGCGCAAGGAAGATCCTATTCCGAATGGCCACGCCATTGAATTCCGTATTAATGGTGAGGATCCGGGCAGCAACTTCATGCCGGCTCCCGGTACGGTCACGAAGTATGTTGAGCCTTCTGGCCCGGGTGTCCGTATGGATTCCGGCATTAATGAGGGCGAAGTCATTGGTGGCCAGTTTGACTCGATGCTGGCCAAACTCATCGTGTGGGGTAAGGATCGCGACCAGGCGCTTGCCCGCTCAGCCCGTGCTCTAGACGAGTACCAGGTTGAAGGCTTGGCGACGGTTATTCCGTTCGACCGCCACATTGTAAAGAACCCTGCCTTTGTGGGCGACGGCTCCTCCTTCGATATTTACACAAAGTGGATTGAGCAAGAGTGGATGGAGACCAACCCCATCGAGCCGTACGCGGGTGACACCGATGCGGATGAGGACACCACCCCGTCCCAGAAGGTTGTTGTAGAAATCGACGGCCGACGGGTTGAGGTTGCGCTGCCGGGGGATCTGGCACTTGGTGGCGGTAATGGGGGCGCTAAGAAGAAGAAGTCAAAGAAGCGTCGCGGTGGCGGCAAGGCCGTGTCGGGCGATGCCGTTGTGGCCCCGATGCAGGGAACCATTATCAAGGTCAATGTTGAGGAAGGCCAGGAAGTCCAGGAAGGCGAGACTGTCGTCGTCCTGGAGGCCATGAAGATGGAGAACCCTGTGAAGGCCACGAAGTCCGGTACGGTAACTGGATTGGACGTGGAAGAGGGCAAGGGTGTCTCCAAGGGAGATCCGCTGATGGAGCTCAAGTAGGCGGTGGAGGTCTGCGGGCAGTGAACGTGGACAGGGGGTGCATGACTAACCTAAGTGTGTGTGAGCTCCCCTGCTAACACCACATCACGCTCGGATTCTAACCACTCCCCCAACCCATCGGGCCAAGCAATCGCCGTCGACGCCTGGCCTGGCACAGTCAGAGCACTCATCCTAGGTTTCCAGCATGTGCTAGCAGCCTACGCGGGTGCGGTGGCTGTGCCTCTTTTTGTTGGCTATGCGTTAGTTGATGCCGGCCGGATGTCATCGGCAGACATTCCGCACTTAATCGCCGCCGATCTCTTCGTCGCGGGCATCGCAACAATCGTGCAGTCTGTCGGTCTATGGCGGTTCGGTGTCCGCCTGCCCCTAATCCAAGGGTGTACCTTCTCTGCAGCAATCCCTATGGTGAGTATCGGGTCACACTATGGTCTGCCTGCCATCTACGGATCGGTGATTGCCTCCGGTCTGTTCATGATCATTTTCGCGCCGCTGTTTTCTAGCTTGTTACGGCTCTTCCCGCCCCTGGTCACGGGAACTGTGCTATTGATTATTGGGTCGACTCTCATGCCAGTGGCTGCCGAATGGATTGGTGGCGGGTCCGAGGCGAAAGGCACCCACAAGTTCGGTACAGGCAAGAACCTGCTTATCGCTACTTTCGTCTTGGTGTTAATCCTCGTGATTGAGCGTTGGGGGCCCGCGTGGCTTGCCCGTATTTCTGTATTGGTGGGGATGCTATCCGGCCTGGTGGCATGTATTCCGCTGGGAATGGTGAACTGGGATTCCACGACGTCCGCGCGGTGGATCGGGGCCACACAGCCGTTTTATTTTGGCGCGCCGCATTTTATTCCGTCGGCCATCGGCGCAATGTGCATCGTTTCCCTGGTCACCATGGTGGAGGCCACCGGTGACATCGTAGCCATTGGGGAGATCACCGAATCACGCATTAACGACAAGAGAATAGCCGACGGCCTCCGTGCCGACGGAGCTGCCACTGTGCTGGGTGGTGTCTTCAACACGTTCCAGTACACCGCGTTTGCCCAAAATATTGGCGTGCTGTCGATTACTGGTGTGCGGTCGCGGTGGGTGACGTCGGTTGCCGGCGGGATGTTGATTGTCCTCGGTGTGATCCCAAAGACCGCGTCCGTGGTGGCCGCTATTCCGGCACCCGTGTTAGGTGGCGCTGGTATTGCGTTATTCGGAATGGTGGCGGCGTCGGGGGTGCGGACCTTATCTACGGTCCGATTTAATTCGTCGAACATTGTGGTCGTCGCCATTCCGTTAGCGCTAGCACTCTTACCGGCGACGTCCCCAACGTTGTTTTCCCAGATGCCGGCGTGGGCCCAGACTTTCTTGGGGTCCGGGATTTGCATTGGGTCAGTTGCTGCCATTGTGTTGAACCTGATGTTTAATACCGGTACGCGGGCCCCCGCATCGCACAAAGATGGCACGACGGCTCATGACACGCCGCGCGGGTCATCCCATGGCCTAGCCGATGCTAACGATGACGGCTTCGGTGATCATCCCGCTGCGCAATCTTGACGTGTACCGCTATCCTGAGAGATAAGGGGATGTCCGGCGCATGAGCTCCGGTTTCCCCACCAGTGACGACGCCGATGACACCAAGGAGCGCTTCGGATGCCTACCAACACGGGGCCTTTCCCTTCGGGCACCTACCGAGTAAGCGATGAGGATCGCCAGCATGCCATCGAGTTATTGGGCATCCACTTCTCGCAAGGCCGTTTGACGATTGACGAATATGACCAGAGGGTGTCGGCAGCCTCTGCTGCGCTGAGCAATGAGGACTTAAATGCCCTGTTCACAGACTTGCCCGGCCTTCCGTCTGCAACCGTCACGAAGGGCTCTCAATCGCTGGTGACGTTGTCCGATGGCACTGTACTTCCTCCAGCGTCGTACGGGCGGAATATCCGGTTAGGGTTATTACTGGGGTCATCAACGCTCCTGGCTATTCCCGTCGCAATTAGTAGCGCGTTGGCACCAATTTTGTTTTTGATTCCCCTGATTTTCATTCTTTTGTACATCATGAAGATTGGGCCGGAATCGTGGCATACCGCGTCGCGGATTCGTCAAGCGAAGCGAATGGAGCGCGATCAGTTGCGGCTGCAAAAGGAAGAACTGGAGTTGGAGCGCCGGAAGCTGCAGCTAGAACAGAAACAACGTCGGCGGGAAATCCAACACGAAGCGATGGGTTCCGCCATGGATTTTGCGCACACTGTGATGAAGTCTGCGAAGGGAATTTCTACTCGCCGACGCCGCTTGTAGACTTTTATGCTCGCGCTTGTAGCCTTCCATGCTCATGCTCTTAGCGGGTGGCACCATGAATCTGCGGATAGCAAAAAGCAAAAGGAACAAGAAAACTACAACCACCGTGTATAGGCGATGAGGTTGAAGTAAATTCTGGCGCCGAATTGAATTGGATATGTCCCGCTACCGTCATTAATGGCGGAAAAATACGCAGCGCCAAAAATGCCTGATTTGTCGATATTCCTGACCCCACTGGTAAAGGCGGTAAGGAGCATTGCCATACTAAAAGCTGCTACAAATAACGTTTGGTCTCACCATGCGCTCAATGTCACTCGACGACGCTACGCTGAGCTTCACACTGCCTCCTAAAATTGACTCTCATGGAACCCATGCAATTGAACGGTGGCCGCTTTTATCTGCGCCCTTTGTCCGCCGATGACCGCATTAACGACGTCCCAGCTCTGACGCTAGCTGCCGACTGGGCGGATCATTCTCAGGATAGTTCCGCTTCTCATGGCAATCCCGGCAACGCAATTGATGAGAGCTTTATAGAACTTCGTCGCAATCAATGGTTGACGGGGACAGCGCTGTCCTGGGCAGTGTGTGAACAAACACAGGTCGAAATGCTCGCCGAGGCCATCCTTTTTTCCGACGACGGTATCATTGTGGATCCGTCCGAGGACAGCGCAGGCCCAAATGGTGGTGCAGTGAGCGATGGTGCACCGAGCGATAGTGTGCACAGTGCCCCCAAGGCCACGCATGCAACTCTTTCGATTCGCCCCGCGGGCGACCCCACGCGCGTCGTTCCTAATGAACCGGACGCAGAGAAGAAAACTGTCGGCGATGCTGTTAAGGAAGCCGAGGGAACGATCAAACGATGGGCCGAAGGCTACCTCGGGCTCACCGTCACCCTCATTTAACGGGGCTTCATGGTGCGCGGGCTTATGTTTCACACGGGAGCCCGCCCACGCCTCTAAGGCAAAGCCCCGGATGCCGGCGTTAATCCAGGTCGTCGTGAGCGACTAAGTGACGCGCAGCCTCTGTCACCGAACCTGATAATGACGGGTACACAGAGAACGTCCGGCTCAGGTCCTCCACGGTTAACCGGTTCGTCACCGCAATAGCGATCGGCAAGATCAATTCAGACGCCGATGGGGCGACCACCACACCACCAATGACTATGCCGGAGTTCTTGCGACAGAAAACCTTGACAAAACCATGGTTAAGGGACCGCATCTTCGCCCGCGGATTGCCCTTTAGCGAATATGTCTCAATTCGCGCCGACACTTCCCCTGACTCAATTTGTTTCTGGGAAACCCCCACCGTTGCCAGCTCAGGGCGGGTAAACACTGCCGACGCCACCGTCCGCAACCGAATCGGCGTGACACCTTCACCCAGAGCGTGATACATAGCAATGCGTCCCTGCATAGCGGCAACGGACGCCAGCGGGAACAAGTCAGTGCAGTCCCCCGCCGCATAAATGCCAGGTACCGACGTCCTGGACACACGGTCGACCTTGATGTGGCCCGAACGTGTGAGGTCAACCCCCACCTTGTCGAGCCCCAAATCGCGCGTATTCGGCACAGAACCAACGGTCATCAACGCGTGAGACCCCTCCACTTCACGCCCGTCGTTAAGAATAACCTTGATCCCGTTATCGGTGTACTCTACGGCCCTACACCGGCCACGCTTGACCAGGTGAACGCCACGCTCATCCAGCACATTTTCCAATACGCGCGCAGCGTCTGAATCCTCATGCGGAAGAATTTGATCCCCCGAGGCCACCATCGTGACCTCTACCCCCAGTTCTGTGAACGCCGACACAAATTCTGCGCCTGTCACACCAGACCCGACAACAATGAGATGTTCCGGCACCTCCTCCAGGTCATAAATCTGACGCCAGGTGAGGATGCGGTTACCATCGGGTTTCGCGCCGGGAAGGATACGAGGCGTGGCCCCCGTCGCCAAGAGAACAAGGTCACATTCGATTGTTTCTTCCGAACCATCGGCCTGCTCCACCAAAACGCGGTGAATCGTACGGCCCGGCTCATAATCGTTCAATCTGGCCGTACCAGGAATCAGACGAATCTCCGAGGCGATCATTTGCCGTTGCACGTCATCCGACTGGGTTTTAGCCAGATGCTTAACACGTTTGTTCACTTCCGCATACGGCAGCCGCTTGCCGTCGTAACCTGCGTGGAAGCCCATCGCGTCCGCCCGGCGCATATCTGTGCGAATACCCGTGGCGGCTATAAAGCTCTTCGACGGTACGCAGTCGTGCAGAACACATGATCCCCCCATGCCCTGATCCTCAACGACCGTGACCTCCGCCCCATATTTCGCACCTGCTAATGCGGCTTCATAGCCTGCCGGGCCTCCGCCGATAATCACGATCCGTTTAGCCACCAGTTCGCTCCTCGATGTGATGATGTTTCAGGGGCATACTCAGCGCCCAGAGACAAGGACCGAACCCGGCACACGTCAAAAGTCCAAGCAGTACTTGCTCGCTTAGGTTTTATGTCAGTCGCATGTGCGAGGCTCACTACGGCCGTCGTCAAGGCGCAGCTCGTCTCTTTCAGAATAAACTAAACCCCACACAAAACCCTGGTTCACCCTAAAAGCAGACACCCCCGACGCCACAAAGAGGGGTAAGCCGTCGCGACTGAGCACCTACGGGTCGACCCCATAGCTACAGATCGATGTTGCGCGGACCATACAAACGATCGCCGGCGTCGCCTAGACCGGGGACAATGTAGGCATTCTCATTCAACGACGGATCAATCGTCGCTGTAACCAACCGCGTGACTGGAAGATCGGCATTCTTCAACGCCTGCACCCCCGGTTCGGCAGCCACCATGCAGATACAGGTGATATCGTCCGCGCCCCGGCTGGCCAGCAGACGGATCGCGTGAAGCAGCGAACCACCCGTCGCCAACATGGGATCAACAAGGAAAACGGGGCGGCCGGCGAGGTCATCCGGCAGCGCCTCCAAATAGGGCACCGGCTTGTGCGTCTCCTCGTCACGAGCCAGCCCGACGAACCCCACTTGGGCGTCGGGAATCATGGACAATGCTGGGTCCACCATGCCAAGCCCGGCGCGGATAATCGGAACGATAATTGGGGGCTCGGTCAGGCGGAATCCATCAGCCTGGTCTACCGGGGTGGACACGGGGAAGGTATCCACTGCAAGATCTCGGCTGGCCTCATACACCAGCATCGTGCCTAAATCTGACAACGCCGCGCGAAAAACATCATTTGTACTGCGCTTATCGCGCATGATGGTCAGCCTCGACGACACCAACGGATGATCAACGACCCTAATCTCCATAAAAACCAGCTTACCTGTGGGGAACCATAACGGAACTCACGCGTCTAACCCCACCGCACGACATACATCAGATATCTCACCAGGTACACCTGGCACGTCCAATACATCAGGAGGACACCGCAATGATGGAGACAGGCTCTATTGCCGCCCGACCTGACGCTTTACGCACGGCGGCCGATCAAGTGGCCGGCTGCGCAGATACTGTCAGCCACCTTCGCGACGGCCATGAGGCCCATCCCCCGGACTTTGCCAGGTGTTCTACTCACATACCGGCTCTTCAGCGCGCTCTCGAGCTGTTGGGGCAAAACCATGACCGTCTCAGGCACGAATTGGGGCAGCTTAACGAATCACTGTTATCGATCTCGCGGGGCACGCGGGCACTAGCCGATGCCGTCGATCACTCTGACACGGTTGCTGCCATGCGTATGAACACACTGACCGGCGCGATTCCAGGTAATCCCGAGGAAGGGCAGCGGTAACTCATGCCTTCGTTTATTGGTTCGCCCGTATCGTCCGAGGCCGCAGCGCTCATTGAAGATACTGTTCACTACATCACGTCTTTACTCCCGATCACCCCCGAGACGCCACTGCCAGATTTCACTCACCACTACCCACTTTTCGACGCTACGCATCGCGAACTCGGTGCGATGCTATCTGGACCATGGAAAGAGAGCACGTCCACTATTGATAGTGCCCTGGTCGGCGAGGCAGGGAATGTGTGGAACGACGGACTGGGCCGGACCAGCGCCGGCGGGGAATCGCTCCGACGCTCGGCCGAGGAGGCGTCACACGCCAGCATCCACATCGCCAACACCATTATCACGGGCGCGCTCGACATCTCCGGTATTGCTAACCGATATCTCACGACCGCGACATCTTTGCTCACTGGAAGCATGAGCATCCCCATTCTCATGGGCCCCATTCCCTTACAACCCGGAACCGGGATCCTACCGGCATTGAAAGAGGCCTCCGCCGAAGCACGACACGAAGCCGATAAGGCAGCAGACCGCATCAATTCCGAACTCGAACGCGATGGTGCAACACTTCAGCGGTTACTCGAGAAACCGTCACCTGCCTTCCCACAATGCGAGGTGAACATACCGCCCGATTCGCCACAGAAATCCGACACGGCCCCTGCCGTGGCCTCACCGGCATCTATCGCTGCGAATGATGTGACCGCGTCACCGGGGGCGGCAGCATCATCGCTGGGCGACCACGTAACGGTCGCCCAGCCACCGTCACCATCGGCTGCGCCTCCACCACCATCACATGCGGCGGCCAGCGGGGCCTCGCCTCAAGCACAGCAAGCGGTAGAGGCCGCGCGCAGTGCCATCGGAACCCCGTACCAATGGGGAGGAAACACACCCGGCGTCGGTCTTGACTGCTCAGGACTCACCCACTGGGCCTATGCCCAAGCGGGAGTGGATATTCCGCGGCTTGCCGAGGCGCAAACCGTCGGCACCCCGGTTACCCACGATCAACTTCTCCCTGGTGATCTTGTGGTGTGGGACGGGCACGTCGCCATGTATGCCGGTGACGGCATGATGATAGAAGCAGGTGATCCCGTCCAAACCTCACCCCTGCGAACCACCAACATGGGGATGAACTTCCTCGGCTTCTACCGGCCCACCGGGTAAGTACCGGCACTAACGCACCCAACCTGTTAGCACTAACGATAAAGCACGCTACGATGAGGGGTCATGGCCACCGAGAGCATAATCCCAGTCCAACTGGAACTGACCAGCGGAACGTACTACACCCTATGGGCACCGTCCTGGAAAGAGAACGGTGAAGAATGGCAGGCGTTTCTCGGTTCAGACGATAGCCTCTACTTCTTCACCTCGCCCGCCGAACTTTTGGCGTATCTCAACTCCGGCGCCCCCATCGACCTCGCCGAACATCCCAAATGGCGCGCATTCCTTCATAAGGACGCAGAATCACAGGCTGTGCCCACACCCCGCCACGTCTACGACCTGGTCGCCGTTCCCGCCATGCTGGCTGAGAAGCCCAGCTATGCCTCCGTCGACAAAGTAGAGCGAAACCTCGCAATGGCGCGCTCCCTCGGTCGGGTCTGCGGAATCGACAGCATCAACGGGTTCTTCAACAGCTATTCGCTGTTGTCCAACCTTAGCCGAGGAGCTGAACACTTCACCGGAGACGACGGCAATGGTGAATGGTCTGCCATCGGCCAAACAATTCTGTCCAACTGGGGCTCCGTCCTCGACGCCCTCGACAATGAAGCCGTGAATGACGAGGACGCCGACTACAGTGCCGCTGGGGGTTTCTCCGCCACCACCAGCGCAGCAGGTGATGCTTCCGCCGTATCGTCTACCTGCACAAGTGTCCCCGTCGGCGCGCCGACCGGCGACGCAGCAGGCAACGCCGGCGCAACTGGAACGCGCACTGCTCCTGTCTTTGTCACTCCTACCATTCCGGGGAACAATCCCACGGGTTCCATCGACAATGCCCAGCGCAGCATCGACGACGCTATTGCTGCACGCGAGGACCACGAAAAAGAGGTCGCCGCGGAACGTGCCTCGCAGGCAGAGAACGATGAGGCCAGCTCTACACCGGCCACCGACCCCTATGACTCCACCATTTGGGCGTCCGTCGGCATTGATCCGATCACGATCGTCATGGGTGGACGGACTCTTTACACACTGCGGTGTTACATCAATGACCGCCCCGTGTTCCTCGGCAAATTCGGCCAGATTTACACATTTACATCTGGACGCGCCCTCACCCGCTGGATCGTTGACCACAAGGACCACGACCTGACGACTGTCTCCACCTGGGGAGAACTTGTCGACAAAGCTAACGTCGGTGAGCTCAAAGTAGAAACGCACCCCACCAACAACTACGTCTTCACCAACTTGGCGGAATCCATTGCTAAAGGCCCCAACGCGGTCGACACTGACCAGCTCGGCCAGGCCTACGAGGTCATTGCCGACGCCTCCGACTGGGCAGAAGACGACGCCGTGAACTCCGTGCTCCTCGCCGTACCCGAGCTGCAGGAATACATCTCATACATGCTGGGGACGTCGTCGAATTACCTTCCCTCGGCGCCGTATGACACCGAGGCCGACGGATGGCGTCGTCTGGAGGAAACGTTGAGCGAACGGTTCAGCAAGTCCTAGGCGCGGACCTACAACCCACGCGCGAACTAGGCTCGGACCTGTCCGAGCTCGTGAGATAAGGATTCGAGCTCCTCACCGCCAGCCATTTGCGCGGTGAGCTGCTCCAACGTGACGTCCTGGCGGCCCGCATCCAGCTGCATCCGTCCATGCCCCAACAACACGAAGTGGTCTCCCACTAAATAGGCGTGGTGGGGATTGTGGGTAATCAAGATAACGCCCAGTCCCCGTGCCTTCGCCTGCTGAACAAAACGCAGAACCATGCCCGATTGTTTCACGCCCAGCGCGGCCGTCGGCTCATCCAGGATGATCGCCCGCGCCCCAAAGTGAACCGCTCGGGCGATCGCCACAACCTGACGCTGCCCACCGGACAACGTCGAAATCGGCACTGTCACGTCGGGTAAATCAATACCCATCGACTTCAAAGCACTATCTGTGGTTGTCTTCATATGCTCGGCGTCCAAGGGAGCAACCATACCCAGCCAGTTCGGCCCACGAACCACCTCATGCCCGAGATAGAAATTGCGCCATACCGGCATATCCGGTACCACTGCCAAATCCTGGAAAACAGTGGAAATACCTCGGGCGATTGCATCTTTTGGGGACTTCAGCGCCACGGTCTCGCCGTCGATAAGAACACGCCCCTGGGTGGGTTTGTGTAGACCCGATAACGTCTTGATGAGCGTCGACTTACCGGCGCCATTGTCCCCGAGCACGCAGGTCACCTCGCCAGCATAGACGGACAGTGTCATATGCGAGAGCGCTACATGCGTCCCGTACGCCTTGGTGACGTCGTCAAGAGCAAGAATCGGGGTTGGTGACTCTGCCGCCGGGGTTGCTGGTGGTGTCATCGCGGTATCAGTCATCGTGTACTGTTCCTTTTCTCCATGGCACGATTCGACAGCACCGCCAGCAGTAACATGGCCCCCAAGAAGAACTTAAACCAATCCGGATTCCACCCCGCATAGACAATGCCCTGGTTGATCATGCCGAAAATGAACGCGCCGATAGCGGTGCCAATCGCGGTTCCTTTTCCGCCCTTCATCGAAACCCCACCGATGACAGCGCCGATAATGTACAGAAACTCATTGCCGACGCCTTGACCCGCCTGAACAGAATCGAAGGCAAAAAGCGTGTGCATACCAACAAACCACGCAGCAACCGATACCCCGACGAAGAGGAGGACTTTGACCCGAGTCACGGGGATACCCTGCGCACGGGCGGAGTCATGATCCCCACCGACAGCAAAAATCCAATTGCCAAAACGAGTGGAATACAGAACGTAAGTCGCGATAGCGACGAAGACAAGCCACCACAGCACCGTGATTTTCACCGATACCGAGCCGATGGTGATGGACGATGCAAACACATTTTTGGCACTATCGAAACCCTGCATGTCTGAAATTGACGGCGTAGACACTGCATTGGTGACCCACTTGGTGATCGCCAAATTGAGGCCTTGAAGCATCAGGAAGCTGGCTAGGGTGATGAGGAAACTGTCCAGCCCTGTCTTCATCACCAGAACACCGTTGAAGGTCCCGATCGCGATGGCGAGCAGCAATGACAACACCACACCGGTCCATGAATTGAGGTGCCAGTTGTAGTTCATCATCGTCGCAGCCAGCGCTCCCGTGGTGACGGCAACGCCGGAGGAAAGGTCAAACTCGCCACCGATCATGAGTAGGCCAACGGCCAAGGACATAATGCCGATGGTTGACGACGCATATAAGACTGTCGAGAACGCTGCGAACGAACGGAATGACGGGGCTACCGCCATGAACAGGGCGAAGACAATGACGGCACCTAAGATGGACGCCGCTTCCGGCCTCATGAGGGTTCTCTGCCATAAGGGCCGGCGCACCGGTACAGGGGATGTCGGTACCGAGGATTCGGACGCGGGTACCGAAGGAACATCAGTCGTCGTCATCGCAGCCCCTCCTTAGCAGCATCCGCAATGGAATCCACGTTGGAGGAGTCGACGAAAGACGGTCCCGAGTACACAGGACGGCCCCCTCCGATCGATGTTCCGTTGCGTTTATGCAACCACAGCGAGTCCACAGCCATGTATCCCTGCAAATATGGTTGCTGATCCACGGCGAACTGAACGTTTCCCGATTTGATGGCGTTCACCAGTTCCGCATTGGTGTCGAAGGTGGCAATCTTAGCCTGTGAACCGGCGTCACGGGCAGAATCCACCGCGCGGAGAGCGACCGGCGCAACCAGCCCCATCACCCAGTCGATACTCTTGTCTTGCGCTAATTTGGATTCGATGGTGGCTTGCGCGGATGGCAAGTCTTGCCCATTCACGTAGAGGATCTCCGTATTCACCTTGTCTTTGATGCCACCACAGCGGGCTTCCTGGCTGGAATTGCCTTGCTCATGAATGACGCACAAGGTGTGCTGAGCGCGTTGTTCTTTGAGCTTGTCACCCACTGCTTCCCCAGCGACTTTCTCGTCCTGGCCGAAGAATCCTTGTAATCCATACTTCTGCCAGACGTCCATTCCGGCGTTCAGCCCAACTGCCGGAATGTTCGCGCCTTCGGCTTTCTTGGCAACGGGGCCAATGGCCTCCGGGTTCGGCATGGTAACAGCGATTCCATCCACCTTGGAGTCGATAGCGTTCTGAACCAGGTTCGCCTGGTTGGGCGCTTGGGGGTCCGAGGAATACTTGAAGTCAACGTTATCTTTTTTTGCCGCGTCCTCGGCACCTTTGCGCACGAGGTCCCAGAACGTATCACCTGGCGCACCGTGGGTGACCATTGCCACTGTCATCCGGGGAGTATCGACGGTCCCGCCTCCACCGGAGTTTCCGGAACTCCGAGGAGCTCCGCCAGTGGAGGAGCATGCTGCGCCCACACAAGCTACGGCACCGACTACGAGGGCGACGGCACACCGTCGAACGGTATAAGAAAGACGGTGGTGCACAAGTATCCCGATCCTTATTAGTGTCACTGGCTAGATCCTGTTATCCGCGCGTGCGAATAACGGATATGTCTGATCAATCTCGCTATTTCACCCTCCTCAGTGGGGGTGGTCAAATCTGTTTCTGCTGGTGTTGAACGATTCAGATAACCTGAACAGGGATAGCTGCGACCGATTACCGTCATTTTTACCCCCTTTTGCGCCCGGCATCCTGTAGCTCACGTCTGCTTAGTTATTCACGCTTGTCTGAACCACGATCACCTAAATCCAGTCCGTCTAGACCGGCGAGCCCGTCAAGATCATCGAGGCCTAAATCTCCCAGATCAATATTTAAGGTGCCCGCACCCGAGTGACCGTGATTCGCTCCGTGAGCGTGGTCATGCGAATGCCCCTTCACATCATTCGCTTCAGCAGCACCGTCGTCATCATGACCGGATCCATCGGTTCGGCTGGTGTCCCGGATATCGGGATCCCCAACGAGTTCCTCATATGCCGGAATGATGAGGTCTCTAGCCAAGCGCTGCCGATCTGGCAAGGGGAGGAATGCAGCGTCCATCGCGTTCAGGGTCAAGTGCAGCAGCTCGTCGTAACCGAAGTCGAAATACTCGCCGAGCAGCAGCATTTCGTCGGTCATCGTGGTGCCGGATACCGTCCGATTATCCGTGTTCACTGTGCAGGTAAAACCCAGTTCATACAAAAGGGACAAGGGGTGATCGTCCAGCGAGTCGACCAAGCCGGTCTGACGGTTCGACGTCGGGCAGAGCTCCAGGGCCACGGTGCGATCACGAACTCGGGCAGCCACGGGGCCCAGTTCGATCCCTTCGAGTGACGCACCGAAGTCCTCGTAGATGCGCGCACCGTGTCCGATACGTGATGCCCCCAGTGCTAATGCGTTCTTCATCGACTCCACACCGTCAGCTTCGCCCGCGTGGATGGTGAAGGGGACGAGGTTTTCGCGAAGCAGCTCCAATGCTTCGGCATGCTCACGGACCGAGAACCCTTCTTCCGGGCCTGCCAAATCAAAGCCGACAACATATCCGGACCCATCACCCGCATTATCAACGACGAGGCGCGCGATCTCTGTAGACCGATTGTTATTTCTCATCGCGCACAGAATGAGTCGAGCAACGATCGGGTTGTCCTCCGTGGCAGCACTCCGCTCACCAGCGCGAACGCCGGCAATGGCGGCGTCGACAATATGTTGAAGATCTAGCCCCTGCTCTTGGTGCTGTTCCGGCGCGAAACGGAGTTCGGCATACACAACACCATCCCGGGCAAGGTCTTCAACAGCTTCACATGTCACTCGCTCGATAGCTTCGGCCGTTTGCATCACGGCGGTGGTGTGGGCGAATAATTCCAGGTACGACAGGAGATCCCCTGATTCGGCAGACGTGCGGAACCATTCCTCTAAAGCTTCAGCACGCGCGGCCTTAGGCTGAGACATGATGGCGTCCGGTAAACCGGAGTAGCCGGATTGCTGAGCAAGGTCCAGAAGCGTGGAAGGCCTTAGACCACCATCAATGTGGTCATGAAGCTCCACTTTGGGAAGCTGGGAGACCGTGTCGCGATCGAGAGTTTTGTGATCTGGGCTAATCGATGGTCGCGGCCCCATGCTGGCGGAATACGGTGATTTCTGCGCGTTCATTGCCATAGGGATCAGGCTAGCCGATGGGGAGGACACGTCGTTGAGGCCACAACATTAAGGCACCCCGAAGTGTCATATATGTCCAGGGCCGAATTTTTCCTAAGATTCTGGATTATGGCTTCCCAGCACTTTGCCCACCACATTCAGCGATACACACCATCGCTAACCACTCTACGTCGAACCATCGAGGCCAGCACGGTGGGCATCGCACTGGGCTGCACCTCGTTTTTCCCAGGAACGGCATTAATCACAACATCCGCTACAGCCACAACATCCGCTGCGGCGTCGGCACCCTCGGTATCCGTCTTAGCCCAGGATGAGACCACCCCAACTCGCCCGGTTGATCCCAACTGGATTCCCCTCGAAGTGCCTTCCGACCAGCCACTGCCCGACGATCCCACTCTCCACACCGATTCTTGCCCTTTCCGCGAGCACACTCCCCCGGCTGTCGATGAATCCGAGACGGTCCACCCCGGCAACACCAGCCCCACCCCTATCCCGATCAACAGGGACCCCGAAGGGGGTAAGAAACTACAGTCGTGCGGCGTTATTGTTCCGGAAGGGTTTAAGGTTCCTGAGCGGCTTACTGTCGGAGCGTGGCTTATTTACGACGTCGACTCTGGCGATGTTATTGCCGCAAAAGACCCACATGGGCGGTACCGGCCAGCCTCCATTTTCAAAGTGCTATTAGCTCGGGAGGCCATTGATCGTTTGCCGCTGGACAAGGTGCTAACAGCGACGCAAGAGGACGCCAATATGGAGGGCTCTCGTGCTGGAATTGGCCCGGATGGGAAATATACGGTGAAGCAGGCATTGCAGGGGCTGCTGATGCGGTCCGGCAATGACTGTGCCCATCTGCTCATGCGCACCTTGGGCGGCGAGAAAAAAGTTTTGGCTGACTTGCAAAAACGGGCTGATAGTCTGGGTACGCAGGACACGCGAGTCACGTCATATTCGGGGCTTGACGCGCCGGGGTTACAAACATCCGCCTACGATTTGGCGCTCCTATACCGCGAGGCGTTCCACAACAAAACGTTTAACGAAATAGTCAATACGAAACTCGTTGATTTCCCTGGCTATCAAGATAACCCCGGTTTCCAAATTTCTAACGATAACGAGATGCTCTTCAACTATGAAGGCGCTTTTGGCGGAAAAACCGGATTTACCGACGACGCCCGCCACACGTATTCCGGTGGCGCAGAGCGCAACGGGCGGAAACTAGCGGTCATCGAGCTGAACGCCACCAACGCTGCCGGCAAGGGCTGGGATCAAGCCACACGACTTCTTGATGCAGCGTGGCCCGTTCAAGACTCCGTGGGGTATCTCGTTGGCTCCCCTGCTGCCAAGAAAGCGGGGAAGAATGAAAACTTTAGCGGGAATAGCGCGGAGGACAACCACTCTGCGTCACAGAGTGGAAACGAGCTGCGTCGGCACCCGAAAGCGTTTAGTATCACGGCTGGAATTGCCGTGCTCGTTATTGCCGCTGCGGTCTGGAGTGTGCGGCGCGGGCGACGCCGGAAGTGATAACTAATCTCATATCCGGGATCCACAAATCGTGAACAAATCGTTATTTTTATTCTTTTTTTATCACAATTGATACAAAGTTGAGCATTCTGCTTATGTTGAAACGTCGCAGTGATTATGTTGTGAAATATGGATACGAAAACATTGTCCCCTTGTGAATCCCCCGCTCCTATTCATTCCGGCATGACTGCTCGGACGCGTCGTGTAGCGGCGTCGTCAGCGGCCATTATGGCGTCCGCAGCCTTGGTACTCGGTGGCGCTAATGTGGCTGTGGCGCACCCCACGTCGATGCCTGAGCACCCTGTTGACACCGCACTCGCGACGGCAATCGACAATGCTCACCACGATGCTCACCGGATAGTCAAAGCTGAAGCTGCTAAGGAATCTGCAGCCAACGCTGCTCAAGCTGCGCGACAAAATGATCGCATCGATGCGATCCACGGCCACGCTAGAGAGTCCGTCGGGACTGTCGTCACCCCGGTTTACGATTCCCTGACCAGCACCTACGACACGGTGGCACAGGTCAACGCCGATACCGCTACGCGTATTGCGACCGCGGCTAACTCGGTGCGCGAGCAGTCAGAGGCCCACCACAATCCTGTCGGTGCACGCATCGCTGACACTGTCACGCAGGGCACAGCTACTGCTTCCAACAACTTCGCTGGTGCTCAACTTGCTGTCCACAATGCTGCAGGTGCCGCCGTCGACAACGCTGTCTCTGCGGCTAACCAAACAATCGATGGTGTAGCCGACCGTGCGCACGCGTCCGTCGACAACCGCGCTGCACAGAAGCAGGCATCGATCGATGCTCGGGCGGCTCAAGCCAATGAAGTCATCCACCACGTTTCTGACGCAGCGCAAGTAGCCGGTAACCAATTCGCAACGGCAGTTGGAACAGTCCAGAATGCGGCCCAAGCAGCACAAGAAACTGCTCAGCTGACACGCCAGGCCGTCGTATCCACGGTCAATCAGTTCGACCAAGTTCTCATTAACACTGGTACGCAGCTTGGTGCTCCGAGCGTTGCCCACCAGGGCCCGGCACCCGCACAGTAAAAACTATGCAGTAGAGGCAGCAGGTAACTACTGCAGCCATATCACCCGATAATGAGTTCTGCGGGGCGCGATGGTTATATTCATCGCGCCCCGCAGAGCTATATGGATTTAAAAAGCCTCACCAGGCATCTCCGACGACGATCGACGCCGCCAAAACCTGCCCAACGTAGCGGGCGTACCAGTCGCACCCGGTGTACCCGCTCTACTACGCGTCGTTCTTCTTACCGCGCGCTTTACGCATCGCCGAGCCGACGGCCAGAGCCCCAACCAGGGCGCCAACGCCTACCAAACCGGCCTTCTTCGTCGTCGACGATTCTTCCTCGACCTCTGCCCCACGAATAGAAATGACCGCCGGTGGCGGGGTGTGAACGTCGACCACTTTTCGGGATTCTTGAGTTGTTGCGGCCCACGCCGAGCAATAGAGCACAACGCGCCAGATCAGGTAGAAGAGAACCATGATGGCGATGACCGGCCCGAAGGCAGCGGCCGCGGGATTGTTCATCGTGGCAGAAATGAATACCGCACCGAACTGTTTGATCAACTCAAACGCGACTGCCCCGATAATCGCCGCCTGAAGCACCGATTTCCAGGGCACTTTTTCCCGCGGCAAGAACTTCAGCAGCCAAACAAACACAATATAGTTGGCGAGCAAACCAACAATGAATGCGATCAACCACGTCACGAAATGAATTCCCGGCACTGAATCTAGCTCAATATACTTCAGGAATTTCTTGGTCAGGCTCGACGACCCAATAGCGGTGACAACAAAGGCCACCATAAAAGCAACCAACAGCCCGATCAGGCCGATAAGATCGGATAATTTCCCCTTCACAAAATTGTCCGGGGTGATCTTCACCTTCCACATCTCAGAGACGCCGAGACGGAGGTTCCCCATCCAGCCGAGGCCGGTCCACAGTGCGGTCAAAAGACCGATAACACCAATGGAGCTGCGCCGTTCAACGGCTGTGTCCACCAACGTTTGCAATGTGTCTTTAAGCCCGCTGGTGCCAAGATCCAATATCTGCTGCTCAACTTTGTCCATGGCAGCGTCGTTCCCCGCCAGAACAAAACCAAAGCCGGCGAAGACGATCAACATAATGGGGATTAGGGACAAAACGGAGAAATAGGTAATTCCCGCCGCAAAGTGGTTGCCACCTTGTGCGCTATACCGGTCTTGCATGCGCATGAGGTGATCGAACCACGGGAACCGCAGCCGAGCCTTTTCGATTTTGCTCAGTTCGTCGTCGTGCGAGCGTTCCATGCCGCTGTAATCGTCCGCTCGCCCGGTATCTTTTTCTGCCGCGTTTTTCGCTGGAGCCACAATAGCCCTTCCTTTATGGTTTCAGCTTGTGATTCAGCCAAAAATGCGGCTGACTCCGCCTCGTTCTGTTCTCTCGTATTGTTCTTAGGGCTATTTGCTTTCTGGCAAAAACCCAATTTTCTTATGCACTTTACGCAAAGTTTTGTGTGCTTCATAGCGGGCACGCTCTGCGCCGTCGGCAAGAATCTTCTCCAATTGTGCCCGATCGGACATGAATTCTTCGTAGCGGGCTTTCAGCGGAGTCGTGAAGGCTTCAAGGGCTTCCGCCGTGTCCTTCTTCAATTCGCCATAACCAACACCGGATTCCTGGTATTGAGCCGCAAGTTCCTTGGGATCCTTGTCTGTCAATGCACCCTGGATAACAAGCAGGTTCGATACGCCGGGTTTGTTGTCACGATCGTAGCGGATCTCGGCATCGTTATCAGTGACAGCAGAACGAATTCGCTTTGCCGACACTTTTGGATCGTCGAGCAAATTAACAATCCCTTTAGGATTCGACCCAGACTTCGACATTTTCGACGTGGGTTCCTGAAGATCGTAAATCTTCGCCGCCCCCTCCGGAATAAAACCGTCGGGAACAACAAATGTTTCCCCAAACCGAGAATTGAACCGCTGTGCTAAGTTTCGGGTGAGCTCCATGTGTTGGCGCTGATCCTCCCCCACAGGAACCAGCTCCGGCTTGTACAGCAGAATATCGGCAGCCATCAACATGGGATAAGCGAACAAACCGGCACTGGTCCGCTCAGTCCCCTGCTTAGACGACTTGTCTTTAAACTGCGTCATGCGGCTGGCCTCGCCGAAGCCGGTCAGGCATGTCATGATCCACCCGAGTTGAGCGTGCTCGGGGACGTGAGACTGCACGAAAAGCGTCGACCGCTCAGGATCAATACCCAAAGCCAACAATTGCGCAACACCAGATAAGGTACGCTTTCGCAATTGCTGCGGATCCTGATCCACGGTGATCGCGTGAAGATCCGGGATAAAATAAAAAGCATCGTAGTTATCCTGCAATTTAATGAATTGCCGGACTGCACCCAGATAATTACCTAAATGATACGAATCTGACGTTGGTTGCAGCCCCGAGACAACGCGAGCCTTATGTCCTTGTGCGCTATGTTGTTCATTCTCACTAGCCATGGGGTTTACAGTACTTCTTGCCGCAGCCGTTTCTACAACCGGCCATCAGACACGTTTGATACCGGGCGCGTGACATACATATTTTTATTGAAAACCGACGACAACGGGCGAATGGTCCGACCAGCGAAGATCATACGTATCCGCGACATCCGTGCGGGCAGCGACCGCCCGCTCAGCCAAACTCCGTGTCGCTGCATGAACGTCAATACGCCACCCAGCACCCGTGTCAAAAGCCTGCCCGCGCCAGGTGTACCAGCTATACGGGCCTTCTTCGTTCTCGTGGAATGAGCGTTGAACATCGATCCATTTCGGATCCGACGCCGGCCCCCGCAGGCTCGCCGCGGACGGTTTATAGTCCTTCGACGCGAAGAAATCACCAATCGCGCCCGCGTTCCCCTGCCGGCGGCCGTCACTCAGCGTCACGCCTCGTGGCGCCTCGGTGGCATCGTTAATCTCCGAAACCGTCGCACCTGGCCCCGGACCGAATATGGAGTCCATGAATGCGCGCTCATCAGGCAAAAACCCCGCTTTTTTGCGGTTGCCTTTCCAGCTCTTCAGATCCTCACGCCGGTGACAAATGTTCCAATCACCCGCGACGAGCATCTTGTCGTACTGTTTTGCCCGGTGCTCCAGCACGGGAGCGAGAGAGTCCAGATACGCGTATTTTTCGTCCTGCTTTTCGTTCCACCCGCCGCTCGGGAGATACAGAGATGCCAGGCGGACATCCCCTAAATCTCCACCCGCGTGAATTGTTCCTTCGATCCAGCGGCCTGCGTCTTCAAAATCGGGAATCCCAATCTCGACGTCGTCCACGGGGTATGTCGACAAAATCCCCACCCCGGCGCGGCCCCGACTTGCTGCCGGCGCCACGGTGAGCGACCATCCGTCGTCGAGGGCCGGTTGGAGAGCATTCTCAGCCTGTTTTTCCGATGCCCGCACCTCTTGTAGGAGCACAACGTCCACGTTGGCGTGTGCCAACCACTCATGGAAGCCACGGTTCTCTTCCGATCGGTGCTTGACCGCTGCGCGAATGCCATTCACGTTAATCGACGCGACAGTCAGCGACGCGTCGGCAAACGATCCGGCGGACGCGGCAAACGAATTACGATGCCCGGGGGTGTTGTCATCATTGGGTTTTATTGGCGCACTGTGGGGAGACATGTCGGACATCGTAGCGGATGCGCTGGGCTTGGCTTCATCTGGGCATGCGACACCGGGGCAATCAGCCGCATGAACGATAGGCGTCGACAATTATGAGACCACTCTTACGCACCTTTGTGCCCGATGTAACTAGCGTCTTAGCTGGCTGGCATTTTAGCTGGCTGGAGCCTTGACGGGCTGCACTGATGCTGTTGCTCGCCGACGAACCAGCGCGGTGGGAGCCCAGACAATCATCGACAGCAACGCCATGAGGGCTCCGGCCAGCCCGCCACTGGAGTAACCGAAGCCGGCGGACACGACCCAGCCGCCGACGACCGCGCCCCCGGCATTCGCCAGGTTCAAGGCAGATTGGTTAAGCGCTGACGCGAGGGTTTGCGCCTCACCGGCCGTGTCCATGAGTCGGGACTGCAGGTTCGGGGTGAGTAGCGATCCTGACATTCCGATCAGCGCGAAGTTGATGGTGCCGAGCCACGGGTTGTGGGAGGTGAAGAAGAACGCGGTCAAAATCACCATCATGACGATGAGCGAGAAGAAAATTCCACGCTCCGGGTTGTAGTCCACCAGCTTTCCGCCGAACCAGGTGCCGATAATCATGCCGACGCCATAAGACATCAACACGATCCACATGAGGCTTGCCGGCAGCCCAGCAACTTCCGTCATCGTCCACGATATGTAGGTGTAGACGGCGAACATGCCACCAAATCCGACGGTGCCCATGAGCAATGTGAGCAAAACCTGTGGCTTAATGAGCGCACTGAGCTCGGTCAACGGGTTGGTCGTCAACATGAGCGTCATGTGCGGTAGCGCGATCCAAATAGAGACCAAGGTGGCTAACCCGATCAAGGACACCATGGCATAGGCATAATGCCAGCTCATGGACTGGCCGATCGCCTGTGCAAGTGGAACACCAATCAACGTGGCGATAGGCAACCCCAGGTTCACAATGGCGATTGCTTGGCCTCGCTTACCAGGTTTGGACAGGGACACCGCAACCAGCGAGGACACTCCGAAGAAAGCACCATGCGGGATCCCGGCGATAAACCGGGCTGTTATCAGGAAGGGATAGTTCGGCGCGAAAACACTCAAACCATTGCCGACGGTGAATGCCCCCATCAATAAGAGGAGGAGCCTTCGACGGGGGATTTTGCCGGTCAGAGCGGTGATCAGCGGCGCGCCGACGACAACGCCCATCGCGTAGGCGGTAACGATACGTCCGGCGGCGCCGTCGGAAATGCCATAGTCGGCGCCGATGTACTTCAATAACCCCATGGAGACGAACTCGGTGGTGCCGATGCCGAACCCTCCGATGGAGAGCGCAATCAGAGCGAAAAGGGCACGTCGTGATCCCATTTCGGTTTGTCGCGGGATCGGTTTGCGCTCCGGCATGCGCTCCACGACGACCTGCTTGCTGCTGTTATACGCGTGCCGTGACGCCTGACCAGTTTTTACAGCAGCAGCGCGGGACGTGTGCGCGGTTTTCGCCGCGACGGCCCGAGAGGTGTGCGCCGTCTTTGCTGCAGCGGCACGTGACGAGTGGGCAGTTTTCGCGACTGCTTTCTTCGACGCCTGCGTGCTCTTTGCAACGGCCTTCTTGGATGCCTGCGTGCTCTTTGCCACGACCTCTTTGCGCGCCTGAGCGCGGCGGGCGCGGTTATCGCGACGCTGCTGCGCTTTCGCAGCCTTGCGGGCGGCTTTGTCCTCTGCGGTGCCGTGCGTGGCAGCGCCGTGCTCGTCGTCACCTGCGTCGTCAAGGGAGTATCCGTTGCCGTGGGCCTGCGGGTGGTCATCGATGTCGATACTCAGCGACTGGTGGACCAGCGTTGCGTACGGCTCTTGAGGAGCCCCCGACGCGTCGCCAAATTCACGCCCCGATTCACGCTCGTCGGACGCCTCCATGCCCTCCGGCGCATGGGCATCTCCCGTAGCAACAGGCTCGGTCAATGCGCGTGGCGCAATGATGTAGTTGTCTGCGTCCATATAGTCGCGAAAAACGTCGACGGCTCTACGGATGAGGCTCCCCACAGGCATCACACTTCCTCTTCTCTTGACGTCGGTGCGTCATGTACTCGTGATCGTGTGTCGATGTAGTCGGTGTAAACGTGAATTTATCGGTCTTGCGTCGGTATTAGTTCGGTCGAAATCAGGGGGTTATGCGGACGCGGAATTGACGGAATTGACGGGCGAAGCGACACATTCTCATGTCTCCGGAGGTTTCCTTGTGGTCGCGTTCGAGTTGCCTACATTTGCACATACGTGTGCCATCGTGCAATGCGAAATGGGCATTTTCCCCTGCACAATTCATTACATTCCCGTGCGGAGTGTGATTCGTTTTACTTTGTCGAGCTTCGAGACGGGGTAATTTCAGCTCTCCTGGGCGAAGTATCTCAGCTGCAGCCGCGACGGGTCGGCTGGCTCGGCTTTGTCCGACTTTATGGCCCGACCGACGTCGTCCGTCTCTGTGAGGGAAGCCGTGTCCGGTTTTGTCGGGACCGACAGGTAATCTTGACTCTGCATTTAGGCACGACCTCGCGCCTTCATCACGCTGTCATCCCGACGCCCCCAATGCGGCCGCCCCCTCACTAACAGAAGGACCTCCAGTGAGCTCATCTGACGTGCGAACACAGGACACTCGACGCCCCCGCTTTTACCTCACCCCGATGCGCCCGCGTGATCCTGAGCAACCCCATCGCGCTGCGACCGTTCTGGAGCTCTTCTTCGACCTGGTCTTCGTCGTTGCCGTATCGACGGCTGGCGTGCAGTTGCACCATGCCCTCACCGAAGGCCACGCGGGCAAGGGCATTGGCCTATATCTCATGGTGTTCTTCACCATTTGGTGGGCGTGGATGAACTTCACCTGGTTTGCCACCAGTTTCGATAGCGACGACTGGCTCTACCGCTTAAGCACGTTCGTGCAGATGGCGGGCGTGCTGGTTCTCACCGCGGGGATCAGCGACGTGTTTGAAGACCGTAATTTCAGCATCATGGCCATTGGCTATGTCATTATGCGCGTTGCCATGGGAGCCCAGTGGCTTCGCGCTTCACGCGCTAAGGGGCGGGAAGGCCGTTCTGCGTTGACGTACGCCATCGGTATTTTGTCGGCGCAGGTGTTGTGGGTGATCGCGGCGGTGGTCACGTCGGGACACATTCCCCTGTGGATATTCGTGGTTTTCGTCCTCGTGGAACTGTCGGTTCCTCTGGTCGCCGAGGTCACGGGTGGGACGCCGTGGCACCGGGAGCACATTGCGGAACGGTACGGCCTGTTCACCATCATTGTTTTAGGTGAGTCGCTGCTGGGGTCGGCCAATGCGATTATCGAGGCGCTTGATGAGGGTGAGCACATTGGCCAGCTGATCGATGTGTCGATCATGACCATCGTGATCAGCGCGGGTATTTGGTGGATCTACTTTTATCCGCGGCATACGGAGCGGTTATCGAACTCGTCGATTCTGTTGTCTGTCCGGTGGGGTTATGCACACTACCTGATTTTCGCCTCTGCCGGCGCGTTCTCAGCGGGGATCGAGGCGCTCGTGGACTATGTGACCGGCTCGTCGGAGCTTTCCTATGTCGCTGTGTCACTGACGGTGACTGTGCCGGTGGCTGTTTTCATTCTCGCGATTTGGGCGGTCGCGTACCCTGGGACTCCGCGAATCGTGCGCACCGTAATTCCGATCGGTGCGGTAGTGACGGTCGCTTCCACGTGGGTACCGGTGCCCATCGCTGGGGTGGCCGTGGTCATCGTGGCGATGGTCGTTGTGTTGGTGTGCAACCCGGTCGATGGCGAGGATGACACGGACCATGAGCGCAAGGCCGACAAACAAGAAGTCGCCGAACACGAGACCAACAAAGTCAACGAGGCCCGGAGCTGAGGAGGTGTTATCGGTGGGATTTCCGCCGGACTTGTTTTCCCACCCCGCGGACACCGTCGCACCGTACGTCTTGGGGTCGACACTTCGTCGCGGCCCGGTAGCGCTGATGATTACTGAGGTCGAGGCGTACTTAGGGGAAGCCGATCCCGCGTCACATGCTTCTCGGGGTCCGACGCCACGCTGCGCGACGATGTTCGGCCCACCGCTGCATCTTTACGTTTATGCCAGCTACGGCATTCATCGGGCGGGCAATGTGGTGTGTTGCCCCGAAGGCGTGGCGTCGGGACTTTTGCTGCGGGCCGGGCGTGTGATTGATGGTTATGACGTCGTTCGATCTCGACGAGGAGACCGGCCCGAGGACGATGGACTCGCCCGCGGGCCGGGGAATGTGGGATCCGCGCTGGGGTTAGATCTTCATCTCGACGGGATGCCCATCATCGTGGATGATGCCGGAAGAACAGACCGCGAAGCACAGGTGGATATCGGCCCGCACGTGGCCGACGTCGATAATCCCGAAGCTCCGGAGCTGCGGCTGAGCCGTGCCCGCGCTGAGGACGACATTGTTCCTTATGTCACGGGCCCGCGGATCGGGATCTCGAAGAACAAAGAGGCACCGCTACGATTTTGGATTCCTGGCGATCGTTCAGTGACTCCGCCTCGCGGCCGTCCACGCAGACCACCCAGCGAGCGCTATTCCTAACAAAGCCCAACAGGTGAGCACGAGGCCGTGGATGCCCCACCCTGCGCCGTCAAAGAATCCGACGGATCGCAGCGCTGAACCGGCCGCACCTAGCGGGAGAAATTGTCCAATCGCTCCCCACGGTGAAGGCAGCCATGTGGGGCCTGTTTGCATTCCGGATAGCGGGTTCGACACGAACATAACAACCACAGCGCCGATGCCTAATCCCGCGTAGCCGAACTTAGACTCCATGCCGAGGACGAACATCGACACCCCGGCGACGGCCAGCGATAACGTTCCGGCCACTTCCCAATAATTTCCGCCGACGACGTCGAAGCCGAAGCGCATCACAGCCGCCAAAATGAATCCAGCGATGATGGCGAATGCCCCGGAGGCGAGGAATCGACGTGCGCGTCCTCCGTGGACCTGGGTAGACAAGATGACCGCTGAGATCATGCCGCCGAACGCCATCGGGAGAGCCAGGGTGGCGAAGGCGGTGCCGTGTTCGTCGCCGGATGCTGGCGGAGCCACATCTGTCGTGGTGACCTGGGCGCCTTGCGTCGTGAGCGCTTGAGTGACCCCATTCATGACCTGGAGATAGGTGGTTCCGGCACCCGTCGCCGTAATCACCTCGGCGGTGGGAACAGGGGTGCCGTTCGGCCCGGCTGTCGGCTGCCCCAGAGCGATGCCTCCGATGGCCTCGCGGTCGTGAACGGCCTGTTTGGCATCGTCAACATGCTTGATCTCAAAGACCCCCGGCTGGTTGCTCTCCATGTTTTGAGTGAGCTGGGTAACCGCCTGATCTGGCCCGCTGACGGCAAGAGGCAGGTCTTTCGCGCCAGAATTAGCTGCCGGTCCCAAAAAAGGACAACAGCATGAGCGTGACGATGGCGGCGAGGCCGAGCACAATGCCCATTACTTTTCCACTCGACGTATGCTCAGTGGTTTTCGACGTGGTCTCCGGCGCCTGATTTGTGCTGTTAGGCGTCTGGTTCGTGGCGTTGTTAGATGCCTCGTTCGTGGTGTGATCAGTGGCGCGTTCGGTGGCCCGGGTGCTCTTGGTGGTCACCTCCGTGGAACCGCTGTTACTTGCCATAAGGTCTCCCCTTTTCCAATGTGTTTTGCCGTGCAACGCGGCTGTCGTCGTTTTCCGCTTGTATTTCGCGGTACGACGTGGCCGTTGACGTGGATGACTGTGGCTAACTAGTAGGCATGACCAGTAGGTACTACCTGTAGGCCTCGCCCAAATAAACGGAACATTCCGCTCCGTATACAAATGGAGCATAGCGCTCCGTTTATTTTGGTGCAAACGTGCCCGACGTGACAGAATGTGGCCTCATCAACGGTTTCACTCACTGAGACCCCACCACTAGGAGAAACATCGTGCGTGCAGACGCGACTGCCAGCCGTGCCGCCATCATCGACGCTGCGTGGCAAGGTTTTGCCACCTACGGTCCAGACATTTCACTGCGATCCATCGCCCAGGACGCTGGAGTCGGAATCGCCACTCTCTACCGGCACTTCCCCACGCGCGACGATCTCTTTATAGGTGTCGGCGAAGAAATGTTGGCCCGGCTGACGTCGGTATGTAATCGCTATGTTGATGCGCCGTCCTGGGATGAAGACCCGGCCGGCACGTGGTCAGATTTCATTGCCGACGACTACGGCTTACAAATCGGCACACTGGCAGCAAAAATGGCCGAAAGCATCAATGTGTCTCCCGAGCTTCATGGCCGGATCAAAGCGCTCCGCAAAGAGGCTTTTTCCCAGGTGGAGCCTATCTTGGATCGCGCTAAGAACGCTGGACTGGTTCGCCCGGAGATCACCACAGCACGATTACAGATGGGGATTGGCCTTCTTAGTAGACCCCTCCCGGAGATGGTGGAGAAACTCGAACCCGGCGTTTCAACTTGGCTACTCGATACCTTTGCGCGGGGAATAGCGCCGTAGCGTTCCCCTCTCCAGCCCCAGCTGCGGGGACCAACCGTCACTTCCCTATTTCCCGACGAGCGTATCGCTGCCCCGTCTGTGGGGGTGCTCCGCATCGTAGAGTCGCATTTGTATCGTCGTCACGTACTCTAGAAAAAGGAACTATCCACTATGTTGATAGCTTTGCTACCCAGGCCCTGTCTAGGTGACGACGGCACGCCCGAATCCGCAGATAAACGCTATATCTGCACACCTCCGGCGGCGTTCTAACCCGGACACCGGCCTCGGCACGCACAGCCCGCATAATCCTGAACAATATTTAGCGAGTAAGGGAGTTTTGCCCCACCATGGGAACAATTATCTACACCCGTACCGATGAAGCGCCTTTGATGGCAACGTATTCGTTGAAGCCAGTGGTGGAAGCGTTTGCGTCAACCGCCGGTGTCGACGTCGAAACCCGGGATATTTCATTGGCGGCGCGCACGTTGGCGGCGTTCAATGATGTGCTGCCGGAGGACCAGCGGGTCAATGATGCGCTGGCAGAACTGGGTGCACTGGCAAAGACTCCGGACGCAAATATTGTGAAGCTGCCAAACATTTCGGCGTCGGTACCGCAGCTGAAGGCGACGATTAAGGAGCTTCAGGCCGCTGGCTACGATCTTCCGGATTACCCCGAGGAACCGTCGACAGACAAGGAACGCGATGCCCGCGCCCGCTACGACTCAGTCAAGGGCTCCGCTGTTAACCCCGTTTTGCGTGAAGGAAACTCGGACCGCCGTGCCCCGAAGGCCGTGAAGAACTTCGCTCGCAAGCACCCACACACGATGGGTGAATGGAGCAAAGACTCAAAGACCAATGTGTCGACAATGGAGTCGGATGATTTCCGGCACAACGAGCAGTCAGTTGTCCTTGAAAACGACGACGAGCTACGGATTCAGTTGGTCGCCCCTAATGGCGAAACCACCGTCCTTAAGGAATCCCTCCCCGTTCTGAAGGGCGAAATTGTCGACGGCACAGTGTTGAGCGCGAAGGCCCTGGACACGTTCCTCCGCGCTCAGGTCAGTCGCGCAAAAGCAGAGGGCGTACTGTTCTCCGTCCACCTGAAGGCAACCATGATGAAGGTATCGGATCCCGTGATCTTCGGTCATGTGGTCCGCGCATACTTCCATGATGTTTTCGACCAATACGGCGAGGAACTGCTGGCAGCCGGGCTCAATGGCGAAAACGGGTTAGGGGCCATCCTTGAAGGTCTGTCAGGTCTCGAACATGGGGACGAGATTAAGGACGCGTTCGATCAGGCCCTCAAGGACAATGCTGCTCTAGCGATGGTGAATTCTCACAAGGGCATCACGAACCTTCACGTCCCGTCGGACGTCATTATCGACGCCTCCATGCCCGCGATGATCCGCACCTCGGGCCACATGTGGAACGCCGATGATAAAGAACAAGATACTCTGGCAGTCATTCCAGATTCGTCATATGCCGGTGTTTACCAGGCAGTTATTGACGATTGCCGTGATAACGGCGCTTTCGATCCGACGACAATGGGCACGGTGCCGAACGTCGGGCTGATGGCTCAAAAGGCAGAAGAATACGGTTCACACGACAAAACGTTCGTCATGCCGACCGACGGCAAGGTGCAGGTCGTCGACAAATCCGGCACCGTGCTCATGGAGCACGATGTTGAGGCCAACGACATCTGGCGTGCCTGCCAGACGAAGGATATTCCGGTGCGCAACTGGGTCAGCCTGGCTGTTGAGCGTGCACGCCTGTCGGGAATGCCGGCCGTCTTCTGGCTCGACCCAGAGCGCGCACATGACAACAACGTGCGGGCAAAGGTCGAAGAATACCTGAAGGACGAGGACACCGATGATCTGGACATCCAGATCATGGATCCCGTGTCCGCCACGAAGTACTCGATCGATCGCATCCGCAAGGGCGAGGACACCATTTCGGTCACCGGCAACGTGCTGCGCGATTACTTGACCGACCTCTTCCCCATCATGGAACTGAGCACGTCGGCAAAGATGCTGTCTGTTGTTCCCTTGATCGCTGGTGGCGGGCTCTTCGAGACCGGCGCGGGCGGATCTGCACCGAAGCACGTGCAGCAGTTGCAGGAGGAAAACCACCTGCGTTGGGACTCGCTGGGTGAGTTCCTTGCCCTGGCGGAGTCGTTCCGCTTCTTCGCCCGTAAGGACGGGAACGATCGCGCCGGGATTCTTGCCGATGCGCTGGATAAGGCCACCGAGAGTGTGCTGGAAGAGGGGCATTCTCCGTCGCGTAAGGTTAACGAGATCGATAACCGCGGCTCGCACTTCTACCTCGCGTTGGGGTGGGCGAAGGCGTTGGCTCAGCAGACCGACGATGCCGATTTGGCTGCTGCATTCAAGCCGATTGCCGACGCTCTCGACGAGAAGAAGGATCAGATCGCGGAGGAGCTGCTCTCTGTGCAGGGCTCCGAGGTCGACTTGGGCGGCTACTACTGGCCGTCGGATGACAAGGTGAACGCGGTAATGCGGCCGTCGAAGACGTTCAACACGATCATTGACGATTTGCACCAGTAGGGGCTTAGGCGGGGATCCGCACCGGTAGGTTTCGGTGAGTAGGGCGGAGGTGGCGGCAAGTCCGCGGCCCCCGCCTTCAGCGTATCTCCAGTCTTCAGCGCGTTCTCAGTTTTTGGCGCACCTATGTCGAGCGCACTGTCAGTCTTCCTCGTCCCCGTTGTACAGCTTTCCGTGGAAGCTGGGGTTCAGTAGGTTGTGATGGCTGAGGACGTCGTCAAGGGTGTCCTTATCCAGCAGCCCTTTCTCCAGGACGAGGTCGCGCACGGATCGGCCCGTCCGAGCCGCTTCTTTACCAATCACATCGCCCCAGTGGTGGCCGATCAGCGGGTTCAGATAGGTGATAATTCCGATCGAATTGTCGACGTACCGGCGGCAAACGTCGTCGTTAGCGGTGATTCCGATGACGCAGCGGGTGCGCAGCGTCGTGCAGGCTCGCACGAGGAACCGCACCGATTCGAACGCACATTGCGCGATCACCGGTTCCATCACGTTCAACTGCAATTGTCCGGCTTCCGCAGCCATCGCGACGGTGACGTCGTTTCCAAAGACTTTGAAACAAATTTGATTAACGACTTCCGGAATAACCGGGTTAACCTTCGCCGGCATAATCGACGAACCCGCCTGGCGTTCTGGGAGATTAATTTCGTTTAATCCTGCGCGCGGCCCCGACGATAGAAGACGCAAATCATTGCAAATCTTCGATAGTTTCATTGCCAGACGTTTGACAGCCGAATGTGCATTGACATACGCGCCCGTGTCGCTGGTCGCCTCGATGAGGTCACGTGCAGGCTTAATATCCAGACCGGACACAGTGCTTAGTGCGCGGATCACCGCTGCTTGATACCCCGCAGGGGTGTTCAGGCCGGTGCCGATGGCCGTAGCGCCCATGTTCATTTCACGCAACTGGCTCTGGGCACGTTCCAGCTGACTGCGCTCTTCAGCCAAGTTGTTTCCAAGCGCGCGGAATTCTTGTCCTAATGACATGGGGACGGCATCTTGCAATTGCGTCCGCCCCATTTTCATGACGTCGTTGAATTCATTTCCTTTGGCCAGGAATGCGCGTTCCAGGGCGTCGACATGGTTAGCCAATTGTTCAATCGCGAAGTGTAAACCTAAACGGAAACCGGTTGGGTAAGCGTCATTCGTCGATTGGGACATATTGACGTCGTCGTTTGGATTAATAACGTCGTAATTGCCCTTCGGCTCCCCCAAATATTCGAGCGCGAAATTCGCAATAACCTCATTCGTGTTCATATTCACCGACGTGCCCGCGCCACCCTGGAACACGTCGATAGGAAACTGATCCATCCCGCGGTGTTTGTCGAGAATTTGGTCGCAAGCCCAAATAATCGCCTCCGCCTTTTTAGCTGGCAGAGCATGGACTTCGCGGTTCGCGATGGCGGCGGCTTTCTTGACCATCACCATGCCGCGAATGAGCTCCGGAACGTGGTTGATGTTCGTCCGCGAAATCTGGAAATTGTCGACCGCGCGCAGCGTGTGCACACCGTAGTAGGCGTCGGCAGGGACCTGCAGAGTGCCCAGCAGATCGGTTTCCTCACGAAAACTCTGCGCACTCTTCGCCCGCTGGGAGTGCGTTTCCGCCGACGTAATGATGTCCGTCGAGGTCATGACGACCCCGATTCTTTCCGACGACGACCCCGGCGCGGCTACCGGGACGTCCCAGGCTTCGGACGACGAAGTGTAGTGGTCGGCGGATTCCGATGAGGCCACCGTCGGCGATACCTCGTTGTGTTGATCAGTTGGTTCGTTGCCCTGATTGTCGGAGGGCCGGGATGCGGGTTGCTCGGACACTGTAAACCTCGATCTGTCATCGGTGTAACAACATGCTGCATGGGTGGGCAGCGCGTTGACCTGGCTTATTCCCCCTCGATGCGGAAGCTCTCCCCCGAGTGCCGACAATCCATTCGCGCACCCTCACATTACTAATCAGTTACTGATCACTTGCGTGAGTGTCATCAGGCTACCTTTGCCTCGAGCGAATGTTCACTTGAGACACGTCGAGGATGATCTACCTCAACGACGGGTTATTACCCCACTTTGTAGCAGGGTGTTTATTACAGCCCCACGGTTGGAGGGGCCGACGCCCCACTATCTTCGGGGCGGATGCCTCGATCCCTCGGGTCGCGAGGGTGGCATCATAAACAAGTTCCCGCCGACATAAGGCCACTTCATCGACCCCTTTTCTTAGCGGGGTACCATCTTGTTTCACTGCCTTGCCAGCGGGAACTCGCTCTGCAACCAAGAATAGCCGCTCCCCACAGCTAGCGGGAAGAGATATTTGATTCCGAGCCCAAACGGGGGTGGATGGCTCTCGCATCACGGATAGCGAATATGGCGTTCCCCGGTTTGCATCTTGGTGTTCGCTGCCCTGTCACAGATACACCGCGCCCACGGACCTCCGGTTGACCCCCGCCCGAACAAACCCCAGCAACGTCGGCAACCTGAACCGCTCTCACGATCCCCAGTGGCAGGCCGGGAATGGGCGGGGTCGGCCACCACACAGCCCCGCGGAATGCCGATGTCACGGCGGTCACCAGCGTGAGCTCCAAAGTCAGCAGGCGCAGGCCCGGCGTGACGTCGTCGAAAAGAACTGTCTCGATTGACGCAGGATCGAAGCGCGCCGATGGACTGACTGCCAGACCACGACCCGCCGACGCATCAAAACCCACCGACGACACCTGGAGCGGAGTCCTCGCCCGCCTGCGCTCGGCCCGAACCTCAAACGAGTCCGCCTCGTCGACGAAATAGCGACACCCGTACAGTTTTCACAACCGACCCTGATATACCCCCACAGTTTTCCAGCGCGCGGGCGCAAAGCCCGCGCGACAACATCTGGCTAGCCGAATCGGTCAACGCGTGAGCATCACCAACGTAAGATTCCCATCCCACTGAACATGAAGGAAAACGTCGTACAGCACACAATCTACATACCGCTTGGTCTAGATTTTTTCATAGCTCTCACCTGCGTGTATATGCGCAAAATAGACAGAGCGGTTTGCACTAGACCGAGCAGTACATTAATCTCGTTTTACGAGTTCGAAAGAGCTCACCGCCGGGCACGACCGCACCCTTTTCTACAAGCGGTTACGCCGCCTCGGAAGGCAGGAAAACGTTTGGGGCAAACGCCCCGAGAACCGACGGCCACACAAGCTCGGCGGCAACAAAACCACCACACAAAACCAACACAACGAATCACGAGGAAACACCATGACAACCAAGTACGACAACAGCAACGCCGACCAGTGGGGCTTCGAGACCCGCGCCATCCACGCCGGCCAGCCCGTCGATAGTGAGACAAGCTCACGAAACCTCCCCATTTACCTCACGTCCTCATACGTTTTCGACTCCGCCGAGCACGCCAAACAGCGCTTCGGCCTGGAGGACGAGGGCCCGATTTACTCGCGCCTGACAAATCCGACGGTGGCCGCCGTCGAAAATAGGTTGGCTTCCCTTGAGGGTGGAACGCATGCGGTCCTCTTCGCATCCGGCCAGGCGGCGGAGACGGCGGCGTTCCTGAATATCGCGAGGTCAGGGTCGCATATTGTGTCGTCGCCGCGCTTGTACGGCGGCACGGAGACGCTGTTGGCGCACACGTTCCGTCGGCTCGGGATTGAGGTCACGTTCGTGGAGGATCCGGACGATCCGCAGTCGTGGGACGCGGCCGCGAAGGACAACACGGTGGCGTTTTATGGCGAGACGTTCGCGAACCCGCAGGCCGATATCCTGGACATTCCCGCGATCGCGGAGGTTGCTCATAAGCATTCCGTACCGTTGATTGTCGACAATACTGTGGCGACGGCGGCTGCTGTTCGTCCTTTGGAGCTCGGTGCCGACGTTGTTGTGGCGTCGTTGACGAAGTTTTACACCGGCAACGGGTCCGGGCTTGGTGGTGTGCTGATCGACGGCGGAAAGTTCGATTGGACGGTCGAGCGCGACGGCAAGCCGCTGTTCCCCGATTTTGTCGAGCCGGATCCCGCCTACCACGGGTTGAAGTACGCGGACCTGGGGAATGTGGCGTTCGGGTTGAAGGCTCGCGCGGGGTTGCTCCGCGATACGGGTGCGACGCCATCGCCGTTTAACGCGTGGGTCACGGCCCAAGGGTTGGATACCTTATCTCTGCGCATCGCAAAACATAACGAAAATGCGCAGAAAGTCGCTGAATATCTGGAAAGCAATCCGAAGGTCACGAAGGTTAACTTCCCTGGGCTGAAGAGTTCGCCATGGTATTCGGTCAAGGAGAAGCTGGGGCTGAAATACCCGGGCTCGGTGTTCTCATTCGACATCGATGGCGGGCGCGACACGGCATGGAAGTTCATCGATGCCTTGAAACTGCACTCGGACCTGGCCAATGTGGGCGACGTGCGGTCGCTGGTTGTCCACCCGGCCTCGACCACGCACTCCCAGTCCGATGAGCCGGCGCTGCGTGCCGCGGGAATCAACGAGTCGACCATCCGACTCTCCGTCGGCATCGAGGACATCGACGACATCATCAACGACCTCAAACAGGCCTTTGAGCAGGTTTAATCTTCTAGGCTAATTTTCTTTGAGGTTAATCTTCTCCGGGTTAATCTTCTTGCCGACGAAGGGCTGGCCGCGCAACGATGGCCGGCCCTTTGGTTGTGTTTCGTACACCCGTGTGTTGTGCGGGGTGGGGCGCGCCAGACAATAAGGAGGTGTCGGCCGTGGCCGAACAGGTAGAGCTTCCGCCCAATGGGCAGTACGTCGACGTGCCTTTCTCACCGGCCGACGACCCATGGGTGACGGAGGCTGGTGTGCCACTACCTGGTGCGTCACTCCGCATCTACGCTTTTTACACAACCCCGACCAACGCCACACCGGACATAGCACCAGGCGACGTCGCGCCCGACACCAGCGATGCAGCCGACGCGCCCGATCTAACGCCAGACGCCACCCCTCTCCCAAACCCTCTCGACCGCCCGATAATCCTCATCGAGCATGCTCTCACGGGCGATGGCAACGCCGCCGAATGGTGGCAAGGGCTCATCGGCCCAGGCCTCGGCTTCGACACAGACCGCTACCTCATCCTTTGCACGAATGTCCTGGGAGGCTGCAATGGCAGCACGGGCCCGTCGTCGATAAGTCCTGATGGAGCACCGTGGGGGTCGCGCTTCCCGGCCCTATCCATGCGGGACATGGTCGACGCCGAACACTGCGCGCTGGAACAACTCGGCATCCGGCGGCTTCACGCCGTCGTCGGCGCATCGATGGGCGGGGCGCGGGCCCTGGAATGGTGCATCATGTTCCCCGACGTGGTCGCGTCGGCACTGGTTATCGCGGTTTCCGCCCGAGCGAGCGCGTGGCAAATCGGCATTCAGTCTGCGCAAATCCGGTTCATCGAGGCCGACCCCGATTGGCAGGGCGGCGACTATTACGGCACCGGGCGCGCGCCCACTCACGGAATCGGCCAGGCGCGTCGCATTGCACACCTAACTTATCGGGGTGAGCTTGAGCTCGACGAGCGATTCGGCGCCGACCCGCAGCGCAACGAAGACCCGTACGGCCCCTACCGGTCCCGTGACCAGCGCTTTTCCATCGAAAGCTACCTGGATTCGCAGGCTTCCAAGCTTGCCGCGCGGTTCGACGCCGGAAGCTACGTGATCCTCACCGACGCGCTCAACCGCCACGACATCGGACGCGGGCGCGGCGGCATGAACGCCGTCCTCGGCGAATGCACCGTCCCGATCATGGTTGTCGGCGTCGATTCTGACATCCTCTACCCGTTTCACCAGCAAGAACACCTGTCGCGCAACCTTGGTAACTTCATTGGCCTGTCAAAAATCACCACACCGACCGGGCACGACGGCTTCCTCACCGAGACGCTACAGACCCGGCGGATTGTCGAAAAATTCCTTAGCAAGGTTTCCGATGACAGAAACCGAAGGGAGCGTCGCGACGACGGCCACAGGGAACGATGAGAGATCGTGATGGGACGTGGGGGCCGGGCAGGAGACAGTGGTGAGAACCGCGAGGAACGGTGAGAGATGGGCGATTGGGGAAAGTTAGCGGGACACGGCTAGGAGTTGTCACGCCTGGGATAGAGAACTGCGGGGGGATATGGGCGAAAAATCGCCAAAAATTGACCATATTCCCCCGCAGTTCTCAGTGTTGACCCAGATATACCCCCGCAGTTTTCCAACCCGCAGGCACAAAACCCCGGGCAGCCACACACCACCTGGGAGCCACAGAGGAACCCCTCAGACCGAGGTAAGAACACAAAACAAAACACAAAACAGGGTCAAACACCAGCACACGGTCCCAGACAAAGCAAAAGGCGTGCCCACCGCACTGGTAGGCACGCCTTAAGGCCACTTGTGAAGGGGAACCAATCCCCCGAGTCCCGTGAATATGGCTCCACACTGGAGTCTCGTGAGCCCCCACGGACTCAAGGACTCATGGACTTACAGGGCCATGGTGCTCGTAGGCCCAGGACTACTTCTTGCCGTCCTTGGTCTCGTCCTGGAACTCGACGCGTTCCTTCTTGAGGTCCTCGGAAACCTTCTGCTTGTCGGTGACGGTCTCCTTGTTCAGGTTGACCTTCTCCACCGGTACGGTCTCTTTGTCTACGTTGACCTGCTCCTCGTGAAGCACAACGTCGGCGTTCTCTTCGCCAATACGGGCGTTGCCCAGCTTCTTGGCTTCCTCCGGCGAGAGCTTCTCGCGCTCAACCTTGACCTCTTCGCGGCTAACGGGGACCTCAACGGTCTCGGTGTCCTCGACGACGTACTTGCGCAGGCGAGCACGGCCGGAAGCAACCTTCTCCTTGTTAACGTTCAGCTGCTCTTCGGAACGGATCACGGAGCCGTCGTCAGCGGTAGCAGCTTTCTTTCCGCTCGTGTCCGCGGAGGTCTTCTTGGTATCAGCGGATGTTGTCTTCGCAGACTCTTCACGGCGACCGGCCGTGCCAGCAGCTGTTCCAGCGGCAGCACCGGTACCAGCGGCGGTTCCGGCCTGAGCAGCGTTTCCACGATCGGTGGTCTGTGCGGAGTCCTGAGTGGTCAGACCGTAGTGCTTGTAGAGGCGCTCCTCTTCCTCAGGCTCCAAGCCTTCGTCGGTGTCGGAGATGTTCGGAGCGTCCGAGATCTCATCCTTCGTGTGAGCAACATGCAGTTCCTCGTTGTTCAGCTTGGCACCTGCCAGGGGAACTAGGGAACTGTTGCGACCAAAGAGTCCGGTGTTCACGGCAACGAACGTCGGCTCACCGCTATTGCTGTCGACGAAAAGCTGGCCAACTTTGCCGACCTTGTCGCCATTTTTGTCGAAAGCGGTGGACTCGAGAACTGCCTGAATGAACTTCTGATCAGCCACGTAAATCTCCTTTACTGATTGTTACACAAAAAAATTTAATAACACTGTTTAAACAACGTAGAAAGAACACTGCCCGATGGACGCCACCGTACGGTGAAGCATCAAGCGTGTGTCCGCACAACTACGTTAGGTTGCCTGAACGCTTTCGCGTACCGAACACACCTCACACTAGTTGGCTTATCTCAGCTCCGCTACCATATCGCGACAAAAGGGGTGGTTTTACTACTTATCTGCAGCTTTTAAACTAACCTTAAAAGTTCTCGACCTGCGATTATAAGGTCTACGTAACGATCAAGTAACAATTAACGGATTTTCTTGTGTCCCCCTGTAGAAGGCTTGCCGACGGGGGCTGCACCTCATCGTCTATTTGACCCTGATATCCCTCGCCGACGCCGCGCTGATACTTGCTATACCAACCCCGTTTTCGGTACCCGCTGGCGCGAAAGTTTTCTCCACGAAATTTTTTGCGCCGGTCGCGCCGGTCTCACGAGCCGCACCGGTCTGGCGAGCTGCGCGAGCCGCGCCGGAGGTACCCTCCCCCTCAGGCACCAGCTGGATGTTCATCATCCCCCCATAGGGACGTGGCAAGACAGCGACGTTGACCCCCGGGACAATTCCCTTCGTCGCTAAGTAACGCAAAAGACCGGAGTCACGGTCAGCAATGCGCACGATACGAACGACATCGCCTTCTTGAGCTGTATCTAGCGGCAAGCCAGGATCAGTCTCGGCAACATTGCCCTCTTTGTCCGGAATGGGATCACCATGCGGATCGCTGGTGGGATTGCCCATTAGGGCCGCGATGCGCTCAACAAATGTGTCCGATACCGCGTGTTCAAGGTGCTCGGCCTCGTCATGGACTTCATCCCAGCTATAGCCGACGTACTCGCACAGATACATCTCCAATAACCGGTGTCGTCGCACCATTTGCAACGCCAACGGGCGGCCAGTTGAAGAGAGCTCAATGGGCTTGTACGCCTCATGAACGATAAGCCCCTGCTGCACCAGCCTCTTCAATGCTTCTGACACCGTCGACGCTTTCTGCCCCAGGACGTCGCCGATCCGCGTCGACGTGACCGGCCCCGAGTTCCACTCGCCCAGGTCGTAAATCACCTTCAGGTAATCCTGAGTACGGTCCGGCAAATCAGAAACGTGCATGCCCCTCATCGTATTAGGAGACCAGCACATCAAGCTAGGGGTAATCACGCTAAGTGTCCTTGACACACTCGGCGGATGTACATAAGATTCCCCCCAGTTTAAAATACATTGCATTGAACTTTTAGAATGACCGTGATGAATTTTTTGTTCAGGGGGTTGGCATCTTCACACGATATCTCCCACTAAACACCTGATAAACAGGCAATCCATCAGGTTCCCAATCCCCAACAACCGACAATTACCAACCGACGACCACCAACTGACAACTGACCGTAAGGATTCACATGGCTCCCTCACTCGGCCTTTCCTCCCCGACGCACATTCCACGCACCCGATCAACCAGCACACGATCCACCGCGGCCAAACACCCACGTTCATACGCACACCCACGTCGACACGCAAAAATCTTCTCCACCCTCGCGACCGCACTCGTCGTCGGACTAACTGCCAGCGGCTGTAGCGCACTCTCCGACGATGACAACGGGAAGAAAGACGTTTTAGCAACGTTCACGGTTTTGGCCGACATTGCCCGGAACGTCGCCGGAGACCACGTCAACGTCAATTCACTGACCAAGCCGGGCACCGAAATTCACGGATACGACCCCACACCGTCGGACCTCAAATCGGCAGCAAAAGCAGATCTCATTATCGCCAACGGTCTCGGGCTAGAGCATTGGCTGGACAAGCTCACCAGCAATTCCGACGCCAAACGCGTCGTCGCCACGGATGGGATTGAGCCCCTCCCGATCACCGATGGTGAAGCCAGCGGCGAAGACAACCCCCATGCCTGGATGAGCCCCACCAACGTTAAAAAGTACGCAAGCACCATCGCGAAGGCCCTAGGGGACATCGATCCCGACCACAAAGACGACTACAACGACAACGCGAAGAAATACTCCGCCAAGCTGGACACCATTGGCAACGACCTCCGCGCCGACCTCGAAACCGTCCCCAAGGACAAACGTGCGCTTGTGACCTGCGAAGGGGCGTTCTCCTACCTCGCCAAAGACGCGGGACTCACCGAGCACTACATCTGGCCCGTCAACGCAGAAACCGAAGCCACACCTCAACGCATGAAGGACACCGAAGAGTTCGTGCGCGAACACCAGGTTCCCGCTGTGTTCTGCGAATCGACCGTTGACTCCGGCCCCCGCGAACAAATCGTCCGCGCCACCGGGGCGAAGGACGGTGGCATCCTCTACGTCGATTCACTATCTGATCAAGATGGCCCCGTCCCTACGTATTTAGATCTCATCCGGTACGACGCCGACACCATCAGCAAAGGACTCACCAGCTAATGCAGGACAGAACACCGCAAGAACCCCTGGTTAGCGTCGATAAGCTCGGGGTTACCTACACGCACAACTCCGGAGAGCCAGTGATCGCACTGCGCGACGTGACTGCGTCGTTCTTCCCCGGAACCATGACCGCGATCATCGGGGCGAATGGTGCGGGCAAATCCACGCTTTTCAACGCCATCACCGGCCAACTGCGCCCCACCACGGGCACCATGAACGTCGACGGACGCATCACCTACATGCCGCAAACAGAGGCCGTGAACTGGGACTTCCCCATGACCGTGCGTGACGTTGTCCTCACCGCATTCCGACACCCCACTCGCGACGACAAAGCCACTGCCGACGAAGCCCTAGCCAGCGTAGGAATGACCGCCTACGCCACCCGCTCCATCCGACAGCTTTCTGGGGGTCAGAAGAAGCGCGTTTTCATCGCTCGTGCACTCGCCACCCAGGCTCCCATTCTTATCTTGGACGAGCCCTTCGCCGGCGTTGATCAGGACACCGAAGAAGTGCTGTTCCGAGTCCTGACCGCCCGGCGCGATCGTGGCGCCCTCATCCTGCTCTCGACGCACCACCTCGGTACGCTCCGCTCGATGGATCGGATCGTTGTCCTACAAAAAACAATCATTAGCGACGGGGCCCCAGATGACACTCTCTTCGCCGCCTCGCCCAGCGTTCTGTTGGGCACCGCGCTGATGGAGGACATGAGGAAGGACGGCGACACAGAATGAGCACCTTTGCGTTAACCGGCGCGTTCCCTGGCGCACCGATCCACGCATCACTCGCAACAGCTTTTATCGAACCATTCACCTATAGCTTTATGCAGCGCGCTGTCATCGTCACGTCTGTGACAGCACTGTGCACCGGACTTCTCTCCGCCTGGATAATCTTGCTCGGATGGTCGCTCTTAGGCGACGCGATCTCTCACGCCGTTCTTCCCGGCGTCGTCATCTCCTATATCTTGGGCATCCCATTTTCCATCGGCGCGCTGATCGCCGCACTGCTCACCGTCGGCCTCATCGGAACCATCCGCGGAAAAACGAACCTGAAGGACGACACCGCCATCGGCATTGTCTTCACCACATTTTTCGCGTTCGGCCTGGTGCTCATTTCCATGACGCCATCGACAACCGACCTACACTCCATCCTCTTCGGAAATCTCCTGGGTGTACGACAATCCGCTCTCATCCAAGTTGTCGTCATCGCGTTACTAGCGTCGGCACTTGTACTGATTAAACGCCGCGACATTACTCTCTGGAGTTTCGACGCGATCAATGCCCGATCGCTCGGCATCAATCCCACACTTATGCGCGGATTCATGCTGACTATGCTCGCGCTCGTCATTGTGGCGTCGATGCAGGCAGTCGGTGTGATCCTCGTTGTCGCCATGCTGATCACACCGGGTGCAATAAGCCTTCTCATCTTCGCGCGCATGCGTAGCACTCTCATCTGGACACCAGTCATTAGCTGGGTGACCGCCATGACAGGCTTACTGATCAGCTACTGGACCGACGTATCCAGCGGAGGCATGATCGTCGTCGTTCAGGGCTGCACATTCATGGTCGTGTTTGCGACAAAGCACTGGGTATCGCGTGTACGGCACCGGACTCACCAGAACGCGTCGAAACAACAGAGCGTGCCACCGGAACGTACCCCACAGGCTTGACGTCAGCTATGTGTTCTTTTTCTTCTTTCCTTTCTTCGCCTTCTTACGTTTCTCAGGCTGGTGAGCTCTGAGCTCCGCGCGGTCCTGGACAACAATGACCTGCCCACCATCACCCGGATCAGGTTTCGGAATGACATCGGCCGGATCGATCAGATACACGCGCTTGCCATCCAGAGTTAAACGACGCGCGACCTCCAGAATCATGCGCCGCGCGACCGCGTCCAACGCGTGAACATCAGTCAAATCTAAGGCCACAGCCGGCTCTTTAATCATCGTGCTAGAGAACTCACGCACGATCTTCTCCGCACCCGCAAAACGCAAACTCCCCTGAATCGAGTAGACCTTAATCTTCTGCGGCTTCATCCCCTGCGACTTTTCGTCATCAGTCAGGTCCTGGACCAGCACCGTCGTGTTCCGAATCACCGTCTGCACCGACGGCGGAACCTCCATGAGGTGGATTCCCATGTCCCGAGACATCCGCTCAAAAAGTCGGACGCCGCGCACACTATTCCCGTGTTCATCCAGCCGAGGCGAAAACGTCGCCACCCCGATCTGGCCAGGCAACGCGCCGATCAGACCACCAGCGACGCCCGACTTAGCCGGGATGCCGACCTGGGTCACCCAGTCCCCTGCCGCGTCATACATGCCGCACGTCGTCATGACGCTCAAGACCTGGCGGACCACGCGACCCGAAACCACCTTCTCGCCGGTGATCGGGTTCATGCCCTTGTTCGCCAAGGTCGCGGCCATAATCGCCAGGTCCCGCGTCGAAACCAGAAGAGAGCACGACCGCGTGTATCCCTCCACGATCACCCGCGGATCCTGGGGGAATATGTCGTAGCTGCGGAGCATGTGGGCGATAGACAAGTTCCGGTGAGCGTGGTCCAGCTCCGAGCCGCACACCCGCTCGTCAACCTGCAGCCGACGGCCAGCGAAAGCCGACAACCCATCGATGATCCTCTGCAGGCGCTGCCCCTGGGTCCAATCGTCCCCACCTACTAAGGAGTGCGTCGTCAGCGCGCCCGCATTAATCATCGGGTTAAGCGGGCGACCTTCCTCGTCCAGGGACACCTCGTTAAACGCCTCACCGGATGGTTCCACGCTGACACGCTTCAACACATCACGAAAACCACGGTCTTCCAGGGCAAGCGCATACACAAATGGCTTCGCGATCGACTGGATGGTGAACTCGGTCTCGGTATCACCCGAGCCGTACACCTTACCGTCGATCGTCGCCAAGCTGACACCGAATCTTTCGGGGTCAACGTTGGCTAGTTCTGGAATATAGCTCGCGGGAGCACCCCGATCACCCGGGCGAACGTCCTCGAGAACTTCGTCCAAATAATCAGTGACCATGGATTTCATAGAGTTTTGCTCCGATCATTCATACGATCATTCAAAGGTGTGAACCATCACCGTGTACGTACTACCCTCAGACTCCCTCGTCGTCACGTAGCGAAAACCCAGTTTCTCATACAACGCCTGGGCGCGGTCGTTACCTTTTTCTACACATAGACTCACCCCCGGCCGCCCATCATCCCGCGCCTGATCCAGCGCCGCGCTCAACAAACGACGGCCAAGCCCACCGCCGGTGTGGCCTGGCGCCAATGCGATCGCCACCTCCGGATACTTATCTTCCACAAAGCCGGTCCCCGGATCATCGGCGACAAACGTACGCAGCCATGCCGCGCCAATCGGCTCATCGCCACAAAGCGCAATTACTCCGCCCTGGTCAGGAGTCCACTTGCCGACGTAGTGACGGTCGGATTCGGAAAAGTCTCGCTCCTCGGCAGCGTCCTCATCTCCCCACGTCTCCGTCAAGTGATTCATCCGGATAAGGAAATCCCGATCCTCCTCTTGCGCACGCCGGAGGGTTACGTCCTCGTCACCGCGGGCAATCCCTGCCATTCTTCCTTTAACCTCCTCATAAATTAAGCCCTCTCCACGCGGGTCGATTCACGCAGGCTAATCCCACGCGGGCCGATTCACGCAGGCTAATCCCACGCAGGCTAATCCCACGCGGGCTAATTCCACGCGGGTCGATTCCTTGCGGGGCCGGCCCCACGCGGCCCGACTACCGCACAACAACGATCATGTCGCCGGCTTTTGCGTCGGCTTTGAGCGAATTCAACCTTGATACAGTGACCCCACCCTAACGCCCGCTGGCGAACCCTTCCACTACCCACATTCTGGTGCACCAAAACACACTCGCGCCCAGTACGATAACAACTATGAAAACTCATTCCCCGGGTGCACTCCCCCGCCCGAGCAGCTCCCCCGTGCCACATACCCACATAACATTTGCAACACGCACCCGTGGGTTGGTGGCAACACATAGTCGCGCATTGTTCGCCATCATCGCAGCCGCCATGCTGGTCGCGTCGGCAATGACCTTGCTACCACGCACAGCCCTGGCCGGAAGCCAAAAGGAACCGGCCTCCATCACTGCCCGAGGACACATCGGACAAAGTGGTAGATGGTATACCGATGGCAGCGGCCGGGCGATCCTCACTCAGGGCGTTAACATGGTGTACAAACACCCGCCATACACAGCCGAAGCCGGCGGCTTCAACGAGGACGACGCTGACTGGCTTGCCAAAGAAGGTTTTGACTCCGTCCGTCTGGGCATCATTTGGAAAGCCGTCGAACCTGAGCCGGGACAGTACGACGACGCATACCTGGACTCCATCGCCAACACCGTCACGATGCTGAGCAAACGCGGCATCATGACCCTTATCGACGCCCACCAGGACATGTACAACGAAAAGTTCGAAGGCGAATTCGCCCCTGATTGGGCAGTTATCGACGACGGTCTGCCGAGCCTGCTGAAAGTTGGCTTCCCGACTAACCAAGCGGTCAATATCGGGTTGATTCGGGCATACGACAACTTCCTCACCAACAAGCCCGGCCCCGGCGGCGTTGGCCTGCAAGAACGCTATGCCGCCATGTGGAAGCACGTCGCCGAAAAAATGGGCTCACTACCAGGCATGATGGGGTACGACATCATGAATGAACCGTGGCCCGGCAGCGCTTACCCCCTGTGCTACCTCGCCCTCGGCAATTGTGGAGCGGCAACCCAGCACCTCGACGCGCTTCACCAAAAAGCCGCTGATTCCATCACCGCCGCCGACCCCCACGCAATTGTTCATTACGAGCCCTACTCCATATGGAATATGGGCTTCAACACCCGCCCAACCGCGCCGCGCGTCCCGGCATCGGCGGGAACCGCGCTCAGTTGGCACGTGTACTGTCCCACCAACGCTCTCGCTGGCACATACACGGGATGCACCATCCCCGATGGCATCACCTTCAACAATGCCGACAAGGTGTCCGCGGCTAACAATTCAGCAACACTGCTCTCCGAATTCGGAGCGACCGACGACGCTGATACCCTGCTCGGCGTGACAGGTCTCGCCCGACAGCACCTCACCGGATGGCAATACTGGTCCTACTGTGGGTGTGACGACCCGACCACCCAGAACCAAAAAGAACAAGGCATCGTCGCCGATCCCACCGTTGGTGGACCCGTCACTGCCGACGCCGTCAACAAGGACAAGCTCGCCATTGTTGCGGCGCCGCACCTACGTGCAGCTGCCGGAACGCCAACGTCAACAAACTGGGATCCAAAGGCAAAAACCTATACCGCCAGCTGGACGACGGACCGCGTGGACGGCAAGGGAACGTTCGATAGCGACATCACCAGCGAGATCGTCGTTCCCACCGTGAACTACCCCAACGGATTCGCCATCAATGTTGACGGTGGAACGGCTGAGGTCGCCAAGGACGGCACGACGGTGCATGTCACGGCGCACGACAAGAACGTGCGGATCACGGTCACGCCGAAATAGGTGTTTCGAGGCCGAGGGGCGCGGGCGGGCTACCCGGCCATTGCGTCCATCGACACCGCCAAGTACAGCACCACCAGGCCCACTCCAAAACAAAAAGCAACGTCAAAGCGACGCGACCGGACGGAGAGAACGCCGAGCGTTTCCGAATCGCACGTCGCCCGGGTGATGGCCAGCCACACCATGCTGGCCCCCATCACAAGCGACCCCCGACGCCAGTGCTCGAACGCGACGAAGAGCGCAGCAACAGACATCCCCACCACGAATACGGCCACCGCGATACGCTGGTACACCAACGGGATGCGGGAGACAAAATCCCCGTCATGCGGGTTCGACAACATTGACTTCTGCCGGGTGGTTCCCCGCAGATGGTCCCCCCACTTCACGTATGCGTCGGGAATGGGCGGCTTCGCAGTGCTACTCATTAAGCTATCCCCGCCAAGCGCTCACCACGTTCCACCACATTCGCCATCAAGAACGAGCGGGTCATAGGCCCGACGCCCCCGGGGTTCGGGCTCACCCATGCTGCTTTTTCCCACACGTCGGGCGCAACATCGCCAGTCAGCTTGCCGTCAACACGAGAGACACCCACATCCAACACGGCCGCACCGGGTTTAATCATGTCCGCGGTCAGCATATGCGGTTTACCAGCCGCGGCAATAACGACGTCGGCCGCACGGGTCTCGGCCGCCACATCTTTCGTCCCGGTGTGGCACAAGGTCACCGTGCTGTTCTCACTTCGGCGGGTCAGCATCAACCCGAGCGGTCGGCCGACGGTAATTCCCCTGCCGATGATGACGACTTTCGCGCCATTCAGCTCCACACCGAAACGTCGCAACAAATGAATACACCCGTTGGGTGTACACGGCAACGGGGCCGGCTCATTCAATACCAGCTTCCCCAAGTTCACCGGGTGCAGTCCATCGGCGTCTTTCTCGGGGTCAATCTGCTCCAACACGGAGTTTTCATCAAGGTGCTTCGGCAAAGGCAGCTGCACAATATAGCCTGTGCAGGCGTCATCGGCATTAAGTTCCTCAATAACAGCGGAGAGGTCCTCCTGGGAAATGTCCGACGGGAGGTCCTTCCGAATGGAACGAATACCGATCTGCTCGCAGTCCTTGTGCTTCATGCGGACGTACGCTTGGCTGCCGGGATCATCACCAACCAGTACTGTGCCTAAACCCGGCTGGTAACCAGTGTCTTTTAATGCTGCAACACGACGGGTGAGATCCTCGATAATCTCCGAGCGGTACAAACGTCCATCAAGCGAAGAAGCCATGCCGACAGTATAACGAACCCTCTTATTCTCGTTTCCAGGTTCTTTATGGGATCTTTCCGGGATTTCTCCGGGTGAAGAACTCGTGGGCGCGCTTGTGGTGGCGCGTTGTTTCTCGAGAGGCACAGCGCGAGCACACGGGGCACAAGCCAGGCGACAGCACTATTGCTATACGCAGAGTCCGATGGCGATGAGGATGACAGCGAGGAGGGGCAACGACCCCTGTTTGACGGCTGCACTGCGGTTATTGGGTGACCACACCCACAAAACGAGCGCCGCAGCAAGCATCGACCCCACGCCTGCGAGGGCTAAGGCACCGCCGACGGCCGTGGCCCCGGCAACCAAGAAACCGAGAGCCACAAACACCTCAAGGGCGAGGAAGAGGTTATAAAATCCCTGGTTAAACGCTAGATCTTTCGTCGACGCTGCTTCGTCTTCGCTCAACCCGAACACTGATCGCGCACGGGGACCCGTCCACCCCACCGACTCTAAATAAAAGATGAATACATGAAGAAGGGCCGCCAGAGCAGCAACAACTGCGCCTAAGAAGATCATGAGTGGATACTCTACTTAACGTCTCTAGCTAAAGTGTCCGCAGATACGACAGGGCTGTCGTCATGCGCACCAGCACTCCAGCTAAGCAACCACATCACACGCTGAGTCACTCACCATAACCACCGTGACCATCTAAATATGAGACCGCCCCTTCACCATGAAGACAACACGGGCATTGAAGAAGCTAATACAGGAATTGTCACGCAGCTACGAGATAGTTCGCTGCGCGATCTGTCATAGCGCCGGTCGCCTTCATAAAAATCGGCAACAGTTGCTGAAACTCTGAGTGGAAGGTCGGCAATAATAAATCCTGTGGCGTTCATTTTGCTGGACAGGGTTACCGCAATGCCTTTTAACGATATTTTCTAAATTCTTGGCCGAGCAGGGGGGAAGTACTTCGGGCACGTTCTTCTCCAGCGTTCAGCAGGCCAATGAGCTATTTGTCCAGCACATGCTGTTCGGCAGCTGAGTTTTCCAAAGAATCAGAAGTACTGTACGTATTGACCAGTCGTTATCTCCGGTAGATCCATCCATCAGCTGTGCACGCTATCGACGCAGGTCACTGTCACTCTGCACTGTGAATAGTGGCGCGGACATTGCTCACGCCTCCCCCTTTTTAGCTAGTCCCCGCACTGGGCTGTTTCGTGACTTTAGGACTAGCCGGCCAGTAGGACATACACGATGGAGCCCTATTTCACACCATCTAGTTCCTGAGTGGGCGTCCCCCGCGCCCACTGTCAAGAAGGCCTAAGCGTGGTCTGGGTACGTCGTTGCCCCGCCTACTTCAGTTCTTTAGAGCTCAGCCCCAGCTCACGGCGAGCAACAACCAACTGCTGGATCTGCTGCGTCCCCTCGAAGATGTCCAGGATCTTAGAATCGCGCGACCACTTTTCCAGAAGCTCGCGTTCAGAGTAGCCCCACGGTCCAGCCAGTTCCACAGCCTTGAGGGTGATATGCGTGCCGACACGCCCCGCCTTCGCCTTCGCAATCGACGCTTCCTTGGTGTTGGGCTTCTTATTATCCGCCATCCACGCCGCACGCAGCGTCAACAAGTACGCGGATTCCCAGTCGCTCTCCAAATCGAGGTATTCCGCGACCGCGGCTGACTGAGCATACTTAGGCTTGTCATAATCAATGACCTCACCAGCATCTTCCAGCACCTCGCGGAGCTTTTCCAACGCGCCACGAGCACACCCGATAGCCATCGCCGCCACCAGCGGACGCGTGTTATCGAACGTCGCCATTGCACCAGCAAAGCCCTTCTTCGTGCTCACCTCTGGCGAACCCAACAGGTTTTCCTTCGGTACGCGCACATTATCCAGCCGCAATACCGCAGTGTCCGACGCCTTAATACCTAACTTGTGCTCCAAGCGTTCCACTGTGAAGCCGTCAGCTGACTTCGGAACGACGAACGACTTAATAGCCGCCCGGCCTTTGGATTTATCCACACTCGCCCACACGACGACGTGGTCAGAGCGCTCGCCGGCCGTTACGAAAATCTTTTCACCATTAATGACATACTCGTCGCCGTCGAGAGTGGCTGTTGTTGACACGGCAGCGGAGTCCGAGCCGAAACCAGGCTCGGTGATGGCCATCGATGCCCACACTTTGCCGATACGCTCCAACTGCTCATCCGTCGCGACGGCCGCAATGGCAGAGTTTCCGAGGCCCTGATACGGGATGGAGAGCGTGAGAGCCACATCGCCCCAGCACAGCTCCAACACGTTCAGCACCGCGGCCATATTTCCGCCATTGCGAATGCCGTCGGACTTTTTCTTCTTATCTCCACGACCTCCCGACGCGCCAGCCATTCCACGGCCGGCGTCGGCCATACCTTCCACCATGCTAGCCATGGTGTCCAGTTCCACCGGGCGCTCGTGCTCGGCGAGATCGTACTTGCGGGAAATGGGTCGGAAGACTTCGGCGGCTGCCTGGTGCCCAGGGTTTGCGCTCTTCTTCAGGAAGCCAGGAAGTTCTAGGTTAATCATGATTGTGTCCCTCCGGGGTCACATAAAAGCGTTCAACGCTGCGGTTCTTATTCGGTTGACAACATCGTGTTCATGTGTGCGTACATCGCGGGCCAGGTGCCTGCTCACGCCGGTTCTGCCGGCTTGGCTGCGTGGCCTCACTTGGCTGTTTGGCCGTTTACAGGACAATCGTCCCTTCAGCGACGCCGATTGCACGCAAATCCCTGTACCACCGCTCCACGGGATGCTCCTTGGTATAACCATGACCACCCAGCAACTGGACTCCGTCTGACCCGATCGCCATGCCTTTCTCGGCCGCCAAGTCACGGGCCAGGGCGGCCTCGCGGTGGAAGGTCAGCCCCTGGTCCGCACGGGAGCAGCCACGCAGAGCAACCAGACGCATGCCGTCGAGTTCAATGCGGATATTCGCCACCGCAAAAGCCACCGCCTGACGGTGAGAAATCGGCTCACCAAACGCTTGACGCTCATTGACGTACGGCTTCACATAATCCAGCACTGCCGAACATGCACCCACAGCCAACGCAGCCCATCCCAACCGGGACCGTCGAATAATATTCCGGTAATCGCTCTCCCTATCCTCAGCAGAACGATCCGCCCCACCAAGAATGTTCGACGCGGGAACACGCACGTCGTTGAGAAGCAGCCGTCCCAGTCCTGCCGCACGCAATCCCATACTCGGGTCGGGTTCCACTACGACGCCATCAGCATCAGATTCGACAATGACCATCGTCGGAGCATCGTCCAGCATGGTGGCGACGACGAACAGCTCGCAATTACCGGCGTCGGGAACTAAGGCCTTGACGCCCTCGATCACCACGTCATCACCCTCGCGACGAGCAGTTGTCGTCAAGGAGAAAGGATCGAACAGTGGCTGGGGCTCGGCGACGGACACCGCGGAGATCGGAATGTCCTCACCCGCGAATGCAGGCAAATACGTCCGCTGCTGTTCGTCCGAGCCATAGGCGGTCAACGTCGCGGCGACACCGGCCGGAGCCATCACAGACAAGGCAATCCCCGGATCCGCGTGGGCCAAGGCCTCGGTGACTAAGAAATTCGTTGTGAGATTAGACCCGGTGGCGATCCCCTCGAATTCCTCCGGAACGTTCACCATAGAAATTCCCAGGCCAAGTGCTTCTTTGCGGAGGTCTTCGGAGACAGTTGCCGCTTCGTCGGCATCGTGCGCTGCTGGGCTAATGCGCTTTTCGGCGAAATCCTTAATCGTCTCGACGATCATCTCCTGATCCTCGTCGGGCGTAAGGTCCCACATGACTTTCTTGGATTCCGCAGCTTTTTCCTCGGCCTGGGCATCGGGTTTTTCGTCGCCAATCTTCTTATCATCACCCAAGCCGAGGAAGGGGAGACGGATCGGGGACTGGCCGCTGGTTACCCGCTTAAATTCACGGGTTGCCGCCCCAAGAGACTTCATGCCGGTCTTCGTCGACTCATAGGCAATGCGATCAATGCGTTCATTGAGGCCATACTTCGCGGCGAAATCGGAGCCCGTTACTCGCGTCAACAGGCGCATCGCCGTGCCCATCGCGTCCCGCTTAATGCTATTTTTCCCAACGGTTGAATCGTTGCCGTCGGAATTCTTGCCGCGGGATTTCGCAGCGTTGTCGCGGGCGCCTGCCGCAGAGCCAGAGCCATTGTCGTGTTCATTTGTTGAAGACATTAAAGGCCTTTCGGTCGTTCGTATCGGCTACACACCGGTCGACGATGCATTGCCAGGAAGCTTACATAAGCATAACGCACAATCAGGTGACCGGTGTCACAATTACCAAAGAAAACTGACAAAGCCACGTTCACGGTGCCTCTGACAGCGATCTCACGAGAAAAGCCCCAGGTGAATACTCACCCAGGGCAACGGCACACCGTTTACGTCGTAAGGCTTACCGTTCCGGCTTCACCAAGGGGAACAACACGGTTTCCCGAATCCCCAACCCAGTTAATGCCATCAACAACCGGTCGATACCCATTCCGGTTCCCGCCGTCGGGGGCATGCCCTGCTCCATCGCCTGAAGGAAGTCCTCGTCCAAAACCATTGCTTCATCATCACCACCAGCAGCTAAACGAGCTTGATCCTCAAAGCGCTGACGCTGGATCACGGGGTCAATCAACTCCGAGTAGCCCGTCGCTAACTCAAAACCACGGACATACAAATCCCATTTCTCAGTCACACCGGGCTTCGAGCGGTGATCGCGCGTCAAGGGCGACGTCTCGACTGGGAAGTTACGGACGAACACTGGCCCATCCAGTTGGTCCGCGCACAGCTCTTCCCAGATTTCCTCGACGAATTTCCCGTGGCCCCATCCCGTGCCCGGTTCCACACCAATCGCATGCGCGATCGTCTTTAATTCATCGACGGTCGAGTGAATGGTCACCTCGGGCTGGCCGGGGAACTTGCGCTGCAAAGCCTCGTTCAAGCTGTCATACATGTCCAGCTTCGGCCACTCGCCACCAAAGTCGTAGGTGGAGCCGTCGGCAAGAGTGACGACCAGTGAATCCGGGTCCTGCTCCGGGTCCCAGTTGTCGTGCACCAACGTGTTGACGGCACGCGCGCAGTGCTGGATCAGGCCCTGAGTCGAGGCAGCGTTATCGTCATACGTGGCATAGGCCTGATAGGTTTCCAACATGGCGAACTCCGGGCTGTGGGAGGAGTCGATGCCCTCGTTCCGGAAATTCCTATTGACCTCGAAAACCTTCTCAATACCGCCGACGACGCAGCGCTTCAGGTACAGCTCCGGCGCAATGCGCAGGTAAAGATCCATATCTAAAGCGTTGGAATGCGTCACAAACGGGCGCGCGGCCGCGCCACCATGCAACGTCTGCAACATGGGAGTTTCTACCTCGAGGAAGCCTAGATCCTGCAGGTATTCACGAAGGGCGCGCACAACGGTTACGCGGGTCACCATCATGCGGCGGGCGTCGTCCCGCATAATCAAATCCGTGTAGCGATAGCGAATGCGGGTGTCTTCATTCATATCGGCGAAGGACACAGGCAGGGGGCGCAGCGCTTTCGACGCCAAGGTCCACGTCGACGCAAACACGGATAGCTCTCCGCGACGCGACGACACCACGCGACCACGAATCGACACAAAGTCGCCCATGTCGACGTCGGACTTCCAGCGTTTGAGGGCGTCCTCCCCCACCTCGGCGAGCGATAGCATCGCCTGAAGCTGCGTCCCATCCCCCTCTTGCAGCGTGGCGAAACACAACTTGCCGGTATTACGCATGAAAATCACGCGTCCGGCCACGGCCACCTCGGTGTCCGTTTCATCACCGATATCTAAATAACGACGAACGGTGCCGTCGGCACGTTGCTCAGTGGTCCCTGCTTTGTCTTCATCGACGACGAAGGCGTCGCGAATGTGTTTCAGCGTGTGGGTGCGCTCTACGTCGACTGGGTACGGCGCAGTGCCCTCAGAGAGCAACCGCTCTCTTTTTGCCTTGCGAACTTTAACTTGCTCTGGGACATCCTGGTTTTTCGTCGCTTTACTCACGCGATAAAGAGTAGCTGACCTCACCCCACAGGCAACCGGTGGGCCGTCCCTAGTCGGCTTTCTGTAATCAGACGGACACATGTATCACGCACGTAACACACGCGCTTCACACGCGTTTCACACGTGCCGCCGGCAACCACGTGGCTACGCACCGGAGATATCAGCACCGCCGGCGATGGTGTCGTCGGGAAGCTCGCCCAACATGACGCCGGTGTTATCAATCAACCGCACGCCCCCCACCCGTGCGGCGACGAGTAGACGCCCCTCCCCGTTCTCGGGAGCCGGCCCCAAATCTTTCCCGCGGACGACGGCGTAGAGAACATCAATGCCTTCGCCCTCCATGATCTGCCGTGCTTCCGCCTCTACAGCGCGAGCACCATCTTTTGCTTTATATAGCGCTGCGGTCATCGCAGCCGAAATCGCCGTCGCGGTAACACGAGCCTCAGGATCCAGGCGAACGTTGCGCGACGAGAGCGCCAGCCCATCATGTTCCCGCACGATGGGCACCCCATGCACCGTGACCTCCATATTGAGGTCGGTCACTAACTGCTGGATGATCACCAGCTGCTGATAATCCTTTTCCCCCATTACGATGTCCGTGGCGTGGGATATGTTGAGCAGCTTGGAGACCACCGTAGCCACGCCGACAAAGTGGCCATCCCGGTCCCCTTCCAGCCCCTCAGCGACGGGACCGGGGTGGACCATCGTCCGGGCCCCATGAGGATACATGTCCTCAGCCTTGGGGGTGAATGCTAGGGAAACCCCTTCCTCACGGAGGATGTCCAGGTCGCGTTGCAGCGTGACGGGATATTTTTCGAAGTCGTCGGGGTTATCGAACTGTGCCGGATTGACAAAAATCGACGACGCCACCACGGCCCCAGGGAGCCTGTGCGCTGCACGGAGGAGTGCACGGTGACCCGCATGCAGAGCTCCCATTGTGGGAACAAGAACGATACGCTTCCCCGTTTTACGCAAAGCCCTTGTTGTTGCTGCAAATGCCTCGGCGGAATCATGAACACGCAGCTCACCAGCCGCAAAACCGGGATTCGTCGGTGTGGTCATGGTGTGTTACTACTTCTCGCTATTCTTCTTCAGCTGTTCGAGTAAGGATGCGACGGTGACGTTGTGGCTTGGGTCTCCATTATCTGCCCGACGCCGACGGCCACCCGACGATGAGTCCTGTGGGCCTTCGTGACGGCCGCGCGGATCGACGGAATCCGGGGAGCTTGCTGACGAGCCATAATTCTGGTTTCCCGTGAACATCCCGTCGTGCGGAGAGTGACCACCGGCTTGGCTGCCGGATGCTGATGTCGACCCTGAAGTGGGCGATTGCGCCCGGAAACCACCCGTAGTTGGAGCGTGGGTTCGATCATAGGACGGTGCCGAAGAGCGGCCTGAACCGAAAGCTGCGAAGGAACCTGTATCGGGGTCCGTGCTCCGGCGAGATCCACCTGCCGCGGTGCTGCTGCTCTGTGCGGTGCCGACGCGCTGCGAGTTGCTGCCGCTCTGCGCTGAACTGACGTTTGGATTGGGACCGCGATGGGAACCGACATAGGGCGTCGATTCTGTTCGCGACGACTGAGCCTGGGCCGATCCAGATGTCGACGCAGGCTGAGCCGAGGAGTTCTGGGCCGAACGGTCGCGGGTCGATGACGCTGGCGACGAACCCGCCCCAAAGGCAAAGAATTGCGAGTTGTCACGGTCCGCGCCGCGGTACACCGCGCTCCCCTGTGTCGTGGTTGACCGTTGGTTGGTCTGAGCAGCACGGTCAGGCTGCCGCGTGGGCTGTTGCTGCTGCGACGGCTGAGATGCGTGCGGGTTCGCTTTTTTCTCCACAGAAGGTAGCACCGTGGTTTGATCCGCAGAGTATCCCGAGCCTGAGCGACGTGATGGCTGGGCGGTCCACTTCACTGCGTTGAATGAACCAGTGCGCAAGGAGTTATCACTCTGCTGTGCGGAGGCCGAATCAGCTGCCCGCGATCCAGACGAAGATTGGTTCGCCCGCCCTTGCTGCGTGGCCGACGCGCGCCCAACGCCCGATGATTGCTCTGCACCCCGTGTTTGTCCAGCTCCCCGTGTTTGTCCAGCTCCACCACGGTTCTGCCCACGCTTACCCGATGGCTTGTGTGACGATGCCGGCACAGATGACGTCCTTGACGTTGACCCGCTCGTGCGTGCTTCCGTCGTCGAGGATGAATCTTTGGTGTCACGTTCCAATTCCAGAATGCGCTGCGCCTCGGCTTTGAGGGCCGTGCGCTCGGTGTCCAGATCGGTTCCCATCATGGCGGACAAGTTTTCACGAAGCACGGTGAGTTCCGCGCGAATATCAGCAAGGGTGTTCTGCTCTTGTTCCTGCAGCGAGTCGTAGTAGTTCTGCTCCAGGATGAGTTCTTGCTCGCGATGGGTGGCCAGTTCCCGCTCGAGCTCGGCTTGGTGCAACCGTTCAAGGTTGTCGGTGTCCCGCTGCTGGTTGTCCACCTGTTTACGCAGTCGTGCTACAGCAATACACCCGACGATGGCGGCCCAGAGGGCGCAGAGGACAGCGATTTTTGTCCATGTTTCACTGTCCGTAAAGAGCATGAGGATCGTCGCAACAACGGCAAAGACCAGCATGACGACGATGGCCGCGAAGGAAAACTTGCCGCTACCGCCTGTGTTGGCGGGCGGGTAATCGTCGCGATAGTCAGGCGACTGGTCGTCATAGTGTCCCTGGTTGTTGGAGCTGTCGTAACCATCGTGGGATTGCTGTGGGCCGGTCATGAACTCCACACTACATTGCTAGACTGCGTATCTTCATCGTTTGGTGGGGGTGCCCCACAACACCGCTCCAGCCATAAACCTGATGCAGCAACGAGAATGGCGGCAATAAGTCCGACGACCACGGCGGGGGTATCCTCCCGTGCGGCGATCAGCCGGCTGTAGTTGATCCAGAGGTAGACGGCTATACCCGCATACGATCCTGCACAAATGGACCCAAACCACGCCGTGGAGGTTCCCATGACGAAGCATCGGGCGATGGTGAGCGGATGTATTTGCGATCGATCTTGTCCGACTTCGTTATCGGCTATGCGTTTTCTGACGATGAATCCCGTGACGGTACAGATCACAGCGAGGACGATCAGGATGACCGGGAGGGTAAAATTAAATCCCGGGATAGACCCGTAAAAGCGCCAGATCAGCATAAACGTGCCTAAGCCGACGATGAGAGCGGTGGCGACAAGGTAGGTGGGCTTCGTGGAGGTCATTGGGGTTTCACCTCTTCTACCTCGCGGGGATCCAAGTTGTCCAACAGAGACGCAATACGCTGGCGTCCTAACCGAGCGTGGGGTTCCACTTCCAACCACGGCTTGAGTACGAAGGCACGTTGGTGCGCCCACGGGTGCGGAAGCGTGAGGTTGTCGGTGTCGTAGTGTTCTTCAGATCCGTTGTTGATACTGGTGATGAGGTCAATATCGAGGGTTCTCGGCCCCCAGTGAATATCGCGCGTTCGGTGCGCTTCGCGTTCAAGTTCGTGTGCATCGTCGAGAATGTCGAGGGGTGTTTTCATGGTTTCGACGACGGCGATGGAGTTCATGAAGTCGTCCTGGTCAACGCCTCCCCAGGCTGGTGTGGCGTAGAGCGAGGACGTTGCGATGACGCGGTAGCTCGCACTGGTTTCAAACCAGTGCATGGCACGCTCTACCCGTTGGTGTGGCGTGATCCCATCGGCGGTGATGTTGGAGCCGAAGGATAGTACGACGTGGCGGAGGTCTTTTCGGCTTCGACGTGCGACGACGGCGACGTCAGCGAAGGGATGAGGTATGGGGGCGTCGGGTTTGTGGATGGTGACTTCGACGGCGTGGACGCGGTTGTTGAGAATGAGGGTGTCGGCGATCTCGCTGGCGACGGTTTCTATGAGGTCGCGGCTGGGGCCGGCAACGGTGGTGTGGATGAGGTCGGCGATGTCGGCGTAGCTGATGGTGTGTGTGAGGTCGTCGGTGGCGGCTGCGTGATGGAAGTCGGTCCACACGGTGACATCGGTGAGAAAGCGCTGGCCCTCACGTTTTTCGTGCGGAAATACCCCGTGGTGTCCATATACCTCGACGCCTGTGAGTTCTATTCGGTCAGCCACGTCGTGCTCTCCATCCTTGGGGTACGTCGGGTCCGTGGGCTGTGGCCCAGGCGTGGGCGACTTTGATGGCGTCCACGTTGGGACGCACGTTGTGTACGCGGACGGCCCATGCCCCGTGGCTGGCGGCCAGTGTACTGACGGCTGCGGTGGCTGCGTCGGCGTCGGCTGGAGCGGTGGGGATGCCATCAGATCCGGCGATGAGGCTGGTCAGGAAACGTTTTCGGGAAACTCCGATGAGGACAGGATATCCGAGGTCGGTGAGCTGGTCGAGGCCGTGCAACAGCGACCAGTTGCCGAGAGCTGACTTGGCGAACCCGATTCCGGGGTCAATGATGATTTTTTCCTTGTCGACGCCGTGCTCGCTGGCGTAGGTGGCGCGTTGGTGGAGGAATTCCGCGACGCGCCGGACGAAGTGCGGGCCGTGGTCGGCTCCTCGGTTGGCTCCGGCTGCGCCGTGGGAGTCGGCGTCGCCGAAGCGGTCTGTTTCCCAGTGCATGAGGCACAGGTATGCCCCGGTGTCTGCAGCGACACGGATCATGTTTGGGTCGGCAAGCCCCCCTGACACGTCATTGATGAGCGTCGCTCCTGCTTGGATAGCTTTTCGGGCGACAGTCGCGCGCATGGTGTCGACGGAGAGCATGACGTCGTCATTCGCGAGGGCTTCGACGACGGGGATGACGCGCTGGAGTTCGGTTTGCTCGGCGACGCGGACGGCACCGGGGCGGGTGGATTCGCCGCCGATGTCGATGATGGTGGCTCCATCACGGATCATGTCACGGGCGTGAGTGATGGCGATGTCGGGGCGTGTGAGGTCGGCGGGAAGCCATTGGCCGCCGTCGGAGAAGGAGTCGTCGGTGATGTTAAGGACACCCATCACGTGCGTACGCGGTGCATCCATGATGTTCGTTGAGGCTCCTTCCGCCTGTTGTGTTCGGTGTGTGCTCCGACGCTGACGAGGTTACCCGCGGATGAGACTGAGTACTTCGGCACGGCTGGCGGGGTTTGTTTCGAATCCCCCACGAACCGCGGACGTGGTGGTTGTCGCCCCAGGTTTGCGAATGCCACGCATTGCCATGCACAGGTGTTCACATTCGATAACGACGATGACCGCTTGAGGATGTAGCCGTTCAACCATGGCGTCCGCGACTTGTTTGGTCAGGCGTTCTTGCACTTGTGGTCGTTTGGCGTAAAGGTCTACCAGTCGAGCGAGCTTGGAGAGTCCGGTGACTTTCCCCGATGTCCCCGGGATGTAACCGATGTGGGCTTTCCCGTAGAACGGGACTAGGTGGTGTTCGCACGTGGAGTAGACGGGAATATCTCGGACGAGGACGAGTTCGCGATGGTCTTCGTTGAAGGTCTTGGTAAGAACCTCCGACGGGTCCTGATGGAGGCCCGCGAAGATTTCTTCATAGGCTCGTGCCACGCGCTCCGGTGTATCAACGAGTCCTTCTCTATCGGGATCTTCCCCTACGGCGATTAACAGGTCGCGGACGGCTGCCCGCGCCCGTTCATGGTCGATGGCCATTAGTGGTCACCGTCTTCACGCCGGTTACCATCCTCAGCGGAACCGTTGTGATCACGCCGTTGATCACCAGACACGTCGCGGTTGTGTCCGCTTCCGCTCGGCGCATCTGAGTTCGGCTCCCCTGTGCGGTGGCGACCATCGTCCCAGGGGTGATCTGGGCGTTCGTTCTCCGGGAATCGGAAACCGTGGAGCCCACTGTCTGCGGGTTCATGTGGTTGGCCGACGCCGTAATTCTGCATTCCCGGGTGCTGGCCCGCGTGCCCTGTTGTGGCGCCGCGGTTGTCGGCAGAGTGTCGAGCTCCTGTCTGATGAGCCCCCGGCGTCTGGGATTGCGGCTGGTATTCCGAAGCACCTTGCCCGCCACCCTGCTCATTGCCCTGGGTATTGCCATAGTGGTAGCCGGATCCGGCGGTCGAGGACGAGCCTGAGTCCGAGTACCGGGGGGCGCGGTCCGATGGCGGCCATCCTGGGGCAGTCCATCCGGCTGGCGGTGGGGTTCCACCGTAGACGGGCGTGCTGTCGTCGTTGGTTGAACCCTGTGCCGGCTGATCCGTTGGTGCTCCGGCTGGGTAGCTACCGTACGCGGACGACCCATTACTGCGGGGTATGACCGTCGTTTGGCCTTCATATCCCGCGTTGGAATTGCCATTCGGATTACTCGTTCCGGTGGGATCGTGGTGAGCTGTCGCATCGTTGGCCGACCAGCCACGGGCGTCGGAGCCTTGCGTACCAAATCCCTGTTGCATCGATTGTTGCTGACCAGCCCCCACGGCGTTACTAGCGCCGCCGGCTGTTACCGACTGAGCGTTCGCCTGGTTGGCAGCGGATTCGCGTTCACGTCGTGCCTGCCGGGACGCTTCCAGGAAATCGTGTCGCTTGGGTGGCTCTTCGCCACGTTCACGAGCTAATTCCACAGGGGTTTTGACAGGGTCTCTGTCATCCTTCGGATGGAGGACGTCTTCATTCGTGAAGATTTCCAGCCGCTCGCGCGGTTTCACATTCGTAAAGATGGCTTCGAGGTCAGGGCGCCGCAGAGTTTCTTTTTCCAGCAGTTTCTGGGCCAAGAGGTCGAAGGTTTCGCGGTTTTCTTTCAGAATCGCGTACGCCTCGTCGTGGGCTTTCTCAATGAGGTAGCGCACCTGCTTGTCAATGGTCGCCGCGACGTCGTCGGAGTACTCCAGCTTTCCGCCACTTCCTCGCCCGGAGAACGGGTCGCCTTGTTCCTCACCGTACTTAACGGCTCCTAGGTCGGGGCTCATGCCGTACTCGGTCACCATGGCGCGGGCGATTTTTGTCGCCTGCTCGATATCTGCGGAGGCGCCCGTCGTCGGGTTGCCGAAGATAAGCTCTTCACCGGACCTGCCACCCATGGCGAAGACTAACCGCGCGAAAAGCTCTGCCCGGTTGTACATTTCCTTGTCGTCTTCGCTCGCGGTCATGGCGTGGCCGCCGGTTCGTCCACGGGCCAGAATGGTCACCTTGTACACGCGTTCGATATCCTGCATCGCCCAAGCGGCAAGCGTGTGCCCGCCTTCGTGATAGGCGGTGACTTTCTTCTCATGCTCGGAGATGATCTTCGAGCTTCGACGTGGCCCACCGACAACACGGTCGGTCGCTTCTTCCAGCGCGTCGGCGGTGATGATATTGCCGTTCACGCGGGCGGTGAGCAGCGCTGCTTCGTTGAGCACGTTGGCTAAGTCCGCACCGGACATACCGGCGGTTCGCTTAGCCAACGAGCTTAGATCCACGTCCGGGCCCAAGGGCTTGTTCTTGGCGTGAACACGGAGAATCTGCTCACGGCCTGCAAGATCCGGATTAGTCACCGGAATCTGCCGGTCAAAGCGCCCCGGCCGCAACAATGCGGGATCCAGGATGTCCGGCCGGTTCGTTGCAGCGATCAGGATGACACCCTGGCGGTCACCGAAGCCATCCATTTCGACCAGCAGCTGGTTCAGGGTTTGCTCGCGCTCATCATGGCCACCGCCCATTCCGGAGCCTCGTTGACGTCCGACGGCGTCGATCTCGTCAATGAAGATGATGCATGGCGAGTTTTCTTTAGCTTGAGTGAACAGGTCACGAACGCGAGATGCTCCCACACCGACGAACATTTCGACGAAGTCTGACCCGGAGATGGAATAGAAGGGCACACCAGCTTCACCGGCGACTGCGCGTGCCAGAAGGGTTTTACCGGTACCGGGCGGTCCATAGAGCAGGACGCCACGGGGGATCTTTGCGCCGAGGCGTTCATACCGTTCCGGTCCCTGGAGGAAGTCGCGAATTTCGGTGAGCTCCTCGACGGCTTCTTCTTCACCGGCGACATCGCCGAAGTTAGTTTTCGGCATGTCTTTGGTCAGTTCTTTGGCCTTCGATTTGCCGAAGCCGAACATGCCGCCCATGCCGGATCCGCCCTGCATGCGGGAGAAGAAGAACATGATCAGCAGGAAGAAGAGGATCATGGGGCCAAGAACGACGAACATCTGGCCCAACCATGAATCCTGAGTGACCTTGGTTGTGTAGCTCTCAGGATTGGATTTTTGAACCGCGTCGAAAACCTGGTCCGACGTCCTTGCCGGGTATTTCGCTATGACTTTGTCGACATTTTTGTGGTCGCCCTCGTCAATTTTCTTCTTCAGGTCTAGTTGGAGTTGTTGTTCCCTATCGTTAATCTGAGCTTTTTTGACGTTGCCGTCTTTGAGCTGCTTCAGGGCGACGGAGGTATCAACATCTTGATACCCGCGCGTCGAGCTAGAGAACACCGAGAAAGCGAAAATCCCGAGCATGATGATAGCGATGACCGTCGCTATGCGCATGACTTTCTTGCGGTCCATGGAACCTCTCATTGGGAAAAGTATGAATACCTGTCGTCGCAGGTACGGTGGCGATTGCTACCAGGGTAGTCGAACCCTAGGACACGTCGACCAGCCAGGCGTTCGCTGTGCGCGAACAGCGCGGATTCTTCGGCCGCTTGCCTGCTCTGGCCTCTACGTCCTTCGGGCTACACATCGTCTCGTATTCAGTTATCTTGGCACCGATGTTTTGGCACCGGCTGGGCTATTTTTCGTACACCCGCGATTTCAATGTCCCTACCCACGGGATGTCACGATATCGCTCGGCATAATCCAATCCATATCCGACGACGAACTCGTTGGGGATATCAAAGCCGACGTCAAAGAGGTCAATGTCCACTTTGATGGCGTCGGGCTTACGGAGGAGCGTCACAATCCGCAGCGAGTTGGGCTTCCGGCTCTTCAAGTTCTTGATGAGCCAGTGCAAAGTCAAACCAGAATCGATAACATCCTCAATGATGACGACGTTTCGGCCCTGGATATCGCGGTCGAGGTCTTTGAGAATGCGCACGACACCCGACGAGCTGGTGGCATTGCCGTAGGACGATACGGCCATGAACTCTAGCTGTGTCGGGATGCTCATCTGCCGGGAAATGTCGGTGATGAAGTACACCGCACCTTTGAGCACGCATACCAGGATGAGGTCGTCATCCTCATCGGCGTAGGTTTCGGAGAGGCGATCGGCCATCTCTGCGATGCGGTTATGGAGTTGCTCTTCGGTGATGAGGACGTGGTCAACATCGTCGCCATAGCCGTGTTCGGGGACGGGGACGGGTTGATGGGATTGCATCATTAGCTCTCGATCATGTGGCGTTGTTGTCTGTGTGGTCCGTAAATATATGGTCGCTTATAGGCGCCCGTCTGGCAATTTTCGCTGAACACTAACGGTCACCCGTAACGATAAGGGTCACGCATAACCTCAACGGTCAGCCGTAGTTCATCGTGGCGACGAACGACGAGTAAGCGACCAGGTGGCGCGGGCGTGCGCGCCCAGGGAATAGCGACTCCCCCCTGCCCATGCCATTGGGCGGCAAGCGCATCGATCGCCTTGACGTGTGCCCTGGTCAGAGGCCCGGCGCGGTGGTGAAGCCACTGTTTAATGATTCTTCCACGCAAAGCCTGAGGCTGATGTAGATATGTGGTGACGTCCAGACCAGTACTTCCGGGACTATCTGGAAGGAAATCGTGGTGTGTATCCCGGGCACTCCCTTGCAGAGAGGCCCCTTCGGAGCCGTGCCGTTCACATTCTTTCAAGGCGCCGGCGGCCTGCTCTGCCAGGTAATCGTGGTCAGTGCGGGCCATTGCCGAGGTCGTAATTGCATTATCGACGGCATCCGCCCCCAGAACAGAGCGGACCTGAGGAATGAGCTGCGTGCGGACCCGTGATCGGAGGTTATCCCCGGAGGTATTGGTGGGATCGTGCCAGGGCGTGATGCCTAGTTCGGCACACGCTCCGAGGGTGTTGTCTCGACGAATGGAGAGGAGCGGGCGTCCAAGCGCCGTGGCTCCGGCATCGACGACGGGATGGTGGAAAAGGATGGGTGGCATCCCGGCGATACTTCCCAGTCCGGCACCTCGCGCTAGCCCTAGGAATAGTGATTCCGCCTGGTCATCCCCGGTGTGTGCGACGAGGACGGGGAGGCCACCATGCTCTTGCGCTATTTGGCCTAGGGCACGATAGCGTTCTTCTCGCGCGGCAGCTTCAGTGGCTTCCCGGGGCCGCACTTTCACGACCTCAGAGGTCGCTCCCAGTGCCTGGCACACATGCGCAGCTCGCATCGCTACGCCGTCTGAACCCTCTTGTAGACCGTGGTCAATAACCACGGCGTGGACGCTCCAGCCTTGCTTGGTCGCGCAGCCCACTAAGGATAAGGAATCGGCGCCGCCGGAGCATCCGATGAGGCATGACAAGCCCAGCTCATCGTCTTTAGATTGCTCTGGCGCCGTCAGTCGAGGGCTCCAGGTTTTGTGCCATGCCTCGAGCGCGTGGCGGATGCGCAACACATGGGGCCCCGGTTTGGTTGAGGGCGGCGTATAGGAGGGTGTGGGGGCATCGTTGAGGTTCGGCTTCATAGCGGTCTTCGTCACAGCGCGTTTCCTATGACGACATCCTCAGCGCGGACGCAAGATCATCCAAGGCAGAACGAGCAGGCTCAATGTCCGAGCCATTCGACATAAATGCAAAGGTCAAGACGCGACCTTGCTGGTTCATGACTGTTCCGACCAGTGCGGAGACTCCCTCAAGAGTCCCTGTTTTCGCACGAACCCATCCTGCTCCGGACCCCGATGATGAACCGGGGGTGAACCGGCCAGCGAGAGTTCCGTTACCGCCCGCGACGGGCAAACCGTCAAGAATGGGCCGAAGGTCATGACTTTCGCTATCTGCCGGGGAAGAACCAGAATCACCTTCACCGGCCACGGGGGATGCGGCTTTCACCATGATGCGGTCGAGAAGGCGTGGGGTAATGCGGTTATCTGGGCTCATTCCCGAATTGTCTTTGAGAACCACACTCTCGAGGGGGAAACCATGCTTCGAGAGGACTTGTTTAGTCGCGGACGTCGCGCCGTCGAATGTCAAGGGCTTGCCTTCTTTGTCCGCAATTTCTCGGCCGATCGCCTCGGCTTCCATATTGTCAGAATTGACGAGCATGTCGTGGATCCTGATATCTAACGGGGCCGATTCCACAGCACCGAGTTCGTCGTCTTCGGTATCCACAGATTTCGTGGACACGGACACTCCCTGGGTGTTGTCATCGCCGCCACCCGAGTTAGCAGCCTCATCATCGGTTTCGCCGGAGTCGCCGGCATTGTCAGCTCCGTCGGAACCGCCACCAGCGAGTCCTACAGCATTGGCTAGCGCTTGTCCGGCTACCAACGCCGGATTGTCGGTGCGCGGGGAATCGGCGTCGCTGGGGTCCTGGCGTCCCCCATTGAGCATGACAGAGTCCACAGAAGTCACGTTGCCCCCGGAAATATCCCCGCGACTCCACGTCGAATTAAAGGTATCGCCCTGTCCGGCGCGCGAATTATCAACCACCACACTTGTCACGGGCTGGCCACCCATGTTTTTCTTCACTTGGCTCGCCAGGTCCTGGATCGTGGGGGCGTTCGTGTAAAACGCATTGTCTTTCGAGGCAGCGAGCGTTACGTCACCGCCACCGACCAGCACGATCTGCCCCGGTTTCGTGCCACGTTTCACTACCGTGCGAACTTTGTCCTTCGGACCAAGAGTTAACAGTGCAGCAGCCGTCGTCATCATCTTTGTTGACGACGCTGGAACCATTGCAGTGGACGAATTCTTGTCCCACAACGTTTTCCCAGAGGATGCGTCGGTAACCTGGCCAGCCAACTGGCCCAAAGCACCATTAGAGGCCGGCCCCTGAAGGGCTTTCGTGATGTCGGGAATAGGGGCGTCCGCATTCGGCCCGGACACGGAGACGCCACTATCGGCCGGTCCTGCCGGGTCGGCGGAGGTGTATGCGTTGCGCTGCTGGTACATGACCACAGCCCCAACGATCACCGCCGCCACCACGATAATGGCGAGCACGGTGACGACAGAAGAGACAGCGGAACGTCGAAAAGAGCCAGTACGAACGGCTGTCGACCCACCAGAGTTCTTCTTACCTTTTTTCACGGTGGTGAGTTTAGCCGAGACCCCGGACACAACGCGGAACACTTCAACTTCCGGCCAGATGGTCGACGAAATTACGCTGGTTCTCCAGCGTGGCACCCCCGGTTGCGTGGCGGTTCAGTACAGTGGGTCTTATGAGTATTGAAGTCACGATCGAAATCCCGAAGGGATCACGCAACAAGTACGAAGTTGATCACGAAACGGGCAAGGTCTACCTGGATCGGTACCTTTTCACCCCTATGGCTTATCCTGCCGACTACGGCTTTATTGATCACACGCTCGGCGAAGATGGCGATCCACTCGACGCGCTGGTCATTCTTCCTGAGCCGGTATTCCCCGGCGTGATCGTTGAGGCCCGCCCGGTCGGTGTGTTCAAGATGACCGACGAAGCAGGCGGCGACGACAAGCTACTCTGCGTCATCGACGATGTCCGCTACGAGAAGTACCAAGACATCAACGACGTCGAAGATCACATTAAGGACGAGGTGGAGCACTTCTTCGTCCACTACAAGGATCTGGAACCGAATAAGGAAGTCAGTGGCTCTGGCTGGGGCGATAAAGCAGAAGCTGAGCGCATCCTGCAAGAAGCTAAGGACCGCTACGAGGACTAGCAGCGCCCTTGCGCACCGGGGGGATCACGTGGGGACTGCTAACGTGCAGAGCCAGCGGTGGGATCAATTCGGTTGCCAGTTTCTGGGTCGAAATAGTGGGTTCGTGTCGCACGAACAGTAATCACAGATCCGACGGCCACATCGGCAGCCGTAACCTGCCCGTTGTTGTGAACGACGTCCGACGTGACGAGGTCCTTCCCTCTCCCTGCGGCACTATCTCGCGGGAGGAGCACGGCGAGCGCGTCCCTGCCCGTCATGGGGTTGATGTGGACACCGCGATGGGACCCCGTTGTTTCGCCAGGTTGTCCACTTATTCCATTCGCTGTTCCAGTGGCGTCTGTCATGACCCCAGCTGCCTGGCTAACACGCGAATCATGGCGTCCTCGAGAAACCGTGGGGGTGCCATAGGCAAACGATTGCGCCCCGAGCTCCTCGATGTGCGTGACCGTAAGGTGGAGTAGAGGTGCGTCTCCTGGCACACCCGCATCCTGCACACGTTCCTCCCCCGTCGTCGTTGCCGCGTTGTCCCCCGATACGACCGATAGCACCTCCCAGTCCTCCGGACGCACACCCATAATTGGCCCACCATCAATCGTGAAGAGGCCCATCGTCGGCGATCCAATAAACGACGCCACAAACGTGTTTGCAGGATTCTGATAAACATCACGCGGCGAGTCGACCTGCTGCAACACGCCGTCTTTGAGTACAGCCACGCGGTCGCCCATGGTCATCGCTTCAACTTGGTCGTGCGTCACATATACGGTCGTCGTACGGAGCTTTTTCTGCAAAGAAAGAATCTGGGACCGCGTCGATACTCGAAGTTTCGCATCAAGGTTTGATAGCGGCTCATCCATGCAGAAAACCGCGGGGTCACGAACTATCGCCCGCCCCATCGCCACGCGTTGCCGCTGCCCACCCGACAAGGCTGCGGGTTTGCGGTCCAGCAGATCGGTAAGCTCCAGCATCGCCGCAGCCTCATGGACACGTCGTCGCGTTTCCTTCTTCCCCATCCCGCGGTTGCGGAGAGCAAAGCTCATATTCCCCTCAACCGTCATGTTGGGGTACAGGGCGTAATTCTGAAACACCATTGCCACATCGCGTTCGCGAGGAGGTACCCCCGTTGCATCCCTATTGCCAATAAAAATTGACCCCTGATCAGTAGGTTCCAGGCCCGCAAGCATTCGCAGACTCGTGGACTTGCCACAGCCGGAGGGTCCTACGACAACTAGAAATTCACCATCAGCGATATCTAAATTAAGATTATCCACGGCTTTGCGGTCACCGTAAATTCGAGAGACATTATTAAATCGTATCGACGCCATTCTTGTGCTCTTTCTTTCTGGAGTTACGTCTTATCAACAATTTCGCGTACGTCCCATCAGCAATGATGCGGTTGCCAGGGCGATGAATGGAGGTGATGGTTTGAAAAATCATCACGACGGCATTTTCGGTTTAATTTGCGTCTCATAAGCCCGGCTGATTTCTTTATCAACCTTTTTCATCGTGGAACGAATATCGGCATTATTCGTTAAGATCGATTCGAAAGCGCCTCCAATGACCTGGTCTGCACCAGGAACGAAAACACGGGCGGGATCTTGAATACGCGTATGCGGAAGCTGGTCGATAGCGGTCTGATAGTTAGGGTGGTCATCCAAAAATGTCTTCATCTCTGGATCGTCCGACGCATCTTTTCGTACCGGCATATACCCCACTTCTCTCGACCAGAAGCAGGTATTAACTGTGCTCGTTATGTAGTTAATAAACGTTGCCGCGTTTTTCTTCCTCTTATCGGAAATGATGGCCGGTATAGCTAATCCAGCCCCACCCGTCGGACACCCACCGGTCCCACGCGGATTGGGCAAGGCCGCCGTCCCCACAGGAAATGAGGCGTTGGATACAATCCCGTTCAGGTCTCCCGTCGACGCGATCACCGAGGCATATAAACCGGCTGAGAAATCATTGGCCAATGACTGAGAAATAGCAGCGTACCCATTATTCGACACGGTACGTTTGAGCCACTCTACCGCGGCGATCGTTTCATCGGAGGTGAAAGTAAAATCCCATTCCTTTGAGTACGCTCCGCCTTTTGTCCACAAAGGGCCTTCAAAGGTCCATGACAAATAATCGACGGCATTGCCCCACCCGTGACCTTTTTGTTGATCCGTCTGGAGTCGCGAACCCCATTCATCCATTTCATCCCACGATTCAGGCCCACGGTCGGGAAGCCCTGCTCTTTTCCACGCGTCTTTGTTGTAAAAGAACAACGGAGTCGAGCGTGCAAAGGGAAGCGCAAAATGCTTACCATTGAATGCATAGTCTTCATAAAGAGATGTCACGTATGTTGACGTATCCAGCCCCACTGCAGACGCCACATCTTCAATCGGCGTGATCTGCTCATTCAGCGCAAAGTTAAACCACCATACGTCCGAGAGCATGACGATATCGGGAACCGTTCTTCCCGTCAGAGCAGCGTTGAATTTTTGAGCACATTCTTCATAATTTTTCCCCGCATCAATGAGATTGACCGTGAGGTCTGGATGATCCTTTTCGAAACGGCGGATCAATTCTTGTTCAACGGGCTTTGACTGCCCCGGGTGCGACGACCACCACGTGATCGTGTTGTCGTCTTGGTGTGCCTGGCCTCCCGGGGAGAATCGTGTCCCCGCACACCCACTCAGCGCCGTTGCCGCCAACGCAGTTCCCGCTAGTCCTAAGAAAGAACGACGCGATATGCCCGCGCGCTGTGAATCTGACCGTTGTCCCCAATACGAAGATGTCATTAACCTTTCACCGCCCCCGTCGTTAAGCCTTTAATCATGTATTTCTGTAGGAAAATGAACAGGAGGACAATCGGAACCATGGTGAGCAGCGTTGCCGCCATCACGGGGCCCCAGTTCGTTACCCCATCTGAGTTTTGGAGTAGTGCCAGTCCGACAGGTAGCGGCGCAACCTTGTCCGTATCAGCCATAACATAGGGCCACAAGTATTGGTTCCACTCATTAACCACGGTGATCATGGCGAAAGCCACCAATGTGGGGCCTGATACCGGGAGAAGTACTCGAAAGAGCAATTGCATGGGTCCAGCGCCATCCATCCGTGCCGCCTCAATTAACTCTTTCGGCAGGCTCATGAAGTGGTTACGCATTAAGAACGTCCCAAATGCGATTCCAGCGAGAGGGATAATGATGCCTTGGAAAGTGTTTCTCCACCCCAGCCCAGCAACCAATGCATAGTTAGAAATCACAGTAATTTCACTAGGAACCATGAGGGCAGAGATGATAATGATGAAAACAAGGTTGCGCCCTGGGAATCGGAGAATAGCGAGTGCATACGCGCTCAGGACTCCCAGGGTGATTTTTATCGTGCACAGAATAACTGTGATGATGACCGAGTTTCGCAAGTAATGCCAAAAGGGCACCCGCTGTGTTGCTTCATCATAGTTTTGTGGATGCATCTGGTGGGGATACCACGTTACCGGGTTGGTGTAGATTTCTGGATGCGTTTTCAATGATCCACTGAGAGTCCAATATAAGGGCAACCCAATGAGTACAAGGATAAAAATCATTCCGGCATAGCCCACGGCTTTCTTTCCCATGTCACCTCTTCCTGTCTTGGTATAGCCAGATATCGAGCTCTTTACGACACTCACCGTCTTTATCTCCCGTTATCCATCTGCCGGTCCATATAACGAACCTGAACCAGAGTCAGGCACAACAGGATGAGAAAAAGGATCGTGGCGACGGTGGCTCCATACCCTGCCCTGAAATTCGTGAATGTTTCCTGGTAGACCTGGTACACCAACGTGGTGGTGCCTGTTGTTTGCGGGCCACCTCGAGTCATCACTGAAATAATGTCGAAGACCTGAACAGAGTTCAGCGTCACGGTGATAGATAAGAAAAAAGTGCTCGGACGCAACTGGGGAAGAATGACCTTCCATAATCGTGTCCAGGGCCCAGCACCATCAATTGCCGCTGCCTCATCAAGTTCTTTATTCACGCCCTGCAATGCGGCGAGATAAATGACGAATGTGTATCCCAGATTCTTCCAAATAAAGGTGAAGGTCACCATAAAAAGCGCCCATGCTGGCTCCGAGTAGAAGTTCGGCACAGGGACATGAAGCCGGCTGAGGATGTCCTGTATAAGTCCAAAGTGAGGATCGAAAATAAACTGAAAAGCAACCCCGATGGCAGCTCCAGATAAGGCAAAGGGAGCAAAAGCAATGGACCGGACAGCATTACGACCAAACAACTTTTGATCCAATATCAAGGCAAGAATAAGGCCCAAGGCCATGGAACCGATCACGGCAAAGCCGGTAAACACAAGGGTATTAAGAACAATGGTTCGGGTGTCGTCCCGAGTTAGCCATTCCTTATAGTTATCAAACCCCACAAATGTCGCCGACGGCGACGAAATATTCCACCGAAAGAATGATAAACGGATGTTGTCTATTAAAGGCCGATACGTAAACACGGTCAGCAGCAGGAGATTAGGAAAAAGTAGTGCTGCAGCTAGTAGCGCTTCCTTCCTTTGAGCCCGCTTGGTGTCTGGTGCGTGAACTGTTTGACTATCGAGCACCCGTGCAGACTAGCTCCCCTAACGAATATTCCAGTGACCACAGCGTAAACCGTCAAGAACGTTTAGGTGAACAAACGGAAAACTCCCACGCCCTTCCGTTTAGGGCAGGCTAGGTTTAAAATTTAAGTATGTTCTCTCGTTCACGCTCCCCACTGGTACTTATTGCCAGTTCCACAGCCCTCACCGCAGCTCTTGCAGTGGGTGTGCCAGCACTAACGGCACCGGCGCCCGCAACAGCGGCACCGAGTATCCCGGATAATCTCCCCGTTTTCCCTCAGGTTCAGGAGAATCCATCCATCACTGTCACCTTTGAAGATGGAACTCCCGCCGAAGGCGCAACCGTGCACCGCGGCGACGTTCTCCTGGTCCACGGTTCCGGGTTCTCCCCGCAGGCCAATAAGGGCGGCTTCCCACTTCCGGTACCTCCGGGAACGTCCAACGGCGTATTCGTTCTTTTCAGTGGGTTCCCCGATCAGTGGAAACCCAGTGAAAACGCCGATTCCTCTACCCGTAAGCACCCCCATGATCGGGTGGCGTGGGTCATGCCTAACGGGACGCTGGACGCAATCCCTCAGCAGCCGATTGACATGCACCGCTCAATCGCCCGCCAAGCCCAGCCAATGAATGACGACGGCACCTTCACCGCTCGACTCGTCGTCGATCCCCCTGAGCAGACACCCGGCACCAACTTCGGTGTGTACACCTACGCCGGTGGCGGATCCGTCAACCCCGCCGAGGAGCTCTACGTTCCTATTAACTACTCCCCCGAGCCAGGCCCGAACACCCCGCCAGCACCCACGGAGGATCTCGTCGTCAAGGCGAACGAACTTTTCACGGCGACGAAGCTGGCGCAGGGTGGCGTTAACCCCAAGGATGGGGCGGCCAAGCAGGACGAGGCCCAGACAGTGTCGTTCAGCCGTGATCGTGACGCCGAAGAAGCCGCTAACGATGGGATCCGTCGGTACAAAGGCTCCGTCACAGGGTCGGCACGCTTCAATGTTGTCGAGCTAACGGTCGCTAATCCGTGGATCATTACGCTGCCCAATGGCACCGAAATCCTGACTGCAGAGACATCAGACGGTAACGTGGGGCCAGACTCGTTGACTCGGCGTCCTATCGGTATCCTCTCACCCGCCAACGAGAATGGTGCGAAGACCTACGGCATCGGACCACTGCAGTACGGCGAGTTGACCGAGCAGCAGTAAGAGCCGTACGACAGGTACGCCGAGATCGACTGCCATCTACCCTATAAGGAGCTATATCTATGGAAAGCGTGACAGTCCACGACATTCCCGACGGAGCGCAATTTGTCGACGTCCGCGAGCCAGATGAATATGCTGACGGCCATGCCGCGGGTGCTATCAACATTCCGCTCAGCGAATTAATGGGTCGCTACCAAGAACTGGACTTCGATCAACCGGCGTACATTATCTGCCTCTCCGGAGGCCGGTCCACCAAGGCCTGCCAATTCCTAGAGCAAAACGGCCTCGACGTCATCAACGTTAAGGGTGGAACCCTAGCATGGCGCGAAGCTAATCTTCCTATGGAAACAGGTCCCGGCAACGACTAGATCCCAGCAGCTCTCATAAACCTCGGTTGATCTCTGCACACTCATCGAGTTGTGCTCGGCACCGGGGTTTTTCGTCGTTCATCATCTTCATTGCTGAAGATTGACGGTAAGCCTTCCTCGGCATCCGAGTTATTACTAGCGCAATTCCATTCGCAGGCGCTGGAGTCACTACGTTGTCGTAGTCAATTCGCAATGACGGAAGATGGTAACGGAGTCGTTTTTGTGGGAAATATCAATTGTTTTTAATACCCCACTTTCGGCTAAGATCAGCAATATGGCGAAGTCGAGCAAGAAAAAGAAATCTGGTCATAAGCCAGATAAATCAAACAAGGATGAGAACAAGGCTGTCCAAGGCGCAACCGACAGTGCCGAAACTGCACCTGCTACCCTCACCTCGGAAGTCGAAGACTCGCTTTTTTACCAGGTGTATCAACTGAACAAAATGTTCAGAGAAGTCGCCGATAACACCCTTAATGAATTCGAACTTTCGCAACGAGCATATTGGCTTCTCGAATGCGTCCGGCGAGACAAAGGCTATTCCCAAAGTGAGCTCGGAGAACTCCTCGGCGTTGACCGTTCTGACATGGTCCGCCTCATCGACTCATTAGAAGAAGACAACCTGCTCCAGCGTGTACGCTCGACAGAGGACCGTCGAAAACAACTTATTACGATTACGCCTGACGGTATTACTGTTCGACACAAAATTCGTCACGCACTGACCGACGCGGAGAATGATCTCCTCGACGAACTCAACGACAAGCAGAGCAACCGACTACGGAAATACACCAGCAAGCTGACCACGGGAGTGTCATTGTGAATTCGCGGAGAGTGTTGGGGGACCATTCGCTCGCTTCACAACCCCACACTCTCACCCGGATCTTTGCTGATCAGGCCGATGCCACACCCGATGCCCTCGCCATCGATACGGGCAACCAAGCCATCACATACTCTGACCTCACACAGCGGTACCGCGAGATTGCCGACGAGCTTCGTGCTGACGCCGGACGAGGCGACCGCGTCGGCATTGCCATCGCCGACCCTATCGATTACTACGCTGCCCTCCTTGCGACCATGTCTATCGGCGCAGCGTACGTCCCTGTTTCGACGACTTCCCTAAACCGCCGCCAGGGTAAAGATCAGGGCTCCACCACACCGTCCGCAGAAGACGCTGCCCACGATTCTCCTAGCTCACGGGACCCGATCATCCGCCGGTCGGCCGCTGAGGACAATGGCCGACACTCATCATCCCACATGCGCGGTGGAACAGTCCCTTATTCGGCTTTGACATCACGCCCACGTGCCATTCCTCGGTCACCCGAACCGGCCTCTGGATATTCCCTCGCCGAGGTGAGCGCTGGGCTTCGACTCACCGCCGCTGTCACAGAGTCGGGCGTTCAATCTCTGCGGCCCGCAACACGTCAGGCGCACAAGCCCTCCCCTTCAGACGCCGCCGCTGTGTTCTTCGGCCGCCGATCATTGGTGCTTCCCCATCGTTGTGCCACCGCGGGGATCAGCGCAGAGACCCGCCTATTTGTTCCCGACGATCCCATTAGCGAGGGCGACCGGATCGGCGCGATAGCACCACACACAGATCCACGCAGCGTCGAAGAAATGTGGCTGGCCTGGTCCACCGGCGCGTGTCTGGTACCTTACACGAATGATGCCACACACGAGGCTCCTGGCCCCACGGCCATTGATCACTGGATCGCAGACCGTAGCATCTCTGTCATTTCAACGACGCCCAGCGACGTGCTGTCCTGGCACACCGACCCCGCCGCGTTACGGCTCCTCATCTTGGGTGGCGAGCCCTGCCCTGCCGACATCACGCGCGTCATGGCCGGACGTGAGGTGTGGAATACGTACCGCACTGAAGCGACCGGGGTCACGTCGGCAGCCAAAATAACCCCGGAAACTCCCCTATCGCTAATGGGGCAGCCGCTCGCTGGATGGGAAGCAACCGTCATCGATGAAGTGGGACACCCAGTCGAGCCGGGGCGGGCCGGCGAACTTGTGATCAGCGGTGTTGGCCTGGCCCACTACTTCGATCTCATTCATGATGCGGAGACCTTCGCGCCCGTGTCCCAATTCGGGTGGAACCGCGCGTACAGGACTGGCGACCTCGTCACCGTCGGCGACGATGGGCTGCACTTTGTGAGGCATATCGACGAACAAACGCGCATCAGTGGGCATCGCGTGGATCTCATTCATGTCGATGCTGTTCTCCATGACCTTCCAGGTGCCGACGGCACCACGGCGGCGTTAACGACATCAACGCAGGGGCCGAAACTGCTGGGGTACGTCCAGAGCAGAAGCCTGACGGAAAAATCGGCGCGCACCTATCTTGCCCGGCGCGTACCCCGAGCGCTAATGCCTTCCATTCATGTTGTCAGTACACTCCCCCATCAGCCTGAGGCCTCTGATCAGCCGGCATCCTCAGGGAAGCGCATGTCACCTGAGGATCAGGCCCATCATGAGGACGCACAGTTGACCTCTGAACATCAGTCTCAGAACTCCAACCAAAGAGCCGACGACGCGTCGACGCCTGATACGTCGGACGCCACTACCGCAACGCCCCCGCGGGAGAGTGCCACTACTGCGGTTGTGCCGATGGCGCAGAGCTCGTCGTCGCAACGAAAAATGAGCTTCCGCGCCAAATGGCGGAAGCTCATGGCAACGATCGGTCGCTGGGTCAGGGGGAACTAATCACCGGGACTAGTCACCGATTTGGTCGCGGCCGCGCTTGACAATTTTCGGATCGGGCTGCCCGACAATGTCGTAGTCTTTATCAGTGTATTCAAACTTGGAGAGCAAATAGCGCATAGCGTTAATACGTGCGCGCTTCTTGTCATTGGATTTAATCGTGATCCACGGCGACTCATTCGTGTCTGTATAGCGGAACTGTTCTTCCTTAGCCCGCGTATAGTCATCCCACTTATCCAGGGATGCTAAGTCCATTGGTGATAGCTTCCATTGCCGCACGGGGTCCACCTGGCGGATAGCGAAGCGCGTGCGCTGTTCTTTCTGTGTGACCGAGAACCACAGCTTGGTCAAGCTAATTCCGGATCCCATAATCATGTTTTCCAGCATGGGAACCTCGCGCAGGAACTCCGCATGCTGCGATTCTGTACAAAATCCCATCACGCGCTCGACGCCGGACCTGTTGTACCACGAGCGGTCGAAGAACACGATCTCGCCGGCTGCGGGATAGTGCTCGATGTAGCGCTGGAAATACCATGACGTCGATTCACGTGGCGATGGCTTTTCCAAAGCGACGGTACGCGCACCACGAGGATTTAGGTGCTCATTGAATCGCTTGATCGTGCCACCCTTACCTGCGGCGTCACGCCCTTCGAAGAGAATGATGTGCTTCTGCCCCGTATCCTTCGTCCAGTTCTGCCATTTCAGCAACTCGATCTGGAGGGCACGCTTAATATGCTCGTATTCCTTACGAGTCATGCGTTCGTCGTAGGGGTAATTTTCACGCCATGTATCTACACGATGCCCATCGGGGGTAATAAGTACGGGGTCATCTTCATCGGAGTCATCGACGATATAGCCTTCGGTATCGGCAAGGTCGACGACGTGGAACTCCTCATCGTTTGAGGTTTTTCCCTCCTTAGCACCGTCCTCAGCGCTAGTGGTGTCCTTTTTCCGATCGTCTTCATCAGCCATATCCAAAGTCTATGACGAACGGGCGTTCAACCGGACATCAACTAAGCAGGTCGGGGGGTTTATATGGGGGTTATCTCCCCCACACCACCGTGATCCTCACGAATCCTCACGGTGACACGAGGACGATACGAAAAACGAAACAGACTGTTCCGAGTTCGGAACAGTCTGTCAGTGTTTAACCGACCTTAGGGTCATTGACCACACGGTCAGAAGACTAGCGGGCCAATAACTCGGCCTTTAGGTGGTTCTAATTAGAATCCACCCATGCCGGCCATCTCATCGGCACCCGGTGCAGCTGGCGCAGCAGGCTCGGGCTTGTCCGCGACGACGGCCTCCGTGGTCAAGAACAGGGAGGCGATGGAGGATGCGTTCTGCAGTGCGGAACGTGTCACCTTCACCGGATCGTTAATGCCTGCATCCATCAGGTTGACGTATTCGCCCGTGGCTGCATTCAAACCGAAGCCTTCGTCGAGGTTAGCAACCTTGTCGGCCACGACGCCGGGCTCGAAGCCAGCGTTGATAGCGATCTGCTTCAACGGAGCCTCCAGGGCGGCACGGAGGATGCGAACACCGATGGCTTCGTCGCCAGAGAATCCGAGGTCATCATCCAACACGGAGGATGCCTGCAGCAGTGCGGATCCACCACCAGCAACGATGCCTTCCTCAGCAGCGGCCTTAGCGTTACGCACGGCGTCCTCAATGCGGTGCTTACGCTCCTTCAACTCAACCTCGGTTGCGGCACCCACCTTCAGGACAGCGACGCCACCAGCCAGCTTGGCCAAGCGCTCCTGAAGCTTTTCGCGGTCGTAGTCCGAGTCAGAGTTCTCGATCTCTGCACGGATCTGCTTGACGCGGCCTTCAATTTGGTCGGAGGAGCCAGCGCCCTCAACGATGGTGGTCTCGTCCTTCGTGACGACGACCTTGCGGGCACGCCCCAGCATCGGGAGGTCTGCGTTCTCCAGGGTGAGCCCAACTTCTTCGGAAATAACCTGGCCACCGGTCAGAATCGCGATGTCCTGCAGCTGAGCCTTCCGACGGTCACCGAAGCCCGGAGCCTTAACAGCAACCGACTTGAAGGTTCCACGAATCTTGTTAACAACCAGGGTGGACAGAGCCTCGCCCTCAACGTCCTCAGCGACGATCAGCAACGGCTTCCCGGACTGCATGACCTTTTCAAGCAGCGGGAGAAGGTCCTTCACATTACCGATCTTGGAGGACACGAGCAGAATGTACGGATCCTCAAGAACGGCTTCCTGGCGCTCCATGTCGGTGGCGAAGTAACCGGAAATGTAGCCCTTGTCGAAGCGCATGCCTTCGGTGACTTCGAGGTCAACGCCAAAGGTGTTGGACTCTTCGACGGTGATAACGCCGTCTTTGTTGAGTTTTCCGTCGCCCACCTTGTACATGGCCTTGGCGATCAGTTCACCAATGGTCTGGTCGGCGGCAGAGATGCCAGCAGTTGCGGCGATTTCTTCCTCAGTTTCGATGTCCTTAGCGGAGTCCAGCAGCTGCTTGGTCACGGCCTTAGTAGCAGCCTGGATACCACGCTTGATGCCCATCGGGTTAGATCCCGCGGCAACGTTGCGCAGGCCCTCACGGACCAGCGACTGCGCCAGAACGGTTGCTGTCGTGGTACCGTCGCCGGCAACGTCGTCGGTCTTCTTCGCAACCTCTTTAACGAGCTCCGCACCGATCTTCTCGTACGGATCCTCAAGTTCGATTTCGCGGGCGATAGTCACACCATCATTGGTGATCGTGGGAGCGCCCCACTTCTTCTCTAGGACGACGTTACGACCTTTTGGCCCCAACGTCACCTTGACTGCATCAGCAAGGGTATTGAGTCCCTTTTCCAATCCGCGGCGAGCTTCCTCGTCGAAAGCAATGATCTTGGCCATGAGGCTTTCCGATCCTCCGTTTATGTTGACGACACACGATCCGGCAGCGGCGCCCGCGACGGCACGAGAAATATGTGTCTTCTATTTCTCTCACCACAGCCGGTGAACATTTGTTGTAAATCTCTGGCACTCACAGTCCCGGAGTGCTAACTCTTGTTTAGCAGTCTCGGGCTTAGAGTGCAAGGTTTCTGGTTGAACGGGTTGAAATGGTGCGCCACGATTCATACCGACGCTAACCGCGTGATTACATACCACGTGATCACATACCGCGTGATTACATACCGCGTGGGCACCACACCGACACTGCCCCTCCACTCGATGACGCTACTCTAGGGAACATGACTCACGACGCTGCAGACAGCAAAGACACAAACTCGACGGATACGGCGGGCATCTATTCCCCCGAGGAAGCCACCCGCTACGTCACCTCACGGATGGACGACGTTCGCTCGTGGTTAACCGAGCTCGTGGGCTGCGCTTCTGTCCACGACTTCGCCGGCCTCGAGGAGGAAACAACCCGCGCCGCTAACTGGGTGGTCGACGCGTTTACAGCCGCCGGCATCCCCGTCGAAAAGTACCAAACTGCCGACGGTTCCACCGCCGTGATTGGCTTGCGCCAACCCAGCGAGGGTATGCCGACCGTCATGCTGTACTCGCATTATGACGTCCAGCCGGCCACCGATACCGACGCCTGGGATTCCGATCCGTGGACGCTCACCGAACGCAATGGGCGGTGGTACGGGCGCGGCACTGCGGATTGCAAAGGTAATGTCGTGATGCACCTCGCCGCTCTTCATGGGCTCAAAGCGTGGGAGGAACTGCACCCCGAGGCACCGAAGCTCGGCATCCGCGTTGTTGTTGAAGGGTCCGAAGAACGTGGCGGTGCCGGATTAGACGCACTATTAGAGGAGCGCCCCGAGCTTTTCTCTGCCGACGACATCCTGATCGCCGATTCCGGTTCCGATCGTGTTGGTGAACCCGCGCTGTGCACGTCGTTACGCGGTAGTGCAGGAGTAAAAGTCACCTTGCACACACTGGAAGGGCCAGTTCACTCGGGGCAATTCGGCGGAGCTGCGCCCGATGCTCTTCTGGCGATGATCCACCTTCTCGGCACACTGCACGATGACAATGGGTTGCTCACTGTCAATGGTTTGGATACCTCAGGTCACTGGGATGGTAACCAAGCCGACCCCAAGAACTTCCGTAAGGACGCGTCTGTCCTGGATGGTGTCGAACTTTATGGGGCCGCGGGCACCACACGAGGCGACGGCCCCAGCGTCACTGACCTCACCGTCGCACAACCGGCAATCACGGTCACGGCTCTGGACGCGGTTCCTACCAAAGACGTCATCAATGCCGTGCCGGCGAGCTGTGCTGCTATGTTGAACCTGCGCGTCCCCTCAACCATGGACCCCGTTGAGGCTCAAGACAAACTCGTCAAGCACCTGGAAGACCACGTTCCGTGGGGCGCCCACATCACCATCGAGCGCGAGTCAATTGGCGAGCCGTTCCGCGCCGATACCTCGGGACCACTTCACGCCACTCTTGGCCAAGCCATGAGCGACGCCTTCCGCACGGACGTCGTGTATAACGCCTCTGGCGGATCGATCCCGCTCTGCGCGGGCCTTCTCAAGGCCAATCCCAACGCTGAGCTCGCACTCTTCGGCGTCGAGGAACCCGAAGCGCGGATCCACAGCGCTAATGAATCAGTCGACCCCTCCGAGATCAAGCACTTCGCTATCGCGGAATTGCTCTTCCTCGCGCGGTTCGGAAGGGACTAACTGCGCCCCTTTCACTACCCCCGCTGTGACCCCCTCAAGCAGATATTCCATAGTGTGAGAATCTGCATGTTCAGGGGGTATTTTCATGCACTACCTCTCTAGTCACAGCTCACGCGCCACATCGTTTTACCCCCGATTCACCACCGCCTATCCGAACCATGTTGCGTGGGTCACACGACGCCGATACAGTTGCCACCATGCTTAAGGCGAACCTTAAGGGACTTCGCAACCTCAAGCACTCGGCTCCGGCCACCTCGAGCATCCTCGAGGCCACCGCCGCGTCGGCCCTCATCGCGGCCCCCGCGCTACGAGTACTTAAGGCTAGCGACCTCGGTGGCGAGCAGGACTGACCTCGTCCGCCCAGGATTGAGCCCAGAACCCCAGGCCCCGTCAGTCCGCCCGCCCATGATGGCCACCGCGCTATCACCCCCGGCTACAACTGACGATGGCACCGTCCGATGACGACGGATCCGCTCGATCCTGATGGCCCAACCACACGGCCCCTGATTTCCCGGAGCGGCCCACCACGACGACTGGCCACAATCGTCCAGCGTCATCACAATCCCATCGTGGCCTTATCGACGCAGAACAGTGCCGAAACAGGACAAAGCTGTAACCAGGGTGAAGCGCCAACGTAATAAGGATTTCGCCCCGTGATTATCTATACTTCCAGCCGACGCCGGACACATTCGTTCACCCGGGACACCACCAGAGCTTTTTCCACATCCAACCAGGGCACGAACTTTGAGACGCAGCCCACACGTACCTTCGCCGACGACCCCTTCCGCGCCCGGTTCGGCCACCGACTGCCCCGCGGGTTACGGGAGCAAGCCCACGGCATGGCCTGGCGGACGTTCACGGAAACATTTTGCGCTCCTGGTGGCGCACTGAGCCTACAATCACTCACCCACGAACAGCTGCGCGCAGGCCGTCGTCGCTACACCATCACCCTGGCTGACAGCACGCAGCCTTCCTCCCAGCGCATCTCCACCCACACCATCACATCGATGGGCGCTATCAGCGCCATGACCAACATCTTGGCTGATAATGGGCGTCGCGTTGAAATCCTCGAATTCCACCAATTCACGATTTTCGAAGCAACCGTCACCATGATCTATGCGGCCCATGATCGTCGAAAAGTCTGGACCGTCGGTTTCGGTTCTCACCCCGATATTTCTGCCGCCAATTCCCTGGTCAATGCTGCTAATCGTCTATACCCGACGGTTAAATAAGCGAGCCACCCGAAAGAAATGCGGCCTAGACGATCCGACCGCCCTTCGGCCGAGAGTCATCTCTCATCGGAAAAGTTCTCTTTCAACTCGTTGATCGACGCCCGCACGGCAGCCTTCCACGCGTCCGGCGTCGCGAATCCATCCAACGCCCCGGCTTCGCCTGCCAAACGGACGCCGGGTTCGCGCGCGGCACCTGCTGCACGGGCGATCCGTCGCAAGCGCTCATATGCTGCCCCTTCCTTCACAATCGTCAGAACGTCCTCCAACTCGCGTCGGCACGATAAGTCGTCGGCGATTGGCCGAAGCCGCTTAACCCACTCGCGAATATCATCGCGCACATCTTTCTCATTGGTGTCTCGATCCACGATGACAATCGCATCCAGGCCATACCGCGCCGCACGCCATTTATTTTCGACGATGTGCCATTGCTGCAGACTCGGCAAGTCCTCCCCACGGTCGTAGGCGCGATCAAAATACACCACTGCACAATGAACAAAAGCAACAATCGCGCTGAGGTCGCGCATGTTTGTTGTGGTGTCGGCAAAACGGACCTCAATCGTCCCCCATTTACCTGCCGGGCGAATATCCAAATGCATAGCGTCGGGTTTATCGATGACCCCGCTGCGCAACTGGTCACGGGTGAATTCCTCCCACTCATCCCAGGTTTTCGTGGGATACGGGAGCCCCGCCGTCGGCAATTGTTGATACAGGAGCGTCCGATTGCTGGCATACCCGGTGTCCATCCCCTCCCAGGCGGGCGAGGAAGCAGACATTGCCAAAATGTGGGGATATAAAGTCAGCATCGCGTTGATGATCGGCCATACCCGATCCTTCGAACGGACCCCTACGTGCACATGTATCCCCCAGATCAGCATCTGGCGGCCCCACCATTGGGTGCGCTCAATGATTTGCTGATAGTTCGTCTTGTCCGAGAGCTCCTGATCACCCCAGTGGGCAAACGGGTGGGTGCCCACGGACAGCAATTCGACGCCAATATCGTCCGCGGCCCGGAGAGCGAGATCAAGCGATTCTCGCAGGTCGTTTTCGACATCGGCCACCGTCTCACATACGGCCGTGACGAATTCAATCGTGTTCGAGAGGAATTCGCGGACAACGCGGTGATTGGGATCCATTGTGGACATCACTTGCAGCAGTTCTCCTGCACGCGGCGTGAGATCCAAGGTCGTGGGGTCCACCAAGGCCAGTTCCCACTCCACGCCCAATGTCGGCGCAGGAGAAGCGTTGAAGGTGAGAGTCGGAGGCTTTTCCGATGTCACTGTGGTCTACCTTCCGGGCGTAAGACGACGACGCTGGGCCTCTCAGCCGAGCGTCGTAATGTTCATAAGTCGTGCGGTAGAACCGATAGGTCAGCCCGCTACTGATTCATATCAGCCGTCGTCACAACAACAACGGAGCCCGGGTGCTGGCCGGACACCATTTCCGCATTAGCCAATTGCTGGTTAGTTTGGTCAGTTTTTGGCTGAGCCTTGAGCCCCAACGTCGTGGCTACCTCAGTGGCAGCAGCTTTGCTTTCAGCGTTGTCGTCATACAGAACGACAGAACCAGGGAAAGCCGCAGCCCCATCGGCCGGCAAGTTACCGAAAGAGGTATTGCTCCAGCTATCGGCGTTGAGGTTTTTCGATACCTTCTCCGCCAAACCTTGAACTCTCGAGTTGTTCAGAACGGTGACCTGAACTTTACCCTTATCTACCTTTTTATCGGTACCGGTGCCGTTGCTTCCGGTGTTTCCGTCCTGTGCAGCCGCACCATTATCATCGGTGTTCTGCGCCCCCTGAGTGCTGGACGTGTTCTGCCCCTGGTCGGCTGTGCTGTCAGGATTGCTGGCATTATCGCTCGGTTGTTGTTGCCCTGTGGCAGCTCCCGCCCCGGGTGCAGCGGTGTTCCCGGGGTTCACGGGTGCCGACGACGACGTCGAACTTGCCGATGAGTTGTCATCATCCTTGTCGCCACTCACCAGGTGGTAGATACCGAAAGCGATCAGTGCGACGGCCACTATTAACAGAATTACGCCGATTGTGCGCAGCGGAACTTTGGACTTCTGAGTCTTCTGTGTCTGATCCCCTGCCGACGCAACACGTGCGGGCTCAGATGCGGCGGGCTCAGATGCGGCGGGTTTCGACGCTAGGGGTGCTGCTGCCTCGTCATAGTCGGCGGGTTTATCGGGTTCAGCAGGTTCCGATGCAGCCACATGCGAAGTTGATGCCGTTTCCCTGACGGAGCCATGGTGTGGGGTGGCGTTACCATCGCGGAGACCCGCCCCGGGTGCAGCCTCTGAATCAGCGCTTTCATGATGATGAGGGGTCTCGTCATACGAACCATAGCCGGCGAAACCGGTGTACCCACCTTGAGCAGCATTGTCACCTGCATAATAATCGCCCGCTTCAGCGGGGGAATAGCCGGATTCCCCCTGATCAGCAAAGAATCCGTCGTTAAACGCTTCATCCTCATAGGCGCCATCGCGCGCACCCTCGGTATGCACGTCGTCGTCAAATAAATCATCGTTATCGCGGTGATTATCGACGCGACCATGAGAGTGATTGCGATGGTTGCGGTGTGATTGTCCAGGTTCGTTATCGAAATTCACAAAACAATAATAACTTATTTCCCATTAGTCACTTTTATTTCATTCCCTGTGTCGGCTATACCGATGCACATCCGCTGCATCGCATTGATTAACAGAGCCGGTGAGTACGGATAGTCAATGAGACGATCAGTACGGACGATCAGAATTCGCAATCCGAAGCAAACGGGACACCGTCGTCGGGAATTCCTCAAGCGCTTCTCTACGCTGAATCAACCGGAAAAGACGCTGGTAATAGCGGATCGGGCTCAGATTGAACCGACGGCGAATCAACTCATCTTTCGCGGAATCTCTCCTCCACACACGCCGCTCGAATTCCAACATGCGTCGCTCGTCGTCAGTGAGCCCACGTTGTGTCTTATCCTCATTGGGGGCATCGCTAGTCGTGTCGTCCACATCATGCCCGTTAACGTAATCATCGGCGTTTCCGGAAGCGTCGTCCTCATCGTGTACAGATCCCGTGTCATTCGTCGTCACCCTATTGTTCACCCCGCAATCATTCTTCTCGTCCACTACGTCCGTCGATATCCGCAGACGATATCCGCAGTTCAACCACCATGAGCTCGGCACATAGGGCGCACGCCTTCCCTATCTGACCGTCCGTATCTGACCGTGTCAGGAACTGCCACTACTCTATACCCCATGACTGTGCGCCCAATTGTTATCGCTGGTGATCCTGTCCTCCATAACCCCACCCAGCCTGTTACCGAGTCACCCGAGGAAATTGCCGAACTCGTTGCAGACATGTATGAAACTCTCGAGCTCTCTCATGGAGTCGGCCTCGCCGCAAACCAAGTCGGAGTTGCCAAGCGGCTCTTCGTTTACGACTGCCCCGATATCGAAGGACCCGACGGCGACTCCAAGTCAGAGGAAGAACTCAAAGCTCAAGGGGGACCGCGACGTAAAGGATGCGTGGTCAATCCTGTTCTAGAAACTTCCGAGATCCCCGAGACAATGCCGGCCACCGACGGCTCCGACGCGGAAGGCTGTCTCTCTGTACCTGGCTTGGACTTCCCCACAGGACGCGCACACTGGGCTCGCGTCACCGGAACCGACGAACACGGGGAGCCAGTGAGCATCGAGGGCTACGGGTTCTTCGCGCGGTGCTTGCAGCACGAGGTCGGCCACCTGGACGGCTACCTCTACACCGACATGCTCATCGGCCGCTGGGCACGCATGGCGAAGAAGAAAATTAAACGCAACGGATGGACCGTTCCCGGAAATACCTGGACACCGGGGGTTGATCCCGATCCCTTCGGCGAAGACGATGAGTAAAACGATCAAGACGATTAAAGAGTGACCGCCCATGGCTGACTCCACACCGGCACATCTCCCGATCTCCCGCTGGTCCGACCCTGCCTCACTCGTCGTCGGAGCGCGCGTTGTCATCCGACGACGGCTCACCGACGCCAGCCCTCACGGGGACCACTTCACCGACGTCATCGGGACGCTCATCTCACTCGACCCGCTGGTGGTTCGTCGGCACAACACCGGGATCCCCGGCGAAGAGATTACCATCGATCCACAACTTATCGACGTTATTAAACCCCTGCCTGCGAAACCTGTGCGCAACAGCGATATCCGGGCCGTGGAATACGCCTACGCGCTCGCGTTCCCCGGCGTGATCCACCACGAGTGGGTACATGGGTGGCTGGTTCGCGTCGGCGATGGAGTGACCGAGAGGTCTAACAGCGCTGTCCCGTTGGAACCTCACACGGCGTTTGACGACGTTCCCGTCGACGCGATTCGCAACATATATAAGAAATACGGGTTGCCGACGCTGATTGCCGCACCGGATCGCATCGCGCGGCCCGCTTTCCGTATGCCCGGCGCGTGGACACGCGGGCCCGAAATCATCACGATGACTAAGGACTTAGAGACCGCACCGGCGTCGGAGGGTGCGTCGGCAAAAGACGGCTCCGCGGAAGGGAACCCGGCGGAAGACGATTCAGCGATTAGGAACATCGCCGCGCACACTGTGTCCGACGAGCTCCTCTCGCGAAGCATTACCTGGGAGGTTGCCCAGCAACCGAATGACGACTGGCTATCTCTTTACCACTTCCGTGGCCAGCCTCTTCCAGAGTCGGCCCTGCGGCAACTATCGCACGAAATCGACGGACTCCTCGGCTTCGGACGCATCGTTATTGATGGAGAGACCGTCGCTATCACGAGAGGAACCATCACTCACTCGCCCGATGGCCGCGCATGGCTGGGGTACTCCGCCGTGGAGGTAGCCGAACACTATCGTCGGCAAGGATTGGGCACACTCATGGGTGCCATCATGATGGATTGGGGCCGACAGCACGGCGCGGACACCGCATACCTGCACGTCATCGAATCGAACACTCCCGGACGCAATCTATATCACAAGCTGGGCTTCGGCGAACACCATCGCCATCGCTACCTGTCGGATGCGTCCACCGCGCGCACCACCACCCACCCGGATACGTCACACACGAAGTAAGCTCACCCCTATGCGATTGGCCACCTGGAACGTCAACTCCGTCCGCACCCGACTCCCACGGATCGTCGATGTACTCAACCGACACGACATCGACGTCCTCGCCATGCAAGAAACAAAATGCAGCGAGGACCAATTTCCCCGCGACGCCTTCACCGACGCCGGTTATCAGGTAGCCGTCAGTGGAACGAACCAGTGGAATGGGGTCGCGATCGCCTCCCGCGTTGGCCTCACAGACGTCCATACACTCCCCCATCAACCCGGATTCTCGAAGGACCTCACCGCGGAGCAAACGGTCGAACCCCGATCGATCGCGGCGACCTGTGGTGGCATCACCGTCATGAGCCTCTACGTCCCCAATGGCCGAGAAATCAGCAACATCCACTTCACCTACAAACTTCGGTTCCTCGATGCGGTCCGCACCTACGCCGCCACGGCCGTCGATAATGACCCCGAATTACGCCTGGCCCTCGTCGGAGATTGGAATATCGCTCCCCATGACACCGATGTATGGGATCCCCACTTCTTCATTGGGCACACCCACGTCACACCGCGTGAGCGTAGCGCTCTCACAGCGCTCGAGGATGAAGGATTTACCGACGTCACCCACAATTCGGGCTACACCTACTGGGACTACACAGCGGGACGTTTCGGGCGAAACCAAGGTATGCGCATCGACATGCAATGGGCATCACCTGCGCTCGCGGAAGGCGCTGGAGCGGTCAACGTCGATAAGGATGAACGTGCTGCGAAAGGTAGCAGCGATCACGCCCCACTCATCGTCGACTACGACGGGATTTAACCAGGCCAGTGGTCGGTCGATGTGCCGGTGACAAATGAGGCCAGCACGTGTCTCAACCAGTGGTCTAAACCAGTGATTGATAGGAAGCGTATCTCGGGGCAGTTCAGATGTGACGACTATAACCCTCACATCGAGGAGATCCGTGGTTAGCTGTTTCGATTAATTTCCTAAGATATAACTCGTGACTTCCGACAGCATGACCGCACCCGTCTCTAGCGCATCACCATCCCCGGCCGCCGACCACGACGGCCACGATAAAGAAACGCGCCATGACCAGGACGCGAACATCGCCGGTGGGTACCCCTCACCGCTCAGTAGAGAAGAGATTCACGTCCTCTCCGCCGCGATGTATAACTTCCTGTCGGCCACGCGGCGGCTAGTGGAACAGCCCCTTCACTCCATGGAGGTCAATCAATCGGAAATCGAAGTCCTCTACTTCGTGCATAACCACCCCGGCGTCGGGGTATCCGACATCGCACGTATGCGTTTCCTGCGAGTATCTAATGTCTCGACAACGGTTCGCGCTCTCATCGCCAACGGCCTTCTTAACCGGGCATCCAACCCCGACGATAAACGCACTCAAATGCTCCAAGTGACCGAAAAGGGGACGCAGGTTCTCAACGATATTGCTGAGCGATGGGCCACATTAATCAACAAAATTACCGACGAAATGAACCCCGACAGCGTCCGAATACTTCACGAGGCATCGGAGCGCCTTAACGAAACAGCCTTTGCCACCGAGCACGTCATTGACGTTATGCAAACGCAGTCAGGAGAATAAAGCGAACCCACAGTACGGTCACGCCATGCGAGGCGAGACCATATGGGGCCATACGAAATGTCGCCGTGCTACGCGTCCCGCTTCACGAACACGACCACCCCGATGACGAAGAGCACAAGTGCCCACACCGCGAAGTAAATGACGCCCCCCGTCGTCCCCCACGGTGCACCATCGAGTTTTCCATCGCTCACCCACGCACTGAGGTTAGCGAAAGGCCGGTAGCCTTTGATGTGATTGCCCACCTTTGGGATCAAGGTGATCAAGTCCTCGAGGACGAGCTTCCACAGCAGCATGATGGCGATAGCCCCTGCAGTCTGTCGGACAAGGAACGCCACACCAATTGCCATCACGACGACCAGCAAGGCCTCCACGGCCGTCGTCACATATGCCCGTCCTGAGGAGCCGGAGAACACTTTCATTTCGGAGCCATGGTCACCAGCCAACCACTTGAAGACCAACACGCTGGTGATCGTCGAAAAGAAGGACAAAACTACTGCGACCAGGCCATAAACGATCGTTTTCGCTATCGCAATGATCGGCCGCTTCGGGGTCATCATGATCGTCTCATTGATGGTCTTGAAGCGGTACTCCGTTGTCACCAAGAGAGTGGCCATGATGATGATCACCATGACACCAAATAGCTCGAACCCCTGAATAGCGGTGATGGCGTCTATCCTCGGCACGTCCGTCATGTCCTCCGGATCCATCGAATCCAGGGCAGTTTTCGAACCCCACCCCATCAGAGCGGCGAACGCCCAGCTCAAAACAACAATTAAGATCGACGTCCACGCAAACGATTTTGTCGACGCTAGCTTCGTCCACTCAGCACGAATCGAGTTAACCATCATCAGTTCTGTCCTCCCTGAGCTGCCGCGCCGTGGTATTCGACGTCATCACCTGTGAGTTGCAAAAACGCGTCTTCCAAAGATCCGTGGTGTTCTTCCAACTGAAGGACAGGGATCCCATAGGAGTAAGCCACCTTGCCGACGTCATCAGTGGATACCCCGGAGACAACGAACACCTCACGGCCGACGTTATCGCGGTCCATCGTGAAGGTGATATTTTCCTGTTTAAGGGCCTGCGCCATGTGCTCGTGGTCGCCAACGCGCAAGCGCGTCGCGCTATCGCCCCGCGATGACGTGAACTCCTCCACCGTCGTATCGGCGACGAGTTTGCCCCGGCCAATGACAACCAAGTTATCCGCAGTCAACGCCATCTCAGAGAGCATGTGCGAGCTAACAAACACCGTGCGCCCCTCGGCAGCAAGATTCTTGAGGAAGGTGCGCACCCAACGGATACCCTCCGGGTCCAAACCGTTGACCGGTTCATCCAGGATCAACGTCTCGGGATCGCCTAAAAGCGCTCCGGCCAATCCCAGCCGCTGGCTCATACCCAGGGAGAATCCCCCCGCTTTTTTGGAGGCCACATCGGTTAATCCCACTAAACGCAAAACTTCCTCGACACGATCAGTAGAAATGCCACTGGCCTGTGCCATCCACTTCAGGTGAGTGCGAGCGGACCGGTTCGGATGGACCCATTTGGCCTCTAATAGTGCCCCCACTTCCTTGGCAGGCGCCGGAAATGACTGATAATTCTTCCCGTTCACCGTTGCCGTGCCCTTTGTTGGACGATCCAGCCCGGTAATCATCCGCATCGTGGTCGATTTACCAGCCCCATTCGGGCCAAGAAAACCAGTAACAACACCTGGCTTCACCGTGAAGTCGAGCGAATCTACCGCTACCTTGTCCCCATACCTCTTTGTGAGGCCACGTATTTCGATCATAGAAACCAGTTTGGCATATTTTCAGCAACGAAGACAGACTTCAATCACACTCGCGTCCGTGTAACGCTTAGACTAGAGAGACAGATGTGACAATTGTGCTACCGACGCGCGACCGGCCTCCCCGCCAAGCACAACGATCGCGCACACGGCACGAGCACCGATGCCGAGCAACGGTACAGAAACGTTGCAGCGACGGAAACGTACCGCATCGGCAAAGAAGTAGCACAACGGCATACAAACTGGCGACAGGCGCAACACGTAGGGGGCCCGTATGGCACGAGAACGAGGAACAGGGCGCAACCGCGGCCCATCCCACTCCTCCGACGCAAGCCATATCCGGCTCAGTGCCATGGACGATTCCCTCGAACCCGAAGACGCCGATGCACAGCCAAGCCGCTGGCACTTCCTTCACGATGCCCTAGCCCCCGCATTGAAATTCCCTGGCCGAACGTGGGCCTATTTGCGCACATCCCCAGGTCGGCTAACAGCAATGACAACCATCCTGGTCATAGCCATCGTTGCCGCCGGTGGCGCCCTGACCTACGCCTCATCAACCCGACAAGACCAACTAAACAACTTGGTCAAGAACACAGAGCCACTTTCCAACGCCGCGCAACGGCTATACGGGTCACTTTCCGTGGCAGACTCCACCGCCACTATCGGATTCCTTGAGGGTGGTGTCGGGTCCCAATCGGAAGACGAACGCTACACCACCGCCATCCAAACCGCGTCGACTGCGCTCGTCGAGGCAGGTGCCGGCGCGAACTCCGACGACCACGAAGTCCTCCAGCTCCTCGCGGTGGTCAATCAGCGGCTTCCCATTTACACGGGACTCATCGCTCAGGCACGCACGAATAACCGGGAAGGCAACCCCATTGGCGCCTCCTATCTCACCGAGGCCAGCGCCATCATGCAGAACTCCATCATTCCCGCCGCGTCGCGCCTGTACACCATCACCTCCGACCGCGTCCGTCACCAAGCCAGATCGCTGACGCGGCCCATGTGGTTCCCCGCGTCGGGCCTCCTTGCAGCCATCATCCTCCTAGTCATCGCGCAATTGTGGCTCGCTGCACTCACCAACCGACGCCTCAACGGCGGTCTGCTCTTCGCCACCGTCGCCATGACCATCGCACTGTTCTGGCTGGCGATATCATCGATCGTCATCGTCGCGGTGGGTAATGCGGACTTCAACCGCGCCTCCGACCCCCTCCACGAGCTAACCGCCTCCCGCATCAGTGCACAAGAAGCCCGAACCGACGAAGCCCTCATGCTGGTGCGGCGAAGCGCGGATCAATCGTCAGCGGATTTCTCCACCACGGTAAGCGACGTCCAAAAGACACTGACACAGCTGAAAGATGACGGCACGCTCGACGACGCGGACGACAACCAAAACACTGACACATCGTCGACCACGAAACCATCAGATGCCCTCGACGACGCAATCGTCGCCGCGAATTCGTGGAAAGTGTCGCATCAGGAACTCGCGAACCGAATTGGCCGCGGGGATTACACCGGGGCCGTCAATATCGCCGTCGGTCGCGATGAGTCCACCTTGAATTCGGAGCGGCAATTCATTCAGCTCGATCACTCCCTGAGGGCACTAATCCAAGACACCCGCAGCAACCTGCGGACCTACCTCGAAAATAGCCAGGACACCTCGCAAAATATCACCCGCGCGGTGCTCATCTTGTCCGTTCTTTCTGTCGTTGGTGTCCTCATCGGCGTTCGTCCTCGTATGCAGGAGTACACATGATCCGCCTGCCGCACACCCCACCCCCATTCCGACACCGAGCACACACCTCCGCCTGCCACCGACTACACCTCCACGCTCGACGCACCCATCACCCCTGGATCGTGGCCGCCGTCATTACCCTCGCGATTCTTCCGCTTGCGGCATGTTCCAACATCAGCGGTTCGCACCGCGGGCACAACGGCATCGATATCTCCGTCGCACCATTCACACCCATTCCCGATGGTGCAATGTATGCCGATCCGCCGAACGAAACGCCGACAAGCCAAACACCCACACCACACACCACCGCCGACGCTGACACGTACGCCACTCTCGCACCCGACAACTCCACCCCCGACGAGCGCATACCGGATATCGTCCGACGCGGACGCATCATTGTCGGAGTATCGTCGTCACTCAATTTTCTCGGCTTTCAAGACCCCAGTAGCGGTAATCTCGAGGGCTTCGATGTTTCCCTCGCCCGTGAAATTGCGCGCGACATTTTCGGCGATCCCGAACGAATCGACTTCCGCTTCCTCTCCTCCGCCGAACGCGTAGACGCACTTCAACACGGCAATGTCGACATTGTCGTCCGCACCATGACCATCGACCGCGAACGCCGATCTAAAGTGGCCTTCTCAGCGCCATATCTCCATGCCCAAGCGCGAATTTTGGCGTCAACCAGCTCACCTATTCAATCCGCCGATGACCTGCGGGACGCCACCGTCTGCGTCACCAAAGACTCGACCTTCCAGCACAATGCGCAAGTCATTGCTCCACACTCACGATTCCTCTTTACGAATGACTGGTCCGACTGCCTCGTAGCCATGCAGCAGCACCAAGTTCAGGCCATTATTTCCGACGACTCCATCCTCTCCGGTCTGGCGGCGCAAGATTCCAACACACACCTGGTAGGCCAGCCGTATGGGTCCAGCGACTATGCCGTGGGAATCGCGAAATCCACGCCGGGGAAGAACACCGACGGGCTCGTCCGGCAGGTCAATTCGACCCTAATGCGCATCCGATCCGACGGAACATGGCAACGTCTCTATGACAAGTGGTTAGGCAACTATCTAGGGAATTCCGGCGTTCCACCCGAACCCACCTACGTCCAGGAGGAACCACAATGAGCGATTCCGAACCGATCCCCCGCGACGCCAGGCAGGATTCCGAGGACAATGCTCGGGAAGCTAACAATCATCAGCCCGATGACAATGGCCAGCCCACCGAAGCTGCCACGGTTATGGGAACACGGGCTGTCCCCTTTGACCCATTCGCAGACGATGATGACGACGATGAAATCGATATCGACATCAACGACATTGGTTCACTCTTGCGGTCTGACAATCCTGCGAATACACCGTCGTCGGATGATGAGAATGAGATAACGGGCGCCGGCCCCGGAAGCGCCAAAACCGTGGCCCGTCCGCGTGGGAGCGCGAACGATGCCGGACATGACCCCAGCCGGGCGTCCCGGGAGCGCGCGCTCTCCACATTCCGTGAGCGCAGGGCAGCGTCCCGGCGCGGAAAAGTGGTTGCTGATGGGATGGTGTCGTTGCCGTTCATCGTGCCAACGGATCCGCGGGAATCCGTCATGGATTCCGACACGATTAAGGAAACTGATGCCAAGGCACCGTCGCTCCACAAGGGGGACATGGTTGCCGGGCAGTATGAGGTGGTGGGGGCACTCGCCAACGGTGGCGTCGGGTGGATTTACCTGGCTATTGACCATTATGTTTCCGATCGGTGGGTTGTCCTCAAGGGGATGAAGGCAACGGCCAATGAGCAGGATCGGGCGGTGGCCGGCGCGGAGCGCGCGTTCCTAGCGGATATTACGCACACGAGCATCGTCAAGATTTACAACTTCGTCGATGATGACCGCTCCCCCGGCGGGTTCATTGTGATGGAGTACGTGGGCGGCCCGTCATTGCGCTCGCAGCGGAAAAAGCAGCGGGACAGCCTTTTCGCGGTCGATGTTGCTATTGGCTACATGCTTGAGGTTCTGGAGGCGCTGGATTATCTGCACTCGCGCGGCGTCGTTTATAACGATCTCAAGCCGGACAACATCATCATCACGGAGGAGCAGGTCAAGCTCATCGACTTGGGCGCGGTGACGGGGATCGGCGCGTTTGGGCACATTTACGGTACGCCGGGTTTCCAGGCTCCCGAGATCACGGAAACTGGGCCGACGGTGCGCAGTGACATTTACACGGTTGGCCGTACACTGGCGTCGCTTATTGTTCACTTGCCGACGGTTGACGGGCGGTATAAGGACGGTTTGCCTACTCCGACCAACGAGCCGGTATTTCGTCGCTACCTGTCGCTTTATCGTTTGCTACTGAGGGCGACGGATCCGGATCCGGAGAAGCGTTTTGCGTCGGCGTCGTCGATGGCGAATCAGCTGACTGGTGTGCTGCGTGAAATTCGTGCGGTTCGCGATCAGGTGCATTTCCCGCATTTACATTCACAATTTGCTCCCCAAAGGACAACGTATGGCACGAAGCACTTGGTTTTCCGTACTGATCAATTAGTGGATGGCATTGAGAGATCCATTGAGATTACGGCTCCGGAGGTGGTGGCGGCGCTGCCAGTTCCCATGGTAGACGCCACGGATCCGGGTGCTTATGTACTCTCTACTATCAGCTATACCGAGCCCTCTGAAGCTATCGATTCGCTGTACGCAAAAATGAAAATGCCTGAGTATGCGGAGAGCGTGGAGATTCCGCTGTCCATTGTGAGGGCAATGCTCGATCTCGGGCTTGTCGACGAAGCTCATAATTATTTATCGACATTCGAATCATCTTTTACTCGAGATTGGCGATACGAATGGTACTCGGGAATTACTGCTTTGCTGCTCAATGATTACGAGCAAGCCCAGCGACATTTTGAGAAAGTAATTTTTATTCTTCCCGGGGAGCCCGCGGCCAAGCTTGCCATCGCGGCGACGTCCGAGTTGTGGCTTCAGGCCAAGGGACTGTCAATGACGTCGGTGCTGGATAAGCAGACCGCCATAGCAGCAGCAACCTTGGGGCATGCCTCCGCACTGCCATCGGATAGTGCCCTTAAAGCCATGGGTGATCGGTGGGACCCTGTCGGCGACGACCCTGTGGCCCTGCGTTTTCACGCGACCCGGTTGTACGGCCTGGTGTGGGCGACCAACCCGACCACAGTGTCGTCGGCGTTTGGTTTGTCGCGCCAGTTCATTGCGGAGGGTGATGTTGCCCGGGCTGTCGAGGCGTTGGACCAGGTTCCGCAGGCGTCCCGGCACCACCGATTAGCCCGCTTGACGACGGTTCTTCATCTCATTTCCGGGCCACCAAAGGACTTGACTGAAGAGCGGATTATCGACGCTGCGCAGCGGCTCGATGAGATCCCGACGAATGAACCGCGGATGGCCCAAGTGCGTGTGGCTGTCATGTCCGCTGGGCTTAATTGGCTGCGCGCAACGAATCGAACTCACGCTACCGTACCGACGTTGTTCGGCCAGCCCTTCGAGGTGCGTGGTTTACGGCTCGGGGTGGAGGCGGACCTGCGTCGGATGGCACGAAGTGTTCAGTACCCTAGCCACAGGTATCACCTGGTGGATATGGCGAATGCGATTCGGCCACGGACGTGGTGGTAGGGCGAGGGCAGCGCTTCCGCCAGGAAGCTCACACGTAAGCAATGTCCCGCACGTAGGTTGTGCGTCACATTTCATGTTGTCTGGGAACCAACCGCCATCGACGATGGGTGGTTTTTCGGGTGTAATTTTGGTAGAGAGTATGCTAGAAAATGCCTTTCAAGTAGGAAAACCCTGTCAAACAGTTTAAAGTAAGGCACTATGTCTAAAGCTCATCGCCGAATTTCCACCCGTATCGGCGTCTCCGCAGCCGCGTCGCTTACCGCCATCGCAGCTCTCGCGGGCGGCGCCACAGTTGCTAACCCTGCTCCCGCTCGTGCGGAGGACCTGCCGGCTATTTCGTCGACGAACCCGCAGGATTTTCTCAACCAGGCGCGAGATCAGTTCAATGAGTTCGCCCGCACTGCGTCAGACCGCGGCAAGACCATCGCCCTGGATTGGCGCAACAGCGTCTACCAGAACACTGAGCAGCTAGACCCGAACGCTGCTAACTGGATCCGCACCACCGTCGATGGCTGGATCAACGCCATCTGGCCGAACGCAATTGCTGACCAGGAAGCTCAGCAGGCTGCTGCACGCGATGCCGCTGCCCGCGCTGCTGAGGAGCAGGCGCGCCAGGCTGCTGAAGCAGAGGCCGCTCAGCGCGCTGCTGAAGAGAATGCAGTAACTGCGCCCTGTGAGGATGGCGCAGAGGCTTGCGTGAACCTCGGCGCTCGTCGCTCCTGGTTGACCGATGGCCACAAGAACATCACCTACGGCCCGGTTCCCATCACTGCTGGCGCTCCGGGACAGGAAACGACTCCAGGCTGGCACAAGGTTCTTCGTAAGGTGAAGGACGAGGTGAGCCATGAGTTCAATAATGCTCCGATGCCTTACTCGGTGTACTTCACGAACTCCGGCATGGCATTCCACGAAGGATCTCTGAACCGCGAGTCCGCAGGATGCATCCACCTCTCCCACCAGGATGCTGAGCACTACTTCAATACTCTCCAAGTTGGCGACGACGTCTTTATCTTCTAAACAACGTCGGCCTTGGAGGTAGCCGGCACGTCATCGCTGCCTAGAAATAGCAGCCTAAAGGTATGACATCCTTGGAAGCGCCATGACGCGCTGAAATATCGGCTTGTGCATCGACGATGAGCGCAGCCGAGCCTGCGCCGTATGATGTGTTCTCTATTGGACACCCAGGTGCTTGGTGTAGCACCATATAGTCCCCGTTACGACGGGGACTTTTTGATAACCTCACACGACGCCATCGGGCTATCGCCGACGAATGAGTGCCGCTTATTCCCGACAAATGTACGGTGGCGGTTGCCGACGAGAGTAACGGCGAATGACCTTGCAACAAGAACTGGACGGAGAGATGTGACGATGCAATATAACGACAAAGTCTTCGCAGCCGTCATGTTCTTCGCCGGCGTTCTCTTACTGGTCGTTCGCGCCCAGGGCTACATCGACGAGTCATGGACTAACCGCCTTTTCGCAGGAATCATCATCGCTGCGTCTGTTTTTCAATTTATCCGCTGGTCGCTCAACCGCCGGGCCACTCGGCCAGACACCACAGAGACGCCCTCACAGGCGCAACAGGGCCCTCGGGCATAGCACGTCGAAATCGGCACCCGTGCCCCACGCAAAGCACACCACACGTAACACCCCACGCGTGGCGTTCTTACCAGAGGCCAGAACCCTCGTCATACATCTCGCTGTAACCCCATCGCTAATGGTGAGCGAAGCCCGCGGCATAACGCGCGATAGCTAGTTCCTCATTCGTCGGAATGACAAATACTTTTACGCGAGAGTCGTCAGAAGAAATGAGCCGCGCTTCACGGGACGGCGAGTTGTTTCGCTCGTCGTCGATAATGATGCCGAAATTCTCCAGTTCAGCCATGGTGTCGCGGCGAATTCCGGCGTGATTCTCGCCAACTCCTGCCGTGAACGTGATGGCATCTAAGCGCCCAAGAATGAGCATGTATGCCCCTACGAAACGTCGAATGGAGTGCACATACATGTTGTAAGCACTCCACGCGTCCTGGTCCTCGCGGTCGATCTTTTCCTGGAGGGCACGGAAGTCGTTCACTCCGCTCATGCCTTTGAGGCCGGACCGGCGGTTGAGCAAGTCGTCGATCTCGTCGATGGTCATGCCGTTGCGGGCAAGGTGGAAGACGATGCCGGGGTCGATGTCACCGGAACGGGTGCCCATCATGATGCCCGCCAAGGGGGTCATTCCCATTGAGGTGTCCACGGCGTGGCCGCCACGGACTGCCGCCACGGAGGCACCGTTCCCCAGGTGCAGAGTAATTTGGTTCACTTGGTGGGGTGGTTTACCCAGCAGATCGGGCACATGTTGGGAAACGTACTCGTGGCTCGTACCGTGGAACCCGTACCGCCGGATGGCGTAGTTCATGGCCGTTTCGGCATCGATGGGATAGAGAGCGGCTGCGGGCGGGAGCGAGTGGAAAAAGGCGGTATCGAAAATCGCGACATGGGGGATGTCGGGCAGGATTTTCCGCGCGACCGTGATGCCATCCAGGTTGGCAGGGTTGTGTAGCGGGGCCAGCGGAATAAGGTCCCTGATCAAACCGACAACCTCGTCGTCGATAAGGACGGGGCTGTTAAACAGGCGCCCACCGTGGACAACGCGGTGCCCACACGCCACCAGGTTCAGTGTGGATAGCCCGACGCCGAGTGAGTCCAAAAAGTTCAGAGCTTCATCGAGCCCCACTGTGTGGTTGAGAATGGGCAGCTCACGGGTGTGCTTCTCCCCTGCGTACTTGATAGTGATGTGCCCTGATTCCTCACCGATCTGCTCCACAAGCCCGGAGACAAAGGGTTCATCTGTGGCGTGATTAGCCGGGTTGACCAGCTGAAACTTTATTGACGACGAACCCGAGTTGAGCACCAACACCAGTTCTTCATTGTGGTTGTCAGATGCTTCGGTCTGGGTGGATGTGTCTGCCGCCACGGAGGTGCCTGCCGGGGTCGGTGTGTCGCTTGTCTTCATCATGTCGCTTCTCTCTGTGGCGGGTCAGGACTGTGCGGAATCGCGGGTGCTGGTCTGTGCGGCCACTTGCACTGCTGTGACGGCCACAGTGTTGATGATGTCCGGCACCGTGGCTCCGCGGGAGAGATCATTGACTGGTTTGTTCAGGCCCTGAAGTACCGGCCCCACAGCCAATGCGTTAGCGGTGCGCTGGACCGCTTTATACGCGATATTCCCTGCGTCGAGAGTGGGAAAAACGAAGACCGTGGCCTGCCCAGCAACGTCAGAGTCGGGCATTTTTTTCTTGCCGACGGATGGCTCAACGGCGGCATCGAACTGGATTGGCCCGTCAATAGCGATGGGACTGCCATTCCGTGGCGCATCGGCGGCTTTACGCTGCGCCAGTTCTACCGCGCGGGTGACTTTATCGACGTCATCGCCCGCTCCTGAGGAACCCGTCGAGTAAGACAAGAGGGCGACGCGGGGGTTGATTCCGAAGCTGGCGGCGGTATCTGCGGAGGTGACGGCTATTTCTGCCAGCTGTTCGGAGGTGGGGTTCGGGTTAACAGCGCAATCTCCGAAGGCCCAGAGTTTCCCACGCATGACCATGAGGAAGATGGAGGAGACGACGGAGGAACCCGGCGCGGTCTTGATGATTTGTAGCGCTGGTCTAATGGTGTGTGCGGTGGTGTGCGCGGCACCGGACACCATGCCGTCGGCTTGGCCGTCGTAGATCATCATGGTGGCGTAGTAGGAGATGTCTTTCATTGTCTCCCGAGCATCGTCGAGGGTGATGCCTTTCTTTTTCCTCAGTTCAGCGAAGGTAGCAGCGAATTTTTCCGCCTGCTCGACGGATTCGTCGTCGGTGCCTTGAGGGTTGGCGATGGTGGCGTCGCTGAGGTTGAGGCCCAGTTCCTTAGACCGTGCCGCAATGTCATCGGGGTTGCCGAGGATGGTGAGGTCGCAGACGTGGTGTTCTAGGAGCCAGTCGGCGGCGCGGAGGATACGGTCGTCGTCGCCTTCGGGGAGGACAATGCGCGCTCCGGAGGCGCGTGCTTGGTCAATGAGGTTGTGCTGAAAAACTTCCGGGCCGATGACTGGGTCGAGGTGTCCGCTCTCCCCCACTGCCGACGACACCGCGGAGTCGAGCGCGGCCTCGTCGGAGGCTGCGATGACGGGGATGCTGGTTGGGACGCCGTCGATAGCAAGGCCGTCGCGGGTCACGACGGCTGCGACCTTGGCCCCTTCATGGGCGGCTGTAGAGATGCTAAGTGAGACGCGAAGTGGGGCGGGTGCGGCGTCGGTAAGGAACAGGAGAACGACTGGGACGCCGATGCTGGCCGCGATGCGTGAATCGACGGTGATGTCTCCGGTGGCAACGAGTGCGCCCTGCGTTCCGTTGGGGTGGGATGTGTCCTGTTCGGATGCCTCCGCCTGGGATGTTTTCGCCTGGGATACCTTCTCCACTGCCTCTGCAACAAGCGCTGCGGAGTCAGCGGATGATCCTGACTCTCCGGAGATAATTCGGGTGACTTCTCCCTGAAGGGGTGCGGGTAGGGCGTCGCCTGCCGACGATCCGAAAGCTCCTCCGACGTCGATGTATAGGGCACGCGGCATATGATTAAACCTCCACAATTACTCAGCGCTACGCGTTGATGACGCAGTCTGGTTACTCGGCTTACTCGCTGTTCCGGCGCACGTGTGCTGAACCACCGATGATTCACCTTTGTGGGGTTTGGCACATATGCGGATATGCCCTTCATTATTCCGTTTGTGTGTGTCTTTCGCGACTATTTGCCACTTTCGCGGGGATTGACGCGCCATGAATTTGCAGTAACGTACCAACGGGCAGCCGCTGGGGTACCCGACCCCACAACAAAAGTAGACAGAGTGGTATAGTTTCGGATTCGTGGAGTTCAACCGCCATCGATCGTGCCGGTTACCCACGGGTTATTGCCGCCGTCGGTAATTGCCGTCGTCGGGTATCCGTCATTAATCGCGGTCGTCGAGCAGCGAATCACGATTCCGCGAGTCACGATTACGCGGATGACATAAACGCAACGTCGATGCTCCCCGGCTCGTCGTCGGAAGCATTCCGGATACAAGCGCATCGCATGACAAACATCTCAATTACATCGCAATAAAAGGAGAACCTCAGTCCATGGATCGACCTCTACGTGTGGCCGTCATTGGCTCCGGGCCAGCTGGTATTTACGCTTCAGATGCCCTCATGAAGAAATTTGACGGCGACGTCGCCATTGATCTTTTTGAGAAAATGCCAGCCCCCTTTGGCCTTATCCGCTACGGCGTTGCGCCCGACCACCCACGCATCAAGGGAATTATTAAGTCGCTCCACAAGGTGATGAACAAACCTGAGCTCCGGTTGATCGGGAATGTGGAATACGGCAAGGACATCACCCTGTCCGAACTCCAATCTCTGTACGACGCCGTGATTTTCGCGACGGGAGCCACCGGGGATCGCTCGCTGAACGTTCCTGGTGAAGGTGCCGACGGTTCCTGGGGTGCGGGAGAATTCGTTGGCTTTTATGATGGCAACCCCCTTTTCCAGCGCGATTGGGATTTACACGCCGAGAAAGTCGGAGTTGTTGGTGTCGGTAACGTCGCGGTCGATATCGCACGTGTGTTAGCCAAAACTGCCGACGAGCTGCATGTGACTGAAATCCCTGACAACGTGTACGAGGCGCTAAAGAAAAATAAGGCCACGGAAGTCCACATGTTTGGGCGTCGTGGGCCTGCGCAGGCAAAGTTCACGCCAATGGAGCTCAAGGAACTGGATAAGTCCCCCACCATCCAGGTCATTGTGGACCCCGAAGATATTCAATACGACGAGGCTTCCGAAGCTACTCGTCGGAGTTCCAAGATCCAGGACATGGTGTGCAGCATTCTGGAGCAGTACGCGATCCGTGAGATCGAAGACCGTCCCCATAAGCTGTATATCCATTTCTTCGAGTCGCCGGTTGAGATTTTGACTAAGGACGGCAAGGTCACCGGGTTGCGGACCGAGCGCACCGAACTCGATGGACATGGTGGAATCCGCGGCACCGGGAAATACAAGGATTGGGAGTTGGGGGCTGTCTATCACGCCGTCGGGTACCGGTCTGATCCCGCCAAGGAGATCCCCTTCGACGACAAGCACCACGTGATTCCCAACATCGCCGGACGCATTGTGCGTCAGGCCGGGTCGGAGGAAACACTCGACGGTTTGTACACCACGGGATGGGTTAAACGCGGACCTGTCGGCTTGATCGGAAACACCAAGGGCGACGCAAACGAAACCGTCGACTGCCTGCTGGAAGACCTTGATAATGGTTTGCTCACTGAACCAGAGACGGCGGATCCTGACGCCGTGCTGGAGTTGCTCCGCGATAAGGGTGTCGAGGTGACCTCCTGGGAGGGCTACCACGCGCTCGAGGCATATGAGCATGAGCTCGGCGAAAAAGAACACCGCGAGCGCAAGAAGGTTGTCGAGTGGGACGACATGGTGGTTCATTCACGCGTGAGCGCTAAATAATGACGGTGCCGGGGTGCGGATGAGGTGCAGGCCTCGGGGGCATACAACCCCGGTGACACACTACCCCGATGATGCACAACCCCGTTGACGCGCGATGCTATTAGCCACACCATTAGCCCCGAGCTTCGTCGACGATGAAGCGCCGGGGCACGTGGAGTTCGGGGGTTCTTTACACTGAACACGCCCGCTCTGCGATCATGGGTGCTAAATCGACGCCAAGGGGGGATCCGCATCGGAACCTGGCACCGGACAGGCCGAGTGTCGCATGAGAGTGACCCCGTGCCTGGGGAGTATCACCTCGGCTGTAGGTGACGCGCGTGTGTGGCCAATCTGGTCCCGGCGACTCAAATTTCCCCTGCCTATGGGCTATTTCTTTAGTCGCCATCGCCCACAGTTTTCCCGGTGCTACGAACAAGGGTTGAACGACGACCAGAGGATCGACGAATGATGCCCCCAGTTCAGTGACCGACCGATCTTTCTTTCGTGGCCCCTCGTCTGGGCCGCCGTGGTCAGTGCCGCCATGGTGGGGGTCTCCATTAATGGTCTCCCCGTGATGAGTAATGATGTGGTCAATAGCGGCGACGCCCTTCGGATGTTCCCCCGTTGCTGCAACAGAGGCGGCACCAATACTCGCAGCTAGACGGCTGACAGCATCATTAGCCACAGGATCAGAACTGCCCACAGAGTAAAGAACGCGAATCACCGGGGCGGGTGTGGTCGCTAACGAGTTCGCTTCCTCAGGGACCAGTTGGCTAAACCGCTGCTCCAACACGGCGGCCAGGTCGCCGCCCGTCCCCAAACCGCGCGCGATGGACATCGCCAGTCCGGATACATTCTGTGCCTCCTTCACCTGCGCGGGAACGTCGACACGCGAGTGGAAAGCGTCGGTAAAGAGAAGTGGCACGACAACAGCGCGGTCGTAACCCAGCTCGGCCAAACGTGCGCTCACCTGCACTAAATCGGGCTCGGCGTGATCCAAAAACGCCATGTGGACTCCGAAGCGTCCGGCAATGCGGGATTGGCGGGCGACGGCGTCGGTAATATCGCGAAGCGCATGCGTCACATGGTTATGCCGACTGCCGTGGGCTAACAAAATCAACGCAGAGCGCTGCGATCCCGGGCACTGCGATCCCGAGCGCTTCTGTCCCGGCCGCTTCGGTCCCGGGCGCTTCGATACAGAGTGCTTCACTGTGCGCCCTCCTTACTCACGATCGTGTCCGTCTAGCCCCGTTACCGCCACGTTCATGACCGTCACGCCTGTGATCTCTCCGTCTGCTCAGCTTTCGGCGGAAGGACCAAACCGGCGGCCACGGTGTCGCCCGTCTGATCGTCGATAAGAAGGAAAGACCCGATTTTGCCGCCAGGTTGGTAGGACTCGAATGGGATACGATCCCGCGTTTTGATCGTGACGCGGGCCAGTTCGTTGGATTCCAGCGTCGTCACGGGTTCATCATTGAATTCGGTAGGGCGCGTGGAGAGTAATTCGCCGGAATCGACGTCGATAATGCCTTGAATATCTGACAATTGGGCTTTCGTGGTGTGCGCACCGTAGCGCAACAATAACCGCCGACGGACAACGAGCGGCCGTTGGCTGGTGTGGACCACGGTGGCCTCGACGGTATTCGTGGTGTCTGGATGAGGTGTTCCTGCGATCAGCGCGCCACGTGACAAGTCGATATCGGTGTCCAGTTCGACGCTCACGGAACTGCCAGCAACCGCACGGGCCGGTTCTCCGACCGGATCACCAGCAATGCTGAGCGAAGTGATTCGAGCAGTGCGGCCGCCTGTTACCGTCACGTCATCACCGACGCCGACGGATCCTGCCGCGATTCGGCCGGCGAAGCCTCGGTATTCGGAGTCGTGATCGCGAATAACGTAGTCCACCGGCAGGCGAAGATCCTGGTCAGCCGTGTCTTCGACGCTGTTGATGTCGTCAATGTTTTCTAATATTTCGACGACGCTGGGGCCGGTGTACCACGGCGTTCGGGCGGACCGTTCCACCACATTGTCGCCCTTGAGCGAGGAGATCGGGACGACGCGGACATCGTTGAGGTGCGCGCGGTCGGCCAATGCTGCAACCTGGTCCTCGATGGTGCGGAAGGTGGCTTCGTCGTAGTCCACCAAATCGATTTTGTTGACGGCGACGACGACATGCGGGACGCCAAGGAGGCCCGCGACCGTCGCGTGTCGGTTAGTTTGACGGACTACTCCGTTGCGCACGTCGATAAGCAAAATGACAACATCTGCGGTGGACATTCCGGTGACAGTGTTGCGCGTGTACTGCTCGTGGCCGGGGCAGTCCGCCAAGATGAATTTACGCTGGTCCGTGGCGAAATAGCGGTAGGCGACGTCGATGGTGATGCCTTGCTCGCGCTCTGCGCGGAGACCGTCGACCAAAAGCGAGAGATCCGCCTCCGCTAGACCCCGGGCTTCTGACGAGCGTTGTACTGCTTCATACTGGTCGCTGAGGATCGATTTCGTGTCATGAAGCAGCCGGCCGACGAATGTGGATTTGCCATCATCGACGGAACCCGCGGTGCACAGCCGAACGGTGGGAAGCTCGTTGTTAGCCGTGGTGGGGGTCTCATTGGGGACGTTAGCCGTCTCGCGGGCGGCATCGAGTGCGGCGGTTGTGCTGTGAGACATTAGAAATACCCATCTTTCTTCCTGTCCTCCATAGAGGATTCGGATAATTTGTCATCTGCGCGGGTGGCACCGCGTTCGGTCGTGGTTGAGCGGCGGATTTCGTCGATAATGTCGGCATTGGTGCGGGCCTCGGACTCGACCGCTCCCGTACATGACATGTCACCGACGGTGCGGTACCGGACTGTCTTTGTGACAATTTTTTCGCCGTCGCGCGGGCCGCCCCACTCTCCGGGTGAGAGCCACATCCCGTTGCGTTTGAACACTTCGCGCTGGTGGGCGTAGTAGATGGGGGCGAGTTCGAGGTGCCGGGCGTCGATGTAGTCCCAGACGTCGGCTTCCGTCCAGTTAGAGATGGGGAAAACGCGAACATTCTCGCCGGGCTGCACTTTTGCGTTGTAGATGCCCCATAGTTCGGGGCGTTGCCGACGTGGATCCCACCCGCCGAATGAATCACGCACGGAAAACACGCGTTCCTTCGCGCGGGCTTTTTCTTCGTCGCGTCGTGCCCCGCCAAGGACGACGTTGTATCCCTGATTCTCAATAGTCTCGACGAGGGGGACGGTCTGCAACGGGTTGCGTGTGCCGTCGGGACGCTCGTGGAGTTCACCTCGGTCGATCCAGTCCTGAACCTTAGCGACGCGAAGGGTGACGCCGGGGCGGGCGGCAATCGCGTCACGAAACGCCAACACTTCCGGAAAATTATGCCCGGTATCGACGTGAAGGAGCTCAAAGGGTATCGACGCGGGAGCAAATGCGCGGCGTGCGAGTTCAAGGACGACAACAGAGTCCTTGCCGCCGGAGAACAAAATGGCACCGCGATCTGCTTGGCCAGCGGCTTGTCGGATAATATCGATGCCTTCTGCTTCGAGTAGCGCTAAATGTGCAGGTAAAGAGGATGCTACGCGCGTCGGAGCGGCTACGGTCATGGTTTTTCCTATCTTTAGGGTGGCGGTGGATAGCTAAAGGTGGGGGACGAACAGATGGTGGCGGGCGCCACTGGGGGTGACGCGCCGGCGCGGCCTACACGTGCAGACCGCACTCGGTTTTCTCCTTTCCTTGCCAGCGCCCGGAACGCGGGTCCTCCCCCGCTTGCACTCGCGCCGTGCACGTCGCGCATCCAATAGACGGGTATCCCTGCGTCGTTAGGGGGTGCCGGATCAACTCGTGCTCGACGATGTATTTTTCGACGTCGCCATCAGTCCAGGAAATGATGGGATTGATCTTCAGTCGCCCTGCCTTGTCGATTTCCAGGACAGGAGTGTGAGCGCGCGACGGGGCATCGACGCGCTTGAGCCCCGTCACCCACGCGGGATAGTCCGCCAGAGTTTCCTGAAGCGGTACGACTTTTCGCATGTGACAACAGAGTGTGGGATCAGTTGCGTAGAGGTCCTTGCCATAGCGTTGGTCCTGCTCATGGCGGGTGAGATGAGGGACAACACGAATAAGCTGGTTCGAATACCGCTTTTCCACGGCATCCGCGACATCAAGCGTTTCGGGAAAATGATAGCCGGTGTCTAAAAAGACAAGGTCGGCGGCGGGAGCATATTTCTCCGCGAGATCAGCTAAAACAGTGTCCTGCATAGATAACGTGACCGCCAGCCTCGGAATGTGGTCATTCGCCCATTGCATGATTTCTTCGGCGGTGGCGTTTTCCAGTTCTGCGGAATAATCAAGGGCCAAGTTCAGCATTTCAGCCCGATAATCATTGTCGACGCCACCGCCGCGATCCTAGTCGGCGCTCTCGTCATTGGCCTTTGTGTGGTTGACGCTGCCGCCGTTGACCTGTGAATCTCCGTCACATGCTTCGACGACAGGGTCTTCGATGCCACGAGTGTGCCGGACGATCGACGTCTGCGCGATGCTCTCTGGGCTCAGGGCGTCGGGCGCGGTGTCCGCTGCGCTGCGGGAATCAGGCGCATCCGTCGTCGATAAATGTTCGCCGTGATCCGTTGTCGGGGTAGACATGGAGAGTCACTCCTTAGTTTCACCGATATTCACTGTGGCGGGGCTCATGTCATTGGTGTGCTGATGAATTCCGCCGGTGAGTGGTGGTTACTGCTCGTTTTGTTTATTTACATTTCTGGGTAGGTATCCATGGAATTTCACGCTGAAAACATGGCAACATTCCCGACATTCCCAGGCGTATTCGGTTTGCGTATCAGGGAAGAGCAATTCCGAACCACAATAGGGACAGTTATTGACGACGGCCCGATTCGGATTCGAATGGCCTTTCTTTCCGGGAACATCACGATGAAGTTTCGGCGCCTTATCCTCCTCTGGAAAATCTGTGTGGGCAGTATAAGAATGCGTATTCGGTCCCATCTCAGAATGGTGGCGAACCTCGTTATTGATTGCTGCTGTGCTCATTGCAAGTCCTCGTCTGGAGCACGGAGTACCCATTCGCGAAACTGTTCACCTTTATTTCGATCGGCTTTATATTTGGTGACAAGCCTTTCGACGTAATCTGCGAGCCCTGCACTCGTCACTTTGTGGCCACGTAGTTTTCGTCCAAAATCAGGGTGAAATCCAAGGGCCCCTCCGAGGTGGACTTGGAACCCTTCAACGCGGTTGCCATCTTGGTCAGTCACAATTTGCCCTTTGAGGCCGATGTCCGCCAATTGCGTCCGGGCGCATGAGTTGGGGCAACCGTTAAGACTGATTTTTAGTGGAACGTCGAGATCACCTAAGCGCTCTTCAAGTTCGTCGGCTAACCGAATTGCGCGTTGTTTTGTCACAACGAGGGCAAGTTTGCAGAATTCCAAACCCGTGCATGAAATGATGTCGCGCCGGAAACTCGAAGGCTTCGCCGATAGGCCCTCGTTATCCAGGGCATGAAGTAGATGAGGTACGCGCCCCGGCTTGACGTCGAGAAACAGGAGTTCTTTATTCGGAGTAGTTCGAATTCGACCCGATCCGAATTTATCGGCGAGTTCAGCCAAGCGAATCAGCTGACGGCCCTCAGTGTGCCCCACCGTAGGTTTGACGCCAACGTACTTCAGCCCGTCCTGCTGGTCGTGAACACCGATATGATCCCGATAACCTGGGGCAACCGGCGGCTCCACACCGTCACGGAGCGGATGGCCTAAATAGTCGTTTTCCAGAACAGCACGTAGCTTTTCGACGCCCCAATCAGCGACCAGGAACTTCAAGCGCGCGCGGTTACGTAGCCGTCGATATCCGTAATCGCGGAAAATGGAGACAATCCCTTCCCACACGTCAGGAACCTCGTCGAGGGAAACGAAAACGCCGAGCCGCTGAGCGAGCATGGGGTTCGTCGACAAGCCTCCGCCTACCCAGACGTCGAAGCCGGGCCCGTGCTCAGGATGCTTAACCCCAATAAACGAAAGGTCTTGAATTTCGTGTGTAACATCTTGGCGAGAGTTTCCCGAAATTGCGGTTTTAAATTTCCTCGGGAGATTCGAATATTCCGGCTTAGGAAGGCGATTATTTTTAATTTCCTCAATCGCTGGTGTTGCATCAATAATTTCATCAGCAGCGACGCCGGCCACTGGCGATCCCAGAATGACGCGCGGGACATCGCCACACCCAAAATTCGTAGACAAACCCACACTGTTTAAGCGATCCCAAATCTCCGGAACATCTTCAATTCGAATCCAGTGCAGCTGCACATTCTGGCGATCCGTAAAATCGGCCGTCCCCCGGGCAAAGTCGCGAGAAATTTCGCCGATAACCGTTAGTTGTTCCGAATTAACAACGCCACCATCTAAACGGACTCTCATCATGAAGTAATGGTCCTGGAGCTCAGCATTGCTTTTGATGCTTGTTTGCTCTCCATCCATGTCCTGACGACGCTGAGTATAAAGGCCGATCCATTTAAAGCGTGGGGCAAGATCATTCGCCGGAATGGAATCGAATCCCTGAAGGGCGTAAATATCTCGGACGCGCTGGGCGACAGCGACACCGGCGTCTTCGGCCTTGATCTTTTCATCGTCATTGAGGGCTTCGTGGCCATCTACTGCCCACTGCCCTTGGGGCTTCGGCTTCCGGCGGGGCCGAGAGCGTCCACTAGCAGCGCGTCCGCCCGCGGTACGTCCGTCGGCAGTTTGTCCACCGGCAGCGCGTCCGCCGGCCCTCTGCCCCCGGGTAGCCCGCTCACCCGGTCTCTGGGCACGGGGTGAATCATTAACGCTGGTAACGGAAGAATCGTTCTGAGTTGTTTCATTACGGGTGGGAGTTGTCACTGGTTTGTCCTTCGTTGGGTTGTGGCGAGAAAGTGGATTAATTGGATTGCGTTAAGAATTCGGAATTTCACGTCGCGAGGGCTATCGGATCGAACACCGTTGGCTGTAGTCCTGGTTGGACAGCATTCTCGCTATCTGGCCATTACTACGTGATCTTCATACGGCAACAATTGTTAGGGACTCGCCGGCGACGGAGTGACGTGAGGCGTCAGCTACCCGTTGGTCGAGAAGGTGCGATTAGTAGTCCACCATCCCAAGCACGGTGATTGTTCTGGCTTCGCTACGGAAGGACCATCACAACGCTTCATTTGCGAAGCAGTTATTATGTGCCTCACCGGAGTCTGTTTCACCTGATAAACGGGGTTTAACGCAACCAGCGCACTGCATAACCTTCAAGTCCCAGTCGATCCCCTAGTGATAGACCAAGCTGTTTTTAATTGTGGCCAAATTCTAGACTGCTCTGTCTATTTCTTCAACTTTTTAAGGACATCGCGCCCCTGAAACTGCACTAGATGTCCGATCAGGTGTGACATCAGTTCCTGTCGTGATCACTTCTGCCCCATGTACATCCGTGTGCACGCCAGACTCGGGGTAACGCGAGGTAGATCCCCTACGTGAGCCAGCGCCATTATGGGTCGAAAACACTTCTGAACTGGACTTTTCCTCTCGAGATTGGGCGTATAGCCGGGCCCAGTTGCCTGCAATCATCCCAAAACCAGCAGCTAAGGCGACCGCCTCCCACTGAGACGCGTGGCCAACGCCGAAAGCATCAAATAAAACCTTGACATTCAGCCCGACAAGCAGCACACCGACCGCACCGCCGAGAACCGACGCATTGACTTTTCCAGCAAGCCACGCGGCGAACGGAGCGGTAACAATCCCGCCGATGAACAGGCCTAATGCCGGCGCGGCATGGTGCTCAACTTCTCTACTCAGCACGGGGATGAAGCCCAGCGTCGCCGCAGTTGCGACGAGGAATTGCGCGGCCAGGACCGTACCAACTATCCGCCTCGGCTCCCGTTTCCCGGCCGCCATCAGCGTCGACGTAGTCATCGTCCCCCAGCCACCGCCGCCCGTGGCATCCAGACCGCCGACCAGCAAACCAAGGACGCCGAGGCGTTTCGGTCCCCACACTGTCTTCGCTTGAATCGTGACGAGTCCGATGAATCGCAAAACGATGAACGTCCCCAAGGCGACGAGAATCGCGGCGGTCACCGGACGTGCTGCTGAGGCGCTTGCCTGGCCAAGGACACGTGCGCCAACAAATGCTCCGAACGCACCTGGTGCCCCCAGCGATAAGGCCAGTTTCCAGTCGACATTTCCCATTTTCCAATGGCTAAGCCCCAGCGCAAGGGTGGTGCCCACCTCAACGAGGTGAACAATTGCCGACGCCGTTGCCGCCTGCACACCGGTGAACACCAGCAGCGTTGTTGAGGTAACCCCATAAGCCATGCCCATGCTTCCCTTGACCAGCTGCGCACCGACGCCAATCAGGAGAAAAATAATGATTGCTTCCATGGGTTCGCCTTCGCACTACTTTGTCTGAGTTCCGTTCGCCTAAAGTAGACTGAGCGGTCTTTGTATTGACAGCAAACGTACCCCTCCCCATGAGTGTCGTCAACATTTCTGCGACACGGTGTCCCCGATTTGCTTACCTGGGCGCACAGAAGGATGGACCGAAGGACCTACCTGGGTGGGAGCATGACCTCACCCCTAGGTGGGAACGTGACCTCACCGTCGATTTTTAAACCGCCCGCGGTCATATTTCGCCGATGGACTCAAATTCGGATCGCGGACGCCTTCGACGTACTAAAACTGCGGGGGGAATATGCGGTTTTCTCGAGAAAAGCGGGGGTATATGCCTGGAAAATGGCCAAAAATCTGCAATATCCCCCCGCAGTTTTACCGCACCAGCCATATCCCCCCGCAAGATTGCTACACGAAGCGAAGCACCTAGGGGAACCTGACACCGGGCAGGAACTGTATCTCACGCATGATCACACGGAACACGACGTCGACAAATTTTCCCGGCACATCACACACGCCCACCACGCCGCTACCTGTGTACATCGGCAGGTTGCACAAACTCGGACGCGGCAAGGGCCACTACGCCACTACACCACTACGCCACATAACGGGCACGTCACTCCAGGTTAACAAGCGAAATTACCTAGTGACACCCCGCCATGGGCTTATATTTCGCCCACAACTTCCTCGTCGACACACAGGTCCACATAATCCCCGTGTTTTATTTCCGTTTCGTTACTCACACCTACTCCACCAGCAAAAATGCAAAGAAATATTAAATTATTGTTTCCGATACTAAGAATCATTCCGTAAAGGTCTAGCGTAACGAACAATTAATTGTTCAAGCGAAGGGAGACCGAGATGGCATCGCCTGAGGTCACACCAAAAATGGCGGGATTTGTTCGCAGCCGAACCACCGCCAAAGCAACGTCCGCACGAACACGCGGAAACCTAACCCACACCGGGACAGCCACGGACAGCACCACCAACCCACAAGCAGGCCATTCCTTGCACCGAGGGGTCGGCAGTATTGGCCTTTTGTTCGCTAGTGTTGGATCCATCATTGGTTCCGGATGGTTGTTTGGATCAATGGTGGCTGCTCAAGCGGCAGGTCCGTCGGCAATAATTTCTTGGGCACTCGGCGGGATCATGATCCTTTTTATTGCCCTGTGCTACGCAGAGCTCGGCACCATGTTTCCCCTTTCGGGAGGGGTTGTGCGCTACCCGCATGTCGTATTCGGTGGTTTCGCTTCATATATGACCGGCTGGATCAACTGGATTGCGGCGCTCGCACTTCCTCCGATCGAAGTCATGGGCGCGCTCACTTACGCCACGAAATACGGCCCGTTCACGCATGAGCATGTGGTCGGCGGGCAGACTGTGCACACGCTCACGCCGCTAGGAATCGTGCTTGCGATACTGCTCATGGCCGTATTCGTCGTCATCAATTACTTCGGAATCCGTTGGTTCAGTCGTATCAATAACGTATTAGTGTGGTGGACACTAGGGATTATCAGCCTGGTCATTGTTTCCTTTGTCGCACTCGGTTTTCACGGTGGCAATTTCACCGCGGGTGAGGGCTTTTTCTCCCACGGTTGGCACGGTGTTTTCACTGCCATTGCAACTTCCGGAATCGTCTTTTCTTTCTTGGGCTTTCGACAAGGCATCGAATTGGCCGGCGAAACGAGTAATCCGCGTCGAAACGTTCCTCTTGCTGTCGTCGGATCCGTTCTTATTTGCATTTTGATTTACGTTGGACTTCAGACAGCTTTTCTTGGTGTCCTTCCCCATCGTGTTATCGCTAATATGGGCGGACACTGGTCCAATCTCAACTTCAGCGACTCATTCGGCCCCCTCGCGGCAATTTCGACGATGCTAGGGGCGGGCTGGTTAGCCGTCCTCCTCTATATCGACGCCATCGTGTCACCTGCAGACACCGGACTGATCTACGTCACGACCACAGCCCGGATCTCACACGGCATGGCCCGCAACGGTAACGCCCCAGCTAAACTCGCCACAACGAACCGACACGGCACCCCCGTCTTCTCCATGGTCGTCGCTTTTGTCGTCGGACTTGTGCTCTTCCTGCCCTTCCCCTCATGGCAACAAATGGCCGGGTTTATCTCCTCAGCCACGGTCTTATCCTTTGCCTCAGGTCCACTAACAATGGCAGCGCTGCGCAGCCGACTACCCCACCATCAACGCACCTTCAAAGCACCGTTTGGACATCTCCTTCCCCTGCTGGGGTTCATGTCGTCGAACCTTCTGGTGTACTGGACAGGGTGGGCCACTGACCTCAAACTATTCATTGCTATGGGTCTGGGACTAGTTCTCCTGGGTGTCAACAAGGTGTTCAGCCATCACGAGGCAATGAACCGCTACAACATGGCTTTCCGCGCGGGCTTCTGGTACATCCCATGGCTCATCGGCCTAGCCGTTATTTCTTACCTAGGAGACTACGACGGCGGAATCGGCGTTCTTCGCTTCGACACTGCTGTGCCCGTCATCGTTATATTCTCACTGGCAATTTATTGGATGGCGATCCATTTTTCGTTCCCGGCCGAGCGAGTCGAATTCCTTGCCAACGCTATTACGCGCGAAGCCCGTGGCGAAACAACGACAAGGGTTTCGGCGGATACGGTGACGGATTCCGAAAAAGACACCGTGCTTGCGCCAATAGAAGCATAGTTTGCCTATGTGGCGAAGCACGGAAGTAAGGAGCTAATTACGCCTCCGAGGTTGGCGTGGTTAGGGCCTTATGGAGTGGGGGCCACGTGGGATGGGGGGTTTGGCGTGGTTGGGCGTTTGTGGAGTGGGGCGTGGTGCCAGAGAGCGTGAATTTTTAGGGAGGGTGGTGCCAAGCAGCTTGAGGCCAAGGGGCTAGCTACAACGGGGCCTAGCTAAAACTGCGGGGGCATACGTCGTTTCCGCGAGAAAAGCGGGGGTATTTGCAAGAAAAATCGCCGAAAATCTGCCATATCCCCCCGCAGTTTTTATCGCGGCGACATGTCCCCCCGCAAAACTGCAACAACGGGCGTTTTACCCGGCAAAATCGCACGATCACTGCACGAGAATCAATCCACTCCTTCGCACGGCTACAAATTAACTCGGGAAAACCTGCACACAGGATGCCAAGGGGCCACAGCATCCGGAAAAGTGACTAAACAAAGACTCACCCACATGACCATCGGGCCGCCCGCGTGACCGTTCCGCAGCCCACATACCCCTCGGGCAGCCAGCGTGACCATTAAACGGGAACGCTCTACTGTGATAGGTATGCATTCAACAAAACTTGTGGTGGTAGGCCTAGGCCATGTGGGGTCGTCCGTGGTCACATTCGCGATGGCGTCGGGTTTATATTCCGAGATCGCTGTTATTGATACGAAGGATGGGTTAGCTCTCGGCGAGGGGCTTGACCACTCTCAATCAACCGGCGTCCCCGGAACAACAAATACGTACATTCATGAAGGCACGTATGATGACGCCCGCGACGCTGACGTCATCATTTGTGCAGCGGGCGCGTCGATAATCCCGGATCCGGATCGGCCAGATTATGTGCCGCCACGTTCTCTTCTCGCGAAGGTCGGTGCTCAAGCGGCTCGCGACGTCATGAAAAATGTGTCCGAACGGACCAAGGAACCGGTCATCATTTTCATAACGAATCCGCTGGATGCTGTGGTGCATATTGCATCGACGGAATTTGATTACCCAGCGTCAAAAGTATTGGGAACTGGCACAATGCTGGATTCGGCTCGGTTGCGCTGGGCCGTTGCACAAGAGTTGGGGATTGATCCAAAGTCGGTCACTGGTTACATGATGGGGGAACACGGAACTACTGCTGTTCCGATTCTTTCTAACCTCAACGTGCAGGGCGTGTCGTGGTCTGAGCTTGAGCGTTGGAGTGGGAAGACTTTACCGTCTCGTGATGACATCAAGCAACGGGTTGTTGACTCCGCTTACGACGTTTTCTTCGCTAAGGGATGGACCGACGCGGGGGTCGCTCGTTCGGCTAATGTGCTGGCCAAATCCATTCTGCTTAATGAGCGCTCTGTCCATCCGGTCTGCTCACGCCTCGATGGCGAATATGGTTTGGGCGATATCTCCATGTCCGTCCCCGCGGTTCTGGGTGCCGAGGGTTTGATCCGCCGCCTTCCTCCGATTGTCGACGCGTGGGAGCAAGAGAAGTTAGAGGAATCGGCTGATTCAATTCGCGCTGTGTACGCTGAAGCGATCAAATGAGCGAGCAACCAAATAAGCGCGCCCGTAGGCGGCCGATCTACCACCTTCCCGGTGGCCGATCTACCACCCCCGGAGATCGAGCCATCCTGCAGATGACCAATCCGACACGTCATTGTGAATGATCACGACATGAACACGAAGGAGTCGACATGAGCGTCTACGTTACCGGTAAGCGCCTGATGGATATGACTGTCGCTCAGGTTCATGACCTATACAAATTGCGCGTTGATATCTTTGTTCATGAGCAAGAAAGCCCATATAAGGAAATCGACGACACCGATATTCACCCTGGTACACAACACTTATTGGCGTACGAGACCGACGGCGGGCTACGTCTCATCGGAACTGCTCGTGTCTACGGCAAGCCCGACGAAGGACAGCACATTGGGCGGGTGTGTGTGGCAGAAAACGCTCGTGGCCGTGGAATCGCCACGCAACTAGTGGAAAAGGCACTGGAGGTGTGCAAGGAGCGCGCGGCCGGCATCGATCCTCACAAAGGCGCGTTAGTTGAAGTCAATGCTCAATCACACCTGGTTGAGTGGTATGAACGCTTCGGCTTTGTCGTTGACGGTGAAGAGTTCGAAGAAGCCGGACGACCGCATAAACACATGAGCATGCGAATCTAAGTTGCCGTTAGACAACGGCTAATCGCATCGTCGTGTTGCCCTATCTAGGGTCAGCGTGTTTCTCCCCTCCCAGCACTCAGTAGCACTAAGCACTTTTACGCACTAGACAGTTTTGCTACCAGTGTTTGAGACGAGCGTTTGCGACAAGTGTTTGCTGGGGTATGTGCAACGAGTGGCGCGATGCACACACTCGGCTCCCACCCCACTTCGCCCTGTCCTGCAGCCACACCACGCCCCGTGTACAACGGAGGTATGGACGCTACAGAGATTTTCGTTGATTTTGCCTCCCGCCCCATCGATGCTGTTCACAACCTACCGGACCTCACCCCAGAGCAACTTAACGCCCACCCGGGTGGCCATGATAACTCCATCGCATGGCTGCTGTGGCATGCTGGCCGCGAGGTGGATATGCAATTGTCTCAGCTCAACGGCTCCGAGCAGTTGTGGACAGCGCAAGGGTTCAAAGACCGCTTCGCTCTAAGCCACGGCGATTCACTAGGCTACGGTCATTCCTCCGAGGAAGCGCGTTCCATCGTCGTTAATGACCAAAAGCTGCTGGTTGCTTATGTCACTGAAACGTTGACTTCCCTCATCGAGTACGCGAAATCGGGTCTTGACTGGGACGACGTTATTGACCGGAACTGGACACCGGCAGTGACTCGCGGTGTGCGTATGATTTCAATTGTCGACGACGCTGCCCAGCATGTCGGGCAGGCAGCATATATCGCTGGAATGCCTGAGCTCTAGGGCAAAAGATTCCGATCCCCCTCTTGCCTCCAGCGACCCACATACCTCAAAGCTCCGCATTACTCCGCCTGCACTCCCGTTCGTGGGAGCCCGGCCTTCCCACGCGCCGATCCGGGCGGATGCCCAGTCTTCCTGGGCAACCATTAAAGACAACCATCAGCGGCAACCATCAGCTATGACGCCTCAGCAACAATTGATCAGCCAGGATCAATCTGTTACGACGCCTCAACCACGACATTTGAGCGGGCCAGCTACCGCATTGCCCAAAAGTGATCTAGAGGCGCATTCCCTTTCACGTGGGCCGGCTGTGGCGTGCCACTAAGATCCCTATTTCGATGAAGACCAATGGCTAGATCAAGGTCATCCGCTGCAATCAGTGCCCGGCGCGTCCATGTTGCGGCATCCTGAACTGCACCTCGCCAATCACAATCCAGTGTGCCGCTACCTTTACCAGAAGCCACCACACCGTCCTTATTGGATTCATAGACTCGCAGGGCAGCGTACGTGGCTAAAGCCGAGCTGAATGTGCAACCAGTGCCATGCGTGTTAGTCGTGTCCACGCGATTATGACTTAGGAAAACCGTTTCGCCCTGTTCAGCTACGACCTCGGTGACCTTCGGCCCATTATCACCGAATCCGTTATCGGGACCACCCGTAACAACAATGACAGTTCCCAACGTCGCTGACAAAGCGGATGCCGCTTCTGCGATAGCAGATGATAGTGACGACGACTGATCAGCGGAGTCACCAGCGCCGCCCTCCGCTGCGGGCGTTTGGTTATCCTCCGCCGAGGCGTCCCCCACCGATGCTGCAAGGTGTTCTCTTAGCGTCGCAGGCACAGCAACTCCCACCATATCGCAGAGTCCTACAAGCTCTCGGCCATTGGGCGTTAAAGCGTCAGCACACCGGGCAAGTTTGATGAAACCATCCGTCGCTCCCGAATGTCCGTCCACTAACGAGCTTCCACTTGACGCCACCATAACGGGATCCCACACCACCGGTACCGGAAGCGATAACGCCTCCACCTTCCCGGCGATCGCGTCGGCAATCGAAGCGCTTCCCACCATGCCTATCTTGATCGCATCGATCGGATAGTCGTCGGCAACCGATTGGATTTGTTGGGCCACAAAGTCAGGTCTCATGTATTCGGCGCCATCGACACCCCGGGTGTTCTGGGCGGTAACAGCTGTAATGGCAACGCAGCCAAAGCCGCCGAGGGCATAAATCGTCTTTAGGTCTGCTTGTATCCCTGCACCACCGGACGAATCCGATCCAGCAATGGTCAAAACAACGGGGACGGGCGACAGCCGGTCAGATAGCGCACTGTCCGAGGAAGAAGGTGAAGAAGTCATGCCTACACAGTAAGCCTGATCACTGATGAAGAACAGGTTCCTTAAGGTCAATCGCGCCCGAGAACACCCGAGTCCGCGCCCATTTGCCAAGGGTGGAGGTACGCAGGTTTTGCCACGTCACTCCACGGTGAAAAGGCCGCTCCACATAGCCAAACCCTCGAATGCTCCCCGAAAAACAACGCTCAAAATCCTACGCCTGATAATTAGGTTGCCTAGGATAGTTACATAATCTCCGAAAAAGCCCACACTGCCAATTACTCCGCACGGCACCCTGAGCGGCGAGTACTTGTTACAGGGGCCACCGGATACGTCGGCGGCCGTGTCATCCCCGAACTACTACGCGCTGGTTCCACTGTTCGCGCATCGTCACGGAGCACAGACAGTCTACGTCGATTCGACTGGTTCGATGATATCGAGCCCGTCGAAGCTGACCTCATGAATCCCGACGATGTTCGGCACGCCATGGAAAACGTTGACGTCGTCCTCTACCTGGTACATTCCATGGGCAGCAGCGATCAAGACTTTGAGGAAGCAGAAAAACAAACTGCAACAGCTATCGCGTCCGCCGCCTCGGACGCGTCTGTTCGACAAATTATTTATCTCTCTGGCCTCCATCCCCGTGGGAAGAAACCACACGAACTGTCAAAGCATATGCGGTCGCGGGATAACGTTGCGACCATACTGCATGAATCCCCGGTGCCCACTCTCACGCTTCGCGCAGCCACTCTCATCGGATCAGGCTCCGCGTCTTTCGAAATCATCCGCCATCTAGTTGAGCGTCTTCCCATCATGGTGACTCCCAATTGGATCAATAACCGTATTGAGCCCTTAGCAATCCGGGACGCTTTGTATTACCTTGTCAGGGCGTCGGACTTGGACGACACAGTCAATGAAGGCTTTGACATCGGCAGTGGAGATGTCCTCCGCTTTAAAGATCTCATGAAAATCTACGCGCATGAGCGTGGCCTACGCAGGATAATTCTCCCGTCACCTCTATCGCTTCCCGTCGATCGGCTCTCCGGCATGTGGATTGGCTTCGTCACCCCTGTTCCCTCCTCTATCGCCAAGCCTCTGGCAGAATCCATGGCGGAAAACGCGGTTACCGACGAACATAACATCGCACATTACATTCCCGACCCCGACGAAGGCCTGACCTCATACACTGAGGCCGTGAGGTTAGCCATCACCCATGACCTCAACGGGGGCGTGCCAACGTCATGGGATTCTAGTTGGACTGTTCCCGACGAGGCCCAGCACACCACACCACCCCACTCTGCCACCACCGATAGCACTGCAGAAAACTCCGCAACAGGCGACGCTCTCCCCGCAGAGATCTCTCCGACGGATCCCTCGTGGGCAGGCAATAATGTCTATCAAGACGTCCGGTCTGTGGAATCAGACCTCTCACCCGAACAAATCTGGCCGGTTATTGAAGGCATTGGCGGAGATAACGGCTGGTACTCAGCGCCCTTATTGTGGCGAATTCGTGGAATCCTAGACAAACTTTTCGGTGGACCTGGGCTAGGTGGCCGTCGCGATCCAGTCGCTTTACGACGGGGTGACCGCGTGGACTGGTGGAGGGTTGAAAAAATTGTTCCCAACAGATGCTTAGGCCTTAAAGCTGAAATGAAGCTCCGCGGGGAGGCGTGGCTCGTACTAGAAGTCGAGCCTTGCAACGAAGGCACCACAAAGCCTCGCAGCCAATATCGTCAACGTGCAATTTACGAGCCCGATGGTTTGCTAGGGCGCTTGTACTGGTGGGGTGTCTATCCATTCCACGCTGTTATTTTCCCGGTCATGGCCAAAAATATTCTGAAGAGAGCACAAGAGGAAAGCGAGGGAACACGCTAAGAAGGGGCCTCACCACGGCCATAGAGCCCGCACGAGGATCACTATTCCACACCACGTCTCAAGCCACTAATACGCAACCGGGTTCCAAGAGCTGGATAATCCGCCCGAATCATGACAAATGGCACTGTTGCACGCCGCCGTCGTCGGTTGTACTTGATTTATGACCAGTTCAGCGGGCAATTCAACCATTGCCATCGATGTCCAGGAAGTCACTCATAAGTTTGGAAAACATACTGCGCTCGACGGTATCTCACTAGCAGTTGATACCGGCGAAGTTGTGGCTGTGCTCGGTCCCAACGGCGCAGGTAAGTCCACGCTTCTCGACGTCATCCTCGGGCTTTCCCCACCGAGCGCCGGCACGACCTCCGTGTGCGGTCTCACTCCTGCGAGTGCAGTGCACAGCGGGCTAATCGGAGCCGCACTCCAAGACGGTGGCCTGCCAAGAACGATGACCGTCGAGAGAATAGTACGAACCCTCACCTCCGTTCATCCCCAACGCCTTAGGCGTAGCACAGTCTTTAAAGATCCCACTCTCAACAGGCTGAAGAAACACAAAATCGGGGAACTTTCTGGAGGACAACGCCAACGACTTCGTCTCGCACTAGCCACCATGTCAAACCCTCATATCCTTGTTCTCGACGAGCCCAGTGCGGGATTAGATGTCACAACTCGTTCTGAACTGTGGAGCGCCATTCAGACCATGGCCGACGATGGCGTCACCGTACTTTTCGCCACGCATTACCTCACAGAAGCTGAGCGATATGCGGACCGGGTTATCGTCATGAATGCTGGGAGAATCGTCGCCAGCGGAACGCCCGAGCAGCTGACCTCGCGCTACCCCACAATCATCCGTGCTTCGCTGGCGACTCGCGACGGTTGGGGCTGCCAGAACAGTTTTGCGCCACAGTCCTCCCCCTTCACAGCCGAAGGGTCGGCGCCCGCCGGGGCACGCGAGTCCCCATCCAGCATGTCCCAGGACAGCGCTGCGTTAGACGTCGATGAGCGCATCAGAGCTTGTCTGTCTGCCAGCGACACATACGAGCGGTATGGCGACGACATCATCATCCACACGACCCAACCCGACCACGTGCTCCTCCACACCCTTCAGCACAAATTGCTTATTCACCCCACGGTGAATCGTGCTGCGCTCGAGGACGCGTTCAGCGAACTTACTCGGTGACGGCACAGCCCCTTCACTCGGCGTCGCCGCGGCCTCTCATATGCCAATCCCCCAGCCCTCGATACAGCCCACGGAGTTACAGATGAATTCCACGCACTCAATATCAGCCCCTCCCTTACAGAGCACGTGCGCTCACACAGACTCACCGCAGCACTGGCAGGACGCGACAGCACCCCGATCCCGATCAGGGTTCGCGTCGACAATGTCTTACAGTTGGCACTACTTTATGGGGCTCCTGAGCCGGCCAGAAACATTAATTTTCTGCCTGATCATTCCCGCGACCCTATATCTAATGTTCGGTGCGGCCACAACCAACTCAGACTCTGTGCTCAAAACAGGCAACGTGTCAGCTTTCCTCATGACAGGAATGGGACTCTACGGATCCTCCATCGCCATGACTTCAATTTCTGGTAGCGCCACACAGGCTCGACAGGAGGGGTGGAATCGGCAACTCCATCTCGCTGGGCTCACCACAACCCAATCTGTGATCGGGACAATTATCGCAATGGTTACATTCGCCGTCCTTCCCATCCTGGTGACGTTCACCGCGGCTGGTGCTACCGGTTCTCGGTTTGACCACGCATGGCAGTGGCTAGCAACAGCCGTTGTGAGCTGGGTTGTTACTCTCCCTTTCGCCGTTTACGGACTTGCTGCCACACTATGGCTTCGCACAGAAACCGCGACTGGTATCTCCTCCGGCTCGCTCGTCGTCTTGGCTTTTTTCGGTGGTGTATTTATGCCACTACAGGGAACTCTGTTCAACATTTCGCGTTTTACGCCGTTTTACGGTCCGATAACTATCGCGCACTGGCCACAAATGGAAGGCCAGAAGCTCGGCAGCAGCGGGAATGTCGTCATGAGCGAATCCCCGGTTTTTGCACTCGCCGTTACACTTTTGTGGACCGCAATCTTCGCCGCCTTGTGCATCGTAGGGGCGCGGCGCACCATCAAAAAATAACCGCCCAACATGTCACTTTGCCGCCATCAGCTTCATCACTTTATTAGCTACGGAGACAGCAATCATGGCCCAACCGCACACCCGCACCTGGAGGAATACAGAGCTCCTGTATCCGGCTGTATGGCTCCTGTACCTAGTTTTTCCGCTGGGGGCGTGCCTCACCGCAGACGCAAGCATATTCACTCGGGCCGTTACTTCTACACTCGTCATACTCTTCGGCGTGGTTTATCTCAGCGTTTATCCAAATGCACACGGCACCGAAAACAACATCGAGCTCAAGCTATGGGGTGTAACGGGAATACTCTTTGTCGCGGCTGCCGGAACATACCCCGTCACTGGCATATTTTCCGTCTGTTTTATTCCCTATTTCTGCGCCCTGTGGGTGTTCATCCGACGGGGACAACGGGGAACATTAATCGGAGTTTGCGTATCAACGGTTCTCGTCACCGGCGTCCTCCTCGCCTCACCGGAGCTTCGGCACCACGCAGGGCTTATCGTCCTCGCTGTCGGAAGTGGTATCGCAATCATTATTGGGTTAGGCGTCGCTACCACCGATACCGACCGACGAAGAGAACTCGAGCACCAGCTGGAGCGTGCACGCCAACGCGAAGCATATGCCACTGCAATGCATGATGTGCTGAGCCACAGTCTCACCGTCATCGCGGTCAAAGCGCAACTTGCTTCTCATCTGCTTGACTCCGACGGAGATCAAGCCTGTAGAGATAGAGCCCGTAGAGAAAACGATGATATTTACCGCCTTTCCCATTCCGCGCTCAACGACATGCGATCAGCACTCGACGAGTTATCCCCGCCGTCCTTGATGGAAACGGTCGAGGAAGCGCGAGCGGTGTGTACCTCTGCGGGGATTTCCCTCACCGTAAACGTGGACAACAACCTCCCGCCCGTCACCGACTCGCTCTACGCAGCACTAGTGAAAGAAGCAACAACCAACATTCTTCAGCATTCCGAGGCACAATCCGCCTCCATCACCGCGACGTCTACGAAACTCATCATTACCGACGACGGGCGCGGTTTCGCGCAGGAGAAACACAACAACATCTACGCTAACACTCTGGATCGACACAGCAACCAGGAGAAACCCCACCATGTCAATGGGGTCACCAGCGCAAAAGACAACGGCCGACAACACGGGCTGGACGGCATGAAACGCCGCGCGCACAATATCGGCGCGTCATTCTCTATTCACTCGACGCCGGGTGAGGGGACGACACTCACCGTCGAGACCACGCCAAAGAAGACAAAGACACGGTCGGCACTGTTACGGTCGCCAATGACTCAGAGGGGAAAGCCATGAGTACCCACCAGCCCGATGGAGATGTCATTCGGGTCTTCATTGTGGACGATCAATCACTCATTCTGAGTGCTCTCGAGTCACTTCTCACTCTGGAAGGCGACATCGACGTCGTAGGGACTGCAACGGACGCGCATGACCTCACACATCGCATTGCTGACAGCCAGGCCGACGTTGCGCTCATCGACATAGAAATGCCTGGTATCGACGGTATTCAAGCGACCGCGGACCTTACTGGGCACAGCCACTGCCATGTCATTATCGTCACGACCTTCGGCCGGCCCGGATACCTACAGCGGGCACTCGACGCGGGCGCGCGCGGTTTCGTCGTCAAGGACTCACCCGTCGAAACGCTAACCAGTGCGATCCGGGACGTTAATTCAGGAAAAACGGTCATTCCCCTACAGCTTCATGACAAGGCCCGCACTACAGGGGATAATCCGCTCACTGCACGCGAACGCGATGTGCTCCGCGAAGCGCTCACGGGAGCAACGATCGCGAGCATAGCGTCAACACTGTTCCTCTCCCCTGGCACCGTTCGCAATCACATATCCCGAGCCATCGCGAAAACTCGCACCACGACGCGCGCCGAAGCAGCTACCGTCGCTCGTGATGCTGGCTGGTTGTGATCGTCGAGAAGCACGCTCAGTTACCCCCGGTTGCAACATTTTGTCGCAAACGATCTGACTAGTCCATCCACCTGGCATACACTGAGCCACGACCCCACGGGAGCCCACGGCACGGGCTGAGAGGGAGCTGACGCCGCTCCGACCGTCCGAACCTGTCCGGATCATGCCGGCGAAGGAAGAGAGGACCTTAGGCATGTCTGCACCCACCGATTCATCACCACGCCCACACACCGTTCACGGCGAAAACCACCCCAAGCACCACGAAAAATTCGTGGAAAAAGATGGACTCCGCGTGCCCTACACCGAAGTCAGTCTCGACGATTCACCCACCGGCCCTAACGAACCGGCCCGCATCTACCGCACGATGGGACCCGAGGTCGACCCCACTCGTGGACTCCCCGACCTGCGAACACCCTGGATAACCGACCGAAACGACACCACCACCTACGAAGCACGCGGCAAGAAACTGGAGGATGACGGGCGCTCCGCCGTCAAACGTGGAGCATCGTCACAGGAATGGCACGGCACTACACGCCGGCCCGTTCGGGCGAAGAGCGGCCACCGCGTCACACAAATGCACTACGCCCGGCGCGGCATCATCACTCCCGAAATGAAGTACGTCGCGCTGCGCGAACAATGCTCCCCCGAGCTTGTTCGGGACGAGGTCGCAGCCGGACGTGCAATCATTCCCGCTAACGTCAACCACCCCGAGTCCGAGCCGATGATCATCGGGCGTCGGTTCCTCACCAAGGTCAACGCCAATATCGGGAACTCCGCGGTGACGTCGTCGATCAACGAAGAAGTCGAGAAGCTACGGTGGGCGACGAAGTGGGGCGCGGACACTGTCATGGACCTCTCAACTGGCGACGACATCCACACCACGCGCGAGTGGATTATCCGGAATTCGCCTGTGCCTATCGGTACCGTTCCTATTTATCAGGCGCTGGAGAAGGTCAATGGTGAAGCCAACGCTCTGACCTGGGAGATCTTCCGAGATACGGTGATTGAGCAGGCCGAGCAGGGCGTCGACTATATGACCATTCACGCCGGGGTACTGCTGCCCTATGTGCCACTCACGGCGGATCGCGTCACCGGCATCGTGTCCCGCGGCGGTTCCATCATGGCCGTGTGGTGCCTGGCACACCACAAGGAAAGTTTCCTCTACGAGCACTACGACGAGCTCTGCGAAATTTTCTCCCACTACGATGTTGCGTTTTCTCTTGGCGACGGGCTGCGTCCTGGGTCCATTGCCGACGCCAACGACAAGGCGCAGTTCGCTGAGCTGCGCACGCTCGCCGAGCTGACGCGGCGGGCCTGGGACTACGACGTTCAGGTCATGGTTGAGGGGCCGGGTCACATTCCGCTGAACCTCGTCGAGCAGAACATCCGCGTTGAGCAGGATTGGTGCCACGGGGCGCCGTTCTATACGTTGGGGCCACTGGTGACCGACATTGCCCCTGGGTATGACCACATCACGTCCGCTATCGGTGCGGCCACTATCGCGATGGGCGGGACGGCGATGCTGTGTTATGTCACGCCGAAAGAGCACCTGGGCTTGCCCAACCGTGACGACGTCAAAACGGGCGTGATTACGTATAAGATTGCGGCCCACTCGGCGGACGTGGCCAAGGGGCATCCGGGTGCGCAGGCATGGGACGATGCCATGAGTAAGGCACGGTTTGAGTTCCGGTGGAACGATCAGTTCGCGCTCTCGCTCGACCCCGATACCGCGCAGGCCTACCACGACGAAACATTGCCCGCCGAACCGGCGAAGACCGCCCATTTCTGTTCCATGTGCGGGCCGAAGTTCTGCTCCATGCGGATTAGCCAGGATATTCGCGACGCTTATGGCGAGACGATGCTCGGCATGCCTGAGGTTGGTGACCCGATGGGTGAGACGGCCGGTGACCGGGCGGATGTGGAAGCGGGCATGGCGAAAATGGCTGAAGAGTTCCGTGCCCACGGATCCGAGCTCTACATGCAAGAATCCAAAGCGAAAGACACCGCTGAGGACATCGACCATGATCTCGCGGACATGAGCGCACACCGCCAGTAGCATCGCGGATAGCAACCGCCCCGAAGCGTTGGCACCTTCGTCGGTCCACAGCACTGGCACACGACGAATAGGACGATAGGACACGAATGGCCTCCACTGACACGGATTTCCGCCTCTACCTGGTCACGTCTGGGACCGACCGGCACACTGTTGACACCGCGGCGAAGGTCGCGGCGGCTGGGGCCGGCGTCGTCCAAGTGCGCGCGAAGGACCTCTCCACGCGGGACTTGCTCAGTCTTGTGACGGAATGTGCCACCGCTGTTTACCGGGCAAATCCTCACACGAAAGTCGTCGTCGACGACCGAGCCGACGTGGCCTACGCTGCTCGACGCGCCGGGGTCCCTGTCAATGGCGTTCACCTGGGACAAAATGATCTTCCCCCGGATGCGGCCCGCGACATGCTCGGTCCGGATGCTCTCATTGGGTTAACGACCGGAACCCTGCCGCTTGTCGAGGCCGCGGAAGAGTTCCACAGCTCGCACCCAGGAGTTATTGACTACATCGGTGCGGGCCCTTTCCGGCCGACGCCAACGAAGGATTCGGGCCGCGCGCCCATCGGTGTTGACGGTTATCGGCCGCTCGTCGCGGCGACAACCTTGCCCATTGTCGCCATCGGGGACGTAACACCCGACGACGTTGCGGCGCTGAGCACTACCGGTATCGCCGGGTGCGCAATGGTGCGAGCGTTGATGCACTCTGATAACCCCGGCGAGTTAGCCCGACGTGCGTTGGACAGTTTCCGTAGCGAGTGAGCGCGGAAATGGGACGATTTAGCTGCTACCGAGGTGTTTTAGGCCCCTAGTTGCGCCCCTCGTCGGAACTGGTCATTGGCCGTCATTGTCCAGGCGTTGTTTCATCACATCTATTTGTGAAATGACTTCATTATCGGTGGGCCCGTTATTCGGGCGGAAAGCAGAAAGCACCTGATCAGTGTCAAAATTCGCTTGCTGCCCATTATGGGAAGCACTGCCCAAATAAATGTATGACAGCGACTGATTGATATCCCTGAATATTGTTTCCTTGTCAAGTGAACTAGGTGCTACTACATGACGTTGGTCCTGTAAGCCTACAGACAAAACATCATCGTGTTTCACATCGAACACCGAGTTCACCATTACAAATTTACGAGGAAGATCGTCCCGGTATGGCGTTTCTTGATATATATCATCCAGAGTTGCCGCCATGGGCTTGAGGTAACCGGAATTTGGTGCCGAACTGCACACTTTAATCGAGAATTTTTCGGATGTTGAACACGATGAGAAACCATATTCTTCATCCCAAGCACGATCGACGCTCGTGGAAGAGCCCACAGGAACTGATATAAAGAACACCACACCAAGGAATAAACACAGTGGTGCTATCCAGATGCCTCTGAACAGAGAGCCTAGAACGGTGCCAATCACGCACGACACCAGTAAGAACCCAACAATCATCAAGAAGGTCGGGGTCCCCGCCCAGAGTTGCCTGATAGTAACGCGATAAGAAACCCCGGATAGAATGGCTCCGACAAAAGAAATCGCTATTAACACTAATGCCAGAATGACGAGGGGGATAAACGTGCTTAACGCGGATATGCGAAAAGCGCTAACTAACCTCTCTATACGACTTCTGGGGGACGTATCCTCCCAATCAGCATTTCCACTCCGCCATCGTGACTGACTAGATATCACACTGGCGCATAGAGTCGCCGGAGAGAAAAAGAGTATTAAGACGGTCAGCGCTTGCACCATCAAGAGTTGTGGACTACCCAGCCATGACGATGCACTCGCCAGGGGAGCGACAACCGAAAAGATGATAAGAATCAGCGCAATCGGAATTGCGTATGACGCTCTCAGTTTTCCTTTCAGCACTATCGAGGAGTAATTCTTGGTGCTGCGGAAACCCGTTAGGGAACGAGATTCCTTGTCTTTTCGCCTCTTCGACCATCCTTGAACATAGATAACAGACCCCAGGGCCCATATCACGATAACAAGTAGCGCGCTGAGGTTCGGCTGTCCACCAGGCATAACAAAACTGCACGGTGCACGTAGAGCACCCCAGAGACCGTGCCCGATAGACGGCTCTAATGGCCAACTAAACGTGAGAGACCCAAGAACCGCGAATACTGGAAGTACCCAGATAAACGTCTTTTTCAGGACGTAGGTGGATACTAACCCCAGGCCAATAAGGCCGATGTCGTTCCTTATGACCGTAAGAGAGCCATAGTCTGAGAAATCTCCCCAAAAACACAGCAACCCTACTAGAGCAGCCCATACGGTTACTAGGGCCAGGAGTATTAGCCGTCTATTTCGAATGGGCCGCGGGGAGACACGATCAAAGTCATCCTCATGAGTGAATACAAAGAGGAGTGGAATCGATGTCAGAGCCGAAACCCACACAGTGTCGATATCGACAGAATTTCCGTTCTGCTCTAGCAATATCCACGTGGCAGTTTTTACAAGAAGCGAAAGTATAAGGGACGTCAGAAAGAAGTAATGAACTCTATTATGACGTAGCCACAGACCTGTTCCGGAATTCATGATTCCAGCAGATCTAGATACATCGTGTTGAGTTTGTTGATGTCTCTTCCTGCTCCGAATTTTTCCCATGGCCCCGAGTATTCTTTTACCCCGTTTTTCATAATCGTCAGGGTGTCTGCATTTTCAATGACATCTTCGACAATGTGTGTCGAAATAATTACCGTGGAGGATTTTGACGAATGATGAAGTATTCTCTTGCACGCTGCCCGCTGGGATAAATCGAGCCCTGCCGTTGGTTCGTCGAGCAGGATTACCGGTGGCGATGAAACGAGAGCGGATGATATTCCAACCCTTCGTCGCATACCACCAGACAAATGTTTGATGAGTGAATCGGCTTTATCCACCAGACCTGCGAGTTCTATCAGCCTATCGACCTCATGGGGGACCTTATGCTGTGGGACTTTCCTCAGCCAACACATGTATGCGAGGTGTTCCCACACGGTAAAGCGTGATTTTTCGAGATTGTCCTGAGGGAGGTAGCCGACCAAACCACTACGTGGATCATTAACCCGGCCATCTATATACACACTGCCACTGCTCGGCTGAGTAAGCCCGGCTATTGCCCTGAGCAGGGATGATTTCCCTGCACCATTGGGGCCGAGTAATGCATGAAATCCGGTATCGACATTTAAGCTGATGTGATCAACCGCGATATGCGAGCCGTATTTCACAGTTAATTGATCAGTTGACAGTTTCAACCAAATTTCCTCCTCAGCTTTTTAGCCAGGCTACCCTACAAAAGACGGTGACATTTAGCGTAGAGCTTTTTACTTCGCTTCGGAAGTCTAACCTCAGAGCCCGACTCCTACTGCTGCTCCCAATAGAAAACTTGCTCGTCATCGACGGTCACCACTGCACGATCCGGGGCCCGACTAATCATCGTCCGCAACGTCTGATTCTGCGGCGATGGGTTCTGCAGCTCTTGGCGCTCCGGCGTCTGGTCACCCTCCGGCTGCCCCGTCACAGCAAATGTGATCGTGTGATCTTCAACGTTTTCCACTTCAAGGTCGCCATGTGCAATCCACGGATGGTCCCGACGAATCCCAATTAACCGCTGATAAATCTCATGCAGCCATTCCCCCGTCGGCAATAAATCTGCTGGGGAAGCCGGCAGGGGCGGTCGAATGTCGGCGTCGGCATACAAGCCATCCTGCTTTTCACCCCGAAAGCCCTGCTCATCGCCGTAATAAATGCTTGGCATACCGGGCAGCGTCAACTGCGCGACGGCAGCGAGCACCGCGCCGTTATCCCCCACCACCGAAGCAATGCGCGATACATCGTGGTTGCCAATGAACGTCAACGGAAGGATCGGCCGCTTGTCGGGCTGATTATTAGCGACGGCTGCGCCCTGCTCCACAAAGGTCTGGTGGCGGCCGAGCGCGTGGTCCAGCTCCCACATGTTCGCGTTTTTAATGCTGCTCCAGATGGCCTGCCACACCTCATATTGTGTGATCGAGTCCATGTGGGACTGCGCAGCGAACTCGATGTACCCGCCCTGTTCCTCGCCGTGGATGATTTCACCGAGGAACACGGCATCGGGATAGTGGGCGCGCACGCGGTCGATAACGGTCCGCCAAAATTCGGTGGGCACGGAGTACGCGGCATCGAGCCGCCACCCGGTGATCCCGCGATCCAACCAATACTCCATGATCTCCACGACCATGTCGGCTACGCGCGAGTCCGAATGGTCCAGCTCAGCCAGGTCGAGGTTCCCCTCCCACGGGACCGACACGATCTCCCCGTCGTGCGTGTGCGTTTTCACCGGAGTCTGCTCGGCCCCCGCACGCGCGCGCTCAATCGACTCGGCCACCAGCGGATGCTGCGTCCCCACGTGGTTAAACACACCATCCAGCATCACCTTGAGGCCGCGCTTCGAGCACTCCCCCATCAGGTGATCAAAATCGTCCAGTGACCCTAACCGTGGGTCGATCCGCAGGTGATTCGTGGTGTCATATCCGTGCGCCGTCGACTCGAAAATAGGCCCGAGCAAGATCCCCGAACAGCCCAGCTCAATGGCATAATCCAGCCAGGCTTCCAGTCGCCGTAATTTTCCAGGCTTATCGACGTTGTGCTCGGAGTTGGCCGCGGATGGAGCGTGGTCGGGCGTCGGCGCGTCGGACCGTTCGTTGTCCGGTGTTTCTCCGTCGGATGGGTCGTCGGATTGGGGGCTGAACATGTCCGTTCCGCACGCTCCGAGGGGGTAGATCTGCCACCAAAGCGCGTAATCAAGCGTGTCCATCGAGCCCTGCCTGCCTATCCGACTGCATTACCAACGAGTGCGGACGGGGTGCCGACCCTACGTCCCACTACTCTTCGAGCTTACGTCAGATACCGGACATACTTCGGCGCTTATTGCTCACTTGTCGTCCCTTGGCTTATCACCACTTGTCATCCCCATCGACGACGATTGACGCAAGCTTTGACGACGATTGACGCGCGGTGTCGCAACCTATTTCGCTACCGCTTTCATTGCTGTGATACCTCCGGCCAGTGAGTACACCGGAATGCTCAGCGTTTTCCGCAGAATGTCGGCCGCTTGCTGACTTCGGGCTCCACGGGCGCAGTACACGGCCACCGCCGTCGCTGATTCGGGAATACGTACCGACGCTGCATCGGCTTTCACTACACCCAGGGGAACATGAATATCGCGTGGATTGGCATCAGCGGGCGCAGTACCACCCGATTCGACGTCGCCATCCAGCGTGATGCGCTCAATTAAACGCTCGTGGTCTTCGCGGACGTCCAGGAGCACGTGGGTGTCGTCGGCAAGAAAACCGGGGAGATCCGACGGTGCGATGTCCCCAGGGGCGTCGGGCTGATCCTGGGGTTGGTCACGACGGCTCCGACGCTCTCCTTCTACCGAGCCTTCTACCAAGGGATTTCGGGTTGCCACTTCACACGCCGCCCCTTGGTTAGATGACGCAGCCGAGCGACGAATCCTCGTCGCCGGTTCACGCGACGGATCACGACGCAACCGCAGCGTGCGCGTCGACGCTGACGTGGCGTTATACGTCAAAACTCTCCCCACGAGGGGCTCACCGATACCGCCCAGGACCTTCAGCGCCTCGGTGGCCATGAGGTTGCCGATTACGGCCGTCGTCGCACCCAAAACGCCTGCTTCCGCGCAGGTCAGAACCGGTTTCGTCGGCGGGCCGTCGAAAAGATCGCGAAGTCCGGGGCCGTGAGGAGCCCAGAACACCGAGACCTGCCCCTCGTAGCGCAGAACAGCACCCCAGACCAGCGGCGTTTCCGTCATTTCCGCCGCGTCGGCCGCCACGAACCGGGTGGCGAAGTTGTCGCTGCCGTCGATCAGAAGATCGTGCTCGCGGCACAACTGCTCCGCGTTACCGGGGCCGAACCGCCCTTCTGTACGAATGGTCATCGAGGGGTTGAGCGCGTGCATGCGTTCGCGGGCAACGTCGGCTTTCGGGCGTCCCACGTCGTCGACACCGAAAAGTGTTTGCCGCTGAAGGTTAGTGAGGTCAACGACGTCATCATCGCAGACGGTGATACGCCCATTCGTGCCGACACCCGCCGCGGCCAGCGCGTAGAGCAGCGGCGACCCCAATCCACCTGCGCCGATCACGCACACCCGCGCGGCGGCGAAGCGCTGCTGGACGGCTTCATCGAAGAGTGCCAGATGACGTGCGGTACGGACGCGTTCATTATGCGGGAGAGGCGTGAGTCGTTCGTCGGGAATTAGTCGGGGCAGCTCGGCACCGGAGCTAGACGGCCCATCGTGGGACGGACTGGAGCTAGCTGGGCCCGTACTAGATGACGACATCGGCCCATGCCCTCCCCTCCAGCGGCGAGGACGCCACAGCATGATGCCGCTTCGGAATCCTCCCCGCCTGATGCGCCCAATAACCAGCGCGAACACCACTGGCCATCGCCTTCGCCATCGCTTCCGGATCGTGGCTGCGCGTAACGGAACTGGCCACCAGCACGGCGGAGCATCCCAACTCCATGGCCAGCGCCGCCTCCGACGCCGTCCCCACACCCGCATCCAACACCACCGGGATATCGCCGGCTTCTTTCACAATCATTTCGATGTTGTGCGGGTTGAGAATCCCCAGGCCCGTACCAATCGGCGAGCCACCAGGCATCACGGCGTCCACCCCCGCGTTCACCAGCCGGCGCGCAACAATGGGGTCGTCGTTCGTGTACGACAGCACGTGGAATCCGTCGTTAACCAGCTGTTCTGCGGCGTCGACAAGTTCGACAGCATCAGGCAGAAGAGTGTCGTCATCGGCAACAACCTCGAGCTTGATCCAGTCCGTATCCAGCGCTTCCCGCGCCATTTTCGCGGTCAGCACGGCGTCTCGCGCCGTTTTGCAGCCGGCCGTGTTGGGCAGGATGTGGACATTGTGCCGGCGGAGCATCCCGAAAACGTCCGCTTTTCCTGCTTGGTGCCGACGCATCGCGACCGTCGCCACGTTGCTTTCCGACGCCACCAGCGCTTTTTCCATGATATCTAGCGACGTCATTCCGCCCGTGCCGAGGAACAGTCGCGAGGTGAGGTCCCGATCGGCCAGTGCCCAGTGATCGGGGTCGCCTACGTGGGCGTCGGGGGATGGGGCGTCGTCTACGTCCGTCGGTGTGATGTTCGTAGGATCATCGTCCCTGGTTGCGTTGTGTGTCATTGCCTAACCTCCTTGAACAGCGGTGAGAAGTTCGATGCGATCGCCGTCGCTAATGGTGACGGTCTGCCAAGTGGATTTCGGAACGATCTCGTCATTAATGGCGACGGCATAACCGTCGAAATCATCATCGCTAGCGGCGTCATTGCTGGTGGGCGAGTGCTTCGCGGTGTTGGCGAGAGCAGTGAGGTCGGCGTTATCGCCGTCCTGTGACACGGCTTTCACGAGCGACCGGACAGTGAGACCGCTTGTCGCCCGGTGCGATGTGCCGTTCAGTTCGATGGTGATCGTTGGACTGGAGGTGTTTGTCATTATTTCCTCTGGGGTTCCTCTGGTTTGTTCGACTTCGTTCATGACCTGTGGTGTCTGGTTGGCGGGCTGAGTTCACTGCGCTCAACGCTGGGTGACGTGCGCATTTTTCCTACGCATTGTTCCTACACATCACGGTGAATATCCGTAGCAGCAAGAATGTCGCTCAAGGTCAGTTCCGGAGTATCGTCATCATCCGCCCTGGTAAGGAGTTCGTCAGCGTCTGCTAAGCGCTTTTCTAAGGAGCCGTGTTCGTCCGTCATCGAATCCGCAGCTGCCACTAAGGCTTGCCCAACCACGGCACCGGACTCACTAGCAGCCGTTTCCCTGCCAGCAATAGCAAGCGCCGCCCCCACCCGGGCGCCCAGCGCAGTCAACAGAATGCCGTGGCGGAAATAGCCCGTGGAAACAACAGCGCCGGTACCGTCGTCGATGCCAATATAAGGCAGGTCATCCGGCGTGCCCGGCCGAGCACCCGCCGTGATCTCCTCGATCGTGCATTCGCGAATCCCCGGGCAGATAGTGTCAGCATCGCGCATGAGGTCCAGCGCGCCACCCACCAGCGGCTGACCGCGGCCGTCCTCCCGGCTCGTGGCCCCCAATACCAAACCGCCATCGATGCGCGGCACCACGTACACCGGACGATCCCGGACAAATCCCCGAATTACCGATGTGACCAGCGGGTCGAGTTCCGCCGGCACGCGCAAACGGAGAACGTCACCCCACACCGGACGCAGCTGCAGGTACGGGAAGAACTCGGACGCGCCGAGTCCATTGACGACGATGGTGACGTCGTCGGGATTCACGTCGAAAGGAGTGGCCGATCTCTTCACGATTTCCACGCCACGATTCTTCAGCGCGCCGATAATGAGGTCGCCGAAGACTCGGGGATCGATTTGGTGATCGCCCGGGATATGCACGGCACCGGACAGGTTCGGGCTGAGCGACGGCTCAGATTTCCGCAGCTGGCGAACCGTCACCTGGGTGGCCTTCATGCCGAACGATTCCTGGAAATCTCGCGTCTCGGCGAGGTGCACACGATCGGCAGAATCGGCGGCGACGACGTAGGTTCCGTCGCGGCGAAAACCAGTCATGTGAGGATCGTCGGGGTCGGAATGAGCTGCGAGGGCGACACGTCGGACGAGGCTCGGATACCACAGCGCGGATTGACGCATGAGGGGGACCAACGCATCCTGCTGATACTGCATCTCTGCGGCCGGGGCTAACATGCCCGCGGCGTGGTGGCTCGCCCCCGACAGCGGAGCAGGATCGAGAATCGATACCGAGCACTCCGGATCGAGTTCAGTCAGTTCAAACGCGGTGGCCAGCCCCACAAGACCAGCGCCGATAATAGTGATGTGCCGGGACATAGGCTCCTTCCCTCCGGCGGCATTATCCGCATCAGGTTTACGGTCGGCGGCGATGCCCGCCCTCTCAGCCCACATCACTGGGCTCCCGTAGGTCGACGATGTCGATGTTAAGTTTTCTATGGTTAGTGTCCATGTGTTTTCGGCGGATACTGCTTGAGCATCCACGTGACTCGATTATATTCCCCGGTGGGACATCGTGAGTTTGTAGATGAGAATCGCCGGTTCGGGGGTGGCGATCATAACCTGATTGGTGTTTTCCGGTCGGGAGTACATAACCTGCACAATGCTTATCAGAATAATGAAGCAAATCTGGGTAGTCTTGGATGTAGCCGAACCTACTCATTTCTTATCTTTCGATAACGCTCCGGTTTGATGGTGGAGCTTTTCGGCGGGGCTGAAGAAAACACGTCGCAATATCAGTCAACGTGAGCATGGTGATGAAATGATGTACGTAAAGGAACTTTCTTCGCGTCGACGTGGTGCAGTAACTTCTTTATTCATAGCTGTTGCCACTGCAACTATGCTCGCCGGATGCTCTTCGCCGTCAGATTCATCGAATACAGAGAATGCAGAAAGCGCTATTTCGACGACAGGCGCAGAGCAATCTTTGAGCGAAGAGTCACATTCCAATACCTCGAATTCGACGAAGCCCTCCACCGACCATTTCGTGAATAGTGATGGAACGTGCAACCCCGAAGTCATCGATATCAATCACGAGAAAAATACTGCGGAGACGCACTACCACGGCCTCCCCGGTGATCAGGTGGCGATGAAGTTTTACGACATTAATGGAAATAATATAAAACAGACTGAGAGTGGCTTTTCAACAGGAAAAACAGGTGAGGGGCCACTTTTCGTCACCGGAGTTGCCAATGCCGATATCAGCTATATCGGCATAAAAATTGAACACAAAGATGAGGAATCCCAGGAGTGCAAAATTCTGGTGGACTAACACGGGTGGGCTAGTCCTAGTGGGGCGAGAAGAGTTATCGTTACTCTCGATTTTTCTGGAAATAGCGAACTAGCGCACCCCCACCACGAATCACAAAGATAAGAGCCACAAAAACTAGCAATTGGAGAATAAAGCTCTTACCTTCCATGACTTTCGCCATGATTCCCACTGTAACCACTACACAAATGACAAGTGTAAAAAATACTCCTAAGCTAGGAACACCAAAGAACTGCCTAATTTTCTCTGCCACGAGTAATCTCTCCTTACTATTAGAGTTTGGCCCAGCTTATAGACATTGTTTTATCGCAGCAATAGGATCTGGAGTAGGAGAGCGCCGTACACACCACCTACACAACAACTGCGTAGCAACACGTCACGCCGACGAAGGAACACATCATGACATCCCCCTCATTCCCCAGCCGAACCAACCATCCCATCTCTGAGCAGGTCGTTTTGGTCACCGGCGGTGCCCGCGGACTCGGACGAGCAATTACCGAAGCATTCCTCCGCGAGGGTGCGCGCGTCGTCGTTAATTATTTTTCCAGCGAAACAGCTGCACATGGCATCAAAGCAGCTCATCCCCATCGCGCGCTAGCAGTACACGGCGATGTGCGTAAAAGAAGTGACATGGACAGCATTTTCACCGCAGCGCGCCAGACATTCGGAGAACCAATCACCACTGTGGTTAATAATGCGCTCACGAATTTTTCGTTCAATGGGGATGCCCGCCCACACGCCGACCATATTGATTACGAAGCATTCCAATCTCAATTTTCCAGTGCAGTTCAGGGAGCTCTCAACGCCATCCAAGCAGCGCTTCCCAGTTTCACAGAGGCCCGCTACGGGCGCGTCATCAACATAGGAACTAATCTATTTCAGGACCCCGTCGTGCCCTATCACGATTACACAGCCGCAAAGGCTGCTTTACTGTCACTCACTCGAACGTTCTCGACCGACCTCGGCCCCAAAGGCATCACGGTCAACATGGTTAGTGGCGGTCTTCTGAGAACCACCGACGCCAGCGCAGCCACCCCCGATGATGTCTTCGACGCTATCGCAGCAAACACCCCGCTACGCTCCGTCACCACACCCGAGGAACTTGCCGACGCCGTCCTCTTCTTCGCCTCACCGTGGGCGCGGGCCATCACGGGGCAAAACCTTGTCGTCGACGGCGGACTAGTCAAAAACTAGACCATCAATCGCGGGCATCTACGCCCAGCAGAGCCCTTTTACTCGATTGGTACTCGTTTACTCGATTGGCACTCGGACGCCGAACTCATCTTCGTGCCATCCGTCTCCCGTATCTGGAACGAAAGGATGCACCAAAGACGCCGCCTGCGTCGCCCGTGACCGTGCCGCTTCAATGTCCTCCGCCGTGGCTACAACAACCCCCATCCGACGATGAGGAAATGCCTCGGGCTTGCCAAAGAGGCGCAAATCAGTCTCCGGTACAGCCAGGGCCTCCTTCACACCCGAAAAGGCCACACCTTCACCCCTTACGCCACCATAAATCACGGCAGACGCCCCCGGCGATACCAGCGTCACATCCACAGGCAATCCCAAAATCGCCCGAGCATGCAGCTCGAACTCCGAAAGACGCTGAGTTCCCATCGTCACCATGCCCGTATCATGCGGACGCGGACTGACTTCGGAGAAATACACGTCATCGCCCTTGACAAACAGCTCAACGCCGAAAACGCCGCGTCCACCCAAGGCATTAGTCACACGCGCCGCTATTGATCGAGCATTTTCCGCCGCTGCGTCACTCATCGGCGCTGGCTGCCACGACTCCACATAATCACCCGAATGCTGACGATGCCCCACCGGCTCACAGAACCAGGTAGCGACCTTCCCTGTCGAAGGATCCACTGCGCGTACCGTCAACAACGTGATCTCATAATCGAAATCAACGAACTGCTCGACGATCACGCGAGCCTGGTTCACCCGGGCACCACTCATCGCGTAATCCCAGGCCTCGTCAAGGTCATCAGGCCCGTTGAGCACACTCTGCCCCTTGCCGGAGGAACTCATCACCGGCTTCACCACACACGGGAAACCCATGGCCTCCACAGCGTCATCGAATTCATCACGCGTCGACGCAAATGCATAACCACTCGTCGGCAAGCCGAGGTCTTCCCCAGCCACACGACGAACTTCCTCGCGATTCATCGTGACGCGTGTGGCCTCCGCGGTGGGAATCACCGTGTAATCCGACTCCAAATCACGCAACGCGCCGGTGGCGATAGCCTCAATCTCCGGCACAATAAAATCCGGCTGAACGTCGTCGACAAGGTTCTTAATCGCATCCGGATCCGTCATGTCAATGACATAATGAAACTGCGCCACGTGATGAGCAGGCGCCCCGTCATACCGATCGACCGCGTGAACTTCCACCCCCAAACGCTGGAAAGCTATTGCGACCTCTTTGCCCAGCTCCCCTGAACCAAGCAAAATAACCTTGGTTGCGCTAGGGGATAAGGGCGTTCCGATTGCATCTGGTGTGTACACGCTGGTCAGAGTACCAGCCGATAGTCCGAAAGCTCGGAATACGGCCCATTGTGGCACGTCCACACCACCGATTTGGGTTCGCCGAGCGTCTGCCCGCCGCGAGCATGGAGCAGATCATGGATTTCGCCGGCGACAAAACCTCGCATGATGCGCTCCACGGTGCGATACCCATAAACATCCAGGCCAACCGTGGGCTCGTCCAAGAAAAGGAACTCCGGGCCGCGAGCCAATGCGCAGGCCACCGACACAATCCTTCTTGCCGACGAGGCTACGTCTAAGGGGTGGACGCCCGAGACATCCTCCAGCCCGCAATACTCAATCAGCGCGTCCGCGTTGCGGAGAGTGGAGCCAATCGCGATCTCATCCCTCACCGTCTTCGCCGAAAACGACGTGTCCATTGACGTCGGGGCCCAACCGTAGCGGAGGGGTTGGATCGACCCAGCATCATCCGCCCCGATCACCTGCTGCGATCCGCCACTATGCTCAATCAAATCCGCCAAAGCAAGAAGGAGCGTGGTCTTTCCCGTGCCGTTCGGTCCCGCGATGTGGGTAATCCCCCGCGGAAAGCCCGCCGACAAAGGCCCCAACGTAAAAGCATGGCGTTCGACCACGAGGTCGTTGATCATCAGGGCAAGCGAGGAAGCAGGGAGAGCTTCGTCGTCGGAAGTTTGACCCAACTCGACCGGCGAGTCATAGTCCGCCCCCGCAACAGGATTCAGCCCAACGCCCTCGGGGTAACGCGATTCAACGTCGCACAGATCAGCTAAGTGGTTCCACGTCCGATCAAAAATCGTGACGTCGCCCGGAAAACTGTCCACGACCTGCACCAAAGCTCGCGTCGCATCCATGTCACACCCATCCAGCGGGCAGTCCAGCACCAGATTGTCAGGATTGCGTAGAAGGGCGGACGCGATCGCCACCCGGCGCGTCTGTCCCGTCGACAATTTCGACGGGTCGCGCTGAAGGAGCGTCGTCAAGCCCCATTGACCAGCAACATCCTGGATCCGCGCGCGCATGTCCGCCACGGGGACGCCCATCTGCTCCATGCCAAACGCAAGCTCTTGCTCCACCGTGCTCCGCAGCAACGTAATGTGGGCCGCCGCATCATTACCCACCCACGCGGCACCTGACTCCTCCGCGAGGGCCCACGCCTCTTCGCTCATTCCCGAACCGCTCGGGGCGCACACAAACTTCTTCATCTCTACCCTGCTCCCGCTCTACCCTGCTCTACCCCGCGACTCCCCACACACAGGCCGCGCACATCAACGCGACCATCCCGTAACGGACCACACGCTCCCACGCGCGATCTCGGACGGGGTACAGCACGGTCCTCTGCCCTGGCTGGGCAATTCCCGTTCGCGATAACGGCCGGGAGCGCTGCGCCGCATCCGTCACCAGGCCAACAACCAGCGGAATGACCAGCTTCCTCCGTTGCGGCTTCACGCCCCGCGAGCGCTGAATCTGTTGGATGGTTCTCATTCGCGACGTCGCCAACGGGATCAGCCGAACGACCGAGCCCACCACATACACGATCGGCGCCGGCAGCCACGTTTGCAGGGCGCGCATGAGCGCATCCGGATTGACTAGCGAACCGAACATCACGCCGCAGCCCACCACCGCGGCGAAGCGCAGGCTCAGCGCGGCGGCCGTCGACCATGAACCAAAAAGGCCGTACATCAGAGAAAATGACACACACGCTGGGATGATGATGGTTACGGCGGCTAAGGTCGCTGCCTTATTCCGAATAATTAGCGACGCCACCACGGCAACAGCTACGCCGATAGCCGACGCCCACGGCGCGTTGAGCACCGTGACGCTTACCATTAGGCACGCGGCAGTCACGAGCGGTGTGTACGGGTGGATGTTGGGCTCCTTAGGGTGTTGCGGTGATGGTCGGATTGGGGTTGACGTGGGGGTTTTGTTGGGCGCTGGGCCCCCTTTTCGCTGGCAAATGTTCGGGTGCTGGCCCCACGGCGTCGGCAATTACGAGGCTAGACGGCAACGCTAACCCGGGACCACCAAAACTGCGGGGGTATATGGGAGGCCAAAAAAATGCGCGGGTATATGGTCAAAAATTGGGCGAAAAAGCCCCATATTCCCCCGCAGTTTTGGTGGGAGGCGTCAATATACCCCGCAAAATTCCGGCACGAACCTCTGGCGCAGAATCGGCGCCCTGGCTCACTACCACACACGAGATTCACCAGGGCCTTTTCGCCGAGCTACCAAGCCAGGGTTTCCCGTCGGAGGGGCCACCAAACCCTACGACTTCTTAGTCGAAAATGAGCGAATGGTTCGAAGCGGAAGAGCCGCAATAATCGCCGCCACCAGCGTAAACACGATCACCTTGTCGATCGGATCCGACGTCAGTGACTGCAAATAAACTGCCGTCATCGGGCTGAAACCAAGCCCGCGATACGCCGTCACCAACAGGCCCGTGCCCGTGCCAGCCGTTCCGCCGAAAATGAACGACGCCACCGGCGCAGCCATAAATGCTGACAATAAACCAACGAACACACCAGCAATCGGCGGAACCCATCGTTTCGTCCACGGCACCAGCCCCGCGAGTAAACCGATCATGGCGTAATCCGCCGCGAATGGAACGACGGTCGGGTTGAACGTTCCCCAAATCAGGGCCGACAGCACCCCCGTCGCCATACCTGCCTGCGGACCGGCGAGAGCGGCGATCAGCACAGTCCCAATGGAATCCAGATATAGGGGAACCGGCAACGGCATCGTCCCGATCACCTGCCCGACCACAATGTTGATGACCAACGCCGCAGGCAGCAGGGCCAGCGACCGCGGCGGCAACTTGGGCACAATCCCGATCAGCGCGATCAGCGCACTCACACCGAAACCAGCCAGCGCGATGATCGACCCCTTACCATCAGCAAGCGACTCCCAGGGATCGTCCGGCTGCATCAGAACCAGCGTCAACCAGGTGCCCGCCATAATGAGAATCGCGATAGCGGTGCACACATTCGCGGAATTGACGATGCGTCGGTTGGGTGTATTCGACGCTGTTCGGTCTTTGTGGCCAGTGTGATCAGGTGATGTGGTGGGCTCGACGGGGCCGTTGGTGCTCATAGGTTCTCCGTATCCGGCACATTCTCGGACTGATTATGCACGTGCGGTACGCGACAACGCAGCGCAACTGTGCAGGCAAAACGCACTTCCATGTGTTAAGCACGTTTTCGGCAGTGTTCCACGCGTTTCCGCGCGATCTACTAATAAGACGCTCTATGTCACCTCGAGCTGTCAATACTCTAACCCATCGGAACGCCGACCCCGGAAGCCCGTGTTGACCTCGGGACTCGGCCATGGGCGACGAGTAGCCGACGGCCACACGCGGGGCGCACGATCATATCGCCCTGCGCCACCACCTACGGCACGTCATCCCACCGTTTACGATAGGTAATGCGATAAGTTTTCTGCCACGCGATTGGCCCGCCGGCCTTAGCCTTTGTCCTAGCCTTGGTCCTCTCGCGGAGCAGAAATACCAGGGAATCCGGTGAGAATCCGGAACTGTCCCGCAGCGGTATGTGAGAAAGCCAAACGACGCAATAATGCACTGGTGGCTCTCCCCCAACCCGGAGGAGCACTGGGAAGCAGTGTCAATCAGGTTTCGCCGCCGGATGATCACCCCCACGGTCATCCGGAACAGCGCACCAAATCACGCGCCAGCGGAGTGCTCACGAGTCCGAATACCTGCTTATCGTCGCGGAGCCCGCCGGGCCCGTGTGTCCACCACTGACGAGGATCAGAAATGACATTCACGACACTTGGCGTGCCACGTATCGGCCCACGCCGCGAACTCAAACGCGCTTGCGAAAAATACTGGAAATCAGGTTCTGCACCTAACGACCGCGGGGCCCAAGAACATGCTTCCCACCTAGCCCGTACCGCGTGGGAACTCACGACGACCTACACACAGAATCTCGCCTCAGCCGGCATGGAATCCGTCCCCACCCTGGGACGCAGCTACTACGACGCCGTGCTCGACATGAGCGCCTACCTCGGCGTCCTTCCTGCACGATTCAACACAATCCCGGATCACACAACCACCGACCACGAGCCAGCAACGTCAATACATGATCGACTACCACGCGATATCGATCGTCGCTTCGCCACCGCCCGCGGGACGTCGGATCTTGCTCCGTCGGCCATGACCAAGTGGTATGACACCAACTACCACTACATCGTCCCCGAGCTCACCGGCGACACACAGTTTGATCTGACTATCGACGACTTTCTTGCCGACATCACCGAACTACAGAGCATTGCAAATGTGCGGCCTGTATTAGTAGGTCCGTTCACTTACCTGACCTTGGCTGACCAAGCATCCGACGATGACCTCGATGACCTGTGGGAACCGCTGATCGATGCCTATGCAGAATTCATCACGCGCTTAGGTACCACCGGAGTGGAATGGGTGCAGCTGGACGAGCCTCAATTGACCTGCGACGTCACCGACACCGATATCAATCGCGTGCATTCCGCCTACACAAAGCTCGCCGAAGCAGCCGGAAAAGCCGACGTCAAACTACTAGCCGCCACGTACTTTGGCCCTGGCGATCATGCTCTTGCTGCACTGAACGGGACCGGCGTCAACGGCATCGCTGTCGACCTCATACCGAGTCAACAAACCACCACCCGAAGTGGCACCCACGGCACCACCCCCCACGACGACGTCGTTCCATCGTGGCTCGACGCATGGACGGGCGATGAGACACTCGTCGCGGGAATTGTCAACGGCCGCAACGTTTGGCGCACCGATATCGACCAATCATTGCGCGCGCTCAAAAAACTAGCCGAGCGTGGTCCGGTGGTGGCCTCAACATCGTGTTCCCTCCTCCATGTCCCGTATCGCTTGGGGCGCAACGCCGACGGCACCGACGACCACGAGGGCAGCTCCGAACCGGGACTGCCCGTCGATGTCCGCAATCGATTAGCGTTCGGCGAGGAGAAAATACAAGAACTAGCGGTCCTCCACCGCGCTCTAGCGTCGGCAAGTACCCCGGACGACGAGCACTACATTGCCGCCTCGAGCACAGCATTATCCGAGGGTCTGCCCACTAATGACAGTGTTCAACGGCGACTGAGCTCGATCACCGACGACGACCGACACCGCGTTCCGTTCAGCGACCGAACAGGCCCGTCGCTACCCATCCTTCCCACCACGACGATCGGCTCATTCCCGCAAACATCCACCATCCGGCGAGCGCGGAAAGATAAACGCGACGGCACCATTACCCAGGACGAATACACCGCACGGATGGAAGACGAAGTGCGGTCCACCATCAAGGCCCAGGAAGAACTCGGCCTCGATGTTCTCGTTCACGGCGAGCCTGAACGAAATGACATGGTGCAGTACTTCTCTGAACAACTGGAGGGCTACTGCTCCACGACGAATGGCTGGGTCCAGTCCTACGGATCGAGGTGCGTCCGCCCACCCATTGTGACCGGCGACGTGTCCCGGCCGTCACCACTAACGACGCATTGGTATCGCGTTGTCCAGGACGCCACCGACAAACCGGTGAAAGGCATGCTCACGGGGCCGGTAACGATGCTTGCGTGGTCGTTCGTTCGTGAAGATCAACCCATGTCGGTTACTGCCGACCAGGTGGCGTTAGCGCTGCGGGATGAGATCGATGATCTTATTCAGGCTGGAGCGCGCATTATTCAGGTCGACGAACCTGCCATTCGTGAACTCCTCCCCCTCCGCAAAGCTGACCATGAGGCCTATACGGCGTGGGCGACCCAGGCCTTCCGATTGGCTACGTCGAGTGCTGGCCCGGATATCCACATCCATACTCATATGTGTTACTCACAATTCAATGAGCTCATCGATACGATTATCGACTTGGATGCCGACGTCACCACCATCGAATCGGCCCGCAACGGCATGAAGGTACTCACAGCTCTCCGCGACGCCGGGTTCTCCCTCGGCATTGGCCCCGGCGTGTGGGATATTCACTCACCGCGGGTGCCGTCAGTCGAGGAAATCACGACACTTATTCGCGACGCTATCGATGCCGTCGGGGTCGAACCTTTGTGGGTCAATCCCGACTGTGGGCTGAAGACGCGGGCCTGGCCGGAGACGACTGCGTCGCTGCGCAACATGGTTGACGCTACCCGGAGTATTCGGGAGCAATTAGGTGACTGACCTGCAACTATGTAGCGATAAGTGCGTGATAAAGGTATAGTCCGACGGGTGCGCTATCAGGATCCGCTATCGAAAGCCACTAGCGCGATGGGGTGAGAATGGCGAACACGCGTTCCGTTTCGGCCCTCACGTCATCAGGATCGACGGAATCGAGAACGTGGACCATGGCGCACTTGTCCGGGGCCACATCTTCCCGAGTGGCCTGCCCCCGAGCATCACCGTCCGACCCCACCGTCGTTATCGCACCCCGGTCATCGGGCACGGCGACCAGCGCTTTATCAGCCGTCCCATAGTTGACCGCATCAAGGGCCACCATGACGGCGAGTAAGTCATGGACCTGGGCACAATAACCGATCCCCTCGTTGTCGTGGAACTCGAAGTAAAAACGCAGTGCATCCTTAACAAGCGTGCCCAACTCACCCGGCAGACCCCACCGCGCGACGTCGTCCGGCGTGACCATGATTGTTTCCGTCACACCCAAGTGACACAGCGTGACATCCCAACCGCGCTGCCGAGCTTCCCTCAACGTCATTGCCACCGCGTCGGGGTCAACCCAGAAATTCCACTCCGCCGTGGGGGTCGTATTTCCCCGATAATCGACGGCGCCGCCCATGATCGTCAGCGAATTAAACCGCGATACCAGCTCGGGATTCATCGCTACCGACGTCAGCGGACCCGTCGCGACGAGATCGGCTGAGCCGTCCTGAAGAGCGGCTTCCCACACGTCAGTCGTGCTCAAGATACGGGAGGTAGATCCGCCACCATCCACTGACAGCCGCTCGCTCACCTCACGAGGCGGACGGGCGTATCCGAGACCGTAGTCGCCGTGAGTTTCGGGAGTCGTGGTCAACGGGATCGAGACCGGCGCGGCTGGCCCCACCCCCACGGGAATGTCAGAGCATCCACACAGGTCAAGCACCCAACGCGTGTTCACCGCGACAGTATCGACAGTCGTGTTTCCCGCGACGGTGGTTACTCCCGCTAACTCAATTTCCCCCGCACGGTGCCGTGCCGCGAGGTAGATCAGAGCGAGCATGTCGTCGATACCCGTATCAACATCCGCTACAAGTCTGCGCATAATAACCCCTTTTTTAACTCACAACCCTTTTAGTCCGTGGCTAGAACCACCATGGCATATTCCGCTAAGCCCATGTCACCATGCGGGCCTACATACCTAGTTAAGCAACCAAAGAAAATGCCTATGCGCAGGGATGTCATAGCTCATTGCCCTCTTGCCATTTCGGAACCGCGTCCGCTACTTTTAACCGCAACAGTTCAGCCCGCCTTGTGAAGCTATCACGCTCACAGGAGTGGGCTGGATCTCTATTACAACGGGGGACATACGTAGGGCTACAAACACACTTTAAAGAGAGAATACGCACGCCATAGAGCGATAGAATGTGGCTAGGTTTTGCAATCCCAATCTTTTCATCAACCCAGTCTCTACACCTACGGAGTACCACCATGGCTCTCAAAGCTGCATTTATGTTCGTCGACACCGGCGCCGACCCGGACACAAACCGGTCGACCGTCACAACTCCGGGCGTCGAACTCCTCACGGTAGCGGTCAACGATTACACCCAAGCTGAGGACGTCGCATCGAAACTCGCCGACGAAGGGTACGTCGCTATCGAGTTATGTGGCGGATTCGGCATCGAAGGCGTCGCGCGCGTCAAGAAGGCCGTTCCCGACACGGTGGCCGTCGGGGTTGTACGCTTCGATCACCACCCCGGCCTCGGACACAAGAGCGGGGACGAGCTTTACTAACCTCGAAGCTCTAGAACTAGCTCTTTCCCTCGTACCATCTCCGGCTCTAGCTCCCGAGATAGCCCCCACTCTGCCCCTGTGATCACCTCATCATGTTCACAACGACCCTATGGCGCCTCACCAGCCACGATCCACTCCATAACCTCGCTTTCGAACGCTATCTGTTCAGCTCGCTAGGGAAGAAAGAAGCGGCCGTCGTCATATGGCGTAATAGTCCCGCCGTCATGGTCGGCCGGGCACAAAACCCCTGGTACGAAGCAAATACCGAGTTCCTTCACAGCCACCACATCCCACTATTCCGACGGATCAGTGGCGGCGGAACCGTCTACCACGACCTAGGAAACCTGAACTTCACGTTCATGGCATCCAAACCGTACTTCTCGCGGGACCTCCCCATCATGATCGCACGCGACGCCCTACGGTCACTGGGCTGCGATGTGTATGCCGATCCCCGTCGGTCACTTTTTCTCCGGCACAACGGCAGCGCGTACAAGATCACGGGATCCGCGATTCGTGAAACTCTCACCCACGGTCTTCTCCACGGGACAGTCCTTGTCCACGCTGACCTCGCCGTGCTTAATGAAGCCCTCCGGGCCCATGACCCGCATGTGCACGTCAATGGGATACCGTCGGTCCCCTCCCCCGTCACCAATCTGCCCAAGGTGACTATCGACGCCGTGCAGGCAACGGTTCACGAGCATTTTGCCGCACACATGAAGCGCGAGGGCGTTGTCATGTACCGAACCGCCCATGCTGACGATTACGCGCACCAACTACGCCCCCACCTTGACACGCAACGCAGCTGGGAATGGAATTACGGCCGAACACCGCATTTCAGCTACCGCGATGGCACCGTCAGCGCTGAAATTCGCCACGGAATAATCACGGACAGCAGCGTCGCCAGCATCGTCGGCAAGCGGTACAGTCCACGCCTCATGGCTGGCCCCTCCTAGCCCCCGATAAAAGGGCCAGCCATAACGCGACGTCTACAGCAGGACCCGATAGGGCTCCGCCAACACGTCGGCCAAGGTACTGAGGAATTCCGCACCGGTACGGCCGTCGACAGTTTGGTGGTCAATAGTCAAGCTCAAGGGCAACTCGACTACTTCCTCAATCTCACCCTCACTGTTTAAGGTCAGCCGTGTGCTCTGCGCGCCAACCCCCAGGATCGCGACCTCTGGGACGTTAAGCACCGGGGTGAAATACTCGATCCCGTCGGTCCCCAGGTTCGTAATGGTGAACGTTCCGGGGGCAAGGGTGTCAATATCGCCGTTCCGCGCGCGATCAACACGATCGTGAAACACGGTCTTCAACTGCGATAACGATTGGCCAATGACGTTGGGAACCGTCGGTACGGCCAAACCATCATCCAAAGCCACGGCCACACCGATGTTCACGTCGTCACACTGCTCGTACTCGTGGCCATCGTAGTGGGCATTCAGCGAAGGGTGCTCCTGCAAGGCGATAGCCACTGCCTTAATGAGCAGCACGTTCATGCTGAGTGCCTTGGCTTCATCGCCGGGGCCGAGGTTGCCCTTGATCTCAGACACCGTGGCAAGCAGATCGGTCACATTCACCTTCCGGTGCAATGTCAACTGCGCAGTGGAATGCAAACTATGCATCATATTCTGCGCAATAATCTTGCGCATACCGGTCAGGCCTTCACCAGCCGTCACCGGGGCAACTGCCTCACTTGCCGACGCAGCCGCCGAGGCGCCTGCTGAAGCCGCCCCATCGGAGGGTTCCTGCGAGTCCGCGTCGCCCGACGGGTGAGACTCTATATAGGCCTTCATATCACGCTTCGTGATCCGACCGTGACCACCCGTGCCCGTGACTTTCGAATAGTCAATGCCGTGCTTTTTGGCCATCTTTTCTGCGACTTTAGAGATAAAGATGCGCTTGCCATCGCCGCTCGTGTCGCGATTCGCCCGCCGAGCACCATCCTCAGAGTCATCCTCACCGGGGCTGTTAGCGTCACCAGCGCCAGAATCACCAGAATCACCAGAGGCGCGAGACCCTTCAACGCGATCGCCACGTTGAACATCTTCCGCACCAGCAGGGCCCGTCGCTGCTGCAGAAATGGTCTCATCAGCGGCGCCCACATAGGCAATAGGCGTTTTCACCGCTGTCGAATCCCCTGCCGCCACGACGATTTTCAGCAGCGTGCCGTCGTCGTCGGCTTCAACATCTCCAGACAGCTTCTCCGAGCTAATCGAGCACAGAGCTTCGCCCTTCTTGACGGCGTCACCTTCGTTTTTATACCACTCGTCAACTAGGCCTTCCGTCATGGTAAGGCCGAGCTTAGGCATCAATACTTCTGTTGCCATGATCGTTTCCTTACTTCTTGAGGTCGAAGATCAGCTCGTCGGCTTCCTCCATGATGCGCGCGGCATCGGGGATATAGAGCTGTTCCAAATTGGAGGCAAACGGCACCGGAGTATTGGGCGCGGTCACTCTCTTAACAGGACCATCCAAGTAGTCGTAGGCCTCGTCGGACACGACCGCAGCGATGTCAGTTGCCGTGTTGTTATGCGGATTCGCCTCATCGACGACGATCAACCGCCCAGTCTTCCGGACGGACTCCAGCACAGTTTCTTGGTCCCACGGTGCCACCGTCAGCAGGTCGATAAGCTCAACACTTATTCCCGACGACGCCAGCTGGTCGGCGACCTCGATGCCCTGGTACAGCATCTTCCCGATGGTGACAATGGTGAGGTCCTCGCCTTCGCGAACAATGTCGGCCTTGCCCAGCGGGATCGTGTAGTAGTCTTCCGGGACGTCGCCTTTCTGCGCATACAGCGTCTTGTCCTCGGAAAATACCACCACGTTGTCTTCCTCGATGCTCGACAGCAACAGCCCTTTGGCGTTGTACGGCGTCGACGGGACAACGACCTTGATACCGGGGATAGCGCCCAACAGGCCGTAGTACGAACCCGAGTGCTGAGCTGCGGCGGAGGCACCTGCACCATGCATCGTGCGCACCGTCAGTGGCAACTTTGCTTTGCCGCCGAACATGTATCGCATTTTCGACGCCTGCCCCAGCAGCGTGTCGAAGCAGAAGCCTAGGAAATCATTGAACATGAGCTCGGGGATGGGGCGAAGCCCTGTGGCCGCCGCACCGACCGCGATGCCCATATATCCCATCTCTGAGATAGGCGTATCCTTGACGCGTTTTTCACCGAACTCCTCAATGAGTCCTTTGGTGACGCCCATCACGCCACCCCACGCGCCATCACCATTCAAATGTTCCACACCGTGGCCACCTGCAAGGTCTTCGCCTAACAGCATCACACGATCGTCTGCGCGCATTGCCTGAGCGAGCGCTTCATTAATGGCCTTCATGAAGCTAATTTCACGTGCCATGACTATGTACTCCTCTCTTGATAATCCAGCTCTAGTGAGTTAGGCGAAGACGTTGCTTAACAGGTCTTCAGGGTCAGGAATGGGGCTCTTCTCTGCGAATTCGATCGCATCGTCGATGCGCTTTTCGCTGGCCTTTTCAATCTCGTCAGCCTTCTTCTTGCTGAGCCACCCCTTCTCAATCGCGTCCTCACGGAAGCGCGGGATCGGATCCAGATCGGCGAACTCCTTCTCAGCGCCTTCCGTGGCTTTATACGCTTGCTCGTCGCCTTCGAAGTGTCCGTACTTGCGGTAGGTGCGGCATTCGATCAGGCTAGGGCCGCCTCCCTTACGAGCGCGCTTGATAGCGTCCCCGACTTCGTCATAGACCTCGATGACGTTCTTACCGTCGACGACTTTGCCGGGCATGTCGTAGGCCGCCGCCCGCTGCGCAATCGTTTCACTAGCGCACGCGTAATTTTGCGGGGTGGCTTCGCCGAACATGTTGTTTTCACAGACGAAGACAACTGGAAGTTTCCATATTCCGGCCATATTCAACGCCTCGTGGAACACCCCTTCGTTTGATGCTCCGTCGCCGAAGAAGCACACGGCGACCGCGTCGGTACCCAGATATTGGTTCCGCAGGGCCGCGCCGGTGGCGAGTGCGAACCCACCACCGACCATGCCGTTCGCGCCGAGCATGCCGGTGTCGATGTCAGCGATGTGCATCGATCCGCCTTTGCCGCCGCATAGACCATCCTTGCGGCCGAAAATCTCGGCCATCATGCGGTTCAGGTCACACCCCTTGGCGACGCAATGCCCGTGTCCACGGTGCGTCGAGGTAATGGAATCCTCTTCCGTCAGGTGTGCGCACACACCCACCGCAACAGCTTCCTCACCTGCGTAAAGGTGAACAAAGCCAGGGATCTCCCCTTTTGCGAAAAGTCCGTGAACTCGATCCTCAAAATTGCGGATGTCGTTCATCTTGTTATAGATCCACTCTGCAGTCGATCTCTTCATTACGCCCTCCTCTAGGCCGGCCGGCATGATTCCTCACGCCACACCACGTAGTGCTCTGTATTGACTTATAACGACGTTCGTTTGTGGCGACGGTCGTGCGTGGTGACGTTGATATGGACGCCGCCTTACGACGACGCTGCTATGCATCGACGCTGCTCCGTGATGTCCTGTCTGAACGGTTCGGAACACCGCGTCGTAACAGTGATCGCTGCCGCACGGATCACACGTGATGACGTCGAAAAGCAGGCAACTTTCCTCGCTCCACGCGAAGAACACCAACTATGCGCTAGATCACATTCATAGGGTGAGTATGATCTATCTCTACGTGCGAGACTAGTGCGGATCGGCCCCCGTGCGCAGAAAAAATATTGGCTTCACTTCTGATAAAGGCACGTTTTGAACACTTTTCAACCCCTAAAGGGTGTGGTTTGTGGGCTGACTCATAATTAAAAGCTGAACAGTGTACGTCCATACCCCCGCACTTACACCACACACATAAACCACACTCAGCCAACCCACATTGCCCACGCACAGCCAACCCACCACGCAGGAAAACTGGAGCACGCGAAAGACGTCTGGCCCCACACGTACAAAAAGCGCCCGCGGAACAACATGGTCCACGGGCGCTTATCACCCCACGCAGCACGTCACCGCGCCACAACTCAGGGCACTAGCCGCCTTATTTCTCAGGCTTCAGAACGTCGTTAATAACGATGGTTTCGTCACGACCCGGGCCGACACCGATGTACGAGATTCGGCAGCCAGACAGTTCTTCCAACCGCTCTAAGTAATCCTGGGCCTTCTGCGGCAAATCAGACACTGACCGCGCACCACTGATGTCCTCTTCCCACGCGGGCATCGTTTCATAGATCGGGACGGCGTGGTGGAAGTCCGATTGCGTCAACGGCATTTCGTCGTGGCGGACACCGTCAACGTCGTAACCAACGCAGATCGGAATTTCGCCAATACCACCGAGAACATCCAACTTAGTAATGAACAAGTCCGTGAAGCCATTGACCCGAGCTGCATATCGCGCGACGACCGAGTCATACCACCCACACCGACGCGGACGGCCGGTGTTCACACCAAACTCGTGTCCCGTATCGCGCAGGTAATCGCCCCATTTATCGAACAGCTCCGTGGGGAAGGGGCCCGCACCGACGCGCGTCGTATAGGCCTTAGAAATTCCCAATACCGATGTAATTCTCGCCGGGCCAATACCCGATCCCACCGAAGCACCACCGGCCGTAGGGTTCGAACTGGTCACGAACGGATAGGTCCCGTGGTCAACGTCGAGCATCGTGGCCTGGCCACCCTCCATGAGGACCGATTTACCCTCATCGAGACCTTTATTCAGCACAGTCGCCGTGTCGATCAACATGGGCTTCAGCCGATCCGCGTACGACATGAAGTAATCGAAGACCTCGTCCGGATCAATCGCTTTCCGGTTGTAGATCTTGACCAGCACCTGGTTCTTAAAGTCCAAGGCGGACTCAATCTTTTGACGGAGGATCGACGGATCGAGAACATCCTGGGCGCGGATCCCCACTCGGGCAACCTTGTCGGAATAGGTAGGTCCAATACCGCGGCCCGTTGTGCCGATGGCTCGCTTGCCCAGGAACCGCTCGCCGACACGGTCAAGGGTTTGGTGATAAGGGGCAACGAGATGCGCGTTTGCCGAAATACGCAGACGCGACGCGTCAGCACCGCGGGCCTCAAGGCCGTCAATCTCAGAGAACAGTGCCTCCAGATTGATCACCACACCGTTGCCCAACACCGGAGTGGCGTTCGGGGACAGCACTCCCGCAGGGAGCAGCTTGAGTTCATATTTCTCGCCACCCACAACCACCGTGTGACCAGCGTTGTTACCACCATTGGGCTTGACGACGTAGTCAACTTTGCCGCCCAGAATGTCGGTAGCTTTACCTTTGCCTTCATCGCCCCACTGAGCACCCACGACAACGATCGCAGCAGCAGTCACGAAAACTCCCACGGTCCCATGGATTGCCGACGAGCCGGGACCACAAGCCTTACGTCGGAGTGCCAATCGGGGCACAAACCACGTCAAGTGTAACGGGTAAGAGTGCGCGCGCGTACAGAAGGGCCAAACAGCTAGGTAAATAAGCAAAACCCCGCGCACCGACGACGAAAACCCGCGCAGCTACGATGGGCTGTGACACCGTACACCGCTGGTTGGTGGCATAGGCTACCGGACTTTCGTTTAAGGTACGACGACGTGCCGCCACCAACTGCCGCCACCAGCGGTTTTTGCAGCGTTCATTGTCGAAGGATCACCGTACCTCATGCCCATTCACATCGTCCGTTGCGGTGATGCACCGCTTCCCCAGGACCTCCCCCTGCCCGTGCATACCGTCCCCACCTGCCCGGGCCGTAAGGATCTGCCCTTCATTGATGAGCTGGTGGCACGGTACCTTCCTCACGATCCGACGCCGAGCCTGGACGAGATCGCCGCACAGCCGGATGTTGACCATCTTGGGGCACCCGGCCCGGATCCGCGCACGCCCATCGACACCGTTCGGCTAGTTGTTGTCGGCACCGATGCCGATCTTGATGCTGTGGCCACGCGATTAATGCGCATCGACGCTACGTGGATGGAGCTCGCTTACGTCCCTGTTCTGGCCGGGGGTGGCGTTTTATCGAAAGCCTATGCTTCACCGGGCGAGTCGAGCGTCGAAGCGAAGTCGGTGATTGCGACAAGCTGGGGTGTGGCCGATAAACCCTGGTCAATAGCTTTGTCGGGATCGGTTCGTCCAGTGCCCCTTATCCGCGATGATTCCGGCAGGGTAACTCTGGGCGCCGCCGAAATTTGTTCAACGGATGGCTCGCCATTTGTCGGCGAAATCATTATCGACGACACCACCGTCGGAGCTCCTGAGGGGAGCGATTTTTATGGCACGCGGTTGGTATCCACCCTGGATGCGCCGGGAATTGCTGCCGTTGCCATGACTGGGCCGTCGGCCTACAGCGGTGACCGAACGAAATCCACACGATCCAATTCCACCAAACGGAGCGGATTTCTGGGGCGATTCTTCCACCATGGCCCTGAGGCCGGCGCTGTTGATAGCACAGTGCTCACCGGGCGTGCCGTTCAAGCTGGTGGGGAGCCCTTTATGGTGTATCGCGATGGTGCTGCTCACCCACGCGCGTTGACTCGTGTGACGTTCTACCGGCACTTGCGCGATATGCAGGTTGTTCGTCCTTAATTACGAATAACAAAACGGGGCCCACTCCGATAAGAGTGAGCCCCGTCGTTTCAGCTGTTATTTAGGACGCAGAGGTTGACGCAATGCACGATCGCGTTTCCGCGCACGCACCTAGCGACCACGCCTGGCCCGCGCGCTCGGCATCGACCTCACGCATGCTCGTCGCCACTTTTAGTGGTGGTGGTGATGGCCTTCTGCCTCAGGCTTTTCTTCCTCTGGCTTATCCACCACAGCGGTCTCGGTGGTCAGAACCATCCGCGCCACCGATGTGGCATTGTCCACAGCGGAGTGGGTGACCTTCACAGGGTCGATAATCCCCTGTTCGATCAGGTTGCCATACTCCAAGGTGTCAGCATTGAGGCCTTCACCGTTCGGCAGATCCTTGATCCGGTTAACCACAACAGCGCCATCAAGACCAGCGTTGTGAGCAATCCAGAACGCGGGCTTGGTCAACGCGTCAGCCATGGCCTTTACGCCGACTTTCTCGTCGCCCTCGAATTGGTCGGCAAATTCCTCGAGCTCCCGAGAAATCTGAACCAACACGGATCCGCCACCAGCAACAACGCCTTCTTGCGCGGCAGCACGGGCCGAGTTGATCGCGTCCTCAATGCGGAGCTTGCGCTCCGAGACCTCGGTCTCAGTGGCACCGCCGGCCTTCACCACGGCCACACCGCCGGAGAGCTTAGCCAAACGCTCTTCCAGCTTCTCACGATCCCACGTCGAATCCGTCTCATCAATCTGGCGACGGAGCAAGTCACGTCGGAACTGAAGATCTTCCTTGGTGCCGCCACCGTCGACAATGATGGTCTCATCCTTGGTCACGGTGATGCGGCGAGCGGAGCCGAAGTAGGACTCGTCGGCCTCGCTCAGGCTGAGCCCAACTTCCTTATCGATGACAGTTGCACCCGTCACCACAGCGAGGTCGTCCATGAAGGCCTTGCGACGGTCGCCGAAGTATGGCGACTTCACGGCGCACACGTTCAGGCTCTTGCGGATGGAGTTTACGACCAGCATCGAGAGCGGTTCGCCCTCAACATCTTCGGCAACGATCAGAACCTGCTTGCCGGAATTAGCGATTTTCTCCAACACCGGGAGGAAATCCGGCAGTGACGAGATCTTCTCACGAACCAACAGAACCAGGGCGTCATTCAGAACCGCTTCCCCGGTCTCCGTGTCGGTGACGAAGTACGGCGACAAGTAGCCCTTATCGAAGGACACGCCCTCGGTGACAGCCAACTCATCGTTGAGCGACTGCGATTCCTCAACGGACACAACGCCGTCCTTGCCGACCTTTTCCATAGCCGACGCAACCATCGCGCCAATTTCAGCGTCGCGGGAGGACACCGTACCGACGTTGGCGATCTCGTCGGTGCTGGATACCTCAGTGGCGCGGGCACGGAGCAGCTCGACGGCTTTCTCCGCTGCGGCCTTGATACCGACGTTGAGTGCGAGCGGGTTAGCGCCAGCGGCGACGTTGCGCAGGCCGGCGTCGACAAGAGCCTGAGCCAGCAACGTTGCTGTTGTGGTGCCGTCACCGGCGATATCGTTAGTTTTGACGGCGACGGACTTCACCAGCTGGGCGCCGAGGTTCTCGAAAGGATCCTCAACGTCGATATCGCGGGCGATCGTCACACCGTCGTTCGTGACGAGGGGGCTACCAAAAGCCTTGTCAAGCACCACATTGCGACCGCGTGGGCCGAGGGTGACTTTGACGGCGTCGGCAAGAGTGTCAACGCCTGATTGCAGGCCACGGCGGGCTTCCTCGTCGAATGCAATAAGCTTCGACATACTGTGCCTCTACCTCTCCTGAACGATTACTTTTCGACGACAGCGAGCACATCGCGCTGCGAGAGAATCAAGTATTCCTCACCAGCGTACTTAATCTCAGTTCCGCCGTACTTGGAGAAGATGACGACGTCGCCCTCGGCAACGTCCATGGGCACGCGCTTGCCGTTTTCATCGGTACGGCCGGGCCCAACAGCGACGACGGTAGCTTCCTGCGGCTTTTCTTTAGCGGTATCCGGGATAACCAGTCCGGATGCGGTGGTGGTCTCAGCTTCGACGATCTGAACGAGGAGCTTATCCTCAAGAGGCTTGATGTTGACCTTAGCCACGATTACTTCCTCCAGTGAATGGAAAGTGAATGGAAAATTGTGCTCTTGACAGGTTTTTCCACAGCCGTCGTCGCGGGTGAACAACTGTGATTCACAACCTGATTGGCACTCTACCCGTGTGAGTGCCAGCTCTCAACCACCGGGAGTGCTAAATATCCAAACGCGCTCGTGGAGGCCTATGTACGTGCACTTGGGCGAGGACTTTTGAGAACGCTCAGACGAGCATTAATGCACGCCCACACAGGTACTCATACGACTGCCTATACAACGGGAATAGCGACGTCAAGACCTGGATTTGTGGCAGCGCCGAGACCCGAGGGCCCCACACCACGTGCTATCGAATAGGCCGCGGCCGCGGCAATCATGAGGCCGTTGTCCGTGCACAACTTCATCTCTGGGACGCATAAGTTGATCCCCGCGCTCTGGCACCGCGCAGTGGCGAGGCGACGCAAACCAGAGTTCGCCGCGACCCCACCGCCGAGCAGTAGCGTCGTCGCTTCTGTATCGGTACAAGCCAACAACGCCTTCTTGGTCAGCACGTCCGCCACTGCTGCTTGGAACGAGGCACACACATCGGGCAACGACACCGTCTGGTGGTTCCGCTCGGCGGCCTCAATATAGCGGGCGACGGAGGTCTTTAGGCCAGAGAACGAAAAATCGTACCGGTGCGGGCCGCGGAGATCCTGCGGGCGCATCACGCCACGCGGGAAACGAATGGCCTTCGGGTGCCCCTCAGCAGCCAGCTTGTCGATAATCGGTCCACCCGGGTACCCCAACCCCAGGAGACGCGACACCTTGTCATAGGCCTCGCCGGCAGCGTCGTCAAGGGTTGATCCCAGTTCCTGCATGGGTTTGCCCAGGCCGTTCACCTTCAGGATCTGAGTGTGGCCGCCGGATACGAGTAGCGCGATGGCGTGGTCGAGGTCCAGGTCCGCGTCGGCCAGAGCCCCCACCGCGATGTGCCCGGCCAGGTGGTTCATCCCGTAGAACGGAACACCCCAGGCAGCGGCGTACGCCTTCGCCGCCGATGAACCGACGAGGAGCGCACCGGCCAAACCTGGGCCAACCGTCGCGGCCACATAATCTGGTTTATCGACGTCGGGACGCGTGGCTTTCAGGTCAGCGAGGGCTGCCCGCACGACCGGCCCCATGGCCTCCAAGTGGGCGCGGGAGGCGACCTCCGGGACGACGCCACCGAACCGGGCGTGCTGTTCCATCGAACTGGCGACGCGGTTGGCCAGGACGGTCACGGTGGGGTCGGCGTCGTCGTGCGTGGTGACTTCGACAATGCCCACGGCAGTTTCGTCACATGAACTCTCCACACCCATCACGATTGCGCGCATGGTGACAAGAGTAGACACCGGGGCGGGATGACTGAAAACACGTGGTGGAAGGGCTTGTGTGGGGCTAGTCCGGCCTGGGATCCCTTTTCATGATGAACGCGTCTGCACCCGACGGCTGGTAATAGTTCTTTCGAGTACCTAACACCGTAAAGCCTTCTGACTCGTACAACCCGATGGCTGGCTTATTGTCCGTACGCACTTCGAGGAATACCGGGCCGGGCCCGTGATCTGCCACATCGAGGATTGTCTTCAACAACATCCGTCCCAGGCCGTGACCACGCCATGCGGGATCTAGCCCGATGGTTCGGACTTCAAACTCTGGGTCATCCTCCGGGCCTAAGACTCCTAGTCCGGCATAGCCGACGAGGGCCATCGCGTCAGGTGATCCTTGCGTATTCCGACGCGAGTCCTCCCCTTGTTCATCGCTGTGCCCGGCGCGGGCAACTGCTGACGTGACAAGGCCGACGTACACCGATCTCGGGTCGCGGAGCTCTGCGAGGAATCCTTCGTAGGGCCATGGCGAGTCGTCCGGGAAAATTTCTGCTTCCAGTTCCGCGCAGGCAGCGGCGGCGGTGGCGTCTAGCTGGACGAGCCTCATTCCGTCAGGGAGATTCTCTGGCGGAGCACTAGCGTGCTGGCCGTCACTCATCGCGGCCTGCCGTCATCTGTTCACGGAGCTGACGCGCGCGAGTAATCGCTTCCTCGCTGATGGCGGGGCTCACCGGCTTTGCTTTCGGTGGCACGGCGTCGGGCCGTCGTAAATAAAGGGGGCGGAGGGGTTGAAGATCTGACTGTCGCGGGAAGAGCGCGTTGCGGTCATGATCAGATTCAGTGTCGTCAGAATCGTCGACGTTCGTCGCGCGGTCGAGATTCATGGGGTGGTCGAGGGCTGCGCGAACAAAGTTCACGATGTCCGGTTGCGCGTCCACCGACTGGTTAACACTGGTCACACTGGCCAGAAGAGCGTCGGCCACGGAATCGGACACCACCGCAAAACTCGGCTGCTGCGCAGGAACGTCTGCATCACCGGACACATGGACGTCCGTTGGACGCGTGACCTCGGGTTCCGTGACGCGCACGGGGTGCCCGTCGGATATGCGGTACGTAGCCCAATAAACTTCTCGACGGCGAGCATCCGTCGCAACGATAATCGTCTCACCCTCATGCTGTGGGGCGTCCGCGATGGCATTCCACGCCAGACCATCCAGCGAGCACACACCGATGACGGGAATATCTAACGCGTCCCCGAACGCCGCAGCAGTCGCCATACCGACACGCAAACCCGTAAACGGGCCGGGCCCCACGCCCACAACAACGGCGTCGAGGTCGCTCGGAGTGACTCCAACTTCGTCGCAGCACTCCATAATGAAGGGCGTCAACACCTCATTGTGCGCGCGGGAATCCCGAACACTCCTGTTAAACCGCGCGCGGATCGTGTCCCGCGAGGTGACGTCGACAAGCCCAGCGGTGACATACGGTGTCGCAGTATCAATAACCAGCACGAGCATGATGGATAGATTACCGCCGGACCCACGTCCACGAAATGACTCGTGGTTCGTCCTCATCGAAATCGACGGGATCTGCGGACGTGGACGGGTCGCCCCCAGCAGAGGCGTCGTTTCCAGGGGACGCATCGCTGCCACCCGTCGCGCGCTCAAGGCGGATCAACAGATAATCCTGCTCCAGCGCATCGGCCATATCGGCCGCCCATTCCGCCACGACGATGCTATCGGGAATGCGCGTATCCAAATCCAGCGAATCGAGGGCGCCGATCGGATCCGTCGTGGTATCGCCCAGAAGGCGATACGCGTCAACGTGGATGAGCGGCACCGGGCCGGGATGTTCGCGGGCGATAGTAAACGTCGGCGACGTTACACGGCCTGATACATGCAAACCTCTGGCCAGCCCCTGCGTAAACGTGGTTTTCCCCGCACCCAGTGGCCCGTCCAACACGACGACGTCTCCTGGCCGCAAAGCGTGAGCAATCGATTCTGCCAGAGTTTGCGTCGCCTCCGCATTACGGACGCGAACACGGCCGTCGACAAGACCGCGGCCAACATACCGTCGGTGGACGCGCGTATGCGGACTGGTCAGGATCTCGTAATGAATGGTGCCGAGGGTTTCGGCCAATTCCGTGGCCGTCGGCAATGAGGCAGGCTTGCCGTCTGAACCGGTACACTCGCCGGGTGGACCAAAAATAATTGCCTCGTCGCCCTGGTGAACTGCGCTGGCCTGCTCTGAGCCCGCTGGTCCCAGGGCGACAACAATCTGGTCCATGCACACGCGTCCGATTTGCGGATATCGACGGGAGTTGATCGCGACCTCCATACGGCCGGACAGCGCCCGTGGAATTCCGTCCGCATAACCAGCGGGAACAACGCCAGTCACTGTGTCGACGTCCGCTGTCCACGTCCCGCCATAACTCACCGATTCCCCAGCCTTGACCAACCGCTTCGCGACAATCGGCGCAGATAAAGTCATCGCCGGCTTGAGCTGTGAGACCAACGAAGAACCGGTGGACGCCGAGCGATCTGCCGGCTCCTCCAACGGATCCATCCCGTACAACGCAACGCCTGGGCGCACCATCTGATAAAACATATCCGGCCTGGTCACTGATGCCGGCGAATTACACATGTGGTTGATGCGAACGGGAATTCCGGCTGCCTGCAGCTCTTCAATCGCGGCGTCGAACTGAGCCTTTTGGCGATTGTTCGACGGGTTATCCGCGGCATCCGCGCTGGCCAGGTGGGTAAATGCGCCGGTGACGTCGATAATGGAATCACTACTTGCTGCGCTCAGTTCTCTCAGCGCTTCATCCCATTGATCGGGAGAGATCCCCGAACGGCTCAGACCCGAATCCACCATCACCGTCACGCGGGGAGGGACAAATTCCCAGTCTTCTTGGGATCGCTTGCGCTCGGTCGCTTCGTCGACAATGGCTCTGATATGCGCCAGCGTCGGAACGCCCAGGTCGATCCCGTAATCCAGGGCTGCTTTAACAGAGACGTGGCCGTCGGCGTTCCAAATCCAGGCCAGAATGGGTGCTGAAATCCCAGCACGGCGAAGCTCCACCCCCTCGGTAATCGTCGCCACACCCAGCTGAGTGGCGCCATTGGCCAAGAACACCCGAGCGGCTTCCACCGCCCCGTGGTTATACCCATTCGCTTTCACCACAGCCATCAACTCCGCTGGGTGGCCCGGATTCGCCAATTGCGCGTTTCGCGCCACGACCTGCACATTGTGCGCCAACGCGTCGCGGTCGATGGTCATGGTCAAAAGGCCGGGCAGGGCCGCGTCGCTACCGTCCGCGGATAAATGGTCACCAGATACAGCGTGGGATGAAGACTGGATGGGCATAGACATAATTGTGCCACCCACCTAGGACACGTCCGACGGAGATTCTCGAAAGGGTTTATAACCAGCGAAAACAGGGGTTTAGTGGCCTACATGTAGAGGCGCGCGCGTGCTCGCGGAATTGCCTCCGCAATAACCGACGCCGACGTCGGCGCATACCCGTCTTCGGTCTCTGCTGCGATATCAGCCGCCGATGCATGAATGACAGCAGCTCGGACAACAGTCTCCATGACGGCGGACAAAGGCAACTCAGCATCGGGACCGGCGTGACCAACGCCCTCTGCAACCAAAGCCCCAGCTAGGCCCGACAACACATCACCCGAGCCCGGCGTCGCCGCCCACGAGCAACCAGCGTCGACAACACACACTGTTACCTGCGACGATGCATCCGCCGAAGTGTCAGACGATGCATCTGCTGGGGCCGCGACCACCGTGGACCGACCTTTAAGCAACACCACACAATGCAACGCTCTCGCGACCGCCGATACCGCAGGGATACGCGGATAGTCGCTGTCTGGGTTGAGAACGTCCGTCAAGGCCTTGCGTTCCTCAGAGGACAATTCCACCAACGGTTCCGCCAGGACAGCCTTCACGACACGTCGGAATTCGCCCTGGTGAGGAGTCAAAATAACGGCACCGTCGTAGTTTTTTACCGCTCGGATCAGCGGAAACGCGTCGGACCCCGAGTCGTTTCCGTCCGATTGACACAGAGCGGTCAACCCGTCGGCGTCGATAAGAATGGGGCATCCCCGTGAGGTCTCTGAGCCACACAGGAGGTCGTGGAGGTCATCATAATTTCTCTCGACGCCACCGCCGGGGCCAACGACCCACGCCTGAACACGCCCTGACGAGGCAATATCGTCAGCCGCCACAATCTCAGGATGAGCGGCGACAACGGCGTCACGGCTCTTGCCAGCGAACCGAACCATCGCGCTCGTGGCGCGAACTGCAGCCGTCGTGCACAGCACGGCAGCGCCGGGGAACTCGAGGGATCCGGCCCGAATACCCACTACCCCACCGGTGTACTTGTCATCATGAGCCCCTGGTTCTAACGCCATCGCCGGCCACAGTGGTGACGACGCCATGTGAGGCTTCGCCACATCAGGCGCCAGCGTCACCATCCCATCGGGCAAAGCGATCTGCCGAATATCCGGCGGGGTCACCGCCCTCACGCCGGAGGCAACCAGCTCGCCATCCGCCTCGCGCTTCTCGCACTCGCTGCGGCAGGCATCGCGCAACCCACAATCCGCCTGAAGAACAACCCCACAATCGGAATTCATGGCATGGGCACGTCGAAACGCACCAAATGTCACGGTCGCTGCAGCCACTACATGCGGGGTGTGGGCAATCCCGGTATCCGCATCAATCCCGGACGGAATATCCACTGCCACCGCCGGAATCTCCGCGTCCGCGGCCGCAGCGATCCATCTGGCCGGCTCGTCGCGAAGAGGCCCATGTCCACCAATCCCCGTTACCCCGTCGATAAGAAAACACGAGGAAAAGCGGGCACGATACTGCGCCAAATCCTGAGGACCGAGATCAGCCTCCCGGGCCTCCCCGCTCTTTCCGACGACAACCCCACCCGACTTCTCGAACGCCCGGCACGCCCGTTCATGAACAGATGATCCCACGCACACAGCCACCGCGTGCCACCCACGCTGAACGAGCACAGCTCCAGCATAGAGCGCATCGCCCCCATTACCGCCGCTACCTGCGACAATAATCACCGCCGGGGAAGAAGGTTTCTCCTGGGGCAGCCCAGAAAGTCCATGTGCACCATTATCATCCGGACCCGCTGCCCGATCATTGCCGGGCACTCCCGGCACGGTCGAGAGCCACTGCACGGTATCTGCCACTGCCGTGGCCGCTTTCTGCATAGTTTCGTCGGGGAACGAATCGGACGCAATCACCCCCTCCTCCGCAGCTCGAATTGCTTCGACGGGGAGAAGGGGGTGGAACACGATGCACTCCTTATACGGCTTGCGCAGCCACTGGATCAACGGCGAATCAATCAATTATCAACGTCGTCCACCGTACTCCATATCCCGTGCTCACGGACGTATTTGGCCATCACTCACGCGCTCATCCGCGCTTCCGCCCGTCCACACCGTGCTTATTCGACGGTCACCGACTTCGCCAAGTTGCGGGGCTTGTCGATGTCCTCATTTCCGCACTCTCGGGCGATCTGGGCTGCCAAGAACTGCAGAGGAACCGTCGACAATAAAGGCTGCAAGAGTGTTGATGTCTGCGGAATCTCGATCAGGTAGTTCGCGAAAGGCTTGACAGCATCATCGCCTTCCTCCGCGATAACGATGGTTTTTGCGCCTCGCGCGCGGATCTCTTGAATGTTAGACACAATCTTCGAATGCAACACGGCCCTGCCGCGTGGGCTCGGCACTACCACTGTCACCGGAAGATTCTCTTCGATCAGCGCGATCGGCCCGTGTTTCAACTCCCCCGCGGGGAACCCTTCGGCATGAATATATGCCAGCTCCTTGAGCTTTAAGGCCCCCTCCAAAGAGACGGGGAAGCCAACATGCCGCCCTAAGAATAACATCGTCCGAATCGCACCCATCTCTCGGGCAATGTCCGTAATGTGTTCTTCTTGCTCTAAGACTTGCTGGATTTTCTCAGGAATTTGTTCCAACTCCTGGTAGATGGCGGTGACTTCATCGGGATACTTTGTCCCCCGAGCCTGTGCCAGGGCCAAGCCCACGATGTAGTTCGCCGCGATTTGCGCCAAGAAGGCCTTTGTCGACGCCACACCGATCTCGGGGCCGGCGTGGGTGTACAACACGGCGTCGGCTTCGCGCGGGATTTGCGCACCGTTGGTGTTACACACAGCCAACACCCGCGCATTCTGCATTTTCGCGTGGCGGACGGCCTCTAGGGTGTCCGCGGTTTCACCCGACTGGGATACCGCAACCACGAGCGTCCGAGAGTCGAGCACGGGGTCACGGTACCGGAACTCGCTAGCTACCTCGATCTCCACGGGGATGCGAACCCAGTGCTCAATGGCATATTTCGCCAACAATCCGGAGTGATAGGCGGACCCACAGGCGACGACGAACACTTTCTGCACTTCACGAAGCTCGTCTTCGGACAACCGCTGCTCGTCGAGGACAATTCGACCATCCTGCAGGTGCCCCGCGAGGGTGTCGCGGATAGCGGCGGGCTGCTCATTGATCTCCTTCTCCATGAAGGAGTCATAGCCACCCTTTTCCGCAGCAGCCAGATCCCAGTCAATGGTGAAGGGTTTGCCTTCTTGCTGATTACCATAAAAGTCCGTGAGCGTGTAGCCATCTTTCGTGATGGTCACTGCGGTGTCTTGGCCGATTTCTACCGCCTTGTTGGTGTGTTCAATAAAGGCGGCGACATCGGAACCCAAGAACATTTCGTCCTGGCCGATTCCGATAATCAACGGCGACGACCGTCGGGCGGCGATAATCCGGTCCGGGTAGTCAGCGTGTGTGAATAATAGGCTGAAAGCTCCCTCTAGCCGACGCAATACTGCCAGGACAGAGGCGTCGAAATCCCCCTTGTTTTGGCCTTGGTTGTACTCCAAGGCAACGAGGTGGGCTGCGACTTCCGAGTCGGTTTCGGACTTCAGTTCAATGCCGGTGTTTTCGACTTCTTCTCTGAGAGCGGCGAAGTTTTCAATGATGCCGTTGTGGACGATGGCCACTTTGCCGTCATAGGACAGGTGCGGGTGGGCATTAACATCGTTGGGCCGGCCGTGCGTTGCCCAGCGGGTGTGCCCAATTCCTGTGGTGCCGGTGAGGTGATCCGTACCGATGTGGTCGATAGCGTTTCGCAGGTTGCCCAGCTTTCCTGCTTTTTTCTCTATGTTGATGGTGCCCCGGCCGTCGAGGACGGCAATCCCTGCGGAGTCATACCCCCGGTATTCCATTCGCTCAAGAGCCGCGAGGGCGATGTTGAGGGCCTGCTTACGGCCAACGTAACCGACAATTCCACACATGGGCACGATGATACTAATTTTTGTCGATACCGGCTGCTTCATCCACCCCATTCCGGTCGATATGTGGTGTCATCTCGACGTTTACCCCGCTCGTCGGTTACTGTTTTTCTTGTGGCTGACAAACTTTCATCGCTCGTAGCTCATCTTGATAAACGTGGCCCACACCGGGTTCTCGTGGGAGACCTCGATTATGTCGGGATCCCTGGCAAGGTCTATCTTCCCGCGAACGGCAATAACGTTCCCGGTGTTGTCTTCGGTCACGACTGGATGACCGATATTTCCGCATACCACGGCACTCTTCGCCATTTGGCGAGTTGGGGCATCGCCGTCGCTGCACCGGATTCCGAAACTGGTTTCAAGCCGAACCCCGGTGCCTTTGCCAATGACCTAATGACCTGCATGTCTGTGATCTCGGGTGTCCAGATGGGACAAGGTTCTATTACTGTTCACCCGGAGAAACTTGTGCTGGCTGGGCATGGTTTCGGCGCTAGTGCGGCTGTTCTTGCCGCGGCCGGCGAATGGGGTTCCTCGGTGTCCTCGGATTCCGAGGTGTCCGCCCATTCGGTCTCGGTGGGGTCCGGATCTATTACTACATCTGATACTCCGGGGCCGAAGGGTTTAACCGGTGTAGCTGCCATTTTCCCGCGCAGTACGTCCCCGCGGGCGTCGGACGCTGCGGAGAACATCGAGGTCCCCGGCCTCATTTTGGCCCCTGGTCAAGATTCTATTCTTATTGGCGACGAGTCCCTCCGCATCGCTGCGAACTGGAAGGGCGATTCCTATTACCGACGCGTGAACAAGGCTTCGCAATCGGTGATGTCGGAAAAGGTTGTGAAGAATATGATGCTGGGGCTGGGTTCGCCCGGCTTTTCGCAGCGTGCTGCACTTCGCGGGCTGCTTGTCGCTTTCGTCCGTGCGACGGCGGAGGGCGACAAGAAGTACAGTGGCGTCTTGTCCGATGAGGACCTCAAGGGTACCGAGTTCTTGGAACGCGATGACATTGCGAATGAACTCCCTGAAAACGCTGATGTGATGGAGCGACTACGCGACGCACTGTAGCTGAGACACGCGGACCGGGCGATGCTAGCCGGGGGAAAGCGTCCTAATGCTGCGTCAGCCAGCGGCGATGTTAGCTACGTATTGCCCGAATACCTCCACCCCGAGGACTGCCCTGTGACCGTGGCGTATGAGAACCGCGGGGGTTCCCTGCCTGCGAGCCGCGAGAATTGTCAGCACTATCCTCGTTCGTCGTGGCACGCCCGAACGTGAAGGTCGAGTGGCCGTCAGACGCCTGATGACGGCCTTTGCGTGTGGTCGCAAACGTGGTTTCTTGGCCGATGGTGCTGCTGGCCCCTTCAGTCTTCTGGGCCTGCTGAATAATCTCTTCGAGTTTCTTGACTCGTTCACCGTATTGACGGTGAAATTCCGCGAGGTTCCTATCCATTTCTGCCCGGTGGGCGTCAACAATGGCTTGGTACGCCGCACGGTAATTATCAGTGTTACTCACCATGCCCCTGCTTTCTCTACGGTGATGCCTAAGTGTGATGTTGTGTCGTCTGCTGCGTGGATAGATATTGTTTCCTCTGGCCGATCCACGTGCGCTTCTTCCTCCACGACAGCTTCCAGTGGCTGTTGAACCGATACGTCCATTCGGATAGAAGAAGGGCCTCTCGTTTCTTCTAATGGGGCGGACTCTCCGCCACCCGAAAGGGCACACTCTTCAGGTGTTTTGTGAGTCCAGTCAGGTGCCCCTTGAGTGCTTTCAATCGTGAGACCACTAGCCATCTGCGTACACGTTCGTCCCGATGACGGTGGCGTCGATTTCCTTGGGGAGGACGGCGTCGCCGGTGAAGGACTATCACTCACCATTGGTGACGATTCGTTCCTCGCCACACCATCGCCGCCTCGCGACGTCACAGCATCACAATGCTGTAGCGCTATCGGTGGCTCTACCGGGCACGCTCCACACAGGCTGACCTGCTCTGTACAGTGTGTCGATAATGTCCCCAACGCCTCACCAATCGCACGATCACGCGCCTTCACCTGATTCAAGAGGAGCAATCCCGCTGCGTTTCCCACTTGTGTCAGAGCATGCATAGCTATCTTTTTCGCAGGTGGGGGCAAAGGCAGGATCAAGGGCAATCCCGTCTCCACCACCGTCGTGAATAAATCGACCACATCCTCCATTGCCGAATCGGTATGTTCCATCACGGATTGGAGCGCGTCCGCACACGCATCACTGGATTCGGCGGTGGCCGAGTGGCCGTCGGCAAGAGAAATGAGCCACTCGCCGACCTTGTCCACCGCCTCACTAATCAATCCCTCGGCTACGTCGACAAGCGAATCAGATGCCCGGCCGCCACTGCTACGCACCGCCATAAAATACGGGACCATGCGTCGTAACGTGTCGGCGCTTTCACGCAGCGGGTCCCACTCCACCCCCGAGGCGCGCATCACGTCAATCTTCAATTGATTCCCTGACACCACCGGGTGATACAGCACCCCTGAAAAAGCGGCACCCAGCATCAGAGCATGGCTTGCTGCCGAATACTCTGCCGCACTCTCAATTTGCTGGGACAGGGTGCTCATCGCTCCACCGCCGCTTCCACCGAGGGCTCCAAGTTCGCGAACGCAGCAGTATTGGCATCATCGGCACCGACAATCTGGGACACAACACTATCCGCTGACAGCCCCTGAGCAGCGGCAACCTCACACGCCCGACGGGACAACTCGTGGAGTGCGTCCAGCTCACCCGCAATAGCCAGCCCCTCCTGCACCCACGAAAAACCAGTATGCACGGGCATAAATGGCACTGGCGAGCCAACGATCACTGATTCGACATCCTGCCCCGCGCTCGCGTACAACGACGAACGCGCGGACGCCTCTGGTGCAGAGACAACAAGCTCCCCCATTACATCCCCCCTGAAATTCGTAGCGATTATCTCATGGCTGACGCCATGATCCCCACCGCAAAATTATGCCAGACTGCTACGACATCGCCCACCCCTCGCATCATCCGCACATAGTGCTATAGATCACACGTTCGCAGCTTGCGTACTAGTTACACACTCGCGACGACGGCAGCCAACCGACCGGCGATTTTCCGCGCCGTGGCACCGTCCCCAGCTTCCACCATCACGCGGAAAAGTTCCTCCGTGCCGGACGGACGCAAGAGCACGCGACCCGATTCGCCCAGTTCCTCTTCGGCCTCGGTGATCGCCGTCCGAACAGCCTCATCATTGGTAATGGCTGCTTTGTCAGTGACCGGCACGTTGATCAACGTCTGCGGGAGAACCCTCATCACCGACGCCAACTCGGATAGCGTCTTCCCCGTTTGAGCCATCCGGGCCATCACGCTCAGGCCGGTAAGCGTGCCGTCTCCCGTCGTCCCGTGCTCTGGGATAACGATGTGCCCGGACTGTTCGCCACCCAGGCTGTAATCACCAGCATTCAGGTCAGCCAGCACATAGCGGTCGCCGACCTTCGTCGTACGGACATCAATGCCCTGGTCTTTCATCGCAAGCTTCAGGCCGAGGTTCGACATCACCGTTGCGACGAGGGTCGACTTCTTCAGTTCCCCGCCCTCTTTCATTGCGATCGCGAGGATCGCCATGATCTGGTCACCGTCGACAACATTGCCCTCAGAATCGACGGCCAAGCAGCGGTCTGCGTCGCCGTCGTGCGCTAGGCCGAGGTCAGCGTGGTGTTCCAGCACAGCGCGTTGCAAAACATCGATATGCGTCGATCCACAGTTTTCGTTGATATTGAACGCGTTGGGTTTGTTAAAAATCGGGACGACATCGGCACCGGCAGCCTGATACGCCATGGGTGCGGCCGTCGAGGCAGCACCGTTAGCACAATCCACCACAACCCGAATTCCATCCAATGGCGTGGGCACAGCCCCTGCGAGGTGGAACAGATAGCGCTCCAGGGCGTCAGGGGATTCCTCGACAATACGACCAATTCCCGCACCCGTCGGGCCAGTCTCGGACAATTCCAACATGGTGGCTTCGATTTCCGCCTCGACCGCGTCGTCAAGTTTGAGGCCACCAGCCGCGAAGAACTTAATTCCATTATCGGGCATAGGGTTGTGGCTGGCGGAAATAACAACGCCCATGTCAGCGCCATAATCATCGGTCAAGAACGCCACAGCGGGGGTCGGAATGACGCCCACGCGAAGGACGTCGACACCCTGGCTAGCCATCCCTGCGGACAACGCGGCGGACAACATTTCCCCCGACACACGCGGGTCACGCCCCACAACAGCGACAGGCCGACGGCCACCCTTTCGGTTGGCGGTCAGCACCTTTGCCGCAGCAGACCCCAACTTCATTGCCAACGGCGCGGTTAACGTCTTATTCGCAAGACCACGAACACCATCAGTGCCGAAGTAACGTCGTCCCATCTGGTCTACCCTTTCCCACTGTCCAGCATTGGCTTTTCGGCGTGTGCACTTCACAAGCCTAGCTACCACAATCCGGCAGCCCGAGTCGAAGCGCTTACGCCCGGGATGCTTTATAACTGAGCCAACAGTCTAATAGGACGGGCCTCGTAACACCGCACTGCGCAGAAACAGACTGTGGATAAGTGATTGTGCAACGGTGGGCTGTGGATAAGTCGACTATTGATGAGCGGTGTGCCACACGCCCCATATCGATTCGGTGTCGATCTACTACCAATATGTAGCCGGTGACCCGATATACGTAACTAGATACGTAGCTAGTTCCCCGTTAGCACGCACCACGATATACGCTATGTCATCGGCGCCGCTGTACTGTTGCGGATCCGCCTTTGCTCCTGTTGTTCACTTCGACGTACCGGGAAGTTGTATGCCACGCCCCGTAGGAAAATCCACCTATCTCCCTGGATTAGACGGCCTCCGCGCCATCGCTGTCATCGCTGTTCTGCTCTACCACCTGTCAGTTCCTTACTCCGACGGCGGGCTACTCGGTGTCGGCGTCTTTTTCACCTTGTCGGGGTATCTGATCACGTCGATCCTGGTCAGGCAGTGGGACCGTGATGGTCACATCAAATTTGGCCAATTCTGGCTTCGACGTTTCCGCAGGCTACTCCCCGCGGTCATCACCGTTGTGATGACGGTAATGATGCTCACCGCCTTCCTCGACCACGGGAATTTAGCGAAGCGAGGTTGGGAAGCACTGTCCGCACTGTTCTATTACAACAACTGGTATGAAATCGCCGCCGGTGACTCGTACTTCGACATGTTTGGTGGGCCTCAACCACTGAGCCACATGTGGTCACTAGCGGTGGAAGAACAGTTCTACCTTGTGTGGCCTTTTGTGTTCACCGCAATCACATTCCTGTGGCAGCGTCGTAAACATTCGCACGGTTACGCTGCGATTACGTGCTTGATCCTCGCCGCCATATCGGGTGTGTGGATGGCATACTTGGTGGAGCCAGGCGTCGATCACACTCGCGTCTACGAAGGAACGGATACCCGCGCATTAGGGCTGCTCATCGGCGCGTCTCTGGCTTTCGTGTGGAAGCCCGGCGTCGCCCCCTCTAACGTCTCCGGATCCGCCAGCGGCACACAAGCTTCACGGTCCTGGCGTTCCAACGCTCTCGCCCGTCATCTTCTTGACCTCGTCGGGCTGGCCGGTTTGGCTGTCGTCATTTTCATGATGGTCCGTACCGACGATAACGCCATGTGGCTCTACCAGGGAGGATTCGCAGTTCTCGCCCTGGCCACCGCCGCGGCTCTGCTGCCCCTTGCCGACGAGCACTCGTGGATGACCCGCATCGTTGGCCTTCCGCCTTTGCGCTGGTTGGGCGAGCGCTCCTACGGCATCTACCTCTGGCACATGCCTGTGATTGCGTTCGCGCCCGATGGGTTCGTCGAGAATCACTTGATTATTGCAGGGCCTGTGCTGTCCGCGATATCTGTCATTCTGGCTGCCCTGTCCTGGACATTGATCGAGGACCCAGTCCGCCGGCATGGAGTTGTTGCACTGGCACGTAAGTGGTGGTCAGGCCACGTGTCGGAAAACGCGTCCGGCACCGCAGCGAGCCCAGCAGTCTCTCGCCGACGCGGGACGCCGCCGGTCCTCACCGGGGTTGCCTCGGTCATCCTTCTCGCGATTCTCGCCGCCGGATTGCCTAAAGCTCTTGCCGACGGGTCGAATGGCTCGTCGTCCAACGATCCGATGGCTGCAATCGGCGGCAGTGGAACCGACGGGGCGGTCAAAGTCGGTGGAGACAACGGTAACGGGCAGGGAAACGGTGCCGACAACCCCGACGCATCGTCGGCAAGCGGTAAGGATGGTAAAGCCACTGCTCAAGGGAGGAATGCTGGGATTGACTGCTCAACGGTGATCCATATTGGCGATTCCACCTCTATCGCGCTCAATTCACCCGACTACCTGCCGGATCCGGCGGACCGCGTGGGCGCGCAATACAAGCGTGTGGGCGCGAAGGATGTGTACCTGGACATCAAGGGAGCACGGGCCGTTATTGAGCGGTATAAAGATGATCCGAACGCTACGGAAGTCGTCACCAACATGGAGAGCCACCACTACAAAGACGCGTGCTGGGTGATGGCTATTGGAACCAACGACGCCGCTAATGTCACCGCTGGCAATCAGACGTCGGCGGAGGACCGTATCCGCACGATTATGGACATTGTCAAGGACGAGAAGCACGTGCTGTGGCCGACGGTGAAAACCGTGAATGCTGCCCAGTCCGCCTACGCTAACTCGGGTATGCAGCATTACGACGAGGCGCTGCGGAAGATGTACAAGGAGTACCCCAACCTGCGTCTTTACGATTGGGCCGGTGAAGTGCAAGATGGCTGGTTCATTGACGACGGGATCCATCCGAATACCGTGGGCGCCAAGGAAAAAGGTCGACGTTTTGCCGACGCGCTGACCCAGGCATTCCCGGCGGAAAAGAAGCCCGCCAGCCAGTGCACGGTCGGTAGCGGCGACTGAGAGGTGTGAAGGCGCTGGCTTCACACTGTCGCCGGCGCTGTCCCCTAGAAACCGAGCGGACTATTCACTCCGTTAGGCACATACACCGTCGGGTTCAGACGTCATATAGGAAAACCCCTTGCTCTGCCGAATTATATGGCAGGACAAGGGGGTTTTGCGCATATAACGCAGCCCGGCAAGCCGGGTAAAAGCGATATTTAACGCTTCGAGTACTGCGGAGCGCGACGAGCTTTGTGCAAACCAGCCTTCTTGCGCTCAACCTCGCGAGCATCGCGGGTGAGGAATCCGGCCTTCTTGAGGGCGCTGCGGTCAGCCGGGTTGTAGGCGTTCAGTGCCCTGGCGATCGCGAGGCGGAAAGCACCGGCCTGACCCGAAGGGCCGCCACCCTTGAGGTTCGCCTTGATATCGAACTGGCCTTCACGCTCAATGAGGGTGAGGGGAGCCTTAATGAGCTGCTGGTGCAGCTTGTTCGGGAAGTAATCTTCCAAGGCGCGGCCGTTACAGGTGAACTCGCCGGAGCCAGCGGTCATCACGACGCGAACAACGGCGCGCTTGCGACGGCCCACGGTCTGAATCGGGAAGTCGCGCTGCTCGGGCTCAGCAACAGCTTCTTCTTCGACCTCAGTGGCGACGGAATCGCCGATGGTGGAAACGAACTCTTCGCTCGCTGCCTGGGCGGCGATGAAGTCGGCCTCGTTAGCCTCGTCCTGAATCTGGTTTTCGGTGTTCTCGCTCACTACTGTGCCACCTGCTTGATCTCGTAGTTCTCGGGCTTCTGGGCAGCGTGACGGTGCTCGCTACCTGCGTACACGTGAAGCTTCTTGATAGATGCGCGGGAAAGCTTGTTGTGCGGCATCATACCGGCGATAGCTTCTTCGATGACGCGCTCCGGGTGCACCTCGAGCGAACGACCCAGGGTCATGGTGGTCAGACCACCCGGGTATCCGGAGTGACGGTAACGGAATTCACGCTCGCGCTTATTTGCGGAAACGCGAACCTTATCGGCGTTGATAATGATGACGTGATCGCCACAGTCAACGTTCGGTGCAAAAATCGGCTTACGCTTACCACGCAGCAGATCAGCAGCCTCAACGGCGAGGCGGCCGAGCACCACGTCGGTGGCGTCGATGACGTACCACTTACGGGTAATGTCACCGCTCTTCGGGTGGAAAGTAGACAACATGACTCCTTGAAAGTCTGTCTGAAACTGCCAGCCACAAAATTGAACAGGCTAACTACCGTCAGTCTGCTGCCGCGGCGGCCGGTGGAGACCCGCGACTCATGTCACATTGCCGATGTGGCGTTGTATCAGCATCACATCACTACTCACGCCGTGCCCCTTGGAGCGCCTCCGTCACCGCGGTTTTTCACGGTGATGTACGTTCTTGATGGAGGGCGTGAGGGGCGCGGAACGCGTAGTTTCTACCACAGCTTCAACGCTGCATCGACAACTCGACACACAGATAGTTGACAGTACCGGAATGGGTGCGAGCAGTTCAAGTAAGCGCGCGTTATCAGTGCCGGAGCATTACACAGAGGTCGGCGGCCACTCATCATCCACGGTCCCTACTCTCCTCTTCCCTACCGTTAACGCAGAGCATCCTGCAGAACTGTGGCAAACCGTTCCATCCCCGTCTTCATCACGGGAATGCTATTTCCCGCGAAGGAAAACCGTATGGAGAGCTGCCCTTTCAGCTTTGTGTCTGCGTTGATTGTCGTGCTGTTCTTTCTTTCGACGTTCCGATAGACCGAGGTTGGTTGAGAGTCATGCGGGAAAAATTCCGTGCCCGGAACGAAAGCGATTTCGTGGTCAATTGCTTCATCGATGAGCGACAGCGTATTCACCTGTGGACGTAGTTCGTCCGGGAAATCTATCCATACAAACATGCCGCCTTCGGGGTCGGTGATGTGAGTCCCGTCGGGAACGATGTCGAGTAATTCTGTACGCAGTGCATTGCATCGGGCCCGGTACGTTGATCGCATTGTTTCTAGGGCGCGGTCACGGGAGGAGACGCCGTCGGGTTCTACTCTGTTGAGCCACAGTGCAGCAGCACGCTGGTCGATCACGGATCCGTGGAGTGTCGATACTTGTTTGGCAACCACCATTGGTTGGAGTAGCCAATCTGGTAATAAGGCTGCCCCGATGCGGAACGCCGGTGACAAGAATTTCGACAGACTGGCCAGGTAGACTGCACCGGATTCGGACTCGTAGGTGTGACAGAGAGGTTCACGCACGTTCCCGTCGAAGGCTAAAGGTGAATATGCGTCGTCCTCAACTAATAAACTGCGGTGGCCTGCGAGAACACGCCGCACGGCATCTTTCCGACAATCGGTCATTGAGTGGCCGGTGGGGTTTTGGAAGACCGGGATGAGGTAGGTGATGACGGGGTCGTAGTCCCGTAGTGCGCGCTCGAGTTCCGAGGGGATGATGCCATTATCGTCGCACGGCACGGGGATGACCCGCGCTCCAGCCATGGTGAAGGCTTGAATCGCCGCGGGATAGGTGGGGGCTTCAACCAGAACGGTGTCCCCTGGATTAATGATGACGCGGGCGAGCAAAAACAGTATTTCCTGGCTGCCTGTGGAGATAAGGATGTTGTCCGCGCGGGCGGGCAGGTGCCGGCGTCGCATTTCCTGAGCCATAGCTTGCCGTAGTTCGGGTTCGCCTTCTGTCACGGAGTATTGGAAGATGTCGGGCCCGCCGTTGTCTAACACTGTTCGGACGCATTCTGCGATGCCCGATGTGTCCAGGAGCGTTGGGTCTGGGGCTCCACCGGCGAAGCTGATGAAGTCGTCGTGGCTGATGTATCCCAGGAGGTCTCGAGTCATAGAGCGGGCGACGTGGGAGAATTCGCGGTTGAGCGGTAGCAATGGGCTTCCTCAGTGTCGGTCGGTGTGTCGTCAAAAAGTGTCAGGAGGACACGCGCGGGTTTATTTGGGCTTCGGGGATTTCTGATCCTTTGTTGGCCCACGCTTCCATGATTGTTTTCATGGTGCCGTTATCAATGAGCTCTTGTGTGGCAGCTCGAATGGCTTCTGCCAGGGGCTGGTTGTTTTGAGCGACGATCGCTGACTTAGGAGCCCGGTTCACGATGGTCCCGACGGTGTCAAGGCGCCCCTGGGATTGATTGACTGCGTAAGAGACCACTGGCGAGTCTGCCACCATGACGTCGGCTTTTCTCCCCACGACTGCTGTGGACGCGTCGGTTTGGTTTTTATAGCTTTGGAGGGTCAGTTTTTCGTCGCTATCGCAGTGGGACGCTTCGTCGGTCATGACCTCTTCATGTAGTGATCCTGTTTGCACTGCTACTGACTGCCCGCACAGGTGCTGCGGGTCGACGTTTTTGGGGTTTCCTTTGGCGACGCCGAATGCTCGCCCAGAATCATACAAGCTAACCATATTGACTTGTTTCATTCGCTCTTCATTAATGGTGAATGCGGAGATTCCGACGTCGAATTTAGTGCCGACGGACGGGATGATGCTGTCGAACGTCGAGTTGCGAATGTCTGCTTGAAGTCCCATTACACGCGCTAGTGCCCGCGTGAGGTCTATTTCGAACCCTTCGAGGGTTTTACCGTCGGAGCCAACGAATTCTGCTGGTGCATAGTCGGCCGAGGTTCCAACAATGAGCGTTCTGCGGGGCTTGATTGGCTCAGGCACTGCCTTCGCGATGTCATCGTTGGTGGTGAGGGCATCGATGGTGGACGCTATTGCGTTATTTCCTGTTGGACTTTCCTCGGATTTATATGTGCAACCGGATAGCCCTCCTGTGAGGGCAAGCGCGAGTACTGCAACTAATGTGGCGCGGTGGCTAGCGTAGCGGCTCATAATCGCACGCGGGCGCGCGCTTCGACTGGCGCGATGAGGTTTATGCGTCATCATCTGGCTTGGGATTGAGCTGCGATTCGGAGATAAAGGAATCTTCGGTTCCCCATTTGGCCAGGATTTTCTTCATCGTTCCATCGTCGATGAGTTTTTGGATGGCGGCGTGGATAGCGTCGGCGAGTTGGGTGTCTTTCTTCGCGACGATGGCGGCTTTGGGGGTGGAGTCGACGACTTTGCCGATCGGCTGAACGCGCCCTTCGGATTGCTTCTCTGCATAGTCAACGACGGGTGAGTCAGAGAACCAGAGGTCGGCTTTACCTCCGGCGACAGCGGTGGCGACATCTGCAGAGTTTTTGTACGACTGGGTCGTGACTCCCTTTTTGCCGTTGTGCTTGCACTCGTCGTTCTTATCGTTGGCCATTTCTTCATAAACGGAGCCGGTCAGGACGGCGACGGAGTCGCCACAAATGTCGCTGGGGTCTATATTCCGTGGGTTGTCTTTGAGGACGGAGTATTTGGTCCCCGATGTATACAGCGTGACCATGTTGGTGTGTTCGAGCCGTTCGGGTTTGACATCGAACGATGAGAATCCTGCGTCATATTTGGTTCCGACGGATGCTACGAGACTGTCGAAGCTTGCGTTGGTGAATTGCGTGGTGAGCCCGAAGAGGTCTCCGACGGCTTTGGCCATGTCTATTTCGGCGCCTTCGATAGTTTTTCCATCGTTTCCGATAAATTCGAGTGGGGCGAAGTCCGCCGATGTTCCAACTGTGAAGGTGCCTTTTTGTTTCAGCGCTGCGGGTATGGAGTTGGCGATGGTGTCGTCTTTAGGAACTGAGATCGTTTCAGTGGGGTCGTCGGATTCTCCTGCTCCTTCAGAGTTGTAGGTGCATCCGGCAAGGCTGACGCCGACGAGAGTTGCGCACGTTCCTAGTGTGGCGACAGTGCGGGCCAGCGTGTGGGGCTGTTGTGCGCCCGTGGCTGTGTGCGCCCGTGACGTTGACCGATGGTGGGTCGCTGTGCGCGGGAAGATGGGCCGCACTGAACGCAGAAAATTCATTCCTTGAATTTTATTTACCGTTTTCGTGCAGTTCAACTGCGCAGATGAATAGTCACTGCATGAATCAGTGAATTTCTCCATTGGTGGCTTCCCCATTGCCCAGCGTTAACCCACCTGAGCGTACTTGGGATTTACGCTAACTCCAGGATGCCGCAGCCGAGCGGTTGATGTCACTCATGGAATCATTGCTGTCTGCCACTGCCCGCGCGATGGTGGCGAGGACTTGGTTGAGGTCGGCTGCGGCGGTGTCCCATTGTTGCTGGGCTGCCTGGTACGCGGAGGCAGATTCACCGGTCCAGGTGCTGACCATGGGCGCTAGTTGGCTTTTGAGCTCATCGAGTAAGGCATTGATACGTGCTGATGTTTGGGTGATATCTCCGCTGGCTGCCGCGATGTCACCAAAGCTGTAGTGGATCATGTCGGTGCTCATAGTGCTGTTCTCTTTCTTCCTTATGTTTTTGATGTTTATGGCAGTTGATCAGGGTGACGTCTCGAGGTTTTACAGAGACAAGCCGCCTAGCTGGGTGAATGATGCGGCGTTCTGTTCTTCGGTGGTGGCAAATGCCGAGGCGTTCGCGCGAATGTTGTCTGATATGGAGCTCAGCGCTTCACGGAGACGGAGCGCGGCGTCGTTCCATTGGGCCATGAGTTCTCCGAAGGCGACGCTGGCGTTTCCTTTCCACGCTCCCGCTACGCCGTCGACGGTGCCTTGTAGGCGTTGAAGTTCTGCTTGGACTTGGTCATTGACGGCATCCACTTTCCCAGCCGTCGTGGTCATCAGTTCGTGTTCGGTAGCAAAAAGCCCGCTCATTGGTTTTCCCGTCTTAGTGAAATGTGTTGATATCGAATCCCGCCCCACCACGGCCTCGTTACAATCCCGAGATTTTCCGTGGTGTTGTGGCGGTGTATGAGAACAGACTCGTGAGTCGTCAATCGGTTCCCGCCTATTTAATATTTTTTCTAGCGGGTGCCTATCCGCACTCACGATTGGTTGTCATAAACCCCTATGCTGGATATTTGCGCCTACCGTCATGGTTTTCCGCATCATGAGGGCATGACTTCTGCACTGCGCGCGGCGGTCGAGCATGCCGCTGTACGTTTCGCAGTGAGCTCCCCTTTCCACTGGCATCCGACGCTGACTTGTTTTCCTTCTTGCAAAAAGGTCGTCCACTGAACCACCGATCCGCCTTCTGGGCGTTCTTCGTAGCTCACGGCACCTTGCCGCCACGCCGATTCGGGCGCGTAGTTGGAAAACTCGGCTCGAGTTTGGACCATTGATTCCACGTGTTCACGGAGGTGTGCATCGGTCACGTCTGGTTGAACGGGATGACCTGAGACCAGGATCCGTATGTCTTCATCCGCAGGATCTTCCAAAATGAGGCGCTCCGGCGTCGACGAATGCGACCGTATCCATCCAGAGGTCAAGGCTGCCCGGACAATTCCGTTATCGACGATTCCGCCTGGCTGATCATGGTGGTCGCTACTTGCTGGTGCGGCGGATAGTGCTGCTTGTTCCCCGGTTGCGTCGCCCCCCTCTGCCCGGTCGTTGCCATCAGTGCGTTCAGGGTTGGCTTCTGCTTGATTCGTTTGCTCATGATTTCCCGCGCTGCGCAGCGTGACGGCGAGAGCTGTCCCGATGAGGACAAGGGTGCACATGGTGACCGCGAGCGCATTGCGGTGGCGGAGTAGGAATCCTCCACGACGATAATCGCGGCGCGGCGGACGAAGGTCGGTTTTCTTCCGTTTCGGGGGGTTTAGTGAAGCATCCTTATCCGTCCGCATCCTGTTGTGTGGATTCTGTTGGGTTCGTCCAGGCCGGGGCGGCGTGGCGTCCTCCCCACCGCGATGTGTTTCGTTCCCAGCGCGGTGCGCCTCGCTACTCATAGGGCGAATATCGTGCTGCGAATCGCGCGAGAGAACTCCGGCCATACGTGCCGAAATCTCTATCTCTTCGATGCCCACTCGCATGGCCGGGATGGATGCCTCATTCAGCTTTTTCAGGGCATATTCAACAAGTTCAGCACCTCGACCAGGCTTATTTGTAGTCTTGTCTGTAGCGACGACGAGAACTTCGACGCCCTCGGGCCCGATCAGGTCTCGTTCACGGGAACTCGGAACTCGGCCAGTCTCCACGGCAGATTCAATTTCTGCGCTCACGACGGCGATCAGGGGGTCCATGAAGGACTTTCCGTCACCGATGGGGACGAGGTCGGTCATTGCTTCGTCGGCAGGAAGGGTCAGTGCTGTCAACCCCGCGTATTGCCCTGCGATGTGGAGAACGAACGAAATAGGCCGAAGAGCAGGCTCAATGCGGCAGAGCGCGTCGGACATCGGAAGGATGGTGGGGGCGTTCTCTGTTAACGCTGAGCGCGCGAAGGAAGGATCAGTATCCGGGTGTTGATATCGCTGTGCATCATCGTCGATGTAGTTATCAGCCCACCGCTTCCGGCGGAGTAGCCCCCACCATGACGGGCACAAAATAATGCGTTGTTCAGTTCGGGTGTTACGCCCGATGGATACAACGTCCGGGACGCTCTGTGTCCGGCTGGACTCGGTATGTCTTTTTATACGGGCCTGATGATTGTCAGGAGGCATCGTCGGCGTCAAGCGTGGTGGCGCGTAGTTCGTTGTCGTCGTACTCACAGTCACGTAGTTCCCCCTTGTGTCTCAACCCCGTTTAGTTTTTCGGTGCTATTTCTGTTCGGTGCTATTTCTGTCTGCCGTGGTGCCATCGACTACGTCCGTGCCAACCGTGGTTGTGCCATCCGCGTCATTGCCAATGGGACTGTATTTTTTGTCCTCATCCTCGGTACTGTCCTCGGGTGAAAGCTGCGCACGCGCGAGATGAATTTCGCTGGTCGCTCCGTTGACAACGATGTGCGCACGGCCTGGAAGAGCTGGCCGCAATGGCACCCCGAATAATGGGCCATCGTCTTTATCCGCGGATAGCAGCGCGACCACCCCGTTGATGGCACGCATTCCTGCGAGCAGAGGATCGTGAGCTGCGCGCATCATTCCTGATGCTCGTCGCGCCACGACGATATGCACCCCGATGTCGCGGGCATGTGGAAGCACACTGATAAATCCACTCATGACGGACGGCGAGATCGTAAGAAGGTCGTAATCGTCGATAAGAAGAAAAATCTCTGGGCCGGACCACCAGGATCTGTCCTTCAGCTCCTGCGGGGTGATGGAATCACCAGGTAAGCGCATGTTCATGGTGGTGGTCAGCTGAGCAATCACAGTGTCTGCGGCGGAGGGTGTCGAGGCATATCCGGCGTCATACTCGCTCGGGACTTCTGCCAGCAGGGTCCGTCGTGGATCAATGACGACGATGGCCGCGGTAGGCGCATCAGCTGTACTTGTTGTATCAGCAGCGGTTGTTACATCAGCAGCGGTTGTGGCATCGGCTGTAGAGCCCTCGCCCTCCGCATCCTTATCCTCAGCCGGTTTCTTTCCGAAATTCTTGGGTTTATACGCGCTTGTAATGCCGTGAATGAGTGAGCGAAGCGTCGTTGTTCGTCCACTCTCCCCTTTGCCGACGATGAGCATGGCCGGGTTTGCCACCGTTGACCACGACCACGTTGATAGACGCACGCTCTCGCGGCCCATCGCGATCGCTGGAGGAAGAACGGGGTCGAGTTCCTCACGTGTGAGGACGTCGGGAAGAACCCGCAGCGGGGGAACTCGAGTGTCCCCTCGTTGCGCCGCTATGCGCGTCACCTCGGCAATATCTTGGTTGGTTGAGTGGACAACCAAAGCATGAAGGCTGGTCCCTTTCCATTTCACTATTGCCCGGCCTGGGCGGCTGGGTATCCGTTCAGATAGTTTCCTGTCAATCAACGATTCCAGGGGATCTCCCAGCGATAATTCAATTTTCGTTCCCAGTAAGTCACGGACCTGGGGCCGCACCGCGGACCATCTATTAGCCGTAATAATGACATGAATCCCTACCGAGAGACCATCCGCAATAAGGAGCGAGAGCGCATCGGCCACGTCGGGGAAATCTGTCGTTATGACGTGCCACCCGTCGATGACCACGAAGATGTCACTGAGCCCATGGCCGCGGGCAACATCAACACTGGCCCACCCCTGCCGGAGCCATTCCTCCCGACGGTCCTCGGCTAACACAGCGACTTCATTGACCAGACGAAGGATGCGGTCATGTTCATGACGATGAACCACGGCAACCGTGTGCGGCAATCGTTCCAGAGTTCCTAGGCCGGATCCGCCCATGTCCAGGACATAAAACTGCGCCTGATCACTGGTACGGGACAACGTCAACGTCGTGACCACACTTCGTGCCACGGTTGTTGTTCCTGACTGCGGTCCGCCAATAATGCCGACATGCCCGGCTGATCCCCGCAGGTCAATAGTCCATGGGATTTGACGTTGGGTCCGTGGTGCGTCGATCAGGCCGATCGTTATCTGAAGACCTTCGTTGGAACAGGTGTGGTCGCGTGTGAGACGACGAGTCCGAGTATTCAATTCGGACATGGTTAAGACGTCAGGTAAGGGCGGCAGCCATATCGTTCGGGCAGGTACAAAGCGTGCCACCTCCGATGCGCAGGGTCCGTCGATACTCAAACGGTCAATGGCAATGCGCAAAATTGTTGATGGTTGTGGCGACGCTGCCAACCCGGCGGAGGAACCAGCAGCCTCCGATGCAACCGAACCATTCCAGCGTCGGGAGACATAGGTTGCACGAAATGCGGTGATGGAATCCCCACCCACTCGCGCGAGGCCATAACCGGGTTCTTTGGGAAGAGTGTGAGCGTCGTTGACGCCAAGAACAATCCTCGACTCCCCTGCAGAAAATGTGCGAAGCCCGATGCGGTAACTCAGATGGGCATCGAGGCCCCGCAATCGTCCTTCTTCCAGGCGCTGCGTCGCTAAAAGAAGGTGGATCCCTAGAGAGCGACCCAACCGTCCAATCGCTACGAAGGTGTCAATAAACCCAGGATGTGCACTCAATAATTCCGAGAACTCATCAATAATGATGACGAGCGCCGGCAGAGGCAGATAATCACTGTCATTACCAGCGCCATGGGCAGGTTGTTGACGTCGCATCTCGGCGTATTCCACCGATGACGACACGCCGTGGGAACGAAGGAATTCTTGACGCCGAGTGAGCTCCCCTTGAAGAGCATCCTCCATACGATCAACGAGTGCGGATTCATCGTCCAAGTTCGTAATCACCGCTGCAACATGAGGCAGCTGTTCCATGCCTATGAAGGTTGCGCCACCTTTGAAATCAACAAGAACGAGATTGAGCTGTTCAGGTGAGTGCGACGCGACAAGCGAGAGCACCAAGGTTCGCAACAATTCACTCTTGCCTGAGCCGGTTGCACCGACGCATAAACCGTGCGGCCCCGATCCGCCCTCCGCGGATTCTTTGATATCCAAGCAGAAGGGGTCACCGTCATTGGTCACGCCCAAAGGGATGCGAAGACGCTCCGCTCCCCGCTTTTCAGTCCATGCAGACGACGGTGACACCAGAAGAGGCGTCGCTACACCTAGCACAAGTTCTACTTCGTCGATCCCGGCCGATGACTGCTCAGCACGCACGTCGGCCGTCGGCCGCGTGTACCGTGCCATCGAACGAGCAAGAACATCAAGTTCCTGCTCAAAAAGCGTATCAGCGTGGGCAAAAGTATCCAGACCCGACGTCGTTAATGCGGAAATCATTCCATGATCAGCCCGAAGCGCGATGCCTACTTCCGCCGCGTGAGCCTCCCACTCATCCATCACATACCGACGCTGCTGGCCCTGAATTTCCGACACCACATCCTCATCGGCAGTGCCGACGACAATCACGCTGGCCACCGCCGGATGATGGGCGACGGTGAGCGGCGCAGAACCGTCGATAATGAGAACAAGTTGAGGCCCGGAGTCATCACGAGAAATAAAGGCCCCAGACATATCTGACCAATAGTCATCCAAGACCGTCACCACTGCCTCAGAATCGGGAAACGCCTCCTGGCCATCCGAATGTGGAATCCATGGCAGCCACGGCCACGATCGCGGATGGCCACACACGATAATCCGAATAGCCTCCGGACCATGCAGCGTGATTAATTGGGCCAGCAGCGAACGAACAACTTTCCGCCCATCGGACCCACCGATGTACACCGTCGAAAAGTCACCCAGTGCCAGGCACACTGGGACATCCGAGAGAACCAATGATTCTCTGAGCGCGCGACGCAAGGCCAGGGCACAAATCGGATCAATATCCTCCACCGCATTGATTTCCCCAATACTCACATGGGTTCGCGCACGTTGGGACGCTGTTCCGATGCGCACATGGGCAAAATCGTCGTCGTACCGACCCCGCTCCCACATGCGGTCACTTCCCACAAAGAGCGTCAAGGTGTGGGGATCGGGATCCACAAACTCCATCATGGAGCGCTGCTGTTCAGCGTCTTCCCTGGATTCCCGCCGACATCGGTCAATGTGCCTCAGATACACACGGCGTCGTTCGTCGACAGACTGGGCCTGATTCCCCGTCACCATCCCCACCATGGACGCAACCATGATCAGCGGAAAAAGGTAGGTCATAGGGTTGGCAGCGTTTCCGGAAACAACCATGATAGCGACCATCCCGAGCACCGCGACCACCATCACTAAAGGCAAGAGCCGACGAAATAGCGGCTGCTGAGGGGAACGCGGAGCCTCTGGCGACTGATCAACAGGAATCTCACGAGGTTCTGGAAGCTCCGGGCACCACCTGTCGGCATAAGGAACGACTGTCTGCATCGACATCACCGTGGAAGATTCATCATTCCCGTCGGCACGCTCAGGTGAACGACGCACCACCGACTGCGCGGATGAACTACCCACTGATTGCCCCCTAGCCACCTGCGGCTGATAACGATAAACACAGCATGGATCCCCTCAGGCTATGCAATGTGAGTAGTATATGCGAAACTTGTGATCCGGCATAGCATTCGGGGGAAATGGGGGATACATGCCACACACGAACACACGCGATTTTCGCAGTTCAACCACATATCAGGTGGAGAAAGATGAAGAATTCACAACGAGCCCGCGACTAGATCTATCGAGAACACGAATACGTATCATTCTTGAACTGCCCGATGACTCATTCACCAGTTTGGGCTTCCAGCAGAACGAAAACGTTGAAAGAAATGAATCGGCAAGCAATGATCACCATGAATTATCTGTTTACCCTACCGACTTTTCTGCACATAACTCATTATTTAGTTATCTTTTATTCGACGACGATATCCAGGAACCCCTTTACCGGCAATGTCTCGATGTCACGGTACTCACCCACCAGCCGGCAACAGAATTGATTTGCGACCTCGTAGATTCTCTTCGCGAACGCCGTGTTCTTGACACCGCTGCACCACCATCACCGTGGCGGCTCATAACCAGTAGCGGCCGCACTATCCGGTACGACGCATCGTTGGCAGATTATGGTGTTCAACCTGGCGATATGCTCTTACTGACTACACGTCCGTGGTCCGGACACGATATTCACATCACCACAGCGGAAGCTCTATCCCAATCCCGCGATAATCGTTTTTTCGGCCACATTATTAACCGCGGAATCTTACCCATCACGATTATGACGTTGGTGGCATTGTCACTTATTCCCCAATTGGTCAATGTTATTTCTAAGAATTGGGGACTCTGGGACGAAATCACGTCGATCACCCGACATAATCCAGCCGTGGGCTCCCAGGATGGACATGGGTACTTCTTATCCCTCTTTGCTTATTCGTCACTATTTCCGTGGTGGTGCCTCGTCGCTGTTGCTTTACTCTCCTCTTCTTTCTGCGTATTTCTTGCTTATATTAAGACTCACCACATAATAAAGCCCGCGGATATCAATGGTAGCGGAGAAAAGGATACAAACTATCCATCACAACCGGATACGCACTACGCATCCCTGTGGAGTCGCAATTTTCCCCCTCATAGCTCCTATATCCTCGAATCGACAGCATTGTGGTGGGCTGCTGCATGGGTGCTGGGAACCCTGAGCTGGTCATCTCCCTGGATGGCAGTATCCCTCGGCTGTCTCTGTACAGCATTGGTATGCGGAGCAGTAGCTTTCTTTTATCTCACCGTTTTTAAGAAAAATTTCGCAATAGTTGCGAAAAATTCAGTTGCGAGAATTCCCGGCGCGATAAATAAATCATCGGACATCATTCCCGCCATCGCCCTCCTCATGTTTTCCGGGATCATGGTCCTCCCGTTGGAGTTAACTTTCTTCTCCTTCGTAACCCCTCAAGTTGTGTTTTGCGTCTGGCTGCTGCTCGCACTTTTCATCCATTCGTGGACCGGGATGCTCGCACTCCGTTGCGCTGGAGTTCATCCGGACCCTGTCCCGTCGACAGGGAGTGAACTTGACGAAGCCGACAGTCCGCCTCTGCCCGATCGTCCTCAACGCGTCCGCCTGGCGCATGACATTCATACGGGCATGTCCACGGGCTGCGCGGCCGTCATCATTCTTGCTGCTCTATGCCTCGCGTGGTCATCGCCATCGGCCGGAACGGCGTCGCTGATCCTGGTCATTGCCATCGCCGAGGGGCTTCGCGCACGCCTGCAAGCTCGGTATTCTGTTCAAGCGTTGGCCCGGGCAACGGCGCTCGCGTGCCTCGCTATCACGTCGCTGACTCTATTTCTGGCTGATTATCCCGTCGGGACAATGCATACGGTGGCTCTAGCAGCTGGAACGTCTGTTTTTGCCTTGCTGCTGATTATTCCTGTCCTTCCCCAGTGGAAGGTGTCGGACCCCACGATTCAGAAGGCGATTGAGATTACGGAAGCCATCATGACGGCGTCGGCGATCCCCCTCGCGTTGTGGGTGGCTGGGGTTTTCACTGTTATTCGGGGGCTGGGGTGACCAGCATGCCACACTCTTTGAAGGCCCCTACCGGGGCCCATTTCCCACATGTTTACTATCCATCGATCAGCCAGAAAGCTGGCTTTTCTCCACGACGTGCCCTCGCGTCTATATGCGTCACGATCGGGGTTTTATCGTCAACGATCATCGATTCTCCCTGGTCATACGGACCTCCCCGGTCATATGCTGCCGACGTCGACACTCGTGAAAACCAATGTTCACGCGGTTTGACGGAAATCGAGTTAGCCCGCCGCGGTTTCGCCACCGATATGCTCACTCCCGTGGATTCCTTACCTTCATTGGCCGAAGCTCAGCGTTTAGCAACGGGCCGGGGGATTACGGTGGCGGTCATTGATACTGGGGTGAATCGCCATGTTGATCTCCCGACGCTGGTCGGTGGAGGGGATCTCTTGGGCGACACCGATGGCACTGAGGATTGCGATCTGCACGGAACGATCGTCGGCACGATTATCGCTGGTCACGGGCATGCGCGTGGGGTAGCTCCAAACGTTGATTTGTTGTCGATACGACAAACGAGTGCACACGCCCAGCCACGTCCGCGCTCTAGCGATGATGGGAGCGGGCAGCCTGCGTCTCCTTCAACGGGGTCCCCGAAAATGGGCACTTTAACTGGTGTTGCGGACGCTATTAATAGGAGTGTCGACGCGCACGCACGCGTGATCAATATTTCGGTCGCTGCCTGCACAGATCCACGAATGGAGCCCGAGGGGATCGACCATCTTCGCGGGGCGCTGGATCGTGCCGAGAGCACCGGGGTGACGGTGGTCGCGGCGGCGGGGAATTCCACTGGTCCGTGTCATGACGGGATGAATGCCTACCCTGCCCATGAGCCAACAGTGATTTCGGTGGGGGCGGTGGGTGGCGATCGTCATCGTCGGGCGGATTATGCCCTCGCCGGCGGTGATATTACGGCCCCGGGTGGTCCTGTGATGGGCCCTCAGCTGGGGTCATCACCAATTATGGCGGCCACTGATCCTGCGGAAATTCAGCGGAATCCTGCCATGGCGGAGGAACCAACCCCTCAGCCCTTCGTCGGGACGAGTTTTTCCGCCCCGCTCGTGTCAGGCACAGTGGCCTTGATGTTGGAGGTTGCTCCGCATTTGAGTCCGTCTGATGTTCGCCAGATCCTTGCGGCGACGGCAACGCCAGGGGCTGGGTCTCAGGCGGGGATGGTCCATCCTGCTCGAGCGGTGGGAATGGCGCGTCGCCACGCGGAGGCTGGCGGTGTGATCCCCACGGAGTCTAGGGAAGCGTCCGATCCTGACATCACCGTGCCCACTGCGGCTACTCACCATTCCCCCCGTCGTATGGCGATGACCGTGATTTCCGTCCCGTTCACAATTTTGTGTGCGGTCGGGGTCGCGGTCATGGTTGCTCGGCGGCGACAATAATTTTTGATGCGCGATCGCGGGATAGGCTTTCTCCCTCAGCGAGATGCCGAACTACCGACCACGGTGCCACTGTAGGAGTACGAAATCCCAGGATCTGCAGTGTTTCCAACGAATCCACCGCGAAGCGTCGGCCGTCCGAGCTCACGATGGCGTACTCCGAGCCGGTGTCGACGGCCACCGCGTGAGCCGGCCCGGAATAATAATCGGCAGTTCGAGGGATGAGCCGTTCTTCCTCTCTCTTGCCAACGGCCACCGCGTGCTCTGTCTGAACAACAGGCACTGCCCCATGCGGGAAGCTTGTCGCTTCCGACCACGTCAGGATATCGGCGTCACCGGCCTCTGAAGGTTCAGCATCGGCGGTGGCGGTTCGCTGCTTCTTACGAGGGCTTGCTACAGTCCCCGCACAGAGTCGCCCATCGCGTGGTGCCCACTCCGGTTTCTCCCCCGGGATGGTTCCCCAGTTCAGTTCGTCGGCCGTCGGTATGTCTGATATATCTGCGGGGCTCACCCGCTCCACCACCACGCCTGGTCGTGAAAGCAGCAACCGTGCATGCACGGGAGCTAAAGGAGCAAGTCCGTGGTCACGCACGACGTAGACGTCACCCTCGTCAGCGGCTGCGTCGTCGCGTGCGGTTGCCCCGAATTCATGGGATGGGCGATTATCGACGGTCTGTCGGTGTGTCGATGGAGAGTCCGTCGAGCGCCCCACAGACGAACCGTGCTGGTCGGCGATGATGACAATACCTATCGTGTTGAACGGCTTTCGTAAGCCAGAATCTCCACCGGCCGGCATGGATGATCGAATAGTCCGAACGTCATCGACGCGGGGGATCGCTTCGACGAAGGAGTCCGGAACATCCCGAATAGTGGATGAAGAAATGCCTAGTGCCCGCGATACTGCCGGCTCAGGGATGGAACCGCGCTTGGCGAGAAGTGAGCGCCGATACGGGTGCCCGTCGGACGAATCCGGGCTGATCAACCACATCCCACTTTCTGCGCGGAGGATAGCCGAGCGAGCATCCCGTGGCATGGACTCGGCCACTGCAACCGATAACGTGCCGCGACTATTCTGACCAGGTTCTACGTCGTTCTCGACGTCGTCGACCCCCTCATCATCAGCACTTTCACCCTCGTTGTGGGTCGCTTTCGTCACCAATGACGATGCGCCAGGAGCTCGCGACGGCATCTTCTGCCCCCGAGAATTATCGCCGGACCGAAGGCCATCCTCCGACCGAGATTTATTCGATGACCGTGGGTTATCCGGCGAATGGCACACTACCCACGATCTCTCCGTCGATTCCGCATTGCCCTGCGGCGGCAAATCCGATGGCCCCCGGAGCCCGATAAACTCCCCGCGCGACAGAGACGCTAAATTTTTGCTCGAGACTCGGTGGGCTTCTTCTGCCTTGCCCACCACTAACCGCGCCGATGCCAGGTCCGTCACCGGGTGGAGTGTGTCGTTGACACGCACGAACATTTGCCCAGTATCTGTAGCAATGAGGATCGTGTGGTCTCCAATCGCGGGGTCGGGCCGCATCATCGCCATAATCCCAGCACCTGCGATACCGAGAACGCTCAGCACAACACCGATCGCCAAGGCTCGGCGTCGGCTCCCGGGAACGTCGTGGACCATGCGGGTATCCGCACAAACCAAGGCTTGTTCCAGCTGCTTACGAACAAATCGATATCCGGCTAACTGTGCACTGGACGTCGGCTGCTGATAGTCCTTACCGCCACCGGCAGATGCACGTACCCGCTGGTGGTCGTCGTGAGCCGACCCGTCGTGGTTCGAACTTGCCATGATTCCCCCGTAACCCCCATATTCTGCAGATCCTGCGTAGTCGGCAGGTTTCGCTGCGCACTCCATAACCTACATCATTGCCAGGACAGAACTTCATCTTCAGCTAATGTGGCTGGCATGGAGAATCTACCGGATAACGACACCGCTTCCGATACCCCTACCCCATCACCTCATGCACCCCATGTCGCACCGCTCGCCGATGATCCGACGTCGTGTGCTATGGCTTTTCGTAACCTCTACAAAGCTTTCCGTGGAAAACCAGCTGTTAATCAATTGAATTTGGACATTCCTCGCGGGAGTTTTTATGGCCTCGTCGGCCCCAATGGTGCGGGAAAGACGACGGCGATCACGATGTCCACCGGTCTCCTCCGCCCGGACCAGGGTTCCGTATGGGTTAATGGAATCAATGTGTGGGATAAACCCGCAGCGGCAAAAGCGACGTTCGGGCTCTTGGCTGATGGGTTACCCACTTTTGATCGTTTGTCAGGAAAAGAACTTCTCCAATTTTCTGGTGCCCTACGCGGTATGGATGAGGGAATCGTCGAAAAACGCGCTAATGAATTACTCGACGTTCTCGATCTCAAAGAATCCGCAAATAAAATTGTCGCTGATTATTCTGCCGGCATGACAAAGAAGATTCTTCTAGCTCAAGCCCTTATTCACCGCCCTGAACTTCTTATTCTCGACGAGCCACTAGAAGCTGTTGATCCCGTGTCGGCTCAAATTATCCGGTCAATTTTGACGACGTATGTCAAAGCCGGGGGAACTGTCATTATGAGTTCGCATGTAATGGAAGTTGTTGAGGGGCTCTGCGACCACGTAGCCATTATGCAAAATGGCAGGGTTTTGGCTAGCGGAACCACCGATGAGGTGCGAAATGGATCAAGTTTGACCGATACATTCCTCAACCTCGTCGGTGGCGGGCGACTCGCTGAGGGAAGTTTGGGGTGGTTAGCATCATGAGCCAGCCGATTAATCAGCCGAGCGATTCGAATCACTCTGATTCTCACGGTTCTCAGGGTCCCTCCGACGCAGCCCAATCGGTCATTTCGCCTAGTAACTCGGCGAATAGTGCGGAGTCCGTATCGGGTTCTCCCACGACACGTGCTCAATCCACGTTGCCGTCTCAACCATTTCACGCTAGCGATAAGGAAATCCGTTCTGCGGTTTTCCGCTTGCATATGCGCTTATGGAAAAAGTCCTGGTATGAGGGCGCTAGCCAATGGATTCTTGTCATTATGACGACGCTGTACGCGATAGGGGGAGTCGCGTTTACGGCTAGCTCTTGCGTCGATATTGCCCGTAAAACGGGCCGTTTTTCAGCGGCTGCGGTCGGTGCACACCCGGCGGGCGATATGAGTGGACCTATTGCCGACAATCCATGGACCGCTTTCGCAGCACTCGGAGCCACGACACTGCTTGTGTTGGCTTTCATATGGCCAGCTGGGGAAAATACGGTTCAGCCAGCTAAGTTAGCGCAATTCCCTCTTAAACCGTCGTCGCTGGTGAGAGCGTTACTGCCCACCATCGTTGTTCAAAGTCGTGCGATTATTGCTATCGGTGTCACTATAGTCACCATGGTCGCGGTCATTATGTCGGGTAATGCGACAGGACAATGGTTCACCGCGTCGGTCGGAATCGTCGGGTTGATTTTGGGAATTTCGTGTCTCCTCATTATTAATCAAGCACTGATTGTGACGTCGAGTTCTAGTGGAGGCAACCGTTCACGCCGAAACTGGCTGTATTTCATTGGCACATTTCTGTTCTTCTTTGTTTTCATTGTTATTCAGGTTTTCGCTTCTGGCTTCGCCTCCTCAATCACTGACACTATTCTGAAGTGGGTCATTCGTATTGCAGGATGGACACCTCTCGCATCAGGCCCTGCGATGATAGACGACGCCGCCCAGCATGCATGGATTAGCCTCGTTATCCGCGCCGTCATCACAGTTGTTTTCATTATTGCAGGCCTATATCTGTGGTCGCGGTCAGTTGATCGTGATTTCGCGTCCGCCGCCAATACGTCGGGAGAATCTGAAGATGTTTCGGCTCGAGACTCTTTTTACCTCCGTGGCGTTCCGCATACTGTCGTCGGCGCATTATTTTCACGTCAGTTGAAATATTGGGTAAGAGATATCCGATTCAAATATGCCATATTGAGTTTTCCGATCATGGCACTTATATTCTTGATTATGGGGATTGCCACCGGAAACAATAGTTTAATTATCGGTGCTCTCTATATTGCAATTATCGGTAGCTCTAACTTCGCGTCGAATGATTTCGGTATGGATGGGCCAGCTAACTGGGTTCATATGGCAGCTGGAACACGGGGTAAAGACATCGTTACGGCTCGCGCTATTGCGGTCATTATCTTCAATGTTCTGTTGCTGGTTCCCTGCCTGATCATCATGGTGCTTTTCGCGGACTTCACCACTAACCAAAAAGCGATTATGGCGGGCGCGTGCCTCGGTGGGGTTTTTGCTGGTCCAGCGGTCGGATTATTCCTCTCCGCCTATAACCCCTTTCCCGCTGTCAAACCCGGCGTTAACACAATGAGGAACAACGGACGACAATCCGGCCCAGCCTTCGTGGCCATGCTTATTGCCCTGGTCGCATTCACCATTATTCTTGGACCGGCCGTTGCTATTCCACTTATCGGCCTCACCGGTGCTTGGTTCGCCGCCGTGTACTCCCTGATTGTGGGCATGGCGATGCTAGCAGGGTCTTTTATTCTATCCTCAAAGCGAATCGATTCGCACTATCCCGAGATTTTCGCGAAAGTCCGAAAGTTCTTATAGTCTTTCCGCTTTCCACAATCTCTTATAAGATTGCTGTGGTCGCCCAGCGGCGGCCACCTTTCTTATTTTTAAGGGGTATCTATGGGGGATTTTTTCGTCGTCATCGCCTGCGTCGGCCCGATATTTATCGGATTGCTTTGGCGATGGCCATGGGGCTCAACCACCGGTTCAACGCGTGCAAGAGAAGGCACATCTAACACTCTCAGCCAGCGCTCAACGATCGTCGAGCTCTATCCCCTCACTCATGCGTATCCCGCTCCCATGATGCTCGCAGTCCTCCACCGTGTTATGCGGTGCCCGATCATGCTGACATCGACGGCCCATACTGGCGCCGACGTTATCGCTAGCTGGGACAATCACTCCTCCGCTAAGCCAACCATCACCACCAGGCGACTGTTTGTGGAGCTATCCACCGCAGATCCGTCCCAGGCCATCTCATATATTCGCAGTTGTGGATGGCAAGCCTGGGTTTCTCCCGACGCTGGTCAGGAACCTGGATGGGATGGCTACCTTCGTGACGTCCACTCACAAGCTGAGGATGGCTGGACCAGTCCAGACGACCAGCCTCTACAAAATCCGGCTAGGGTAGCGACTGGTTCTGTGGCCCTCCCGGATTCGTCGGGACGAATTGCCATCATCTCCAGCAGTGTCGAAGAGACTAATGATCGTTCGCTACAGTGTAGGGCTGCGCGGCGTTTGGCCGACTGCGTTCGAACAGCTGGCCGTCGCGTCACTGTCATCACTGATTCACCCGGCGAGTGGGTATCAACCGCATTCACGATCGTCGTTCCTCCTGAAGGTGAAGCAACGTCCGATAGTAACGATGGGAAACGTGGTCTCAATTCGATTGCCGACGCCACACAGCGTCAATCGTCGGCAGGAATGAGCGTTCTTAAATCACCAGGTGACGCTGACCTGGAGATTTGGGATTGCAGTGATGCCTCTATCACGTGGGCGATCACCCACGGTTCGGCGGAGACGATTATTGATATTGTTCGACGACGCGATTCGCGACGGTGGCGGGAAGCCCACACCGTTATGGACGCGTCCGACCTCCTGCGGTTAATCGAGCGATCGGATACCCCGAGTCTGCTCCGCACGGGCGGCTAACTCACCGTCGGCAGGGTAATCGACGCCCGTTAATGTCAGTCCGTGCGCCGGAGCGACAGGAACCATAGGGTGTCGCGAATCGTGGTTCAGCATGTCCTCCATGAATCCATCCGGCCGTTTCCCCTCCCCCACGGCTAACGACGCTCCGACGATAGAGCGCACCATGTTCCAGCAAAACGCGTCGGCCGTCACGTGTGCCTCATAGACATCCGGTTCAGCTGCCGTGGACACTTCATGCCATGAGAAATGCTGCAGGTCACGGATGGTTGTGGCATGGGGACGTGCACGGCAAAACGCAGCGAAATCGTGAAGGCCAACGAGGACCTCAGCCGCGTTGTTCATCGCATCTATATCCACTGGTCTGCCCCACACGGCGGTGTCACGGGCTCGCGTCGGCAAGGCCCCGGCGCGATTCGTCGTCACGCGATACACGTAGTGACGTCGGAGCGCGGAAAACCGCGCGTCAAATCCAACGGGCGCGAAAAAACACGCGCGGATGCGGACGTCCGGGCGCAGCAGTCGGGCGAAGCGTGAAACCAATGTCGACGGATCATTATGGATACTCCGTGTGTTCAGGATGTCGCGCGGAACATCGACATGTGCCACCTGGCCCGAGGCGTGAACCCCCGCATCGGTTCTACCAGCGACAACGAGCTGGACTGGCTGGCGCACCACCGTCTGGAAAGCCTGCTCAATGTCCCCCTGAACCGAGCGAACATCATTTTGACGGGCCCAACCATGAAAATCGGTGCCGTCATAGGCGATGTCGAGGCGTAAACGAACCAGGGCGTTCGTGGTGCCCTGGGGATGCTCCGGTCCCGGTTGTGCTGGGGCGTTGTCATTCGGAATCACGCTGACACTGTAGCTGTTAAAGGCTGCAATCTGTTAGATGCTTCATAAAGCAGCGCGGATGAGCCTTGACGATGAGTCTTCGTGCCCGAACTCATATCTTCTATTCCTTCACGTCTACTCACTAAGTGCGTCAAGATAAAACTATGAAGTTCCCCTCGTTGCTCCCCGAATCATTGCTTCCCACTCAACAAAAGTTCGGCATGCGTAAACAGGTCGCCACGCTCTGTTTGGGCGCTGCCCTGGGCACGGTACTCGTCGGCTGTAACTCGAATGGTGACGATAATAACAGCTCATCAACAACGTCGACAACCACGTCGACAAAGACAACTTCTGCTCCATCGAGTACCCGCAGCAGCGCCACTAGCAATTCGATGTCCCCAACTGCTGACAATTCTGGGAACAATCAGCCCAATCCCGATGTTGATAGCTCAGACGCTGACTCACAGGCAGAAGAAAACAAAGCGAACACTGAGAATGAAGCGGCCGTTGATGTCCCTTCATGGGTAGTTGGTCACTGGGAGGGACACCGACGACTCCTGGAAATAAATCCGGATGGCTCTGGAAAACTAGTAGCCGATCCCCCCACGGGAGTGGGAGCTACTAAGGAAACTCTTCAACTCATCGATTCCTCCGGAGATGGTGGAAAAGGGACCATAACTGTGAAGGTGGTTAGTAGCCAAAATGCCGGCGGGGATACTACCGGAAAGATCTACTCCTTCGAAGTAGAAAACGGTATAGCGAGTGAGCGAGGATCGGAGCCCTTCTGCAACTCGGAACTACCTGAATATAGGGCAGCGTACGGGACAGTGCCCGAGTGTGGTGCTTAACGGTCGAATTACCAGTGCACAAGGTGCGCTGTGGGTGGGCACTACACCACTCGACCCCTCCCCTGCTCCCCATTTGTGATCGGATTGTGACCTCGACAAAGCCCCCACGATGCCATAATTAACAGAACATAGTATTCAACGTGCCATGGACATCACCCAAACTAAACCAATGGCCGAGGCTATGTGGCTGTGTGGTGTCTTGTCCCATCTCTGCTAGGTCTTCCAAGGAGGACACAGGTTCATGCTCACCACTCGTCGCCACGTAACGGGGTTCAAACGTTTCGCCGTTATCGGCGTCATCGCTGCCGCTGGTTTTAGCCTGGCAGCATGTTCAGATGACGATTCTTCATCCACTGACTCCAGCTCTGTCTCATCATCGTCGAGTAGCTCGTCATCATCATCCTCATCGAGTTCGTCATCCAGCACTTCGTCGGCATCAACGACGGCGACGTCGACAAGTGCCGAACCCACTCCCGACGACCGGGCGAACAATCCACAGGCACAGCAACCTCCTGCTGCGAATGAGGCAGAAGGTGACGCTGGTGGAGCCGCTGCCGCTACTGGCGAAGGGATCGGATGGGCTGTTGGCAGTTGGGTTGGGCATGGTCGCAGCCTAAAGATTCAGCCGGATGGGACTGGCCGATTTATCGGTCGCGACGGGGCTGTCGCGAAGGATTTCGACGCAACAGTGACTGTGAATTCGGCGACAGGTGATCCGTCGAACGGCACCATCACTGCCACAGTGGATAGCAGTGAACCCCAAGGAACCCGATACGATGACATGCTCAAGCCGGGGACGCCGATCACGTTCACCGTGAAGGACGGCGTTGCGACAGACTCAGTCATCCAGACGACAGTCTGCAACTACGACTCACCCGCATACGCGTCGACACACAGTGATCAAAGTGAATGCGGAGTATAGACGAACGTACTTCTGACGACTGATGCGTGCGTTAACTCATGCGCCCGGCCCCGCCCCTGAGTTGATTGCACCCAAGCTCATTATGATTAATTGTGACCCTGTGGTCCCCTCCACGATGCCATAATTAACGCGGGCAGTACTGAACTCCAATGGAATCACCAAAAGGCTAGCCCGAAAGCCCTAGCTATCATGCCTATGTGATGCCGTGACCCATCACTGCTATTTTTCCAAGGGGGACACATCTTCATGCACAATACTCATCGCCGTTTTTCAGGTTTCACGCGTTGTGCCACAATCGGCGTCATCGCTGCCGCTAGTTTGAGCCTGGCAGCATGTTCGAGTGACGAGTCTTCGGCCGCTGACTCTAATTCAGCAACATCATCATCGACGACGTCGACCAGTGCCGAACCCACTTCCAACGACAAAGCCGCAACTCCGAGCGCACAGGATTCCCAGGCTGCGAAAGACGAAGGAGCCGGGGCGGCCGGCGGACCCGCCGGATGGGCTGTTGGCAGTTGGGTTGGGCATGGTCGCAGCCTAAAGATTCAGCCGGATGGGACTGGGAACTTCGTCGGCTACTATGGCGCGATGGGGAAGGATTACGATGCGACCGTCACAGTGGATTCGGCAACAGGCGACGCGTCAAACGGAACCATCACGGCGACTATTAAAGACGTCGAGCCCCAAGGGAATAAATACGATGACATGTTAAAGCCCGGGACGCCAATAACATTCACTGTGAAGGACGGCGTTGCGACAGATTCAGTAATCCAGACGACGGTTTGTGACTACAACTCACCCGCGTATACGTCGACGCACAGTGACCAAAATGAATGTGGAGCATAAACACGCGTAATTCCGCAGACCATAAATAAGGCGACCCTGGATCGCTGTAATAGTAGGTCATCAGTAAAGAATATAAAGGATAGGAGAATAAAACTCGCCGTTAAAAATCGACGACTGATGTGCGGAAATCCAGCACCGCCCGGAGTAAGGAGACTGGACAATGCCCCGGTATGTTCCAACAGAATCGATGTCCCGCGCGTCAACTCATACGAGGCATGTGTCTCGCGGGGCAAATCATGTGTCTCGCGGGGCAAATATTGATCACAGGGCGAACCAACAACACTCGGGACAGCCACGCCGTCCTCCACGCCATTCCAACTATGACTGGAAAACCGGGGCTCCACCTCACCGCCATCATTCACTTCAACGCGACCGGGGTCCGACAGTCGCGGCGTGGGCGTTTTGCTTGGTCACAGTACTGTGGCGGACTTTTATTAGGCCATTCAATACTCCCGACCGAGTGGACGACTTCTCTAACCTCCACCGAGCCTTAGTCAATTTCGTTCACGGTCACCCGGTTTTTATTGAAGATTTATCAACACGGGATCCTCATTATTTATATTCCCCCGGTGCCACAGTTCTTCTTTCGCCCGTGGGATGGATATCTAGTGATGTGGAAACCTCTCGATGGTGGTTTATCTTAGTAAATTCCATCGCCATCATCATCGGAATAGCTCTTCTATTCCGCGTCGCGGGGCACTCATTGGGTGGTTTTCTTTTTCCAGCAACAGTTACTGTTGCATACTTCACCGAAAACGTCACTAATACACTGACCTTTTCCAACGTTAACGGAATTTGTTTCTTTCTCCTCGCGGTAGCGATAAACGGCCTTATTAAACGTCAGTCAATTCGCACGGGAGCTGCTATCGGCTTCCTTGGGTTAATTAAACCATTTTTCTTTGTCCTCGTTCTACTTATTGGTATTCGACGAATGTGGAAGTCCCTCGGACTAGCGGCTGGGGTGCCTATTGTCTTCAATCTCCTAGGCTATCTCCTTGTCAAAGATGCTGACACATACCGCACAACATTGGTTCCGTACATAAGGACGCCCCGGGACTATGCGAACTTATCCATAGTCGGGGTGGGTTTAGCTCAGCACTGGCCAGGGTTCGTGGTCTTTGTGCTCCGGGTGATCGTTGTGGCCACCGCACTCCTGGCTGTTTTTCTAGCGTGGAAGTATTACGCTGCTAAGCCACAGGTCTTTATACCAACGGCGTCAACCGCGCTTTTACTCGCTGCAATCTTGGCAGGAAGTTTAGGGCAGCAGTACTACACGTTATTTTTTATTCCTGTTCTAACTACGATCAAATATTGGGGTAGGGCCGACGGAGTGGTTCTGGGCGCGGGATTCGCGTCTATTCTCCCAATGAATCCTTTTATTTTTTCACCTAATCACGTGCTGGGAGTAATTTTATTCTCCTGGACCATGTTGTCGTGGGTTATGTTGCTTATCGGCACCCTGTTAATTGGTGGGAAAAATTATTGGTCATCGACGCGTGACGGAAAAGATCGAGCGAGGCCCGCCCACGTTAGTAGACACGTGAGATCGAGACCACTCCGCAGGAATGAAAATAATTGGACGAGACCAACCCGCAAGAATGATCGAGAAAACTGACATAGTGTAGATATAACAAAGTGACCTGCGTGGAGTCGCATCCATGCAGGTCACTGCTGTATTAGGCGCTGTATCAGACTCACCGCGAAGACGCCACGGCAAGCCCTTGGCGTGTTTTACTCCGCCTCAGAAGCTGCGTCTTCTTCAGCTTTCTTGGAAGCTGCTGCGCGGGTGGCGCGGCTGGCTTCGCTGGAGACGAGTTCCTCAGTCACCAGGGAGATCTGCGACATGGGGGCGTTATCGCCCTTGCGGTTCTCCAGCTTGATGATGCGGGTGTAGCCACCATTGCGGTCGGCCACCTTCGGAGCGATGTCGTCGAAAAGCACGGAAATGATCTCTTTGTTCGGGATCAACTTCGCGACGTTGCGACGATCAGCGAGGGTGCCGGACTTCGCCTTCGTGATGAGTTTCTCGGCGTAGGGCCGCAGCAACTTAGCTTTGGCGTCTGTCGTGCGGATAGCGCCGTGTTCGAAAAGTTGGGCTGCCAGGTTAGAGAGGATCTTCCGCTGGTGGGATGGGGATCCTCCGAGCCGGGCTCCCTTCTTAGGGGTAGGCATGGAATATTCTCCTCGTGACGATAAATTGTGAGCGACTTTTCTACTCGTCCGCCTCAGGCATAAGCGCTACTCCAGGACGAACCCGGAACAACCGTTTGCCGACGCTGCGGAGGTCAGAGTAGGCGATACCGCTAGTTACTCGGCGATGTCTTCGCCTTCGGTGTCTATCCACTCGCCTGTTTCGGCGTCATAGCCTTCGATTTCCGATACATCGTAGCCTTCGGGCGCATCCTTCAACGCGAGCCCCAGGCCAGCAAGTTTGACCTTGACTTCATTGATGGATTTCTGTCCGAAGTTGCGGATGTCCAGAAGATCGGACTCGGTACGCGATGCCAATTCACCGACCGTGTGGATTTCTTCGCGCTTCAAGCAGTTGTAGCTGCGCACGGAGAAGTTCAAATCCTCAATAGGCATGCCGTAGGCCTGGATGTGCTCACTCTCCTGCGGGGAGGGGCCAATCTCGATACCTTCGGCGGCGGTGTTCAGTTCGCGGGCGAGTCCGAAAAGCTCGACCAGGGTTCCGCCAGCGGATGCCATCGCATCGCGGGCGGTGATGGAGTTCTTGGTCTCGACGTCGATGACCAGGCGGTCGAAGTCCGTACGCTGTTCAACACGCGTTGCTTCAACCTTGTAGCTCACCTTGAGAACAGGTGAGTAAATCTGGTCGACGGGAATACGCCCGATCTCACCGGTCGCCTGGGCAGCGGGAACGTATCCGCGCCCACGCTCAACGACGAGCTCGATGTCGAGTTTGCCCTGCTCATTCAGCGTGGCGATGTGCATGTCCGGGTTGTGGATTTCCACACCGGCCGGAGGCATGATGTCACCCGCGGTGACCTCGCCCGGTCCTTCTTTGCGAATGTACATGGTTACCGGGTCGTCGGAATCCGACGAGAGGACCAAACCTTTGATGTTCAGGATGATGTCGGAGACATCTTCAGTCACGCCGGGAACCGTCGTGAATTCGTGAAGGACGCCCTCGATGCGGACACTAGTGACCGCTGCACCCGGGATGGATGACAGCAGCGTACGACGCAACGAGTTGCCAAGGGTGTAACCAAAACCTGGCTCGAGCGGCTCGATGACGAACCGTGAGCGCGAGGAGTCAATGTATTCCTCGGTCAACTGTGGACGCTGTGAAATGAGCATGGATGTAATTCCTCCTGGTGGCGACCGCTATATGACGCCTGGAAGGGACAAGTGGAATAAACCGTGGCGACGATGAACGCTGTAACCGATAAAGGCCACAGCGACATGGCCGACAGCGGCGATGCTGTTACTTCGAGTAGAACTCGACGATCAGCTGTTCCTGGATCGGAACCTCGATCTGAGCGCGCTCGGGCAGCTGGTGCACGAGGATGCGCAAGGTTGACGGAACAACCTGAAGCCATGCGGGCACAACGGCGTCGGCAAGAGCTTCTTGTGCTTCGTCGAACCAGACCATCTTCCGAGACTTCTCACGCACGTCGATGATGTCGTACTGGGAAACCTGGAAGGACGGAACGTTGACCTTCTTACCATTGACGGTGAAGTGACCATGGGAAACCAACTGGCGTGCCTGGCGACGCGTGCGGGCAAGACCAGCACGGTACACGACGTTGTCCAGACGGGACTCCAGAAGGACCATCAGGTTGTCACCGGTTTTGCCGGGGCGACGGTGCGCTTCGGCGTAGTACCGGCGGAACTGCTTTTCCATGATGCCGTAGGTGAAGCGTGCCTTCTGCTTCTCCTGCAGCTGGAGCAGGTATTCGGATTCTTTAATCCGGGCGCGGCCAGCCTGTCCCGGAGGGTAGGGGCGGCGCTCAAAGTTGGCGTCTCCACCGACAAGATCGACGCGGAGACGGCGGGATTTACGTGTTGCGGGACCGGTATAACGGGCCATTGTTTATCTCTCCTCTTCCCTTAAACGCGGCGACGCTTCGGCGGACGGCAGCCATTGTGTGGCTGTGGCGTGACGTCGGAGATGGAATTGACTTCCAAGCCGGCTGCTTGCAGGGAACGGATGGCGGTCTCGCGACCTGACCCCGGGCCCTTGACGAAAACTTCAACCTTCTTCAGGCCATGCTCCTGAGCCTTACGAGCTGCGGATTCTGCGGCCATCTGTGCGGCGAAGGGGGTGGACTTACGGGATCCCTTGAACCCGACGTGTCCGGAGGAAGCCCAAGAGATAACAGCACCGTTGGGGTCCGTGATGGACACGATGGTGTTGTTGAAAGTGGACTTGATGTAGGCGTGGCCGTTGGCCACATTCTTCTTGACGACGCGACGGCCAGAACGGCGTGCGCCGGAACGAGTCTTCGGAGGCATATATTACTTCTTCTTTCCTGCGATCGTCTTCTTCGGGCCTTTACGGGTACGAGCGTTCGTCTTGGTGCGCTGACCACGGACGGGCAGGCCACGACGGTGGCGGAGACCCTGGTAGCTGCCGATTTCAATCTTCCGACGAATGTCGGCTTGAACCTGGCGGCGGAGGTCACCTTCGACGGTGTACTCGGCCTCGATAGCGTCACGAAGCTTCGCGACCTGATCGTCGGTCAGAGCGTCGGTACGCAGGTCAGGAGAGATTTCTGTCTTCTCAAGAAGCTGCTTAGCACTGGTTGGTCCAATGCCATAGATGTAAGTAAGAGCGACTTCCATGCGCTTGTTGCGCGGGAGGTCAACTCCTGCAAGGCGTGCCATATGGCAAAATCCTTCCGGTTGTCACGGTGGTTTTCTCCCCATTCGTCCTTGACGATTGGTCATCAATGGTGCTCGGTCGGCGCCGAGTAGCGCAATGAAGCTTGTGACAAGGCTCCGGCCACCGTGGCCAGAGGCTGTTTCGTGGGGCGGAAACAAGCCTGGTCAATCAAACTGTTAACCAGACAATTGTCTTTCAAACTGTGCGATGGCCGCTAAATGGTGGGCCATGGAAGCTCTACCGCCCTACGGAGATGAGGAGGCTGATAGGTCTAAATCTGCTTACTTGTAGCGGTAGACGATACGTCCACGGGACAGGTCATAGGGAGAGAGCTCCACCACGACACGGTCCTCGGGAAGAATACGGATGTAGTGTTGCCGCATTTTGCCGGAAATATGAGCGAGCACCTTGTGCCCGTTATCCAGCTCTACACGGAACATCGCGTTGGGCAAAGGCTCGACAATACGACCTTCGACCTCGATGGCGCCTTCCTTCTTGGCCATATCCTCCACGTTTCCCGATGCTTCGGCAAGCATCTGGTTGACTACGTTTATGCAGGTAAAACTGCCTTGTCTGGCCTTTTCTCACCGGCCGACGAGGCAGATTTCAATGTCTCTCATGTCGTTGAAAGACACCGTTCAGAAATAATACACATCACCTGCGAAAACGTCTAGTTCAACGACGCTCATGACGATGTCATCCCCAAGCCCACCGAATACCCTCCTTTTATCGGTTCCTTCGCGGCTCAGCTCATCGGTTCCGGAACGGCAATCGTGATTGCGTTCATCACCAGCTGGTTCCTTGTTCCTTACGCGGAGAAGAAAACCGATCAGGCCATCGCAATCCCAGGACATGAATCACAGTCGCCCGCCCAGGGATCTACTACGCACGCAGGTCACGAAGATAAGCGCGAAATAAAGCCGACGGAACACACAGGCTCCGAGACGTCTCCCATAGCTCCCGCGGAGTCCCCCACCACCGGCCGTGCAGCGTCGGCAATAGTGGTGTCTCCCATCGAAGGAACTGTCATAGACCTCAAGGATGTTCCGGACACAGTATTCGCCTCGGGCGCGATTGGAACGGGCGTTGGCATTAAGCCGTCTTCCGGCGTCATCACTTCTCCCGTGGAAGGCACCGTGATTGCGGCTCCGCGTTCAGGTCACGCGTACGGAATCCGGTCAGCATCGGGCGTCGAGGTTCTTATTCATGTCGGCGTCGATACGGTAAAAATGAACGGTGAAGCTTTCACAACATTTGTGTCAAGGGGGGACCATGTGACAACCGGGCAGCCTTTGGGAACGGCAGACCTTGGGGCCATCACTCAAGCCGGCTACGACGACAGGACTGTGGTTGTAGTCACCAATTCACGGAAGCTTGCCAATGTTTCACCGAACGTCTCTGCTGGTCGTTCCGTCAGCCATGACGTGTTATTTACCGTCACTCCATAAGCTAACGGCGGAACTGCCTCAGCTGTACAAACAGCTATACAACCAGCTGTCCAACCAGCTGTCCAAGCGGCAGTAAAAACAGCTTACCCACACCATTGGGACACACCATCGAAAGGAAAACACATGTCTCTATCCCACGAAAACCAATCCGCTTTTCCCAAAGGTTTCCTATGGGGAGGGGCCACAGCGGCTAACCAGATTGAAGGAGCGTATAACGAGGGTGGCAAGGGGCTTTCTATCCAAGATGTGCTCCCTCAGGGGCTGATGGCACCTCCCACCGAGGAACCCACCGACGATAATCTCAAACTCCACGCGATCGATTTTTATCATCGCTATGCCGACGATATTGCTCTGTTGGCTGAAATGGGATTTAAAGTATTCCGTTTCTCTATCGCGTGGTCTCGTATTTTCCCCAACGGCGATGACAATGCGCCAAACGAAGAAGGGCTTGCTTTCTATGACAAGGTTCTGGACGAATTAGAAAAGCACGGCATCGAGCCTTTAATCACTCTTTCCCATTACGAAACGCCCCTCAATCTGGCGCGCTCCTATGGTGGGTGGAAGAACCGCCAACTCATTGATTTCTACGAAAAATATGCGCGGACTATTTTTAACCGATACAAGGGTCGCGTGAAGTACTGGCTCACCTTCAATGAGGTCAATTCCATCCTGCACCAACCATTCATTGGTGGAGCCATCGAGGCCTCCCGTGAGGATGTCTCCGATACCGACATCTACCAGGCCGTTCACAACATTTTGGTCGCCTCCGCGCGAGCTACGAAAGTCGGACACGAGATCGATCCAAATAACCAAATCGGCTGCATGGTACTCAGCATTCCCCGCTATCCGCTGACACCCAAACCTGCCGACGCCTTACGAGCCCAATACGAAACACAACTCGACGCCTGCTTTGGCGATATCCATGTCTTCGGCGAATACCCACACACACTCAAACGGCTGTTCAGGGAAAACAACATCACGCTGACCACCACCGACGACGACTTCGACGTCATGAAGAACAACACGGTCGATTTCGTGTCCTTCTCTTATTACATGTCGGTGGCGGAAAGCGCTGATCCAGAAGCTGAGCGCGGCGAAGGCAACATCATGGGGGGCGTCGTCAATCCCGAGCTCGACGTCAGCGAGTGGGGCTGGGCTATCGATCCCGAAGGCCTGCGTTATGCCCTGAACTCAATGTGGGACCGGTGGCACAAACCGCTGTTCATCGTGGAAAACGGACTCGGTGCCGTCGATAAACTCGTCGACGACGCTTCCGCTCCTGAGGGTAAAGCGGTTCATGATCAATACCGTATTGACTACATGAACGACCATCTCGTGCAAGTCGAAGAAGCAATTAAAGATGATATCCCCGTCATGGGATACACATCATGGGGCTGTATTGACCTGATTTCTGCCTCCACTGCCGAAATTCGTAAACGGTATGGGTTTATTTACGTCGATCTCAATTCGGATGGCTCGGGTTCGTTACAGCGGTACCGCAAAGATTCCTTTGACTGGTACAAGAACGTCATCGCAACGAATGGTGAGAGCCTCAAACGATAAAACAACAGAGGCGCTAAGGAGATAAGGCCACTGAGGAAATAAAGCACGCCAGGTACAGGAGCTACCGTGAAAATCGTAAGGGTACTGAACAACAATGTCGTGCTGGCCACGCGCGACGATGGCGGGGAGGTTGTTCTCACCGGGGGGGGCGTGGGGTTCGGCATGAAAGCCGGGCAGCGCGTCGGCACCAGCCTCCACTCCCCCATGCCGAGGCCACAGCAATAACCCTGCATGTGGTTAACGCGGCTTTCCATACCGATGACCTCAGTGATACGTACACTATGACTGGGTTGTTCTCTCAGCTTTTCAACATCGTGGACTCCTCGCTGGGGATAGCGATGGATAGGACGTCCGTTAACGCCGCCCGGTTTATTACCCACATGCGATATTTCTTCGTCCGCGTGCGCAATGGCAATCAGCTGAACGAAGGAATGTCACTTCTTCGCGAAAGCCTTGAACAGTCACACCCCGACGCAGTATTGTGCGCTGACCGGCTGGCTAGTGTCCTGGAATTGCGGCTGGACACAGAGCTTACCGACGATGAACGAGCGTACCTCGCGCTCCACGTCACTCGGCTTAGTGCGGAAATTGGCCCCATTAACCCCTGAATTCTCCGTTACAGCGGAGCAACACTCAGCCGAATCCCCAGCTACACTGGCCTCCACTAGTGTGGAGCAGCTCCATTAGAAGCACCGCATGCTTAAATACACCATGCATGTAAGCAACCGTGCATCTCAGCACCAGAATCCGCGCACAACGACGAGGTGAGGACACGTGACTGCAAGCAACCATGACAAGATGATTGCCGGGCAGAACTATGACGCCAGCGACCCTGAACTCGTCCAGGCCCACCTGGACTGTTTGGGCACACTCGCCGAAATAAATGACCAAAGTCTTCTCGACATCACGCAGCGCCATGGCCTCTACAGCAACCTTTTTAAAAGCTTCGGAAAGTCCTTTATCCAACACCCGTTTTGGTGCGATTACGGTTTCAACATCACCATCGGCGACGGGTGCTTCATCAACTTTGACGCCATATTTCTTGACCCCGCCCCCATCACGCTGGGCGATCACGTTCAAATCGGGCCACGCTGCCAGTTACTCACCCCGCTTCACCCCATGGAGGATCACGACGCGCGGAAGGCCGGCGTCGAAAGTGCTGGGCCCATCACAATAGGGAATAACGTGTGGCTCGGCGGCGGCGTTATCATCTGCCCCAATGTCACGATCGGCGACAATGCTGTTATCGGCGCAGGTTCCGTCGTCACGCGAGACATCCCCTCGCACACGTTCGCCGCGGGGAATCCGGCTCGCATCAAACGCGAAATCTAAAAGTATCCGGGAACCCTCGCTAAGGCCTTCCCCGGCTAGGGCCTTAGTACTCCACGGGGTCGCGCAGAATCGGACACGTCATGCAATGTCCTCCGCCTCGCCCCCTACCAAGCTCCGCGGAATTGATGGTCAACACTTCCACGCCGGCTTCCCGCAGAAGCGCGTTGGTGTGCACGTTCCTGTCGTATCCCATAACAACACCCGGCTCCAGGGCCACCACGTTATTGCCGTCGTCCCACTGTTCGCGCTCGGCGGCGAAAGCCTCGCCACCCGTTGGCACGATGCGGAGCTCATCCAGCCCCAAAGCGCTGGTCACGGTGTCAATAAATGACCGCTCCTCGCGGTAAATCTGGAAGCCACGGGGCTTATCCGACGGCAGCAGGGTGAATGGCCGAATCGCCTCCACCACATTCATAAATGCTGTCGCGACGTCTCGGTCGCAAAACGTAAAGACTGTATCCAAGTGCATGCTGGCGCGGGCGGGAGCCATCTCCGCTACGATAATCCGCTTTGCGGCACCCTGGAGGAATAAACTGCGCGCGAGCTGCGAAATCGCTTGCCACGACGACCGCTCCCCCATGCCAATGAGAACTATGCCCGACCCTAGCGGCATAATGTCGCCACCTTCCAGGGTGGCCAATGCGTTTTTCTCGTCCGGATCGCCGTACCACACGGTGAAATCTCGTGACACGAAACGTGGATGGAAGCGATAAATTGCGGTCAATAGGATTGTTTCACGCTCGCGGACCGCCCAATGCATCGGGTTGATAGACACACCGCCGTATATCCATGCCGTGGTATCCCGTGTGAACTGGGTATTCGGCAGCGGTGGCAGAATAAATTCCAGCTCCCCACGATGCCCAAACAGCGCACTAGTCACTGACCGGTTAAATTCCTTCGGCAAGTCCGTGAACGCAAGCCCGCCAATTAATAGAGTGGCTAGCCTCTCTGCGGGGAGCGACGAAAACCACCCGCGTAGTTCTTCGGCCAGCCCCAGACCCACCGAGTTCGGTGTCAACCATCGCTCCAGAATCCACTCCCTGGCCTCATTGATCTCCACGGTTTCACGCAGCAAATCATGAAGCTCTAAGACGGTGACGCCACGGTCGCGCATTTGCTCCACAAAGTCGTGGTGGTCGTGGCGGGCACGATCTACCCACAGCATCTCGTCGAAAAGGAGGTCGTGGCAATTTCGTGGTGTCAGCCGTTGATGAGCAAGGCCGGGTGCGCATACGAGTACCTCACGGAGAGTACCGACCTCTGACCATGCACCGATTGTTGGTTTTCCGTCCGACGGGTCCTCTGCTGCGGGGATGCCCTTAGTCGTGGTTGCGGCCGTTCCGAGGGCATGATGAACGCTGCGGTTGGGCCCTTCACGGTTGGACTCTTCAGATGATGATAAATGCGAGGACATTAAGTTTTCCTCCTCCGCGGGCACGGACTATGTGAGGACAAAGGCTTTGTCAGGGGTGATCGGCCTTCGATTCTCTATCAGTGTGCCCACTTGTATGGGTGCGCCACGATCACTTCCGGGCGTTCTATTCCGGGTGCTCTACTCCGGCCGTGGTGTCAAGATCCGTGGTCCGCCCGCCGTGGCTGCCACTGTGTGTTCCCAGTGTGAGGACCATGTTCCGTCGGTGGTGATCACTGTCCAATCGTCGTCAAGGACGGCAGTGTCATAGGTCCCTAGTGTCAGCATCGGCTCGATCGCCAATACGGATCCCTCTTGGATTAGTGGGCCGCGGCCTGCTGGGCCCTCGTTCGCGAGATAAGGATCTTCATGCATTTCGTGGCCGATTCCGTGCCCGCCATAGCCATCGACAATCCCCAGTGAGACGCCGTATTTCTTTTCAGCCTCGCGTGTGGCCTTTTCCAGGGCGTGAGATACGTCTGTGAGATGGGCTCCCGGCACCATGGCGCGTATGCCGGCAGCAAGTACGTCCTGGGTGGCTTTATCCAAGGAGCGTAGCGAGCCACCGGCAGCGGATTCGGGGTCGTCCGGCAACTCGTCGCCCTGCAACGCACCATTTTCGCCGATACCGAATGACCAGGCACTGTCGCCGACCCAGCCGTTGAGGGTGGCGCCACAGTCGATAGAGATGTAATCCCCTGCTTCCACTATTTCCTCGGAAGTGGGGATTCCGTGGACAACGACGTCGTTGCGCGACGCGCAAATAGACGCGGGGAAGCCCCCGTATCCTAAGAAGGTGGGTGTGGCTCCTGCATTCCTGATAACCCGTTCGGCCACCGCATTAAGCTCGAGCAAGCTGACTCCCGGTTTAGCCGCCTCTTTCACGGCAACGAGAGCATTGCCGACGATCGCGCCGGCGCGTTCCATCTGGTCGAGTTCTTCCGGTGTTTTTGCAGCGATTTTCTTCTTCCGGCGACGAAAAGCCATGGTGATGCCTTTACGATGTGGGGACAGATATAACAAAACTCCCCGTGGTGTACTGCTCCAGGCAGTTAAACCGACGGGGAGGGAAGCAAATTAGGAATCCAAAGCCTTGAGGGCTTCCATGGTCCGCTGATTAATGTCTTCGACGGATCCTTCGGCCACGATGCGGATAATGGAGTCCTTGTAGTACTCCAGCAGCGGCGCGGTTTCATCGCGGTACACCTTGAGGCGCGTGCGAATCACTTCTTCGGTGTCATCTGCGCGTCCACGGGCCAACATGCGTTCCACAACGACGTCTTCGGAAACGTCGAACTGGACAACCGCATCTAGCTTGGTTCCAAGGCCGTCGAGGATGCCCTTGAGTTCATCGCCCTGTTCCACTGTTCGCGGAAATCCGTCGAGGAGGAATCCGTCGGCAGCGTCGTCCTGGCTGAGCCTGTCCTTGACCATTTTGACGGTGACAGACGTGGGCACAAGCTTACCTGCGTCGATGTAGCTTTTTGCTTCCTGGCCTAATTCGGTGTTGTTACCGATATTTTCCCGGAACAAGTCACCGGTGGACACGTGGGGAACGCCGAGCTTGTCGGAAAGAATGGCTGCCTGGGTGCCTTTACCAGCACCGGGAGGGCCAAGTAGAACGAGGCGCATATTACTTCAAGAACCCTTCGTAGTTGCTCTGCATCAATTGTGATTCGATCTGCTGAACTGTTGTCAGGCCCACGCTCACGAGAATCAGAATCGCAGTACCACCGAATGGGAGCGAACCGTGGGTTCCTCCTGACGAGGAAATACCCATATCGATCAAGATATTCGGCAACACAGCGATGACACCGAGGTAAAGCGAACCGACGAACAGCAGACGATTCATTACGTAACCAAGATACTCCGCTGTCGGCCGGCCCGGGCGAACGCCAGGAATGAAGCCACCATATTTCTTCATGTTGTCCGCTTGCTCATACGGGTCATACTGGATGGACACGTAGAAGAAGCTGAAGAAGATGATGAGGGCGAAATACAAGATGATGTACTGCCAGCTGGCCGGGTTCTGCAGATACTGAATGACATCTCGCTGCCACCAGTTGTTCTTGACGTTCGTCTGCGAAGAGTTGACGATCTGCGTAATCAACACCGGCACGTAGATCAGTGACGAAGCGAAGATGACCGGAATAACACCCGCCTGGTTTACCTTCAGCGGCAAATACGTAGATGTCTCTCCGTATTGACGACGCCCCACCATGCGCTTGGCGTACTGAACAGGGATACGCCGCTGCCCTTGCTCGATGAAGATAACCCCGATGACCAGGATGAGGACCCCGACGACAACGAGGGCGAAAGCCAGCCCGCCCGAGCCACGGAGGATGGCGGCACCGTCGGCAGGAAGCCTGGTGGCGATACCAGCGAAAATAAGCAGCGACATGCCGTTGCCGATGCCTTTGTCCGTGATGAGTTCGCCGAGCCACATGACGAGGACCGCACCCGCTGTCATAACGAGAACCATCATGGTGACACCGAAGGTGCCAACGTCGGAATCCAAAACTTGGACGCCTTCACCCAAGAGTTGCTGGCGATCGGCCAGTGCAACGATGCCCGCCGACTGGAGGAGGGCTAAGCCTACCGTCAGGTAACGGGTGTATTCGGTCATCTTGGCCTGGCCGGATTGGCCTTCCTTCTTCAACTGCTCAAATTTTGGAATGACCACTGTGAGCAGCTGAACGATAATCGAGGCCGTAATGTACGGCATGATGCCGATGGCGAAAATGGATAGTTGAAGGAGCGCCCCACCCGAGAACAGGTTGATCATCGAGTACACGGAGCTTTGATCTTGGTTCAGATCATGTAAGCGATCAGTAATACTCGAATAATCGACTCCTGGTGTGGGAATTTGGGAACCGATCCGGTACAAGATGATCATTGTTACGGTGAACAAGATCTTCTTGCGAAGGTCAGGGTCCCGGAATACCGAGAGGAAAGCGGACACATATCCTCCTGAGACAGTAAGGCATAAATTTTTAGGCGCAGGCCAACGACTAACACACTCTAGCAGCACCGGCGGTTGAAGACCTATCCGTTCAGACTAGGAAAAGGCCTGTTCGAGCAAAAAGGGGCGACCCTTTCACCTACTTAGGTGAAGGCCGCCCTCTTTTCCTATCAGTTCAGACTTGCCCGACCACGTTGGCTGTGATTTCCATTACGACGCTGCGTAAAGAGTCTCACGAACAGCCACGGGGTCGGGGCCCAGCGATGATGATCGCTTGATTACTTGGTTTCGGTGACGGATCCACCGGCAGCCTCGATCTTCTGCTTTGCAGAGGCCGAGAACTTTGTTGCGGTCACGTTGACCGACGCGGTGATCTCACCGTCGCCGAGAACCTTGACCGGCTGCTTTGCGCGGACCAGGCCGGCAGAGGCGAGGTCGGCGATGGTGACGTCGCCACCGTTTTCGAAGTGCTTCTGGAGGTCCGCAACGTTGACCACCTGGTAGGTGACCTTGTTGGGGTTCTTAAAGCCCTTCAACTTAGGCAGACGCATGTGGATCGGCATCTGGCCACCTTCGAACGCAGCAGAGACCTGCTTGCGTGCCTTGGTGCCCTTGGTACCGCGACCAGCGGTCTTACCTTTCGATGCCTCACCGCGGCCTACGCGGGTCTTGGGCTTGTTCGCGCCCTTCGCTGGGCGCAGGTCATGAAGCTTGATGGGTTCGCTCATATTTTCCTACTCCCCCGCCACTTCTTCGACCGTGACCAAGTGGCGAACCACGTTGATCATCCCGCGCACCTGAGGGGTGTCGGGCTGGACGACTGAGTGACGAATGCGCTTGAGGCCGAGGGACCGAAGATTGTCCTTCTGCTTCTTCCTGGTACCGACGGTGCCTTTAACCTGTGTGATTTTCAGTGCCATGGTTTACGCCCCCTGCCCTGCGCGAGCGCGCAGCATACGAGTCGGGGTGACCTCTTCGACAGACTTGCCACGACGGGCGGCGACCTCTTCGGGGCGCACGAGCTGCTTGAGGGCATCCACGGTTGCATGGACAACGTTGATGGCGTTGTCGGAGCCGAGGGACTTCGACAGAACGTCCTGGATTCCCGCGCATTCGAGAACCGGACGGGTGGCGCCACCAGCGATCACACCGGTACCGGGGGCAGCTGGGCGGAGCATCACGATGCCCGCGGCAGCCTCGCCCTGGACCGGGTGGGTGATGGTTCCGGCAATCATGGGCACGCGGAAGAAGTTCTTGCGAGCCTCTTCGGCACCCTTCTGGATTGCGGCGGGAACTTCTTTTGCTTTGCCGTAGCCGACGCCAACCATGCCCTGTCCGTCACCGACGATGACGAGGGCGGTGAAGCTGAAGCGACGACCACCTTTCACAACCTTGGAGACGCGGTTAATGGTGACGACGCGCTCGATGTACTGGTTGCGGTCGTCGTCACGGCCGCGTCCGCGGCGGTTGTTGCGATCATTGCGGCCGCGGTCGTTGCGGCCCTTGTTGTTGTCGTTCTTGTCGGCGGAGCGTCCGCCGTCACGCCGTTCACGTCCCGGCATTACGCGATCCTTCCGTTGTTGAGTGCGGTGCTATGCGTGGCCATTAGAATTTCAGACCACCTTCACGTGCGGCGTCGGCCAGTGCGGCGACGCGACCGTGGTACTTGTAGCCACCGCGGTCAAACTTGACAGTCTCAATGCCCTTCGCCTTGGCGCGCTCGGCGATCAACTCGCCAACCTTTGCACCACGAGCTTTCTTGTCGCCTTCCATGGCGCGGACTTCAGGCTCGATGGACGACGCAGCGGCCAGGGTGTGGCCAATGGTGTCGTCGATAACCTGGACGTGCATGTGCCGTGAGGTCCGGTGCACGACGAGGCGCGGGGTCTCAGCGGTGCCACGGAGGTTCTTGCGAATGCGGAAGTGGCGAGCCTTACGAGCCACGCGACGGCGAGTGGCAATGTCTTTACCGATAGGGAGACGCTTGTTGTCGTTGCTCATTACTTACCCGTCTTTCCGACCTTGCGGCGGATCTGCTCACCTTCGTAGCGGATACCCTTGCCCTTGTAGGGGTCGTCCTTGCGCAGACGACGGATATTCGCGGCGAGCTGCCCCACCTGCTGTTTGTCGATACCACTGATAGAGAACTTGGTCTGTCCGTCCACGGCGAAGGTGATGCCTTCCGGTGCCTTAATCAGGATCGGGTGGCTGTAGCCGAGGGAGAACTCCAAGTCGCTGCCCTTAGCCAGCACACGGTAGCCAACACCAAAGATTTCCATCTTGATGGTGTAGCCCTCAGTCACGCCGACAACCATGTTGTTGATCAGCGAGCGCGACAAGCCGTGCAGAGAGCGGCTCTTGCGGTGATCGTCGGGGCGGGAGACGACGATTTCGTCGCCTTCCTGAGCAATGGAGATGGGCTCCGGAACGTCGATAGCCAGGGTGCCCTTCGGACCCTTGACCTCAACGTTCTGCCCATTGATGGTGACGGTGACGTTGGATGGAACCGCCACTGGTGAGTTACCAATACGCGACATGTGTGTTCACTCCTCCCCTACCAGACGTAGGCGAGAACTTCTCCGCCTACGCCCTTCTCAGAAGCCTGACGGTCAGTGAGCAGACCCTGGGACGTGGAAATGATAGCCACGCCCAGGCCACCCAGGACCTGAGGCAGGTTGGTGGACTTTGCATAGACGCGCAGACCAGGGCTGGACACGCGGCGCACACCGGACAGCGAACGCTGGCGGGTGGAGCCGTACTTCAGCTCGATGGTCAGGGTCTTACCGACTTTGGCGTCCTCAACGGTGAAGTCAGCAATGTAGCCTTCTTGCTTCAAGATCTCTGCGATGTGGACCTTGAGGTTTGACGAAGGCATCGAGACAGTGTCGTGGTACGCATTACTTGCGTTGCGCACGCGCGACAGCATGTCGGCGATAGGATCTGTCATGGTCATGGATGTGACCTAGTGCCTTTCTCGCTGCGGTTCCCTTCCACCACGCGTTATCCCCGTTTCGGGCAAGCGACTGATGGGTTCCCGGTGCTGACCATAATGACTATGACCGCAGAAAATCCCCCGGCAATGTCACTATCGCTGTCTGCGCATTAGGTGCTACACGATTCCGCGCACGCAACTAATCCATCTAGCTGGGGTTTTATCCTTCTCCAGTTAGCCAGAGTGACAGGATTATTGCCGAGGGTTCAGGTGAACCACTCAGGGGCGCCGTACCAGCTCAGTAACTGATCGGCTCGCTGCTTGTCTTCGAGGGACGCTGTGAGGCGGGTGGGCCTACAACAAAGTAGATGTACAAAGACTCAAGCAGTCTAACAACCAGGGTATTTCTTTCAAAATCGCTTGCCGACGCCGGTGAATGCGATGAATCTTTCCGCGCAACGCGCTGTACTTATGCACCCCAAAGGGGGCTACACCCCGCGCACGCTCGGGGTTACGATGAGGTCACCAGATCATCCATCAGATATCGCAATCCGATATAGCCCGATATAGAAGGAAGAGCCACGCCATGCCCTTCGCACCGCATGCTCCATTTGTTCTCAATATTATTGACGAGGCCCCGGCCGCCAAGGAGGGCGATTTCCCCGCCGCGCAGCGCTTAGCCACAGCAGACGGGGCGACTATCGTCGCATTCCACTTTGCTCCAGGTCAGCGGCTTGATTCGCATCATGCCCCACATCCGATCTCCGTTCAGGTGATCGACGGCGAAGTCGAATTCGCTGTCGCTAGGAAAGCTTCCGATCCGTCAGACGTCGATGATAAGGAGTTCACAACGACCACGTTGACGCCGGGGATGGTGCACTATGTTCCAGCTTTTGTCGTTCACCATGTGACATCGAAGAATGGGGCGATCATGCAGCTCACACTGCACACTGGTGATCACGAGGGGTACCAAGGACACTCGGGGAGAGCCGAGAAACTTCCCTTCGAAAAGTAGCTCGGCCCCACTTCTCCGCTAAATAGCCTTGTCAAACTGCTTAATCGCCCACGGAATGGTCAGCGGGTTGGGAAGGCTCATGGCCGTTGCGGTGTCCTGAGAAATCTCCCGCATTTTCCCTTCTTTAACAGCTTTAACGTTCTGGAACAGTGGGTTTTTCTTCGCTTCCTCATTGCTCCCGGCGTAATCAAGCAGGAAGAGGTAGTCGAGTTCGTCGAGCTGTGAGAGGTTTTCGGCCGAGAGATATTTATAGAACTGGCCGTTATCTCCCTTATTAAGTTCGTCCGGAATGACGAATCCCAGGTCCTTAATAAACTGTCCGCGTCCATCGCCACTGATATACACAGCAAATTGACCTTGCATGGCAATAACTGTGGCGGCTTTCTTACCTTTTAGATCCGGGTGTGACGATGAGAAATCGTCAAATTTTTTCTTCGTGTCGCTGACGAGCTTGTCGCCGTCGGATTTCTTTCCTACGGCCTTGGCGATTTCTTTGACTTGAGCATCCCACGGCACCTGGTAGTCAGCGTACTGATCGGAATGAACAGTCGTCGGCGCAATATCGTTGAGCCGCTTCTTTTCATCATCTTTCAGCCCGGAATTAACGGCGATAATTTTCGACGGCTTTGCGGCGGCAATTTTTTCCAATACGTCGTTGCCAATTTCCTGGGAAGTCGCCGCCATGATAGTGATATCTTTCCCCTGGACTTTGTCGCTTGCCCAGGGGCCAACACCATTGTCTTTCTTCTCATCCATCCCCATAGGGGTCAAGATGAAGGTCGGCGTGATGTTCATCGCTAGGAGCGTGCAGTAATCCCCCCATCCGATAGCGGCGATGCGGTCGTTGTCGTTTGAATTATCGCTACTCTTATCATCATCGTCGTTGCTACATGCACTGACGACGCCGGCTGTGGTGGCCAATGCAGCAATAGCGAGGGAAGATTTCAAAAAGTTACGACGACTGGTTGGCACGAATACCCCTTTCACTGTGGGATGAGGCGATCGAAATCCCACGTGGGCCTCATTCACGCGATATGTTGACCGCATACGTAGGTCTCGGTCACGGAACACATATCACTTTAGCTAAGCCTTACAGTGGGAGTCTAGGGATATCGGCCTGTGGTTACACACACTCGTTATTTCATAACCTAGGCGTCAGTATGTACGCCGGGCTTACCTTTAAATGCCGTACATTTTCGAGCAGACATAAACGGAGTTTGCGGCGAGAGAACATTATCGACGTGCCACCACTCGCACGCCACAGCGTCGGGAGACACGCTAACTGCCATATATCCGTGATGAATAAAATCTATCCACTTGAACCATGCGTTGGTCTGACGTAATACGTCGGCGGTTGTGGTAGAGACCTGCCGCGCTGGCTGGTCCAATGCTCGCGATTTCGCAACGGTCTCAAAGAGCCCGTTGGCTGTGATGGATGGCGTCACAAACTCCGTGGCGACAACGTCCTTAGATGCTCCGGTACGATACTTTTGAATGTCTCGCGGAATGTCGTTGGCCCATGAAGAATGAATATCGCCAGTCAGGAACACAACGTTTTTCTTAGTGTCGGCGATGAGGTCAATAATCTTTTGCCGTTCGGCCATGTAGCCATCCCACTGGTCAGTGTTGAGGGGGATACCCTGGTCCGGCAGCCCAATTTGTGTGACTAACCAATCATGGGTGCGCTGGTCAAGGCCGTCGGGAAGAGTCATGGGCGCGAACATCACTTCATTGGCAACTATCTGCCACGTGGTCGGAGAACTGGACAGTACGTTCCCGAACCACTCAAACTGGGTCTGCCCCATCATGGAGCGATCATCCTTGCCGGCGGCGCGGATGAAATCCGGATCCGTCTTAAGGAACATCTTTTTATTGGTATAAACCAATTCATAATCGCGGTACGTGCGCAAATCCGGGATGATGAATTCCATCAGGTTTCCGTATTGCAGCTTCCGGTACAGATGTGAGCCTTGGTTCCCCGCGCTCACTCGCACTGGTAGCCATTCAAAATAGGCCTGCATCGCGGCGGCTTTAATGGCTTGATAGTTGTCATCGGGTTCAGCTGAGTTTCCCGCGGCCCCCTCACGCCAGTTGTTGTCGGCAAATTCGTGATCATCCCAAATGCAGATGAAGGGCTTGGCTGCATGGCAATCGGCCAGGTCAGGGTCTTCGTGGTAACAGCCCTGGCGGATGCGATAATCCTGCAAGGTTGTGGTGCGCTCCGGCGGTTGCACGACGCGAACTTGCGAATCGTAGGCACCGTTGTACCCGCCTGTTTCATATTCGTAGGTGTAGTCACCCAGGTGCAGAACGAATTCGAGGTCGTCACGTCCAGCGATGTCGCGGTAGGACCGAAAGTATCCGGCTTCGTAATTACTGCATGAGACCACACCGAAATGAACAGTTCGCTCCCCACCTCTACCGAGTGCGGTTCGGGTCCGGCCGACGCGGGAAAAGTGCGGCCTGCCGTCGCGCTCAACAGCAAAACGATAAAAGTATTGGGTGTCGGGCTGCAGGTCTTTGACATCGACTTTGATCGTGTGATCTTTCCTTGCCGAAGAGGTTTCGTAGCCACTTCGAACGATTTTTGTAAAATCTGGCGACGTAGATACCTCCCAGCTGACCCGGGTGTCGGCACCTTTTTCCGATCCCGGTGTGGCCTCAGGCGAGGGGGTCACACGTGTCCAGATGATGACGCTGTCCGGTTGTGGATCTCCCGACGCGACGGAGTGGCGGAAGAGATCAGTGTCGACGGATTCTTCCTGCGGGGCGGTATTTGGTCCCGGCGCGTCACCTGCGTAGGCACGAGGGTACCGTCCGGCGAGGGCACTACCAGCAGCGATGGTTCCGCCCGCTGCTAACGACGATCGCAAGAAACTGCGGCGCGTGTACGAGTGCCGGCCAGCGGGCCGTTCGGCTTCACGATAAGGGCCCTCCGGCTTCGTCGATTCGGACGACGTGGTTACTTGTCGCTGTGTGTTCTTACGTTCCTTGTTCGTCATAACAGTCCTCTCCTCTACCGTGCTTTTTCTGTTCTTCGGCCGTTGTGTTCTTCGGCCGTTTCATGAGGTGGTCATCCTCACTGGGCAACCAGGGGCACGCAGACTTAATTCACATGAACGCTGCCGTCGTCTTTGACGGTCACGTCGGCTTTCATGGCCGCCGCAAGGTTGATTCGCTCCCAGGATCCGCGTGGCGATTGGTCATCCAACGGCATTCCCGCAGGACCAGCGGTTTGTTGGATCACTTGGGCGCGCTGCTCATAGGTAAGGTTGGGGAAGGCGTTGGCCAAGAGGTCGGGAGCAGCCTGGGGCACGATCATGGCAGCATTAGGGTCGCTGACCGGTGCGAAGTCGTAATTCATCCGGTAGGCGTAGTTGTCGAGCGCGTTGTCGTCGTATTTACTGTCGGCAGCCACACAATTGGCCAAGGTGTCGCCGCATCGCCACTCCAGTTCAGCGCGGATTTCCTGCGCTGCCGCCATGAGGTTATTCCTCATGCGTGGGTCATTCCATCGGTCCGCCGCCGCGGCCAACCCTGTCATCCGGCCACCCATCACATCGAGGGGATAGTGAACACCGAGGACCACGCGGTTGTACCCGGCTTCTGATCCGCGGGCGAGTAGCTGATCTGAGAGTTCGGGAAGCATGGCCGCCAGCAGCGTCGTCGTCCATGTTGCTTGGTTCGTGTGACCGGACGGGAATGCTTTGGAATGCCCATACAGGTCTTCACCGGGGACTTCGTACTTGTTGATCTGGTCCGGGTGCTCGTCATAAGGGCGGGTCTCGTTAAATCCGATCTTTTCGACGATGGTGCTGCTCGCGAGGCCACCCGCCCGCGCGGTAATTCCGCCGAAGAGCATTACTGTCTTGGGGAGGCGATTCTCGTTGAGAGCCTGGCGGAATTCTTCGCCTAACCGGCCACCGAATGCATCGGAGAACAGCTGGAGGACGCCCTCTTTGTCGGCGCGTGCATCGTTTTGTGCCCGCGAGATCGCGGTCGGATTCGTCGCGGCGTCGTGATTAATGCGGGTGAGCGTCGCAAGGTTCGTGTCTTGAACCTCGGGATGGTGGGCTTTGAGGTCCGGGTACGAACCGATGACATCCGCGTAGATACCGAAGGGGTGAGAGCTGAGGTCAGAGAGGTACCAGTTGTATTCCTCGGGTGGGAATGCCTGGGGTGTGGGGGCTCCCTCGTGCTGAACAGGTGGGTGAAGGTACGGGATGGTGGCGGTGATGTCCGTGGCGGCTGCGGCCTGGGGAACTGTGTTCGACGGCGTAATTCCACCGGTGGAGACGGTGGCTCCGAGAACAAGCGAGGCGACGGCGACACGTGAGAATCGTCGCGCGGTTATTCCGCGGTCGCGTGGGGGTTTCTGCGGGGAGCGAACCGATTGTGGGCGGGAGGAAAACAATTCAGGCTGGGGCATCCAGGCGTACCTTTCAAAACGTGTGGTAAGAGCTCGCTGGTCCAATGACGCGGGTAGAGGTCACTGGTAGCTCCATTTATCGTGTGTGACCATAGCGACGTGGTGTCGACACTCAGGTGTCGCCCGCACCAACACTGTGTGAACTTTGGGTGAACGGACCCGCCACAGAAGCCCTGTCGTGGACACATCACAAGCCCGCAACCAGCACGTAATACGATGGAGTGCATTGTTGTCACACAGAAAGGTCACCCTGTAGGTACATCGAGTGAGCACTGATCCGAACTCATCATCCTCGAATCCTCCGTCATCCTCGTCCCCTGACCGGGGGCGTTCGTCGTCAGTGGGCAAGGTCGAACGTGTCGACGTCCACTCGGCGGATCCCAACGCCGCGTCCGCTACATCCTCTGCCACGGGTACGTCTTCCACCACGGTGCCGAAGAAAAACCAGCTCACCGCTGCGGTTCTCACGTCGCTCGCGCTACTTTCCGCGGCGGGGCCGCTGGGCACCGACATGTATTTGCCCACGTTTATCGACATCGCGAAGGATCTGTCAACGACGGCCTCGTCGGTGCAGCTCACGCTATCTGCGTTCATGATCGGCTTAGCCGTGGGCCAGTTGTTCGCGGGTCCTATTTCTGACGGGGTGGGGCGGCGTCGGCCCCTGGTGATCGGCTCGTTATTGTTCTTCGTTTTCTCCGCCGGGTGTGCCCTCACCCCGTCGATCGGTTTACTGATTGCCTTCCGATTGCTTCAAGGTATAGCGGGCGGGACTACCGTCGTCGTCGCTCGTTCCGTCATTCCTGACGTCGCGCATGGCAGGGCTGCGGCGTCTGCGTTCTCCGCGCTGATGGCGATCCAGGGGCTCGCGCCGGCGATTGCTCCGCTGCTGGGTGGTTTTCTTTCTCCTCTCATCGGGTGGCGTGGCATTTTCTGGGTGCTCGCCGCGTTTAACGTGATTATGGTCGTGGTGTCCCGCTTCGTGGTGCCCGAAAGCCTGCCGGCTGACCGTCGCACTCCGGGCGCCATCCGCAACCTCTTGCCCACCATTTTCCGTTGTTTCGGCCGCCCGGCTTTCATCGGCTACTGCTTCGCTTTCGCGGTCGGGTTCGGCACGTTCTTTTCCTACATCTCGGCCTCACCGTTTGTTCTCCAAGACCAACTTGGATTACCGACGCATGTCTACTCGATTACCTTCGCTATCAACTCGCTCGCGATCGCGGGAATGTCGGCCCTCAATGGCACACTCGTCGGACGGTTTGAGGTGCGCTCTGTACTGGTCTTTGGGCTCATCCTCTACGTCGCGACCTCCGCAATTTTGCTTATCGACGCTCTGCTGGGCCCGTGGCTCTGGCCGACGCTCATTTGTCTCTTTGTCATGACGTCAGCGACGGGGCTGTTGCTGGGTAATGCGACTGCCTTGGGTGTTGAGGCCGTCCGCGATATCGGCGCGGGTGCGGGCTCTGGTGCGATGGGTGCTCTGCAGTTTCTGGCGGCCGGGATTGTGTCTCCTCTCGTGGGGATCGGCTCTGACCCGTCGCTGTCCATGGCGTTGTGCATGCTGGTGTGTTCGATTATCGCCATCGTGGGGTGTGTCACGCTCACGCGCTCGTCGGATAGGGCTTAGCTCGGTCTACCATCCCGACGAAACCCAGGCTCACCAAAAACTCACGAAAGCACGGTTAGCTTTGTGTGGTTATACTTTTCAATATGCACGCGGGCGACCGCGATCTATATGATTCGGTCGGCCGACAAGGCCCACGACCTTTAGGCCCTTCGGTCGGCCCCGAGATCCAAAAAGGCCACAAGCCTTCCTTTGAGCGAGTATTGGAGTAAAACACGAGTGCTTTCTTCGAAGCGCACACCCCATCGCGCTACCACCGCCACACCGTCCAACGAATCACGACCCACATCGCGTGCCAGGGAAAACACACTTCCTCGGTCGCGACGGCTTGGCACGTGGGTTGCAATCACTATGTCCGGCGTCGTCTTCTTACAGGGCTGCACGATTTCTCATCATGATGAGAAGGAGTCGGAGTCCGAGAAGCAAATGTCAGAGTTCAAGGAGCGCAATGCCAAGTATTCTGCGCATAACAATGACGGCTCCGGGCCCAATGATTCGATTCGGTGGGTAGACCGCACAAAGACTTCTCCCCTAATCCTCGTGGCCCCGCACGCGACGAATCACCACCGCAGGGGTCAACCTAAGGTTGCTGATTTATACACCGGCGGGATCACTGAGATGGTGGCCGATAAACTCAACGTATCTGCGCTCACCACAACGGGGAAAGTGTCAGACTGGCACGATAATTGGAAAACGCGCGATGACAAGTTCACGCGCGTCCTCAAGGGTCTCCCAGACAACGCCATCGTCGTCGAGCTGCATGGTATGGATGATTCCTCATCCGAAGAGCCTGTTTCCGTCGGAACGGGTGATCGTCCATCGCCTATGACCGACGATATTGTCCGGCGTTTATCGGAAACTCTCCACGGACAGGTGGATATTGATGCGGGATTTAATGCCCAGGCTTCCTACACGGTGACCGATTTTATGCAGAAGCGGGGGCATTCCGCGATGCAGATTGAGATGAATCACGCGATTCGGGATCCTAAACAGGGGCAGACTCCGACCACCATTGCCCGATTATCAACGGCTTTCCGTGAGGCATTGACTGATTTGCCGACGTTGGATACGAAGCCGACTCGTGAACAGGACGCACCGGCGCCGAATATTGACAAGGTTCGTGAGTCCGAGAAGGAAAAGCCGTCGAGTAAGAAGAATTCGACGAGCCTGGAGCCTGAGCCAGAGAGCTCGTCGTCTCAGCGGTCGACGTCGAAGTCGTCACAACGATCGTCAACGTCGACGAAGAAGAAGTCTAAGAGTTCACGCGCGTCGAACCACGCGGACTCTGATCGGGAGCCTTCGCGGCGCTCATCCGATGAGGACTAGAGCGGGACTCTGAAGGGCCCACGCCTTACACGGCGGAGCCCCTCACGGTCGCCTCTGGCTAGGCGGCTCTTCTACAGGAAAGCCACGAGGGGTGCTGCCACCAGGCTAGTGCCGATAAGAGAAATCCCCATTCCTCCACCGGTACGTTTGAACCCGTACTGGATGAGGTCATTGGCGATAATCGCGGGGAGGACGCAGAGAACGATATTCTGTGGCCCCGCGAGTTTCGCGCCTTCAACCAGCGAGAATATGTATTCAATCATGATCGTGACCGCGAAGGACGTGAAGATCAACACCACGAACCGGTCTTTGCCGAAGAGTGGCACACGCGCTTCGTACGCGTGATAGATCAGGTACACGGCCGCCACGGACAAGCCGAGGATCAGGAGATACCAGGTGTTCGCCACTGCCGCCGCCCACAGGAAGCCGACGGTCACGTACCCGCCAGTGCGGAGTTTGAACGTACGAACAGTTTGTTCCTGAATGATCAGCGCCATCAGCACAGAGGTGGCCGATAGGGCGAACACGAGGGGAAGACGTTCGATGGACGCGTCGAAAAGCTGATCAGAAATCGAGATGTTTAGCCACTTGACGGTCACGTACGTCAGCGCCCACCCGACAGCGCCTGCGAGGGGCACCATCCACAGCATGGGCAAGAGGGTCTTCTTGAGCCCTTGTTTATTCAGCGAGTTGGTGATCATACCGGGGACGATCACGCCGACGAGGGCCAGGCCGTACTGTTCCTTGGTCCTGTAAAACAGGAACTCGGAAAGCCCCAGCCAGGCCAATCCGCAGATCACACCGATACCGAGACCGATGGCGAAAATTTGTCGCGGGCGGGGAAGGAAGATTTTGAGGACGACGAACCTGATGAGCACGAAGGCGAACATGGACACAAGGACTGTGACCAGGGAGTTCAATGGCGCATAAAGGGATGCTGCCAAATACCCAACGGCCAGCGTTCCGCCGATCGATACGCGATACGCGCGGAAGTACAGATAGCTGACCATCACCCCAATGAGGAAGGTGAGGTGAATGTAGTCGCAGAGGAAACTATATCCCTGAGATTCCAGCAGGTTCACTACGCCATGACCTCTACATGCTCGTCTTTACGTGATACTGCGCCGATTTCGTTATCGATATCGGCGTCTTTGTCATGCGCAGCTGCGTCCGAACCTTCAGCGATATCGGTATCCCCCGAAGCGCCCTCTGCGTCGTCAGCAGCCACGTCTTTGCCTCGCGCAGCCACGTCCGTGTTGGTGGTTGTCACGGCCTCTTCAGGGGCGGTAGCTTCCACCGAACCTGTCAGTTCCTCCATGGGAGCAAGCGCGTTCTCGGACTTCAACGTGGAGATGTACTTTTCCATGGACTGGACGTGCTGTGTGTGGATGTTGACCATCCCGTAGACGGCAACCTCGGCGTCATTGTCGAAGGACTCGCGGGCACGGGCCACCAGCGCTTTGCCGTCGGTTTCCTCGATGTCTGTCGTGGTCAAAATGTTGCTTTCGGGCACGCCGCCAGCAACCAGCTTCTGATACACGGCGTCTTGGATATCTCCGTAGAGCACGATCTTGTCGAACTGCCCTTTGAGGTCCTTTGTGATGACATCGACGAACATGGATGCGCGGTCGGTGCGGTCAGCGCGGTTGTTCATCGCGATGACATGCTTAGTTCCCTCTGGGAGGCGGCCATCGTGTACAGAGTTGTAGACCTTGGTGGTGGATTCCCAGTCGTTGACGGCGAACATGGGGACCCAGAAGAGGGAATTGTTTTCTTCCTCGACCTTGATGACCTTGGTTGTGCCCGGGTCAGGTTCGGCCTTGAGCATTCCTCGGACAGCGACGTCGGTGTCGATATCGAGAGCCTCAGCCAGGGTCAACACCACAGCGACATTTTCTTCGAACTGCTGGTACGCGAACTTGTCGACGAGGCTCCGGGAAAGCTCGCTCTCTTCGGCGACAATCAACCTGGAGTTCCGGGCCTCACAGTTCTTTCGGATAACGTTAAGAACGCTTTCGTTGCGCTCACCGGTGATAACCAGCCCGTGTTCGGGGACAGTGTTACACAGGGAGTCGGCGATTTCCTCGACCGTGTCCCCCATTTCTTCCTGGTGGTCCAGTCGGACGTTGGTGATCACGGAGATGGGGGAACGAAGGATGACGTTTTGGCACAGATTCTGGTATTTCGGCTTGACCGCCATGCATTCGACGACGAGGCCGTTGACGGAGCCGTCGAGCTATTCTTTCAAGAAATCGTACTGCTCGTTGATATTCGCCGGGCCGGTGCGCTGAATGGGGTGTTCGCCCGCTTGGGGGTCGATGACGCACGCGTAGGTACCCGTGGTTTTTGACACGGTGGATACCCCGGCTTCGCGGAGGACACTACCCAGCATGCGGGTGATGGTGGATTTACCGCGGATACCGTTGACATGGATGTTGTAATCAAGTTTTGACATGCGCGAACGGTGCGCATTTTCTTTACGACGGAACGCGTACATTCCGGCGATCCCAGCCGTTCCTGCGAGCGCGGCGAAGGTAATCATGAAAAAATCACTCCTGGCAGAGCGTGATGAGAGATGAAGGCACTGTTACGACACGTGAAAAGCGGCCCTAACCCAATAACACCCCCTCAACCGTGACAAACGGACACCGTTGACGCCATAAACCGACCACATACGAAGTGGGCACATGTATGTGATGGAGGGCCATCAGCGTTCCCCGGGCATTAACTTCGGGCACATCACCGGGAATGGCATGAAAACAACGTGTTACCGCTACGTTTGCATGTGCTATTCACGGGGGAAGTAGGAACCCAGCACGGGGGTGTGCTTGTTGCTAGAACTCGCAGTTCCAATGTCAAAATAACCAGTGGTGAAGCTTACAGAGAACTCTAAACTCTGGCTAATGGAAATCACACAATTATCAAACACATAGGGCTTCATTTGTGCGTTTTTATGGGTAGATGGCGAGTATTTTTGTTTCCATGTCCGCTTAGTACCCCCCGATGAACGCCATCACTCGCACACTGGAAACGCATCATCTTCACTGGACAACGAACTAGTTATGAGATCGCAAATGGATGTCAGACCAGCTCATTATTACCCTCTTGAGACATAAAGTTAAAAATTCCGTAATAATTAAGGTGATATCGATCACATTTATATCTGGGTAGTTGAATATGCCAGCAGGTATAAGAAAGTGCGGGTGCTTACACACCCGCACTTTCATCTCTCATCACACCGCGTCAAGTGGCCACGGAGCTGTGCCCTAGCTCGCCTTGCCGACTCCGCACGTTGTGACACCTATGTAATCGTTGGATAGCGACAAAGCGTTACACCATCAACGCCTACATCTTATATTTACTCAAAAACTAATAATGCGGAGGCTATACAGAATAATCGGGGAAGGACCGCGTGGTCGTTACCGCCGTGGTGTCGTTATCGTCTTGAAGAGCAGCCTGAATATCAGTGGCCTGAGGGGCTGTCGGCTGCTGATAATCCGATATTGCATGCATTAAGTCTCCAGGACACCCATGCTTTAGCCCCACCAGGTGGCCAAATTCATGAGCGATCGTTCCCTGGCGAGCACTTTGTGACATTCCATCCAAATAATCAGCATTCAGTAACACGCGGTACGGATCGTGTCGTGTCCAACCCACCCACGTAGCGTCATCACGCTTGACATCAAAAACGCGAACCGAATTCGTCGTTTCCTTATCCACGACGTCAAACGTGATTGCCCCATTTGTAGCTTTGGTCCACGAACTGGCTGCGGCCTTAATTTCATCCGAATACCGAGCACTATCGTCGAAAATAACGACTTTCCCATCGTGCACGGCCCCGTGGCCTTTACGGAAAAGCTCCAACTTCGGAAGGGGCCGGCCCTGTTCAACTGCCTGATGAGCTTCCTCGCATTGTTCGGCCGAATTATCCTGCCCATTCTGTTCATTAGCGTGAGCGGATGGGCTAGTACCAGGAGCAACAAGCAGAGCTGCCGACACCGCCATAGACATCACGGCCGTCGCAAATCGTCGATGGTTACGATGCAGGTCTGTTCGAGTCCCCGATACTTGAGTGTGCTGAGATACGTGGTCGTGAGGCATAAAGCGCATGATGGATCACTTTCTGTGGTCGAGTTTCACGTGGGCACGTGCACTTCATGCTCACCACGCACTACGCGGTGCGAGGGTGTGTGGTTGTCCTTTCACATAGTGACGTGCCCCGGGCACTGTGATAACTTGCACAGTTTTGTACATCAGTATAAAAGCACCCCGGCATACGATGACGGAAATCCACCAGATGTCGGGGTGATTGGATGGAATTGAAATTTTGCTCCACACTGCGAAGTTGTCCACGGATAGGCCAGTAGCCTTTCTCCGGCGATAACTCAACTGTCTAAAGCCGATTCCAACTCCTGTATTTGTCTAGCGCTAAAGCTGCTTAGCAATTAGCGCGACAGTACCATTCTTGAGGTCAAGAATGACTCCACTATTGAAGTCGCTCGACTGGTCCTTCAAATTTTGGGCGGTTAGAACCTTCTTATCCTTAACACCTTTAGCAACCTGGTCGGCGAACTTATCAATGCCAGGGATTGCTTTCACAATCTCTTTCTTGACGTCATCGCCCTTACCGAGATCGCTGATCAAGTTGGCTAGCTTCTCTGCATCGCAGCTACTGAGATAAACGAATTGCTGCACGTTGCGCTTATTCGAAATAGTTATCTCTTTACCATCGGCCGTGAAAATGCGATCGAGAGGCTCGGCCATCGAGGTCAACGCAGTTTGACCTTCACACGAAGGCTTTGCACTTGCTGCTGGCGCAACACCTGCCGATACAGTTGCTAAACCACACGCGATAGCTCCGCTAAGCGCTAGGGCACCAATTTTTTTGGTGAGTCCCATTGATTTGTCTCCTATTGGTAATGGCCATATGGGGAACGGTGACATTCACGCGACCTCATAGCACACTCTTTACTGTGTGCCACCAGGCTCGCGCGACGTTCACCACCCCTCGGAGCCTTCAAAGAAATGCTGTCGCTCACAAATGAGGACGAGGAAAAGGGTTCCCGACCACACGAAATTTGCTGAGAGCTTGGTCTCATAGCCCAGCTCTAGGCCATTTTTACGTCACTATGACGCCACGTCACTGTGACGCCGAATCACCGCCCTCGTGTTCCACATAGGGAACCATTGAGGACGAAAATTCGCGTTGGTGGTCAGGAAAGTCTGAGGGTTAGGTGTTCTGGGTTTGGACCTAGAACCGCGGGCTACGATGGCCCCCTAAAGGGGCCGACCGCTCATACCGCGTAATGCCTATCCTTCCTGGGAGCGGCGACGGTTCCAGAGAACAACGCCTGCGCCCGTGGCTATCAAGACCATAGCCAGCAGTGCCAACCAGATCACGTTTGCACCGGTGGAAGCTAGCGCTCCACCTACTCCGTGGCTGGAGCCGCTGCCAGATCCATTACCGGAACCATTGTCGGACCCGTTACCGGAGCCGTTATCGGAACCGCTGCCAGATCCGTTATCAGAGCCGTGGCCAGCACCATTGGAGCCATTATCTGATCCGTTTGAGCCGTTACCGGAACCATTGTCGGAACCTTCAGAGTCGCCAGGCTTGCCATTGTCCGTAGACGGGGCGGGGGACTCAGATGAGGTGGTACCGCTCTGACCAGGCTTGCCCGGGGTTTCACTCGAGTTGTCCGAACCAGGCTTACCGGGGGTCGGGTGGGTTCCGGATTCACCAGGCTGGCGAGAGTCAGACGGAACCGGCTTACCTTCTGGCGACGTTACGAACGTCTGCGCAGAGTCATTGGCGTCTTCGTGCTTGACGGTCTCGCGATCATCCTTGCTCGGATTCTTCGGCGTCCCATCATCCTTGACCGTCGGCTTTCCGTTGTCATCAACAGGAATAGCCTTCTCGACAACGACGTACTTGGTACCCGGCTTCATGCGGGTCAAGGTACCGAAATCGACGGTTGCTGTGCCCTTACCACTGCCATCAACGTTCTCAAGGACAGAAGCAGGTTCAACGCCAGAGACCGGGGTGGCCTTTCCGTTCTCCACCTTCATGAGCGTACCGGTGAAGCGGTACGTGGTGTTCGGCTCCAGGCCTTGGTAATCAATGTGATCCTTCACAGTGATGCCCTTAAGAGCCTTAGCGGAGTCAACCTGAACCGGGTTTCCTTCGGACGCGCGCTCCCCGTCAACATCCACTGTTGTCGAGATCTTCGGCGTGCCGTTTGGAGTTTCATCCGGCTTATCCGCCGACGTCGACGGCTTAGTCGGCTCGACTGGCGCAACCGGCTTCGGAGCCGAGGTCGACGACGGCGACGGCGTACTCGACGCATCCTCATCATCCGGCTCAGTCACAAACGTCTGCGCCATATCGTTAGAATCCTCGTGCTTGACGGTCTCGCGATCATCCTTGCTCGGATTCTTAGGCGTCCCATCATCCTTGACAGTCGGCTTTCCGTTGTCATCAACAGGAATAGCCTTCTCAAAGACAACGTACTGCGTATCAGCCTTCATGTTGGTCAACGTACCGAAGTCAACAACCGCAGTGCCCTTACCGCTATCACCAATGGTCTCAACAACCGAAGCAGGCTTCACGTTAGACACAGGAGCCGGCTGGCCATCCTCAATCTTCATCAAGGTACCAACGAACTTGTACTTCGTACCCGGCTTCATGCCCTGGTAGTCAATATTGTCCTTGACCGAGATACCATCCTTAGCCTTCTGAGCATCAACCATCAACGGATCAACATCATTCGACTTCTTACCGTCAACCTCAACCGTGGTCGAAATCTTCGGTTTGTCGTTTGGAGCTTCGGACGGCGACGTCGTGGATGTCGCGCTGTCCGGAACCCACGGCTGAACTGGCTTCGGCGTGGTCGACGACGTCGGTGACGAGGTTGACGGCTGCGGAGCAGTGCTCGAGGAGGTCGAGGTCACCGAAGAGGAAGTAGAGGAGGTAGAGGATTCTTCACCAGCAACGAAGGTCTGGGAATCATCATCCGCATCCTCGTGAGTCACGGTCTCCCGGTTGTCCTCATCGGGGTTCTTCGGGGTTCCGTCATCCTTGACTGTCGGGTTTTCGCTCTTGTCAACCGGGACAGCCTTCTCAAAGACGACGTACTGCATATCCGGCTTCAAGTCAGTAATCGTGCCGAAGTCAACGGTGGCAGTGCCCTTACCGCTGTCATCAACAGACTCGACGACTGAGGCAGGCTTGACACCGGAAACCGGCTTGGCCTTGCCATTTTCAACCTTCATCAAGGTACCGGTGAACTCGTACTTCGTTTTCGGAGCAAGGCCCTCGTAGTCGATGTGGTCCTTAACGTTAATGCCCTCATGGAGCTTGGACGCATCAACCTTGACCGGGTTACCCTCGGCAGATTTCTTGCCGTCAACATCGACAGTGGTCGAAATCTTCGGGTTGTGGTTCTCCGGGACCTTAGCGGTCGACGATGCCGACGTGCTCGACTCAGACGCCGAGGTGCTTGACGACGGCTTATCGCTCGAGGTCGACGAGCTAGTCGACGTTACACGTGAAGACGACGTCGTGGAGGACTCTGAACCAGACGAAGTCGGAACGACCGGCTTCGGAGCCGAGGTACTAGCAGAAGTCGAGGACGAAGCGGACGACGAAGAGGAAGAGGACGAAGACGACGGGGTCTCCTTATCCCACTTCACGTTAATGCCAGCAGTAGCGTTCGACGGAACGTCCTTGCTGGGCTTCAGAGTGATGATCCACTGGGAATCGTCATTTCCAACTGGTTTGAGCAAAGTACCTGCCGGGAGCTTTGACGTCTTCGTGGTAGTAGCGAAGACCTTAGCCTGGCCAGGGTCAGTTCCGCTCGGAACCGTCAGCTTCAGCTCAGACGGAACGGCGACTTCATCACCGTTATTCACGGTCTTGCCGTTAGCGTCAGTGAGCTTCGCTCCTGAGGGAAGACCGTCAACCTTGATGGCCGCCTTGTCGTTGTCAGAGTTACCAGATACCGAAATCGGGATAACAGTTCCGTCACCGTTTTCAGTACGGTTGCCCTGAGAGATCTTCACAGTTGCCGGCTCAGCTTCGTCTGAAGAAGCGGAGTAGTTTTCCGCTTGAGAGACCATTGCATGAGCGATCTTGCGAACTTTTTCAGTTCTGTCCTTATCGACGCCGTGGGCGCGAGCGTTGGCCAGGTGTCCACGGACCACCTGACGATCAATAGGACGTCCTTGCAGGCTCCATACCGCCATAGATGCAGCTAACTGGGCATTCGTAGCATTTGCATCCGAAACGCCAGACTGGCTAGCGATTGTTTGCCAGTCTTGGGAGCTAATAGCCTCGCCCCACTTTGCAGCAAACTTCCGAGCAAGATCGGTGTCTACAGTAAACGTCCGTCCGTCACGCTGGTGCGAAGGTGTCGTGTTACTATCCGCCACTACATAGGCGCTGGCATGTCTGGAATCATCGCCGGCAAGGCCTACACAGACCGCGGGAGTGTCCCCCGCCACGGCGAACGTCCCGTACACATTTTCGTCGACGTAATCGTCGGGGGAAGTTTCGGGAAGCTCGTCGGCTACGTAATACTGATAGAGCCCATTAACGATAGCGCTCTATTAGAGCCTCCGGGAGCAGCTAACTCGCCTGCTTCCTCGGGGTCGATCTTGCCAGTCGCACTTGCACTGGGATCGCCAATATCGGACGCTCCGTAAGCGGTTGGTGTCATGTCGGATGGTGCAAACCGTGCGACTCCCAACAGCAGGGCCATTGCGCCGATGATGGCGTAGACCACGCGTGCGCGCGACTCACCTCCCTGGCTATTACGGCGCTTGCGCGCCTGTGGTTATGCATCTCAAAACTCCATAGAGGTAAAACAACAGTACCTATGGCCCCTATGTTGCAGAGCAGCAATAACGTATCCACTGTCACCGAGCACCAATCAAAGTTTCCTGAAAATACAGGGACTTCTACAACGTAAGTGACATGGTCACAGGAAATAGTGGCTACTGGTCCGTAAACCAAATGCTGCACGCTGTACAAAATTGCCTCCGTATGAGGTATTAAATCAGGACTGCAGTCTTTTACGCTTGATCGCTACCACATCGAGCTACCCCCATTATCGAAGGTCAGACATCCTAGAATATGGCGCATACGCTGCACATGAAGTTTTCAGCTTACGTTAACGCCGCTTTATAGCTGTTTTTAAAAATACGAACCGCCCACCCCCAATTGGTTCTCAGTGTTAACGGATTGTTATACAAATAATTTTTATAGGGCACACGAAAAGGGGCGAGCAATGGTTATCAACCACTACTCGCCCCTATGCAGAGACAATAAGAGGTACTACTTAGAGTCCTCTATTTCTTGAATGGGAAGCCCAGCTCGCGCAGCAGCACGCGGCCCTCTTCGTTATTTGTTGCGGACGTCACCACAGTGATATTCATACCGCGGGGACGGTCAATCTTGTCTACGTCCAGCTCGTAGAACATGGACTGCTCGGCCAGACCGAAGGTGTAGTTACCGTGTCCATCGAACTGCTTATCCGACAGACCACGGAAGTCACGAATACGCGGGAGAGCAACCGTCAGAAGACGGTCGAGGAATTCCCACATACGGTCGCCACGTAGGGTGACGCGAGCACCAATCGGCATGCCCTCGCGCAGCTTGAAGTTAGCAATAGCCTTCTTCGCGCGGCGGATCTGTGGCTTCTGACCCGTGATCAAAGTGAGGTCGTTCAGTGCGCCGTTGATCAACTTGGAGTCACGAGCGGCGTCGCCAACACCCATGTTGACAACGACCTTGGTGATACCCGGGATCTGCATGACATTCTCGTACTCGAACTCTTTGTTCAGAGTCTCGCGAATCTCGCTGCGGTACCGAGTCTTCAAACGGGGGGTGTAGTTCTCGCTCATGGTTAAATGTCCTTCCCGGTACGTCGGGAGATACGGACCTTCTTGCCGTTCTCGTCGAAACGGTACCCAACACGCGTCGGGTTACCGTCAGCATCGATGATCATCACGTTAGAGACGTGGATGGGAGCTTCCTGGGTGACAATTCCACCCGACTCCGCGCCACGCTCCGGTGCTGAATTAGCGACATGCTTCTTGATGCGGTTAACACCCTCAACCAGGACTTTCTCACGCTTCGGATAAGCCTCAATGACCTTACCCTTCGCACCTTTGTCCGGGCCAGAGATGACGATGACGGTATCGCCCTTATGGATCTTCATTTAGAGCACCTCCGGGGCGAGCGAGACAATCTTCATGAACTTCTTGTCGCGCAACTCGCGGGCAACAGGCCCGAAAATACGCGTACCACGTGGCTCATTGTCGTTACGGATAAGAACGGCAGCGTTCTCGTCGAAACGAATGTACGAGCCATCCGGGCGGCGGGTTTCCTTCTTCGCGCGGACGATAACAGCCTTGACGATGTCGCCGGCCTTAACATTTCCGCCGGGGGTTGCTTCCTTCACGGTGGCAACGATGACATCACCAATACCAGCGAAGCGGCGTGTGGAACCACCGAGCACACGGATGCACAGGATTTCCCGCGCACCCGTGTTATCGGCGACTCGCAAACGCGATTCCTGCTGAATCACTAGAGTCTCCTAGACCTGGGGTTGTTGCTTCGTGCGCCGGATTTCCGACCCGAACGCACCTGGTCTTGTCTGTTTTGAGATGGTTAGCCCGATCCTTCAGCACTCATCCTCACCCAAAACCAGGGCGACATGAGCACTGAACAGCTGGTGGTAACTGCACCCTGCCACACGCAATTAACCCTGCCACACGCAATTAGTGCGCTGACCAGGTGAGAATCACGCCTTCCGCTTGCTATATCGCAGAAAAGGATAGCGACGTTACCACATTCGGGCAGGTTAACCACTTGCCTCAGACAACCCGGACAGTATTGCATACATCAGGGCAATCATCCAACCCTGCGAGCAACAAAACGGATAGGCCCCCATCCCACCGGCTGCCGGCTCTCCACTTCAAAGCCAGCATCGCGTAACGCAACCCGAACGTCCCGCTCAGTCGGAATCGACGCCCCCGAGACAAGCATGCGTTGGATGTCCGCCTCGTAGTCTTCTTCATCACCGGAGCCGTCGTCGGCCAGAACCTGGGTAACAATGACGATTAACGACACAGTGTCTGAAAGATGAGCTATAACACCAGCACCGCTGACTGAACCATCGGAACTGGAATCGGGACTTCCCGAACCCATATTCGAGTCCATTCCGGCCACGGCACCGCCCCACGGATCATGAACGACGGCAACATCGGCCCGAGGGATATCGAACTGATCCGACGGGACAGACGCAGGATCCGACGCGTGGACATGGGAGACCCGAGAGCGTCGAGAATCATTGACTTCCGCCATGTTGAGCTCTTCATGCTCCGGACGATCCACAATCGTAACCGACAAGGACGGATTGGTGCGGGTGAGCTCATCGGCGAGAACAGCGGCACCAGGGCCCAGCGTCAGCGCCGAGGAGGCACCACCTAGGTCCAAGCCCGCCACCACAGCGGGCGCAACCCAACTCATGCGGAGGTTCGCACCCACCGCCATATGGCTATCCAGCTCCGGCTTCGCGTCCTGCCACTCGGACATTGTGCGACCGGATGTGCCTAGCTGGACGGGATTCCCGGTACGCAAACCGCGGCCCACGTGGATAAAGGACATGGCGGGCATGGAACCGAAGCCCGATAGGTAGCCACCCGCTGGAGAGGTCGGGTCCGCCAACTCCATACCCACCGGAGTGAGCCCATACGTCACCGCGCCGTCAGAAGGCTGATCTGAGGACGGGCTTTCTTCATGCTCGATAGTCACCAGCTCCAAGGCGGCTAGATACCGCATAAACCTCACCAAGCGATCAGAGGCAATACCAGTCTTCTCGGCCAGGGGCTCCGGGGTGGTCAAGCCGGCGTCGATGGCTGCGAATATGCCGGCCTCGGCGCCAGCTCGGACGGCGAAGGCCGGGGCAATATCTGCCATCTCCGCCAAGCGGTTGTAGGCGGCGATGGTGCTGGTGGCCTTGCTGGTGGAGGCGTTGCCGTCACGCCAATAGCCCACGATCTGGGTGTTCTCCGGCTTCACGCCGCGTTCCTTAACCAGCTTGCGAATGCCGCGGAGCTGGCCGGCCTCCCCAGCGCACCAGACGTACGGCGTGCCCTCGGGCCAGTCCAGGGATTCGAGCGCGCTGCCAAGAGACTGACCCTGGGACCTCACCACCCAATGCAGTTCCACGTCGGGGGATGAAATATTCAACTTCTGAATACGGTCCGGCGTGGTGACCTCAATGACCGCGACCGCTTTTAATGAGGGGTAGCTCTCCACGCACCGGCCGATGGCCGGCAACGCGGTCTCGTCCCCCGCCAGGAGCAAACAATCCACCCCCTCGGGAAGAGCGCCACAATTCTTCGGACCGGCCATATAAATACTGTCACCAGGAGCCGCGGACTCCGACCACGATTCGGCCAAGCCAGACCCATGACGGGCGAAATCAATATCCACTTCACCGGTCCCGGCATCCCATCGGCGCACTGTGTACGTGCGGAACAACTCGTTGATTTCCGCAGTCCACTCCAAACGACCATCACCCAACGCCCTGGGGGCCGGCCGCTCCCCTGTCTCCGGGTGGGGGAAAATCAAACGCACGTCGTCGTCAAAACCTGTGCTTATCATCTCGGGGACCTGCACGTCGCCCTGTTGGTGGGCGTCAAATTCGTCACTGGTGAACGTAATGCGTCGCATTCCCGGGGTGATGTCTACAACACGACTCACCGTAATCTCGCGCAGAGAAATCGGGAAAATGTCGTGGTGACGGCTATTGCGTTTCATATGCTCAATCCTTTAAATATTTGGGTTTAACGTTCCACGGGCACCCATCCCGCCCGTACGGTACAAGAAAACCCGGGCATGCCACACAGCACACCCGGGAAACCATCATCCGATACGCCACCCCACAGCTACAGAGCAGCGTCGGCAATGAAGTAAGTAAACAGCCTTACTTATCGGAGTCATCCTTCGAATCAGACTTGTTATCCGACACCTTCTTCAACTCCGGCTTGATTTCCTTCAAAGCCCACTCACGGGACAATGAGGACGGAACATACAGCGCCGAGGACACAGCCTTATTATCCTCAACCGTGGCACCGCTCTTGACCTGCTTCAGATCGTTGTAACCCGGAACAGCGCGAACCGCGTCCATCCCGTCGGCAGCGAAAAGAACCATGAAGTCCGCAGTCAACTTGTCAATGTTCTCCGGAGAAATCATGGCCCGGCCCTGCTGAGTCGGAATCGAACCATCCGTGTACCCGGCAGGCAGCTTCATCCCCAGGTCGGTGAAGAACTGGTTGGCCGGGTTGGCCTCATCGGTAATCACACCGAAGTTCCCGCTGCGGTGCTGAACCACCAACGCCGACTTACCTTCCAGCCCCTTCAAGTCCTTCTTCGCGTTCTCGAAGGCTTCCGAGTCCTTCTTCTCGACGTCCTTGACCTTGTCCTCATCCTGGTAAATCTTGCCCAAGGCCTCCAGCTGTGGCTTCCAGCCGATCAGCTGCGGATCCTGGCCCATACCCGGAAGGGTCGGCGCAACGTCCTTCAGCTTGTTGTAAGCATCCTCATTAATGCGGTAGAAGTCACCAACGATAAAGTCGGGCTTCTCGGCCGCGATCTTCTCTACCGGCAGTTCGCGAGGATCGGCGTCAATCTTCTTGACGTCTTTCAGCTTGTCGTTCTTCCACGTGGCGTTTTGGGCATCATCCGGGCTCTGAACAACAACATCGGGGGTAATGCCCAAGGCAAGGAGGTTATCAACCGACGTACCCATCGCCACAACCTTCTTCGGCTTCACCGGGTACGTATCTTCACCCCACGCGTGCTTAATCGTGACTTCCTTGGCATCCGACGAATCCTTCGCACCCTCAGACGCGCTCTGGCTGGTTGAATCTGCGGCAGTGGAATCGCTGGAACTGTCGTCATCATTCGAGCACGCACCCAGAACCAACGAACCGGCTAACGTCAGAGCGATCAAGGGCATTGGGCGAACAAGTGAACGCTTCACGGAAACTCCAATACATAAGTATGAACAATGCAGGCCACGAGGCTGTGGCAGAGGCTGACAATCATCTGGTTGGGGGCCAGGATGACCACCAACCCGCGATCCGTCTACCATTCAGTATGGCTTGCCTAATTTACTGACACGATAGCGTGCGGAACTTCCCTAGACAACACCTATAAGGGAACGTCCCCCACAATTCACCCCCAAGGAGAACTTACCAGTGGCAATCCCACCCATCGCGCCGTACACCATCCCCACCCTCTCGGCGAAACCCGCTGTCAACTGGGCACTTCATGCCGATCGCGCGGCTCTCTTGGTTCACGACATGCAGAACTACTTCATCTCTGCGTATACCCCCGACAAAGAGCCAGCGTCCGCGATGGTGGCCAACATTCAACAACTCGTTGCTCGTGCCGACAAGGCCAACATCCCCGTCTTCTACACGGCCCAACCGCCGGAACAGAAGAAATACCGCCGAGGGCTGCTCCGCGAATTGTGGGGGCAAGGTATTCAAACCGACGCGGACGCGGACATTATCCCGGAGTTGACACCGCAGAAGCACCACCATGTGATCACCAAGTGGAGGTACTCGGCGTTCGCCCGAACAGACCTTCGAGAATCCTTAGCGTTTGCAAAGCGCGACCAACTGATCATCACCGGGGTTTACGGCCACATGGGATGCGGGGTGAGTGCGGTGGACGCATTCATGAACGACATCCAGCCGTTCCTTGTTCGCGATGCCATTGCCGACTTCACCCGCGACGACCACGCCGCGACCATTGATTGGGTGGCGCGACGGTGCGGACGCGTGGTTGATGCTGAGGAGGTGGTGGACGTGCTGGAGGGGTGAGGGGTGTTTGAGCTGGTCGAGCCCCCGGGCTAGCGCCCCGCAACCCCGGACGCGACAGGAGCGGGTTGCCCTATCGGTCGTTACATTTGTGGCGCTTCGGTGAGTGGCAGAACCAAGCTATCGACAGTAGGCAGGCCCTCTGGAGCAGGAATAGAACACTCCATCTTTAGGGGTCCTCTCTCGAGAACAAAGGCGACACACTGCCCGGGGCCGACATGCTGAGGTGACCGTTTGTCGCAACTTAATCTAGAGGGAGTCAGAATTTCCGGCTGATACGACATAAGGCGGTGTGGACGGAATCCTGGAGGATTTGATCCCGTGGCTAACCGTAAATACACCCCGGAAGAGAAAAAGGGCTGCTTTAAAGAAGTTTGACCAGATCCAGTCGGCGACGAAACGGTACGCACCCTCGGCTATCCCGGTAGCTGGACATTGCACACGTGGCTTCGGGAGCGGCACACCACAGAGCCGACACCGTTTCGCCATGAGAAGCTGACCGCTACCCGTTTTCCGCCAAGTTGGCTGCGGCAAAGATATATAAGGAAGGCTACAGCCCGCAATTCATTGCGGAGAAGTTCGGCCTGCGTCCGAAGGTGAGTGTTTGATCGTTGGGGCCCAGACCTACCGCGACAAACCAGAGTGGGCCTCAACGTGTAAACGCGAACGAGAGACCCGAGCCGGTTTCCCCACCCGGGCAAGCCTGGAAGTATCCTTTCCTGATGATGTCGACAAGCTTAAACGACAACTAGCCAAGCTCACCGTTGAGAAAGCTCTCGTCGGCAAGGAGCTGAAACTAGTAAAAAAGACGACAGCCTCACCCCCGGCGAGCTGAGTCATCGGCATACAACGCGAGACACCCGACGCGTTACGCACACAGTTACCACTAGCGATGCTGCTGGACGTCGCGGGTCTGGCGCCGTCGAGTTTCTACTATCAACTCCAGGCATCCCGCAGGCCGGATAAATATGCCGGGCTACGCCGGACTGTGGCTGAGCACGCCCTTACCTACGAGTACCGCAGGTTGAAGTACTCACTGGCCCGCGACGGTGTCGTCGTTAGCGAGAAAGTCATCCGCCGCATCACTAAAGAAGACGGCATCCTCGTGCGATACAAACGAACCAAGGCCCGCTACTCAAGCTACAAAGGAGAGATCGCACCGGCAGCCCACGACCTGGTTAAACGGATTTTTCACGCGGACTATCCGGGCCGATTGTGGCTAACGGATGTCACCGACATGGCTGCTGACGATGGGAAAGTCTATTTGTCGGCCCTGATTGACTGCTTTGATTCCTCAGTGGTGGGCTGGGCAGTCGGCTTCAACCCGAACCAGCAACTCGTGGATGCCAGCCTTCGACATGCGCTGACTACGAACCCGCCCGATGATCCCTCGCAACTGGTGATCCACTCTGATCCGGGCTGCCAATACCGCAGTCGGAACTGGTGTAACGCTGCCACCACAGTCGGTTTCCACAAGCCCATGTCACGGCGGGGGTGCAGCCCGGATAATGCTGCATGTGAAGCCTTTTTCGGCCGGATGACAGTTGAGATGTTCCACGACTACCACTGGCATCGTAAGACCGAGTTAGCGGCCACGGTCGAAGACTATCTGAAGTTCTACAACACCGAACACATCACCAACACGCTAGGCGGACTGACTACCGAAGAACACCACCGTATGATGACGGCATAACCTGTCCAAAAAAGAGTCCACACCGCCTAAAGTGTGTCCCAGACCGGTGATTTCTGACCCTTGATCTGGGAAAAGACGGAAAATATATGCTCGGCGGGCATATATCTGCCTCTTTAACTGGAAATACACGGTGTTGCACCTTACCTGTGGTATGGGGCAATGATCTCGTGGCCCCATGCCCAAAAACCGACCACGCTGTCACTGCAACGCCACCATGAAACGCAACGGGACCACCAAGGCAGGCACCACACGATGGCGATGCACCACCTGCGGAGCCTCCACAACCAACCGCCGCCCCGATATCACCAACGTTCAAGCATTTACCGCGTTTATTGAGCATGTCACCACCGAAGCCACACTGACCACACTCGCCGACCAGATGGGGTGCTCACCACGCACTCTGCAACGCCGGTTCACCCCCTTTTGGCTCATCGACATCCCGGAGCCCACCACCGGTCACACCGCGAGGGTCTCCGACCAAATCTTCCTTGACGGCACCTACACCGCCGGCGGGTGTTTAATCATCGCCGCCAGCATCGACCACGTCATCGCCTGGCGGTGGTGCACACGCGAAACCACCAACGACTACCGGCGACTGATCGAACCTATCCCCGCCCCGATAATTGCCGTCATCGACGGCGGACGAGGGGCCACCGCCGCGATCACAACGTGCTGGCCAGAAACAAAAATCCAGCGCTGCCTCGTCCACCCCCAACGGGTGGTCTGCCGCTACACCACCACCCGGCCCCGCACCGATGCCGGGCGTATCCTCTACCGGCTGGCGTTGACACTCACCCGGATAACCACCCTTGATCAGGCCGCCGACTGGGGTGTGAGGCTGCATGAATTCTCCACCGCCTAACCACGACTGGCTAGACGAAAAAACCTTTATCAAAGACCCCACAACCGGCAGCTGGACTCGCACATGGACACACGCGGCCATCCGCAAGGCCTACAACAGTCTGAACTACCTGTGGCGCCATGACCTGCTGTTTGTCTACCTGCCCCAGCCCGAAGGTGTGCTTGACCCTGAGCGGATTAAATCCGCAACCAACAGTCTGGAAGGAGGGATCAACTCCCAACTCAAACACTTAGCCCGCGCCCACCGCGGCCGATCGGTGAACACCAGCGCCACATGCTCAACTGGTGGTTGTATCTGAATACGCATCTGCCTGACGACCCTATACAGATCGCCAGGCATTGCAATTTCGGCCAGGATCAACTCACCAAAGTATCCGCCCGGACCTGCAACGAGAACCACGCCGACTACCACACAGGACGACCAGCCCTCTACGACAAGGGTATCGACATCGAGTACACCCACTCAATCGGCATCCAAAAAGGACAAATTTAACCCCCGGGGCGACACGCCGAGGAAACACACTTTTGTCGTATAACCCCGCTTTTGACCAAAGAAGCACCACGTCGTATAGGCCTAAAAGAAGAAGCCGCGCGGAGATGCACAGCTTCTTGTTTTGTTGTAGTGAGTGATCACTCGAAAAGCTGAGTCATGTAGAAAGAGTGGTTTTGCTCGCTGTAAGCAACGCCAACACCGATCTTAGTCTTGCCAGAGTCAAGAATGTTGGCACGGTGACCCGGGGAGTTCATCCATGACTGTTCTGCCTCAGCGATGGCCTCCTTAGAGTTGCTTGTGTAAATGTTTTCGGCATATGGCATATCAGAGTGGTTAAAATCTTGGTTATCCGCCATATGTTGGGACCATTCCTGCGCCTTCTGCGTCAGCGTTGCATCTTTCTCAAAGGCTGGAAGACCATTGGCTTCACGATCTTTATTCGCCTGGTCAATGATGTAGTCTGGCCCCTGGTCCATAGGAATCGTCGAAGCGTCGGCCGAAGGGGCGCTACCTTGGACAACTACAGGCTCCGGATTACCGGAGTTAAGAATGCTACCGAGGAAGTCGAATCCACTTGCCGGTTGAACAGCAACGCTATCTGAAGTGACTTCGTCAGCGTGGGCCTGCGTCTGTGTCGAGGATAGGAAAAGTCCCGCCCCCAACAACGCCGGTAGCGAAGAGTGTATAAGTGGTGAATCGTTGTAGCCCTGTGCGCAAGGATATGTCCTTTCTTACTAAAACTTAATGCTCCTACGGTAGGAAACCTGGCCAACGAAGTGTTTATCCAACCAGCTACCTCATGAGCATCCCATTCCGACAGTATAGCAATCAAAAAGAGAGCACAAGGATTGCTTTAAGAAGTGATGCATTTCACACATGTAGCGTCATTTAACGCGTTCTATAGATAGGCAACACCGAACACACAATTTGCCTATACCTTAGCACGCACCTCGCGGTTCTTTTCTACTCAATCGTTGGTTTTACTCAATCGCTGAGATTATCCCTCTAGTCAAAGTAATCCACACCAAGGCATCACACACCTGGCCATATGATCGCCGTGGCGTTCCGTATTTGGGCCTGCCCGAGATAGACGCACCCCTGTCTCATTATGGATATGAGCAGGTGAACACAACGTGAGCATGCATAGCATTTTAAAGCTGCACCACGGTAGAAGAGAAAGAATTAGTGATGGTGGCGAGGGCCCAAATAGCCGATGCGAATAGATCCGCGAAGCCGCAGGGTTGACTTTTAAATTTACTCTCCACCATCCTAGATTTTCACCACATTCCCGAAAATGATGCAGAGGATGGTAATCCCAGTTTCCTGGTTCACAATATTTGGAGGAAGTGTCAACCTGGTTTCTCGAGCGTTATCCCGATTGAACACTTACGACTAAAAAAGACGGAACAAACCTCACGGCTGGAACTACTTAGACTTATCTCCGTGGGATGTTTCCAGCTGGTGGGATCGGGGATCTTTGCCACCGAAATTATAACCAGCCCGCCCGCCCCTTCCTGTCTTGAGCAGGTTTGGTGTCCACCATTTCCGAGAGGCCGACAGTGGACTAACTTTTTTATGCCTAAAGGGATATTCAGTCAAACATGGCAGCCTGAAAGCTTCGCTTTCGGCATAAATACTATCATCCCAAATTGCCCCACGCCGACACGGGTTTTATATTAACGAACGCGCTAATGAGTTTTCGACCGATGCTAGGATTAGGGTTCTTTCTACTCTTGAAGGCAAACCACTGCAAAATAGATTGTCGAGTTCCCCCTCCAGCGTGAACTGGCCCCTGAAAGTTGGACTGGTTTAATTCTACGTGATGGGGGCTGCAAGGGCCTGACTCCTGTATTGCGTGGGGCCAGGCCCGCAATCCGCTCTTGGACTCGGTCGTTGTTGTACCAGGCGATGTACCTGTCAATAGCTAGGGAAAACTCGTCGAGGCTGGCGAAATGCTCGCCATAATACATTTCTGCTTTCAAGTGCCCGAAGAAATTCTCCATCACAGCATTGTCATAACAGTTGCCTTTACGCGACATGGACTGGACAGCACCAGACTGTTCGATGAGCCTGCGCCAGCTGAAATGGTGGTACTGGACTCCTCGATCGGTGTGCACCATCAGCCCTCGTCCCGGCTGGTGCCCCTCCAGGGCGGTACGCAGCGACGTCGCCGTCAACATCGTTGACGGCGACGTCGATAGTTCATAGGCCAGGATGGAGCGGTCATACAGATCCATCACCGGTGATAAATAGACCTTGCGGCCGGCTACACGGAATTCGGCCACATCGCTGACCCACACAGCGTTGGGGTGATCTGGCGCGAAGTGGCGATCCAGTATGTTGTCAGCGCTATGGGTGATGGCCCGTGTGTAGGACGTGTACTTCGTGCGCCGTCTGACCTTGGATTTTAGTCCCATCTGATCCATAAGTGTGAACACCAGCTTATGGTTGACCATCCAGCCCTGGTTGCGTAACACCGCGAGCATACGGCGGTAGCCGTAGCGCTGCTGGTTGGCCGTGAATATAGCCTGTATCGCCGCTTTAAGGTCGGCGTGTTTATCCGGGCGGTTCAGGCGTTGCAGGTGGTAGAAGTAGGTGGAGCGGGCAAGGCCGGCGGCTTTCAGGAGGTCGGCCAGGCGGTGGTCTGACTTGAGAATGGCGATGATCTGGGTTTTTATCCTCGCCGCCCGCTTCTCAAGTCCCGCAGTTTTTAGGTACGCGTTTTCCGCTTCCGACTGTTCAATCCTGCGGCGCAGCTGGGCTTCGGGGTCGTCGGGCCGTGTGGTCGGCCCGTCGTTTGGGGCGCAGGGCCGCATCTCCGCCGGTGCGCCATGCTCTCACCCAGGTTTTGACTGTTTGGTCGGAGGATAGACCGAATTCTTCGGCCAGTTCCATCTTGGACTGGCCTGCGTTGAACCGTGTGACGACTTCCTTTTTGAGCTCGAAGGAATAATGCTGCTTGGCGGGTGGTTCCATGAGGCATAGTCTGCCATGAAGGATGAACCGCCGCTGAAGTGTTTTTGCTGCGTTCAGGCCAACACCCAGGCGTCGTGCCGCTGCTGTGTAGCCTAGGCCGTGTTCAAATAGTTTAACAAGCTGCTCACGCTGGTCTTCACTTAAGGAACTTTGTCGTCTCATAGGGCTGCTCCCTGCTAGTCGGTGTCTCATTTCTCAGTCCAACTAACGGGGAGCAATTCAGCGAGTGTACCTATCGTTCGTTACATTTGCGGCGCTTCGGTGAGTGATGGAACCAAGCTATCGACAGTAGGCAAGCCCTCTGGAGCAGGAATGAAACATTCCATCTTCAGAGGCCCTCCCTCAAGGGCGGAAGCGACCAAGCTTTGAACCGAGGGCAGCAGCGTCATCCCAAGGTGAGGCACAACGTCATTGGGGCACAAATCCTGGGTGATGACGTTCTGATAATCACCAGGTCCATTTATGAGGTTGATCTGGTACGGCGCAGCATCATACTCCTGCCGCGTTGTGATGTTGACATAGCGGATACCCGGCAAAGCCTCAGTTGGCGTATTCAAGCGAGTAACTTCTTCCCCACCCTCAGCCATTTCGAGAGAGCATCGGTCGGATTCTTCTTAAACCCAGGTGGAACTAGCGCATCTGCACTAGCTGGCGGACACTGTCCCTTTTCCAAAGCCTGCGTCTGATACGGCGATCCCTTTATCAAAACAGACAAGGACACGACAGTGCGCACGTCTTTTGCGCCATCAAAGTCCTTCAGCCAATACCGAGTGACGAGGCCACCCTGCGAATAGGTGACTACGTCGACATTGTCTGAACCGGTCTCTTTCTTTACCTTCGCGATGAACTCAGGAATTCGTGCGGAATTTCCCTTCACCGTGACATAGGGGCTTGTTTCGGGACGAGTTGGCTCCCACACCATGAAGGGATGGACATCAAATCTTCGTTTGCTCATCATCGAGGCAAATAAGTCAGCAGTTGGCCGGAGTTCATTCGATCCCGAAATATAAACGACCGGTAGTTTTTCTTTGGGGTTGTTATCCTGCGGAGCCTGCGCTGGAGTATCTGACGCTACTGGAGGTTGGGCATCACCGGCGAAGGCTTGGCCCCCGAGCGGAGAAAGAAGTGTAGCCACGGTAACGCCACAAGCTAAAGCTACGCGGGCAGATAAACGGGAACCCTTTTTCCGAGAGATACCTGAAAGAAGCATAGACAAACTTTAACAAAGTTAAGTTAGCCACAGCTTCCTTATTTGCATAAATTCTATTTTACTACCCCAATTAAGGGTAAGGATCAAGTTCCGCGATGCCACAATATATAAGTGGTTTAGAAGCCGGCATGTTCTACCCGTTACTGAAGCACCGTCCCCTTCCCGGAATCCCCTCTTGAGCGCTCCATCCGAAGTCAATTCCCCCAGGTGAAATAGGTTGACACCATACATGTGTCACTGGCCTTTCTTACTCACCTTGCCGACGCCTGTCAGTGGAAATTCATCAACGAATTCGACGACATCAGGTACGGCGAAGCGTGATAATCCTGATTCGCGGACGAACTTCTTAATCTGCATCGCCGTCGTGGGTTGGTGGGAATCCTGTCTGCCCTGAAATTCCCCGGCATCCGTGGCAGCCGGCTTGTAATCGTCGCGAAGAATAATGAGCGCACGAATCTTCTCGCCCATCACATCGTCGGGAATACCTACCACCGAAACATCGTGAATAGCAGGGTGCTTCAGTAAGCAATTCTCCACCGACTCCGGGGCGATCTTCTCCCCACCGCGATTGATCTGGTCTTTAGCGCGGCCGGTCACCGTGATCGCACCGTCGGCAGATACCGTGACGATATCGCCCGTGATGTAGAAACCGTCATTCGTGAATGACGACGCGTTGGCCGTCGGGTTGCGGTGATAGCGGCGGATAGTGTACGGCCCGCGAGTATGCAGGTGGCCTGGGGTGCCACGATCAACCGGGGCGCCTTCGTCATTAACAACGTAGACCTCGTCGGCCGGGCTCATGGGCACACCCTGAGTATTCACGATCTCATCGATGTTGCCGCCCAATTCGGTGTAATTCACGAGCCCCTCGGCCATGCCAAAGACTTGCTGGAGGTTAATCCCTAGCTCCGGGGCGACGCGTTCCGCGGCGGAGGCGCTGAGTTTCGCGCCACCGACCCAAACCGTTTTCATCGTCTCCATTGTGGGATCGGGGGTCTGGGCCTCGTCGCGGCTGTTGAGCAGGCTAATGAGCAGCGGCGGGACCAGCGCCATGTGCGTGCCCCGGTGCGCGTGAATGTAGCGGCGGATGGTCGTGGGCGAAGGATCAGGAACGTACACCACCGTGGCGCCAATGTGGAGCGCTCCTAAGATGCCGGGCGAGCTCATCGTGAAATTGTGCGACGCCGGCATGACCACGAGCAACACATCGCCGCGCTGCATATCGCACACCTCATCGGAGCGGCGCACCGAATACAGATAGTCATCGTGACTGCGAGGGATCACCTTCGGGGTGCCCGTGGTTCCCCCGGAAAGCTGAAGAAAGGCAAGAGCTTGCGGGTCGCGTTCAGGGGATGGCCAGGGGGTGGGGTCTGTGTCGGCGTCTGGGTTGGCGTTGACTTCGGTGCCATTGATTACGGGGGCGCCCCACGGGTCGTCGGCACGAGGGTCGATCTGAATGGTCGTGAGCTCTGGGCACTCCTCCTGAAGGCCTTTCTCAACCCGCTTGGCGTGTTTATCGCGCGGAACTGCAGCGATCCGGACACCGGCAGGCGCGGTCCGAGCGAAATGGGCGACGTCGTCGGCACCGTGTGCGGGAAGGGCGAAGACGGGAACGGCGCCAATGCTCCAGATGCCAAAAATCGCTTCCATGTGGACAGCAGCATTGGGCAGTTGAACGATGACGGCGTCCCCCTCCGCGATACCTAAACCGCGCAGTAAGTTGCCGACTTTGCGGGCAGAGTGGCGAACATCACTCCAGGTCAGTGAGCGGTAGCGGTCCACCGCGACGGGAGCATTTCCATACAGATCCCGGGCGCGCTCAAGTAGCGCCCAGTGCGTATCACCCGTATAGATCCCCAGCTCCCGGTACCGCTGCACGTCCTCCCACGGGCAACCGTTGGCCGCACCCCCCTCACGCTGAGCGTATTCCTTCGCGTTCGGCGATGGAATTGTCGTATGTGTCATAACCCTCATCCTTCGTGCTGCTTTGTTGTGTGTGGTGCGTTCGTGCGGTGGTGTGGCGTTCGCGTGGTTTTTCCGTCGGCGGTTAATCCAGTTCCTCCCCAATAACAGGAGCGCTCAATTTCCACCCCGCCAATGAGGCCAGCCCGCCATGATCCAGGGGAACCGAGTGCGTGCGTAACTCCACCCCGGTGTTTTCCCAAGCCTCTGCCGGGTTCCACTGGGCTTGCTGATCAGGTTTCGGGCGCTCAACTACTCCCGACGTGTTCCGCCCAATCGGCGCCTTCTCTGCCGTGATAAGAACAACTTTCTTCACGATGCCACGCACAGGGGTGTCGCTAACCTCCCCCATCCATCGCGCGCACGCCTGAACGGAGCACTCCGACCGGTCGCGGAGGGTGTCGTCGGCACGCAGATCGTGGGCACTGAAACCGGTGATATCAGAAAGAAGGTCCACGTTGAGATCGTCCGGGATCGGGGGTGGCGTCAGCCCGGCGCGGGCTGGATAGGCATCCAGGACCACGAGGAGATCAACGACGGGACTGGTGGCAGTGGTGCGCTGTTGGTTTAGGCATGCGCTAACGGCATGGGCAATCGTCGCCCCGAAGGAAAACCCAACGAAGGTGTAGGACCCCTCGGGCTGGTAGTCATGGATTGCGGACGCGTAGAGGTCGACTGCCTTATTCCAGCTAAGGGGATCAGAGATGTCCGCCGGGAATTGAATGCCGATGATGGGGCGGCCAGTGGTGAGGTACTCGGCCAGCCCCTGGTAGGAGAACACCGAACCGTCAATTGCGTGGAAGCAGAAGACGGGGCGGCCTTTGCCTTCCTTCAAAGTAATCATCCAAGGAGGGCGGGAAGGGTTATCGCGCGAGTCGGTGGGGATGGTCGGCTGGGGTGAATCGCCCTCGATCGCTCGGACAATGCCGCGAGGAGAACCAGCCTCCACAATCGTCTGGATGTCCAGCTTGTGGCCACGTTTCCGGAGCTTCCCCATGAGACGGACAGCCATGAGCGAGTGAACCCCTAGATCCTCAAAGGCAACATCGGGATCCACCTCCGGGCGGTTAAGCAAACCAGCAATGTCTTCGCAAATATCGCGTAACAGCTGGCTATTCGGGTCAGGGCGCTCATTGTCCGCCTTGGGCTGGTTTGAGTTGGTGAGACCCAGGGTGGTGGGGTCCGCCACCGGCTCGTCCTCATGGTCTTGGGTGGCGTGGCCGTCCGCGTTCTGCCCCGGTTGGCGTCGAATATTGTCAAGCATCGGCGCAATCTCATCGCGAATCACACGCAACGAGTCAGACGATTCAGCGTCGGCAACAGTGCCACACCGCGACAAGGTGGCGCGAAGAACGTCGGCAAGAATAGTAGCCACCTGCTGCGGAACCACTCCACGCTGGTAGGCCAGTGCCAGATCGAATGGGCCGCCCGGCGGATGGATCACCGTCAACGGGTACTGGGTTTCGCCACGAGTAGTCAGTCCCGTGATGCGGATACCGCGGGACGCAGGGGCGTGATCGTCGGAGTCAGGCAGCGAGCCGGCCGGCGAATCTGTTTCCGAGAACTCGTCGGGGAAATTGTCGTACACCACCAAGGAGTCGAAGAGCGGCCCCGACAGCGGAGCCTCACCACGAGAATCGTCCACCCGGCGCTCGATATCGGCCAGGGAGGCAGAGGTGTGGTCCGCCAACTCGGCCTGGGCGCGCGCGTGGGTACGCAGGACCGAGGCCAGCGAGTCCCCGCGCAGGTCCACGCGTACTGGAAGCGTGTTAATAAAAAGGCCAATCGTGTTGTCGATACCGTCGAGCTCACTTGGCCGGCCCGAAGTGACCACACCAAACACGGCGTCGTCATGGCCGGTCAGGGCCGCAACGACACACGCCCACGCAGTCTGAATGAGCGTATTAGGGGTGACGCCGACAGTGCGGGCGCAGCGGGAAAGATCAGCTTTCTGCTGGTCGGAGAGCTGTACGACGCAGTGTTCTTCGCCGGAATCGTTATCAGCCGCGGAGGAGACGGGCTCGACGTGGGGCGTGAGGACATCCATTACTCGGCTTGCATGGTCAAGACCTGCCACGTGGTCGATCCACAGTTCAGTGTCAGCCTTCACTCGGGGCTGCATGTCCTCAACAAATTGGCCGTACGGGTACTTCGCCGGCAATTCAGCAACAGCAGCCACGACGGCGTGTGAGCGCGCGGACTCCGGGTCCTTCGAGTGGGGGACCTCCGAGCACGCGATTCCCTCGTCCGCATGACCGGCATTTCCGCCGTTCAGAAGCTCAACAGCGCGGTTATACACGTGCATCAGCTCACGCACAAGGATAGTCGTGGACCACCCATCGGTAAGAATATGATGATTCCCCAATACAAGCTGGCTGCGCCGATCGCCCAATCTCACTAGACTCGCCGCGACCATGTTCCCGCGCGTCACATCAAGCTGGCGGGAAGCCATCCGGTCCAGAACGTCGTCGATAAGTGGCGACTGCGCACGCGACGGAAGTCCGCGAGCATCGATCACCGACCACTGCCACCGGGGGGTGCGTGGAATGACGTGCACTGGGCGGTCGAGTGTTTCATAATCAAACGCCGCCTTGAGCACATCTTGACGGTTCATCATCGCCTCGAAGCTAGTACGCAGGAGTTCCGGGTCCACTAGGCCTTCGACGGTCATCGACGCCGCGATCACATAATGGTCGCGCTCGCGGGAATCCAGCGCCTGGTACAGCAGGCCCTCTTGCAGCGGTGAGAGCCCGTACACGTTTTGAAGCGGGCCGAACCGGCGCTGCCAGTGCTCGATATCCGCGCTGGTCACTGGCGCTAAACAATCCGAGGGCGACGCACTGCCCTCCGCACTCAACCCGAAAACGGCCAAATCTGTCAGAGCATTGACGACGCCATCCGCGAGCTGTTCCGCGCGGTCATCCGTTTCTGCATCAACGGTCATACTGATCGACGGTTCACCGGGTTCATTGCCGACGGGTCCAGTGCTGTGCTCAGCTGTGTCGGCTTCCGTGACCCACGCCGTGACATGCGGGGCATTAGGGAAGCCGGGGCGTAAGGTGTGGCGGCGTGGGATGAGAATGTGGCGTTGCAAATCGTGATCCGGGGTGGCGGAACCCGCAATGGTCGGGCCAGGAATGTGTCCGAGTTCCAGAGTGATGGCCGGAGTACCCGACGCATTGTCGGCGGGATCAGTGGGATTAGGGGGATTAGTGGGATCAGTCGCACACAGTTTTGCGCGTTGCTCTTTCACACTGAGCAGGAGCTTCTCCATCCCTGCCCGAGAATCCAAAGACGAACCCGACTGCGACACGGTGACATACCCCGGAGCAGCGAACCGACCAACCACCCCACGCGTAGCAACGTTTCCGAAGTTCAAAGGCTGGCCAGCGGAGCGAACAGAAGGTTGATATTCTGCACGGCCCACCACCATCGCGGTGAGAGGCGCGTCGTGGTCACCAGCCGAGGCGATCAGAGCAGCTGCGGTCAGAATGTCCTGGCCAGAGAGCCCAAATTTCTTTCCGAGGTTACTGAGTAGAGCCTTCGCGAGTGACGGTTCAATCGTCGCAGCGGCACTGGCGCGGCTGTGTGCCCACGGGAGTGCCGGGGCAGAGTGTCCCCGCCATGAGGCATAGCGATGCTGGCGGCCATCACTATGAAAATCACTGCGTCCGCCACCGTGGCCAGCCCGTTGCACGAGCGCCTCGACAATGCTAATGAGCTGCCCGAACCCGTCGGCATCAACAACCGCACTGTGTACGCTCAGGCGCACACCACCGTCGACAGGCTCGAGGGCGAATGGCCGTCCTGCGGCAAGATCAATGGGTGTACGAAAAACGTCATCGTCGGCGGGATGGCGTCGGATAATGACCTGCTCAGAGCCGGACGAATCAGCATCCCACGTCGCAATGCTACGAAGAGCCGGCACATCCTCAGCTAGCCTTATCGCGCATGCGCGGCACTCGTCGTCATCCATATTCACGACAGAGGGAATCACGGCCGACATCACCGGCTGCTCGGGACCAGTGAAAGCTGATCGCTCCATTCCCGACGGGGCGTCCACCACACCAAAGTCGGTCAGAATATCCCCGCGCGCCTCTGGGGCACTATGACCATTTGTGCTAGTCGGGGAGATATGAGACGTAGCTGGCGCGGCAGAACTGGTCGATACACCCGACGACGACCGATGTAATGAAGCAGCTATCTCGCCCAAGGGACGTCCGGAAAGAATATCTGCCGGGCGGATCTCAAAGCCTTCCTGCTGCACACGACCAGCAACCACGAGCGCGGTAATGGAATCCCCACCCTGATTGATGAAATCCACATCAAGGTCGGCCGGCTGCCCCATCACATCCCGGATCACGCGAGCAACAACAAGCTCACGCGGTGTTTCAGGTGCCCGAAGGTCTTTACCTAAAGTTTGGTGGCCCCCGCTACTCTGGCGCTCGCTCGTACGGCCGGTAGACAGAGCCGCCTGCTCAATCAGGTCGCGGAGCGCTCGTCGGTCAATTTTTTCGGTTGACGTTCGCGGAATCTGGGGCACTGCAACAAGGGTGGATGGGACCATATAGTCCGGAAGTTTTCGCGAGAGGTGCTCACGCAGTTCGGAAAGCCGCTGCCTGACGTCATCCACGTTCGGCTGAGGATCACCGGAATCACTATCGGGCGCGGTCACGTCCCCAACCACGCCCTCAAGAACAACTCCTGCTCGGATATGTAGAGGTACAGTGCCCACCTGCGTGCGGCCGTCCCCGGTTGATACAGAGTTTTCCTCATCCTGAAGGGGCGCATCGCCGGTGCCACCAACAACTGCGACCGTGCCAGCTGCGCGAACACCTGGAAGCGCGACGAGAGCACCGTCGATTTCTTCCAGTTCTACGCGATGCCCCCGCACCTCGATCTGATTATCCACGCGTCCGATGAACGCCACTCCACGGTCCGGCACCCACCGGACACGATCGCCGGTGCGATACGCGGGGACGAGCGCGTGGGCATCGGTTGTTGCGTCGGCACGAGGGCGGCTAGCGGTGACGTCGGCACGAAAAAATGCGTGGGCCGTCGCGTCCAGATTATTCCTATACCCCTGCGCGATCTGATTTCCCATCAGCCACAATTCGCCTTCTTCACCCGGGGGAACGACCTCGCCCGAAGCGTCGCAAATTCGGAGTGACATGCCCGGCACAGGCCAACCGACCGTCACCGTGCCCGGTGTGATTCGTGCGCACACAGCGTCGACGGTTGCTTCCGACGGGCCATACATGTTCCATCCGATGACGTGCGTCGCTGCGGCCACCTGGTCCCACAGCTGCTGCGGCATGGGTTCTCCGCCGAGCAACACGGCCCTGATCTGCGATTTCTTCGCGTCAAGCAGGGGAACGCCCGAGGCGAGCAGCGCACCAAACAGTGAAGGTGTGGCGTCGATCATCGTGATGTCGTCGCGGCGAAGGCTCTGATAAAAAGCCTCTCCATCGGCAACAGTGGAACGGTTATAAATCACGACGCGCACGCCGGCAAAGATCCATGAAAGCTGGTCGATGGCGGCATCGAACGCGAACGACGCCGTGTGGGCCAGCGAGGCGGACACCTGAGGCTGGCTATCCGCAACATGATCGAGCGTCTCTGGGAATAGCTGCATCCGGTGGCCCGCGATCAAGTGCTCCACGGCGCGCCTGCTGACGTTCACGCCCTTTGGCCGTCCCGTCGTGCCGGACGTGTAGATGATATACGCCAACTCGTCGGAATATACCGCCTCATCGGCTTCGTGCGCGGGGCTGTGTGGCGGCTGCTCATTATCGTGGTGTGCTACAGGCTGAACGTCATCAAGTCCCGTCACCACAGCCGCCACGGCACTATCTTTCATGATGAACGAACGCCGGTCCTGAGGGGCATCGTCGTCAATGACCACGAACGGGCGGTGCGCACGCAACGAAGCCAGAACCGCAATAGCTTGGGCTGCGCTCTTCGGCATATCAATGGCCACGACGCCACCAGTCGGGCACACCGCCACGATGGCATCCGCCAGCTGATCACACAGTTTTACCAGTTCAGAACCGTTGTAACTGGCACCCGTCTCACTGGCGGAGGTTTCCGACGATTCCGGCGAACCATCGGCCAGCACAACACGATTACTCCACCGCTGCGCAAGCGAGTCGATTAGACTATCCAGTGACTGCATTGAACCGTCGGATGAAGCATCAGTTGACGCGTCGAGTAATGATTCACCGTCCCACTCGTCACGAATCTCGGTCGGGATCCGTTCAGGGCGGATACTGATGTCGCACGAAGCGGGTAAGTCGCTCTCGGCGTCTTTATCCGGCAACACGGTGGGGCCATCGAGTGAATCGCCGGGGCCGCCATGACCGCTGACACTCGTGGCCTCCGGCCGCTGGTCCAACCCCAACCCCACATTCACCACAGCCCGAATATCGGATAACCGCTGGTGAACAACCTCCGGCGGGACATCGGCGACTGTCTCAAAACTCAGATCCACACCGCCAGACCGGCCCGGCGCGGCAACCAACACGAGGTTTTCCGGCGGGCCACCCGCTACGTTGCGGAGGTAGCCTCGCGTTGTCCCGAACTTGAGGGCGGCGTCAAAAACCTTCAGGTTGGCACCAATCCCGCGCAAGATCGAGGAATCGCCGTACGCCGTAGCCACCTCGGACCCCGGGAACCGCTGGTGCTGGCGCACGGTCCGCATTGTCTCTTCGATGGCGTGCGCGTTCTCCGGCAGGGTCATGGTGAGGTCGATAGGCAACCGCACGGGCAGCATATTGACCATCATCGCCGGAGTACGACGCTGAGCTGCGGTTTCTCGCGCCGCGAACGGCATGGCCACCACCAATTCGTCGGCGTCCACCCCCTGCACGCGCCGCAAGTACACGCCGTAGGCCGCCAATAAGGAATCGACCCACGTCGTTCCGTGGCGCTGGGAGGCGGCTTTCCACGAGTCCAGTTCGTCGGCGTCCACCGTGAGCACCGTTGTCCGGCTGGAGCTCTCCGACCCTCCGATGAGTTCGTCCCGCCACTGCGTGCTACCAACTCCCGCCAGCGACTCCTGCCACCACTGCGCATCGCGATCCCGGTTTTCTGAGTCGTGGTACTCGCGATCTTCCTTAACGACGTTGCGCACCGCGCTAAATTTCGCCGGACGTGCTTTTTTACCGCCCGCGAGCTCCGTGTAGTGAGCAGCCGTTCGGCGGGCCAGAATCATGGACGCATAGCCGTCGACTATGAGGTGGTGATACAGCTGGATGATCCACACACGGCGGTGATCCAGGCGAAGAACCTCAAAGTGACACAGCGGGCGATCGACAAGACCCGCCCACGCCTCCGCGCACCGTGCTTTCGCGGCGTCAACATAGGCGTTCGCGGCGGCCTCGGGAGCTGGATGAGCGCGCAGGTCATGAACGGGGATAGTGATGTACTGTCCCGGCGCGACGTCAATACCCCTTTGATGCGGAGAGTCGTCAGCATAAACATCCGGCACGCTCTCCCCCTGACGGAACTGCAAACGCAGCGTTTCAGCTTCCACGATCGTTTGATGCAACGCCCGAACAACGTCGGCAACCGAAATATCCGGCTGAGAATCCGTCGGATCGAGCTCCATCACCTCGCCCACGACGTAATACGGCGAACTCGGATCCAGTAACTGCGCGTTCCAAATACCCATCTGCGCTGCAGTCAAAGGGAACCACTCCGCGGAACTGTGGGTACCCGAAGAAGTGCGGTCATCAGAAAGCGCCGCATCGGGGTGCTGACCATCTCTCACCTCAGCCGAGGAGGTTGGATTATCAAGGTCACTCGCACGCGCCGAATCAAAGGTCATAGCGTTAGGCTACACTGCTCAAAAGACAAACAAACAAGCAGCTAGAGAGAAGAAATTAAGGAGCCAACCATGAGTGCAGCTAACCCACCCCTGAGCCCCCAAATCTTTGCCGACGAACTCCACACCCGCGTTGCATCGGCAGTCGGGGTGCCCGCAGACAGGCTCGAAACCGACGCGGACCTCACTGACCTAGGGCTGGATTCCGTGCGCATTATCGACATCGTCGAATGGGCGCGACGCCAAGGGTGGGATGCCGAGTTTGCCGACCTCATCGAGGATCCCACTCTTGACGCGTGGGTCGACATTTTCGAGGAAAGCGACGAGTGATGGCGACGATGAGTACGTCTAATCAGGACTACGCCCCCGAAACGGACACCTTTCAACAACACTGTGTGGTCACCGGTGCCCTCGGCGGTATCGGAGCTGCCGTCGTCACCGCAGCCAAAGGCGCGGGATATCGCGTAACCACTGTGGACACGGTACCTCAGGGGCACAGCGAGGGTGCGGACGGTGACGCAGCCAGCGTCGATAATATAACCGCTGACCTGCCCGTTGATTATGTCCTCGATGTCACGGACAAGGGGGCCTCGCACACGACGATCAACCGCATCGAGGCCGACCGGGGACCCATCGATGTGCTTATTCATACGGCCGGGATCCTGCGTGCCGACGCCGCGCTCGACGGCGACACCGACGCCATGCGCGCGAGCTTCGAGGTCAACATGTTCGGAGCTGTCCACGTTTGTGCGACCGTTGCCCAGCGCATGTGCGAGAGGAAACACGGCGCCATTGTTGTTGTTTCCTCCAACGCAGGGACGACCCCGCGCGCGGGCATGGGATCCTACGGAGCATCGAAAGCGGCGATCACCGCGTGGGCCCGCAACCTCGGTCTGGAGTGCGCGCCACATGGCGTGCGGGTGAATATCGTCTCCCCGGGTTCCACCGATACACCGATGCTTCGCGGAATGTGGCCGGCCGGGCAGGACCGCTCAGCTGACGTTATCGCTGGTACTCCCGACCATTATCGCCTCGGGATCCCCCTACAGCGACTGGCTCAACCGGAGGACATCGCCGGGGCCTGCCTCTACCTCGCGTCCGACAACGCCCGCCACATTGTCATGCATGATCTTCGTGTCGACGGCGGAGCAACGCTGGATAGCTAGGCGTTCGCTACGACGGACCCGAGCTCACCGCATTCACGTGGGCGATCAGCGCCCGCCTGTCGATCTTCCCGTGATCATTGTGCGGCAGTTCCGTCATGACAACGATGACGCTGGGCACCATGTACTCCGGAACCAACGCCGCCAATTCGGCTTTCGCCTGTTGCGGAATAGTAGGGTGACCAGCAATGTCACTCCCGTCACCGGTGGCCGCGCCCGCCGCAACAACGATTCCGCCGACAAGTGTCGCCTCTCCTCCAGCACGTTCCACAGCCACCGCGGCGTCGCTCACCACGTCGAGGCGTCGCAAATGAGTTTCCACATCGCCCAGCTCGACTCGGTTGCCGCGAATTTTTACCTGGTCGCCGATGCGGCCTTCAAAGCGAAGCATCCCCCGCGCATCACGCGACATGACGTCGCCCGTGCGATACATGATCCCACCGTCGCAATCCGGATGAAGGCTCGGCACGAACGCCTCCGCGGTGACCTCCGGATTATTGAAATACCCTGCGCCTACTTGGGCACCGGCGATGCAGAGTTCACCGGACTGGCCGTCGGGAACCTCATTCAAGTTCTCATCGACGACGTAAAACACAACGTTATCCTCCGGCCAACCGACCAAAGTTCCACCAGGGGTGGATTCTTCATTCGCCTGGTTATCCGGCGCGGGCTGGTCCATCCCGGCGGGGGAATCAGGGTGGCGCGTGTGTGGATCCGCCCATGCTTCAGCAGCCGAGAGAACTTGGCCGTGATCGCTACTGTCTGAGCTGGACGCGCTGGAGGTAATAGGCGCTGCGCCCGAATATGGACGAGAGAAATCCACCCACGCCACATCCATTGCTGTTTCCGAGGGGCCATACAGCCCCAGGAGCCGGCTCGGAAGTGCCGCCTGGGCGCGTTTGACCAGGTCGTTCGGCACGGCCTCGCCGCCTAACAACAGATGCCGCACACTAGCGAACTGTTCGTATCCCAGACCGACATCGTCAAGGACATCGAACATAACCCTGAGCATGCTCGGAACCATTGACAACGTTGTCACGGAATACGTTTCAATCATGTCACCCAGGGCGAAGGGATCGCCGGGGAACCAGTCCGGGCCGGGTATGACGATTCGGCCGGCACAGGCCAACGGGCACAGCAACTCTGCGACACCGACGTCGAAACCGATCGGCGCTTTGTGCAGCATCCGCAATTCGCCAGCACCGGCCGACGAATCTGCGTTCTTTTCCAGTTCAGCGTCATTCCCCAGCGTGCGAACCACCCACTGCAAGTGCGAGGCCACCGCGCGGTGGGGATTCACAGCTCCCTTCGGATTACCTGTTGTGCCCGACGTATAAATCACGTAACACGGATCCTCCGGCAGAAGTTCGCGTGTGCGATCAGTCACGCGAAACTCTTGACCGTGGCTAGCGCTGTCTGACGAAAAGTACTCATCCGGGTGGCGAAGTTCCCAGGTCAAAGCGTTACTCGCGGGCACGGACACATCACCGAGTCCGATAACGACGTCGGGCTGGCAGTCATTCACGATGTAGCTCGTGCGCTCCGCCGGGTAACTCGCATCTACCGGCACGTAGGCTGCCCCCACGCGGAGAACACCAACCATAACGCTCGGCAGCCAGGGGCTTCGGCCAGAGAGCACCACGACGCGATCGCCAGGCCCCACACCGCGGTGGCGAAGTTCCCACGCCACCGCATTCGAGTGGCTATCCACGTCGTCGTATGTGAAAGTCAGTTCACTGCCGTCGTCGCGGAAACCGTGAACGGCAGGCTGCTCACGGTGGTGGCGAATGGCCTGGTCAATCATCACATCGACCGTCGAGGGGTCGATCTCTACGGACGGGCCAAACGCCCAGGGGGAACTAGCCAACATGAATCTCATCCCTTACTTCTCCCCCGGTCTGCTGCGCATTTCCAGGCTTTTGACGCTTGTCCCCGAGCTCACTACCTGCAGAACCACTATCCGCAGAACCGTTATCCGTAGGCTCATTATCCGCAGGCCCGTTATCGACATAGCACCCGAGAATCCGGTCCGATACTTCACCCAAGCAGCTCAGATTTGCAAACCCTGGCCCCTGAGCCAAAGCCGACAGCGTCGGCAGAAATAGCCACGGCCCCTTATCGACCGCCACGGTCCACTCCGCGGGGATCCTTGCCGGTCGGTCAGGCGTCGGGAGATCCGGTTTCAGCTGCAAGGCAATACCAATACTGCGCGCGATATCCGCTTCAGAGCACGTCGTCACGATTCTTTCTGCATAAAAATCAGAATTCGTGTTCGGGAATAAATCCCTGAACCACAACGGATCGCCGCCACGGGCATCAACCACCACATCCGCTACCGACACGGCCTCCGGGACGCCTTTGTACGACACGTAGAGATTCAGCGCGCCATCGCGAGGAGCGATGTCGACGACGCGGCCTCGCTCATGAGTGATGTGCCCATAATTCTTCACAGTCTGCTGCACACGCTGGGAGAACACGCCGCGGTCTGTCCGGCGAATAAAGTCCTGCCGCTCCTCAAAGCTGAGCATGAACCATTTTTCTGGATCGGTGTAGAGGCTATTTTCAAAAACGCTCTCGCCACGCGAATACACCGTCGGAGACGGTGAGAAAATCGCAATGGACTCACACGGCATGTGCGCTAACTGATCCACAACGCTGGCCGCGGACTCCCCGCCGCCGATAACTGCAACACGCTTGTGCAGCGGGAACGTGCCATTTTCCACCTGATCCCACAGCTCGGCGATGGAGAGCACACCGGGGGCGTCGGCAAGTCGACGCGTCGAGGGGCCAGGGCCAGTAATCATGACCCCGTCGGAACTCAGAACCGTGGAACCGCCGTCGTTGAGGTCGACATCGCATTCCCACGCCCAGTCATAATCGCCATCGTGATTTCCGACACTCTTCTTGTCACCGTCGTCGCTGTCGACGTCGGTGTTATCGACCTCATTGCTGTCGACGTGGGTGTTATCGACCTCATTGCTGTCGGCGTCGGTGTGATCGACGTGGGCGTTATCAGTAGCATTCTTATCGACGGCACGAATCGCCGTGATCCGGCCAGCCATCACCCGCATATCCACCGCACGGGCAACCCAGCGCAAATACTCGGCCCACTCCTCATGCGTCGGGCACGGATGCCCGCGATCAATCCACTGAGCGTACTTGTCCCGGGAAACCAGGTAACTCATCCAGCTATATTTCATCAGCGCGGCGTCGACACGAGTGTTATCCTGCACTGACTGGTTGGCAATCCGGGTCCGATACGGGAATCCGACATCCTTATCCGGCGGAGTCCCCAGCAGGTGATGGCCATTCGTCCAGCCGCCACCGGAAACCCAGTTGCCTCCTACCCCCAACGGGTCCACCGCGACGATCGTGGGGACCTCATACCCCAACGATTTCAGCACGTATGCCTTCGCCGCCACGGCCACAGCTTTCGGACCTGCACCCAGGGTAACCAGCGTTTTCACTGTTGATGATGTTCTTCCTGCTCGAGTACATTGTGTTACGGTTAGCCTACCTTTTAGTAACCATCGTGCGAAAACACTGGAGAACCACCCGAGGATGACAGACACTCCCCAAAGCCAACCCAACAATCTCATTAACACTAACGACGACGCCGGTAATGGTGCTGCCGGACACGGACCATTCAATCTCTCCGAGCAGGAGATTTACGAGCGTTTACATCGGCTGCGTCGCGACGTACCTTCGTCAGCCATCCTTCCAGAACCGCCACATATTCCTGCCCTGGCGGGACGGTTAACCCTACGGACAGCTGACCCCACGGCCGAGGATCCGGAGACGGTTTCACAATGGATGAACCGGCCACACCTCATCGAAACATGGGAACAACCGTGGCCACCTGACCGGTGGAAACGGGATTGGGAAGCCAAGCTCACCGGCACGTATTCGGTGCCACTAATCATGCTCCTCGACGGGGAGGAGTGTGGCTATATGGAAATCTATCGACCACATCGGGATGAAATTGGCCGCGTGTACGATTCACAACCTCATGACCTGGGCTTTCATGTTGCGGTGGGCGATGCGGCCAAGATCGGACATGGAGTTTTCCCGCCTCTTCTGATTAATCTGTGCGATGAGCTTATTGCTGCTAACCCGCCGAGCGACCTTATTGTCGTAGAGCCCGATTACCGCAACACACGCCTGCCGCGGATCGCGCTCATGAATGGGTGGGTTGATGGTGGTGAGCGGCAACAGCGGACCGACCGTCGCGTTCATTTGCTGGGGTATGCGAAAACGGATGATGCCCAGGCGCGAGTGCTAGCGGGCGCGGAGTAAAGGGCACTGAGTAGGCCGGCGCGGCATTAGGCGGATCGGCGCGGCATTAGGCGGGCCGGCACAACCACCACCTGACACGGTGTTGTCCCCCGTTTCTACTCAATTTCTTAACAGGTTTAATTATTGGAACTTTTAAGCTAGGGTGAACTTAACCACTATTACTTCACCAGACAGGCCAGCCTATGTCACCGTCTCGTTCTCTCCGTTCCAGATCAGCCACACCGAAGGCCACCCCGCAAACAGACAGCGCCCCTTCAACACATCCCCACGCCAATGACCTTGCCTTAGACGTGCGGGATCTCCGCTGCCACCTCGGCAGTGGCAAAAACAAGAAAGAAATTCTCAAAGGCATCACGCTCTCTATCCCGCGTGGCAAGGTACTCGCTGTACTCGGAGCCAACGGTGCGGGGAAAACCACACTTATCAACGCGTTATCCACCCTCATCCCGATCAGCGGTGGCAGCGCCACAATCAACGGCCACGATGTCACCTCAGACCCCGCCGGGGTGCGGTCCTCCATCTCACTGACCGGCCAATACGCCGCCGTCGACAATATGCTCACCGGGCATGAAAACCTCACCTTCTTCGGAACACTCGCCGGCCTCTCCACACGCGAAGCCAAAGACAGAGCCACCGAGCTCCTCAGGCGGTTCGGTCTCGAACGAGCCGCCAACAGCCGCGTCGCCGACTACTCCGGCGGTATGCGTCGTCGATTAGATATTGCGTCGTCACTGACCGTCCAACCACCCCTACTCTTCCTCGACGAACCCACTACCGGACTCGACCCCGCCAGCCGCAATGACGTCTGGGACATGGTCCATCACCTCCAAGCCGACGGCACCTCCATCCTTCTGACCACCCAATACCTCGATGAGGCCGACCACCTTGCCGACCGTATCGTCGTGCTCGGGGGCGGACGAGTTCTGGATGAAGGAACCTCCGCCGAACTCAAGTCACGCTACGGGTCATCCGCCGTGACCGTGACATTCCGCGACACCCCGCTGGCCGAGCGCTTCGCCACGATCGCCACCGACCACGGTTTTACCGCCGCCCAAGAGAACACCATCGTCCGGCTTGACGCACCCGACGGCCACCGGTCGCTCGTGCGCGCACTATCCCTCTGGGACGGCTCCGAGGACGACATCACCGATGCCGCGCTCATTCCGCCAACGCTGGAGGACGTCTACATGGCCGTCGCGGACTCCGGCGACGTGGCACGCACCGATGCACGGGAGGACACTCCGGACCCGATGGACCGCCCGACACCAACCGAAACCCCCTCGGACGCCCACACACCGGAAGGTGGCCCCCAATGAGCAGCGGATACTCGACTCCCTCGATGAGCAGTTCGGCGGCCATCAAGTCAGTGTGGTCACGCGACTTTAAACGCGTCATCCGGAACAAATCAGTGCTCCCCTCCATTTTTGTTATTCCCGCGATATTCATCGCCATTTTTTACGGGGCATTCTCACGGGCCACCGACAACTTCGGAATTAGCTACGCGACATTCCTCCTCCCTGCCGGTGTTCTCCAAGGACTCATCTTCACCGCCGGAGGCTCCTCGCTGGCCGTCGCCCAAGACGCCGAAGACGGAATACACGCACGAATCCGTACCATGCCCGCACCCAACTGGTCGCTCGTTGCCGGGCGGTTGCTTGCTGACCTCACCCGCGGAGCTATCTCCATCGTGCCCGTCCTCGTACTCACCGTCCTTATCGGCGCACGATTCCACGGAAGTGCTATCGACCTCGTGCTTCTTATTCTCCTGACAATCGGTACTGCAGTATCCGTCAGTGCCATTGCCGACGGTCTCTGCCTTCTCGCACATCGACCGGTCAGCACATCGCTGATGTTCCAGGGGCTGACAATTCCCATCGTCATGCTATCCACTGCTTTTGTCCCGGCGGTGGCCCTCCCCAATGGTGTCCGCCCTGTCATTGAGCACTTACCGCTCTCCACCATGGTTGACGCAGCTCGGCTGCTGATCAACGGCCAATCACCCGGATCCACCGGTATCGAGGCACTTTGCTGGATCATCGTCTTCTTATTCGCGGGAATATACGGTTTTCTCGCAGCAATATCGAGGAAGTCCCATGTCTAACACACCCGCACCGTCTATCACGTCGTCGTCCTCCGCAGCCCCATCGTCGACGACGACACCTGCCACCACCCCCCAATCATCGGCCACAGAGTCATCTCCGCGACGAGCACACGCCAGCTGGGCCCACACCATCCGTCTCTTCCGACGTTTCGTCCGCACCCGCGCCTCCCTGCTGAGCACAATCTTCACCCCCATGTTGATGATTGTTTTCCAGTGGGCACTATTTGGCGACCTCATCGCCAAGGTCCAGGGGCTCGACAAAATTGACCTGCTGCCCCTGTGCCTCATGCTCATCCTGGGGTCGCAATGGCTCTACATCCCCGCGAATAGTGCGGAGATCGTGCGCGAACGCCAATCCGGAATCGTCGCACGGGTCTCCACCAGCGCCAGCGGGATCCGACCACTGATCGCCGGGGAGTGGTTATTCAGCTTCCTGCGCACAATTCTCGCCAGTATCCCCGCACTTGTGGCCTCCTTCGTGTTCGGGATGCGGATCCACACGTGGTCGGCGGCACTCTGGCTACTCATCGCCGTCATCGGCGGGGCACTCTTCACAGCCACACTGGTGCTCGCACTCGGATTCGGAGCAGCTAGCCCCGATGCCACCATGATTGTCACGCCCCTCTTCATGGTCGCGCTGTTTCTCTCTGCAGGGTTCGTCCCCGCAACCGCGTTTGTTTCAGGTCTTCAATGGTTTGCGCGAAACAACCCGGTGACCCACGTGATCGAGGCCGAAATAGCGCTCAATGGGGGCGCGCTAGCCAATAACCTGTCACTTACCGACGCCAGCTCCGCGATGGCAATGTCCGGAATATGGTTTATCGGTGTGATGGTGGTGGCTGGACTACTTGCCGTTGTCGCAACAACCCGTCACTCCCGGAATACCGCGTAAAAGGGACGCTACCGAGGGCGAGACAACACGGTTCTACGGTTTTGTAGTTCGACGCTCTAATTTCGCGGTCTAGTTCCGCGCCACGTTAACGAGCGCTTGGTAAGCGTCGGTAGCCGCAGCTTCCGGATCGTCATGATCGAGCGAGTCGTTGAAAATCTCCAGCGACACCGGCCCGCTGTACCCCACGTTGAGAGCCTTAGCCAGACATTCTTTCACGGGCAGCTCGCCGTGCCCTGGCCACAGGCGATGGTGGCGTGACAGCTCCTTGATGGGCATGTCCAGGCGTGGGGCGTCGGCAAGTTGAACAAAGAACAGTGTGGAGGGATCCACAGAATCAATCACCGACGGATCCTCGCCGAGGGCCAGCATGTGGAAACTATCCAGGCACACGCCGACATTAGGCAAATCCACTTGTCGAACGATGTCGTAGGCGTGGGCGAACGTGGACACGAACCGTCCCCACGCTAGAGCTTCGAACGCGACGCGCATGCTCTGCTTTGCCGCCAGTTTACCGATCTGGCGGAGCTGATCTACGCGGACCTCGTCACTATCGACCGAAGCCGAGTCGGTGTTGGAACAGACCAGGATCGTCGTGGTGCCAAGCTGCTTAGCGTGGGCGAGCGCTGTCTCGCAGCGTCGGAGCCCGTGCTGGAACTCCTTGTCCTTGACGCTCAAGAGGTTCTTGACCGGCTGGTAGAGGTCACATGTGAGGCCCAACTCGTCCATTAACGACGTGATGTCGTTCAAGGTCATTGGGCTTTCTTCAATGTCCGGGACGAAGAGTTCGACCCCATCAAAACCGGCTTTAGCAGCGGCGCGAAGTTTGGCGTCGAGGGTTCCGGGAAGGCTAACGGTTGCGATGCTGAAGTGCATGAGTTGTTGACTGCTTCTCCTTGTTGACGTGACAGCGTGGTTGAAGTAACGGTCTGTCTATATGCCCATGCTAGGCCGCTTTTTTCTCTTCCGAAGGTGTATTTACGGTTAGTCGTGGGATCAAATCCTCCAGGATTCTGTCCGCACCGCCTTCGGTCGTATAACCCCAGGAAGGACCCAATTCCTGGGGTGCGAAGCACCGACACACGGAAGAAGGAGCCGGTGGACACACTTTTTGTCGTAAAACCCTGCTAGGCCGGAATCGCAACCGGGTCGCCGAGGGAATTAAGGCCGCAAGCAGGGCGGCCATGGGAAACGCCGGGGGTAGAAATACGAAAACCGCGCCTGCATAACACAGACGCGGTGGTACCAAGGGCGATCTGCCCTTACGGGAAGACTACTTGGCCTTCTCCAGGATTTCGACGAGACGGAAGTGCTTGTTCGCCGACAGCGGGCGGCACTCCTCGATGCGGACGCGGTCGCCCACGCCAGCGGTCTCGTTTTCGTCGTGCACCTTCACCTTGGAGGTGGTGCGGATGGTCTTGCCGTAAAGGGCGTGCTGGTTGCGGTCTTCGAGCTCAACCACGATGGTCTTCTGCATTTTGTCAGAGACGACGTAGCCGATGCGGACCTTCTGGATGCCCTTTTTCTTCTTGTCGTTCACGGTTGCCTCACTCATTACGCCTCATCTCCCGGAGCGCTGGACAGGCCCAGTTCGCGTTCGCGGATGACGGTGTGGATGCGAGCGATGTCGCGCTTCACCGTTCCGAGGCGGCGGTTGTTGGTCAGCTGGCCAGTTGCGTTCTGGAAGCGAAGGTTGAACAGTTCTTCCTTCGCCTCGTGGAGGCGCGTGGTGAGTTCTTCAGCAGAGAGCTCACGGAGCTCATGGGCCGGTGTTCCGGTAGCCATTAGAACTGGTCCTCCTTCTTGACGATGCGTACCTTGCACGGGAGCTTCGCACCTGCGCGACGGAGTGCCTCCAGGGCGACCTCTTCGCTGGGGTAGCTCATTTCGAACAAGATGCGGCCTGGCTTGACGTTGGCAATCCACTTTTCGACGGGGCCTTTACCGGAACCCATGCGCACACCGAGTGGCTTCTGGGTCAGGGGGCGATCCGGGAAAATGTTGATCCATACCTTGCCGCCACGCTTGACGTGGCGGTTAATAGCGATACGGGCTGCCTCAATCTGGCGGTTGGTGATGTAGGCGGGCTCGAGGGCCTGAACACCGTAATCACCGAAGGTCACGCGGTTGCCGCCTTTCGACACACCACGTCGAGTGGGCCGGTGCTGGCGGCGGTACTTAACGCGCTTAGGGATAAGCATGTTTAGCCCTCCTGCTTCTGCTCTGCGGCGCGGCGACGACGTCCGCCACCACGGTGCGGGCGGTCGTTGCGGCCACGGCGGCTGCCACGACCGTCGCGAGCGTTGATCAAGCTTTCACGGCGCCCACCGACAACGTCGCCCTTGTAGATCCACACCTTGACGCCGATGCGTCCGAAGGTGGTGTGGGCTTCGAAGGTGCCGTAGTCGATTTCAGCGCGCAGGGTGTGCAGCGGAACGCGTCCCTCGTGGTAGCGCTCGGTGCGACCCATTTCGGCACCACCCAGGCGGCCGGAGCACACAACCTTGATGCCCTTGACCTGTGGCTGGCGCATAGCGCCCTGGATGGCTTTACGCATGGCGCGACGGAACGCGACACGGTTGGACAGCTGCTCAGCAATGGACTGCGCAACCAACTGGGCGGAGGCGTCCACATTCTTGACTTCAAGGATGTTCAGCTGAACCTGCTTGCCGGTGAGCTTTTCCAGCTTCCCGCGGATGCGGTCAGCTTCGGCTCCACGGCGGCCGATCACGATGCCGGGGCGCGCGGTGTGGATGTCTACACGGACGCGGTCACGGGTGCGCTCGATGACAACATCGGCGATACCGGCGCGCTCAAGTCCCTTGGAGAGGAAGTCGCGGATCTTGATGTCTTCAGCGAGGTAATCGGCGTACTGCTTGTCGGCGTACCAGCGTGAGCGCCACTCAGAGGTGATTCCCAGCCGGAGGCCGTAGGGGTGAATTTTCTGTCCCACTACTGAGCACTTCCCTTCTGGCTTTCGACGACCACGGTGATGTGGCTGGTGCGCTTGCGGACATGGAATGCGCGTCCTTGTGCGCGTGGGCGGAAACGCCGCATGGTCGGTCCTTCGTCGGCCCAAGCCTGTGCGATGACGAGGCTGTTGCGGTCCAGGCCGAAGTTGTTTTCCGCGTTCGCTGCGGCGGAGGCCACAACTTTGTACACCGGTTCGGAGGCCGACTGGGGAGCGTACTTGAGGATGTCAAGTGCTTCCTCGACGGACTTTCCGCGCACGGTGTCGATAACGCGGCGGGCCTTCATCGGGGTGACGCGGACGTAGCGGGCGGTGGCGCGTGCTGACGTTACGGTATCAGCCATTGCTTATCGACGTCCCTTCTTATCGTCCTTGACGTGACCCTTGAAGGTCTTGGTTGGGGCGAACTCGCCGAGCTTGTGGCCCACCATGGAGTCGTCGATGAACACCGGCACGTGCTTGCGGCCGTCGTGGACGGCGAAGGTGTGGCCGATGAAATCGGGAAGGATGGTGGAACGGCGAGACCATGTCTTGATGACTTGTTTGGTGCCCTTGTCGTTCTGTGCGTCCACCTTCGAAAGGAGGTGTTCGTCGACGAAGGGGCCTTTCTTGAGGCTACGTGGCATTCTCAACTACCTCCTTTTAGCGCTTCTTGTTCTTGTTGCTGCGGCGGCGGCGCACGATCAGGCCATCGCTCGGGCGGTTTGGCTTGCGGGTACGTCCCTCTGGCTGGCCCCACGGGGAAACCGGGTGGCGTCCACCGGAGGACTTGCCTTCGCCACCACCGTGTGGGTGGTCGACGGGGTTCATGACGACACCACGGACGGTTGGGCGGACGCCCTTCCAGCGCATACGGCCGGCTTTGCCCCATCGAATGTTGATCTGGTCAGCGTTTCCGACCTCACCGACGGTGGCGCGGCAACGCGCGTCAACACGACGAATTTCGGAGGACGGCATACGCAGGATGGCGTATTTGCCTTCCTTACCCAGCAGCTGAATGGAGGAACCAGCGGAGCGGGCGAGCTTGGCGCCGCCACCTGGCTTGAGCTCCACAGCGTGGATGGTTGTACCGGTCGGGATGTTGCGCAGCGGCAGGTTATTGCCCACCTTGATGTCAGCGTTGGCGCCGGATTCAACAACGGTGCCCTGCTTCAGATTGCGAGGCGCAATGATGTAGCGCTTTTCGCCATCGAAGTAGTGCAGGAGCGCGATGTTGGCCGTGCGGTTCGGGTCGTACTCGATGTGAGCGACCTTCGCTGGCACACCGTCTTTGTCGTTACGACGGAAGTCGATCAGACGGTACTGGCGTTTGTGTCCACCGCCCTTGTGGCGTGTGGTGATGTGGCCGTGTACGTTGCGGCCACCGGTCTTGTGCAGCGGGCGCAGCAGAGACTTCTCAGGGGTAGAGCGAGTGAGCTCATCGAACCCGGAGACAGAGCTCTGGCGGCGACCCGGCGTAGTCGGCTTGTATTTACGAATAGCCATGACTTAGTCCTAACTGTCCGCCTTAGGAGGCAGAACCGCCGAAGATGTCGATGGGATCACTACCGGCTGCCAGCGTCACCATTGCGCGCTTGGTTGACTTGCGACGGCCGTAGCCGAAGCGGGTGCGCTTGGTCTTGCCCTCACGGTTGAGGGTGTTGACGCTGGAAACCTTCACGCCGAAGATCTTTTCCACGGCGATCTTGATTTGTGTCTTGTTGGAGTCCGGGCGGACGAGGAAGGTGTAAGTGCCTTGCTCCATCAGACCGTAGGACTTCTCGGAGACAACCGGTGCGATGATGATGTCGCGGGGGTTATTTAAGTCGCTCACTTGCTCTCCTCCTTCGTCTCGGCGCCGGTAGCGCGCTCAATGAAGGCGTTGAGGGCCTCGACAGAGAACACGAGGTCGTCCGAGTTGAGGACGTCGTAGGTGTTCAACTGGTCGCTCGGCAGGATGTGAACGTTCGGGAGGTTACGCGCACTCTTGATGGAGTTGACGTCCTCGCGACCGAGCACAACGAGTACCGACTTCCGGTCTGTGAGGCGCTCGATGAACGTACGAGCGGCTTTCGTTGAGGGTGTCTGTCCTGGGACGAGGTCCTCAACCACGTGAATGCGGTCGTGACGAGCCCGGTCGGACAGAGCGCCGCGCAGTGCGGCTGCCTTCATTTTCTTAGGCGTGCGCTGGTCATAGTCACGCGGCTGCGGGCCATGAACAGTGCCACCGCCGGTGAACTGGGGCGCACGGATGGACCCTTGGCGGGCACGACCCGTTCCCTTCTGACGGTAAGGCTTTCGGCCACCACCGCGGACCTGGCCGCGGGTCTTGGTGGCGTGGGTGCCCTGCCGACGGGCTGCCAACTGTGCGGTGACAACTTGGTGCAGCAGCGGGGTGCTGACCTCGACGTCGAACACGGACGACGGCAGCTCAACGGTGCCGTTGGTGGATCCATCAGCGGTGTGGACATCTAGCGTTAAATTGCTCATGCGTGTGCACCGCCCTTCACTGCGGTTTTGACGGTAACGAGGCCACCACGGATGCCGGGAACTGCGCCCTTAATGAGGAGCAGGTTCGAGTCAGCATCCACCTTGAACAGCTTGAGGTTCTGTGTGGTGACGCGATTATTACCCATGCGGCCAGCCATGCGGGTGCCCTTGAAGACGCGGCCCGGGGTGGCGCAGGCGCCGATGCCGCCGACGCGGCGGTGGGCTGCCTGGTTACCGTGGGCAGCGCCCTGGCCGGCGAAGCCGTGGCGCTTCATTGCGCCGGCGAAGCCGTGGCCGCGGGTAGTGCCGGTGACGTCGACAAACTTGACATCGCCGAAAAGCTCGACGGTGACGTCCTGTCCGACTTCGTAGTCGGACAGGACGTCATCCATGCGGATTTCGGTGACGTAGCGACGTGGTGTCACTCCGGCTTTTGCGAAGTGGCCGCTTTGTGGCTTGTTTACTTTACGGGGGTCAATATCGCCATAGGCGATCTGGATGGCGCTGTAGCCATCCTTTTCTTCGGTGCGAATCTGGGTCACGACGCACGGCCCTGCTTCGACGACGGTGACCGGCACAACGCGGTTGTCTTCGTCGAAGACCTGGGTCATGCCGAGCTTGGTGCCCAGAATGCCCTTGATCTGATTTTCACTCATTGATTCTTCTCCGCTACGGTCCAGGCTCACTGAATGTTCACGTCGACGCTTGCCGGAAGGTCGATGCGCATAAGTGCGTCAACGGTCTTCGGGGTGGGGTCGATGATGTCGATCAGGCGCTTGTGCGTGCGCATCTCGAAGTGCTCACGCGAGTCCTTATATTTGTGCGGAGAACGAATAACACAGTAAACGTTCTTTTCTGTCGGCAGCGGTACCGGGCCAACTACAGTTGCGCCGGTACGAGTGACCGTCTCCACGATCTTGCGCGCCGAGGCATCAATTGCCTCGTGGTCGTAGGCCTTGAGCCTAATGCGGATTTTTTGTCCCGCCACGCTTGTCCTCATTCCTAGCATCAATCCTTCCTGGTGCAGCGTGTACTGCGTCATTCCGGATCTGCTTGTCTTTACTTACATTGTCCGTCAGCGCTGACGCCCGCTTGGAAGCCGGCACAGTGCCAGTATGTGCATGTGATGACGATCCCCCCACTGAGCGGTGCGAACGCACGGCTACACGTGGCTCGCTCCGTCGCTTTTCACGCTGACCGACATGTCTCTATGCCGTGACCGCGTGAGGATCAGGATCGGATCAATGCAGGGAAAGAGGCTCCGCTACCCGCTTTTCATCAATATTGTCGACGAATGGGCTGCGGTCTTTTTCCTACTGCCGCTGTGTATTTGCCATGCTCCCGGCTCGGTTCTGTGGAGGGCGTGTCGCCTTCTCATCTAGTCAGCACCGCGGTCTTATCCCGCCGGTTACGCTTCCTAAGATTCTCTGCGACATCACATGTTGTCGTAGTAGCGGGCCGTGGGCCCATACGAATCCGAGCGCACTACGGAGGAGTTTGACCACCGTGGATCATGCTCACTTCACCAGCGATGCCTTACCGGTCATCGGTAGTTTCCTCCGCTCTGCGCCGTAACACACGCTGGCTGACATACGTTGATAACGCGTATAAACAGGCCGTTGCGTGGTTGTCACTGCAGACGATGGACTTTCCGGTGTTGCGGGGTGCATCGTGTTAAAGCAACCCGAGTATTAAAACACGTTTACGGACCATGCGCAAACTCTCTTTCCCCAGGCGGAAAAACATAACCACAGGTAAAGCTCTATGCGGTTAGCTGACAATCAACGCCACGAACATGACGCTCGGTGGCATCGTATGCACGCACCATCGTCCAAGCCGTACTGCTTCCCTTGCCACCGCTCACCATCGGCACCACAAACACCGCTCACCATCGGCTACGTCCATTGGCAATAGTCTCGATATACCCTCCCCAGGGCATTATCAATAAGGGCAGCTATGTAGGTCGGGGAAGAAATTACATAACGTTCCGATTACAACTGCAGGTTCGCGGCCATTTTGTTGTTTTACGTGGCCAAACTTCGGTAGAAAATCTACGTTTTAGCTGGACAAGGCACAAAAACATATTTATACTAAACATGTTGGGATGATCTCAACAGGCAAAGTAAGGCTTAGTACTTTTCACCGATCACCCCATCATGTTAGAAGCTAACCATCCTTTAAGGAGATTTTCGTGAGCGACTCGTCCAACAAACAAAACAACGACCGCAAGGGCTCCAAGGATCTCGCTAAATCACAGTCCTCATCCGTGGCTCAAAGCGACAACTCCTCCGCCCTCCAGACCGAGCACGGTCAGACCGTCGTTGCAGACACAGTTGTCTCCAAGATCGCCGGCATGGCAGCCCGCGAAGTTTCCGGTGTTCACGACCTCGGTGGCGGCACCGCCCGCATGGTCGGCGCTTTGCGTGAGCGCATCCCGGGTGGCCGAGTCAACGTCCAGCAAGGTATTTCGGTAGAGGTAGGCGACCGCCAGGCAGCCGTCGACATCTCCATCGTTGCTGAGTACGGTGTTGCCATCCACGAGCTCGCTGAGGCCATCCGCAAGAACATCATCGTTTCCGTCGAAGCCATGACTGGCCTCGAGGTCACCGAAGTCAACGTCACCGTTCACGACGTCCACTTGGACATCGATGATGACGACGAAGACGACGACGAGCAAGAGCAGCCCCGCGTCCAGTAGGAATCGCTACTGACCTTTAATGGATGCTTCGGTATAAGTAGCCGTATCCGGTGGTAGCCGTCCACGCATAGACAACACAGTGCAGACATAGCAATGGAAAGGATCCTGTGAGTAATTCCAGCTCCTCACATCGAGGCCACCGTACGTCCGCTGGCTCACGCGAGGGCAACGATTACACCCAGGACCCGTCCTATATATCGCAACGTCGCACACTGATCCGTCGTTATCACCCCGATCGCGGCGGAGATGCACAGGTGTTCATCCGTAAACTCGACGAACTCGACCGGGAATGGGCAGATCGGTACGCTCCCACTCCTCGTCCTACGACGTCGATGGGAGCGAACTGGGATCGGGCACAAGATATCGCCCGTCGACACACTGATGCCGACGGTCACCTTGATGCTGGAGCTGCAGCCGCAGCGGCTGTAGCGGTCTCCGCACCCACCGCTCGACGCGTAGTCAAGCGTATACGTCGAGTGACCCGACGGACGACGCGCGCGGTGCGGACCCACTTACCGAAAGGTATGCCAGGCGCAGTGAGGTACGCCTCCACGAGCACCCGGCCCCGGTAACCAACCATCACGGCGTCCGGATAGCACTCCACAGAAGGCGCAGATTGCGAGTCCAACCAACCCTCCTATCCTTCACGGAAGGATCTTCACCAGGAAGGTGAAATCATGAAATACGCAACTCCCATTGGTGTCGTCGTCGGCTTCATGCTGGCGCTCGCCATCATGCTCCAGGGATTTTCCGGCTTCCTCCTTGTGCTCGTATTCTGCGCTATCGGAGGCCTAGCCGGAGCACAATATGACGGTCTCATAGACCTGCGTTCGCTGCTTCGTGGCGGCGGACGAGGCAGGGGCTAAATATGACTCAACCCTCCACAGTTATCTCCGAGAAAGCCGTGGGCCGGATTGTTGAGCAAGCACTAGCATCCGTTCCCGGGTGCATCCATCACGCAAGTGGACTGGACAAAGTTACGGGGCGCGAACTCCCCCGCTGGGAGGTCGACCTCGACTCCGAGAACCGCGCCATGTCCATCGTGGCGCAGATCGCCGTCCGGTGGCCATCGCCGGTCACGGAAGTTGCCGCCTCCGCGCGGCAAGCGCTGCACTCCTGGGTCGAGCGGTACACGGACATTCCCGTCATTAAAGCCGACGTCGCCGTCGCAGCTGTTGTTCCGGGTGACGTTGATAACGCCCAGCCGACGCGCGTGACCTCTGAGGACATTGCCGCACGCCAGCACGAGCCCAGCGTTGAGGCCGTGACGGCGTCGCCACTAGAGACACGGGACGTCACGACGAACAGGCAAGTGACGACACTCCTTCATCCGAAGCCGTTTGGGGATGTCACGCTCACGCCCGTGCATGTTAACCGGACTGCTACTGAGCTCATCCATCCGCAGCACACGCGGATCGAACCGTTCAAGGACGTCGTTGCGCATCGCACGACGGTGAGGCCGGTACCGCCGGTGCACACGCGGAAAGAACTCACTCCGATCTCGGTTAATCGAACCGATGTTCAGTCTCCGGTGACGCCTGAGCCGATTAGGCCCACTATTTATCCGTCGGTTGATCGCACGCCCGTTGTGCATGTGGATACCTCCGCTAAACCACGGAAGACCGAGCGGATTGTTACGCATTCGCGCCCGGTGGAGCCTCCGCTGACGCCGACACCGATCACGCCGAGCATCACCCCGACCGCGAAGCGCATTCCGGTCACCCACTTGGTGGGAGAGATCGGGCCTCGACGCACCGACCCCATCGTGGTGGAGTCCTTGCCCGTGGAATCGGTTCGCGCGTACCCGCTGAAGCCATCCCCGGTCACCGTCGATAAGACCGAGGTCACCCACCCGAAGGCCCCCGAAACACCTGTTGACCAGCACAAGGTCATGCAGGCTTTGGAGGACGACGAGAAGCAGGCTGTTGCCCATGCTCGGGCGGGCTGGCCGCAGCCCTTCGCTCAGTCCGATGCGACGAAGAAGCGGAAGGCTGAGGAAGCCGAGCGTGCGGTTAGGAGACAACGGCGTCGTGAGCGCGACGCGCGAAAGATCCGGACCGTTGTCTCCCCTGGGACGGTCTATCCGTCGACAATCAATACCCCAGGAGGCAAAGCCCCGAGCTCGGACCGCAGCATTCCCGCGTTACGACGGGACGCTGAAGGATACCGAAGCACAGCTCCCTCTAGCGTGAGCACGTTCGGGACAGGCGCACGTCCCGCTGGTCGCGGAGACCGCCAGAAGAACGGTAGTCAAAAGGACGGGCGTGGCGGCTCGAAGCAGGCACATGACGCTAAAAACGGTTCGAGGAAGGGACAGAAGTAATGGCTAAACACCAACTGAAACCCGAACACGAACCGACACCTGGTAACGCTCAAGCCGGGATTGGGCAATCTAGGGCCGACAACCCTGCCGGAAAAGCGACGAATGCCGCGAACGGGAAGGGTATCACACCCGGAAAGGCCGAAACGGAGGCTGACAGCAAAGTGCCTGAGTCGCCAGCTGATGCGAAGAACGCTGATGCGAAGGCCGACGCAACGTCAGCCAGCACGAAGACGGCGGACGCTAACAAGTCCACTCCAACGACCGACAACCCCACGCAGGGCGCAGCTCCCAGCTGGAAGAAGCTGAGCTTCCGTCCCGCTAAGGAGCCTCGAAAGTCGCCTAGAGCACGTGGCTGGATGTTCGTCCTTGGACTCGTTTTCCTCGCCGGTGGTGCCGTCGGAATCCGCGAACTCCTCCTGGAAACCGACACGATCAGCGGACCATCATGGCTGCACCCGATCATCGATTGGCTCAGCCATGCTCACTGGGTTCAGATGTTCCTGGCCATTGCCATTATTGCGCTGCTGCTGGGCCTCATCATTTTCATTGCTAGCCTTCGTCCTCGCACCAAGACCCACGTCTTGATCGACAACGAAGCCTCCTTGTGGATGCGTCCGGTGGACATTGCCCGTGCCTGCAGCGCTCGTGCGAAAGACCAACGTGGCGTCCTCAATGCCACCACCGTCGCAACTGCTAAACGCGTCACCGTCACTGTTACTGGCGACCCGGACGACCCTGGTCTGTCCGACCGCGTGCACAAGGCATGTCGCCCCGTCGTTCAAGCGGTGTCTACACAGCCGGACCTCAAGGTTCGGCTTGCCCGACCAAGGAGTGATCAATGAGCCACGGAAAGTCAATATTCCTCCGGATCATTATGGTCCTGGTCGCCGCCATCCTCATCGCAGGCGGTCTATGGGGCATCGGCCTAGCTCTGCACCTCACTCCAGCTGAAAAGCTCGGTGAGTACGCAGACACCAGCTTTTGGGGCACGTTGACCGATAAGTCCTGGTACCCGACGGCTCTTGGTATAGCCTCGGCTATCCTGATCCTCCTTGGCCTCTGGTTCTGGTGGTTGATTATCGATCGACGCCGCGTCACCAAGGTGGAAGCAAAAGAATCGGCCGACAACGGACGGGTCACCGTTCGGCTGGATGACATCGCGTCCGCCGTGTCGCAAGACCTCACCCGTTATAGCGGTATTGCAGACTGCAAATACCGCTCTGAGGTGGACCGTGGCCAGAAGGTCCTCACGATGACGCTGCGGTGCGACCCCCATGCCGATTTAGATTATGTGCGGAGCGAGTGCCGCCAAGCAGCGTCGGATGTCGTTTCTGCGCTCCCCCAGGAAGACGTGGATACGCGATTCCTCATCCATCTGGATAAAGCGAGCTAACGTCCCCTGAAGGGCCCTGAGGGCTTCATGCTGGGGCTTAGCCGGGCGCACAGGTTCCGACGCAAAGCCGGCTGGACCACTTATTTCATAGGTGGTCAGCCGGTTTTCTCGTGTGCGCGAATCCCGCATCCTGCACCGAATGTCTCAGGTAGCTAGACAGCCCTATCGGCGACTTCCACAGCCGTACGCGCGTCAGTAGTAAATGCGCATTTAATATGTGAGTTATTTCTCTTCCCGCCACCACGGGTTTTCCTCACCACCGTGGAACAATAAAGTCAAGGTCACCTTCCTTAGAGTGGCCCGGAAAGTGACCTGAGCGTACACAGATAAACCCCTACGGCCAGCACAAGGAGAAGAAATGCCACGGCTTCCTATGAGTGATCGTCCCGTCGAAAATCAGTCCGGACACTGGCTATTGGCGCAAGTGGGGAAAAAGGTCCTCCGCCCCGGCGGGCGGGAATTGACCGAAAAAATGCTCAGCGCGTTGCCTCTTCACGGCAATGACGTCGTGGAACTGGCCCCTGGTCTTGGGAAAACCGCGGAAAAGATCGTGGCGGAGGAGCCGTCCACCTACACGGGAGTTGACGAAGTCTCGGATGCGGCTCACCTGGCTGCGGCGGCTGCTCACCAGGCGGCGTCGGGACATATGCCGGCCAACGCTATTCGGGTTTTGCAGGGCCGGGCGAACAACACCACATTGGACGACGAGTCCGTCGACGTTGCCGTCGGCGAAGCGATGCTGACCATGCAGGGTGATAAGGGTAAAGCGGCCATCATCGAGGAGGTTCACCGTATTCTCCGGCCCGGCGGCCGGTACGCCATTCACGAGCTTGGCCTCCAGCCCAATACCCTCTCTGATGACACGAAAACCGATGTGCGAAAAGCCCTCGCCCGGTCAATCAAGGTCAACGCCCGTCCTCTTACCGAGCACGAGTGGCAGGACCTTCTGAGCTCGCACGGCTTCGAGGTTGAGACGACGCATTTCGCTCCCATGGCCTTGCTGGAGCCCAAACGGATAATTAGCGACGAAGGCATCCTGCGGGCCCTCACGATCGCGTTCAACATTGCGACGAAGCCTAAAGTGCGCAAGCGCGTGATGGGGATGCGGCAGACGTTCCAGAAATACGAGAACGAGTTGACCGCTATTGCCATCGTCGCCAAGAAGAAGTAACGGTTTTTACTGTTTTACGCGGGTACTCGGGTTTACGAGGCGGCAGGGGCCGGAGGAAGCAGTGGCACGACCGCGCTCAGAACCGGAACGCTTTCCGGTACGGCGTTAACGATCGGCTGGCCGATGTTTGCTAGGGCTTCGTCGCGAACGTGATTAACCATCGGCCAGAAGGGCGAACTATTACCTATAGGCCCGAATGTCGGCGGGGCATAACGGTCCTGGAAGTCCTTGAAAGCGCCCGCCCTAAACGTGTCGAACGCGGATTGTGCGACGGCACGGGCGGGATAAGAGGTCAACCCTCCGGGGGCGGATTCATTGGAGGTACCGGATGCGGGGGCCGGAGCTCCGGATGACGAGGCAGACTCGCCGTACAGCGCTAGGGGGTTCCACGGCTGCGACGTGAATGCACCCTGAACATCGTCCGTCAACTGCTGCGACGGGCCATATGTGCTAGCGGAAACGGAGAAGAACGGGCCAAACGACGCCGACGCATTCACGGAGCTACGATCATCTGACCATCCCCACTTGGTCCCCACAACGCCAGGCAGCGTTGCGGTGCCGTAGTCCTGCTTATAGCCGTCGGCAGCCACGGGGGATGCCGTCGCTAACGCCGTGAGCACAGGATCCAGCGGGTTTTCGCGCTTCTTCGCTTCCAGATAGGCCACCGAATCCGCCGTTGACGTCGTACTATCTCCCCAATGAGGGGCACCGTGAGTATCCGCTAGGTGGTACTTTCCCGCACGGTCGTTGATGCTATTCGGGTACTTCGCGTAGAGCTCACTGGCGATATTATCGTCCGAGAAGCGGAGCATCTGTGTAGCCTTGGCGCGGTCCTCGGGCGAACCATGCTCGAAAACATAGTCGGCAATATACATCTTTACCAGTGATAGACCCGGGCGCGATTCGTGCTCATTAAGGGTTCCCACGTGGTGACCGGTCAACGTGTTGTGGAAGGATATCTGGGTCCGCGCCGGTGCAGCAATATTTCCATCCTGGTCGACGTTGGGCACCGGTGCTGCGGAGGCACCACTTGGCGACGCAACCGTCGGTGCAAACAATGCCGCGGCTGCAATGACAGCGCCGGAGAGAACCCGGAGGCGGCGGGTTCTGGGCGTAGTAGCTCGGTGGCGGCCAGTATGCAGATCGTGTGAAACGGTAATCATGGGGATCCTTAAAGGGCGAAGGAACTGTCTAGGTCTACTCTATATATCCCCTATGTCCTACTGAACTGTTTCTGTTGTGTTCTGTGTGCACACGCGAATGGGGTGGAGTGGCTGCACGGTCGCGGTGTAGGCGTTTAGCTGCCCAGGGGCAGTGAAGTGTGTAGCGGCACAACTCTATTAGTTAGCCAGGCATAAAGAAAACCCCGCTGCGCGGAGCAGCGGGGTGACCTCTTAGCACCCGGCTACTAGCCGGGGACGCTTGTCAGAGGTTCTTACTTGTTGATCTTGGTCACACGACCAGCGCCAACGGTGCGGCCACCTTCACGGATAGCGAAGCGGAGGCCTTCGTCCATGGCGACCGGCTGAATCAAGGTAACGGACATGTCGACGTTGTCGCCAGGCATAACCATCTCGGTGCCCTCAGGGAGCTTCACAACACCGGTAACGTCGGTGGTGCGGAAGTAGAACTGCGGACGGTAGTTGTCGAAGAACGGGGTGTGACGGCCGCCCTCGTCCTTGGACAGGACGTAGACGGAGCCCTCGAACTCGGTGTGAGGGGTGTATGCGCCGGGCTTAGCCACAATCTGGCCACGCTCAACGTCCTCACGCTTGGTACCACGGAGAAGCAGACCACAGTTGTCGCCGGCTTCTGCGTAGTCGAGCTGCTTGCGGAACATCTCGATACCGGTGACGGTGGTGTTCTGGCTCTTTTCCTTGATGCCCAGAATCTCAACGTCATCGTTGATGTTCAGCTTGCCGCGCTCCACACGACCGGTGACGACGGTGCCGCGACCGGTAATGGTGAAGATGTCCTCAATCGGCATGAGGAAGGGCTTGTCGGTTTCACGAACCGGATCCGGGATGGACTCGTCGCAGGCGTCCATGAGGTCGAGGATGGACTGCTCCCACTTCTCGTCACCCTCAAGAGCCTTCAGAGCCGAGATGTGAACGATAGGTGCATCTTCGTCGAAGTCCTGCTCAGCGAGGAGTTCACGAACTTCCATTTCGACGAGCTCGATGAGGTCCTCATCATCAACCATGTCGCACTTGTTCAGAGCGACGAGGATGTAAGGAACGCCCACCTGGCGAGCAAGAAGAACGTGCTCGCGGGTCTGAGGCATCGGGCCGTCGGTAGCAGCGACAACGAGGATTGCGCCGTCCATCTGGGCAGCACCGGTGATCATATTCTTGATGTAGTCGGCGTGGCCCGGAGCATCCACGTGAGCGTAGTGACGCTTCGGGGTGGAGTACTCGACGTGAGCGATGTTAATGGTAATACCGCGCTCTTTCTCCTCCGGCGCCTTATCGATGGCGTCGAAAGCGAAAGCCTGGTTCTCTTCGGGGTACTTCTCCGACAGAACCTTGGTGATAGCAGCGGTAGTGGTGGTCTTACCGTGGTCAACGTGACCGATGGTACCGATGTTTACGTGCGGCTTGCTCCGATCGAACTTAGCCTTCGCCACTGTTTGTCCTCCTGGACTTCTCGGTGGCTACGACGTTCGCAGCCACGGGTGGTGTTACCTTTCGCAGAACCATGTTCACCTTGTCAACCCTGGTCATTACCGATCGTAAATTAGTGTCGACACTGGTCAGAGTCGATAGAGAGTGACTCTACGAGAGGTGATTTAAATATTGCCAGTTACAGCATAATAAAGGGGTAAGGCAACGTATTTCAAGCTGCCTTCGACCTTGATTCTATGGTAACGGCCACCACACACTATTCACATCAAACACTTCTGTGATGTGCTGCGAGTTAACAGCGCCTGCTTTGACAGCAATGTGCGGATAGTGCCTGGCTGGCCCTTACCATGCGGTGCCCTTCGCCAATCCTGTAACCCGATCGACGAAGGGCTGTAATGGTGAGGGTGCGCGGATTACTTGTTACCCGTGCGCTCCGCGATGATCTCCTGCGCGACGTTCGTCGGAACTTCTGCGTAGGAGTCGAAGATCATGGTGTAGTTTGCACGACCCTGCGTCTTCGAGCGGAGGTCACCGACGTAGCCGAACATGGACGACAGCGGAACCGTGGCCTTAACGACCTTGGCGCCGGAGCGGTCCTCCATGGAGTGAACCTGGCCACGACGTGCGTTGACGTCACCAATGACCTCGCCCATGTACTCCTCAGGAGTGATGACGTCCACAGCCATCATCGGCTCCAACAGAACCGGCTTCGCCTTCTGTACGGCTTCCTTGAGTGCCTGAGCGCCGGCGATCTTGAAGGCCATTTCAGAGGAGTCAACCTCGTGGTACTGGCCGTCGACAAGTGTGGCCTTGATGTTGACCAGCGGGAATCCGGCCAGCGTACCGTACTGCATGGCGTCCTGGATACCGGCGTCGACAGAAGGAATGTATTCCTTCGGCACGCGACCACCAGTAACGGCGTTCTCGAACTTGTAGGTCGGAGACTCGCCCTCTTCCAGCTCGTCCGGGTTGGGTGCGTAGGGCTCCAGAGAGATGATGACCTTCGCGAACTGACCCGAACCACCAGTCTGCTTCTTGTGGGTGTATTCGTACTTCTCGACGGGCTTGCGGATGGTCTCGCGGTACGCAACCTGCGGAGCACCCACGTTTGCCTCGACCTTGAATTCGCGCTTCATGCGGTCCACAAGGACATCGAGGTGGAGCTCGCCCATACCGCCGATGACGGTCTGGCCGGTCTCTTCGTCGAGTTTCACGGTGAAGGTCGGGTCTTCTTCAGCGAGACGCTGAATAGCGATGCCCAACTTCTCCTGGTCTGCCTTCGACTTCGGCTCGATGGCCACCTCGATAACCGGATCCGGGAAGTCCATGGACTCCAAGATGATCTGGTCATTGGAATCACACAGGGTGTCACCCGTGGTGGTGTCTTTCAGGCCGATGAAAGCGTAGATATTTCCGGCCTTAGCGACGTCCATCGGGTTCTCTTTGTTGGCGTGCATCTGGAACAGCTTGCCGATGCGCTCCTTGTGCCCCTTGGTCGAGTTCATGACCTGCTGGCCGGGCTCGACGGAACCGGAGTACACGCGAACGAACGTCAGTTTACCGAAGAACGGGTGGGCGGCGATCTTGAACGCCAGAGCCGAGAACGGCGCATCCACGGAGGGGTGGCGTGTCAGCTCGACGGACTCGTCGCCGACCTTGTGGCCGTGGACCTCTCCGACGTCGAGAGGCGTCGGCAAGTACCAGTTAATGGCGTCGAGGAGCGGCTGGACACCCTTGTTCTTGTAGGCGGAGCCACAGAACACGGGGAAGATTTCGGAGTTCACAACCATCTTGCGGATGGCCTCGTGGATCTCGTCGGTGGTGAGTTCCTCACCGGCGAAGTACTTCTCCATGAGCTCTTCATCGGACTCGGCGACGGCCTCGAGGAGCTTCTCGTGGTACTCGTCGGCCTTGTCTTTGAGGTCGGCCGGAATTTCCTCGATGGTGGGCTCTGCGCCGACGTCGACTTTGCCACGCCAGGTGATGGCGTTCATGTTGATGAGGTCAACGACACCGTCGAAGTCATCTTCAGCACCGATGGGGAGCTGCATGACCAGCGGCTTAGCGTGGAGGCGGTCGACGATGGTGTCGACAGTGTAGTAGAAGTCCGCGCCGAGCTTGTCCATCTTGTTGACGAAGCAAATGCGAGGGACGTCGTACTTGGCGGCCTGGCGCCACACCTGCTCGGACTGCGGCTCAACACCTTCCTTACCGTCAAATACGGCGACAGCTCCATCGAGGACGCGAAGTGAACGCTCAACCTCGACGGTGAAGTCGACGTGGCCGGGGGTGTCGATGATGTTGATCTGGTTGTCTTTCCAGAAGCAAGTGACCGCGGCGGAGGTAATCGTGATGCCGCGCTCTTTCTCCTGGTCCATCCAGTCGGTGGTGGAAGCACCATCGTGGGTTTCACCGACTTTGCGGTTGATACCCGTGTAGTAGAGGATTCGTTCGGTTACGGTGGTCTTTCCGGCATCGATGTGGGCCATGATGCCGATGTTGCGGACCTTATGAAGGTCAGAAAGCACTTTTTGTGCCACTGTGTACCCCAACTCGTAGTTTGGTGGCCCACTCACCGGAACCATTCGATCGTGGCGATCTTTGTGACGATTGTCGTGGTGATCCGATGGTGGCGGGCCTGCGTGTAATTCTTGGTCTGGCTACGCCGGAGAGGTGATTACCAGCGGTAGTGCGCGAATGCGCGGTTGGCTTCGGCCATCTTGTGAGTGTCTTCACGACGCTTTACGGATGCGCCGAGGCCGTTGGATGCGTCTAGGATCTCTGCGGCGAGACGCTCGGTCATGGTGTTTTCGCGGCGCTGGCGGGTGAACATAACCAGCCAACGTAATGCCAGGGTGGTTGCACGGCCAGGGCGAACCTCGACCGGGACCTGGTAGGTTGCGCCACCAACGCGACGCGAACGCACTTCGAGGGTGGGTTTGACGTTGTCAAGAGCCTTCTTCAGGGTGAGAACCGGGTCGGTGCCGGTCTTCTCACGGCAGGATTCGAGAGCTCCGTAGACGATGCGCTCGGCGGTGGACTTCTTGCCATCGACGAGGACCTTGTTGATCAGCTGTGAAACGATGGTATCGCCGTATACCGGGTCTTTCGGAAGCTGACGTGCGGGTGCTGGACCTTTACGTGGCATGAATTACTTCTCCTTCTTGGCGCCGTAGCGAGAACGTGCCTGCTTACGATCCTTCACTCCCTGGGTGTCGAGGGAGCCGCGGACGATGCGGTAGCGGACACCGGGGAGGTCCTTCACACGGCCACCGCGAACGAGCACCATGGAGTGCTCCTGCAGGTTGTGGCCTTCACCGGGGATGTAAGCGGAAACCTCAATACCAGAGGTCAGTCGAACACGCGCCACTTTACGGAGGGCGGAGTTCGGCTTCTTCGGGGTCGTGGTATAGACACGGGTGCAGACGCCGCGACGCTGCGGTGATCCCTTGAGGGCCGCGGTCTTCACCTTGGCCTTCTTGTCTTTGCGGCCCTTGCGGACCAGCTGCTGAATAGTAGGCATGTACCGACTTTCTATGTTTCTTTGACGCGTTTGCGGTTCATTCCCGGGCTGCTGCGTTCCGATCCTGGCGGATCTGATCACTCGCGCGGTTCCGCTTTGGGGCGGATTGGCTCCGCGGTGGTCCCATTCTGGGCTGTTTCGCCCTGAGATCATCCACCCCGACGTGTGATGGAAATTACAACATAACCGGGTTTTTCACTCGCTCACTGGCATAGTGCCCGTGCAGGCGGGGTGCTTACTTGCCGCTCGCACCTGCCTTTGCAAGCTCATTCCGTGGTGCTAAAAACTTCTTTCCGACGTCGCGCTGGGCAACCTCTCTGAAGAAATTTTTAACGCCGTGACCAGCATTTTTTGAGCGTACGTGAACGAGTCAGCCGCTCTCGCTGGCCTACGGTGGACGTTTGTCCCGCCCGCACGTGGCGGACACAGCGCTCCAGTTTAAGCGATAACCTGGATTTTTCCCAAACTTGTGGTGGAAAAATCCGGTGGGTCGTTCGCTTGAGTAGCGGGTTGTGCTGGCGGTGGGTGGGGATGCGCCCAGTTGGTGTCCGTAGTGGATAACCGGAGGCGTGTTCGTCGAGCGTCAGCTGTTCGGTGACCGGACGTTCGCGGACCGCGCTTAACCCCAATCCGGCTCGCGCGTGGCCACTCCGTCAAAGACGGTAGAAGATACTGTCTTACCGTTCTGCACAACGTTCAGGGTGGACCCATCAATGTTGATCACGGTTCCACCGCTTTTCATCGAATAAGTCCTCCCGCCAGAACCACGGCTCGTCACGTCGCGCTCTAGAGCACCTCCGTGATACCAACCGCGGTAGTAGAACCCGTCCGTGTCCCCTACCTGGCAGATGACAACCTTGTCACCGTCCTCATTGATCCCCGCGTATACCCATTCGTCGTCGGCATTACAGGTTGCTGCACTGTTATCCGTAAATCCTTGGCGGCCCAACCCTGGGATATCGGCCCCAGTGTCGTTCCTCGACGTTGTCGTCGTTGTCGTCGTCCGTTCAGTGGTGGTGTCTTCCGTGGTGGTCTCGGTGTCCTCGGGCTCCGTCGTCGTTTCTACCGTGGACTCGCTGCGCGGTTCTTGTGGGATTGCCGACGATTCATCGCCCGGGGCGACAGCGTCGTTACTGTTCTTTTCCCAGGGCTTCCAGATCAGCGCTCCGATCAGCGCTGCGACCACGACAAGGATAAGAATGATAGGAAGGAGAACCTTCCATATCGATGAGCCCGACTGGCCGGGATCGCCCTGCGACCCAGCGACACTCGAACCACCTGACCGGCCTTGACCATACTGAGCATTTTGGTTGTACTGCGGTTGCTGGGTGTACTGCCCCTGTCCGTACTGTGCCCCATCGTGGGCATTGTTCCATTGGTTGGCCCCACTCTGAGCAGCGCCATACTGGCCACCGTACTGGCTACCATACTGTCCACCGTACTGTTGGCCACCACCATATTGCCCCGGCCACTGTCCTTGGCCCTGTCCTTGGCCCGGCTGACCATTCCAACCGCCTGGGGCACCTCCATTCCACTGCTGGCCACCACCATTATTCCAGCCGGCACCGCCCCCGTTATTCCAGTCACCAGCGCTCCCACCATTGGTAGCGTCGTTCCATTGCTGAGAATGACCCCATTGGGCATCTGACTGGGGGGACACGCTCCCGTCGGGATTCCGTACTTCACTCCACGCTTGGACTGGCTGCCATTCGCGGGTTTCGAAATCTTCTTCCGACGAATGACTCCCCGCAGATTGAGCATCGGACGTTCCCGCTGGCGAATCACTACCGCCCGAGGAATGAGCCCCTTCACCAGCAACGTCGTCGCGTTGACTTCCATCATGCTGGCTTGGGTTGGCGGCGCCGTCGTCGCCACTTTGATTGAGGCGATTTGCGTCGTCGGCCGAATTATCGTGCGTCGTGTCGCCCGAGCTGTCACTGCCCCCACCGCCGTCAGAGCGGCCGTTGCTCGAACGCTTCCAGGAGTTGTCGTCGGGAGTCATGGTGAGCCTTACCTGTTAGGTTGATCGCATTCCGGATAATTATTCTAATCGACTCCTGCGCCCCTCAACGACTCGACGGATCCCCCGCCCGGCTGCTTCTCACGCACTCCGGGTAAAAAGCGTTCGCGTTCCGACTCCCCCGCCGTTCTCGTCAAAACTCTTCGTCGAATCCTTTTGTCAAAGCTCTTAGTCGAAAAGCTATCCAAGAAAGGTTTCGCCGGCACGCATTGTGGAATGCTGCATGGGAACGCTATTACCCGAACACCATTGCTAAGACGCTGACCCGGAGCATTTCCGTGTTAGCGCACAGGCACGCCATTAGCGTCGGTAGCGAACCGCGACGAACCAGCGAGGATCATGATGAACTCGACCAAAACCCAGATGGAAAGTGCCGCATCGGTAAGAAAACCAACAACGATAAACATCAAAGGAACGCTAATCAAAAGAATTGCGAGCTGAGCACAGGCAACACCGATATACCCGAGGTAGAAATTGTGAGCTCCAAAACCACCCAAGAAAAACGCGAGCACAGCGGCGACTACCTTGCTCTTCTGCCGACCCTGCGGGACCGACCCCATGCCATTCATGCCGTTCACACCATTGCCAAACTGCGCCGCCGAACCCTGATTCCACTGGTTAGGTTGCGCATACTGGCCCGCGGGATTGCCATACTGGCCGCCGCCAAACGCCGAGTCCACCTGCCCGCTTTCATAGGTCGCCGGCAACCGGCCGTCATCGGAACCGGGAGCCCCGAAACCAGTGGGCGATCCCCAAAAAGGATCACTCGATCCCTGATATGGGCTACTCGGATTGTTGTTGGGGTAAGTCATGATGATTCCTTCGGGGTTCTTCGGGACGGTTTTAGTGCGGCGGCCAAGCGCGGTGCCCGCGACGGATTGTTGCTACCGTTCTCACACGGATCGGCTACTGATCGACGTTGTACAGATCGTTCATGTACGGGCGTTCTTGCCGATCTTGCCGTTCTCACCGACGATCGCTCTCGGCCTCTATCTGATGTGTTCCGCTAAGCGACGAAATGTTCCCTCATCCGAGGAATTCCCGACGGAGATTTGGATGGGGTATTGCTGGAGTGGTGTAGGGCGGGAGACGGGGCCTGATACGGAAACGTCAGGCTCACCCATCGTTAGCCCTATCGATCACCTTCGTGTTTGCTAGTTCACTTATTGGCGTTTGAGCTGGTTTATGAGTTCGTCGGCCAAGAAATATGAACTTTGAGCTCCCTGTTTAGTCGCTGCACGAGATGCAACGAAGGTCGCCAACCTAGCGGAATCAACGAGCCCTCGCCCGGAGGCTATCGCTGCAGCCACCGTTCCCATAAAGCAATCGCCACACCCGGTTGAATCGACTGCATCTACTGGATATCCCTGTATGTAGACGCCATTAGCCGTGGGGGCGCCATCGGTGGGGTTGGCGTCACTCGGCGGGACAACGTCACCGCTTCCAGAGGGGTCCTCCGACTCCACGGCAAAACAACCCTCCGGGCCGAGCGTCACAATCAACCCCCTAAGCCCCAACACGGCAACTATTCGTTTCGCTATGGCGAATAGCTCATTTTTATCGATGCCATCTTCTTTGACCGTGCCATCGGTGGCGTTGGGTGCGGTAACGTCCGCGGGCTTTGCGTCGACACGATCGTCGGCCATGGAGTCGACTACGCTAGCCGATTCCCTGCGCCCCCGCATCGGCAATTGCGCGGATCCATACCGCTCCCCCAAAGCGCGCAGCTCAATCTCATTCACAACCACGATATCGACGCCGCGGATCAGCCCCGGGTCAACGTCGATAATTGGAGAATAATTCAAAATAATCTGCGGTGATCGGCGCATTTCCCAAGCATCTCCACCATGATTCCGCTGCTTAGGGGGCACATCGTATTCGTTGGCGTTCGCAATCAACTTGGCGCTCATGGGCACGCTTGTTCCAGTATTTGAGTGCCCACCCATTTCTGTATTTGAGTGCGCACCCATTTCTGTATTCGCATGCGCTACAAAACGAGCGACGTCGATCGCGGCCGCAACCACACTCGCGGGAGATTCAAACCCGAGCGCGACGACATCCGAAGATTGCACAATATCCGAAGCCGCTTGCAGGTCCGCGCGCGACACACTCTGATTCGCACCCGCCGAATACACGATCGTGTTCTCACCGCCCGCATTCACCGTGATCAGCGCAGTCCCGGTGGGTAGATCGCGGGCCACAACCCGCGACGTATCAACCCCCACATCCTCCAAACTTCGCTGCACGAAACTCCCGTAAGCGTCGTGGCCCACCGCGCCCACCATTGCGACGCTCGCACCAATTTTCGACGCCGCGACCGCCTGATTCGAGGACTTACCACCTGGCCCAAACGTGAGGTCAGAAGCCGGGACTGTCTCTCCGGGAGCCGGGAATTCCTCGACCCGCGCAGTTAAATCGACGTTGAGCGAGCCGACGACGGTGACTTTTCCCGGTGACGACATTACGGATGTGAGGGTTTCCGGGAGCTTCGAGAGGTCTGGATTGCTTTTCATAGATTGTTTAGAGATCTGGTGAGGTTAAGTGAGGTGTTCCCGTGCTATGGGGCATGCCATGTTGCCATGCGCCTGTCACGCATGATTGGTGGGGCCTCCCACGCACGATTGGTATAAGTAGCATACGGAACGAACCTTTCTCCCCTTCGGTGCACTAAAGGTTAGGTCTTTACTCTCTCCTACGGAGAAAAGTGCGGGGGTATATCGGGTGCTCAAATGCAATCTGCGGGCGTATATGGGCGAAAAATCGCCAAAAATTGACCATATACCCCCCCCTTTTCCCAGGGGCCAAACAAAGTGAGATATACCCCCGCAATTCTGGGTGGAGCGTCCACGTGGGCCCGCGCTTGCCCGCGGACACACGTGTTATCACTACGCGACTCGCATGAGAACCTAATCGACTCAGCTCACGTGACTCTCCACGACCCGAAAACCCCACAAGAGATGACAAAACCCGATTAAAAATAGAAAATCCCCAAGTGCGAAATAACTCGCACTTGGGGATTTGCCGATAACTCTTTTTCGAGGGCCGACGAGGCTAGCTAAGCTACCTCACCTAGCTAATATCGCCGAAACCTCCATCAAAGCCCTGGTCATCCAGGCGAACGGCTGCACCGGTGAATTCGCCGTATGCACCATCTTCGCCGTAGAAGCCGTCGCCATAGCTGGTGTTCATGGAGAACGCCTGCGCACGAGCTTCCTCGGTCGGCTCAACCGAGATGTTCCGGTAGCGGGAGATGCCCGTACCAGCCGGGATGAGCTTACCGATGATCACGTTCTCCTTCAGCCCGATGAGCTTATCGGACCGCTTGTTGATCGCCGCATCGGTCAGAACACGGGTGGTCTCCTGAAACGATGCTGCCGACAACCAGGATTCCGTGGCCAGCGACGCCTTGGTGATGCCCATGATTTCCTGGCGGTAGGAGGCGGGTTCTCCTCCATTAGCCGTCACGGCTTGATTAGCGGCTTTCGCTTCGTTCCGGTCAACCAGGGTGCCCGGCAGGAATTCGGTGGATCCCGACTCGATGACGGTCACGCGACGCAACATCTGACGGACGATGATCTCAATGTGCTTGTCGTGAATTGCCACGCCCTGGTCACGATAGACCTTCTGCACCTGTTCGATGAGGTGCTTTTGCACACCCTTTGGACCTTCGACGCGAAGAACTTCGTGCGGATCGGGGGCACCACGTAGCAGCGGTTGGCCGGTGACAACATGGTCGCCGGTCCGTAGCTGGTGTTCGAATCCGCCGGGTTCGTGCGTCACTGCCAACCCCTGACGCTTCGACAGCTTTTCGTACACGACTTCGTCATCGCCGGTGTCGGGAGTGATGGTCAGTGTGTAGAAGTTGCCGTCGTCCTCAAGCTTGATCGTGCCGTCGGTGGATGCGATCGGCGCCTGGTTCTTAGGCACACGGGCCTCGAAGAGTTCCTGAACACGCGGCAGACCACCGGTGATGTCGCCACCGACACCACCTTGGTGGAACGTACGCATGGTCAGCTGCGTGCCGGGCTCGCCGATGGATTGCGCGGCAACGATACCGACAGCTTCCCCAATGTCCACCTTTTGGCCGGTGGCCATGGAGCGTCCGTAGCAGGTCGCGCACACGCCGGTGGCGGTTTCGCACATCATGACAGTCCGGACTCGAGCGGTACGCACGCCCTCGGCAACCATCTTCTTGGCTTCAGCATCGCCGACGAAAGCGCCACGCTCATAGATGACGTCACCCTTGTCATTGACAGCATCTCGGGCCAGATAACGGCCGACCAACGCGGTCTCCAAGAAGTCAGCGCGCGTGAATTCTCCTGTTTCATTGCCTTCGGCGTCCAACACTGGTTTCGCGACATCGACGTCCAGGCCTTGTTTGGTGCCACAGTCGTCCTCGCGGACGATGACGTCCTGGGCAACGTCGACAAGACGACGAGTGAGGTAGCCGGAGTCGGCGGTACGCAGAGCGGTGTCGGCCAGGCCCTTACGGGAGCCGTGCGAGTTGTTGAAGTACTCCAACACGGACAGGCCTTCACGGAAGGAGGTCTTGATCGGGCGGGTGATGTAGTCACCACGCGAGTTCGTGACCATGCCTTTCATGCCGGCCAGGGTCCAGATCTGGCGCATGTTACCTGCGGCACCGGACTTCACGATCATCGGGATCGGGTTGTCGTCCGGGTAGATCTTTTCGACGGATTCGCCGACGAAGTCGGTGCATTCCTTCCACAGGTCAACCAGGGAACGGTAGCGCTCTTCGTTGTTGATCTTGCCTCGCGCGAGTTTCTTCTCGATGGTCGCGGCCTGCTTCTCGTAACGCTGCAGGATTTCTTCCTTATTGGGAAGAACGAGCACGTCGTCCATGGAGATGGTGACGCAGGACCGGGTTGCCCAGTAGAAGCCGGCGTCCTTCATCTTGTCGACGGTCTGCGCAACGGTGATCATGGGGTACCGCGCTGCGAGGTCGTTAATAATGACGGCCTGCGCCTTCTTCGCCATGACACCATTAACGAACGGGTAGTTCCACGGCAGCAGCTCGTTGAACATGATGCGTCCGAGGGTGGTGTGGGCGGTCCACTTCTGGCCGCGCTGCCATCCGTCGGGGAAGAGTTCTGCCTCGATGTCCTCCGGCGGGCGGAGGTGGCTGATACGCACCTCGATCGGCGCCTGGAGGCCAAGGACTCCGCGGTCGCGAGCCATGAGGGCCTCGGCGAAGGACGAGTAGGTGCCCCTCTTCGGACCGTTCTCGTCGGCTTCGTGGTAGGCGCCTTCGCCACCGAGCTGGTCCTCGCTCTTTTCCAGGGTGAGGAAGTACAGGCCGGTCACCATGTCCAAACGTGGCATGGCCAGTGGTTTACCGGATGCCGGGGACAGAATGTTGTTGGAGGCGAGCATGAGCACGCGGGCCTCAGCCTGAGCTTCTGCGGATAGCGGCAGGTGGACAGCCATCTGGTCACCGTCGAAGTCAGCGTTGAAGGCCTCACAGGCCAAGGGGTGCAGCTGGATAGCTTTACCCTCGACGAGAACTGGCTCGAACGCCTGAATACCCAAGCGGTGCAGCGTCGGTGCACGGTTGAGCATGACGGGGTGTTCCGCGATGGCTTCTTCGAGGACGTCCCACACCTCGGGCCGCTGACGCTCCACCATCCGCTTCGCGGAGCGAATGTTCTGAGCATAGGACTTCTCGACCAGGCGCTTCATGACGAATGGCTTGAACAGCTCCAACGCCATGAGCTTCGGCAGACCGCATTGGTGCAGTTTCAGCTGCGGGCCGACGATAATAACCGAACGGCCGGAGTAGTCCACACGCTTACCCAGCAGGTTCTGACGGAAGCGTCCTTGCTTACCTTTCAGCAGGTCAGAGAGGGACTTCAGTGGGCGGTTGCCGGGGCCCGTGACCGGGCGTCCGCGACGGCCGTTATCGAATAGCGCGTCGACGGATTCCTGAAGCATGCGTTTTTCGTTGTTCACGATGATCTCGGGCGCGCCGAGGTCAATCATGCGCTTCAAGCGGTTGTTGCGGTTGATGACGCGACGGTACAGGTCGTTGAGGTCCGACGTCGCGAAGCGCCCACCGTCGAGCTGAACCATTGGGCGGAGCTCGGGCGGGATCACCGGGATGGCGTCCAAGACCATCGCTGCCGGGTCATTACCGGAGCGCAAGAAGGCGGCGACAACGCGCAGGCGCTTGAGTGCGCGAACCTGCTTTTGTCCCTTGCCGTCACGGATAACCTCGCGGAGTTTCTCCGCTTCTTCTTCGAGGTCAAAGTTCTTAATCAGCGTCTGGATGGCTTCTGCACCCATGCCGCCGGTGAAGTAGTCCTCGTAGCGGTCGACGAGTTCGGAGTAGATGGTTTCGTCGACGATCATCTGCTTGGGGGCAAGCTTGATGAACGTGTTCCAGATCTCGTCGAGCCGGTCGATTTCACGCTCGGCACGCTCACGGATGTGGCGCATTTCACGCTCAGCGGCATTCTGAACCTTGCGCTTGGCATCGGCTTTCGCACCGTTGGATTCAAGCTCTTTGAGGTCTTCTTCCAGCTTTTGCTGGCGCTCCGCGAGCTCTTCGTCGCGGTCGGCTTCGACCTCTTTCTTCTCCATGAACATGTCGGCTTCGAGGGTTTCCTGGTCCGTGTGACGGGCCTCCTCATCCACCGAGGTGATGATGTTCGCGGCGAAGTAGATGATCTTTTCCAGATCTTTTGGCGCGAGGTCAAGCAGGTACCCCAAGCGTGAGGGCACGCCCTTGAAGTACCAGATGTGTGTGACGGGCGCGGCCAGCTCGATGTGGCCCATGCGTTCGCGGCGGACCTTGGATTTGGTCACTTCCACGCCGCAGCGTTCACAGACGATGCCCTTGTACCGGACACGCTTGTATTTACCGCAGGCACATTCCCAGTCGCGGGTTGGCCCGAAGATACGTTCGCAGAACAGGCCGTCCTTCTCGGGTTTGAGGGTGCGGTAGTTAATGGTCTCGGGCTTTTTGACCTCGCCGTGTGACCAGCGACGGATGTCATCGGCCGTGGCGAGACCGATGCGGAGCTCGTCGAAAAGATTGACGTCGAGCACGTAACGTCCTTTCCCCTCGTTCACGAGGGTTGTTCGGATGATTACTGGTTACTAGTTGGGAGGTCTCTACACCGCGTCGGCGTCGAAGCGTTCGTCGCGGGAGAGGTTGATACCCAGGGATGCGTTGGCTTGGTCGAGGTCGTCATCGTCGGCACCCAGGTCAACTGGGGTTCCGTCAGCGGAGAGGACCTCAACGTTGAGGCACAGAGACTGCAGCTCTTTGAGCAACACCTTGAAGGACTCCGGAATTCCCGGATCCGGAATGTTGTCGCCCTTCACGATGGCTTCGTACACCTTGACACGGCCGACGACGTCGTCCGATTTGATGGTCAGGAGTTCCTGCAGTGTGTAGGCGGCGCCGTAGGCCTGCATGGCCCACACTTCCATCTCACCGAAGCGCTGGCCACCGAACTGTGCCTTACCACCGAGCGGCTGCTGGGTGATCATGGAGTACGGGCCGGTGGACCGGGCGTGGATCTTCTCGTCGACCAGGTGGTGCAACTTCAACATGTACATGTAACCCACGGAGATCGGCTGCTGGAAGGGTTCGCCCGTCCGGCCGTCGATGAGGGTGGACTTGCCGAATTCGTTGACCATTTGGTCGCCGTCGCGGTTGGGCCGCGAGGACCGCATCAATCCGGACAGCTCTTCGTTGGTGGTGCCGTCGAACACCGGGGTGGCAACGCGGGAATCGGCGGGGACGTCGTAGAGGTCCTCGGGCAGCGTTTCCAGCATGGCTTTGACCGCGGGGTCCTGCGACTCGGGGTCAACCTTCCATCCGGATTTCGCGAGCATGCCGAGGTGAACTTCCAGCACCTGGCCGATGTTCATACGACGCGGCACACCGTGTGTGTTCAGGATGATGTCGACCGGCGTTCCGTCGGGCAGGAACGGCATGTCCTCGGCGGGCAAGATCTTGCCGACGACACCCTTGTTGCCGTGGCGGCCGGAGAGCTTATCGCCGTCCTGGATCTTGCGCTTCTGGGCGACGTACACGCGGACCATCTGGTTAACGCCAGGGGCGAGGTCGTCGTCGTCCTCACGGGAGAACACACGAACGCCGATGACTTTGCCTGTTTCGCCGTGGGGAACCTTCATCGAGGTGTCCCGCACCTCGCGCGCCTTTTCACCGAAGATGGCGCGGAGGAGGCGCTCTTCCGGTGTCAGCTCGGTTTCACCCTTAGGGGTGACCTTACCGACGAGGATATCGCCGTCGCGAACATCAGCGCCAATGCGAACAATTCCGCGTTCGTCGAGGTCAGCGAGGATGTCTTCGGAAGCGTTCGGGATATCGCGGGTGATTTCCTCTGGCCCTAGCTTGGTATCGCGAGCGTCGATTTCGTGTTCCTCAATGTGGATTGAGGTGAGGACATCTTCCTCGACAATCCGCTGGTTGAGGATGATGGCGTCCTCGTAGTTGTGGCCTTCCCATGGCATGAACGCCACGAGGAGGTTACGGCCGAGAGCCATTTCACCGTTCTCGGTGCCGGGTCCGTCGGCGAGAGCTTGTCCCTCTTCGACGCGGTCGCCAGCCTCAACAAGGGGCTTCTGGTTGTAGCAGGTTCCCTGGTTAGTGCGCTCGAACTTCCTCAGCAAGAAGGTGTCGCGTTGTCCGTCGTCACCAAGGGTGGTGATGAAGTCTGCACACACAGTTTCGACGACACCCGAGCGGCGGGCGATCACAACATCGCCGGCGTCGTGGGCAGCGCGCAGTTCCATACCGGTTCCAACGAAGGGCGCTTCGTTACGCAGCAACGGCACAGCCTGGCGCTGCATATTCGCACCCATGAGGGCACGGTTAGCGTCGTCATGCTCCAGGAATGGAATCATGGCGGTGGCCACCGACACCATCTGGCGCGGGGACACATCCATGTAATCCACTTCCGATGCGGGAACGACCTCGACGTTTCCGCCTTTCATTCGGACCGCGACGGTGTCCTCAACGAAGCGGCCTTCGGAGTCCATCTTTGTGTTGGCCTGAGCGACGATGTGCCGGTCTTCCTCATCAGCGGTGAGGTAGTCAACAACGTCAGTGGCCTGACCGTCTTTGACACGACGGTAGGGCGTCTCGATGAACCCGAACGGGTTAACGCGGGCGTAGGACGCGAGGGAGCCGATCAATCCAATGTTCGGGCCCTCAGGCGTCTCGATGGGGCACATACGGCCATAGTGGGAGGCGTGGACGTCACGGACATCCAAGCCGGCGCGTTCACGGGACAAACCGCCAGGTCCAAGGGCGGATAGACGACGCTTGTGTGTCAGGCCAGACAGAGAGTTGTTCTGGTCCATGAACTGCGACAGCTGCGACGTTCCGAAGAACTCGCGGATCGCGGCCGACACCGGGCGCACGTTGATTAGCGACGTCGGCGTGATGGATTCCGCGTCCTGCGTGGTCATGCGTTCACGCACGACACGCTCCATACGCGACAAGCCGACGCGAACCTGGTTCTGAACCAGCTCGCCGACAGTGCGCAGGCGGCGGTTACCGAAGTGATCGATATCGTCCGTGCTGATCATCAGCTCGGTGCCGTCAGGCGACTCCATCGTCCGCTCACCGGCGTGCAGACGCACCAAGTATTCAATGGTGGTCAGGATGTCTTCTTCAGTCAGGGTGTGCTCGCCAGTGGTGGAGCCGCCGCCTAAACCGAGCTTGCGGTTCACCTTGTAGCGGCCAACCTTCGCCAAGTCGTACCGCTTCGGGTTGAAGAAGCTATTGTCCAGCAAAGCCTGAGCGGAATCGCGCGTGGGGGATTCACCCGGACGCTGCTTGCGGTAAATCTCCAGGAGAGCTTCGTCGGTATTAGCAACGCCATCGTGCTCAAGCGTCGACATCATGATTTCGGAAAAACCGAACCGATCCGTGATGTCCTGCGTCGACAGGCCCAAAGCCTTCAGCAACACGGTGACGGGCTGGCGACGTTTACGATCGATGCGGACGCCGACGGTGTCTCGCTTATCGACGTCGAACTCCAACCATGCACCACGTGAAGGGATGACCTTGACGGAGTGCAGTGGACGCTCGGTCGACTTATCGATGGACTCGTCGAAGTACACGCCAGGGGAACGAACCAACTGGGAAACGATGACACGCTCGGTACCGTTGATGATGAACGTGCCTTTGTCCGTCATCATCGGGAAGTCGCCAATGAAGACGGTCTGGCTTTTGATTTCGCCAGACATAGCGTTGGTGAATTCCGCCGTCACATAAAGCGGGGCGGAGTAGTTAATGTCCTTATCCTTGGCTTCATCGATCGTGTTTTTGACGTCGTCGAAGCGGGGCTCGGATAGGGTGAGGGACATATTGCCGGAGTAGTCCTCAATGGGAGACAACTCCTCTAGAATGTCCTCCAGGCCGCTAGTTATATGCGCGCCTTCTTCGGACTCAGCCTGCTTCTTAGCGCGCCATTCGGGTGCGCCAATAAGCCACGCGAACGAGTCGCGCTGCAGATCGAGGAGGCCAGGGACCTCGATCGGCTCTTTAATCTTCGCGAACGAGTAGCGTTTCGTCGCGCCGGGGATTCCGGACGTTAAACTGGTCTGGCGGGAGACTGCCAAGATGGGTCCTTCCAGCACCTCACGCGGGGTGACCGTGCTCGCTGTGGTTTGCCTGCGTGAAAAGAGTGAGTGTCTTCTTCCAAAAAGCGGATCATCCGTGGTTGGATATCACTAAAGGACCTTGTCAAATCCTGTTTTTAAAGGAATTGGTACAAGGCCTAACGAGAAATCTTTGCACGGGGATCCAGCGCAACGGACTATCTTATACTACCTATGGCGTCATGTCTAATGGTTTTCCATCACTTCGCAGTGGCTCCGCTGGAGCTTAGCAGCGACTCCCACGGGACCCCCTCACGGAGGTAGAGCAATTATGCGCGCGACCCCGGCTCGCGCGGGCCTCGACAACACGAAACCCAAGCGGCTACATAGCGCACTAATACAGCTGCAACAACACACTAATGCATATGACAAAAACAGGGGCCTCCCACACTGGGAAGCCCCTGTTTTCTGTACTTACGCTGCGCACCATTTCTGGGCCGTACACCATTCCTGGACTGTACAGGCCGGAATCGGGGGCGCTGCGCATTGCGCTGTATTACTTGCGCACATCCCTGTCTTACTTGAGGGAAACCTTTGCGCCAGCCTCTTCGAGCTTGGTCTTGGCAGCCTCGGCGTCGTCCTTGGAGGCGCCTTCAAGGATAGCCTTCGGAGCGGACTCAACGAGGTCCTTAGCTTCCTTCAGACCCAGGCCGGAGACGACCTCGCGGACGACCTTAATAACGCCGATCTTCTTGGCGCCGGCGTCCTCGAGCACGACGTCGAACTCGTCCTTCTCTTCCTCAGCAGCAGCTTCGCCGCCAGCAGCGCCTGCAGCAGCAACAGCAACCGGAGCAGCAGCGGTAACGTCGAAGGTCTCTTCGAAGAGGTTCTTGAACTCAGTGAGCTCAACGAGGGTCATTTCCTTGAAAGCTTCGATGAGCTCTTCGTTGGTGTACTTAGCCATGATATGGCTTCCTTTCTACGCGTCTTCGTGTGGGAGGTTCCGTACCCGCCTGTCGGCGGCGAACCGACAGTGTTTACTTCTTCTCCTCGAGGGCCGCGGCCAGGCGTGCCATCTCGGAATGCGGTGCGCCCAGCAAGGACGCAACATTTGCCAGAACGCCGTTGAATCCACCGGCGATCTTGGACAGTGTGGTCTCGCGGTTGTCCATGTCCGCGAGCTGCTGGATCTGCTCGGCCGTCAGAGCCGAACCATCCATTGTTCCGCCTTTAACCACGAAAGCGTCATGGTCTGCGCCGAACTTCTTCATAGCTTTAGCAGCATCAACCGCTTCGCCATTGACAAATGCAATAGCAGTGGGGCCGTTAAGAAGTTCTTCGTCAAGACCTTCGACGCCAGCTTCGCGTGCGGCGAGCTTGATCATGGTGTTCTTGGCGACGGAGTATTCAACCTCAGCGCCAAGTTCCTTACGCAGCTCTGTCATCTCAGTAACGGACAGACCACGGTATTCCGTCAGGATTGCACTGCTTGCGTTCTGGAAACGCGCAGTGAGCTCCTTGACAGCTGCAGTGTTCTTCGGGTTGGCCATGTACTCTCGCCTCCTTCCTTCGGTAAGTTTCACCGTCGGGGAGGCCCAATGAGTAACGCCCCGCACAGGAGGCGGGGCGCGCAATTCGTTCATCACTCTCTACCGCGTCAGGGTTTTGCGACGTTTTCGTCGATACCACCCTGAACTTCACACTCCCCAGCAGCAACCTTGTACCCGGTTTGAACCTGGAGTGTGGTGATGAATACTTTGCGTTCGCGTTGTCTCCTGCGTGGGCCGTCACCCGGATGAGCGACACTTCGCTCAGATTTCTCTGAGGACCGACGGTCTGTGGTGAAACGTGAACTATCCTAAAGTTCCTCAGAGGAGGCTACACACCAAGCGCACATTTTCAAAGTCGACGACGCAGCTCCGACGCTTGACGTAGTTCCGACGCTTGAGACGACACGGTTCCCAAGCCTGGATGGAACCCGCGTTAGCAGCGCAGTCCTTTGGGCGTCACACACGTCGCGCCCCTCTTCGTCGGCAAGTAGGCCTGGTGTGGGGCACGGGCAAGTATGCCTGATGTCGGCTATAAAAACTCCCCGCCCCGGGCATGCTTTACCACCGGCATGCCCTACCGTCGTCCCGTTATCGACCTTCTGTTATCGACCTTGAACGCTTCGAATTACAAAAAGAAGTGTTGTCATACGTCAGTGTCTATAGTAGAAAAGCATAATCGGCACAATTTCCCGCGCACGTTCTCCCTGCACATGATTGCTGAGCGTTCTTCCTGCGCGGCCGTGCCTACAGCACATGAGCACATGTGATGCACATGTGACGTTTCACCGCCTTATTAAAGGAGTTATCAATGATCGTTCTTCCCCCACCCGCTGATATGTCCAATGTCGACACCGTCGGAGAGCACGTTCACAGTGGTTCCAGCACCAGCGAAGCCGCACTGAAGCAGTGGATTGAGGGCGGCGACTACGTCAAGCCGTCCTTTGAGACTCGCGACAATGTACAGTTCCAGCTTCCCGACGGCGAAACAGTGAGTGCGGGCGACACGGTCGCTAAGGCCACCGACGGGACCTTCTTTGTGAAGCCACAGCCGAAAGATTTCACCCAGAACCTGATTGAGCAGGTCAGCCGCGGGCTCTAGGCCTCAGCTATCGGGGTTCGTCCGGTGCCGGAGTGGAGAACGAGGTCATCAAGGCTTAGGTTTTCTGGAATTTCTCCACCAAAACTCTCCAGCACTGGATAAGAAGCTCTCCTACGGAGCTAGATCTAGTTCTGACTCATAACTGAGACGAACGAATTCGGGATCACTGTCACTATCCAACGGTGGTCCCGTCGTTTCATGGTTGTGTGATTTAGTGGACCGTGATATCGCAGGCCGCCGTCGTGGCTTCGTCGCTTCGTGACCCCATGAAACGGGCCTCGGGATCAGGCCCCCTATACCCCCGAATACGCAATTCCCATACATATTCTGTCTTCGTACAGGACAATAATTCTTGTACGAATAGTCCTCGTGCATGAACCTTCGTACACGACAATAATCCGGCAATGAAGGAGCGGTCAGCTTCACTGTGAGTGGCCAAGACAACACCAAATCGCACTCTGCTGCCACCGGCCGCAGCTATCGGAGCAGCAATACGGGACTCTTCGGCTCTGAGGCCCGTTCGGCAACTGATGTGGCCATGCAGTCGATTGTCGCCTACATCCGGGACAACCACCTTAAAGTCGGCGACCCCCTCCCCAGCGAGCTCACGATTGTAGAATCACTCAAGCTGTCACGGTCGTCGGTGAGGGAAGCGATCCGGACCCTCGTGAGCCTGGACATCCTTGAAGTCCGACGCGGATTCGGCACATTCGTCGCCGATATGTCTCTTGAACCCCTGGTCAATGGCCTTACCTTGCGCATTACTCTCGACGACGATCACGCGCGGTCACGGCTGATCGATGTGGTCGATACGCGGCAGGCGTTAGATCTACAGATCTCGCGCGACGTCATTGAGCATCGCGACGACATCGATGGCGTATTCCTAGGCCGTCTTATTAACCAAATGAAATCTGCGGTGATGCGGAACGAACCGTTCATGGAATCTGACTCCATGTTTCACGATCACATTCTGTCGGTGACCAGTAACGGGCTCATCCAGGAGCTATCCAAAGCGCTATGGCGGGTGCACATGGTGGCGGTACCAAAACTGCATCTGACCACGAAGGATAATCTGGAACAGACCGTGGATGCCCACCAAAAAATTGTCGACGCCATAGTTGCGGGGGACGAAGACGCCTACCGACAAGCCGTCGTTGACCATTACGACCCGCTCCGTGAAGCGCTTGGGGTTAAATAACTAGCCTTGGAATTAAATAGCTAGCTCTGCCCAGCTCTACTGAGGGAGCGCCACTCCCCTTGCTATAACCTGCTATTAGTCGGGCGCGTTTCGACGAACTACCTCCCAATTTCGGCGCGATAGAACCCCGTAATCCACCGCGGATCGGTAATGGCGGATCCAATAATGACGGCGTTGGCTCCACGCTGGAGCGCATCCTTCACCGCGTCAGGGGAATGATAATGCCCTTCCGCAATGAGCAGTGGCTCCTCCCCCACCTCGTCTCGAACAGCGGAAATAAAGTCCAGGTCAGGGCCTTTAAGGTCCTCCGTCGCCGGGGTGTATCCCGACAGCGTTGAGGACACGATGTCCGCACCCGCCTCGTACGCTGCTATTCCGTTGGCGGCAGTATCACAGTCCGCCATGAAGAGCGCTCCGGAACCGTGGGCGGCCTTCACCAGATCTTCAGTGGAAGACCCGTCGGGGCGTGGTCGACCGGTAGCGTCTGCACAAACCACCGCCGCACCTGCGTCGGCAACAGCCTTGACCGACGCGACTGTCGGCGTGATGTACACGCCTGAGTCACCTTCCTTTGTCAGGCCGAAAAGGGGGACATTGACGGCGTCACCAATGGAGGTGATGTCTGCGATTCCGCCGTAGCCGCCGCAGCGAATCGCAGGGGTGCCGGCGTCAACACAGGCCTTCGCGCTCAGTGTTAAGGCGTGAGTGTCGCGGAGTGGGTGGCCATCGGGGGCTTGGGCAGACACGATAATGTCACCCGCGATAATCGAGCGCAGTTCCTGGCGTTGTTCAGCGGTGGTTGAGGCAGAAAATGAGAAAGACATTGAGATCTCCTTTGATCGGTTGTTCTATGGGGAAGGTGGTTAGGCTGAACGGTGAACCAGAGCAATCACGGTGCATCACGCTGTTTAGAGTCCTTGCTCTACTCTGTAGCCGTCAGCGTTCATGCCGCGCTCGAGCGTAAACGGCGGCGGCGACGAGGGGGCCTTCTCGCAGGGCGCTATCGCGGATATCGCATGGGCGAACACCGTAGGCCAAGTGTTTCCGCACGCCATCGCGAATTCGCCGCGTGATGGCTTCGCCCAACCCCGCCACTCCTCCCCCGAGGATAATGGCGTCGAGGTCAAGCCCCATCACGAGCGTTCCCAGCATCTGGCCAAAACCGTGCAGATTGCGGTCGAGGACAGTGGTCGCTAATAAGTCCCCTTGTCGTTCCAGTTCCAATAGGTCGGTCACTGTTGACGGGAATGCGGTGTCGACGTCGCGATCTGTAGCGGTGCGGGCGCTACGGTCTGAAGCTGAGTGCCCTTCACGTCCCAACTTCGCTGCGTGATAGGTCGCAACGAGACCCGGGCCGGACGCCACGTCTTCACACCGAGCTACGCCGCTGCCGTAATGAGGGCAATAAAGTTCGGAAATCTCACCGGCCGTGCCACGGTTGCCGGCGACAAGATCGTCGTTGATGACGAACGCTCCCCCAACCCCCGTGCCCAGGCTGACGTAGAGCAGGCGGGAGTGCGGGTACTCGCGGCGCCAACACAGCGTGTGCTCACCAAAGGCCCACACGCGGACGTCGTTGTGCGCGAACACGGGGACGTCGATGTGGCGGACGATGCGGGCAGCAATATCGGTGCCCTCCCAGCCAGGCATCGTGGCCCCGGCGCGGGTGACCGTCGCGGTGTTGGGTTCGATAACCCCGGCGGCTGCCACTCCGACTCGCCCGATGACATTTTCACTTGTCGACGACGTTACTTGAGCTGGTGCGACTTTGCCGGCTGGCGCTGCTAACGCTTCGGTGACGGCGACCTCCAGTTGGTCCGCGGTATTCCCGCCAGCAGGTTGGCTAGGTACGCGCCCGTGGTCGATAACTGTGCGAGGCGCGTTATCGTTGATAAGCCCCCAGGCGATCTTGGTACCGCCAATGTCTAGTGCGAGTGTGAGTGCCACAGTGGTTCTACCCTTCTGCGCTGTCGCCGATAATTGTCATGAGCGTGGACGTCAGACGTCTTACAACCTATACTAGCAGTCATAATAGTTGTGGCGGGCGAACAGTCGCGTCGCGGCAACCTAAGTTGTGGCGGGCGATCGTATTCTTCATGGCAGCACAGTCACACGATCGTAGTTAGGAGCACGTAAGGCTATGAGCCATCCGGATTTCACGGTGGAGGGGCGAGTCATTGACGCTGCGGGCATCACAGAACATGCACGCATCGAGGTCACAGGGACACGCATTTCATCGGTTACTCCATTGGATAGCGGAACTACACACGCGTCGGATCAGGGCCCCTCGACAGTGTGGGGTGCATCCGAGATGCCAACAATCATCCCAGGGTTTGTCGATCTCCATAATCACGGTGGCAATGGCGGGGCGTTTCCCACCGGAGACGAGGACAGCTGTCGCCGGGCCGCCCTGTTCCATCGTCGGCACGGAACGACGACACTGTTGGCCAGCCTCGTTAGCGCCAATGAGCAGGAAATTGTTCGGCAGCTGGACGTGTTGAAGCCGCTGGCCGACGAGGGGCTGATCGCGGGGGTGCACCTGGAGGGGCCCTTTGTGAACGCGCACAAGTGCGGAGCGCAGAATCCTGACCGGATCGTACCTGCCGATGCCGACATGTTCGCGCGGGCGGCCTCCCGCCACCCCGGGTTGATCCGGCAGATCACGTTGGCCCCCGAAAGCCCGGGCGCCGAGGACTGTCTGGACGTGTGCGCGCGCGAGGGGATCATCTTGTCGCTCGGGCACACCAATGCGGACTACGACACCACAATCGATTTCGTCAGCAAAGCTGTGGACCAGGGCATCATGGTGACCGCGACACACCTTTTCAACGCGATGCCACCCTTGCATCATCGGGCGCCCGGCGCGGCAGCCGCCATGATCACATCCGCGAAAAAGTTTCCCGGGCAGGTGTTTGTCGAGCTCATTGCCGACGGCGTCCACCTCCACAACGGGACCGTCGACATGGTCACGGAGTCGCTCCCCAACTCGGCGTTCTTCATTACCGACGCGATGGAAGCCGCCGGGAAGGCCGACGGGTCCTACGTGCTGGGGGCGTTGGCCGTCACAGTGGCCGATGGTGTGGCTCGACTAACGACGACCGACGGGTCGGTGGGATCAATTGCCGGTGGGACGTCGACGCTGTTTGACCAATTCGTTCGGGCGGTTCAGCGCGGGTTCGACCCGGTGGATGCCGTGAGATTCACGAGTGCGACGGCTGGCCGGGTGCTCGGGTTTGGCGGTGAGGAATCGCACGACGCTGGCACTGGGACTTCCTTCCGGAGCGCTGGCACGTCGGTTGGCGCTACCCCCTCGGCGGGTCATTTATCAGTTGGAGCCCCCGCCGATTTTGTCGTCACGGATCCAAACTTCCAACTTCGAGAGGTCTACGCCGCTGGACAAGCGCTACATCCGCGAGAGGGTGAATCTGGGTCGGAAGGTTAGCTCTCCGGAGCTAGTTCTCCCAACGAGAGCGTTTCCGCACGGGAGAGTTTTCCGAGAGGAAAGCACCTCCGTTTGGCGTTGGGCGTCCCAACGTCAGCACGCAAAACCAAGTGCTGGCGTCGGCACGAAAACCCGGCGTCAGACGTCGGTAAGAAAATAAATCGAGAAAACCATTCACATCGGTAACAAAAATAACCAACGAGAAAGGGACATCTAGCCACCATGGAAATTGTTATTCGCAAAACACCCGAGCAAGTAAGTCTTCAAGCTGCCGATATCCTCGAACCATACGTCTCCGAAGGCGCCACACTCGGGTTGGCAACAGGATCAACGCCACTGGGCACCTACCAAGAATTGATTCGTCGGCATAACGAATCCGGGCTATCGTTTGCTAACAACCAAGCTTTTCTTCTCGACGAATACGTCGGCCTCCCCCGCGACCACGAACAGTCATACTACCGTACGATTCGTCGGGAGTTTACCGAGCATATCGACATCAAAGATGAAGCGGTGTCATCGCCCGACGGCCTCGCCGACAACATCGACGAAGCCGGCCGTGCGTACGACGAGCGCATTCGCAACGCGGGTGGCGTCGATATTCAAATTCTCGGGATCGGGACCGACGGGCACATCGGATTTAACGAACCCGGAAGTTCACTTAACTCACCAACGAGGTTGAAAACGCTGCACCCGCAAACCGTGAGCGACAACGCGCGATTCTTCGACAGCGAGGACGACGTCCCGCGGCATGTGCTCACCCAGGGCCTCGGAACGATCCAACACGCACGCCACCTGCTGCTTCTGGCCACGGGCAAAAACAAAGCCGCGGCAGTTCAAGCGCTTGCGGAAGGCCCAGTGAGCGCATCGTGCCCCGCGAGCGTTCTGCAACTCCACCCGCATGCGACCGTCATTATCGACGAAGCGGCCGCCACGTGCCTCGAGCACAAGGAGTATTACATCTTCGCGGAGAAGAATAAGCCTGAGTGGCAGCGTTACTAGGGCCAGGTGGGAGCACAGCGTGGGCTAAGTGAGGGGGTGTTAACACTCCTGACCTCGGGGGTGGTTAACGCTCCTGACCTCGGGGGCGATCTTCAAACCTGCGAAAAGCCCTCGCCTCAAGTGACCGTAAGTAGGTCGAACCAATGTGAATGGGGCCACTGATCCATGAAAGCCAGGTGCGCTGAGGAATTCGGGTGGGTTAGGGCCGATTCGGGGGGATCCGGATAACTTCGGGCGCCGACCAAAGGTAGGCGGGGCGCACGCGGAGCAGGATGGCCGATAACACGTGGCTATGTGTAGGTCCTTCCCCAAAAAACAGCGGGGGATATGGGTGCCGTCGAAAACTGCGGGGGGATATGGGCGAAAAATGGCCAAAAATTGACCATATCCCCCCACACTTTTGTTACAGGGCTGCGATATTCCCCCACACTTTTGTCAGGTCGCGGGGTTGGCCCCTCGAACCGGCCCCCGAGTGACCCTAACGTGGCACAACACCACGCCACGGTGGTACACCACCCCGCGCCAGTGACACGAGACAGGGCCTTAGGCCTCGCTCCGGCGCCGCATCCCCCGGGCACACCCCAAAAAAGCGCACCCACGGGCACGGGCCGCCACGCCTTATAACATCCCCACGTCTTTCAGCACTTTTTCGATGGCTTTCACGTTGTCACCCTCAAGCGCCGCGACGGGGTTCGGCATCTGATTGCTATCAAACACGCCGAGTAGCTTCATCGCCGTCTTGAAGGCGCCGACCCCCGCTCCGAATCCACTCACACCGTTGGTCACCATGACAATGCGCATCAAACGTGCGGCTTCTTCCTGCGCCTCGCGAACCCCCTTCCAATCATCGTTCTGGAACGCCTTCCATTGCCGCACGTAGACCTCGGGGTTGACGTTGGCCAATCCTGGAACTGAGCCGTCGGCACCCGCAAGATAGGCACCGTCAACAACTACTTCGTGCCCAGTGAGCAGCTGGAGGGGGTGTCCGGCGTCTTCGTTGTCTTGAATGAGGAACCGGAAGCTGACGTCGTCACCCGACGAGTCCTTCACCCCGGCCAGCACGCCGTCCTTGCCCAGGCGGACCAGCATGTCGACCGGGAGCTTGGTGTGGACGCACACCGGAATGTCGTAAGCGAATAGCGGCAGGTCAATGGCATCGTGGATGAGCCGGAAGTGCTGCTCAACTTCGGCCATCCCGCCCAGCGCGTAGAACGGCGCAGTGGCGACGATAGCATCCGCGCCGAGTTTTTGGGCGCGACGGGCGTGCTCAATGACGCGCTCGGTCTCGGTGTCGATGCAGCCAACGAGGACGGGGACACGGCCTGCGACCTGCTCAATCGCGGCTTTAACAATCTCGTCCCGACGTTCGTCTGTGGAGAAAGCGACCTCGCCGGAGGAGCCGAGGAAGAATAGGCCGTTGACACCGGCGTTGATGAGGCGCTCGATGTTGCGGTTGAAGCTGGGGCGATCGAATGTGCGGTCCTCGGTCAGGGGTGTAACGACCGGTGGGATAACTCCGCGAAATGTCGAACTCATGTGAAAACTCCTTATAAAGATTTTTAGATTTGTTGAATATTCAGTGACTGTGACGTAGAGAACGGTTGGGACCTACGACGCCCAAGCTACAAGCCCGCCCAACCTCCAAGCCCGCCGCCCGCCACGCGCGTACCTAGCTAATCGCCATGTGTACTACCACCGCGCTTCTGTAGCTCGGGCCCAAACCAACTGAGCGGTATCTGCGTCAGATACAACCCCTGCCACTCGTTTTCCCAAAGCAACCCGATTTTCCCGTTGGGGAGGTGCGTCATGGATTGGTACACGTAGTGGCCTGGGTTGAATGTGCGTGCTATCGGCCATGTCTCGCCCTCGTCCGTCGAGACGCGGAGCATTCCGTTCCCACGGTAAGGCATCAATTGGGAAGCGTTGGCAAACACATAAAGCGGTGCACCCCCACTTCCTGCAACCCCAGCAGGCCCATCAATCGCGATCGCGTTAGGCTGCGAGAAAATCTCCGAGATATCCGGGTGGTAGGTGACCTCTCCCCAGGTTTCCCCACCATCCTCGGATATCGCCGTGCCCACACGGCCGGACGGATGTTGGTTCCGCATGAGAACCATGAGCCTTCCGTCCTCGAGTTCCACCAATGTGGACTCGTGCGTGGACGCTTCGTCGTCGGCAAGTGTGCGCGAGTCGATAGTTGCACCTTTGAACAGCCGCCCATCATTCGGTGAAGCACCCCGGTGCCACGTCTTGCCGTGGTCATCGGAGTAGATCACCGCGCAGGAAAAGTGCTTCGGGTTGTCGCCGGAGTAGTACACCGGGATCACGAGCCTGCCGGCGCGCGCACCGTGATGGAGCTGCACGCCAGTACCGGGCGAGGTCCCGAGGAACGCCATCCATTCCTCTTTGACCTGGTGGTTGATCAACTCTGGCGCGGACCACGTTTCACCTTCATCATCGCTGGTCACATGCACGATGTACGAGGTTCGGAGAGTCAACAGCGTCTGATTCGGATCTTCGCCATCAGCCAGGTAAATATTTCCCGCTGGTTGTCCGGCGCGGGTTATCCACCCTTCCTTGTCGACGCTAAACTCGGTGGCCTTCCCCTCTTCAGTGATGACGGAACCGTCGGCGTTGAGCATGTATGTCGCGGGTGAGGGCGCTGCGTCGGTATCTTCTGCAGCATCGCTAGCTTCATCTGATCCGGCAACCTCAGCGCTGGCGTCGGTAAGAATCAGCCGACCTTGCGAATCCTGCCCGACACCGTGAACGTTGTTGGGCTGACCGATCCCGCCCGGGAAGTGGTCGATCAGCAGGTGGACTGTGCCGGTGTCCTCGTCATACACGGTGCATGAATCGATCACACTGGCCCCGGTGGCGCCCGACCCTGGGTATGCCAGGATAGTTTGCATATCTTCCCAGTGGTCGCCGCCGTCAAGGGATCGCCGAATGACAAAATTAATGTCATTGGGCGCATCATTCGCGATGGTCGTTCGCTGATCCGCGCCAGCAATCACTGTCCCACTCGGCAGCGTCAAGAGCGACGGGATCCGGTAGCTCACCGCCCCGTACATTCCACGGTCAAATAATGCCTGGGTATGGACGGGATCGACGTGCGACAGCCGCTTAATTGCCCCGTCGGTCAGCGGGGTGGGATAAATCGCGGCGCGCGCGACCTCACCGAATAGCCGACGACCATGGATATCCTGCCCGATCGTAATGGTGTTGACCGTGCTGGCGTCGGCGAAAAATGCCTGCCCGGGGATCCGAGCTTCACGGAACCCGTCGACGTAGAGGTCGACGGCGCCTTCTCCTGCGCGGATGACGACGTCATGCCATGTGCCGTCCGCCCAGTGCCCATCGACGGCGAAGGTGCGCCACTCGTCTTCGCTGGTCAAGACCTCATAGGTGAGCCCCGTGTCCGAGACCGACAGGCGCAGCCTTTCGACGTCCTCACCGTCCGCCTCAACATATCCGGCCGACAAGATCGTTCCGCCCTGGCCAACGCCACGAACACGGAATCGTGTCAGCGTTGTTCCTGCTCCGAGCCGCGCAACCCGACGCGTGTCATAGTCAGCCAAGTGATTGGCCGCGAACTGGACCATGGGCTGGGGTGGCATCGCATGCGCAAGGACGTCGTTATCGGACAACACACTCCCAGTACAAACGACGTCGGCAACGTCGACGGGGGCGTCGGCAATAGTGAGTTCCTCCACCTGAACGTCGGCAAGAACTGCTGTCGCCGTGCCGCAAAAGGCCTGGTACCCGTCGAGATAGAATTTGGTTCCTTCGGGGCCGACGGTCAGGGCGATGCTGTGCCATTGGCCGTCAGTGATGGTGGTGGCGTCTTCCACATCGAGATCCTGTACCCGTTCGGGGGTACGCGTTGTGATGTGAGGATGATCATCTTCAATCCTGATCGACAGTTCCCCCGCGGAGGTGTGGGCCTCGATGAGTGGGCCGTCGATGGTGGTTCGAACGCGGGCAAGTATCGAACCTGCAGGATATGAGGTAGTCCGTAGCGTAGACATATGCGCTCCTGTTTGCCATGCGAATTACCATTCGTCCGGAAGCTCGCACGATGCACATGAGATAACCGTCAGCCCGGGCTCATTACGTGCCGGACTGAGGGCAACTTTCGGTAACGGCCCCGATCGTACCACATGTCAGATGTCTGATGTCTGATACGCTGAGGGCAAAACGCGGTCCCAACTCCCCCACCCGCGCCCACACCCCAGGCACACGAGGAGGCCACTATGGTCACTAGCACTTCACCCACCAGTCACCCTCCCGCACAACGGTGGTGGACATACCTCACCAAAGAAGATTGGAAAGCTTTCTTCGCGGCGTGGATCGGCGTCCTCCTCGACGGCTACGATTTCGTCCTCATCGCCTTCGCCCTACCCCTGATAACCAAATCGTTCGACCTCACCTTGGTTGAATCCGCCGCCCTCATTTCCGCGGCCTTCGTCTCGCGGTGGCTCGGCGGATTGATCCTCGGCGCAGCCGGCGACAAATGGGGACGCAAACCCGCAATGGTCCTCTCGATCCTCATGTTCGCGTTCGGCTCCATCGCCTGCGCCTTCGCGCCGGGGTACTGGTTCCTCTTCCTCTTCCGCCTCATCATCGGCTTCGCCATGGCCGGCGAATACTCCGCCTCCGCGGCCTATGTCATTGAATCGTGGCCGGTCCACATGCGTAACAAAGCATCTGGTTTCCTCCTCTCCGGCTACGCCTTCGGCGTTCTCCTAGCTGCCCAGGTCGATAAATACTTGGTCAGCTGGGTGGAATCCTGGCACCCGGGGTGGGGTTGGCGCGCGCTGTTCCTCACTGGCATTATCCCCGTCTTCGTCGCCGTCTATATGCGACGCCGCCTCCCGGAAGCCAGCGACTGGAAAGAAACTCAAAAAGACGACCAGCGCGACGACGATATGCTGGACATTCTCTTCGGCAGCCAGCGTCGCGTTCCGAACATCCTTGCCGTCGTCGTCGCCTTCATCGCCCTGATGGTGATCTTCACCGAGGCGACGTCGAGCGCAGCGATCCTCATCCTCTGCGGTGTTGCAGCAGCCGCTGTGTTCATCACCTTCATCGTCCAGTTCGATCCGAGCCGGTGGGTGATCGGGATCCTCATCATGATCACGATCTTCGCGTCATTCATGTACACCTGGCCGATTCAAGGACTATTGCCGACGTACCTCCACGGCATTGGCATGGACCCCGGCGTGGTGGCCAACGTAGTTTCGTTCGCGGCGGTGGGGAACGCGTGTGGTTATATCCTCGCCGGCTTCGCTGGTGACGCGATGGGGATGCGTCGGTGGTATGCGATCAGCATTATCCTCTCGCAGATCATCGTTATCCCGTTGTTTGTGCAAACGAGCGGAATCGTGGTGCTGGTCGCCGCACTGTTGTTCTTCCAGCAAATGTTCGGCCAGGGCGTATCCGGACTGCTGCCCAAGTGGGTGTCGTCCTACTTCCCCGTCGAGAAACGAGCCGCTGGCCTGGGCTTTTGCTACAACGTCGGCGCGCTGGGCGGTGCCGTCGGCCCTGTGCTGGGTGCCTAGATCGCGGCAAAAACGTCGCTGGGTGTGGCTCTGGCGATCATGTCCGTGGGCTTCGCGCTCATCGTGGTGGTCTCGATTGGGCTGAACCTGCCGAAGGTGCTGCAAAAGGCGGTTAATCCCGACGCCGTTCGCCCCGAAGATGGTGACGACGAAACCATCGCGGCCATCGCAGCCGGTGACGAGCATCCCAACAGCGACGTGGCCGACGAGGCACCAGACAAAGGCGGCGTGGAAGTCACGCCCACCAACACCACCTCTCCCGCACCGAAACCACAAGGAATGTAAACATGAACACCCTGAAAACGACTTCACCTGACTTCATCGTCGGCGCCTACGCTAGCCTCCCCTTCGACCGCCGCGACCAGGAAACGTACTACTCACTCCTCGCCGAGCAGAACTGGATCAACGGGCTAGAGATCCCCTTCCCCGGCGACCTCAACGAAAGCCTCCCGTGGCTCAGCCGCCAGATCGCAGACCGCTGGAATTCCAACACCATCACCGCTATTCCGGGCACGATGGTCAACGTCGGCAAGAACCCTAAATTCGGCCTGGCTAGTGCGGATGAGGACGGCCGAGCTGCCGCCCTCGAATTCACCGATCGAATCTGCACAGCCGTCCAGGAACTGGCTAGTCGAACCGGGCGCAGCGTCATTAAATACGTCCAGCTCCATTCCGCCCCGACGCGAGGGGCCCACTCGGATGCCTTCGCACGTAGTCTCGACGAGATCGCCACGTGGGATTGGTCCGGCGCGCGCATCGTCATTGAGCATTGCGACGCACCTCGCGAGGATCATGAACCCGAAAAGGGTTTCCTCGAGCTAGCCGACGAATGCGCCATCGCCGCAGAACACGACGTGAAGCTGCACATCAATTGGGGCCGGAGCTGTCTCGAAAACCGCGACGCGACCACTCCCCTGCGGCACATCACGACGGCCCGCGACAAAGGCGTGCTGGCTGGAGTCATGTTTAGCGGTGCGGGCGATAAAGATACTCAGTACGGCTACCCGTGGGTCGACGGCCACCTACCTGCTTATCCCGACGAGCCGACGTCATGGATGACACCCGACCGGATCCGCGAGTGCGCCCACGCATCGCTTCACACGCCCGGCGTTTATCTAGGAGCCAAAGTGTGTGTACCGAGCGATTCGTCTCTCAACGACCGCGTCGCGATGCTCAAAAACATTTACGACACGGCGCTCGGGGAATAAGCAGTGTTCAACGAAGACGCAGTGCTCGAGGAACCTGGAGCACTAAAAAGCTAATCGCTGGGGGCTGGGGCCTCCTGGGGAGGCCCCGTCGGGGGATCATCTGGTGGTTTCATTGGGGGCGATCACACAAACGTAGCGTAGAAATTACGCCCCGCGGGGAAAGTGGCGGTCTGTTAAATCCCTGGACACAGGCCAAATTGGTGTCGCATTCAGCTATCTATCTCACTCAGCAGCCGCCAGTTCAATGTCGGTGACATTACCCACGTCGGTGCCCTCTTTCATCCCCTATGCAGAGAAGATCTTTCGCGCACTCCCCTCTCCGTTGAGACCGCACCGGCCCAGAGATCCTTATCCGCTATTCAAGAACCAACCGTCGGCTCAGACCGACTTCCCCGACTGCTATTGAGAGGCTCGTAGGCCCCCAGCCCAATCTCAATCCCCCACGCCGCATGATCGATTGGTGGTTGTGTCTGACAACGCACCTGCCTGACGACCCCATACAGATCGCCAAGCAGTGCAATTTCGGCCAGGATCAACTCGCCAAAGTATCCGCCCTGACCTGCAACGAGAACCAAGCCGACCACCAAATAGGACGACCAGCTCTCTACGCCAAGGCTATCGGCATCGAGTACACCCGCTCAACCGGCATCCAAAAAGGCCAGGTCTAACCACCAAGGCGACACGCCGTGGAGACACAGTTTTGTCGTATAACCCACAAAAATGAAGGGTCCTCGGGCCCTTGACGTTCTCAATTTTCATTCGTAGGTTTCCCACGTAGCTTGAGGCAGTGCCCCACGTACTCAGGGCACCCCTCGTCCAGCGTCGTTAAACCTGAGCCACAGACTTGGGTTCAGTGGGATCATCAGTATCGGGAATAACAGCGGCTGGTTCATTCAGAGCCTCACGACGAGCGGACTTCCGTTCGTAGCTCAAGTCTTTACCGTGGATCGTCAGCGGTAGAGTCTCGGTCCGGGTGGCCTTCGAAGCACCTGCGAGCGGGATAGACAGCAGGTACCCAGCCACGAGCGTAACGGCGAACGCAACGATGGAAATCATGAACGGCCCCAAATCAGTTTGGTTCATGAAGTAGCCAGACACCGCTCCCAGAAGGAGGCCAGCTAGCACGCCAAACCGGTTCGCCCGCACGGTGAAAATCCCCAGCGCAAAGACCGCGGCAATCGGGATACCAAACAGACCGGTAAGCGTCAGGAACAGATCCCACAGCTCACCCTTCTCCGAGGCGATGAGCCACAAGGCGATACCCGTCGAAAAGAGGCCCGTAATCACAATAATCATGCGGCTAAACAGGACTGATGCCTCACCACGGCCCGGCATAAGGCGGTTACGAATATCAACCGTGATGCACGCGGAGATGGAGTTCAACGACGACGAAATGGTCGATTGTGCTGCGGCCAAAATACCACCGATGATCAAACCGGCCACGCCACCCGGAAGCTCCGTCAAGATGTAGTAAGGGACAATCGCCGACGTGTTCACGTCATCCGGAAAACCACCATTACCCTGGTAATAGGTGTATAGCGCGGTGCCCATGCCGTAGAAAATCGGGATGGTAATAAGCGCGAGACACCCGTTCACATACAGGGAGCCCTTCGTCGCCTGAACGGATGGCGTGGTCTGATAGCGCTGAACAACATCCTGGCTGGCCGTGTAGGACTGCAAATTATTGAGCACACTACCCAAGAAAATAATCGGGATCGACAACGACAAATCACTGAAGGTGAAGTTTTGGCCAGAATAGAACTTCCCCTCCGACGCAGCTTCCGACAACGTATGGGAAATCGAACCGGGACTATTCACCAAAGCAACGACAATTACAATCACTGCACCCGAGAGAAGGATGATGCCCTGGATAACGTCGGACCAGATCACGCCCTCCATGCCACCGAGGAATGTGTAAATCACACACGCGACCCCCACCAACCCAGCGATTAGATAGGGGTTGATATCACTGACAGCGGTGAGAGCCAGCGTCGGCAAGTAAATGACAATAGCAATACGCCCGATGTGGAAAAGGACGAAGAATAGGGAGCCGAAGACGCGGAGGACAACGTCAAAGCGTTCTTCCAGGTATTCATAAGCCGTCGTTACGTCCAGTTTGCGGAAGAACGGGACGTAGTAATAAACGAGGATCGGGACGATGGCGAAAATCGCGATATTTCCCGCGGAGTATGCCCAGTCCGTCAAGTACGCCTTTTCCGGAATCGACATGAAGGTGATGGCGGAAAGTGTGGTGGCGTAAATGGAAAAGCCCGCGGCCCATGCGGGAATGCGCCCACCAGCTTTGAAGTAATCATCGCTGCTGGCACCGGCACGTTTCGAGAAATAGACGCCCACTGCCAACATGGCGAGGATATAGATCGCAATGGCTAGCCAGTTCAGTGTCCCAAATTGCTGATGCATGGAGGATCGCTCCTAACGTGTTGTCAACAACCCGCTCACTGTGACTCACCGCCGTGCGGGTCAGAACCCAACACTACCGACCTGTCCGATGTCCGACAAGTGCAGTAAGGGGTGGCTACTACCCCCGGCGACAACACTCACGACGAAAACCGTGTGTTGTTGACCCCCTGAGTGAGGTTCGTTACGTGTTGTTTGGGGCTTGGCTTGGTGGTTGCGTGGTTTTGTGTTTTCGCGGCTTCGTTGGTGCTGGCCGACGGTTATGGGCGGTGGCTGGCCGGCACTCATTGGTGCTAGCCACGGTGGCAATTGCGCCAAAAAATGATCGAGAAAAGGCCGCTGAAAAGCAGAAACACCTCAATCAACGCGTCGAAACGGAGCTAGAAATCAGCTTCAGCAACTCACCGAAAAAAGACAACGACTTCGAGATGGGCTTCTAAACAGCTCTCTAAGCCGTTAAAAGCCCCTCGGCTAGGCATACTCACCCTGTCTGTCAGCAGCTAAGACCAACCTTTTTTAAGGTTACGAGCGATCCGTCGGAGCGATCGCCAACCAGAAGGAGTCAAGACGGCTCCGGCAATAAGTCCACACATAACCCCAAGGTATATGGCAGAGGGCCAAGCCTCTTCAACGAAAAAGCGGAACACAAGTAAGGCCACCACAAAACCCAAGATCGTTACTAGTAAGCGCATGGTCTACCACCCCATATAGTCAGCGAGAGCGCCCCCCCCCCCCGCACCTGCAATACAGCTGATTGCAAGACCTGGACCGACATTTTTCCCTACGCTTTCAGCTTTATATTGGGATGTTCTTTTAGACAAAGAACTCCCCCTCCCTACCAACTCAATATTTTTATTATGTGGAGCAACCCCACCTTTCGAAACGGTTCGTCGCTCAGCAGTGGAGATAGAGGACCCCAGGTGAGCTGCTGCGCAACGTTGTTCTTGTGGAGTAGGAGAAGCGCTAGCCGAGGCACCTGGTATCGAGACTAAAGGCATCGAAGCAGCGAACGAAAGTGCCAATTTCTTCTCCCAGTGCATAAATATGTCCTTACGGACAGAAATAGATAGATTAACCTCTTAGAAAAGAACTATCTCAGACGAGACTAATATTCGCAAGGGTCTAGTCAATTAATCCAAATAATTAATCATTTTCCAATGAAAGATAGGGGTCAAAGGGCGCGTTTTTGAAGGCTTGGGGGCAAGTTCACCGGAGACGGTAAAAAAATTAGCGGGGAATTTCTAGAGTTTTTCTACGTCTGGGCTCGAAAGCTGCGAGGGATATGTACCCCGGAAAAACTGCGGGGGTATATGGGCGAAAAACCGTCAAAAATTGACCATATCCCCCCGCATTTTTCACAACCGACCCCGATATGCCCCCGCAGTTTTCCAGCACGCGGGCACAAACCCCGTACCCCCGGACAAAAGTTACGCAAGAAGATCAGAAGCGCCCGCGCATGGATAACACAAAAGCCACGCACGACCCAAACCTCCCCAAAAACCAACGCAAAACAGGGGGTAAGTCGCAAAGAGGCGGTGCGGACACTTTTCGCTACTTACCTCGCTACTTATCCAGGGAATGTGCCACACCATATGCAAAAAGGCAGATCCACAAAATGTGAATCTGCCTCTCATTTGACTAACCCAACCGGGCTACATGCAACCAACCGGGCTAGCCGACCTAATCGCTGTAATGCGGCTACAAAAACTACTCCGCCTCGCCGGTGTAGTTCTTGACGACGGTGTTGTCGACGGACACAGCCGGACCGTTGGTGCAGGACACGGTGACCTTCTTCAGGTAACGACCCTTAGCGGCGGACGGCTTCACGCGAAGCAGTTCGTCAATCAGCGCACCGTAGTTCTCAGCGAGCTGCTCGGCGGAGAACGACGCCTTGCCCAGCACAGCGTGCAGGTTGGCGGCCTTGTCCACGCGGAACGAGATCTTACCGCCCTTAATTTCCTTTACAGCCTTGGTGACGTCGGTGGTCACCGTGCCGGTCTTCGGGTTAGGCATCAGACCGCGGGGGCCCAACACGCGTGCAACACGACCAACCTTGGCCATCTGATCCGGCGTCGCGATCGCAGCGTCGAAGTCGGTCCAGCCACCCTGGATACGCTCAACCAGTTCCGCGGTACCAACGACGTCGGCGCCAGCTTCCTCAGCGGCGGTAGCGTTCGGGCCCTCAGCGAAGACCACCACGCGGACCTCTTTACCCGTGCCGTTCGGCAAGGACACAGTGCCACGAACCAGCTGGTCAGCCTTGCGCGGGTCAACACCCAGGCGGATAGCAACGTCCACCGTCGGGTCGTATGAGGAGTACGCGGTCTCCTTGACGGTCTTCATCGCGTCGATAGGAGCGTAAATACGACCAGCGTCGATCTTCTCTAACGCAGCCTTGTAAGCTTTCGAGTTCTTGCTCATAAAAATCCAATCCTTAAACGTTTGGAGTAGTGGTCACGGGCCAGCAAGAGGCCCTCCCACTGAAAAGTGAATTACGCGAAACGCGGGCACGAAACCCGCACTAAGTGGAGTTACGCGGTCGCGCCCTTAACCTCGATACCCATGGAACGTGCGGTGCCAGCGATGATGCGCGCGCCCATGTCCAGGTCATTCGCGTTCAGGTCTTCCATCTTGGTCTGTGCAATCTCCTTGCACTGATCCCACGTAACGGACCCGACCTTGTTGGTGTTCGGCTCACCCGAACCCTTCTGCAGGTTCGCAGCCTTCAGCAGCAGCTTCGCAGCCGGCGGGGTCTTCAGCTTGAACGTGAACGAGCGGTCCTCGTACACGGTGATCTCAACCGGAACGACGTTTCCGCGCTGGTCTTCCGTCGCAGCGTTGTAGGCCTTGCAGAACTCCATGATGTTGACACCATGAGCACCCAACGCAGGACCAACCGGCGGAGCCGGGTTAGCCTGACCAGCCTGAATCTGCAGCTTAATGAAGCCCGAAACCTTCTTCTTCGGAGCCATTGTTACAACCTCTTTCTGTTACCAAACAACGCGGCTCTGACCTCCACAGTGAACTTCCACCATGAGCATCAGAACCCGCATCATTCGACCGGATGCCTGAATTCCCAGGCCACCGGAAAGATGACAGTGACATTCGTGCGTCCAGCCAGCAGTGATCTGGAGTGATCTACGGTGATTTACCGTTGCGATATCCACCACCAAGGCTCAGACACACACGAAGAACCAAGATACCGGAGCGCAGCACCTTAGCCCAAATCCACCAAGGTGGCTTTAGTTGATCTTCTCCACCTGGTCAAAGTCCAATTCGACCGGGGTTTCACGCCCGAAGATGGACACCAGAGCTTTCAACTTGCTGTTCTCGGCATCGATCTCGGAAATCGTGGCAGACACCGACGCAAACGGGCCAGACAGAACCGTGACGGCCTCGCCGACCTCGTAGTCCACCTTGACCTTGTCCGCAGCAGGACGCGGCGGTGCAGCCACACCAGTGCTGGACACATCCACAGCAGCTGGTTCGTCGCCTTCCTGCTCGGCCTTCTGCGTTGCCGTCTCCGGCGGCAACAGGAACTTCGCTACCTCACGAATCTTCACCGGCGTGGGGTGCCCCTCATTCCCGACGAAGCTCGTGATCCCCGGCGTGTCACGAATGACCGACCAGGATGCGTCGTCAAGCTCAATACGCATCAACACGTAGCCCGGAAGCAGCTTATGCTTGACAACCTTCCGCTTCCCGTCCTTGACCTCGACTTCTTCCTCAATGGGGACGACCACTTCATGGATCTGTTCGTCGACACCCAAGGTCTGCGAGCGAACCTCGAGGTCCGTCTTCACTTTGTTTTCGTAACCTGAGTAACACTGAACGATGTACCACTCACCCGGCAGTTTCTTCAGCTCACGCATGAACTTGCGCAGACGCACCTTGTAGGCCTGCATCGCGGCCGCCTCGGGGTCCTGCTCCGCCTCGTCCACAGCAGAGGGCTGATCGGCGGCTCCTTCACTTGCCGACGCCGTACCCGCGCCGTCGCTGCCAGTGGTCGCAGATGGAGATGCCGCAGTGTTATCGCTTTCCGACGCCGTTTCCGTGGCGACGGCACCTTCGGCGTCCATATCACGAGCTTGATCGGCCTCATTGTCCTGTGAGCCAGCAGCGTCGGCCTTATTACCTGCGTCGGACGAGCTCTGTGCGGCACCCGCGGAGAACTGGGGCTGCTGAGCCTTGCGAGCAGCCTCTTGGACATCAGCGGCTGCCTGTGCTGCTAAATCCGCGGCACTCTGCGGCTTGTCGGGCTCGGTGGATGAATTCGTTGTGTCACTACTCATGAATAATGTCAGTCCTTCTCTGCGGCGTTTCCAAAGGAAAATCCCGCCTCCCCTGTCGGGTTGGCGGGACAATATGGAAGCGATTATACACAGCTAGCGGGCCTATTCCCAACTATACTTCTTGCTGCTCGGGACCGTGACCGGGCCATGTCCGAGGCGAACGTTTTTAATGGGTGAGGGTCCACTCGACGCCTTTACCGGCGAGGAAGTCAACGCCCGACACGATGCCGATCACGACGACCAGGAAAAGCAAGACAACACCGGTGTAGACGCCCATCTGACGCCACGTTGGCCAAATAACTTTTCGCATTTCAGCAATAACACCACGGAAATAATCAACGATCTGGGTGAAGATATTTCCCCGGCCACCCACTGTCTCTGGGCCCGACTGGGCACTACGAGCGCGGGATTTTGACACAGTGGAGGATCCTGTGATCTGGCGTTTACCGGACGGACGCAATGCTCCCGTAGAGCTTCGTTCCTCGCTCACGCGCACTCTCCTCGACTGAGATGAAAATGTACAAATGCCAGTTCCACGGAAAACCGGCTTAATACGTTTTTGCAGGGGCGACAGGACTTGAACCTGCAACCTGCGGTTTTGGAGACCGCTGCTCTGCCAATTGAGCCACGCCCCTATGTTTTCCTACCGCTACCGTACAGCAAAGGATCCACACCATCACTGATGCGAACTCACATCTCTGCACCTGCACCGGTCAGGCAACACACCAACCATAGCAGAGAAGCCTCACGCCTAAACCAGGCGATAGTGGGCTCCACTTTCGACGGCGGTGCGTAGTGGGAGAAAAAGGGCCACCCGTCAGGGCGACCCCTCATCTATCTCCCAGTAGCGATGGAGGGACTCGAACCCTCGACCTCACGATTATGAGTCGTGCGCTCTCACCATCTGAGCTACATCGCCACAGTTACAACACATAATCCCGGTGGACCTACCGGAGCACCGTCAGTCCACCGGGAATTGGTGTAACGGAGCCCCCTGACAGAATCGAACTGTCGACCTTTTCCTTACCATGGAAACGCTCTGCCGACTGAGCTAAGGGGGCAACAACTCGCTGAAATCACGCGTAACAACAATCACGTATAACAGCGCAACCGTGATCTTGCGAAGCCTCACACAATGTAACCGACCAGAATCGAACTCACAAATCACCAGTTCAGAGGGTGCGGCGGACCGCAACCGAACCGCTCGCGAGAGACAGCCCGCTCATAATCCCCGCTCAAGATCCCCACTACGGGAAGCACCAAGCAAAAAATCCATTTGAGAAAATGCACCAACGACGACAAAACCCGCCGGGCTGCAATGCGTGTGCAATCCTGGCGGGATCATGGGTGCCAGATGATGGATTCGAACCAACGTAGGCAAAGCCGACGGATTTACAATCCGCTCCCTTTGGCCGCTCGGGCAATCTGGCATGCGCTCAGTTGAACGCGCTGCATACTCTACTACGAATACAGCCCCGGACAGCAAATCATCCCTTCACGCAGGACTTTTGCGCGGGTCCAATGTCGAGCATGCGTGGTTTTACCACACGCACTACCCCACACGCGCCATCGTAAAACCCAACAATGCGCGCAGAGCATTCGTCGTCGAGTTATCCGGCAGCGCCTCAAGCGCCTTCAAGGCAGCGTCGGCGTGCTCCTCCACTTTCGCCACCGTCCGCGCTCGCGCGTCCGTCGCAGCGATCAAAGCGAGCGCTTCTTCAACGTCGGCATCCGTCGACAAGGGGGAACGCAGCATCTCTCGGAGTCGCTGGTTCTCTTTCCGGTCGCCTTCCATCGCGTAGAGCATCGGCAGGGTATGCACACCCTCGCGCAAGTCCGTACCCGGCGTCTTCCCCGATTCGCTCGTGTCGGAAAAGATGTCGATCATGTCGTCGACAATTTGGAAAACCATGCCCAGGTGCTCCCCAAATGTAGCGAGCGCCTGCTGAATTGGGGCCGGTGTTCCGGCATGCATGGCCCCTAAAAAGCCTGCAGAACGGATAAGAACAGCAGTCTTCTCGTGGATCACATTTAAGTAGTGTTCAATCTCATCGCCAGAGGTCGCGCCGATTGTTTCGCGCATTTGGCCAGTGACTAGATCCCCAAAGGCTTCCGAGAAGTGCTTCACCGTCTTCACACCCAGCGACGCCATCAACCGGGACGCGGCCGACAGGATGAAGTCCCCCGCCAAGATCGCTACCGAGTTATTCCACCGGAAATTAGCACTATCGGCGCCACGGCGTTTTTCGGCCTCGTCCATCACGTCGTCGTGATAGAGCGTTGCCAAGTGGGTCATCTCAACGACGATGGCGGCTTTAATCACGTCGTCACACCCCGGCCTCTCGCCATAACGGGACGCGAGCAGGGCGAACATAGGGCGAATGCGCTTACCTCCAGCCAATGCCAAGTGCTTGACTTTGTCAGTGACGAACGATGCGCCCTGATCCAACTCACGGATAAGCAGTTTCTCGCATTTCTCCATCCCGTCGGCCACAAAGGAATTTAATTCGTCGTCGCCGAGGTCAATACTGGACTCCACACTACGGGAATCCAGGCCGGTAAACGCGCCACTCACGGCGTCGACACTGGATTCCACAGCACTGCTCTGTCCGCTGGTCATCGCACGATCCTCGTTCGTTGGGCATGGGTAGATGGTCACGAGCACGCGTCGCATGCACAATCCCGCACGCGGGTACGACGCAGCACGCACGAGCATGATGGTGGCTCGCGGCCGTTTAAAACAACGTGCCTAGCCTATCGCACAAAAACAAACCCACAGATATGGGCCGTCGACACCTTACGGTTTCGTCGCGCTATGGAGCGCCACGATGCCGCCGGTCAAGTTCCTCCAACCAACATCTTTCCAGCCCGAAGACTGAATGATCCGAGCTAAAGTTTCCTGGTCAGGCCATGCTCGGATAGACTCCGCCAGGTACACGTAGGACTCCGGATCCGATGACACAATTTTCGCCACCGCAGGCAGCGCCCGCATCAGGTATTCCGTATAGATCGTCGAGAAGACGGGGATAACTGGCGTTGAAAACTCACACACCGTTAAACGGCCGCCTGACTTTACGACGCGGGCCATTTCGCGAAGCCCAGCGGTAGTGTCCCCGAAGTTCCTAAGCCCGAAAGAGATGGTGGCAGCGTCGAAGGTGTTATCGGCGAAAGGCAGATTAAGGCCATCACCGGCAACTAGGGGCACGTCCCGATGACGTCCGGCTTTCAGCATGCCTAGGGAGAAATCACAGCCCACCACGAGGGCGCCGGACTTGGATAGTTCCGCCGTGGAGACGCCCGTCCCGGCGGCGAGGTCCACGACTTTCTCGCCGGGCTTCGGGTCGAGCCGCTTGCGCGTTGCTTTTCGCCACAGCGTGTCGATCCCGCCGGTCAGCACGGTGTTAGTTAGGTCATATTTCTTGCCGACGGCATCGAACATGCGCGCCACTTCACGGGGTTTCTTTTCCAACGTCGCTCTAGCCACGAGGCCCCAGAGTACCCGGTGAGTCCGTCTACGCGTACCGGTGCTCGCGCTCTGCGCGCCACCTCTCCAGGAGTGTCGGCCGGATTTCTTGCCCCATCGGGGACTCAATCGCCGCCTCATAGTGGCTCATCAACTCGTCACCAAGGCACTCCCACGTGCGCTTTTTCACGGAGTTTCGAGCAGCGACACATCGATCGTGATAGCCATCCGGTTCGAGCAAGCGATCAACCGCCGCATTAAGGTCCTGTTCGAAGGACTCCACCGGCAATAATTCACCATCGACGCCGTCGTCAATGAGGTCAATGGGGCCACCGGCTCTCGGCCCGATGGTGGGCACGCCCGACGCTAACGACTCTTGAACAGCCTGGCAGAACGTCTCGTATTCGCCTGGGTGGACGAAGAGGTCCAGGGAGGCATACACCTCCGCCAGGTCCTCCCCGTATTTCGCGCCGGTGAAGATCGCGCGTGGTAGCAACTCGCGCAATTCTTGGCTGTCCGGCCCGTCCCCGGTGATCACGAGTTGGATGTCGTCGCGGTCCTGCAGGGCAGCCAATCGGTACACGGATTTTTCTGCCGCCAAGCGCCCGACGTAGCCGACGATTTTCTGCCCATTGGGGGCCCATTGCCGACGCAGCGCATCCGATCTCTTCGTCGGGGAGAAAAGCTCAATATCGACGCCACGCGCCCAGTGGTACACGTCTCTGATTTTGTGATGGCGGAGTTCCTCAATGGTTACCGACGACGGCGCAAGGGTCCGTGAGCAGGCGTTATGTATTGTCCGTGTCCACTGCCACGCGGCCGAGGCCAGTGGTTTCATGTGGTAATTATTCGCAAACCCGGCCACGTCCGTCTGATAGACGGCAACCGTCGGAATCCCTAGTTGAGCTGCACCGAACGCGCCCGCGGCACCGAGCACGAACGGGCTCGCTGCATGAACCACGTCTGGCTTGTATTTGCGTAGTGCCCGCTTCACGGTCGGCGTCGGGACGCCGATGGGGAGCGAGTCGATCAGTGGCACCTGAACGGTGGGAACGCGAGCGATGGGGAAACCTGCGTAGTCCGCGCATTCATCTTGAACCTCGCGAGCACCCGGTGCGATCACAAGTGCATCATGACCGTGGCGGTCGCAATATTCCAGGACTCGGAGAATTGAGTTAGTGACACCGTTGATGTTTGGAAGAAATGATTCTGCAACAATTGCAATGCGCATACGACTTCTTCTCTTCCTCAATTCCCCGCCATAATGCGGTTATTTTTGCCGATAAGAAATGCTGTTTTATGCTGCCGATCATCTATCTCGGTAGCCATTGTATAAATTTTTCTTACGTTCGGCGCGTCGGTTAATCAACACTATTGCTCCCAAAGACAGAGCGATCGTCACGATAAATGTTGAAATCGCAGGTAAAAGAGATAATGTCCAGGTTCTTCCTTGGACTCGAACAGTGTCGGGATGGCTGCGCGAATACTCCACCCACACCTTCTGGCCGTCATGCAATCCGCCGGGATATAAAACTCCCGTGTTGGGGGAATGAAATTCTCCGGAGCTATCCCGAAATGAAATGGCTGTGCGCAACAGGCCGACGTGGTTCACCGTCGCGATGGCGGTTTCTTTATCTTTGTGCAGCTTAAAGTCGTTATAAATCGGTCCAGCGACCAACGTGGTACAGACCAGCGTCATCAGTAATGCGAGTAATGCGATGACCTGGCGACAGCGGCGGGCCACGGTATCGATTCGCACCTCAGCATCACCGCGGGACAGTGCCCGACGAGAATTTCGTACCTTGCCACCCTGAGGTTTCTCATCTCCGCGGGGTGTGGGCTTTTTATCCGCGTTCATGCCACGGGTTGTCATCGCGTTCACTTCGGTGTTCACCTCCCCGACGTCGTGCCCTAATCATTATCCACTTTCGTGTGGTCATTTTTGTGCTGTTCTGCCACCGTGCTTGGCTTTACTGCTGTGCTTGGCTTCACTGCGCTTGACGCCTGCTCACAACAGCAACGCGTCCTTCCAGGGATTCTATGGTCTGACGTCGGTGTGCACGGTCGCAAGCAGCTTCGATCACTGTGATTCCCTCGTACGGCTGACTTCCTTCATACGTTTGATCGCCGTACGTTTGATCTCCGTACTTTTGATCGGCACTGTCTCCATAGTTGACCCCCGCATCACCGAGTGGCATCCCCTCGGCATGACGTTCCAGCAGGGTGACCAGCTCTTCTGCAGTGTCAGCTTTCCGGTACGTCATCCCAAAAGCGTCACATATCGACTTGATGTTCACCTCGTGGTGAGTAGCCATGACACGCTCAAAATGGCTGCGGAGTTCCGGCTTCCCTGGCTCCAAAGCCTCAAAAATACCGCCACCCTGGTCATTCGCCACGACGATCAGAAGGTTTGACGGGCGTGGTTCCGAGGCCGCCACGTTTAGGCCGGTCGCATCGTGAAGGAAGGTCAGGTCTCCGGCGAGCGCCACGGTTCGCGGTGCACGCACACTGTCGGGCTGGGCGGCTTGCCGTGCGAGCGCGACACCAATAGCCGTCGATAAGAAACCATCAATTCCCGACGCTCCACGGTTGGAATACATTTCAACCCCATCAAACGGAGCGCCGACGAACGACAGGTCACGCACCGGATTCGACGCTCCCACCACGAGCGCATCGCCGACGTGGACAGAATCTGCTACGGCTGCGGCAACCGTTAGCCCGGTCATCCGATGGAGGGTGGGGGGCTGCGTATCGGCATGCGGTTCGGTGGGGGACGGTGTGTCGGGTTGTGCGGAGGAATCGTCCACAGGTTCGGAAAGCTGAGACTTCACAGCAAGATCGTCCACGAGGATCACCTCGCGCACGGCATCAGCAGCGGCCTGATCCACCGACCGGCAATGATCCACCCATCGTCGGCTTTGTGGCGCAAGGTCGATCTTCGTTGCGACCTCCCCGGCCATGTGAGCGACATCCGAGTAATCGCCGGGGTTATCCGCAATGACCGTAATCGGAATATCCGGCCTGGCCAAGAGTTTCGAGACATCCCGGTGCAGGGTCGGACGGCCCGTCACCACCACGTGATCTGGCGATAAAAGCGACAATGCCAATGGATGAATAGGAACATCAGGCACTGCAGCGGTGGGCTCCGCGATCGTGGGTACACTGCGGAGCGCGTCGACCTGCGGAGCATTATGGCCCGCAATGTGTAGAACTCGTGGCGAGGACACCTTCGCCCGCCCCACGAAGCGCGTCCAACTCCCTCCATCCGGTCGGCCCAACCGGTGTGCGGACTGGGCAGCCTCGTGTAGCTGGTCATCATCCGTCGGCACTAATGGGTTATCGAATGGCACATCAATGTGCACCGGACCGCGGAAGGGCAGCTCCACAGCAGTTGTGGGTCGAGCATCCTCGGGGACGCCAGCCTGCACCTGCATACGCACACCTGCCGCCGTCGCCGCAACCACGGCCCTATCGACGGCAGCGCGGATCTCCCGGTGCATCACATGCCAGGCATCACTGCGTCGAGTAGCGGTGTCGATCCCCTCTGTGCGCACGGCGGTATCTCGGAAAGCCGACCGCTGATCCACCGTCTGGTTCGCCCCCGTTCCCCACAATGGCCAGGGACGATTCGCAGACAACACCATGAGTGGACGATGCGACATCTGTGCTTCCACCATCGCGGGTGCGCAATGGGCCACCGCACTTCCCGACGTCATCACCACCGGGACAACATGGTGGCCGCCTGGGATCCCCGGCCGATTACGTCGCGGACCGACACCGGCCTGCGCTAAGCCCAACGCCAAGAATGCTGCGGTTCGCTCGTCGGTACGCATGTGAAGGGTGATCTCCCCACGTGCCGCTGCTTCGGAGAAGGCCAACGCTAACGGTGCCGAACGCGATCCCGGGCACACAACCACGTCCTGTACCCCGCAACGGATCAGCTCATCGACAATAATCGCCGCTGTCATGATGGAGGCAGGAACACCACCGGAACTACTCATGGAGAACGATTTTTCCACTTTGTTACTCAGCCTTAACCATCAGTCTTCATCAGCCGCACTTCCCGGCGCGCCCGACACACCCGTCGCGCGAGATTCGCCCGCGATGCCCGGCACGTGTTTCCATGCCGCCGCCAGGCGCTCTTTCCACCACTGCACCCTATCCTCCGGGGCACGATACCTCGCCAGCGCATCCGGATCCGGAGTTCGCGGCTCCACAGCCATCATTCCGTCGACAATGGGTCGTGAATCACCCACATCACCAGCCATCAGCGCACCCGTCGCCAGGCCTGCCGGCTGACTATCCACCGCCGAGGCCGCACACAAACCCGCATACATGCCGACAACCGAATCAATTGCCGACGACACCGTCACATCCACACCATGTTTGCGCGCCTCCTCTGCCACCGCGATCAAGGCGCGCGGACCGCCGAGCGGCGCGGCTTTCACCACGGCCACATCGACAGCTCCCATGCGTATAGCACGGTATGGATCCGACGCTTTACGTATGGACTCATCCGCAGCGATGCGAGCACTCAGCCCATCATCAGCCAAAGTTTTCCGCAGTTCAGCGAGGCCCTCAAGCCGAGGACACGGCTGTTCGACGTAATCCAAGGGCCCATCGCGGAGGAATCGACGCACGGCCTCATGCGCCTCCGCTACGGTCCACCCACCATTCGCGTCGACGCGGATGGTGATGTCCGGGCGGGCCTCGCGAACAGCGCGGACTCGGGCGCAATCCTCGTCGAGAGTCTGTCCCTTTTCTGCCACCTTCACTTTGACCGTCGATATTCCCGAATATCGATTAAGGAGATCGGGAACGCGATCCGGCTCGCACGCGGGAATAGTCCCGTTGACCGGCACCCATCCTTGCAATGATCGAGGTGGGCCCACCCATCCCATTTCCAGCGCTGAGGCCAGCCACATCGCAGATTCCACCGGACCATATTCCAGAAAAGCTCCCCACTCTGACCAGCCTTGGGGGCCGTCGATAAGCATGACCTCGCGTTGCATAATCCCACGGAACCGAATGTTCATCGGCAACTGGACAACATGTGCACGCTCCCACACTTCGTTGAGCGACGGACATGTCACATCACCCGGCCAACGACCGAGCCCGTATTGGCGAGGGAGCCCAGGTGACAACGCAGGTCGAGGATCAGAATCCGGCAGGTCCATGTGAGACATGACTTCTACCCTAACCACCAACCGGACATAACCACGTCGCCATAGCGACGCGTGGGCCGCCATGGCCACGCGTGTGCTGATTGTCAGTATCCTCATCGGTATGTCAGATGAACACTCCGCCAACCGTTCCGATACTGGCCAGCCGTTCAACCCCGAGCTATGGAAGCCAGTTCCCGGATTCACCGATCTCACCGACATCACGTATCACCGCCACGTCGGAACCGAGCGCGCCGACGGTATCGTCCGGATCGCTTTCGATCGGCCAGAAGTACGCAATGCTTTCCGCCCCCATACCGTCGATGAGTTGTACCAAGCGCTCGACCATGCGCGCCGCAGTCCCGACGTCGGCACTGTTTTGTTAACGGGCAATGGTCCGTCGCCGAAGGACGGTGGGTGGGCGTTCTGCTCGGGCGGAGATCAGCGCATTCGCGGCCGCTCCGGGTACCAGTACGCCACCGAGCACAATTCTGATGTCGAGCACGCCGACGCGTCGGGCGTCGATACTGCTCGTGCCCAAGCAGAGGGCGGGCGGCTCCACATTCTTGAGGTCCAGCGGCTGATACGCACGATGCCGAAGGTTGTTATCGCGCTGGTCAATGGTTGGGCGGCCGGTGGCGGGCATTCCCTGCACGTAGTCTGTGATCTCACGTTAGCCTCGCGCGAGCACGGGTTATTCAAGCAGACCGACGCCGACGTGGGGTCGTTTGACGCGGGTTACGGCTCTGCGTACCTGGCCCAGCAGGTCGGGCAAAAGTTTGCGCGCGAGATCTTCTTCCTCGGCCGGACCTACGATGCCGAGACTATGCACCGGATGGGCGCCGTTAATGAGGTCGTCGACCACGCTGAGCTGGAGAATGTTGCCATCGAGTGGGCGCGCGCGATCAATTCCAAGTCTCCGACCGCACAGCGGATGCTGAAGTTTGCCTTCAATCTTGCCGACGATGGCCTCATGGGGCAGCAAGTGTTCGCCGGAGAGGCCACGCGATTGGCCTATATGACCGACGAAGCGCTGGAAGGGAGAAACTCCTTCCTTGAGAAGCGACCTCCGCGGTGGGACGAGTTCCCTTACTATTACTGACCGAACCTCCCCCATTAGCTACCCCCGGAAAGTTAACGGAATCTTAACGCTGCCGCCACAGTTTGGCTGCTACATAGTCCGGGGAGGATACTTTCGCTGTGACCGAACTGATCATCCTCGTCATAGTGATCGCTACCGCGCTCGCGTTCGACTTCACAAATGGTTTTCACGACACCGCAAATGCAATGGCGACGTCCATTGCCACCGGTGCTCTCACACCAAAAGTAGCAGTCACATTGTCAGCGATTCTCAACCTCATCGGCGCATTCCTCTCCGTCGAGGTGGCAAAAACAGTCGGTAAAGGGATCGTCAATCTCGATCAGTTCAACCTCGATAGCGATACCGACGCGCACAAACTTCTTCTTGTCGTCTTTGCAGGCCTTATCGGCGGAATCGTATGGAACCTGCTGACCTGGCTGCTCGGGATCCCCTCCAGCTCCTCTCACGCCCTTTTCGGCGGGCTGATCGGGGCCGCGTTTGTCTCCCTGGGAATCGGTGGCGTGGCCTGGGCAAACATCCTCGGCAAGATCATCATCCCCGCATTGGCCGCGCCCTTCGTCGCCGGCGTGGTGTCCGCGTGCGGCACCTGGCTGATTTACCGCATCACCGATAGCGTCGAGGAACACAACAAGAACAATCACTTCCGCATCGGACAGATCGCAACAGCCTCGCTCGTGTCGCTTGCTCACGGCACTGGTGACGCTCAGAAAACGATGGGTGTCATCTTCTTGGCCCTGGTCGCGTACGGCGAAATCGATGCCGACACCCACATGCCTCTATGGATCATCGCGGCATGTGCCTCCGCCATCGCCTTGGGCACCTACACCGGTGGCTGGCGAGTGATCCGTACCTTAGGCAAGGGGCTCGTCGAAATCGACTCTCCGCAGGGCATGGCGGCAGAAGCCTCTTCAGCTGCAATTATTCTTACTTCCTCACACGCCGGCATGGCCTTATCGACGACGCACGTCGCGACCGGATCAATCCTGGGTACAGGCCTAGGACGTCGTGGCGCTGAAGTCCGCTGGGGAGTGGCCGGCCGCATGGCGACCGCCTGGGTCATCACTCTCCCCTGTGCCGCTGTCGTCGGCGCCCTGACATGGTTGGTGGCACATCTTGTCGGCCTAGCCACCACCGACTTCATCGGCGTTATAGCAGCTTTCGCCATCCTGGTGACCTTGGCTGGCTACATCTATCAGCAGTCCCGAAAGAACAAAGTGTCATCCCACAATGTCAACGCAGAGTGGGATGAAGACTCCAACTCCGTTATCCCCGCTGAAGAGCGAAAGGTCGCTCGGTAATGTCTACCCTCCATTCACTCCTCACCGTTCTCGTTGTCGCACTGGTTTTAGGAGCCGGGCTCCCCACACTGTTCTCCCTCGGTGTTCGCCTCGATGCTGCCGGCTCTGCTGAAGGACAACACAGTAAGGGAATAAGCCACATTTTGGCTTGGGTGATCTACGCGCTATGCCTGGCAGTCATCATCGCTGGCGTCCTATGGATCACCAACGCAACGATCGCTCACTACACAGGTATCAACATTTACGGCACGTCCGGCGGACACTAAAGGACCCTAGAGATGAGCACTGGTTCACACCCCACCTCAGAATCCACCCCGAACCGAAGATCCACCACCAACAACGAACCGGCTGCGTCTGGGACGTTTTCAGAGGCAACCCAACGGGCCATCGACGAACAACGAGAGCTGGAACATAAAAACTGGTTACTACGTTTCATTGAATGGTTACGCATTGGATATCCAGCAGCTGTGCCCGACGGTGACGCCGGTGCAATCATGTATGTCCTCAAACAAGATCTGAGAGAAGAGGATATCGACCGAATAGCTGCGACCATCGTCGCTAAGCAGGATGTTCACCGTGACCAGGGAGAACCTATAACCGAGCAGGAAATTAATCGGTACATTGAGACGACGATGTCCCAAACGCCGACCGAGGATGATCTTGTTCGAGTAAGGACAAAACTTCGTGATGGAGGCTTTGACGTCGCTGGTGCTTAGGGGCAGATTCCCCAGACCCGGTGCCTGAGGCTCATTACCTACGACACGATGCCTACGAGACGGAAACTCGGCTCACCCCACAGGTGGAGGCGCTGGAAAGTCATTTTTGCCTATCACAGTGACAGGATTTTCCTAGGAAATTTGAGGGTGTAGTCAATGCTTGACTACCCCAACAATTTCAACTAGTGTGCATTTTATCTAATTTCAGACGTAGGGCACCTTCACCCGACAGTTCCAACCGGAAGTCTTAGCTGACAGCTTCACTTGATACCTTCAAGCGACGGTTTAAGCGGACGCCACCAAGAAGCATTTGGGCCGGTAACGCCGGATAAAGAGGCTCGCGTACCACACTTTGGGAACCCGCATACGACCCCATAAAGGAGGGGAAGAAAAATGGCAAGCAGCATCATGCGTTTCATCAACTGGCTTCGCATTAGCGACCAACAATTCACCCCTGTGGACGTCGTTGGCCGTGCACATTCGGAGCATAACGGCCGTTCAGCGGTTGCACTTGCTGAGCCCGTTACCAAGACGAAGACCGCCGACGTGGTCAATCTCCTCGTCACCGAAGGGCACATTCCATCAACGGCTGCAGATGCAGCGCAGGCTTTCTACGCTGTTCACCAGCGCAAAGCATCACGCGAAGAGATCCATACCATCTTCGTAACGCTTGATAGCCTCGGTTTCATCGCCGACTAACACTTCACCCAGCCACTGGCTCACCCCGGTGGCTGGGTCTTCTTATGCCCTTCACTACACTTCCTCACCGTGAACACTCGGCCACTGGTACCACTACCCATCCCAACAAACACCACAGTTGCCGAGCTATATCCCCAGCTAGAACAAGCTTTACGCGGTGAAGCTTCACTCCTTCCCCTCCCAGCGAATGACCCACATCGGGCCACGCTCCTCCACGACGTCATGCGAGCTGGCGCACCTATCGACGCCACCATCGCAGTCATCCTGTCCACATCAGGATCAACCGGGGTTCCCAAAGGAGCTCAGCTCAGCGCAGCCGCGCTCGCGGCGTCGGCGTCGGCAACCGAAAAAGTCCTCGGCGGCCCTGGACAATGGCTACTCGCCCTACCCCCCGACCACGTCGCCGGGCTACAAGTCCTCTTACGATCCTTAGCAGCGGGCTATGAACCAGTGCTCATGGACGTCGCCCAGCCGTTTACACCAGCGGCGTTTGTCGACGCGATACATCATATGACCGGGCCACGACGATACTGCTCCCTGGTTCCGACCCAGGTCAGACGGCTAATCCAGGCACTCAAACCTAAGCGGGACACAGGTAGCTACTCCCCGTCAACGATTAGTGAGGCGGTCGGGCGATTGGACGGCATCCTCGTCGGCGGCGCACCGCTAAGCCCTGCGCTGCGTCGAGCGTGCGCAAATGTGGGGTGGACGATAATCACCACCTACGGATCCTCAGAAACCGCCGGTGGGATGGTGTACGACGGAAAACCCCTGCCAGGTACGTCAGTAAAAATCCAGCCTCTCGGGCCTTCCGGCGAGGGCCGCGTACTTCTCGGCGGGCCGACCTTGGCTGCAGGATACCGCAACGCTGAAGACCTTTTCGGATCATCGACTCACGTTGCACCGTCGGGGGAGCACGTGGGGAACGCCAATCCTTTTGTCGATGGCTGGTTTGTGACGGATGACATCGGAACTATCCACAATGAAAAGCTAGAGATTCTGGGACGGTACGACCAGGCCATCAATACGGGAGGTCTGAAAGTCCTGCCGGAAATCGTCGAATCCGCAGCTCGGCGGGCGGGTTATAGCGATTGCGCTGTACTGGGAATCCCCTCGGCGGAATGGGGAGAAAGCGTGTGCCTAGTGATCGAACAACCGCACGCCACCTCTCCGTACTTCCTCGACCGCGAAGAAACGCGACAAATTAGAGGGCAGCTCAACCTTCCCTCATATGCCTTACCCACCTCAACTGCGGTAGTTAGGCAGATTCCACTGCGCGGACCAGGTAAAACCGACCGCCACGCACTGCGGCAGATACTCAGTGCCGCGCAACACTAACTCGTTAACATGCACTAGCTTGCTTCAGGGCCGCGATGTCGTCATCGGTGTACACGCGGCTGGCCTGCACATCATTGCCGCCCATCCACACATTGCGGACGACTAGAGCCGCGTTGAACTGCGTCGTCGGGACAACCGCGAAATTTCGCTGTTGACCGAAAACTTGCCTGACTTTTGTGCCCGACCGCACCGCGCACGCGTGGAGCCAAATATCGTCGGCCTTGGGAGCGAGGCGTCGGAAAGAATCGCCCTGATCCACCACGAACTCCATAAACGGCAACGGATACAAAACCCCCGACACGCCCGTCGCCATATTCGCAATCGATGCCCTGCACGTCTTCACCGCAGGCCAGCGCGCATAAGGTGCCAAAGCCCCCTTCTTCACACACACCCGGTGGGCCCGGTAGGCGATCACATCATGCGGGCTCACATCCGCGCACTCCAGCAGACGCTCCAGCCACCATTCCGGATAAATAATGTCATCATCGGCCGTGGCGACCCGCAACGACAGTAAATCCTGGCTGGCCGAATCCGACGCCGCCGAGTCGCGTGCCGACGTCACTCGCTCGCGGAACACCGGCCAATATTTCGTGTGAGGTCCAAAGCTGCCATCTGAACAGCGAATCTGCAGGCCGCGGTCCACCAGCCGCTGGAGCCGCTCCGGCAACGGCCGCTCGTAGTCTTCCTTATCAAGCCACAACACAATGGGGGCCGACACTGTCCCACGAGCCAGCGACTCCAGGGTGTACCACACTTTATTCAACCGCGGGCCGTGGGTGGTCACCGAAATGGTCACCGGGCCGGATTGCGGAATCAGCTTACCGTCGAACTCATTGTGAACGCGCAGCGGAATCAGCCGGGCGAGCGTCAGGAAAAAACTGACCACTTGGCCTAAAAAATAAATGACCTGCTGCACGCATAATCCTTCCATGGCGGTATGAAACGAAAAATTCCCGACACACGAGCCTACCCGGCTCTCCTCCTCAAGCCCGCGATGCGTCACAATAGAACCATGCCCCACACTCCTGACCAGCCCAGCACACCGGACTCATCGCCCTCCAATAACGGCCCCGAGTTCGACGGCCACTCATCGTCACGACGTACCCCTCCACGCACTGTGACCGCCCATGATTGGCTCGAGGCCGCTCGCCCGCACACCTGGGCCAACGGCTTTGCCCCCGTCATCGCAGGCACGGGGGCCGCAGCGCTCACGGGGCAAGCGTCGATAATACGAGCGATCCTTGCGGCGATCGTTGGCTGGTTCCTGGTTATTGGGGTGAATTATGCCAATGACTACTCGGACGGGATCCGGGGTACCGACGACGACCGCTCCGGGCCATTCCGGTTGACCGCATCGGGGCTGGTGCAGCCCTATGGCGTCAAGCACGCAGCTTTTGTGGCGTTCGGCATTGCGGGCCTGGCTGGCCTGGTGTTATGTGCAATCAGTGGGCACTGGTGGCTGATCCTGGTAGGCGCTGCCTGCGTCGTGGCCGCATGGTTCTACACCGGCGGCAAACACCCCTACGGCTACCGGGGATTGGGCGAAGTGGCCGTCTTCGTCTTCTTCGGGCTGGTCGCCGTATTAGGTACGCAATACACACAAGCCGATCACGTTACCTGGGCAGGACTAGCAATTGCGGTCGCCATCGGCTCGGTCTCTGCGGCGGTGAACCTGGCAAATAACCTACGCGACATACCCAGCGACGAGGCCACGGGCAAGATTACCCTCGCCGTGCGACTAGGAGACCGAGGGAGCCGAACCCTGTGGTGCATACTCGCGGCCATGCCTGTTGTGGCGTCGGTACTGCTGGCCTTTATTGCTACACCTTGGGCCCTGATTGGGCTGGTAGCAGCACCGATTCTAGGCCTGGCTGCGCGGCCGATTGTTTCTCACGCAGAGGGGAAAGGCCTCATTCCTGTGCTGGGAATGACCGGGCGCGCCATGGTGGTGTGGGCCCTTGCCACCACACTCGCGCTCTGGTTGGGGTAGATGCGTTAATTCCTATTCCCGGTCTTCTAACTGGCTCTTGATGTATTCCTTGTGGGCGCGGCGTTGTTCATTCCACGTGGCCATTTCTGTTGTCACACGCCTACGCAGCCCTTTGAACAAAAACATGGACAGCGGCAGCGCCACAATCAAAGCCAGAAGGGCGCTAATCATGAGAGGCATCGGCGCTCCCACCAGGTAAGCGCCGTACGCTATCACCACCGTTAAGACGAAGAACAATAACAGCCGGGCCAGCCCATACAGCAGAATATCCTTCCACGGGCGGGTCGGTTTCTCGGTTGGCTGCGTCGTGTCCTCATTCACGTATGCCAGACTAGCGGTTCAGCCCGGCGCGAGGTCAACTAGACTCGACTCGACGTTATTCATCGCGCGGTTACCGTCGGCAATTAAACGTCGTTTTACTCCGTGTCGACGCCGGCTTCGCTGTTCGCTAATGCCCACCCGTTACGTAATTCGTCCTCGAAATGTTTACAGTCCTCCCAGGTGGGAAGCCGGTCGTCAACGTCGGCAAGCAGAGGAGCGACGCGATCCTTCTCTGAAAAAATCGGGTCGACTGTGGCGGAGTTCTGCTCTGAGGACTCGTCGGAGTTGAGAAGCGACTGGCAATCAATGCCAAGGGCGGGATCCGTTATCCGCACCCCGAACTCGCGCGAGGGATCGTACGCGGTGCTAGTCAGATACGTGGCGACCGTATCGTCCTCGTGCGCGACAAACCCGTGCCCGATGCCTACGGGGAGATACACCACGGCGTGATTGTCCTGGTTGAGCGGGACGACGATGTGCTTGCCATAAGTGCTGGAACCCTTGCGCAGGTCCACAATGATGTCGCTGAGTGCCCCCGCGGGACAGGTCACCATCTTCGCCTGACCCGGTGGGACCTCGGCCAGGTGGATGCCGCGCACGACGCCGCGGGCCGACACACTCATATTCGCCTGCTCCGGGAAGAACGGGTAGCCGAGGGCCTCGGCGAAATCATCCGCCTTGTACCACTCGTGGAAACTACCCCTCTGATCAACGTGAACAGTGGGATAAAAGATGAACACTCCCGGGATCGGGGTGGCGACGTACGTTGCGTGCTGGTCGGGTTCCTGAACTTCGAGTCGGGACGTCATGCTCACCAGCCTAGTGGCGTGGCGACGTGAGCGCGGGCGGCATGGGTGCCGGGTGGTGGCTTGGCGGATTGGGTGCCGGTTTTATGTGCCCAGTGCAGATGGGTCATCCGTCACGTCCGCCACGCGCGGCGAGCGTGCTATCGGCAAGCAACTGACAATCGCCGCTGCTACCAAGAGGACAGACAGGATGAGCGCGGACATGTGTGGATGACCCGAGAGCGCGGCGAACAAGACCATGCCCAGCGGGGTCCCAGCAGTGAAAACCAGCTGGTCTTTCGTAGCAAACTGATGCACAAGTTCGTCTTTTCCTAGGGACTGCCCCAACGAGTCCCAAGACACGCCTGCAGAAGTCATGAGCAAAGATGCAACCGCACCGACCAGGGCGATCACAATAAACACTGGAGAGAAAGCCAGCGCCAATAACTGCCCGGCCAAAAACAGCAACATTAGGAATTGCAAAGTTGTGAAACGGACTCGATCCAGTTTCCTTAAAATCGTCGCGGCTGAACCTAGCAGGGAACCGATAGCCAGGGCAGTAGCCATGAAGCCCCACATCTTCTCGTCGAACGAGTTCATGATCCACGTCGGGCCAGCGCTGCCGAGGAAACCGTTGACAAGGGAGGCCACCAGCCATGTACCGAGCCCCACCTGCACCCAGCGGGGCAACACCGCGGTGGGCTTTTTTGCGCTGTTTACCTTGGTTTGAGCCGACGCTGCGTCGGTGCTTGCGGAGTCGGCATTGTTGGCAAGGTCAACGTTGTCAGCGGGGTCAGCATGGGAAGCCTGTGGAGCTTCCTCAGCTTCATCAGTTCCGGGAGCATCGTCGGTCGCCGAATTTCTGCGCACTTTAAAGAATGGCAATACGAACAGCATTGCTATCAGAAACGTAGCTCCGTCGATAAGTAGTACCGTGCGAAAACCCAATGTGATCACGGCTGCGGTGCCGATTAGTGGACCGGCGATATATAAAACATCACCGAGGATCGACAAGGTCCCGTTGACGCGCGTGCGCTGCGAATCCGTGAACAACAGCGCCAGTAACCCGAAGCGAGCCGGGGTAAAAAATGAGGAGGCGCATCCGTACACGAAACTTGAGACGGCAAACGAGGCAATCGAATCACCCTGGACGAGCACCCAGGCAACTAGCCCCCACTGAGCCAGTAAACGAACAAAGTCGCTACTTAACATCCAGCCCACAGGACGAATTGGCGGCAGCAGTTTGCGCACTACCACGGAACTGATAAATCGGCCTGACCATAAAGCAATGAGCACCATCGTCAAGCCTCGACCGGAAGAATCTACTCGGTGGGCCTGAAGCGCAAAAGCAATAGGAATCAGCCCGTCGCCTATTCCAGAGATTAATGCGGCTAAAAAGAGGAGCGATAAAGTTGATTTAAACGATAGCTTATTCATCACGCTCCGTAATTCTCATTGAATACGGGGGGGGGTGGACAGCAGTCCTTATTCGAATCCGAACTGCCAAACAATAAGCTCATTAAGTGGTTACCTCACTAGAAAAAGTATGACAACACGCTACTGAGGAGGCTAAGCACGGATTCTCCACAGGGCTGTTTACAAAGCACAAAAGTCCCTTGAAAAAGGGGATGGCACTATGCTCACATCATTTTCAAAAGACTCAGCTTTATGGTGACCGTTAAACTCCTTGCCCCTCACAAGAATGGTATTAATACATCTAGCACGGAAGATGCGCTACCTAAACGAAGGAAACAAAGTATTAACAAAATATCACCCTAATTAGGGTTGTTAATTACCTTCGCGCGGCGCACAGGACAAGGTGCCACGAAATACCTGGTCGCGCCCGGCCTACCCGACCTCCCTCTCGGTGAGCGCATACTTTTCCTCAGCAGCCTTGGCGGCAACCTCCCACCACGTGTGATTGCTCCGATACCACTCAATCGTCTCGCGCAAACCGTCGGCAAGAGAATGAGTTGGCTCCCACCCCAGCTCCGTGCGGAGCCGCGTCGGGTCGATCGCGTACCGACGATCATGGCCCGGCCGATCCGTGACATGCACAAAATCATCACGCGACCGGCCAAATGCCTCGAGAAGATCCCCCACGATCTCCAAGTTGGACCGCTCCCCATCGGCGCCGATGAGGAACGTGCGGCCGTACAGCGCCGGATCGCGCCGGGCAGCGTCGATAATGGTCCACACGGCACTGTTGTGATCGTCCACATGGATCCAATCGCGCACATTCTCGCCCGTGCCATACACGCGCGGCCGCCGCCCGCCAATCAGCCCGATGATCTGCCGCGGGATGAGCTTCTCCGGGTGCTGCCGGGGCCCGTAGTTATTCGAACAATTCGAAATCGTGGCCTTCAGCCCGAAACTGCGCACCCACGCGCGGACCATATGATCCGCCGACGCCTTCGACGCCGAATATGGCGACGACGGGCGATACGGCGACCTCTCCGTGAAGCGCTCACCCGAACCGATCGGAAGATCCCCGAACACCTCGTCCGTCGAAATGTGGTGGAGCGGAACGTCATACTTCACGCACGCTGACGCCACTGTCACCGTACCCTCGATATTGGTTGTGAGGAACGGCGCCGGATCCCGCAGAGAGTTATCGTTGTGGCTTTCCGCGGCGAAGTGCACAACTTGATCTGCCGACTTCACCAGCTTGTCGACGAGTGGCTGGTCACACACGTCGCCGACGACCAGTTCGCAGAGGTCGGTGGAGTCTGTGGCGTCGGGATTTAAGCTCTCCGGATTACCGGCGTAGGTCAACGCGTCGAGGACGACGATCTTCACGTTGGGATAGTGCGCCCGCGTGTAATGGACAAAATTCGAGCCGATGAAACCAGCCCCGCCGGTAACCAAGACAGTGCGCATGGCAAACACCGTACCTCAGCGCCCGGCCCAAGTGGTCAGGATGGGCTAGCGTCCGGCGCGGCTACTGCATTGCAGCTTCGCGAGCCTCCGCTTCCGCAATTGCATCCTCATACGTCGGAGTATCCTCGAGCTCCTTGCGGCTAATGCCCTTATCCCCCACCATGCGGTTGATAATCAGAGCGATGGCACCGTCGCCAGTAACATTGCACGCCGTACCAAAGGAGTCGATCGCGATATACGCCGCAATCATGATCGCAACCTCAGAATCAGAAAAGCCCAGCATCGACGAGAGCAACCCCGACGCCGCCATAATCGCGCCCCCCGGCACGCCCGGCGCGGCGATCATCGTGATGCCCAGCATCAGCACGAAGCCGATCATTTTCGCCGGCGTCGTGTCGATGTTCGCCATCTGCACAATCGCGAACGCGAACAGCGAAATCTTCATCATCGACCCAGCCAGGTGAATTGTCGCACACAACGGCACCGTGAAACCGGCGACCGTCGGATTCACGCCATTCTTCTTCGAGCACTCGTACGTGACCGGGATGGTCGCAGCCGACGAGGACGTCCCCAGCGCGGTGATATACGCCGGGATCATGTTCTTGAACGCGCGCCACGGGTTGACCTTCGCGATCCCCCCGGTCACCGAAAACTGCAACAGCAGTAAAACCCCCGTCATCGCGATGGCCAGCACGATGACCTTGGCAAACGACACCAGCGTGTTCGTCAAATTGCCGTTCATGCCCATCGACAAGAACATGCCGAAAATGAACGGCGGCAACAGGGGGATCACGAACTTGCTGATCACGCGCATAATCACGCGCTCGAGGTCCTTCGCGCCCGCGTACAGCGTGTCGCTCTTCACCGCCGTCATGGCCACGCCGATGGTGAACGCCAGCAGGAGGGCCGTCATCACCTCGAACGGTGGCTTCATCTCAATTTCGAAGAACGGCTTTAGCGCACCGTCGTCGACAGTTTTTGCCTTAAAAAGATCGTCGCCCTTCAGCAACCACGGATACACTACCGACGCCGTGCCAAAGGCGATCAGGCCCGAGAAAATAGTCGAGCCGTACGCGACGCCCGTTGTAATCGCTAGCCACTTGCCGGCGCCGCGGCCTAGGCCGGAGATCGCCGGGGTGATCAGCGCGAAAATGAGCACCGGGATGAAGAAGCTCAAGAAGTTGCTGAACAGGCTGTTGTACGTGACGAACACGCGGGCAAGCCAATCAGGGAAAAACAACGAACAGACGATGCCCGCGATGATGGCGATGATGATCTGCCACAAAAGGTTACCGCGAATGCGCTGGCCGATGGACTTTTTAGGGTGGGTGGTGGTGTCCTCTGGGGTGCTGGCCTTGTTGGCCGCGTCGTTTTCCGTGGCCCCCTTAGTCGCGCTGGTCCCGTTCGTCTCGCCGTGCGGCGCCCGCGTTGTCGCAGATGGTTGAGCTGTGCTGGCCGGGCGGGAACTATTCTCTGCCGATCCCTCCATAGGGGGTTCGTTCGCTGGCTGCTCAGGTGGGACCGACTTGGGCATAAGGGATCTTCCTCTTCATGTGACCTTTTATCCCCAATGAGATTATTAGGAGGTCGGCCCCTTTTCCAAAGCCTCGCCCGTGATTTAACTTCCTGGAAATAATCGAAGGAGTTGGTTACCGCCCAAGACCTCTCGAAGATCCAGGTCTGCTGGAAAACCGGAGACCATTGGCCTCATGCCTGTGGGAAATGAGGATTACTAATTCCTAGCGACGCTCGTGTCGGCCGATTTCTCTAATTCTGCGGGGGTATATGGTCATCGGAAAAAACTGCGGGGGTATATGGGTGAAAAATGGCCAAAAATTGACCATATCCCCCCGCACTTTTCCCCACCAGGTCAGATATACCCCCGCAGTTTTGGTTCACACCGAGCTACCTACCCCTCTTGGGCGCGTTTCACCCCTGCATATTCGCCTAGAGGCTTCCTCAATCCCGCGGAACTAATTCAACCCGGCGTACGAGTGCAGCCCGGATACTACGAGGTTGATGAAGAACAGATTGAACACCATAATTCCGAAGGCAACCACGTTGATCCACGCTGCTCGCTGGTCTTTCCACCCCGTCGTTGCTCGAGCATGCAGATAAGCTGCGTACAAGATCCACGTGACGAACGACATGGTCTCCTTGGGGTCCCAGTTCCAGAAGCGCCCCCACGCCGATTCAGCCCAGATCGCGCCAAAAATCACGCCGAGCCCGAAAATCGGGAACGCCACGACGGCTGTGCGGTATGCCAGCCGGTCAAGTCTTTTGGCACTCGGCAGTGGTCCCGCGATTTTTCCCATGAAACCATGCTCTTGCCCCACCGGCTGAAACATCCTCACGATGTACGCCAAGCTACACATTCCGGATATCAGGCCGAAACCAGCACCAATGGACACCGTCGATACGTGAATCGGGAACCAGTATGACTGCAACGCGGGTACCACCGGTGCCGATGCCGCGTACAGCTTCATGCCGCCATAGAACAGCAGCGCAACCACGGGAGTTAGCACCCAGGGCCACATGATGCGGTTCTCGCGCTTAGTCAGGACCACCGTGGCGACGATCATCGCGACCAGCGACACCAAGGCGACATATTCGTACAAATTGCCCCACGGGAAGCGGTGCGCCGACAACCCGCGCAAAATGACGCACGCCGCATGGAACAGCAGCCCGAGGAAAATGACGCCCTGTCCGAACGTCCCCAAGCGATCAACACTGTCTTGGCGAGCGTCGAGTTCAGCTTGGCTCATGACCGGCCGGTCGTGGGCAACGCGCCCCCACAATGAGGCGGCCCGCGACGAACCACCACTACGCGACGAACCAGCAGAAGAGGCCGACGCCACCGATCCGACGTCGACGTGTGAGCTGGTACCGGATTCCGACGCCTCCGAGGCAACACCCGATTTCGTCGCGCTAGCTCCAACCAGCTCCTTGTCCGAGGCACCCTGGCCTACAGACTGGTTTCCGGACTGGCTTTCCTCACGACGACTAGCGTCCTCATATGCCTCTTGAAGCATCCGCTCGCGCACGTAATAGGCCAACATCACGATCAGCCCGATGACGTACACGGCGAAAGCCACTTTGAACGAAAAGTCTGAAAACGAGGCGAGAGTCTTATTAACCGGCATAGTTCTCCTCTTGATCTGTGCCCAGGCTATTCCACGTCACACTTTGGAGCAATAAACACGCCATACGCCCAGGACGCACGCCACGGCCCGCTCATGAATAATCGCCATCAATCGTCCCCATCAATTATCATCAATCCTCCTCGTCATCCTCGTATTCATCGTCGTCTGGTTCCTGCAGGATAGCCCGGGCATATTTGCTAAACTCCCGGCCCCATCCGGCCCTGTCCGTACGTGCAAGCCCGGCGGTCTCGACAAGCGCGCTGCTGTCGTCTTGCGGTGTGACGCGCACCCACATGCGTCGCCGTTTAATAGACACGGACCCAACCAACCCGGCGAGCATGATAAGCGTGATTCCCAGCAGGTATCCCTGCGTCGGATCGTGGCTGACCTGCAGGTTCACGAACGGCTTTGCGCCATTAAAGGTGATTTCAGTCCCGTCGTTAAGGGTGGTTTTCTCGCCTTTTCGCAGATTCACGCGATCAATTTTCGACAAAAGCCCCTGGTGGATCAGGCTCGTGTCCAGGGTGAATATGCTCTGCCCCACGCCCGTATCCAATCCGGCATCGCCGCGGAACACGTCGATCGCAACAGCCTCATCATCCTGCGTGGGAAAGCGCGATGCCGAGAGCACATTGTTGTTTTCGCCGGTAAATACGGCCGTCGGCGCATACATGCCCTGGATCGCTAACTGGTTTTTCCGTCGTTCTTGCAGGTCAGGATACATCCCCGCAGGCGGGTCGAACCGCATCGCACCGGCCGACAAGAAGTTCGTCATGTCGGTCGGCTGCCATTGAATCTCTCCGGTGCGCGTCTCGCCGTCGGGCCACTTGACCGTGAACGACGGCGCATAACCATGTCCCTGCAGGTACACGCGGTCACCAGCGATCCGCAACGGGTGGTTGACCTTCAGCGTGTACTTTGTCCACTCCGACGTGGGCTTATCGACGTCGTCCTTCGCGGCGTACCGAATGTCGGACGTAAACATTTTCGCCTGTCCGTTGGATAAGTAGTCCGCTTTGAAGTCCTCGATCTGCAGGCAGTATGGGGACAGTCGCGTTCCGTCGACAAGAGCCCCGTGGCGGAAGGAATCGAAATTAGCGACGGCTGAGTTGCAGAACTGCGAGTTCTCATTACCGGCGATGACGATGACCTGGCCTTCGTAATACATGAGGCGTCCGGCCGCGATGAAAACCAGCATGACGGTGAGACCGATGTGAAAAACCAGGTTGCAGAATTCGCGGGCGTATCCGCGTTCCGCGCTGAACGACCATTGCCCGGCGCGATCGTCATGTGCCGACGTTTCACGCGTGTGCCATTTTTTGAACCGCGGGGTGATGTGGGTGCGCGCGAAGGTGTCGGTGTCGGAAAAATCGCTGGCTGGGATGGTGCGGGCGCGGTAATGGGGCAGCCGGTTGAGGTTTTTGGGCGCTCGGACGGGCTGGGAGCGCATCGCTGTGTAGTGTTCCCATGTGCGGGGGATGATGCAGCCTACTAGTGATATGAACAGCAGGACGTAGATGGCGGTGAACCACGTGGAGGAGAAGACGTCGAAGAGCTGGAGCTTGTCGTAGATCTGCCCGAGCTTGCCGTTGTCGGCGATGTAGGTGTCTACTTTCTCTTGGTTAAGGGAGCGCTGCGGAAGGATGGCCCCTGGGATTGCGCCGAGGGCCAGGAGGAATAGCAAAATCAGCGCGGTCCGCATGCTGGTCAACCAGCGCCAGGGGATACGCCACAGTGAAGAAAATTGTTTGCGCGCCAAATCGTCTGCCTTTCTTTTGCTATCCGATTATGGTCTATGCGGCAGATCAATGGTGAAGTGCGTCCACCGAATCCGATCATCGGCCGGGCCCAACCACGGTCGTGGGCTAAGGATCTAGATGGGTGTCACCGTGCTGGTCACTGCCCACTGCCGGATCCACGACACAAAGACCGCCCATTGGCCTGTGACCAGGGCAATCCCTACGACGATCAAGGCGACGCCACCGGCGATTTGAACCCCGCGACTGTGGCGACGCAACCACGATACGCTCGATAACGCTTTGGAGGAGCCCAATGCCACAATGACGAAGGGTAACCCCAGCCCCAAGCAGTAGAAGATGATGAGGGTAACTCCGCGCAGGGCCGTCGTCCCTTCGGTTCCCGCAGCAATGCTAATAATCCCGGCGAGAGTGGGGCCTAAACATGGCGTCCACCCGAGGGCGAACACCGCCCCCAGAAGCGGAGCCCCCATCAACGTGGACCAATGCTTCGGAGCCATACGGCGTTCATTCTGCAGAAACGGTATGAACCCCAGGAATACGACGCCCATCACAATGGTGACGACGCCCCCGACGCGTTGGAGAAGCTCGTTATTCATCTGGAGGGCGGAGATAGCGCCAAAGATGGATGCCGTCGCTAAAACGAAGACCACCGTAAAACCGGCGACGAAAAGCAGCGCAGCCCCAGCCACGCGACCACGGTGTGAGCGAACTTTTGTCCCCTCGGCTGTGATGTCACTTTCCGCGCCGACGACACCGGCAAGGTAGGAAATATAGCCAGGCACCAGCGGGATGACGCATGGGCTTGCGAAAGAGACAAGGCCTGCCAGCGCGGCAGCGCCTAACGCAAGGAGTAGCGGGCCCGACGCGGCGGTGTTCGCAAAAGCGGAACCGACATCAACATGAACCTGGGCGGGGATCATTATTCCTTCTCCAGGGTGTTCACAACGTCCATGATTTCCTTCACATTGACTTCGCGGAGGAATACCGCCGCTGGCCGGTGCTGTTTATCGAGGACAATCGTCGTCGGCACGACGGATGCGGGGATTCCGCCTAGAGAGATAGCAGATTTGAACGAGGGATCGTAGATGCTCGGGTAGGTGATGTCGTTATCTTTGACGAAATCCTGCGCGGCCTGCTTGTTGAAATCACGGACGTTGATCCCGAGAACAGTGCCGGCTGGTTTGCTTTTCGACGTGCCGGAATCATCCGAACCGTCAGCCCCGTTCCCCGGCCCTTTTTGCAGGTCATCCTGAATTTCTTGCAGGTCATCGACCTCAGTGCGGCACGGGGCACACCACTGCCCCCAGGCGTTCAGCACCACGATTTGGTTATCGAAATCCGACAACTTAATTGTCTTATCCGGCTCCATTAACGACGAACCGGATAGGTCTTTTACTGGCTTGCGATCTTTCTGGTCGTACTTAATGACCAACTGGCCACCCGGGGAGACGAAGCTGAAATTTCCGCCGACGGCGACCGCGTCTTTACCAGCCGTTTCGTCAGAACCGCAGGCGGTCAGTGTGGTAGCCCCCACCGCAGCCACGGCACAGGCCACAAGTGCCGACACTACAGTGTGACGTACGGATCGCGCCCAAGCATGACGATGGATCATTCTGTGCGTACGCGCCGGCCGGCCACCGTAGGCAGCCACCTTTGGGCTAGCGGATGTCGTCTTCTTCATCACTCACACCACCTCACACTGACTTCGGCCCATATCGTCATCACCTATACGCCACGTGCCGGACCTATACGCCATGTGCTGGCTCGCTATAGACCACATCACTCACTTGGGCACGAATCCTCGAGGCCTTGTCCGCCGCACGAGCATCCGCCGACGCACGCGACGTCGTTTCACGTGTCGCACCCGGCGCGCCCACTTGTGCGACCGAGCTGACCTGCGCGGGGTTGCCCACCTGCGCAGCGGAACCCGCCAGCGCAGCATCGTCATCGTCGAAAATAAGGCTGGTCACGCTGGCCAGTGAACACTGACGAACCGCCGGATTATGGGCCAACGCTTTGCCAGCGTAATCACGCTGCAGCATCACGATAGGAAGCTGGTGGGAAACCAGCACAGCCTCGTGGCCACGAGCTTCTTCACGCGCTCGTCCGACTGCAATCCACATCCGGTCACAAATGTCCTGGTAGGGCTCGCCCCAACTGGGCTGCATCGGTTCTGTCAGGTGATGCCACAATTTAGGGTTCCACAGCTGGGAGCGCCATCCCTTGATCCGGTGCCCTTCTAGCTCATTTCCAGCCTCGATGAGGTCATCATCAATCTCGATATCCACACCGGTCACCTTCTTGAAGGGCTCGGCAGTTTCCTGAGCGCGCACCAAAGGCGATGCTTTCACCACTGTCACATCATGATCCCTGAAGGCGCGAGCACACATCGACGCCATGACGCGTCCACGATCGCTCAAGTGATAGCCGGGTAAGCGGCCATACAGAATGCGATCCGGGTTGAAGACCTCGCCATGACGGACGAGGTGGACAATCGTGGACACGTACTTAGCCCTCCTTGGTGGCCGCTGCGGCCGCCTTCGCGGCAGGACGCAATGCAGATTCAATGCGAGAGAAATCTTCGTCGGTCAACGCTGTAGATACAAACCAGGTCTCAAACGGCGACGGAGCCGTGTACACACCATTGTCTAACAGCTCGTGGAAGAACGGGGCGTAACGGAACGTGTCCGCGGCTTGCATATCCGCGAAATTATGCCCCTCACCCTCGGCAAACCGCACCGACAGGAACGTCGACGCGCGCTGGATGTGGTGGGCAACGCCCTCACGCTCCAGAGCCTCGTGCAGCAAGTTCTCCAACCGGTCAGCATTCGCGCGGATCGTCGCGTAACACTTCTCATCTGCCAGACGCAATGACGCTAACCCAGCAGCCATCGCTACGGGGTTGCCCGACAAAGTCCCCGCCTGGTACACAGGGCCCTCCGGCGCAAGGTACGACATGATGTCGCGTCGGCCACCAAATGCTGCAGCCGGCAGCCCGCCCGAGACAACTTTGCCGAAGGTGACGAGGTCGCCCGCCACACCATCGACGCCGTACCAGCCCTCATGCGATGTGCGGAAACCCGTCATGACCTCGTCGAGAATAAGAAGAGCACCATACTCGTGGGCGATGTCCTTAAGTCCGGCATTGAAACCCTCATGGGGCGCGACGGTCCCCATATTCCCGGCCGCAGCCTCCGCAATCACGCAGGCGATGTCGTCGGGGTGTTGCTCGAAGGCGTCACGAACCGCGTCGAGATCGTTGTAGGGAACCACGATGGTGTCACTCTGGGTCACGCCTGGTGAATCCGGCAAACCGAAGGTCGCCACACCACTGCCCGCCGAGACCAGGAGGGAATCGACGTGCCCGTGATAGCACCCCGCAAACTTCACGACCGTTGACCGGCCGGTGAAGCCGCGCGCCAACCGCACCGCGGACATGGTTGCCTCGGTCCCGGAGTTGACCATACGTACTTCGTCCACTGCGGTGCGGTCGATAATTTCCTTAGCCAGGCTATTTTCTGCAGCAGTGGGTGCGCCGAACGATAAGCCCTTCGTCGCCGCTTCCTGGACGGCCTCCACAATCGCGGGATGGGCGTTGCCGTGCAGCATCGGACCCCACGATGACACTAAATCCACGTACTCATTTCCATCGACATCCCGCAGGTGGCTCCCCCTCGCGGAGTCAATGAACAGTGGCGTACCCCCCACGGAGCCGAATGCCCGCACCGGGGAATTCACCCCACCCGGGATTAATTCACGAGCTTGTGAGAATAAATCACTACTACGAGTCATAGTTTTCATGGTAGGGAACTCCACCGCTAACTGCCCACACTCATCGGTGGAGGACGTCACCTTACACGAATACCCCGGCCCCCGCGCTGGTTCTTGCCGACGCTTATACGCCATCGCTGCCGCATTCGCGCAGCTATCAGCAGCCTCGTTGAGTTCATGCCCAGCGTGTCCCTTAACCCACCGGAATGTCACCTCAGCCCCGTTCTTTCGACGACGTGTAAGCAGTTCGTCGATCTCCTTGATTTGCTCCAGGTTCAGGACGGGTTTCCCATTCGACGTTTTCCAGCCTTTTTTCTTCCACCCATGAACCCACTTGGTTACCGAATTAATGACGTACTGAGAGTCGCAGAAAATCTCCAATTTCTCCGGAATGCCATCTCTATCGCACATATATTCGGTTACACGTAACAACTGACGGACAGCCTCAAGCTCGCCCTTGTTATTCGTTCCGTGTGCCCATCCCCCAGCAGCCCAATGAGCGTCATCAATGTACCAGGCCCACCCCGACGGGCCTGGATTTCCAATCGCCGATCCATCAACCGCAGCCGTAATTGTCATGACGCTCAGTGTAAACGGCACCTAGGACACAGGACCATAAGTGCCGTTATTCACGGCCAACGCGGCGACGCGGGTTACACACCATTCCGCGCAGCCCACACCTCACACAGCTGACGCGGCGATGCCTCCAAGCGCGACCCCCAAGCGCTACGCCCGCCGCAACGTCAGGGTGCGCATCTCAATCACGGTTGAGCCCAAAAGCATCAAGAACGTAGACACCAAGGGGTTAATAATTGACAACGCCCCGCCCACCAGCGCAAAGGTGTTATATGCACGCGAAAAATTCATATTGCCCTTACCAACACGCCGCACCTTCGTCGCCAAGTTCACCGCGTCAGGAACGGCGCGCACCTCGTCGCGAAGGATAACGACCGACGCATCAACCGTGTCCAAGCAATCTGCAGCACCGACGAGAATCCCGACGTCGGCCACCGCCAGGTACTTCATCAAGTCGCGGTCACCAACGAGGGCGACGCTGTAGCCTTCGCGGTGCATGGATCGCACGGCCGCCCCTTTACGCGATGGCGCGATCCCGGCCAGAACCAAGCTCATGCCCAAACTATCCGCGGATTTCTTGGCCACTGGGTAGGTATCACGGGATAACATTCCCGTCTCAATACCCATATCTTCCAGCTGCTCGATGGCCTCCGCCGCGTCGTCCTTCGTCGCGTCGATCACGGTAATAACGCCACGGTTCTTGTTCTTCCAGGACACCACCAAGGGGGTGCCACCAGAGATCGCCGCCATTGCAAGGCGATCATCTTTCAGTTCAGACAAGTCGCGGGGCCGCCATAGCGCAGCTTTCACAGAACTCATCTCGCCGCGAATCGGAATATCCACGGTGCCGATAAAGGACCCGTTGTCGGTGATCTGCTCGCCCGTCACCTCAATCCAGTGAGGAACACTGTTCCCTCCGGCTCCCAGGTCACGAGATTCACGGGCAGCTTTCACCAATGCACGAGAGACCCCATGATCGCTCTCCATGGCCAGGGCACCCGCCACACGAAGGATCAAGTCAGCGTTTTCGCCTTCCGCCGCAGTCACGCTCTCCACTTTCATGTTTCCGGTGGTCAACGTACCGACGCGGTTGAAAAGCAGCATGTCACATTCGCCCAGATCCCACATCACTTGCTCGTCGCGGAATAAGATGCCACGGCTAATCGCTCGGGCCAGTCCTAACCGCGAGGCCAACGTCGTGGAGATAGCCAGGGACACCGGCCCCACTCCCGTGAGCACCGCCAAACTTGTCGCCAGGGCACCCGCCGCGTCCTTCATAATGAGGAACCAGTTCAGGAAGCACATCACGGCCAGCACTATCGCCCAGGGGACAAGGAGCGATGCTGACCGGGTCGCGGTGCGGGTCGCCATATGCTCCGCATAATCGCACTCCTCGACCCAACGGTGCATGGCCGCCAGACGCGTCGTATGTCCGGACCGATCGACACGGATCTTGAGAGTATCCCCCATATTGCGCCCACCAGCGTAAATATGGGAATTAACCTTGACGACGGTTCGGTTACTGTGCCCCGACACCGGCCCCGGACTAATTAACGACGATCCGCCAACAACAACTCCGTCGACGGGAATAATGTCGCCCGGCCCGACCAGAATGTCCTCACCAGGGTGGAGCTCTGCTGCGCTGACAGACTGCTTCCGTGGCCCATCGGCAGTCCGACGAATGACGGTGACCATCATCCCCGAATCCACGTTGTGTGTGGACAGTAGCTCCATGCTGTGCAAGCGATTGCGTCGTGACAGTAGCCGCCCCAGAAGAACCAGGGTGGTTGCTCCACAAGCGACGTCGAAAAAGACTTGCGGTTGGTGCTGGAAGACAAGCCATTTGGGTGCCGACGTCCAATCACCCTGCGGCCGCATAAAAACGACGGTGCCCACAGACCACACATATGCGACGGTCACGGCCAGTGATGTTGCAGAATCAAGCGCGGCCATCTTTCTGCGAAGACCGCCGACGGCTGCCCGGTGGAAGGGCCACGCGCAGTAGGACACGACGGGCAACGCCAATCCCGCCGACACCCACTGCCAGTACGGAAACTGAAGCCGCGGGAAAAGGGCGATGGCGACGACCGGCACCGACAGCGCCACCGCCACAATAAGCCGAAGCTTCGTGATTAAAGCGCGCGCGGTAAACAGCGCCTCCATGTTGTCCGGTTTCTTCACCCGGAATGGATGGCGAGACAAGAACGACTCGTTGTGCCGACGATGCCGACGTCGCTTCCGTTCTCTTCTTTCCTTCTCGGCCTCGGATTCAATGACCTGACGGTACACTGACCCCAATTTTTTGACGGCACTCACGCCGCTGGCCTGGAGGATCGAAATGATGTGATCCACCGACATCGAACTCGGTGCAGAAATCCATGCCGTTGACGGGTTTCCGTAGACAATGCGGGCAGTCACACCGTCGACATCCGAGAGCATCTTTTCGATATCACCCGCGTGGACGGCGTCCTCAAGCCCGTCCAACTCCAAGGTGAACGAGTGGTATGACTGCTCTTCATCCTCGTCATTCAGCAGACCCGCGTGGCGACGCTCGACTCCCAGATCGCGGGCAGCGTCGACCGCCGCTTTGATAGCGGTTTCAGACTTTTCCAGGGACTCCGGGTCAGCGGGAAGTAGCGAACCATCCGCCGCGCGTCGGTTATTACGGGGTGAGTACTTCCCCGAGTGGGAACCATAGGGGCGACGGTGCCGCGGAAAATCTGTCGTGGGCTCGCCCGGTGTGGGCTTCTTGGGTGAGCTATCTGGCGTTTGGTCTTCTACAGCCGATTTTTTTACTGCCATAGCGAGCGAACTCCGAAATACGATCGTGCGGACGGCTGGACCATACACATCACAGCGATGGCCAGAAGAACAGCGATGAGGGCTAGGACAAAACCGCCGACGTGGATAACGAAAGCCATGATATTAAGAGCAATTCCGCCGGCCGTCAATGCAATCAGCACGCCCCGGGCACGTCGGCTACCTGCCGACATGGGGGCCACTGCGAAACCGATGGCACACCCCAGAAGAACATTGGCAATACCGACTATTCGCATATTCCGTTCCCACGCGTGAATGAAGTCAGAGTCCTCATGGCCGGTGTAGTTGGCGCTAGCTAAAATCAGGCCGGCCAGAACCATCAGCACCGCAGCGATAATAAACACCCACCGGGCTACCGTGACCGCAGGTGGGCGTGGTTGATCTCCTAATGAGGAGGTGGATTCACTATCGGTGCTGGACATCGGCATACTTGTACCTTACGTGCCGATACCTTTTCTGTACTATTTTCGAGTGTTCCGATCGCCGGAGTGACCGGAAGTGTCGGAGTCTCCAGAGTCCCCAGAATCGTCCTTAGAGGATGTTCCCCGCAGATAATCGGATGCTGGCGGCCGGGTAGAAAACCAAATACCTACCGCCGACAACACGGCCGAGACAATACCCAGCGAGCCTGTTGCCCATACAAACACATTCGAACCGACGTCCGGCACCGCGAATGCACCGCTTACACCATTAATAATTAGGTAGGCGGATCCCACGATCAAGAGGAATCGCGTCCACTTCTTTCCCTTCACGAATTGTCTGATCAGGAGAACTGCGACCAAGCTAGCGACGATGTAGAACACGGCGATCATCACGCCACTGACAGAGGCGATGGCCGAATTACTGACATTATCTGCCGACATGCCATACGTATCTTCAGCCTGTTTGATGGCACTATCCAGAATCGACGGGTTCGCGATGACTTCAATTCCCGTCAGCACACCAAGAATTGCTTGTAGGAGTGCGGTCCACATCCACGCTGTCCGCGCATCCTTAATATCTTGAGGTGGTTCAGGCTTCGTTTTCTTATCACCGTCATTGTTCGACGACGGAGACCCGGTCACCGCCTGCGGCGCCACCCCGTACCCACGATTCGCGTCATCCGGGCTGTATCCGCCATCCGTACTGTCCGGGCCGTACCCACGGTTGGAGTTTCCCGGGTTCTGCGCTCCTCCTGGGGCCGGTTCACCTCCGGGAAGTGGATCGCCACTGACACCTGGTTCTCCTGGGGCTGGTTCACCTAAACCCGACGACCCTGACTGTCCTGGTGTCGACGGCGGAGCAGGAGTCGGCTGCCCTGGCGTCGGGCCTGGCGTCGGCCCCGAACCGGGTGTAGGCCCGGATCCCGGCGCGGGCGAGGGTTCCGGTGCGGGTGATCCGCCGGGGGCGGACGCCATTCGCAGCGTGGGGGACGGATGTGTGTGCTCAGGTGAAGCCATAAATTCCTCCAATACGGGGTGGCAGACTACCGCAGCGGGGGCTCAGTCTAGCTCGGTTCGGTAGTGTGGTCAGCGTCGTGACCGGGTGTGACTCATTCCACGGCCCTGAACCGCGTGACTTAGTTGTCCTTCAACCAGTGGGCTACTTCAGTGGCATAGTACGTGAAGATCATGTCCGCCCCGGCCCGCCGGATAGAGGTCAATGATTCAAGCACGATGCGTCGCCTATCAATCCACCCATTCTGCGCGGCCGCCTCAATCATGGAGTACTCACCGCTGACCTGATACGCGGCCACGGGAACGGGCGAGAAGTCCGCTACCTCACGAACCACATCCAAGTACGCCATGGCCGGCTTAACCATCACCATGTCCGCGCCTTCGTCGATATCCAGCTGCACTTCGAGCAACGATTCACGCCGATTCGCAGGATCCTGCTGGTAGGCCTTCCTATCACCCTGCAATGAGCAGCCCACGGCATCACGGAATGGCCCGAAGAATGCTGACGCGTACTTCGCCGAATACGCCATGATGGACACGTCCTCATAGCCAGCATCGTCGAGGCCACGTCGGATCTCCGCGACTTGCCCATCCATCATCCCTGATGGGCTGACAATGTGCGCCCCCGCCTTGGCCTGCGATACCGCCATCTTCACGTAGAGCGGCACGGTCTCGTCATTATTCACAACGACGGTCCCATGCTTGTCTTCCGTCAGCACTCCGCAGTGCCCGTGATCGGTGAATTCGTCCAGGCAGGTATCGGCCATGACCAGGATGCTGTCGCCGAATTCTTTGCGTACCGCGGCGATTCCGCGGTTAAGGATGCCGTCGGGGTTCCATGCCTCGGACCCTTGGGCGTCTTTCTCCTCCTCGAGGGGAATGCCGAAGAGGTCAACGCACCGAACGCCGGCGTCACGAGCTTCGCGAACGGCGTCGATAAGAGAGGACACCGTGTGCTGGTACTGCCCCGGCATGGAGGGGATTTCTTCCGGCTGGTCAATGCCATCGCGGACAAATAAAACCTGAATCAGGTTGGCCGGATCTAAACGAGTCTCGGCAACGAAGTCCCGCATTGTCGCCGACGTCCGCAACCGACGGGGGCGGCGTTGAAGACCTAAGCTATCGCGGGATGTGTGGTTCGTGCTCTGAGAGAATTCGTTAGTTTGTGACATGCGCCCCAGGGTACTACGTGGTCCCACAGTGCTACTTACGAGGACTTTTTCTTCTTCCGCACTTTCCGGGGAGGCGGCAGTTGCCCCGCCGCACGCAAACCTGCCACGTGTTCGGCGAGCGCGTCCACGAGTTCGGGGACCCCGGCTTCTTCTGGCACAACGTCAACGCGCAGACCGCATTCTTTCGCTGTTGCCGCCGCCATCGGGCCGATGCAGGCAATAATCGTGCGCTGGTGGGGTTTTCCAGCGATTCCAACGAGGTTTTTCACGGTCGACGATGACGTAAAGCACACCGCATCGAATCCGCCCGACTTGATCATGTGGCGAATATCAGCACTGGGCGGGGCCGCGCGAACGGTGCGGTAGGCCACGACGTCGTCCACGTCCCAGCCCAAGTCAATGAGGCCGTCGACCAAAACGTCGGTGGCGATATCCGCACGCGGAAGAAAAACCCTGTTCACGGGGTCAATATCGCTATCGTAGGGTGGGAAAACATCCACTAGTCCCGACGCGGACCGGGCATTGGCCGGGGGCATGAGTTCGGGGTTAATGCCTAGGTCCGTCACGGCTTTCGCGGTTTTCTTCCCGACGGTCGCGATACTCACTCCGGCGAAAGCACGGGCATCCAAACCGATCGCTGTCAGCTTTTCCCACACGGCTTTCACCGCGTTCACCGACGTGAAAACGATCCACTGGTAGCGCCCATCAACCAGGCCTTTAATCGCACGTTCCATTTGGGCCGGGCTGCGCGGTGGTTCCACAGATATCGTCGGTACTTCCCACGGGATAGCACCGTGCTGAGCTAAACGGGTACTCATTGGTCCTGCCTGCGACTTCGCGCGGGGCACCAAGACGGACCAGCCGTACAATGCCCGGTTTTCCCACCACGAATACTTGTTGCGCGCACCGACCTCAACACCAATGGTGACCACCAGGTGCCCTGGTAGGTCCCCTTCGCACGATGTCAAGGTACCTAAGGTAACGTCGTAGGTTTTCTGCAAGCGAGTGGTACCGTTCACCGTGACGGTGGCTGGCGTGCTCTCGGGCAGACCACGATCCACCAGCCGAGACTCGATGACCGGAAGGTCCTGCGCCTCCGCCTGAAGAACCAGCGGCTGGGGCGCCTGGGCAAGCCGATCCCACGTCGCCGTGTCATCGCTACCCGTCACATCGGTTTCGGTAAAACTTGAGCCGACGGCAATTCCAGCGAATGACGGAACCGTCGAGGGAACCGACATTCCCGGCACGACCTGAAAATCGGCATCCTGAGCAGCTACGGCGCTAATCTCAGCTAAGACTGAAGTGTTGCCCAGGGGGTTGCCCGCTACCAGACGAATAACATCGGCCCCCGTCGCGGCCTGAGCCAACATGGCGTCGGCCGTTGCCTGGGGGTCGCCTTCGGGGCTGCGTATATTCGCCGCCGTCGGGGGCGGAGGGGGCGTTGGCCGCCGACGCGACCCTTTTGCTTTCGCTTCCTCCACCATCCGGGCAAACTCTTGCTCGGCTTCCTCTACTTTCTCGCGCGGGACGGGGACATCATGTCCCACGAGACGGCAAATAGATTCACCGACGCCGTCGTCCACCCATGCGTCCGCAATAGATGTCAGAACTTCTCGTGCGCGCACCGTTAAGAGGTCGGGGTTACCGGGGCCGGCACCGACGAACAGGATGCGCCCTGGAGTCGAGTTGGTCATGGAGATCCTTTAAAGCGGGGTCGAACCGCGGCTAATTTTGACTAAAAGAGAATAAATCCTACTACGTGCTCAATCCAAAACGACGACACCCTCCAACATCACAGACAGGGGCTAGTACCCGCCCGACGGAGGGCCCCCACACCGGCGCACTCACATCAAATCCATCGCTCCATGCGCCCGTAAATACTCCGCTGCTTGGTGGCCGATGTCCTCGGTTGGTTTGCCTTCAGAACTCCACGTCACACGCTCAGAGCCGTCGACCGCGAACACGCCCGCACGGAACGAATCTTCTGTCGCGTAGGCCCCCACGGGGGCGGTACATCCCGCGTTCAGGGAGGCCAAGACCGCACGCTCCGCAATAGCCCGACGGTGCGAGATCTCGTGATCAAGCACACGAATCGCGTACAGGGCTTCCTCGGAACAATTCTCGTTCCCCTCAGCGACGGCCTCCACCGCCAGCGCACCCTGCGCCGGAGCGGGCAGCACCATGTCCACGTCCAGCGTTTCCGTCGCCTCCCCCAGGCGACCAAGACGCTCCACACCAGCACGCGCCAGGATCACAGCGTCCAGATCTTTCTCCAGCCGCCCTATGCGCGTATCGACATTGCCGCGGATAGGCACGACGGTGCAATCCGGCCTCAGCGCCCGAACCTGGCCCATGCGCCGCGGGGCACCAGTTCCAATCGATGATCCTGCCGGCAAGTCCGCCAGCGGAATCCTGTCGCGGGAGAACACCACGTCACGGGCGTCGACCCTGGGCGGTACGGCCAAACGAAAACGCGGGTCGGGTGCCGTCGGCAAGTCTTTAAAGGAATGCACAGCCAACGAGCACTCACCCGCGGCGAGTGCCGTGCGAAGTGTTTGTGTGAACACCCCGACACCGATCCGAGCAACAGGAGTACCAGCACCCTGTGACGCATCCCCCGGTGTATGAACTGTGAAGAGTTCAGCTTCTAATCCGGCGGAGATCAGTGCGTCCCGGACGTGTCCAGCTTGGGTTAATGCAAGCGCGGAACCCCTGGTGCCAATACGAATCATGAATGCCCTTTCTTCACATCCGATCCATCGTGTCGTAGCCCCATGATCGCACCCACCCCTCGAGGGTCGGCCGGATCAGGCAAGGCCATAGGAACAGCGTAGTTGGTCAATGAAGAATCTGGCTGTGGCACGGAGGGTTCTGGTCGTCCTTCGGCTGCCGACGGGTACTCCACATCGTCCAGACCGAACAAGTCCCGGATCGCGTCTGAATAGGTCATATCGGTGTGGCCAGCGAGTTTCTTGAGCTGAACTGTCGGCGTATGCATGAGTTTGTCCACCACGCGCTTCATGGCACTGTGGACTTCTTTGCGTTCCTTCTCGCTCAGGTCCGGGGTGCGGGAATCAATCCGGTCCAACTCACTGCGCAAAATGTCTGCACCGCGACGGCGCAACGCCTTGACCGTCGGAACCACATCTTGGCTACGAATTCGCTCGACGTACGACCGCAGTTCCTCTGCGACGATGGACCGTGCCAATGCAGCTGCATCATCAGAAACGACGCTGGGCTGGGCGCTTTCTGGCAACCCCTGATTGTGCTTGACGACGTCGCTCTGGTCCTCGAGGGCGGCGCGGCGCTGTTTCTGCATCGTGTCGATATTTAAAACGGTGACGCCGGGGCGAGGGGCACACACGACGTCGCGAGGAAGAGACAAATCGCAAATGACGAGTTCAGCGGGCTTATTAGAGCGCGCATCAGAAGAAGCGCCGTGGTGCTGTTCCGCGCGAGCCGCGAGTGCCTGGTCAACCATCGGAGTATCGACCAACGGGTCCAAGGCGCCGGTAGCGGTGACGACGATGTCCGCGCGGGACATCTCTGTCACAAGGTCGGAGAGGTCCGTGGCATCCGCAGATACGCCCACCTCACGGGCATGGGACGCCACATTTTGCGCGCGGCCTAGCGTGCGGTTAGCGATGGTCATTGACGCGCCTAGCCGGCCAAGATGCGTCGACGCTAATGAGGCCATCGCTCCCGCCCCTACCACGAGGGCGTGACGGCCGTCGAGGTTGTCAACCCCCATCGCGTCCAGGGCCTGGCGAACGGCGAACGACACCATCGACGGGCCTTCGTCGTCAATATCGGTCTCGGCATGAACGCGCTTGCCTGTGCGCAACGCACGATGTGCCAATTCATGTAGGCCATGCCCGATGGTGCCATCTTCTGTGGCGCTTGCGTAGGCATCGCGAATCTGGCCGATAATCTGCTGCTCCCCCACAACCATGGAGTCCAAACCAGCAGCAACGCGGAGCATATGCTCCACAGCGGACTCTGCATATCGCACGTATAAGTGCGGGAACAGCTCCGACACTGACGCGCCCGAATACCGCGAAATGGTATCGACGATATGCTCCACCGTGGGGTGGAAACCCTCACACACCACGTAGAACTCTGTGCGGTTGCACGTGGAAACGATCAGTGCCTCAGAAATAAACGGCTCGGTTAGAAGGTCAGCCGCCACCTTAGGGCGGTCCTCCGCACTTACCGTAGCACGTTCCAACAGGGAAACAGGTGCACATCGATACGACATGCCTACGAGCACAATGCTCACGAAAGAACCTCCTCGCAGGGGATCCCCGCTCTTCTCTGTGCGGGTGCTGGACTGTCCACCAGCGCAGACGCCACCGGAAGGGTCGTCATCCTTACGGAACGTCCTGAGCTAGCTGAGCGCCCCACTCGACCCGTTCGACAGGTCAACCAGAGCACCCCGGGAGTCTCTATTAGTAGCTGCAGTAACAGGGGTAACACAGCTGATCCCACATATTCGATTAAACACCGTATCCGCTTTACCCCTTCCATGACAAAGAAAGGGGCCGACTGTGGCGTATGGGTACCACAAGAGGGGGTAAACGCTCAGATTTTAGAGGTATTCCACAACAATTCGGACAACCCCGGTAAGGACAGGCAAAAGTTTCATAAAACCGGTCAAGATCGGGCGGTGCTCATCACCGACGGTGCCGCTCACGACTCCAGAGCTGCAATAAGATCCTCGTCGTCAATTTCCCAACAGGCGATTTCATCGTCGTCAACGAGGACAACGGGAACACGATCCCCGAATTCCATCGCCAAGCTGGTGTCGGAATCAACGTCCGTCACCACGAGCTCAGCACCCCAGCGTTGACAAATCGGGCGGATCTGATCCGCAACTCGTCGGCACGATCCGCACGATTGCCTCACCATCAGCTCAACCTGATGCATATATACCTGTCCTCATAACCAGACCTACTGCTGCGCCTTCCCAGAAGGGACGTCACCCACCTCAGATACGACAAGAGCCGGCCCCGGAGGCGAAAACCCGCGCAGTCGCGGTTCCACCTCGCCCGACAGGTCGGCTCTGGCGAGAGCTCCTCACGGAGCCCGGTTTTACTTACCGAGCTTCCTACGCTGAACGCGGGTGCGGCGCAGAAGCTTACGGTGCTTCTTCTTGGACATACGCTTGCGGCGCTTCTTAATGACAGAACCCATGAGGAATCCTTTATCGATAGTGAACAGTTTCTCGCCTACGCACGAGGCAGACACGAATGGGCACCACTCTACCGGCCACGACGTGCTAAAACCAAAAGTGAAACGTAGGGCGTATCTGCCACGCAGTGTCCGTCACAGACAAATTCGCTGGTGGGGGAGAGACTTTCTCGCCTCACCCCTCGCAACCAACGAGGAGATCGTGTGCGACTAGATCGCTTTGTAGTGCGACTCTTTGAGGTACTCGTCCACCGCAGACTCGTGCACCCGGAAGGAACGCCCTACGCGAACAGCCGGAAGCTCACCGGCGTGGACCAGGCGGTACACGGTCATCTTGGAGACTCGCATAATGTCTGCAACTTCAGCGACCGTCAGAAACGATCCGTTTTCTGCATGGCTCATACTCAGTTTTCTACCTTTCGGCACGCCGCGCTGCAGGCTTCCCCTCCCGCAGGGTGACACGCACGTGCTTAGACCAGCTTAGCGTGAATGATGTGTCATAGCGATTATAGGGGGACACAACGTGTTAATTGTGCAGTTAAGAACACCTATGGAACCGATGAGAACCCCTGAGCTTCATGGGACGAGTGTGAAAAACTTACTCCTTTTAGTTATCACCCAAATTATCCGATTTCGACGCTGGCTTCCCCAGCTCCTCAGACTTCTTCGCGCATGCTTCCATCGCCCGATAAAAGGCGGTGCGCAACCCGTTCTCATCGAGGGCACGAGTTGCTGCACTCGTCGTCCCACCTGGCGACGACACATTCGCGCGGAGCTGCACAGGGTCGGCGTCCTCCTGCGTGGCCATCGTGGCCGCACCCAGTGCTGTTTGTGAGGCCAATTCCTTAGCAAGTTCGCGGGGTAGCCCCAGGTTGACGCCGGCATCCGTCATGGCTTCCAGAACGAGGAAGAAATAGGCCGGGCCTGATCCGGACACTGCGGTCGCCGCGTCCATTTGTGATTCTTTGACTTCCGCGGTGTAGCCCAGCAGTCCGAGCAGGTCAGAGACTGTTTCCAGTTGCTCGTCAGAGACGAAGCGACCCCGGGCTATGACATTGACGCCCTTGCCCACCAGCATGGGAGTGTTGGGCATTACGCGCACAATGGCAGTCCCCGCGGAGGCAATCCCCTCCAGCGAGGACAAGGTGATTCCTGCTGCCATGGACACCAGAATCGTATCCGTGTCATTATGGTCAACAACATCTGCAATGCTTTCCACCACGCCGAGGGTGTCGTAAGGCTTCACGCATAGGAAAGCGATGTCTGCGTTTTCTACTGCAGTGGCATCGTCATCGACGGCGGTAACTCCATAGCGTTCTTTGAACTCGTCGCTGCGCTCTGGGCGTCGATTAGCTACGACAATGTCTGTCGGGTCGTAATCGCCAGATAGCAGGCCCCCGATCAGGGCCTCGCCGATCTTTCCTCCACCAATTACCGCGATTTTAGTCATGCACCCAGGGTGCCAGAGTCAACCATGCACGTCCACCGGCACCGGCGGTCTAGCCACTTATGAGCTGGCAACCTATGTACGAGCCACTCGTGTGTGAGCCCCCTTCGGCCACACCAACGTGCTAGCCCACTACATGACGACGAGATACGGGCCGAAGGTTAACGCGAGTCCCACGACCGCGGCAAGAAGCATGATGAGCTTGTCTTTTTCACGCAGAAGAGCGTGAACCACACCGACGAACACAAGTGTCATAACGATGGCTAGCAATGCCGTCAACGGCACCGAGAACCTGTTCCACAAAATAGTGAACCCTTTGAACACGGCCACACCGGCAGCCAAGGCAACGATGATCTGGACGATCATCAGGCCAATGTTCATTTTGTCCGAGGATTCGTCCTCGTCGCGGGACTCATCCTTGACCGCGGACTCACCCCGGTCTGAACGCTCATCGTCCTCATCGGAATACTCCGACAACCGCTCAGATGTCTCGTGCTCTTCCCCCGGCAGGGCCCCTTCCTGCTCCTCGTGCCAGTAAGAGGACTCATCGTCGATCTTAGACCCGTCATCAGAGGGGTATTCGCCACGCAATAATCCCTGTTCATCGGGATTGTCGTCGGCTGCTGCGAGATCCTCGTCGGTAATCTGTTGCAGATTGCGAGTTTCTTCTGTCGACGGAGTTGAGGCACGCGGAGTAGATGTCGACAACGAGTCACGCGCCTGATCATCGTCGATCTCGGAGGCACGGTCCACTCCTGCGCGATCCACTGTTACCCGGTCAGATCCGCGCTGATCCGCACTCCAATCGTCCTCAGCAACGTCGCTGCTCGCGGCCGAATCGTCAGAGCCCTCCGCGCCCGCAGCCCACGTATCTTCGTTCCATACGGTGTCCGCGGCGTTCTCAGGTTCGCCGTCGGCGTCAACTTCACTGTCAACGTCGCTATCAATGTCGCTGTCGGCATCAACTTCGTCGCCAACTACACGTGCCTCGATGTTGGCACTCTGGTCAACCGGCTCGACACGATCGGCACCCTGCTCATAGTCGGCACCCTGCTCGCCATGCGCATCGTTCTGCGCAGCCCGGGCCCAAGTTTCGTCAGACCACGAAGAGTCGCTGTCCACCGAGCCACTATCTACAGACTCACTATTCACGGACGCTGAGGGTTCGGCCTCTACCTCATCGACGTCGTCAACATCGACGTCCGTCGGCTCCTCGTCTCCGCCGTTCTCAAGGTGTTCGTCAGTGACTTTTGGAATGGAGCCCGTCAGCTCTGCAACAGACACGCCCCCCTGTTCAATGTTCCGGTGCCGTCGAGGAGCAACATCGGCATCGTCAGCCGGTTCCCCAGCTACGTCGGCACTCTTCCGGCTCGCGGCGCGACGAGCAAGAAGTTCTGCCACAGTTATTTGGTCGCCAGCCATACCGTCCTCTCGACCATCAATGGAGAATGGCCCATTGTTCACGGGCCGAACATCAACGCCCTCAACCCTACCCAAGCGCAGGCCAACAATGAACATATGGCCACATTTTTGGGCCACAAACTAGTTTCACTCTTAGGTGTATAAGCCAAATAGTGCCGACAATCAAACGATTACCGACGTCGCGGCGACCGCAAATCCAGCCGTCGCGCGACCACACGTTCTGGCCACACCACTGTGGCAACTACGCCCAAGCGCACCTATTGATAATCCGCCACGAAGTCTGGCGAATCGGTGTACCGCATAATGACGCCTTCACGCAGCGCCCACGGGCAAATGTTGATCTCTTCCAGGTCCAGCGCGCGCATGGCCCCCTCAGCCACCAGCGCACCGGCCACAATCTGCGGCGCCCGATCCGCACTGACTCCCTCGAGCTCCGCGCGGTCCTCCGCCGTCATCCGAGAAATAAATGCAATCAACTGCCGAACACCCGCGCGCGTCAACGTCCGCTTCACCCTGGGGCCAGCCGAGCTGGGAGCGGCACCCGTCAGTCGGGCCAATGTTCTAAAGGTTTTCGACGTGCCCACGGCAAGGTCGGGGACGCCGTGGTTCTTAATCGTCGCCGCCGGTGTGGCCAATTCCGCGTCGATGTAATCACGCAGCGCTTTAATCTTCTTCTTCGACGGCGGGTCTTGGTCGAGCCAATCGTGGGTCAATCGGTTCGCGCCCAGCTGTACGGAGAACGCGTCTTCCGGGTCTTCATCCGGGCCAGCGCTGATCTCCAGGGATCCGCCACCGATGTCGAGGTCAATGATTCGCCCGGCCGACCATCCGTACCACCGTCGGACAGCAAGAAATGTCAAGCGGGCTTCATCCTCACCGGACAGAATTTTGAGTTCGACGCCGGTCTGGTCTTTCACTTCCGCCAGAACGTCGTCGGAGTTGGTGGCGGACCGCACCGCGGACGTAGCGAAGGGGATCATGTCATCGCAACCGAACGTTTCCGCCAGGTCAGAGGCCTCTTTGACCCCTTTGACGAGCTTGTGGCGGCCTTTCGAGTTCAACTCGCCATGCTTATTAATGTGCTCCATGAGCCGCATGGTGGTTTTCCAGTCGCTCATCGCCGACGGTTGACCACCCTGACGGGCATCAACCACCACGAGATGAACGGTGTTGCTTCCTACGTCTAGTACACCGAGTCGCACGGAACATAACTGTATCAGTGCGATAAACGAACCAACGTGGGTGGCGGGCGGAGTGACGTAACCCGCTCGGTTGTTTAGTCCTTCTCAGGCAAACCGCCAGCCCACAGTGCAGCAGCGATCAATCCCGGCTGACCGAAAAGACGCAGGAGGCGTTTGCCGTCGGTATCCAAGTTAAAACCGCCGTTCTTTTCGGCGTATTGCCCCACATTGCCCGGGAAAATAGCAATGTAGAAAGCGGCCAATGCAACCCCGACTTTGCGACGCTCCTTGGGTAAAGCCATGAGGCCCAGGCCCAGGCCAATTTCTGCCAAACCAGAGCCGACGACGACCGAGTCCTCGGAGAGCGGCGCCCAGGACGGGACCTGGTCCTGGAATGTTTTGCGGTTCCACGCGAGGTGCGACACACCCGCCATCGTCATAAATCCACCGAGAGCGAGCCGCGTGACCTTTTGCGAAACTGGCTCATTCTTGGGCGCATGCCCTGCGTACAGTTTCTTGGCACGGGATAGCCGACGCTGGAGTGATTTGTTAGCCATGATGGCTCCTTCATTCGACAGATAGATGTTTTTACCCATAATACGTCCGTCGCAACACTGCGACAGATCCCCGAAATATCGCGGAGTACATGACTCGGGCTACAAGATAATCATGCATAAACCATGCGTAATGAACGAAATATCTATTGTGAAGGGTGAGCTTAAGCCGATGGGTGACATGACGAGAAGTAGAAAATACATTTCCCTCCTCAGCGTCGTGCCCGTGGTCAGTCTTTGGCTATCCGGATGCGACCAGGGCAGTGACGAAACGCCCCAAGGCTCACGGTCAGCGGTTTCCCCGTCGACCGCCTCACCCTCGAGTCCCCGCGACGCATCAAACAGCCACGCCAACATTCAGCCCTCGCTCGACTCCCAGGCAGAGTCCGATCAACATAGAGATGGTGACGGCACCGAGGGTGGCCATCGTCGGCAAGAAGACGCACCATCCACGTTGAATGGGACGAGCAATTACATTCCCAATCCCAATCAAATCGGCGGAAACTGTGGCACAACCTACGACGGAGATGAGATCAAGGCAGAGGCGACAACATCCTGCGGTTTTGCAGGAGCAATATTCACCTCCGCGATGCAGCAGACGTACTCCAAGTGGGCTCCTGACCCGACCGTGACCTCCGTATTGCGCGCTGACTTCACACAAAAAAGCCCGACGACGGGGCAGGAATACACCGTCGTCTGCATTATCGGCAGCGCGCAGGACACCCTTTCGTGTGGTGAAAAGATCAACGCGACCGGAAGCGATCGCGGCAGTTTCGAGGCTGTTTACCATCGAGGACCTGCCGGAACCTTTGGCCAACGGGTCAGCAAAAAGTAATCAGGAAGAGACCGCCTCTATCACAGCCGATCGTTATGCTTACTAGCGTTACCGGGCGTGGGTGAGGTGTTCCTGGATGAGCAGGAATCACCTGCATATTAAAAAGAAATCCTGGTCTCGAGCATGAGCTCGAGGCTGTTTTTCGTTTCAAGGAAGAGTTTATCTTCAGTCGTATAAGCCCAGGAAGAACACAATTTCTGGGGCCCGACGCACCGACGCACGGAAGAAGGAGCCGGTGGACGGACACCGCGGGGGACGCTACACCTGGAGCCCGAAAATGCGGGGGGATATGCGCCCCGAATAAAAGCGCGGGGGTATATGGTCAATTTTCTGCCATTTTTCGCCCATATCCCCCCGCAGTTTGACCACCACCCCGCATATACCCCCGCAGTTTTCCGGCATGCGGACACACTTTTGTTGTATAACCCCGCATTATGATTGGGTTCAAACCTCGTTAGATTTTCCGCGTTTTAAGTGATCGCCCGGTCAGCATCTATGCTGAGTGCGCAATGCCCACTCCTAAACCCACCCATTCCACAGCGCGCACCCATCCCATGCGCACCGGCTACCCCGAGGGCACCCTCGCGGACCGCTCCATCCGCGCCGGCATCGAAGTCCCCGCAGACTTCCCGCGCGAATGGTTCTCCTTCCTCAACCCGGACGACGAGGATCACCTCATCACCGTCGATCTCACCTGGCTGCTCTCCGGCTATTCCTGCCGGTTCGGCACCGACGCATGCCCGGGAATTGAATCGTCGATGCCCAATGCTGGCTGCTGTGTTCACGGGGCATTTCTTGCCGACGAAGACGATCACGACGCCCTCACGGATTGCGTGTCCCGCATGCCCGCGAAGTATTGGCAACTTCGCCCGGAGGGGACGGACGAGTGGCTGAGCACCCGCGACCCGGCGGAGTTGGAGCCCTGGCTCGTGTGGGATGAGCTAGACAATGACGACGGCGAACCAGAACCAGCGCTCAAGACGCCCATTGTGGACGGTGCCTGCATTTTCGCGAACCGGCCCGGCTGGCCAACGGGCACGGGGTGCGCTCTCCACCAGTGGGCCATGGACACTGGCGAACGACTGGAATACGCGAAGCCCGAGGTGTGTTGGCAGCTACCTTTGCACCGCACGGAGGACTGGGAGACCCGCCCCGACGGCCATGAAATCCTGCACACGACGATTGGCGAATACGAACGCCGCGGGTGGGGCGACGGCGGAGAGGATTTTGACTGGTACTGCAGCGGCGCTCCTGGCTGCCATACGCCCATGCCTTTCCTCCAAGGGAAATCCCTGTGGCGTACACACAAAGATGAGTTGACCGAAATGCTCGGCGAGAGCGCCTACGAGGTCATCGCGGAGCATTGTGAGGCGTTAGAGGAACGGGCTCGGATCGTGATGGAGGCCGAGGGGCAGACCAACGTCACGCAACAAACCGAAGCTGCGCAGAATTCACGTCGCCCTGTGTCGTTGGGAATGCCGATTGTTGCGATGCATCCGGCAACGGTCGCCGGCACACACCCGGCCAACTAAAACCGCGCGGCACCACGCCGCTAAAAACGGGCGGGAAGCACAAACCTCACCACGCCGCTAAAACCGCCGGGGCCCGCCGTTATTCGAATTTGTATCCAAGCCCCCGGACCGTGATCAGATGGTGCGGGTGCGAGGGGTCATCCTCCACTTTGGACCGCAACCGCTTCACGTGAACATCCAGCGTTTTCGTGTCCCCCACGTAGTCCAGCCCCCACACGCGGTCAATCAGCTGGCCACGTGTCAGCACACGCCCTTCATTCCGCATCAGGTATTCCAGCAGGTCAAATTCCTTCAGGGGCATGTTGATTTCTTTGTCGTCCACCCATACCGAGTGGCGTTCCACGTCCATCCGCACGTTCCCGACCTCAAGGATTTCGTCGTCAAACTGGTCAGGCCCAGAAGTCCCGCGGCCACGTCGAAGAACCGCCCGAATTCTCGCGATAAGTTCGCGGGCCGAATACGGTTTCGTGACGTAGTCGTCGGCACCCAGCTCCAAGCCAACGATTTTGTCCATCTCTGTATCTCGTGCCGTGACCATGATGATGGGGACGGTAGAGCTTTGCCTCAGTTTTTTACAGACCTCGGTGCCGGACATCCCCGGGAGCATAAGGTCGAGGAGAACAATGCTGATCTCGTGCTGGCTGAACTCACGCAGACCCGTCGGCCCGTCGGGGGCGATGATGACATCGAATCCCTCCTTGCGCAGGAGGAATGCAAGCGGCTCGGATAACGTTTCCTGATCTTCGACAATAAGAACACTAGTCATGTGTCGGGAGCTCCAAAGTGAATGTTGATCCGGTTTCCGGCTTACTCCATAGCTTAATGTCGCCGTCGTGGTTTGCTGCCACATGCTTCACAATCGCCAGGCCCAAACCTGTACCCCCTGTTCGTCGGGATCGTGCCTTGTCGACGCGGAAGAACCGCTCGAAGACGCGTTTCTGGTCTTCGGGGGCGATGCCGATTCCGCGGTCTGTCACCCGCACGTCCACGACCTGCCGCCCCTTGTCACGGTCAGAGAGCACTTCCCTGGTGACGGTGACCGGCGTTGCTTCCGGCGAGTAATTGATGGCGTTCATGATGAGGTTGCTCAACGCGGTGACCAGCGAGTTCGTGTCACCTAACACGGTGGCCCCGCAAGGAGCGTCGGTGGAGAGTGAGATGTCGTGCGCTTCCGCGGCAAATCGGCATCGCTCGACTGCTTCGTCAACCACATCGTCGATGCTCAGGACTTCGAAATCAGGTAATGGTTCCGCGCCTTGTAGCTTGGTTAAAGAGATTAGTTCGGTGATCAATTGGCCCAGTCTTTGGGTTTCTTTCATTACTTTTCCGCCGAAATATTCGACAGAATCGGGATCATCTTTGGCCTCAAGCAGGGCTTCCACCATTAACGACACCGCTCCGACCGGTGATTTCAACTCATGTGACACATTTGCGACGAAATCTCTCCGCGCAGTTTCCATGCGCACATTCTCTGAGTCATCAATCGCATATATAACGATGAAGCGATTGTCGCTGTCAGAAAGTAAGCGAACGGCGGCTTTCACCGAAAAAATGGGGCGTTCGCGGGTCTCACGAGCAGACCGCTCCGGGCGGAACACGATCTCGCGCGGCTCACCGTCCGCGAAAACCTTCAGCGCAGCTCCCCAGGCCGCCCGGTTGATGTGCGTCTTATCCACAATGCCCAGTACCCGGGAAGCATCGTTGGCTAGCACAATGTCTTCATGCTTATCGACGACGACCACCGCGATGGGGGAATTATCGACGGCCACATTGAGCACGTCGGCGTAGGTCACCAGCTTGCTCGACGCCTTAGCTTTGGGCTGGCGAGATGGCGACGCTGGTTTCTGAACACGGGCCGTCGGTTCGCGGCCGGGCGCTTCCCCACCTGCGCGGGGTTTCAGCCGCGGGTGGAGTAATTGCACACCAGAGAGAACACGGTGCAATTTGGCCACTGTGAAACCAATGGCTCCCCCGACGAACACACTGACTGCGATGATGATGCCGATTGTCGCGGACACATCATTAAGCGTAGTCGGTCACGCGGGGCGGGCTCCCCCTACCTCACCGCCACGCGTTAACTGCCCCGCCTTAACGTCATGGGTCCGCTTTTACTTCGAGCCCTGGTTAGCGACGGCCGCAGCTCCTGCGGCAGCAGCTTCCGGATCCAAGTAGGTTCCGCCGGGGTTCACAACGGAGCCGTCCTCAGCAATCTCGTAGACCAGCGGGATACCGGTGGGGATGTTCAAACCGGCGATGTCGTCGTCGGAAATGTTATCCAGGTGCTTGACCAACGCACGCAAGGAGTTTCCATGGGCAGCGATCAGGACGGTCTGCCCCTTCTGTGCGCGCGGAAGGATTTCTTCCTTAAAGTAGGGGACGAAGCGAGCAACGACGTCCTTCAAGCACTCCGTCTTCGGGACCGAGTCAAGGTTGGCGTAGCGGGGGTCGTCGGATTGCGAGTACTCTGTGCCGTCCTCGAGCTCTGGCGGGCGAGTGTCGTAGGACCGACGCCATGCCATGAATTTTTCGTTACCGTATTTTTCTTTAGTATCGGCTTTGTTCAGCCCCTGCAGGGCACCGTAGTGACGCTCGTTCAAGCGCCAATCACGGATGACCGGGATCCACAGCCGGTCGGCAGCGTTGAGGGCGATGTCAGCGGTGCGGATAGCCCGTCGTAACAGGGAGGTGTAGAGCACCTCAGGATGAAGGCCCTTTTCCTTGATGAGCTCGCCACCGCGCTTGGCTTCTGCCTCGCCCTTTTCAGTGAGATCAACGTCGACCCAACCCGTAAATTGGTTCGTGGAATTCCACTGGCTCTGGCCATGACGAAGAAGAATAAGTTTTCCGTTACTCATGCCTTCTATCGTGCCACGAATGGCAACACCTTGCCTAGTGCCCTGGAGGAACATCGCAGCGTGCCTGGATGAACATGGTCAGTGCACTGGGCGGTGGCTGCTCATCGGCTGCTTCCCGGCTACTCGTCGGCAGGTCGGAGAGCCTCGAAGGCTTCCAAGTTTCTCGTTGATTCGCCGCGGCTTAATCGCCAGGCCCATTCTTTGCGGATGGATTCCTCAAATCCCATCTCAAGCATCCGGTTGAAATCGTTATCCGCCCGGTCCAGTAGCTGTCCCAGAGCCCGATCCAGGTCCTGCGGGCTTAGATTCGCTGGTAGGTATCCGGCCAGATAGATGTCGTTATTGGCGTCGAGCGTATAGGCAACACCGAATGTCTTGTTGTTCTTCTGCAACAGGAACCGGTACACGTCGGCCTGTTTTTCCTCGACGGCACGGCACACAAACGCTTCAATGCGTAGGTAATTCTGGCCCGGGATCAGCAGCGCGACGGTTTTCAGTCGCCTGGTTCCCGGCAGGATAACGGCCACAAAGTCCTTGCCGTCGGGGGCGTCATAATCAATGTCCGCCTCGTCGAGGAGTGCGATCAGGTCGTTTTTGGTCATACTCTCCATTGTGGCCTCTATGACGCCCCGGCGCGGTCACTTCCGCAACGAACGTGGGGGCCTTTCTTGATTGCATCCTCATAAATGTCACTGAGGTGGCGTGCCGAGCTGGCCCAGGAGAACCTGGAGGCGTGGGCGGTGGCGTTTTCGCCCATGGCGATTCGACGATCGTCGTCATCGCACAAGGCTTGCAACGCGGCGGCCCAATCGGATGGGTTATGGCCGTCGACGAGGATTCCGCTGGTGCCGTCGTCGATGGTGATGGGCAGTCCACCGGCACGCGCTGCAACGACAGGGGTGCCGGATGCTTGGGCTTCTACGGCGACGAGCCCGAAGGATTCGTTGTAGCTAGGGATGGCGACGATGTCGGCGGCGCGGTAGACGCTGGCGAGGTCCTCTGGCGGGCGGGGTGCAAGGAATCGCACCAGGGAGTCGATGCCGAGGTCCCGCGCGAGGTCTTCAAATTCGGTGGGGCGCGCGAGCCCGTTGCCTGATGGTCCGCCGCACATAAGCACGCGTAGTTCCTGGTCCGGGCGCTGTTTCATCATATCGGCGACGGCCCGCAGGAGGACGTGCGGGCCTTTCAATCGCTGCATGCGTCCGACGAAGGCGATGACCGTGGCATGCAAAGGGACGCCGAGTTCACGTCGGCTGCGTTCTGTTGCCCGGTCGGATCCCGGCGAGAATTGTGTAACATCTGCCCCGGGGAGGACGACGTCGATGTGCTCGGGGTTGGCATCGTAGTGGAAGACTAGGTTATCTTTTCCTGCTTCGGTATTGACGACGAGGCGATCCGCGTTGTCCACGATTTGTTGTTCACAGATGCGCCGTGATTCCGGTTCGGGGCGGTCGCCCGTGGCTAGCGCGCTGTTCTTGACAAGCGCGAGGGTGTGCGCGGTGTGAATCTGTGGGACTTGCCATAGGTCGCGGAGAAGCCACCCCACCTGTCCACTCATCCAATAGTGTGAGTGGATGAGCGAGTAGGACACTTTTTCACAATGGGCGAATTCGATGATGCCGCCGGTGAAGGCGACCATTTGTGTGGGGAGTTCCTCTTTGGTGAGCCCTTCGTAGGGACCGGCAATGATGTTAATGAGCCGAACATTCGGCGCGAGCTGCACGACTTTCCCCTGGCTAGAGCGTGTGGCGCGGGTGAAGATATCGACCTCGTACCCCAATGCACCCAGTTCTAATGAGGTGGATCGGATGTAGACGTTCATTCCTCCGGCATCACCGACCCCCGGTTGCTCAATGGGAGAGGTGTGCATCGAGATCACGGCGATCCGGCCGCGAGGAGAAGTTGTCATGCCACCAAGGGTGGATGAATCGGGCGATCCTTGCAAGCGTTGCACTCTGACATCCCGGGGGAGTTTCGGGGTTGGCCATAGGGCGGAGCGATTCGGCGTCCGACAATGTAGCAAATATGTAGTTGCCGAATTACCACTATTTTTATTTTTTGCCTACAAAAATTTCATATGGAGAGTCGTTAGCGTTAGGGTGAAAAACGCCTCAGTCCCCCGTCGCTGCCTAGGTCTATCCCAAGAGGTCTTAACGATAAGAGGCCTAAGCTCCACTCGGAATTGAGGCGTACTATCGCTTCACATCAATCACGCCCACGGCACACCCCTTCGAGAGTGTCCCTTCCACCTATCGCTACGACAGAAAGTGCAAACATGGGAGCAACCGACGATAAAGCATGGTTACAGTATTACCCCGAATGGACTGACCATGAGCTGGATTATGAGGGCATAACGCTGTCCACCATTTACCGCGACAACCTGGCCAAATTTGGCAATCGACCAGGCCTTTCCTTCTTTGGAGCTAAACAATCTTGGAAGGATGTCGATCGCGAGGTACGTCGGGCCGCAGCCGGACTCTATGCCCTTGGAGTGCGCCAAGGCGATCGCGTCGCACTCCTCATGCCTAATTGTCCTCAGCACATTCATGCTTTTTTCGCCTGCGTCATGCTAGGCGCGGTACCCGTCGAACATAACCCTCTCTATACCGCTCCTGAGCTCAAAGGCCCCTTTGCAGATCATGGAGCGCGTATCGCGATCGCGTGGGACAAATCGGTCGCGATGGTCGAAAAGCTTCGTGCCGACCCCAATACTGCTTTAGACACCATTGTTTCGGTGGATATGACAAAAGCTATGCCTCTGCACTATCGGCTAGCTCTCCGGATCCCTCTTCCTCCCCTTTCCAAGATGAGGGGCCAGCTCACCACCTCAGTCGATGGGACAATTCCTTGGGAAACTCTCATTTCCGACGGCCTCGGTGGGGATGGATCCACCATCGAACCTTATGACGCCGATCCCGATGACCCGACACTTATCCTGTACACCTCCGGCACGACGGGAGCGCCCAAAGGCGCAGAATTGCGCCATCGAAACCTTGTGGCCAATGTTGTTCAGGGCAAAGCGTGGGTTCCTGACTTACGCCCAGGCAAAGAGACTTTCCTTACTGCGCTGCCTATGTTCCACGCCTACGGCATCGTGATGACCATGCTATTTGGGCCCTTCATCGGCGGTGCAGAACTCATTCTGCTGCCCTCACCGGATATGAAGCTCATCATGTCGATTATGAAGAAAGAGACTCCTACATGGCTGCCCGGAGTCCCTACGTTGTATGAGCGTATTGCCGCTGAGGCGACAAAGAAGGGCATTGATATCCATGGCGTCCGTAACTCATTCTCCGGCGCATCATCCCTGCCCGCCTCTACCGTCGAAAAGTGGGAAGCACTGACCAAAGGACATCTCATCGAAGGCTATGGGCTGACGGAAACCTCCCCCATCATTGCCGGGAACCCCATGACCGATAACCGACGTCCCGGATACGTCGGCATCCCGTTCCCCGACACCATTATTCGCATTGCGGACAAAGATAATCTAGATCGCACCATGCCCGATGGGGAACCAGGAGAACTCTTGGTCAAAGGCCCTCAGGTCTTCTCTGGATACATCAATGCCCCCGAAGCCAACGCAAAAAGCTTCCATAACGGCTGGTACATCACCGGCGACGTCGGGATCATGGAGCCCGATGGCTTCATTCGCTTAGTCGCACGGACCAAAGAAATCATTATCACTGGCGGATTCAATGTGTACCCGCAAGAGGTAGAAGACGTCCTCACCCGGCACCCCGATATTGAAGCCGCAACAGTTGTCGGTCTCCCCCGTGAAGATGGTTCTGAAACAGTCGTCGCCGGTATTAGCTTGGAACCCGGAGCAGCCCTCGACCCTGATGGATTAAAGGACTTCTGTAGGGAATCCCTAGCCCGATACAAGGTTCCCCGCACGTTCTATCACTTCGACGATTTACCCCGCGACCACATGGGAAAGGTCCGCCGACGTGATGTCCGCGACGACATTATCGAGCGCACAAAGAAAAACTAGCGCCAATGGCTCCACAGCCGGCCTAAAACCCCACCCACACTGGTTCGGGTTCCAACGTCACCCCGAAGACCTCCCGAACATGGTTTTGCACGGCGTGGGCCAACTCGACGATATCCGCGCTGTTGGCCCCGCCGCGGTTGGTCAAGGCCAGCGTATGTTTCGTTGACAATGACGCCGGTGCGTGAGCATGAACCTTCCATCCCTTCGTCAGCCCCGACTTATCGATCAACCACGCTGCCGATAACTTCACACGATTGCCGACGGGGAACGCTGGCATCGACTCCGCGACGTCATCACCACACCGCTGGCGGACAGCCTCACGGATAAGAGGGAGGGCGTCGGCGTCGATAATGGGATTAGTGAAGAACGAACCCGCTGACCAGGTGTCATGATCGTTCGCGTCGAGAACCATTCCCTTACCGTGCCGCAGCTGGAGGACCGCCTCACGCACCGCCGCGGCTGGTCGTCGAGCGCCACCCTCCTGGGCTGATTCTTCCGGGGTCACCCCCAAGCGCCGGGCCAACTCGCCATAGCGAAGCGGGGCCGACACTCCCCCGGGCGTCAATTGGAACTCCACGGCCGTCACCACGGCCCGCCGGGTGAACTTGATGTTCGAGTAGCGGTAGGCCAGGTCGAGGGCGTCGGGAGTGACCCATTCCTGCGCACCCGGCTCGTGCTCGCCATCGCCGCAATAAGTCAACAGCACGCGCTGCAGCACCGAGGACACCTCAACGCCATACGCGCCCACATTCTGCACCGGCGTCGCACCGACCGACCCCGGAATCCCCGACAGGCACTCCAATCCGCCCAAACCCGATGTCACGGTCGCGGCCACGAGGGCATCCCACTCGACACCGCCGAAACAGCTCACTGTGCCTTCGTGAACGTCCATCATGACGGGTGCTAGCTGCGATTCGTCATCGTCGGGATCGTCCAAAATAGGCCGGCGAACCATCAGATGAACGGCAATCAGCTCCTCCACCGACGGGCTCTCCGCGACCACCAAGTTCGATCCACCGCCGACGACGATCCACGGCACCTGGGCATCAACGACCGCCTTGACCACTGTGGCGACGGCGCCGGGGGTTGTTACCTCGACGACAGCGCGCGGAGTACCGCCGATGCGCAACGTCGTTAAGTCCGCGAATGACTTCCCGCGGACGACGGACACACCAACGGTCGCGTCCAGGCGCTCCAGGAGGTCATCGGTAGAATCCTGCTGCGGACTCGTCGGTAAAGAACTCATCTGCTCAGCCTTAGTGTCGGATTGGCGGGCTGCCGTTCAGCCCCGGTTGACTCGTGACAGTACGGCACCTCAGTCTACGATCACTATCGACGAGTGGGTAGTACCACATCCACACCACCGCTATCGACACTTCAAACGCACTCCCTGCTGAACCGCACCCCCCTATGGACAAACCCTCGACCCCACATGGGAATCGCCGCCATCCCGACGCTGGGACGCGGAATCTGCGCGCCCATAATGTCCGCACACCATCGTGGAGTGGGAATGGGCCCGTCGGCACCGTGACACGCGGAACGACGGGGATTAACCGGCTGCGGCGGTGCGACCGGTGGGTTGTTCATAACGCGGACCTGCGCCGCGCGCTCCTCCATGGGGATAGGCCCCTGGCCGTGGATGTGGGCTACGGTGCGAGCTGGACAACGACCTGCGAGTGGGCCGCCCGTTTGCGCACTATTCGCCCTACTGTCGACGTCACCGGCTTGGAGATCGACCCCGAGCGCGTCCTCCCCGACCGCGATGGGGTTCATTTCGCGCTCGGCGGGTTTGAGCTGGCCGGGCTGCGGCCGCACCTGGTTCGGGCGTTCAATGTGCTGCGGCAATACGATGTCGCGGATGTTCACGCTGCGTGGGAAACGATGCAATCGCGGCTCGCGCCGGGTGGGTACATCATCGAAGGGACCTGCGACGAACTCGGCCGCCGGTGTTCCTGGATCCTCCTAGATGCCGACGGGCCGCGCACGCTGACCCTCGCATGGGATCCTTTCGACGTTGACAAGCCCTCTGACCTGGCCGAACGTCTGCCTAAAGTTCTGATCCACCGCAATGTTCCGGGCGACCCCGTCCACGATCTTTTTAGTACGCTCGACGACGCGTGGAACAGAACAGCACCGTTCGATGTGTACGGCCCCCGCGTCCGGTGGCGGGAAGCGCTGACCTACCTGCACCGATCTGGATTTCCTGTCGACGCTCCGCGGCGACGAATCCGCGATAACGTCATTACCGTTCCATGGGATGTTGTTGCGGAAGGGTGAGGTATTGCCCGACGCTAGCCGTCTGCAGTCTCTGCTCAGCCCAGGCGCTCGAGTTGCATATATGCTGGTAAGAGTCCAGAAACTGGATGGTATCCAAGAGCTGTGACCCACTGGCGGATATCGACGCATTCGTCCCCATCAACGATCTCGCACACGATGTGTAAATCAGGGAAATGGGCGGAGCAGGTCTGGTTCACTGCATCGTTGACCCCTTCAATTAGTGCATCGTGCTCTGGTTTTTCTGTATCGTCATCCCTACGCGCGATAGCTACCGTAATGCAGTGCTCGGCAGCAGACCCCGCTACCCGCGAATGCTTGACGCCAACCCACGAGACAGCGTGTGGAGCACAATCCTGGAGAGCTAAACGCACCGCAGCGAGTGCAATGGCCTGATCTGTGACGGCATCGCTTCGAGCCCCGAGCGCTAATGGCCATAAGCACGGTAAGACGTCCGAGTGAGATGCCCGGCGCGGATTACCTGGAGAAATGTCGCGCGAACTTACGCTCTCCGTCACTGTCCGAGCTTGGGCAGCAACTGGCGTTTCCAACCGCGCTGTCTCAGACCGCACTATCTCGACGGGAAAGTCCATCGATGGAGTAACTCCGAGTTCGTCCAACACATCGCACACATCATGGATCACGTTGCCCAGCGGAGCAGTAGCGTCGACCTCCACGGTGAACAGCGGTCGATCTACCGAGTCACGCATTAATGACACAACATTGGGGTGGACCGCGCGCACGGTTGTTGTCGGGGTGGACGTGTGTGGTTCGCGATCCACAGAAATAGCGTCGAGTTCAGACTTGTCGCTCATTCCGGCTCGGACGTCGTCCGACAGTCCCCACGTCGCCAATGATTCCCACATCAACGTCGGCGTCGCGTGAGCCCCAAGACAATCAGGATCAGCCAAGGAACACTCGCGCTGTAACTGGTCAATAACCTCAGCCGGCCGGAGATAATCACCCCATTGAATACGACGATCAATGAGAGTCCGACCTGGTGTAAACGGACGAGCCTGAATAACGCCGCTATCCGGATCACGATGCAGGACAACAGACTCACACTCGCGATTGACCTGTGGCTCTGCTCCGAGTGGTGGGGTGACAGCCTCGGTCACAGAGGAAGCGAAGCAATCGTCCCGCAGAATTCCTGTGTCCAGCGGAATTTTGTACAGAATGACAGGAGTTTCTTCAGCATCAGGTTCGTGAACCGTGGAAGGAAAAGAAGAGTGACGTCGGACATTGTGAAAGACTGCTCGACAATCGACGGTACTTCCGAAGGTGGTCGCGAACGCCTGGGCTCGGTCTATGAGCCACTCAACTACCGGCTCAGTGAAAACCGGATCCTCGGCGTGGACGTGCAGCGTGATGGGAGTAACGGGAGACGCTAATTTGCTATCAGGATGGCGAGCAATGCTGTAGGCAAGCCGCCCAAAGGCCATCGGGCTACCAACATGGTTGCCACTACCGGTCTGACGGCTCCCCTCACTCCAACGGTGCACGTAGTCGCGGGTGAGTTCCTGGATAGTGGAACCAGTGAAGTACTCCCGCACAACCAAAGCGAGCAACCCCAGTGGTTCAGCCAGGTTCCAAGCAGGGATGTGTCCTGATAGTGCTGAACCAGCTGCGGTTGTACTGACCTCGCGTGCCACCGCCACCGACGCCTCCGGGCTGTAATCACGGGGAGCATCACCGAAATCAACAACAGCGAAAGCGCGGTTCATGAGGGCACCGGCTGTTATACGCAGATCCTGCTGGTAGACGTAGTCCAGCGCCGTTTCGTCGAGAGGTGAACCACCGAGAAGCCACTGAATATGCGTGTATTCTCGTTCGATGGTCTCTAATGTCCGGGCACAACCTCCCGCACTCTCGATCGAAATATGCCGTGCGGAAATCCCCGGCTTCAGTGCCAGTCCGCGCGAGTGTCGGGGAATAGCTAGCCCACCGGTCCAGGCAGCAATTCCCATCCACCGGACATAATCGATAACCTTCATCACCTAAAACCTAGTCCGCGAGCCCCCAGAAGCCCCGTAAATACCCCTTACTCTGTGAATTTGCTGAATAGTTTTCTACAACATTCCTAAATACGGCATTTTCCCTTGCCGAGCCCCCACGATCTCCGGTTTACTTGTCCGCGTGAATCGCTCTAAGTCTTCTTTGGGAAAAATCATGGTGGTCGTCATCGTGCTGGCCATCGTGGTACTCGTGGTCGCCGAATTTGCCGCGCGGGCCTACGTGTCCTCTCACATTAAAAAGGAGCTCTCAGAGCACGCGGATGGTTCGTCGTCCTCCGCACAGGTCTCGTTCGGCACGCACCCGGTTCTACCTGCGGTAATCACGCGCAAGCTCAGCCATGTGAAGGTGGATATTCCTAATTCGCTCGATGTGACCTACCCCGACGGCACCACATCGGCTCCCGACGTCAGCGGGTATCCGCCGTCGACAATCACGATTGATAACCTCAACATGAACTCTCACAAGGCGGGCACGCTCACGCTGGATACCACGCTGTCCACCGATTACATCGAAGCCGCGGCACAGGGTGGGGTGACGCGAAAGGGCAGTTCAGGCACCAATTCGCAAAACGCCAGTAGTCAGGCCTACCACCAAGCTGCCTACTCCCCTGCGGCGCAATCTATTGCCGATCGCGCCATCAAAGTCACGGCCGTCAACCCCAACCCATCAAAAGGCACCTTCAGCCTCGAGCTATCCGGTGGCCTGGCCGATCTAGAGATCAAGCCCACTATCGGCGACGGCGATCTCACCATGAAGGTGACCAACGCGAAGTTGCTCGGTATGTCGCTTCCGCAGTCTGTGGCCGACGTTCTGACGTCGCAAATTGAAGATGCCGCCAATGTCAGCAATAAGGAGCTGAAGGCGACTCATGTGGAGGTCACTAGCCGGGGTATGCGCGTGACGGAGGAAGGTCACGACGTCGATCTGAAAGCGCTGTCGGATAATGCCAATCAGATCCTGGGGACGCGGAACGATGGCTCGACCAGTGATTCAGCCGCTGGTCGCGTTAGTGGCCGTCAGTAGTATTCGCCGTTTTGGATGCTCTTGAGCTGCGGGTGTACGTCAAACCAGTACACGCCGATGGCCACGATGCCGAAGAGCCAGATGAAGCTCCTGGTGAACAGCACGAGGAGCGTCGATACCACTAGGATTCCGAACCACTGCCACTTGGGGCGGCGGTCCCCGGCCTCGAACGCGTCGGAGCGGGTGGATGCCACAACGACGGCACCCACAACCCCCACGACCGCGATGGCTAATTTCATGGCCACCATGACCCAGCCGAGGACCATGAAAATTGTCATCATGACATGCATCGCGGACTCTCCCACTACGTAGTTTTCAAGGGTGGCGGATTCACTGCCAGACTACAGGCACCCACCAGGCTACAGACTCAGCACCAGCTGCGAGAGCGTGTAGATCAGCAGCCCGGCCAAGGATCCCACAATGGTCCCATTAAAGCGAATGTATTGCAGGTCCTTCCCCACCATGAGCTCGATCTTGTCGCTGGCTTCGTCGGCATCCCAGCGCTCCACGGTTTCGGAAATAATGCTGGTCACCTCGCCCGAGAAGTTCTGCGCGATATACCGCGCGGTTCCCGTGACGCGCTCTCCCCATCGCGCGCGAAGCTCCGGATCCGTCAAGAGCCGGTTGGCATACAGGGAGACTTCCTCGGCAATTCTGCGTCGCACATGTGATTGCGGATCCGACGCCATGCGAACGATTTGTTCTTTCATATTGCGCCACACGGTCGCGGGTGCAGCTTGCACGGGTGCGGAGGACAGCACGTCGTGTTTAAATTCCTCGACCCTGTTGATCATCTCCGGGTCATGCTGCAGGTCCGACGCCCATTGATTGACCACCCGACGCAACGCCTGGCGGGCCTCATGGTCCGGCTCCGTCTTCACCTTGTACGCAAAATCGACGACTTCCCGGTACACGCGTTCACCGACGAGGTCGTTGATGAACCCTGGTGCCCACGACGGCGCCCGCTGATTGAGCAACCGCGTAATGAGCTCCTCGGAAGTGCGCGCGCGGTCATATGCCCAGGAAATAATCGTGTCGACGACCGGCTCGGCTTTTCCCTCCGCAATGAATTGCTCCATGAGCGCACCTGCGGGCGGCCCCCAATCCGGCTCGGCGATGCGGTCGATCACCATCGTGCGGATAATCTCGGCAGCTTCGTCATCGTCGATGCCCTCGACAATGGCGATCGTCGCGTTGCCGACCTCTTCGGACACGCGCGCCGCATTGGCCGGCTCCGACGCCCACTGCCCCACTCTAGCGGGAATGTCGGCCTTCTGAACTTTGTCGGTAATGAGCTCAGCATTGAGGAAGTTGTCCCCCACGAACCCCGATAATGCCTCGCCGACCTGGTCTTTTTTGCGCCGGATGATCGCCGTGTGAGGAATGGGCAAGTGCATGGGCCGCCGGAATAGTGCCGTCACGGCGAACCAATCCGCGAGCGCACCGACCATGCCCGCTTCGGAGGCGGCGCGCACATAACCGATCCATGCGGCGTCGGAGTCCTGCTCCAACCACCGGCACACGAGGTAGATCACCGTCGCGAAAACTAAGAGCCCTGTCGCGATGGCCTTATATTTTTTCAATTCTCGACGGCGGCCTGCCTCATCGCTGACCGGCGGAAGGGTTTCCGACGACGGCGAGGATGGCGAGGGAGCCGACGACGGCGAGGCGGAAGACGACGAGGCCGAGGACACAGTTCCCCGTGGTGCGGGCGCCTGAGTGGCGACCTGTCCACGGTGGTTAACGGCTACGGGAGCTACCGTGGCTGCGTGCCCTCCGCGGCGGGATGTGTCGTGCCTGGCTACAGGCGTGCCGGAGGGTGTGGGGTGTGCCAGGTTATCTCCAGAGGAGGCACGAGTGGGTGAATCGTTATCAGGGGAATTATCCGCAGGAAGGGCATGACGGGGTCCAGAATCAGTCACGGTTCTATTGTGCCAGGGCGGTAGGACATGACACGCATGCGCTAACACGTGCTGCACAAGCATTGCGTTCGAGCCAAAGTTTTACTGGATCCCCCGACCCTGCAAACATAAAACAAGGCTGACTTAGAGGTCTCAGTCGAAGGCTATCTAAAGTTCTACAACACCGAGCGCATCACCAACACGCTGGGCGGACTGACCATCGAGGAACACCGCCCTATGGTGGCGGCATAACCTGTCCAAAAAGGTGTTCGCACCGTTTTCTGTTGTATAACCCCAGGAAGAACCTAATCCCCGGGGCGCGAAGCACCGACGCACGGAAGAAGGAGCCGGTGGACGGAAAAACTGCGGGGGATGCTACACCTGGAGCCCGAAACTGCGGGGGGATATGCGCCCCGAATAAAAGTGCGGGGGTATATGGTCAATTTTCGGCCATTTTTTGGCCATATCCCCCCCGCAGTTTGGCCACCACCCCGCATATACCCCCGCAGTTTTCCGGCATGTGGACACATTTTTCGTCGTACACCCATAAAACAACGCCACCCCATGTTCACAGGGGTGGCGTTGCTGGAGGTGCTCAGGATCTGGTTTCACCTAAGCGCGTTATTGATACATTCACGCATGCACAATTCATGCGGGACCGTGCTGAACAGCGCTATACCGCTCAAAACAGCACAGCCATGCGCAACGTGGTGTCTTTTAGTGGAGGCGTCCGGTGCGCTTCTTGTACTCACGGTAGGGGGCACGACCAGCGTGGATGAGGCCGAAGCCGACAATGAGGCACACGAACCCGCTAATGAGTCCGCCGATTAGCAAGTAGGTAGACCAGCCTTGCCCGCCATAAATTTCGGTGGCAAGACCGAAGATGAAAATGCCGAAGAAGGCGAGTGAGGAAAGGACAAACCCCATCCCCGACCATGTCTTGCTACTGTGCAGCGATGAATGCGGTGACGCGAGGGATACGGGAACATAGCCCTCTATGTAGTGCGGTTCGCCTTCAAATCGAACCTCAGACGAAGACATAACTTTACCTTTCACGACCTGAATCAGGGTGGGTCATAGAGTGTGACCCTTAGTCTAGCGGCTTGAGGATAAAAATTACCCATAAGCCACCGTGGGGTCACCCCTGAACTGCCACCCTGCATGTCTAGGCAGGCCAACAGAACGTAGGAGTGACAGGTGATATGACCTACTTGTCCTTGTTACGCAATGCGGAACGAGTGCGCTCTTTCGTCACGGCAGCCACAGCGGTTAACGGGATTCCCGCCGGGCAGACGTCGGCACATTCACCGTACAACGAGCATGGGCCGAAGGTGGTTTCCAGGTTGTCGACCATCTTCCGGGCACGCTTACCGCGCTCTTGCTTACCCAGCGGCATGAGCTTCAAGTGCTCCAATTTCGCGCCGGTAAACAGGTGAGCTGCACCGTTCGGGCACGCGGCGACGCACGCACCACAGCCAATACATGCCGCGAAGTCGAGAGCCTTCTCGGCGTCGGCGTGGTTCATGGGCAAGAAGTCCGCGTCGGGGGCGGTACCAGCCATGACGGAAATGAAGCCGCCTTGTTCCAAGACGCGATCCAGCGCGGAGCGATCAACGACCATATCCTTAATCACGGGGTATGCCGCAGAGCGCAATGGCTCGATTTTAATGCTGTCACCATCTTTGAAGTTGAACAGCCGCTGCTGGCAGGCCGGCTTGTTCTTGTCCGGACCGTGCGGCCGGCCGTTGATGGTCAAGCCGCAGGTGCCGCAAATACCTTCACGGCAGTCGGAGGCGAAAGCAAAAGGCTCTTTGCCTTGCTCGATGTAGCCTTCGTTGACGTGGTCCAGCAGCTCGAGAATGGACATTTGCTCGACGGCGTCATCGACATCGACAGACTCGAAGTGTCCTTCGGATTCCGGGCCCGCCTGACGCCAGATCTCTAGATGCAGTTTCATTACTTGTAGTTCCTTGTCATCAGAGGGATGCGGTCGAAGTACAGGGGCTCAGCGTGGCGAATGAATTTGCCATCGCCGTTGTGTTCCCATGCAGAGACGAAGCACCACTTGGAGTCATCACGCTCTGCCTCACCATCTTCAGAAAGGTGGTCATCGCGGTAGTGGGCACCACAGGATTCGTCGCGGTCCATGGCGTCGACGCACATGAGCTCCGCAAGATCCATGTAGTCAGCAACACGGTTGGCGTATTCCAAAACCTGGTTGAGGTTATCGACGTCACCCGGGATGTGCAGGTTCTGCCAGAAATCATCGCGCAGTTCGCGGATGTCCTTGATACCCTTTTCCAGATTTTCGACGTTACGGGACACACCGCAGGAGAAGTACAGGATGTCACCCAGTTTGCGGTGGAAGTATTCCGGCCCGTGCGGGTCCTTCGCCTGGATGTTCATCAATTTCTCGATGCGCTTCTTGGACCGTTCCAAAGCTTCCTGAGCAGCAGGCGAATCAGCCGGGAGAATCTTCGTGCCCAGCAGTGGCGCCAGGTAGTTCGGAATCGTGAACGGCAAGGTAAACCAACCGTCAATCGACGCCGACAGCAGCGAGTTAGCACCCAGGCGGTTCGCACCGTGGTACATCCAGGATGCCTCGCCGGCGGCGAAGAGGCCGGGGATGTTCGTCATGTCGTTGAAGTCGGTCCACAGGCCACCCATCACGTAGTGGCAGGTCGGAGCGATACGCATTGGTGTCTCGTAGGCGGATTCACCAATGGTTTCTTCATACATCTGGATCAAGTTGCCGTAACGTTCCTTGATCACGTCCTTGCCCAGACGCTGGATAGCGTCACGCAGGTCCAAGTACACGGAGTTGTGCAATGGCCCGACGCCGTATCCACCGTTGATCTGCTGCGAGTTCGCACGGGAGGCGATATCGCGAGGGACGAGGTTACCGAATGCCGGGTAGCGACGCTCCAGGAAGTAGTCGCGCTCGTCTTCAGGGATGTCGTTGGGGTCGCGGTCGTCGGCCTTCTTCTTCGGCGTCCAGACGCGGGCATCGTTACGGAGTGATTCCGACATTAGAATCGTCTTGGACTGCCAGTCCGAGTTCACCGGGATACCGGTCGGGTGGAACTGCACGAACGACGGCGATGCCATGTAGGCGCCCTGGTCGTAGGCGCGCATGATGGCCGACGCGTTGGAGTTCTTCGCCAACGTGGACATGTAGTAGACGTTGCCGTAGCCGCCGGTTCCGAGGATTACGGCGTGGCCGGTGTGGGCGGTCAGCTCGCCCGTAATGAGGTTACGGGTGACGATGCCTTGGCAGCGGCCGTCGTCGATAATGAGATCCATCATCTCGTTGTGGGTGAAGATCTCTACCGAGCCGGCACCAATTTGACGCTGCAATGCGGAGGTCGTCGCCAGCTGTAGCTGCTGGCCTGTCTGGCCTCGGGTGTAATACGTACGAGAAACCTGGACACCACCGAATGAACGGGTGGCCAGCGTTCCGCCGTACTCGCGAGAGAACGGTGCGCCCACGGCATTCATGTGGTCAATGACGCGGGGAGACTCTTCTGCCAAACGCCAGCAGTCGTTCTCGCGGCAGCGGTAGTCGCCACCCTTCACCGTGTCTTTGGTGTGATTGTAGGTGGAGTCATTGTCCAGCTTCTTGGAGCGAGACGAGTTCACACCACCCTGCGCGGCAATCGAGTGAGCGCGGCGGGGAGCGTCATGGTACGTGAACACCTTGACGTCATAGCCCAGCTCACCCAACGCTGCTGCGGCAGCGCCGCCGGCCAAACCAGTGCCAACGACGAGGACCGTAAACTTCTTCCGGTTCAGAGGCGAGACCAGCTTGAAGTGTTGCTTAGCGTAATCCCACTCATCGGCCTGCGATAGCCCCGCCATGTGGGGAGCGTTGTCCTTTAATTTGGAGCCCAGGGTCACTCCGGGGACGCAGGAATCAGGCGCGGTGAAATTCTCAACGGCGGTGTCGTAGTCGAAGTCCGGCCCCTGATTGTGGGGGTTCTGAATAACTGCACTCATGTTTGTAACCTCCGCCTACAGTGATATCGCGCCGGTCAGAACAGCGACAGGAATCGAAATGTTGCCGATCATGATGATGGCCGGAACTACGTAGGCGACCACTAGCATGACTTGACGCCACCGGTGTCCGGTAATTCCGAGATCGGAGATAGCCGTCCAAATGCCGTGTGACAGGTGGACGAACAGAATCACCATGGCAAGGATGTAGAAAATGGCAACGCCGGGACGATCAAAGCTGTGAATGAGGTTGGCGTAGGCATTTGCATGACCGGGAGTGTTCTCCTCAAACTCACTCGATCCGATCGGCCGCACACCCAGGGTCAAATCCAAAATGTGGAAGATGATGAACAGCAGTAGGACCAGGCCCGTCACAACCATAGACCGCGCTGCAAAGGTGTTCATCCCCGACACAAGCCCTGTCCGGCGGTACTTGCCGCGTGATTGGCGGGCGCGAGAGTGCAAGGCGATGCCGCAGTACACGTGCAACACCAGGCAAGCGAGCAAAACAATACGAGCGACCCACAGGACGCCCTCACGCGGGAACAGGGGTTCGAGCACCGTACGCAGGAATTCTGCGTAGTCGTTGTAGTGATCCGCCCCCATGTAGATCTTTAAGTTACCGATCATATGGACGAGCACGAATAGCCCGAAAATTAGGCCCGTGATCGCCATCGTCATTTTCATAGCCCACGACGGGAACCCCGGCTTTTCACGGAGCGGGTCCGTCGTTATTTTACCGTGAGCAATGGCGTCACGGTTCGCGTTTTTTACAGTCATGGCACCTCCAGTGTCAGCCTTACTGTACGACGACGAGGGAGGTGCACTCCACTTACACCGCTACCGGGTGATACACATCACTAGTGGTCAAGACGGGTTTTTCGCAACTACGTCTTTGCGTAATTCATTACCCCCACTGCCCATCATGATTAGTAAGTGGAATTTTCCAGCCATGACCTGCAATGTTAATACTGTTTTCTTCGCATGAAGCAGCCCGTTAGCGTAGCCTCAACAAGCCAGTTAGGGTGGAAACACGGACATTTCCTGACAACTCACTGCCCCCAGTTGGGGGCCGGCGGTTTTAGTCCGAATCTAGTCGTCGTCGAGGTTGCGCTCACCAGGCAAAGCGATGGTCATCGGCTCATGAGTCACGACTACTTCACGGCCGCCGACCTCGATGGGACCAACATCGTGAAGCCCCTCTTCCACCACGAGTTCGACAGAGTGACGTCGGATAGCGACACGAATGCGACAACCATGGAGGGTGATCCGATAAATGAGTTCTTCCCACTCATCGGGCAGTCGCGGGTTGATGCTGTAACGCCCCTCATAATCACGGAAGCCACCGAAGCCGTACACGAGCGCGGACCACACGCCCCCGGTGGACGCAATATGCACCCCATCTTTTGTGTTCCCGTGTAAGTTGCCCAAGTCCACGAACAGGCCACGAAGGAAGAAATCCATCGCCTTGTCTTTCAGGTCCAGCTCCGCCGCAACAATGGACTGGACAACGGCAGACAGGGTCGAATCGCCCGTGGTTAACTCGTCGTAGTAGTTGTAGTCGGCCAGCTTCTCTTCCCGCGTGAACCGGTTACCCCGCAGGAACAATGCCAACACAACGTCGGCCTGCTTAATGATCTGGTAGCGGTAGATGGTGAGCGGGTGATAGTGCAGTAAGAGCGGACGCTTCGGACCCACGGCCGGGTCGTCGAGGTTCCAGCGCTCACGCTCCAAGAACTGGTCATCCTGCGGGTGAATCCCCAACTTCGGGTCCAGCAGGATGTGCATGTGCTCGGCTGCTTTATCCCACAGCTCTATTTCTTCCTCATCCAGGCCATACTGTTTCGCTAGATCGGCGTAGTCGTTTGGGCGGTCAGCCTTCATCTGGCGAACAACATCGGCCGCCACGCGCAAGTTATACTCCGCCATGACATTGGTGTAGAGGTTGTTATTCACCACGGTGGTGTATTCGTCGGGCCCCGTGACGGAGTGAATGTTGAATTCGCCATCTCGGTCAAAGAAGCCCAGGGACATCCAGAAGCGCGCTGTGCCCACCAAAATGTGGATCCCTTCGCGCAACAAGAAATCTGTATCGCCCGACGCATACACGTATTTCATGAGGGCGTACGCGATATCCGCATCGATGTGGTACTGAGCGGTCCCCGCCGCGTAATACGCGCTTGATTCCAGGCCGTTAATGGTGCGCCACGGGAACAGTGCACCGTCATGGGAGAGCTCCCGGGCACGGTCCTCGGCAGCGGGAAGCATCAAGAAACGGAACCGCATCGCATTCCTGGCAAATGACGGATTGGTGTAGCTAAGGAATGGCATGACATAAATTTCCGTATCCCAGAAATAGTGCCCGCCGTAACCAGATCCGGTCATTCCTTTTGCAGGAACCCCATGGCCATCGGCCCGTGCCGACGCCTGCACAAGCTGGAAGAGGTTCCACCGGACCGCCTGTTGGACTGCTGGCTGGCCGGTAATTTCCACGTCGGATCGTTGCCAGAACGCATCGAGCCATTCCCGCTGGTTCTGCTGCAAGGCCGGGAACCCTACCTGTACCGCGCGGTTAATCGTGCGCGCGCAGCGGAAGGCTAGCTCCTCAGCCGCCACATGCCGGGAGGAGTGGTAGGACACGAACTTTTCCAGCCGTATCGTCATTCCTTGTTTGCCGTTGAGGTGGTGGACGACGCGGGCGTTATCGTCCCGCACGCGTGCATCCACTTCCACGCCTGCCTCTTCACGCGTGTTCAGCGATTCCGCACCCGGCATGTCCACCGTCAATTTGTGGTCCATGCTGCAAGTCACGGTCATGCCGGACTCGGCACACCGGTATCCCAAAGTGGCGCGCTCGGGTGCCGGATGGGCCCGGAATGTCGGGATCAGGACACGTTCTTCAATGGTCTCGCCCTGGCGGGGGTCCTTTTCCGCGGCACTGTTGGCGCTATTCCCGTTGCCGCCACCGTGGTATTCATCCTCACCGTCCTGGCGGTTGAGGATTTGCGACGAAATAACGACGGCGGCGTCAGAATCGAGAAGCTCTACCTCCAAGCTCATGATGGCCAGGTGTTTCTCCTGGAAGGAGATCATCCTCTCGGAGGTCACCCGCACGCGTTTGCCCGAGGGAGTGCGCCAAATGAGGTTGCGACGAAGGATGCCTTCGCGGAAGTCCAGGACGCGCTCATAATCTTCGAGGTCGGCGCTGCCCAAGCGGAGGGGTTCGTCGTCAATATATAGGCGCATCGGCTTGGCATCGGGTGCCGAGACCAAGGTCTGCCCCTTGCGGGCTAGGCCGTAGGCGTCCTCCGCGTGGCGGATGTTCCATGTTTCGTGGAGGCCGTTGATGTAGGTGCCATGGTAGGCGGAGTCCCGACCTTCGGAGGGGTTCGCGCGCATGCCCATGTATCCGTTGGAGAGGGCGAAGATGGATTCCGATACCCCCAGGTCCATGCGGTTGGGGACGCGCTCAATGAGCCGCCACGGGTCGACGGGATTGTTTTCACGGTCGATGGTGGACTCAGGGTCAACACCGTGGTGGTGGCCGTCTGCGCGGGCCAGTAATCCGTCCTGGCGGCCGTCATCGATCGAGCCCTTTTGGTCCTTATGTCCATGGCGACGGGCAGCAAGAAAGGCTTCCGACGTCGCTTGCGATGCTTTCGGGCTCATTCACTCTCCTAGGGGTCCTTGTGGTGACGTTAACGGCATGAGCTGCTGCAGACACAGCCTATCGATCAGGCTACCGATCCGTAGGTTGTGGGTTGGCTGGCAGGGGGCCTTTTTTACACCAGCTCGCCGAGGTCGTCAACGACAGCATCGGCCCCGGCCTTGATCAGCGCATCTTTTCCTGCACCACGATTGACACCCAGGACGTACCCAAATTCACCAGCACGCCCCGCGGCCACACCGCTAGTGGCGTCCTCAACAACGACGGCGTCGGCAGGGGTGAAGCCGAACAATTCGGCACCGTACACATAGGTATCGGGTGCAGGTTTCCCTTTCAGCCTTTTCTCTTCCGCGATTTTCCCATCGACGACGTGGGGGAAGTAATCAGTGAGCCCGGCTGATTCCAGGACCCTCGGCGTGTTCTTTGACGACGACACCACACCCATCTGTACGGCATCCGACGCGTGGAACTCGTTATAGTCCTTCATCGCGTGGAGCAACTGCAATGATCCAGGGTACGGGTCCATTCCACGTGTGAGGAGGTCAAGGAAGTCGCGGTTTTTACGCAGTCCTAACCCGGTGATGGTGTTATCGGTAGGTTCGTCGTCTCCCTCATGACCTGCGTCACCACGATCATAGGGAAGGGAGATGCCGCGTGATTCTAAGAGCGCTTGAATGGCCTCATCCCGACGACGCCCGTCCAGGTAATCGAAATAGTCCTGGTCCGTGTAAGCCCGCTCGCCACGCTCTGCCAAGAAAGCCTGGAACATCGTCGCCCACGCCTGCTGGTGGAGTGTTGCCGTGGGCGTGAGAACCCCATCAAGGTCGAAGAGCACGACCTTGAATTTCAGAAGATCCTGAAGCGTTGGTTTATTTGCTGACTGCGTCACCACAAGGTACCTTTCTGCTCGACCTTCACCGTCTACGTATGAGGTTACCCATCACCTGTGACAGACGCAGCAGTTGCAGCACCAAAGCGGCAGGATCGACGCGGAACCTTCAGCCGCGGGCGGAACCGACGCGCAACCCCGCCCGCGGAACCTTATGCAATCCCTTCGCGTTCCTTGAATTCGCGGCGACGGCGATGCAGGATCGGCTCGGTGTAGCCAGATGGCGACGTTGTTCCGTCCAAAATCAGGTCCTTCGCCGCCTGCCAGCCGATTGACTTGTCATAATCGGCCGACATGGGGCGGTATGCCGGGTCTCCTTCATTCTGCTTATCGACGACTTTCGCCATGCGCTTCAACGCCTCGATCACATAATCCTCGGTGATGATGCCGTGGTGCAGCCAGTTGGCCAGAAGCTGTGAGGAAATTCGCAGCGTCGCGCGGTCTTCCATGAGGTCAACGTCGTGAATGTCCGGAATCTTGGAGCACCCCACACCCTGCTCCACCCACCGGATGACGTACCCCAGGATGGACTGGCAGTTGTTGTCTACCTCTTCCTTAATGTCCTCATCGCTCCATTTTCCGTCGGGCGATACGGGGACGTTCAAGCGGTCGCGGTAGTTATCACGACGGCCCGCGGCGCGGAGTTTCTCGTCGACGGTGAACACGTCTACCTGGTGGTAGTGCGTGGCGTGCAACGTCGCTGCGGTCGGCGACGGAACCCACGCGGTGGTGGCACCTTGTTCTGGCTGGCTGATCTTTTCAGCCAGCATGTCGGCCATGAGCTCGGTCTTCGCCCACATGCCCTTACCGATTTGCGCCTTTCCGGGCAGGCCGTGGGCAATGCCAGCGTCCACATTGTTGTCCTCATAGCCCTGCATCCACGGGGCGGATTTCATTTCGCCCTTGCGGATCATGGGGCCCGCTTCCATGGAGGTGTGGATTTCGTCGCCGGTGCGGTCCAGGAAGCCCGTATTAATAAAGGCCAGTCGCTTGGACACAGCCTTAATACACGCGTCAAGGTTCAGCGTGGTCCGGCGCTCTTCATCCATCACTCCCACCTTGATGGTGTTCTCCGGGAGCCCGAGGAGCTTCTCGGTGGCGCCCAGTAGGTCGTTGGTGAATTCCACTTCCTCCGGACCATGCTGCTTGGGTTTCACGATGTAGATCGACCCGTTGCTGGAGTTGTACATGGGGTTGTTCTTGTCAATCCCCGGGATCCCGCATACCGCGGTCATGACGGTGTCCATGATGCCTTCGAATACCTCAGACCCATCCTCCAACAGGATCGCCGGGTTGGTCATGAGGTGGCCGACATTGCGGGTAAACATCAGTGTTCGGCCATGCACGGTGAAGGATTCGCCGTCCGGGCTGGTGTATTCACGGTCGGGGTTTAGCCGACGGGTGAACGTCTTATCCCCCTTTGTCACTTCTTCTTCCAGCTCACCGGTGTTTAGCTGGAACCAGTTGCTATATCCCAGGGTTTTATCTGTCGCGTCGACGGCCGCGACGGAATCTTCAAAGTCAATCAACGTGCTGACGGCGGCGTCGAGAATAATGTCCTTGACTCCGGCCTTGTCCGTGGATCCGATGGGGGATTCGGGATCGATCAAAATGTCGATGTACAGGCCGTTGTGCCGCAGCAAAATCGACGTCGGGTTGGATTTGTCACCGGCGTAGCCGGCGTAGACCTCCGGTTCACGCAGCTCGTGCTTTTCGTCGTTAACATAGCCGACGAAGGAGCCGTCGGAAATGTCGTACCGGGTGACGTCGTGGTGCGAGGCATCAACCAGGGGAACTGCCTTGTCGAGGAAATCACGCGACCATGCGATGACTTTATCGCCACGGACTTTGTTGTAGCCACCGTTGCCTTTTTCTGCTCCGCCGTCTTCGGGGATGGCGTCGGTGCCATAGAGAGCGTCGTATAACGAACCCCACCGCGCGTTGGCAGCGTTTAGCGCGAAGCGGGCGTTAAGCACGGGAACCACCAGCTGGGGACCACTGGTCTCCGAGATTTCCGGGTCGATATTGACGGGGTCGATCTGGAAGTCATCGTCATTGTCCACCACGTAGCCGATGTCGTGGAGGAAGGCGTCGTAATCGTCGATGTTTTGTTCGCCGGGGTGCTGGGTGTACCACTCGTTGAGCTTGGTTTGCAGTTCCTCGCGGCGGGCTAAGAGTTCCTTATTGCGAGGCGTATAGGTTTTCACGATGTCCGCGAAGCCGGACCAGAAGGCGTCGGGGTCCTGGCCGGTGCGGGGAAGGACCGAGCCGGTAATGAAGTCATAAAGAGTGGTGGCTATCTGGAGGCCAGCGACTTTGGTGCGGGGTGTGGTGTCGGAAGTAGCGGTTGTCTGCGATGTACTAGTTGTGTCGGTCATAGTTTCTCCTTCGGAACGACAACTGTTCTCGGTGGTGTTGCTAACACTGGTGTGGCTAACCCTAAGGGAGTTCGGCGTGTGGTGGAACACTTTTTAGCTAATCAGTGCCAGATATCCTGTCAGCTCCCCCCGCTCTTTTTTGCTGTGATCCACAAAACACTATGGAGTGACGCGAAACACAGTACGCAGTTATCTAGATCATATTTTGTATTAATGCAGCTCATTGCCGGTTGTCGATTTTGTGATCTAAAACATACGGTGGCGTAAGTTTGCAAACTTTGCAAAATCCCCCACTACCCCCGCACAAGAATACGATCTTAAAAGTCATTGACGTGCGTTTTCTCATCGGTAAAGGTTAAGACCACGCCAACGAGCCCACCACGGCCACCGGCTACACAGACATTCACCAAAGTCGTAATTTCCGTTTTTCTACGGATTTAGCCCGATATGTGGGTGTCAATGTCTCTAGAACTTAGACCTCATAGGAGTGAACACAATGTCTACGGTTGGACAGGCCCGTACCGCTGAAGAAATCAAGAAGGATTGGGAGACCAACCCTCGGTGGAAGGGCGTCACCCGCAACTACACGGCGGAGGATGTGGAGGCGCTCCAGGGCACCGTCGTTGAGGAAAACACCCTTGCCCGCCGCGGCGCAGAAATCCTTTTTGACTCCATCCACGAAGACGGCGACGGCTACATCAACGCCCTCGGCGCCCTCACTGGTAACCAGGCTGTCCAGCAGGTTCGGGCGGGGCTCAAGGCCGTGTACCTGTCCGGTTGGCAGGTTGCGGGCGACGCCAACTTGGCTGCTCAAACCTACCCCGACCAGTCCCTCTACCCCGCTAACTCTGTCCCACAGATCGTGCGCCGCATCAACAACGCACTTCTTCGTGCCGACGAGGTTGCGCGTATCGAGGGCGACACCAGCGTCGATAACTGGCTGGTCCCCATCGTTGCCGACGCCGAGGCCGGCTTCGGTGGCGCCCTTAACGTCTTCGAGCTGCAGAAAGCCATGATTCAGGCCGGCGCGGCTGGTACCCACTGGGAGGACCAGCTGGCCTCAGAGAAGAAGTGTGGTCACCTGGGCGGCAAGGTGCTGATCCCCACGCAGCAGCACATTCGTACGCTGTCGTCGGCACGGTTGGCGGCGGACGTTTTGAACACGCCGACCGTGATCGTTGCCCGCACCGACGCCGAGGCCGCCACACTCATCACCTCAGACGTGGACGAGCGCGACCAGAAGTTCATTACGGGCGACCGCACCGCGGAGGGCTACTACCACGTCCAGAACGGGATCGAGCCCTGTATTGCTCGTGCAAAGTCCTACGCCCCCTACGCGGACCTCATCTGGATGGAGACCGGCACACCGGACCTGGAGCTGGCCAAGAAGTTCGCCGACGGTGTCCACGAGGAATTCCCCGACCAGCTGCTGGCCTACAACTGCTCACCATCGTTCAACTGGTCCTCGCACCTGGAGAAGGACGAGATCGCGAAGTTCCAGAACGAGCTGGGCAAGATGGGCTTCAAGTTCCAGTTCATCACCTTGGCCGGTTTCCACTCACTGAACTACTCCATGTTCGACCTGGCTTACGGCTACGCCCGCGAGCAGATGACGGCCTTCGTGGACCTGCAGAATCGCGAGTTCCAGGCTGCCAAGGAGCGCGGATTCACCGCCGTCAAGCACCAGCGCGAGGTCGGTGCCGGTTACTTCGACCGCGTTGCCACCACCGTGGACCCCAACTCCTCCACGGTTGCATTGAAGGGCTCCACCGAGGAAGGCCAGTTCCACTAGGTCGCGTCGAGGAATCTACGCAAAACCCCTCAATTGCCCCCGACGACGCTCTATTGTTGTCGCATGAGCACTGGAGCTGACAAGGAGGGTTTGTCCTCGCGGGTTTTCGTGGGGGCGCGGCTCAAGCAGCTCCGAAAAGAACGAGAGTTAAGCCAAGCAACCCTTGCGCATTCTCTCGGGCTCTCTGCCAGTTACGTTAACCAAATTGAAAATGACAGTCGCCCGCTGACCTCGTCGGTTCTCCGGAAAATCACCCATGTTTTCGGAATCGACGAGGCTTTCTTTTCGCGCGAAGACGATTCCCGCCTCGTCGCCGAGGTTCACGACGTCACCCTGGACCGCGAGGTATGCCCCACCAGCATCGATGTGCACGAGGTGGCGGATCTTGTCCGCTCTCACCCGGAGCTTGCCCGCGCATTGGTGGATATTCACCGCCGCTATCGCAATGTCTCGGACAAGTTGTCACTGGTCACGGAGGAGCGAAACCGGTCGGATGTGGAGGATTCGTCGACGGGATCCGACGCACTCACCATGCCTCACGAAGAGGTTCGTGATTTCTTTTATGCCCGCCAGAACTATATTGATTCGCTTGATGGGGCGGCCGAGAAGCTTGCCGGAACGCTGGGCCTGGGCGTTCCCAATATCAACCACGTCGAAGATTGCGTCGCAACGCGGCTGACCTCGAAATATGGGGTCGAGGTTCGCTACATTTCGCACCTGGATAGCGCGGGGCATGGGCACACGGATACCGCCGAGGACATGGTGCAGCACCGGTTTTCCCCCGACACCGGCGTGCTCACCATCGATGCCCACCTCACGTCTGGACAGAAGGCTTTCCGGATGGCTACGGAGCTTGCCTATTTGGAGGTCGGCGATCAGCTCCATTCTCTTGTCGACGAGGACCCGCGTTTTACATCCGACGAATCCCGGCAACTCGCGGTGCGGGGCGCGGCGACGTACTACGCAGCGGCGCTGGTGTTGCCGTACACCAATTTCCATGCTCAGGCAGAGCGCGCCGGCTACGACATCGAGTACCTGTCGACGGCCTGCGGCATGGGGTACGAGACAATTTGCCACCGCTTATCTACCCTGCAACGCCCGAAGCTGCGCGGAATACCGTGGACCTTTGTTCGCGTGGACCGCGCTGGGAATGTGTCCAAGCGGCAATCGGCGACGGGATTCCATTTCACACATTCCGGTGGCACTTGCCCGTTGTGGAACGTGTACGAAACGTTCTCCTACCCAGGGAAAGTGATGCGCCAGCTAGCGCAGATGCCGGATGGGCGTACGTACATGTGGGTAGCGCGGACGGTGAAACACTATCGACGACGGTTCGGCCAGCCGGGAAAAGTGTTCGCCATCGGCCTGGGGTGCGAGGCGCGTCATGCGGAACGCACGGTGTATGCCGAAGGCTTAGATCTCTCGGACTTGGCGGCCGCAACTCCGATCGGGCCTGGGTGCCGTGTCTGCAGCCGTACTGAGTGTCCCCAACGGGCATTTCCCTCGATTCTCCATGACATACGGATTAATACGCATAGTTCGTCGGTCAACCCGTATTAGCTCGTACGAGCGAACTCACACTCATGGCGTGGCGACGAGTGTCGGCTGAGCGCGGGGTGTCGGCTGAGCGCAGAGTGTCGGCCAGGCGACGGTGGTCACGCCGATGAGTGATATGTCACGTCAGGAATAGTTGCCCACGGTCGCAGGTTGGAACCAGGGACGTCACCACGTAATATGTGCGTCGGTTATAAATAGACAGACCAGTCTGCACGGGCTCCGGCTTGACCAGCCATAACACCTCCCGCCGTCCCGCACGCAGGTCCACAGCGAAGGAGACACATGGCCGATTCAGCTGACACGAAAATCGACACAAAACTCAACAACACCGTCGATGAGAAAAAGAAGTTCCTCCCCGGGTGGATGACCGGGTTCGGCGCCCAAGTGATCGCCGGCCTCATTATCGGCCTCATCCTCGGTTTTATCGCCCGCGCTCAAAGCAACGGACTCGACGGCGACAAGGAAGGATGGCTAGGCTCGCTGCTCGACGGGGTCGGCACTGCCTACGTGCAGCTTCTGAAAGTGATGATCCCACCGCTGGTCGTCACCGCGGTCATTACCTCTGTGGCAAACCTGCGGAAAGTGACTAACGCGGCGCGGCTCGCGATCAGCACGCTCGTGTGGTTCGCCATCACCGCGTTCTTCTCCGTCCTCGCGGGAATCATTGTCGCGCTGGTTATGAAACCTGGTGAAGGTACCAGCGTCGACGCCTCCACGGCTGCGGACCCATCGCATACCGGCAGCTGGCTGGCCTTCATCGAGGGAATCGTCCCATCGAATATCTTGGGGCTGGGTGCATCAACCGCATCAAGTGGCGATGGCATTGACCTGTCCTTCAATGTGCTCCAGCTGCTGGTTATTTCGCTGGCCATCGGCATTGCAGCCGTGAAAACTGGGCACGCGGCGGAACCGTTCCTGCGGTTTAACGAATCCGTCCTCAAGATCGTGCAAACCGTGCTGTGGTGGATTATTCGCCTAGCACCGATTGGCACGGCCGCGCTGATCGGGCATGCCGTGTCGAACTACGGGTGGGACGCGCTCGGTTCGCTCGGCAAATTTGTGCTTGCTATTTACGTTGGCTTGGCCATTGTGCTGGGCATTATCTATCCCACGGTGCTCGCCACCAATGGTCTTTCCGTGTCGGGTTTCTACCGCCGCGTCTGGCCTGTGACCAGCTTGGGCTTCGTCACGCGCTCGTCGATGGGAGTTATGCCTGTCACCCAGCGCGTCACCGAGCAGCGCATGGGTGTGCCATCGGAGTATGCGTCCTTCGCTATCCCGCTGGGTGCGACCACCAAAATGGACGGGTGCGCATCGGTCTACCCCGCGGTCGCCGCGATTTTCGTCGCCCAGTTCTATGGCACTCCCCTAAACTTCACTGATTACCTACTCATTATCTTCGTTTCGGTTATTGGTTCCGCGGCGACGGCTGGCACGACCGGTGCAACGGTCATGTTGACATTGACATTATCGACGCTGGGCCTCCCGCTATCCGGTGTCGGCTTGCTGCTGGCTATCGAGCCAATTATCGACATGGGACGCACGGCTGTAAACGTGACTGGGCAGTCCCTGGCCACAACGGTGGTGGCGAAGCGCGCCGGGATTTTGGACATGCCCACGTGGGACGCTGGCGACCATGACTGGGAGGATGTCCAGAAATCCGAAACGGGCGAGGAAGCCCTCGCCGGTTCACACGCCGTATAATTCACCGTGACGTGAAGCAACATGGGGCTGCTTCGGGTTACTACGGCTTCGGGCGATTTTCGGGTGGAGGGAGGTGCCTGTGACTCAAGCGTTTGTTGTGGGCAGTGGCCCGAACGGACTCGCGGCGGCCGTCACTCTCGCGCTCGCTGGATGTGACGTCACTGTCATTGAGGCTCAAAGCACCATCGGCGGAGGTGCCCGTTCCACCGAACTGACCCTGCCCGGACTCATCCACGATCACTGCGCGGCGATTCACCCAATCGCGCTAGAGAATCCGCTCCTGCAGTCTTTAACCAGTGACGATAATGCGAGCCTGGAGTGGTTATGGCCGGCAGTGCAATGCGCGCATCCGCTCATCCAAACCGCACGGGGTGGAGCCGCGCCCGGCTCCGGCGGTGCTGCCGCTGCTTCCGCTGGCGCCGCGCTCTATCGCGATGTCCACGCCACGGCCCAACAGTTTCCCACTGCACACGATCGGTTCTGGTGGGAGCGACTATTCCGCCCTCTGTCCAGCAACTTTGCAAAACTCGCGCCAGATATTCTTCAGCCGCCCTTACGACTAGCCCGGCGTCGGGCACGGCATACAGATCAGACAGTCGGACGCCGATGGGGAAATCTTCTCCGCTTCAGCGTTCCCGCAGCACTCCCCGCTGTGGCTACTTCCCACTTATGGCAATCCCCAGAGGCCCGCGCGCTCTTCGCCGGCGTCGCTGCGCACGGGTTTCGGCCGTTGACAGGCCCCGGCTCGTCCGCCATCGGGATGATGCTCACCACCGCCGCCCATGCACGCGGCTGGCCCGTCGCCAAGGGTGGTTCGCAGGCCATCACCGATGCTTTTGTTCACGCTCTGCAGCGATCCGGCGGACACGTCACAACCGGCAGCGCTATCAGGTCTCTTGACGACCTTCCTGCCGGCGCTAACGACATCGTCATGCTGGACACGACACCGCAAGCCGCCCTAAACATCATCGCCGCTAGCCGACGTCCTCCGCAGGTGCCCGCTCATGTGCGCGCGGCTCTGTCGCGGTACAGGTACGGTCCGGGCGTTGCCGTCGTGAATTTCGCCATCGACGGAGATATTCCGTGGACGTACCAGCCGGCCCGGCGCGCGGGAACTGTGCATCTGGGTGGTTCAGTGCGCGATATTCACGCCGCTGAGCGGGAGATCAACCGTGGTCGCCTACCGGAGCGACCTTTCGTGTTGGTGACCCAACAGTACGTTGCCGATCCGTCGCGGAGCAGCGAAGGCCTCCACCCCATCGACGCCTACGCGCACGTTCCGGCGGGATACACAGGGAATTGCTCCGAGCAGTACGAGGCGTCCGCACTGTGCGCCTCCATCGAGAGACAAATTGAGCAGTACGCGCCGGGATTTCGCGAGAGAATCGTCGCTAAGAAAATCAGGACTCCCGCGGATGTTGAGCGCGACAATGCCAATTCTGTGGGTGGCAACATTACAACCGGGGCGAACACACTCGGCGGGTTACTGGGCAGGCCGCGATTATCGACGAACCCGTACACGATCGCCGCTCATGGCGATGGACCGCGTGTGTACTCGTGTTCGGCGGCGACTCCTCCGGGCGCGGGGGCGCACGGGTTGTGCGGCCTTTACGCTGCTCAGGCTGCACTGTCACGCTAGCGACTGGACTGTCACGCTAGCCGACAAGCACAGCGCGGTGTGAACCGCGGGCTCCTACTACGCTATTTCGATCCGACGTCCGCGAAGTCCACGCTCGACCACGCCTCACGCATGTCGTGGCGCGGATCGTTCACGGTCGTTTCGCCGTCGTCGCCAAAGATGTGCGTTGATCGGTCGTCGGAGTAGGGGGGTGAAACCGGGGTGTCCGTCGTGAATGAAGTCCCGCCACCGGCGTTGCATCGCTGCCGTCGTTGCTTTGATGCGGTCCAGGCCGCCGAAAGTAAACGCTTTCGAAGCAATCCCTGAGTCATACCGGCCGAAAAGGAGCGGGAGATCCCAAGTATGCGTCGCCCCCAGTCCTAATGCTTTAAAGAAAGGTGTGGAGGCGTCGAGGCGGTACATCCACACGTTGCTGGGCGACCACCGTTCTGCCAGTGCGATCGACGGAGCCCAGAACAGGCAATCACCAAAGAGGTCAGCGCACTCTGTGCGTGATTGGCCATTGCGGTACATCTGTCGGAACACGTCAGCGGCGTCTGGTCCAATGGATTCGGCAAAACGCTGGGCCCGGTGACGTTGCGTTGCCGTCGTGACTCTCCTGAGCCGCATGAAGTAGTATTCGTGGCTCACTGTTCCGATCAGCAGCGGAACTTTGCCGCCAACCCCGGGGGCAGTTGGCGTGATCTCCAGCGGGTGACGCGGAAGGAGGTCACCGTCGATGACGGGGGCAAAAGGTCCACCGAACTCCACGTTTTTCACGTTTTCCTGAAGCAGCGCTCCACTTAGCGCCCCTATTGTCCGCGAATCCACCGTCAACGGATTGTCGCATCTGTCAAACAGGCGGTTGGCCCACAGTGCGGCTAGGTCCGGGTGGTGCACCATCGCCAGTGGCGGCGAGAGCATGATGACACCGGCTATTACCTTTTCCAGCTGGGGCACGGCGGTTAGGGATGCAACCAGCCCACCTCCCGACGATTGCCCCATCGCGATAATCCGATGTGGATCCCCACCAAATACTTCCGCGTTGTCACGGATCCACGTCACGGCCATCACGGCGTCGGAGAGCTGCGTGTTGGTATCGAAACGGTCAGCGGGGAGGTCGGGCTGCGGTGTTCCATAGCTCAGCGACAGTCCTCCTGCCACCCCGATACGGTAATTCACAGCGACGACGACGGCGTCGAGTGCCGTCGCCAAGTACTGGGCGGAATATAGCCTTTTGGCGGCGGATCCGAATGCGTTTGATCCACCGTGGAAAAAGACCACGACAGGCCGACGGGCTGTCGGATCGACAGCTGATCGTGATGACGGGTCACGAGGAACGACGACGTCGAGCCACAAGCAGTTTTCTGAGCCGATGACACCGTGGTCAGCGTTGCGGATTTGTATGCAGGGGCTTCCGGACTGGGTTGCTAAAAGGGGTGTTGCCCAGTGCTCTTTGGGGCGGGCACGACGAAAGCGTAGATCACCGGTGGGTGGTTCGGCATAGGGGATGCCCCGAAACGCGGCCACGCCCGTTTCTGCGTGGCCAACGACCGGGCCGGTGGTGGTTTTTACGGTCCAGTTATCGCGAAATGCCCACTTATGTGGTGAAGCTCGATGAGAAGAATCATTAACAGGAATTGACACATTTATAATTGTAGTAAATACAGCGAAATAAATATTCCTTATTTGACGAAATTAATTCGTCAGATCGACGTCTGACCAGGCCCGACGCAGGTCACCAGACGGATCTTCTGCTGTACGCTCGCCCGCATTAAAAATCTGGGTCGCAAAGCCGTCACTGAGTGGCGGGAACCCTGGATTGCCAGAATGAATAAAATTCTTCCACCGAAGTTGCATCACGGCACTGGTAGCCCGCATCTGATCGTGGCCACCCAAATACAGCGCGTCGGGGCCTTTTCCGGAATCATAGCGTTCAAATAAGAGCGGCAAATCTAGAGCGTGCGTCGCGCCCAACCCGGACAGCCGAAGCGAGGGTGTCACCATATCGAGTCGATACATCCAGGCTTTCCCTTGTGGCCACCGGGACGCTAATTGCAGTGATGACGCTAAGAACAAGGCATCGCCGGCAAATCTCCCACACTCCGCACGGGAGCGACCCCCGCGATAAAACTCTGCCAAGATTTCCGGGGCACTCCCACCAATGGATTGAGCCAACCGACGAACGCGCGCGCGTTGGGCGCGAGTCGACATGCGTTCCCACCGCATAACCAGGTATTCATCGGCGTTCGTCCCAATCAGAAGCGGGATGTCCATGCCCGGGGTGCCGTCGTCAACAGGTACTTCTTGGCGTTCATCCCGTGATTTTTTGTGCGGTTCGTCATGCGGAGACGATGAGCGAATAGCCAGGGGATGCCGAGTCATAAGGTCCCCGTCGACAGTCGGTGCGAAAGGGCCGGAAAACTCGAGGTAGTCGTCGTTAATGACGTTCAAGCGTTCGGTGAGGTGCGCGAGTTGCATGGCAGAGATGCCGTTGAGGTCTGGATTTTCGGCTCGCGCACGGTCTGCCCACCGGCCTGCGGCTGCGGGTGAATGAACCATCGCGACGGGTGGGGATTGCGCGATAGCTCCAGCGATGATTCCGCGGAGCTCCGGTACGGCGGTGAGGGCAGTCACCATTGCGCCACCCGAGGATTCACCCATGATCGTGATGCGGGCGGGGTCTCCGCCGAATGCCTCAGCATTATCATGAACCCACCGCACGGCCGTGACGAGATCCGATAGACCCGGGTTGGAGTCTGCCCTGGTGACGGACTCTGTGACGACGTCCTTTGAGCGGTTGGCCTTCAGTGCGTGGGGTGATTCATGCGCTGAGTAATTTAACGACAGCTGCCCCAGGATTCCCACACGATAGTTGACCGCCACGACCACCGCATCCATGGCTTGAGCGAAGTACTGCCCGGTGAGCAGCGGTTCGTTGGCGGAGCCATGGACGTTCGACCCACCATGAAAGTACACGACGATGGGACGGCGAGCATCCCGATCAATCATATGGCGCTGGCGTGCGGTCGAGCCCCCGTTGTCCGGGCGTCGTCCACCCGAGCGAGTGGCCGTTAAGGGAACGACTACATTGAGCCACAAACAGTCTTCCGACCCCACCCACCCCACGGACTTATTGCGATACTGGGCGCAATAGTCGCCGGGATGGTCCGCGATCAGCGGTTCTGTCCATGGTTCCACTGGTTGGGCACGCCGGAATCGCAAGTCGCCTCGGGGCGGTCGCGCGTACGGTATGCCACGAAAAGCGACGACACCTGTTTCGGCATGCCCTTTGATAGGGCCAGTGGTGGTGTCAACAATCCAGGCGCCGCGGAAGCTGTGATTGCGTCGCGACGATGTACGGGCGTGTGTGTCAGCGTTCATGGCTCCGGTCATGGTGTGGGCCAGTGTAGAGGAATTGTGGTCAGTGATGTCGAGGGCACGTGCCGACGTCGGGGGTCCGACGATTACTTGCCGACGTCGCTACCCACGCGGGATACCAAGAGCGCTTGCCGCTGCCGCATCAGTTTCCTGCAACATCAGCGGGTCAGTACCTGGCATTGGCGAAATGGTGGTATCCGCCCGCATCTCTTGGAGCGGAATTCCCAACATGTGGATGCGCGGATCGGTTGCGCCGTCGGAATGGATAATCCGACATGTCTTCATGTCGACTTCGGGTGCTCGGGTTGGGATGAGGTGCCGTTTGGAACTCTCACCGTCACGTGTTGCGCTGTCCTCATGTGGTGTATGCAGTGCAAATGGCCTCATTCTTCCCGACGCCACCAGCGCTCGTGTTAGCGGATCCGCACTCCTTGTAACGTTCGGTTTGTGTTGCCACGCATCGATCAGCGTCGTGGAATACACGGGGTGCGCGCCCGTGGTGGGCGAGGTCAGCACGAACTGTGGTTCGTCGTCGTGGTCGATGGTCACGCCGACGATCGGATCGGCGCCTGCAAAAACGACCAGTCCAGCGTCGATAAGAGCGATCAGCTCCGCGGTGCGGAACGCGGGCGGCCCGGAGCCGACGTTGGCACCGATCCGGACGAATTCGGCATAGTCGCGCCTGCGTGACTCGGGCGTGAATTGTCCTGGTTCATCAGCAATGGCGACGGTTTTGCGCGCGGCTCCGATGACCTGCAATCCCGCCTTGACCGCTGATTCCCGGCCTCGGCGCGCTTCGGCCAAGTCTTTCTTCAACGCTTCTTTGACCGCCTTGGTGAGGGCGCGGATGGCGGATTCGGTGTCTGGCACATCGGAATCTGTCGCCTCCGGTAGCTCGGCCGCGATCCTGGACATCGGATCGGCGTAATAGGGCAGGTCAAAGCGGTCCGGGGGAACAACCAGACCATCGAGCCGTGGATCATTGTGAAGCGACCAGGGGTCTGTGGTTGGGTCGTCGATAATGCGGAGAATCTGGCTGAGTGCCTCGTCGGAGCCGCGAAGGAGCACGCGATAGTAGGCAGCTTGTGCGTCGCGCAGGATCGCCGGCCACAGGGTGGTGGAGAAATCGATACTGCCTGCAGGTGAATCACTGGGTAGCGCCTGGATCGCGGACTTCAGCCGCGGCATCGGTGCCGCCGGCGGGAGCGAGCCAAACACGGGTTTCGGCTGGTAAGGGTACCCGTGGTGGGATGTCACGATGAGCCGCGGTTCCCGGCCGGAAGGCTTATAGCTCAGGTCAAACGGGGAGGACGATGTGCGTTGGTACTCTCCGCCACGATCGATTGTCAGCCTTGCCATGAGGTCAAAGAAACCCATGCCCAGGCCCCGCACGATGACGTCGGGCCGGTGTGCTTGTGAATCGTTTGGTGCCGCATTCTTACTAGTGCCGTGCCCGTCGGCAACGGAGTCAAGATCCTGATCAGCCGGGTGGCCGGGGTGGATCCAGGTCAGGTTCGGGTGCGCGGCGACACTCGCGCCCAGTACCGATTCAGCGGTGTTCGCGGTGGTGTCGGTCCAGCCGAGCGCCAATATGGTGGCGTCTGCGTCGACGGATGTTCCGTCGGACAGCGTGACGGTGTCCCGAGAACTCGTCTGTGCAGCGCGTGTTTTTTGCTTGCCGACGGGACCATCATCGCCTCCATGTACACCCGTGCCCACGTCGCCATCAGCCCCTTCATCGCTTAGGCGGATATTGACGGCCCTGGCCTTATGAATCTGCACAGTCACGCCAGGAATTATCCGAAGTCGGTCCACAGCGATGCCGAATACCCACCGCAGGTAATGCCCATACAATGCGCGCGAAGGGTGCGATTCAGGACGTGCTTGGCGGATCTCTGCCTCGTAATCCACTGGCATGGTGGGAGGGAATTCACGAAACAGGTCCGTTTTCATGCGTGCGCGAGAGGAATCAGTGTCAGTTGGCCGAGGATGCACAGCATCGCCGCGGAGCAATTGAAACCACTCGTACAGGGTTGGGCCTTCCAGGACGGGGCCGCGCACGGTCGATCCCGGCTCAGTGAAGAGCGTCACTGCGTCTGCCAGAGTGTTCATGCACAGTGTGGGTGATTGGTCAGTCCTCCACACGCGGCCCGCGCCGGGTTCGACGTCGTCAATAAGGTGAATAGTAACCCCGACAGAGAACGACATAGCGTTGCCGTCGGCCGCAGCCTGATCTGACGAGTCCTGCAGTAAACTTCCGAGCCGCTCCAAGACTGAGATCCCGCGTGGTCCGCCACCAACAATCGCTATCGTTCGCATAATGCCACGGTAGCGCCCGCCCCTCGGCAAGAAAAGACAGGGCTGTCTATTCCTCGTTACGAGGGAATAAAGCGCGGGCACATGACGACCTAACGATTTCCCTCCGCTGCTTTACGCCCGTCTCTACAACTTAGCTCATGGTCCACGTCACTGCGATGGCAATTGAGCCCACATTTTGAAACGCTTATTCAACGCCAGCTCGCTTCCACAGCCTTCGCACCACCGGAATAAATGTTGGCAGCACGGATAGCTCCATAAACTGGTAACGTGGCCACACGTGAACACAGGAAAACACTGCTAAGGGAGCATTCAGAAACGGAATAGATCACTTCTTCGGTAAATAAAAGCCTAAGCGGTCCCGCAAACATCAACCTACAGACGAAACTATGGACACGTACACTTTTGAAACTAACACGCTGACTCTTCCTGAAATCAAGAGTAAATTAGCTTCTCTCGAAGGTTTTTCGATTGTTTCCGAATCAGATCACTCCTTCAAAGCCAAGCTTGGAAATAGTCTTAAGTATCGCCTGCTAGGTAGTCTTATCTGGAGGAATTATCTAGCTCCAATGAAGGTATTCGTAACTCAAGAAGAGGGGCATTCACGAGTGAACTTAGCCCAACCCGGCGGTTACCTTTTTCATCTCGGAGGGGACAACGAAAAGTTTTACCAAGACTCTTTCTCAAAGGTGAAACAACAGCTCGAGGGATGAACGAGACCGGGAGGTGAAGGGCACAACTTAGAAACCCCGTCACCTCCCGTTTTACGTGGTAATCAAACCACATAGACAAACCCGAAGCTGTCTAGTCCCCCTCCATATAGTCAGTGACAATATGGGCAGCGTCATCAAAGTCATTAACCAACACACCGTGGCTGTAACCCGAGTACGTGTGGAGTTCCCCGCCCATCGCATCACGCATCTCGGGTGCTCCCGTTCCGGTGACCGCGGTGTCATTGTCGTAACTGAGGTGCAGCGGCTTAACTTTCAGCTTGTCCCCGGACACCTTCTTGAACGGTTTGTTCGTAGGCCAACCATCGCAATATGCGCCACTGGCCAGCATGTCCTCGTTCAAATCTATGGCATCCCCCGGGACAATAACGGACGCGTAATAGGGGATTAGCTTGGACCGGTCCGGAGGCGTCGCATTCTCATTACACGTAACGACGTTGCTCTGAATGGCCATCGCCTGCGCAAGTTTTTGCTGGATTTCCTGCTGTTGCTGTTCCTCCGGCGTCGGCTCGACGCCGTTATCATCCTCATCCGACGACTTCCCTGAGTTGGTGCTTGGATCCTCCGGGTGAGTCTTCATCGTACTCAAGTGTTCCGCCAGTTTAGGCCACGACTTTTGGCTATACAGCGCCCCCATCACCATTGAGTTCGGCGTCGTGTATTGAACCGGCGAAATCGCGTCGGTATAGAGCTTGACCGCATCGACCACCCTGCCAGTGCGCCACGCAACAAGGTCGGCCGCGTTCACGAGGGCTACTGCTGCCTCGGCGTAATCGTCGGGAATTGCCGCGACATCGCGACGGTCCGCCGATTGCGGGCGGACAGGAGCTGACACCCCATATTCGTCATGAATCACTGCGGCGAAGGATTGATACACCTCACGCGGGGTCGTCCCTAAGTGGTACTCGCTATCGCGCTCAGCCACCCAGGAGAAGAATTCATGTATAGCTTCATGGCGGATAGCTTGTCGTTTTTCTGCGAGACGGAAAACAAGATCATTGGGTGAAGCGCTTGAATCAAAAATCGCTTTATTCGTATGCTCCGGAAATAAGGTTGCATATGTCCCCATAAGCGGCCCTCCATAGGAAAGCCCATAAAGATTGAGCTGCTTTTCGCCCAAGAGTTTTCGAGCTTCTTCTAAATCGCGGGCCGTATTTTCTGTATTGACTGTTTTTGTATACCCAGGATTATGCGATTCGCAGGCATCATAAAGCATTCCTGCCGTCATATGCGGCGTGGTGATCTCTGGTTGGCAATTCAGCGGCGTTCCCCACGTTAGCCCGCGGGGCTCCACCGCAATGAGGTCGTAATTCTTGCCGACGCTCTCAGGCAGATGAACCGGCTGCGCTCCTTCGCCTGTATCACTGGGGTCGCTAAACATGCCCAGCGCGTCGCCACCTGGACCGCCCGGATTACCCGCAATAACGCCTTTCTTCTCCCCGCTAGCAGGGATTTTGCTCATGGTGAGTTCGATAGTCCCCGCCGAAGGATCCTCATAGTCTTTCGGAACCATAAAAGTTGCGCAGGTCGCCCGGTCGGCTACTCCCGACCCTTCTGGGCACGGCCCCCATTTCAGTTGAGATGACGGTTGTTGCGCATCCCCGGCATGTGCTGGAACCGCGGCGGAAAAGATCAACAATGTACTGGCTAGAAAAGCTGCGCCGTGTTTTTTCATGATTCAACTCTCTTCGGTGGAATTGAGGGGCTTCGTCGGCTTCAGTGGTGCCGGGGGTCATGGGGGGCATCGGTCGATTAACGAAATCGATGAAAACCAAAGGGATGACACCGATTAAGGGGTACCGTCCATGTATATCAATAGATAGAGCGCACGCATATCAATAACACGCGTGGACAGGACATCATAGAGGACGCTCGACAGGCTTTTTCGCTGCTCATCTACCCATTTCACCTTCTATAGAAAATGTGTTTTACTTTCATTGAATGTTTTTCTGGAGGTTCACCGAACCGCTCCCTGCTATCGATCACCCCTGTATAGATTTCGCCAAGGAATCACGTGAATAACGGTTGTAAATCGTCACCACCCCGCATGCCGTCGCGGCGACGGACCAGCGGGGTTTCCTTTGGGCGTCGCTCCCGCCGGGACCAGTCCGGATCCAAGTTCCGCCGGGCTCCGTCCGAGCGAACGTCTCATCGGGCTCCGCTCTGGGTATTCATGCTTATCGGAATGTCTGCACTGGTCATCAGCCTTATTGCGTCGACGACGTTTGGTTCAGCTCAGTACGGCGTCAGCCAAGTGTGGTCTGTCATCCGTGCGCATCTCGAAGGCACGGCCGCACCGGACGCATCGTTGGATTCCGTGGTGTGGGATTTACGCGCTCCCCGGGGGGTATTAGCCGCCATCGTCGGCGCCGGCCTGGCGCTGGCGGGGGTCGCTATCCAAACGCTGGTCCGCAACCCGCTGGCTGACCCGTATTTGTTGGGTATTTCGTCGGGTGCCAGTGTGGGGGCAACGTCGGTCATCACCTTGGGGTGGTTTTCGTCGTTCGGACTTTTCGCGCTCACCGGCGGGGCTTTGGCCGGGGCGATAGCCGCTACCCTCACGGTGTACTTCGTAGCTATGGGGCAAGGTGGGCTAACGCCATTGCGCCTTGTTCTCTCCGGAGTGGTGATCAGCGCCGCGTTCAGCGCGATCGCCAACTTCATGATTTTTAAGTCGCCCTATGGGCAGGCGGCGCAGGGCGTCATGTTTTGGATGCTGGGTTCCGTTGCGGGCGCTACGTGGTCCAAGCTGTGGATCCCGTCGGCTATTGTGGCTGTGACTTTTGTGCTCCTCATGGCGGTATCGTCGCAGTTAGACGCGTTATCTGCTGGCCCAGATACTGCTGCCGCGCTGGGAATTAATGTTGCTGTTCTCCGTCAGTGCTTGTTCTTTCTCCAAGCAATTCTGGTGGGCGCGTTGGTGGCGGTGTCGGGCGGAATTGGTTTTGTGGGTCTGGTGATTCCTCACATTGCTCGGCTCCTTGTTGGCCCTCGGCATCGCCGGCTGGTTCCGGCAGCCATGCTCTGCGGCGCTATTTTCCTGGTGTGGGTGGATGTTCTGGCACGTGTAGCTGCCATCCCGCAGGAGATCCCGCTGGGTGTGGTGACCGGCATCATCGGCGCCCCCGTGTTCCTGATCCTCATGGGGCGCTCGCATTACAGGTTCGGGGGTCAAGAGTGATGTTTGGGGGCAGCCGATGACCACACTGGAGGCACGCAACGTCTCATGCTCAATTGCCCATTCGGGCAGGGTTATCCTCCAGGACGTGTCGTTTACCGTTCCGTCTGGCAGCATGACGGCCATCGTCGGCATTAATGGCGTTGGTAAATCAACTCTCCTTCGTGTTCTCGCTGGTATTCACCGGCCGCATTCTGGTTCTGTTCTTATCGACGACGGTACCGACCTCCACTCTCTTCGCCCGCGTGACCGGGCCCAGCGCATTGCGTTCATCGGCCAAGAGGAAGCGCCACCGGATGATCTCCTGCTCGGCGAAATGGTGGCCTTGGGGCGGATTCCGCATCTGAAGCCGTGGCAAACCGGTGGGAAGAAGGAACGCGACGTTGTGACGGCATCGCTGGAGGTCGTTGGCCTCGCGGACAAAATCGATCACCGTTGCGACCAGCTCTCCGGCGGGGAGCGTCGTCGAGCCATGTTGGCCCGCGGATTGGCCCAGGATACGGACCTTGTTCTGTTGGACGAACCCACCAACCACCTGGATGTTCGGTATCAGCTTCTGCTTCTCGACGTGATGCGAGCGTCGGGGCGCACGATCTGCGCCACCATTCACGATCTGGATTTAGCGTTTACGCACTTCGACCACGTCATAGTGCTTGGCGATGGTGGTGTTCTTGCGGCCGGTCCGCCTGAAGAAACGTTGACGGAGAGCACCGTTGCGCACGGCTTTTCCGTGAATTCCACCCATATTTCTACCGCGAACAGTTCTCTCCATCTCGTGGTGGAAAGCTTACGAAAGGATACTGCACCGTGAAGCAGAACACTGTGGACGGCACTACCGTGCACCACATTCAGGGGTTAAAACTCAACGGCTGGGGCCGGCGTCGTCATTCTGCGGGGACCATGGCGACCTCTGCGCTCATGGCCAGCCTGATTATGATTCCGCTGGCAGCGTGCTCCAGCTCGGACAATTCCACCAGCGCTACAGGAGGAAATGGGGGCGGCAACTCGGGGTCGGTCACAGTCAAGAATTGCGGCAAGGACGCCACCTACCCGTCGACGGCAAAACACATGTACGTCAACGACGGGAACATGATTGCCACCACGCTGGCTGTGGGCGCAGCGGACAATATCGCGAATGTCAGCAGCCTGCAGGATGACAAGGCAATCCTTGAGGCCAAATATGGCAAGGATGTCGTCGACAAGCTGAAGGTGGATGCGCCGGAATCTCCGTCGCTAGAGCGAATTATCGCGACCAAGCCGGACCTTGTGTTCGCGGGGTGGAACTACGGGTTTTCTGAATCCAAGAACTTGACGCCGGATGCCCTGAAGGATCACGGGATTGAGTCCTATATTCTTTCCGAGTCCTGCCGGCAGGGCGGGTCCGACAAGCGCGGGACGATGGATCCGTGGGATGCTGCTAAAGCGGACCTCACCAATATTGGGAAGCTGACAGGCCACGAGGATAAGGCGAAGGACGTGGTCAACGATGTGGATAAACGCCTGGACGCGTTGAAGCAGGCTCCCGCGGCTAAGGGTGCGGATAACGCTGAGGGTTCCGGTAAGCCACCGGTGACGTTCGTCTTCGACTCCGCGAAGGACACAATTTTTACGTCCGGCAAGTTCGGTGGACCCCAGGCGATTATCGAGGCAGCCGGCGGGAAGAACGCCACCGATGACGTCGATGACACGTGGACGACGGTGGGGTGGGAGAAAATCGCCTCTGCCCAGCCGGATGTGATCGCTTTCGTGGATTACCCGTCACAAACTTTCGAGGAGAAAGTGAAAATCCTGGAATCCAACCCGGCGACGAAGAACTTAGAGGCGGTGAAACAGAAGCGTTTTGTTAACCTTCCGTACGCCATGTGGACGTCCGGTCCCCTGAATATCGACGCGGCCGAGTACATGCGGAAAGCGTATGAGAAGTTTGGGTTGGTGGCGAAGAGCGATGTCCAGACCGACGTTCAACTTCCGGATTCTCTGGCCGGACGGGAATACTTCGTGGAGAAGTAACCGAATAACCGGACGCAGGCGGGCACCGGTTACCGCGGTTTGCGTGACGTGGTTTAGGACGTGTGCCGGTGCGCCAGGTTCATCTGACGCATGCGTTCCATGAGTTCGGGATCCATGCGCACCATTTGCACGAGCTGGCAGTCGGCCGGCCCGCTGGTTCCGGGTTGGCACGCAGTGCAGGGTTCGCCGAACCGTATTGGGCAGCGCGCATCGGGGTGGCTCTTTTTTCGCCGACGCGGGTTGCGTTTAAGTCGCGGGCGTTTCCGCTGTTCATCACGTGCAGATCCCCTGCCCAGCGTCGCTGAGCGGAGTCCCGCGTGGGAGCGGGGGATTCCCTGGGCGCGGGGGTGTCTCTGTGGAGGGGCATCTTCCTGAGTGTCCTGCCGGGACGCGGCAGGCCCGCCTCAGAGGTTGATCATGTGGCCCAGTGTGCCCTCTGCTGCTTCCTTAATGGCCTCAGACAGTGTCGGGTGGGTGTGAACGTTGCGCCCGATTTCCTCAGCGGTCAGGTCGTAACGGGCCGCGAGGGTCAATTCCGGCAGCATCTCGGAGACGTTGGAGCCAACCATGTGGGCGCCGAGAATCTCCCCATATTCGCCGTCGGTCACGATCTTGACGAAGCCAGCGGGTTCGCCGAGGCCTTGTGCTTTACCGTTCGCGGTGAAGGGGAAGCTGGCCACCTTAATGTCGCGGTCGGAGAACTTCTCTTTCGCGGCGGCTTCCGTGTAGCCCATCGACGCAACTTGTGGGTTACAGAACGTCGCACGGGGCATCATCATGTAGTCGCCCAGGGTTTCGGTCTCTGCGCCGGCGATGGTTTCGGCGGCCACGACGCCTTGTGCTTCGGCCACGTGCGCGAGCTGCAGCTTCGCGGTGACGTCGCCAATGGCGTAGATCCCGTCGACGTTGGTGCGCATGAAGTCATCGATAGCAATAGCGCCACGGTCGGTGAGCTCGACGCCGGTCTTGTCCAGGCCGTAGCCCTCGACGCGAGGGGCGAACCCGACCGAGACGAGAACGCGGTCCACGGTCAGCGTCTGCTGCTTCGACCCGTCCTTCTTCTCAATGTCAACCTCCACAGAGTCGCCCTTGTCGCGCACTGCCGTGGTCTTGTGCCCGGTCAGGACGGTCACGCCCAGCTTCTTGTACTGCTTGGCGATCTCCTTGGAGACGTCCTTATCCTCATTGGGCAGGACGGAGTCCATGAACTCGACGATGGTGACGTCCACACCGTAGTTGGCCAGGACGTAGGCGAACTCCATGCCGATCGCGCCCGCGCCGACGATAACCATGGACTCGGGGAGTTCGTCGTTAAGGATTTGTTCCTCATAAGAGACGACGTTGCTGCTGAGCTCGATACCCGGGAGCGTCTTCACGACGGAACCCGTCGCAATGATGCAGTTATCGAATGTGAGGGTTTTTCCGGCGTCGTCCCCGTCGGACACCTCGATGGTGTGGGCGTCGGTGAAGGTGCCCTGACCGTGGACTTCGGTGATTTTGTTCTTCTTCATCAGGAAGTGGACGCCCTTCACGATGTTGGAGGACACCTTCCTGGAGCGCTTGTGAGCAGCACCGAAGTCGAACGACACGTCGCCTGAGATGCCGAATGTCTTCGCGTCGTGCGTGAATGTGTGCGCTAATTCAGCGTTACGAAGGAGCGCTTTGGATGGGATGCAGCCCACATTCAGGCACACACCGCCCCAATACTTCTTCTCTACAATCGCAACTTTTTTGCCCAACTGAGCGGCGCGAATAGCCGCCACATATCCGCCGGGACCTGCACCAAGGATAACTACGTCATAATGTTCAGCCACGGTTTTTAGGATACGACGCTGCCTCCGAGATTTCAGGTAATGGGGGCAATAGCCGTGGGGGGAATCGCTCAGACGGCTTTTAGCCCGCGTGTGGTTCCCTCCCCCACCTTCTTGTTCAGGCACAGAAGCGGATTGGTGCGGGGATGCTGAAAGCGCAGATTGCTCAACGTTTGAGTATTAGTCACACCACGCTCTGTTCATGAAGGCATGATTCGCACAAATGGGGATGTGCTCTCGACTGAATGAGTGACCCTGCTTAGATCAGCGACGATTATCGCATCGTCTTTTGTAACGTGAAGTGGACTTCTTCTTAAGAGAAGCCCACAAATTATCACAAGGGGTCGCTAGCGGATTTAAGCCAATTCTGATAACTCGGAACAGCTATGAATGCGCCAAGCATACATGCTGGGAAAAGAAGCGTCGCTAAAGGTAGTCCGCTGACCAAGACCGCTATTACGTAAATAGCTGTGAAACTCAATATGGATACGCGATTGAACTTCACAGGGGAGCGTTTACGTTGAAACATAGCTACCAAAATTATGGAAACGACGGCGACTGAGACCAATAGGAGGCTATTGATAATAACCTTCGCAGTGTTCTCATTAATATTCTCAACAAGCTGAGAGCCTGCAGTCATTGCGGTGCATATTGCATAAAAAACTGCCAATAAAAAGGTGAAAGCGTATTTCTTATTCATAAGCATCCATCAGTGTGTTCAGCTGACGAAGTGGCGGTAGATCCTGCGGTAACGCCTATGTAGGAATACAGCGTGCGCTGTAGGAGAGAGAACCGTTCCCGCGCTTATTGACAGATCGAGAGATCTCCGACTTCTATGAAAAATTGAACTTCTTCCTATAGAGAGGTGAGTTAGGCAAACCTCAGTTTAGCAAACCAGGACCTTCTAAGGATTTTCAGCTGTTTTATACCGGATTCGATACGCCCGAAAGTGGGTATCAAGACATCCTCAAGAAGCCTATAGGGGTCACTCAGTGAGCTTCTGGATCGCGCGCGGTTTCTTCCCCCGCCTTATGTTTCGTTCATTTCGGCTATTTCCTTTATTTCGCTTATTCGATAAGTTGTCTCCATTGCGATCAACAACGCGCAGCAAAAACACGACGCCACTGCCGAGCAATCGGAGGTACTGTCTCACGCGACGCACTTCGCAAGCTCAACCACGTGCTAGATAACTCTCCTCAACAATTTATCGACGTCGCTCTTGAACCATCGGGAGAAAGCATCACTTTGCCCCGCCCTGTCGCTCTAGCCCTGCGCGAGGTGCTCGAGAATGCGGCCACTGGCCAATCGATCTCCATTGTTCCTGAGCATACGGAAATAACGACGCAACAAGTCGCCGATATCCTCAATGTTTCCCGCCCGTATGTCGTAAAACTTATCGACGAAGGGGCGCTTCCCGGGCACAAAGTGGGCGCTCACCGACGCGTCTAAGCGAGCGACGTGGAAGAATACACGCGCGCACGAGAAATCACTACGCGGAAGGCTGCCGACGAGTTAACAGCACTCACGGAAGAAATGGGCTTGTACTCCTCCGAACAATCGACGACGTCTTAGACGCTCTTTGTGGTTGTGGAGCGCCGGCTGCGCTAGAACTACTCCATCGGTAAATGCGTCCGGTAAATACGTCGGTAATTGAGCAGCGGGTAGCGTATCAGCGTGTGACATTCACTATGTTCGCCTACATCGGGGCCGTGTGCGCCGCGATTGCTTACGGCGGGGCCACGATTGTGCAGGCTATCGCGGTGGGACGGCTCGCCGCACTTCCGGCCGGCTCTTCGTGGAGTCACCGTATTCGCGCCGGATGGTTGTACGGTCTCGGCTTGGTGTGCGACTTCCTCGGCTTCCTCATGTCGGCACTGGCGCTGCACTCGTTGCCTCTGTTTCTTGTCGAGTCGACGGTGGCGTCATCGGTCGCGGTGACCGCTGTGCTGGCGGTGGTAGTGCTGCATCAGCGCCTCACCGTGCATGAGGTCATAGCCGTTGGCGTGCTGGTGGCGGGCCTGATTGTGCTGGGGGTAACGGCCGAGGAAGGCCCGGCGCGGACTGTTGCATGGTGGGTTGGTTGGGGGTTGTGTGCTCTAGCGATTCCCCTCGCTGCTATGGCGGCGGCGTGCGTCGTCGCGTCTCAGCCCCGGTGGACAATGGCAACCGGGATCGTTCTGTCGGTCATCTCAGGCCTGGGCTTCGGTTTCGTCGGCGTCGCTGCCCGCTTGGTGATGGTGCATTCGTCGATACTCGGCTGGCTCAGCGACGCGTTCGTCTGGGCGATGGTGCTGATGGGCGGTCTTGCAGTGGTTGCTTATGGCTATGCGTTAGATAGATTGCCGACGACGACGGTGGCGGCACTGTCTTTTGCGTGCGAGACCATTGTCCCGTCGGCGATCGGGTTGGTCTGGCTGGGTGATGAAGTTCGGCCAGGGTTGATGTGGTTGGCGGGGGCCGGCTTCGTGGCGGTGCTGGGGGCATGCGTGCAGCTCTCCAGTAAGGCGGAAGTGGAGGCGTAAAGGCCGTATCTGCCTCGGTCCGGGCCGATGGCGTGCTGCCGTCAGGCTGTTTATTTCCCCGCAGCGACCGCATTTGTCTCACCTTATTTGTGGTGGCGGCTCAGGAAGTTCCACACCACGTCGGTGGTCTGGAGCGTGTGGTTATACGGGCCTTCCCCACTCTCCTTCAGATACGGCGATCCAGGCCAATTGTGCCCACCATCAGCCACGGCAAGATGCTCGACATCGACTCCCGGGTGGCACCCTCCCCATGTCATGCGGGTGACGTTGGCCGCCGACGTCGGCGATGTGGTGAATTCCGATGTGCATCCCTCTAGCTGCGCGAATGTGCCTGCCAATTCGGGTGCTGCCACGTAGTGTTCGCCGTGGCTTGAGCCTCCGTCGTAATGCATGGTTCCGTCCTTGACGCCGTGTATTTCCATGACGGACACGTTGCTGTTCGGCCTCGACCCGGTGGCGCATGATGTGTGCGTCGCGGGATAGTAGGCACCGGCGACGGGCGCCACGGCGGCGAAAGTCTCCGGCATCGTGCAGGCGAGTTTGGCGGCGAACCCCCCGCCGTTGGATTTGCCCGTCGCGTAAATCCGGGTGTGGTCGATACGGTATTTCCGGTCGAGTTGGGCGAGGATATCGCGAACGAGTTGTGAGTCTTTGTCCCCGTCGTTAGTGGTGGCATAGGGGGCGGATTCCCATGCCCGCTGGGTGCCGCTTGTGTCTTTTTCTCCTTGAGGGTAGACGACGAGCGCTGGGAGCCGGTCGAGATCGGTGTATTTCTCCATGAGCGCGGCATTTTGGCTGTGCCCATGGAAAGCGAAGATCACCGGGAGCGCCGTGGCGGTGGCATCGGTACTAGGTACGGATAAGCGATATGAACGGGTGAGTCCACCCGACTTGATAGTGATGGCCGAGGACGATGGTCCGTTGAGTTCTTCCTCTTCGCTGGGCGACGATGATCGTCTCCGGGTCACAATGACGGTGAAGAGGGCTGCGACAATAAGGCTGATAAGAACCGCGGTAGCGATGGCTCGGCGGCGTGGTGAGTGAATCACCACGCCAACAGTATGCTTCCCTAAATGTCACGGTCAAGGGCTAAAGGACAAGGGTTAGAGAACAAGGGACGGCACACACGAGCCGGCAGCCACCTACCCCTCAGCCGTCACGTCGTCCAGGTTTTTGCGCGACACCATAAACAAGAGAATCAGGGTCAGCGTTGCCTCGATGGCGCCGAAAGCGAGCATATCGACGTAATCAAAGTTCCCGGAGAGCTTGGTCAAAATCATGGGGAAAAAGAACCCGACGTACGTCAGCACATAGAACGCCGAGGTCAAACCGGCGAGGTCATCCGGTCCAGCGAGCCGCTGAACCTCCGTCAGGCCAGAGATCAACACAAGCCCATACCCGAGGCCCAGCAAAGCAGCCACAGAAATAGATCCGACAATGGAGAGTCGTGTCGATACGAAAGCTGCTAATGCCATCCCGAAGGCGACAAATACGATGCCCAGTATGGGCCCGCGCGCGCTGTAGTCAGTGTTGATACGGTCTCCGACTTGTTGGATGCCGAAACCGAATGCCAAGCACACCACCGTGAGAAGTGCAGAGTAGGCGACGGGGGCTTTGACGTGGGAGGACATGAGTGCGGGTGTCACCGCGTAGGCAACCCCGGCTGCCCCGAAGACCCACGGTGCGATCGGCACGGCAACCGTCAAGAATCGTGGATGCTTAGCGGTGGGAACGGCCAGGTCGGACCAAAAGCTGCCATGAACTTTTAAGTGTGCGGACTGCCGAGTTTCCGGTATTTTCACCAGGAAGATCAGGGTGGGAATAGACAGGATGATCTGCAAAATGTAAGACAACTGTCCTGGTATTGGCCCCCATTGCGCAAGAAGACCAGCAACGCCGGCACCTATCCCGAAGCCACCCGTGAGAGCCATGGCTGCTCGGCCCGCGCCAGCCGACTTTTTCGCATGAGGGTCAAAAGGTGCCTGTGAGAGCTCTTTCACCCACGATCCGCCTACAGTCATGGCAATTCCAACGGCAAGGCCGGCTAGCAATCGGCCGATGAACATCGGGATCTCAGACTTTTCTCCTATGGCAATTAAGGTCGAGCCAACGATGGCAGCGAGAGGCCCCCATAGCATCACTGGCTTGCGTCCGTAGCGGTCTGAGAGGGGTCCTAAGAAAACCAGGCCTACCATAATCCCGATGGCATAGGCACCCAACAAGGAATCCACGAAGACCGGCGAGAAGACACTTTCACCCCGGTAAAAAATGAGGAGCGGTGTGAATTCGTTGCCACCCCAGGCGATCACGAACATCGCCATGACGACGAAAACCCATGCATAGCGATCCGAGGCATTCGCGGTGCTCGGCGTGGCGGCCCGGAGCTCATGGGGTGTGACGTCGGCAAACTGATCCTGTTGCGTGCTACTTCGCGCACTCGTCGTCGTGGAAGCGACGCTGCTATCGGCAGTATGTGTGCTGCTGGCAGCTGTATGTGGGGGAACGGGGTCAACGTGTGCGTCTGAGCTGTCGCTCTCAGACGATTTCGGGGAGGACATGGCCTTATCGTAGGAGTGCCCAGTTTTCCAATGAAATGAAATCGCGATTTTAGGCCGAAATTGCGCAACTCTCACATAAACGACCAATATGTGGTATACGTCATGTTTTCGACGCATCGCCCAGATCGTCTATATCGCCTGAATCACCGGAAGGGTAGGACAACGATGGCTCGCACGAATCCCGAGACAGCTCATGACAAGAAGGTTGCTTTGGTGACCGGGGCGACGTCGGGTATCGGAAAATCGACCGCGCTCAAGCTGCTCAAGAAGGGTTTTGTGGTTTACGGAGCAGCCCGGCGCGAAGACCGTTTGCGCGAGCTGGCGCGCGACGGGGTGCGCACTCTGCGGATGGATGTGACTGATGAAGACTCCATGCGAGAGGGGATCAACACCATTATCGACGACGCTGGCCGCATTGATGTTCTGATCAATTGTGCTGGATATGGCGTTGTGGGCGCTATTGAGGACGTTGACCCCGGTAATGCCCGCCGGCAATTTGAGGTGAACGTGTTCGGCCCGATGGCGTTGGTGCGTTTGGTTGCTCCGCATATGCGCGAGCAGGGTGAGGGCCGGATTGTGAATGTGTCGTCGATCGCGGGGAAGGTTCCTGCCCTGCTCGGCGGTTGGTACCACGGGTCGAAATTTGCCCTGGAGGGACTGAGCGATTGTCTGCGCCTAGAGCTGGAGCCGTGGGGTATCGATGTGTCCGTGGTGGAGCCGGGCCCGGTGAAGACGGAGTGGCCGCATATTGCTCAGGAATCGATGGAGGAAACCAGTGATGGTGGGGCGTATGCGGAGATGGCGCACGCGGTGGCGGAGTCTATTGAGTTTAAGCACCGCCCAGGGATGGTGTCTCGGCCGGGGACTGTGGCGCGTGTTGTGGTGAAGGCCGCGACGACTGAGCGGCCCCGCACGCGGTACGCGGTGGGGCCGTTAGCGAAACTCACGGTGCTGTTACGCCGCCTACTCCCCGATCGAGCCATGGATTTCTTAATCCGTAAGAGCTACAAGCTCGGATAGGCGGGATGTGGAGCCGCCTGTCAGAATTGAACTGGCGACCCACTCAGGACGAGTGATTGCCGAAAAGCGTGCCCATTGACGCTTCTTTCGCCGGCCAGAATTGCTTTTCTCATTCTTCAAGAAGTCGAATTGCGTCCGGGGTACTTCGCGAAGTACTGCTCCGGATCCTTCTCGAGGAGCTTGATACGCTCCGACAACGTTGCATCGAATGTGGTGTTTTTGGTTGGGCTACTTGAGTGTAGTCCCCTCGAAGGCGAACGCCGCCGCAAAAGTGTCCGCACCGACTTTTGTCGTATAACCCCAGGAAGAACCCAATTCCTGCGGCGCGAAGAAGCACCGATGCGCGGAAGAAGGAGCCGGTACACAGAAAGCTGCGGGGACGCGACACCTGGAGCCCAAAAGTGCGCCGGGATATGCGCCCCAAAATAAAAGTGCGGGGGAATATGGTCAATTTTCGGCCATTTTTCGCCCATATTCCCCCGCAGGTTTCACAACCGACCCCGATACACCCCCGCAGTTTTCCGGCACGCGGACACATTTCTGTCGTATAACCCGCAAAACCACGCACGATGCCTCGCGTCCCTCGATCCGCGGAAATGCGTAAAGCCCCAGGCAGAACCGAAATTGTGCCTGGGGCTACGTGGAGCCGCCTGTCAGAATCGAACTGACGACCTTCTCATTACGAGTGAGATGCTCTACCGACTGAGCTAAGGCGGCATGAAGTACCTCGACGCATATTACCTGAACCAGTCGCGGGACCAAAACGTAGCTATGACCTCGCCATTCATGCGGTAACTTCCCGAGCGGAACCTACAGCCCCACACCCCTACTCAACAGGTTCCCTAGCCAACAGGCCCGGTCACGCATATTTGCCGCAACCGTCCCACCATCGCGTCGAGCGCCCCTTCTTGCCGGACCCCTGAAGCGAGTAATTCACGACCCATCCGAACGGCATCGACGCACTGAAGTAGCTGTTCAGGCGTGTTCCGTCGGGCCAGTTCGGCTGCTGTGTTCGCGTGGTCGGGGTGGATAGCGGGCACACCTCCGCCGCCAGCGTTGACGCTCACCATGAGCGCATCACGGTACAGCCCCGCAATATCCATGAGCGAGAGATCCAGCAGGTCAATAACCATGCGTGTCCGGCGGTTTTTCTGTTTCGTTTCAAGTTCTTTTATTGCACCGGCACTCCCCCGCTGCGCCTTCGCCGCACCACGCCCTTTCGCACCGACACCCAGGGCCTCCCGCAGCTTCGCCAGCTCAGCCTCATCACGTTCAGCGGTGGCCGCTTCGGCTTCTTTTTTCGCCGACGCCACCAGCTCCCCGGTGTATAGGTAGGCGTCCCCGTCCTGGTACACCTTTTCCGGGACACGTAGCGCCCGTTGCCGCTGAGTCCGCGCCTGTTCGTCCGACGCCAGCCGCTTGGCCCGTCCAACATGCCCGCCCGACACAGACGCCGCCCAATCAATCTGCCGTTCGGTGAGCCCCAAGGCTGTGTCGTCGGCAAGAATATGTTTGACCTCGTCTATCGACGGCGTAGGGATGTAGAGGTGCCGGCATCGGGAACGAATCGTGACGTGAACGTCATCCGGGTCCGTGGACGGTGCGCACAGGATAAACACCGTCCGCGGCGGGGGCTCCTCGATGGATTTCAGAAGGGCATTGGCACCGGCATCGTTGAGCCGGTCGGCGTCTTCGACGATAACGACGCGCCACTGCGCGGTAGTGGGCATGCGCGAGGCGGCTTCGATCATGTCGCGCACCTGCTTCACCGGGATAACGACGCCCTCGGGCACGATGGTGACGATGTCCGTGTGCGTTCCGGCCAGTGCGGTGCGGCAGGCTTCGCATTGCCCGCAACCAGGTGTTTCTTCTTTGCACATTAACGACGCGGCGAATGCTTTGGCGGCGACGGACCGGCCCGCGCCAGGCGGTCCGGTGAAGAGCCAGGCGTGGGTCATGTGGGCGGATTGGTGTGCCGACGCAGGCTGGCGGGCGGGCGTGGCGTCATCTATTTCAGGTGTAGTGGTTCCGCTATCCACGCCAGCCCCACTACCCAACTCACTCCCGCGAGCAGCGATCTCGCGGGCGGCGTACACAGCGTTGGTGAGTGTTTCGCGCACAGTGGGGGATCCCACCATCTGCCGCAGCAGTGGTGGTTCGGGACGGTCGGTGGCGCGGGAATTCATGGGAATAGTGTACGTTGCGCCCCTGACATGCCATGCCGGCGATATACGTGGCCACAACACCGCCCGTCGTCCCGATTGACCAGTTATCCTATTGATTATGACTATTCAGGAGTATCTGCGGTGGCTTCGAGGCACCTCGTGGCCTTTATATGCGGCATCGGTGCTTCTGGCTAATGTGGTCGGCGCTCTAGCGGTGGGCGCTTTTCTCCGGTTTTTGTTGCCGCTGGGTGAGCGCGACGATCTCACGGATTTTTCCAGTTCAGTGGGCGTGCTTTACGCGGTGTACTTCGTGGCAGCCGTGGTGGCAGGTATCGGCTGTACCGTTTTTCTGTTTCAGTCGGTATTGAGGTGGCAGCGCCATCCTGATCGCTTCGATCCGATCATGATCCGTCACTTAGTCCTGCGTATCCCCGCTTTCCAGGCATTCCTGGGTGCGGCTCTGTGGCTGATTGGTGTGGTTATTTTTACGGCGGTGGCCGCTACCCGTTCGGCGAGCCTCGCTGTGTCGGTGTGCGTGACTGCTCTTCTGGGTGGTGCGATGGTCACGATGCTCACGTATTTTATTGCGGAGCGTCGCGTTCGCCCGATCGCGATCACTGCCCTGACGGTGAACGCGGACCGTACTTTTCTGGAGCCGTCAATTAGCGGGCGGATCCGCCAAGTATGGGTAACGACGACGGCCATCCCCGTGGTGGGTATCGTGCTGTTGGCGGTGGGGGCTCGCCAGGGGTTTTTCTCTAGCGACGCGGCGAGTTTGATGCCCGCTGTAGTGGCGTTGGCGGGGACGTCGTTGGTGACGGGCTGGGCCGGTGCTGCGCTGCTCTCGATGAGCATCGCTGACCCCATTGATGAGCTTCAGGACGCGATCCTCCGCGTGCGTCGCGGTGAGACGGACACTGACGTCCCGATTTATGACGGCTCGGAAATTGGTGTTCTGCAGGCCGGTTTTAACGAGATGATGCGTGGTTTGCGGGATCGCCAGCGTGTGCGCGATGTGTTCGGTCAGTACGTGGGCATCGAGGTTGCGCGCCAGGCGATGGAGGAGAACCCGGTGTTGGGGGGTGAAGACCGCCTGGTTGCGGTGCTGTTCGTCGACGTGATTGGTTCAACGACGTTCGCGGTGAATCATTCGCCGGAAGATGTTGTGGAGACGCTGAATCAGTACTTTGATCGCGTCGTGGAGATCGTGCACAAGCACCGCGGGATTATCAACAAGTTTGAGGGCGACGCTGCGCTGGCTGTTTTCGGGGCTCCGCTCCCGCTTGACGACATCGCTGGCCACGCGTTGGCGGCGGCGCGTGAGCTTCGGGCAGAGCTGCGCGGACTGCGCCTACAGTCGGGTATTGGTGTGGCTGCCGGGCACGTTGTGGCTGGTCACATTGGTGCCCATGACCGTTTTGAGTACACGGTGATCGGAGACGCGGTGAACCAGGCCGCTCGGTTGACGGATTTGGCTAAGGACACTCCTGGCCGTGTTTTAACCTCTGCTGCGACGCTGCGTCGCGCAAATGAGGCGGAGCAGGCGCGGTGGACTGTGCTGAAGTCCGTGGAGCTGCGCGGGCGCAAGGAGATGACTCAGCTGGCACGTCCTATTCGCCCGACGCTGGCTGACCGCTCGGAGAGGTAAAGCCCGGCACCTACTCGGTGGTCCCCGATGCTCGTTGCTGCTAGCTTTACTCGACGGTGGAGTGCCCGGGGAGTTTCTTGCGGATGACTTTGCCCATGGGGTTGCGGGGGAATTCGTCAACGAAGAAGACGTCCCGGGGGCGGTGCCCCTCGGAGAGTTCATTGACAACGTGCTCGCGGACTTCGTCTGCGGTGATCGGGTCGGTGCCTTGTTCTCTGATGATGTAGGCGCGAATGGCCTGACCATACTGGTCGTCCGCGACGCCGTGGACATAGGAGTCGTGGATCCGCGAGTGCGAAACAAGGGCGTTTTCAATCTCGATGGGGAAGATTTTTTCGGCGTATTGGGTAATGATGAGGTCATCCCCACGGCCGAGCACGTGGAGCATGTTGCCATCGGTGATGTACCCGCGGTCGTGCATGCAGATCGCACCGTTGATGGTGGGGATGTCGATGTCTTGGTCGGTGTACCCAGCGAAGAGGTCGTACACAGCAACCCAGATAAGGCCAATTTCGCCTTCAGGTACCGGGTTGCCGTCCTCGTCGCGGATGTCGACGATTTCGCCGGGGTAGATGCGGCCACTGAGTGCGGTGTCCGCGGCGAGTTCTTCGGGCCGTGCGACGGCGATCGGGCCGGATTCTGAGCTTCCGTAGAGGTTGCACAGGACGGGTTGGGCTTCTGGGCCACCTTCTAGGCCGCCGAATTTTTCGTTGGTTTTTTCGATTTCATGCGCAGCCAAGGGGCTACCTGCTGAGACGATGAAACGAAGTCCGTCAACGTGGTCAATTCCTTCGTTATCCATATAGGAGACGATGGAACGGAGCCACGATGCAGCCGAGCACATCGCCGTGGCGTTGTAGTGCTGGATGTCGCGCAGTGTTTCTTCCGGAGAGAAGCCCCGTCGAGCAATGATGGTGGATTGCGTAAATAAGGATAAGACGAGGTTGGCCCATCCATAGTCGTGGAAGAGAACACTGGTGAGGATGACAGTGAGGCCCCGCTTCCAGGGAATCCCTGAGACTAATGGTGCCGCCCCTTGCGGCGACTTGAAGGCCCCACGGATCACGCCCTTCGGCATTCCGGTGGTTCCCGACGTCATAACAACGTGGAAGCCACGTTTCGGTCTTAAGGGTAGCGAGTCTGTTACTCGGGCCTGCCTGATGATGTCATCCATGGTCTCATAACGTTCAGCGTTGTCGGAGTTATCGACGTGGCCGAGGATGATGTCATATTTATCTGTGGCATCATCTGCGAGCATGGGGAGGAATTCATCGTCCAGGATGAAGACGTCAATGTGGTTGAATGCCAGGACGTGCTCGAGCTGTTTTGCCGACGTGTTCGCGTTGATCATAAAGATGTTGAAGCCCAGCATGTGGCGGCACGTAAGGGGGAGTATGGCTGCCCTACCATTGCGGGCTAAAACAGCGACGTTGGTGCCGGCCTTGACTCCGCGAGCCTGCAGGCCAAGGGCGAGGCGGTTGGTGCACTCCCAAAATTCGGCGTAAGTGAGCTCGCCGTCATCGTCGACGAGCCCTAATCGGTCCGGATTCATCCGGGCAGCCATGGATAGCATGGTCGTTTCCAGTGCTCCCCAGCGGTAGAAGCTTTTCGCTGCGGCGGCGATGTCGCCAGGCCCCACGGGCTCGAGGACCTCGAGGTCCTTGAGAATACGCAAAAAGTAGCCAAACTGCTGAAGTTTGACCTTAGCAGGTGCTCCGTGGTTGATCCGTGGAGTAAGCGTAAAATTTGACAAATCTACATTCCTTTAAGCGTTATCTGACAGCAAAATTAGGGAAACAGCTGCAGTGTTCAAATCGGAATGAGCGTATCAAGCGTTACTTTTTACCGCAAAATTACTATAACCTGATCAAACGACTCTCAAATACTTCACATTTTCTACAACCGGAATTAACCTACCTAATGCAGACACGGGTAGTTAGTTACTTTAACTGTTCTACTTAATCGCTATATTCTTCCCCGTAGTGTGGTAGCTCGCGTTTAATAACTTTTCCAGCTGGTCCACGGGTGAAGTTTTTCACGAAGACGACATCTCGAGGAACATGCGCCTTGGAGAGGTGTTCTTCCACCCATTTTCTCACTTCGTCAGCATATGGCCGTTCTGATCCAGTATCGCGGATGACGTAGGCGCGAAGCGCTTGGCCGGTTGTTTTGTCGTCAGCGGCTAGTACGGTGACATCCTGCACTCCTGGCATTTGCATAATGCTTTCTTCAAGCTCGATGGGGTATATCTTCTCCCCATACTGAGTAATCACAAGGTCATCCGCGCGACCGTGCACATACAGCTTTCCATCGCGAACGACCCCGCGATCCCCCATTGGCCAATAACCTTTAATTGAGGGAATAGAGATATTGGGGTCTGTGTAACCAGCGAAAAGGTCGAAGCAGGAAATGGCGACGAGGCCTTCTTCCCCTTCTGGAAGCTCATTTCCTTCATCATCGAAGATTTTGACGATGCATCCGGGGTAAATTTTTCCTGTCAGCTCCGGGTCTTTCACCAATTCATTTGCTGGCGCGACGGCAACGGCAGATGTTTCACTGCTGCCATACATCGAGTACAGGACGGGGCCGAATTTTTCATTGGCCCGCTTGATTTCATAAGGAATGAGGGGACTGCCGGAGCTCGTAATGATTTTGAGGCCGTCATACCGGTCTATGTCCTGTTCATCCATGTAACCAATGACTTCGCGGATGCGCGTTGCCGCCGTCACCCACATCGTGACGTCATACTTTTTGAAGTCGTGAATAACCTGGCTTCCGGAAAAATGTCTGCGGGCTATGACAGTGGACTGGGTGAAAAAGGCAAACCCCATGTATGCCCAGCCATAGGCGTGGAATAGGACCGCCGTTAAGAGAACGGTCATACCACGTTCTAATGGCATAGCATCTGCGACCGATGCGAAACCCTGGGGTGAATTCAATGGCCGACGCACCACGCCCTTGGGCGTGCCGGTGGTTCCCGACGTCATCACCACATGCATCCCTTTATAAGGCTTTTCAGGCAGCTCGTAATCGGCGGGAGCGGTGTGGATAAGCTGGTTAATCGATACGTAGGTGTCGCTCGCACCACTCTTGCTCGACGACGTTTTATCACGATGGGCTATAAAGACAGTGCGGTCCCGGGACTTATCTGTCAGCAGCGGAATGAATTCTTCGTCCACGATGAGGGCGTCTACCTGGTGGAAGTCGAGGTACTGCTCGATTTGAGGTGCCGACGCGTTCGCGTTGATCATGAAAATATTGTAGCCAGCCATCTGACGTGCGCAGAGTGGAAGAATCGAACCACGACCATTAAGGGCCATAACCGCAACGTTGGCGCCGTCACCCAAGCCACGAGAGTGCAGAGCCTGAGCTAACTTATACGCAGCATCGTATAGCTCTTTATATGTCAGTGTGCCATCGTCATCGATCAGAGCCGGACGGCTAGGAACTTGCCGAGCTCCTCGGGAAATTATAAAGCCCTCTAACCCGCCCCAACGCTTAAGATTCTTTAGATCCTTTCGGAGGTCAGCCCAACCATTGAACTTAACAAACTCTTTTTGGCAAGACCGCTTGAGGAGCAGGGCAAGCTGCTTGAAGATTTCCTTCTTGGAAAGTACCCGAGGAACCCGCGTTTCGAAGGTATAGGATTTAGTATTCATTGGCTGAAGACCTCTTCACCTTTAAATAGGGTTACACGGAAGAATTGCACTGGGGACTTATATTCTTCTTTACTATTTAAAATCGAAAAGGAACCGCCTGTCATTACAACAGAAACGGTTCCTTTTCCAATTATTTTGACGCTTCACACCAGGAGCTATAATGGGCTATGCACGAATACCAAAGATCCGTATGGAAATTTAGCTCATCAAAGTCCACTGGTGATATACGCCCGGCACCGCAATCACCAGCATAAGTCGAAATCAGGTTTGACTTTAAGATTCTGGAGCCGTCGAGTGATCAGGCAGCTCGTGTCGGATAACTTTACCCATGGGATTTCTCGGAAAACTATCAACGAAAAACACGTCCCTCGGAACATGAGCCTCGGAGAGATGAGCCTTCGTGGTAGCGCGAATATCGTCTGCAGTTAAATCGCTTGGCGCTACGCCCTCACTTCGAATCACGTAAGCCACGAGAGCCTGCCCATACTTCGGATCCTTGACCCCGTGTACGTGTACGTCACCAATCCGATCATCTCGAACGAGGAGATCTTCAATTTCAGATGGGAAAATCTTCTCGCCATACTGAGTAATTACCAAATCATCGGCGCGGCCAAGCACATAGAGCTTACCGTCCTTAAAGTAACCCTTGTCCCCCATTCGCAACATGCCGTCAACTGTTCTCATCTTAATTTTCGGGTCTGTATATCCTGCGAACATGTCATACGTTGAAGCACAAACCTCACCAGTTTCCCCCTCCGGGACCGAATTACCATCTTCATCACGAATCTCAACACGAACCCCGGGGTAAACGGTCCCTGTCAACGTGGGATCGTTTCCTAGCTCTTCAGCGCTCGATCCCGCCAGAATAGAGGTTTCAGTGCTTCCGTAGCCGTTAACGAGGATACGTCCGAACTTAGAATTAACCTCTTCGACCTCATACGGCATTAAGGGGCTACCGGAGGAAATTATGAAGTCGAGACCGTTGACTCGCTCAATTCCAGCGTTGTCAAGGTAAGCACACGTTTCCCTCAGCCTTGAGGCTGCACTAGCCCAGCTGTCAATGTCGTACTTATCGATTTCCTTGATAACTCTTTCCGGATCAAATTTCCGCTGGGTAATGATCGTGGACGTCGTTAGCAAGCAAAGCACGAGCATTCCCCAGCCGTAAAAGTGGAACAATACGGAGGTAAGAAGGAGACGCATGTTGCGGTGTAGGGGATATGCAGCCAATGCAGGAGCAACCCCTTGGGGTGACCTGAGCATCCGTCGCACCACGCCCTTGGGCATACCGGTAGTTCCCGACGTCATCACCACGTGAACTGACCTCGGAGGATTCTTGGGAAGATTGTCTTCCCCAAAGCGATAAGCTGTTTCTGGGACCGAAGCGCCGTCGATGATATCTTGTAACGTTTTCAGACCCTCATCGGCAGCGCTAAAGCCGTCTTCTTCATATCCAATAATCACTTGGACCGTGGCTTTAGTTTTCTCTGTGAGGCGTCCGTAGAAATTACTATCAACAATAATTGTCGTGATCTCGTGAAACTCAAGAACTTTTTCGATTTGCTGCCCCGAGCTATTCGCGTTGATCATGAAAATATGATATCCGACCATTTGCCGTGCAAATAGGGGGAGAAGGACATCCCGTCCATTTAAAGCCAGTACTGCTACATTCTGTCCCGCAACGACGCCATTATCCTGGAAACCATGTGCCAACCTTAGAGTTTCGTCGTAAAGCTCCTTGTACGTGAACTGACCTTTATCGTCGATGAGTGCCGTTCGGTCGGGATCCTTGCGGGCGCTTATCGCAAGATTTCCTGCTTCTAGGGCACCCCAGCGCTTTAGGAACTTCGCGTTTTCGCGTATTCCTCTTATGCCACCTAATTCGAAAACGTCAGTACGCTTCACCTGTTTTAGGAAAAACAAAAACTGCTGAACTAACTGCTTTTTTGACACATGCAGATCAGTCTCGGGATGCAGGGTGTAGTCGGCCATAGAATTTTCTCCTTTAATGGTCCATAAATCGATTAGCTGAAAACGTCACAAACGTATGTGAAGTCTTCACGTTCCATCGATTCAACCTTTTCCTGGGCAGTGGTGACATCTAAACCGTCTTTATCTGCAATAATCTTCGTTACTGTCGCTCTTACGGCCGGGGCGAGGTGTTCGGCATCACCACACACATAGATTCGTGCCCCTTGCTCAAGTAGTTCAATTACATCATCACGGTCTACCCACAACCTGTCCTGAACATGCTTAACCTCGATATTCTCGGTTCCCATTGACTCCGGGTGACGCGAAAAGGCTTCGCGTACATCGACGGCACCACTTTCTTCCCACTTCATGAGTTCGTCTTTATACAGGTAGTCCGAGGATGCGCCGTGGCAGCCATAGAAAAACAGGCTCCGACTCAATTGGTCATCACTGTTCTTCGCGCGGACGACATTTTCTTCAAGAAAAGCACGCATGGGAGCAATCCCGGTACCGGCTGCAACCATTATCATTGGTCGCTCGATCAACTTTTCAGGACGGAAGTGCGTATTACCCGGCGTTACAGATACCGAGATCCGGGAACCTACCGGTTTATTGGCCAGCCACGTGGTAGCAACCCCTCTATACCTTCCAAAACCTGACCATGCTGGTGCATCAATTTGGGAAATAGTAAGTTCTGCCAACTGCGGGTCCCTGAGGGCCGAAGACGAGATGGAATACTTCCGTGGTTTCATGGGCTGCAACATACCGAGAAAAGCCTCGAATGTTGTGTCGATCGATTTAAACTCGGTTAGCAAGTCTAAAACCGATCGGCGTTTGTCTTGAATCTCCCGTTGATAGTTCTTGTCGTCAGCTAGTTCTTCTAACTTCGCTTTTTCAGGAGGGCATACGCATTCGCTAGCCAATTCGCGAACTTGACGAACAGAGGCTGGCGTGTTGAGTTCGACATAGCCCCCAATTAGCTCACTCACCGTGACGGGGACATCGAGCGGAAGAAAACTTGACCTTCCGGCTAAGCGAACTTGTTGGTCGGCGGACAGATCGAATTTGGATAGCACTCGCTCTACCTGTTCGGCCGGATTTCTTGGCACGAACTCGAGGTAGTCACCGGTCTTGTACTCCGTCCCCTCAGGCAGGCGAATTGCTATCTTCCGCTTGTGGTTAATTGGGCCATCAGCTTCAGTGCTTAAAACCTGGTTTTCTTCTATAACAGCGTTAACAAAACCATTTTCAGGTTCATCACGAAGCACGGTATTCCTGTCTCCAGAAATCATAGAGACAGAAACCTGGTCACCAATCTCACCTGCATCCAGGTCGACTCCGGTCAAAGTGGAGATCCGATCCCATAGCTCTTGGGACCAGTCTTCGAAGGCACCAGCATAATCCGACCGGACGTCAGCCACACCGCGGTCCAGAATTCTTTCTGCACCCAAGGCTTCTAGCTGTTCATCGATCAAGGTTGGGATCCGTTGGAATGTATTTGCCCATTCACTGTTGCCAACACCAAGAACTGCGTATTTGACGCCGGAAAGATCCGCATCAACCGTGGAAGTGAGCCAATTTACGAACTTTCGGGCGTTATCGGTGGGAAGCCCCTCATATGAAGCTGTACAGATTAAAACTGGCTGATCAGTAGGAAGCTTTTGCCCCACTACTTCATTTAGCTCCTTAAAAGCTACGTCGAAACCTTGTGCCTGGCCGAAGGTGGCTAGCTGTCGCGCAAAGTTTTTACTCGTCCCAGCATTAGACCCATACAAAATGGTTAGACCGTAGCCATTTGGCTCTTTCTGCTGAAGGCTCTGCCCAAGATTGCTGTTTTCCGCCGTCTCATCCTGGTGCTTCTTCGAAGTACCGGCCATACCGAGATAAGGCCGTCCCTTCCTCGGCTTGATATGTACAAAGAAGTCTTTGGGCTTACGGGTCAGACCATCAAGGAAATGAAGTTGATAATTTGGGTCTTCAAACTCGAATTCGAAATGCTGGAGTGCCAGGGCCAACGCTAAAGTAGCTTCCTGGAGGGCGAAGAAGCGGCCGATACATGAACGCTGTCCGTTCCCAAATGGTTTCCAGGCATTATGCGGGATTTCCGTTGCACGTTCGCTGCTGAAACGGTCTGGATCGAATTTTTCAGGGTCTGGCCAGACACTTGGGTCACGGTGCAACAGGCTGAGTTCTATAAATAGAACATCACCGGGTTCAACTCGAACGCCCTCCGGTAACACTTTGGACCCTTTTCCTAGGACGGTGGGTTCAAGAGGCGTTACGGCATACCCAGGCGCTGGTGGATACTTCCGTAGCGTTTCGCGCAATATTTGGTCAAGGTAGCCCAGATCTTTAATATCGTCATACTCAGGGAACCGGCCATCTAGGACGTTATCAACGACTTCACGAGCTCTTGCCATAACATCAGGATTTTTCAAAAGCTCATAAAGGGTGAAGCTTAGAAGTCCTGACGTAGTCTCATGGCCAGCGATCAAAAAGGTAATTAACTGGTAACGGAGATTCCGATCACTAAGCCCCTTTCCTGACGAAGGATCTTTTGCCGACAGCATAAGATCCAACACGTCCTCTTCACCTTCCGGAGAGGGGTTTTGTTTGCGCTCGGCGATAAGGAAGTCAACGAGGTCCTCCATCACCGTGACATCGTTATGAAAGCGACGATCAGCGAGGACATTCATCTTCTTCGCAAAGTCCGGCAGGTGCGCGCGCTTCCCCGACTCATCAAGACCATCCGCCATGGCGCCAATGAAAGGATGAAGCTTTTCAGAATAGAACGAATTGAAGCGGTAACTAAACGATGTTAGCGCGATTGTATCCAACGTCAGGCGCGTAAAGTCGCTAGGTAGATCAACCCTGGCATCACCACGGGTCCGCGACCACTTATACATTAACTGGTCAGCTATATCCGCCATTCCCTCATACATGCCCTTTAAAGCAACGGGGGTAAAAGCCGGCATCAGAATCCTGTGAGCACGTTCCCACTCAGGATCGTCCTGATCGGCGGTAAAGAGACCATTTCCAGCGAAAGCCCGAATCTCAGCCAAGGCGTCATGAATATCTTTTTGAAATCTAGATTCATCAGCCAACTCATTAGCCAGCTCGAAGGAAGTAATCACATATAGCGGTGGTTTATTCGGCAGGTGGTGAACATAAATGCCACCATATTCGTGAGCCAACTTCTGCGCGGATTCAACCACTTTGGCTGGATTTATCGCGTACAAGGTCCCAATGCCGGGTAACGGTCGCGGTCCGGGAACCTGGGTATTCATTGAAATCCAATCCTAATATAGAAGTTCGAGACACCGACTCCATTCGAAGTTCGGCGGTGCAGGGCGAAACGAGGTGTAGAGCCGTTTGCTGTCACATTGTCCGGCGCTTGAAGACCCCTATGTTTGATAGGGTAACAAAACTATATTTCCAAAAGCGATGACAGTGAGTATCAAGTAAACGATCGAATGGTTTTTAGGCTTCTAATGCCCGGCTGGAACTACAAGCTCTGTTGAGCGTGCGCCGAAATCTAGCCAATGCCCGGACCTAACTCAAAAGCCGATTTGATGTGCTGAATTAGCTTCTTAACGACTTGGACTCAAGCGATTAATTGAGCGACCCGGGCGACCTGGCAACTAAGGCTATTTGAAGAAGTACATGATATCGGGAGCCGCATTCATTAATCGCGTTGCCCAATCGTCAAAATTCCAAGTGCCCGTGGTGAAAAATAGCGGGCCTTTCGGGGCGTATGTTTCCCAAAAACTTTGAAAATCCATTTCAACCTTTCAAACGAACAGGAGAATTTCGAATTTACTGTTTACGGCAGCTTCACCGAAGTTGCTTACACAGAGTTAGGCCATGTAGCTACGAACTTTGTCCGCATAGAACTGGTTACCATCTGCCGTCAGGTGTCCCCATAGGTTGTGCTCCTGATCATCCACTAGGGAAGCCGACAAGCGGTGGGGATTATCGGTGCAACCATTGTTATTATTCGCCGCATTGATTTCGGCCATCATGTCAAGGTATGGGACGCCGGCCTTTTCTGCAGCTGACCGCTGCCAGTCACGGACGAAGTCCTGCACGGGTGCCCAACCCCCGCCATAGACATGGCCTGCAACCCCAAAGAGATTAGTAGGACAGATGTTGTTATTTCCGTCGGTCAGATCAGGGTATCCGCCAACCACGATTCTGGCGTTGGGAGCCGCTTGACGAACCCGATTAATCTGATCAGCCATGGTATTCACGAACAACGCTTTGTGCTCTTCGAAAGGCAAGTTGGCGTTCTGATACACATCATTGAACCCAAAGAAAACGCTGACTAACCGCGTTTTATTATTCAATTTACCTTCATGAAGAGCTGCGTCTACCTGCGCCCGGAAGTTATGCGGATGCTCGGCCGCAGCTGGAGAAGCGGCACATGCATAATTGTTTGTCTCAATACCAGTGTCGTGGCCGATGCGATTCGGGAAGTTATCTTTACCCAGGGCACAGTGGCCGGGTGCAACCTCAGGAATATTCAGTTGGGATCTAAGCTGGTCGTTAGCTTGTGCGGAAAGCTGAATCTGTGTTGGGTTTGATGGGATTGAATCACCAAAGCTGACGTAATTTCCATCATCAGCTTTTGCCTCAAAGTTGCCCGAAGTTGCGACGGCTCCGACTGCTGCAGCGGCGGACACTATCGCAGTGGCAGCGATCACTTTAACGCGGGTTTTGAGTCTAGTCACAATTCTTACCTCTTCGGAGCGGATGGTTTTGGTTGGCGCGCACTACGCCTCCCTTACGGGATGAATCGACAAGCGAATCACATCTGTTACACCGCGGTAAAAGTAGACGTAGATAGGACGCAGGCCGCCGGGGGCCTAGATGACTTTGACAATACGCTAGGCTTACTACGCTTACAACACGATCGGCAGCGCGTAAGGCTTTTTGGACCGCTTTTGCAGCAGACTACGGAATTTTCTTCGAATGTGGGTCGCCCAGTGGGCGTGCGATTCGTTGCGTGTTGTCGAACCTTGAATATTTATCCACTAGGACAGCGAACTTAACTTAGCGCTTGCGATGGTACCCACGGGAACACTTCGACCTCCGACCCGCCGAACGCTTTAGCAGCGTTATCGACACTGCCCGTCTTCCGCTGTATCGATGTAGTAAAAGCCGACCTCTGCAGCAGCGTACCAACTCCTACTACGGTTACGACAGTTCCGATCAAAATAAATTACCAGCTACGATCTCACTCTGGCGAATTTGTCACCAGTCCATTCCACATACTGATACCACCAAGCCCTCCCTTGAGGGAGACACCGACAGGTGAACTTCCGGTCATCAGCAGCTGTTTCAATGAGGAATAAGTAGCAGGAGGCGGTGCGGATACTTTTGGGACAGGTCTTCACGAACTTCCTAAGGGGCTTTCCCTGGTAGCTTCCCATCGTTCATCGCTGAAGCTGAATGGAGCAGAGCCCGGATATCGTATTGCACTGGGTAGATCGGCGGGATATCGCGCTTGAGGTTTTAGCATTCCATAGACTGTCATTTGGCCTGTGCGTGCCGAGCCTTCGGTGGTGAACACACAGTCATCCGGAGTCTCAACAAACTAACCAGTAAAGCCCAGGTTGGTGGATCGAGCAGGCACTGGATCATGCCGGTCCCCTGCGTCACGAGGAACAAATTTGAACGTGATGTACGGCATCACCGCAAGGCGAACTTTGGTGTGTTTGATAGTTTTCTCTACTTCGTCAACCTCGAAGTGATAGTAGAACTCGCGAAGAACTTCCTCACCAATACATTCCTACATGGGCCTTCCTGTTACAGTGCCCTTCTTCCACCAGTGAAGACCATATGCCTACACCACGCACAGTCCGTCCTGCTGACCCGGGAACTGCGGTTGCCGGTGAACAGTAAGAGAGCACAACCAGGAAGAATCGTCGGCAGTGATGATTCCTGCATTCACTACTCGTCCGTTGAACACGTCCCGATCGGTGAGTTCCCGTATTTTCGCAGTGAACGGGTTGTCGTAGCCGTCGTAGAAGTTGAAGCTGATTGATTCCCACACCGTGGATTCTGGGTCCGAGCAGAACCGCTCTGGGCGGCCGCAATTCGGAGCCTTGGCGACAATATTCTTCCATAGACTCCACGCTGGTCCAGGGGTTTTCTTAAACTCCGGTACCGCGTCTTAAACTCCGGCACCGTGTCCATGTCCCCGTAGCCCGTGGACTCTGTCAGTGAACCATTGGTGACGATAACGAGGTCTTGAGGCCGTGTCGCGATTGTCTCCTTATTCCGAGGGACACAAAACTCCTCTCTCCTCCCAATAGTGGAGAGTCCGGACCGATACCCCCAGGCGTTCCGCAAGCTCCCCCACCGTGAACACGTGGGCACTGTCTCCATCATTATCAGCCGTCATATATCAAGTATTTCCCCTCACGCGACGTGAGGTTCCAACCAAACGTTGTGAAGGCCTCGGTGCGTATAAGGCTGCGGGTCCCGGACTTCGAGGCCTCAAAACCTATTCACCCTTAATATCCACCACAACCTTGCCGCGGACACCGTTACTCGACAGGTTTTCCAGCTCATGCGGGATATCGACATAATTAATTGTGCGGCCCACCAGAGGCTTCAGCACGTCGTCCTCGCAGAGCTTCGCGAGATGCGCCAACTGGTCACCGGACGGGTGCATCAGCAAAAACTCATACCTCACACCAGCTTTCTCCGCTGCGCGTCGCGTCGATAAGCTAGCAGCCCCGAAAAGCAGGCGGAGCACAGGATTCAATTCCTGCTCCCTTGCCAGCTGCGGAGTCGGATCCGTTGAAATCCCCACAACGATGCCACCCGGCTTCAGCACCGAGATCGACCGCTCTAACTGGGCCCCACCAATCGGATCAAACACCACATCGAGGCCGCTCACATGCTCCTCGAAACGCTGCGTACGGTAATCAATCACCTCATCCGCACCCAAGGACCGAACGAAGTCCGCGTTCTTGCCCGACGCCGTCGCAACAACATAGGCACCCAAATGATGGGCCATCTGGACAGCCAAGCTGCCCACCCCGCCCGAGCCAGCGTGAATTAAAACGCGATCGCCCGGCTTAACATCCGCTTTCTCTGTCAGCGCCTGCCAGGCCGTCAACCCGACCAAGGGCAAACTCGCGGCATCGGTAAACGACATCCCCTGCGGTGCCAACGCCACCGTATCCTCATGGGTAGCGAAGAACGGAGCAAACGCACCCAACCGGTCCGACTGGGAACGGAAAAACACGCGATCCCCCGGTTTAAAGAGGGTCACCTCGGAGCCGACCTGACACACCACACCGGCACCATCGCTACCCGGGATCAACGGAAAATCAAAGGACAACAAGGCCCGCATCTTCCCATCCAAGATCTTCTGATCAACCGGGTTGAGCGATGCTGCCCGAACGCTAATCACCACGTCATGCGGATCCGGCTGCGGAACAGGCATATCTTTCAGTGTCAGCTGCTTGTTATAACCAGTGGCAACCCAGACGTCGTGCATGACGTCGGATTCGGGGATGTCAGAGGCAGGGATATCGGCGTCAGAAATATGCGAATTATTAACAGAATCGTTCATCCCTCCACCATAGGCACAGAAGCGGCGAGCGCAGTGTGGTAGCAGCACCGCCACGTGACTATTCCCACAGCACAGACACACAACGCGTACCCCCAAAAGTGAGCCAAAAACAGATAATCTGAAACCATGTTCTCTGGTTTTTACGGCTCCCCCGTTTCACGCAGGCGATTCCTCACCACAACAGCTGCCGCCGTCCTCGCGGCCGGGACGCTCGCCGGCACCACACTCGTCACCGGAACAGGCACTGCAGCCGCCGGAGACGCACCACACCCGAAGACATTCCTCCGCACCGGGCAACCCGGTGAACAAGGTCTCTTCCACTGGGGCGTCGCCACCTCTGGTTTCCAGGTTGAAGGCGATAACCGCGACAGCAACTGGAGCCGCTACGCCACCGATCCGAAAGATCCCGACGTAGACCCCGTCGGCAATGCAGCAGACTTCCGCCACCGCTACAAGGAAGACATTGCCAACGCCGCGTCGCTCGGCGTCAACACGTTCCGGTTCGGCGTCGAATGGGCCCGCATCGAACCCCAACCCGGGCACTTCGACCAGAAAGAAATCGCGTACTACGACGACGTCGTCAAGGAGATACGCGCTCACGGCATGGTGCCCATGATCACCATGATGCACTACGTCTACCCCGGGTGGGTCGAGGACAACGGCGGCATCACCAGCGACTACGCCGCGGAGCACTTCCAGAAATATGCCGATCTCATCACCGACCGGTGGGGAGGCAACAACACCATCTGGGTTACCCTCAACGAACCCTTCGTATTCTTCGGGCATGACGTCGAAATCGGGCTCGCCAAACCCACCGACCTTCCCAAATACATGGACACCATCGTCCGGCTCAACAAAATTGGCCACGACGCGGCGCACAAAGCCGACCCCAACGCCCAGACCGGCACCAACTACGCATTCCTGCCCACCATCGCCCCTGTGCAGCGCGAAATCCTGCAGAAACGCGTTGAGCCCGACGTCGACTTCGTCGGCATCGACTTCTACTACAGTGTCTCCGCCTCCAACCTCAGCGCGATTAACGCCGCGTTCGGAGACTTCGCCAAGGTCACCCCGGAGCCCGAAGGCATTTACTACGCGCTCCGCCAATACCACGAACTGTTCCCGACGAAACCGCTGTACATCGTGGAAAACGGTATGCCCACCGACAACGGCGCACCGCGGCCCGACGGGTACGAACGCGGGGACTACCTGCACGACACCGTGTACTGGCTCCAGCGCGCCAAGGCCGACGGCATCCCGCTGATCGGGTATAACCACTGGTCACTCGTCGACAATTACGAGTGGGGCGATTACAGCTCGCGGTTCGGGCTGTGGACCGTCAACATCAAGGACGATCCCACGCTGAAGCGCACGCCAACCCCCGCCGTCGACACCTACCGCGACATCACCGCCAACGACGGCGTCCGGCCCGATGCGAAACTCAACCACGCCCCCGCCGTGTGCTCCTTCGACGCGCTCCCCTCGTCATGCACCAAGCCCGCCGACCCAAATGGGCCGCGGGAACCGCTACTAGCTAAATAACCGCCGGCCAGGTGTTGGCCCTGGCCAGCTCACCCTGGCGGTGTCGGCTTGTGCCGCGCTGACCTGACCATCTCGAACTGGGCCGCACCGGCCAAACCTCCCGTCCTCCCATCCTCCCATCCTCCTGAAAGCGACAAACCCCATGTCACTCACGCATGCCCTTGCGACCAGCGTCGCAGGCGCCCTCGCCGCAGCGTTAGTTTCTATATCCCCGGCACCTGCACTCGCCGGTGACGCGCAGACCGCAACGCCAAAACCGTCCCACTACCTGGGCAGCGCGCCCACCGTCGAAAAGTTCGACTGGGGGAACGACCCCACCTGTGTGTCCGCGCCAGAGCACCCCAACCCCGTCGTCCTTGTCCCCGGAACGTGGGCCGGAGCACACGACATGGCACCACTAGGAACCTACCTGCACGACCGCGGTTACTGCGTCTACTCCCTCACCTACGGCATAGATAACAGCTCGATCAGCGGGAAAGCCATGAAAATTAAGGGTGCGGTCACCACGCACCCCGCGGGTGGCCTGGGAGACATGTACGCCTCCACTGACCAGCTCCACGACTTCGTGCACAATGTCGCCACCAATACCGACGCCGGGGCGGCTTCCGGGACAGTCGATATTGTCGCCCACTCGCAAGGCGGGGCGATAACCCGCATGATGCTCAATGAATACGGCGCCGAGCAGGTCTCGCACGTCGTCACCCTATCCGGCACCAACCACGGAACGACGGAACTCGGTGTCTCCGCTCTCCAGCCGAACCGCGACCCACTGCTGAGCACCGCGGGCAACAACATTCTGGGTACCGCCCCCATGCAGCAAGTCACCGACTCTGACGTCGTTGCGCACCTCAACAGCATCCCGGACACCGAGCCCGGGGTCGATTACACAGTTATTGCCACCGAAACCGACATTGCGTCAACGCCACCGCGGGCCGGCTACCTCACCGCCGGGCCCGGGGCGACCGTGCAGAACGTCATGATCCAAGACGTGTGCCGCGTCGGCCTCTACTACAGCCACGACGACATGCGGGATAAAGCGCCAAGCCACAAGCTTGTCGACCATGCGCTCTCCGGGCGTGCCGTGCAGTGCACGTCATAGAGATTTCACCATGTCGTTAGCGTTGGTTAGCGTCAGCCGCGGGTAACGCTCCCGCAGAGCTTTCACCGCGGCGACATGGTCTTTCTTCTCCCGCACCTTGGTGATATACGCAATATCGTCGGCGGTGAGATCAGGTTTGAAGTCTGGGTCGGTGCCCCACCGGGAGCCCCAGAACCCCAGTACGAGGTAGGCTACGAAAAACGCGAAGCTAACATACACCAACCATGCTGTGCCGGACGTCCAGCTATCGGTGTCCGCCAACGTCACGCACGCGAGGACGAGATAAAATATCACGAAGATGAGCTTCTTCATGCGGTGCGTCATGGAGTTCCCTTCCCTGGCCGACGACACGGGGTGTTCACCTTAGCGGTTGCGGATCTACGACTTCACCGTTTTCTTGGTCGTTGATTTCTTCGCGGTCGACTTCTTCGACGTTTTCTTGGACGCCTTAGAGGTGGACTTCCGGCCCGACTTCTTCGTCGACTTCCTCGTGCCTTTCTTCGAAGACTTCTTCTTCGCGCCACCATTAGCGGCTTCCTTGGCACGTCGCTCCGACAACAACTCGCACGCCCGGGCATCCGTCATGGCCTCGGGCGTATCACCACGACGCAAGCTCGCGTTAGTCTCGCCATCCGTCACATACGGGCCAAAACGGCCCTCCTTGACGGTCATCGGCTTGCCCGAGACGTCATTATCGCCCAGCTGCTTCAGCGGAGGTTTCGCCGCAGCACGCCCACGGCGCTTCGGCTCGGCATAGATACGGCGCGCCTCGTCGAGAGTAACAGTGAAAATCTGCTCCTCATCAGCCAAGGAACGCGAATCTGTCCCCTTCTTCAAGTACGGACCGTACCGCCCATTCTGAGCAGTAATAACCTCACCGTCCGACGGATCCACACCGACTTCGCGGGGCAAACTCATCAGCTTCAACGCCTCATCCAGCGTCACCGTCGACGGCTCCATGCTGCTAAACAACGACGCCGTCTTCGGCTTCAACATCTCCGTGACCAGCTCGTTAACACGCTTCTCGCGCTTCTTCGCCGCCGTCTTCGTCTCACGGTTCAGCGGCTTCTTGCCCTCTGCCTTGCGGGCCTCATCATCGGCATCCCACTCGGCGTCCACGGTCTCCAAGGCTTTCGCCTCGGCCTTCTCCCGCTCATCATCACGAACAAGTTCCGTGACGTACGGACCATACCGGCCCTCTTTCGCCACAACCATCCGGCCATTATCGGGGTTCTCCCCGAGCTCACGCCCCGTCGGTGGCGTCGCTAAAAGCTTTTCTGCCAACGCAAGGTCCAGCTCATCCGGGGTCACTGTGTCAGGCAGATTAGCCCGCTGGGGCTCATCACTACCCGCGCGCGTGCGCTCCAAGTACGGCCCATAACGGCCTACGCGCACAACAATGGGATTGCCATCCTCGTCATCAAACATATGAAGCGAGTTCACCGCGCGGGCATCAATGGTCTCCAGGTTGCCGCCGACAAGGTGCTTCAAACCACCCAGGCGGGCAATCGTCTCCGCCTTCGCGCTCGACGCACCGTCGTCGCCATAATAGAAGCCCTCTAACCAGTGCGAACGATCCTCAGAACCATTCGCGATAGAGTCCAGCACATCCTCCATTGACGACGTGAAATCGTAATCAATCAGCGAACCGAAGTTCTGCTCAAGGAGCCCAACAACGGCAAACGCCACCCACGACGGCACCAGCGCGTTCCCACGCGAATACACGTAGCCGCGATCCTGGATCGTCTTAATAATCGACGCATACGTCGACGGGCGGCCGATCCCCAGGTCCTCCATCTTCTTCACCAAGCTCGCCTCAGTGTAACGAGCCGGCGGAGTAGTCGAGTGGCCATCAGCCTCGACGTCGGTAGCGGTCAACCCCTGCCCCTCAGACAAGACAGGCAACCGCTTCTCCGCGTCGTCGGCAACATTGCGGCCGTCGGCAGTGCGAGATACCTCCACATAAGCCTTCAAGAAACCGGGGAAAGTGATGGTGCGGCCCGTCGCCGTGAAGACGCAATCGCGGCCGTCCGTGGACTCGCCCGCGACGAACACCTTCATCGACGTGCCCTTCGCGTCGGCCATTTGCGACGCGACCGTCCGCTGCCAAATCAGCTCGTAGAGCTTGAATTCCTCCGCGTCCAGCTGGCCACCCAACTGGCCCGGAGTAGCGAAAGACTCACCAGCAGGGCGAATAGCCTCGTGAGCCTCCTGCGAGTTCTTCACTTTGCGGGAATACTGACGCGGGGCACTCGCGACGTACTTCGCCCCGTACAGCTCTCTGGCCTGCGCGCGAGCAGCATTAATGCCCGACTCCGACAATGTCGTCGAGTCCGTACGCATATACGTAATGTGGCCGTTCTCATACAAGCGCTGCGCGATGCGCATCGTCCGCTCAGAAGTGTAATGCAGCTTGCGGCCGGCCTCCTGCTGGAGCGTCGAGGTCATAAACGGAGGATACGGGCGCCTTGTGTACGGCTTCTCCTCGACGGACCGCACCGACATCGCCGCGCCCGACAACTGGCCGGCCAGATCCTTGGCGGCTTTTTCGTCGAGAGCGACGGCCTTCGACGTCAGCTGGCCGTCGTCGTTAAAGTCCCGGCCCTGGGCGACGCGCTGACCATCGATTTCCGCCAGCCGAGCGGGGAAGGAGCGAGGTTCGCCCGAGGCAGTGGAAGAGCCCGCGGTGGAGGAACCCGGCGTACCAGCGTCGGCACCCGAACGAAGAGCAAACGTCCCCGTCAAATCCCAATAATCGGCGGAGGTAAAAGCGATACGATCCCGCTCACGCTCCACAATGACGCGCGTAGCCACCGACTGCACCCGACCGGCGGACAGCCGCGGCATCACCTTCTTCCACAGCACCGGGGAAATCTCGTACCCGTACAACCGGTCCAGCACACGACGGGTCTCCTGGGCATTAACCAGGTTCTGATCAAGCTCACGGGTATGTTTGGCCGCTTCCAGGATCGCCGGCTTCGTGATCTCGTGGAACACCATGCGGCGCACCGGCACCTTGGGCTTCAGCACCTGCAGAAGGTGCCAGGCAATGGCTTCGCCCTCGCGGTCGGGGTCTGTGGCCAGATAGAGCTCATCAACCTGCTTCAGCTTGGCTTTGAGGTCCGCAACTTTCTTCTTTTTGTCCTGGTTAACCACATAAAGGGGAGCGAAGTCGTTCTCAACGTCGACGCCCAAACGGGCCCACGATTTCTTCTTATACTTCGCAGGCACATCGGCTGCACCCCTCGGCAGGTCGCGGATATGGCCCACGGAGGCCTCAACAATGTAATCCGAGCCGAGGTACGGCTGTATCTTTCGAGCCTTCGTCGCCGACTCCACAATGACCAGCCGTTTCACACCGTCTCCTTCGGCGCTACCAGATGCTGCCACGTTGGGTTCTCGCCTTCCCTTCACACAAGCCCATCACATTGTTCACATTGTTCCGAACCAAAGCTAGGCCACACACCTCACCATGAACTGACCACGACAGACCGATCCAACCACCGAATCGCGCATGAACCCACATGGCACAGACTGGGCACCACCGCTCCAGATAAGCAACACGATATCTACTTAAACATCACACTTGGGTGTTTCCGTGTCACCTTAGACCATGCACCATAGACAAACGCAAAATTACATATGCAAATCACGTAAAGGGGGTAAAAAGCCCTTCCACCGATGACAACCAGTGGAAGGGCTGATTTTTATAGTCGACATCGCACGCCATCAGTAATGGCAGTGATCCGATGAGGACTTACTAGTGAGTTCTTAGAGAGCGCGAACCTGCTGAGCCTGAGGGCCCTTAGCACCTTCACCAATCTCGAACTCGACCTTCTGATTCTCCTCCAAGGTGCGGAAGCCGCTTCCCTGGATCTCCGTGTAGTGGACGAAGACGTCCTGCGAGCCGTCTTCCGGAGCGATGAAGCCGAAGCCCTTCTCCGCGTTGAACCACTTCACAGTTCCCTGTGCCATACCTTGTACCCAATTTCTATCGTGCAGCAAAACGACAACCAAACTCAACGATTATCGTCGAAGATCAAGCGTACTCGATCTATTTCAAAGCAGCCACGTCTGGCTACAGATAGTCATCACTCCCGACGAAAGGGGCAGGTCATGGCGGGGAGGGGCGGTTTATTGACGACGCAACTGCTGACAAACCCTCCCCATTGATCATTATTTTTACTATGCTCGAGGGAGCTTAATGCAGCCATGCTGAGTAAATGGCTCTGGCGCTCTCCCCGTCCGCTCCTCTCCCCCTTATCCGAAAGCTCCCCTATGACAACGCACCGCAGCCCGTACGCACGCTTTAACCAGCGACGGTCCACGCACCGGAAACCTGGTTTTCCTGGTTTTCCCGGCACCGTCCCATCCAAAACAATCGCCGCCACCGTGATGGCTGCGACGCTCACTCTTTCCGCGCCCGGCCTCGCGCACGCTGGCCCGTACCCGCATCCCACACCGCAGGATTCCGCAACCGAGCCGGCTATGCCGTCGGATGGAGCGTCGTCGGATGCGCCGTCGTCGGATGGAACGTCGGATACGGCGAAGCCCGAGGACAATCACGAAGCTCAAAAGCTGAAGTGGGGGCCGTGCCCGCCCGGCAGCATGACAGTCGAGCGAGCACAATGCGCCACCATCACCGTCCCCAAGGACTACGCCTACCCCGACGTCGGAAAGATCGAGCTCACGATGAGCAAGATCCCGGCCAAAGGGACCAAGAAGGGCACTATCGCAGGGAATATTGGTGGACCGGGGCTCGACGCGCTCGCGATGTTCACTGACAAGGCGCCGCAAAACAAGAGTACCGGGCATATTCAGATGCCTACCGACGTGCTTGAGCACTATGACCTGGTTGCCGTCGAACCACGAGGGCTGACCTTTGGCACCCCACTCGAATGTGACGAAGGCTTACTGGAATCGCTCGTTCCCGGCGGGGGCAACCTGTACCGGGCGTGCCAGCGTACGCAGCCCGGGTATGCCGATACCATCAACACCGAAAACACGGCGCGTGACCTGGAGGAAGCGCGGAAAGCCCTGGGCGAAGACAAGCTCAATCTTTACGGGGTGTCATACGGGGGCCTTCTCATGGCGACCTACGCCACATTGTTCCCCGAGCACACCAACAAAATGGTGCTCGATTCCAGCATGTCGCCTAATGACGCATGGTTCGGGCTCGGTGGGAGCCGCATCACAATCCGAAAAGAAGCGATGAATGCTTTCTTCGATTGGACTGCTCAGAATGACGATAAATATCACTTAGGAAAGACGCCTCGCGAGGTGTACAAATCTTTCACTCGGGTGATTAAAGCGACATACAACGTGACTCCTCCGCTGACGCCGCCGCCAGCCCACCGCGACGACGTGAGCGCCGTGCCCGACGACTACGCCGACAGTGCCGTCAAGCTGTTGAGTGCCGTCGACTATGTCTACTGGAGATCGCACACATTCACCGAGTCGTTTGACCTTTTGAAGCGATTCGGCGCTCAGCAAGCACTTTCTCCGCTGGATGAAGCTCTGTATTCGCAGCAATCGTGGCCAGATACCGCGGCTGCAATTGCAGAAAGCGCTTCCTCAGACCCCATCAAGCCGCTCGATGAAATCTTGGTGGAGAAGGAAAAGGAGCGAACACCTGAGCTGGCCAAGTTAGAGGAAATGGCCAAGAAGAAGGCAGAGGAAGCGGATGACTCTGATTCGGAAGAAAGCGATGCCGAGGATGAGATGCTAAAGAACATCTTTATGCAGCAAATCCAAATGGGGCTGGTGAACCAAGCCATCATGTGCAATGAAAATGCCAACCCTCCGGCTCGGAGTGAATATATTCCTTCGCTGATTAACCAGTACATCGGTGGGGATCAATTCGTCGCCGTGGACCAAATGATCGCCAGCGGGCAGGAATGCGACGGGTGGCCCCATAACAAACCGATCATGAAGGTCAATGGGGATAAATTGGCCGTCAAACCGCTCAACCTGGGCTACGACAAGGACACGGCGGTGACACCTCACGGCGCTCCCGAGATGCGTGACGCCATGGGCGGCACTTTGCACACCTTCAAGGGTTACAGCCACGGTGTTCTTGCCGGTAACGCGGCCGATGCGGCGAACATCGTATCCGAGTATTTCAAGGACTAGCGGTCGAAAGGCTTGAGGCCGCACGGTTTCCCTAGCGGGGCTGCTACGCCACGGCCCCATGAAACAAAGTGGTCGCTTCGTAGCACTAAGATGTAGCTCGAACATCGGTGCAGCGTGCGTCGATGTCATGCGCGCATCGGTGTAGTCCACACTATCTTTGTCGCAGTTCAACGACGATTGTCGTGCTAGTGAAAGGCATTCCCTTGCTCCCCTCGCTAAGGCGACTTGCAGCCTCGGCCACATCAGTAGCCATTACGGGTCTTGCAGTCATTTCCGCATCCTCAGCCACCGCAGCTGCTCAGCCCACCCTCCCGACCTCGCTGTCGAATTCATGTCCCGCGAACGCAACTATCTACATGGCGCCCATGGGTTCAAACTCCAGCCTGTATCCGGCAGAGCTTCCTCATTACACGGATATTCCGCAGTATTTCGGGCTATCACATGCGAATAACAAGGTGTATACGCTGCCCTACGATTCCGTCTTAACCACCAATCTGGAGACTTACCGGGAAACGCGAGATAGCGGAATATCGCAGGCGAAGAAGCTTATTAAAAAAATTGACTCCCAATGCCCGCACACGCGCTTCCATTTCTACGGATATTCTGAGGGGGCCGATGTTGCTGCTCACCTCGTCAATTCCATTGCGCAGGGGAATGGCCCCATTAGCAAAGAACAGCTTGGGTCCTCAGTCATGCAAGGTAACCCCGTTCGACAAACTCATGGGGTTACTAACATTGGAACCGCTCCGCTAGACGACAAACCTCTTTTCAAGCCACTAGATTATGGCGACCAATCAAGCAAAGTCATGGAAATCTGTGATGCCAAGGACTTCGCGTGCGATACGTCAGCATCAGCACCTGAATTACTCCACCACGTTCTCGGCGACCAAGCAGCCGACGTCGCCCTGCTCAGAGGACAGATAGATATTCCAGCGATCGTTTCTAAACTTGATCCTCCGACGATTTCCAACGTTATCGCCCAGGAATCCAGCCGCAGGGAAGGCGGATCGGTCCATGCCTACAACTACTATTTCCCGCACAACCTAATTCCTGCCATTGGCTTCATCAAACAGCACGAGGCATAGCGCACAAAAGTGGTAGCACACCCCAATAATTTCGGCGAGGAGCTCCTGGAGAGTATCCGCACAACGTTTCCTCGCTCCGAAATCCTTCACACCGAGACTCTTCCGGCACGTAAGGGCCGGCATGGGGATTGGCCGTCGTGGCTACCCCGGGATTTCCGCGACCACCTCGTTGACCAGGGCATTGCGCGGCCGTGGGCCCACCAGGTGCGCGTCGCCAATGCTCTGTGGGAGGGGCATGACACGGTAGTGGCGACGGGAACCTCGTCGGGAAAGTCTCTGGGTTACCAGATGCCGATTCTGACCACTCTTGCTGAGAAGAAGAACGCGACCGCCCTATATTTGACCCCGACGAAGGCACTGGCGAATGACCAATTGGCTCATGTGGCGGAGATGACGCGTGAAGTTGGTTCGCTGCGGGGTGTCAGTATCGGTGGCTACGACGGTGACACACCGCCGGAGGCCCGGCGCGCTATTCGGGATAGTGTGCAGTGGGTTTTCACCAACCCGGATATGGTGCAGCTGTCGGTGCTGGGTGCACATGCGCGGTGGGGGCGATTGTTGCGCAACCTACGGTACATCGTTGTGGATGAGTGTCATGCGTACCGCGGTATGTTTGGCGCCCATGTTTCTCTTGTTTTGCGACGTCTTGACCGTCTGGCCAGGGCGTATGGCGCTTCTCCGGTGTTTGTGATGGCGAGTGCGACGGCGTCGCGTCCTGCGGTTCATGCGTCTCGGCTGTGTGGTCATGGTGCTGATGATTTCGTGGAGGTCACTGACGACGCTTCTCCCGCCGGAGAGCGGACGGTGGTGTTGTGGGAGCCGAGTTTCCTTCCCGACATAGAGGGTGAGCATGGGGCGCCTGTGCGCAAACCCGCAACGCAAGAGGCTGCCGACGTGATGGCGAATCTTGTTGCGCAGGGTGCGCGAACCTTGACATTTGTGCGGTCGCGTCGATCGGCTGAGACGGTCGCTGCCCGGGCGGCGGAGGCACTGGGGCGGTTGGGACGCCCCGAGGATGGTGCGAGGATAGCTGCTTATCGTGCTGGCTACCTCGCGGAGGACCGCAGGAAGCTGGAACACGATTTGGACAATGGAAAGCTGCTGGGGGTGGCGACCACCAATGCCTTGGAGCTCGGGGTGGACATTGGTGGCTTGGATTCCGTTGTGGCTTGCGGTTATCCGGGGACGATTGCGTCGTTTTGGCAGCAGGCGGGGCGTGCTGGGCGGCGCGGGCAGGGGTCGCTGGTCACGCTGATCGCCCGCGATGAGCCGATGGATACGTATCTTGTTCATCACCCTGAGGTGTTGTTGGGGTCGCCGGTGGAGCAAACGGTGTTTAACCCGCACAATCCGTATGTGATGGTGCCTCATTTGTATTGCGCGGCGGTGGAACGTCCGCTGACCGATGAGGAGATTGATCAGTGGGGTGCCTGGTCGAGCGCCGAGTATTTGTGCGACGCTGGCCTGTTGCGCCGGCGGCGGCGTGGCTGGTTTGCGGTGGAGAGGCCGATTGAGGCGTTGAGCGCGCCGGATGAGTTTGACGCCCGAGAGGTTGGGGCAGTGGGTTTGGGTGCTCTCCTTCCTCCCGATATTTCGCCGGTGAACGCGCATGCAGTGGTGAGTATCCGCGGCGACGATGGGGGTGACGTCGCCATTGTGGAGGGCGATACCGGGCGGCTGGTGGGCGTGATCGATCAGGGCCGGGCCATGAGCCAGACGCACACCGGCGCTGTGTATTTGCACCAGGGCGACAGTTATGTCGTCGATGACCTGAGCGTGGACGATGGGCTGGCCCTGGTTCACCGCGAGGCTCCCGCGTGGACAACCTGGGCTCGAGAGAACACTGACATTCGCGTTCTTTCTACTCTTTCTTCCCACGAGTTGGGTGATGGAGTGTGGTTGGCTCATGTGAACGTTGAGGTCACGCATCAGGTTGTCGACTACAGGCGACGGATGCCCAGTGGCGAGGTCCTCGATGTCGTATCTCTTGATCTGCCTGAACAAACCTTGACGACGACGGCTGTTGCGTACACGGTGGAGCCATCCACACTTCGGCGGTGGGGCGTGGAGGAACGGGACTGGCCGGGGTCATTGCATGCCGCCGAACACGCTGCCATCGGAATGTTGCCTTTGATCGCGACGTGCGACCGGTGGGACATCGGTGGCGTGTCCACTGCGCTACATCAAGACACCGGTTTGCCGACAGTGTTCGTGTATGACGGGTACCCGGGCGGGGCTGGTTTCGCCGAGTGCGGGTACCGACGGTTCCATGAGTGGATTACAGCAACGGCGGAGGCTGTCGCCCATTGCGAGTGTGAAAACGGGTGTCCTTCCTGCGTCCAGTCGCCCAAATGCGGGAATGGAAACGAGCCTCTGGATAAAGCCGGCGCTGTGCGGGTGCTCCGAGGATTGGAATCGCTGGGGTGAGTGAGGGTGCTAGCGAGAGCCCGTCGCCATGGGCGTGCGAACGCCAGCCGGTGAGTATGCGCCTTACCACGCCCCTGCTTCTGCGGGCATCCTGCTTATGCTGGCCCGGCGCGGGCACTCGCGGTGGCCGTGAATGGTGAGTGGACTGACGAGACATCGACGGACACGATGACGTCTTCTCCCTCAAGTGTGCATGAACGCAGCGAGGCGTCATTTTCTGCGGCGACCTGCTTGGCCAATGCACAGGCCCCAGAGGACTCTGGCAATGGGGCCACCGCGGACGGCGTTGACGTTGTACTCGCTGTTGAGAATTCGGGTGCCACGTTTTCCGGGCCGGGATTCGATGCCACGTCTTCCGGATCGGGGTTTATCGGTGCTGCGGTGGCGATGACGTGGTCACCGTCGGCAATAGTTTCTTGTAATACATAAGCCGCCGCGAGTGCGGATAAATCCGCTGCCCTATCAGCTTTTCTGGAATCGACTACTTTGGCCCCAACAGCAACCAGTGCTCCGAAGACACCGATGACTAGTGTGCACACTACCGCCCCCACAACGGTCATCGACCCCCGGCACCAGAATTCACTTGTGCCCACGTTACGTTCTCCCCTCCATGTTGTGCCTGTCGTTGAGGCTCTAGTTATTCGCACTCACGCATCTAGTGCATTAACTGATCGTGATCAGTCGGACTTAACCGGATTAGCCGGCGTCACTTGAGCTTCCGATGTTCTCTTCGTTCACAGCTACCGAGGTGGACTCAGCATCTTTCAGCGGGTTCTTCACTGTCACCGTTACTTTCACGAAGCCGGGCTGGCCTCCCGCACCGGGTGTTGTTGTCACCGTCATGGTCGAGTTTTTCACTGCGCTAGCTAGGTGTTGTTCGACTTCAGAGCGGTTTTCTCCTCGTGCGATGGCACGTGCCGCATTTGCCGACGCTTCCGTAGCCGCCACCTGATTCGTCACGGCCATGACCCCCACGATGACCATTCCCACGACGACGAGCACCATGGAGATCGCGAACGCGGCTTCGATAGTGACGCTTCCCCTCGCCCACCACGACGCCGTGGCGTTGGGTGGAGGAGCGTCAGAATCAGCGTCGTTGTTCTCCACGATGCATGGGCCGGAGGAGACCGACATAGTGTCGTCGGCAAGCCGTGAACTTAACGATGCCCGGTTCACTTCTTTTTGCTGTTCAGAGCATCTTCGATGATTCCTTTGAGGGCATTTTCTACCTCGCCGCCTGAGACGATGACGTAGAGTAGCCCGGCAAATGCGGCCGCAGCCACGCACACCAAGGCGTATTCCAAGGTGGCCATGCCACGCTCGTTAAACAGCGCCGCGCGGGCCCGGTCCCACCACCTCATGGGCGAGGAGTCGGACGTGTTCTCGCTATCCGAGATAGAAATGTCATCCGAAGGAGAAGTATCGACGGATCGTGGAGAGAGCTGAACGTCAGTGGCCTCTGTTGGGTGCGCTTCAGTGGCTACAAATGCGTGTGCCTCGGCATTAAATGGCGATTCTGTGTCTGCCGGTAGTTCGGCAATCTGGTTAGCAGGTACTGCGTTGGTAGTTACTGCGCAAGTCATGATGAGTCCTTTCGACAAGATGGCGGATTACAGGCCGCACTTCAACAGTGAGGCCTAAAACACCAGGTCAATGAATATGAAGAAATAGAAACTGCTCGAGGAATAAAACCGGGAAATCAGCACACGAAATACTGCGGTGGACTACGGCCACCTATCGCCACCTGAATCATGAAGCTCCCCGTCGTCATGACAACCCCGATAACAGTCCGATAGCAATAGGAACGAGCCCCACCGCTATAAAGGCCGGAAGGAAACAGAAGCTCAACGGCAGTGCCACATACACGCTGGCTTTCTCGGCCTCCGCCACTGCCTGATCCGTTGCCCGATGCCGCATATGCATCGACAACGCATCTATATCGGCCGCTAACCGAGTACCCGAGCGGGCACTTCGACGTGCACGCCGAGCAAAGTCACGCAAAACCTCATTCTCGGCGCACAATGCCCACGCGATGTCGGAATCCACCCCCATCGCCAACCGGTCCGCCGTACCCTTCCAGACGTCAACAAATAGGGACCCGCCACTATCCGCAACTGCTCCCACCGCTGCGCCTACCGGAAGACCACACGACAAACACGCTTTCACCAGGTCCAAATCGGCGGCCGCATTTAACATGCCCCCCGCAGGGCCCGCACTCCCGACGTTCTTCTTCGCCGTAGTCACACCGCCACCGCCTTCGCCATCAGCGCGCGGGACCACTCCAGCCCCACGACCTCCAGAACAACTCCCACCAGGAGCAACAGCCCGCCGAGCTGCGTCGTCAATAAAAACTGAATGGAGCCCGCACCCATGGACTGGCCCATCGCCACTCCGACGAGGGGCAGAAACATCAGCACGCGGGTCGACGCTCGAGGCCCCGCCAGCGAGGCCTCGGTCCGCTCCTGGTGATGGAGCTTCGCCTGGAGATCTGCCGCCGTAGCCTGCATGACCTCCGCCAAGGGCACACCAGTGCGGTGAGACACCAGCCACGCTCGAGCGATCGCCTGGCGCCCCACCTGATCCGGCTCGCAGGACCACGTGCTCAACGGAGCACACGGAGCGCCCAACCAGGCACAATGACTGACCATGGTACGAAGCTCCCGCGCGACCTGGCCTCCCATGTCATCCGCGCCGTCCATCTCTTCGGCAACGTGGCGAACCGCTACCAAGGGGCTTGCACCGGCCAGTAGTTCGCTCGCGATCATGCTGCTGGCCTGCGCCCACTGAGCTATTACTTGGCGTTGATTGGTACGAACCCGTTTATCGCTGCGGGCCCGCCGGCCCTCCACCACCGCGATCACACACGACAGCGGCACACCGACCGGGATCATCGCGCACCACCCCGCACAACGCGCTCCCACAATGGCCATGCATCGGTGCGGCCACCATCCGCCGTCCACACCATCACCACTCCGGACGATGAAATACCTGGATACAGCGGTTTTTCGTCGTTTCCCTCCCCGTCGGTTAAGGACGAATTCATCCCGACCGGCGGCACTACTCCCACGCTCGCGAGACGACGCGACGGGGCCCGCTCAACTTGGACAACAACCCGAATCGCGGCACGGAATTGTGTTCTTACCGACTCCGGAGACATCCCCGCCATCGCCCCCAGGGCCTCGCAGCGCGCCGGAATCTCCTCCGGCCCGTTCGCATGAATCGTTCCGCAACTCCCGTCGTGGCCAGTGTTTAAAGCCGCGAAAAGTTCCTGAATCTCGGCGCCGCGGATCTCACCCACCACGATCCGATCCGGCCTCATCCGCAACGTCTGCTTGACCACGTCGCGCAACGTGATCTCCCCCTGCCCTTCCACATTGGGCGATGTCGTCGTCAACGCGACAACATGCGGATGCAGGGGATGCAGCTCACGGGTGTCCTCCACGCACACGATCCGCTCGTCCAGCGAGACTTCCGCGAGCAGGGCGGACAGCAGCGTCGTCTTGCCCGCGCCCGTCCCACCAGAGACCACAAACGCCTGACGGCTCCGCACCAACGAGCGCAACTCGTCGGCCATATCGGGCGGCACGCTGCCACTGCGAACAAGGTCATCCAGGCTGGTTGAGGCCGTCCCTAACACGCGCAGAGACAAACACGGGTGCTCAACGACAGGCGGAAGCACAGCGTGAACACGAACGCTCCCGCCGGCAGCGTCGCGTCGATAAAAACCGTCCGCATAGGGCGATGCATCGTCCAAGCGGCGCCCACACGCGGCAGCTAAACGGACTGCTGTCGCCCGCACGTGGTCGTCGTCGCGGAAGGGAGAATCCACACGACACAAACCGGCCGGGCCATCAACCCACACCTCCGAGGCCCCATTGACCAGCACGTCGGTCACATCCGGCAGGTCCAGCAGCGGTTCCACCGGGCCGGCACCATGAATCTCTCCGCGAATCCGGCGAACCTCCTGCACGACGCCCGACATCCCGATGCCCGGATATTCCGCCCGTACCGCCGAGGCAATTGCCGACGTGGACGTATCGCCATTGCCCTGCGCAAGCCTCATGCGGATTCGGTCACTCACTGCTCCTGCCTGCGCCGAGGCTCCTGTCTGTGCCGACGCCCCTGCGTGTGCCAGGACGTCGTCGGTGTGAGCAGCCGAATTATCCGCGCCCGAATGACATGACTGCACAAAACTTCGAACCCTGCTCATGCTGCCAACTTCCCCATATTCGCGGCACGGCTGTGAGCACTACTTATGGCGCACTGATCGACTGGCAACGATGGCATGCCGTTCTTTATGTAGCCATCCGCGATCTCACGTAGCCCAGACACCATGCGCGCGAAACTCGACCGCCCACACAGCCGAAGCCCCGTCTCCTCGATTTCCTTCGCGATCTTTTTCTCGGACGCGAACTCAGCCACCACCGGCATCGACGTCACAGATTCAACGTCTTTGACCCCCACCGACGAGACCACCTCATGCTTCACCACAGCCACCGGGTCCGCACCGCCCTGGCGCGCCACCCTCGACCAGCGCACTGCCCCGCCTAAACCACGCAATGTCGCAGGGACGACCACAAAAACACAATCGCAGCCAGTGAAGTCTGCAGCGTCCCACCACGTCGCGCCCGACACATCCACCACCACTGATAGGCCCTCACGAACGAGCGAACCGGCCACACGCTGCACCAATGCCCCTCGCTGATTCCACTCCACGGCCGCCGGAGCACCGCGCCCCACCGACAACACACCCACACCCTCTGGGGTCGCGGGGATATTCGCCGCCACCGCACGCCCATCGACCCCACCGTTTTCCCACCCTCGCACGCTCACATCACCCCACCTCATGCCCGGCTCACTTTCCACGCCGAGGAGGACGTCGTCCGCACCGGACACACAATTAGCGTCCACCAGCACGGAACCACGCCCTGATCGAGCCCACGACAACGCCAGACCGGCCGCAACAGTGCTTCCACCTGCGCCACCGACGGCCGAGACCACCGCTGTACAACCGCCCGACACGGCACCTCGGGAGCATCGCGTCGACAATGCCTCCACCAAGTCGCCCGACCGCGCAGGCAACACCATGACGTCCTCGGCACCCACCTGCACGCCACGCTCCCAAGGCGGAGTGCCCGCGCACACCACAAACACGCCACGCCGGGGAGGGAGCGCTAATGACGAGACCTCGTCCAGACCCTCGCAATCCGCCACCACTGCGTCGGCACTGCGCCATCGGGACGGCAACGACGCGTCCATCAGGCCGTCGATAAGCGAAACTCCCAGAACAGCCGCACATTGTTCGACTTCTGATAACAAGTGGGGGTCCGCCACCAGGGACACAAGTTCTTTCGAGGACATGGCGCCATCGTGGCAAAAACCGGCAACAGATCGTGCCGAGAAAGGGGCTACACACCGGCGTCGTTGTGGATAAGAAAAGTTATCCACAGATTTAGCGCGCACGTCCAGCTCCGCGAGAACACAAGCGGGTAATACGACAGAAGGAGCCGGGACACGGGAAACTGCGGGAGAGGCTACACCTGGAACCCGAAACTGCGGGGGGATATGCGGACACATTATTTGCCGTATAACCCGCACATCACACGAAAAACGCCGGCGCGAGATCACGCAGCGGCCTACAGATATAGAGCGACGGCCCGCATCAGGGGGGGATCGATGCGGGCCGTCTTACCCGGCTCGGGGGGGTGGCCGGGGCGGGCCACGCTCCTCACCCTTCAAGGGAGGGGGGCCCTGCGCCAACAATTTTGGCACATGAAAGGCGCAGAATGCAACACCTTTTCTAAATACCCCCGCTCCGATACGGAAAATCGCGCTCACCACTGATAATGCCCCCGTTTACCCTCCACCCGGGCATGAAGAAAACAATCGGCACCCCTGTCTGGAAATTCGCATCCACGGCCGTCACATCGCACAATGCCCGTTTCTTGCGTCAGTCACGTCGTGATCCACCCCCGTTAGAGCTATTAAATCCCTTAATAAGCCCAACAATGTACAAACTTTTCTGTTCAGAATTTATTAATAGGGCCTCAATCGCTATTTTCCCTAGCGCATGGCACAATTGGGTGAGAAAGTTTTGATTTCCCCATGTTTTAATGCGCAGGAGGATGCCCGTGAGCTCCACGAACAAAAATGGCTTGTACACCGATAGCTCAGACTCGGTTTTCCCCGAGGTAGGCAGTATCCCTCTCCGCGATGCCGATACTCACGCAGCAGGCCAAGGTAGCATTAATCGCCTGGTCAAGGACGCGTCCGGCCAGATCACCACCCTCGTCCGCACCGAAATTGAGCTCGCCAAAGCAGAACTCACGCAGTCCGTGAAGAAGGGCGCCATCGGTGGAGCAATGTTCGCCGTCGCCGGCATTATCGCTTTCTTCAGCGCGTTCTTCCTCTTCTTCACCCTGGCAGAGGTGCTTGACATCTGGCTCTACCGCTGGGCAGCATTCGCCATCGTCTTCGCCGGAATGCTCCTGCTCGCGGGCATTTTCGCGCTCATCGGGCTCAAGCAGGTCAAGCAGGTGAAGAAGCCAGAAGCAACCATCGATTCCTTCGGCAAACTCCCCGAGGTGGTCCCCAGCGGTTCATCCAACTCGGGTTCCTCCAAGACTGCGAGCTCAAAGAACGTCGAAACTGCTGAAGGCCTCTACAGCTAAACGCTAGAAACACTCAGCACCGACGTGGGTCCATCCACGTCGACACCACCCCGCCGACGATGCCCCGCTGCATCGTCGGTTTTTGGTTCCGTCTACCGTCGAACCTCATGATTTGGTAAACCTGGTGTGTGCCTCAACGCCCGACGAACCCCTCCGCCATTGAACTCGATGGCCCGTGGACCCACCACCTGTATCACAGCCGGGGAGTTCGCATTCACTGCGCAGACAGCGGAAATCCCGACGCCCCATTAGTGCTGCTAGTTCACGGTTTCGCTGGCGGATGGTTCGACTGGCAATCTGCCCTCCCCTTGCTCGCGGAGGATCACCACGCCGTCGCCATGGATCTCCGCGGCTATGGGCTCTCTGACAAACCCCCTCACGGCTACGACCTGGGCACAACGGCGCTAGACATCGCCGGCCTGGTCCTTGCGCTGGGTCATACGTCGGCAACTGTGGTCGCCCACGGAGAGAGCGTGCCTGCAGCGGTGATCGCTGGCCTGACCGAGCCGCAGCGCATTAAGCGTGTGGTGGCCCTCAACCCGTCGCATCCGCGTCAAAACGTCGACGTCGTCACCCGCCACCCGATCCGGCACCGTGACCGCATCACGCTGGGCATGGCCACTCGTTTCCCGCGTCTGGGTAAGCGCTGGCTGAAAGCCGACCACAGCTTGTTCCTTGAGCAGATCGTCGCCCATCTAGCCGGCTCCGCGTTCCGGTACTCCGACAGTTTCGACGAGTATCTTGCAATTCGACGCTTCGCGATGGGCGTCGAGCGCGTCGCTTATTACGCGTGCCTGCGCCACCGAAAGGCCGCGGTGGCGACAATGCCCCGCGGAACAGCGCAAACCGTTCTGGCCGATTGGTCCGGCTGGAATGAAATTGAGTGCTCGACCCCCCCGGCTGTGCGCGTTCTCCACGGTGCCGAGGATCCTCTGATCACGGCGTCGAAGACAGCTCGCGAGACTATTGCCGACGCCGACCACGTCACCGTCGTTCCCGGCGCGGGGCATTATGTCCACATGGAGGCGCCCCACGCGGTACGCGATGCTGTGCTGGCCGTGGAGAAAGCGTAACCTACTTAGCCACGCACGACTTCGTGTCCACCGCGGACCGCAAGTTCTGTACGTTTTCCACCGATCCCAACGATTCCATAAGCTCATGGTTGGTCAGCGCGTATCCGGTGTCTTGATCATCCACCCCGGCGCCGAAGATAAGCCCAAGAACTTCACCGTCGCCATCGACAACGGGCCCACCAGAGTTACCCTCACGGACCAATCCGCGCAGCGTATACGCTTCGCGCTGAACCCGATCGGTGGAATAAATATTCGGCCCGTCGATGGTCAAACGGTCACGGACGCGCGCGTTTTCCACATCGAACGGCCCGCCCAAGGGGTACCCGAGGACTGCCGCATCTGACCCCGTGGTGGCGGGCACGTTGTCTAGCGCCAGGGGGTTTAATCCCAAATCCACGGCGTGCAGGACCGCGATATCTTTATCGGGGTTGAAATACGTGACGGTGGCCACGTCCTCACCGTTGACTGTCCGCAGTTTGACCTCATTCGATCCGGCAACCACGTGGGCGTTGGTCACCACAGTGTCCGGAGCGATAACAAAACCACTGCCTTCCAGCATTTTTCGGCACTGCTGTGCCGTCGATAAGACTTGAACAATCGACGGCCGGATCTCGTTCAAGCGTTGAGTGGACAAGACTGAATCCGCCGGTGCGGGAACATCCTTATTCGGTAGCTCACCGAACGAATCGGTCAGCGTCGGCATGCCGTTCTGGTTGAGGAACATGCCTACCCGGCTGCCCCAGTTGTTCACCTGTTGCGGTGCCAGGGAGTCCACCGCCCCCAAAACCTTGGAGTTGCGGAGCGCTTTGGAGAAGTCTCCGGTGGACACGGACACCACGGGCACAGCAATCATCCACACGACGACGATCGCGGTGAAGACCTGCACAACGGCCCCGACGGCCGCGTCGGCCTTGTACACGGCCCTGGTGCGGATCATGTTGCGCAGCGCAATGCCAATGGAGGATCCTATGGCGTATCCAATAATGACGGCGAGAACCGCAATGCCTAGGGCGAAGAGGAATCGGGTGTTGTTGTCGTCAGTTTGGGCCATCGCGTACGGCGCGGCCCACATGCCGACCATGCCGCCGATGAGAACGCCTATGACCGCGGCGATGGAGGATACGCCGCCTTGTCTCCATCCGGAATGCATCGCCGATAGTGCGATGAGCACAATGACGATGTCCACAATGGTGGATCCGCTCATTCAGTGTCTCTCAGTTCTTGTGGTTGGGGGTTGTCGGCGTTGATGGTTTCTGGGGGTTTCTCCGCCACCGAGTCACCGGTTCATTGTTCGCCGACCGAGCAAGCGTCTCTGCAAGATCGTACACAGGTGAAGCGTTCCATGGTTTCTCCCAACCCGCTTCGCGGAGGAGGCCATCCACTAACCCGCCGGTAAAACCCCAAAGTAGAAGGTCCCCTATCCAAAAGGCGGGCCCGGTCCACCCTTGCCTTCCGACGGTTATTCGTATCGACGGATCCGCCAGGTGTCCCAAGGGTATGGCGACGACGTCGGCCACTTCGGCGGGGCTGGCGGGGTAAACGTGGGTGGGGTTGTTCCAGTACGCCAACACGGGCGAGACGACGTTTCCCGTGCGGGGGATGAGTATTGGGTGGAGGACCGCCAGGGGCGACATTGTGTCCGGGCGCACTGCTGTTTCCTCCTGGGCTTCCCGTACGGCGGTGTCGATGGGCGTAGTGTCCTCGGGGTCCTTCCGCCCGCCGGGAAACGCCATTTGGCCCGAGTGCGACCGCAACGTGGGCGCGCGGTGGGTCAGGAGCAGCCGGGCATCCTCGGGGTAGGGCGTGCCCGGTGTGGGCTCGTACGTGGGGTCGCCAGCCACAAGCATCAGCACTGCCGACGGGCGGGTCGCGTCGGCGTCGTCAAGCCGCGGTGTCCGTCGAGATAAATCAGAAAGTTGACGACGAATACCACCGTCGCGAGCCCGCTGTGTGATCGCGCGAAGCCACGGCGGGACCGCATCAGGCAGCGGCGGCTGGGTGGGGTCTGAGAACGACGTGGGGAACTCTTCTGTCACCTGTGGCCTCCTACAACTCGCAACGCCTCAGATCAGGATACGGCCTGACGGTAGCGTTCGGTGGGAGATACCGAGCTAGCCGACCGGCTGCAAGCCTGCTAACTGAGCACCGCGGTGACCGCCGACTCTAAATCGCCGGTGCTCGTGAACGTTTGCGGGTACACCTTGGCGACCTCCCCATTGGGTTTAAGAACCACCGTGATCGGAATAACCGACGGCAAGCGCAACGCTCGTGCGACGTCGCCACCCGAGTCTTGGAAGCTTGACAGGTGGTCCACATGTAAGTCGGAGAGGACGTCTACACCTGCGTCACCATTTTTATCGGCGTGGACGCCGACGACGTTCCATTCCGGGTGGGACTGGGCCACTTTGTCAACAATCGGAAGTTCCTTCTTGCATGGCTGGCACCAGAAGGCCCATAGATTAATAACGGTCGGTTTGCCTGCGAGGTTGCGGCTTAATGGTTGGGAGTCAGCCTTGCTTGCTGAGTTGCCCAAACATGGCAGTGTCACCGACCCCAGGGGCGAATCGTCATCCTTTTGCGAACCATCGTGACTGCCCACCGCGGCCTCAGCGGACGCAGTGGGGCACGCTGGCCGGCCAGTGGTGGGGTTGGACGCAGGGGAATTTTCGCCCTCCGATCCATCCGTTCCATCGCCCCGGCCAGCGTCACCCTCACCCGCACTGCCTTGGCCCGCGGGGCTATCGGATATCGCCGCTCCCGAATGCGCGTCATTGTGACTGGATGTAGACCGGAGCATGAGAGGAACCGCGCAGATCACCAAGCCCGTGAGCACGGCGATAATAAGGATGGTCCAGCGTTGTTGTCGCCCCATCAGTGGCCCCCTAGTGCTAAATCGAGAATGCGGTCACGCTCTGGGCCCTTAACCAGCTTTTCTGCCTCGTCGGGATTTGTGGGACCCCACACACCGAAACCATGACAGTCCTTCGCTAGGAAGCACGCACCACACGCTGCCTTCCGGGAGTGGCACACACGTCGACCATGAATAATCACTTCATGGGAAAACGGCGTCCACCGTTTTTTCTCAATTAATTGGGCCACGTCCTGCTCAACTTTTTTCGGATCCGTCGCGTCCGTTAAACCGAACCGACGCATCAAGCGACCCACATGGGTATCTACCGTTATTCCCGGCTTGCCAAACGCATTCCCCAAGACCGTGTTTGCCGTCTTACGACCCACCCCGGGCAGCGACACTAACTCCGCCATCGTGTCCGGTACGGTACCGTCGAAACGAGTGACGAGCTCATGCCCCAGAGCAACCAAATTCCGCGCTTTGTTGTGATAAAACCCCGTCGAGCGGATAAATCCTTCCACTTCCTCGACGCTGGCGTTGTCTAAATCCTCCGGGCCGGGAAACCGCTTAAACAACGCTGGCGTCACCATGTTAACGCGACGATCCGTGCACTGAGCAGACAAAATCGTGGCGACGACCATCTGATACGGATTGTCAAAGTTCAGTTCCGCTTTAGCGTCCGGATACGCACGGTGCAGCGCGCGGGAGATCCTGCGAGCACGACGGACTTTTGCAAGCGGAGTCTCGGTAGTGGCCATGCCAACACCATAGCGGGCGCCCCGGACATAACGTCGGTATGGTGGACCGCATGGCCGGGTTATTTGCCCTCCTCGCACCATTCATTCTGATGGGATTCGCCATTGGCATGGAACGCTACGAACTCTTCGCGAAGAACGCCGGAAGGAAGAAGGCGTCGAGCCCCGGTGTCGAGGCGCACTAGAGAAAGTGCAAAGTTCTTACCGCAATTCGTTGGTTCCGTCGACAAAAAATAATGTGTTTTTCACCACTATAAAAAGCTACGATAACGTAGCATACGTTATCAACGGGAGTTCGCTTCCGAAAACGTGACCAACGGCACAAGCAGCGGTTTTGTCAATTCATCCCCAAATATGGGCATCCTTGGCAAACTTTTCACCCTTTTATTGATTATTCCTCTCTATAAAACTCCCGCGTAAGCCTATTCCTAAATCGGACAAAGCTCTCACTTTTCGCCTGCCACGTAGTAATGTGAGGTGCGATACAGCGACGGGTGCGGTATTTAGTATCTAACACAGACAGCCGCGCACCGTGGCACTCGACCCTACTGCGAGAAGTGGAGACTACGTTGAGCGACGTCACCGAGATCCTCTCCCGTGCCGGCATTTTCCAAGGTGTTGACCCTGTTGCCGTCCGGAACCTCATCCATGATCTTGAGACGGTGCGATTTCCGCGCGGCACCACCATTTTCGACGAGGGGGAGCCCGGCGACCGCCTCTATATCATCACTGAGGGCAAAGTGAAGTTAGCCCGCCACGCAGCTGACGGTCGTGAAAACCTTCTCACCATTATGGGCCCCTCGGATATGTTCGGTGAACTATCCATCTTCGATCCGAACCCGCGCACATCGTCGGCTATTTGCGTCACTGAAGTGTCCGCCGCCACGATGAACTCGGAGAAGCTCCACCAGTGGATCAACGACCACCCGGCCATCTCTGAACAGCTGCTTCGTGTGCTCGCGCGTCGCCTACGTCGCACCAATAATTCCCTGGCAGACCTTATTTTTACCGACGTCCCCGGGCGCGTAGCGAAGGCGCTTCTCCAGCTAGCCAACCGGTTCGGCGTTCAGGACAATGGCAACTGGCGAGTTCACCACGACCTCACCCAAGAGGAAATCGCGCAGCTTGTTGGTGCATCGCGCGAAACTGTCAACAAAGCGCTCGCCGAATTTGCTCACCGCGGGTGGATCCGGCTCGAAGGTAAAACCGTCGTTATTTGCGACAGCGAACGCCTGGCACGTCGCGCGCGGTAAATCGGTACAACGCATAGTTCGCACCACGGGCGCTCGGCGGGTGATAGCGACGAAGCCGGCACACGGACACATTTTTGTCGTATAGCCCCGTATAACCCACAAACGCGCAAAACTTAACCACAAAAGCAAAGCAGCCCGAGACTCCCGGGCTGCTTATTCCTATTGTGCGCTACTTTTCTCGAACGCTATTTTCCCGAGCGCCACTCCTGAGCGCTACTTCTCTTCAGCGCTTAAATACCGCAGCGCCACGCGCGTCGACTGCTCAGCAGCCCCACGCAATACCGGGTCCACGTCTGTGTAAATCTCATCGACCAACTGGTCCACCGAAGCATCATCCCCCAGCTTCTTCCGAGCCTCACGGATCTGGTCAAGGCGATGGTGACGTCGATCAAGGTATTTCTTGGCAAACGGCTCCAGGTCCGGGTGATCCGGCCCATGTGCGGGCAGCAAAGGAACACCGGCGCCCCGCTTTTTCAGCATCTCCAATGTCTCTAGGTATTGCCCCAGATCACCATCGGTCTCGGAGATCATTGTCGTGTGCTTGCCGGCGATCGTATCGCCCGTCAAAATCGCCTCAGGCTTCGTATCGCTCGAACCATCATCGGCCCGAGCAGCGTCGGCACTCGGATAAAGGAAGAAACTCACCGAATCCGCGGTGTGGCCAGGAGTGGCGACAACTTTTACAGCCGGAGTGACACCCTCGACGGTGATGACTTCCCCGTCCTCGAGCGGATCACCCATTTTGCAGAAACGCTTATCGACGGACCGGACAGGCGCCCCCGTAATCTGCGATAACCGGTTAGCTCCATCAGCATGATCCGGATGCCGGTGAGTCAAAAGAATCATCGCGATTTCCGACGCATGATGGTTAAGAACATTCAGGTGGCCTTCATCCTGAGGGCCCGGATCCACAACGATCGACCGCGGATCACCGTCAGCTCTAATAACCCAACTATTGGTGCCCTCTAGCGAGCCATAGCTGGGATTGGGACATAAAACAACGCCCGCGTTGGGGGTAACGGGACGCAACTGGCTATACGCAGGATGCTCCATGCATGTCAGTGTACGTCCTCGGGCGGTCTGTCAAAATCTCATCGGGCCAGAGACAACCCAAAAAATGCCGAAACGGGGGCAATTCCGACCATGACTTAGCACACGTTCGGAAAACCCCCGGGACAGAGCGGCTTCCGTCGTAGCGTTATTGCACTCCTGTATTTCGTCGCGCGATGACTTCAACCTCCACCGGCGCATCCAAGGGCAACTCCGAAACCCCCACAGCAGACCGCGCATGGGCTGTACCGAAGACGTCGCCGAAAAGATCCGATGCACCATTTATTACCCCAGGTTGACCACCAAATCCGGGTGCGGACGCCACAAAACCCGTGACTTTCACAATCGACACCGAATCAATGTCGACGAGGGAATTGATGGCGGCCAAAGCGTTGAGTGCCGCCTGGCGAGCGTATCCCGCCGCGTCATCCGCAGACACGCCTGCACCAACCTTGCCCGTCGCCGGCAGTTCTCCGTTCTTGAATGGAAGCTGACCCGACACATAAATCGTGTCCCCCGAGATCACGGCCGGTGCATAAGAAGCCACCGGCGCCGCCACCTCTGGGAGTTCAATCCCTAAGTCGGCAAGATTCTTCCTGGGGCTCTGAGTGGACTGTCCACTGGTCGTCATAAAACTAGTCTTCCTTCGGGCGCTTCATGTAGGCAATGTGCTGCTCGCCTGTTGGGCCGGGCATGACTGCCACCAGCTCCCAGCCGTCAGCCCCCCATGTATCCAAAATCTGCTTTGTAGCGTGCGTCAACAGCGGAACTGTTGAATATTCCCAGGTTGTCATGACCCTAGCCTAACAAGGATCAGCTGCGCTGGCTTCGATCAGCTGCGCTGGGCTCAATCAGCTACGCTGTGCGGAGCCACCCACTCTAAGCTCAACCAACCAGTTAGACGGGATGCCCCCGTTATGACCGCCCGGCGTACCCCGCGTAAAAGTCTGCCCAGCTTTCCACCTCGGGGTGCTCCCGCAACAATGCACGACGCTGTCGCTCGGTCATGCCACCCCACACGCCGAACTCCACGCGGTTGTCCAAGGCGTCGGCACGGCACTGCAACACCACAGGGCAATGTCTGCAAATCGCCGCAGCTTGTCGCTGCTTCGACCCCTTGACAAACAACTCCTCAGGATCAATGTCACGGCACTTGGCGTGAGTGATCCATTGGCCACGCTCCGCGAACGATGACGGATCAGTAAGCGAATCCACCTTCTGCTGGATTCGTCCGTCCTTGGTTGTGGCCAACGATGTATCAGCCGGTCGGGTCAGCGATGCAGTCATTGTGCACTCCTCTCCGTGGTCACGTGTGCATGGTCGCGAAGCCGTGAGCGTCACCCTGGTATGTCTCGATACCGTTTTTATGGATATTCACCCTGCTTAGCTAGCTGTAAGTCTATTCACACGCCAAACAAACTGTCGACTACATCACATTTCGGGGGTAGTCGCGTTAACTACTTAACGGAAGAGTAAGTTTTTGTCTATCTGTGTTTTCCCAGAACACATGCCCATAATCGGTGAGACTCACTTCACACGGCCAATCACTGGGTAGGGTGTAAGCGTGAACCGACGATCTGATGCTCCGGCCCCTAGCCTGATCCTTTTCGGCGCAATACTCATCGCCACCCTGCTAGTGGCGCTCAGCGCGCTGCCCGTCGCCCTGGCGGCCGGAGCCACGATCAACCGTGGTCACAACGCCATGGACTCCAACTACCACGACATTGCCAGCGCCGCGTTCCCGCAGGTCTCCACCATGACCGACCGGGACGGCAACCCCTTAGCCACCTTCTACACGCAGCGCAGAGAAGAAGTCGCGTCGGACCAGATCTCGGAACCGATGAAAAAAGCCATCGTTGCCATCGAAGATCGCCGGTTCTACGATCATCACGGCGTTGACCTGCGCGGAACCGCTCGAGCGGTCGTAGCCAACATCACTCACGGTGGCGTCGCCCAGGGCGCGTCCACCCTGGATCAGCAATACGTCAAGAACTACCTCATGCTGGTCAAAGCCAAGACCGACGACGAACGCGCTGCCGCCAACGAAGACACCGCCGCGCGGAAGCTCCGCGAAATGAAACTCGCGTCTGACCTGGATAAAGACCTCTCCAAGGACGAGATTCTGACCCGGTATCTCAACCTCGTGGAATTCGGCAACGGCGCGTACGGCGTGCAAACCGCGGCACAGACGTATTTCCACGTCGACGCCAAAGACCTCACCGTGCCGCAGGCCGCGCTGCTGGCGGGAATGGTTCAATCCACGTCCGCCTATAACCCGTTCACGCACCCCGACGCCGCGCTGCAGCGCCGCAACACGGTCATTAACGCCATGGCCAGCACGGGGGCGCTTTCCGCGGCCGACGCCGACGCGGCGAAAATCACGCCGTTGGGCGTCGTCAATAAGCCTGAAGCTCCCACCAACGGATGCATTGGGGCCGACGACGCCGGCTTCTTCTGCGATTACGCGCTGCGCTACCTGGACTCGCACGGGATCTCGAAGGACGATTTCATTTCGGGTGGCTACACGATGACCACCACACTCGACCCCCACGCGTTGGATTCCGTCAACGCCTCGCTCGAACAATATGCCCCCGCCACCACCCCCGGGGTCGCCGGGGCAATGAACCTTATCAAACCCGACGGTCACGAAGTCCTCGCTATGGGCGCCTCACGGCACTACGGGCTCGACACCAGCAATTCTCAGTCCGTCTTGCCATTGGCATCACACCCTGTCGGTAATGGGGCTGGCTCCATCTTCAAAGTCTTCGCTGCAGCGGCCGGGCTGGAAAAGGGGATGGGGATCGACACGGTGATGGATGTGCCGTCGCGGATCGAGATGTCCGACATGGGGCACGGTGGCGCTCCGGGGTGCCCCTCCGACAAATACTGCGTGGAAAACGTCGGCGCGTACCCGTCGAAAATGACGCTCAAGCAGGCACTTGCCAAATCACCGAATACACCGTTTATCGAACTCGAAAAGCGACTAGGCGTGGGCACTGTTGTTGACACTGCCGTCAAGATGGGGCTACGCAGCTTGGCTGACAAACCTGATGATAGTGGCGATAACAACGGTGACAGCAAGGACAAGAAATCCCAGGCCGACACGATTAAAGAGACCAACCAGGGGTCATTCGTTCTCGGCCCTATCGCCGTCGACCCCCTTGAACTGAGCAATGTGGCGGCGACCATCGCCAACGGCGGAACGTGGTGTGAACCCAACCCCGTCCTGAAGGTGACCGACCACGACGGCAAAGACGTCCCTGTCACACCGCCGCAGTGTGAACAAGCCATCCCTACCGACGTCGCGAACGCGCTGGCCAATGGCCTATCCGATGACGTCGGCACCGGAACAGCTCACGAAGCCGCCGAGCTAACCGGGTGGGACGGCACTTTGGCCTCAAAGACCGGCACCACAGAGACCAACCAATCCGCCGCATTCTTAGGGCTCACCAGCGGACTTGCCGGAGCTGTCTATCTCTTCAACGACGGTAGTACCAGCTCACCGCTCTGCACCGGCCCCCTGCGCCAATGCCCCGATGGAAACCTTTTTGGTGGCAAGGAGCCCGCTGATATCTACCTCACCGCAGCCAAACCCCTTATCGACGCCTACGGCGGGCACACACTTCCACCCATAAACCCCTCCTATCAGGCAGGAACCAACCCCGAGGCGATCGGCTACTCACGCGCGGTACTCCCCCAACCCACTAACTCCGGCTCAACGGGAGCCACCGGCGGAGGAGGCACTGGCGGAGGAGCCACCGGTGGTGGCGGCGGTACCGGTGGCGGCGGAGGCGGAGTACCCGCTCCAGCCCCAGCGCCGGCCCTACCCGACATCCCCGGCATGATTAACGACTTCCTGCACACATATGTCCCACCTCAGCTGCAGGGATTCCTCCCGTAGCGACGGGGCCGGCGAGTGGAACGGTGGCCGGAATGGGCACCGACCGATTGAGCGCCCGCCCAAATGGGCGCCGGCTGAATGGGAGATGACCAGATGCCCTAGCCCTGAAGGCGCGCGCGAACAGCCGTCGATAAGCGTTTACCGTCAGCAGTGCCCTTCGCCTCTGCGGTGGCAGCCTTCATGATCTGCCCCATCGCTTTCATCGAAACCTCGCCGCCCTCGGCTTGATGCTGCTCGATCACACGATCTACCAGGGCATTAAGCTCCTCATCCGATAGCTGCTTCGGCTGGTAGCGTTCCAAAACGGAAATCTCAGCGCGCTCAGAATCCGCAAGTTCATCACGCCCTGCCTTCGCGTACACGTCAGCAGATTCGTGCCGCTTCTTAATTTCACGAGCAATCACGCGAAGAATGTCCTGGTCCGACGCCTCATGCGCCTTTCCCGACGTTTCCTCCTCTTGGATGGCGGCCAACAACATACGCAATGTGCTGGTCGTTTCCTTATCGCGGTTCTTCATCGACTGCTTAAGATCCTCACGGATCGTTGCTTTCATACCCATGCTTTTGAGGATAGCGCCCGCCCGGACGGTGACCAGCCGAATCGGAAAAGCGTCCCACCACCTTTACCATGGGCGTGTGAGTATTTTTCCCCGGTCCTCGTCCAGTCGGCACAGTGCCCCGTCGGCGGCGCGAGCATCACACACCTCGCACCCCCGGCCAGCCGCACCATCGTTGCTTAACCGGGCCACCCACGCGGCATCACGTGCGGGCGGGGTCCTCGTCGATAAGAAAATCGATAAGAAAAATGGGCGGTCGATTGGCAAGAAAATTGCGGCCACCGCGGGGGCTGCGGGAGCTGCAGGGGCTGCCGCCGCACTACTCGGTGCCAGCCGATTCCGCCTCGCCGTCACAACCATCCCCATGCTGGACAAAGGCACTTTTCGGGGACGGCGTAACGAATTCCGTATCCTCCATATCTCCGACCTTCACATGTTGCCCCACCAACAACTGAAGCAGCTGTGGGTCAGTGAGCTCGCCGAGCTTCAGCCGGATCTCGTTGTTAATACCGGGGATAACCTGGGCGACCCGAAGGCCGTGCCTGCCGTCGTTCAAACACTTTCTCCTCTCTTAACGACGCCGGGGCTGTTTTGCTTTGGCACCAATGATTATTGGGCGCCGACGGCCCCTAACCCACTGCGCTATCTCACGGGCAAAAAGCAAAAGCACAGCGACCAGAGCATGCCGTGGAAGAATTTGCGTGCGGTGTTCAAGGAGCATGGGTGGGAAGATTGCACCCATCAGCGGCATGATTTCGCCGTCGACGGGTTCCGGCTTGCGGTTGCTGGAGTCGACGATCCTCATGGGGATTTGGATGACTATTCGCTGATCGCTGGGGAGCCGAATAAGGACGCAGACCTATCCATCGGGCTAACGCACTCTCCTGAGCCGCGGGTGCTGGATGCCTTCGCCAAGGACGGGTATCAGCTGATCCTCGCTGGTCACACGCATGGTGGGCAGTTGTGCCTGCCGGGTGGGAAGCCTATCGTGACGAACTCTGGGATCGATCGCGAACATGCGTCCGGCGTCTCCGAGTGGAAGGACTCCATCCTCAACGTTTCCCCCGGCCTGGGAACGTCCAAGTTTGCGCCGGTGCGGACATTCTGCCCGCCTACCGCACAGCTGCTGCGCATCGTCGAAAAGGGTGGCGGTGGAACCGACGACCTCCCCGAGCCCACTATCGACGAAATTGAAGTGGGAGACGGCTTCATTGAGCGGGAAATTGTGCTGAAAGGACTGTAGGCAGGGCACCTGCGTAGTGATTTGGCAGTACGAAAGAGCGTGCGCTAGCCTTAGTCGAGTTGCACCGGGGTATGGCGCAGCTTGGTAGCGCGCTTCGTTCGGGACGAAGAGGCCGTGGGTTCAAATCCCGCTACCCCGACAAAATTTTCACCTCCGCCACTTTCGTTACGAAAGCAGCGGAGGTTTTTGCTGTATGCGCTGGGGGTTCTGGGTGGGGTTGCCGTGTGCGCGCGTTACCGCGTCAACTACTCAGCAGCATCCTTCGTCAGCATGACGTCATAGTTACGGACGACGGAGTTCATCGACCCGTGCGGTGGCCTCTTTGCCTCTTCTTCTTTGCTGGATTCGCGCTCACGCCAGCCGTGGTCTTCACGGAACTTACGGGAATTGCGCCATCCCAGGAAGGCCTCCTGGTCGCGCCACCGGGTGATGACGATCCAGCGGTCGTCGGCAGGTTCCGTCGGCTTGCACAGTTCGAAGCCTTCGAACCCATCGAACGTGTCCAAGGACTGCATATTCTGCGAAAAGCGGGAAACAACTTCGTCCGCGCGATCTGACGTAATGGTCAGCTGGTTGGTAACTACGATGCTCATGGACTCATATTAAGCATTGGCTGTCTTATAAATAAAGCGACGGGGTGTCGCAACCCAATATATCCAGCCTAACTTACCCCTTAAATAACAGGGGAGACTGTCGCAAAAATCTTCCAGTCGGAGTATGCGCTGGCCAGAGGGGTGAAACACCGGGGCGCTTGGCCCTTCAGCAAACCGCGGTACCCCACGGCCGCCGCCATCAACGAGGTACAGATTGAGCCGGCACTACCTAGCCAGAAACCGACCCGTGACTGCAGCACGTCTGCATGCCAACAAAAAGCGTCGTCCGAATGGGACAAACCGCCCCGGCGCCACCGAAGTTGAGTAACCTAGCTCACATGAATGTTCGCGCTGCAGCCCTCCTCGTCAAACGTGTTCTCCGGTCACCGCGCCTCTTCGCCGCCGCTATGAGCGCATACCCACCTCTTTTTGCTGCAGGCGTGAGAATCCGGGATATTCCCGACGATTGGTCGTCGGCACACCTCATCCTCAAGGTCAACCGGTTCAACGGCAATGCACACGGAGCCGCGTTCGGCGGATCGCTGTTCTCCATGACCGACGCCATGTTCGGCATGCTCGTTATGCAACGCCTCGGGCGGGAGTACGAAGCCTGGACGCGCACCGGCACATTCCAATACATCAACCCCGGCCGCAATAATGCCCACGCCACGGTCCGAGTCACGAACGCCATGGTCGAGCAAATTAAACACGAAATCGCCTCCGACGGCTTCTGTAATATCCCGTACACCACAGTCATTACTAACGACGACGGCTCCACCGTCGGGATTGGCCAGCAAGAACTCCACTGTCGTCTGCGCAAGAGTAAGGAAGCGCAACGCTCGCACCGCGAGCAGGAGCGTGGAGGTTCGTCCCCTCGTGTGGTCGACCGCCGCATCGAGCCCCACGAAGCTCGCGGAATCACCCTTCTTTCCTTGGCGACGGCGGTCGCGTGGCGTGCATTCGGCCCGGCGTCATCCTCTGCGGGGCCCTCCTCCGCCGAAGGACGCAGCGCGCAGGAGCATAGCGCCGAGCAACACAACATTGGGGCATCGAACAACGCCGCCACGTTAACCACCCTCCTCAGTGCGGCACGACGAATCCCCGACCCGGAAGACCGCGCGCGGTTCGTCGTCAAGAAAGTGTTAGAAGAAAACGCACTTACACCCCTGGAAATACAAGAGATGGGAATTCCATCACGGCTCATCCCTAACGACTAAAGCCAGGAACACTGATATATCCGGCACCCGAACACTGCGAACCTGTGCGTGACCACGCCCGCCAACACCGTTAACCCCTGTGCACCTGCGTCGTTACACTGGGATCTATGAGTAGCGCACATTATCCAAACGTGTACCGAGCTGCAGATGACCGCTACGACCCCGAGGCACACTCCCCCATGCCCTACAACCGCTGCGGGGATAGCGGCCTGAAACTTCCCGCGATCACCCTGGGATTGTGGCACAACTTCGGTGGGGATCGCCCCCTGGAGACGCAACGCGCAATCCTCCGGCGTGCTTTTGATCGTGGCATCACCCACTTCGACCTAGCCAACAACTATGGGCCACCACCCGGATCCGCGGAATCCAATTTCGGCCGCATTTTTGCCCAAGACTTCCGCCCATACCGGGAAGAAATGGTGATTAGCTCCAAGGCCGGCTGGTATATGAATAGCAGCCCATACGGCTTCGGGGGCAGCAGAAAATACCTGGTAGGAAGCCTGGATGCCTCATTAAAGCGGATGGGTTTGGACTATGTAGACATCTTCTACCACCACCGCCCGGACCCCGACACGCCACTGGAAGAGACAATGAGCGCGCTCGACCACATCGCTAGGTCGGGGCGTGCGCTCTACGTGGGCATCAGCTCGTACTCGCCCGAACTCACGCGGCAGGCACAGAGCATCGCCCGCGACCTGGGCACTCCGCTCACCATCATGCAGCCCAGCTATTCCATGTTTAACCGGTGGATCGAGGGCCCCGACGGCCCCACCGACCCATCCGTATCTCCCGCCGCGAAGACATCATTGCTAAAAACATGCGCCGAAAACGGTATGGGAGTCATTGCGTTCTCTGTCCTGGCCCAAGGCCTTCTGACCAGCAAATATCTCAATGGTATCCCGGATGATTCACGCCTGGGCAACCACAAGATGAACTCCACATTCCTCAACGACGACACTCTCGAGGGCATCCGCGCCCTCAATGCCATCGCCGAAGAGCGTGGACAATCACTGGCGCAAATGGCGATCGCCTGGGCACTTCGACGGCCAGAGGTGACGTCGGCACTGATCGGGGCAAGCTCAGTTGAGCAACTCGACGACAGCCTCGGCGCACTAGACAACCTGTCATTTACCGACGAGGAACTGCGGAAGATTGATCGCTACGCGGTTGACCGCAATATCAACCAATGGCAAGTAGCGACGGACTCCCGTGACTAACTCCGAGCACGACACTAACGGCCTCACTGTGAGTGGCGACGTCAGTGACGATGTGAGTAACGACGCGAAGCCGACGGCCAGTGGCCAGCCCCTCACCCGGCGCGAACGCCTCATCCGAGTGCTAACTGGCTATCACAGCCTGGAGTGGTGGAATGAGGCCAAGGGGAGACCATCAATGTCGATGGTTCCTCTGACCATTACCGCCATCATGGTGGGGTTAGGTACTGGCATCATTGCGTCCCTTTTCCGCGTGTGTCTTGAGCACGCGGAAGCATGGCGGACCACAGTGTTCGGGTGGTCACAGGGGCATGGGGTCGTCGGCGTGCTCGTCGCCATTGTTGCTCCGGCAGTATTGGCCATGGTGGGGGCGGCGATGGTTCGCCATCTGGAGCCGGTGGCGGAGGGATCCGGCATTCCCCGCGTCGAGGCCATCGTGAAGGGCAACGCCAACCCCACCCACATGCGCTTGCTGCCCATCAAGTTCGTCGGCGGGCTGATGTCCATCGGTGGCGGTTTGGCGCTGGGGCGCGAAGGCCCGTCAGTGCACCTTGGTGCGTCGGTGGCGACAATCCTGGGCCGGACCTATCGCAACAACCGCGCCGACCTGCGCTTACTGATCGCCGCAGGAGCGGCCGCCGGACTCACGACCGCCTTTTCCGCACCCCTGGCCGGTGCCGTGTTTGTGCTTGAGGAATTGGTTAAGCGCTTCGAGGCCAGGATGACAGTTGCGGTTCTATCAGCTTCTGGGGCGGCGTATTCGATGGCGCATGTGATCGTTGGAGATGATCACGTGTTTCCCCTTCCTGAACCTCAACCACCCACGCTGGATAATGGGCCATTTTTCCTGCTTGTGGGGCTGGTCGCCGGGTTCGCTGGGCTGCTGTACAACCGCATGCTCATGCGAACCCTGGCGGTAGTCGACGCGTCAACGTTCCCTGTGGAACTCCGTGCGGGCATGATCGGGGCGGCCATCGGTGTCGTCGGTTATCTCGGCCCGAATCTGGTGGGTGGCGGAGATTCGTTGACGATGGATGCTCTGATGGGTCGCGGCACCGTCATGGTTCTCCTCGGCCTGCTGATCTTGCGTTTCATCATGGCGATCGGTTCGTATGTCGCGCTCACGCCGGGCGGTTTGTTCGCCCCCATGCTTGTGTTGGGCGCTGAACTCGGGCTGATCGTTGGGCTCGTGTGCCATGCGCTGTTCCCGCAGGTCGCGCCGGATCCGTCGGCAATGGCAATCGTCGGCATGGCAGCATTATTTGCCGCGAGTGTGGGCGCGCCGGTGACCGGGCTTGTTTTGACCACCGAGATGACGGGCGCCGTGGTGCTTCTTCCGCCGCTTTTGGGTGCGTGTGCGGTCGCGATGTTCATCGCCGTGATATTTAAATGCCGTCCTATTTACGACGCTTTGGGTCTGCGGTCGGCACGAAACGTTGCGAAGAATGCTGCGGCCATTGAGCAACGGACGCAACGGGCGATGAAAGCGGAGCATGAGCGGTAGGGAGTGAGTGGCCACCACCGAAAGATAGGTTTTGCAAAGTTTTTACTTTGTTTCCTATCGACGTTGATGTGCTGGGACTATCGTTCTCAAAAAGCTCAATTCCTAGGAGGAGGTCCCATGCCCCGCACTGCTCCCCAAACTTCTCAACCCGATCGGTTCTCTCGCGCGCACACGGCGAGACGTCGGCGCTCCGTTCTTGCAAGCCTAAGCCTCAGCGCTTCTCTAGGAATCGCCTCGACACTCGCTATTCCCACTGGGATCGCGTATGCCGGTGATGCCCAAGGCACCGTGAGTCAGCCCACCGAATCCATACCCGGAAGCAATGATCCGCACCTGATGGATACTGCGCCCGGTGACGCGACCGAGCCTGGCACACTCACGAAAGTCGAGCCACTGAATCCGGCTATTGCTGTGCCCCATGCGGGAGCGTCGTATCGAATCACGTACTGGACGGTGAATTCCCAAGGTCAGCCAGCGCTGTCTACCGCAGCCGTTTACCTTCCCCAAGGCAAGGCGCCTGAAGGCGGATGGCCGGTTATGGCTTGGGCACATGGCACAGTCGGCCTCAACGACGTGTGCGCCTACTCTACAAACGGTCCAGCCGCATGGGAGAGAGATTGGGATTATCTAAATTCGTGGATGGACCAGGGCTACGCAATTGTTGCGAGCGACTACGTCGGCCTCGGAACGCCCGGCAGCCATCCTTATTTGGACGGAAAAGTAGAAGCTCACAGTGTTGTTGACGCGATTAAGGCGTCCACAACACACTTCGAGGAGTTAGCCAAAAAGTGGTTCGTCGCCGGACAGTCACAAGGCGGCGGCGCTGCAATGTTCACGGCACGATACGCAGAAGAATACGGTGGCAACAGCGACGGATTATCCTACCGCGGTGCCGTCGCCACCGGAGTTCCTGCTTACATTGAAGACTTACTACCAGTGGTGTTCCGTCCGGGCGTGGTCCCACCAGGAAAATTGGGTGAACAAAACGCGCTGCCGACCCTCACCACCTATCTTCTCTACATTGTTTCCGGGCTTCGTACCGCGCACCCGGAGTGGGACGTCAATTCCTATCTCACCGATTACGGGAAGAAATGGGTGGACTATGCTGAGGGACCAATATGCGACACCTTGTCGACTCCATCGCATCCTGCCCCTGAAGGAATTACGGATGTCGTTAAAAAGGAAAACATCCGCATTGAAGAGGTGTTTTCCAAGCCTTTAGACACTATCCCAGGATTCAAACAGGCCCTCAAGGACTACATGGGAATACCTGAATCGGGATATAACCAACCTGTTTTTATCGGCCAAGGAGGATTGGACACCGACATATTTATGCCCGGAGCTGTAACTCTTGCGGAGAAGATGAAGGCTAGCGGCCAGCCAGTCACGTTCAAGTTCTATCCCGATAAAGATCACAGCGGAACGGTGAACAAGTCTAAAGAGGACAGCATCCCGTTCGTTAAAAATGTGATGAGCTAGTTGCTCAACGGCGGACTATTTATGCCGCGCCGTGGTGTAAGCGCTCGTGCCCGCTGTGGTCCTTCGCTTCCAACTGGAATGTGGTGTGCTTGATGGCCACCGGGAAGTGCTGGGCCGTGCAATCTTCCAGGGTATGAAGAATCCGGTGGTGCTCGGCCGCGGACAGGCCACTATCCACCGCCACGTGCGCGGTTAACGCCACCACACCCGTGCTGATGGTGTTGATGTGGAGGTCATGGCAATCCTTCACCCCATCGACGCCGCAAATATGTTCGCGCACATCATCGAGGTCAATTTCGTCGGGGGTGGCCTCCATCAGGATTCGGATCGCTGTGCGGAGGAGGGTGAACGCGCGCGGAACCATCAGCGCAACGATAAACAGGGACGCGATCGAGTCCGCGCGAACCCACCCCGTCGCTAGTCCGATAATGGCGGCAAGAATGACAGCCAGCGAGCCCAAAGCGTCGTTAACTACCTCTAGAAATGCGGCGCGCATATTGAGCGAACTTTCGCGCCCACCTGCCAAAATGATAATCGACGCGGCGTTAGCCACCAGGCCAATAGTTCCGATGATGAGCATGGGCACGGGTTCCACGTCGGGCTGGTTAATGAGGTGGGATATGCCCTCTACCGCGACGACTCCGCAGATAATGATCAGCATCCCTGCCTGCAATGCGGCGGCAAGTACTTCCGCCCGCGACCATCCCCACGTGAAGCGGTTATTGCGTGGCCGCTGCGACAAATGCACAGCGATCAGGGCGATAACCAGGCCCGACGAGTCAACCAACATATGGCCGGCATCAGCCGCGAGGGCCAGCGACCCGGAGATCCACGCACCGATAAGCTCTGCGAGCAGGATTGTTGCCGTGACCGCGAGGGCGGCAATCAAACGCCCCCGTGACGAAGCACCGTGATCGTGCGTGTGCCCGTGAGAGTGCCCGTGGCTGTGGCTATGAATGTGGCTGTGGCCCGGCCCGTGCTCATGACCGTGCTCAACCCCATGATCGTGATGGTTTGCCTCCACGTGGTCGTGTCCGGGGGACATGTTGTGAGCCATGATCGTCTCCAAAGAAGTATTCGGGCACCAGAAGAGGTATTCAAGCAATAGTGAGCGCTATGACATGGCAGCCGTCATCGGCCATAGCGCTCGACACCGTCACGCTCTCCGCCGCGGCAATATTCGCCACGCGAGTTTATTTTCAATAGTGCCATCGTCATTTTCAATAATTTTGACCCTAACACCTACTCACCCGCTTCAACAAGGTATTTTTCTAAATTAGCTTTAGCTCACACTCTCTCTGTATCGTCACGACTATGCCACCATATTTTCATTAAGCAATCACGGGCACTCCATCACAGGCCAACCCACTCCGATATTCCCCACTCCAAGGCCAATTCCCGCAGCGTGGAATTCTGACCTGCAACTGATACCCTGGGAAACTGTTTATTGTCTGTTTATGTCCACTTAAACCCACAGGTGTTGATGCTTCGTGGAGCTTGTCGCGATCCCCTTGTTCGTGGTGCTCGCCCTCATCCTGGTTCCCCTGTTCGTTCGGTTACTTGACCGCAACGCAGGGTGGCCCCTAGCCCTTATTTTCATCGCGTCCGCCATCCCGCTCCTCCGGAAGTTGCCTGACATCATTGACGGCAATCCCTGGACCTGGAAGGTCACATGGATTAAGGATTTCCTCCCCAATGGTGCCGATGTGATCTTTTCACTCCGCGCCGACGCCTTATCTACATTCTTCGCTCTGCTCGCGTTAGGCATCGGCGCGGCCGTGTTCATTTACTCAACGCGGTATTTACACGGCGGCCGTGGGTCCATGAGCTTCTACCTGCTCATGACAGCTTTCATGGCAGCCGTCGTCACTCTTGTTCTTGCCGACGACGTCATCCTGATGTTTATCTCGTGGGAGCTCGTGTCACTGGCGTCGTTCTTCCTCATCGCGCGGTCAGGCCCCGGTGGCGAGCTGGGATCAATGCGCACGATTATTCTGACGTTCTTCGGTGGGCTTACGCTCCTGACCAGTTTGGGCATTAGCGCTGGTGTGACGGGAACGACCAGCCTGTCGGGGATCATTCATTCGCCGGAATGGGCACATCACCCCGCGTTGCTGTCTGTCATTGCCGTGTTGATTGCGACGTCGGCGTGCACGAAGTCGGCGCAGTTCCCCTTCCACTTCTGGCTCCCCGAGGCGATGGCGGCAGATACTCCGGTGTCCGCCTTCCTCCACGCGGCAGCCGTCGTGAAGGCCGGCATTTACCTGCTCTTGCGTTTTTCCGCGCTCTTCCATGACGACGCGTGGTGGCGCGGTGTGCTCATTATCGTCGGCATGTTCACCGCAATTATGGCGGCACTATTTGCCCTGCAGAAGAATGATCTGAAGAAACTGACCGCATACTCGACGGTGTCTCAGCTGGGCTGGATTGTGTGCACCATTGGTATTGGTACACCGCTCGCCATGGCGGCCGCGGTGGTTCACACGCTGGCACACGCATTGTTCAAATCCAGCTTGTTCATGCTGATTGGTGTGGTAGACCACCAAACCGGGACGCGCGATATTCGCCGGTTGGGGCCGATCTGGCGCGTCATGCCATGGACATTCAGCATGGCACTCATCGCCGCGACGTCCATGGCCGCGGTCCCGCCACTGTTCGGCTTCATCTCCAAAGAGGGCATGTTGGATGCCATGCTGGAAGGTGAACTGGCCACCCCGGCCACCGCGCTCCTGCTCATCTGCGCTGCTGTGGGTGCGATCCTGACCTTCGCCTACTCCTACCGCTACATTTTCGGCGGTTTCGTCGACGGAAAACGCGACGTCAGCGACGTCCACGAAGCACCACTGTCCTTGTGGCTCCCCGCGGCGATCCCCGGTTTCCTGTCCCTACCGCTGGGCTTTGTCCCCGGCTTCATGGATTCCTTCGTAGATGCCGCCGCGGATTCCGCGCTGAGCACACACCACGCGACGCACACTCACCTCGCCTTGTTCCACGGCATCACCGTGCCACTGGTGATCAGCGTCGTCGTCATCGTCGTTGGTATCACCTGTGTCGTGTTCCGTAAGGCTATTGCGCGGGTTCTCGTCGGCAAGGAACTATCCCCCTTCACGGGAGCTCACGTGCTCCAAGGGGTCATCACTGGTGGTTCCCGTTGGGGCAAGCTGGGCGGTTCTATGGCGGACTCCGTTTCGCCGACGCGCCACCTGGCTCTGCCGTTCTTGGCGGTCATTACTCTCGCGGGTTCCGTGGCTATCGGGGCGCTGTTTGATGGTGGTGCCATCGATGGTGTCGATATGGGCTCCCGGGTGGGCGGAATTGACCGCCCGCTGGATTACGTTGCCCTGGTCACGGTCATTATTGGTGTGGCCACCGCGGTCCTGGCCCGACGTCGTCTGTCGGCTGTGATTGCGGTCAGCGCTGCCGGTGTCGGTGTTACCCTGCAGATTCTGACCCTGGGCAGCCCAGATGTGGCGCTCACCCAGATTTTGGTTGAGCTGCTCACGACCGTGGTCCTCATGCTGGTCATCCGGCTGCAACCGCGCGACTTTACGGAGCGGTCCGCACGTCGTGATCGCTGGGCCGGAACGATCGCGGTTCTCATGGGATTAACGACGACGGTCGGCGTGGTCGCGCTGGTCGGCTACCACGGAAAACCATTGATTTCGCAGTGGTACCTCACCAACGGGCCCACAATTTCGCACGGAAATAACGTCGTGAACACCATCCTGGTGGAGTTCCGTGCTTTCGATACCATGGGCGAGCTTTCCGTGCTTGGTATGTGTGGTGTGGCGATCGCCGCGGTGGTGCTTTCCGTGCCGCGTGTTCGCGATGACATCCGCGGATCCTTGGCCGCCATCCCGCGCCCGGAGCTGAACTCGTTACCGATGAGGTGGATGGCGAAACTCCTTATCCCCGTCCTCATCCTGATCAGCGCAGCGGTGTTCTGGCGCGGGCACAATCACCCCGGCGGCGGGTTCATCGCAGCCCTAATCGGTGGCGGTGCGCTCATGTTCTACTACCTGTCGCGCCCGGCAGATAAGGCCCCAACGAACAATCGGCTTCCCTACATCCTGGTGGGCTCGGGTATTTCCTTGGCGGTCCTCGCAGGCCTGGCCGGTTACCTCGGCCACGCCTCCGGTGAGGAAGGCGGGCACGGATCCCGCGGGTCCTTCCTCCAGCCTCTCAATGCTCACGTTGGTGGCGAACTCTTGACGACGGCCCAGATTTTCGATGCCGGTGTCTACCTGGCCGTTCTCGGTTTGGTGGCCATCGCACTCTTGCAGTTGGGCGGCTCCATCCGGCCCGGCGCGGAAAACCCACTAGGGCCCGTACGCACCCACGGAGGGTTCTCTCCTGTCAACCCCACTGAGCCGGACTATGCACCGTCTACTGCGGGCACCGACCGCGATACCGTCTCTGAATCGACATCCGATAGTGGTGGCGATACGTCCGGCCGGAAACCCGTCGACACCGTGGAGGTGGAAGAATGATTATGGCAATAACGATTGGTGTACTCACCGCCGGCGGTGTGTTCCTGGTTCTCCAACGGGGAATGGTCCGGTTGATCCTCGGGATGACGCTCATTGGCCACGCCACCAACTTAACTCTCCTGGCTGCCGGTATCGGCGCGTGGCGGTCAGAGCCCATCATGAGCGGCACGAATCCCCAGGACGCAGCCGATCCTTTGCCGCAGGCTTTCGTGCTGACGGCGATTGTTATTTCGATGGCCACCACCGCGTTCATGCTGGCCTTGGCCGCGTTGGGCCGCTCCGATGACACCTTGACCGATCCGGTCAAGGAGTTCCCCGATTTGTTCGCAGCGTTCAAGGACTCGGTGTGGAGCACCGAGGAAAAGTCCGTGCCCGCTAAGAAGAAGGTGGCACACGGCCAGGCAAAGGATTCGCAGGAAGAGCACGATACCCCTACCGACGACGCTTATGTTTTGCCTGATCACGTCACCCATGAGGTGACAGCGCTGCAGACGATGGGCCGCAGTGCACGTCGAATTTCCACCGACTCGAACCAATATCAGCGACGCCAACAGCGCGAGGAGGGCATCGAATAGATGGCAACGTCAACGATTGCGGCGCTGCTGCCGCTCTTCCTTGCTGGGCCTCTGACGGCCGCGGCTCTTGCGGCCATGTCGCCGTGGAAAGTGCTCCGCATTGCTTTGGCTTTCGTGGTGCCCATCGTCGGTTTCGCCGCGGGCTTAAGCCTCATGATCTACCACTGGAATCATCCCGCGATCGCGGAGAACGTCGGCGGGTACGCTGCGGGTATCGCGATTCCGTTCGCGTCGGATTCGTTCTCGTCGCTCATGATCACGATGACCTCGATCGTGTGCCTGGTCTCTGTGTGGTTCGCGACGGCTGTCGGAGAGATGAATGCGCGCTTCTACCCTGCCCTGGTGTGCATGCTGATGGGCGGCGTGTACGGGGCGATGAGCACGGCGGATCTGTTCAACCTGTTCGTGTGTATTGAGGTCATGCTTCTGCCGTCGTACGCGTTGCTTGCCATGACGGGTACATTGCAGCGCCTCCGTGCTGGCAGGTTATTTGTGCTGGTGAACTTGATTACATCGGCTGTGCTGGTCGTTGGTGTCACGCTGACCTACGCGACGGCGGGGACGTCGAACCTGCCGGCCCTGGCCAGCGCGGCCCGGGGCAACGGTCCGGTGGTGGTGACCGGCGGTCTGATTCTTCTGGCGCTGGCTATTAAAGCTGGTCTGTTCCCTGTTCACACGTGGTTGCCGCGCACCTATCCGAATACGTCGCCGGCCGTCATGGCTTTGTTCTCTGGCCTGCACACCAAGGTGGCGTTCTATGCGATCTTCCGCATTTATGCCGTCATGTTTGGCCTGGATGACCGCTGGTCGTGGCTCATTCTGGTGATTTGTGTGGCTGCCATGCTTGTTGGTTCCTGGGCTGGCTTGGGTGAGCGTACGATGCGTTCGGTTCTGGCCTACCAGATGGTCAACGGTATGCCATTCATGTTGGTTGGCCTGGCCTTCGTGGGGCATGATCCCCGACGGATGCTGGCCGCGGGCGTGTTCTACGCGGTTCACCACATGACGGTGATTGCGTCGCTGGCCCTGTCCATCGGTTCGATTGAGGAAACGTACGGAACTGGCCGTTTGCAGCGCCTGTCCGGTTTGATGCGTCGTGACCCGTTGGTCGCGGCCGTGTTCGTCGCCGGCGCTTTGTCGATCGTCGGGTTGCCGCCGTTCTCCGGTGTTATCGGTAAATTGGGTGTTGTGATGGCTGTGGCCAGCGACTACTCGGTGAAGTCGTGGATTGTGTTGGCGGCCATCGTCATCGCCGGCATGGGCGCGCTGCTCTCTATGCTCCGGCTGTGGCGCGAGGTGTTCTGGGGCAAACCCATGAACCCGCAGTACGTTGACCGCCAACTGGCTGTTCCGGTGCGGTTCATTTTGCCGTCCGCGGCGATGGCCCTGATGTCGGCCGGGCTGCTGGTGGGCGCTGGGCCCGCGATTTCGGCGACGAACCACGCGGCGGATTCGCTGCTCAACGTCAAGGCCTACCAGAGCGCCGTTCTTGGCGACGACGCGGTGGGCGTGGCGAACACCGGTGGCGCTGGCCTGACTGGCGATTCCCATGATCCAGCCGATGTCCCCGACGACATGATTGTTCATCACGACGATGAGGACGAGCACGCGGCTGGAGACGACCACGGTGCCGGCGAGGACAACCACGCGATGGGTGCTGGCCACGCCACTGAGAGCGGTCACCACGCCGATTCACATCAGCGTCACGCGTCGGCAATGATTGCAGTCACCACAGGAGGGCAAGAATGAAAACGCTTCGTCTAACTCTGCATGCCCTACGGTACGGCGCGTGGCTCATTGAGCAGGTGTTACTGGCAACGTGGTCCATCATCGTGGATGCCAACAAGCGCAGGTCGGACATCGATCCGATCATCGTGGCGTACCCGTTGCGTGTGCAAACGGACCGTGAGGTCGGTCTATTTACGACGTCGATCACAATGACCCCGGGCACGTTATCGCTGGGGCTCCTTGAAGTGGGCGATGCCCTCCCCCAAGACGTGTCCGATTATCCGGGCCCCCATGAGCCAATGCCGGCCGACGATGCCCCTGATGGGCGGATCCTCTTAGTCCATGCTGCGTTTGGTAGCGATCCGGAGGCCATTATGCAGGAGCTGGCAGAGATGGAACAGCGCCTTGCCCCGCAGGTCTGCCAGCGCACGCATCCTCGGTGCGCTAATGGCTACACCAGCAAGTTGTATTACTCAGATGGCGCGCCCAATGGTGGCCCCGGGCCGAAGTCCTTCACTAAGCCCGGAGGACCGAGCATTCCTCCTGGTTATGCCGGTGGGGATACGGATGCTACCGGGTTCTCTGTTGAGTCCATTGTTCCGGGGTCTGCCGAGCAGTCACAGGCGGGAGGTGCGACCTCCAGGTCTGCCGAGCCGTCGCGCCGAAACGCTTCACAGGAGGAGAGCTAACTATGACATTCGTCTTAATTCTTGTGAGCGCGGTCATCATTGCCGCCTTATTAGCGGCATTGTTGCTGATGGCGCGGTGTGATGACTTGTCCCGTACAGTGCTGTCCGATGTGATCTTTTTCGGCGCCGTCGGGTTATTCCTTGTCTACTCACTGGGAAACCGAACAACCATTACCTACGAAGTCGCCGTCTTCGCCGGGGTGCTGAGCGTCCTGAGCTCAGTTGCGAACTCACGCATCATGGTGGGAGGCCAACGATGATCGTCAACATCATTATTTCCGTACTGATCGTGATCGCCGCCATCGCCTTCATCGACGAGGTCATCGAGATGTGGCGGGCGCCCGATGCACTCACCCGCGTCAACCTCACGGGCCCCATCACAGGCGTCGGAGTCCCCCTGCTCATCATTGCGAACATGATTCGTTCTATTGCCGACGGCGACGAATGGTACGTCGTGCTAGTGAAGTCCGTGATCGCAATCGTCGCGTGCCTGATGGTGGCGTCGGTGGGATCCTTCGTGATGGGCCGTTCCGTCCACGCCGAGCAAATCCGGCGTGGGCAGAGCGCCACGATGGGCAAAGGAGCAGGCTACACGGGCAAAGCCACAACAACGACGGGAACGCCCCTGGACGGCAAAGCCGGCGGAGACAAAGACTAAGCGGAGGGTTAAGCATTAAGCGGGCCTACTCCTCGAATGCCTAGGCGTCGAGGGTAGCCTTGTTTCTTTTTGATAACATCCCCCAACGAAAGGGGGGATATTTCGCCCTTGAAAGTTTCGTTTATATTTCGGTTACTGAAGTATCGCAGAACCATTGCTACCGTTGGCCCCGGACACGGAAACCACTTTCTGCCCAGGTGGTCAGCCCCTCGAGGGCACCACTACCGACTTCAGAGAAAGGACTATCCATGCCAGCCAACGTCACGTCCGATTCCATCGATCGCGACAACACAATCCGCAGCGCCCGATCACACGTCGGGCGTATTGCCGCCGGAGCCGCCGCCATTGTTGCCGGTGCCGGCCTCATGGGGGCAACCGCCGCGCAGGCTGAAGAAGCGCCTGCTCCAGCACCGGCACCGCAAGATGCCGCCCAGGCTGTTCACCACGTCGTCTTCAACACCCCCGAAGTCGACTGCCAGGTCACCGAGAACCCTGATTCCATCGCATGTGGAAGTAGCACGGCTGCGGCACAGAGTCAGAACTCAGAGCAAGCCGTCGACGGAGCTGTTTGCGGACCTGACCTCAATGTCGATCGCCCCGCCTTCGAGACCAAGGAGGGCGACCCCAACTCCGTGAAGCTCTCGTGCACGCACCAAGGATTCGCAGGGGACACCACCGTACTCGACGGGACCAGCCCGCAAACTGTCGGCCGCTACACCTTCTCCTTTGAGGCGGATGGCACCATCCACGTCACTGCCGACGGCGGTAACAAGGTTGTCGACATCACCCCAGCAGGAACTTTCGACGCTGCCTAAATACAGCGCCGATTCTGTGCATGAGGCGCCACTGTGCTTGATGCGCATCTGACGCAGCAATCACAGTGGAGCAATTCCGCCGGGACCATGTCCCTAGGCCGAGACGACGAAGCCCCCGCCACCAGGGCGGGGGCTCGATAGTCTGTGGTTACCACACGGGTTTTAGGGAATTGATGAAGCGTCGCCACAGTGGGGCGGGTTGGTATTCGTCAGTCGCTTTCTCCGGGGGCGTTAGACCAGCAGAGATGTAGGACTGTCGCGGTGGTGTTTCTCCGAGACTCTCAGAGTGGCGAATGGCCTTACGGTGGGTATCAGTCCAATCAGTCATTGTCTTCACCATCCTTTCCTTTCATGCTATCGCTTGCACCGCAATCATGGGTTGACTGATAAAACTTGTCTATCAGCTCTCGTTCGGTTTGACCCGCTAAGGAGCTGTCGTAGAGGTCGCCCAGCTCGATATCCACTGCTTTCCTTGTTTCATTTGTTGCTGTTTCATTGTTTGCGTTTTCTACTGCCCAGGTGAAGCGTTTCCACCACTCGGCTCGGTTATCACTAAGCCATTTTTGCCATAGTGTATGGAATACGGCCACAAGGCCGCCAGCGGCGATGAACAGTTGCACGAGCCGAAGCCACGCTTCTGTATCCATGCTTTTTACCCCCTTTCTACTCGTTGAGTGTCATCGACAAGAGGTATTGACGCGTTTTTTACAGCAATGGTTCCCCAGTGTGGCCGTAGTCAGTCACTGTGCGACCACCGACGCTCGGCGATGGGAGAAGAGGGTCGGTGGATACCGCGCTAGCGTGCATGTCACCGTTTTCCTGGTGACTAATTAACGTCTCTCGTTATGCACGAAAGAATTTCAGGGTTAAGAGCCAAAAGCCGGCGGGGATTTTTACACAGAACAGTTCGGAAATGATGTACATTAAAAAAATTGTGACACCCCGGCGCGGTAAAATAATTCTGAAGCTTTCACGGTAGGTAGTGATCCGATTTATGTTGGGCGAGACTCTTCTTTTTACAACTTACTTCCTCGCTCGAGAGTCAGATCTTGAACGATTTCATAAACAGTATTTGAAAAGGGTAGATAAGGCTCGAGAGATCACAGAGATACTCTATGTAACTGACGAAATCACACATGGAGGAGATTCATTAGCTCGCGAAGTCCTGATGCAAGATTTCCGTAGGGATATGCGAGACTTTGGAACTTATCCATTTGATGAATCTGAATGGGGTTTGTATAGCCTTTCATGTGTGGCTAAAGACGTTGACGAGCCCGCCAGTGAAGGGTCTAACATGTCTAGGCTATGGTATGACCTAGCTTTGGGTGAAGAGACAGTACCTAGGGAATTTACCAGTCAAGTAGAAGCCGTTAATGTGTCGAGCGATGGCCGGGGGTTCCCTCTGGGATCCATTGGCGACTGATCATGATCCGGAACCTCAGCAAATAGCACCAAAGAAAATGCTGGAATGGTGACTGCACACACAACCGCAACTGCCTGATAATCCACTCACCATCGCCAGGCAATGCCATGTTGGCTGGGCGAGTTGTTGGATGAGTCGTCCGTTCTTCTATGCGCAATTGCACGATCTCACCGGTGAGGGTAAATGCCACAAGACCCGCCTATTAAAACGTCACAGTCTTTAACTGCTTCGAGTCGCGAGAGACTTTACGCCTCTTTCTATCGACTGCGAGATTGAAGAGAATCGCGACGATAGAACCGACTGTAACCCCTAAGAGAAGAACTCGGCTCCTATAGCTTTCTTCTATGTCAGCAGCGTTGGCGATAATATAAGCGGCCAGCAAGCTTCCGAGGATCAGAAGGACTTGAATTGCGTACTGAACCTTGGGAGACATTGTTTTGGGACTCCTGTCACGGTCTGATCTACTCGGACTCTTCCCCAGTTTACTATCCAGGTTGTTTTGCCCCGCTAACCAAGCTCGACATGCGTCTTGCGTCTTTCTGTCTAAAAGGGTGCGAGTAGCTGCTCAAACGGTAGTAGCCGATCCGACGAACCTGCTCTTCAGCTCGGGATATGTCATTTAAGACGAGACCACGGTCGGATAATTCCTGAACTTGCTCTTCGAGATTGAACCCAGGTTTGTAATAACACGCCACCACGATTCTCCCCAGAATGAAAATCAGCCCGAGCCACTAACGCGGCGAGCGGGCTGAACATGATGAGGGTCGGGTGACACAAAACATCCCCAGCGACGAGGCCGACATCGGCCCGCACGCTGGGGATCACTGCGGAGGTAGAGGGATTTGAACCCCCGGTCCGTGTTAGGGACGCTCGCTTTCAAGGCGAGTGCATTCGGCCGCTCTGCCATACCTCCAAGCGGTTATGTATGTGCTGTGCGTTAGCTCCCTTCACCGTCGACAGCGCCGATCAACGACATCAACCGTCGAAGACGACAAGAAATGGCGGAGTGCTCTCAGCACAACGTAACCATGCTAGCCCATCTGGAGCGGCAACACCAAGCTCGGGGAAGGCTCCTTCCCGGCGCGATACGCAGAGAAGTTATTTACCGCACTGCGCGGGTGTGAACTCTTTCTGATGCGCCTTCACCACAGCAGCAAGGTCATTCAAAGCAGATTGTCCCGTCTCATACGTTCCATCCGAGGGGTGAGCTGCTAAGGCAACGGCTATTCGTCCCGTTGGGCCGTCGAAAAACCCTATCTGCCTGACCAAATAGGCGCCATCTTCATCTGGTCCCCATCCGCCTTTAAAACGAGCGCCGGGAATAGTGCCCAGGCCCCAACGCTGGTCGGAATTAATCTCGCCCATTTGGTCGATGACGAATTCTGCGCCCGGCATGCAGGGAAGATTCGCCGCAAACAGGGCAGAGTCCTCCACGGGCCACTGTGTTTGGCCAAAGCCTGAATAGTGGGGGCGAATTGCGTCGATCTGTACCTTCGTGTTGGGGTTACCACCGTCAGCTAAAACCTGGTGGACCGCTTGCCCGGAGGCTTCACCGCCGCCCAACGATTGCCATAAAGCGTCGGCGGCGTCGTTATCGGAAGCACGAATAGCATCCCGAACGTCCGCCTGGATGTCGTCGGAATTGTTATTGCGGAGCGCAGCAATAGCCAACGGCACCTTGATGGACGACCACGCGGGGTAGGGATCGACATGCCCGAAACGTCGGACCTGCTTGCCATCAGAGACGGCCAGCTCCGCCATTCCCCCGTGTTTCTTAATAACCTGGTCAACCGCTTCTTGCATGGGCGCGTCGGCTTTACCCGATAACTTCGGGGTGCCTGCCTCCGTATTTTCAATGGATGGGTGCGGGCCGGGCACGCTGGATGGCAACGTATCAACGTTTTCCGGCACCGACGATGGTGTGGACTTAGCCTGGTCCGAGCCCCCGATTGTGCATGAAGACAACATCACACCCGACGCGATCAGTCCGGCGACACACATGCGCAACCGGCGACGACGGTGCGAGCGTGAAGCATCCGTTCCAGAAGCATCCGTTCCAGGTATGTTGCCCATCATTGAATGTAAACCCTTTCGTCGTCCGGACCCTCACAAGTAACAAAGCCACCATTATCGCGGCAATTCATCGCGATATTCCGCCCACTGACTGGGCTTTTTACGTCCACCGTCATATTTGTACTCAGCGTTTTGACGTACTGCTGGGCGAAGACCCTCCGCGTTGCCACCGCAAACGCTGCCGGAGTGCTATCGGACCCGGTGTACGCCAGGTTAAGCTGCCCCGCCTCGTCATCTTGAATGGCGGCCGCGTTGGCGGGGATGGCATCGTCGGGAAGTGACGCTGTTGTTGGCCGATTTTTGATGGTGGACAGCCGGACCTCCTGATCGCCCTTCGGTTCACCATCACCTTGTTGGTGTGTGGAACTGCGTTCTTTGTTCCCATCGCCACCGCCGCCGGTCTCTTGGGTGTTCTGGTCATTCGCAGTATTTGAGGCTGTGTGGTGGCTATCCGAGGACCAGGGGCTCCCTAAAACGCCTGATTGCCATGCGGCGAACGTTCCGCCGAATACCGCGCAGGCGACAACACCAACACCGATGGACGCTGCAGCAACTGAGTGCCGACGACGTGTCGACAGGCTCACCGGGACGGACGACTTGGCTGGTCTCGAGCCAGAAGGCCGACGAGAGACGCGGGAATCGGAGGTGTCAGGTTTTTTCGGACTAGGCGCGGCTGGAGCTCGTTTGTCCGGTTCCGTTGTAACGGTCGGCCTCTTCGCGGGGGACAGGCTTGGTGCCGACGCCGAGCGGGCCCGGTCCGGAATGTAACGCTGCGGTGTTCCTAATTCCTTAGGGGACAGTGTGCGGGGAGTGTGCGAAACGGACTTGTCCCGCGTCTTACGGTTGCCTCGAACATCCGCATCCTGCTTGCGACTCGTCGTCGTGGTGGACCTGCTGGGGGCCTCAGAGCCCCGCCTTCCACGGGCCAACAATTCCGCGACAGTGACCTGTTTGCCACCCCGTAATGTGCTCTGATGCGGAGGATACTGTCGGCTATTTTTCTGTCCCTCGCCCTCACCAGCGTGGTTTTGCGACGCGGAATCCGCCGGCTCGATGTGGTTCGTGAACCACCGTTGGCTAGATTCGTCACGAGCAGAACGCGCGTGCTTGTTCGCATGTCTGCCCATGAGTCACCTATGCCCTACGCGGTTGTCACCTTTCCCGAAAGCTTTATTATGCGCAATCTATAGCAATTTATACAATACAGGCGCGCATTAGCATTCCTAACAAGCGTATACCCAGGGGAAGTACGCGCTCCAATCACATGCTCTATGTGCAAACTCTAAGCGCGTCCCGTCATCGGCATCGCCACCGTCGATAATGATGACGTTTTAGTCGATAATGACGACCGCATTATTGCCACCGTCACACCGCACATACTGGCCATTATCAACACAATCCATGTCATAAGTGAGCTTAGTATCTGGGCTATACACACCCTTTACCGTGGTATTCAGTTCGCCCGTCGAAAGATAATTCCGTACGTAAGCATCCCGAACATTCCTTGCAAAAGGTTTCGTTGTGAGCCCACCCAGTACATACACGTTGTTTAAGTTCCCAGCTGGTTCATTGTTTTCTGCCGAATTATTTGCGGGAGAGACTCCCGACGGCAAATCGGGGTATTGGGGGCGTTTCGACGAATCGTCCCCTCCGCCACTCGTATCTCGATCCGACGCTTGACCGTCGTTACCATTGCTGCCGTTCTGACCGGCGGTGGTGTTTTGGCCCTGATTGCCGGGATTCTGAGCATTGCCATTATCTTGTCCAACCTCGCGCGATTGAGAAGAGCTGGCCTCATTATTCGACGTATTAAACCAACCCTGTTCCCGTCCGAAGAAGAACAGGCCCACCACGGCCACGAGCGCCACCACCGCAGCGACGAGGGCTAAGACTTTCCCCAGCGGAAATCCTGATGAACCCGAACTCGCCCCCACCGACGCGGAACCGGCGCGAGATCCATACGCAGCACTACCGGGGTACTGCTGCTGATCGTATTGTTGCTGGCCATATTGCTGGCCCTGGGAATATTGCTGCCCGTACTGTTGGCCTTGACCATATTGCGTCGAATACTGGTTCGGCTGCTGGTACTGGCCTTGTTGCGACACACCATACCCCTGCGCGTAGCCCTGTCCATATCCCTGGGCACCATTCTGGGACTGCCCATACGTCTGCCCATATTGCCCTTGCTGAGCAGCAGATGCCCCCGGAGGTGATGGCTGAAACTCCGTCGTTTCGGTCACGTCATAGTTCGCATCCTTGGCGGCTGCACTACCGCTACCCGACTGTTGGGAGTTGTCATTTGGTTGGTAGCCGTATTTCAGCGGGACGCCTCCGTTGGAGCGCTCCCCCGCATCACCCCACGCGTCGCCACCCCCATCTGACGAGTGCGAATACCCGAAACCGTCCGAATCAGACGTCGACTTATCGTTATTCCAGTTATCCGAGGAGCGAGGCATGGGCTTTCCTTCTGTTCATCGCTGTACCGGTTGCCGGAAGCAACACATCTAGCTATTAGCACGACTTACCCATAGCGTATCGAAATATACGCCTGCGCACGACGAACCCACGCCTCTACACTCGACGTCATGAAGGCAATTATTCAACACGACACCAGTGACCCAACGTCATTGAAGTGGACAGACACCGACGACCCAACCCCCGGCCCCGGGGAAGTCCTCGTGCGTATACGCGCCGCCGGTGTCAACCGCGGCGATGTTCTCCAAGCCGCCGGGCATTACCCGCCACCACCCGGCGCGTCGAACATCATCGGGCTCGAAGCCGCGGGAACTATCGAAGCATTCGGGCCGCCCCTGGAGTCGTCACACGAATTCAGCGAGCAATCCGACGAGCAACCTGCCAGACAGTGGAGCGTCGGCGATGAATGTGGAATGCTTTTGGCTGGTGGCGGATATGCCGAACGTGTTGCTGTGCCCATTACCCAGCTCTTTCCCGTACCACGCGGATGGTCGCTCACCGATACGGCGGGTGTGATTGAAGTTGCGGCGACAGTGTGGTCGAACCTGGGGATGGTCGCTGGCATGCAGCAAGGCCAGACCGTCCTGATCCACGGTGGGTCGGGCGGCATCGGCACGTTCGCCATTCAGTTGGCCCACGCGATGGGGCTGACTGTTGCCACCACGGCAGGCAACGCCAACAACTTGGAGCTGTGCCGCTCCTTGGGCGCGGATATCCTCATCAACTACAAGGACGACGACTTCGTTGCTGTCATGAAAGAGCACGGTGGTGCCGACATCATCCTGGATATCATGGGCGCGAAATACCTGGATAGCAACGTGAAAGCGTTGGGTGAGAAAGGCCATCTTGTCATCATCGGTATGCAAGGTGGAGTCAAGGGCGAGCTTAATATCGGACGGTTGCTGTCCAAGAGAGGGTCGATCACGGCGACGAATGTGCGCGGCCGCTCCCTTGACGATAAAGCCGCCGTCGTCGCGGACACGATCAAACATGTCTGGCCTCTCTTGGAGGACGGAACCGTGTCCGCCCAGGTGACGAAAACACTTCCCATTGCCGACGCGGCAGAGGCCCACCGGCTACTGAAATCCCGTGAGGTCACCGGAAAAATCGTGCTGACCGTGGAATAAAATGGCCCGCCGGCTGGCCCTGGTCAGCGGAGTCCAGTCACCGGAGAACCGAGACCGATCTCAACAGGTGGTCAACGTCGTGGGCGGTATTATACGGCGCCAGCCCGACCGTCAACGCCCCGCCGGACTCGGTGACCCCCATGGCGTCAAAGAGGGAATCACTCTCTGCAACGCCCACGATCACGCCGTTATCGGCCAAACGCGCCTGGGCTGCCTCCGCCGACATCCCCGAGATGATGAAACTAATGCGCGGCACCCGTTCAACATGCGACGAATCATCGTCGAAACCGATGACATAGACGCCCAAGTCCTTCAATCCGTAGACCAAATGCGCTGCTAAAGCCGTGAGATAGGTGTCGATCTTCGGCATGGTGGACTGCAGCCGTCGACGCCGCGTACCCGTCGCGGAATCGTCAAGACCCGCCCAGTGGTCAACTAACGCCGCCACTGATCCGCACAGCGCCGCCTGCGGAGGATCCCACTCCACCACACCGGCCCCGGCATGACGGCCACGCCTCTGACCGGAGGAAACGCCCAGCGCAGACTGGTTAGAACCCCAACCCCGACGCCGCGGCGGACGCAGACGATCAAACATGGCCTCATCACGAAACACCAGGGCACCAAGCTCCGGCCCGCCCAAGGGGGCCAGATCCAGAGCCACCACGTCGGCCCCCCACGACTGAATCTCCACATGCCGGTAAGGCAGCACATCGGTGGCGTCGACAATAGTCCAGGCTCGCGGCGAAATACGGTGCACTGAGCTGGAAATGGCCTCCACATCAGTCACCGCACCTACCAACGCATGAGCAGCAGGCAACGCCACGATAGCCGTTGACGGTGACACTAACGACGTAAACTGCCACGCCGGCAGCGCACCCGACGCGAGATCCGCCTCTGCCCACTTCACCGTCGCACCATACAAATGGGCAGACCGCACCCACGGATCAATCGCTGAATCCGCATTACTGCGGGCCAATACAACCTCAGTGCCAATTCCCACGCGGTGGCTCAGACAGTCCGCCAAGTTACGCAGCAAGGACGCGCGCGACGGGCCCAATACCACCTGGTTTGCCCGGGCCCCCACCAAATCAGCGACAGCCCGGCGCGCCGATGCGACATAGCTATCACCGATCGGTGCCCCCGACTTCTGACTTTGAGAATGACTACCCGATGCCGCCTCCACAGCCGTGCGCAAATGAGCGTTCCTAAACGAATACGTCGCCGCTGTATTCACGCGCTCCGGAATCTGCGCCTGTTCGTGCGCATTTAAGTACACCCAGCCCTCGCCTAACCAAACATAGAGTCCACGCGCGTGGGCGACGTCGAACATGGCACACCTTTCCTTAGACGAACTTGAGACACGGTTCATGCAGGCCTCTACCGCTATTCGCTTATCATCGCGACGCGTCATCATCACTGACCCAACGCACACAATAACGGTTTAGTAGCTCCAGGGTAATCTACCGGTCACTGCCAACACGATGAACATCAGCAAGGCACACCACACTGGGATTAATACCTGCTTGTCCCATCACAAAGGTAGGGTACGGATTATGGCTGACATAGAACCAACTGAGGGCACGGCCGCGGACCACGCTGGCACGAGCTCCGATGAAGCCGGGGGAATTGCGCTTCACCGGGCCTCTCAGGCCGACATTGATCGGATGATTAAAGAGCCCACCAGCTCTATACCGCCTTCGCAGTCGCAGACCCTCCGAGCAGCATGGGTCGACCTTCTTCGCGGCTTCCAGTCGTACGAGCTGTGGTTGTCGCTGGGGATGCAAGACATCAAACAGCGCTACCGTCGCTCAGTCCTTGGTCCGCTATGGATCACGATCGCTACTGGTGTCATGGCCTTAGCGCTGGGACTGCTCTATTCATTGCTCTTTAACATTCCGCTGCATGATTTCCTCCCGCACGTCACCGTCGGGCTCATCATCTGGGGTTTTATCTCCGGGTGCGTGATCGAGGGAGCGCAGACATTCATTGCGAATGAGGGATTAATTAAGCAGCTACCAGCGTCGTTATCGGTTCACGTCTACCGGTTGGTGTGGCGACAATTCCTCTTCTTGCTGCACAACCTCGTGATCTACGTCCTGCTGATGATCATTTTCCCGCGCCCATTGGGATGGGATTGGTTTCTATCCATACCCGCGCTTGCGCTGATCGTCATTAACGGTGTGTGGGTAGGAATGTTCTTCGGGATCATCTCAACCCGCTTCCGTGACATTGCGCCACTTCTCGAATCCCTCATTCAGCTGGCGTTTTATGTCACACCTATCGTTTGGACGATGCAAACATTGCGCGATCGTGGTGGCGCCGCCGGTGAGCGCGCCCGCATCGCAGAGCTCAACCCCCTCATGCACTACCTCGAAATCGTCCGTGGCCCCCTCATCGGTGTTCCGGTCATGTGGTACAGCTGGGTGATTGTGGGTCTGTGTACCATCGTTGGCCTGCTCATCACAACGGTTGCCATGCGTCAATGGCGTGGCCGCGTGAGCTACTGGGTGTAAATGCGATGTCCGATACACGCACAGTTGCCTCCGCGCTACACACAACGGATCATGGGGACAGGAGAAGCCACAATCATGGTCAGTATTGATACCTACAATGCGTGCGTCGATTTCCCCATTTTCGACGCCAAATCACGCTCACTGAAGAAAGCGTTCCTCGGAGCTGCCGGCGGAGCGATCGGCCGGAACGCCGACAACGTCGTCGTTGTAGAAGCGCTGAAGAACGTCAACCTCCACCTTCAGGACGGCGACCGGGTGGGGCTCGTCGGCCATAATGGTGCTGGTAAGTCCACGCTGCTACGTCTGCTGTCGGGAATATACGAACCCACCCGCGGGTCGGCTGAAGTTCACGGCCGCGTAGCCCCCGTCTTTGACCTGGGCGTCGGCATGGACCCGGAGATCTCCGGCTACGAAAACATCATTATCCGTGGCCTTTTCCTGGGGCAGACGCGCAAAAAGATGCAGGCCAAAATGGATGAGATCGCCGAGTTCACCGAGCTGGGTGACTACCTCGACATGCCGCTGCGCACCTATTCCACCGGTATGCGCGTCCGCCTCGCGCTGGGGGTTGTGACGTCCATCGAGCCGGAAATTCTTCTTCTCGACGAAGGCATCGGCGCTGTTGACGCCGCGTTCATGGCGAAAGCGCGTGACCGGCTCCGCGAAATGGTGGAGCGGTCCGGAATTTTGGTGTTCGCCTCGCACTCGGACGAATTTCTTGCGCAACTGTGTACGTCCGCGTTGTGGGTGGACCACGGAGAGATACGCCAGGCCGGACAAGTGGACGATATCGTCGAACAATACGAGGGACGTGAAGCAGCCGAACAGGTGCGTCACGTAATGCGCGATATGGCTATTGAACATGCGCAAAAGAACGGTAGCGTGCCGGTGTCCGAGCAGAGCCCGTCGTCGGAAACTGCCCTATAACCCGTCATCCGGCGCCCAATTCTGCGGGCTTTTTAACGGGTTATTGTGCAGCCTGTCCTTGCCCGCGCAGGCATGTGCGATACTAACCGCATGCCTCTTTCTTCGTCGGACCGCATTGCCGCTGTCATCGTGACGCATAAACGCCGTGACCTGCTGGCCAACTCACTGCACATTGTCGCAAGCCAAACTCTGGCACCAGAGTGGGTTGTCGTGGTGGATAACGGCAATGAGCCCGAAGTCAAAGATCTCGTGGAAAGCGTCTGTGCGAACAGTCCTACCTCGCCGACACCCGTCTACCTTCCCTCGCGGCACAACCTCGGTGGGGCCGGTGGTTTCGCCTACGGATTCTTAACCGCACTCGCTCTCGGTGCCGACGCCATATTCTGCGCCGATGACGACGGCCGGCCGGAAAACACCGAGGTCCTAGCGACATTAATGCGCGTTGCGGACAAGCACGGACTTGAGGAAGTCAGCCCCGTGGTTGCAGGGATTGAGAATCCCGACCAGCTGGCGTTCCCGGTTCGCCTCCCCGGCACCGTCGAATGGAAACGGAAGCGAAGCGAACTGGAAGGGACCGATAACGGGACTTTTATCCCCGGCATCGCGTCACTGTTCAACGGAGCGCTGTTCAGCGCGAATGCCGTCGACCAGCTGGGAGTACCCGACCTCCGGCTGTTTATCCGCGGCGACGAAGTCGAATACAACCGCCGGCTCAATCGATCCGGCCTGCCTTACGGGACGACACTGGAAGCTGCCTACCTGCACCCAACGGGGGCCGACGAGTTCAAACCCATTTTCTTCGGGAAAATGCACACCCAATACCCCGATAACGAAAACAAGCGGTATTTCACGTACCGCAACCGTGGTTACCTGATGAACCAACCCGGGATGAGGAAACTCATACCCCAGGAATATGCGCGTTTCGCCTGGTTCTTCCTTATTCAGCGGAAAGATCCCAAAGGTTTTGTCTCCTGGTTGAGGCTTCATCGCCAAGGGCGCCATGAACGCTTTACTCGCCCTTAGGGCGAAGGGCGGGGGTACATAGTCCCCTCCGCGCGCTATAAGCATTGTCTGACCTACATTGCCCGAGTACATTAACCATGCACGGACAAAAAAGGAACGTCATGCTTATAGCGAATCTCCTGCTTGCTCTCCGAGAAGGCTTTGAGGCAACCCTTATAGTGGGAATCCTTTTCGCCTACCTTAAAAAGGCTGGTCGGCAGGATGTTTATCCCAAACTATGGCTAGGTATCGGACTGGCAGCCCTCGTCCCCCTCTCATTCGGCGCCATTCTGACGTGGGGGCCGAAAACACTCACCTTCCAGGCACAAGAGATCATCGGCGGAGGCCTCTCTCTCGTCGCCGTGGCTCTGGTCACCTGGATGATTTTTTGGATGGGGAAAAACTCCCGCCAGATGAAAGGTGAACTCGAAGGCTCCATGGCGAAAACCCTAGGAGAACACGACTCTGGCTGGGGCGTCGTATGGATCGCCGTCCTCGCCGTCGGCCGCGAAGGCATGGAGACTGCGCTGTTCATCTGGGCCACCGTGAGGTCGTCGATCGAAAACAACGTGGCGGCCACCACGACGGGCGTCGTGCTAGGGCTGGTTATTGCCATCATTCTCGGATGGGCAGTATACAAAGGCGCTGCTCGCATCAACATGCGCATGTTCTTCGCCGTCACCGGCATTTTCCTCATCTTCGTCGCCGCTGGTATTTGCTCCTACGGCATCGGAGACCTCCAAGAGGCCGGGGTCATTCCCGGTGTCATGAACCACGCATGGAATATGTCCCACCTTCTCCCCGAAAACACGTCCCCGCTGTACTGGGTTTATGTGGTGGGGCAAGCGATGTTCCAAATCAACGTGCAGCCCACCGTCGGCCAAGTCATCGCCTGGTGGGTGTACCTGGTGCCTGTCCTCGTGCTGTTCATCCTGCAGATCAGGGGCAAGGTCTTTGCCCCTTCAGCCCCGGCACGGCCTGCAGCACCTGCCACTAGCCAATAACTCTGTTCACTCCGCGTTCCATCAACCCTCGTTCTTCCTATTCACCATTTCCCACTCCCCGAGAGAAAGCCATCATGACATCTCATTTGTGCTCCCCACGCATCATCGCAGCAACCATTGCATCCGTCGCCACTGCTCTCACGCTCGGCGCGTGCACGGACAATCCTCAGAACTCGTCCAGCGATGACAACACCAAAGCCGACCAGACGATTCAGGTCACCATCACGGACGATTCGTGCGAACTGTCCACGTCAGAGGTGCCGTCGGGCGTCGTCAAGTTTGAAATTACTAATAACGGAACAAAGCCCAATGAGCTCGAGATTCTGGCCGAAAACAAACTCCAGATTGAATCAGAGCAAGAAAACATTGGCCCCGGGACCACCGCAAACCTGACCACCGCGTTAAAGCAGGGGTCGTATCACACGGCGTGCAAGCCGAACATGGTTGGCGACTTTGTCGGGCTCAAGGATTTCACGGTCACCAAGGGCAAAGAAGTCACGCTGACTGACGACGAAAAAGAGGCAGAGGACCGGGCGATTACGAACTACACCGCGTATGTGAAGGATCAAGTCGGGCAGCTACTCACCGGGACGCAGGCGTTTACCGAGGCCTACACCAGCGGAGATACCGAGAGGGCCAAGCAACTATTCCCGCTCGCCCGCGCGAACTATGAGCGAATCGAACCCACTGCGGAGTCCTTCGGCATCAAGGAAGCGGGCGACCTCGACACCGCACTCGATGCCCGCATCCAGGACCTCGCCGCAGACGCTGGCAAAGATGTCACCGATAAAGATGTGCTCACAAAGTGGACCGGCTGGCACCGGATTGAAGCTGACCTATGGTGCGGGGACGACTTCCGATTCGCTCATGACGAGGATCGGAAGAAAGCCGCTGACCAGCTTAACGAGGACACGAAGAAGCTGTATGACCTTGTCTACGGCAACCGTGAGGGAACCGACGGCAAATTCAAACTGGACCTTTCCGACGTCGTTGATGGCGCATCCAGCTTGATGGAGGAAGTAGCGACCTCGAAGATCGTCGGGGAAGAGGACACGTTCTCGCACACCGACCTCTACGATTTCAAAGCGAATGTTGAGGGTGCCACAGTCGCCTACGGCAACGTTGCTGACCTGGTGAAGAAGAAGGACGCGGACTTGGACAAGAAGATCACCCGCGCCTTCGACAAGGTCAATAAGCTTATCGACGAACAGAAGCCCGGCGAGGTCACCGGCCTCGGTGACGGATTCGATGGGGACCCGACCTACAAGCCCTATGACGAGATCGCCACCGTTCAGAAGGATGCTGGCGAGGCCCCCAAGGAGTCGGATTACACCGACACACAGAGGGACTTCTCTGACGCGATCAACGGCTTGTCGGAGCCTTTGTCCCAGGTTGCCGGCACGATTTTGCACTAGCGAACGAACGGTAAAGGACGAGCGGTAGCGAACGAACGATAAAGGACGAGCGGGCACTGCCGGGAACCTACGACACGCACTGACAGGAGCATGCGATATACCCCTGGCAGGGGTTAAAGGCACACGATGAGGAGGAAATAGTGTCACCCCACAACGACAACCCCGACCGCAGCCGCGGCCACGGTAACCGTCATGAACCGTGTCGCGATGAACCGGGCCCTGATACCAGCAGGCACGGGGACGGTGACGTCGGCGAGACGGATGGTTCAGCGCATGAACGTACGAGTTCGGCGGACGCGACGGGCACGCCGGGCACATCGGGTAACAAGGATCAGGGCCGTACGCGGGGTATTTCACGACGCCGACTCTTCACCACTGCCGGATTCGCTGGCCTTGCCGGGATAGCCGGCGCGGGCATCGGCGGTTTTGCTGTTCATGCTGCGGAAAACAAGGACACATCTGACCCAACTTCGCTCATTTACCCGTTCCGTGGCGAACATCAGCAGGGAATTACAACGCCGGCGCAAGACAATATGTATACCGCCGCATTCGACATCACGACCGATGATCTGGACGAGCTCAAGGACATGCTGATTTCGTGGACGTCCGCCTCGGAACAAATGTGCGCGGGTGAATTGATTGGTGGCGAACCGAACGCTAACCCCAAGGCCGTACCTCGGGACACTGGTGAGGCGTGGAATTACCCCGTCGGCGGTTTGACCATTACTTTTGGCTTCGGGAAGGGGCTTTTTGTCGACGGAGACGGCAAGGACCGCTTTGGTCTGAAAGCGAAAATGCCGGACGTCATCAAGGAAGGGATGCCCAAGTTCGCCAATGAGGCGCTTCGGTCTGAACAGAGCGATGGTGATCTGTTGGTTCAGGTGTGCTCCAATGATGCTCAGGTGTGCGTGCATGCGATTCGGAATCTGACGCGAATCGGGTTCGGCACTGTGCGGCTGCGGTGGGGGCAAATCGGGTACGGGCGGACGTCGTCAACCAGTACTGACCAGGACACTCCCCGGAACTTGTTTGGCTTTAAAGACGGCACCCAGAACATCAAGAGCGATGAAACCGACGCTCTGGATAAAGATGTGTGGGTGACGGATGGGTGGATGTCCGGCGGCAGTTTCTTCGTCGCCCGGAAGATTCACATGTATCTCGAGGTGTGGGATCGCGTTATTTTGGAGGAACAAGAGGATGTGATCGGGCGTGATAAGCGCTACGGTGCCCCTTTGTCCGTTGAGGACCCCTCCGACGATCGCGAGTTTGACGATGTTGATTACACTGCCCGGCGCGGCGGAAAGCTGGCTGTACCAGCGGATTCTCATGTGGCTGTTGTTGCCCCGGAACATAATCAGGGTCATAGGATGCTTCGGCGTGGGTACAACTACACCGATGGAAATGACTCCTTGGGCCGGTTAAACGCCGGACTGTTCTTTATTGCGTATTCGAAGGATCCGCGGGAGGGGTTCTATCCAATATTGAAGAAAATGACGGAAAAAGACGCTATGACTGAGTACCTTCAGCATCAGGCGTCTGCCTTGTTTGCTGTCCCCGGCGGTGTTCGAGAGGGCGATACTATGGTCGGCCAGCGGTTATTCGAATAATCCGCATCTCTTTGCTTCGCTCTATGCGGTGAGAGGAGCCGATCGATGGTTCCATCGGCTCTGGCATGACATTAGGACTTCACTAATCGGGCAATAGCTTGTGATGCCTCGTGAAGTTTTTGTTCGGCTTCATCGCCCCCAGCTTGGGCTGCATTAAGGACGCAGTGATTTAGGTGGTCATCAAGTAAGCCCAATCCAACGGCCTGTAAGGCCTTTGTTAACGCGCTGATCTGCGTCAGAATATCGACACAGTATTTTTCGTCCTCAATCATCTTGGTGATGCCACGGGCTTGTCCTTCGATCCGCTTCATCCGGTGGAGGTACCGTTCCTTTTCCGAAATATAGCCATGGGGGGCGTGGGTTTCATGGCATGCATGACATAATTCCTGTTCAGCCGTGCTATCCACGGTAGTTGGTGTGGTCATTTCACCCATTCCTCCTCATCAGTGCGAGTACGCGTGCTCGTATTACGGCGGACGTCAATATCCCTACCAGTGTGGATACCGATGTTCCCATTAACGCTGGTAAACCCACGCAGCCGGAGGCTGTTGCCCACCACAAAGACGCTAGAAAACGCCATCGCTGCTCCCGCGATCATGGGATTAAGAAGCCCCAGAGCAGCTATTGGAATAGCGGCGACGTTATACGCGAAAGCCCAAAACAGGTTTGTCTTAATGGTCGCGAGCGTTGCGTGGGAGAGGCGCACTGCGTCAACGGCGCTGGATAGGTCTCCGCGAACTAGTGTGATGTCGGCTGCTTCGATGGCCACATCTGCGCCAGTTCCCATCGCAAGGCCGAGGTCTGCTTGAGCCAACGCAGGGGCATCATTGACGCCGTCGCCCACCATGGCCACGGTTTTTCCTCGGCTCTGAAGTCCACGGATGACCTGTACTTTATCGGCGGGAAGGACATCTGCTTTGACATCGGCAATGCCAACTTCATCGGCAATGCGCTGGGCAACAACTCTATTGTCTCCTGTTAGCAAGACAGGGTTGAGCCCTAGCTCTTTGAGTTGTTTTATTGCTGTGGCACTCGTTGTTTTCACAGTGTCTGCGATAACAAGAATCCCTCGGGCTTCGCCATCCCAAGCGATAGCGACTGCTGTTTTTCCGGCTTGCTCGGCATCATTTTTCGCGCACCGAAGTTCGTCGTCTAGAGGAATTCCGACGTCATTGAGCAGAGATTCCTTACCGACGTACACGTCGTGGCCGTCCACGGCCGCATGTACCCCGAGGCCCTCATGGTTCCGGAAGTCGGTGACCGTGTGAGCCCCGAGACCTTGAGCGTTCGCTGCCTGCGCTATGGCGTGTGCAATGGGGTGTTCTGATGACGACTCCACTGCTCCCGCGATGGCTAGGACTTCATCACGGGATGAGGTGGCGGCAGCATGAACACTAGTTAGCGCCATGGTGCCCGTAGTCACCGTGCCTGTTTTATCCAACACGATGGTGTCAATGCCCCGAGTGGATTCTAAAACTTCTGGTCCCTTGATCAGCACACCCATTTGTGCACCGCGGCCTGTGCCAACTAAAAGTGCTGTTGGCGTGGCAAGCCCCAAGGCGCAGGGGCACGCTACAACAAGAATCGCGACCGCAGCTGTCATAGCGGTGGCGAATTCGTGGCCTAAAGCAAGCCAGACGATCAGGGTCAGTAGGGCAATGCCAATGACGGCAGGGACAAAAACACCGGAAATGCGATCGGCTAGGCGCTGAACCTGAGCTTTTCCGGTTTGGGCGTCTTCAACCATGCGCGCCATCTGGGCGAGCTGAGTATCTGCACCAACGCGGGTTGCCTGGACGACCAACCGGCCACTGGTGTTGACTGTTGCCCCGGTGACGTGATCCCCGGAGCCAACTTCTGCGGGGACAGATTCGCCCGTCAACATGGATTCGTCGATTGCTGAGGATCCACTCACTATAACGCCGTCGGTGGCAATCTTTTCGCCGGGTCGAACAACAAAGGTGTTTCCTACCTCGAGTTGCTCAACGGGAATGCGGATTTCTTGGCCGCCGTCGAGAAGGGTGACTTCTTTGGCTCCCATGTCCAGTAGCGCGCGAAGAGCAGCCCCGGATTCTCGTTTGGACTTTTTCTCGAAGTAACGTCCTACCAGGATAAATAACGTGACACCGGAGGCGACTTCTAAGTAGATATTGGCCGACGCATCGGTGTGCGACGCCATCATGGTGAACGTATGTTTGAGCCCTGGTTCACCGGCGTGTCCGAAGAAAAGGGCGTATAAGGACCACGCAAATGCCACCAGTGTTCCCATTGAAATGAGCGTATCCATGGTGGTTGCGCCGTGTTTGAGGTTCGTCCAGGCTGCCTTATGGAAGGGAAGCGCGCCCCACACGATAACGGGAGACGCCAATGTCAGGGACAGCCACTGCCAGTTACGGAACTGCAGCGCCGGGATCATCGCCATGGCGATAACGGGGATAGCCAGCCATGCGGAGACAATAAGGCGTTGCCGAAAACGTGCTGTCTCCCGCTCGATAGGACTTGCGTCCTGCTTAGAGCCAACAGCGCTACCGCGCTGGGTCTGACTTTTCGAAGCACTGCTGGTCGTGCGTTCCCCTGGAGCGGGAGTACGTGGTTCACTGAGAGTGGCCGAGTATCCTGCTTTTTCCACTGTTTGGATGAGGTCGTCGGTCGATACTGTCGACGGCACCGTAACTTTGGCTTTTTCAGTTGCCAAATTCACTGTGGCCTGCACTCCCTCGAGTTTGTTGAGCTTACGCTCTACCCGGTTAGCACACGATGCACAGGTCATCCCACCGATGTCGAGCTCAATGGTTGAGCCTTCGGCTGTGGCCACACCGCCGGTGGCAATCGGTGTCATGGAATCAGGGTTCGTCGCCGCTGTGTGTGGCACTTCTCTCGCTTCCCTTTACTTCAGCCGGTTGATTTACAGGCGGGTACCTGTGTAACCCGCTTCCTCTACGGCCTCAAGAACCTTCATATCTTTGATGTCACCATCTGAGCTGACGGTCAACATTCCCGTTTCCAAGCTGACCTCATCAACATGGATACCGGGTAGTTCGCTGACTTCGTCACGAATTGCACGTTCGCAGTGGCTGCAGGTCATGCCCGAAATCTTGTACTTGTGGGTGTTCATGGCGATCTCCTTGTCGTCGCTGTTGCTGCTGGCGTCCGCGTGTTTATAGTCCACACGAATGCACGTGTCCGAGTCAGGGGCTCATAATTCCGCATTACCGGAATACACGCAGGCGATCACATACCCTCCGGGGGTATCTGATACACCCAACGCTATACCCCCCTTGGGTATTCCGCAACGATATTGTCGTCGCACCACACCCGCCCCGACGTAACTCGCCACAACATACCCCCACCAGGTACTCCCTACGCTTGTCTGTCCATCATGTCTATCCATCACGACACGTCACCCACTCTTCGTATCGGCCACGCGTGTCGGAGGTTTCTGCAACAATGGGCCACATACCGTCCATGATCCGATTACCAAGGAGGACGAAGAGAATTATGACTATCGAGTATTCACATACCGCACGGATCCCCTTTCCCCGGCGCGACGTCGTGGAGTATTACGAATCCGCTGGAGGCGCTGCGCGTTTATGCCCTGATTTTTCAACAACGTTGACTTCGGGCCCCAGCAAAGGTCTAGCGGAGGGCTCCGAGACTGAGTTAGAAATGGGCTTGCCCTGGCTAGAGGGCCTGGCGCCAGTGTCGACGACAGTAAAATGGAAGGCGCGTCATACTGCGTACACCCAAGGCGAGTCGTTTACGGACATGATGGTGCAGGGCCCTCTCGATTCATGGGAGCATACCCACACATTTTCGGACGATAAGTTTTCCGATTCCAATGGTGGTTCCTCACTAGTTCAGGATCAGGTAACAGCGGAGCTTCCGGGCAAGACGTCAGCACTGGGTAAGAATTGGCTGGTTAAGAAAAAGATTGACAAAGAGCTGGAGCGGACGTTTGATTTCCGCACACGCCAGACGGTGGCTGACTTAGCCTTTAAACAGCAATTACGTGATATCGGCAGCACGGATAGGGCTACTGATCCCACAACTCCTCAAACTTTTGTCATCGCAGGCGAAACCGGATTAGTCGGGCAAGCAATTTCGGCGCTCCTCCGTTCACTAGGCCACAGTGTTATCGCCCTAACCCGCAGTTCTCGCACGTCGCAAGTTCCCGGTGTCACATACAAGCGCTGGGATCCCAGCAACGGCACCCTTGACCCGTCTCTTCTGAAAGGTGCGACAGCTGTCATCAACTTGGCAGGGACGTCGATTATGGGGCGTTTTACTGATGACCACAAGAAATCAATTCTTCATTCGCGTCTCGACGCCACTACGACTCTTGTCGAGGCAATGAAAAAGGCCGCGCCGGATGGTGGACCGACTACGCTAATTAATGCCTCAGCCAGCGGGTATTACGGAGCTGATGCGGGTTCGGTGACGGAAGAGTCTCCAGCGGGCGACGATTTCCTTGCCGACGTATGCCAGCGCTGGGAGGACGCTGCGCTACAGGCGGAAGAGGCTGGTATTCGGGTGGCACTCATCCGGACTGGCCTGGTGTTATCCGCCCGTGGGGGCCTCCTAGGCGCCCAGCTCCCGCTGTATCTCATGGGTGGAGGCGGCCCACTGAACGGCGGTGAGATGTGGCAGCCGTGGATTGGTATTGATGACCTTGCCCAGATCTATATTTGGTCGGCGTTTAACCCCGAGGTATCCGGGCCGGTTAATGCCGCTGCTCCCAACCCGGTAAAGCAAAAAGAATTCGCGTCCATACTGGCGAAAGTTCTTCGTCGCCCGTCTGTCATTCCGACGCCACGTCTGGGACCGGATGCTCTGATGGGTAAGGAGGGCGCAGATCAGCTTGCTCTCTCGTCGGTCAAGATGAAACCCGAGGTGTTAAAGAAGAACAAATACACGTTCCGCTTCACTGATTTGGAAGAGGCGTTGCGCCACACGCTGGGGAAATGAGGTGAAAGCCCCCTAGCTGGTCCCGCTAGTTGGTTTTGAAGATGACCCACCGCTGGACAACGAAGTTCACGGCGGTGGCCACGCCCTGGCCAATGACATAACCGACGGTGCCGGCAATGAAAGCACTGGCCCCGGCATTAAGCAAGAGATGGTTCACTGAGACCGCAAGGCCCCACTGGACGGCGAACATCAGTGCGTAGAGGGACATCGTCTGAACAAATTTCTTTGCCGATGCTTCAGCCTCAAAAGTCCAGCGACGGTTGATGATGTAAGCCGTGATGGTGCCGAAGATAAAGCCAATGGCCTTCGCGAGTGGATACGACTGCCCAAACGCATGCTGGATGATCATGGTCAGGCCGTAGTCCACAACAGCGGAGATTCCGCCTGCGATCACGAATTTATAGAGGTGAGTGAGGACGCTCGCTCCCTGCGGAGCGGGGGCATCGACGCCGGCGGTGCCGGATGTGGTGGCACTGTCGTGCGACGCTGGGGTTCCATTCTGTGCAGCCGCGTCACTTACTATTGCGACGTTTTCCGCCATACCGTTGTCTGTTACATCATCGGAGTTATCCATTGCGGCACTCTCGGCAGCTAAAGCCCCCGATAGGTTGGGCGTCAGTAGTTCCGGCTCGGCGTGATCATCGGTTGGGTGGTCAGGCTTGGTTTCACTCACGTCCTGGCAGCTTACTCTTCACCGCGCTTCACGGTCCTCCCCCGGCTCATGTCCGCTATCGGCCGACCGGTCACCGTCATACCTAGTCCGCGCCGTTACCTAGTCCGCACGGATTATTGCGCGGCACAATTCAAGACGTTCCAGTGAAGACAATCGCTTATCCCCCGTGAGCCCTATGTGCTCGAAGGCCTGCAAAGTTTCGCTGGCCAGTTGATCAATCTCAGGAAGTTTCAGTTCCGAACCGTCGTCAGCTACCCAGCCAATTGCTTCCATCATCGTTTCAATGATGTCTGCTCGCAGGGGGCCTTCAACCAGGGCTGCTTGGGCCAAGATTTCAGCAACTGCTGCATCACGGCCGGCCGGATCCTTTTCTTTCGGGAGGGAGCGGCAGACATCTAAAGTGTCGGGGTCTACGTTAATTTCTCTGCCTAAATCCAGCGCTTGAAGCAGCGGAATGAAGTCAAATATGCCACTGCGTTCAATAGCCAAGCGGATCATCGGTTTCGTCGCGCACAGAATGTGCTGCGTCGTCGCCGCGCCGGTTAGCTCTGCATTGATGCTGTCTAAATCTGCGTGTTCGTCCCCACCGACACACAACGCGTCGGGAGTCCCGTGATCACGGAGATAGCACTCGGCAACGTCGATATGAAACTGCAGGTCATCGTGTTCATCAACATTCTTATCGACAACATCCTGATCAGCGCTCCCCTCCCCAGGTTTAGAGTTCCCAGCCGCATGTTGGTGGCGGGTCACATCGAGAGTGTCGCCGGGGGCATTGAGCAGCTCGTATAACGGCCAATCCTCAACGACATGCTCGCTTTCTCCAGCTATCCCGTCGATTTCGCCGACCCCATCGTTCCCGTCTGTACCGTGAAGGATCCATTCTGCGTCACCATCACACCCGAAGCATGTGTCCAACACAGTGAAGAGATCAGTGATATGAAGGGCATCGTTAATCCCGATGATTCGGTATTGGGGTCCGTCTCCACCGCTTTGGTGCACAGAGATCACGAGGCTGGCGGGTTCTCTCGCGACGGATTCGCTGTCATCTGGTGCGGGTTCGCTTTGGCTCTGGGGAAAATGGCTGCTGTCACCGCTGCGCGCGCGATTCGCATAATCGCTCAGTTCGATGACGTTGTCATCGTCGCGGGCGGTATTTGTGCTCATAAAACCCAGGGTAGACACAAATGCCGGGGCTGGTGCGCTGATTATTCCCTACTTTGGGTTTGGCGGGCCGTCTGTTAGTGCTCAGTTGTGCGTGTGACCAGGGGAATAGACTGTGGTTCTTTGCCGCCGAAGTGCTGCAAATAATCGGTGGCTTTGGCCCGGCGCTGGACATCGATGCCGTTCCACGTGTCCACTAACCGTCGAATGCCCTCCGCCCAAGCCCAGCACTCTTTGGCCAACGGGTTGTCGACGCCGAGCGCGTCGGCGGCGTCATAGGCAGGGTCCACATCTGCGACGGCGGGGTAGGTTTGCCCCTTCAAAGTGCTCTGGCCGTTCGCTTTCCGACGCGCATTTTCGGCCTTCAGCGCCTCCTTATATGAGGCCACTGCTTCCTTGATCGCTGCGACGGTCTCGTCGACATTGACGACGCTCCACGTCGCGGTTCCTCCGTCGGATGCCCCACTTCCTTCGTCAGTGTCACCAATGGCATCATCAATGGTGGCGAGTGCTTTTCTGCCACTGCCGGTCGCTACCACAGGGTGACCGTCGATAAGCATGGGAAGAACGGATTGATCGAGTTTCGCTCCCGCCCAGGATAACTTATCCGTTTCACCAGGCTGGATGCTTGTTTTCCCCGTACCGACGATCCACGCGCCGACGAACTGACCTGTTTTAGCTAGCGGATCGGTGTCGACATGCCACACTGCGGTGGGCCCTTCACCGGCTACCACTGCGATGACGGGGTAGTTGCCGTCGGATTCAGCAGACGTCATGTGGTCCTCTTTCTCGCCTCTTTGTGCGTTACATACCGCGAGGCGTTGCGTGCCGCGAGTTGTTGTGCGTACCACTTTATGACGTTGGCCGCTCGCGCCTCTCATCCAAGCACCCAGTCTTATGGTCTGAGCCAAGCGCCCAAGTCACGGTCGCTGCAGCTCAGATGAGCTATTCACGTAATTCGTCGCAGCCATGGTGGCAAGCAGACGCAGTCCATCGCGTGTTGCTGGGTGGTCTGGTTCGGGGGTGTAGCCCAGGAGCCGCAGACCAGGATTCCCCACCACATCGAGGGCTTCGTAGCGCAGCCAGAGTTCGCCAACCTCAGCGTCATGCACAACCTTGGTTCCCCGTCGGTGATCAGCGACGTCACGCGCGGACCAGCGCGCATCGAAGGCCTCGCTCTGCTGGGACAATTCAGCGATCAGTGCATCGATGACCCGGCTAGGTGTGCGTGCCTGCTCAAGGCGGAGCATGGCGACCGCTTCATCAGCGATAGCATCCCAGTCATCGAAAAAACGCAGCGAATCCTCGTCGAGGAATACGTAGCGCGCGAGGTTCGGGCGTGGCCAGTTCTCGAACACTGGGCGATACAACGCGCGGCCGAGCTTGTTGGCAGCAACAATGTCGAGCGAGCCATTCTGAACTAGTGCCGGGACGCCACCCATCGCATCCAGCAACTGTTCTAACCCCAGCGGCAAGCATGTCGGCGTCGGCTTCGCGCGATGGTGGGAGGAACCGGGCCGATGAGAGGGACGTTCGCCGGCCAACTCGAATAAGTATGTGCGTTCGGCATTGTTCAGTCGGAGGGCACGCGCAATCGCGGTCAGCACATCATCGGAAACGCCTTTTGCCAAGCCACGTTCAACCTGGACGTAGTAGTCAACGCTGATAGCCGCGAGTGAGGCCACCTCTTCACGCCGGAGCCCCGGCACCCTACGACGGGTACCCCGCGGTAAGCCGACTTCCTCCGGCTGTAGCTTGTCGCGACGGGAAATAAGAAACTCGCGCAGTTCGGTGTTGGCAGACACAACCTCAACAGTAATGAGGAGCCCACTCCGAAGCCATAGGTTATGGGTACTCCCCAACAGCTCCCCTGCGAGGACGAAACCCCAGTCATAGGCGCTCCCCGTATGGTGGAGGGTCAACGGCTGGAGTTGATGGAGTTAAAGATACGGCTCTTCGAACAGGCACTGACAACCCCTGGATGGCATGGGGAACCGTCGATACCCTCGAGCTCGAAGACGTTGTTAAGTCAGCATTGTTACGTCATACCAAAGCAACCCAACAAAGGAGTTAGCATGACCAACGTTATCGTTCTAGGCGCCAGCGGCCAGATCGCCCGCCACGCCATCCCCACGATCGCGGACCAGGCTGACCACGGGGATAGCCTCACACTGTTTGCCCGCAATGCTTCCAAAGTCGATGCGCCCGACGGGGCCCGCATCGTCGAAGGTGATGTGCTCGACGCGGACGCTCTCGGTGCAGCGCTCGAGGGGCAGGACATTGTTTATGCCAACCTTGCAGGAAACCTCGACGAGCAGGCACGCGCACTTATCGATGCCATGAAAACGGCCGGGGTCGCGCGCCTGATTTTCGTCGATGCGCTCGGAATTTACGATGAGCTGCCCGAGAAATTCAACACCTGGAACCGGGAGGCCATCGGCGGCGAGGCGTTGACCATTTACCGCCGCGCGGCAGACATCATTGAGGCTTCGGATCTGGACTACACGATCGTCCGCCCAGCGTGGCTGACCAATAAGGACGAGACCGATTACGAACTCACCCAACGTGATGAGCAGTTCAAAGGGACCGAGGTGTCGCGCAAGGCCGTCGCTGCATTCATTGCGTCCATCATTGCCGACCCAACCCAACACTCGCGCGCCAACGTCGGGATCGACAAGCCGGGTACCGACGGCGACAAGCCTGCCTGGTACTGAGAACCCCTGGTTGAGGATTCCGCTCGTCCATATCGTGGGTGGCGTAAGTCACTACCGGCTCATTTCAAGAAAAGAAGTTTCAAGGAAGGAACCTGTAATGCAGACTGACGTTAAGTTTTCCAGCGGAAACCAAACCATCGCGGGCACGTTGTTCATTCCCGACGACGCGCAGGGTGCAAGTCCCGCGATTGTCATTAGCCACCCATTCGGCAGTGTCCGCCAACAATCACCGATCAATTACGCAACACGGCTATCCAAGGAAGGCTTCGTCACATTAACGTTCGACGCCGCCTACCAGGGAGAAAGCACCGGCGAACCCCGTCAGCTCGAAGACCCCTTCATTCGTGTCGAAAACATCAAGGACGCCGTTAGTTACCTAGCGACGTGTAAGGAGGTCGACGCCGACCGGATTGGTGCTCTCGGCATCTGCGCCTCCGGAGGGTTCGTACCGTTCGCCGCGTCCAGTGATATTCGGATCAAGGCGGTCGCCACTGTCAGCGGGGCCGACCTGGGTGACGTGTACCGGTCCCAGGCTGAGACGCTGCCGAAATTCCTCGAAGCCTCGGTACAAGCTCGCACCGACCGTGCAGCGGGTAAGGACGTCGAAGCACAACCAATGATCCCGATGACCCAGGATCAGGCAAACGAGTACCCCGATCGTTCGATGTACAAGGAAGCCTACGACTACTACCGCACGGACCGTGCCAAGGATGACCGAGCACCGAATACGGTCGATCCGACGAGCTTCGACCGCATTGCTGTGTTCGACGCCTACGGTTTCATCGATCAGATCTCGCCCCGTCCGCTGCTCATGATTGCCGGAAGTGATGCGGACACGCTGCCGTATTCGCAGAACGCGATTGAGAAGGCTCAAGAACCAAAGGAATTGTTCATTATCGACGGCGCGTCACACGTCGACCTCTACGACAAGCCCGACTACGTCGACCCGGCTGTTGCCAAGATGAGCTCCTTCTTTCGCGAGAAGCTCGCGGGCAACTAATTATTTAACGAACTGATTCCTCAAGGCGAACTGACCAGCGACCTGTAAAGGAACAAACATGAGCAAAAACATCAATATCAAGACTCTCAACGGTTATGGCACAACACTCTCTGCAGTAATCAACTTCCCTCCAGAGTTCGAGGCCTCACAGACCTATCCCGCCATCGTCGTTTCCCATCCCGGTGGTGGCGTGAAGGAGCAAACCGCAGGCCTCTACGCCAAAAAAGTCGCCGAATACGGATTTGTCACCGTCGTCTACGACGCGTCCTTCCAGGGCGCCAGTTCTGGTGAACCCCGTCAACTGGAGAATCCACATATCAGGACCGAGGATGTCAGCGCTGTCGTCGACTACCTCACCACTCTGGACTACGTCGATAACGAACGAATAGGCGCCATGGGAATTTGCGCCGGCGCTGGTTATACCGCCAACGCCGCGATCAATGACCCGCGGATCAAAGCCGTGGGCACCGTGAGCATGGTTAATATCGGGCAGATGTTCCGCAACGGGTGGGACGGATCGGTTACCGACGCCGAAGCGGCACCGATTCTCGAGCAGGCAGCACAAGCGCGGACCACTGATGCCGCCGGTAAAGACAACGAGTTCCCCCTCGCACCGATGAACGAGGACGATGCTCCCAATGAGGAGCTACGCCAGGCGTGGGAGTACTACCACACCCCGCGTTGCGAGCACCCCAACGCCCCAGGTTGGATGACTACGCGTAGCCTGTCGCAAATCATCACATACGATGCTTTCCACAAGGCCGAGGCTTATCTCACTCAACCGCTGCTGATCATTGCCGGGAGCAAAGCAGGGTCGAAGTGGATGAGCGATGATCTCTACGAACGAGCCGCCAGCACCGACAAATCCCAACACGTGGTTGACGGCGCAAACCATATGGACCTCTACGACGGTGAGAAAGAAGTAGCTGAGGCCGTCAGTAAACTCGGCCCATTCTTCACTGACAAACTCTAAGTCGCAGGCTATGAGCCCCAGGGGATGGCACCGCAACCAGCGGAAAACTAAGCGCGTGTCCTCAGTACGGAGTCGAGCTTGGCGTCGAGTTTGGCATTGCGCTTATCCTCCTGGAAGCTCAACGCAAAGCAAACAATGCCGACGAGCACCCCATACACTGTCCACGGCCGTGACTCAGTGATATGCGTGCGGATGAACGCCACGGCTTTTCTTCTGATGAAGCGGGAGAAATAAAACGACCCCACGAAGTAGCCCACCACGGCGCTGATAGCCAGACCCAATCGTGCCCAACCCCACGGGCTTGGGGCTCTATTTTCATCAATTTTCGACGGTGTGGCCTGCGGTGATTCACTTTCTGACGGCGCGGTCTCCGTCGAAGAGGTTTCCGACGGCCCAGTTTCGGACGCCGCGGTGGTTTCCAACCTCGTGGTCTCAGACGCAGCGGCGTCAAGCGATGTATCTTTTCCTGGGCTGGATAATTCCTTTGCCCCAACCCTCGGAGAATTATTATCCGCGCTTGCCAGATCTTCCGACGGCTGTGTCGTCATCCATATCACCGCGAACGCGGATCCTAGTAGCCCGACCTTCGTCGCCACCCGGCGCGGCTTCGACTCGATGCCACCTGAGGCATACCAGCCACCGATCAGGGAAGATACCAATACACGTTCAACAAGGCGGGAAACACCTCGTTCGTCTGGAGGCAGTGCGTTGATACGGTCTCTCGCTTCGTTGAGACGTCGTGTGACTCCGTGGGGAAACTGACCTCTCCTGCTTAGGTGCATGGCACCAAGACTAACAAGGCTTTACTCATTGCCTCTTTTGCTTTTGCACCGGAATAAAGCTGCGCAGTCATCCGACCAGCGATCAGCGCTGAGACCTGCCGTGCCACCGCACTAGGGCTCGGAACTTCCAAGCACGCTAAAGCGTCGGTAATAACGTCGTGCAGATCGCTCGCCATCTGTGCAGCGGATGATGCAAAGACTGGTTGCGTCCGGGATGCACGAATAAGTTCGAGCACGACGATAGCTTCTACCGCCACTTTCCTCTTGTACCAAACCAACACCCGGGATGACTCTTCTCTCGGCAGACCCCGCCTGCGTTCGTTTCCACGATGCAATATCGAAAGAAGAGTGTGGGGGCAAATGAACAACAACTAAACTTCCAGCGAACCTTCCGCAAAATTCTGCAGCGGTATAGCGAGCGACCACCATCACTACGCATGCCACCTGTTTTCATAGTGGGTGTGAAAATACGTACTCGCTCCAATCACAACCGGAAGATCACCCCTCTGATTGCTCCCCCACTTATTCTCACCACGCTCATTACGGGGTCCGCAGTTGCCATCTCAGCAACCCCAACCACCGCAGATTCGGCTGTCCCATCTTCTAGCGCTCCGAGCCCAGGCGCGACAAACCAATCCCGTTATAACGGCATGTTCGACCTCGGCAAGGCGACTCAAGATCCTAGTGTCGGCGGATTATCCGGACTGGCCTCTCTTGCTGATGGTTCCTATCTAGCCATCTCAGATGACAAAGGCGATTATGGTCCCACCCGCGCATACCGATTGAACATCGATAACAGTGGGCAGGCACAAGTCATCGGCCGGGTCGTTTTCACCAACCCAGATGGAAGTGCGTACGATCCTAAGGAATTCGACGCGGAAGAGATCCGCCAATTGCCCAACGGGCACCTGTTGTGGACGACAGAGGGTGGGTCACAAGGTGCAGAGAATCGTTCCGCCCTTGTCATCGAATCCGATAAAACCGGGCGTGAGATTCGCCGTATTCATCCCCCGCAGTACCACGTCCCCAACTATGAAGATGTGCCGGACACTAAAGAAGCTAAAGGCATAAGCCCCAATAAGGGGCCAGAAGGGATGACCATTTCTCCTGATGGAAAAACCTTTTACACGATCAACGAAAACTCTCTGGTGCAGGATGGACCAAGCAATACTCCCCAGTCGGGATCCAAAACGCGACTAACCGTCTACGACACTGCGACAGGGAAGCCCAGCGCGGAATACGTGGTTGACGTAGATCCCACGTATGCCCCCAAAGCCGACCGCGGATATGCTTCCCTGGCTACATCCCCGGATGGAAACCTTTACGCCCTACAACGCGGATATATCCCCAAACAAGGAAACCGCGCAGAGATCTACCGATTAGATGTAAACGGAGCTACCAACGTTCTCGGCCGGGAACGCCTCAACGGTACCGAAGTAGCAGTCAAGCGCGAGAAAGCCTTCGATTTCGTTGATTCGAAACTCGGTAATAGCGCACATCCGGGTGCCAGAGGCGTTCCGGAGTCTCCCGAAAACGTGGAAGGCATGACCTTCGCAGGCCCGCCAGCAGGAACCTCGGCTACCAATTCCCTGTCCGCTGGCTCCCGTGCCAACGGCCGAGGCACTGGAGTATCTAAAACTCCAGTGGGAAACAATCGTGTTTACCTCATCTCGGACAATAACTTCAGCGATTCGCAACGCACGGTAGTCCATTCCCTGGACATCGCTCCTCGCTAGTGGCCCGCCACCAGCGGATACTCATTCGTGACACTGCTGCTAACACCCGACGATCGTAGGAGATAAACAGCACTCCACGATCTCGCCGCACAGTCTCGCGCAGCATCTCCACTACCTTCGCCGTGGCGATGGGATCGATCATCACGGTCGGTTCGCCCGGCTCATAACCGATAAAAGGAACGTTCACAGTGAAACCATGACCGCAACTACGAGGTCCTCTATCATAAGTCCATGGCAGAGAACGTGGTTGAAAGGCACCTCGCGGTAATACTTTTCGACGGATTCGAGTTGCTTGATGCGTTCGGCCCTATAGAGTTCTTCAGCGCAATCCCCGATGTAAAAATTGAACTGGTAGCTCAGAGGAGCGGCCCCGTCCGAAGCGCTCAAGGCGTTGAGGTAATTGCGGAATTAGAGTGCGGCGCGCTTAACGATCCAGATATCATTTTGGTCCCCGGAGGTATGGGAACACGGACGTTGGCTCACGACGAATCGTTCTTGTCTTGGCTAACGGATATTGGAAACCGATCGGAGATAGTGGCATCAGTTTGTACGGGATCGGCGCTCTTGGCCGCGGCTGGTCTGCTCGAAGGCCATCGAGCGACGAGCAACAAACTAGCTCTTGAATGGGCGTCCTCATTTGGCGACGATATTTCTTGGGAGTATCAAGCGCGGTGGGTGCACGACGGTTGTCGATGGACATCCTCGGGTGTTGCAGCCGGCATGGATATGACCGCCACGCTGATTGGACACCTGTTTGGGCGAAAAGTTCAAACGGAAGTAACCAAGCGCATTGAATACCAACCGCAGACCGATAGCACCACCGATCCCTTTGTACGCTTCCAGGGCCCGCGTTAAGCAACCGTTACGCGATTCGACCAGAGCAAAAGCACCGAAAAGACCCCAGCCCAGCGTCGATAATGAAATCCCGGTCACAGCAACGCTGAAATTTCAGCGTCACCCCGTACACTAGGGAACATGTTCGGACGAAAATCAGCGGCTGACAAAGCTGCGGCCGCCACCTATGAAGCTGCGGAACGCACCACAGTCCCGCTGGACGTGCCCATGACGCGGATGATGGCCCAAGAGCTACCTATCTTGGATAGTTCATCCCGGCAACGGGTCAATGACCTGCTCAGAGAATATGATGGGCCGCTCATTACCAGCGTGGACATGTTGCCCGAAGAGATACGCGACATCATGAACCTCTACTAAAGCCCGTCTCCCCGGTGTAGGCTCCCATCGAGTCGATACTCGCCTATCACTGCGACAGGCGTACAGCTATGGCGTAGAACTATACGGGTGGTAGCGCGGGAGGCTTTGTGGCCGCTCACGGCTCCGGCCGAGAACCCCAAGGAGGCTCCCACGCTCGTGTGATCGCGCACAACCAATCTGACGTATCAAGGAGAAAGAGTTAGAAGTGAGCTCAACCACGACAGATCAACTACCGCTAGAGCACCGTCGTCTCACAGGGTGGGGGCGCACTCAGCCGGCTTCCAGTGAAGTCCTGTCCACACCCGACCTAGACCTGATCGCCCGCGCGGTGCGGGAGGTTGCCGAGCAGAACGAGGGTAAGCCCGACTACCTCAAGCGCGGCGTCATCGCCCGTGGTCTGGGCCGTTCCTACGGCGATCCGGCCCAGAACAGCGGTGGACTTGTTATCGACATGGCTGCGCTCAGTGAAATTCACTCCATCGACCCGGACACGGCTATTGCCGACGTCGACGGTGGCGTCACCCTCGACCAACTCATGAAAGCCGCACTGCCTTACGGCCTATGGGTTCCGGTACTCCCCGGCACCCGGCAAGTCACCATCGGCGGTGCCATCGGCCCAGATATCCACGGCAAGAACCACCACTCAGCCGGTTCCTTCGGTAACCACGTCGCCTCCATGGAACTGCTGGTTGCCGACGGCCGCATCCTGCACCTCGAGCCAGAGGGCAGCGCTGACGACCCAGATGGCGAACTTTTCTGGGCAACCGTTGGTGGCATGGGCCTCACCGGCATCATTGTGCGCGCACGCATCGCGATGACTCGCACCGAAACCGCCTACTTCATTGCCGACGGCGACATGACGGCGTCGCTGGACGAAACCATCGAATTCCACTCTGACGGGTCGGAGAAAAACTACACCTACTCCTCGGCCTGGTTCGACGCTATTTCTCCCGAACCGAAGCTGGGCCGTGCCGCTATTTCCCGCGGATCCCTGGCCACCCTGGACCAGTTGAAGGAATACGCCCCCAAGCTGGCGAAAAAGCCGTTGAAGTTCAACGCGCCTCAGTTGATGACCGTCCCGGACATCTTCCCGAACTTCACGATGAACAAGCTGACCATGATGTCCATCGGTGAGCTGTGGTGGCTGAAGTCCGGAACGTACCGAAATAAAGTGCAGAACCTGACGCAGTTCTACCAGCCGCTCGACCTCATCGGTGAGTGGAACCGCGGGTACGGCTCCAAGGGCTTCCTGCAGTACCAGTTTGTGGTCCCGCGCGAAGCCGTCGACCCATTCAAAGAAATCGTCCGCGACATTCAGCGCTCCGGGCACTACTCCGCCCTCAACGTCTTCAAGCTGTTCGGTGAAGGCAACCGCGCACCTCTCTCCTACCCGATGCCCGGCTGGAACGTCTGCGTCGACTTCCCCATCAAGCCCGGCCTCGGTGAGTTCCTGGATGACCTGGACAAACGAGTCATGGAATTCGGTGGACGCCTCTACCTAGCGAAGGAATCGCGCACTTCGGCCGAAAACTTCCACAAGATGTACCCCAAGATGGACAGCTGGCTGAAAACTCGCAACACCATCGACCCCAGCGGTGTGTTCGCCTCGGACATGTCCCGCCGTCTGGAACTGCACTAATCCAATCCCACCGCACGAATTGCATCACTCCGCCGGGTCCTGTGACGGGCTCGGTACACAGAAAGGGTTCTTTCTTTATGCTTAACGCCGTTGGGCACGCACAATCCATCCTTCTCCTCGGGGGAACGTCGGACATGGGCCTCGCCATCGTCGAGGAATTCCTCTCCCGAGGCTCCGCCTCCGTCACCCTCGCAGCCAGGAAGAACAGCAAAGATCTCCCCGCCGCGATTGACCGGATGAAGAAAGCAGGGGCGTCCGAGGTCCGCACGATCGACTTCGATGCTCTCGACACCAAGTCACACAAAGCCGTCATTGATGAAGCCTTCAGCCACGGCGATATCGACCTCGCCATCGTCGCATTCGGTATCTTGGGCGACCAAGAAGAGTTGTGGCAGAACCAAGAAAAAGCTGTTCAAGCTGCAGAGATCAACTACACCGGCTCGGTCTCCGTCGGTGTACTGCTCGGCCAGGCAATGAAAAAGCAGGGCCACGGGCAGATCGTGGCCATCTCGTCCGTCGCCGGTGAGGTCGTCCGACGCTCCAACTTCGTGTACGGCTCCACCAAGGCCGGGTTCGACGGTTTCTACCGCCAGCTAGGCGAGGCGTTGCGCGACAGTGGCGTCCGCGTCCTCGTCGTTCGGCCTGGCCAAGTGCGCACACAGATGACCGAAGGCCTTGATGACGCGCCACTGACCGTCAATAAGGAAGACGTCGCGGCGGCCGTCGCGAAAGCTGTCGATGACAACAAGTCCGTGATCTGGGTCCACCCGCTGTTCCGCTACGTCATGATGGCCCTGGCTCACACACCGGCCGCTATCCTGCGGAAACTGCCTATCTAAGGCGCGCTAGCGACGCAGGTCCCGGCGCGAATAACCGGGATCGGGCGTCAGTGCGGCTACTTTGAGTTGGCGTCGTTAATGGCCTTCCCGATTTTCTTCAGCAACTTCGGGTAGTCCTTCGGCGCGGTGCACACCTCAATGAGCACCAGCCGATCCTGATTCTCCTGCGCCGTCTCAAAGACGTCATTAAGTTCTGCGCGCGTGGTGGCCTTCAGCGTCACCACTTTATCGTCGGTGCCGCCGAGGGCCTGCGGAATCGTCCGCCAATCCCACGCCGTGATGTCGTTGTAGTCGGCGTCCTCGCCGTGAATCGAGCGTTCCACAGCGTAGCCGTCGTTGTTCACCACAATGACGACGCCGTTGACTCCTTCCCGCATCCAGGTGCCTAGCTCCTGGACTGTCAGCTGCGCAGAACCGTCGCCGATAACGAGCACTGGGCGTCGCCCCGGGCAGGCGAGACCGGCGCCCATTGCAGCAGGGAGCGTATATCCGATGGACCCCCACAACGGCTGGCCAATGAAGGTCGTGTCCGCCGGGAAACGCATCTTCGCTAGGCCGAAGAAACTGGTCCCCTGATCAGCAACAACGATGTTTCCCTCAGTCAGCACCCCAGCTAACGTCGGCCATACATCGTCTTGTACCAAGGGCTCATCAGCACCCGCAACCCAGTGGTGCGGCTCCGGTTCCGGAACTGCCCCCGGGGTACGGTCCGCGAAGGACGGAGCAAGCTCAGCAAGTGCGTCCAACGCATCAGCAATGTTCAGCGGAGCAAAGGTTTTATCGCCCACCTTCGCGTAATTAGTGGCGATATCCACACAGCGTGCCGGGTCGATCTTCTGGCTGAAGCTGGCCGTCGTCGTATCGGTAAAGCGAACACCGGCCATAACCAGGCGATCAGCCCCCTCCACAGCTTTGCGAACGTCAGGCTCGGAGGCTGCGCCCGCATACACGCCCAAGAAGAACGGGTCTTCCTCATTAACCAGCGTTTTGCCCCACATCAAGGTGGCATGAGGAATACCGGCGCTGAGCAGCCGGTTCAGGTTCTCCGTCGCCCCCATCCGGTGAACCAGGAGATCCGCCAACACCGTCACGTCGCGCCCCTCCAAGAATTCAGAGGCAGCCGCGCGGAACTCCGCCAGAGCACGGTTGGAGGTGTAGGACCGGGCACCACCCAAAGGAGACGATGGCGGCTCAACCTCGACGCGGGCGACGTCGGTAGGTACCACAATGTATCCGGGCCGCCGATGTGTCTGCACCGCGCGGAGAACGCGATCCACCTCGTCGACCGCATCGGCCGGGGTCAGATCAGCGACGGCACACGTCACTTCGCTAGCCATGCGTCGAAAATGAGAAAAATCACCATCACCAAGGCTGTGGTGCAACAACCGTCGGGACGCCTGCGCATCCTTCGACGGGGCGCCGACAATGTGCACCACCGGAACGTTCTCCGAGAAAGACCCAGCGATCGCGTTGATAGCCGAGAGCTCGCCCACCCCGAATGTGGTGACCACGGCACCGATGCCATTCATGCGTGCGTAGCCATCGGCCGCGTAGCCCGCGTTCAGCTCATTGGCGTTGCCGACCCAATGCAGCGCATCATGCCCCGTAATGTGATCCAGGAATTCCAGGTTGAAATCACCCGGAACCCCAAAAACATCCTTAATGTGCAGTTCAGCTAAGCGATCTGCAATGTAATCAGCAACCGTATACATAGTTCTCCTTCGCAAGGCTCGGTGGAGCCTGCATCGTATGGCGAGGGGTTCATCACGTGTGCTCGACGTGGCAGGTTGGCCACGTGTACACGTGACGACGTCGATGTCGCTGGGTTCGCGACACCCCACCCATACTGTCAGGAAAACGTATTAAACAGGTTGCGAGGAGGTAAAAAATGTCGATGAATTATTTGCCCTGAGTAGTATTCGACCCCCCGGTGTCACCGGAATCGAGCTCACCCTGCGGCGTATCTCCCGCGTCTAAGGAACGGTTACCAGCCTGTCCACCATGCATCTGGGCCCTAATCTCTTCCAACCGAGCCGAAGCCTTGATATCACGACCAGCGGTTTCAATCTCCGCCATGCGGGTATCCACCGAACTCTCCGTGAGCTCCTGCTTACCAAGAGCATCCGCGTAGCGACGCTCGATCTTGTCGCGTACCGAATCCAAGCTAGGAACAGAATCATCCGTGGTACTCAGCGCGTTCATTGACTCAGCAGCTTTTGCGGACTCTTCTTGCATCTTCGTCTGGTTAACCTGCGCCCGTAGCTGATCGATCTGCCCCAACTGCTCCTTCAGATGGGCCTCCGACTTCTTCACCTGGGCCTTAGCCTGCTCCGCGGCCTGAGCATTACTGTGGTGAAGCTGCTTTGTCTCCTCAATCTGCTGTTCGACGCTGACCAGTTGCGATGCCACCACCTCAGCTGTGCTGTTCCACTCGCTCGCCTGCTGGGCATCCCCCTCCTGCGACGCTTTATCCGCAAGCTGCACTGCTTTCTGAGCCTGAGACTGAAGGTTTTCTTGATCCTTAATCAGCCGGTTGAGCTTCATCTCAAGCTGCCGCTGATTTCCCAAGACAGACGACGCTTGCTCCACAACAGCCTGGTGCTGTTTCTTCGCCGCCTCTGTGGCCTGCCGGATCTGCACCATGGGGTCTGCTTTTTCATCGATGGTGCTATCAAATTTAGCCATCGCGTATTTCCACCCTTTTGAAAAGGGGTTAGCCATCACAATCTCCTTAGCGTCTGTCAGCATCGGTCGACCCTACTGTGCGGTTCACGCGCGCTCTGCAGTTCAGGCGTACAGTGCACTATGGACAACATTGATCGCAATCGTAAACAATCCTGAAGCACGTGTCCGTGTCAGATGGCGAGTCCACCACACAATCCATACCGACATTACCCATCGAGCCCAAAACACAGTGAGTTTTAGGCGATATAGCGTCGGCAGGACCGGCATCTCCCCCACAGCCGTGCCAAGGAAGGAATGGAGTACTCATGGACGTTCTGAACAGCATCCTCGCACTTGCCGAGCACCTTCTGGCAATCTCCGGCAACCCCGGACCCGTCATTCCCGACGGCACCACAATCAAGTAGGTAACGACGTCGCGAGTCTGCTCTCGCTGACAAGTCTGCGACTACGAGTAGCTCTGTGACGTGCGAATACGCGCCCCACCGATACACCGACGGTTGGGGCGCGTCGTGCTATGTGCATGATATGTAGCCGGTTGTACATTTACGTCGCTACTCCCCCGATAGCGTCGATGAGGCTACTCCCCCGATTCTTTAGCTTCCTGCTCCGCGATCTGCTTCCGAACCTCATCCATGTCCAGGTTCTTAGTCTGCTCAATGACGTCCTTAACCTGACCAGCAGAATGGACGCCCGCATGACGGTAAACCAAAACGTTGTCCCTAAACACCATGAGCGTCGGGATGGACTGGATACCCAGCGAACCCGCGATCTCCTGGTTGGATTCCGTATCTACCTTGCCAAAAGTCACATCAGGGAACTGCTCAGAGACTTCCTCGAAAATCGGTCCGAACATGCGACAGGGGCCACACCATTCAGCCCAAAAGTCCAGCGCAACAACACCATGAGAGACGGTATCGGTGAAATTATCCTTCGTCACAGTAACTGTAGCCATAAATTCCTTTCACTAAGTTTAAAAAGACGGCGCTCCTGGCCACTTTAACTAGGCCACTTTAAGGGGCCGACGCACACGGTCATCACGCCGTCTACCTGCACTATATGAAGCAGAGACCTTTAGGCGGCCCATCATAGACCAGACAGTCTACAACTGCAGCGGGGATGGGTGCCTTCACATGCGAACGTGGATATTGCGGATACAGAAATGACGAAACCGAGGACACCTATTCATTCAGTTCTAAGTAGATGCTCTCCAATGACCTACTTTCCTTAGTGAGGCCTTCAATCTTGACACCATGCCGAACCGCTACTTCCGCGATCGTCGCTGTGTCTAATCCACTAATAGAAAGTGTATGCCCAGACACACCATCAATATGACCACCATTGGTGACCATGGCACGTTGAGCAGACTCAGTATCCCCTCGGACTGTTAAAAGAACGCTATTCGTCGTTCGTAGCTGGTCAAGTGGCTTTTGAACTATCGTTCGCCCATTTTTAATCATGACCACATAGTCTGAAAACTGCTGAACCTCGTTCAGCAAGTGCGATGAAATCAAGGCCGTTCCGCCGGAACTAATATATTCCTTCAGCTTGTTCTGAAATGCGATCGAGCCATCTGCGTCCACCCCATTATGCGGTTCGTCCAAAATCACGATCTCAGGATCGTTGAGAAATGCCACCGCAAGGCAGACACGTTGCCTCATACCCAGCGACACCTTCGCAAGCTTACGGTTGCGAGCATGAGCGAGACCGTATTCGTCGAGAATGCCGATCGCTTTCTTCTTAGTATCTGAAATGCCCTTCAATAGCATTTGACTGCGAAGGAAAGTAAGTATCGACACCCGTGTATCTATCCATTCGGGATCGAGAAGATAGCCAATCGATGCCCGGCAATGATCAATCCCGACGACGTGCTCAGAAGAGTCAGGACGTCCTAGATCGATCGTGACCTTGCCAGAATCGGCATGGGTCAGCCCCGCAATAATCTTCATTATTGTCGACTTACCCGACCCGTTTGGCCCCAACAACCCCGTAATCTTGCCCCGCGGAACGTCGAATGTCATATTCTCCAAAACCGGGACTCTTTTCCCAAACGACTTATTAATTTGTTCAACCGAAATTGCCGACGAACTCATGCCTCATACCTCCACAGACGTGCCGCACCACACGCAACGGCCACGACACACCACAACCCAACTTCAAGCAGGCCCTTGAGCGACGTTGCATTAGCTTGCGTTAGTTTGTCCACGGCGAACGGGAAGCTGTGGTGGAGCAGGAGATCACCCTGGTCGTGACCCATCGCCATCAAGATGGCACCCGCCATCGGGAGAATGAGCATGATAATAATGATGAACGTGAATGACAGGGTTACGTTTCGAGCCAGATGAGAGATCCCACCAGTGATCACTCCAATGGCCACCATGCACACCGCCCATGACAGCCCACGGATACATTCCCTAGAGACAGAATCAGTGGTGACGTTAAAACTGGTTACAACAAATAAGGCGATTAAAAGTAAGCCAAAAAATAAGATAAACACTAGCCAAAAAGCCAGGGAGATAATAGCGCAAGTAAGCAGGCTAGCGACATAAGTGCGAGAACGGAAAGGAATGGAAAGAAGGGTGTAGTTTACTGATCCCTTCGTGTAATTACCAGCAATATACAGGGATAATATGAAGGCAACGAAGAAAAAAGCTAGCTCTGAGACATTAGCTAAGCCCCCCGTAAAGCCGATCGGCTTGTTGTTATGTCGCGACACCCCTACGGCTAAGCCGACCGTGGGGATGGCCATCACAACCAGCGAGACTTTCAGCGAAGTGGTGTGTATGAACGTCGTCAATTCGGACTTAATGCCATTGAGTACGAAGCCGGTTTTACTATATGACTCACTCGGTCTCATGTGCCGCCTCTTTCTCCACCCGTTTTTTCTTTTCTATTCCCTGACCCCAAACACCCATTAACCCAAAAAAACCGGCGAGCGGCATAATAAAGTCCCTAAAGCCGTGCAAGCCAACCGTAAACACAATGAAGACGACTACAGCTACATAAGGAACGAGGATAAAAAAGCCCCGTCCAGTTGGGAAGATACCGGGGTAATAAATACTGGAGTGCGATGCACGCTACCGCTATGACGGTGAATATAAGGCCGCCCACTTATTTCTCCCCTCTGCCCTCTGTAAGTCCCATTAAGGTTCGCTGCGTGGCGTATTTAGCATGGCTCAATAGGGTACCGTTACCTTAACATGAGGGAGCGCCTCTGAGCTCATCAGATTAACTGAAAAAGCTACCCCAAGCCCACTACAGGGCCTATGCGACGAACGAGCACCCCTAAATACCCCTAAACATGTGCAAAATAGAAATTGTCACTAGTGCAAACTAACAACAATAACTAAAGTTTCGTTCCACACGGGGCTATTTCGCGCCCCACGCTATAGCCTATGGAGCACACACCCGCCTGTGAGGCACCAGCTAGCACTGGCCAACCATCAGTGGCCATCAACACGACAGTACCCCACAAGGAGATACCCCAATGATGAAGAACTACACCATCACCGGCATGAGCTCCAACGAAGGAGCCGCCACCATCAAAAACGCGGTATCTCAGGCACGCGGAGTACAAAACGTCACCATCTACAACGACGGACACATGACCGTCGAAGGTGAAGACTTCGGCGATGCCGACATCAACGAGGCCGTCACTGAAGCTGGATACGCCCTCGAGCCCAAGTAACCCTCACTTTCTCCGCGCCACGCCCCGGGCGCAATGCCTCTGGCGTGGCGCCCCCGGCGCGACGTACCCGATGCACCCTACCCGGCGATGATCAACCCGACCCACGCCGCGAGGACCGCCACCACCAGCGTCGATAATGCATAGATGGCGCCACGGCCACCGCTCCCTTGAGTGACAGCCTCTACAGACGCCGTGGAGAACGTGGTATAGCCGCCCATCATCCCAGTCCCCAAAAAGCCCAATACTGCTCCCCCAGACAGGCCTGCTACACAGAGGCCAAGAACAAACGAACCGGTCACGTTGATCACAAACGTGGCCCACGGGAACTCCGCCGGCCACCGTGTGCGGATCCACGCATCCACCGCATATCGCAGGCACGCACCAATCCCACCGCCGACCGCCACGAGCAGCATCATCGCCGAGGCACCTCACTACGACCGACGCGCTCCCACCATGCCCCGGCAAACGCCGCAATCGCGCCACAGATAACACTAAATAACGCGTAGTACACCGCGAAACTCATGCCCATCAGGGACCCGGATCCCTGCACGCCGGCAGCTCCGACCCCCGGGAACCACCGAGCAATGTCCACGGCAAGCGTCGAATATGTGGTTAAACCGCCGCAAAAACCAGTCCCCAACAGCAATTTTGCGTTCACACGGCCCAGGCGGGCGAAGCGTGCACCCAAAAAACCAAGCAAAGCCGCTCCCACAACGTTCACCGCGAAAACCCACCACATAGTGGGCACCACGGCGCTCACCACGGGGCTCGACGTCAACACATCACGCACCAATGTCCCCACGGCACCACCAACAAAAACCAGCGCAGCCGACCCAACAAAACGCTTCGACACCACAGAACTTTTTTCACGAGACACAGCGCACCTACCTTTCTCGGAGCCCCATGACAGAATTTTCGCCACTCGCAAGCGTCATGCGGTCCAACTGCGCCAGCACTTCGTCGATAATGAACGGATCCGCGCCTGGCTCGAATCGAGCCGACATAACCTCGACCTGGGCAGCCTCGATCGCCTCCAATCGGACGGCGGTCACTTTCCGACGCACCTCGCGCAGGCGACGCACCGCATCCTCATAGTTCTCTGGCTCGTCGTCCTTCGGGACGCCCGTCATGTCGCGGAAACGACGCGCGATAGCCTGGATAGCCTCAGGTGGGAGATCCTCGCCCTTCGACTGCAGCACATCCATCGCGGCATTATGCGCGCGGCGCAACAAACGATCCATCGTCGCGTCGGCAATCGCATCATTGCCCTCATTGACATTCAGCTTTTGCATCATCCACGGCAGCGTCAACCCCGGAACTACCATCGTGCAGAACAGCACCGTGATCGCGATTAGTGGCATTTCGTTATAGACATTGATATAACCAGCGGGCACCGACAAAACCAGGGCCAGCGTGACCAAACCGCGCATCCCTGACCACGTCAACACCAGCACTTCCTGCAAACGAAGCGGGGACACGTTCTTCTTTTTGCCGTGCTTGTTCAACAAATACTGGTCATACATCCACACAAAACGCACCGCGAAGAGGACACCGGAGATGACCAAACCCCACACAATACCTTCGCCGATACGCGTCGAGGTCTGCTCCACCGCGTTACGTACCGACAAACCGATCAGGCCGAACGCCAGGCCCGTCACCAACAGCTCCGCGGTTTCCCAGAACGCCGACCCCGTCAAGCGATCCTCAGCCGCCGTCGCCGACACACGCGACGTCATCTCGACGGCGGCAACGACCACGGCAATAACACCCGACGCGTGAATCTCCTCCGCGGCGATATACACCGCGAATGGAACCACCCAGCTTAATGCGTTAACCGTGTTTGATCCCGCGGTGTACTCCAATGCCCGGCCGGCAACATGACCGATCAACCAGCCCAAGGCAATCGACGCCACAGCTGTATACCCAAACTGCAGCAACGCCGAGCCCACATGGATTGGGTCGTCGTTATACAAAGAATTGAGCGCCAACTGGAAGGCCACCAACGCTACCGCATCATTAAACAAGCCTTCCGTCTGCAAGGTGCCGATCACGCGCCGAGGAATTCCCGCCGGCTCCGCAACGGCCTCCACGGCCACCGGGTCCGACGGAGCGACCGCCGCGCCCAAAGCAATCGCCCCCGCGACTGACAATCCAGGGATCAACACCATTGATGTCCCGGCCACCGCCAAGATCGTGACCACGACCAACAACACCGACAAAGACAACAGCGTCCGCCACTGGGAACGGATGAGCGGCCACGACAAGCGCCGCGCCATCGCCCAAATCAGAGGCGGAAGGAATAACGGAAGAATCAGATCAGGAGGTAATGAAATATCCGGAATCGCAGGGAAGACCATCGTCGCCGTCGTTAACAGGGTTAACAACACGGGCCACGGGAGGTTGGTCCGCTCGCCGATGGACACGACGATGACCGTCGCAAACATCAGACCCACAATCACAATGAGGGTCTCCATGCCCGCCACCTTTCATTACTACCTACACACTGTCCCAGCCACTCCTGCGTGGGCAACTGCTTATGCCACGTACTTATACGAGGTCTGGGGCCAGCTCACCAAGTGCCACATGAGCGCCAGGGGCACCTCACACGCGGGCATGTAACAAATAAGCACTCCGCGCGGGCGCATCACTCAGCAATCGGGAACTACTACTCGCTATCCAAAATAGAGGAAAATGTCGGTTTGGCGCGATTTCGTGGCAGTCCACGGGCCGCGCCGACGAATGTGCGGATACCGCGAGAAGCCCCGAAAATTACCCATGAACGGCATTCTCCCGGTCTCATGGGGCGTTCAGGCCGTACGGCACGGCCCGGCCTTACGAGAAGTTATCGGTGGCCAGATTAGCGAACCTCGAGTACTTCAATTGCTCGGCAATCGGGATGGTCCCTACCGGTCCCCCGCGGTGTTTAGCCAAAATAATGTCTGCTTCTCCTTCGCGGGCGTTATCCAAAGCACCCGGCTGAGAATCCGGCCGGTACAACAGCATTACCATGTCCGCATCCTGCTCGAGGGACCCCGATTCACGAAGGTCCGCCAGCTGGGGTTTCTTGTCTGTACGGGATTCCGGGCCACGGTTGAGCTGCGAAATAGCGATCAGCGGAACTTCCACTTCCTTCGCCAACAACTTCAGCTGACGGGAAAACTCCGACACTTCCTGTTGGCGCGACTCCACCTTGCGGCCCGAGGTCATCAGCTGAAGATAATCCACAACAATCAAGCCGAGACCGTGCTTTTGTTTGATCTGGCGCGCTTTCGTCCGGATTTCCATCATCGTCAGGTTGGGAGAATCGTCTATAAAAATGGGCGCTTTCTCGAGCTTCCCCATCGTTTGAGCCAGCCGGGTCCACTCGGACTCGTCCATTTTGCCGCTGCGCATATTGGTGAGTTTCACCTCGGCCTCGGCCGATAGCAGCCTCAGAACGATCTCCATTTTGGACATCTCGAGGCTAAAAAGTGCCGACGGTGTGTTATTTTCTACCGACGCCGACCGCATGAAATCCATCGCCAAGGTGGACTTCCCCACGCCCGGACGAGCGGCGATGATAACCATCTGCCCAGGGTGAAGGCCGTTAATCGTTTTGTCGAGGTCAAGGAAGCCCGTTGGCACACCACTGGCTGCCCCACCGTGCATTTCGTACTCGTTGAGAAGATCGTTGACCTCCTCAAACGTGTCGGCCAACTCAACATAATCCGTGCTGGCGTCACGACGTCCGACCCCGAACACCTGAGACTGGGCGTAATCGACCACCTTGTCCACGTCCTGGCCGTCGATGCCGTTGTACCCCAGCTTGGCGATCTCCGTCCCCACCGAGACCAGCCCACGGAGCACCGCTTTTTCGGCAACGATCCGCGCATAGTAACTCGCGTTGGCCGCCGTCGGCACTTTAGTCATAAGGGTGTGGATGTATGGCGCACCACCCACGCGCTCCAAGTCGCCGTCCCTATTAAGGCGGTTGCTCACCAGCACCGGGTCGATCTGCAGCTGGGCGTCCGCGGATTCGCTATAAAGATCGAGAATGGCGTTAAAAATGGTTTGATGGCGCGGGTCATAGAAATCGTCCGCGCGGAGAATCTCTACGACATCCGTAATGGCGTCCTGGGACTGCAGCATACCGCCCAAAACAGCCTGCTCAGCCTCAATATCCTGGGGAGACTTCCGGCCGAATTCCTCATAATCCCGCGGATCGGGGCCGCCGGAAGGTCCAAACGACGCATCCTCATAGTCCCCACCCGAACCAAAACCAGACTCATACGAGTCATACGAATTATCAAAAGAAGACGCTGATACCGCTGAACGTGATGCCATGGGAATACCCTATCGTCTGCCGCCGACATAAACACTGAGCACAATCATGAGAGGCACGCTGGAATATGGGCGCACTGCTCTAACTCTCGCTAAACCCCACGAGATCCCACTAGACCTCACTAGGACCTCACTGGACCTCGCTAGGTCTGCTGGTGCCCGCCAGATCTCACCGGATCTCACCGGAAGGGGTTGCTCAGAGTGACTCTTTACTGCTTTTCATAAAGCCCCGACGGCTAGGATGCAAATCTCAATAACTACTTCCCGACGAAGTTATCCACAGGTTTCGTAGACCGCCTGTGGATAAAATGTGGAGAATTCAACGTTTCCCACGTCGGCCTGTGGAATTTACTGTGGACAAGTTTTTATAGCGACCTGCGGAAACGAGCGTTTGCGCAGGTCAGCCCTGTGAAATTTTGATTTGACGAATCTCACAGTACCGGTGGAAAACCGCTCCTACGCTGGGCCTTTTTATCGTGAACTGGGGAAATATCCGAGCAAATTGGGGTAAAAAGCCGGTTGTCAAGCACCTAACCTGTGCGTGTTATCCCCAGCCCCATCCACGACATCCGACAACATCTCTATCACCATTAACAGAAGGTAAACGACGAAGCTCTTGCGTGAATGATGTTCTTCGCCTGGCCGATCCCCGCATACGGAAAACCCGGGTAATACCCCAGGAAGAACCCAATTCCTGGAGCGCGAAGCGCCGGCGCATGGAACAAGGAGCTGGTAGACGGACACATTTCGTCGTATAAGGTCCGCGCATACGAAAAACGGGCCCGGCATATCTGCCAGACCCGTCGTTATTTCACGCAGGGCGTGGTGTCGAAGCACACCCAACGTGGAGTGAAGAACACGGCGCGGTGTCGAGTCGCGCCTTGTGTATCACAGAACGGCCACGAAAACGTGGCACATCCCTTATCAAGCCCCAACAACCACTGAGTTACCCCACGCTATGCGGAAATAACCTGTGGATGGGGCTCACACGCTGTTGTCGACCGGGGGTGTCGAGTCCCCGGAAAGAATTCAAAAAGTGTAAAACCAGAAACTACTGGGATACGACCTCGAAGTTAATGGTGCCGTGGATATCCTCGTGGAGCTTCACATCCACCGAGTACTTACCCGTCGACTTCACAAACCCTTTGGTCATGTCAATGCTGTGCTTATCCAGCTCCGGACCACCAGCAGCTACGACGGCTTGAGCAACGTCGTTAGGCTTAACAGACCCGAACAGCTTGCCATTGTTGGCAGTGCGGACGGCGACAGAAACGCCTTCCAGGTTTGCCAACTGCTCTTTGACCTCGCGAGCGCGATCGGCGTCGCGAATAGCACGCGCTTCCTGCGCACGCTTCAAATCCTGAACCTGCTTCTCTGCACCACGAGTAGCGGGGACCGCGTACCCGCGCGGGAGCAGGTAGTTTCTTCCATAGCCGGCCTTGACCTCGACGATGTCACCAGGAACACCGAGATTGTCAATGGCGGCGGTGAGGATCAGCTTCATGATCCCTAGCCTTTCTTACGTTGATTAGTTAGAAGGGTGGCTCATCATCTGCCCCACCAAACCCTTGGCTGGAGCCCTGGCTGGGAGCGGAATTCCACGGATCCTGATCCGCGCCCGAGTTCCCTCCGGAACCGCCGAAGCCCTGGTTGCCTTGAGACTGCTGGCCACGGTTGGAGTTAAAGCCTCCGCCTCGGTTTCCACCGAAGCCACCGCCGCCTTGGTTGAATCCGTTGCCTCCGCCACTCGTCTTTTCGACGTTTGCCGTGGCGTACTTCAACGACGGGCCGACCTCGTCGACCTCGATTTCAAAAACGCGACGCTGTTCACCGTCCCGAGTCTCAAAACTCCGTTGACGCAAGCGGCCATTCACGATCACGCGCATGCCTTTTTTTAGCGATTCGGCAGCGTTCTCGGCGGCCTGGCGCCACACATTGCAGGTAAGGAACATCGCATCCCCATCAACCCACTGGTTGGTTTGGGAATCGTAACGGCGTGGCGTCGATGCCACACGGAAATTAGCCACAGGAGCACCCGACGGGGTGTAACGAAGTTCTGGGTCAGCAACAAGATTGCCGACAACCGTGATAGGTGTCTCTCCTTGTGCCATGATGAATCCTCTCTCTGCAGGACAACCGGTTTTGGTGGTCAGATAAAACCTGACACTGGTGCTTTTACCAGTGTGCCTTTTTAGGCGTCGGTCCGCAGAACTTTCGTACGCAACACCGAATCATTCAGGTTGAGCAGACGGTCGACTTCCAGCACAGTGGCGGACTCACAGGTGAAGTCCACGACAACGTAGATGCCTTCCTCTTTCTTCTGAATGGGATAGGCCAAACGGCGCTTGCCCCAAATATCAACCTTGTCAACGTTGCCCTTTTCTTTGCGGACAACATCGAGATACTTATCCAGGGACGGGGCTACAGTGCGCTCATCCTGCGCGGGATCGAGAATGATCATGATTTCGTAGTGACGCACGGACCTCATCACCTCCTATGGTCTAGTCGTATTTCGGCCGCGCCATCGTTAGCGCGACAGGAGGGTTCGTTGCGTCAAGCAACCCCCCGAGACTACCAAACCGCTGGCCAGAGGCAAAACCCGGAGATAAACCGAAGATAAAAACCAAGCATGGTCCGCAGCAGCACCACCCAGATAAAACGACTAGCTGGCTAAGCGGGACTAATTGGCTAGAGGGGAGACTGTTTACCTAGATGGGACTAATTGGCTAGGTGGTAAGCACCCCGGCTAGTTAATGAGCGTTGCCCAAAAGACAGCAACGGTCACCGGCACAACGGTGATGAAGAAAACGGCGATACCGAATAGCCACCACGTCACCTTTGCCGGCTTCTTATACATGAAACTGGCAAACGAAGCAGTAAATAAAAAGAAGCCGATAAAAACGCTAACAATCGTCAAAGTCACTTGTGACGTCATGCTGAAGCCCCCACATCTGATCGTGTACCGACGTCCGTCCAGTTAGTTCCCGCCCGGCTAGTTGCCGTCAGATTACTCATTTCCGACGACGACGCACCGCGCTGCGCCGCTACACCATGGTGCGACGTCCACGCCCCCACGCCCGTTTCCTGTTGTCCAGGAACCTCCGCCTGGAGCATCGTTCGTGGCGCGTCGGGACGTGTACCACGCATCTGCTGGATCACCAGCACAAGGATGGCCACAACAAGCGCATCTCGCGCAATCACGAAGGAGTTGAAAAGCCAGTCTGGAGCGCCTTTGTTATCTGCACCCGTGAACCACCACATGCGCACGAACCAGTAAATAGCTTCCACCCACATCCAGGCGAATACCAGCCGCCAGCGGGGGAGAGACAACGCTACGAGGGGCACGAGCCATAACGAGTATTGCGGGCTCCACACCTTACTGGTCAGAACGAACGCGGCGATGATCAACAACGACAATTCCCACACTGCAGGCTCGCGTTTCACCTTCAGTCCGAGAATCAAAATTCCGACACAACACAATCCGAACAGCACGAACGAGATAATCGACTGCGCCTTCACCGGGACAGCAGTGGAGTAACTAAATCCCGTCACCCATGAGAGCACGCTGTACATCGTCGAATCTTCGGCTGCTCGCTTCCCATTCCGGGTGAAGAATTCTGCCCATCCAGCCGGGGATGCCATCATGATCGGGATATTCACCACAAGCCAGGTGACCACTGCTGAGACCACCGTGTTGATGAATTCCGTGCGTTCCCGCCAATGGTGACGGATGACCAGGACCAGGAAAGCGCCCAAGATATATGCTGGCCAGAGCTTCGCGGCCGTGCCCAGACCGATGAGCACCCCAGCTCCTGCGTACTTTTTCCTGGTCCACAGGAAAATCGCGCCCATCGCGCACACTGTCGCTAAAGAGTCGAAATTGGTGAAGATATGCACACCCACGATGGGACTGGCAGCAACCAAGATGACGTCCCACACCCGATGACCGGCCAGCTGGTAGGTGAACCACAGCGTCCCAATCCATGCAATCGCGAGGAACACGGCGTTGACGCCGAAATAAAAATCGACGCGGGGCACCGACCATCCAATGAGGTCAGCAAGCCAGTGCAAGGGAGCGGCCAACTGTGCGCATAACCACTGGTACAGACCGGTGAGAACCGGGTACTCCATATGGCGGGTGCCACCATCGCCGGCCCAGGAGTAGACATACGGAAAGTGCCCATCTTTCAGGCCTTCAATGCTGTACAGCGGGATCGAATCCGCATAACACCCCGAGATGTACTGACGGTTCGATGTCCAATTCACTCCGTCACCGTCGCCACGAAGACAATTCGCCTTCGACAGCCAACCTAGTGACATCATGCCCAAGGCCAGGCCCATCAGGACGCGAAGGGGAGTGGCCCACACTGCTCGCCCGACGAGACCATGGCCCGCAACAGGCCCCCCAAGGAAATGAGTCCACCGTTGCGCTGCGGGCTCCGTCAGGCTCGGCTGAACCCTCAACACGTCGGTGTCCTGCTGCTCTTTTCCTCTACCTGCACCCAACGCCACTATGTCCTTCTTAACTCTGTACGGGCCAACTCGTCGATTATTTACGGAGCTGGCTGATCGTTATTGCCCAAGTCCGGAACGGGAACTTCCACACCGGGGACAATTTCCTGCGTCCGCGTCGGAATGTTAAGACCGCCATTATCAGGCGCTTGTGGCGTCGGGGCAGGGGTTTCCTGCGTCTCCGGCGCATACTGCTGCTGCTGTGGCGCCTGCGTTTGGGGTGCACGAGTACGCTACGGCTGCTGCTGTTGAACCGTTGTCGTTCGGGTATAGGTCTTCTTCGATCCGCCCGAATTCGTATTCGCCTGCTTAGAGCCCGACGAACCTGAATCACCAAAGGCCATGTAATCTTCGTTCTGCAAGGAGCTATCCATGGTTTGCTTCCAAATGTCGGCTGGGAGTCCAGCGCCATACATCGGCCGGCCCGAGTAGAAAATGGGCTGGCCGTCATTAGTGCCGACCCAGACCGCCGTCGCTAATTGCGGGGTTGCACCAACAAACCATGCATCCTTGTTATTGCCAGTATCGCCCAACTGAGCCGTACCGGATTTGGCTGCCGAGGTCCGGCCTCCAGCCAAGCCGTGGTTACGCGAGTACGACGCGATCGGCTCCATCGCGGAGATGACGTTATTGGCGACATCCTTATCAATCCGCTGGTCACCCTCAACATCCGACCGGTCCAGCAGCACCTTGCCTGACGACGTCTCCACCTTCTGAACAAAGTGCGTCTGGTGGTACATGCCGTTATTCGCCAACGTGGACAGGCCAGTCGCCATGTCAATTGGGCGGGTTAAGTACTGGCCCAAGATGACGCCGTCATAAACCTGACCATCTTTTTCCTGCAATGTCTTTTCGCCATTGACCTCAGTGGGGATACCCAAGCGGTGGGCCATATCCGCTGTGTCCTTTGAACCGTGCTTCAAATCGTGCTGCATACGCACAAAGCTCGTGTTCAGCGACATCTTCAATGCCGTGGCCAAACTACACGAACCACAGGATTCGCCCTCAGAGTTCTGAATAGTCAGGTTATTGATAGTCACTGGGGCCGAGGAGTACACGCGGGACAGCGACATTCCCTGCTCAAGGCCTGCGGCTAAACCGAAAATTTTGAACGTCGATCCGGTCTGAAGGCCGGTGTTGGCGAAATCCCAACCATTAGGATCATCGCCTCCGTAATACCCCTTCACCGCGCCATTGCGGGGATCAACCGACACCACTGCGGTCCGGTAATCATCCGGGTAGCCCTGCATGCGGTTCTTGACCGTCTCCGTCACGGACTTCTGAACCTTGGGGTCAATCGTCGTCGTGATCTTCAGACCCTGGGTGTTGACATCCTGCTCACTAATGCCGGATGCCTCGAGCTCAGACATGACCTGCGACTTAATCAAGCCATTCGTGCCCTCAACTTCGGACCCTGTATCGATCGTGTTCGGATCAATAACCTCCGGGTATGCCGCGTGTGCGCGCTCTTCGCCGTTAACAGCGCCCATTTCGGCCATACCGTCCATGACGTAATTCCATCGCTCTTCGGCAGCCTGGCGGTTAGTCCACGGGTCTAATTCCGACGGACGCTGAATAGAGGCAGCCAACACAGCGCCTTCCTCCGGCGTGAGGTCCTTGACATCCTTGTTGAAATACGCCTTCGACGCCGCGGCGATGCCATACGCGTTACGTCCAAAATAAATAGTGTTCAGATACGCCCCGAGGATTTCGTCTTTCGACCACTCGCGGGCCATCTTCGCGGAAATAACGAGCTCCTTAGCCTTACGCGTGTAGGAGTGCTCGTTGCCCACGAGGGCATTTTTCACATACTGCTGGGTGATGGTGGAACCACCACCAGAGGATTCCTTACCTGTCACAAGTCCGAGCGCAGCGCGTCCGAAACCTTTGACGGAGAAACCGGGGTTGGAATAGAAGGAACGGTCCTCCGCCGCCAAAACGGCTTGTCGCACTGGTTGGGGGATCTCCGACAGATCAATGTCCGTGCGGTTACCGTCGGGCGGCACGATGCGCGCCAACTGTGTGGAGGAATCCGACGCGTAAATCGTTGCAATCTGATTAGTTTGTAGCTCTTGAGGCTCCGGAACCTTCGTCACCGCGTAGGCGGAAAAGAATGCCACAACAGGCGCAAGAATGAGGACAAGGAGGATCACACCTGTCCATAGCAGCACCTTTTTCCAGGTAGACATCTTGGCCTGCCTTTGTGGTTGTTTATTACTCACTAGTCCTATTTCTCCTCTACGCGAGGTTTGGACGTACCACTTCCTACGCGAACAAGCATCTCATGAAGCAGCACGTTCCACCGGCAATGCACGCATACCTCCACGATGTGGGCGGTAATGTCGCCATAGGTTTCCGCCAGGGCCTCAACCTCTCGACGACTACGCGCGGTCCCTGCTATTTTCCCCAAGTTATCGCCGAATATCCAGATGACATTTTTTAACGTCCTTTTTCCACATAGCGGACACGGACGATCTTGTGGTTCACCATGGAAATCAGCTGCATCAATCAGCCGACGCGACGACTGCCGCAAGTCTTCCGCAGAGATTTCTCCTCGGCGGTATTCAGCCAGCAACCGTTGACGATCAAGCTGATGATTCCTCGTCTCTGTCCAGCTCACTCCGGTCACTATAGGCACAATAGCCTCACGTGTATAGCCCTCCACACCGTCCCCCATAAAACCTTCTACTAAGTCCCCCTTCAACTTCCGTTTTCGTTCCTCTACCCGCCCTCTAGCATCTTCTGTGACCTTTCCCTAGCGTCGGGAATGCCGATTTAAGGAACTTCACGGTTCCCATAGGCCAACGTATCGAACTCACGCACCACGCTGACATGTACCACGCTGACATGCACCACGCTGACATGCATCGGGATGCGCTACCAATCTTTGCGCTGCGCGCAAGCAGCTTTAGCGCGGGTGAGAATCCCCATATAATGGGAGGGGTCCTCTACTGATTAACGTACCTGGTGATAATGACCTCAACTGACAAGTCCATCGATAACAATTCAGGCGACACCTCTCCGGTCGATGCCACACCATCCCACGCCCCCACGCAATCCTCGAAAAAATCCGCCGATGACATTTCCATTGACGAGCTCGCCGCACGGCTTCGCCCCCTTTTCAACAGGCTGGTTCTGATCTACTACCGCCAGTCAGTCCACACCACTCTCACTGCTGGTCAGATCTCTATACTTTCCGTCCTCGAACAACACGGATCCATGCGCATCAGCGATATTGCTAAATACGAATCCATCAGCATGCCCACCGCGTCAAACGCCATTCACCGATTAGAGTTCGATGGTCTCGTCGTTCGGGAACGTGATAAACACGATCGCCGTGGAGTCACTGTTGCCCTTACCGAACACGGTCAACAAGAACTAGACCGCGTCAATGCCCAACGGAACCGAGAATTTGCCCGATTTATCTCGCAATACACCAGGGATGGCAAAGAGCTAGCATTAGAGTTAACCGATCTCCTTGAGCGTATGCTGAATGATCATGAGGGTGGTTCCGACGATGATCAGCCTCCCCACCAGCAGCCGGCGTAAGTGATGTCCACTAAAAACTGACACACGGGCACCACCTACGCCAGATAATCGCCGACGCGGGCACCAGCCTCTATTCTTTTTCATAAAACCCGACATACACTAGAAACCAGTACTTTCACCGACGGAGCACCACCGTGACAGACGAATCTCCGGTTCGCATTCTCATCGCCCGAAGCCCCCATCCCGCCGAATCCAGTGCCGAGGAATTCGCAGCCTGGATCGCCCGCACCTCACCAGCTACCATCCGAACCGTCACAGTTTTGCCCTCCATCTGGCCATCTGACACTCCCGACGGGTTGGGAGAAGACTACCAACACTGGATCCGCAAAGAGACCAAAAACTGTGAGCGTGCTGCTCTTCAAGCATTGAAAAACGCTCGCGTTCCGGACGATTCCCTGGACACTCACCCCTTTGAGTTCATCACCGCGACCTCGGAAACGGATGCCCTCAGTGCAGCCGCCACTGATTTCAACGCAACGATTGTCTTGCTCGGATCCCACGCTTCTGCGCCCGAGGGCCGCTTTGTCGCCGGATCCACATCGGACGCTCTGCTTCACTGCGCACCTGTATCCCTAGGGCTCGCCCCACGTGACCTGCGAACATCCAAAAAAGGCGTCACACGGGTCAATTGCGCTTACGTCGACACTGACCAATCACAAGAAGCTCTGCGGAAAGCGTGCGACTACGCACACCGATGGGATGTTCCCCTTCGCCTCGTCGCATTCACCCCCCACGGGCCATCGATGTATCCCACTGAAACCCCGTACAAGCACGCAAAAGAAGCCACCCGTCAATGGCGGGATCAAGCCCAGAGCATCCTTGAGCGTGGACAAGAACGCGCTCTCGCGCGCTTCGACGATCTCCGCGTCGAACTCGCCATTGGTTCCGGCGCGGACTGGGAAAGTTCCATCACCGATCTAGATTGGAAGAAAGGGGACCTCCTCATCGTGGGCAGTTCCACGCTGGGGGTCTTCGGGCATACCTTCCTTGGTTCCTCAACAAACCAGATTGTGCGGAATTCGCCCGTCCCCACTGTTATTGTTCCCGTCTAAACCAATATTTTCGCTGTAGAGGAGGTTCGAGTGGATAGCCACGGGAAATCTCATTCTCACCGCTCCGATGACCCCGATCAGCGCGTCACCGTAGATAAAGCAGACTCCACGCCATCCAAACCATCCCGGCTCGATTATGAACTCGACCCATTACTTCGCCTAGAACAACACACTCGGTCCACTCACCAAGCCATTGTGTATGTCATCGTGGTGCCGCTTATTACGCTGATCGCGGCCGGAATAATCCTGTTCATTTCCCATAACCAGGGTGGCCCCGATTGCGACGCGGGGGAGTCGGCATGGATATGTTCGCGCACCTACGAAATCCTCTTCCCGGTCGTGCCGGGAGCCATCGCCCTCGTCGGCGCACTCGGGGCAGTGTGGACCACCTATATCAAGTGGGCACGGTACGACCGCTGGCGCCCATGGCTCGCCATTTGTTGGGTGCTCATTCCCTTCGCACTCGGGTGGATAACCAGCACCGGGTGGATGGCAATTGCCGGTCTCGATTACCGATAGGCGCGCCAGGGATGTTGCCGATGATGGTTTCGCGTCCCCTCATCACCGGCAACGCGAATCGGTTAGTCCTTCTGGACATCCGGGTGATCCACCGTGCCAATCCGACTAAACGGCAAAATACGGGCATCCACCCGACCAATAATGTTCTTCTCGGGCACCGTTCCCTGGTACTGGTCTTCCATGTGGTAACGCGAATCCGCAGAATTCGTGCGATTATCGCCCATCAACCACACATTTCCATCGGGCACAGTAATCGGGCCAAAATACCCGCCCCCACATGCTTCTGAACCATGCTCAGTGTCGACCTGCCTCTGCGGAGGCTGCAATGTGTACGACGAATCAATCGTCTTCCCATTCACTTTGACGCCATCGTCGCCGGGTTGACACTCCACGGTTTGCCCACCCGTCGCGATGACCCGCTTCACCACGTCATTCTCCGGGGGAGTTGCCAGCCCGATATACGACGCCCCAGTACGCAATACTCTGCTGAAGCCGCTGCCCTCATCCGATGTGTTCTCACCGAACTCGCCTTCGTCCCAGGACTCTGGTCCTCGGAACACGACGACATCGCCCGGCTTGGGGGAACTGAAATCGTAGGCAAGCTTATTGACAAAAACGCGGTCATTATTGCAGCCCGTGCACCCATTGAGCGTCGGCTCCATGGATTCTGAAGGAATGACATAGACGCGCCCAATAAAAACCTGGAACAGCACAGCGACAAGAAGCGCGCAGAGAATGATGATCGGGATTTCGATATACCAGGGGCGTTCCTTCTTCACCGTGGCCGCAGCGGGGCTAGACCCCGACGCTCCCGACGACGTGCTCGACTCCGAAGAACCCGACGCCTCCGACGACCCCAAGGCGGATTTTTTTGATTTTCCAAGCATGCTGTTTTCCGTTCCGGGTCGGGCCTAGATCACCACGTTGACCATACGGCCAGGGACAACGATCACTTTCTTGATCTCATGGTCGCCCACGTGTTCTTTCACCTTGGCGTCATCAAGTGCCGCAGCTTCAATATCTTCGCGTGAGGCGTCCGTCGCTACATTAATACGACTGCGGACTTTCCCCTGCACCTGAACCGGAATCTCGACGGTGTCGTCGACAAGCCACTTGTCCTCGAACGTCGGGAAGGGGCCGTGTGCCAAGGACTCGGTGTGGCCCAGCCGTGACCACAGCTCTTCAGCGATGTGCGGGGCCAGCGGGGCAACGAGCAGCACGGCTGGTTCAACGATCTCGCGGGGCGCCCCACCCGCGTACGTTTTGGTCACGTAGTTGACGTACTCGATGAGTTTCGCCACCGCGGTGTTATCCATCAACTGGGCGTAGTCCTCACGGACTGCGGCAATCGTGCGGTGCAGGGCGCGACGATCGTCATCGGTGGGGGATGCATCGGTGACGACACGATCGCCCGTCTTCTCATCGACCACAAGTCGCCACAGGCGCTGCAAAAAGCGCTGTGCACCCACGACGTCTTTTGTTGCCCATGGGCGTGATGTATCCAGAGGACCCATCGACATTTCGTAAATGCGCAGCGTATCCGCACCGTAATTGTTGCAGATGTCCTCAGGAGAGACGGCATTCTTTAGGGACTTACCCATTTTTCCGTACTCCTGATGAACCTGGATTTCGCCGTGCTCATTGGTCTGAACACCGTCCATGTTCCGCCCGTCGCTGGGGACCCACCAGAATGAGCCATCGCGCTCAACAACCTCCGCGGCAGGGATGTACACACCGCGGTCGTCGGTGTACGCGAAGGCCTGGATATACCCCTGGTTAAAGAGACGATGGTACGGCTCACAGGAGGAAACGTATCCGAGATCAAACAGCACCTTATGCCAGAACCGGGAGTACAGCAGGTGCAGCACAGCGTGCTCGACACCGCCGACATACAAGTCCACACCGCCGGATGTCTTCTGATCCGTGGGGCCCATCCAGTATTTTTCATTCTCTGGGTCACAGAGCGCGTCCTGGTTGGTGGGATCCACATAGCGGAGCTCGTACCAGGAGCTTCCCGCCCACTGCGGCATCACGTTTGTATCGCGTCGGTATTTCTTCAGGCCATCGCCCAAATCCAGCTCCACGTTGACCCAATCCTTCGCCTTGGCTAGGGGCGGGTGCGGTTCCGATTCCGCATCATCCGGGTCAAAGGACACGGGTCGGTAGTCGTCAACATCTGGAAGCACAACGGGCAACATGGACTCGGGGAGCGGGTGAGCGACGTCGTTCTCGTCGTACACAATGGGGAAGGGTTCGCCCCAGTACCGCTGCCGGGCAAAGAGCCAATCACGCAGTTTGTATTGAATTTTTTCCTTGCCGACGCCGCGCTGGACGAGCCAATCGATGGTACGGGCTTTTGCGTCCTTCACGTGGAGGCCGTTGATGTCTAAGCCGTCATCGTTAGCTGAATTCACTGCTGTGCCAGCGCCAGTGAAAGCCTCCACGGTGACGTCGCCGCCGGAAATGACCTCGGTGATAGGCAATTCGAAGACCCGGGCGAAGTCGTAGTCACGCTCATCGTGCGCGGGAACAGCCATAATCGCGCCCGTGCCGTAGCCCGACAGGACATAGTCGGCGATGAACACGGGGATGCGACGACCATTCACGGGGTTGGTCGCATAGGTGCCTAAGAAAACACCGGTTTTGTCCTTGTTCTCTTGGCGTTCCAAATCAGACTTCGCGACGATGGACGCGCGGTACTCCTTCACCGCATCGGCAGGGGTGGCCGCTCCGCCGGTCCAGCGGGCGATGGTGTCGTCGGACAGCGAGTGTTCCGCGCGGAGATCAGGCCACTGATCTGCAACGATTTCGTCGACAAGCTCATGTTCTGGCGCCAAAACAAGATATTCAGCACCGAAGAGGGTATCTGGGCGAGTCGTGAATACCGAGCACGCAGCGCGACCGTGACCGGAACCGTTCGTCGGGATGGTGAAGGTTACTTCCGCGCCCCTCGACCGGCCAATCCAATTCCGCTGCATGGACTTCACCTTGTCGGGCCAATCCAGCAAGTCAAGGTCATCGAGCAGACGATCCGAATATTGAGTGATCCGCATCATCCACTGGGTAAGTTTTTTCCGGAAAACGGGGAAGTTACCACGTTCCGAACGACCATCGGCCGTAACTTCCTCATTGGCTAGAACCGTGCCTAGTCCTGGCGCCCAATTCACCGTTGACCTGGATCGATACACTAAGCGGAACGTTTCAACGATATGCTCACGCTGAGCATCATCCAGCGCTTGCCATATCTCCGCGGAGCTTTTACCGGCTTGTTCAGCGGCATCTACGGCTCTCCCTGTTTCCGGATCAACGCTGTGATACCCGGGACCTGAAGCCACATTAACGGCACCCGATGCCAATTTATCTCGCAATTCCGACACCGGCCGCGCTGCGTTGGCCTCGGGATCAAACCAGGAATTGAAAATTTGTAAGAAAATCCATTGGGTCCAGCGGTAAAAGTCTTGATCAGTTGTAGCGAAAGACCGGCGGGGATCATGCCCCAGCCCCAAGCGCCCCAGCTGCCGCTTCATGTTCGCGATGTTCGCTTCGGTGGTCGTCCGCGGATGCGTCCCCGTCTGGACGGCATACTGTTCCGCGGGGAGACCGTAGGCGTCGTATCCCAAGGCATGCAACACGTTTTTACCCAACATCCGGTGGAAGCGTGCGTACACGTCCGTTGCAATGTATCCCAATGGGTGCCCAACGTGCAGCCCCACGCCTGAGGGGTAGGGGAACATATCCTGAACAAAAATTTGGTCATCGGGGAGGTCCGAATTCCCGTCGAGGGGTGCTAAATCGCCGGTGGGGTTAGGCGCGTTGAAAGTTCCCTCACGGGACCAACGCTGGTGCCAGGCATTTTCGATGTCCGCAGCCAAACCGGCGGTATAACGGAAGCGGGGCTCGTCGTTAGTTACCGACGATGCACTCGACCGCGAGGAAAGGGAACCCGACGAAGTAATGTGGGAAGCGGACACTGAAGTAGTGGGGCGATCAGATGACTGGCCCCCATTCGGGCTCTTTTCTCTCGGATTTGTCATGGTCACATAGTCTAGTTGGGCCCATGATGAGGGCAACTGTCCCGGTCACCCCTGACAAGTAAACCCTTTATAAAAGAAGGAGTACATATGCCTAACACCACTATTCTCTCCGACTTCGTGACTTTCTATCGCGAAATGTATTCACCGAAGACTCTGTCCGCGTCAGACATTTTCGCTAAAAAGACAGAGTCCTTTTCAATTGACGACGTCATCCACCCGGCAGATCAAAAGTGGTTTTCTGATCATGACAAAGAAGCGACGGTTAAGAAAGGTTCCATCGTCTACCTCGGCGATGAGCCTTTCTACGGGCTTCTTTCTGAGGTCGATGACGGTATTATCAACCGTACGTTCCCGCACATCGTTGACCGTCCCGCCTCTGACCACCTCAAGCTCATGGTTCTTGGAGATAACGCGGTTTTTAAAAACAAGGTTTCTGGATACCTAGCTGACGGCTTAATTCAAGTAAAAAACACAGAGGGCCATCAAGGCTCCGCCGAAGAGCCTATTAAATATTTCGATGCTCTGCTTCAAAAAATTGACCATTCGCTACCGCTAGTTCGGCATCAACGGGGGGAGCAGCTTGGCCATTCACTCACGCGTACGGCGCAAGCGCTTGCGGAAATCCTCGACCTCAATGACCAACAAAATGCGATGATGACCGGCCGGGATAACCTCAACGTTAAGGATGATGAGTTCCCGCTCATTCCTGCTTGGGAACTCCGCCACGTACTCATGGACAAGTGGCCTGGAAACCGGATGACCACGGACGGGAAACTACACATTTCCGGCGAAGACCTGCCCACAGCTGACGAGGTCGCCCGCCTCGAGCTTTACCCGTGGCGTAGCCTCCGACGTGGTTTCATTCCTGAATGGATTAAAGAAAAGATTGCTGAGGGTGACGTACCACCGTCGGTAAGCGAAGCTGCTTCTGTGGTCATTAGCATCCTTGACCGTCTCGACGACGACGCTAATGACCTTCTCTTCGTCGTAGCCAACCCCCAAGAATGGATAGATGCCATTCGCGGGACTGCAATAGCTGCACACCACGATAATGTTGACCACCTGATTGATCGCTTTACCAAAAAGCAATTACTGTATGCCGACACCCGCGACCTGTCCTTCGACAATCTCCTTGACGCATGTATCGGTGACGGAGCCAAATCCCAGCAATCAGCCGAAAAACGCCTTCACGGGCTCAGCGGTGTCGACATCACCACTAAATAAACCTCCAAATTAGCGGCTTATCTCGGGCACCCACGAATAGGCCGCAAAACACTGAGGAGTCACGACCAATGACTACACCACCCACCACGCCCGCCGAACGCCCGGTAGCCCTCATCACAGGAGGGACCCGCGGTATTGGGCTTGCCATCGCCCACGACCTCGCCACCACGCACACCGTCTACATCGGCGGAACCAGCGAGGAGAGCATTAAAAAGGCTCAACAAACCGTTCCCGATGCGCGACCATTCGTCGCGGACCTCACGGACCCGTCATCCGTCGGCAAGGCTCTCGACGCTTTCCCTGAACCGGCGCTGGATGTACTTGTTCTCAGCGCCGGGATTTCAGTGGGTGGCGCTATTGCCGATGTCTCCCGCGAAAGCTGGGTACGGGTCCTCGACCTCAACGTTATTGCGCAGGTAGACCTCATTCGGCAGCTCTTGCCGAAATTACGCGCCGCGCATGGCGACATTGTCGCCATCAATTCCGGCTCCGGGCACAGATCCCGCCCCGGAAGCGCCCCGTACTGCGCCTCTAAGTTTGCTCTGCGGGCTATCACCGACGCACTTCGCGAAGAAGAACGGGGCGTCGTCCGGGTCACATCTGTCCATCCAGGGCGCGTCGATACTGATATGCAACGCGAAATCCAGGAAGAAAAAGGGATGGCCCCCGAGGACTACGACGGCGCAATCTACGTGCAGCCGGAATCCATCGCGGCGGCGGTGCGCACAGCCATCGATGCCACACCCGAATGCACCGTGGAAGAGATCCGTGTCCGGCCTGTCATCGCATAACGCGACGGGCTTACACTAGAACCATGATTGTCGGCATCATTCTGGTTATTCTCGCTATTGCACTAGGCGGGGTGGGCCTGGCCGCATGGGGAGGAAAACTTCCTGGTAACAGCTGGGTGGGCATTCGTGTCCCCGAGGTTCGCCGTGATCCCGCCATGTGGGAACTTGCCCACAAAGTGGCCGCGCCGAGCTGGACAGTCGGTGGGCTGGCCCTGTTACTCGGAGGAATCGTCGCTTGGGGGGCTTCTGGATGGGCATGGCTGTGGGTTGTCGTGGCTGTCATTGCATCGGTAGCTCTCATCGGTGTGGGTGCCGCCATGGGCGCACATACTGTCGCAGTGCTTGACGCTCAACGACAAGCCGAAGAGAGCAAGACGTCCTGCTCCTGCGGTGGTGGGGAGGGCTCACAACAATCCCACAATCCGGTTGCCGTCGATATTGATGCTGCCCGGCGGGCTGCACAGGCTGCGGATTCCTAGGGTGGTTCTTCCCACAGCTGATTGCTACGCCGGCTAGGTCTATACAGGCCGATCCGCCCCCTGTTTCACAGTTCACCCTCGCCGCGGAGGAATATAACCGATGTCCACGCCACCCTTCATCATTAATCTCCGATCAAAAATTGGCCATGATCCACTCTGGCTGCCAGGAGTGACCGTTGTCGTCCTCCGCGACGCCGCTGTCCCTGGTCATCGCGAAGTTTTACTGGTTCAGCGCGTCGACAATGGGCAATGGACACCTGTTACGGGCATCGTCGACCCAGGTGAGCATCCCCATATTGCAGCTATACGGGAAGCCCACGAAGAAACGCGGGCGCTCATCAAGATCGAATCCCTTTTGAATGTCCAGGCGGTCGGGCCGGTGGTGTATCCCAATGGCGATGTGACCTCATATGTGGATACCGCTTTCCGTGCCTCGCTTCGCGATGATTCGCCGGAGGCCGGCATTGGCGACGACGAATCCCAAGCGGTCACCTGGTGCGATGTAAACGAATTGCCTGATATGAAGCCACGGTTCCGGGCCATTATTGCTCGGGCATGCGACGACGCAGATCACGGTGGCGCAGCATCGTGGGGGCCTCTTCCCGGGGCAGAATAGTCCGAGCTGGCGACGCCGACGTGGTACCGCCGAATCCCACTTAGCCGGCCACGAACATAAAAATCCTCCCAATCCAAGCGGGACTGGGAGGAGCACACGGCTGGGGATGAGCCCTTACACCACGCGGGGCTAGAGGCGAGTCCTTACACCACAGCTGGGTGCAGAGTAGACATTGTGTATACGCGTTTGCGCGATACACCCCACACCAAGAACATCATGGTGAGCACCGCAACGAAGGCCAACACGAGCGCGGAATTCCAGAATTGGGCGTTCACATCACCGACCCCGGCTTGCCTCATCCCTTTGATGAGCCAACTAAATGGCATGAATGGGTGGAGGATCTGGAAGAATCTGGGCGAGGTTTCTATGGGGTACAGCCCGCCCGCGGACGCTAACTGCACCACCAAAGCAACGATGCCCAACAACTGCCCCTTTCCTTCCCCGAACCAGATAATCAGTGCTTGCTGGAAGATCAAGAATCCAAATCCACCCAGCAACATCAAAGCGGTCCAGGCGAGGAGGTTTTGGGGACGAATATCCAACGTAAACCAGCTGATGCCAACCAGCAGCGCGACCTGCAAAACACTGATTAACAAGGCTGGAGTAGTAGCTCGGATAGCCAAGCGTAGCGACGACACTGACGCAGCGAGGTTCCGTCGGGGGAGTGGACGAACAACCTGCCACACGAACAATCCACCCAAGAAAATTCCGAAGCCGGCCAGGAACGGGGCTAGGCCTTCGCCCATCGACGACACCTTATGTACCCAGCTTTCATTCAGTTCCGACGGACCAGCCATGGTGTCCGCGTTGTGCGCCACCATCTGCGTCGTAAACGCTGGTACACGACCCTGCGAGGATGCCAAACTATCGTGCAGCGTGCCCGCACCCTCTGAAAGCTTCCCGGTTCCTCCGGCTAATTGGGTCGTTCCGTTCTTCAGATCTTGGTGGCCATTATTCAGCGTGGTTGCACCATCCTGAAGCCGGCTTGCGCCACCCTGCAATTGGCTCAGGCCACTGCTGAGCTGCCCTGCACCGGCGTGAGCTTCATCCAGCTTCGAAGCGATGGTCTGGCTTCCGGTTTGGAATTGCTGGAGCGCACCGCTGATTTGGGTGCTGCCATCTGCCACTCGTCGGGAACCATCAGAGGCCTTCTGAGCACCGTCGGCTAGTTGGTGAGCCGCCGAATTTGCTTGATTAACGCCGTCGAGAAGTTGCCGTACTTGAGGTAGCTGGTTGATTCCGGGGATTCCCTCTATCGCGGCCAGCTTCCCTTTCATCTCGTCGAGCCCCGCGGCTAGTTGGGCGTTGCCCTGTGCCAGCTTTGCGTTACCGTCAGAGACCTGTTGGGCACCGCTCGCAAGTTCCGTCGATTTCTCGTGGGCAAGACCTAACTTGTCGGTGAGTTGTTGGGCGCCTGCGTGAAGCTGCGCAGATCCATCATCCAGCTTCTTTGCACCATCGTGGGCTTCGCCCAGTTTCGACGTGAGCGTCCCGGCGCCGTCCTTCAACTGCGAGGATCCATCGAGAAGCTTACTGGCGCCATTATCCAACTGGGTCGCACCGCTATTGGCGGTCTTCGCACCATTAGACAACTGGCCGGAACCGTCGGCAGCTTTACCCATTCCGTCATGGATTTCATTGAGCGACGAAAAAACTTTGGCACTGGCTGTGTTGGTGATCGACTCATTAATCGTCGAGTGCAGACGCTCAGCTGCTGCTTTCAACAGGACGGATGCCGATTTTCCATTCGCGTCGTTATAGTCGAAGTTCAGCACAGCTTGGTGCGGATTCTGGGTGCCGATGGACGCCACGGAGGATGAAAAATCTTGGGGGATAACGACGGTAGCGAAGTACTTACCGTCCTCTAGACCTTTCTTGGCTTCTGATTCTGACGGGAATTGCCAATCGAAGGTGGGGTTGGCCTTAACGTTCTGAATAATTTCCGGGCCAACATTCACTGGCTGTCCATCTTTTTCTGCCGGACGGTCATTATTGACGACGGCGACCTTCATGTCGCTGAGGTTTTCCGTCGGATTCTGGTTGGCCCATAGGAAGAACGCGCCGACAAGGAGCGGAATGGTAGCCAGAATGGCGAGTGCGACGGGAAAGATACGCAGGCGGTGGATTTCCGAGTTCCGTCCGATCAACATGCGGGGCATGATGCGTTCGCGGTACGCGGCAGCTCCTTTCCCACGCGGAATGAGGCCTCGTCGTTTCGGCTGAGCGGGCGAGGAACCCGCGGATGCACTGTGGTTGGGCTTGTTATTCGCCATGGTTAGCCTCCTCGGCGGCGAGAGCATGGGTGTGCTGATAAGCAGGTGTACTACCTGCTCTGGAGCGGGTTGTGGTGTCTTGCGTGCTCCTTAGTCTGGAGTCGTCCTGGGGAGTCGTCCTGGGGGAGCGGGGGATATCGGCGCGCGTCTGCTCAGCCACGAACTCATCTGCGGGCTCATCAATAACACGGTTTTCATCCCGATTGTCGGGACGCTCAGCGAAGATCTGTCGTACACCCTCAGGAATAGCGCCGACGTTCGCGGTGTTCGCGACAATAGTTATTCCTAGAGCAGAGGCACGCTGCAGTGATTCCCATAATGCAGCTTGATCGTTTGGATTGCGGAGGGAATCGACATCGTTATAACTGATCACAGAGGGGCGACACACGAGGGCGACGAAAAGCCTCGCCTGCGCCTGCCCCAACACCGTGAGGTCTTCGATGGGAACGTCCGGTCCCGGGGGCTCGGAACCAAAAGCTGCGTGGAGGCATGACATCATATGATCGCCCTCCCACCCAGGCCGACGTGCAATGAGCGGTGATTCGAGCGAAATCCGCTCGTAAGCTATTTCCGCGATGGTCAGTGCAGGATCCAAATCATCCAGATTCTCAAAGCCAGCGAATGTCGCAATCTTTTGGACTTTCCGCATGTGTTGGGGAATGGTGAGTCCACCCACGGTGATTGTTCCGCCCGAGGGCTTCATGCGCCCCACCAGGGTGAGTAACAGGCTCGACAGCCCGTTGGACTGGCCGGCGACAAGCGCGACCGTTTCTCCCGGTTGAACAGTGAAACTTAGCGGTCCGTACACCGGGCCCCTTTTGGTCGACAGCTCGACGTCTTGTGCCGAAATGTCCACAGGCATGAAGCTACTTCGCACCACGCAGCTCCTTATCATCTCAACATTTACTTTTGTACTGAAAAACGTATGAGCGAAATAATAACACAACGGTTTCGACACACTAATTATTTCTCGTTTGAAAGTGTGTTGGCGCTTCACATGTAGTTCTCACTCACCCGCGGCGTGCACCTAGAAAACCTAACCGAATCGCTTTGTACGCAGGTATCCAATTCTTTCGCACTAGTGGTACTTTTCCGGCCGCGAGGGCTATTTTCCTCCATACCCCTCGCCCCGGTGCGAAGGTTTTTAGAATAGTGACGTGAATATTCGCAAAATTGCCTCCTGGCGGCCCGATACGTTGATCGTCATGATCCTCTCAGCAGTGGCGATCGCTATCCTTTTCCCTGCTCAGGGGGCTTTTGCCAGCGCGTGGGACACCGTCACCACGGGGGCGATTGCGTTTCTGTTTTTCCTTTACGGCGCGCGCCTCTCACCCGCAGAGGCTGTCGAGGGTCTCAAGCATTGGCGTCTTCATACCCTCATTCTGGTTTTTACCTACGTCGTGTTTCCGGTCATCGGTATCGCGCTCTTCCCACTTCAACACCTGGTTGGGCACAACCTTTATGCCGGGTTTTTATTCCTCTGCCTCGTACCCTCAACCGTGCAGTCTTCGGTGGCATTTACGTCAGTTGCCAGGGGGAATGTCGCGGGCGCCATCGTCAGTGCGTCGACATCAAATCTGTTAGGTGTCGTGATCACGCCCATCCTCGTGATGTTCTTCATGTCGGGTTCAGGCTTCCATGTGTCCGGTAGTGTGTTTATCGACGTCGCACTGCAGCTCCTTGTGCCGTTCATCCTTGGTCAGGTCGCACGCTTGTGGCGCCCAATCGCGACGATGTCGGCAAGTCCCGTGACGAAAAACGTGGACCGGCTATCCATCGCTTTCGTGGTGTACGGAGCATTTTCGGAGGGGATCGTGTTGGGGGTGTGGACGTCGATCGCGTGGTGGCAGCTGGTGATCGTTGTCCTGCTGTCTCTCATCTTGGTGGAACTGATGCTGTGGCTGACGTGGACAGCGGCTCAACGTTTCGGCTTCGATTACGGCGACCGCGTAGCCATTCAGTTTTGCGGCACTAAAAAGTCTTTGGCGACGGGCCTTCCTATGGCAGCCGTCATTTTTCCCCAGAGCGCTGCGGTGATCATCTTGCCGTTGATGGTGTTTCATCAGATTCAGCTGATGGTGTGCTCTGTGCGCGCGAGCCGATACGCGCGTCAGTTAGACGAATCGGCCAAGGTGGACGCCGCTACGCCACAACGTTGAGAAGCACAACGTAGAGTGCGGTTCCACCGAAAATTGAGAGCGTCACACTGTGCCGCCACACGTGGAGCAGGCACGTTCCCGCGATGGCTACAAGGACAGGCCACCATCCGCCGCTGTCATGCGATGTTTCCACAGCGGTGTAGACAATGAGCACCATGGTTACGCCCACGGGCATGGTTCGGCTGAGGTGGGCCACGAAATCCGATCCCCGCAAACGCGCAATAAACGGAAATGGGAATGCGCGCAAAGCAACGGTGACGACACCGATCACGAACAGCATCGCGAGCGTGTGAGACAGTGACACACCTTCGGGTAGCCCGTAGTCACCATAAGCCAGCGTTTGATTCATCGTTGTGTTTCCCCTTCACCATCGATGGGTTCAAACTGGTCACGGCTAGACCGCAGCGTGAGGGTGTCGTCAACAGTTGGAGACCAAAAGCGCACGAGAAGCACCGCAAGGTAGAGCCCTAACCCGATAACCATGAGAGATTGTTCTGACACTAGCCATCCGACGGCCGCGCAGATCAGGGCGAGGTTTGGTAAAGACCAGTCGGGATTCGCAGAAAATGACTCCATGGTGAGAACAATGAACAGGGCGACGAGGGCGAAGGACATCCCGTCGATGGTGGGAATGTACTGCCCGACAAGGGCACCGACTATTCCCGACGCCAACCATAAGGCTTGGACAACGACCTGGATTGTCAGAACGTGGACTCCGCTAATCGAGGTGTTTTTCGCCATTGATGTCGATGCGATGGCATAGGACTCATCCGTCAACGCATACGTGGAATAGGCCCGCCAGGCGCGGCTTTTAATCGCGTGGCGAGGGAACGTAAGGCCGTAGAACGCGTGACGGAAGTTCACCATTAGCGCTGTTAATCCAGCGGAAAACAGCCCAATCCCGCTGCTAATTAGGCTGATGGCCAGGAACTCCATGGATCCGGCATAGATGATGGTGGACAATATTGGTGCCCACCACCAGGCGAAACCTGACTGAACGACCAGAAGACCAAAGGAAAGCCCAAGCGGAATAAGCCCCAACCCAATTGCCCAGGTTTCGGCTAGACCTTGACGGATATCGTGGTTTACCGTACCGCCGTGTGCGGGGTTGTCCTGCGGTGATCCGCTGTGTGGTGGTGTGTCCATAACATGTTCTCTACGGGTGCGGGGTGTCGGTTTAGTTCTCGTTCGGGTCGATAGGGTAAGTCGCAAAGAGGGGGAGTGGCTGCTCTTGACGACGCATAACTTGCCCCCAGACATCGACATTGGCGGGTGCGAGGACATCTTCGGTTAATGCAGGCGCAACGTACCAATTCCCCCGCTCGATCTCGGCATTGAGTTGTCCTGGCCCCCACCCGGCGTATCCGCCAAACATGCGAAGACCGTGAAGCTTCCCTTTCACGTCATCGGGGTCGGCATCTAAATTAACCGTGACAAATCGGTGTGCTGTGGTGGAGAACAGCGTGGTGTCGTCGATAGCGGTATCTGGTTTCGCTACTCCGACGGCAAGAACAGTGTTGTGCCCCACGGGACCGCCGAGATAAATCACCTGCGGGGCAGTAATAAGGGGCGTCCACTGGGGCAGGACGTTGTGTGTTGCCATCTCTGTGCGTTCTGTCAGGTCAACGCCGACGGCACCATCGGGGCCAACGTCGAGAAGGAAAATAACGGAACGGGTCAGTTCTGCGGACACCGTTCCTGGTGCAGAGACCAGCAACATTCCCGCCTCCGGCGGTGTTTTACTCAACCCATTGAACAGGCGATCACTGTAGATATCACTCATGAATGTTGCTCCTCTGACTCCTGTTCCTCAGTCCACCATTTTTTCAGCTCTAGGATGGCGTCTTCGCGCTCTAGAGGCCCCTGGTCCAGGCGAACATCCTTCATGTGCTTCCAGGCTTTTCCTACCATCGGTCCTGGCCCAATATCTAGGATCGTCATAATGTCGTTTCCGTCAAGGTCTGGACGGATGCGAGCAAGATCCTCTTTATGCTGAATCTCCTCAATACGGCGTTCGAGATCGTCGTACAACCTCTGTAAACGTCGGGCTTTCGCCTTATTCCTGGTTGTACAGTCCGCCCGAACGAGCCGATGGAGCCGGGGCAAAAGTGGACCTGCATCGGTCACATAGCGACGAACAGCGGAGTCATTCCATGCTTTTTCGGTATAGCCGTGGAAGCGCTGGTGCAGATAAATCAATCCCGAGACATCTTTGATGAACTGCTTACTGTATTTCAATGCCCTGAATCGCTTACGGGCCATTTTCGCCCCCACCACATCATGGTGGTAAAAAGTGACGCCTCCACCGGGTTTGGGGGCGCGCGTGCTGGGCTTTCCGCAATCATGGAGCAGCGCAGCCCACCGCAGGACTAAATCCGGACCATCGGGTTCACGGTCAATGGCTTGGCGTAGCACCTGCAACGAATGGGCATACACATCTTTGTGTTGCATGTGCTCGTCACGAGTCATACGCATAGCAGGGATTTCGGGAATGATGTAGTCCGCCAGCCCGGCGTCCACCATCAGTTCAATCCCATCAGTCGGGTGATCCCCGAGGATTAATTTATCCAGCTCAGCGTGGATCCGTTCCGCTGTGATCCGCTGGATGTCCTCGGCCATTCTCTCCATTGCCTGACGCACACGTGGAGCGACGCGTAGCCCCAGTTGGGACACAAAACGGCAGGCCCGGAGCATCCGGAGTGGGTCGTCGTGAAACGAAATCGCGGGATCGTCCGGTGTATCGAGGACACCGCGAACGAGGTCGGTTAAACCGTGAAGCGGATCGTGAAACACCTGCGATCCATCGCCGCGAACCTCGACAGCCATCGCGTTGACAGTGAAATCCCTGCGGGTTAAGTCTTTGTCCAAGGAATCACCAAAGGTGACCTCCGGGTTTCTTGATTCACCGTCATAGGTGTCGGCGCGAAAAGTCGTCACTTCTATATCTTGGCCACTCCGTTGACCCGAAACCGTGCCGTAGTCAATGCCCGTATCCCACACGGCGTCGCACGTACTCTCCAACAGCCGGTGGATATCGTGCGGCCGGGCATTCGTCGTAAAGTCAAGATCACTACTCAAGCGCCCTAGAAGAGCATCTCTGACTGAACCTCCAACCAAGTAGAGATCACAATCCTTTTCGTTAAAGGCCCTGGCGAGCGGTGTCATCACGGGGACTAATGAGGCTAAGTCTCTATGCGCGCGTGCCAAATACTCTGCTTCTACAACGGACGTGTCATGAGAAGGACTCGAAGAGGACGGATGCGAATGGGATAGTGAGGACGAACCAGCCATGTCAGATATCGTACCGGTCGCCAAGATCGATCTAGCCCCCACCGATTATTATGACGCGAGTTATCCACACGTGACCACTTATCCACAATGAACGTGCGTGATGACTGGCCCATCTACCCACATGGGTTCATCGGCCTCTATCCTGAAAAGAATGAGTAGGAGCACACGGCCACAGTCAGCGAGCCATCACTCGTCCGACGCTGGCCACACGGGGGGCGGCGGATCGCCACGGCGCACGCGGCGCACTAACGGAGGCCGACGCCGGCGCAGCACCTCGAGCTCGAAAAACAATCGTCATGATGGCGATAAGAAAAAGGACAATCAGCCTCGCACACCGCGCAGTAACCACAGTCAGGGCAACGGCTCGTCGCGAGATAAAAATTCGTCGCGAGATAAAAACAAGCCACACCAGAAGCGTGCTACTGCATCGCGACGAAACAGCTCGCGCGATGCTGGGAAGCGTTCGCGGCCTGGTAGATCACGTGACCAACGCTCCGGCCGCGGGGCACGAAATACCAGGCGGAATAAATCTCGCGCCCTCGCTTCCGTCTACATGCCTACCTCGGAAGAAACCTCCGCCGGCGGGCTCGTCGTCTCTGGATTAGCCGAAGCTGTTGACGACGCCGGGATTGTGAATATGGATCGCATTTATGTATGCCTTATCGGGCGGCTTGACCGACGTGGGCGACTACTATGGTCCATCCCCAAAGGTCACGTTGAACAAGGCGAGGACCATACCACGACCGCCGAGCGCGAAGTGTGGGAAGAAACCGGATTAACCGGACGTGTCTTCGCGGACCTGGGAACTATTGACTATTGGTTCGTCTCCGACGGAATCCGCATCCATAAAACGGTCCACCACCATCTGTTGGAATACGTGGACGGCATATTTAATGATGATGATCCTGAAGTCACCGAGGTTACGTGGGCCCCTGCCTCTGAACTCGTTGAACGGCTAGCTTACGGGGATGAACGGAAATTGGCCCGGCGCGCACACGAGATTCTGCCGGATCTCGCACGTCAAGCCCATGCGGAGGGAAGGATGACGCCATGGTGAAACCGTGGGGCACACGCATCCTAGGCATGTGCAGCGCTTGTGCCGTAGCTTGTGCCGTCGGAATTCTCCCGGCGACGCTCACCGAAACAGGGCATCAGGGTCCTACGGCCCAGGCTGCGGAATCGACGCAATGGACCAACCCCTCGGCACGGGACGGGCACTCCAAAAACGATATTGATGTCTCGATTTCCCAGCTTGATCCGACGATTGCCACGATCGATGGACATGTTGCGTTCACGGTGAAGCTGACGAATTCAACATCGAGCACCCTCGACTCCATTACATATTCTCTGTCGCGCTCCGATGCCGTCGTCGACACCGCATCTGCTCGGCTCCGGTTGGCGGATAACAAAGATGTGTTTAACCACGAGCTCATCAACGGGGCTGTGGATCACGATCAGGCCAATGACTCGCAATCTACGGGGTCAACGTCAGCAGGCGAATCGACCAAAAAAGGCGAGTCAACCAAGGACAATAAATCCACCGCTTCCTCGAGCGATAACGCCGCTGTCACTCTCAAACCTGGTGAATCCACCACGTTGACTTTTGACCTTCCGATCACGGAGGGGAGTGGCAAGGCGACACCTTTAGGCATAACTGACCCAGGGACCTACCCCATCGTGATCAGCGCCCAGGCGGGGTCGTATGAGGGTTCTTCGAGGTTCTTACTTCCCGTCCGGGATAAAACTAAACCGGACACTGACAATAAACCGGCTACTGAAAATCAGCCTGTACCATTTACTTTCCTCTGGCCACTTGCCAGCCGCTCGGCCATCGTTCCTGGTGAAACTGGTGAAGCCCCTGACTCTGCACCGCTTCTGCTGAGCGACGAAACACTCGCTCATGAGCTCGCTCGTGGAGGTCGGCTCGATGGCTTGTTGTCGGCCTACGCTACTGCGGCCAACAAAAATAACGACATTAAAGAAGCGAGCTGTCTAGCCATCGATCCCGATCTGCTTACCACAGTGGAGAGAATGACTCACGGTTACTCGGTGGCCAATGAGAGGCCCAGCGCCGTGAGTGAAACCACTCGCCTGCGGGATAGTTGGGGGTCCTCCAATCGAACGAAGACGCGCGATGGCAAGGGCACTGGCGACGCTGAGAGGTGGCTGAAGAAACTCAAAGACACGGCATCCGGTGGGTGCGTGGTGTCGCTGCCCACTTCTGGGGCTAACCTTAGTGCCGTCGCAGCCACCAAAGACCCTTGGTTAGCTACACAAACGCTCTCAACCGGGGATGCGACCATTCAAGCCATCCTTGGTACTAGCACACTCAGCAACATCGCCATTCCCGGCGCGGGTTACCTCAACCAAGATGCCATACCGTCGTTAGCTAACGCCTACACCAATGGGGAGCCCGTCGACCTTAACTCGCAATTTGAGCAAGGAGCCGCAAAAACCGATAAATCTGATGACACGCCCAACACGGAGGAACCACAGGCCAATCCAGTTACTCTCACTTCTGACGACGCGTCTACGAACACAGTACGGCCAGCCTCGTGGCCTCCTCATGATCCGCATGTCACGACGCTCGTTGCGGATAACTCGCTGTCTACAAGCCCTGCCCCTAACAATGGAGAACTATCTGATACGGCACCGGGCGATAGTTCTTCCTCCGACAACGCTGATTCGGCTGGTGGGAATTCCGGGGCTCGTTCACGCGATGACGACTCAGATAAACAAGACCAACCCACGTGGGAGAACAAACTTGTCGACGTTGGTCACGGTGTGACAGCCATTCCATTTAACGCAGACGTGGGGGCCACTCTTGCGGCAACCGGGGGGACACCCGAAACGGCCGCGTACTCCACACCTTTGACTCGCTATCACGAGACGCTTGATTCCTCTCATGCGCGTATGCAGGACGCCATTGCCGTCATGTGGCAAACGATTCAATCGCGCACTCCTATCCTTGCCACGCCTCCCGCGCAGTGGACAGCCAGCCAAGAAGACGCCACCGCTTTCCTAGACGCGGTTGGCACACTCCTCGGTGGCGACGCCACACCGACCGCACTCTCCGCTATCACGTCCCAAACTCCACATTCCACGGGGAGTGTGAACCGCCCGTATGACGATCCCGGCGCGGTAAGCAGCGACGATATACATCGGGTAGCGACGCAGGCGTCGTCAATCACACGACTCACCACCATGATGAGCAATGATGATCGGATTGAGCTCACGCGGTTTAATTTCACATCGCCGTTACGGACAGATCTCCTTCGGGCACTGACTGACGACGGCCGACGGAGTGAAAAGAAATACGACACCGTCACCCAGTATTCGGACACGCTGTTGGATAAAAGCCAGGCGATGCTTCACAACCTTTTGACCTCGGTGAAGCTCGTTCCTCCGGGCAATGTGTACACGCGGACGTCGGATTCATCGCCGATCTTGATCGTGGCGCGCAATGGTTTACCCCTCCCGGTCAAGGCATCGCTCCAATGGCAGGGCCCGTCGAACGTCCAGCTTGACGAGCTGAAACAAACGTTGCCTGCCCGTGGTTCGGTTACCCTCCAGGTGCATGCTGATATCGCGGCACGGAGTAAACAAACCAAACTCAAACTATGGCTAGCGGGCGACCATAATCAGGCGCTGTCTGAACCCACCACCGTCGCCATTCAATCTGCCCCAGGTATCTCCTGGAAAGGTGTTCTGACCGTGGGGGGAATCCTCGTCACGATCGCTGGAATCGGCCTTATCCTGCGGGAACGGCGAACACGCATGTAGGTTGTCGTCTTGTGAACTGACCACGATAAATTGACGGGTAAGGATTTTATCGTGAGAGAAAGAGCCGTCTTTTCAGGAATTCTGTGTGGATTATTTCTCGGCGTCGCAACTCTCTACGGCGGAGTATTGCTTTCCACCTGTCTACCCATACCCGTCGTTTTCTACGGACTACCTCTCGCTTTCTTAGTGATGGTGGGAGTTCTGGCCGGGTCTGTCTCCCTGCTCAAGAACGATCGCTGCAGCAATCGATCATGGCGTGGCTTCGCGATCACATTTGTGACGATTGATCGTATTCGCCGCGTTAGTATCCCCAATTCACAGCGCTAACGGGCATGTCGATTCCACTTCGTTAAGCAAGTCGGCAACAATGGGCAAGGTGAGTTCAACCGACGAGAACCCAAGCTCCCCAGAGCAGCCCGAGCACCAACCGCGCCACACCGCGGCGTCTCCTCGGGCACGTGCTGGACAACGTGGCCGGATCGTCACCCCCAGGCCTCCCGCTCCAGTGCCGGAGCCAAGGAAGAAACCGACCCAGCAGGCTGGCCCCGACCTCTCCACGCTCAATGAGCGGCCACGCGCCGACCGGTCCGGTGAGCAAGGAGCACGGGGGAGCACAGCAGCATCCCCTGACCGCGCCTCGTCATCGACGGCGACAGCCACCGCGGTGAAGCCCCAGCAGGGCCAGGGTGGAAGTGGAGACGCATCACCCCAGGCAGGCACAGGTGATGGTGAGGACAAGCCACCCACGAGTACCGACACCGAGGTTGTCCGGGCCGGCGGAACGATGGCCGTCGCCACGTTGCTGTCCCGCATCACGGGGTTCTTCCGTAACCTCCTCATCGGCTCCACCATGGGCGCTGGGGTCGCGTCGGCCTACACCAGTGCGAACACTCTGCCGAACCTCATTACGGAGATCGTCCTGGGCGCAATTTTGACGTCGCTCGTCATTCCCGTTCTCGTGCGCGCAGAGAAAGAGGATGCGGACCACGGCGCTGCATTCATTCGACGCTTGCTAACGGTCGCGTCGGCCCTGCTAGTTGGGGTGACCGTGCTCGCCGTCCTCGGAGCGCCGTGGCTTGTTCAGCTGTCGTTGGACGCGAACGGCAAGGTCAATGTCACGATGGCGACGGTCTTTGCCTATCTCCTGTTGCCACAAATTCTGTTCTATGGCCTCTTTGCGCTGCTCATGGCTGTGTTGAATACGAAGGGGATTTTTGGTCCCGGCGCGTGGGCTCCGGTGGTCAATAACGCCATTGTGTTGGTTGTCCTTCTGGCGTACTGGTTCCTTCCGGGGTCATTGGATCCAACCCAGCACGTGGTGATCACCGATCCTCACATCCTTTTGTTGGGCGCGGGTACGACGTTGGGTGTTGTGGTTCAGGCGCTCATGTTGTTTCCGTATCTACGGATGGCCGGGGTTGACCTTCGCCCGCTGTGGGGCATCGACGACCGAGTCAAGCAGTTCGCCGGCATGGGTTTGGCGATCGTCGTGTATGTCGCTATTTCCCAGGCAGGGTATTTCTTCACCAACCGTATTGCGTCGGCGGCCGATCCCGGTGCGTTGTTCATCTACCAGCAGCATTGGTTGTTGCTGCAGGTGCCTTATGGCGTGATCGGTGTGACATTGTTGACGGCGATTATGCCTCGTTTGTCGCGCAACGCCGCCGATGGTGACAACCAGGGCGTTGTCCGTGATTTAACGATGGCCACGAAGATCACGCTGATGGCGTTGATCCCGGTCATTGTCTATTTCACGGTCTTTGGCACCACCATTTCGAGCGCGCTGTTCGCGTGGGGTCGTTTCGACGCGTCGTCGGCGGAAACATTGGGGTGGACGCTGAGTTTCGGTGCCTTCACACTGGTTCCGTACTCGATTGTTCTTTTGCACTTGCGCGTCTTCTATGCCCGTGAGCAGGCGTGGACTCCGACCTTCATCATTATTGCGATCACTTTGACCAAGGTCATTCTGTCCTACTTGGCACCGTTCTTAGCCACCCGCTCTGATTTTGTGGTTGTGTTGTTGGCGGCTGCCAACGGGTTCGGCTTCATTACGGGTGCGATCGTCGGGGCGGTGTTGCTGCATCGTTCATTGGGGTCCTTGCGTGGCCGTGAGGTGATGCGGTCAACGACGTGGGTGCTCGCTGCGTCCCTAGTTGGCGCTCTCGCCGGCTGGCTGCTGGATCTGGTGCTGCGCGGGGATTGGCTGATGCAGTTCCCGAAGGTGGCGACCTTGATGCGCACTGGTTTGGACGGCATCGTCTTGGTGGCTGTCGCGGGCTTGATCCTGGCGAAGTCTGGCCTGGAGGAAATCACCATTTTCGGCCGCGCGTTGGCCCGCGTACCTGGTCTGCGTCGGTTCGTATCGGTGCGGCAGCCTGCGCCAGAGGACATGGTCGGTGTTCCGAACGCGGCAGATGCTGCGGATACGTACAACGTGACTGCCTTGTCGACGGCCTCGCCTGGTTTGCCTCCCATGTCGGCTGGGTTTGTGCGCGGGCCTAAGCTCGTGCCGGGGGCGGCCGTTGCGAATGGCCGGTACCGATTGTTGGCCGACCATGGCGGAACGAATGCCATGCGCTTGTGGCACGCCCGCGAGCAAGCTTCGGGCAGGGAAGTCGCGCTGACAATCATCGACACCATGCGCATTCCGGGTATCGACGATTACCGCACTGCTCGCGATACGACTGACCGTATTATTGACCGCACATCCGCCCTCTACGAGGCGAAGTGTGCTGGCCTGGCGCAGATCCGCCACATTATTCGCGACTCTGCGGGAGCGATTGTGGTGGCGGATTGGACCCCGGGTTCTGCCTTGGCTGCTGTTGGTCAAGGACGGCCGGATCCGTACGCGGCGGCATTCGCGTGTGCTGGTTTGGCTGAGGCGGCAGTGACCGCGCATCGGCTGGATACGGCATTGGGAATTGATCATCGTGACCGCTTGCGGATTAGTTCGTCGGGCGAAGCTGTGCTGGCTTTCCCCGGAGTTATGCCACATAACTCGTACGGCCAAGATGTGCACGGCGTCGGCGTTGCTCTGAGTTTGCTGCTAGAGAATGTGGATCCAGTGCCGACGGACATCGCGAAGCTGCAGGATGAGGCTTTGCACGCTCGGTCGGCCGATGCAGAGACGCTGGCGGATCGACTGCGTCGGACGGGTTTGGGCGATGCGGAGCTTCATGCTGTTGATGAGTCCACCCCGAACCCTGAGGCTCGCCCTGGTTTCGGTGAGGCATCGCGCCGGCCCACTGGTATTGCGGGCATCGGTGCGCTGGCCATCGTTGTGGTTCTGGCAGCCGCGCTAATCGCGACGTATGTGGTGGGCAAGATTAACCGCAGCGATAATGGCCCTCTGAACTCGGGTTCGTTGGGGCGTGCTGGATCGTCGATTACTCAGGGCGATGGTGCGAAAGCGATTACCCCGACGGCGGCCGCGTATTGGGCTCCGGAGAATGGGCGGGGCACTCCTGATAACCCCGACATGGTTCCGTTGGTTATCGACGGAAATGGGACGACGGAGTGGCGTTCCGATGAATACGAGGCGCAGTTGGGCTCCTCCGCTACCTCCGTGAAGTCCGGCATGGGGATCATGATGACGCTGCCGGAGCCTGCGACGGTGACCTCGCTGCGTATCGATGGCGCGAAGAGCGGTACGCATGTGGAGATTCGTGCCGCTGGTTCAGCGACGCCGGCGACTGTAGAGGATACGACGGAGCTGGCGTCGGCCGACCTTGAGGATGGTTCCACAACGATTGATATCCCCAAGGCGGCACGACAATCTGCCGCGCCGGGCGCAGAGAAGTCGACGTCGTCGGTTCCTGCTCATACGCAATATGTCTTGGTCTGGATTACGGCGTTGCCGGTCCCGGACGCTGCCGAGATCTCAGAGATTGGTGTCACTGGTGTGGTGAATAAGGCCCAATCCAGCACGACGAGCCCAACGTCAGCGCAGTCTATGGCACGGACTGTCTCGAAACCTGTGACCCCTCAGGGGTAACGACGTACGGCCGGTGCGCCTCGAGTGCCCGGATCGTACGTATAGGGACTACGCATCGCGCCCGGGTGGTGACATCGGGCGTCGAATGTGAGAATCTAGTGTGGTGCTCATCGGGGGGAGGGCGCGGATTTCGTCGGGGGACGGTCCGCTGCCAGGTCAGTCTGAGAATAATGTCGCGCTAGGTCATTCTGTAGATACACAGGTGGCGAACACCTGTACCGATTACGGTCCTCATCGCGATTGTGCCTCACGACGCCCACGACCTCGCGAGCTGGAGACGATGAGTGACCAGGAGCTTTTCGCTGCGGTCAGCGCAGGTCAGGCGGATGCGATGGCGGTGTTAGCCCGTCGTCACGAAAAAGCAATACGCTTCGTCATTTCGCGCTGGGTGGATTGCCCGGAGGATGTGGACGATCTGTGGCAGGACACGCTGTTCAAAGCTCAGCGAGCGGCCACAATGTTTCGCGGACGCTGCGCTCCGGGGACATGGCTCCATCGAATCGCGGTGAATACGACAAAGGACTATCTCCGTCGACGGGGGAATGCTCGGATGGTCGTTCTTGACGGCGCCACACTTCCCGCGGAATTCTTTCGTGCCAATGAAGGTGGGTTGCGAGCTGCTTTAAAGACGGCACTGGCCAGCTTAGACGAGCCGTTCCGGACGACTTTTTTGCTCGTTGATCTTTACGGGTTCTCTGTGAAAGAAACTGCGGCGAAGCTGGATATCTCGCCGGGGACGATGAAGTCGCGGTGCTCACGCGCACGGCAAGCTCTTCGGAGTGCGCTGAATGAGGAGGCGTGACGGAGGTGGTGCGTGATCCGGAACACCGAGAGCTGCGTACCTGACGGTTGCCGTACGTAGGGGGTTACCGTATGGGGCCACCATACCTAGTAGCCGCCCACAACGTCGCTTGACCTGCAGGGAACCTGCACCTCGATTGCGCGTCTAATTCACTAACCGCCCACCTGTTGAAACCACTGGAGTGTGTCATGCCTACGTTTTCTCATGAGCCGGAGCCTTCGGCTTGGCCACCCCTTTCGCCTACTGTCTCTGATCTCTCCGACGACGACCTGGACTTTTTAGTCTCTCGTTTACTGTCTTCCAACGATGAGCTAGCCGTGAGTTCTCCCGACGAGGGTTCTTCCGACACAATGTCAACGTTGAGCCCATCGGTAGCGTCTAATACCGCGCCGGGCAAGGATCGCCGTGTAGCTCAAACTGAGAACGCAGATTGTCCTGTCGCCACTGACGGCGTGAGCCAGGTGATTCCTCTCCCCATGCGAAACACATGGTGGCGAATGGCTGCAATAGTCGTATTGATCGTGGGTGGCGTGGGATCGTCGTTCTTCATGCCGAACGTGATCGGGAAAATATCCACGCATACCTCAGATTCAGCCCACTCCGGCTCATCCCGTTCGGACACGATCCACTCGGACACCTCGGTTCTGCCGCGCCGGCGACCACCCAGCACCGAGCGATCCAGCGTGGAGTTGATTGCTATGACAAGCGAGCAACAAGCAGCGGCGAAGAAAGCTTTTACAGGAGCAATGGACCTCAGCAATCTCGATGTTCCCGTTGCGCAATGTTTGTCCACCATCACCATGGCTCATTCGCCCGTGCTCGGAGCCGCCCCCGTAGAATCATCCCAGCCTACAGCTACCCACACACCGTCAAGTCCCACCCCGCCTGGGTCCCGTCATACCAGATCTCAGCTGCTCATTCTTGGTGCACCGCTGCGCATTGTTGTTGTGGAGCACACGTGTTCTCGCGGAGAATCGAGCGTTCTCTACCGCTCGACCCTGAGTCACGGGGAGAGGACAGGTTAGGCTTTGACATGCCATGTAGCATTGCTCGCATGAGCGTTCACGATGTCATCATTGTCGGGTCTGGCCCTGCCGGCTACACCGCAGCCATTTATGCTGCTCGGGCAAATCTCAAGCCCCTTGTGTTCGAAGGCATCGAATACGGTGGTCTTCTCATGCAGACCACCGAGGTAGAAAATTATCCCGGCTTCCACGATGGGATTATGGGCCCATCACTCATGGAGGAGATGCGCCAGCAAGCTGAGCGCTTCGGTGCCGAACTCAAACAAGACATGGTTGAGAGCATGGGCCTGACCGGCGACATCAAGATCGTCCGTTCGGAGGGAGAGGAATACCAAGCCCGAGCAGTCATCATCGCTACGGGTGCAGCCCCTCGCTATCTTGGTGTCAAAGGTGAACAAGAACACCTGGGGCTAGGCGTATCCGCCTGCGCGACCTGCGACGGTTTCTTTTTTAAAGACAAACCCATCGTTGTCGTCGGGGGTGGAGACTCCGCCATGGAGGAGGCAGACTTCCTCACCAAGTTTGGTTCCTCGGTCACGATCGTTCACCGACGTGGCGAATTCCGCGCTTCAAACATCATGGTTCAGCGTGCCAAGGATAATCCGAAGATTAATTTCGAGATGAACGCCGTCGTTACCGAAGTGTGTGGCGACGGTCCCGTCGATCATCTCATTCTCGAAGACACACAGACGGGTGAACAGCGCACAGTGACTGCGTCGGCACTGTTTGTTGCCATCGGGCACGATCCCCGGTCTGAGATGGTTCGCGATGTCATCGACACGGACGACAAGGGCTACATCGTGGTACAAGAGCCCTCCACACGAACGTCGATTCCGGGGGTGTTCGCCGCCGGCGACGTCGTCGATAGCCACTACCAGCAGGCAATTACCGCAGCAGGATCAGGTTGTCGCGCTGCGCTCGACGTCGAACATTACCTGGTCGACCAGCGCGGATAAGGTGACTATGGCCTCAAACCATCCCCTAGGGACCACAACATACGCGGGATAGTGAATAGAAAACCTGCGTCCTGCGTTCTACGTCAATAGAGGGTCGCATAGAGAACCCTCGCATCGACGCGTAGTGATGGCTCTCGCTTGTTGATGGGTCATCATGCGTCACGCAGCTTGTAGCTACACCAATATTTCCAGTCAGAATTAACTCCAGCCGGAAAGGATTTCACACTCCCATGACTTCCCCAGTAAACGTCACCACGGACTCGTTCCGTTCCACCGTCGTGGACTCCGACAAGCCTGTTCTCGTCGATTTCTGGGCAACCTGGTGTGGTCCATGTCGGAAAATGAATCCCGTCCTGGAAGAAATCGCCGACGAGTACGACGGCAAAGCTGTGATCGCCAAGGTGAATGTCGACGAGAATGCACCCTTGGCATCCATGTTCCAGGTCATGTCCATCCCGACGATGCTGCTGTTCAAGGATGGCAAGAAAGTTCAAGAAATCCACGGGGCACAGCCCAAATCTCACATCACGACCGCACTTGAGAAACTTCTTTAACTCTATTCACTAACGCAACACTGTTCACTGATAGACTGACTCACTGACATTGTTATAACGGCAGAAATTGGGTTAAAGGGGCTGAGACGATCGTGGAGGAAAACCTGCAGGTGGGGGATAAGAGCCCTCGCGTCGCGGAGGTTCGCACGATCCTCACGAAGATTGGTCTTTTGAAGCACCCGGTGTCGGAGCACACCAGCACCGACCAGTGGGCTGATGGTGACGATGACTTTGACTACGAACTCCAGTCGGCGCTGCGAGCATTTCAACAGCAGCGAGGGGTTCTTGCCGACGGGGTCATCAACGACCACACCCTTCGCCTATTGCGCGAGGCTACCTATTCGTTGGGGGCTCGCGTTCTGCTGTATGACCCATCATCGCCGATGCAGGGTGATGATGTTGCCCAGCTGCAATCTCACCTGCAGGAACTTGGTTTCTATTCCTCCCAGATTGATGGACAGTTTTCCCGTGACACGTATAGCGCACTGAAAAATTATCAGCGTGATTATGGGCTTACTGTCGACGGTGTCTGTGGACCGGACACATTGAAGGCGCTGTCTTACCTGGGGCGGAGCATTACGGGTGGCTCACGGGCTGCAATCCAAGAGCGTGAGACCGTCCGTGCTGCAGGTCCGCAGTTGTCGGGGAAGCGCATTGTGATTGATCCGGGGCTCGGTCTGTCCACGCCGGGTCATGTCGTGCGTGGGCCCTACGGTGAGTTGACCGAAGAAGAGATTTTGTGGGACATCGCGACGCGGCTAGAGGGCCGCATGGTCGCGACGGGAATTGAGACGATTATTTCGCGCCCGCGCCAGGCTAATTCGACTGATTCGGAGCGAGCCGACATTGCTAATGCTTTCGGTGCGGATCTAGTCATCAGCCTGCGATGTGATTGGTATCACAATGAGCGCGCGGAGGGCTGTGCGTCGTTTTATTTCGGCTCCCCGCGCGGCCATTCGTCGATTACCGGCGAGTTATTGTCGGGCTATATTCAGCGAGAAATTGTAGCCCGGACGCCGCTACAGAATTGTCGTAACCATGCTCGTACGTGGGATGTATTGCGTTTGACGTCCATGCCGACGGTGGAAATCGTTTTGGGTTATCTTTCCAATCCACACGATACTGCTGTGCTGGTAGATCCGAACTACCGGGATGTCATCACAGAGGCCATGTTGATCGCCGTCAAGCGTTTGTATCTAGCTGATAATGATGATCAGCCGACGGGGACCTTTACGTTTTCCGAACTACTCGAACTCGAATCACAGGGTTAACGACCGCAGCGCTAACCTTTTAGCCACGGTGACGTAAATGAGCTGAGCTATGCTTGTGGGTGAGATAGCGCCGCGAAGGCTCGTTAGGCCTAATGCTTATATTATCCCACAGCAATTTCTAGGGAAGTGTCTGTCATACGCCAAGTAACTTCTAGTGTGTATTCAGCGCCGTAAGGCAGGTCCTCAGCCAGCGCAATAGCCTCGTGGACGTAAAAACCGAGTGTGCTGAAATTAGGGGCCCACGTGGACACCCCAATGCTGTTGGTTATGGTGGCTGGCCAGTTCTTTCCCTCTAGGGTGATATCAGCGGTGTAGGTCATTGTAACCATTCTTTTCCGCGTGCTGGTTCCACCTGTTTCTCAATACTTCGTAGCGTTCCGACGGGCAGGCCGCATCTTTATGGCGTTGCTAAGCAACTCATCACCGCCATCTGTGGCAACCACGACGGTTTCAAAAGAACGGGCGTAAGGATCGAAATTCCATGCTTAGTCGCCGAGAGGATATGCCTCATGCCACAGGCTTTAAATGGGTGATGACGTAACGAATGACCTCGGAGCGGTTCATGTGAAGTCGATCGGCGAGCTGATCGAGTCCGGCTAGCTCCTTAGCTGTCAGATGTACCGTAAAGGCGTGGGGTGAGTTGTATGTCTCGTCCGAGGCGGCCCCGACCACAGGTAATGAGTCTATCGACGTCGCAGCCGTCTTCCGCCTCAGCGAAGTAAGTGGCTAATTGGTCATCAGTGAGACGGACAGGCATGCAAATATCGTAGTGCACAAGCAGTGTTATTTAGTTTCGGTTTTTAATACGCGCCTTCGGTCGTCGTGCTCGGATCCTACCCAGGCAGGCAACCACTGTTACGGGCAGACCGGATTCGCACGCGCATATCCCGTGAAAATCAGTCGAATGGGGGGAAGGCTTTAGCGATCCATTTTCTTCCGTTTATGGTTGATGGTAACAAAAGAGAAAATCAGTGACGCAATAAGAGCGATAGTCATCGTCGGTTTTGCTAAAGGCGAGCCATCTAGTTCTGCAGCTATAGCACCAATACCGAAGAAGAGAAGAAGGAAATATACGAAGTAAATAGTTTTAAGCTGCATTTATTTGCACACTTTCTGCTCTATGAGTGTCAGAACCGCGCCTGTCACATTAATAAACGCTGCTACCTTTGGAGCTGCAGCCAGCAACGGAGCCATCTCAGCCGTTACTAAGGCGATTAATCCCGAGGATAGCGAGTCCTACGGAGTGATGTGAGGTGTCCCGTTGCACCAGGATTCGTGGACGTTCTTTTTAAAACTCATATCCGCACCCCTCATCAAGAGAAACGGCCCGGTTGCGAGTGAGTTAAGTCAACTTCGTCAGCCTTTAGAATCGCCTTGTGGTTCTTATCCGTTAGCTATAGGACAATACATGGGGCCGCCACCTCGATGGGTGTCGAACTCCATGTACCCTACTCTGTGACTGTGCTAGTGGGCTCCCATACCGACTTTGATTCGGAATCCCATGGTGACAGTCGCTTCCCACAGACTTTCTTCGACAGCTGCGAAAAGGTTCCCAGTATCAGGAAGTTCCATCCGATACCGTGGGAAAGCCGGGTGGTCGGCGGCGATCTCAAAACCCCGTTCTTCCAGTACATCGGAACACAGGATTGGAGCATGGCGGGGAATAAGGGGGCAGGTCGCCTTATCGGCTGGTGACGCGGTGGGGCGAACAGCAAAGCATTCCACTGCTCTTACGCCGCGACGCGATAATTCGTCGACGACAGCGTCGATAAGTCGGTGTTCTAGAAATAGTCCCTGGTAAGGTGGCGGAACATGCACCGTGGAGATGAGCACTGCGTCGTCACCGACTGGCCCTGTCGGAAAAGCTAGGCGTCCAGGAAGGCTAGCCGGCGGTGCAAAGACCACGGTGGCAGCAGGCACTGCTAAGTCCGCGTTTGCTCCGGACGTCACGTACGCGGTGAACGCGCATGACCCCCATGTGGTGAGGGTGTTGTGCATCCACAGTTCTTTATCCAGCCGGGGATTCCCAGAATCCACACTTCTCGGCTGACCAGCTGGTCCTGGGGGTTGCGACTCATCGTCATTATGGCTTTGTGTGCCAGGTTGGGTTGTCCAAAATGTGTTGGTCGCAGCTGTTCCAGCAAGATCCCCCAGGGTGTCAAGGGTGAGCGGATGTACAACTATTCGCATGGGTTTAGTGGCGTTCTTGCTCCGCACGTGAGGAGTCCGCTGTACCGGAGCTCCCCGACGAGCGGGAGTTATCTGCCGAACGAAGGACATCGTGATGCCCACTAGGGGAGTGCGAGACACTATCGGGGCGATTGCTGGGTTCGTGGGCTTTTAGCATTGCGATAATGCGGTCAAAATCCTCCATACCCGCAAACTCGACAACAATCTTGCCTTTCTTCGCACCCATTTGGACTTTTACGTTGGTATCTAAGTAATCGCCGAATGTATCGGCCCAGTGAGTCATTTTTTCGGGCTGGGGGCGGGGAGCGCGTGGCTCCTTCTTTTTTGGTTTATCCTCTCCTCGGTTGATAAGGGTGACAGCTTCCTCTGTCGCTCGCACCGACAGGCCTTCCGCCACAATGCGTTCAGCGAGCTTGATTTGGGCATCAGGGCCTTGTGTCACTCCCATGAGAGCGCGAGCATGGCCTGCGGACAACACTCCTGCGGCTACTCGACGTTGAACTGGTAGTGGGAGTTGGAGGAGACGAATAGTGTTTGAAATAACTGGCCGAGAACGTCCCAGTCGTGTGGCCAGCTCCGCCTGGGTGACACCAAATTCTTCGAGGAGTTGTTGGTAGGCTGCACCTTCTTCCAAAGGGTTGAGCTGCACACGGTGGATATTTTCCAGTAGCGCATCCCTCAGCATGGTGTCATCGTCGGCCTCCCGGACGATAGAGGGGATCGCTTCGAGATCAGCTAGTTGGGCGGCCCGTAAACGGCGTTCGCCCATGATGAGTTCAAATTTCCCGGGTTCCGACGCTTGACGCACCACGATGGGTTGAAGGAGACCAAACTCACGGATCGAGTGGGCCAATTCACGCAGGGCTTCTTGGTCGAAGTCCTGACGCGGATTTTTCTCGTTCCGGGTTATCGCGTTAATGGGAAGCTCGCGGTATGTTGCGGTTTCGTCGCTAATGAGAGGTTCCTGCGATGTATGTTCACTCTGCCGTTCAGCTTGTGGAGTTGCTGCGGAATCAGCGGAATCAGCGACTCCCCGGGCCTTTGCCTTTTTCGCGCTGGACGACGTGGTCCGGGTTCTATCGCGTACAGCTTCTTTCCTCTCCGCTGCGGCACGCTGCCCTAAGCTCGATCGGTTCTTTGGTAATCCCGCTTTGGTTCGTCCATGGTGGGTGTCCGCTGAGGCCGAACCCTTGGTAACGGCACCCTTGGTGTTCTTCTCGCTACTATCCGTCTGGGCATCTGCATTCCTGGACGACGCAGCGTTATCTGATTGGGTGCCGTCAGCTGGGGAATTTACGTTCTGATTACGACGCGGACTCTTCGTTAATGAGTACCAGGAGGGTTCCGGGGCACTGTTACTACCTCGGTTCGCTCCAAAGATGACGTCGGCTGCGTCGTTGCCAATCTGTGGTTTTGCCGGTCCCGTGGGAATTAAGGAGGCGAGTCCTTTACCGAGGCCACTCTTGCGTTTGGCTTCTGCCATGACGTTCATCCTTATCATTGTGGAGAACCTGCGCCGGAGCCTGGGGCACCAAGTGCAAATTCGTCGATCAATCGTCGATTATGGGGAAATTATTTAAAAGTGAGGGTTACACGCGTCTAGCGACCCAATTACGTTGTGCCCCGTAGCCTAGTCAGTTTTTCATCGTCGTAGGGAAACTCTGCGATTCATGGATGCCCGGTTCACGTTCGGCCCGAATGTTTCACGTGAAACATTGTGGCATCACGTCGATCAATTTTAGACCGACGTGGCACCCGCGAATTTCGGACTCCGAGTATTTAGCTTCGAGTTTTACGCGGTGTGACGGCCACGACGTGGGTCAGCGTTCCGCAAGGGCGACTCCGGCTCTCGACGTGCAAGTTCTTCGACAGTCGCCATGTACGCCGCCGACCCTGGGGAACCTGCATCGTGCTCGATCACGGTTTGGCCATAGCTCGGCGCTTCAGACACGCGAACATTCCGGGGGATGACGCGATCAAACACCAATGAACCGAACGACTCGCGGACATCGCTCTCGACATCATGCGAGAGATTCGTGCGACTGTCGTACATAGTGAGCAAGACACCGGTGATGTCCAGATTCGGGTTGAGAGCCTCCCGTATCAGGCGGACGTTCTCTGTCAGCTGCGTCACGCCCTCAAGAGCATAAAACTCGCATTGAATCGGAATAATAATTTCATTTGCGCCGGTCAGCCCGTTAATCGTCAGAAGACCCAAAGACGGGGGACAATCAATGAAGATGTAGTCGAACCCCATATCATCGATACCTTCATCACCCAGCATTTGTGCTACGCGGTACTCACGGTTGTACCCGTTAGCCAGTTCCATTTCCGCGCCGGCCAGATCAATGGTGGCCGGAATAGTGAACATATTGGGGTTCGACGGGTGAGCTTGAACGGCATCCTTGGGTTCAATTTCACCAATAATCACTTCGTATGTGGACGGAGTGCCTTCTGCTCGGTGCTCAGCACTGAGAGCAGTCGACGCGTTTCCCTGAGGATCAAGGTCCACCACCAGTACTTTTTGACCACGAAGAGACAGTGCCCACGCTAAATTTACGGTTGACGTGGTCTTCCCGACGCCGCCTTTCTGGTTAGCCAACGCGATTTTCCGGGTGTGGCGAGGTCGTGGAAGGGGCTTCATCGTCCCCGATTGAAACCGCGCGGCCCGTCGGGCTTGTTCTTCTATGCTGTTGTCGTCGTCATAGTCATACCCGTCCGACGAAACCCTGCCCATGTTCCCGTCCTTTGTGTCCGTGTTGTACAACTTCCGTGTGGCTGTCCGCCGTTGTCGTAACCTGTTTCGTAACCTGGCTTATCCTAGCCGGATTCGCGAGAACAAACTAGCGTTCCTGGTTGAGCAACCAACGGCTCACGCCGAGTATCAGCGACGCTCACAACGCACGACGATAGTTGCGTCGGGTAAGACATGCGTCCCCGCTTCAACGACTGAACATTCCCCGCCCCCGGCTGAGCTGATAGACCTGTGGTCACGCTCGATCTCTTCGTGAGCACTCGCGCCCTTCATGGCCAAGACCAAACCATGATGTCTGGTTAAAGGCAATGACCACCCCATAAGTTTGCCCAGTGGCGCGACTGCTCTGCTGGTCACATAGTCAGCTCCGCGGTTCTGTCGTTTGATCGTCTTCTCTTCGGCACGGCCCCGAATTACGGACACGTTGTCCAATTTGAGCTTGTCGACGACTTCCTTGAGGTAATTCACGCGTCGTAGCTGAGGCTCAACGAGCGTGATGTCTAAGTCTGGCCGCGCGATCGCGAGAGGGATGCCTGGAAGACCGGCGCCGCTTCCGATGTCCACGACACGCGAGCCACGCTCCATCAGTTCTCCAATAACGGCGCAATTGAGGATGTGCCGTTCCCACAAGCGTGGTGCCTCGCGAGGCCCGATCAGTCCGCGAACGGTAGCATCACTGCGTAGAGATTCATGGTAAGCAACGGCGAGTGGTAGGCGATCACCAAAGACTGTCGCCGCCTCAGGGGGAGTGGGCGGGGCTTCATTTATGAATGAATTATTCTTCATGCCCTGAGCATTGTCAGCTTCCGGAGTATCGCTCACGTCCAGAGCACGCTCGTGATCACCGTGCTCGATCGATGTTTCACGTGAAACATTGTCTCGGTCAGTCATTACCTTATTATCATTACCTTGCTACTGGTTACTCTGCTGCTAGATCAGATCTCATCGCTCAACGATGCTAGCGTACAGCGTCGTCAGATGTTTCACGTGAAACCACGACAGAGCGCATCGGAGGTAACCCGGCACTCTCAGACGTAAAACCTTCTTCTTCCGCCACTCGGCTATGCACAGCAGCACGCTCAAACGGATTCATCGGCCGAAGAACCACGGGTTCGCCCGTTTCACGCACTCGATCTAACGCTTCTTCTGCCTCAGCGAAAAGGCCCTGACGCTGCGAATCGCGGTAACCGTCGATGTCAAGAACAACCCCCGGAACGTCCTTAAATCCTGACGCACGAACTGCCAATCGTGTCAACATTTGTAAGGCATCAATGCCTTCACCATGCCGGCCGATAAGCTGGGCGCAGTCTCCACCCGGAAGTTCCACAAACGGTCGACCTTGAGTGACGCCATAGTCAATATCTCCATCAAGATCGGCGGCGTCTAAGAGTTCTTCGATGTAATCAGCAGCCGACTCTGCGGCACGGTCGGTATTGTTCACAGGGCCTTCATTCATGCCTCAATTATGCGCGCCCAGAGTGGAGCGCGGTAGGGGTGAGGGGGTTTCAACCCCCATAATCACCTATGCAGATTTGTCCATAGTGCCGAACTACGGCGTCGGCAGGCGGACAACGGAATTACTTCATCAACGACGACGCCATAGTAACCACAACGCCACCACACGAAAAAAAGGAGGGCCTGCAAGCCCTCCTTTACGCCTCACGGCAAACAGCGTCCCTTCATGCGACGCTCAATGCGGATATTACTTCTTCTTCTTACCGCCCTTTTTCTTATTATTTTTCGGCTTCTGACCAACCTTCGGTGCAGTGGCACGCTGAGCTTCAGCTTTTGCCTTCTTTTCCTCTTCCTCTTCGCGGTCCATCTTGTTGAAGAGGACAATCTGCTGCCCCAGTGTCCAGACGTTATTAGCCAGCATGTAGGTCAAAAGCCCGATCTGCCAGAACATACCGGTGATCAAAATCATGGCCGGGAAAAGCCACAGCATCATGTTGTTCATCATGTTGGCTTGCATGGCCATCTGCGGGTTTTGCGCGTTCTTCTTCGGGTCGGCCGCCTGGCGTGCTTTATTCCGCCGGACCATATTCCTGGCGTTGAAGTGCGTGGCCAACGCAGAAATAATCATCAACGGGATGGCCACCACGAGAATGTTGGTCCGCGTAAAATCAACGCTCCCACTAGCGGAGAACGCGTCGAACGCTTTTTCCGGCATCCGAATGTAGGCCGACAGGGGAGCACCGAACAGGCGCGCATCGAGGAAGGACTGCACCTCGGTGGCACCAAACCCGTAGTTAGGAGTGTTGCGGGTCTGTTCGACGGTCATTCCTAGTTCGCCGTGGCCGGTACCCGTTCGGTTGAAGGACCGGAGTACGTGGTACAGCGAAATAAAGATCGGCATCTGAACCAGAGCCGGTAGACACGAAGCCAAGGGATTAACGCCCATCTCCTTTTGGAGCTTGCGCATCTCAATAGCTTGAGTCTGCTGGTCGTTCTTATATTTAGCCCGAATTTCCTGCATTTTCGGCTGCAATTCCTGCATCTTCCGACCAGACCGCATTTGGTTCGCCATCGGCTTGAACAAGAAAATGCGGATGGTAAAGACCAGGAAGATAATGGACAACGCCCATGTCACGCCGGAATCCGGATTAAGGAATAATCCGAAGAATTTGTACCAGGCCAGCATGACCCAGGACACGGGGTAGTAGATGAAGTTAAGCACGGGGGTGCGTCGCTCCTAATCGTTTACGTTTTGGGACTGTGGGGCCGTGACTGTTCCGTGGACATCGCCATGATTGCACTCCATACCAAGTCACTGGCGGTTGTTTCGCCCACCAGCAGTATCGGTTGTGCCCTCACGATGGTTTCTGTCATCGTGCCCGTGCGCATCGTGTACACGTTCACGAGGTGTTCGTCGCGGGGGAACAGGATCCCACCCACCTGGATGCCATGGTCCACATTTCGACAATCGAACCGCGGCCATGAGCACACCTCGTACAACACCGTACCTGCGGATGGCCGTCAGAGCGTAATTGCTACACGTAGGCTCAAATCGACACGAGGGTCCAGGTTTCAGCGGGCTTATTCCATATTGGTAAAAGAGTATGGCTTTTTCAGCCCACGATTGCCGACGACGATGCTCACGGCTGTCTTTATCCTGGTCTGTCGAGCCAATGTCACGCTGGTCTATCGAGCCCACGCCACGGTCGTCGTGGAGTGGAGGAGGAGAAGGGTGACGGTCAGCTGAACTCATCGAGGCACCACGAACGCGACTGCCCTGAGGTGGCAGTTCCGAACGTTTCACGTGAAACATCTGCATCCCGTGCCTGTCTAGCGTTAGAGGTTTTAACGTGCCTTAGAGGTTGTTAGCGTCGACGTCATTGTTCATGATTGGTCATGCTGTTGTGAACGATCGTTCTCAGCTTCCCGACGTCGCGCTTTACCATAAGCCTTATTCGTACAGTATGTCACTGCTTCAGCTAAGGCAGTGTGGGAAGCGTGCGCCGCGGCAGGGCGAGCACGAATAACTAAATCCACATTCCGCGGAAGGTCGTCCACCACTCCTTTGGCAACATGACGTAGATGCCGTGCCACCGTGTGACGAACAACGGAATTCCCCACACTTTTCGAACACACGACACCCACACGCGGGCCATTGATGAGATCAGCCGTGGCAGGGTCAGTCGAGCGTATAACAACATGAACCACGACTAGCTTGCTACCCGACGTAGCGCCTCGAATGGCCGCCCGAAAATCCGATCTATGGCGCAGCCGTTGCGATGCTGGGAGCACGTGATTCCACATCCTCTACTTGGTGACCTTGGGCATTACCCCTCGGGTGGATTCTGTCATTATGAACCGGATAAACAGATTTCTATAGATCGCCTCTGTGCAGATCGGCTCAAATATAGACATATAGAGACAAAAGTGGAGCTTCCCCGGCCAACATTTACCTAAGACCGAGGAAACTCCACCACATTCGCTCAACGGCACCAGCTTTATCAACAGCTGGAGAAGTACGTACCTCTACGCACCTATGCCGTCAGCGACTTACGCCCTTTACGACGACGTGCCGACACAATGGCACGACCGGCCCGCGTACTCATGCGGCTACGGAAGCCGTGAACACGGGAACGGCGACGGTTGTTCGGCTGAAAAGTCCGCTTGCCTTTGGCCACGGTACTCAACTCCTCAATACACTCGGGCTCGCTAAACCCGGCACAATCGAGACAGGTTGCACCAACCTTCTAACGACATGCCGAGAGCTTGCCATGTAACACATTATTTCAACAGCAATACAGAAATCCGCTAAGACATCTCGATTACTACGCGGTACTTCCGTACCCGCTAGTACCTCCCATGCGACGAACACGGGGCGAGCAGCTTTTCGGCAGAAACAGCATGAAGCCAAAGCCAGAATCGCTGTGTATTGCCATGCTCGTGAAAGATCGGACGCCACCGAAAGCGCAGGCATCACAGATCTATTACGAATGACCTTATAAGACTACGGGTTTTACCACACGAGTCACAAATCAACGATCAAACCGCTCAATGTACCCCTAAATAGCACGGTTGTCATTCACTTATAAACTCCACAAAAGTCAACAGTGGCTAAAGACACATCATTAAGCCTGTGGATAAACCTCCCAGAATAGAAAGTCCAGGTCGTATCGCGTGTCCTTACATATTCCACAGGGGGTGTGGATAAGTTGTCCACATCTGTGACCTCAACCTTTACTTGAGGTTTATTTTCCCAGGTCAAGGCCAACTCTTCCACAGCATGATTAATCCACAGGCTCATAGCGCTCTGGGGATAAACTTGAACCCTCTTTATCCCCAGGTTGTGGATAACATTGTGGAAAACGCTTCTGACGTCTGTATTATGTTATTCACAGCTTATTCACAAGTAAGCAGATTTCTGGGGAGAACGTAAATTACAAATGTGGAATTATGCTCTGCCCAAATTAGTAACAAAATCTGACCATCAACCCACACTAGAGACCGCCATAATGTCATTTTTCATGAGCGAAACCCCGCATTACGGTGTAAAACTCAAACACACATGAGCGCGAACGTCGATGTTTTCCTCGACAGCCACGGGTACCCGCACACAACGTCATCGATACCTGTGACGAAAAACGGATCCACCCGGCCTCGCGTGCACTCACCAGCACATTCCGAGCACGACATAGCAGCAATACGAAAACAGCAACACAAAGGATTACCGATGGACCTTGGGGGCAGCCCTCACCAATTTGGACAAGTTAGCGAGGACTTTTTCACGACGTGGAATAATGTTGTCGCACAACTGATGGCCATGAATTCCCGCGAGGATATCCCAGGACAAATGCCCGGGACGCGAATTACTCCTCAGGATAAGGCCTGGTTAAAGCAAGCTGCCCCAGTCGGTCTTATCGGCGGTATCGCCGTTATCTCCACCCCTAACCGAACAGCTAAAGGGGTCTTTGAGCGCAAACTCGGCGACATCATCGCTGCCGAACTCACCGCAGCTATTGGTGAGCCAATAAAACTCGCTATCTCGATTAACTCCGCTACCACGGAAACCAATAGTTCCCCCGAAGAGCCTCGCCACACGGACTCTCACACCACAGAGTCACATCACACGGAAACTCCTCCCGCACAACCTCGTCCCGCGGAGTCTTACCGCGATTTTTCACAGCTCAACGCCAATCCGGAAATCGGTTTAACCAGCGAAAACGCCGCACAAGAACACGGGCAACCCTCGCATGAAATGCCCCGACCCACCCCACGTGACGACGATCCCTACGTTCTTCATTACCCCGACAACCCCCCACGAGGGGAACGTCCATCCAATTTTTCCGACGGCACCCCCACCAAGCCAGCTTCCTCATCCTCTCTTTCCTCACCTTCTTCTCCTGAAAGAGGAAGCGCCCACGTCGGCCATTCTTATGACACATCCGCGGACACACCCCCGCAGGGATGGAGCGAGGGGTACATCAACAATGCCAGGCCCCAGCGTCGGCAAGAACAAAAACCTGACTCCGAGCGATCGTGGTTAAACGAAAACTACACCTTCGACAATCTCGTTGCCGGCGAAGGGAACCGAGTAGTTCGAGCTGCAGCCATCGCTGTCGCAGAAAACCCAGCTCAAGCCTATAATCCGCTCTTCATTTGGGGTGGATCTGGTCTGGGGAAGACTCATATTCTTCACGCCATTGGGCATCGAGCCCTTGAACTGCGCCCCGATCTGCGCGTCCGGTACGTGTCGATCGAGGAATACACCAATGAATGGATCAACTCGATTCGCAATAACCGAGGCGAGGACTTCAAACGAAAGTATCGCAGCTTCGACATCCTGCTGGTAGATGACATTCAATTTCTGGCCGGCAAACCAGAGACTCAGATCGAATTTTTCCACAACTTCAATGCCCTCCATGGAGCACAAAAACAGATTGTCCTGTGCTCGGATCGCTCGCCCAAGGAGTTGACGGAGCTAGAGCCTCGACTCAGGACCCGTTTCCAATGGGGATTCACGCAGGACATTCAGAAACCTGACCTCGAAACGCGCATCGCAATTCTCCGGCTAAAAGCAGAACGGGAGAACGCGCACGTCCCCAGCGAAGTGTTGTCATTTATAGCAGAGCAGAAAGCTGAGTCCGTGCGTGAGCTAGAGGGCGCGCTGAATAAGGTGCTGATTGTCTCATCAATCCAGCACACCCCCGTCACACTCGACATGGCGCGGGATCAACTTCAAGATTTGGTTGCTCCTGAAGTAGTGGAGATTACGGCACCGACGATCATCTCCGTGACTGCGGAATACTTTAACTTGACGACGGCTGACCTGACCGGGCCTGGTAAAGCGCGGCCCATCGCTCATGCTCGGCAGGTCGCGATGTACCTGTGTAGGGAATTGACGGACCTTTCACTGCCCAAGGTCGGCAACAAGTTCGGTGGACGCGATCACACCACCGCGATGTATGCAGAGCGGAAGATACGGAAAGAAATGAGCGAGAAGCGCTCCACGAATGAGGCCATTCAAGAGATCACCGCACGTATCAAAGATCAAGCTCGTTAGCATCCTGGTGTTTTAAGCCCGTTGTGGATAACTTAGTGCGCTGACCTGCACATTTATTAAAATCTCATCTTATCCACAATGTTATCCACACCTGTGTAATTACAACTTTGTTATTTCATGATTTCAGTCACAAACTACGTTGTAGCACCATTGCTATAATAGACCCGATAACCTCGAATTTTTAGCAACTACTCCTGTGGATAACTACACCAAAACAGTGGATATAACAGGGGATAACTAAGCCATGATTGTGAATAAATTGATACCCACCCCGGTTCTCCACAGACCACCCCACTTTATCCACAGCGCTATCCCCAGTTTATCCACAACCCAATATCGATAATGACAAGCGACAATCCCGGTTATCCACTGTTTCCACAGCCCCTACTGCTATTACCGCTTTTTCTTTCAGGGAAATGAGTTATAGAAATAGGGCTCGCCGTTCTGTGGGGATAACCCAGATCAAAGCACATGTGCAGCCTTGCGTTGAGAGGGCTTGACAGCACATGCGTTAGTGACATGGAAAATCAATTACGGGCTGAAATAACAAAAAGTGACTCGGGTTTGTCACTAGGAGTAGGTAACATCCAAACGTGCATCACTCCACGATGACGACAACGAGCACAACCACTACCGACTCAATGAACACGGAGTAACAATGGAACCCAATGGTGTTTCTTTTCGGGTAGCGAAAGATGACTTATCCGCAGCTTTAAGCTGGGTAGCGCGTAGTTTAGCGAGCAAACCAACTCAGCCGATTCTTCGAGGCGTCATGATGACCGCCGACGATGACGGCTTGCTCCTCGCCGGATTCGACTACGAAGTCTCCACCCGTGTGCGCATTTCGGCCGAAGTGCTTGAACCCGGGCAGGTCCTCGTCGCTGGTAAATTAGCTAACGACATTATTGGGTCACTTCCACACAAAGATGTCGCTATCTCCGTCGACGGCACCAAAGTTCATGTGGCGTGTGGGCAATCTAATTTCGAATTACCCGCAATGACGATCGAAGATTATCCGGAACTTCCATCATTACCGGAAGAGACCGGGCACATTGATCCGCATGTCTTCACTGCTGCCATTGGTCAAGTTGCGTCGGCAGCAGGCAAAGATGACTCCATGCCTATGCTCACCGGCATAAAAATGGAGGTCAAAGGGAATAACGTCGTACTTGCCGCGACTGATCGTTTCCGTTTAGCCGTTCGTGAATTTACGTGGGAACCGTCGTCACCCGACGTCGACGCAGAAATCCTTATCCCGGCACGTACCTTGGCCGATTCTGCTCGGACGCTCGATACCCGCCTGAACGATCCCATCCAACTTGCGATGGGCGCTGCCCAAGACGTCGGCAAAGATGGGCTTTTAGGCATCGTGTCGGAGAATCGGCAGACAACAACACGACTGATCGACGCCGATTTCCCCAAATTCAGGCCGCTATTGCCCAAGAGCCACTCATCCATGGCCATCGTGGAAATAGCGCCGCTGTTGGACGCTATTCGACGCGTCAGCCTGGTGGCTGAACGAAATGCCCAGGTCAAACTAGAGTTTTCTGAGGATCAGCTCGTCTTGTCTGCTGGAGGTTCAGAGGCAGGCACCGCGGAGGAGACCCTTCCCGCTCAATTTGCCGGCGAGCCACTTCTTATCGCATTCAACGCGAATTACCTGAAAGAAGGCTTAGCCTCGATCGATACAAAGAATGTGGTGTTTGGGTTTACTCAACCCTCCCGCCCGGCGATCTTGATCCCAGAGCCAGAAACCATGCCCGAGCAGGACAGTGATGGCCAATTCCCGACACCATCGACATACTTCACATACCTCCTGATGCCAGTCCGGCTACCGGGCTAAAGACATATTTTTGTTCGACGCTGTTCCCATCCCCACGAGGCATCCCACCTGTGTATATCCGTGCGCTGCAATTACGTAATTTCCGGTCGTGGCCAGAGTTGGATCTTCAGCTCGGCCCGGGAATTACTGTGTTTTCAGGGCCGAATGGTCATGGAAAGACCAACGTGGTGGAAGCGCTTGATTATGTCGCCCACCTGGGTTCGCACCGCGTATCGACGGATGCTCCGCTGGTTCGCGAGGGACACGAATACACGACGGTGTCTGCAACGGCCATCAATAGTGGCCGGGAACTGACCGCCCATATGCTTATCAAGGCACGTGGATCGAATAAAGCCCAAATAAACCGCGCTCCCTGTAAAAGCCCACGTCAGCTGATTGGAATTGTCAAAACTGTTCTTTTTTCACCAGAAGATTTAGCTCTAGTACGTGGTGAACCCGAACACCGGCGGCGTTTCCTTGACGATCTCCTCATCGGACGGTTTCCCCGCTGGGCAGGCACTCGCTCCGACTACGATAAGATCCTTCGCCAACGCAATACGCTGCTCAAACGGGCCTCGAGACCCCTCCGACAAGGATATGGCGGAGGAAATGACTCCGATTCCGCCCTGGACACACTGGACACATGGGATTCGCACTTGGCAGCGGCCGGTGCACATGTCATGGCGCAGCGGATTGTCTTGGCCCATGTGCTCTCGCCCTACGTAAAAAACGCGTACCAGCGGCTGGCGCCAGAATCTCGACCTGCGCAGATCACCTACCGGTCCACCGTCGATAAAGCCCTTGGTGATGCTGGGATCACGCCGGAAACCGTCGCCAATGATGTCGTAGGAGCAACACCTGTTATTGAGGCAGTGTTGTTATCGGAGCTGGCCCGCCGGCGTGATACTGATATTCAGAGGGGGACAAGCACGTGTGGTCCTCATCGCGACGATGTTGAATTGTTGTTAGGAACCCAACCAGCGCGAGGTTATGCCAGTCACGGTGAATCCTGGTCATTCGCGCTTGCGCTGCGTTTAGCTTCCTTTGAATGGCAACGTGAGCAAGGCACGGACCCCATTCTTATTCTCGACGATGTTTTCGCGGAGTTAGATGCTGCCCGACGACGCGCCCTCGCCACTGTTGCCAAGGATGCGGAACAAACATTGGTTACCGCGGCCGTGGGGGATGATTTGCCGCAGGACCTGGTGAATAGTGACATTCGCGTTCTTACAGTGGAAGCGTCGACGCCCGATGGTTCAGACATTAGGTCTTCTCGAATCACTCACGACTCCGCTAAAGCCGAAGCGCCGGAGTCTACGGCGAGGGAAGGTGCCGTAGATGAAACTGTGGCGGAGACCGACGGCCAGGGAGGCGACGTTCATGAATGACCCCGTTGCCGAAGCACTTGCCCGCATTTACTCGCACGGCCGTGTGCCCATGCCCCCCAACATGCGGAAAGTCCTTCAGACCACCTCACCGAAAGGCCATAACTCTGACCAGAACAGCGCGACCCGTAAAAACGGTGCTGCTCACAAAGATGGTGTGAACCACAAGACCGTCGATAAGCCCGACGAAGGAAGCGTCGGCAAGAAAGTCGATAAGGACACAAATTTTAAAGACTCATCACGGGCGAAAACTACCAGCGCGATGTCGGTTTTCCGTGAGTTTTCGCGCACATCTCGAGTGTATCCCACGGGACCGGATGGTCACCGCCGGAAGAATACTCGTCGGTACGAGTCCCTGGGCACGATTGTCAATCGGGAAGTCGCGCGGCGCGGGTGGACGGAGAAGGTTTCCCATGGGTGGATTACTGCTAACTGGTCCACGGTTGCAGGTGATTACTTAGGGGAGCACTCCAGGATAAGGATGATTAAAGATACGACACTGTTTCTTGAGTGTGATTCCACCGCTAAAGCGTCCGAACTGCGGTATTTGCAGACAGAATTGCTGAGCAGAATTGCACAACACGTGGGGCCTGACGTCATAACTGCGGTGAAAATCTTTGGTCCACGGCCACCGTCGTGGCGGCATGGACCGCTACATGTCAAAGGCCGGGGACCACGCGATACCTATGGATAGTGGAACACATGCGCGACATATCCCAGTGGTAACAATTTCTGGAATAGTCCCCGCACTATACGAGTCCGAAAATCGCGTCATACGGGCCCTACACGCCCGGTGGGCGTTCAACCGAGGGGGGATACCGGGTATGATGGTGGGCAACTGTGAAAAGTAAAGGAGCGCTGCTACATCGTGGCCGAAAATGCTGCCGAAAATAACACAAGGCACGACTACGACGCCTCATCGATCACCATTCTCGAGGGGCTCGAAGCCGTCCGCAAGCGACCCGGAATGTATATCGGCTCGACTGGAGAAAGAGGCCTACACCACCTCGTGTGGGAGGTTGTCGATAACTCCGTCGATGAAGCCATGGCCGGGTACGCCACGCATGTCGACGTCACCATCATGAAAGATGGGGGCATCGAAGTTGTCGACGACGGACGTGGCATCCCCGTTTCCATGCACCCCTCGGGAGCACCCACCGTCCAAGTGGTCATGACGCAACTCCACGCTGGCGGTAAGTTCGACAACGACTCGTACGCTGTGTCCGGTGGCCTGCACGGCGTCGGTATTTCCGTCGTCAATGCCTTATCTACCCGGGTCGAAGCTGAAATCAAACGTGATGGTTACCGCTGGTATCAGAACTTCGCCGATGCGATTCCCGATGAGCTAGTCCAGGGCAAAAAAGCCCGTGGAACAGGGACGACTATCCGCTTCTGGCCGGATCCGAATGTTTTCGAAACAACCGAGTTTAAGTTTGAGACGATTGCTCGGCGCCTTCAGGAGATGGCGTTCCTTAATAAGGGCCTGTACATCACGCTGACCGATAAGCGTAACCAGGCAATCGAAACGCCCGACGATGCCGACGATACTGTCGAAGAAGCAGCTGCGGCGAAGTCCGCCGAAGAGGCGGCTGCTGATGCCGAACAGAAAGCTAAAAAGCCCAAAGAGCGGACGGAAACGTTCCATTACCCTGATGGGTTAAAGGACTACGTTGCCTCCATCAACAAGACGAAGACCGCGATACACCCGACGATTATTACTTTCGATGCTAAGGGTGATGAGCATGAGGTCGAAGTGGCGCTGCAGTGGAACTCGGGCTACGCCCAAAGTGTTCACACCTTCGCCAACACGATCAACACCATTGAAGGCGGAACCCACGAGGAAGGGTTTCGCGCCGCGCTGACGTCGTTAATGAACAGGTATGCGCGGGAGCACAAACTGCTCAAGGACAAAGAACCTAACTTGAGTGGCGACGATTGCCGCGAAGGTCTCGCGGCCGTTATCTCTGTCCGCGTAGCCGACCCCCAGTTCGAGGGCCAGACGAAGACGAAACTTGGAAACACCGAGGTCAAGAGCTTTGTCCAGAAGCAGGTCTTTGAGAATGTCAGCCACTGGTTCGAATCAAATCCGGCCGAAGCGAAGATCATTGTCAATAAAGCGGTATCGTCTTCCCAGGCACGCGTGGCGGCCCGCAAGGCTCGTGATTTAGTTCGCCGTAAATCCGCGACGGACCTGGGCGGTTTACCAGGTAAGTTAGCTGATTGCCGATCCAAAGACCCGACGCTGTCTGAGCTCTACATCGTGGAGGGTGATTCCGCTGGCGGTTCGGCCAAATCTGGCCGTGATTCGATGTACCAAGCCATTCTTCCTCTTCGAGGGAAGATTCTGAACGTGGAGAAGGCGCGGTTGGACCGTGTTCTGAAGAACAACGAAGTTCAGGCGATCATTACCGCGTTGGGTACCGGAATTCACGACGAGTTCCATATCAAGAAACTGCGCTATCACAAAATCATCCTGATGGCCGATGCTGACGTTGACGGTTCGCACATCGCAACCCTCTTGTTGACCTTGCTTTTCCGGTTTATGCGTCCGCTGGTCGAAGAGGGCCACGTGTATTTGGCGCAGCCACCGCTTTATAAGCTGAAGTGGGGCAAAGGAGCGCCTGGGTTCGCTTATTCCGACGCGGAACGTGATGAGTTATTAGCGGAAGGCCTCGAGCAAGGCCGGAAAATTAATAAAGATGATGGCATCCAACGGTATAAGGGCTTGGGTGAGATGAACCCCAAGGAGCTGTGGGAAACGACGATGGATCCCTCGATCCGTATTCTTCGTCAGGTTCAGTTGGAGGACGCGGCTAAGTCAGATGAGATCTTCTCGGTTCTCATGGGTGACGACGTTATAGCCCGTCGCAGCTTTATTACCCGTAACGCGAAGGATGTTCGTTTCTTGGATATTTAGTTTGTGTGCCGGAATCGTCTCCGGACATGAAGATATCGACCATAAGCGGCTGATTGCAGCGATCAGCCGCTTTGGTGTATTTAAGTCAGTGTGACGAAATAACTCGCGCGGGGTGGTTGGGTGCTTTTCGGTCGGTCAGGGGCCGCAGTTGAGGATATGTGCGCGCCGTGAGGTTGGAATTGAGGTCCGAACTGTGTTGAGGTCTGGTTTACTCTCTGAATTTTCGACTGTCGACGATTCTGGTGGTGCCACACGTTTCACGTGAAACATTGGCGTTGGGAGGGTAAGGGAGTGGTTCCAACAAGGTATGAATCTCAGCGTGAGACCTCTAGTCAGCCCAACGTCGTTGAAGTGGTTAACTTATGGGAGCGAGAAACTACCGGTTGTTTCCACGTAGTTCTTGTGTGGAAACGGAATAATGTTTCACGTGAAACATCGTCCATTCGCTGGATGAAATTCAATGGAGTCTACTGCGTAATAGTAAAGGATTTTTATGTATGGGCAGTAACGCAAAAATAGAGACGTCATCATCCGGTGATAGAGGATTAAAAAGGGGACTGAGCGCTAGGCACGTCCACTTCATAGCCCTAGGATCCGCCATTGGTACAGGTCTGTTTTATGGCTCAGCTGATGCCATTCAGTCAGCTGGTCCCGCCGTACTTTTGGTTTATGTCTTGGGTGGCGCGGTGGTGTACTTCATGTTGCGCGCCCTTGGCGAAATGGCGGTGCGAATGCCCGTATCAGGATCCTTCGCCGAGTATTGCCGAATCTTCCTCGGTCCATGGTCGGGATACATCACAGGTTGGATGTACGCGTTCGAAATGGTGATCGTGTGCCTTGCGGATCTGACCGCTATCGGAACATATATGAAATTCTGGTTCCCGGAGTCACCCCAATGGGTATGGGTGGCGGTGACCTTACTCATCGTTGGGGCCGTCAACGTAACGAGTTCACGGCTTTTTGGGGAACTCGAATTCGGCCTCACCATAATCAAGGTATCCGCTGTGGTAGCTATGATTGCCGGTGGTGCAATCATCTTAATTTTCGGATTAGGAAATCACGCCGATTCCGGCGTCCACAATTTGTGGTCTCATGGAGGATTTTTCCCTCATGGGCCATGGGGCATGGCTATGGCACTTGTAGTCGTGATGTTCGCATTCGGTGGTTCTGAGATCATCGGAGTAACCGCTGGAGACGCCGAAGATCCGGCGAAAACAATTCCAAAGGCCATTCATTCGGTCCCGATACGTATTCTGCTGTTTTACGTGTTGGCCATCGCGGTGATTGTCACTATTAACCCGTGGTCAGAAATTAATGGTGAGTCGTCCCCTTTCGTGCAAATATTTAATGATCTAGGTGTGAATTGGGCAGCGGCTCTGCTCAACGTCGTGGTTATTACTGCAGCTCTATCAGCCATTAACTCAGATCTCTTCGGCGCGGGCCGGGTTGTCCACGGAATGGCGGCTGAAGGATTGGCCCCACGATCCTTCGCTCGTACATCGGCCAAAGGTGTGCCCATCTTTACAACTACAGTAATGCTCGGAGTTCTAGTGATTGGCGTGGTCATCAACTTCTTAATCCCGGAGCGCGTGTTCCTCGTGATTGCTGCTCTAGCGACCTTCGCCACGGTTTTTGTATGGTTGATGATATTGTTGGCCCACCTCGCCAGCCGGACGGGAGACCAGGCACCCGCCAGCAAAGACCTGACCTACCCGGTTCCGCTGTGGCCGTGGGGTCAATACTTTGCTCTCGCAATGGTTGTTATCACGATTATCATGATGATGTTTTCCGACGATACACGGTTGGCTCTGGTTGTCGGTGTCGCCTGGACGGCCTTAATGAGTGTCGTATGGGTGGTTCGAGGCCGGCAAACGTATGAGGAGTATCTCGCCGCACGGGAAGCGGAGAAGTCTCACGCTTAACACCGTCGGGGCGTCGTATTCTTTATGACGCCACTCCATTTCCTACATCCGGGGCAGCCGACGTGGTCAGCGTCGAAAACTCTGTGTGTTACGTCATTCCATCCATTCGTGTAGAAGGCAATGTTTCACGTGAAACACCGTTGACCCCGCCGAGGCTATTTAGGTCCACGGAATAACTTCATAAAAATGACCCAGCCGATCCCGAACGGAGTCGGCTGGGTTTTCAACGATCTGACGCTAATAATACTTTGACGCCATGAGAAACCGTCGCTCTTACGTAACGCCGGTTCTATAAATGTCAGGTTGTATCAGTGTCAGGTGTGCCTCAAAGTGGAGAGGTGCTCCTAGGAAGCGTGCTTCTCAATAATGTCACCAAGATCGGGAAGTCCCTTTTCGACGATCCCTTCGAGCTTCCCGCGGAAGGTTTTGTAGATTTTCTGAGCACCTGAGTTATTAATGCTTCCCATGCGCTCATCACTTAGGTCCGCTAAATCCTTAGTGACTTCATCCGACCGCGTTTCCAGGTACTTACCAAAGCCACCTTCCGGCTTCCCATTTTGGTAGGCCTGCCAATAGGGGTTGAGGCGATCAGCAAGATGAGGCAAAAGGCGATCGGTCATGTCTTTGACCAGATCGGGCCGAGCCTTAACTGCACCACTGAAAGCCGTCTTGATTGCTTTACCGGATAGCCCGGAAAGGTTGTTGATGGAGTTCTCGGTGGATTCCGCCAGGTCAGAGACCACGGAATCTCGAGTACCATCTTTAGTCAAAATATCGGAAAGTTCAGACATAGGCTCTAAGACTAGCCAAAAAACCGTCACCTTGTGGCATCGCAATAAACGGGGAGGTCAATCGCGGCTGCACAGATAAACCTATGTGCGTAGCGCGCATCGTCACTAGCAGGCTTATGATCGTCATATGTCTTCATCCCACTCAGACCAGTACATCAGCGCATACATGAATTTCATGGATCAATCTCCGACGAGTTACCACGCTGTTGCGATGATGGCCGACGAGCTCCGGCAGGCGGGTTTCCATCCACAAAAAGAAACCGACTCATGGGATGTAAGCCCCGGGGGACATTATGTTATCCGTGATGGCGCAATGATCGCTTATGTCATTCCTCCGCTGGCTAACGTGGATGACACTGCCGAACGCGACAACGCGCGAAAGAAAACCGCGGTAACAAAAGACGACAACAGTGTGCGTCACCCGGCGTACCGCATCATCGGTGCCCACACGGATTCCCCAGCACTAGCTTTAAAACCGACGCCTCAGTCCACAACGTCAGATGGATGGGGACACTTAGCCGTGGAGGTCTACGGCGGGGCCTTATTAAATTCATGGCTCGACCGTGAGCTGTGCGTAGCTGGGCGAGTCGTCGACGAAATGGGTGCTGTTCATCTCGTCCGCACGAAACCGATTGCACGTGTCCCGCAGTTGGCCATCCATTTAGACCGTAAGGTGAATGAAGGGTTAGAGCTGAACCCCCAGAAACATATTCACCCCGCGTGGACGGTCGATGATGATAGCGCCGACATTATGGAAGTCATCGCAGAGTCCGCGGGCCTATTGAATAAAAGCCAGATCTTTGGCTGGGATCTGAAGCTGGTTCCGACGCAGAAGGCGGCCACATTTGGTGCTCAGTCACAGTTTATTGCGTCGGGTCGTCAGGATAATTTGTCATCGGTATTTGCGGGATTTCACGTTTTACAGCAGTTGGATACCGACGCGATCCCCAGCGATGACATCCTGGTCTTCGTCGCGAATGATCATGAAGAGGTTGGGTCGGGAACTCGATCGGGTGCGGCAGGTCCGTTCCTCGAGGATGTCTTACACCGGACGGCCGTTGCTTTGGGTTATGACGCCGATGAGGAAGCGCGAACGATGGCTCGCTCCGTGTGCATATCGTCGGATGCGGGACACTCGGTGCACCCCAATTATCCAGAACGTCATGACCCGGACACGCGGCCAATGATGGGACACGGACCAATGGTGAAAATTAACGCTAACCAGCGTTATGTGTCAGACGCTGTGGGCGAGGGAATCTGGCAGCGCGCGTGTGAAAGCGCTGGCATTCGCCACCAAGCGTTTGTTTCACATAACGCTATGCCATGTGGGTCGACAATCGGGCCCATCACGGCGACTCGGCTGGGAATGGTCACGGTAGACGTCGGCATCCCCCTGCTCTCGATGCATTCTGCGCGAGAAATGAGCCACGAATATGATTGCTGGGCGCTCTCGAGGGCGATGGATGCTTTTTGGACGATGGAATCACTGGAATATGGACAGTGATTGGAGTGCCGGGTGGAGACATTCCTCGTCGAAGGGCAAGTACTCGGTGATCGTTAGCCCACCCGAGGTTAGGTTGAGTTAATTAATAATCCTTGGTAGTTTCAGCCTATGCTACCTAAAACCTTGAAAGCTGCAATAGCGGCCGCTGGAGCCTCGTGTGCTGGAGTGTGTGCTCTTTTTGTCGCGCCAGCCGCTCATGCCGGAGACGCCTTTGCCGCCCCGGATGGTGTTCCTAGCGAGGGGTCTCGCCCTGTTGTCTTTATTCTTCCTGGGCAGTCAGTGGGCACGCTGCCGTACGGAAAAATGAAGGCGAACCTGGAGGCGGGCGGGTACGATACTCGCATTCTTGATCTTAAAGGGATCGACGTTGTTGCCGATGCTCATCGCATTGCCGACGCAGTTCATCGCGTTCGTGAGGATAATCCTGATGCGGAGATTTCACTGGTCGGACATAGTGCTGGTGGTATTAGTGCCCGTGAGTATGTGAAGTACCAAGGGGGTACGGAGGAGATTGCCCGGTATATCGCAATTGGGTCGCCTCAGTATGGAAGTCCGGGCGCGTGTGTACAGGGTGGTAGTGCTAAGGATTTGTGTCCAGGTTCGGAGTACATGAACCGTTTAAATGCTGGGGATGATACTCCTGGTCCTACCGAGTATTACGCTATACGCGGTGAACATGAGTGGGCGGATGGCCGGTTGGATGGTGGACAGTGCAGGATGAAGCCGGTGGCGTCTCCGTCGCCCCTAATTAATGGTGGTTTTCACCACTCAATAGAGCCTTTACAATCTGAGGTTTCAGCCACGGTCCTTGCCGCGTTGAATGGCATGTGCACTGGTGAGTATGTTGACGAGCCGATTGATTTTATCCAGGCGAAGGACACCATCTTCCAGGATGGGCTGTGATTCGCCCAAGACTTTATCCCGGAGAAGCCTAATAGGTTATTGCACGTGATAACGGTGCTTAGTGACGGTGGTGTAGGTGCACCGTGCAGGTTGGGGTGCACCTAACATGTGTATTTATCGCAGTTCTGAATCGACTACGTTCCACGGGATGTAGGCACCATATTTTCCGGTGTAGTTCTCCAGGTAGCCGACGTTGATTCCGATGACGCGATTGTATCGATCGACCATTGCTCCACCCGACGTGCCGGGTTTGGAATTAAGAGGTGAAACGAGGGCCACAGTATTGGGGCGCCCGTTCCAGCCCATGAGGGGACGATCGGTAACACGAGACTCGTTGAAACGCTGGCCGAGTCCGAGGACATGGACAGGTTCTCCCACGTTAAGTGAGTTATAGTCCCGTTTTTCCCAGCGTCCGTCGACACGGACAGCGGAGTCTAGATCAATCTTGACGGCATCTAGACCTCGACTCATTGCCGCTACCCGTCCAATACGATGGTTCGATTGGTCGAAGATCTCGGTTCCTCGAGTCCACCGACCGTGAGAGCAGTGCTCTGCTGTGTATCCGGTACGGTCTCCGATCAACGTGATACTGCAGGTTCCGCCGCTACCCGAACGGATAGTAGCTCCCTGGTGGACAGTGATGGTGCGTTGGTTCGGAGTAGTAAAGACACCTTTGGTTTTGAAGTCCTTCGAGGCGTCAGGCCACGGATGATGTGAGTACGTTGGGTGCTCAACGGCGTGAGCATCGTTAGCTGCCATGGGCATGCCAACAGCAGCAAGTGTGATCGATAATGCGGCAATAGATGCGCGAAGTAGGCGGCGCACTTTCCCCCCAAAAAATATGATGTGCAGATTATGTCAAATCTGGCGGTTTCGGATGCTGGAGTTTCTCTCTCAGCTAATAATTGAGGATACTCTATAAACGACGTTTCTGTGAAATGAATGAGATTGTGATATTTGTCTGTGAGGAAAAGCGGTAGTTTAAAACATCTGCTGCTTTTAATTAGGTAGAAATTAGATGACGACGTGGCCTAACATTGTACGAGATGTGCGTCAAACACCCCGTGAACAGCATATTTAGAGTTATTGAAAACGAATTATCAACTCTACTCGAAATTAACGATGGTCGTTGATTTAGGTAGAGAGTTTGAGGAAATGGGAGGAACTATCTGATCTTAGAACATTTGTCGCATGGCCTATTGGCTTATTTTTACCTTGATGGTGGGGAGGGAATAGGCTTAAAAGGAAAGAGTCTATCCCGTAATGCATAACTGGTGAAGCACATCGGGACTAAATATGGGGGTAAGTAAATTATATGAGGGCAAGTAAATTCGTGTCGGATGCTTTAAAACGTCTTCCACTACCGGCTTTACGCGAGATCTTTAAAGCCTAGGTGAATACCCCGCTGGTTTATTTGCATTCCACGTGGTTTTTCCGCTGGTTATTTTCGTGGGCCTGTGTTTATCGGGGAGGAGACGTAGTTTCCGCTGCCGATAGAAGGCTGGCAAATGGCAGGTGTCCTCTTCGCCGTGTAGGTGGTAGTTCCATGCGCGGGGGACTGGTATCGAGTTGTGAAGCGACACTCGTAACTCCCTGGTCGATCAAGCTAGAGGTGGTGCCAATAGGTCGTCAATAGCCGTGCGGAGGTCATATGGTCACCACTCCGGATGGTGGTGCCGATTCCGCGTCGGCCAGCAGTGCTCCACACACCCACGTGTCGCTCGTCATCAAAAGTGCGGTTGTTTTATTAGGAATGACCGCACTTCTCAATCTTTATTCAACGCAGCCGATCCTGGGTGACATCGCCGTGTGGGCGCATATCTCGACCACCAATGCAGCCTGGACGATCAGTACAACGACGGTGGCCGTTGCCATAACGGCTCCTTTTGCGGGGATGTTGTCCGATCGGATTGGCCGTCGGCGGGTGATACTGGCCGCTGTGGCCGCGATGGCGGTCCTGTCCGTGGCGGCGTTGACGTCGTGGTCCTATCCGGCCCTGGTGGGATTCGCCTTGCTGTTCCAACAGGTTGCCCCGTTTACGTTTGCCTCCCTGGCATTGACGCACCCACCGTTCGATCTTTCTACCAGCACCATTGGTCTGATTTTTGTCGTATTCCTCATCCCAACGGTGACGACGCCACGTTTCGGAGCGCTGATGGACAAGTGGGGTCCGCGCCGGCCGTTTTTTGCGTCACAAAGCGTGAGCGTCGGCGGTCTCGCCCTCACTCTCTTTCCGACGATTCCTGCGGTGATTATCGGCCTCGCGCTGTCCTGCGTCGGTGTATTCGCTGGTCAAGGAGCCGAAACACTCATGGTGGGGAGGTTAGCCGCGGGCGCCAGGTCGACCGGCGTCGGCTTGTATCTGAGGGGCTACTACGTCGGTGGTGCTATTGGTGGGGTAGCACCGATTTCGTTTTATTCGGCGGCTGGATGGGGTGCCGTCGTGTTGGTCGTTCTTGGTGTTGTGCTGTGCGCGAAGGCGATGGGCTGGTGGGCATGGCGTCCGTGCGCATCACAAGTCACCCACGGCACCGAATAAGCAGGCTTGTTAAGTAACTATGGCCATACTTGGTGTGACGTCCACTATCAATGCAGTTAGCCTACCCCCGCATGGTTACACCTACTGTTAATGCATTCACCAATTGTTTAGGCTCAATGTAGTTAGCACAATCTCGTGTGCCTCACCCTCATGTTGTGGGCTTTTGTTGCGCCAGCATTGGTGTCAGGTTAGCGAGCCTTGCGCATGTCTATATTTACGCCCTGTGAATAGGAGTCCCCGTGGTTCAGCGTCAGTTCCCGAATCCGAAAGAAATTAGGGAATATCTGCACTTTAAGAAGCCCGAGCTGAATTTGAAGAAGCGTCGTTTGGAAAGCGCTTTGACGATTTATGACTTGCGGAAGATTGCAAAGCGTCGCACTCCAGCATCGGCGTTCGACTACACGGATGGTGCTGCAGAAGGGGAGATTTCTATCGCCCGTGCTCGCAAGGCATTTGAGGACGTGGAATTTCACCCGTCCATCCTGAAGGACGCTTCAACGATTGATATGAGCACCTCGATTCTCGGCGGTCCATCTTCTTTGCCATTCGGCATTGCGCCGACGGGGTTCACTCGCCTCATGCAGACTGAAGGGGAGGTCGCGGGCGCAGGTGCAGCCGGGGCTGCGGGCATTCCTTTCTGCCTGTCGACGCTGGGTACCACTTCTATTGAAGACGTGAAAGCCACCAACCCGACGGGACGTAACTGGTTCCAGCTGTACGTGATGCGCAAGCGCGAAATCTCGTACGGGTTGGTTGAACGCGCAGCACAAGCCGGTTTCGATACCTTGTTCTTCACCGTCGATACACCGGTGTCCGGTAACCGTATGCGCGATGTCCGTCACGGTTTTTCCATTCCGCCGCAGTTGACGGTGAAGACCGTCGTCGACGCTATTCCGCGCCCCTGGTGGTGGATTGACTTCTTAACGACGCCTCCGCTGGAGTTCGCTTCCTTGAGCTCGACCGGTGGCACAGTGGGCGAACTGCTCAATAACGCCATGGACCCCACGATCAGCTTCGATGACTTGAAGACGATTCGTGAGATGTGGCCCGGGAAGCTCGCCGTGAAGGGCGTCCAGAACCTTGAGGACTCGAAGAAGCTCGCCGATCTTGGCGTCGACGCGATTGTGTTGTCTAACCACGGTGGACGACAGCTCGACCGTGCACCGGTGCCATTCTTGCTTCTCCCCGAGGTCGCCCGCGAAGTCGGGAAAGACGTGGAGATCATGGTGGACACCGGCATCATGAACGGTGCCGATATCGTTGCCGCGTTGGCCCTGGGTGCGGACTTCACCTTGATTGGACGTGCTTACCTGTACGGCTTGATGGCTGGTGGCCGTGCTGGTGTGGACCGCACCATCGAAATCTTGCGGTCGCAGATAGAACGGACCATGAAGTTGTTGCAGGTCACGAGCATTGAAGAGCTAGGACCTCAGCATGTTACGCAGCTCACTCGTTTTAATCGTGTGGACTCGTCACGCGACGATGCAACTGTGTAACCCGCAGCGGGAGGGCTAGTTCTTTAACAGTTCTTTCACCAGTCTGAGGGCTAGCCTTTAGCGCCGCCGCGGGTGCGGTTGTGCACGCTGGCCGTCTGATTGCCAGTGAATATGTTTGACGCCACGGTGAACCGGTTGCGTCTTTAGGTTCCCATTTGGGGGTAAAAACGGGGACCTGTCTGACGTATTCCTGCGGTTTACCGTGGTTTTTAGTTGTCTCATTATCACGATTTTTGACCCGTTTAGGGTGATCGTAGAGGATGTGACTAATACGGTGGTTTAACCACGTAAGTGCTTTACATCACTATTTTCTGCTGGTGTGTGAGAAGCAGTCTGGGTGATGCGTCGTTTGTCCCTCGGCATCACTCAGTGATGCCCCTGAAAAGTAAGAATAACCGGTGTCATGAGTTCCACCTATCAGCCTGATTTGGCTCCGCTGGCAGATAATTTATTTGTCTCCGCGTTGGTAGCTTTCCTCCCCTTGGCCACAATCTTTGTCACACTCGGAGTACTGCGGTGGAAGGCGCATTGGGCCGGTCTCACCGCCTTGGCCGTGTCCTTCGTCATTGCCATCGCAGCCTATGGAATGCCAGCCCACCTTGCAGGCTTGGCTGCCACTCAGGGCGCGGTGTTCGGCATCTTCCCGATCATGTGGATCGTCATCGCCGCGATCTGGTTCTATGAGATCACCGTTCGTTCGGGCCGCTTCCAGGATCTACGAGCCCTCATCGATCGACTTTCCGACGATCCCCGCGTGCAAGCAATTCTTATCGCATTCTGCTTCGGTGGCATGTTGGAAGCGTTGGCCGGATTCGGTGCGCCCCTGGCCATCACCGGTGTCATGCTCTTGACCATCGGATTCTCCCGCATGCGTGCTGCGGTGTCGGTCATGGTGGCCAATACTGCTCCGGTTGCCTTCGGTGCTGTGGCAACGCCGATCATTACCGCTGGCGCGTTGTCGGGAATTGATTACCAGCACATCGGTGCCATCGTCGGCCGACAGACCCCTATTTTATCGGTCTTTATCCCACTCTTCCTGTGCATTCTGGTTGACGGAAAGCGTGGTTTGAAAGAGTGCTGGCCGATCGCTTTCGTCATTGGCCTCGTGTTCTCCCTCACCAAGTTCGTGTTCTCTAACTACATCTCGGTGGAACTAACTGACATTGCGGCAGCTCTGATGGGTGTCGCTGCCACCGTGATCATGTTGCGTGTGTGGAAGCCGAAGGGAACGGAAGAAGCCCGCGAGCGATTGTTTGTAGAACGGCAAAAGGAGGACCAGGAAGCTGGTACTCAAGACGTCGCAGGTGCAGAGACGGTTGCACAGGAAACGGAAGAGCGTGAGCTCACCGCGGGCCGGACGTTCATGGCGCTCTTCCCGTATCTCCTTGTTCTCGTGGTCTTCTCCTTGGCCGAGTTGTGCGATCCGGTGAAACACTTCCTGAAGAGCACAGACGTCACGATTCACTGGCCGGGTTCGGACGGCCACATTCTGACCGCAGACGGCAAGGTGTCGGGAGCAACCATCTTTGAATTCACTTGGCTGTCGTCGCCAGGAACATTGCTTATCATCTCAGGTTTCATTGTTGCCGCTGTGTACCGGGTGTCTTTGAAGGTTTTGGGCCAGGCTTATTGGGAGAATTTGGTGAAGATGAAATTCTCCATTTTGACCGTTGCCTCCGTGGTCGCCCTGGCCTATGTCATGAACCAGTCGGGTCAGACGATCACAATGGGTACATGGATTGCTGGAGTGGGGGCAGCATTTGCGTTCTTTGCCCCGATTCTCGGTTGGTTGGGTACTGCCGTGACTGGTTCTGACACCAGTGCGAACGCTTTGTTCTCGACGCTACAGCAGGCAGCGGCTGAAAAAGCGAATGTTGACCCTGCCCTCATGGTTGCATCGAATACGTCCGGTGGTGTTGTCGGTAAGCTGGTGAGCCCCCAGAACTTAACCATTGTGGCGACAGCAGTTGGCTTGGTTGGCCGTGAGTCCGAGATTCTCCGGAAGGTGATCCTTTGGAGCGTGGGGCTTCTGATCGCGCTATGTATCATCAACGGGTTGCAGGCAACAGTGTTGAGCTGGATGATTCCATAATCTCAGAGTCGTCACCGTAAGACTCGTCAACCTCAGATTCGGCGGTTGGGAGGTTCATAAAGGGGAGTGGGGGCACTCCCAATCGCCAGGGTCATTGATCCGGTCATTAAACGCGATAGTCGGGGTCATCGCTATCAAGAAGTTCCCCGGCATGCGCACCGATCATTAACGTATAGATCTGCTGAACATGGATTAAAACACCCACCTTGGGTGGGGCGTAACCGTGAGCCTCCGCATAAGCAAGGCAGGCGTCCCACACCGGCCCGGTGCGGTGGATTTCCGCAGGACCAATAAACCTGTATCCATCGAGTTCAGCCCAGTCCACCACCGCAACGGCAGCCAGTGAGCCCTCGCGTAGATTTTCGTAATGCTGACGGCCGGTGTTCTCGTTGTACACCAAGGTATGGTCGTCCCACACGCGTAACGACCGCTTCGGTCCGAGATTAGGCCGAAGGGTCTCAGCGTCAGTCACCGTCGCCAAAAACGGAAGGTGCTGACTGATCATTTCCTTCATTGGATCTGTCAGTGTTGCCATTATGCGTCCTTTCATTAGAAAACACTCACGCCCTCGGTAGGGGCTTGTCGACGAAACTCCCACGCTGTAGCGCTGAAGGCGCTGACGTTGCTTCTTATGCGCTAGTCCGCGGCTTCTTATGCGCTAGTCCGCGCGCGAGGATTTATTGAGGTTGTTATTTCATCATGATGAATGATAAAGTTCAACCCGTTGAACAACGAGGGACGAACGAGCCCTCGTGAGATCTATCCGTCTCCAAGTGGGAGAACTATGCCGAGTCCATCTAGTGCCTCTGGGACGCACCTTGTCTATTTTTCGTCGGCCTCGGGAAACACCGCACGTTTCGTGGACAAACTTCACCTACCCGCGGCCCGAATCCCGATGAGGCTGAAAGAGCCTGAGCTTCATGTGTCGGAACCGTATGTGCTTATCACTCCAACCTATGGGGGAGGGGACATCGCTCGAGCGGTTCCGCGCCAAGTTATTCGCTTTCTCAACGACGAACAGAACCGATGCTTATTACGGGGAGTGATAACCAGCGGGAACACGAACTTTGGGGCCGCTTTTTGTTGTGCAGGCCCCGTGATTGCCTCGAAATGCCATGTTCCGGAACTTTATAGATTCGAGTTATTAGGGACGAGCCGTGACGTTGAAAAAGTTCGGAATGGATTAACGGATTTCTGGAAGCACGTCAAAGAAAACGAAACCCTATAGAGAGGAAAATGATTTGTCTTATATCGATGAATCGATAACTCCAGCTGAATGGTCCAAATATGGCGAAAAGCCATTGAGGCCGGTGAATTGGAATCGCTTACAAGATCCGAAGGACTTAGAAGTGTGGCAGCGGTTGACGGGAAATTTTTGGCTTCCGGAAAAAGTACCTCTGTCCAATGATATTTCCAGTTGGAATTCGCTACCCGACGATCTACGCCAACTTACCGTGAAAATCTTCACCGGATTAACTTTGCTTGACACTGTTCAGGCGACGGTGGGTGAAGTGAGTCAGATACCGGACGGCAGAACCGAGCATGAGCAGGCGGTATATACCAATATCTCGTTCATGCAGTCTGTACATGCCAGGAGTTATAGCAGTGTTTTTAGTACGTTGTGCAGTACTCCAGAGATCACGGAATCCTATAGGTGGGCAACGCGCAACACTGTCCTCCAGCAGCGGGCCACTACGGTGATGAAACACTACTATGGCCGAGATCCTCTAAAGCGGAAAGTAGCGGCCACACTGTTGAGCTCGCTGCTCTTATACGCCGGATTTTATTTGCCATTGTGGTTGAGCTGTCGCGCTAAACTCATGAACACCGCTGACATGATTCGCCTTATCCTTCGTGATAAAGCTGTACACGGTTATTATTCCGGCTACAAATTTCAGCGGGGACTCGATGCTCACCCTGAGAGGAAAAATGAGCTCCAAGAGTTTACGTATTCTCTCGTGGATGAGCTTTTAAGTTTGGAGAAAACGTACTCTGGTGAGTTGTATGGCGATATCGCTGTGCCCGATGACTCTCACCAGCGTTCAGAATCCTCATTCACCTCGCGTCCGAACTTTACGGGCGTTATGGCTTTTGTCTATTACAACGCGAATAAAGCTCTCATGAATCTTGGTTATCCCGCCCTGTATGAAGATGAAGCTGAGCTGACGGAACCAGATATTTTGGCTGCACTCGCGCCGGAGGCATCAGAAACGCACGATTTCTTCAGTGGTTCCGGAGCTTCCTATGTGATTGGAAAAACCGAAGCGACAGAGGAATCTGACTGGGATTTTTAGCAGTCGTGTAAAGCAATATTGAGTAGCTGGCCAGCCTGGACAGCCTTAAACCAGAATGCGAATCTGTGCGCCAAGCGGGCTAGTGGTCGTTTCGAGTTTCGATCAACGGATGTATAACGCACATGATCACTAGACCCAGAGCTGGATACACCAGAAGCGCAGGAGAAAAGATTTCTGGCGAGTCTTGTTGCTGGTCCATTACTGACTGACAGAAAAGCGCTACAACTAACCCGACAATACCTAGCACTGATTTAACGTGTGTCGAAGTCTTCTTAAAGATGCCGACAAAGATAGCGCCGAAAATGGCGCCCACACCCCCGACAAAGAGCATGTCTAACAAGGCAGAAGATGCAGTCGTAGCGTTATCTGCGCCGATGATTGCACCTACTACAAAAGCCACAATAATCATGAGAATTCCGGCCACGCCTACGCTCAGAATTCGTTTTGTCGCTGAACTCACGAATTAAACTCCTGTCCTCGTATTGGTGGCATCTCGCTTTCCCTCGCCCCCACACCTGTGTAAACGCAATAACCATATAGATGCCCTTCACTCAGGCCGTAAATATGCCACGGGGGAACCTGGACTCCTCCTACATAGGGAAACGAATATCGAAAGTGTTAAGAACATTGAACATAGTTCACCATGTTCAATCTCAGATGTCTATAGACTCAGGAAAGTTACCCTTATAGAGGTCGGTAGTAGGACGCCGTGTGTGTGGGTGGTAGAAGGTGTTTTTCAGAAGTTTCGGCTGTGTCCTTAAGGCCGGTTCACTTAGTGTCGGCTTTTAGCCATCTTTGATGGCATTAGTGTCTTTAGCTGCATACACCAACTGCCTGAGGATCCACGTGAGACTGCCAGGCAGTGCAATTTCAGCAACGACCCATTTACCGTCGGGCGCGCATATATGTCGGTAAGAAAAGGAATCCCCGCCGTGGTGGCGGGGATTGGTGGGGCGCGTGGTTACCAGACGGGTCGTCAGAAGTTGATCATTTTCCTCCACAGCGGAGGCTGCTGGTATTCGTTTGTGGCTTTCTTGGGTACGGGCAGGTTGGCGCGTTTATAGGCCGTCCGTGATGGGATTATTCCCATCTTTTCGCAACCTTTGATTGCTTTTTTGAGGTTGCGTATATTGCGGGCTTGCGGTGTTTCGTCAGTCCACGTTGTTGTCATCATTCCCACCATCCTTTTCCCCAATAATATTGGGTTCTTTATCATTCATCTCGTAGAACTGTGCAATCAAACTCTGTTCCGATGGGCTGGCTAGCGGGCTTTCTGATAAGCAGTCTAATTGAATTTCCGCCGCTCTCCGGCACTGTTTGGTAGCTTTATTGTTGTCTACGGTCTCTACCGCCCAGGTGAATCGTCTACGCCTTGGTGTACTTCGGCAAGTCGTCGAGATCCGTCGTCCCCAACTTTCCGCTGTTTTCATCTGGGTGCTTGGTTAAGTGAATTGCAGCAATGATTAACAATCCCCACACCAGAGCTAAATAGAGGATCATAACGATGATAGTGACAGCATCCATGTCTTAGACCTCCTTCAGACCGGCAGCCTCAAGCCGACGCTCACGGTCGTGAATAGATTCGTAGGGATTATCCAAGTGCTGGCCGAAGGGCGCTCCCTTCCCAGTCAGCGGCACTCCATAATCACTGACGGGCGGGCCGTCGAGAATCGTTCCGCGTGGCCACGGAACCCGCGACATTAGGAGAGCACCACCATAGAAGAGCACGGCCAAGCCCCAGCCAAAGATAGCCACCTTGGCCGTCGGATAGCCTTCGTATCCATCTCGCACCAATGTGATGATCTCCAGCACAAACGTCGTCCCCAATACCAGCGGGGTGAGCACCAAAAGGCAGAAATCCCACCATCGCCCAAGCTGCAGACTGCTGATCTGGTTGACGTGTTGCCGCAGCTCCGGCAAGCGGCGAAGCACCCAGCCGATGACAATGATCGCCACCACGGCGATGACCACAATGCCGATGACGTTCACGAACTTATCGACAATATCCAGCGTGGCAAGACCCGTCGACACTGGGAAAAATACGAGCGACGGGACCGAGCAGGCCACACAGACATAAACGGCAGCGCGACGTCGGGAAAGTGCGAATTTTTCCTGCACTGAGGACAACACAACTTCCACGATGGTGACCAGCGACGTAAAGCCCGCGATCAACAGCGAACCGAAGAAGAGGACGCCGAAGATCGGGCCACCGGTCATGTTGTTGATGATCGTCGGGAAGGCGATAAATGCCAGGCCGATGCCGTTGGTGGCAACATCTGCGACGGCCACATGCTGGGTGACAGCCATAAAACCCAAGGTTGCGAACACGCCGATGCCGGCGAGAACCTCAAAGGCGCTATTGGATAGGCCGACCACAGCGCCGAGACCCGAAAGGTTTGCTCGTTTCTGCAGGTAGGAAGCCTGGGTCATCATGATGCCGAAGGCGATGGCCAGGGAATAGAAGATCTGACCATAGGCGGCAATCCAGACTTGGGGATCGAGCAGAGCGCTCCACTGCGGGGTGAAGAAGGCCTCGAGCCCCTCAGCGGCACCCGGCAAAAACAAGGCACGAATAACCAAAATGATGAACATGATGATGAGCAGCGGAACGAAGATCGAGGAGAGCAACCCGGTGCCTCTACGAACACCCAGCACCATGACCGCCGTGATCGCTGCCCATACCAGAGCTAGCACGATCGCGATCGGCCACACCACATTCGCGCTGGTCAAGCTTGTGGTATCAGCGTGCAGGAACTCACCGGTAAAGAACTTCTCCGGGTCCTGTCCCCATGCCAGTTTCAACGAAAACCAGGTGTACATGGCCGCCCAGGCGAGGATCACGCAATAGTAGACGGCGATGATGTAGGTAATGCCGGTCTGCACCCAGCCGATGGCCTCGGTTTTCCGGGAGATGCGGCGCCACACCAGCGGCGCGGAGCCGCGGAAGCGGTGGCCGAGGACGTAATCGAGAATCAGGACCGGCACCCCTGCGGTCAGCAGGGCGATGACGTACGGGAAGAGGAAGGCTCCTCCGCCATTATCGTACGAAATGTAGGGGAATCGCCAGATGTTGCCGAGCCCGATGGCGGAACCGATGGCAGCGGAGATAAACATGGTCCGGCCACCGAAGGTCGCTCTTTTCGCTGGTTTGTTTGCCGGGGCCGCACCGCCGTGTCTGGGCGGGGTTCCCGCAGGGGAGTTAGCAGCAGAGGTGGGTTCGTCCCCGCTGGATACGGATGTCTTCTGGGGCATGGGTTGCTCCGTGATGTTCGTGCCTGCTCTCCGGGGTTTCCGGTGATCGCAGGCGAGGGTTTTCGATTTTCCTTTCCGAGGCTAACCGGGCCGGCGAAACCTGGGTGTGGGCCGCGGCCCTCTGTTAGCGGGTCTGAATAGCAAAAATCCCCGGTGCGGTTGTTTTCCGCAGGCCGGGGGAGCGTCTGGTAAAGGGTAGCCAGACGCTCAGTTAATAATTCGGTTGAAGGTTACTTGTGTGCTCACGGGTACAGAGCATACCGCATGGTCTAGGAGAGACTCCCATAGGATGGGTCATGCAGGAGTACCTGCGGGATGATGGTCGGTTACCTTGTGTAAAAAAGTGTTCGCACCGCTTTTTGTCGTGTAGGCCTGCTTTCTTCATTACTCATCTGTCGGCAAATCTTGATTCTTTGCACAACTCCTTTGTTTAAGTGCATAAATGAAGAAAAGGATTGCTAGGAGTAGTCCAGATACGGAAATCGGATTGAACAAAGCGAATTCACGGCTTGTTCCAAGTAAAAGAAAGAAGAGCACAGTCACTACTGCCGTGATTACTAGACCCGTTGCAATTAAAAGGAGTTTTTTAGTCGAAGCATGATGGTGCAGCGCTTGTGAGTTCACCACCGACAATTCCTCCTCCCATATCGGTCGAGGCGCGACCTTCCGTGCATTTCGCTTGAAAAACCGTTTGATGACTTGAGGAAGGTTACTTGTTCGATAGGAGAGCGGCTCCCATTAATGACTACGCCTGGCGTCCTGCCGATTGCCTGCCGCTCAAGATCGTCCGTGCAGTTTGCTGGTCCTACGTTGACCAGCGACCATACCTAGTACAGCAGCAACGGCGATCAACGCCCACATGGTAATCAACATGCCCCAAGGAACGTTCAGAGGATAGGTGACACCGAGAGAACCCAGAATATCGCTCACGCGTCTCAGTGCAGCGAGCAACCCACAAGCCGCCAATATCGCCGATGATACTGCCACCGCACAACCAATGAATGCGAAAACACTGAGTTTAGGAACACGGCCCATGCCCATTCTGCTCAACGAAAAAGCACTCCTCCGCTGATCTACAGAAAACCCGATCACGCTATAGAGCAGGCCGAAGAAAGCCACGAGCGAAACGCCGCCAATCATGGAAAACACCGAGGCCATCTGGGATGCTTGGGCTGAGCGAAGGTCGTCGTCGACGAACTGCTGAATCGTCTTCCAATCTGCCTCGGGGAATGCTTCAGAAATGCGGTGTAAGCCACCGTCAGAAGTCGCGTAGGTCCGGTAATCTATTTTCGAAGCATTACTTGGCGAGAATGTTTTAGAGTCGGCGCCTATCGCCCCTCCGAGCAGGGATTCAGGATCGCTCAATGCCACGACTTTTAGTTCCAAGGTTCTACCATCGTCGTTGACGATCGGTATTGTATCTCCGAGTTTGTAGCGCTGGGCATCCGCAGCAACATGCGTACCATTGACCGATTGAAGATCGCCGGCCTTTATTGTTCCGGGTTTCAGCATATTACGAAATACTTCTGGATTGAATAGGATGACGGGAGCTTGCTTTGCCTCCTCGTCTTTAAGTAACCACCCGTTGTCGTAATTAAACGATGAAACCTCTACATCGGGTGCCGTTCGCTTTATTTGTCCATTCGTGACCGCATCTGCTGAGACGGAAGTCATAGCAAGATATTGTCCTGCGGACGAAGATGCAAGGGTGAGCATCGCGCTAGTTCCTCCGAGTCCCAACAACAGTGCAGATATCAGCGCGATCCCGCTGATTCTTCTTGATTCAGCAGCCATAAGCCCACCGGCAGCCAAACCGACGCTACCAAAGGACTTGATGATCCTGCCGACGATGTTCACGAGCAATGGAAATACGCACCACGCAGCTATAAGCGAAGTGAACATCGCGCCGAATGTGATTTCATTAACGTTTTCCATCGTGGGATTGACTCGAAGGATTGCGACGAGGCCAATCACAACACCAATGAAGACAGTGACCCTAGTAACCAAGCGAACGCGGGTTACCCAGCGACTTTGTGTACTTGATGAGTTTTCGAGAGACGCTGCTCGTTTCGATGAGGTATAAGACACCAAGCTTGCAAAGATGGCTATCGATATAGTTGTCCATAATATTGCCGAGTATGACGGATGGATGCTGACGTCACTGACATCGAGTCCGGTCAGAGAAAGAATATACCGATGAATCGCTCCAGCCCCAGGGGCGAGTATTACGGCGAATAGCAGTGCGAGTACCGACGCAAATAGAGATATTCCAACGAATCCCAAACGCACCCGATTACGAGAAATGCCGTACACGCGTAGCGACCGGATAGTTGATGACGCGGAGGCTACGGTGAACTGAATTATGGCAGCCAGCAGCAAAAGCGCAACAACAACCGAAATGGCAACAACAAGAAAACTGTATGTGGCTATTCCGTCAAGAGTGTTAATTCGCTGAACCAGATCCGTTGTTAGGTGTCCTTGGGTTTTTAGCTCATTTGCTTTTTCGGTAGAACTGATCGCAACGCTAAGCGTGCCACTTATGATTGACACTAGCGCAACGGTGATTACGGTTAGCGTGGTTGTTGAGGACGTGTGTCCACGCCAGATAAGTAGCGGTGTCATTCATCCTCCTGTCCGAAATCGTCGCCATCGGCTCGTAAGGCACTGAGGATGTCGCCAACCGTAGGCTTATCAAGCACGTTGGATATAATTCCGTCCCGCAGTTCAAGGACGGTATCGGCTGCCGCTGCAATATAAGGATCGTGAGTAACCATCACCACAGCGACTCCCTCCTTGGCAACGTCTTTCAGAAGTTTAACCACGGTTCGTGAACTATTTTCGTCGAGAGCTCCGGTCGGCTCATCTGCGAATATGATGTCTGGCCCAACAGCTATAGCTCTTGCTACCGCAACTCGTTGGTTTTGCCCTCCGGATAGTTCGCTAGGGCGCTTCTTTTCGAACCCGCTGAGTCCGACAGCTCGAAGTGCGTCTTCGGCGGATAGACCCTTACTTTTACACTTACTTATGCGTCGCCCGAGATCAATGTTCTCTTCCGCGGTGAGGAAGTTGAGTAGGTTGTAGTCTTGAAACACCGTAGCTGTTAATTGTGCACGGAGTGCCGACCTCCGCTTGTCACTAGCCTTGAATATATTCGTATCTGAATATATAACCTCCCCGGACGTCGGTGTAACAATTCCCGACATCATGTTTAATAACGTCGACTTCCCGGACCCTGATCGTCCCATCAAGGCAGTGAATTTTCCCGCTTCGAAGGTGTAGGACACGCCTTTCACGACTGGTCCGTCGGCTTCGCGGTACATTTTTGTGACGGATCTTAGTGATATGCTCACTATATTCTGCCTTTCTAGTATTTAAGAAGTACCCGAACAAGGTCGTGTTTTCCCGTTATTCCTTGACTGATACCTAAAAACATACAGACTATTTCTTCTCGGCGTATCGGAAAATAGTCTGCCGTCGTATGGTTATGAACCCTTTCTTTTTGAGAGCATCCGTAAACGGATGGCGGCTCCGACTACGCAGAGAATCAGGCCACTAAAGCCAAGAGATGTGTTCACTTTGTCGGCGATAGAAAGGACGATGAGAACTACTCCGGCTATTGCTAGCACGATAGATATAAGAGGAATTCTTCTTTTATCCACCATCGGCCTTCTTCCTTCATTCCTACGTCTGAGGGGAGGAACTCGGGAGGGGAGATCCTGGAATCTGCTGTAGGAAGATCCCCTGATCATTCGAGTCGCACAGGTTGCAAGCTGCAGGCAACGCTATGAGCCCAGCAGCTATCCATCCGGAGGGATAACAATTTGGGCATTGTTGTTGGTAGGTGCAGCGTGGGCTACCGAAGTGAAGGCCATGGTGCAGGTAACCGCTGCGACGATACTGCTGCGGATTATCGAGCCGTGGTGAAACATAGTGCCGTTCCGGGTTAAGGGGCAGGAGGTTCGAGTCCGAGATTAATGTAGTATGGCAAACCTGTCTAGAGTGACCATGTAGAATTCATCATGCGGTACGACAAAATCCCTGGCTACCGAAGGGTAACCAGGGATTTCCTGTGGAGCGTACGAGAATCGAACTCGTGACCTCTTGCTTGCAAAGCAAGTGCTCTACCAATTGAGCTAACGCCCCCTGTGGTTATTACCACCCGAACCCCACCGGAGTGGTTTTCGTGGTGGGCCTAGGAGGACTTGAACCTCCGACCCCTTCGTTATCAGCGAAGTGCTCTAACCGCCTGAGCTATAGGCCCATGAACCGTGCAGAACTTTACCCAGGAAAACGGGGTTTACCAAATCTGCAGGTCACAGTGTAAATAGGTCGAATAAAAGTCGGCCCGCTGGGATTGATGTGGGGTCCGAGTGATGCGCACACGGGCTCCACATGGCACAGGGCAGGTCGTACGGACCGCGGATCGTTAGTCCCGTACCACCATTCTCACTCCACCAACGGCGCTCATCCGAGCTAACCCGTTGTAAATAGCTGCGGCAACAACGCCCAACAGGGTGCCGATGATGGCTTCGAAGACAGCCAGCGCGATGATCGCAATAATCACCATGCTCGTCGGAACTGAGGTGTCTGCGACGTCGTTAAGGGCGTCGTTCATGTTTCCCCATGCCCCCATCCCCGCCAAGAGGCCGAACATGAGAAGGGCAGCGAGTATCCAGACGAGGGCGATTATCGCGCTGACCGCCCCCGAGATCCGGGCAGCTCGGTGGAGATCAATATGGGTCACCTCCACAACGCGCTCGCCCTGAGGCGCGCCGTGCGCGCTGGGGGAGCTGGGCGTGTAAGGGGAACTCGACGCCGGACCAGCCGGCTCGTCGGCTAAGTTGCCCGTCCAGCGGCGCGTGCCCAGATCCTGGTTAGCCTGGTTTCCCTCGGGCGTCAGCCCGTGTGGTCCCGGCCCCGTCATTACTTCCCATCCTTAGCGTCGGAGGAGCCGTCACCGTTGGAGCCGTCCTTGGAGTCAGTCGTGGACGGGTCGTTTGGAGCCGGTTCGGCGGGATCGGTGGGGGCGTTCCCCTTCTCCGCAGTTTTCGCCGCGTGCTCTTCGCCTTCGTCTTCCACGTTGCGGTCGATGGCGAGCAGCTCAGACCCCTTGTCCAGGTGGACCAGCCGCACGCCCATCGTCTGCCGCGAGCTAGGCCGGATGTCCTTCACGTTGGACCGGACCACGGAACCGTCGGTAGTGATGCAGAAGATTTCGTCATCTTGGTCGACGACGAGTGCGCCGATCAGTTTGCCGCGCTTCTTGTTGTACTTGAACGTGGCTACGCCGAGCCCGCCGCGGCCCTTCGCCGGGTATTCCTCCATCTTCGTGCGCTTGGCATAGCCGCCGGAGGTGGCAACCATGAGGTAGGAGTCTTCGCGGACGACGGTTAGCGCCAGCAGCGCGTCCTCGCCACGGAAACGCATGCCCTTGACGCCGGCGGTGGCACGGCCCATCGGGCGCAACGTGTCGTCGTCGGCAGTAAAGCGCATGGCCTGGCCCTCTTCGGAAACCAGCAGAAGGTCATCGTTGGCGGAGCAGAGCTGCGCACCGATCAGCGAGTCGCCCTTGTTGAGGTTGATGGCGATCAATCCACCGGACCGCGCCGAGTCATAATCGGTCAGCTTCGACTTCTTCACGCGGCCTTGCTTAGTGGCCAGGACCAGGTAGGGCGCATCTTCGTAGGTCTGCAGCTGGATGACCTGGGCGATGTGTTCGCCAGGCTGGAACTCCAGTAGGTTGGCGACGTGCTGCCCACGCGCGGTCCGGGACGCTTCGGGCAACTCGTAGGCCTTGAGGCGATACACGCGCCCGAAGTTGGTGAAGAATAGGATCCAGTCGTGCGTCGAGGTCACGAAGAAGTGCCGGACGACGTCGTCCTGCTTGAGCTCAGCCCCGCGGACACCCTTCCCACCGCGCTTCTGGTTGCGGTAGAGGTCCACCTTGGTCCGCTTGGCGTAACCGGTGGACGTAATGGTGGCGACGACGTTTTCGCGCGCGATGAGGTCCTCTTCGGTGACATCGCCGGTAGCAGCGATGATCTGCGTTCGGCGGTCATCGCCGTAGTTGTTGACGATCTCCTCGAGCTCGTCGCGCACAATCTGCCGCTGGCGCTCCGGCCGGGCCAGGATGTCCTTGAGGTCGGCGATGGTGAGTTCGAGTTCCTTCAACTCGTCGATAATCTTCTGGCGTTCCAGCGCAGCGAGTTGGCGCAGTCGCATTCGCAGAATGGCGTCGGCCTGGAGCTCGTCGATATCTAGGAGGTCCATCAGTCCGGTTCGTGCGATCTCCGGGGTTTGGGACGCACGAATCAGCGCGATGACCTCGTCGAGCATATCCAGCGCTTTGACCAATCCGCGCAGGATGTGGGCACGCTTTTCGGCCTCATCCAGGCGGTGCTGGGTGCGTCGGACGATGACGTCGATTTGGTGATCGACGTATAGACGCAGCAGTTGGTCCAGGCGGAGGGTGCGGGGGACGCCGTCGACAATGGACAGCATGTTCGCGCCGAAGCTGGTCTGCAGTTGAGAGTGCTTGTAGAGGTTGTTGAGCACAACGCGCGGCACGGCGTCGCGTTTCAGTGTGACGACGATGCGCATGCCGACGCGGTCGGAGGATTCGTCGTCGATCTTGGAGATGCCTGCGATCTTCCCGTCGCGCACTTGCTCAGCAATGCTGGAGACCAGGTTATCGGGGTTGACCTGGTACGGAAGCTCGGTGATGACGATGATGGTGCGCCCACGCTCCTCCTCAATGGACGTCACGCCGCGCATTTTGATGGAGCCGCGGCCGGTGGTGTAGGCGTCCTTAATGCCTTTATCGCCGACGATGAGCCCGGCCGTGGGGAAGTCGGGGCCCTTCACGCGTTCCATGACGGCTTCGAGCGTGGTGGCCTCGTCCGCGTCGTAATGGTCGAGGCACCAGAAAATCGCCTGGGCCAGCTCGGTGAGGTTGTGCGGCGGAATATTCGTCGCCATACCGACGGCAATACCGCCGGAACCGTTCATCAGCAGGTTGGGAACACGCGACGGGAGAATCGTCGGTTCTAGTGTTTTGCCGTCGTAGTTGGGCTCAAAGTCGACGGTATTTTCGCGGATATCGCGAACCATCTCCATGGCCAACGGCGTGAGGCGGCACTCCGTATAACGCATGGCGGCGGGGCCGTCGTTGCCGCGCGAGCCGAAGTTACCTTGCCCATCAACCAGCGGATAGCGCATGGACCACGGCTGAGCCATGCGGACCAAGGTGCCATAAATGGCACTATCGCCGTGGGGGTGGAAGTGGCCCATCGTGTCCGCGACGGGTCGGGCGGACTTGACGTAGCTGCGCTCCGGGCGATAGCCGTTGTCGTACATCGCGTAGATGATGCGGCGGTGGACGGGTTTCATGCCGTCGCGGACCTCGGGGAGAGCACGTCCAACGATGACGCTCATGGCGTAATCGATGTAGCTCGATTGCATTTCTTCTTGGATGTCGATCGGGCTGATGCGATCGAAAAGGTCATTGCCCCCGGTATTTCCGCTGTCATCACTCATGCGCTCTACCTTACCTCACAGGGCGGACATGGGAGCTGTGCCTCGGCGGGTTGTGTAGGACCGATCTTTTCGACGGAGTGCTCCTGTGGGTTCGTTGAGCCGCTTTATCGGAGACGTTCGCCAATTTGTGGTACCGCAGTGGTATCACTCGAGGGTGGATAAATGGTTGAATAGTGAGTATGGCAATGACCCTACGGCTCACGGAGAACCAAGACCGCGCCCTGACGCTGCTGGCAGAAATGACAGGCACCTCGAAGCATGAAGCTGTCGTCCGCGCGATCGTGTCGACGGCGGCGCGGACGGTGGACAACGAAGAAGTGCGGGAGCTGGCCAGATCCCGAGTTCCCGAATATGCGGAACTAGTCAAGAAAGTTCGGGCTAAGAAGGTTCGACGATGACTGCGCCGGGAGTGGATGGACCGCATGGGGTGGATGATGAACTAAATGCTCGGGCCGGTTTTGGCTCCCAGCCAGTAACCGCCGAACAACTCCTTATTATTATCGACGAATTTCGCGCGGCGGCTGGGTCCGGCGTGTATCTCGTACGTCCGTGGGCGTGTGCGGCGATCGCTGCGGCTGGGCAAGGGCGTATCGGCGGAATACCGACGCACCGGAATGAAAGGGAGATGCTCGATGCCGTGGGTGAGGCGATTACGCGGCTGAAACCATTGAATAAGGTCAACGGAAAACTAGCTGAACTAGTGATCGACATTATGACGATGCGACGCTGATGCGGGGGTGCCCTTGCTGCTAGCTGTGTGAGCTGCGGTTTTACGACTTGAGGCCATCATTTCCATGAGCGAACGAAGTAAGCCACGTAGCAGGCGATTGTGATAGCCGAGAATATTGCTGCAGCGCCATTTCCTAAATGTGACTTACTGGTTAGATCGAATATGGCGATGATGACGGGAATCATGACTAGCAGCCCGTCCAAGGTGCCTACCCTAGCTCTACCTTTTACGTTGGCGTGGAAGGTTATCCACGCTGCTAGTAGGACAAAAGAGAGCACCACAAAAGCGACTGAGGATATCTGCCCTTTGAGGGAGAGAAATGACACCACTGCCAGTAATAATGTGGAGAGCACCCCGGCGAGACTTTCAATAAATGCGGGGGAAGTTGGTTTAGAGGAATTGCTGGCTTCATTAGGTGACATTCGTAGACCTTAGCTGTCGTAGTTATTTACGGGAGCTGTGAAGATGGGTCGTTAAGGTGCGCGTTCAGCGCGGGTACTCGGACCAACCTGACCCGGTAATTGGGCGTGGGCGCTGCTACTATGCGACGCTGGCGCGCTGGCTCCCTGACTGCTGGTTTCCAGAATCGTGGCTAACTTTCAGCCAAACTGCGTACAGGGCGCACGCAATAAAAAGGCCAATTCCGGCGGGCAAGATGTATACGTCTAAAAATCCCACCGGGCCCACGACGTAGTCGATAATGCCAACAACAGTAACGACGCCAGCTAATGCAATCCACACAGCTAAGTGCTGGACCTTAAAGAGCGCGAGCATGAAGTGATAAATCATTGCAGGCAAGACTGCTGCGAAAACGAATGCAGCTGCTCCGGGGGAGCGCGCTAAGAAAACAAAAGAGATAACAGTAATAATTGCTTCGATTAAGGGGAACTTGAAGAGAAGTGTGGACATGGTCGCGACCTTCCAGATTTATTCTCCGTCGCCGAGTGTTCCTCGCCGAGTGTTCCGCCCTTGAAAACACTGAAAACACTTCGGTTAGGTTTAAAATATACACGACAAACCCGTTACTTCGGGCTCGATTAGTCCCTGAATCCAGCGAGAAACGCCCTGGGCCAGCTGGAGCGTCGTCGTCGATAAGAAACGAGGACTACCCTGATTCGTGGTAGAGTAGCAGCGTTTGCCGTTGGCCACACTCGGCCGAGCCACGCTCGATGGGGTCCATGCCCAATGGGCTTTGCCCGACGGGATCTGAGGAGGTTTGTCGGGTGCTGTAGTTAAGGTGGAGCGACGGCAGGGTTTGATTCATTCCGTATAGGAGCACTGGTGCAGCCACTGAGACATTCCGACGCAGACGTTATTACTTCCTCGCGTCGCAGCGAGGCTCCCGATTATGCACGTTTGAATGAGAGTCAACGGTATAAACAACCTGCGGAAGGGCCTCATTACTCCGCGTTAGCGGACGAGGCCAGGGGGTTCGGTCGCGCTCACGCCAAGATCATTCTGTTTGGCGAGCACGCCGTTGTATTTGGGGAGCCGGCCATCGCGTTCCCCATGCAGTGCCTGACCCTGCGCGCCACGGCTGAGCCGTGTGATGGGGAACTGTGGCTGACCGCCAACAATTACGACGGTCCTCTTGCCGACGCGCCGACGTTCCTGTCCCCAGTCGGCGCCACGATTAAAGCCTGCCTGGACCTGCTTGAATACCCGCAGTCGGGGATGCACATTTCGTGCCAAGGCAATGTCCCGCCGGCGCGCGGGCTCGGCTCCAGCGCAGCGGCGTCGGCAGCAATGGTGGATTCCATCATCGATTTCAGCGGCAAGGACGTCGATTACCACAGCCGATATGAACTTGTGCAGATCGGAGAGCGCGTTGCTCACGGCAGCGCCAGCGGCCTCGACGCCCACACTGTGCTGAACACCCACCCTGTGCTCTTCCAGGGCGGACGCAGCGAACCCATCACCGTCAGCCTCGGATCGCCGCTCGTCGTCGCTGATACCGGACAACCAGGCGATACACTCTCGGCCGTCCGAGGTGTCGACGAAATACGCCGCACCCATAAGAAGCGTTTCACCAGAAATGTCGACGCCATCCGCCATCACACCGTCGAAGCGCGGATTGACCTCGCTCTCGACGACCGGGCCTCCCTGGGTGAACGGATGAACGCCGTCCACGAACACCTCGCTGACCTCGGCGTATCCAGTCCAGAGCTCGAAAACCTTATCTCGGCAGCGCGGAATGAGGGGGCGCTTGGCGCGAAGCTCACCGGCGGTGGGCGAGGTGGCTGCATCATCGCGCTATCCAAAGACGAAAACCACGCGATCGCGCTGTCCGACGCACTCCGCGCCGCGGGTGCACGTCGCACATGGCTCATGCACCCCTCGGAGTTCCAACGGTGACCACCACGCACCCCAGCATGGGCGATATCGGATCGATCACTCCGCACACCGCGCGAGCAACCGCTCACCCCAACATCGCGCTGGTCAAATACTGGGGTAAGCGCAATGCCGACTTAGTTCTGCCCGCAACCGGTAGTTTGTCACTAACGCTCGATATCTATCCCACGGATACCGTCGTTAACCCTGATCCGAGTCTGACCAGCGATATTTTCACGCTCAATGGTGAGCCAGCACCTGGTACGCCAACGCACAGGGTCAGCGCATTCCTTGACTTGGTGCGCAAGCGCAGTGCAAAACAGAACGCCGGACAGCAGAACTCCGGACAACAGAACTCTGAGCTCGCGCACACGTACGCGCGGGTCAACTCCATCAACTCCGTACCCACCGGGGCAGGGCTAGCATCCTCGGCATCAGGATTTGCTGCACTCGCCACCGCGGCATCGAAAGCCTACGGACTCCCCGGCGACCCGCGATCGCTCTCACGGCTAGCCCGCCGCGGCTCTGGATCCGCCACACGATCCATCCTGGGCAACCTCGTCATCTGGCACCCAGGCGACGGTGACGACGACCACGCCGACCTCACCTCGTACGCGGAAAGTGTCCCCGGACCCGACCTCGCCATGGTCATCTGCGTCGTCTCGGGCGCGCAAAAAGCCGTGTCCTCCCGCGTCGCCATGGCAGACACCATTCGGACATCGCCCTTCTTCGACGGGTGGGTGAGCAGCACACAGCGCGATCTTGTCGACATGCAACAAGCGCTGGCCGAGGGTGACTACACCCGAGTCGGCGAAATAACAGAATCCAACGCACTCCGCATGCACGCGGCGATTAACGGAAACCGGCCACCCGTCCGCTACCTAGCGCCCACATCCGTCGCCATTTTCGACGCTATCGCGCAACTACGGAACGACGGGCTAGAGGTGTACGGCACCGCGGACGCCGGGCCTAACGTCGTTGCGCTCTGCCAGTCCAAGGACCTCGACGCCACCCACGCAGCCCTCCATGAACGGTTCCCGGACCTCGAGCTCATCCCTGCTCGCGCCGGGTCGGGCGCTCGCTTGACGCCCATCGCGGAGACCAGCCCAGATGAGCAGACCAATGGAAATGGAGAGGACCCCGCACAGACTCCCGACGAATCGAACCGTCAGGAGTAACAGCCGTGACACAGACCTCCGTCCACGCCTCGGCACCCGGAAAGCTGTACATCGCCGGAGAATACGCTGTTGTTCACCCCGGACATGCCGCGTTACTCATCGCCGTCGACAGGTATGTGCACGTCACGCTCACGCCCACCGGCACCGAAACCGGAACGCTACGATCCGACGCGAGCGACCCCACCAAACCCGACGAAGCCCCGGTCCGGTGGGAAGCTAGCACCGACCCGACGGCAGCCGCGCGGTTCCACACCGACGAGACCGGATTCCACAAATACGTTGCGGCCGCAGTCCTCACCGTCGAACGCTGGCGAGCAGAAAAACACCTTCCCGCCAGCGGATACGATATCGACATCTCGAGCCACCTCGATGACGCCACGAGCGGCGCGAAATTCGGGCTCGGATCGTCAGCCGCAGTCACCGTCGCGACCATCGCCGCCGCTGCCCGCCACCACCGGCTACAGCCCAGGCCCGAACAGATCTACCGACTCGCAGCCATCGCAACAGTGCGGGTCACCACAAAAACATCGGGAGGCGACGTCGCCGCCAGCGCACTCGGCGGATGGGTCGAATACCACTCGCCCGACCGAGCATGGCTAGAAGACCGCGCCTGGGGTTCTCGCTCCCGCACGACAACAATCAGCGACCTGCTCACAGGGGAGTGGCCAGGCTTATCACTCCGCCGCATCACGCCCGCCGCGCCGGGAATCCAACTCAGCGTCGGCTGGACAGGAACCCCCGCCGACACCACCGAGCTCGTCGGGCACGTCGTTAAGAAAACCGCGCTACCCGACGACCTTCTCCGGCGAAGCGACGCAGCCGTCGGTAACCTTGTTGAAGCGCTGACCAGCGACAACGGTGGGTGTGAAGCTGATCCGGGTGAAGTTAATCGGAGCGACGCCGATTCAGACGACTCGGCGACGTCTGCGACCGGGAACGCCCTCGCACAAGCCCGGCAGGTCTTGGGAGAGATCGCAACGCAACGAGGGGTGGCTATCGAAACCCCGGCGCTGCGAACCTTGATCACCACCGCGCTCGAGGAGGGGTGGTGGGCGAAATCATCAGGAGCAGGAGGCGGCGACTGCGGAATCGCGCTCGCCGCGCCGGGCGTCAACCCCCGTGCACTCCACGAGCGATGGACGGCGGCAGGAATTCGCCCTCTGAACTTGCATGTTTCGCCCATGGGAGCGGATACAGCTCCACATGACACACCAACGGAAGGAGATGGGAAATGAGTGGCAGCCGGAAAGACGACCACCTGGCCCTAGCCGCCAGGCAACAACGCGAGGCCCACGGCGAACCTCCACAGCCCGCCGACGCCACAACCCCAGCTCCCGATAACGCTTCCTCCGTACCCTCACCCCGCCCCGCCGGGAGTGGCTCGACATATTGTGCGTGGGACGACGTCCGCATCCTCCACCACTCGCTGGCCGGCATAGACCCAGGTCAAGCTGATATTTCCACCACCATCCAGACGGATCCAAGTGGCGGAGAAAACGCGAACGCTGGAACAAACGCGAGCGCCAACGCACATACAGCACCGACGCTGCACTGGGGGCTGCCGTTCTACATCAACGGCATGACCGGAGGATCCGAACTCACCGCAGGAGTCAACCGCGTCCTCGCCGAAACCGCGGCACGCACAGGAATCGCCGTCGCCACCGGCTCCATGTCCATCTTCCTGCGCGAACCCGACACTCTCCCCACATTCAGCATCCTCCGTGACCGCAACCCCCACGGCACCGTGTGGGTAAACCTCAGCGCCGACGCCACACCCGACGATGCCGCCCGAGTCGTCGACGCCCTCCACGCCGATGCCCTCCAAATCCACGTCAACGCCGTGCAAGAAACCGTCATGCCGGAAGGCTCGCGCGGGTACGCCTCCTGGCCACGCAACATCGAAGCCATCGTTAATGCGCTCCAGGCCACCCACACGCCCGTCATCGTCAAAGAAGTCGGCTTCGGCATGACCCGGAACACACTTCAGCAGCTCCACGACCTGGGTGTATCCATCGCCGACGTCTCTGGCCGCGGAGGAACCAACTTCGCGCGAATCGAAAATGACCGACGATCCGACCGCGATTTCTCCTACCTCACCGGATTCGGACAATCCGCCGCATTCTCCCTGCTCGACGCAACCACTGCTGATCCCGACACCCTGCCCACACTCTTCGCCTCAGGGGGAGTTCGACAACCCTACGACGTCCTACGAGGCCTCGCCCTAGGGGCTGACGCCGTGGGAGTCGCTGGAACATTCCTCCACACCGCATTGAGCACCGGCGTGGGGGACGCCACCCGCTCACCACAGGAACGCGCCCAAGGGATCGACGCCGCAGTCGACGCGCTGACCAGCCAAATCAACCGGTGGGCCGAGCACCTCCAGGCACTCTACGAAATGGTCGGCGCCACCAGCACGAGCGACTTGCACAACACCGATGCCCTCATCACCGGGCCCCTGGCGGAGTCGGCTCGCGCGCGGGGGATTGATCTCACTGCCGTCGCCGACCGTTGTCGATAAAACGAATAATCGGTACGCACGTTTTTCGTCAGGCTCCCTCGAGGGCAAAAATTTAAAAAACAATTCACGAATAAGGGCTCAGATAAAGCCCGATAAATAAACACCTGACAACACAATTACGAATAAGAAAAGGAAACGTTATGAGCGACAATTTATATGCACCCATCCCCATGTCATGGATCGGCCCCGTCCACATCTCAGGCAACGTTGTGTCGGGGGAGACAGCGGGATGGAACGCCGAGGACGGCACACAAAACCAGGAATCCGGCGCCAGCTACGAAGCTATCTCCATCCCCATGGCCACCTATGAAACGCCACTGTGGCCATCCGTCGGCCGCGGGGCAAAAGTATCGCGCTACGTCGAAGGCGGAATCCGAGCCACACTCGTCGACGAGCGAATGACACGATCCGTATACTTCGAAGCTCCCAACGCCGGGGTTGCCCTCCGCGTCGCCACCGAACTCGACCGTCGCCGCGACGAACTGCAGGCCGTCGTCGCCCAGGCATCCCGGTATGCCAAACTCATCGACCTGCACGTCCAATACGCCGGAAATCTCCTCTTTGTGCGATTCGAATTCACCACTGGCGACGCCTCCGGCCACAACATGGTCACCCTCGCCTCCGACAACCTCATGCCGTGGATCCTCCAGCAGTACCCGGAACTGCGCTACGGATCCATCTCCGGAAACTACTGCTCCGACAAGAAAGCCACCGCAGTCAATGGCATCCTGGGACGCGGGAAGAACGTCGTCACTGAAATGCTCATCCCGCGCAACGTCGTTGAAGAACGACTCAAAACCACGCCGGAACAGATCGCGGACCTCAACGTCCGGAAGAACCTGGTCGGTACCACCTTGGCCGGCGGGTTGCGCACCGCAAACGCCCACTATGCCAATATGCTTCTGGCCTTTTACCTGGCAACCGGGCAAGACGCCGCCAACATCGTCGAAGGGTCACAGGGCATCACCCATGCCGAAGTGCGTGACGGAGACCTCTACTTTTCATGCAACCTCCCCAACCTCATTGTGGGTACAGTGGGGAACGGCAAAGGCCAGGGCTTGGAGGTTGTCGAAGAAAACTTGCGACGCCTCGGTTGCCGTGAAGATCGCCCAGCGGGGGATAACGCACGCCGACTTGCAGTACTGTGTGCGGCATCTGTTTTCTGTGGCGAACTATCACTGCTGGCCGCGCAAACGAATCCGGGCGAACTGATGGCCGCCCACGTGAAAATTGAAAGGAAAGGCGAGTGAACGCACCCGTGAACACAGCTGTGAACCCCATTGGCATCCATGACATCACCTTCGCCACGGGACACCACAGCTTCGCCCTCGAAACCCTAGCCGACAAACACGGGATCGACGTGGGCAAGTTCCACAAAGGCATCGGCCAAGAAGTCATGAGCCAGCCCGCTGCCGACGAAGACATCGTCACCATGGCAGCCACCGCCGCCAAGCGGATCATCGACCGCAACGGGACTGAGGGAATCCGCACCCTCCTCTTCGCCACCGAATCCGGCGTTGACCAGTCAAAATCCGCCGGGGTGTACGTTCACGGGCTCCTCGGGCTGCCCTCCCAGGTGCGGACCATCGAAATGAAACAGGCGTGCTACTCCGGGGTCGGTGCGCTCCAAGTCGCGCTGGGTATCGTCGCACGCAACCCCCGTGAAAAAGTGCTGGTTGTCGCCTCCGACGTTGCACGCTATGACCTCAACTCGGGCGGTGAGCCGACTCAGGGCGCGGCAGCGGCTGCGTTCCTGGTCCAGGCCAACCCCGGCATCTTGGCCGTTGAACCGGCATCCGGCGTGTACACCTACGATGTGCAGGACTTTTGGCGGCCCAACGACCGGTACACCGCCCTGGTCGACGGAAAACTCTCAATCGACGCCTACCTCAACGCCGTTCGCGGAGCCTACGACGATTTCATCGATCACGGCGGGGCCGACTTCGCCGCGATCGACCGCTTCTGTTACCACCAGCCGTTTACAAAAATGGCGGTGAAAGCGCACATGGCGTTGCGCGAACACGTGGGTCTATCAGCAGACAAAGCCGATACAGCAGCCGAACTAGAGACCACCATGCCCTACAACCGCATGATAGGTAACTCCTACACGGCATCCGTGTTCCTGGCACTGATGGCATTATTAGAGACCGAATCCGACAACCTCGCCGGTAAACGCGTCGGCATCCTGTCCTACGGGTCCGGTGCCGTCGCCGAATTCTTCACCGGCATCATTGTCGACGGGTACCAAGAGCTGCTCCACGCAGACGAGCACAAGACCGCGCTGGACTCCCGGGAACCGCTCACCTACGACGCCTACCGGGACCTTCACCCCGGAACCCGCGTCGCTGACATTACGGATTACGACACACCGGCGGTTACCGACGCGCCGTTCCGATTCGCCGGCGTGAAAGATCACTCCCGGATTTACCAGCATCGCTAGGTTTTACCAGCTTCGCTGGCAGGTCCTACCCCGTTAGGAAGTAGGAACAGGCGTACCAGCGTCGTTAGAAATGGTGGTGGAGCTCACGCGCTTGGCCACCCACGTCGTCAACCATAAACCGACCAAAATAAGGCCGTATGTCAGGATGAAACTGGCGACCGTGTCCGTAGCCCAGTGGGCACCGATGATCACGCGGCTGGCTGCCATGAGAATTCCCCACACCGTTCCGACCCACAACGCAATCCGCCAGGCTTTGCCACCGAGCGGGCGTAACACGATGGCCAATGCTGCAAGAGTAGTGCCCTCTTGGGTGTGGCCGGACGGGAACGAGCGGTGCCCATTAGGCAAGTTAATGTGATACCACGGCTGATAGGGCCCTTTTCCAGCATCAACCTCATAGGGGCGGAAGCGACCCCACAAATCCTTCATTTGGTCATTGATTCCATGCCCAGCCCACACTATTGCGAGCATAACGACAGCCGAGATGGCGATGAGGCGCAAGGTCTCATCTGACAGATTTCGAATGAGCAACCACGCAACCATCGAAACGATAATAAGAAGGACAATAGCCATAAACAGTGCAGGGGCGAACTGAGACCAGCTCATCGTGTCAGAATCATCATTATTGGCCACGCCGATGGGCGTTCCGGCTGAAAGGTTTGCACTCCATGAACGACGATATGATTCAGCCTGCTCAGACCAGCCAAGAATCGATAAGAAACTAGCCCACGTGAGCAAAATGCTTCCGAGCCCTCGCGCGATTTCTGGAAGAGAGGAGCGGAGGAGACATCCCGCAAGAACCTGCATAGCCAGAGCGCCCAGCACCGCCGGTGGGAACTCGCCGTAGGACTGGAAGAGCGTGCCAAATACGCTGTCATGGTTGATGACAGCATCACTGACCTGCTTGTCAGTGAAAGTGAAGATAATCAGCAAGACGGTGGCCACGCCGAGTAACGCTGTGACCGCCATAGGGTTGACGCCACCCCCGTCGTGCTGAATGTGTGGAGGAGTGCCTCGATCCGGACCCGCTGGGGGAGTGGTGCGAGCCGCATCAGACTGTGATGAAGACGTCCAGGCCTGGCTGTCATCGGCCTGGTTCGTGGGGAGACTAGGTGCTTGTGCCATACGTATGGTGTATCAAGCTTCTTTAACACCCCACTGACGTAAACATGAACAATAAGTGAAACTCGCGGGAAGGTGTCCGCACCGCCTTCGGTCGTATAACTCCAGGAAGGACCCAATTCCTGGGGCCAGAAGCACCTATGCACTTAAGAAGGAGCCGGTAGACGGAAAAACTGCGGGGGACGCTACACCTGGAGCTCGGAAGTGCGCCGGGATATGCGCCCCGAATAAAAGTGCGGGGGTATATGGTCAATTTTCGGCCATTTTTTGGCCATATCCCCCCGCAGTTTTGCCAACTACCCCGCATATCCCCCCGCAGTTTTCCGGCATGCGGACACATTATTTGTCGTAAAACCCAAAAAACCGCCATACGCCGGAGCGATATGGCGGAAACCCGACTACCTAGGGAAGTTTCTAGGAGGTATATCGGGCATTGGGTCGGGAGTGGACCGGATGGTCAAGCTGATGCTATTTCTTGTCGTCCTTGAGAGCGTGGCGGCCAGCTCCGTTCTGGGAGTTGCCCTTACCATTCTTGCCTTTCTTCTGGTCACCGTTGTTCTTGGACGTCTTGCCTTTGCCAGTGGACCCTTTGCTAGCTTTAGCCTTGGCACTAGGGGCCTGTGGCGCGCTGTTCTTCGGCGCGCTGTTCTTGGGACCGGACTTCTTAGCGTCTTTGGCCTTCTTATCTGCCTCAGCTTTGGCGTCCTTAGCTTCTTTCTTCAGGTCTTCCGCCTTATCCTGGGCGGCTTTCTTGACCTCGTCGGCCTTATCGTCGGCGCGAGAAGCTGCGTCCTTGGCATCAGCTTTAGCCTGCTCTGCTTTATCCGCAGCCCTATCGGCAGCGTCGGACGCAGAAGCTTTGAAATCCTCCGCCTTGTCCTTGGCTCGGTCTTTCAGCTCCTCAGCTTTGCTCTGAGCGGCTTCCTTGACTTCGTCGGTTTTCTCCTTGGCCTGATCGGCTTTCTCAGCTGCCGCGGCTCGAACGTCCTCTGTAGGATCGTCTGCCTTGTCTCCGGCATGCTCCGCTTTGTCCCCTGTGTTTCCAGCAGAATTGTCCGACGTCGGGGTTTCCGTCTTGTACACCAAGCGAGGCTCGTTATTGTTCTTCGGCGGTTCCGTCGATACGTTCTTGGAGGACCGAGACTTGTACGTGGCCCAACCGCCGGCAACGAGTGCAACGAACAGGACGATAAATAAAGGCTTCTTGCTGCGCTTCGTCTTCTTCCCAGCTGCTTGATCCAGTGAATCGGTTACGGAATCGGGCAGACGATCGCTGACGGAATCAGGCAGGTTATTCGACGCGGCGGCCGCAACATTGCTGGCGGTCTCCGCAGCTTTACCCCTCACGTCGGATGCGGTGTCTTGGGCTTTTCCAGCGAACTCGCTTGCTTTGTCTGAAGCTTTGTCCGCGAAATCGCTGGCTTTATCAGTGGCCTTTTCCGCAAACTCGGTGGCCTTCTTTTGGAAAGCCTCAGCGCGCTTCTGGAGAGCATCGGCCTTCTTCGCGTTCTGCTTCCGAGCCTTGGAGGCCTTCTTATCTGCCTTCTTCTGAACTTTCTTAGCTTTCTTTTCTGCCTTGGCGCGGGCCTTATTTAACTTCTTGCCAGCTTTATCCGCTTTGTCGGATGCAAGGTCATAAGCGCGTTCGCTCTCTTCGCGGATGCGATCAACGACAGCCACGGCAGTGGGATTTGCTGAAGCGCGCATCTGCTCCAGAGTGGACTTCTTCTTTGACATGGCCGAGTTCTCCTTGGATGAGCTTTCGGAGGACGATTTCTTGTCCTTCTTCTTATCCTGCTTTTTAGCTTTCTTAGCCGCTTTCTTGTCCTTCTTCCCCTTAGCCTCGGAGGAATTATCAGAGGACGAATCGTTGGCGTTCTTATCTACCTTACCGTTATCGCTCTGACCACGCGGTTTCCCGGGGTTAGATTCCTTCGCTTTTGCGTATTCAACGAGTCGCTCAACGGGATCGAAGTCGCGAGCTTCCTTATTCTCTTTTCGCTGTTTGCGGGCATCGGAGAGGTTGCGTGCCGCGCGCAAAAACATGGTTGTGTCTGACGAATTCATGGTTCTTCCTTATTGGTTCCTTACCGGTTTCGTGGTCAGAGGCGGGTCTTTATAACGTGTCTTTTACTACTGTAGTGGGGTGAGGGGGCGGTTCGTCTAGTAACTACGTACAATGAGTGTCGTGAGTACGCAGAAGACAGCAACCGCGATTTTGCACACTAATCGTGGCGATATTTCTATCGACCTCTTCGGTAATCATGCTCCCCAGACCGTCGATAACTTTGTCGGGTTGGCTAAGGGCACGAAGGATTACTCGGAGCGCAATGCTTCGGGTGGAGAAGAGGGCCCATTCTACGATGGCGCAATTTTCCACCGCGTCATCGACGGTTTCATGATCCAGGGTGGGGATCCGACGGGAACAGGCCGTGGTGGTCCCGGTTACCGCTTCGGTGACGAATTCCACCCCGAACTGCAGTTTGACCGCCCGTACTTGTTGGCCATGGCGAATGCTGGCCCGGGCACCAACGGTTCTCAGTTCTTCATCACCGTCGCCCCGACGCCGCACCTGAACAACCACCACACCATTTTTGGTGAGGTCACCGATGCGGATTCCCAGAAGGTCGTCGACACGATCGCGGAAACTAAGACGGATCGCTTCGATCGTCCCTTGGACGACATTGTGATTGATTCCGTGGAGATCGTCGAGGACTAGTTTGAGCCGTCGGCTTTGTGTCGTCGGCGGTGTACTATCGCGACGACTAACGACGAGTAACGCGACGGCCGTGTCAGTGCGTGTAGCGTCTCGGTACGTGTACTGCGTTGGTACGTGTAACGTGTGATGACGTGCTGACACGGACGATTCGCCAAACCCCTGTGACCTCGGGCGCGCTGATTGCCTGCATCGTTGTGTACCTGGTGACGGTTGTGCAATCCGGGTCCCTGGAAGGCAACACGCATGAGTCGTCCTTGGCGGCGTCGTGGTGGTTGTATTTACCCGCGCTGACGCCCGACAACGAAGCTCTCCTCCGCGGGCTAACTTTCAGTTTTCTTCACTCCGGTCTGACGCATCTCCTGTTCAATGGGGTCATGCTGTGGGTGTTCGGGGTCGGTATTGAGCGCACCTACGGTTCGCTGGCGATGGCGATCATTTTTGCGGGCACAAGCTACGGGTCGGCTGCCATGATCCAGTGGCGCGACCCATTGTCACTGACTGTGGGGGCATCGGGAGTGATTTATGGCCTGATGGCTGTTGCCGCAGGCATGTACGTGAACAATAAACCGCAAATGAGAGCTCTTATTGTCCTCATTGTGGTGAACTTGGGGTATTCATTAATAACTCCAGGCATCTCATTGTGGGGTCATATTGGGGGATTGTTGACGGGTGCACTGATGGCCGTTGCGATCTACGGCGCTCACATCATGACGGGTGTTCGCGGGCCAGGCCGCCGTGTAGGGCGGTTCGTCGCTGCTGGTCTAGGAACCGCTGGTATGGCGCACGGTGCTGGCTCGATGTCGAGTGGCACCTCATTGCTCGGAGGTGCTGGAGGTGCCATGTGGGGTGGCTCCGGTGGATTGCAACGAAGGCTCCTTGCGCGGCTGTCCGCCTCGGTGGCTGTATTTGTGGTCGGGTGTGGAGCGATGGTGGTCTACCTCGCACAGGTTCATTCCGCTTTGGGGGCGTAAGCGCGCTGGGCGTGTAACCGGGGGCATGACCGTGGGGGGATAATCGCTCGAATTGGGTGTATTTCCCGATGAAAATCGGCGTCTGGGCTACCAAAAGGCGGGGATGAGGTCTACAGTTGTTGTGTACAAGACGATGAGGAACCCGGTGAGAATCCGGGGCGGTCGCGCCACTGTGACTTCGTTAGCAGTCGGGTAGTACGCCTGGTCAACCTGGTCGTTCCAGGCAGGAACTATCCGAATATTGGATCCGCTGAGGTGAAAACCCCAGGTTGTGAGCATGCTTAACGAAGCAGCCAGATACTCGCGTTTTGTATTTACTTTCTTTGTTACGCGTCATATCAAAAGGAGTTGCTGCTGTTGGCTGAACTATATTCTTTTCTCTTGTGAAAGTAGGCGGAGGTTAACTCACGCCCATCACAATTTCTCAAACTAGGAAAATTCTTTTCTTCTAGTGTTGTTACTCCATAACGAAACGCCCAGGCAGGCGCGTGGTCTCGTATGCCAGGGCGTTTCTTCACTTTCATTGTTGAGGTCTACACTCGCGTAGGAATACGTATTGTTTATTTTCCGGAAGAGGAAGTGTTCATTATGACCGATTCATCACTTCGTGCGGCCCAGCCCGCATCCCCATCGCGTTCGTCGGCACGTGCGCTTGCAGAAGCGATTGATGTCCCGTCATCATTTGTGTGGTTGTTCTCTGCACTGGTTATTGGCTTGTTGGTGTACTACTTCATTGGTATCGATCAGGGCGCTACCAGTGTCTTCGGTAATGACATGCACATCCACGAGTGGGTGCACGATTCCCGCCACTTCCTGGGATTCCCCTGCCACTAATCTTCGCGTCGGTATCAGGTTTGACCTGGTGGACGCCCATATTTGGAGTTAAAAATGGAACGCCAATTCGTTCTACGCTGCGGGGGCTTTGGTTTACTGGCCGGACTGTTGTCCTTCATCTTTGCCAGGTTGTGGGCAGAGCCCATCATCAGCCGGGCCATTGATTACGAGGAAGGGCGTGACGAGGCGCAAGATGCCCTCGATAAAGCCGCTGGTATTGCCACCGATGGTGGCGATGAAGCCGAACTGTTCAGCCGCACAATTCAATCGACCGTGGGTATCGGTACTGGCATGGTTCTCATGGGACTAGCGCTAGGTTTGCTGTACGCGGTTGTGTTCAGCTTGTACCTCCGGTACGCCAAGCCAACTAACATTCGTGGTGCGGCCATCGGTGTTGCAGCTGCAATGTTCGCCTGTCTCTACATCGTTCCCTGCTTAAAGTATCCGTCGAATCCGCCCGCTATCGGTAACCCGGACACAATTAAACAGCGCACGTGGCTCTTCCTCACGATGATTATCGTGTCTGTGATCGTCATGATTGGGGTTGTTTTCCTGCACAAGGCTTTGTCCGCGCGCATGGACTCATGGATTGCTTTCCTCATTTCGGCAGCCGTTTTTGCTGTCATCATGTACGCGTTTAGTCGGCTGCTCCCACCTCTAGGGCATTTGCAGGCTAGCGTCGACGAGTTTGGTCGGCATAATTCTGAGACACCTCGCCCGCTGACAGATCCGGACGGGAAGATCGTCTACCCAGGGTTCCCTGCAGATGATCTTTACTATTTCCGCGTCTATTCATTCATGGCCCAGTGCATCTTTTGGGGTGTGATCGGATTTGGTACCGCGTTGGTGTCCAAGAAGGCCATCCACAAAGCCGCTGTTCAGGCTGAGAAAGAAAAAGTCGCGGCCTAAATTCTGGCCCTACAACCGTTCGGCGTAGCTATGTAGTGCAATACGTAGCTACGCGTTGCCATATTGGTGGACATATCGTGTGTGCCGGTAGATATCCGTGGGATCATCGGGATAGGTGAACTGTCTGTACCGACACCGGCTGACACACAACCAATTAGTTGTCAACATAGCTTGCAGACAACCAACGAAGACCTTATTGTGAGAAGCAACACCACCGTATGGTGGTGATGTAAGGAAATAAAAAAGTAGGCCACCGTGCGGCTACACGTTGACCTACTCGGGGCAAACCCCTCTTAGCAGAGTTTCTCGATCAGATCGAGTAAAGCTGCTAAGTGGCCAGCCAAAGGCCCATATTTCAAAGCCAGGGCGAGGATCCGGACGATCACGGCCCTGGCTTTGCTTATGCCTTTCAGCCAGCCTTTACGGCCCCTGGGGATAGGTTTCCTATCCATACCATCACCTCCTTCCGTTAAATTTGGAGGTCCCCTTCATCGCTGATAGGAGGCCCCACGTGCTTCACGCGGGACAGCCGCGCAGCAACGAAAGGGGGCTTGACATCACGTCAAGGCCGAAAGTAACCATAGCAAATTCGAACGCTCCATGGCCGGCCATGAGAAGTGGGGTTGAACAGCAATGAACACAGCGCACGTGTGTGCCCATACGCCTTCACACGCCCCACTAATCAGCTCGCTAACATGCGCTGAGCTGCGGTACGCCGAAGATCACTTTCCGTTCTTGAGGTGAAGGAATCTCACTGCACCCCTACGGGCCACGAGGCCGGCAACAAAGTTGTAGAGAGCACGCAGTGATTGAGTGACCATGCCACAACCACAATGTGCCAAGAAGGCAATGCGTTGCATTAATGGAAAAGCCGCCTCGTGGTGGGACGATCTCAGTGGGATAATCTCAGCATGAGGCGTTTTCATCGGCAGAGCCGCACCCCTATCCACGTGGTGCGGCTCATCGTTGTCTCGGCACCGCTCGCGAGCGCGCATCTGCCACGATTCGCGTCGTCAGAAGATGCAGTTCGGTGGGCAGATTATCGGCACACGCTGCGTCGTTACGAGGAATTCAGTGATATTAACGACGCGGGTTCGTGTGCAGAAGACGCGGACGGCCCCACCCCTTCGCGCGTTTTCGTCGGCAACCCGGGCCCGTGGGACGTGGGGGAGTGGGCGGGAAAGCCTTTGCCTCTCGTGTCGCCAATGAAGATTGCGCAGTGGAGGACAAACCCGGACTACGTCGGGCACGGCGGGGAATCGTTGCGCACTTATATCGGCCGCGTGGGGGCTTGGGCTGACGGGCTAGAACCAGGGGAGTACATCACAGTCAGCGACCAATCGCTGGGGCGCGCTCTACTGGTCCACGCCCTAGACGCCCCACCCGATGCTTTTTGGCGCTGCGATATTCCCCCCGAGTGGCAGATGCGATTCCACCGTCGGCACAGCGGCAATAAAGAAATGTGGACCCTTCGCGGCCTGGCACCCCTCGATCCAGCGTCGGCCGGAATGCTGCGCTAGGGTCGTTAGGGCCCGTTAGGCAGTTGTGCTTATTTCCACCCCATAGTCATTAAGAGCCCGACGACGAAAAGCCCGAAACCGATGGCGTAGTTCCATGCATTGAGGTTCTGCATGAACGGGATTTGCGGCCCAGCAATGTAGTTGACCACCAGCCATAGAAGTCCAGCAATGATGAAGCCGAACATGATGATGCGGTACCACAGCGGGGTGGACGCATTGTTGAGCTTGACGGGGGTACGGGTGGACGTCGATGACGACGCGGGCCTCGACTCTGAGGACTCAGTTACCTTTGACTTCGGCATATCAACCTTTCTGACTCCGCGTGGCAGTGCGTGAATGATGGTTTTGTCTGCCATGCAAGGTTAAGGGCAGCGCATACATCGGCGGTATGTGGCCCTGTTACACGATGTCGTGGACTCCGACATAACAGCTTTAGCGTCACCATAATACGGTAATGCTGGTGAAACCACTGACAGGGTGTCGGTAGGGCAAGTATTGAGGCCCCGGGCTAGTGAAATGAAGGCGAGATGTGAGGCCCCGCAACTCCATGGTTGTGCAGGCCTCTACCGCGAATGATCATCAATCGGCAGATGAATTTTTCTCACCGGCCCCCACACGGCAGCTGGTTCGTGGCCACGTATCCAGTTACGGACGTCGTCGGAGGATAGTGCTAGCAGGGCAATAATGGTCGCTGTTGTGAGAAGCAAGTTGTTGTGACCAGCTGCGATCATGCGCATTCCATTGCGATCAAGGATAGAAATCACGATGGCGATGGTGAGGAACAGCATTAGAGCATCACGCGCGTGCGTAAATCCGCCGAGCGTGAGCAGAACCAGGATCAGGGTGCCCAACGTTAATAAGCCGACGTACCATTGCGTGGCGACGTAGGCGGTATGGTGGCTGAAGCCCATGTCCTGCAACGTTCCGGGGATAAATCGATGCTGATCCGCTTTGTATAGCAGTACGACACTTTGCCACGCGACGACGAGGAATAGCATCCCCATGGACAACATCAGATTCGGTGGCCGCGGTGTACGCTGCGCATTCTTGGGGCGTCGGGCAGCGCGTTCCTCATCGGAAATATCGTCGTCGTAGTGCGTAGATGCCCGGCCTGTGTAGCGGGTTCCGTTGATTGTCGAGTCCACATTGTCCGAACCACGTGCCATGATCGGCTCAGCATCGTTGCTTTCCTCGTTGGTGGTTTCAGTTTCGGCGTTTTCCGCGACGTCGCTGGCGGTCTCAGTAATGTCCGACGGAGTGGTGGCTGCGGTGGTTTCCGACGGGGCGTCGCTCTCAGTGGTGCCCGATTCACTATCGTCGGGCAGCTCCTCGGGTGCTTGCTCCGCCACACCAGCGCTGTCATCACCGGATGAGCCAGAACGCAACGCGACCCTACTGACGTCGACAATGGGAAGGTCTCCATCAGTGTGTATTTTGTCGCCACCGCCGTTGACATGGTGATAGCCCGTCGAGAAATCTTCAATCATCGATACTGAGCTCTCGGGGACATAGGAACGAACTGTCGACACGACGTGGTCGCGTTCTCTATCAATATCGGCGGCAATGCGATGGGTGACTTGTAAGGTGAAAAAACTAACGCCGACGGCTGTGTCATAGCTGGCAGAGCCCACCCAGTCCACGCGGTGGCCCCCTGGAAGAGGCCAGTCTTTAGGGCATCGCCAGAGCCGAATGTGGTGACGTCGTGAGGGGGAACCATCCACTTCCTGTTGGTAGGCGAGGTCTTGCTCGCGATCGAAGAGGATCAGCGGACTAACCGGAGCCGCAGGATAGGACGCTCGAGTAATGGAGCTCCATACAATTTTTGCCGACGACCGAAACGTCACCGGATCTGCCAAAGTCCAGCCCGCTTGAGTCATTGAGCGGTGGAGCTGCTCGGCGGTTCCGTCAAACGCGATATTGACCGGATCACCCAAAAGCCCATCCGACGTTCGTGTACGTCCGATGAAGTAATTGGGGACGTAAATTCGAGTCAGAATTCGATGAAGCCGGGGGAGGGTGAGATAAGCAATCACGCCCCACGCGGGGATGATTAACAGCAAACGAAAATCTAAAACAAAGCTAAGTTTGAAGTATTCTCCCGCTAACCAGATGGCAGCTAAGCCTGCGAGCAGGAAAAATGTGTTATCGATCCGTTTTTCCCGTGGAGTACGGGAAGAAAATTTGCGCAACGACGTCAAATCACTGGCATGCGACCACATCGACGACAAAGATGGCATAGCCATACCCTAGTAAAACCATGTGCGCTCTGTCCTCTTCCACCGCATGTCCACCGTATGGGGATGCCTCCATCCACCATGTAGGAATCAGTTACGCAGAAGACAGAGGGTGCATATGCCGGAATGTGATCAATTGCTCCTGAACGTGATTGAAGATAGGCATGATGCCTGTTTCGGGTGCATACCGCCCCCGGAACGGGGTATCGCCGACGCATAAAAAGAGCAACGCACCGTCGCAAACCTGAATAGTGACGACGAGAAAGGACGCGGCACTCCCCTCCAAGTTGGGTTAATCACTGTTCAAGTCCAAGAGTGCGGTAAGTCACGACGGTGAGCTGTGGTGCAACAGCCAACAAATCGGCTTAACGTAGTGGCCATGACCACGCGAAAAATTGGAGTGACCGAACTGGCTCTGCGTGATGCTCACCAGAGTCTCATGGCAACACGCATGGCCCTCGAAGACATGGTCGATGCCTGTGAGGATATAGATAAAGCCGGGTATTGGAGCGTGGAATGCTGGGGCGGCGCAACGTTCGACGCCTGCATCCGCTTCCTGAACGAAGACCCGTGGGAGAGACTTCGCACATTCCGCAAGCTCATGCCCAACTCACGCCTTCAGATGCTGCTTCGTGGCCAGAACCTTCTGGGATACCGTCACTATGAGGACGGCGTCGTCGATAAGTTTGTTGAAAAATCGGCTGAAAACGGCATGGACGTCTTCAGAGTTTTCGACGCGCTTAACGACCCCCGCAACCTTGAGCATGCCATGCAGGCTGTGAAGAAAGTGGGCAAGCACGCGCAGGGCACCATCTGCTACACGGTGTCCCCGCTGCATGATGTGCAGGGATACATTGACCTAGCAGGGCGTTTGCTGGACATGGGCGCAGATTCCATCGCCCTCAAAGACATGGCTGCGCTGCTTAAACCACAGCCCGCCTACGACATCATCCGTGGCATCAAGGACACCTACGGCGAAGACACGCAGATCAACGTCCACTGCCACTCCACCACCGGCGTCACCATGGTTACCCTCATGAAGGCCATTGAAGCCGGTGCCGATGTCGTCGACACTGCTATTTCTTCCATGTCCCTGGGCCCAGGGCATAATCCCACCGAGTCTCTTGTCGAAATGCTCGAAGGAACCGACTATGAGACCGGCCTTGACATGGATCGGCTCATTAATATCCGCGACCACTTCAAGAAAGTACGCCCCAAGTACGCGGAGTTTGAGTCAAAGACACTGGTTAACACCAATATTTTCCAATCGCAGATTCCGGGCGGAATGCTCTCTAACATGGAATCGCAGCTCAAAGCCCAGGGCGCGGGCGACCGTATCGACGAGGTTATGAAAGAAGTCCCCGTCGTTCGGAAAGCAGCCGGATACCCGCCGCTGGTGACGCCATCGTCACAGATCGTTGGTACCCAGGCCGTGTTCAACGTGCTAATGGGCCGCTACAAAGTACTCACGGCAGAGTTCGCCGACCTCCTCCTCGGATACTACGGCGAAGCCCCAGGTGAGAGGGACAAAGACCTCATCGAACAAGCCAAGAAGCAAACCGGCAAAGAGGCCATTACCGAGCGTCCCGCTGACCTCCTTGAGCCCGAATGGGACAACCTTGTTGAGGAAGCTGACAAACTCGACGGCACCGATGGGTCCGACGAAGATGTCCTCACCAATGCACTGTTCCCGCAGGTCGCGCCGGGATTCTTCAAGGCTCGCCCCGATGGCCCCAAGAACGTTGGCAAGACTAAGGAGCAGCTAGAGCGCGAAGAGGCCAAGGCCTCCGGCGACGCCACTGCCATCCGCGAACCGATTACATACAAAGTCACTACAGGCGGCCGCAGCCACACTGTCTCCGTGGAACCCGCATAAACCAGTTGATCACCGCGAAAGACAGCAGAAACGGAGCAAATAAATGAGTGAGCAACCTCACGATCCCAGCATGCCTGAGCGCCTCGAACAGCTGGAAGAAGAAAAAAACCGCATCCGCCTCGGCGGCGGACAAGCACGGCTGGACAAGCAACACGACCGCGGGAAGATGACTGCCCGCGAGCGCATAACCAAGCTTGTCGACGAAGACACGTTCCAAGAAACCGGAATGTTTGCCAAGCACCGGACCACGCACTTCGGTATGGACAAAGCCGACGCCCCCGCCGACGGCGTCGTCACCGGATCTGGCGCGGTCTACGGACGGCCAGTGCACATCGCATCCCAGGACTTTAGCGTCATGGGTGGGTCCGCTGGCGAAATGCAATCCAACAAAGTGGTCGCCATGATGAAGACCTCCGCGACTACCGGCACGCCGTTCGTCTTCATCAACGACTCCGGCGGAGCGCGAGTGCAGGAAGGCATTGATTCTCTCTCCGGATACGGCCGCGTGTTCTATAACAACGTGCTGCTCTCCGGGCTTGTACCGCAGGTCTCCATCATCGCCGGCCCCTGTGCTGGTGGTGCTGCCTACTCGCCGGCACTGACGGACTTCATCATCCAGACCCGCAAGGCCAACATGTTCATCACCGGCCCCAAGGTCATCGAGTCCGTGACGGGCGAAAAAGTCACTGCTGAAGAACTCGGTGGTGCTGATGCCCATATGAGCACATCAGGCAACATTCACTTCGTCGCCGACGATGACGAGCAAGCCATCCTGATCGCGCAGAAGCTCCTGAGCTTCCTGCCGCAAAACAACACTGAAGAGCCACCCATCGTTGATCCGGACGAGGTTGTCGAGCCCGACGAATCTCTTCGCGATATCGTCCCCGTCGACGGCCGTAAGGGATACGACGTTCGCGATATCATCCGCAAGATCGTCGACTACGGCGATTTTCTCGAGGTCCAGGCCGGATACGCCCAAAACCTTGTTGTCGGATTTGCCCGCGTTGTCGGCCGGACAGTCGGTATCGTCGCTAATCAGTCGCAAGTGATGTCTGGTGTTCTGGACATCAACTCGTCCGATAAAGGAGCGAGCTTCGTTCGCTTCTGCGACTCCTTCAACATCCCGCTGCTCACGCTCGTGGACGTCCCCGGCTTCATGCCAGGTGTTGCACAAGAGCATGGCGGAATCATTCGCCACGGTGCGAAAATGCTGTTCGCTTACTCGGCGGCCACCGTGCCGAAGCTGACTGTGGTCCTCCGCAAATCCTATGGCGGATCGTACCTGGCTATGTGCTCCAAGGACCTGGGCGCGGACCGCGTCTGGGCATGGCCCACCGCGGAAATTGCGGTCATGGGTGCCGACGGGGCAGTGAACGTCGTCTTCCGCAAGGAAATCAAGAAAGCCCAGGAAGAGGGTGGCGACGAAGCCGCAGCAGCTAAGAAGGCCGAACTAGTCCAGCTCTACAAAGACACCTTCTCGACGCCGTACATGGCGGCGTCCCGAGGCCTCGTCGATGACATCATCGATCCCGCGGACACCCGTCGTGAAGTTGCCCTGGCCTTGGAGCTGTTGACCAACAAGCGTGAGAACCGGCCGTCCAAGAAGCACGGCCTGGCACCCAACTGATCGGAGAAGCATGAATACAGACAATGCATCCTCTGCTGAACTCAGTCAGTTGTTGGTTCGCCTGTCCAGTCAGGTGGAGAAGCTCTCCCGCAACGTCACCAGACTAGAAAATGAAGTTGCGGCACTGAAGCAGCGTTCTGACGAGGAAATCCCTGAAGATGTCTTAATCGCGATCAGTGCGGCCGTATCCGCATACATGGGTAACCGCGGAACCGTGCGCGCAGTTCACTTCTTGCGCCACCGCAGCTGGTCGCAGCAAGGTCGGCAGGCAGTTCAGCACAAGGCGAAATGGCAATAAGCCACGAATAGAAGGAACCCGAAAGAATGAAACTGACAGTTACCGTCAACGGCGTCCCCTATTCCGTGGACGTAGAAGTTGAACAAGAAGAACGCCCCACACTCGGTACTATCATCACTGGTGGCAACAGCAATGGGCCAACCCCCACCGCGCCGACCACGTCCTCTGTCCAGGGTGTTAGCGCCAATTCAGTCACGGCCCCCTTGGCCGGTTCCGTCAGCAAAGTGCTTGTTGAGGAAGGCCAACCCATTACGGCCGGCGAAGTGATCGTCGTCCTCGAAGCCATGAAGATGGAAACCGAAATTACAGCCCCCAATGACGGCACCGTCACCGCACTGCACGTGCAACCCGGCGACGCCGTTCAGGGTGGACAATCTCTGCTGGAGATCGGGGAATAAAACCTGCATCTCAGCAGAATCGTCTGTCAGAGTGTGCCATCACCGGTTCAGGTACCGAAATAGTCACAAGTTCGTAGGAAATACCTGGCAACCACCAGTGGTGCGAAATCCGTAGTAAAGTGTCATGGTGTTAGGCGATGTGCACACGAGCGCGCCATCACCGTCGCCCGCCTGCGGGAGTTATCCACGCAGACTGTCGGCGACGGTGGCCACGTCGCGATATCATAGCCCCGCTCGGATGAGTGTGGGTTACCCGATATGGATGCCGCTCGTTGCGTCGCAAAGCTAGAACAGAAGGAGAAGCCTATGGGTATGACTGACGACATTAAGAACAAGGCAGACGAAGCTGGCGGAAAGGCCAAAGAAGCCGCCGGTGACATTACTGACAACAAAGACCTCAAGGCTGAAGGCAAAGGCGATCAGGCCGAGTCCAAGCTGAAGCAGGGCATCGAGGACCTGAAAGATAAGGCCTCCGAGTTCCTCAACAAAGACAAGTAAGTCGGGGACTTACCCTATGAGGTCTTAACTGATTTCAAGGCCGGGTTATGAGCGCAGACGCGCTGGTAACCCGGTTTTTTTATTACCCACTATCGTTGGCTTCATGAACCACCAGGGCATATCCGCGTTCACCGACAACCAGCCCTACCGAACACGACGGTTCCCCACACCGTTCGGAGATATTGAAGTCACAATCAATGACCAGTGCATTGTGGCGTCGCACTACACACTGAATTCCGGGTCTGTTATGGGCGACTCTGCTGATGGTAGGTCCGAACCCACAATATCTTCCCCCATAGCTGCACAACGAAAGAATCTTTTTTCCACAGCAGGGGCCAGTAAAGCCCAGCGTCACCTCTTTCAACAGATTGGTGAGCAGCTCGATGAATACTTTAGTGGTACGAACCTAGTCTTTACTCTGCCGCTTTGTGCCGAGGATGAACCATCCGAATTCACGAAAGTCGTTCGCGAAGAGATGACCCACATTCCACCTGGCGACGTGCTCACCTATGGTGAGTTGGCAGAAGCCGTCGGCCGACCGCGAGCGGCGCGCGCAGTTGGAACAGTATGTAGAACCAACCCCATCCAACTCTTCATTCCTTGTCACCGGGTCATCGCAGCTGGGGGTTCACTCGGCGGGTATATGGGAGGATCGCGTGGCCTCGTGCTCAAACAGCAGCTACTTGAGAAAGAGGGCGTCCCCTTCACCGCAGAGGGGAAAGTAGATTTTAATGAACTCGCCCGTCGGCAGTAGCCGGACGGCAGGAACCGCAGTTTCACTGGCCAATCATAGGTGTGGGCCAACGACTGGTAGTCTCACAAGGAAATCACAGGATATTAGGGGACAATTCTATGGCCACAGGTTCAGGGCGGGTGCAAGATAAGACTGTGTTCGCCACGTTTATCAAGAGATTCCCGCCTCTTTTTGGCACCTTGCTCGCTGTGTATTCCTTTATCGCGCTACTGTTTAGTGCGGTCAGGCCGGTCCGGCACCAGCTGCAGAGCATCCGGGAATTCTTTGACTACGTGATCCTCCCCATGCCCGAGGTGTCAATATCATGGGCACTCGCCTTAGGACTTTTAGCAGGAGCGATTCTCGCGCGCAAACGCTTGGCCTGGTGGGTCAGCGTCATTCTTCTCGTGATCCTGAACATTGAGAACATTCTGCTCTTCGTGCTGGGGGTCAACGGCTACGACACCGGCAGTACCGTCACCACCGTTGAACTCAATGTTGGATTCATCGTCCAAGCAATCATGCTCATTGGCCTTCTGGCTACTCGCTCCGCCTTCCCGGCGCGAACACGGCACGCCGCGATCAGAAAGGCCCTCACGGTCTATGTCATCGGGGAAGGCCTGGTCACCGCCATCGGATGGTTACTCGTCGAGCTCTTCCCCCATACTTTGTCTCGTGGCAATCGTTTGCAATGGGTTCTTAATAAGTCCTTCACTTTTTCTTTGATCGACCAAAAGCTCTTTGGTGGCCATCCGGAATGGATCGTGTCATTTGTTATCACGCTGGCCAGCGCGATCGTTTTCCTCCTATCCGTATGGACTCTTTTCCGCAGCCAACGCGACAATAATGCACTTACTCCCGACGACGAGACAGCCATTCGAGCCATGATCGCCCGCTGGGGAGAGGACGATTCCCTGGCATACTTCGCAACGCGCCGCGATAAATCTGTCATTTACTCACCCGACGGACGGGCAGCGGTCACGTACCGCGTCGAACTGGGTGTATGTATCGCGTCGGGAGACCCCATCGGAAACCCCGCCGCCTGGGATCAAGCCGTGGACGCGTGGCTTCACCAGGCAGTGATGTACGGGTGGACCCCAGCCGTGATGGGGGCGTCCGACCGAGGCGCGCACTGCTATTCGTCCCACGGGTTACAGACCCTCCGTCTGGGCGACGAAGCCATCATCTACACCGATAGCTTCTCACTGAGCCAGCCTGAGTTTAAGGCAGTGCGTCAGGCTGTCGCCCGGGCGCGGCGAGCAGGGGTGACGGTTCGTATCCGCCGCCACGGAGAATTAACGGCGGAAGAAATGGCCAGCGTACAGCACGACGCTGACGCGTGGCGCGACACCAATAACGAACGCGGCTTCTCTATGGCTCTCTCACGTCTGGGGGACCCTGCCGATGCCAATAACCTCCTGGTCGAAGCCATCCAGGATACTCAGCATTCACCAACCGGTGTAGCCCGACGCGTCGGTGAGCTCTCCTTCTCCCCGTGGGGACGCACCGGGGTTTCGCTAGACCTCATGCGTCGATCACCGGACTCGCCCAATGGCACCGTGGAAATCATGGTGTCGGAACTCTGTAACGCCGGATTGGACGTCGGGGTAACACGAATCTCGCTGAACTTCGCGATGTTCCGCCAGGTTTTTGCCACGGCACACGAACTTGGCACCGGCCCCGTCATGCGGCTATGGAGAAGCCTTTTGGTCTTTTTGTCACGATGGTGGCAGATGGAAGCGCTTTACCGATCCAACGAAAAATACAACCCCACCTGGGCGCCCCGGTACATCTGCTTCAAAGATAACCACAGCATCGCCCGAGTCGGACTTGTGTCCGGCATCGTTGAAGGGTTCGTGCCCGCACCCCTGTCGCGGCGCAAACCCCCACTGACCCCCGTCGGATCGGTGAAAAGAAAAGGCGCTGCTGAAGCACTTGAGCTCGCGCCCCAACTTATGGAGGAGGCTCGTGCCGGGCGTGCAGTGCACCATCGTCGCTCGGAACAAGTCAAAGTGCGCCTGGAAAAAGCACAGCGTTTGCGCGATGAAGGGGTGAGTCCGTGGCCCACTGCCATCCGGCCGACGCATACTTGTGCGCAGATTGCCGGCTTGGATGATGGTGTTGCTGCCTCAATTTCCGGCCGCATTATTGCCCGACGCGATTTTGGGGGCGTTATGTTTCTCGAACTCCATGACTGGTCGGGCGATACACAAGTGATTATTGAAAAAGATAAATGTAGTGATTACGAGGCCTGGCGTAAAGATCTTGATCTTGCTGACATCATCCGGGTGGTTGGTGCAAAAGGAGTCTCGCGGAAGGGCGAGCCGTCGCTTGTCGCCGATAGCATCCGTTTTGAAGCGAAGTCCTTGCATCCACTTCCCAACAAAACTGACGGACTTACCGACCCCGAAGCGCGGGTGCGGTCACGGCATATTGACCTGACTGTTAATGCTGAGTCGCGCCGGGCTTTGACGGCGAGATCCGCCGTCGTGCACTCGATGCGATGTGATCTTCACACAGCGGGCTATTTGGAGGCGGAAACCCCCATTTTACAGCCAATTCATGGTGGCGCGAATGCACGGCCATTCATTACCCATATCAATGCATACAACATGAATTTGTATTTGCGCATTGCTCCCGAGTTGTTCTTGAAAAGGCTCATGTGCGGTGGAGTGGATCGTGTCTTTGAGTTGGGTCGTGAATTTCGCAACGAGGGCGTCGATGCCACTCACAATCCGGAGTTCACGTCATTGGAAGCATATGACGCTCATGGTGACTACGAAACGATGATGACACTGACTCATGAGCTTATCGTTCACGCGGCAACCGCAGTGCATGGCAAACCCGTGGTGACAGCGCCCGATGGCAGTGTGGTCGACATTTCGGGTCAGTGGCCTGTTAAATCCGTGCTCGACGCAATTACCGAGGGGGCACGGTCAGACGGTTTATGGGATGGACCAGCTATCTCGGTTGATACGCCACGCTCAGAATTAGACGCTCTGATGGAACGGGCGGGAATGCCTTTCCGCCCAGATGCTGACGACGGAACCATTATCGAAGAGCTCTATGACGAATTCGTGGAGTCCCGGACGGAATTCCCCACGTTTTATAAGGACTTCCCGGTGTCCGTCTCCCCGTTGACGCGTCGGCACCGCAGTAAGCCAGGGTTAACGGAGCGCTGGGATCTCGTGGCGTGGGGCGTCGAACTCGGTACCGCGTACTCGGAACTGACCGATCCCATTGATCAGCGTCAGCGTTTAGAAGAACAATCGCTCCTCGCAGCCGGAGGCGACCCTGAAGCTATGGAGTTGGATGAGGAATTCCTTCGTGCTTTGGAATTCGGCATGCCCCCGACCGGTGGCCTGGGAATTGGCGTGGATCGTATCGTCATGTTGATTACGGGGTCGACAATTCGTCAATCGCTTGCATTTCCGCTGGTGAAGCCCGACAACAGCTGAAGTCGTGACGCGTCGCCGGAAAGAGACCCCACAGTCTGATAGGCCGGCTAAGGAAATTACACCACTACATCGATGAAACCTTTAGGAAACATTGCTGAAACATTCATGATGTAGAGGTAGTAGGGCAGAACGTGGAGTTCACCACCCATGTGAGCCTCCTGCGATAAAGTACCAATTTACCCCTGAAATAAACCAGAATGCCCACGTCGTTTTAGCGGTGGGCCCGATCTCGTCACGGTTGACCCCGTGCGAGATCCATTGATCCTATTCACTGTGCACAACCCCGCACGTGGTAGATCTCACCGACAGACCACGGCTAACCAGGCTCGTTACAGCCATGTGAACGAAAAGGCGACCAGATGACGACTGTTCCCTCACGCCAGGGTCTTTACGACCCATCCTTTGAGCATGACGCTTGTGGCGTCGCGTTTGTTGCGAATATGCACGGTGACAAAAGCCGCGACATTGTTGACAAAGGAATTCAAGCACTTGTTAACCTCGAGCATCGTGGTGCTGCAGGTGCGGAGAAAAACACCGGCGACGGTGCCGGGATTTTGATTCAGATTCCAGACGCTTTTTACCGCCGTGAAATGGCCAAGCAGGATATTGAACTCCCACCCGCTGGCCAATACGCGACCGGCATCGCCATGCTGCCCGCTGCCCGCATGGCGGCGCTCGACGCAGTGCGCTACGTCGAAGACATCATTAAAGAAGAAGGTCTGATGCTCATCGGTTGGCGTGATTGCCCCGTCGACGATTCCTCAATCGGCGCCATGGCCAGGGATGCGATGCCGCTCTTCCACCAGGTCTTTATTTCGGGAACCAAGGATGACGGCGCTCCCCTCGAGGGCATTGACCTGGACCGCGCCGTGTGGTTTGTGCGCAAGCGCGCCGAACGCGAACTGGGTAGCAAGGGTGCTGGTGCCGGATCGGGCGAGGACACTGTGTATTTCCCCTCGTTGTCCGCCCGGACCGTTGTGTACAAAGGTATGCTGACCACCCCGCAGTTGCGGGAATTCTACCTTGACTTGCAGGATCCCCAGGTGGAATCAGCCATTGCTGTGGTTCACTCCCGTTTTTCGACAAACACGTTCCCATCCTGGCCATTGGCCCACCCCTACCGCATGGTTGCCCATAATGGCGAAATCAATACGGTGCGCGGTAACGAGAACTGGATGCGAGCCCGTGAAGCGGTAGTTGATTCTGAAGTGCTGGGTCCGATAGACCGGGTACTCCCGATCTGTGATCCCGGCGGTTCGGACACGGCCCGTTTCGACGAAGCCTTGGAGCTTCTGCATCTCGGTGGGCGTTCGCTGCCCCACGCGGTGCTCATGATGATCCCGGAGGCCTGGGAGCACAATGCCGATTTATCCGACGACGTCCGCGCCTTTTATGAGTACAACTCGTGCCTGATGGAACCGTGGGACGGCCCCGCCGACGTCGTCTTCACTGACGGCACTGTTATCGGCGCGGTTCTGGACCGCAATGGTCTGCGACCTGGACGTATTTGGATTACCGACGACGGCCTGGTCGTGGGCGCGTCTGAGGCGGGAGTCCTGCCCATCGACCCAGAGCACGTGGCGGAACGCACCCGTGTGAAGCCAGGCGAGATGTTCTTGGTGGACACCTCCCAGGGTCGCGTCGTCCCAGATGAGGAGATCAAAACTGATCTTGCCTCCCAGGCGCCCTATGGCGAGTGGGTATCGCACAACCTTGTGCGCAAAACGGATCTTCCGGACGCGGATTACCACTGGATGCCTCACCACCGGGCCGTGTTGCGCCAGCGTGTGTTCGGTTTCACCCAGGAAATCGTGGACATCATCGTCAAGCCCATGGCGCTTAATGGTGCAGAGGCCATTGGTTCGATGGGTACCGATACGCCGATCGCGGCGCTGTCCGATCACCCGTCGTACCTATTCGACTTTTTCAAGCAGCGGTTTGCGCAGGTCACGAACCCGCCACTGGACTCCATTCGTGAGAAACTCATGACTTCGCTGTTCACCCACTTGGGTGCCCAGCGGGACATCATGCACCCGGATGCTGACGCGGCGAAGCTCATCCACCTGGAGGACCCCATTTTGCGTAACCGCGATTTAGCGCGACTAATTCACGCCAATGATGGTGGAGAGTTCCCGCAGTTCGACGTCGCGATTATTTCCGGGTTGTATGCCGTGGCTCATGGTGGCCGTGGCATTCAGGAAGCTTTGCGACGCATCCGTCGTGAGGTGTCGGATGCCATTGCCGACGGTAAAACGCTGATCGTGCTGAGCGACCGCGAGTCGGATGAGCGCTTTGCGCCTATTCCGTCGCTGTTGTTAACCTCCGCTGTCCACCAGCACTTAGTGCGTGAGCGGACACGTACCCGCGCCTCCTTGATTGTGGAGGCCGGCGATGTGCGCGAGGTCCACGATATCGCCATGCTAATCACCTTTGGCGCCGACGCCATCAACCCCTACATGGGCTTTGAAACAATCGATGAGCTGCGTAAACAGGGCTCCTTGGGCGATATGGACCTCGAGACCGCGTTCGATAATTACACGAAAGCGGCGGTCAAGGGCCTGCTCAAGGTGATGTCAAAGATGGGCATCGCCGCGGTGGCGTCGTACCGCGGAGCACAGCTAGCCGACGTCGTTGGCCTGAACCAAGAGTTCTTGGATGAGTACTTCACGGGGAGTTTCGCCCCGATCGGCGGCGTTGGTTTGGAGGCTATTGCCGAGGCTGTTGGGGACCGCCACCGCGAGGCGTTCTTGCCCCGCCCTGAGGAGCAGGCACACCGCGAGCTGGAACTGGGCGGCGAGTACAAGTGGCGTCGTGAGGGTGAATACCACCTATTCAACCCGGAGACGATTTTCACCCTCCAGCACGCGACGCGCACGGGCCGCTATGAGGTCTTTAAGCGGTATACCGAGAAGGTTAATAATCAGTCCAAACGGTTGGCCACGATCCGCGGGTTGTTTAAGTTCAACCCCAACCGTCCGCCGGTGGATATTGACGAAGTTGAGCCCGTGAGCGCGATTGTGAAGCGCTTTTCGACGGGTGCGATGTCGTATGGCTCGATTTCCGCGGAGGCCCACCAGACCTTAGCCATCGCTATGAACCGCCTGGGCGGCATGTCTAACTCCGGCGAAGGTGGCGAGGATTCCGACCGCTTCACGAAGGACCCGAATGGCGATTGGCGCCGCTCCGCCATCAAGCAGGTGGCGTCGGGCCGGTTCGGTGTGACCAGCCACTATCTGAACAACTGCACGGACATCCAGATTAAGATGGCCCAAGGCGCGAAGCCTGGCGAGGGCGGTCAGCTGCCTCCGCACAAGGTGTACCCGTGGATTGCGGAAGTGCGCATTACCACTCCCGGTGTGGGGTTGATTTCGCCACCGCCGCACCACGATATTTACTCGATCGAGGACCTCGCTCAGCTCATTCACGACCTGAAGTGCGCTAACCCAGATGCGCGGATCCACGTGAAGTTGGTGTCGGAGCAGGGCGTCGGCACGGTTGCCGCGGGTGTGTCCAAGGCGCACGCGGATGTAGTGCTGATTTCCGGCCACGACGGCGGCACCGGTGCTTCCCCTCTCGGGTCCCTGAAACACGCGGGTGCCCCGTGGGAGCTGGGCCTGGCGGAGACGCAGCAGACGTTGCTGATGAATGGTCTCCGTGACCGGATCACGGTGCAGTGTGATGGCCAGCTGAAAACCGGCCGTGACGTCGTCATTGCTGCCCTGCTGGGCGCGGAAGAGTTTGGTTTTGCGACGGCTCCTCTGGTGGTTGAGGGCTGCATCATGATGCGTGTGTGCCATTTGGACACCTGCCCCGTGGGTGTGGCGACGCAGAACCCGGATCTGCGGGCGAAGTTCAGCGGCCGCGCCGAGTATGTGGTGAACTTCTTCCAGTTCATTGCGGAGGAAATTCGCGAGTACATGGCGGAACTCGGTTTCCGCACGATCGACGAGATGGTCGGCCACTCCGAGATCCTGGGCGTCAACCGTGAAGTGGCAGATAAGCACCCGGATGCGGCGAAGCTCGACCTCTCGCCGATCTTCGAGCAGCCCGATAGCCCGTTCATGTACCAGGACAAGCACTGCACGAAGACGCAGGACCACTCGCTGGACAAGGCGTTGGATAACCAAATCATTCGCGATGCGCGCGAGGTCATCGACGCGAAGGGCGAGTGTGAGCCTCTTGAGCTGTCGTACCGGATCTCCAACGTGGACCGTTCCGTGGGCGCCATGGTCGGCTCGGAAATTTCCCGCGTCGGCGGTGCCGACGGTCTGCGCGAAGGCGCATTGACCGTGGAATTTGAGGGGTCAGCAGGTAACTCCTTCGGCGCATTCTTGCCCCACGGTGTCACCCTAGCCCTCATCGGCGACGCCAACGACTACGTCGGTAAAGGATTGTCGGGTGGCCGCATTGTCGTGCGCCCCGATCCGCACTATGTCTCGGCCGTGGAAAAAGCCGGCCGTGACGTGTCGGGCGACATCATCGCTGGCAATGTCATCGGTTATGGTGCGACCTCGGGCGAGCTGTTCGTCCGTGGCACGGTGGGCGAGCGGTTCTGTGTTCGTAATTCGGGCGCGACCGCCGTCGTTGAGGGGATCGGTAACCATGGGTGCGAGTACATGACGGGTGGCCGTGTGGTTGTCCTCGGTCATGTGGGCCGCAACTTTGGTGCCGGTATGTCGGGTGGCATTGCTTTCCTTCCCGACGACGGTATCCCCGCTGGTCAAGGCGGTATCCGTGACCGTATCGATACGGCGTTGTCTGATATTGAGGAACCCACCGCGGAGGATGTGGCCTGGCTGGATCAGACTGTTGCAAGTTATCGGGAGTGGACTGGTTCGACGACCCCAGTCGGAACATTTCTGAAGGTGATGCCGCGGGATTACCGCCGCGTGCTCACGATTATGGAGAGTTGTCAGGCTCAAGGACGAGATGAGGCAGCAACTGCCGAAGCGATTATGGAGGCTGTGCACTGATGGCTGACCCACATGGATTTCAAAAGTATTCCCGCCACGACAAAGCCCACCGGCCGGTTCCGCTTCGGCTGTTGGACTGGCATGAGGTGTACGAAAAACAAGACCTAACGGATCTGCGCCAGCAGGCGACGCGGTGCATGGATTGCGGGATCCCGTTCTGCCATGATGGTTGCCCACTGGGGAACATCATCCCGGAGTGGAACGACTTGGTTCGTTTGGGCCGGTGGCGTGAGGCCTTTGACCGCCTTCACGCGACCAACAACTTCCCGGAGTTCACGGGCCGGTTGTGCCCCGCGCCGTGTGAAGGGGCGTGTGTTCTGGGCATCAATGATGACCCCGTCACGATTAAGAATGTCGAGCTGGAGATTGTCGAATATGGCTTTGAACATGACTTTGTGAAGCCCATTCGTCCTTCATTTTCGACGGGCCAGTCGGTCGCCGTGGTGGGCTCCGGCCCTGCCGGGTTGGCGGCCGCCCAGCAGCTCACCCGCGCGGGCCACGACGTCACCGTGTTCGAGCGCCACGACCGCCTGGGGGGTCTGATGCGCTACGGTGTTCCCGAGTACAAGATGGAGAAGAAGTGGATCAACCGCCGCCTGGAACAGATGGTGGCGGAGGGTACCCAGTTCCGCACCAACATTTCCCCGTCCGTGAGCGACCTGCAAGGCTTCGACGCCGTGGTGTTGGCGATCGGTTCGACCATCGGCCGCGACCTGCCCATTGAGGGCCGCGACTTAGAAGGCGTCTACCAGGCGATGGAGTACCTCCCAGAGGCCAACAAGGTCCAGGAAGGGGACAGAGAAGTATCGACGATCGACGCGCGCGGAAAGAACGTCGTGATCGTCGGTGGTGGCGACACGGGCACGGACTGCTTCGGGACGGCGCTGCGTCAGGGCGCGAAGAGCGTCGTGCAGTTCGATATCGGCCCGAAGCCGCCGCGGACACGGGCGGCATCAACGCCCTGGCCAACCTTCCCCCGCAAGCTTCGCGTCGCAACGGCCCACGAAGAGGGCGAGTATGAGGTCTCCGGCGAGGAAGAAAAGGAGCTTGTGGAAAAGCTCGGCCTGGACGCCCGCGTGAAAGGGCACCCGCTGGGCAACCGCCAGTGGAAAACGAACACGGTGGAGTTTATCGGCACCGACGGAAAGGTCACGGGGCTGAAGGGCACCCTGGTGGACCGCACCCCAGAGGGCACGATCCCCATTGAGGGTTCCGATTTCGAGATCGACGCGGATCTGGTGCTGCTCGCGATGGGCTTCGCTTCTGTGGATCGCGCCGGGATTGTCGACGAGTTGGGCCTGGAGATCGACGGCCGCGGCCGGATTGTTCGCGACGAGAACTTCCGCGCGGAGGTGCCACTCACGGCTGGGTTCCGGGCGCCGGTGTTTGTTGCTGGCGACGCAGGCCGAGGGCAGTCCCTCATCGTGTGGGGGATTTCGGAAGGCCGCTCGGCAGCTGCCGCGGTGGATCGCCAGCTCATGGGCGAATCCAGTTTGCCGGCCGCTATCATGCCGACGGACGTGCCGATGCGGGCGTAGCTGCTGATGTGGGTGTAGCCGGGCCGCAGCAGCCGGGACTCGGCGGTGGCTAGTCGGCAGTGGTTAGTCGGCGATGCGGAAGACGTCAGCGTCGTCCATCCGTGGTCCGCGCGGGTGGTGCGAGTCGGTGTCTGCCGGGACTCCGGCGATGATGACCATGATGGCTTGTTCGCCGTCGCGAAGAAATTCTTGTGTGACGGCATCGGCATCAAAACCGCCCATCGGGCCGACGCCTAGTCCGACAGCGCGGAGGCCCAAGATGAAGTAAGCCGCCTGCAAGTTTGCGGACTGAAGAGCGACGGCGGTGCGTGCTTCTTTGTTGTTTTCATACATGTCGCGGGGGCCGTTGCCACCGGCGGGGAACTGCTGTGGCAGATTGTTATGGAAGTTCGTGTCTGCAGCCATGATGAACGCGAGGGGCGCCTTTTCGGTCTTGGCTTGGTTGCTGCCCATCATGTGGGGGACGAGGCGGGAGCGCTTGTCCTTGGGGACCTCGATGATGCGCAGTGGTTGGCTGTTCATGGAAGTCGGGCCCCATTTGACGAGGTCGCGTACGGATTTGATGACCTCGGGGTCGATGCTGGTGTCCTCGAATGCGCTGGTGGTGTGGGCGTCGCGGAAGAGGACGTTGAGGGCTTCGTCGTTAATAATGAATGGTGCTGTAATTGACATGTCATTTACGACTACGCGGGTGGGGAGGGCGTGTCAACTGGACTACTCCCTGGAGGACGATCATGGGCTTGCGATTATGGGTTTAAAAGGGGACGTGGAAGTGGCAGGAAGAGACGTGGCAGCGCGTGGCGATCGTTCGAGCTCTCCTCGTCAGACCGCGCGTTCTTTTCGCTGATGAGCCCACCGGCGCACTCGACTCATCGTCCACCGGAGTCGTGATCGATGAACTTTCTCGCCTGTCGTCTCGGGGTACAACGGTGATCATGGTTACTCACGACCTGGAAATTGCAGCACAGGGGGATAGGGCAGTCGTCATCTCCGATGGAAAGCTCCTGAGGAATTTGGGTTCGCCGACAGCTGCGTCGTTGTTCTCCGCAATCGAATCCAGATAAGTGAGTGAGAGGATAAGAGGAACAATATGCCAGTGGTGGCAGCTTTGATCGCGTCGGTTGGTCTTGTGATCGTGAGCGTTTTGTGTTTGACCCTCCCCGGAAACGCGGCCTCGGGAAAGGTTCCGAGAAACTCGGCGATCGGTATCAGAACGACAGAAACGAAAAAATCTGACGAAGGTTGGAATGTCGGGCACCGCGCAGCAGCACGGATTCTCAAAAGAACAGGAATCGTCGCACTAATTCTTACAGCAGCACTTCTCTTTTCCTCTTTCTTCAGAGGTGAAATGAGCGTCGTGGCCGTTACTTGCGGAGTGCTTGGTTATGTTGTGGTCATTGGTGGGTTGTGCTGGGCTGCTGTGGTTGCCAACAATGCGGCCAAGGAGATCAATCACCAGAAGCAGACGGACGGGGTATAAATAATCTGCTTTCATGACGGCGTTTAGACGTATGTGATCCGCTGTTTATCGGCCTTCTGTTTACCCGCCTTCTCATCTACCAAGTTGATCGGTGATTTTTGCTAGATCACACGATTAAAGGCTAACTCTGCCACGTCAACTTTACCCCGGTGTCATCATTTGTACGGAGCTTTATGTTTTTGATCCAGAAATCTTCGCTATTATAAGTGGGTAAAGGCCACCCCATTGGAGGGAATACATGAAGCGCGTAAAGATTTCTCCAAACGCCATTGTTGTTCTGCTTTGTGGCGTAGCTATATCGCTCTATCTTGGATTTGCGCATCATTCCGTTGTGGGAGCGATTATATTTCTCGTCATCACTGCTATAGGAACTTTCCTGGTAAATAGGTCTAAAACACGACGGGGGTGAGATCGGGAGCGGTCCACTCGTCTTCGCTGTTAAAGGCTTACGCGCGGTCGGCCCATGCCTGGCGTGAGCTGCATCCTGGGTTCGAACTCAATCACACGCCGTGGGCGTACATTAAAACCACAAATCAAACAGCAAAAGAAACTGCCACAATAACGGCGACGACAATAATAAGTGCCATAGCTACATTTTTAAGGTTCAGCCTATCCTTTGATGCGAAGAGGCTAATTAATGCCACGCCCATAGATGGATACACAATTTTAACGTAATTGTCATGGACCCACCCGGCTTGTGAAAAAACAGTCGCGAATACAAGGCAGACCAAGGCTAGAACGAATATGAATCGACGTATATTACCGCTCGTCAATTTTTGAGCGCCCGTACGATTTTCCACAACGGTCTTCCTCCCTCAGCGTTCCTTCGTGGCGACAGCCGATTAGTGGTAGTCAGTAACTCACACAAATCTAGTATAGGTTACCCATTGATAAGTTCGTATAGTTTACAAAAGGTTTTCGACTACCATGCGTATTAGATGGCGTCTCTGTCTAGAATTTCACCCGACTCGGTTTCTGGCCTGGCCACACATATGAGAGGCAGATGGAAAGGATGCGTATGATGAGCAAACAATCCACTCACCCTCCCGCGCAGCGGATTGCCCGGGCAATGTTCTTATCCTTGGTTATCGCTGTGTGCGTTATGGCCATTGAGTGGTGGTTGATCAGTGCGCTTAACGTCGAGAACCGTGTCACCGTTTTTGCCATCATCGGGACTATGACCTGTGTAGCAATTGGAACAGTCATAGGGCAGTGGACTCGAAAACGGTGGCAAAAAGAAAAAGACTAACCACACTCGTACCGGAGGCCAGTGCGGTACTATCCTCGCCACACTCATGTGCTCGTATGTAGCTGGCTACATGAGTTTTCCGGTGACGGCTATTCGTAATTGGTCAATTTATCAAGTTAGCCAGCCTCGTTGAACCCCGCGGTCAGGCAAAGGACGTCTTTTCCGCAGGGCGCGTCGAGGTTAATCGTCAGGTTGAAACTCATAGGGGCACATGCTTGTGGCATCATGACGTTGACCTCGTCCATCCCTGGTGCGTGCGTGTTTTAAAAGAGGAAAGACTTCGGGCGACAAACGCAGCCAAACCCCAAATTAATGCTAACTACTACCACGCATTTTCTCAGGAGAAGTAAAGAGCATTTCTATCCACTTACAAGCAGGGCGGAGTTACCTAGACCGTGCTGGAGATGAGATATGACATGTCCAGCACGGTCTGGCCCGGCCCTTTGACCCATTCAAAGGGTAGGCAGTGATACGTCAACAATGTTGTATCGTAGAAAGGAAACTAACATGTTTGACGCTCTTGTTCAGAATATCCACCACATCCCTGAGGTCATCAAGCCGGCTGCCGAGTTGATTCCTGACGCAATCCACAGTGCCCCGGCACCACAGGACGCTCCGGCACCACAGGGTAAGTAGTGAATACTACTCAAGAGTATAGCCCCGCAGGTCACCCTGCGGGGCTATATTTTTGTTTGCGTCCGCTGACTACATCACCAATTACAAATACCCCTCGTAGAAAGTGGGCGCGGGTATGGCAAGCATCTACTAGAACTGAGCGGCTGGGACACTACTTCCATGCTTTATCAGTGGTGATAAGTTGCATTCCGTACATTCTGAAGTGGGACATAGTCTCTTCGTTGTTATGATCTAAACGAAGCTCCATCGTGACGAAAGTCTTCTCTACTTGTTACAACGAAAATCGGCAGACCGCCGGTGATAAGCGACGCCACTCGACCAGGTGCCAGCCCCCCTTTGGTGGAAGCGGAAAATAGTGGTTCACATGCCGATAGCTTCAGGACTAATTTTTCGTCCTCTAGCAGCTGTCAGATATGAATGTGTCGCCTCGGTAGTAATAGAATCCGCACCTACCAGCCATCGTTTCCGTCGATAAGCTGTCGTTGCCGAATCTGGCACCCCTTGAATTGATCAATGAACATTGCATCGGCGTGACGACGACCCCACTGCAGTCATTCGTGGGTACTGAAGATGCCCCGGGGCCAGCCGCGATGTTGAGAGAGGAATTGACCTCCATGGTACTGCTGGCTTTGATGTTCCTACTGGCTAGCGGCCATATAGCCCTTCATATAAGGTGCCCAAAGGCCATGTGTTCAACTTATTGACGCGGGCCTCATGTTTTAACAACTGGGGGCGGTTATTCGAGGGGCGAATTCACGCAGTAATAGATGTCCTCAGGGGATAATACGTGCTTGCACGTGCCCAACGGAAACAATCTTTAAGTGTAGGTGCCGCACTGATGGGCGAGGTAACGACGCGGGGATTTCGTTCTAGGGCTGCCGCAGTGCGCTAACCAGTCTGGTTATTTTGTGTCTCAGAACTATGTGTCAAGCAAACTTGACATTGAAGTGGACTATTTATACCTTCTAGATGTCAAGTATGCTTTACTTCAGGGAGTTGAGATACCGTGGATTTTGTACGCACTCGATTCGGACGGGCAAAGTTTGGGGGAGGTCAAAAACTACTGATCGCACTCTCCATTTTAATGGGTAGCGTTCTTGCTACTGTATTTGGGGTTTTGGTTGCTTTGACACAATTTACCGACAATCGGATTCTTGTCGCTGGTTGTTTCTTTGTCATTCTTGCCCCCGCGATGAGTACGATTGCGTGGGCTCTCATGGTTGATCGGAGCACCATCGACGGCGCTATCGACCAGCCTGAAAAATCAATTGAAAACCATTGGTACTTACATGCGGCACAGGATACCTTACATCTTGGTCTTGTCTCGGTGGGAGTTCTCGGAACCGTATCAACTTTCTGGGATTTCTCGGTCTCTGGATCTATGCTGACCATCTATCTTGGAGCTTTCCAAATAGTCGCTTTCAGCATTAGTTATCGTCTCCGCAAGTGGCGCGAAAGCTGAGCTGTGGAAAACCGAATTAAAGAACTGCGTGACGAACGCGGTTTATCGCAGCAGAGGGTAGCTGAGGCTCTGGGAGTCTCGCGGCAGACGGTTATCAGCATCGAAAAAGGCCGCTACGATCCTTCCTTGCCTCTAGCTTTTCAACTGGCCGAATTTTTCTCCTGCCGAATTGAAGACATCTTCACGCCAGAAAGAAGCTAGTCTCCGCTTCGACTGTTTTATAATTCAAAACAGCAGTTCTATCTCAAATAATCTGAACTATCACCTAATAATATAAGATAAAATATTTCATTTTAAGGATAAGTAAGACCGTATTATGATCGTATATACTGAAAGATAAGAATTGTATTCATTGAGCGATCAATGTTTAATAAGCGATGATCTAACATCGACGGGGTTCCTAGTCATAGGCAAAAGATAGTACCAGTGCTGAATAATTATTATGTTATGTTCATTTTCTCTTATCTCAATCATTTGCTCGACGGTGCAAATCGAGTGGTATCTATCAATGCCGTTCTCGAGGTGTGATAGTAACTAAAAATAAAATTAGCAGCTGGAGGTGATTTTATATACATTCTTAAAAGCGAGGGCTTAAAAATATTCAGGAAAAATATTTCTGTCAACGAGGGGGTGTTAGGTTGCGCATTGTGTTGATAAGTGAGGTGTATACAACGCTTGGCTTACGATGGTGCCAGTCGGTATCACTGTGGCGCTTATCCTGCGGAAGGGGTTGTTCTGTCGGTTCATATAGCCACCATAGATTGTGCCAAGGATCGAGAATTCGTGCGATTTTATATCCACCATAGAAATCAGATATTGGGGTTACGATGTGCGCATCGTGTTCGATGGCTTTGTTGAGGCATGTAGCGGGGTTTTTCACATAGACTTGTAAGAGGGAGGATGTGAATGGCCATTCGGGTTTACGTTCGAATAGCATGATGGTGGAGTTTCCTATATTCACTCCTGCATGGATGATTGACCCATCTCGATCAGGAGTACGAACGTGTGATAATTCCTGACCTCCGAACACCACTTCTACGAAATGTATAAAATTATCAGCATCGGGGACGATGGCGAAGGGGTTAACTGTGTTGCGTCCGGCTGGTGGCGTGATGTTCGATTGATGCATATAGTCATAAAACATGACTAATTGCGATAATGTCAAGTATCAGGACGGTGCTAGTTTCCTTTTGGCAACGCTTGGACGTCGTGCCGAGCGGGCTTGGAACGCTTTTCTCGCGAAGCGTAGTGTCACCACCGCACAGTTCGCAGCTATAGCTGCCTTAAGCGAAGGAGAAAAGACTCAGGCTCAGGTGGCAATGGTTACCGCAGTTGATCCCCGCAATATGGCGGTGACTATCAAGGGTCTGATTGAGAAGAACTGGGTTCAGGTGCGTCCAAATCCGGAGGATGCGAGGTCTAGGCTTGTAAGCTTAACTCCGGTAGGGGAAGAATGGTGGAGTGCTCTACAGCCTGAGCTCCGTCGAGAGCGAGAGAATTTTTTTCAAGCACTAACTGACGATGACTTCGTGATCTTGGAGAGGCTACTTAGAAAACTCGAAGCGTCTCATGCGGTTCCTTCTGTCGGTGCTGTTCGGCGATCTGTTTATCAACCCACAAAAGATTAGTTTGTTTTATACCTTCATATGGAAATATAATAAACAATGGCGATGGAAAGAATAGGGATATTTGGTTATATAGTAAAGTAATTCGCTGGTTACTAAATCTGAGTCAGGTGGGGTGTATTTTATGAATAATAAATCCACTCACCCTCCAGCGCGGCGTATCACTCGAGCAATGCTCTTAGCCCTAGTTATCGCTGTGTGCGCGATGGTTATTGAGTGGTTGTTGCTCAGTGTGCTTAACGTCGGGAACCGCGTTATGGTTCTCGGCATAATCGCAACTGTTACCTCAGTAGCACTTGGAATAGCCATAGGGCAGCGGACTCGGAAACAGTGGCAGAAAGAAAAGGACTAAACACACCTTTCCCGGGGTCCCCAGTGCGGCACCGTCTCCGCCACACGTACATGCTCGCATACACTAGCGGCATGAGTTCTTTTCCGGTGACGGCTATTCGCGATTCGTCAATTAAGCTCGGTCAATTCATTAAACTGGCTAGCCTCGTTGAAACCGGTGGTGAGGCAAAGGAAGTGATTTCCGGGGGGCGCGTCGAGGTCAACGGCCAGGTTGAAACCCACAGGGGGCACACGCTCCACCACGGTGACGTCGTCACTATTGGTTCTTTAGGAGCAGAAGTGGGCGGTCCCGATGACGAGGATGATTACTTCGATGAAGCCACCGCCGACGACGATTTCGACCCGGAAAAGTGGAGGAACATGTAATGCCCGCCTTTTTCGCTAGTGAAGGCATGCCCTTCTGGAACGAACTGCGCACCTATGACCTCGAGCGCTCCTCGGACTTTTACCGAGGCTTGTTCGGTTGGGAGATTGATAGCGCGGACAGCAGCGGCTACTACTACGCACGCAAGCAGGGAATGCCCATCGCGGGCATCATCCCGGTGTCATCAGACACAGGTAGCGCTGCCCAGCATCAACCGAACCGATGGATGCTTTCTTTTCTTACCGACGACGTTCGCGCGGTAGCCGATCGATCTCGCGAACACGGTGGAACCGCCGGTGAGCCCGTCGACGGGCCGCGGGGGCCGATGGTGGCCGCGACGGATATCGTCGGCGCACAATTAGGGTTCATCCATTCGGTGTCGGAGCCTTTCATTGCTGGCGGGGAGCCGGGCACGCCTGTGTGGCATGAGCTCGCGGCCATTCTCCCCGACGGGGTGAGTATCGATGACGTCGCGACGTATTACACGCAGGTGGCGCGGTGGAACACTATGCGCCACGGGGAGGGAGCCCACACGGTCATCACTGCTGTGAGCGAAGGAGGAGCATACGCGGGGGTGTGGTTCCCCGGGGAGCAAGGAGCAGCCGAGTTGAACGCGTCGGGGTCCCGGTGGGCGACGTATTTCGGGGTCGAGAACATTGTCGACGCCGCCGAGTACGCGCAGGCACACGGTGGGGACATCATCGTCCAGCCGCAAAACACCGAGTTCGGTCAGATCGCGATCCTGGCGGACCCCACTGGCGCTGCGCTGACGGTATGCGAGGCTCCGGAGAATGTGGAGGAACCCCATGAAGGGGACAACATTTTCGGCTGAATAAAGCGCGGGGAGCCTCCGCCCGCATGTCCGGTAGGGGTACACCTCAAGGAGGAAGATGACGTTGGGGGTGCGTGTTCGGGTGGCGGTCGGGATCTAGACCTAGACATGGCAGCGACGGAAGCTCGGCGACGGTGGCGACATGTTTTTGGTCAGTTTCCGACCAGGACACGTGGTAGGTGTATTTGCTGATATCCACCTAGATTGGGTCTATTCCTCAACTCTCAGGGGCACTTTACTATTGAGTGTTACAGGGGTGCAGGTTTACGGTGCCCTTAAAATTTTAAACCTGTAAAACTCCCACTGGTACGGTAAAAGACGTAGCGCATGATTAGCGACGATCAACGCGAAAAACGGTGTGTGAAAACCACAACTGTGGATATGGCGCGGAAGCCCCCTAAAACGCTCGATACGTGCGTCTGCTCACCTATCAGCAACTTCGGCCAAAGAGAAAAGTTAACACCAGGAGTAAGGCAAGCGGACAAGTACGCCAGCGACTAGTCTCGGCGGGTTTGGTGGTGGATATAGTGAGGTGTCTAATCGGCGGTATTGCACGTTGGCGCCTGAATCAAGAGGTGACGGCATTTATCATATGGATATTCCGCTGAAATGCATGGATCATGATCAGTCGCCAATGGATCCCAGAGGGAACCCCCGGCCATCGCTCGACACATTAACGGCTCTTACACGACTGTTAAATTCCCTAGGGACCGTCTCTTCGCCCAAAGCTAGGTCATACCATAGCCTAGACATGTTAGACCCTTCACTGGCAGGTTCGTCAACGTCTTTAGCCACACACGAAAGGTTATACAAACCCCATTCATCTTCATCAAATGGATAAGTGCCAAAGTCTCGCATATCCCTACGGAAATCTAGCATCATGACTTCGCGAATCACTTCATCTCCTCCATGTGTGATTTCGTCAGTTACATAGAGTATCTCTGTGATCTCTCGAGCCTTATCTATCCTTTTTAAATACTGTTTATGGAATCTTTCAAGATCCGACTCTCTAGCGAGGAAGTAAGTTGTAAAAAGAAGAGTTTCTCCCAACATATTAAATCGGATCACCGTCTACAGAGAAAGCTCCAGAATTCTTATATCTAGTCTGAGTTTGACAGTGCCTTTTATGCGCATTTTTTCCGAATTTATTCGTGTATAAATCCGCATCTTTCTCAGCTTTTTTAGCACTCTTAGGATGATTACCGTAAATCAATCCTACTTTTGGGTTTCCAGGTCCGTTCTTCACTACTTGGCACTTCACTGTGTACATGCCCAGTTCATTTTTTGTCTCAGCCGAAAAAGCTGGAGCTGGGCTAACGAGCGGTAGCGAAATGGCAACCGGAATAGAGAGAATCCACCTGGAGGTTTTAGACATACTTCTTAGCAAAGTTCTACCCTATCTACTCTCAGGTTTCCGCGGATGATCCAATTAAAATTTGACCTGATACCTGGAGCAATCGTCTTGCAGACGCTGTTTTCAGCGCCCAAAATCGGTACACCTTTTGCGTTATTTAACTTAGGTTGGTCGAGAAATCGGCTATGGCCCGTGGAACTGATGGGGTACATTCCCACTCGCACCTCACCTGAACTCAGTACGCCCCGTCGGAGGTGAGCACGGCCCGTCCCGTCTTCCATAGGATCATGAGGTCCGCCATGAAGCTCCAGTTCTCAACGTAGTTGAGGTCCAGCGACACTGACTCTTCCCACGAGAGGTTGGACCGCCCCGATACTTGCCACAGGCCAGTCATTCCGGGGAGGACCAGCATCCGGTTGCCCACCAGCCCGGTGTACTGCTCGACCTCGCGACGCAGCGGGGGACGTGGCCCCACCAGGCTCATGTCGCCTTTCAGCACGTTAAATAGCTGCGGCAGTTCGTCGATACTGTAGCGACGTAAGAACGAACCCACCCGCGTCACTCGCGGATCATTTTTCATCTTGAACAGCACGTCGTTGCCGTCGCTCTGGTCCTTCAGCTGGGCCACCATTTGATCCGCGTTCTGCACCATCGAGCGGAACTTGATCATCCCGAACGGCTTGTTCTTCTTGCCCATCCTCTCCGCGGTGTAGAAAACCGGACCGCCGTCGTCGAGCTTGATAGCAACCGCACAGACCAGCAGCAGGGGAGAAGCCATCAGCAGCAGAAGGGCAGCTACCACGCGATCAAACACGATTTTTGACACGCAGTGTGTGTGTGCATGCTGAGGGCGTTCCAGTTTTAGAAGTGGCACCCCGGCGATAGGCAGCATCTGGACCCGTCGGCCCGTGACATTGGCAACCGCCGGGGCGACCAGCAGCTCAACATTAAGGCCATCCAGCCGCCACATGAGTTCGCGCATATCGTCCATGCCAATTTGGTTACTGACGGTGACGATCACGGAATCAGCCTGAAGCAATGACACCATGACATCAATCTGATGCCAGTTATCGTGAATTTCCGCCTTAGGAAAACGGCGCTTGAGCTCCGCGAGCTGTTCCTCGCTGTGCGCATCCGCCTGCGTGCTACAGAAACCGACGATGTCGAACCGATTGTCCAATTGCCGACGGAGCGTGCCGTACACCTCGGAGATGGAATGGGGGTCGCCGATAAAAATGGCTCGCTGGCTGAGCTTCTTGTTGTCCAGCTGCCAGCAGTAGAACCGACGCCACCCGTACCGGATGAGCAGTAGCATCACTAGGCCGACAGGGTAGGTGAATACGAGGAACCGGAATCCAGACGTGTATTGGGTCAACTCGCAGACGATGGCAAATAGTCCGAATGCGAACGTTGTAGCCCGTGCAATCCGGGAATACTCCAACGCACCTTGCCCCAGAATCGCTGAATCTGTCGTGCGCATAATGCGCATGACCATAACCCACAGCGCGAAAAGGATAGTTCCAGGGACGAACATCGGGGCTGTTCCCGTATATGACCCGAGGGTGAACGTGCGTGCACTACGAGCTGTGATAGGCAGATAATCGGCAGCCACGATTAGTGACACGATAGCGATTGCCTCGCTGACTAGGATAAAAGTCCGGATTCGTGATGCATGGGCACAACGAATCGATGTCCGCTCGGGGGGAGTAGTGGTCTCGATGGGAGCATCGGTTCTGGTCGCGGGAATGTCTTGGTGGCCCGCTCTATGCAGCCCAGAGTTAGCGAGCTGCTCTTCAGTGTGGCGTCCTCCCTTGCGGTTAGGTAGTTCCGCCAGACGAAGGCCAGTGATGTGTAATAGGCTCATGGGCACCGCCGATGGGGAGAGTAGGAACCAAGTTAATTGCAATGGGGAGCGGTGGGCTAATCCTCATAACAATTTGATAACGCCCATATAGTAAGACCTGTTAGCCGAGTTTTCATGCGATTAGCCTTGTTGTTAACCAGCCCGTTACATAGGGACGGCATGGCGACGGGAAAATGGCGGTTTTCACCCTCCAACTGCACGTCGCAGGCTATTTTTGCGACATTGCGTCCTGTTTAGTTGGTGCTGTTAGCGCCGATTTTTAGATGTGAATCCACGAGTCGCCGAGAGCCACTGTGGCATTATGAAGGTATTTCTATAATTTATCGACATACTTTTGTGAATTTAGTCACAGAGAGGGTGTCTGGCCGGGATTTAGGTGAAATATCCACAATCCACAACAAACGACATCGCCTTTACCGGCTGGCCCTGCCGGATAGCTCATCGGAAGCTAGGTACGCTGGAACTCGTGAAGGGCATCATTTTGGCGGGCGGGACCGGAACCCGCTTACATCCAATTACGTTGGGCACGAGCAAGCAGCTCACCCCCGTCTACGACAAACCCATGATCTATTACCCGCTGTCCACCCTGATCCTGGCGGGTATCACCGACGTCCTCGTCATCACCACCCCTCACGACGCCACCGCATTTCACCGGCTCTTGGGCGATGGATCCGCATTCGGCATTTCGATTTCCTATGCGGTACAACCCTCACCAGCAGGAATTGCCCAAGCGTTCGTTCTCGGAGAAGAACACATCGGTAACGAGCCCGTCTGCCTCATTCTTGGGGACAATATTTTTTATGGGCCAGGTATGGGCACCCAGCTCCGGCGACACACCGCGCCCGACGGGGGCGTTATCTTCGCCTACTGGGTAAAAGATCCCACTGCGTACGGCGTCGTCGAATTTGAACATCAAGGTAACGCGCCCCATCAGCACACTGCTGTCTCGCAATTCCGCGCCCTGGGGATCGAGGAAAAACCGACGCATCCGAAATCCCATTACGCCGTCCCCGGCCTCTACTTCTATGACAATGACGTTGTCGACATGGCCAAGGACCTTGCTCCGTCGGCCCGGGGGGAGCTGGAAATCAGCGACATCAACCAGCGATACCTGGATGCGGGGCGGCTTACCGTCGAGGTTCTTCCTCGGGGAACGGCGTGGTTGGACACGGGCACGCACGATTCACTCCTGGATGCCGGGAACTTTGTGCGCACCATCGAATCCCGACAGGGCCTGAAGATTGGCAGCCCGGAAGAAGTGTCGTGGCGGATGGGTCACCTGACCGATGATCAACTCCGCCAGCGGGGCGAAGCGCTGGTTAAATCCGGATACGGTTCTTACCTGCTGGATCTACTCCGCAGGTAATTCGTGCGCGGGGATGCCCACCAGCACGGCAGCCCGGCGCTCGCAGGACTTTGTCACCACAGCATTCGCCCCCACGGACACATCGTCGGCAAGTGAGAGAGGCTTGATAATCCGACAACCTGCACCTAGATGGACATTATTGCCCAGGACGGTCTCCTGCCCGCGCGGTGCCTCGGAAATAGTGACAGAGGACTGCACCTTCAAATTGGCACCAGCCTTCACCCGACGCCCCATCACAACGCCGGTGGGATGGTACAACATAAAACCAGGTCCGACGGACACTTCCCATGCCAGATCAGCCCCCGTCAGGACATGATTAATTTGCTTAACCAAAGATCCCAAGAGAGGTAGACGTTTCCCCGCAACCTGAGAAAGCCGGAATATCACGACGGCAAAAAAACCGACGTTGAGCAGGCCGCGCACCCCATTCTCGGCCCTGCGTGCTGGTGCATCCTGCAAGATGAACATATCGAGGATCATACTGAGCACACATCACACACCCGCAACTACGGATACTGACATCAACCCCGTTATTAACACTGAGACTTGCTCAGACCCTCACCAGAACTTCCGAAAAACACTTCCAAAAAACAGAGAGAAATGAAAATACTCCACGTCACAGAGTGCTTTGCCGGAGGCGTCGCCACGGCCATCACCATGTACGCGTCACTCGTGCCCGAACATGAGCATATGGTGCTCTACACCGCCCGGCGCGCGAATTCTCCAGCTGAACCCGACCCCGAACTATTTAGACAGTCGTGGCGACTTCCGGACCAGCACCGGGCAGCCATCGATACTGTCCGACGCGTGCGTGACGAAGTTGCACCGGATGTGATCCACGCACATTCCAGCTTCGCTGGCGCATACGTACGCCTCGCTCGCTTGCGCGGAAACAGGCGCCGCACGCCCACGGTGTACACACCCCACGGTGTGGCCTTCGCGCGGAAAGACATCTCGGCGCTACACCGCGCGGTGTTTTATTCCGCCGAATGGGCATTGTCGTGGGGAACCTCCGTCTTCGCGCCATGTGGCCAGTGGGAAGGGGACGTTCTCCGGCGGCTCAATCGTCGAATACCGCAGGTCGTGATACCCAATGCCACGATGCCGACCGGGGTGACATGGAATCCCACCGGGGCTCCCACGGTGGCGATCTCCGGGCGCGTCACACCCCAGCGCAGCCCCGAACTCTTCGCCGCCATTGCGCGCCGGGTGCATCGGGAGCGGCCCGACGTCGAATTTCAGTGGCTTGGCGGTGGGGATGGTGACCTCACCGCGTCGCTGGAGCATGCCGGGGTTCATGTCACGGGCTGGCTTGATAAAAATGATCTATATTCGCGCTTGGCGGGCGTTAACGTTGGTCTTCATACAGCTTTGTGGGACGGATACCCCATGGCCGTGCTTGAGATGAACGACATTGGCGTGCCTGTCCTGGTTCAAAACATCCCAGCTCTTCGGGAGTGCCCGGCTGAAGCGCGTTTCGATGGGGTTGACGACGCCGCCCGAAAGGTTATCAGGGCGATCGATGAGCCCGAGTCGCTTCGGAACGCATGGGAAAAGGTCCAGGACAATCACAGCGTGGCGACTCTCACGCACGCGCTCCATGAGTGCTATTCGAAAGCGGGGGAAAATAAGGGTAGAATTACCATCGGTTTTCAGGTAAATAAAACTTATTAATTACCGCGTACCGACGTTACCGACCCAAATCACCCCCGATATCCGCGACGATCCGAACCTATGTACGAATCCGAAGCACGATACCCACTAATGACGCACAATACCCACTAATAACGAAGGACACGAGAATGCGGGTTGCTCCCTCCACCGATCCAGGTGGTCGCCGCAGCTCTAGACCCCGAAGCCACGTTCGCGGGTATCACACGTTTTTCTCGCCCGAGGACATCATCGTGTTCTGGTTCCTTGGGCTTCTGTGTTCCTTGGTCATCAGTGGGTTGCATTCACATTTATTACCGCCGAAATTCGACCGCGACGCACAAGTCATTCAGAGCCTCCTGGCCAAACCTGGACTCGTAAGATACGAGGACTACGGATCTTTCGCCACCATCACGTCGGTGTATCATGCGCTCGGCTTAGCGCACTCACCAACGCTGGCTGGATTCTTCGGCGTCATTATCGCGCACTGCGCATTAGCCGTCGTCCTCTGGCGAATGAGACCAATCCGAGTAACCGCTTTTAGTGTCGGCGCGCTCATCCTCTACTCGCTCCTTGTTGGGGTTTACCAGGGGGTTTATACCAAGGAAATTATTATCAGCGCTGTGGTCGTCGTCGTCGCGGCTGCGCCGACGGGGCTACAGTCAGCATGGATATGGGACTGTGTTCTCGCGGTCGTCATGGCTGCGTTGGGTCATTATTTTCGCCCGTATTGGGTGCTCATCGCCGTGTTCTTCATTGGGCTACGAGTTTGTGTGTCTAACACCGCACTGTCTCGTCGGTGGATAACAACTCGTCGCTTTATCCTCCTCATGCTGGCCTGTTCCTTGGTGGCGTCATTGGTCATCGTGGCCCGTGGCCTCCCCGCGGATTACTACCGCACTTTGGTTAACGCGGGCCGCGGAGCCGACACAGGGTCGCTGATTGGCCGCTTTGTTGAGCACCCTGAACCGATCGCGGGAATAGTCAATGTTGTGCTCTCGACGGTCATGTTGATGTTCCCCGTGACCTTGGCGGCCAAATTATCGCCCTATTACCTGGTGATTTTCGTAGTCATCGCCGGTTTTTGGGCGAGCTACCTTTACTCCGCCCAGCAGTGGCTGCGGAGCGTCTATCGGCCCCCGCTCGTGGCACGAGCAGTGTGCCTGATCGGTGCATTTGCTGTTGTGCAAGGGCTTTTCGAACCAGACTACGGGTCCGCACTCCGCCACCTGACACCACTCCTCCCGTTGTTCTTCATTGTTGCGGCAGGAGAGCGTGAAGCAGTAGGTAACAGGGATATGCCTGTTCGTGAAGGCAAAGAGCGTGTGGTAGCGCGTGGTGTGTCAGAACGCAGTGTGGCCGCTGCACAGCAAACAGATAGATCGTCCCTGGGGCGGCAACCGGGCGAGTGCCGATTGGCATCGCCTCGAGCGGCAAGTCCACCGTTGCCGACGCCAACTCAGTTGTCGCCGCCAATTCATCCCCTTTCAGCATCCAACCGACCGAGTGACCGCCCCTCAGCCCGTCAAAGTGAGAGCTAAATGACTTACCCGCAGTACAGTGACCATGTCGATGCCTACCCACACCCCGCGGGTGTCGCTATGCCGTCTGAAGAGGATCGGACTCAGATTGTCCGACGAATGTGGGCAGTAATCCGGCGTAACGCATGGATCCTTGTCCTGTTTATCGTTTTGGGTGTCGCTGGCGCATGGGGTGTCTCCATGTTGATGCCGACGAAATACACGTCGACAGCGTCGGTTTTCGTCTCAGTGGATAGCGACGGATCCATATCTGACGCTTACCAAAGCACCCAGTTCGCTGAACAAAGGATGCAGTCCTATGCGCAGCTAGTCAGCGGAGACGTTCTGGCCGAGCAGGTTATCCAAGACCTCAACTTAGATATGACGCCCCGGGACCTCACCAAGGAACTTGAGGCCACCGTCGTTCAAGACACCGTCGTGATGGAAATCTCCGCCACGGACACCGACGCTGCTCAGGCCCAAAAAATAGCCTCGGATGCCGTGAAAGTCCTCTCCAGCCAGGCAGAAAAACTGGAAGCACGTAACGGCAACGGCGCCAACGGCAACTCGAGATCGAGCACGTCTTCGAACCAGCAGTCCGCGACGGCTCCCAGGATTTCTCTGATCAACAGCCCCGAAAAAGCGACACAGCCGTCGTCGCCAAAAATGGCGATGAACCTGATTCTCGGCGGTGTACTCGGGTTCCTGGTGGCGTGCATGCTTATCGCCGTGCGGTTCTTCCTGGATCGCTCGGTCCGCTCCAGTGAGGAACTAGAGCGGCGCACAGGTCTACCTAAGCTCGGAAGCGTGCCGGTAATACCTGAAGCTCAGCGCACGAGGGTCCTGGACTTTAACGACGATCGCGTCCGGCCGGCCGAGGCATTCCGTGAACTACGCGTTAATCTCCGGTTCGTCAACGTGGATAACCCCCCGCGCGTTATTTCTGTGACGAGTGCACGGATCGGCGATGGCAAGTCCATGACCAGCCTAAACCTGGCTGGGGCCCTGGCTGCCGACGGTGACACCGTGTGCCTAGTTGATGCGGACATGCGGCGATCGAAGATGACAACCTACTTCGGTGGCGCCATCCACGGCTCCGTGGGCCTCTCGACAGCGCTGGCTGGTGACGCCGACGTGGCCGATGTTCTGCAGGAAACCGAGATAACTGGACTGGACGTCCTTGCTGCAGGTGTGACACCCCCGAACCCTGGTGAACTCCTGGGCAGCCACGCGTTCCGCCACATACTCGACGAACTACGAGAGCGCTACGACTGGGTGATCGTGGACACGCCACCGATCCTGCCCGTTACTGACGGTGCGTTGGTTGCTACCACCGTCGATGCCGTTATTGTCGCTGTTCGGTACGGGAAACGTAACTACGATGACGTCACCCGCACGCTTGCCTCGTTGCGGGCGGTGCACGCGCCGATCATCGGGACCGTTCTTACGGTCGTGCCACAAAAGTCGGACGAAGGGCGGTACGTGGGGTCCTACTCCAGGTATGAGTCGGGAAGCGACCATAAGGCTGTGGCTTCGGCCCCTGCATCGTCGACGGTCAGCGTCGATGATAAAGACAAGTCTGAACAGGACACGATCGAACAGAGCACGGTCGAACAGGACACGGTTGAACAGGACGAATCCGAGCAGGAGAAGCTCGATCAGAATGAGGCCGATCTGAGCAAGTCTGAGGACGACACTGAAGCAGCTAAAGAGGACGACGGGAAGGACGACTGACTAGGGTAGAGGCCTATGAAGATCGTCTTCGTCTGCACCGGCAACCAATGCCGGTCACCCGTGGCCGAATATGTCGCGCGTTCGTTTGCCAATGAACTCACCACCCAGGCGAAGACACACGGCCAACAACCGGCTGATTCGTCCTCGCCAGAACTCGAATTCGCCAGCGCAGGAACACACGCTCACCGAGGCACACCCATGGATCCCCGGGCGTCACGCTTCTTAGCTTCAGAGGGCATCAACGCCGACGGCTTTTCCTCAACACGCCTCAACAGGGCAGCCCTCGCAGGTGCGGACATCGTCGTCGGTATGGAGGCCGCCCACGTCGAACACGCACTCCGCATCGCACCCGTCCTCCTCAAGAAAGCAGCCACGCTAAGGCAACTCGCAGCCTGGTCAACGATCGATTCAGTCCACTTCCCGGACGACATCGCGCACCTCCGCGCTACCCGTGCGGGCAAAGAAATACTCGACCCTTACGGCCTCGACATCCCAGACCCAGTGGCAGAGAATGACGACGACTTCATGCGCATCAGTCGCGAAGTCCGGGACAATGTTAAAGCACTGGTCAAGGCCATTATTTATGGCCAGGATGTCTAGTTTCACACCCACCCGAATAACCAAGCCGAGGTTGAATGCGCCCGTCTCACCGCTCCCACATACGACGGCACCACCCCGTCCGCCGCGCTATCGCAGTCATCGTCGCGACCGTCGTCGTCGCATGGTGCATCTTTGCAGCCCGCTTTTTATGGTTACCCCACGTCGACGAGCAACCCGCCCACGTCGACGCAATCGTGCAACTCGGTGGCCCCCATGGGGGCGTCGATACATACGAAGCAACACGAAATCTAGCCCGTGACCACACCACCAACCTCGTCATTTCAGACCCTTACACCGAGAAACCGGACCTCGGCGCACGGATCTGCGCACCCGAACCCGGCGTCACCGTGTACTGCATCCACCCCGATCCGAGTACGACGCGGGGCGAAGCGCAGGCTATCGAAACGCTCGCCGAGGAACACGGATGGTCACACATCATGGTGTACGCAACTGGGAAATACCACGTCGCCCGCGCCCGGATGATCATCGGGCGGTGCTACAGTGGTGACCTCGACGTCGGATACCATAAAACGCCGCTGAGCTGGAAAGACACGATATGGGAGTGGGCATACCAAACCGGGGGCGTTGCGAAAGTACTTGTTCAACGGGGGTGTTGACGGGTATGGCTAAAAGCTGCGACTGCAGCCCCGGCACACCGACGGCAGCGTCGAGCATAGGAATGCTCGACGAGACTGCGCCCCAGTGCTTACCGCATTGATACCACCCCATGACCGGATGCGAGGGCATAGTGCCGTGTTGCCTATGGGTAAGCTGACAGAGACAAGTCTAAGAAGGCTCACGTATTCAGGAAGTAGACACATGACCGATACTCCCTCCGAGCGCCCCTCTGAGGACGTCACGACAACACAGACCGCGCCGCATAAAACCGCGACGGGGAAAGACAATGTCGTCGAAATCGTCGCTCCCGTGTCCGGACGAGTCATTCCCATTGAAGACGTCCCCGATCCCATGTTTTCCGAAAAAGTCGTCGGAGACGGCCTAGGAATCTCCAAGCCAAAGAGCGGGAAGATCCTGGCGCCCGTATCGGGGAAAGTCATGATGGTCGCCAAAACCGGCCACGCATTTGCGCTCAAGACCGAAAATGGGCTTGAAGTTTTAGTCCACCTAGGAATCGACACCGTCGAGCTCAAAGGTGAACCCTTCGACATGACGATCTCCCGAGGAGACCAGCTTCACGCTGGCGACAAAGTCGGCATCATGGATGTCGACGTCATTAAATCGGCGGGCAAAGACACCACAGTCATTGTCGCGATCACCAACACGGCCAAGAAACTCGACGACCTCAAAGTCACGCACAAGGCCGTTACATCGGGTGACCCTATCGCCGCTGCCACCCTGAAAAAGCCCAAGTCCGCAGAGAAGCCGACGACGAGCAGCGCGCAAGGAAGCAGCGCGACCGCTACAACCGAGGCAACAACAGCAGGATCCACACCGGCGTCTGTGGCGACGGCAGCCGGTACGACCGCTGATGCTGCACAACCGGGTGCTGCGCAACCGGGTGCTGCCCCCACCGCCACTGCTGAACGCCCAGCCGATCTCTCTGGTTACGACGCCACCGCATGGGACGTCATCAACAATATCGGTGGCAAAGACAACATCAGCTCGCTGACGCACTGCATCACACGCGTGCGCTTCTACCTCAAAGACGAATCCAAAGCCAACGATGATGCTGTTCGGGATACGGACGGTGTTATCGACGTCGTCAAAGCAGGTGGACAGTACCAAGTTGTTATCGGCCCCGCCGTCGAAGACGTCTACGACGCTGTGACCAAACAGCTTGGAGATGTTGAAACAGCAGACGCAGCTGACGCCGAACCTAAAGAACGCCCCACTACCCTGTGGGGCTGGGCAAAACTGGGATTCAGCTCACTGATCGGCGTGATAACGGGGTCCATGATTCCCGTCATCGGTCTGTTGGCCGCCGCCGGTATTTTGAAAGGTATTCTGGCACTATTAGTGCAGGCAGGGTGGGTAGACGACAGCACCCAGACTTACATCATTATTGATGCCATGGGCGACGCTGTCTTCTACTTCCTGCCCATCTTCGTCGGATTCACTGCCGCTCGAAGACTCGGATCAGACCCCATCATTGTTTCCATTGTTGGTGGTGTCTTGGCCTATCCCACGTTGGTAGATATGGCTTCAAAACCAGGGGACAAGTCGTTACTCGGCATGTCACTTAATGCCGAATTCTTCGGTCTGCCATTCCACATGGCATCGTATAGCTACTCCATCTTCCCGATGATTGTCGCCGCGTGGCTGGCATCTGTCGTGGAACCGTGGCTGAAGAAGGTCATCCCGACTGTCCTGCGTATGATTTTCGTCCCGCTGTGTGAAGTCGTCATCGTATCGCTGGCCATCATGCTGATTCTTGGCCCAGCTGTCATGTTTGTTTCGGAAGGCATTGCGTCCACGCTGATGTGGATCTATCACATCTCGCCCACGATTTCAGGGCTCATCATCGGTGGTTTTTATCAGTGCCTCGTCATCTTCGGACTGCACTGGGCTGTTATCCCGATCGTTACGGACCAAGTGTCCGGCCCTGGTGGGGATTCCCCGATCAATGCGATCATTTCCGCGACCATGGTGGCCCAGGGTGGTGCCGTACTGGCTATCTTCCTGAAGACCAAGCTCCTCAAGATCAAAGAGCTCGCAGGCCCCGCCGCGATCTCCGCCTTTTGTGGGATCACCGAGCCGGCCATGTACGGTATCAACCTGAAATACGGCCGTGTGTTCATCATGGCATCTATCGGTGGTGCAGCGGGCGGAATCCTGACTGGCACATTTAATGTCACCATGTACGCATTTACCGGCGCGCTCGTTGGGTTCCCGTCATTCCTCCCGCCGGGAGTGGGCATCGGCGCTAACTTCTGGGGCTACCTCATAGCCTCGGTCACGGCACTGGTTGTCTCGTTTGTACTCACGTACTTCTTCGGATTTAAGGACAGTGACGTTGAGAATGGTCGCGAAGTCAAGAAAGTACGGCTTGGTCGTCGCGACCCGGTTCAGAAATAACGCGGTGCTGGAATAGCCCAGCGCAGAAATAGCCCAGCGCAGAAATAGCCCAGCGCTGGAATAGGGCTGGAATAGGGAACGTGCGTTAGTCCGATTTGTTCGCGGCTGTACTGCCTGACCTCTGGGACAGGTGGGATGGCCACCACACCCGTCGGCCAATTAATTCAACGACCGATGGCACTAAGAACGTCCTCACGATAAACGTGTCGATGAGCACGCCTAGCGAGATGATGATCGCTAGCTGCACTAGGAATTGAATCGGTATGACGAAGAGCGCGGCAAACGTGGCCGCCAACACCAACCCCGCGCTGGTAATCACCCCGCCCGTGGATACAAGCGAACGACGCATGCCCTCGCGGGTACCCACTGCAGGAGTTTCCTCGCGGACACGCGTCATTAAGAAAATCGTGTAATCAATAGCTAGCGCCACCAAGAAAATGAATCCGTACAGTGGAACCGTCGGATCTGCTCGATCCAAACTCACGGCCGTGAAGAGCAGCGACGCCACACCAAGTGCCGCGCCATAACTCAGCACTGTGCATAGCACCAAGACCAGCGGCGCTACCAGCGACCGCAGCAATGCAGCTAATAAAGTAGTGATCAACGCTAGAACAATCGGAATAATCACTTTCCGGTCATGCACCGACGTCGCCGTGGTATCGACGTTGATTGCGGTAGTACCACCGACGGCTGCGTTCATATTTTTCATTTCGTGACGCAATGTCGTGACCGTCTGTTGTGCATCATCGGAATACACCGGCGACGATAACGTGGCCGACAGCAAGACGTCGCCATCAACAACTGTGGGTGATCCAGGCTGACCGGGACGAGAACCCTCGCCCGAATTTGTGCCCGAAACCCCTGTTCCTGCATCCACTGTTCCGCCGAAGGAGAGGGGGAGCGAGCCCGACGGAGAATCTGTGCTCGATACTGATACCGATTCGACCCCCGTCGTTCCCTGAATAATGCGCGCTGCAGACGCCATCTTTTCTTCGGGAAGCACGACATACGCCGGAGAGCCCGAGCCTCCCGGGAAGTGCTCATCCAGAACAGCTTGGCCATCGCGGGCCTGGCTGTCGCCCAGCACGAACTCACTTTGGGGAACACCATCCGCATGGAGCGCGGCTACCCCCACACAGCCGGCGGCCAACACAACCGACACTCCCACAGCCAACTGCCACGGACGGCGCGACACAGTTTTCGCTACCCATGACCACATTGGAGACGCGGCGTCAGCCTTGCCCTTGGAGGCCGTCGGCACCCGAGGCCAGAACACACGGCTGTCCGTGAGGAATAAAACAGCAGGTAGAAACGTCAATGAGACGATCATGGCGCAGCCAATCCCCACCGCCGCGACCGGGCCCAAACCAGAGTTTGAGGCCAAGTCAGAGAACAGCAAACACAGCAAGCCAGCAGAGACCGTGCCAGCCGAGGCCAGAATCGGGCGCCACGAGCCCAGCCACGCAGCGCGCGTCGCCTGCCATGCCGACCCGAGACGCGTATCAGAAGGCGGGAACTTGCGTAACTCTTCCCTGTAGCGGGCCGTGTATAAAAGGCCGTAATCCGTCGCGGCACCAATGACCAAGATGAAGAGAATCCCCTGAATCTGGCCATTAATCATGACGATCCCCGATGACGCCAGCGCAACGTTAACCCCGACCGCGGCCGCCAACGCGATCATGGATCCGAGCAGAACGAGGAATGGGAGGAACGGCGAACGGTACACGGCCACCAAGATGACTAAAACCGCGGCCACCGTCACGAGCAGAAGTAGCCCGTCGATGCCGCTGAAAGCATCCGATAAATCAGCCGTATAGCCAGCCGGACCCGTCACCCACCCTTTGACGTCGGAGGGGAGATCGGACTTCAACGTCGATGTGAGGTCTTCCACCGCATCCGTCGGGTTACTGTTGGATGGAAGCAGGACAACCATTTGAGCAGCGGTTTTGTCATCAGATGGAATGAAGGGGCTCGCGTCCCCGTCCCCTCCCGCAGCATCGCGAAGTTGTTGAGTCACCGGACCCAGTGCTGAGATATCCAAGGGCTTCCCGTCAGACTGCTCAACAACAATGATCGCCGGGAGCCGATCTTGATCCCCGAATTCTTTGATCTTCTCCTGGACCTGTGCCGATTCCGACGATTGCGGCAGAAACGACGACTGATCATTCGTTGCAACATCGCTGAGGTTGCCGAATTGTGGCCCGCCGAAAGCCGCAATTCCCAGCCAGATCGCAATAATGATCACGCTGAGAGCGACGAGCTTCCCGGTTCGGGGCGATCGTTGTGGTGATGTGCCGGTCTTTCCTACCGACGAACTACCCCGCGCCGGGGAGACCGGTGAAGTAGTCTTCCCCTCAGAGTGTGGAGAACCACTGGGAGGATGTGGAGTTGTCTTCATGTGCGCCGACCTCGGAAAACTCGGGGATGTAGCTGGGGAAGCTTGGGGTATAGCTGGGAATGCGGAGCCTAGGGTTATCTTTCAAGCAGTGGTTCCCAGTCTAGGGGGAGATGGCTAGGGAGATGGACGAGTCCAGCGTCGACAAGAAAAAAGCCGGCAGGAAAGATAGAGGGGACAACGCAAAGCAGTCACTGTCGCAGGCAGCCGCTGCAGGCGCATAAATTAGTTGCATAAGTTAAGCCCGGTGCTGGACCGCAGGGTGCTGAGCCAAGGAAACGGATAATATGACCATTCCCCGAGATAGAGCGACACTTCGCCACCGCCTCATGGGCCTGTTTCAAGATTGGCGGTGGGACGGAACCTGGTCCCTGCGCACAATACCTACCGACGGGCGCGCCCCTTTGTTTGGTGATGACGACGCACAATGCCAACGCCACCGTCGTGTTATCACCAACATGATCACGGAAGGCTTCCCGGGAACCAACGTCCACTTTGTGAACCTCGAGAACCTAACAGCGGAGCCGAGTGCTTCCGACGACCCAGCCGTCCCCGCCCGCCTTATCACTCTGATGTGCCACGACCTCGCTAACAAAAACGAACGGCCGCTCACACACATTTTTATCTATCAACTCGGAGTGTGGCGGGGCTTCGCTATCCACCACATGTGGGGCGATGGGCCCACGATGCGGGATCGGCTCGGGAGCGTGTACACATATATGGGATCTCTATGGCCATGTGGGCGCTTTGCCGACGATGGCCACGACCAGCCAGAAAACGGCACGCCCACGGTGGCACCGCGAAAACTCACTCGCAACGACGCCACCTTCCTCATGCAGTTTGGTGCGTGGGTGGAAACGCTTATCAGGCGGCCGCTGGCAACGTTGCGCAGCGTTAAAGATGTGCTGAGCGCTGAAACGATGTCATCGGGTCATCATATGGATAACCACCAGGCTTCTAATCAGCAGCCTGTGGACACGGCCCCGGCGGAGTTACTTACCACAACCTTGACATACACATGGGAAGGTCGGGACCAGGACAAACCGCGGGCTATTCCCCTGGCGTGGGATTGGTGGAATGAGCTGAACAATCAGCTTGATGCGGGCGATGGTTACGTAGACCCCAACGAGTTTTGGCTCATCGTTGGGCTGCGCCGGAACAGTAAAATCCTGGCGCACCGCGGCGGAAATCTCCTTGTGAGATCGCGTATTACCGTTGGGGGGTCGCGCGATACCGACATTGCCGCGACGAAAGAACGCTTGAAATCACCGTTCGCGGTTACGCGCGCAGCTCTGAGCGCCGCGCCACAATTAGTCAAGCAGATCCTTCAGCTGCCGCGCACTGTTTCCCTGCCCCCGATGGCTATCCGATCCGCCACCAGTCCTTCCTCGATCACCACCATGTGGACTTATAATCGTCTGGCCACCGATGAGCCCCAAGAAATCGCCGTCGGAACGCAGGGGCTCGGGACCCTACTAGTCGGCAGTTTCGAAGAAGGCCACACGTATCGCGTCATCATTTCCGGATTCGTGTCTCAGAACGTGCATCGTGCGGGGGTAGAGGCGTTGGATCGCGTCGTGAAGGACGCAGGATATACGCGGTTATAGAACCGACGCAGTATGCGCTCAGTCCTGCATACGGCTCGCGGCTCCGCACGCGCCGCGGTCCGTCCCCATCAAACCTGAGTGCGCCGCCCCTGCGTCGACACGGGAGAACACAGGTACGGCACCGCCACAATGCTCACCGTCATAATCGCACAGAACAGATACACGACCGGCCCACCGTGGAAAACAAGCGGGACGAGCATGAATAATAATGCGCGGGCACCGCTCCACACCATGTAGCCTCGCTGTTTGCCCACTATAACGGGGTACTTTGAGAGCATCGCGGAGACCATACCCGTCGTCGCATACAGCGAGAGCGCAACAAATAGCGGAAGATATTCCGCCCCCATGTACGCGCGATCATTCCACACAATGGCGGCATACTGGACTAAGGCCGTCCCCACACCGAGCACCACAGCCACGATCGTCGCAATGCGTAGTTGCACATGGTAACCATGGGGATCGTTGTTACGGATCGCTTTCGACGCCGGCGCCTCGAAGCTGGGGGACACCACTTGCTGCGCCAGCGTCAAAAATCCCCCGTAGAGACGGACAACGATTGCCCATGCGTTCGCATAGGAGCCCAGAACTGGCGTGACCATTCCCTGAATTTGGAAGCCGATATCGCCGAAAAATGTCCCCGTTGTCGCTTCCTTGTGTTCCCGGATATAGGAACGCAATGGCGAGGCAAGGACCGACGGGAACGCCACTAATGATGCCCACTCTCGCTTAATCGCAGTCCCCACTTGCTGGGTCGTCGACCGGGCCAGTAACGCCGCACCCACCACGTAGTTCAGCGCAGCAACGTAAATGAGGCCCTCGCGGACGGGGATGAGGAACACAACTACGCACGTCGCCACAATGTTCACCACGCCGTAGAGAAAACGGACCCGCGAATACACATTCATCCTGTCCTCGCGGATCGTGATCGCTACGTACATGTTGTACACAGTGATCGCCACTGTTGCGAGCATGGCCCATAGAACCCGCGCCGACCATGCAGGATGGATCCACATCAGCGCAACGCCGACGACGCCCAGCGCGACTGTGCCCATCATCGCCATGAAACCCGACGCAGCCGTCGAGAAAGACAGTCGTTCGTCGGGGAGGCGAAGATACACACTGTGGTAACTCAACGTCATCGTGCGGGACACGATCATGCCTAGGGACACCGGAAACAGCATGTAGGCCACCATCCCCGGCTGCTTGGCCGCCACCGGCACCACCATCGCCACAAAGTTCAGCGCCTGGCCGATGAGGGCTGGGCCGAAGCGTGAATATAGTTGCCGAAGACGTGTCAAGGCGTTCCCCATCCGTCACCTCATTATTTCTTCACTCACCATCGATAATCGGTGAGCCCATAGCGGTACGCCTATCAAAGGCGGCTACCAAATCTGAACGCGGTCCTTTGGGTCCAGCCACATGCCGTCATCCGGGTGGACGTCGAAGGCCTCAGCAAATTCGTCGATATTTCGGGCGATGACATTACACCGGAACTCGGAGGGCGAGTGGGGGTCAATCGCCAAGTACTGAGCGCTCAGTTGCGGGCGGATTGCTGTGCGCCACACGTTTGCCCAGGCCAGGAATAGTCGCTGCATGGCCGTAAAGGTGGGGGCGTCCTCGTAGTTCATGCCCGTGTCCGCGTCCGACTCCTTACCGAGCGGTGCTAGGGCGGTGCCGTCGGTAAGAAGGAAGGGCATCTCTGGGGACGTCTCTGGTGTGAGCCCCTGGTCCTCGAGGTACAGCCGGTAGGCAACCACAGCGATACCCAAGCCACCGAGATCGCCGATGTTCTCGCCGAGGGTGAAACGGCCATTGACGTGCTGGGCAGTCAGCCCACGCTGCTCAAGGCCCTTCGGGATGAGTGGGTTAAATTGATCCACCAACTTACCCGTCAGCTTTTCGAAGGCTTCGCGGTCCTCGGACGTCCACCACGATTTTAAATTGCCTTCGCCGTCGAACTGGGAGCCTTGATCGTCGAAACCATGACCAATTTCATGGCCAATGACCGCACCAATGCCACCGAAGTTCTGGGCCATATCCGCGTCGGGATTAAAGAACGGGGGGCGAAGGATCGCGGCGGGGAAAGTGATGTCATTGACTACGGGGTTATAGAAAGCGTTGACCATTTGCGCCGGGGCCACCCATTCAGACCGGTCCGTCGGGTTCCCCACTTTGGCGATCTCATACCGGTGCCGCCACGCCGACGCGCGTCGGGAATTAGCCACTAAATCCTCACCATGAGGGGAAAACTCCAGGTTGTCGTAGGTTTTCCACTGATCCGGGTAGGCGATCTTCGCGCGGAACGTTCCCAGTTTCTCCAGTGCACGATCCCGCGTGTCCGGCGTCATCCAATCGAGGTTGCTAATCCGCTGGCGATACGCTTTAAGCAGGTAATCAACTAGGGACAGCATCTTCTGCTTATGCTCTGGCGGGAAGTGGCGCGCGACGAACTCCCGGCCGATATCGTCGGAAATGGAGCTATCGAGGAATGACACTGCGCGCTTCCATCGGGCACGCTGCTCAGTTGAGCCCGACAACACGCGCCCGTAGAAGTTAAACGACTCGCGGCTCACGTCCTCAGCCAGCAATGACGCGCGTTGCGTCAAGATCTGCCACCCAGCCCACAGCTTCAGCACGGACAGATCCGTCTCCGGTGCCAGCGTCGCCACATGCTCCAGGTAGCTAGGTTCGCTAACCACGATCGTGTCCGTCGACAATTCTGTAGCTTCCAGCCATGATTTCCACGGGAAACCGGTGGGCAAATCGTCCACGGAGGTGGGGTTATAGGTCTTAATTGCGTCGCGGGTGTCCTCCACGTTCCAGTGGCCCTTCGCGAGGCGCGTTTCGAACTCAATGATGGTCTCCGCCAGTTGTTCGTTCGACTTATCGGCGAATTGTGCTGGGACCAGGGGAGAGTCCTGCCACTCCGGACCACTGGTGGCATCGCGAGCCATCTTCAGCATCGTCGCAATGTGCTCTTTGAGCTTGTCGACGATGGGGCGGTGAGCGTCTTCGCGGTAATAGGCCTCATCGGGGAGGGTGAGCCCACCTTGATTCAGGTAGGCCGCATCGATGGGGGAATCCGATGCTTTTGCCACGTAATAACCGGCCAAACCACTAATCCCGACGACGTCTAAGGCGCCGAGTGCTCGCGCGAAGTCCTCGAGCGTATCGACGTTGATACGTGCTAGATCTTCCTTCAGCGGAGCAAAACCGGCCTGGTTGACGCCGTTTTCGCCGTCGACGTCCATGAAACTTGCGAACCCCGCGCCGATCCGTGTGGTGGGGTCGGCGTCTTTGATAATCGCGTTGACATCCTCTTCTGCCTGGTCGCGAAGTGCGTGGAATGTGCCGTCGACGGGGCGATCGTCGGGGATGGGGTGGTGCGACAGCCACGGGCCAGACACGTACCGGTAGAGATCGTCGCGGGGTGAAGGGCGAGTGGCAGGGACTTCTGAAATGTTGTCAGGGATTGATGTTCCGGCAGAGTGATCGTTCTGGGATGGCTCGGTTGGTGATGGCGCGGTGGGCTCGGGGTTGTTCACGGTTATGACCTTCCTTTCATGGTTGAGGAATGATAGCGGTCGGGTGGGACACGCAGACACGCAACCATAGTGGGTAGCGGGGTCGGTGTGTCGTTGTCGGTATCGGCTCGTGGTGATGCGGGGGCTGCACAGCCCGGGTGATTTTGGTTACAAAACAGATTTTTATTAGCTAGAAGAAGTGGGGAAATGGGCAGGTCACCCCCCAGATACTACCCACCGCCCCTCGTTCTATGGTGCTTTCTATACAAAAACTACGCGCGCGAGCAGCCCGATAGCCCGCTGTGCTGTTATTGTCTTTCGTCATGAGTGGCGAGAATACACACGACATACCGCCGTGGGGGGACGCACCGCAAGAGGGGCAGCCACCCACGCGCAGCACCGTCGCAGGCGTCGACGCGGGTGTCGACGCAGGCCAAAACGCTTACCCGACCGGCGATCGTGACACAGCCCGGGGCCTCGACGCCGACGCATCCCGTTATCAACCCCTCCCGCAGGGATCAAAGAAAACCGCTATTTGGGCAGCGTCGTTAATCATCGTCGGAGGCCTGCTAGCTGCACCGGTCATTATCGATAAGGGTGCACCCGGTGACTACCCAGGCGACAAACACGGTGGGGACATTACCGTCGGAATGAAAGACAGCACGAACTTTACCGGGCCCAACCTGGGAGAATGCTACGACCAGTCGGACGATAACCCGTACGGATCCACCTACAAGTGTGGCAATGTCAACATCGACACGGCCACGATGAAAGGCAACGACGATGTAGACCACGTGTTCCGTCGTGGAATCCGGGCTACTGCCCACGTCAAAATCGACGGCGACCTTCCCACCACGGAGGCATCCAATGGTGAATGGGACGCGCGCGTGACGGCCTTGGAGCCGAAGGAATCCGTCACCAATCCGGACGCGAAAAAGGTGGTGTCCACGGCTTTTACCAAGAAGGACGATAAGTCAACAACCATTATCGCGACCGTGAGCAGTGCCGATGATGAAGCCTTAGCTAATACGATGAGCAAAATTGTTTCCGCGCGTGGCCTGAAAACCGATGCCGTGCGCATGGCCCTCACGACGTCGGCCACCAGTGACAATGACGCTCGCGGAGAGTCCAACGAACATCTACCAAACACGGGAGAGGCGTAATGCGAAAAGACGTATTCACCTGGACATACATCGTTCTTGCGGTCGTATGCCTCATTGCTGGCGGTCTCATGTCGGCCATGACTCTCGCAGAGACACCCGACGCTGTCGCAGTAGGTGTGGTGGGAGCCGCGATCTACCTCATTGTGTTTTTCGCTATCATGCGATTCCTGCCGATCTGGAGAAAAGGCAGCCTGATCTGGGTAATCGTGAGCCTCTACTGGGGAGCGTTCATGGTTATCTCCACCGTCATGGTCACGGAACTCGCCTTCGCCGACATCTTGAAAGAGGCGGGGTTGGGGCGGTTCGAAGCTTCCGCAACCGGCGCGATCCCTGAGGAGCTCGCCAAGGCGCTGGGCGTCTTCGTTATCCTCTTCATGGCGCGACGTGTCTGGGATAGGCCGTGGCATGGACTGTTGGCCGGCCTCTCTGTCGGCATGGGGTTCGAGGTCATGGAAAACTTCGTGTACAGCGGTGGTGGAGCCCTCTATAACGCCACGTCAGACGTGCAAGGCGCCACCGAAATGTGGATCCTCCGCACCGGATTGGGGTTCGGCTTACACCCCATGTGCACCGGTCTGGCTGGTTTCGGAATCGCCAGTGCCCTTATGGTGACCAATAAATCAACGCTGTGGCGGGTGATGGTGGGCATCGGTAGTGTCCTCGGAGCGATTGTGTTCCACGGATGGTGGAACTTTCAGTGGCCAAGTTCGCTCCAGCTGGTCGCCGTCATCGTCGACTGGCTTGCCCTGCTCGCTGTTACCGTCGTCATCCTGGTTAAAAACTGGTCGAAGGCGAAAAGGGATAAGAAACGTCCCTTGCCTAGCCATACAGAAGCGTGGGATCAGCTTCCCGTGCGCGACACCCCATATCCTTCAGCGCCGACAACCGCCGCGCAATGAGGCGGCCATTCTGTCTAGGGCGGGTGTCTAGAGCGTCACTTTCGACGGCACTCGTCGTGCCATGTAGAGCCATGTAGAGAAAGTGATGATACGCAAGTAATCGCATGAGTAGTGTGTTTCGCCTGTTGTTTATGTGTCTAATGAGTTAAAGTGTGGCCATGTCTGACTCGCGTAAGCCCTCCGCCGCACGTTCGCGTACCCGGTTTCGTCGAATCATCCCGGGGCTCAACCCTTTCCCGAAGACGATGAAACACCGCAAATTCGCCGGCGCAGCCCTTATGACAGGCTCGTTATTGACGACGGCGGCCCTCGTTTCCACGGCGACAGGGTTTACGCCAGCCGATGCTCTCAACGGCATCGACGTTTCGAGTAACAACCACTTCGGTGGGCAAGCAATCGACTGGGACTCAGTGGCCAATGACAACCAGTCGTTCGCGTTCATTAAGGCTACGGAAGGTACGAGTTATACCAACCCGTACTTCTCATCTGACTCTAAGAAAGCTAAAGCCGCTGGCCTGACGATTGGCTCGTACCACTACGCCCGTCCCGGTGGGGATCCGCGCCAAGAGGCGCAGTTCTACGCGAAAGAACTAGCGAACCAGCCGCAGCCGTCGCTTCCTCCAGCTTTGGACCTGGAGGAGACCGGCGGGTTAGGCCCGGCCCAGCTTCAAAAGTGGGTTCGTGACTGGGTTGATGAGGTCGAAAAGCAAACCGGCCGCACACCCATCATGTACACCTATTACAGCTTCTGGATCAACAACATGGGGAACACCAAGGAGTTCTCCGATATGCCGTTGTGGCTGGCGTATTACGAGGATTCCTTGCCATCAACTATCCCCGGTGGCTGGAGCCACGTGACATTTTGGCAGCACTCCGGTTCAGGGTCCGTTGACGGTGTGAACACCGAAGTCGATTTGAACAAGTACGACGGATCGGACTCCGAGCTTGCCTCGCTTGCGGGGAGCATGAAAGAAGACACCCCGGTCGGTGGTGTGGCTACCACGGTGAAACCGGCCGTGGATGCTGATGTGGCGTCGGCTAACGTGTCCAACGACATCCAGCATCAGCTGCAGACCAGCTCGAACCCGGTTCTCAAAACGATCGGTAATTCGTTTAACGTCCCCATCCCGGATTCAGTTCTGGTGGCGACGCTAGGTGTTGCAGCTGGAACGGTGTCGCTATCGCAACTGTGGGACACGATCCGTGAAGAGGGCTTCGGTGGCCAATTGGCTGATCAACTCGTGCGAGCTGTGAGCGAAGTGTCCCAGAACGGCGGGCTTCCGAAAGATCAGCTACAAGGGCTTTTGGGCGATAACGCTGGGAGCACCTTAGGGCAGCTAGAGAAAGCATTATCTGATGCGATGGTTGCCCTGGGCAGTGGTGAAGCGCCCGATAGCGATGGTTCCGATGCTAATTCGTCGGGTTCGTCGGGAAGTGCAGAAACGAGTTCTAGCGGATCGTCTGCGGGAAGCTCTGGCGCTTCGGGTAGTAGCCAGAGCTCCAGTACCGCGGGGAGCGCGAGTGGGTCGACTAGCTCGACTCAGCTTGACCAGGGCCAGCAGGTTCAGTCAGTTCCTGGCTCGAATTCCTAGCCTTACCAGCAACATTCGGTAGTATCCGGTTGACACAGGGACGGCCCTCATGCGCGTACTCATAGCCCCGGACAAGTTCAAGGGATCGCTCACCGCCGCTGAGGCAGCGGAGGCTATGGAACGTGGGGTGAAGCGTGCCCTCCCTCGCGCCGAGTGCACGACAATTCCCGTATCCGACGGCGGCGAAGGCCTAATCGAGGTTGCCCTATCAACGTCTCGACGACACCGTCGTAGCCGTGGGAACCACACGATCGACGATGCCGACCGTCCGGGCCTGGCAAGCGACGATGCGCATGCTGGACATGATGGCGATCCGAATCCGTACCCCGATTACGACGCTGAACTGCGTGTAACGTGGGTGCGCGGCCCTCTCGGCGGCGACCATGACGCACGCTGGGTCCTGATGAAGCCCTCCCACCCTAATGGCTCTCACACGAGTCAAATGGATGAATTCACGAAAAGCCTTGGTGATCGTGATGGGCGTGAGGACCACGGTTCCATTGCCGTCATTGAAATGGCGGAAGCCAGCGGGTTGGCTTGGATCTCTCCGGGGCCAGGCGCCTCCCTCCGCGCTGACAGCTATGGCACGGGACAATTACTCTGTGCAGCGGTGGATGCGGGCGCCACAACCATTATCTGCGGGATTGGCGGATCTGCCTGCACCGATGGAGGAAGTGGAGCACTCCGCGCGCTCGGTGCGCGCATCCTCGATAGCGACGGCAATGACGTTGCCCCCGGAGGCGAAGGGTTGTGCCACGCCGACGCGATTGATACGTCGAACCTCAACTCTTCCCTTCGCCTCCGTTGTCCTGACTCTGAGCCACACCATGGGCAATTACACCGTGCCCACATCATCATTGCTACGGATGTCTCTAATCCCCTTTTGGGAGCTGACGGCGCAGCAGCCGTTTATGCACCGCAAAAAGGTGCAGGCTCCCAGGAAGTAGATGTACTGGAAAAGGGGCTATCTCAATGGGCTTCGTGCCTCTCGCGTCTCAACGAAGACTTTGACCCGGCCGGTGCGGGAATGGGCGCAGCGGGTGGATTTGCCTCCGGTTTGACTGCGGTGTGCTCCGCTATGACCGTTCCCGGCTTTGACGCGGTTGCTCAGCTTAACGGTTTTGATAACGCTGTGGCAGCTGGAGCCGATCTTTTGATCGTTGGAGAAGGATCTTTAGATAAACAGACGTTGTCGGGGAAAGTCCCCGTCGCAGCAGCGCGCCGGGCTGGGGCGCGTGGTATTCCGGTCGTGGCTGTTGCAGGAGCAGTGGACGTTCACAAGGACGAGCTCGCGGACGCTGGAATATCAGATGTTATCGGGCTCGCTGAGGTGTCAGACCGAGCGGGCGACGAGGACGACACCATTCAGCACGCTGCCGAGTATGTGGAACGCGCGACAGAAAAACTTGTCCGACGGTTTCAGTCGGCCTAGGCGAACCCGGCCTAGGCGGACGATCCTTGGTCTTCGTAATTCATTGGGCCGGGGTTCCATAGACCGGAACGAGTTTCGGTCTTTTCGGTAATATGTCCGGGTTTAATCTCTTTCTTCTTTGAATTGGCAGGTGGTAGGAGTAGGTCGAGTTCACCCCAGTCACGTCCCCAGTCATCCCTGAAGTAGGTTGGCAGAGCCATGGGGACGGTGGTTGTTTCGACCAGGCCGAGAGATCCACCTCCGCTGTAGTCCATCCATCCACTGTTAGCGCGTTGAGAGTCATAGCTAGGGGCGATTCGGTACTTCGGCAACTCTGCGACTCCTGCCCAGTGATCATATTGACGCTGGCAGGGGAACTGCAGCGGTGTCTCCCATTCGAGGAACACCGGGTCCTTGCGGCCCACATAAGAGTTGAGGGTCTCAAGTTGTGGCATCCGAGGTGGCGTGAACGCTAGCCAGTCCCGCCGCGCTAACTCTTTATCCTTAGCGTGTAGGCGGAGCACATTAGCGTCCTCGGGGATGTCTGAAGTAAGGAACCGGAGGTTTCGCCACATAGGGGCAGGGCCGGGATCAATGGGGAGGAGTTCACCCGTGTTGGTGACCTTGCCACTGTCGTCTCTATGGCCGTACTCCAGCACCAGATCGAGACCCGGCTGGACAACTCCATTGCTGTCGATGTGTTTAATAGATCCCGCAGCTGACACGACGATCAGTGGTGATGTGCGCTGGTCCAGTTTGTACCACGAGGTCTTAGTCTCGGCAGGCACCTGAATGCCGCTGCTGTATGAGCCGACAACGGGGACTTTCTTAGGATCAAGTCCGAACGGTAGCGCAGCTGCAGAATTGTTGATCCCGCGCGTGTGCTGGGTGCCACCCTTTGTTCCAGCGGAGCTTGTGGTACCGGAGCTCGAGTTGCTAGTTCCTCGGGCATTCGCTTTTTCAGAGTCGCCGGCCGCTGCTTCTCCGCGGTTAGTCCCTGATGTTTGTGAGCCGTTGGTCGCGTTATTTGTGCTCTGGTCGGAACTGTCCGCATCGGACGAGTTGTTAGTCGACTTTCGCGACTTGTTGTTCTCCGCCTTCTCTTGTTCCGCAGCGTCGACGGTGTCTACCGTGCCGAAGTCGATGTCAGGGTAGATGGCTGCCGGGATATTGTTTGCGCCGAAGTTTTGGTTGTTATCAGCGGTCAATGAATCCTTAAACTTGCTGCCGTCGGCAGTCGAGAGCATATTGCTCGACGGGTGTTTTTCTACCTCAACATAATCCGCCATTTGGCAGGTTTTTCCTGCTAAAGTGCGGATATTTCCCAGCCCGACGGAGTAAGCGGGGTATTGCTTGATAAAAGCTTTCCCCATGGCGGCGCAGTTAAAGACGACGACGAGTGCGCAGAGAACGGCAATGGGTGACGACGTCAGGGCGGCGAACCGTTGTGCTCGCGCGCGTTCACGGTTCTCTAGCGCTTCGCTCTCTGAGTTGGTTTCGGCCAGCGTTTCTTGGATGTCCAACCGGAAGGATTGAATAACTCCCCACGCCATGATGAGCAGCGCGACCACCAAAACAATCGTGGACACTTGTGTGTCTTTGATCGAGATAGGTTTGTCGTACCACGGGACGCCCAGCGAGGAGATGTACCACCAGCCGTTGATACCTGCCAGCGCTAAAGCACCCAGGAAGATGGTGATACCGAGGTAGAGGAACCGGTTACGGACGGATCGCGCGGCAAACTGTGACGCGGCAACCGAGGCCAACGCGGCAACGGCAGCCCCCACCCCTGCGTAGACGCCGAAGTGGTGTGTCCATTTCGTCGGCGTGAATGCCATGAAGAACGCTGTTCCGATAACGACGAGGACGAGGCGCTGTGTCGGCCCAGGCCGTGCGCCCAGCACGGTTTTGTGCCGTAGCATGGCGGCAAGAACGGTGCCCAGTGCCAGAATCACCATGAAGATGGGGAATCGGCGTGCAAAGGACCCGTTTTCTGTCGCAGAGAAGAGTGCTTCGTAGCGAACCGACTCTTCGTACCAGTGGAGTGATGGGCCGATAAATCCTCGCAGTTTGATCGACTGCATCACGGTGGAGAGAGTTTGGTCTCCGAAGACCGCGACGAGGATGGCGGTCCCCACTGCGAGGAATGGTGCTAGTAGTGCGGTGACTCCTCCCACAACCGCTTTCTTGCTCGATGACTTAGGAGTGCCTAGCGCGTCGAGCCGGTGGATGACGATGCGGAAAATGCCAGACAGTGCTGCCAGGAGTGCAGCCACAGCCATGAGCCCGGTTGGTCCCGCCGCGAGTGATATGGATGCCACGATGACGGCGAGGGCTGCGGGGGCCAGGCGGTCTGTGCAGATGGCTCGTTCCAGAAGGACCCATGTCAAGATTGCGCCGAGGGCGATGACTGGCTCGGGGCGCAGGCCGTTGTTGTAGGCCATCCAGACGGCGAGGAAAACGAAGCCTGCAGTCCAGTAGGGGACTTTTCGGCTCGCGATTTCTGGGCCGAATCGGGGAATCACGCACCGTGAGAGTAAGAACCAGGTGAGGAATGCGGCGATGATTTCGGGCAGCCGCATCCAGGTGGATGTTGTCCCGACCCGGGCCATGAGGCCGAGAAGGTCATAGTAGGGGGCGCCGAAGGGAGATTCGGGTACGCCAAACCACCGGTAGTAGTTGGCCATGTAGCCGGAGTGCTTGGAGGCTCGCGCCATCGTGAGCAAGTAGCCGTCGTCGGACGTATTTGCGCCGAAGAAGTACCAGTAGATCAAGACGGTGCTGACGATGCCGTCGAGGGTAGTGAACTTCTTCCAGTTCTTCGGCAACAGCGGAACACGATTCCGTGTTCCGACCTTGTCTAATCTCCAGAGCGCGACAAGGGAGTACAACGCCCCGATAAGCCCCGCGATCATCGCGACGTACTTCACCAAGGTTGGCCGCGACGTAAACCGCGAGTCGATAGTCGCGTGCGCCTTGAACCCGGCGTTAATGGCGTCGTTCTTGGCGCTCGATGAGACCTCGGTGTAGACGCCGGTCATCTGCGGACGTCTGTCCCCGTCCACAGTCGCCGAGAGTTTTTTCCCACTCTTGTCGGTCTGACCAGGTACATCAATGGTGGTCGACGTGGCGTCGGAGTGAACCTTGAGAGTGGCGTCGTCGGGCAGTGAGTCTAGCGTCGAGTTCGTGAGCTGAAGAATGACCTGGCTGCGATTGATGACGTCGACACCGTCGTCAGTGGCGCGAACAATGAGCCCTCGGGACGCGACGAATCGTGAATCGTGCGGGAGGGTGGAGAGGAGGTCGGTCTGGTTATCGTTGAGGTTGTCAACCAGGGAAAGTGGGACCGTGAAGTCGAGCGACTCGGGGGAATAAGAAATCAGGGGTGCGACAACGGAATTGATGTTGTCGTTTTGGGGCCAATCAATGGACGATTGCGTCTGTTTGACGGGCAGGAGGGGGGTGAGAATGAACAACAGGAAGGCGGCAATACCGGTGACCGCCGCCACCATTTTGGTACGCCGAATGCGGGAGTCTCCGCCCGAGCCTTCTTTACGTGGCTGCTGTGGGGCGGGACTGCTTCCTTTATTGCCGTCAGTTTTCACCCGTGACACGTGTTGGAAGTCTACGTCACGTTCCTGTGAGGAGACCATTCTGGTTACATCACCTGAAATTTATTGGGGCCTAACAGCGACGACGAATGGTCCGACTTGTGTCACTGTCCAGTCGCTGAATGCCTTGGGGTGGAAGTGCATGGAGCGGAAATGCACGTTGGGGTCGCTGGGGTACACGTCATCGGCGACGTTCAATGCCCAGTCGTCATCGTCGATGGAGCCACGGAAGAGGATGGCGTCGGGTTTCCTCCAGGGCATGTCGTCCATGGCGGAGTTGAGTTCCTCGGGTGTTTCGGCCTCTGACCACTTCTCGATGGCAGCGTTTCGTTGTTCGAATTCGCCGAGCGGGTTGGCGTAGTGGGCGGTGAGCGCTTGGAACTCGAGGTAGGGATGGTACGCCATGAAGGCTTGTTCGTCGGCAAGAAGAACAGTGTCGGTGGGTTCGCGCCCGATGGTGTCCACGACTTTCTGGTAGTAGGTGCCAGAATCTGCCGGGATTCCGTCGTTGCGATGTCCGTCGCCGTCGGTGTCGGAGTAGGCGGAATTGATCGAATGGGAGATGGACCAGGGGATTGTCGCTGCGAATTCGGTGGCCGCAATCCCGACGAGCACGCCGATGACCAGTGTGATGGTGGGTGCCGCGGTGGCAAACCGTTCGGGGTAGAGAGCAGGTATCCCGTGTGCGAGGGCGTCACGGAGTCCGAGTACACCGGCGGTAGCGAGCAGCATGGTGATGGGTGGCTCCAAGCGGAATCCCAGTAGCGTCGTCCCGTGGAGTGTGGCGGCCATGGACAGCAGCACCCAGGCGTAGTAGGTCAGCACGGCGATGGCGATCGGCATGGCAATGGGATGGGTGAATCGCACAATGAGCCAGATGACTCCGATGAGGCAGAGGAACCCCAAAACGGTCATGTGGAACATGGGCGTGGGGATTTGTGTCCCATCGGTAGGGAGATAGTGCTGTGCTGTATCCGTGCTCCCATGTGGTTTGGTCAGCAGGTCCTTGATGTAGGGAGCCCAGACCGTTGCTGCGATCAGCAGGGAACCGATGCCAATTCCGGCGAGCCGGATGATCGGTAAGAACGATTTCCGACGGATGGCGATGACGAGCCCAATGACGACGATGGCGAGGGCATTAACACCAGTGAACAGGGTGTAAAGCGTTGCCGATGCACCGAGGAAGATAGCTGTTGCGAGGGCCGACCAGCGGGCTCCGTTGATGGCTCGCCATGCAAAAACAGCTGCGGCGGGGATCCCCATGCCGACGATGGCCGCGTAGGGCTCAAATGATGACAGGGAGAGCATGATAGCCGTGGTGGTGAGTGCAATGGTGGTGGCGAGCGGCAGGCTGCCGGTAATGCGTTGCCATACGGGTACGAGCATGCACGCTGCTGCGCTGAGCGTGATGATGGCCCATGGTTGGAATGCGGCCCATCCGGCGAGACCGGTGTAGTGGGCGAACCGCCCGCCGGTCATGAACCAGCCGGCGGGATAGAAGGTGGGAATGTCCGGGTAGGCCATGTCATGAAGGCCAATTTGTGCGGTCATCCGGGTGAGGAATTGGGTCCGAAATGCCTGATCTACGGAGATTCCGTCGAGGTACAGGCGGGTCGCGGACAGGGGGATAGTGAGCACCGTGCCTACTAGTCCGGCGGGAGATATGTAGGTGATGATGTATGTCAACCAGACCCGCCATCGCGGACGACGCACAGCGGGGGAGGGGGCTCCCGATTCCTTATTTCTTGCAGCGGTGTTCTTTGCGACGCTGCTACGTCCTACGTGTTTTTCGTCGTGAACCCACCAAATCAGGAGGGCAGCCACGACGATAATGAGGATGGCCGACGTGAGCGTGGAAAGCGCTTTGAGGACGTTAGAGTTGCTAAAAGCCGGGTAGTGCGTGGTTTTCATAAGGCGCCAGAAGATCAGCGCCATGGTCCCGCCACCGATCACGGCCAGGACCATGTTTATGATGGTTCGGCTGAGTCCAATGTGGTCTGCAGAGTGGCTTGTAGCAGGCAGGATGGGATCTTCGGGCGTGGCAGTGTCGACGTTGGCGACACTGTCCGCGTCATGGGTTGTCGTGGTGGAATCCGCAACTGGTGTGGATGCTGGATCCTTGTGCGACGTATCGCTCCCCTTTTTCGATGCCATGGGGTAGATCATGGCATATCGGTGGGACAGAGGGGATATTGCCATGCCCCTCCGTGGCAGCGGTTAGTCGTCGCCAGTGATGAGGATCGCGCGGATTCCGGTGTGGAACCCGTCGCGCAGGCTGACGCGTTGCGATTCGCTGAGCGTGTATTCATGTAATGATTCGCAGGCGAATTGCAGGAGCGGGCGATCCACATTCGGCGGGAGCCCTCCGCCGGAGAGTACGTGTGCGCTGTCGCGTTGCTCCTCGGTCGCGACGTGATGGAACCACCAGGTTGCATATTGTTGGCCGACATCAAACGGCGTTTGAAATCCCGTGGTTGTCCAGATCTCGTTGGGCAGTGGTACGTACCGCGACCGAAGCTTCCGCCGTGGCGCCATCATTGATGGTTTGGGTGCAGGTTTGGGCTGTGGCGTGGGCGTTGAGGCATCGGGGGCCTTGTCACCGCTCGAGGCATCGCCTGACACTGTCTCGTTGGTACTTCCATCTGATGCTTGCTGGGATGCCGCACGTTGCGCTGCTTGATGGCGCGCAGCAACACTCCCCGGGGTCACGACAGTGGTCGGCCGATCAGCCGATCGCGGATCCTCGGGCTTGTTGTCGTCTTTCGGCGCCGGGTGACCGGCAGCCTCGGTCATGGAGCCTTCATTTGCGGCCAGGGCTCCCCCGACTGCTTCAGCGGGTTCAGCGGTTCGTTGCTTGTCGACGCTGGACTCCGGAATTCGCGTCGCTGGTGATCCTCCCGACGGTGAATGCTCCGTTTGACCAGGTACCGCCTGGTCATCGACGGCGGGGCGGGTTTGCGGTGGCGTGTGACCAGCGTTGCTACCGCGGTTTTCTTCGCGGCTTCCATTATGTCGACGATCTGCTGCGTTAGCGCTTCGTCGGGCGCAGGCCATCATGTCGGCCGGCGTAGGACGGGATGGAGTTGACTCCGCTGAGTGGGATTCGTGGGTGGTCGATGATTGCCCGCTGTGCTCATCGTCGGCGGCATGGATGTTTCCGCGCACGCGCCGGGATGTCCAGGTGTCTTCACTGGTGTTCGCGGGTTGGCCGGCCGTTCCATGCTGATCCGGTCCATGCTGATCCGCTTCATGGGCGTTCGCCTCATGGGCATGGGTGGAGTCCGAGTGTGAGGAACGGCCCTCGTCACTTTTGTTTTTCGCCAGCTGGCTATTGTCGCCGGGCTTTCCAGTCTCGACGCTGGCTCCGGCGGTAGACGCTGTTAGCTGGTCAGATGGCGCCATGCCTGAATCGGCCACACTGCTCACAGAGTCGGACGTTCCATCAGCGGAAGCGCCCGAAGCACCAGCGCCTGAAGCACCTACGTCGGAACTGTCACCACCGGATTTAGCAGCATCAGAATCGCCATCGCCGGTAGAGGTCTTTTCAGATGAAGTACCCCCGGACGCTGCACTGCCGGAGGCCTCGTTTTCTGTTGCATGGTCGTCGACAATGGGATCCTGTGCTTCCAGTGGCCGCGGGGGTATCGACGGCGGAATGGGGCCCTCGAGTGGCTGGATCTGCATGGTATCGGCGAAGTCTTCGCGCGGATCCAGAACAGTGATGGAGTCACATTTGTGTCGGAGCGCGTTGGACATTGAGTCCCAGCTGAATCCGTAGAGGTGGACCCGCACTCCCATCGCGGAAGCTTCAACGACGCCGGGGATCATGTCTTGGTCTCCGGACACGAGAACCATGTCGGAGCATTGTTGGCGGATCGCCGCCAGAATCATGTCGGCAACGAGCCTGGTATCGACCGCTTTTTGTGTGCGCCGTTGCCCAGTTTCGATCAGCAGTCCCGCGCGCAGTTGAACCCCATCCACTGTCCGAAGTGCGCGTTGGTACCGGTGAGGCCCGGAATCCGGGATGCCGTCATACCAGTTTTGTCGTTGCACAGGTTGGCCGACATGTTGTGTAATCATTCGGTCGAGCACTGAACAGACTTCGGGTAGGTCAATTTCGAGCTGTGTTCGGGCACCTTCTTCCCATGAGTTGTAAAAGCTTGCTAGAAGATAAGAGGTATCGACGAAAACTAAAGTGCGTTCGAGCATCGTTCAGGGTTTCCTAACTAAAATTTATCTAACTTTTTGTAAAAGGTTCTGGGGTTCAGATTAGCGATTTCTAGTCACTAACGCCGACTCACGCGCCCGCATTTTAGTGCATTCTGCGGGAAGCCCCCACTGTATTGGTTCCCCCAATTATCCGACGGTGGTTCGTTATGTATCACCTTAACGGGGGCTCGTCGACGCCCAATTTCGGCTCAATGTCGGCTTTCACCGCGCGACCATAGTGGCAAAGATGGTAAAGAATAGAAACATGGACTTGCATTCGACGGATCCGTCGGCAGACGCACATGACCATTCTGCTGGAGAGTGGCAGCAATGGGATCCTGCGGAAGCGCCGATCGCGTGGATGCGGAAGGCTATGGTGGTGGAAGCCCGCCGTGTGTGGTCTGCGCCGTGGGGGACTCGGCGTCGTAAAAATGCTTCTGTTCTTGTGCGTGACTGCAACTTAGCGTTGCGTGAGAGTTTGATTTATTCATTTGTGGGGGATGCTGCGTCTGTGGGGGATACCGCGTCTGAACCGGCCGATAGTCGGATCGCCACCACCAGTTCGACCGCGGCTACTACTCCTAGTGTCAGCGCTACTTCGACCACTGCTGTCGCTCCCCGCGCGTCGGCGTCGGCAGCCAGTATTTTGCATGTTCTTGCTGGTCAAGAGCGCATTTCTAGCGGAATCGTCTCCGTTTTTGGAGAGTCCCCCTATGACAACGCACGCACAATGGATAGCACCGTCCTAGCCGGAGTATCGGTTCGGTACCCCGCCCAGTGGCGTGTCGACCGGGTGCTTCGCACTGCGGCTCGTCGATACCCAAACTGGGAGGACGATTTTGCGGAAATGGTGTCTCGCGCTTTCCAGCTGGATCTCTCCACGAAAGTTAACCACCTATCGACGCAGGCCAGGACATTGTTATCGGCGGTCGTAGCCGTGGCGGCGCGTGCGCCTCTGACACTGTGGGATAGGCCATGTGAGGGGCTGAGCCCGGAACGTCGGAAGTTAGTGATGCAGACTCTCGTGGCTGATTGCGCTGCACACCCGAGGACGGTGGTGATGAATCAGGCAGATCGTCGCGCCGACAGCCTTGTGCATGCGTCCGCGGATCGTCTCCTCGTCGTGTCTGGTGGCACGGTTGTTGGGGATCTCCCGACGGAGGACGCGTAGGGGTGTGTGATGTCTGTTCGTGACCGTTTGTCTTTAGCCGATGCATCAACCGGTAGCCGCTGGTTAGTGGCACTGATGGTTGTCGTGGCGTTGTGGATGGATGCCTCGCAGCCAGTGCTCGGTGCGACGACGGCGATGGTGTGGTGCATCGTCGCGCCGTATGGGAATCCGCGTTTGTTGGCCTATCGGGCCTTTGGCCTGACCATTGTTCGTTATGTCCGCGATTATGTGCTGGTTGCCGCGGCTCGTTCAGTGGCGTTGGTCGTGGTTGGCTGTTTGATCGGTGTCCTTGTCCGACGCGGTGTTGCAGGGTGGAGTTTGCCACCTTTTCTTGGCTCCTCCAATGGGTACTCGCTAACTCCGTTTATCGTGTATTTGCTGGTTGTGGCGTTTGCTGGCGTTGTTCTGGGGCTCGGTTTTAACGCATTTGCGGGGTCGCGGACGATGTCGCTGAGGCAGTATTCAGGACTCGGTGGCGGTCAAAAATTAGACGGCGACCGCTATGCAGAATCAGCATTCGTGGGCGAAGGCGCTGGAGTAGCGGATCTGGCGGTGGAGTTGTGTGGCGGACGTTCTTCGGCAGAAACACCACGTACAGGAGAAGAGCAGCACAACTTGACCTGGCTCTTCCTTCCGGCTCGCGAAACCTGGTGGGGAGTCTTCGCTTTCGCCTTGCTTTTATGCGGCATCAGTTTCGTGAGTAAAACGATGATTGTTTTAGTTGCTGGCCTTCTTGTGACCTGTGCACTTGTCGGCGGTGTGCTTGTCTCCATTGCGCGGAACGCACAAAGCTTCGGTGTGCCACGAGCCATTATGTGGAGAAAAAACTCGGTCCTTGCCCTTGGTCAAGCCTTGTGGATAGCTCTCCTATTCGCCATCACTGCAGCGTCGATCGTGAGGTAAATCCGTACTTCATCGCTTCACCGGTTACCCGCTTCTTTGACGGAGGCTCATTGCCTCACTCTCAATACTTCGCGGTTTATTGCTGCTTTATTGCTGACGGCCCCCTTTGGTTGAAGGGTGTCGTTGTTCCTTTGGCATGGCTTTTGTTCGTTGTGGGTCGCGTGTGCGGCTCTTGTTTGTTTTGTTGTGGGTGTTTTGTGGTTGTGTGCTGGGGGTTTGTGGTGTGTGGGTGGGGTGTGTAGTGTTCTGTGTCGTCGCCGAGACAGCCCGCCCGGTTACTGGGAAAGCAGTGATCCGGTGGTTGGGGTGGAGATTCTTTCACTGGTTTTGTTTTCCAGTGTGTGGCGCGTGTTTGCGTCTGGCTGGTTGCGGTGTTAGGGTTTCTGCTTGCTGCACATGCTGGTGCACCGGTTGTGGTGTGCTTGGTGTTGTGTGTGCGTGTGTTGTGTGAGAACTCGATAGTGTGCCAATGTACTTTTGTGTTGGTCGCAGCAGGTGCCACAGTGTTGTGGTGGTTGCTTTGATCATCATGACAAGATTGTTTAACACCTAAATATTTTTTGGTGTGGTTGTGGTCTGCCTGCCCCGTTGGTGGGCTGCAACATTTGTTTTTTCGGATTCCGATACGGAATTGTTTTTGTGTCGGGGTTTGTTTTTTGCTTGGTTTTCAGGCTTTTTGTGCTTTGTTTGTATGGAGAGTTTGATCCTGGCTCAGGACGAACGCTGGCGGCGTGCTTAACACATGCAAGTCGAACGGAAAGGCCCTGCTTGCAGGGTGCTCGAGTGGCGAACGGGTGAGTAACACGTGGGTGATCTGCCCCTTACTTTGGGATAAGCCTGGGAAACTGGGTCTAATACTGGATAGGACCATGCTGTAGGTGGTGTGGTGGAAAGATTAGTTTCGGTAAGGGATGAGCTCGCGGCCTATCAGCTTGTTGGTGGGGTAATGGCCTACCAAGGCGTCGACGGGTAGCCGGCCTGAGAGGGTGGACGGCCACATTGGGACTGAGATACGGCCCAGACTCCTACGGGAGGCAGCAGTGGGGAATATTGCACAATGGGCGCAAGCCTGATGCAGCGACGCCGCGTGGGGGATGACGGCCTTCGGGTTGTAAACTCCTTTCAGCCATGACGAAGCCTTCGGGTGACGGTAGTGGTAGAAGAAGCACCGGCTAACTACGTGCCAGCAGCCGCGGTAATACGTAGGGTGCGAGCGTTGTCCGGAATTACTGGGCGTAAAGAGCTCGTAGGTGGTCTGTCGCGTCATTTGTGAAAGCCCGGGGCTTAACTCCGGGTTGGCAGGTGATACGGGCATGACTGGAGTACTGTAGGGGAGACTGGAATTCCTGGTGTAGCGGTGAAATGCGCAGATATCAGGAGGAACACCGGTGGCGAAGGCGGGTCTCTGGGCAGTAACTGACGCTGAGGAGCGAAAGCATGGGTAGCGAACAGGATTAGATACCCTGGTAGTCCATGCCGTAAACGGTGGGCGCTAGGTGTGGGTTTCCTTCCACGGGATCCGTGCCGTAGCTAACGCATTAAGCGCCCCGCCTGGGGAGTACGGCCGCAAGGCTAAAACTCAAAGGAATTGACGGGGGCCCGCACAAGCGGCGGAGCATGTGGATTAATTCGATGCAACGCGAAGAACCTTACCTGGGCTTGACATGCACTGGATGCGGCCAGAGATGGTTGTTCCCTTTGTGGCTGGTGTGCAGGTGGTGCATGGTTGTCGTCAGCTCGTGTCGTGAGATGTTGGGTTAAGTCCCGCAACGAGCGCAACCCTTGTCTCGTGTTGCCAGCATTTGGTTGGGGACTCGCGGGAGACTGCCGGGGTTAACTCGGAGGAAGGTGGGGATGACGTCAAATCATCATGCCCCTTATGTCCAGGGCTTCACACATGCTACAATGGCTGGTACAGAGAGTTGCGATACCGTGAGGTGGGGCTAATCTCGTAAAGCCAGTCTCAGTTCGGATTGGAGTCTGCAACTCGACTCCATGAAGTCGGAGTCGCTAGTAATCGCAGATCAGCAATGCTGCGGTGAATACGTTCCCGGGCCTTGTACACACCGCCCGTCACGTCATGAAAGTTGGTAACACCCGAAGCCGGTGGCCTAAACTCGTTAGGGAGCCGTCGAAGGTGGGATTGGCGATTGGGACGAAGTCGTAACAAGGTAGCCGTACCGGAAGGTGCGGCTGGATCACCTCCTTTCTAAGGAGCTTATTGTTTGTGTGGTGGCGCGGTGGCCGGCCGGTGGCTGGCTCGCGTCATTATGTTGTGTTTTGTGGGTGGATGGCTTGCTGGGGCGCGCGGTTGTTTGCGTGCGGCATCACAATCATCGGGTATCGATATCTGGTGGTGGGTGGTGTGTGGCTGACACAAATGGTTTTTGGGGTGCGTTGGTGCATTGTTGGGTGTCTGGGATGGCACATGGTTGTTGTTCCTGGCCTGGCTGCAGGTGATTGTCACGGTTGTGGTGGTTGCGTGTGGTGTGGGTGTGTTGTGTGAGAACTGGATAGTGGACGCGAGTAATCTTTTCTTTTTGTATTTTGTCTGGTTTATTCATACTCCGTTGCGCACATGGTTTTGTTGTGTGTGTGGTGGGGTTGTGTTGCCTTTGTTGTTGTTTGTTGTAGGGGCGCACGGTGGATGCCTGGGCACATTACGCCGATGAAGGACGTGGAAGGCCGCGATAGTCCTCGGGGAGTTGTCAATCAAGCGTTGATCCGAGGGTGTCCGAATGGGGTAACCTTGCCGTAGTTGTGTGCGGTGACCTGCTGGTGAATGTATAGCCGGTGTGGGGGTGACGCGGGGAAGTGAAACATCTTAGTACCTGTAGGAAGAGAAAATAATAATGATTCTGCGAGTAGTGGCGAGCGAAAGTGGATGATGGCTAAACCATATGCGTGTGAGACTTGCTAGGGGTTGCGTGTGTGGTGTTGTGGGGCCGTGGTGTTGGGTGGCTAGTGACGCCCTCCTGCGTGTGGTGTGTTAGCGGAAGTGGTTTGGAATGGCCTGCCGTAGACGGTGAGAGTCCGGTACGTGAAAACATATCTTATGTGGGGTGCTGTGGTGCCCGAGTAGCAGTGGGCTCGTGGAATCTGCTGTGAATCTGCCGGGACCACCCGGTAAGCCTGAATACGTGATGTGACCGATAGTGGATAGTACCGTGAGGGAATGGTGAAAAGTACCCCGGGAGGGGAGTGAAAGAGTTCTTGAAACCGTGTGCCTACAAGCCGTCAGAGCCTCATTGGTGGGGTGATGGCGTGCCTTTTGAAGAATGAGCCTGCGAGTCAGCGGCGCGTCGCGAGGTTAACCCGTGTGGGGTAGTCGTAGGGAAACCGAGTCCTAATTGAGGGCGGTTGTCAGTGGCGTGTCCTGGACCCGAAGCGGGGTGATCTACCCATGGCCAGTGTGAAGCATCGGTAAGACGTTGTGGAGGCGCGAACCCACGTAGGTTGAAAACTGCGGGGATGAGTTGTGGGTAGGGGTGAAAGGCCAATCAAACTCCGTGATAGCTGGTTCTCCCCGAAATGCATTTAGGTGCAGCGTTGCGTGTTTCTTGTTGGAGGTAGAGCGACTGGATGGTTTAGCGGGACTATCATCTTAGCGACATCAGCCAAACTCCGAATGCCAGCAAGGTGAGAGCGTGGCAGTGAGACTGCGGGGGATAAGCTCCGTGGGTCGAGAGGGAAACAGCCCAGATCGCCGGCTAAGGCCCCTAAGTGTGTACTAAGTGGAAAAGGATGTGGGATCGCGAAGACAACCAGGAGGTTGGCTTAGAAGCAGCCATCCTTGAAAGAGTGCGTAATAGCTCACTGGTCGAGTGGTTGTGCGCCGACAATGTAGTGGGGCTTAAGTGCATCGCCGAAGCCGCGGAAACCATGCTTTTGTGTGGTTTGGTAGGGGAGCGTCGTGTGCTCGTGGAAGCTGCCGGGTGACTGGTGGTGGAGGGTATGCGAGTGAGAATGCAGGCATGAGTAGCGAATGACAAGTGAGAATCTTGTCCGCCGGATGACTAAGGGTTCCTGGGTTAAGCTTTTCTTCCCAGGGTGAGTCGGGGCCTAAGGCGAGGCCGTCAGGCGTAGTCGATGGATAACGGGTTGATATTCCCGTACCCGTGCATGCGCGCCCATGGTGAATCAGTGATACTAACCGCCCTGAAGCACATGGCATGGTCTTTGGATTGTGGTGTGTGTGGATGCGTGGGGCCTGATCTGGTAGTAGTCAAGTGATGGGGTGACGCAGTGTGGTAGCCGAGCCACTGAGTGGATTGTGGTGTAAGCGTGTAGCCCGGCATTTAGGTAAATCCGGATGCCATCAGGGGTGAGGCGTGATGCGTACCCGTTGTGGGGATGTTGGTGATCCATTGCTGTCGAGAAAAGCCTCTAGCGATGTGTGTGTGCGGCCCGTACCCGAAACCGACACAGGTGGTCAGGTAGAGAATACTAAGGCGACGGGTGAACTGTGGTTAAGGAATTCGGCAAAATGCCCCCGTAACTTCGGGAGAAGGGGGACCACTGCTGGTGACAGACTGGTTGAGCTGGTGGTGGTCGCAGAGAGTAGAGGGAAGCGACTGTTTACTAAAAACACAGGTCCGTGCGAAGACGTGAAGTCGAGGTATACGGACTGACGCCTGCCCGGTGCTGGAAGGTTAAGAGGACCTGTTAGGCCGCCTTTGGTGGTCGAAGCGGAGAATTTAAGCCCCAGTAAACGGCGGTGGTAACTATAACCATCCTAAGGTAGCGAAATTCCTTGTCGGGTAAGTTCCGACCTGCACGAATGGCGTAACGACTTCTCTGCTGTCTCAACCACAGGCCCGGCGAAATTGCAGTACGAGTAAAGATGCTCGTTACGCGCGGCAGGACGAAAAGACCCCGGGACCTTCACTATAGCTTGGTATTGGTGTTTGGTTCGGTTTGTGTAGGATAGGTGGGAGACTGTGAAGCGGCCACGCTAGTGGTGGTGGAGTCGTTGGTGAAATACCACTCTGATCGTATTGAGCATCTCAACCTCGGCCCATGATCTGGGTTAGGGACAGTGCCTGGTGGGTAGTTTAACTGGGGCGGTTGCCTCCTAAATGGTAACGGAGGCGCCCAAAGGTTCCCTCAGCCTGGTTGGCAATCAGGTGGTGAGTGTAAGTGCATAAGGGAGCTTGACTGTGAGACTGACGGGTCGAGCAGGAACGAAAGTTGGGACTAGTGATCCGGCACTGGCTTGTGGATGCGGTGTCGCTCAACGGATAAAAGGTACCCCGGGGATAACAGGCTGATCTTCCCCAAGAGTCCATATCGACGGGATGGTTTGGCACCTCGATGTCGGCTCGTCGCATCCTGGGGCTGGAGTAGGTCCCAAGGGTTGGGCTGTTCGCCCATTAAAGCGGCACGCGAGCTGGGTTTAGAACGTCGTGAGACAGTTCGGTCTCTATCCGCCGCGCGCGTGGAAACTTGAGAAAGGCTGTCCCTAGTACGAGAGGACCGGGACGGACGTACCTCTGGTGTGCCAGTTGTCCCGCCTGGGGCAGGGCTGGTTGGCTACGTACGGGAGGGATAACCGCTGAAAGCATCTAAGCGGGAAGCCTGTTTTAAGATGAGGTTTCTTTTGAGGTTCCCTGGAGATGATGGGGTTGATAGGCCGGATCTGTAAGCATTGTGAGGTGTTGAGGTGACCGGTACTAATTGGCCGAACTAAAACAACAATGAATCATGATGGAATATTGTGAGAAGTTTGTTGGTTGCTTGCGTCTGCTGTTTGGTGTCTTGTGCAGCACACCACCTTGTTGGGTTGGGTGTGTGTTGTCCTTTTGTGTGTGTTGGTGGTTTTTGCGGTGGGGTCACGCCCGGTCCCTTTCCGAACCCGGAAGCTAAGCCTGCCTGCGCCGATGGTACTGCACCTGGGAGGGTGTGGGAGAGTAGGTCGCCGCCAACCGTAACGTGGGAACAATAGAATATGTGGTGTGTGTGGTGTGGTTGTGTGTGCTCGTTGTTTGGGGGGCGCGGGCAGCCACACCACACACTTTTATATATTAAGACGGCTTCCTCCGCCGTCTTCTTATCCAAGTGAAATCCTCATAGAAGGCCATTGCTAGCCTGGGGACTATGAGGAAGCTTTATATTGCCGCCACCGTTTGGTTGGGCATCGGGCTCGTCGCCGGAGTGTTCTATCGCGAATTCACCAGAGCCCACGATTTCGAAGGCACAACTCAATTATCGGTGGTGCACACCCACTCGCTGATTCTTGGCATGACGATGAACTTGCTATTCCTTGTCTTCGCCTTGCTATTACGAATTGACAAAGACCGGCGCTTTACCACCTTCTTTTGGATTTACAACCTGGGCGCAGCGTGGACTGTCGGTTTCCTTGCGTTCCACGGAATATGGCAAGTCCTTGGGAAAGGCTTTCCCGAAACACTAGCTATCTTTGCTGGCATGGGTCATATCATTATCACTGTCGGGTTTGTCCTCTTTTTTGTCATTCTGAATAAGTACGTCAAAAGATGGCAAAAGAAGAACGCTTGATCGTTTGGATTAGATTCTTAGAGCCAGCGGCGTGACTTTCACCTTACCGTACCGGCAGCGACTCATCCTTTTGGGTGTAATGAACGTTTCTTGGACGTTAAATATCGGGGGCCGGATAGGTAATGAAGGAGTTTCCACGTAATGTAAATTCCATATTTGGTACTGCCCCGTCATTCAGACGGTGGTGAGTATCTTGAACCCAGCTATAGCTGCGCCATTTAAAGGAGCCCCCAATATGCGTCTACGGTCAGTGGCTGCCACCATCGCAACTCTGGCGTTATCTGTGGCCGAACTTACAGCGTGTGGCGATGGGGGCGGCGCCACTTTAGACGGAGCAGGCGACCCGAACATTATTCGGACTGCAGCGTCGGAACCCCAAAACGGACTTATCACTACTGACACCAACGAAAATAATGGAGGCCAAGTTCTTGACCTCCTCTATCGTGGCCTAGTTGCCTACGATGAAGACGGTAAGCCCCGCAATGAAGTCGCCAGCAACATCGAAGCCAATTCGGACAACACCCAATTTACTGTTCAGCTGGAAGATGGCTGGACCTTCACCGACGGAACACCCGTCACTGCGGATTCCTTCATTGACGCTTGGAATTACGGTGCAGCCGGTAAGAATGCCCAAAAACAACAGGACTTTTTCTCAAATATAAAAGGGTTTGACGACGTCAAGGACCCTAGTAGCAGCGTAGAAAAGATGTCTGGTCTGCAAAAACTTAATGATAAAGAATTTAGCATTTCGCTAACTGATCCAGACTCCCAATTTCCTATTAGCTTGGGGGCAACCCCGTTTTACCCTCTCCCGCAGGCCTTCTTTGACGATCCTAAGGGGTTCGGAGAACATCCAGTAGGAAACGGGCCTTATAAACTCGACGGCCAAGACGCTTGGACCCATAACAACTCTATCCGAACCGTTAAAAACGATACTTATGCTGGTGACGATAAACCAAAGAACGGTGGCGTCACTGTCAAACTATACGAAAACCTTGACACCGCATATACCGACTTACAGGCAAATAACCTGGACATTATCGGCATTACCGTTCCGCCAACAGCGATGCAGACATTTAAAGATGATTTCCCCTCAACGAATCTTGTCAAGCCAATCGCTGCTAATGGTGGCTTCGTCATCCCGCAATGGCTTGATCATTTCGGCAATGATGAGGAAGGACATCTGCGTCGGCAAGCAATCTCCATGGCAATTAATCGCAAGCAAATTGCCGACAAGATCATGAACGGGACACGCGTCCCTATGAAAGACTTCACTGCCACGACGCTGGGCGATATCCCTGACGTTCAGGGAAAAGAAGTTCTCGACTACAACCCTGACAAAGCCAAAGAGCTATGGAAAAAAGCCGATGACATCAAACCCTTCAGCGGAAAATTCGAGATCGCTTATAATTCAGACGGCGGTCATAAAGAGTGGGTTGAGGCAGTAACTAACAGCATCCACAATGTCTTGGGCATTAATGCCACCGGCAAGGCCTACCCCAACTTTAAAGCCTTGCGAAACGATGTATCCAGTGGATCCATTCATACCGCATTCCGTAGTGGTTGGCAGGGAGACTACCCCTCACAAGTCAATTTCCTACAACCACAATTCGCTACGGATGGCTCGTCAAACGACGGTAAATACACCAATGAGGAATTCGACAATCTCCTTAAAGACGCCGCGCGGGAAAGCGATCCAAAGAAAGCACAAGAAACCTACGCAAAAGCGCAAGGGATCCTTATGACGGACCTCCCAGAGATCCCCCTATTTTATTACACCGCATCAGCAGCGTGGACGACGTCACTCTCAGACGTCAACTACGACTGGAAAGGGGTTCCCATTTACACGGGTATTACCAAGAACTAGCCCCAGTAATAGACGGTAAGCGCGAAACGGGCGCTCTCCTCATTATTAGCCCTCACCGCAAGCACCTAGCATCGCCCTCGCCGTCACAGAGCCTCCCACTTATTCTCGAGTGAATGATATCGATAAGGACCCCTCATGCTTTGGTATATCGGAAAACGATTATTGCAGATGGTGCCCGTTTTTCTCGGAGCAACATTTCTTATTTACTCCATGGTTTTCTTGACCCCCGGTGATCCCGTCGCTGCATTAGCGGGAGATAAGCCCTTGAGTCCAGAAATTGTTCACTCTATTCGCTCACAATATCATTTAGACCAACCGTTCATCATCCAATATCTCTTGTACCTGAAAGGGATTTTCACTGGTGATTTAGGGCAAACGTTCTCCGGGCAAAGCGTTAGCACTGTTCTGGGAAATGCCTTCCCCGTCACGATTCGCTTGGCATTGATGGCAATCGTCATTGAAACCGTCTTCGGCATTGGGTTTGGCGTCCTTGCGGGTTTGAAAAAAGGCGGTTTGTTCGACTCCACTGTCCTTGTACTCTCCCTATTCATTATCGCGGTGCCAATCTTCGTTATTGGCTTTGTTGCGCAGTTCCTATTCGGAATTAAATGGGGAGTCCTGCCAGCCACCGTCGGTGCGCAAGGCGACTTTAAACACCTCTTGATGCCAGCATTCGTGCTGGGGCTTGTGTCTTTCGCCTACGTCTTGCGTTTGACCCGATCAGAAGTGGCTGAGGCCCTAGGGAGAGACTTTGTGCGCACCGCGTATGCCAGGGGAATGAGCAAACCAAAGGTCATTCTCCACCATGTCTTGCGGAATTCCATGATTCCCGTCGTGACGTTCATCGGCGCTGACCTCGCAGCGCTCATGGGCGGGGCGATTGTCACAGAGGGCATCTTCAATATCAATGGCGTTGGCGGCCTGGTCTATCACGCAGTGATGCTGGGTGAAGCCCCCACCGTTGTCTCTGTCGTCACGGTCTTAGTCATTATTTTCGTCGTATCGAATCTCCTTATTGACCTGCTCTACGCACTTCTCGACCCGAGGATCCGCTATGCCTAACCCATCCAACACACCCGCCCACAGGTCAGCAGCACAAGGAGCAGACAAAGAGACATCGACGCCGAGCGGAGCACATCCCCTAGCAGTGGCTGGGGCTGGCAAACACGAGTCCGCACTGGGCTCGTCGTCACGAACGGAGCGGTGGGTAGCTGAAACCGTTGCTGTAGACCAGCCATCGCGCGACGAGCTTTTGGAGGATAAAAAACCGCTCAGCACATGGTCGGAAGCCTGGTCTCGATTACGCCGTCGTCCACTATTCTGGGTATCGGTAGTGATTATATTTGCGGTATTGTTGGTTACCTTTTCCCAGGACTTTTCACCTCCACTGATCCGAAATTTGCCGACTTAGACAAGTCCCTGGAAGGTCCTCAAGCATCCCACCCCTTTGGTTTCACTCGACAGGGCTATGACGTGTACTCCCGCACGCTGTATGGTGCGCGTGCCTCGGTCGTGACAGGCGTGTCCGTCACAGTTGTCATCACGATTCTTGGAACCATCATCGGCGCGGTTGCCGGTTATGTCGGTGGTTGGCTGGACGCAGTGCTCTCCCGGCTGACCGACATTTTCTTCGCGATACCGCTTATCCTGGCCGGCATCGTTCTCATGCAGCTGTTCAGTGAACGCAATACGTTCACCGTGATCCTCGTTCTCTCCGCCTTCGGTTGGCCGCAAATGGCGCGCATCGTGCGCGGAGCCGTGATGACGGTAAAAAACAATGACTATGTGATGGCTTCACGCGCGTTAGGCCTATCGCAGTGGAAGATTCTGCTGCGCCACATCATTCCGAACTGCCTCGCGCCCATCATTGTGATGGCAACGACATCGCTGGGGATCTACATCGTGGCGGAGGCAACACTGTCTTACCTAGGCATCGGCTTACCACCAGAAACCGTGTCGTGGGGTAACGACATCTCCACAGCACAAAATACACTCCGCGCAGCACCGGCAACGTTGTTTTACCCAGCCGGCGCGCTGGCCATCACAGTGCTGGGCTTCATCATGCTGGGCGATGCGTTAAAAGATGCCCTCGACCCGAAGGAGCGTACGGCCTCATGACATCGATTCCACATTCCGCGCACCGTCCGCCTTCATCCGAGGACGCAACCAGGTCGGACCAAGGCGGGCACACCGTCGATAAGCAAAATTCCAGCGATGATACTCGCCCACTGTTGCACATGCGCGACGTTGATATCGCCTTTGGAGGTAAGAAGCACCCAATACCAACGGTATTTGGCGTTAACCTCGACATTTACCCCGGGGAAACTGTCGCGATCGTCGGTGAATCCGGGTCTGGTAAGTCCACCACTGCGCATTCCATCATTGGTTTGCTTCCCGGTGGGGGCCATGTCACAGGTGGGGCCATCACCTTTGACGACCGGGATATCACACACGCGTCTCCTAAAGAACTCGCGGCCCTCCGCGGTGCGGAAATCGGTTTAGTCCCACAAGACCCCATGTCGAACTTGAACCCCGTGTGGAAAGTAGGTTTTCAAGTCAAGGAGGCCTTGAAGGCCAACAACGTCGCGACGGGGTCCGCTGCCCACAAGCGGGCTGTCGAGCTGCTTTCCGAAGCTGGACTTCCCGACGCTAACAAGCGCGTGAACCAGTACCCGCACGAGTATTCGGGTGGTATGCGCCAACGCGCGTTGATTGCGATCGGTTTGGCGGCACGCCCGAAATTACTCATTGCTGACGAACCGACGTCGGCACTGGATGTCACGGTGCAGCGGCACATTTTGGATCACCTGGATTCGCTGACCCATGAACTGGGGACAGCGGTAATGCTGATTACGCACGACCTCGGTTTGGCCGCCGAGCGTGCGGATCGGATCGTCGTGATGAGCCAGGGTCGCGTTGTGGAGTCTGGCCCTGCGCTGGAGATTCTTCAAGATCCCCGGCACCCCTACACGCAGAAGCTGGTGGGGGCGGCTCCCTCGTTGCGGGCGCGGCGGCATGACGTCATCGAACAGCGTGAAAAAGTGGCTCACGAGGCCGAAGAACGGGCCCATGAGCGCACCACGGGGCCGCACGCGGCGCAGGATGGCGACGTCGAGCACATTATCGAAGTCCACGACCTGGGGAAGGACTTTCCGATCCCGGGTGGCCCGCCGTGGAAGAAGAGCATGTTCACGGCCGCTGCGGATGTGAATTTCTACATCCGGCGCGGGACCACAACGGCGCTGGTGGGGGAGTCTGGTTCAGGCAAGTCCACCGTGGCGAAGATGATCCTCGGCCTGCTGCAGCCGACGCGGGGTTCGGTCACGTTTAATGGGCGCGATGTCACCGCTTTGAACCGAAAGCAAGAGCTTGCTTTCCGACGCAGGGTGCAGCCTATTTTTCAGAACCCGTTTGGGTCGATTGATCCGATGTATTCGGTATTCAACACGATCGCGGAGCCGCTGAAGATTCACAAGATTGGGAATCGTGCGAGCCGCGAAAAGAAGGTTCGCGAATTGTTGGACCGTGTGGCCATGCCGGCGGCGATGATGCACAGGTTCCCGTCGGAACTATCGGGTGGTCAGCGGCAGCGCGTTGCAATTGCGCGCGCATTGGCCCTGGATCCCGATGTCGTCATCTGCGATGAGGCGGTGTCTGCCCTGGACGTGCTGGTGCAATCGCAGATCCTGAACCTATTGAATGAGCTGCAGGCAGAGATGGGATTGAGCTATTTGTTCATCACCCATGATCTTGCGGTGGTGAAGCAGATTGCCGACGACGTGCTGGTGATGCGCCAGGGGCGTCTGGTGGAGCGCGGAACGACGGATGAGCTGTTCGACCATCCGCGTGAGGAGTACACGCGTAGCCTGATTGATTCGATCCCGGGCGGGAGTATCGACCTGGGCGGTGCGTAGCGGGTGCGGCTTTTCTTTGGTCATGTACCTGCCTTGTAGTGGGGGGGGGGTAAATGAAGGCAGCTTTCAGAGTGCTTGTTGCGGGTGCTCTCATTTCCGAGATAGCAGTACTCGTTCTCGTCAATACGGGGGTGGGCTTGGCGAGCTGGTGGGCGCTCGTCCCCATTGGCTTGGTTGGCGTAGCGCTCTCGTTGCTTTATGGGGGTATGTGGCGGGATTATCGCAACAGTCAAGGCGCGTGGGCAGCGTCGCTTCCTACGACGGCCCGGAGATTTGGGGTACCCCGTAAAGCGTTAGCGCTACTTGTCTCAGAGGTTGGCTACCTTGTTTCTGCCCCAGTATCTTTAGGCCCCTTAGTGGTACTCACGATGGCAGCAGGGTCTATACCGTCCATAAAAATCTTCGAACTCTGGTCTTTATGGTTTTAGGTCTGAGTGTCGTAGAAATTATCGTCGTTCATCTGGCTGTTTCTCAAAGTTTTTGGCGATATCTTTTTCTCATTATCAGTATTTACGCTGTCGTTCTTCTGTCTGGCTTTTACGTGTCCGTCCGGAACAGACCACACTTTATAACTCACCAGGGAGTAGTCATCCGATACGGGAAAAGGCTTATTTGTGAGATACCGTGGTCACACTTGAGGAGCGCTAAACCCATAAGCGCAGGACAAGGAGGAGATATAACATTAGATGAAAATGGTCACCTTAGGGTCCCTGTTCTGAGTGAAGTCAATGTGAAGCTTGAGGTAGAGCCCCCAGTCTTAGTAGAAGATCTTCACAAAGGGTGCATAAGAGCTTCTTCTTTTGAGATCTACTGTGATGACAGAGATTCATTCCTCAATGACCTTAATGAGTGGCAATCGTTATGCCCCTGATTGACCTGTACATATTTGTTGACAAATGGGGGCCAAAACTCGGCTCTCGGGGTGAAACTTCCCTAATGAAACCTCTGCTGTCGAATTCATCGCCGAGTTTCATCACTAATTAGTTATTGTGAGATTCAATAACATCGTCACAATGACTTTCGCTCCCTTTTTAATCGGCGATGGCGTCGAGTGGGCTAATGCGCGAGGCGCGTATGCCAGGCCAGACCGCAGCGATGATGCCAACGACGGCAGATGCGATGAGCATGGCGATGATCTGTTCCCACGGAATGACAATTTGCGTAATGCCTTGCGTTTTCATTACGTTCATGAACATCCACCCGATGTAGAGCCCAATAATGACCCCAATAATCGCACCATAGAGGGACAATTGGATGCTTTCGAGGGTGATCATGCGGCGTACTTGCCCGCGCACCATCCCCACGGCACGAAGCATCCCGATTTCTTGACGACGTTCAACAATGCTGAGCGCCAGCGTATTGATGATTCCAATAATCGCGATGACCACCGATAGTGCCAGCAGACCATAGAGGATGGATAAAAGTTGGTTAACGAGTTGTGCTTGCTGGCCTTTGAATTCGTCCCGTGTTTGCACTTGCACAATGACGTAGTGCTTGACCTTCTCTTTGATCCTTTTCTGCATCGTGGTGTCGTCGATGGCGTGGTCGGTTCGGATCGTGGTCATGAGACTGCGCCACGTGTGTTTATCAGGACTGATCTTATCGATATCCTGCTGTGACACCAGCGCGGTGGGGAAAAGTTTGCTGTCCATGATCCCGATGACGGTGGAGGTGGCGTGTGCGTCGGCGGGCGCTCCCCCTTGGGGTATAAGCCCGCCGGTAGACTCAGAGCTGGTGGCCGTAAGCGCGTCGATGTCGACGGTGTCGCCCACGTGGAGGCCGTGCTTCTTAGCAAAGCTGGCGTGAATAATAGTTCCGCCGCGGGAGAGGTCCTCGCTCCCTTTTTTCATGTTGAGATCGATGTAGTTGTGTGGATTGTCGGGGGTGAAGATCACATAGCCACGGTTCGTGTCGTCTCCTCGGAGTGTGGCATTGGCCAGGGTGTAGAAGGGGGCAACCCCGGTGACACCATCAACAGATGCGATCTCCTTGTTCACACCTCCGGGGAGAGAAAACATACTCCCTGTGGCCGCTCCGGGTGGTGTTGCAACAAGGTCCGCTGTGAGTTCATTGTCAACAAGGTCCGATACGGTGCTTTTCATGGAGGCACCGATCATGCCGACGGAACTCACGAGGGCGAGTCCGAGGGTGAGGGCAAACGCAGTAGTAGCGGTCCGACGGGGGTTTCTTGACGAGTTGGTCGCCGCGAGCTTACCGACGGAGCGCCAGGGCAGTCCGAGGATGCGTCCTATTCCACTGACAAGCGGGAGGGAGAGCGCTGCGGAGACGGCGAGGGTACCCACGATGATGGCCACGGCTCCGACACCGAGGATGATCATGCGGTGACGTGTTGTGAAGTCGTCGGCGTAGCTTCCCCACCACGCGAGGGCTGCGCCCCCACCAAGGACGACGAGCCCGGTGAGGGTCCGGCGGAGCAAGGGGGCGGATTGCGTCGCGGCATTCATCGATTCGACAGGTCGGGTGGAGCCCGCCCGCCAGGCGGGCGCCCACGCGCTCACCAGTGTGACAATGATGCCAATAACCAGTGGCCACACAATCGATTGCCACGTGAGAGGTATCGACGAATCGGGCATGTCCAGACCTGTTTTGCTGAGCCCCGCAACAAGAAGATGAACGAGCCCAAATCCGACAGCGATGCCGATGAGTGACCCGATAATGCCGACGATCAGGGCTTCGATGAGCACAGAGCGCGTGATTTGTCCACGCGACGCACCCAGTGAACGTAGTAGAGAGAACTCACGGATTCGTTGCGCCACAATCATGGAAAACGTGTTCGCAATGATGAACGTGCCGACGATCAGGCCGATCGCCCCGAACGCCAGAAGGAAGTAGTTGATGAAGGTCAACTGGTTAGAAATACTCGACGTCATCTCTTTGGATGCGTCCTCGCCGGTTTGGACTGTGCTCCCGGGCACAGTGCTGGAGATGGCCGCCATGACCTGCTGTTTATCCGCGCCGGGTGTGATAGCGACGTTGTAGGAGCTGATGCTGGTGCCGGCGAGTTCGCGGAATTGGTCGGGGTTCAGAGCGACGCCCGCCCATCCGCCGAAGTTGGTCGACGTGGTATAGAAACCGACGATGGTGACGTCGGTACGCATTGTGGGTGTGGCGACGATGAGGTGGTCACCGAGCGAAATGTTGTTTTTCTCGGCTGCGTTGCTGTTGAGAGTGGCTTCCCCTGACTTGGTAGGTGCGTGTCCTTCGGTAATGGACCACGCGGTATTGGCTTGGTCGTCGCCGGGATAGTTGGGGAGGATTTGTGCTGTTGCTCCGCCGGTGTCGATCATGGTGCCATCGTCATGGGCGACGGCGACATTCATGTCGGTCATTTCGTTGGTGGCACGGACACCGGGAATGTTGTTGATGGTGTCACGCTGGTGTGCGAAATCGGTGGCCTCGCCGGGTTTGACGGCGATGTCCACGCCGTCGTACATGGTGGTGACGATCTCGGTGAACGCTTTATTCAGTGTGGCGGTGAAAATGAACGATCCAGAGACGAACGCCGTACCGAGGATGACCGCGAGGACGGTGAGGGCGAGCCGAACCTTGTGCGCACGGAGGTTTCGAAAGGAGAGCGTCCACATGGGATGGTGGCGCAGCTGATTGTTGGGCGTGGCTGGTGTGTTCATGAGGCCTGGTTATCTGGATTATCGATGGTGGCCATGGTGGTGAGGATGGATTCGGTGGTTGGGTTGGTGAGTTCATCGACGATATGCCCGTCGGTGAGGAAGATCACTCGGTCCGCGTAGGAGGCCGCTCGGGGATCGTGGGTAACGATGACAACCGTTTGGTTGTACTCGTCGACGACGGATCGGAGGGTGGTCAGAACCTCGGTGGACGAGTTGGAATCGAGATTGCCGGTGGGTTCGTCGCCGAAGATAATGTCGGGCCGGCCGATGAGTGCGCGGGCACAGGCAACGCGTTGTTGCTGCCCGCCGGAGAGTTCGGAGGGCCGGTGGTCGAGACGCGAGGTGAGGCCGAATGCCGTGACGATGTGTGTGAACCATTCCTTGTCGACGCGGTGGCCACCGATGTTCATGGGCAGAGTGATGTTCTCTGAGGCAGTGAGTGTCGGGACCAGATTGAAGGACTGGAAGACGAAGCCAATGCGGTCGCGTCGGAGCCGGGTGAGTTGTTTGTCGTTCAGAGTGGAGAGGTCTGTATCGCCGACGAAGGTGGAGCCTTCGCTAACAGAGTCGAGCCCGGCCATGCAGTGCATGAGTGTGGATTTTCCGGATCCGGAGGGGCCCATGATGGCGGTGAATTCTCCGGTTCGGAATTCGACGGAGACGGAATCAAGTGCAGTGACGCGGGTGTCGCCTTTGCCGTAGTACTTGGAGATGGCATCTGCGCGGGCTATCGGGACGTTGGCGTCGGCTGGAGTGGAAGACATTTATAAGCCTAAGGATATGTGTTGTGGTTGTGCGAGCGTATGGGCAGGGGTGTGGCGTTGTCAGGTTGTCATTGCGTCGCGGAAGACAGTTGTGGCGGGCGGGATGTAATCAGGGTGTAGAGAACGGGGTAAGCGTTGTCCGCTGTCGAGTTTGGTTCTGTGCCCCCATTGAATGACGGGGACGGAATTGGGTTGTGTGTCCTCTGTGGTGGTGTTTGTGGTGTAGTCACTGGGTTTCGACGAGAACGTGAGTGAATGTCCTTGGGTTAGGGCGAATCCGATGTTTTTCACGAACCGGGATAGTGACATTGGTGAGCGGTATGCCTCGAATAGTGAGACAAAGTCGGAATCATGGAGCGCGATTCGCGCGGCGTGGACCTTCTTTTCGCTCTCCCAAAATGGCGTGTCAGTCACCGGAACCGCAGTGTCGGCCAGTTGCCAATACAAGGGTAGTGATTTGTCGTGGCCGATGCGCGCGTTGGCTTGTCGCGATTGGCGGGCAGCGAGTGGGTTCGCCAACCCCATGGGGTCGACCACTCGGACGTCAAGTGGCGCGTTCATGCTGGTCATCCCGAGGTTGATGTAGGAGACCGTGACGGGGCTGTTATCTAGCCCGCTTGCCGTGCGGAGGTCGTCGTCGGAGTGACTTGTGGTGGCATCGACGCGTGATGACTTTTTGCCAAATTTCGACAACGCTTGCTTCTGTTCAGGGCTGGTGAAGTTGGGGAGGGGAGTCCAGACGGATCGTATGTCTTTGTACGGGTGGGTGGGGATAGATGCAAGGGGCTGGACGTGGAAGCCTTCGGGAGTTACACCCTTATCTGGGTTTTCGCTATGAGTAGAGTTTTCTAAGTGGGGAATAGACCCTTCGAGCGAGGCCGTGTAGTTGATCATCGTGGGGGCAGCCAAGAAATCTTCCGCTTTGGTGAGCGGGTCATGCGCTGAGTGCCCTGTGAAGGCAGTCCAGAATTCGCGTTCATCTACTATATCGAGGTGCTTAAAATCTGCGACTGTAGTCGGCTGGGTAAAGGGGTGGCCGGCGCATAGACGGACAATTCCCCATATTCCCATGCTTGCGCATCCTGCAATGATGATGATTGCCGACGTCGCCAGCGGTTGTTGTGCCACGAGGAGACGGCCGTGATGATTGTGCCGCGAGCTCCCGTCCCACGTCGCTGATTGCGTTCGTTTGGATGATGCAGAGGCGTAGCGGATGGGGACAACAGCGATGGGCATGACCAGGGCGAACAATGGGAGAAGGCACATGCGTCCGTGCATGAAATCACCACCGATTCTGATGATGTATAGCACATGTAGTACCCCGCACGACACCATGATGATGACAGGGAGTGGGGCGTGGCGTCCGTCGACCCGGAACAGTGCGATACCGACGATGATCGCAATAGGAATAATGAGCCATAGCCAATACGGGTTAGCGAAATCGAGGACATAGCGCCAGCCCTGTTTCCAGTCGGAGCCGGAGGCCGATTTCGCAATCGCAGTGTTGGGGACCAATAGGCCGTAATAGCCTGCCCGAAAAATCTCGTAGAGAAAGGGAAGCGGAACTGCCCACGCGAGAATGGTCCAGCGTCGGTGAATAACAAGGAGGACGACGATGGTGGCAGCTCCGTAGAGTGCTAACTCGGGACGGACTAGCCAGCTCAACCCGGCCCAGAATGCAAGGGCATAGCTCCAGCGGGGAAGGTGTCCCTGGCGCCCCTGGTGGCTCCGGGAATTGCTTACTGATCCGCTTCCTGGATATGCCCAGTGACGAGCGGCGTCCCAGTGCGCCATCAGGAACCACAGCACAGCTATCCAGAAGATGGAGAGCCCCCATTCCAGTCCCGAGGTCGCGAAGTCGCGCGCAGGCGGGAGACAGATATAGAGCAGTAGCCCACAGGGAACAAACAGAACCCCGGGGGAACGGTGAAGAGCAGCCGAACCCATAGCAGCGATCGTGACCGCGAGGACTGAGAAAAACAGACCTGTGTAGATAGCTATGGTCTCTAGGCGCGCTGATGAGACTGTGGCAATGCCGTAAATGATGTATTGCCACATAACGGATGTATTGGCCTCGACGCGTTCGCCCGCATTAAAAACAGGGCCGTTACCAGCGAGAAGATTACGAACGGTCCGCAGGACGATGAGTCCGTCGTCGCTCATCCACCGTCGCTGCCACCCGCCGATAGCGAAGATCACAGCGACAGAGAGTGCGCTCATCCACGAGGTAATAGCGGAGGGCCGCGTGCTCACGGACTGTGCTGCTTTATCTGTGGCAGGCTTCTTTTCACCCTCATATCCGGCGGTAACAGTGCCGGATGAATGTTGTTCGGGATCCCTCGTGGCCATGCCAGGATACTAACACTTGGGTCGGACATAGTTGGCCGCAACAATGGCGCAGTTATCCGCCCAGCCCCAGTGTGTGAGTCAGATCTGGTGCCGTCACGGTGATGGGCCGATGGAGGCTGGGATCAGTCCAGCTCAATTGTGTGGATCGTAGGCATAAAGGCTGATGCCATGCCTCATCGACGTGGTGGTGAGCATTGATGGCCTCCGGCAATATTCGTGGATAGACCTGGTCGCCCACAATGGGCACTCCCAGAGAATTGAGGCACATTCGCAGCTGATGCGTTTTACCCGAAAGAGGGTGCATGGTGTAGAGAGCGTAGGGGGTGTCACGTAGTGGTTCCCCACACCAACCGTGATAGCGCTCCCGGAGTGTGCGTTCATCGTGGCTGGTCAACATGCGAACCGACGAAATGACGGTCTCCGCATTGGGTTCTCCGCGCTCGAGTCGCGCCTGGATGAAACCGTGCGTCTTTTCCATGCGTTGGTGGACGTGAATGCCGTCGTTCTCGAGGCTGATAGTGCCGGAGTCGATGGTAACGTGCTCGATCTCAGAAGGGTTATGGCTCTCCGCGAGAACGGAGTGGTATGGGGCGATAGCCTGATATGTTTTCCGGACTTGCCGACGTGCGAACAGCGTTTGGTACGCCCCCCGACATCGAGGATGAGTGGTGAACAGAAGGAGTCCAGAGGTCGGGCGATCAAGTCGGTGAGCAGGAACGAGGTTGTCATTGCCGGTGGCACGCCGAAGACGGACGGTGGCTGTTTCAGTTATGTGCCGGCCCCTCGGCATCGTCGCTAAAAATGGGGGCTTGTCGACGACGAGGATCCCCGGTGATGAAAACAGCGGTGTGCAATGCCCTGGAACTGGTGTTTCGTAGGCGGGCATGCGGTAGAACCAGATCTCATCATGTGGTTGGAGTAGGTCGGAGGGAGTGAGGACGCGTCCTTTACCATCGCGAACATGCCCAGCAGTGAATCGTTCTGCACGGGCGTCCGCGGTATCGGAGGGATGGCGGTGCCGTTGAGAGGAAATCAGGTGTTCGAGGAAATTATCGGCCGTAATAGGCGCTGCATCTGCCGGTACACGGGCATGTGAAGGGTTAAGCCCATCACGAATTCCAAGAACGCGAACCATGCAGACCAGCATAAAGGGCTCGCGGCGATGGCCAATAGTGAGGATCATGGACGGAATTGGCCGTCACCGTTGTTATGGGGTGTAGAGCGGAGTCGCGCATCTGCGATAAGTGTGGCCGTCACGAGGGCGACTGTCACGACTGCGATTGTCACGAGTGCGACCGCAACGTTGAGAGCGACAGGCAAAAACACAACAAAGAATCTCGACAGTGAGAACTGCACATTTACGACCACAGGGAAGGTGTTCATGGTTACCCCAGATAGTCCATCATCAGGCCAGTCGTCGTCCGATATCGGCACCAGTGATCTCAGCACCATTGAACTTGGTCTTCTTGACCTTGTGCCGGTGAGTGAGGGAATGACAATGTCGGATGCTCTCCACGCGACGATCCGTTCCGCTCAGGCGGCGGAACGCGCCGGCTATGACCGCTTTTGGCTAGCAGAGCATCACAATTCGCAGTCGTTGGCGTCGTCGGCAACAGCGATCATGATTGGGCAAGTGGCGGCGGCAACGCATTCCGTTGCGGTTGGCGCTGGCGGCGTGATGCTACCTAATCACGCACCTCTACACGTTGCGGAGGAGTTTGGCACCTTAGACGCCCTCTATCCGGGACGGATCGAATTAGGGCTGGGACGTGCGCCAGGCACTGATCCAATGACGGCGCAGGCTTTGCGTCGGGGAAAGTCGGATGTCCCAGATTTCGAGCGCGATCTAGCCGAGCTGCGTCGCTACATGGGGCCGATGGCGCACCGCGTCAATGCCTTTCCAGGATTACGCAGCCACGTGCCATTCTTCATGCTGGGTTCGTCGGAAAATGGTGCGATGATCGCGGCACATGCGGGTCTTCCGTTCGTGTTTGCCAGCCATTTTGCTCCGTTCCGGCTGTCGACGACACTCGAGACGTATCGCAATAACTTCGTTGCAGGAGCATATGGGGACACTGCCGACGGCGATAGCGTCGACGGCGGTGGCGTCGGAAGTGGTCCTGCTCAGAGTGGTGCCGTGTCGGGATCGTCGTTGGGTAAGCCTCACGTCACTGTGGGTGTCAATGTGATGGTGGCAGAGACTGAAGAGAAAGCTCGCCATCTGTTTACGACGCATGAGCAGAGCTTTTATGGGATTGTGACGGGGACTCGTGGGCTGTTCAGGCCGCCGAAGGACGTGCGGGACGGCAATGTGATGGCATGGCAGCAGGTGGATGCGGCCTTGCAGGTAAACGCCGTGGGAACGCCTGATCAGGTGAAGGGAAAGATTGCTCGCATTGTTCAGGCGACGGGAGCACAAGGCGTTATTGCTTCTATTTATGCCTTTGACGTGGAGGACCGGGTGAGGGCGATTGAGATGCTGGGGGAAGCGTTGAGGTCCTGATGCCTGGCCGTGGCTTGTGATAGGAGATGCGCCCTGAAGCTCGCGGAGCGCTGTGTCCCTGACACCTGTGTCCCCGTCCTGGCTTTTCCTTGAAAACAGCTCCATTTCGGGGGTGGCATCGTGCACCTTGGGGGTACACCACTGTGCCGTATGGGGGTACCGTGAGAGGTGGCAATGGTGTTGCCCGTCGGCTGTAATAATCGGTTTGCCGGCAGCAACATTACTGCACAGAAACAAGTTTCGCCTTAGTAGCGCAACGTATTGTGCGGGCAATAACGCTCGCATGAGTAACCTCGAAAGTGGGATGTCATGGTGAAGCAAAACGTTATTGTTGTTGCCGTTGATGGCTCTGCCGCCTCTCAGACGGCTACTCGGTGGGCTGCGAATACCGCGCTGAAGCGGAAAGAACCGATCCGTCTGGTCAGTACGTACTCCATGCCTCAATTTTTGTACGCGGAAGGCATGGTTCCCCCGCAGGAACTCTACGATGACCTCGAAGCAGAGGCCATGGAGAAAATTGATACCGCACGCAAGATCATTGCAGATTTCGACGAGTCCGTTGAGGTCAGCTATCAGGTGGAAGAGGGCAACCCCATTGATATGCTGCTCGATATCTCCCAGGACGTCACCATGATTGTCATGGGTTCGCGTGGCTTGGGCGGTTTTTCGGGTATGGTCATGGGCTCTGTCTCAGCCGCCGTAGTGAGCCATGCGAAATGCCCCGTGGTGGTCGTGCGTGAGGAATCCGACGTATCGACGGCAACGAAGTACGGCCCCGTTGTCGTCGGAGTTGACGGTACCGGGGTTGCTGAAAAAGCAATCGAAATGGCGTTCGCAGAGGCCAGTGCCCGTAAGGCCCCGCTACGCGCGGTTCACACGTGGATTGATATGCAGGTTCAGGCTTCCCTTGCTGGGTTAAATGCAGCTCAGAAGCAATGGGAAGAGATTGAAGAAGATCAAAAGCGGCTGCTCGCTGAACGGGTCAGCGGTTATAAAGATAAGTACCCTGATGTGGAGGTTGAGCAGATTATTACTCGCGACCGTCCGGTTCGGGCACTTGCCGATGCATCTGAGGATGCACAATTGCTCGTCGTTGGTTCCCATGGCCGTGGTGGGTTCCGCGGTATGTTGTTGGGATCGACGTCACGCGCGTTGCTACAAGAAGCCCCATGCCCGCTGATGGTCGTCCGACCGGAAAGCAGAGTGTAGGCGCGACATGTAGGCACTGGCGACGCTCAACTCGTTGCGTGACTGTTTTGGGTAGCTGCACCGCGCGGCTGTCTTGCGTGGCTGGACGGTGTGGCTGAATGGCGCCCCGGCGCATACAGCGGGATTGCTGCCTCAGTTCCGGTGTCGTGTGGCTTTGGGAACACGTTAAGTAGTAAGTTGTTCGGTTGATGGATGTAGATGCCATCAGGATCCTTACTCGTAGGCCATCGGGCTATACGCCCCTAGACACCAGTAGACAAGGAGAGTGACGGCGAGGTGCCAGCTGCAAAAACAACGACTCGTCGTCGCCGGGATCGACCGAGTCCTCGTCAGCGATTGCTTAAAGCCGCCACGCGTCTATTCACTACTGAGGGTATCCGGGTTATCGGGATTGACCGTATTCTCCGCGAAGCCGACGTCGCAAAGGCCAGCTTATATTCTTTGTTTGGATCCAAAGATAACTTAGTTATTGCTTGTTTAGAGCAGCTTGACGAACAATGGCGAGCGAGCTGGCATGAACTGGCAGATCAGCGCGATAAGCCGCAAGACAAGATTCTGGCTTTTTTCGACATCTGTATTAGTGAGGAGCCGGGGAAGAATTATCGGGGATCCCATTTCCAGAACGCAGCGAGTGAATATCCGCGCCCAGAAAATGATGGGGAACGGGGAATTCGCCAAGCAGCATTAGAGCACCGACGGTGGTGCCGCGACACGATGGCGGAGCTTCTGACCAAGAAGTATGGCTATGCGTCCCGGACCATCGCGGAACAGATCATGGTGTTTTTGGATGGGGGCCTAGCAGGGGCGAAGATGAGCCGTGACGTCGTCCCGCTTCAAATTGCTCGGGAACTGGCGCGGCAGCTGTTATCTGCGCCCCCGGGCAATTACGTCATTTAGACCCATACATGTAGATCTATATATGGAATTCGTCTGTGTGTGGCGCGCGTCGTGCGCTTTATGTACTTGCCTACACGCGCACGTCGTTATACGGCATCCAGTCACTGACCACAGGGAACACCACCTGCATCAGGATCAGCACTATTGCCGCGATGAGCACTAGTGCCTCGATCACGCGAAACCAGGTGGGGCCGGGGAGGTGCCGCCAAATCCATGCGTACATGTGGTGTTCTCCTTAATGTGCTCGCAGTGAGGTGATTTAAGCACCTCTTCACCGTGGGGCTGTGGCCCCTTAGTTTTTTAGTTCGACTGGTGTTTTGTTTCCGTCTTTCGCTTCGACGCGGTCAAGGACGGCGTGAATCACCATGCGCTCCGCATTGGAGAACTGCGGATGGCACGTGGTCAGCGTGATGATGGACAGCTCAGAGGACTCGGGGGTGGAGTCCTCGTGCCCAGGAACGGAAGCGATTGTGCTGATATTGCTCGGAGTCGTGATGTAGCGCCCACGAACAGATGCGTAATCGCCTGACGTTGCCTGTTTAGCTAGCGTCGGCGATGTGCAGTGTGCCAGGGCTTGTTCACGGTCTGCGCCTTTTTCGTCGATAGGAAGGACGCGATACACGTACCAGGACTCACGGGTTTCGACGACAATGGAATCGCAGGTTTTGAGGTATCCCAGGTCATTAAAAGGAGCGCCACGGCCAACACGGTGCCCAGCGAGCGCAAAGTTTCCTTTGTCCCCGGGGTTTTGCGTTCGTGTGTAGTGCCCGGGGCCGCGGCTGAGATCGCTGGCAGACGTCCCTTGGATAATGGCGTAGTTCCAATCCGAACCGAATGTGGGGATGCGTAGCTTTCCCATGGCCTCACCTTCGTCGGCGTTCATAGTGTTGCGGGCATCGGCCCATTTGTCGTCGAGCTGACTTTTGGCTTGCGACTGTTCATGATCGGATTGGATGTTGGTCCAGTAGGCTTCGTAGACGACGAACAGCATAATGACGATGCCAAGTGTAAGGATGAGTTCTCCACTGATACCTAAAATTTTCGACGCCGTGCTCGTCTGACGTTGGTCGGGGCCGGCCGATACCGATCCGCTCGGCGAAGTCGTGACGTTATCCGTGGATGGGGTTGTGTCAGCGCTGGCATGGGTAGCCCTAGTATCGGCAGGGCCGGAATTCTGCGCGGAAAGATCGCCGGGCGAAACCGGAGACGTGACTGTGTCCTTACGATGGCGAGCCATAGACGGCAGTGTACGGCAGATAGAAGCACTTCTGCGAAAATCGTTGGGCGCAGGATATGTGCTCCGATAGCGCAGGAGATCCTTTACCGTCTGGTGTCCTGTCACGCTCGGGCCTTGTCACGCTCGGACCCTGAGGCGACTGATATTCCTTCCAAGGTAGGAACGCTCTCGCTGGAACGCTATTGTCTTATGGTGGTGTTCCTGACTAGTTGATAGGAGCGGTTCAGGAATTGTCGTGGCCCTCAGGCAGATTATTTGAGAGGTAGTGCATGATCTACAGTCTTTTCGCGTATCCGGTTTCGGGAGTGATCAAACTGTGGCATGTGCTTCTCACGGCTCTAGGTGCAGATCCGATTTCGTCATGGATCGCTTCCTTGTTTTTGTTAGTAATGACCGTTCGTCTTATTCTGCTTCCCTTTGCGTATGCCCAATATAAGTCGACCCGCATCCAAGTGAATCTGCGTCCGGTTATTAATCAAATTAGGGAAGAGTATAAAGATAAGCCAGGAACTGCGGCTAGGAAGGAACGTATAGCCAAGGAACAGAAGGCGCGAAAAGATGCTGGTTATCGGCTTAGCGCGGGGTGTTTACCGGTTCTTATCCAGTTGCCCTTCTTCTTGGGTTTATACCGAGTATTGATTCATATGGCTCGACCTAAGGGTGGTCTCGGGGCTGCGCAGCACCAGCCCATTGGGTTTTTAACCAGCCAAGATGTTGGGCAATTTCTTCAAGCTAAGGCTTTTGGTGTCCCTTTGCCGGCGTACGCGGCTATGGCCTCGTCGCGTTTACAGGAAATGGGCACGGACAAATCAACTATTTATACCTTGGCTATACCGTTGGTTCTTATTGCCTCGACTTTTACGACGATTAACATGTCGTATTCGACGTACCGCAGTTATCGTCAGTTGGAGCATGATAATCCCATTGCTGTGAGGATGCAGAAAATCATCATTCCTATGGCGGTCATGGGTAGTGCTAGCCCCTTGTTATTCGGCCTGACGAGTCCGGTTCCTGTGGCCATATTGTTCTACTGGGTGGGGAATAACTTATGGACGATGAGCCAAAACATTTTGCTCTACCGAACAATTGATAAAAGGTTTCCCTATACTCAGGAATTTCGTGAACATTATGCACGGACGAAGGCCGAGCATGATGAAGAAAAGCACGCTAAGAAAGAGAAAAAGCGGACACTGAAGCGAAACAAGTGGCGCCGTCGGGGGAGGGGTCTGATACGTCCGTGGCAAATCCCAGCCCTATGGTTGGAAGGTCACCGAGAGAAAAAGGCATATAAGCAGGAGAAAAAACAGGCGAAGCTGGATAAGAAGCGGGAAAAGAGGGAGAAGAGAGCAGCTGATCGTGAGGCCGATAGGCAAGCTCGTCAAGCCGCGGCCGCGGCAGCAGCGCGTGCGAATAGACCTCAGATTAAAGCGATTGAGACTGGCCGGCACGCTCTGAAAGAGACGGCATCTGCCCCAGAACGTGACGAGAAGAGGAAGAAGATCATTGCGGCCCAGACGCATGGGGCAATGGTGCCACAACAAGTGGCGCATACTGCTAAAAAGCCAGCGAAGCGCCGTGGTCCTTCGTATTCAAACTGGGGTGTTGCGCGAAGAGATTGCGACTGATTGATCAGAGCTGTAATTGCTGGATCACCGCTTCGGCGATCTTTTGTGTCTTCACCGTCTGAGTTTGATCGGAGTGAACAATAACGACCACTGGCCCTTTGCGAATTGCATAGACTGCCGCATTTTCCGCTTGAGCGCGATAACCTTCCCACCCCGTCGGTTGGTTGGTGTGTTCAACGTCGCCACCACTGACGGAATTGTCTGAATTCTTTGTAATTGTTGCTGCGTCATCGGTTGTTCCCGGATGAGTAATAGCGGTGCTGATCATATCGATAGCGGCTTGTTCGTTTTTAGCCGTCCGAATGATTGTTTGCGCTTGAGGCGTATTTCCATAAGAGAGCCATTGGCAGGCTGGGGGATTAAACCGCTTATCGACGGACACTCCGGTGACGCGTTGGCCGTTCAGGTCCGCCATGTCCTGGTTGGTCAAGTACGGGCACGGCGTCGAATCCGAAGCGCCAGAGGAGGGGCGGGCATCGATGGGGAGGCCATCGGCGGCCACGTCGGCTGAGGAGGCGTTAGAGCTGGATGTAGAGCCTTCTGATTCCGATCCGCCCGTCGTGTCGCTAGAACACGCAGCCAGTGAAACTGCAGTGATGGCGGTAAGAACGGTCCAGATGCCCACACGGGAGCCCGTGTGGCGTGGGAAGTGTCGTTTCATACGTCGATTGTGGTTCTTGCCTGTGTTGTGGTCGATATGTCGTGAAAAAAGCGATGAACACCGCAGTGTGCGGTATCCATCGCGGGCAGGATCGTGATAACCGGGAACGGAATGTTTCGGTTTAGGAATCCTTGTTCACCGGGTGAGCGCGATCGTAAGCTTCGATGATTTCTTTCTTAATCTGGCCACGCGGTGCAACGTGATAGCCATTCTCATTGGCCCACTTACGAATTGCGCGGTTGCGAGCCTTGGTAGCCTCCGACGAAACATTGTTGCGGTAAGAGGAACGACGGCGTCCGCGGCCACTTTCCTTTGTCGCAGAGGAAATGAAGGGCTCTAAGGCCTCGTGGAATTTACGGGCGTTGTCTTCCGAGACCTCCAGCATGTATGCAGTGCCGTCAACGCTGAAGTGAATTTCTGTCGCGTCGGACTCGGTAAGTTCGGTGCCGTCTAAGTCATCAAAAATCTGTGGAACGTATCGACGTGCCATTGTTATCTCCTTATATCAATGTTTTCTTATGGTGAGAGAACCTAGCCGCGGTGGACGTTACGACTACATACCGTTGTTTTTAAAGCCCCATTCACCGGATGAGTATTCGCTTGGCTTAGGAGTGGAGCTTTAAGGCCGGTTGTAGCGTAAATCGTGTGCAGAATGCTAATCCATGGCGATGGATGATCACACACCATGATTGAGCACCGTTACGCGACGTCGTACGACACGATGACATCAGATGGATGACATCAAATGGCCGTAACCATATGCCGATAACACCATATGCTACACCATTATGCGTATATATTCGGCGAAAGTCTACTCGTGTGCGTCATTAATTTCTCTATTTATTGGAAAGCTTCTTTTAAAGTACTCAGTCAGTCCCGAACACTATTAATGGCGTGCCAACAGATATTCCTGAGACGATTTCTCACCACTGTGAATCAGTTTTTACTACGCTTTTCCACAGGGTGTTTTGATCTGGTGGGCAAAATCCCGATTCAACTGCCAGTAAAACATAAGGAAGGCAAAGAGGTTGTCATAGAAAAGTAGCCCCACGAGGCCGTCCGACATCGTGCCCACAAAGAAACCCCCACAGGACGGAGAGCCCTGCGGAGGTGGGAATGAGTGATTGAACTTAATGCGCGATCTTGTGGTGGATCTCCGATTGCATGGCATCGAGCTCAGCCGATGCCTTCGATAGCGCCCGGTTGCGCTGCTGCTTCGGCATCTTCTCTGCGCTCTCAATGTTATTAAGCAAAAGATCTAGTCGCTTGTTGACGTCCCTCGCGAAACCGGATGGGGTGTCCTTAGCCTGAACGCGTACATTCTCTACACGAGCTTTCAGCGGAGCACCATCGCCGCGGAACCGAGACAAGTCCTGAGCTGACAGTCCCAGTTTCTTGGCCTTGTTCGCTACGCTTCGGCCTTCAATTCCATTGACCGCTCTGTAGATCAGGGGGATAACTACCGGGGCCGCCACGCGAAGTGCACCAGCCCACTGTGCAGCCTTACCGGGCGAGAAACTCCGCTCACGAATTTGCTGTACAGCGGCCTCCGCAAGGTCCTTTTCATGCTTGCGTTGATCCTTGCGGTCCTTTGCATCCTGCTTCATGACCTTTTTGGCGGTCTTGTTCAGATATTTCTCTTTTTTCGCGTTGAGCTTCTTTTCATCCTTAGCGCGGGACTTTGCCTGACGCTTCGCGATCTTTTCAGCTAATTTACGGTCGCGACGTTTTTGACGTGCTCGCTTTAGTAATCCCATGATCCATCCTTGTTGAGTTCAGAGCTCATACACTGGCGCGTAACCGACCGGCAGTTGCTCTACGCTACCGTGTTGGAATGCTCAGTAGTTCACGTAAATTTTAACTACTTCTATCGTCTTCTACTCTAACGGTTATCCTGCCATAGAGCGTTAATTGTGGTGCCCTCACCGTATTGTGTGTGGGCCCGCCTGAAATAATGAACCTAATGACTGCACCGAGACCCCATCCCGCGGATACCCCCGTAGAGGCTACAGAGCTATCGGGATGTCGGTATCGCATTCGCCAACGCCGCACCTTCGATCGTGAAGGCCACCACCGCCCACCACGGGAAGCAGCTCGGGCACGTCAAGCTCGATCAGAACTTGAACGCACGGTGGTATTCGGGCAGCTTAGCGACGATGACACCACTGTGCCCGGCGTCGGCAATAAAAAATCACTCGTGATGACGATCGCCGACTGTGCACAGGATTGTGGTTCCCAGGCGGACTGTGATCACGCGGGGACGAATCCCATGCCCCAGGACCGTGATGAGATGTGGGATGCCCAGGAGTGCGCCACGCTGGAGGCCCTGGCTGAAGGCGTACGAGTGGTTATTAATCCGCGGCTCACGGCACGGATAGCCATGGCAGAACTGCAGAGTGCGCGCCCCGGTGTGGACGTGGCTAACCCATGGTGGTTAGCCGATCCCACCGACCCGGAGCTGAGTTCCACTGACGACATCATTATTCGTACCGCACCTGACCTGCTGGTTCGGGTGGATTCATCGGCGCTTCCGCATGAGGCTCGCTACATGCCAGTCACCGTGAGTACGCACCAAGGCATAGTGCCGGACCCCGCACGCCGCATTATGTCGGTTTCCTTACCGAGGCTGGGTACATCGGTTCCCCTGTGGCGGTCGGGGCGGGCTAAAACACACTCAGGAGATATCCACCCGCTGGTCGCCGCCCATTATGCTCTTCGCGACGTGGGGCTATCATCCGACCTGATCGGGATTGTGGGGCAGGGAGCTCACGATGTTGCGGTGTGGCCCGTCGGCACTATGACCGACGGCTTTGTTGATGCAGTTCGAGTACCGATTTCTAAGCAGCCGCGAAAAATTAAAGCGTGCAGCACCTGCCGCTTTGAGAGCGATTGCCACGCAGAGCTGACGCAGATGGACGATATCAGCCTTGTTCTTCACGGGGCGCGGGCGGACAAATATCGTCTTGCCGGTATATCTACCGTTCATCAGCTTGCCGACGCTAACTGTGGCGACGCCAGCACCATGGCATATGCGTACACGCAAGGCTGGACAGCAGTTCATCGGCCTGACAAGGTGCGGCAACGGCGTAATGCGTCGCGTGAAAAGACGGCGGATAAAAACGGGTTGCGTGAAAAAGTGCCGTGTGAGAAGAGAGGCCGGACAAACGGTGCCCGTGGTGATGCCGAGGTTGTCCGCAGGGCAGACATCGAAATCGATGTAGACATGGAAGCGTACCTAGAACGCGGATGCTACTTGTGGGGGACCTGGGACGGAACCACCTACCGGCCTTTTGTGACGTGGCAGCAGTTGAACTCTAATGCCGAAGCGCGAAATTTCGCCATGTTTTGGGCGTGGTTGATGAACCAAAGGGACCGTGCCCATGCCCAGGGCCAGAGCTTCGCAGCCTACTGCTATGGGGCGCAAGGGGAGAACATGTGGCTTAAGCGGTCCGCTCAGCGCTTTGGTGGGCTCACTTTCAGCACTCCCTCTGAAGCGTCGAAGCCGGCACCCGGGTCTGCACCCGCCTCCACATCCGCGTCTGCACCCATACCCGCAACAATGGTCACCGTCCCCACCGTCGCGGAGGTCAACCAGTTCATCCGCTCACCAGAATGGGTTGACGTTTATGCAGCCGTCAAAAGTGAACTAGTGGGGCCAGCAGGGCTGGGTTTGAAAACTGTCGCACCACTGGCCGGTTTTCGCTGGGAAGACGCCGACATGGACGGGGAAGCATCATTGTCGGTGTTTATGCAGGCAAAAGGGGTCGACCCATTAGCTCCAATCTCAACGGGAGTGACGGGTGAACACGACGCCCGTGCTCTACTCCTTCGCTACAACAGGGATGACTGCCGCGCGACCGCCGTAGTCAGGAACTGGCTCACGGCAGGCGCGCCAGGTGCGCACACCATGCCCACCGCACGCGCTACGGTTAACTGACCTTGATCTTGCCCATCGCGCCGCGTTCAGCGTCGGCAAACTGGTGGTTAACCATTGTGTAGGTACCAGCCTCAGGGAAATCAGCCTCTACGAAACCGCCTTGAGCAGCCAAAAGATCAAGCGCTTGAGAACCGCCATCGTCTACACCGAAGGCATCGCGCCCATGTCGGAGAGTGTATGAACCCTCCTTGAAACTGGTATCAAACTGCGTGCCCACAATGTGGAAGGACTCGGAAATATTCGGGCCAGCATTGAGCAACCAGAACCGGGCACGCTCACCGCTCTTGAGCTCGAGAGGCTTTTGGACATACTGATTCTCCAAGCCATTAAACACCACTTTGCTGGGCTTTTCGCTGCGGAGCAAAGCGGAATCGACAGGATTGTCTTTGTCCTTACCCAGGCCATACAACTCCGACTGAACCATGATGTATTCATGATCCACAGGGTCCAAGTCCGGCGGATCAATAATCACAGCACCGAACATGCCGGCAGCAATATGCATACTGATAGGGGCCGTACCGCAGTGATACAACCAGACTCCGGCGTGTTCTGCGCGGAACCGGTACTCCAGCGATTCACCGGGTTTGATGGACCGCATGGGTTCGTCAGGGCTCACCATGCCCGCGTGGAAATCAATTGAGTGGCTAATTGAACCATCATTCTTGAGGTGGACGACGAACTCATCGCCGACGTGACCACGCAGCACCGGCCCCATGGGCGCACCATTGAATGTCCACGACGCACGCTTCGTGCCGTCCTCTCGGATTGTCCGATTAACCTGCGAGACCGTTAAATCAATATTGTGTGTGGTCCCCTCGGGCGCAGGCCCCACTGATGGATCACGGATCACCTCTTGTTTCAGCGGACTATCCGTATTTGTCGATGCCATAGAGTGCCCGCTGGCATGAACATCATCCTTATCCGACGCGGTATCGGCATCGGAATCGCTGTCGGTGGCGGTTGATCCGGCGGAACCGCTCGAACCGCCCTTGGTATTCACGGTCAACTCCATACCACGCATTTGGTGGCCGGGGATGGTGCACCAACCTTTGGTCTTCTTCGTAATCGCGCCCGACGTGAACGTTTTGCTCTCGCCGGGGTTCACTTTCCCCGTTTCACTTCCATCGGCCAGTTTGAGGTCATGGACTTGGTCGCCGTCGTTCTTCAACGTCACTTTCAGGCGATCACCAGCCGGAACGTCGATAGAATTCGGGCTAAAAGACATGCCTTTGGCCGTCACGGTGACCGACGTCGTATGCCCGGTTGCTGGGACAGTGGAGCCCCCGGAATTGTCTGACGAACCATTGCCGCTACCGGTTATGGCGAGAGTCGCGCACGCGATGAGAGCAATCGCAGACATGGTGGCCGCAACCTGTGCTAGTGGTGATCGTGAATGAGGTGGGTTCGGAGGAATTGCGCGGGTGGACGTGTGGGTGGAGGCCGTGCTGCTCGTGCTAACGCCAGTAGCGTCGTCGGCGCCGGGAGCGCCGGCAGTGCGTGCAGAGTCGGTAGACGAAGCTGATGAAGCAGACGAAGCAGACGACATCGCCGATTTATCAGCCTTTTTCCGACGCGCCGCAGCTTGCGCTCGAATCGCCCTAACCTGGTTTTTAGCCGACACAGCAGCCAGCGGAACAAACAGCGCTAAACCAATACCCGCAGCAAATGATCCCACAATGTGAAGCCACCCGCCCACGGGGAGAACCCACAGGATCAAGCCGACGTTCACCATTGTCGTCCGCGCAGGTCCCATGAAATCTAGAGTCGCAAGCCCCTGTGACACAGCCTTACCGCCACCGCCCATTGTCGAGGGAAGCAGGTAACACATCACACCAATGAGCAACTGCGCGCCGAAACCAACTACGAGAGGAACCGTCGGTGTCGAAATAATGTCGTCAGGGTTCACAATCTGGCTGATCCCCGCGACCAGCATCGTGCCAATCACCCAGACAACAGCGAACACCACCGAGGAGCGCGCAAAAATGGCGGGAGGCTCGTGGGAGACGCGACGGGAATTCCGGACGATGCTCGCCCACGGGCGGGCACAAATGATCCACCCCGCCCCATAGACCACCATGCCAATGCCGACGAGCTCGAAGCGTCCAGAAATCGCTCCAATGCTCAACACCAGAATGCCACCCAGCATCGTGGCGAGCGTCGGAACTGGGCGGAATGCCGATACGCGCGCACGCCAAATAGCTGGGAAAAGAATGGTCAACGTGCCCGCAGCGGTCAGGCCGACGAAGCCGAGCACGTTGACCGCCATGTGCAGCACAATGAGTCGGTCGTGCCACGTCCCCGGAAGAGGATGAGCCAGTGTTGCACCCAAGCCCGCGCCGATGGGCAAGATCAATGATGCAGCGATGTAGAACATGATGATCGCCGCATAGTCTCCCAGGTCAGTGCCGGACTCCGTGGCACCGCGGCGCGCCTTCACCCATTGCGAAATGAGCGACATCGCATGGATAGCCACCGCAACACCAACAATGACGGCTCCTACCGTGACGACGATCCATGCCCACTCCTGTGCATCGCGTGCAGCGTCGTTACACGCTTGCCCAATGACGCAGAGAATAACGCCCACATTGAGGGCATAAATTAAGGCGACCTGCCTCGGCCGGGAGGAGTCAGAGAGCCGTTGGTGGAGGAACTTTTCGGTGAAGTGCTGCGACCACACCATAATCGAGTTCATCAGCGCGCCAAGAGTGAAGAAATGCACCATCATCCAGCGATTATTTGGCACAAATGGGTGCGCCAAGGCGAGGACGATAATAGCGGCGAGCCACACGCTCACGGGGCGGGAGGCACGTCGGTGCCAGGACCGCGCTGATGTCTTTGAGGACGGTGACTCGTGCGGTCGGCCGGACGCAGTTCCGTGGGCCCGGCCGGAGGTGGTCCGCCCAGAGGGAGTGTCGTCGGCGGAGTGAGAAGAACGAGCCGAACCATCAGGGGAGACGGGGAGAGATTCATCGCGGGAACTCATAGTGATTTCTACGCTATTCCACAACGAGGACAAACTGGAAAATAGGCATCGAAAATGTGCATATAATCATGCTCCGTGTGCGCCGAGGGCGCACCATTCCCGAGGCGCTGTCCGTCGACGCCATCCCCACGAGTTTACAGGCGACAGCGACCAAGCCTTTCGAACACAACTACTTCGGTCTACCCTATGCTCATGGGATTTCTTTTTGGCACTCAACCCACACCAACAAGCATCGTGAACAGGGAAGATGCGCTCCCCGGGCGTGATGAACCTATCCTGCCACACCCCGCACCGCACACAGTTCTGGGAACACCCATCGACGGACCGTGGAAAGACGGGCAGCGCAGCGTCGTCGTGGGGCTCGGATGCTTTTGGGGAGCCGAAAAACTCTTCTGGGCGATCGATGGCGTAGAAAGCACAGCGGTCGGTTATGCCGGTGGGTATACACCGAACCCGACCTACCGGGAAGTATGCACAGGTCGGACCGGCCATGCCGAGACCGTCCGCATCATCTATGACCCCCACACAGTGTCCTTCGAGGATCTCATACGCACATTTTTCGAGGCACACGACCCGACGCAGGGCTTTCGCCAGGGGAACGATGTGGGCACCCAGTATCGTTCCGTGATTTACGCACAGACCGAGGACGAAGTGCAGAAAGCCCGTGAGATAGCGGAGTCCTTCTCTCGCTCACTGGCCGACGCCGGCTATGGGGACATCACCACCGACATTTCTTTACTGAGCGACACACCGACGAAAACGATGTACCTCGCGGAAGATGAGCACCAGCAGTACCTGGATAAAAACCCCAATGGCTACTGCCCGGTTCACTCAACGGGAGTCGCCTGCCGGTGACGGTGTCGCTCGGGTCGATGGGGTGGTGCGCGCGATGAACAACGCAATCACTGTTGCTATGGCCAGCCCGGCAAGCAGCCACACGACGAGCCCACCCCACTCCCATGAGTGGAGAACATGGCCGGAGAGCCAGCCTACGATTGATGACCCCATGTAGTAGCAGAACAAATACATCGACGACGCTTCCGCCCGGTTGGTCGTAGCAACCACTCCGACCCACCCCGACGCCACGGAATGGGCCGCGAAGAAACACGCCGTGAATAGTAAAATTCCCAGGATGCTACTGATGAGCTCGGGGGAAAACAGTACAGCCATGCCGATCATCATGCCGACAATCGACCCGACAAGGACACGCGCCCGCCCGAACTTCTGGACCATCGTCCCGGCTTGCGTCGCACTCCACGTTCCGGAGAGATAGAGGAAGAAGATAGCGCCGGCGACGCCCTCGCTGAGACCAAAGTGTCCTGTCAAACGGTAGCCAACATAGTCATATAGTGACACGAAGGCACCCATGAAAAGGAAAGCAAGGGTGAACAGCGCACTCAAGCGCGGGTTTTTCACGTGCTGGGCAATGGCGCTGAACTCTGACCGAAACGTCAAACGCTTAGGCTGGAAACGCTGTTGATCGGGAAGCGCCCATGACGTGATAAAGGCAAAGATAATGGCTACCGCCACGGTAGCCGCGAGCGCCCATCGCCACGATGCGAACTCCAGGACGCCAGCGGGAATGACGCGGCCGGACAGCCCACCCACCGACGTCCCCGCAACGTATAACCCCATCACGTGAGGAACGTGTTTCGGGTGAATCTCCTCCGAAAGATACGCCATCGCCGTCGCTGGAACCCCCGCAACAGCGATGCCTTGCAGTCCACGCAAGGTAATCAGCATGCCGACCGACGTCGATAAGGGGAGAAGAAGGCCCAGCAAGGTAGCGGATAGGGCACTGAGCATGATGACTCGTTTGCGTCCGAAGCGCTCTGAAATGACCGACGCCGGAATGATGGACAGCGCGAGCATCCCCGTCGTCGCGGAGACGGTTAGTGATGCCGTTGCCGGGGTGACATGGAGGTCCTCGGACAGCACGGGGAGGAGAGCCTGTGTGCAATAGAGGGCATTGAATGATGCCAACCCAGCGCCCACCATCGCCAAGATGACTTTGCGGTACATGGGGGATTGTGGCGTGTACCCGTCAGGTAAGCCCTGAGTGGCCATAGTGTGACACCTGATTTCCCGGCTCGACGCTAGATGTGCCTGACGTTGGATCTACCTGACGGTAGAATATCCCTTTTGCTTGATAGACCTATTGTAAGTCCCGCTGTGTGCGTGGTTATGTGGGCCACGTATGGCAAGCCGCGTATGAAAAGAAGAGGCACCCGCAGGTGCCTCTTCCTCTAACGCTTTTTACCGTGGCCGCCTATCTATCGTGGCCACGCGTGTGACCAGAAAGTGGCCACAGGGCATTACTTTGACTTGGCCCGTGCGTAGCGCTCTGCCACGTCCGCCCAGTTGAAGACGTTCCATACGGCCTTGACGTAATCAGCCTTCACGTTCTTGTACTGGAGGTAGAAGGCGTGCTCCCACATGTCCAGCATTAGTAGTGGGGTGAAGTCAACGGAAACGTTGCCCTGCTGGTCGGTCAGCTGCTCGATAATGAGGCGACCAGCGATGTGGTCGTATCCGAGAACGGCCCAGCCGGATCCCTGAAGGCCAGTAGCAGCAGCGGAGAAGTGATCCTTGAACTTCTCGAAGGAGCCAAAGTCGCGGTTGATAGCCTCAGCCAGCTCACCGGTCGGCTCGCCGCCACCGTTCGGGGAAAGGTTCTTCCAGAAGATGGAGTGGTTGGTGTGACCACCAAGGTTGAAGGCAAGGTTCTTGGAGAGTGCGCGAATCTCGTTGGCGTCTGCCCCTTCTTCGCGGGCCTTCTCTAGCTTCTCCAGCGCAGTGTTTGCGCCAGCAACGTAGGTTGCATGGTGCTTGTCGTGGTGAAGCTGCATAATCTCGCCAGAGATGTGAGGCTCGAGAGCGTCGTAATCGTAAGGGAGATCAGGAAGTTCGTACACAGCCATTTCAGTACCTTTCGTTAATAGCTAACATGCGCCGCTAAAACATGGCGCATTGTGATTTTTTCAACAGTGTGACTCGCACAACTAATTTGTGCGTGAAACCCAGTGTTGTGGAAGTCCGAGGGTTTCGCAACCTTTAACGTGAAGAAATTTTTCTTTATTCCGAAATGAAGACGATAAATGGGTGCAGGTCGAGGCCATAAAAGATGAAAAACCCCCTATTAATCAGGACGAATCCATAAGATTAAGGTAGGCTGTGGATATGTGGGTTGTTGTGCCCTAAAAAAGGGGGAGAGGTGGCGCAGAGTGCTCACGAGGAAACAAAAGAAACCCATATTCAATCAATCAGAACCGGGGGTATATGTTTGATTGCTTGTCAAAACACTAGCGTATTCGGGCAAAACCGGGCACAATAACACTGAAGAATACATCACGGCACATACGCGCCGTCGCACCATCTTTTTCAGATCTCATTCCTTGGAGGAATTCTCATGGCAGGTCAAGAACACCGCCGCCTTGGTAACAAAATCGTTCTTATTGGCGCTGGCGACGTCGGAATCGCCTACGCCTTCGCCCTCATCAACCAGGGTGTGTGCGACGAACTGGCCATTATTGACATCGACGAAAAGAAGACCGCCGGCAACGTCATGGACCTCAACCACGGCGTCGTGTGGGCATCGAGCCCGACCAACGTCAAGGTAGGCACCTACGATGACTGCGCCGACGCGGCGATGGTCGTCGTCTGCGCAGGCGCTGCACAGAAGCCAGGTGAAACCCGGCTGCAGCTCGTCGACAAGAACATTAAGATCCTGAACAGCATCATTGGAGATGTCATGAAGCACGACTTCGATGGCATCTTCCTCATTGCGTCGAACCCTGTCGACATCCTGACTTACGCCACCTGGAAGATTTCCGGCCTGCCCAAGGAACGCGTTATCGGTTCGGGCACGGTTCTGGACTCCGCACGGTTCCGCTCCATGCTGGGCGACATGTACGACGTTGCCCCGAGCTCCATTCACGCCTACATCATCGGTGAGCACGGCGACTCGGAACTCCCGGTGCTGTCCTCCTCGACCGTCGGCGGTGTGTCGATGCGCAAGAAGCTCGAGAAGGACCCCGAGCTGCACGGGCGTTTGGAGAAGGTCTTCGAAGAGACCCGCGACGCCGCCTACACCATTATCGACGCCAAAGGCTCGACCTCCTTCGGTATCGGCATGGGCCTAGCTCGGATTACGCGTGCTGTCCTGCAGAACCAGAACGTCGTCCTTCCTGTTTCTGCATACCTGCAGGGCGAATACGGCGAAGACGACATCTACATCGGCACCCCGGCCCTGGTGAACCGTGGCGGAATCCACCGCGTTATCGAGCTGGAACTCGATGACCACGAAGCTGAGCAGATGAAGGCATCAGCCGCGCAACTGCGTGAAATCAAAGACCGCTTCTACGGCCCGAATGCCGATCAGGAAGCAACGAAGTAGTATTCGGTCGTACGAGAAATCCGCCGCTCCGGAGGGCACATAGTGGAACAGAATGGTCATAATGGTGAACTCAACGATGCCAGCACGTCAGGGGCATCGTCGTCGAAGGCAACGACGACAAATTCAGCGACGACCTCACTGAATGAGTTGATCCGTGGTGTCAGTAGCCTCCTGACCATGCTCAGTGAGGTCGACCACGAAAAACGCGACCTAATCGATGCGGCAGACGCGGAACACCGTGAGGGGGCTCGCAATGTGCAGCACTTCGCGCGCCTCCAGGCCGATGATGCCCGCCACATTATTGCCCAACTGCGGGCGGTAGGAATCCGTGTATCCGACCAGGCTCCTGTTGCCGACCAACTCCGCGCGGCGAAAACTCTGCTGCAGAACCTGGGTGGTCCGTCTAACGACGACGGCGATGCCGAGGGAGAGACCTACGACATCACCCATTTAGCTGCAGCGATAGAACGTTCCCAGGAACAATTAGCGTCCAACAGCTCTGCGCTTTTGGGTGAACCCCGGGATGGTATGCTGAGCTGCGTCATGGTAACTCTCCCCACTGAAGCAGCCGACGATCCCGACCTCGTCCAATCCTTCGCCGACGCGGGGATGGACATCGCCCGGATCAACTGCGCGCACGACACCCCCGAAGCCTGGCGAGCAATGGCGACAAACGTCCGTGCCGCCAGCGCACGCGTAGGCCGCGACATCAAAATCTCCATGGACCTACCAGGGCCGAAACTGCGGGTAGGGCCTATTGAACCTGGCCCGCGGATCGCGCGCACCCGCGTGACCAGGACGAAAACAGGGCGCATCCTGACTCCCTCTAAGTTGTGGATCACCCCGTTCGACCACAACGCCACGACACCGGCGCCTGTGCCCGAGGGCCTTCCTGGCCGTCCGACGCTGGCCGTCCAGGTCGATCCGGAATGGTTGCAGACGGTCAATGTGGGCGATGAGCTATCCATGTTGGATGCTCGCGGATCCAAGCGCTATATGACCGTGCACAAGGTCACCGACGAGGGAGTGCTCGCCTACGGACGCCAGAACGTTTACTTGGCCAATGGCAGCCTGGTCGCATGCCAGTACATCAAAACTCGGATTCACGGGATCGGGCGCTCTGAGCAACGCGTTCATGTCGACGTTGGGTCACGCCTGACGCTGACCAGCGACCCTACGCCCACTGATCCGACGGATGATATCCCCGCCATCAACTGTGGTGAGCCACAAGCTATCCGTAGTCTGGACGTCGGATCTACTGTCCTTTTCGACGACGCCAAGATCGAATGTGAAGTCACCTCCGTCACCCGCGCTGGTGAGAAGGACGCTGAGGGCAACACCGCGGAGTACGATTCCGCGGAACTCGTCGCTGTGCACACGCGCGAAGGCGGGAAAAACCTGCGAGCAGGCCGTGGGATTCACTTCCCCGGCGTCCACGTTCCGCTTCCCGCTATGACCGATGAGGACCGTGCCATCCTCCCGGAAATCGTTCGCACGGCAGATATCATTGCGCCCAGCTACGTGCGCTCCGCCGAGGACCTCACTGAAATTCTCGATGCCATCGAGAAAGAAATCGACGTAGCAGCGTCGGAAAGCGAATCTCACAGCGCCGATATCGCGGACACCGCTGATGGCAACGAGAACCCCGCCACAGTCAGCGCGCGCATTCGGAACCTTGGCGTTATGCTGAAAGTCGAATCCGAAGAATGCTACAACGACCTATCCAATGTGGTGACAGGCCTGCTCCGTCACAGGAACTCGGGCGTGATGATCGCTCGTGGTGACCTAGCGATGGAACTCGGCTTCAGCCGCATGTCCGAAGCCCGCGAACAGATCATGGACGTGGCGAATGCTGCTCACATTCCCACCATATTCGCGACACAAGTTCTCGAAACCATGGCGAAATCCGGGCTGCCATCACGCGCAGAGATTACCGATGCCGACGTTGCGCTGCGTACCCAAGGCGTCATGTTGAACAAGGGAACACACATTCCGGATGCCATCGCCATCCTCAACCACATCGGTAAAGCGCTCAATACCAGTGAAAATTCTCTAGATTCACGAAGCCGAGGACGAGCCTAACGAGCACACGGCTGGCTCGGCGGAAAGCAAGAGAACCGATGGAGATCATCGCCCACCGCGGAGCTAGCTGTGACCACCCCGAACAGACACTAGCCGCCTACGACGCCGCGCTCTCCGAGGGAGCCGACGGCATAGAATGCGATATCCGCCTCACCAAGGACGGGCACCTCGTGTGCTCACACGACCGGACATTCGAACGCGTCGCGGGAGATAAACGCCCTATCGCAGAGCTCACCCGTGATGACCTCCCCAGTATCAACGTCGGCACCGCTGCGGAACCGCAACAACCGTTGCTCTTCAGTACGCTCCTGGACCTCGCCGAGAACGCAGATTGCGGATTATTTGTCGAAACGAAGCACCCCTCCGGATACGGCGGCCAGCTGGAGAAAACACTCGTCTCAGTGCTTCGTGACCGTGGATACATTGACAACCCCCGGCTGCACGTCATCTCATTTTCAGCCATGTCACTAGCGAGAATGCGGCACCTTGCGCCCCCTGTCCACCGGATTTTGTTGCGACGCGAAATCCAACGCCCGCTCGGACCCATCCTGTGGCGAATGGATATTCCGCAGGCCTACGGCCCGTCCATCATCAACGCGAAACTGCGTCCAGCACTCATCCACCGTGGCGACGGTTGCTACACGTGGACCGTCAACACGCGAAATGATGTCATGTGGGCTGCCCAGCATGGTATTGACTGGTTGGCCACCGACAAACCACGCCAAGCGCGCACGTGGATGGACGAAGCGTCCACGCACTCTGAGTAAACAACGGCGCACCAAGCAGGAAAGTCCACGTTGAGAAGGAAACGCCATGTCTACGACCTCTCATCCTCGACAAGAGACTGGCTAGCAGGGGGAGCGGGCAGGTAGCCTAGGCCAGGTGTCAAGGAAGAAAAAGAAGAATGAGAATCTGCCCGAAGGAATGACCCGTCGCCAAGCCAAACTGGCTAAGCGGGCCGCCGAACGTGCAGCACTAGAGCGTGACCCGCGGCCATTCGGAGGTTTTGCCTCGGAAGCAGATCTTATTGCCATGCAGGAATTCGCACCCTCTGCGCGGGCGAAAATCTCGGTGAAAGGCGTTGACTACCCCGTCTACCTCGTGACCGTCCTGCCCGGGGCGACCGCCGCGATCGTGCGCGACACCGATGGCGAGACTCCCCCTACCGCGTTCGTTGCCCTTCAGCGGCAGCACCGCGGCCCTAACCCCCATAAAGATTTAGCGCACACTCTCGTTTGGTTGCAGACCGCTCAACCAGGGCAAACGCTGGGAACATCCATTGCGGACGGCACTGAACCGCAGCTCAGCGACCTGATGGACCCCGCTCAAAAACTCGAAGTAAAGGTCGAGAAGAACTTTGACTGGTGGCTCCCAGAAGGACAAACCGTCGACCCCGCCATGCAGCAAAACATGAAGCAGGTTAATGAGTCGATGCTCCCAACCGAGAGAGTCGACGTCTCCGCGCCGGGAGCGGTCTGGTGGACCGATGGCGGCGATAAAGCCTACATCCGGTGGATCCGACAGGACGACGAGGACGCATTATTTACCGCGTTGGCGCGCCTGTACGCTGCGGGGGAATTGACCCTGGGAGAAGGCACACGGTTTGCCGGGGCGTTCCGCACCCACGGTGTTGCGGTGCCCGTCTTTGACGTTGATCCCACGGTGACGGCTCAAGAATTCCAGGAGCCCATTAAAGAGCTTGCTGTTGCGGTGGAAAAAGCACTGGCCGTCGACACACCTTTGAGCGCCGACGAGCGCAAGGCGCGGGATACTATTCGTTCCCGCCAAGTGACCATTCGGTAGGGGGCCCGTCGGCATTGGGCCCTGTGAACAGCGGGGCAGTGGGGCCCGCGACTAGCGCAACGAGTTGAACAGATCTTGCGCTGCCTCGTCATCCCACACATCGACGTCCCCGACATCAGTGGATTCATAGGATGCGATGGGGATAGTCTCCGTGTGCGGTGACAGGCCTAACCCGATGCCCAGACGCGCTAGATTCCACACGTGATCGTGCTTGTCCACTGTGAAAGAATCCGTCATATGGCTGACAAAGGGGAAGGCGCGGAACGGATTGAGGAATGTACTGGGGGATAGCGCTTTCTTCACCAGCGCGGCGAGGAACGTCCGCTGGTTCCTGGCACGGCCAATGTCACCATCGTCCATTGAATGGCGTGAGCGAACAAACCCCAGGGCGGTGGGACCATCAAGTTTTTGGCACCCCGGCTGCAGATTAATCCCGGCGAGTGGATCATCCATAGGCTGTTCCACGCAAATTTTGACACCACCCACGGCATCAACCACCCCGGCAAACCCACCAAAACCGATCTCTGCATAGTGGTCAATGCGCAGCCCAGTTGCCTGTTCCACCGTCTGCTGGAGGAGCTGCGGGCCGCCCAGAGCATACGAAGCGTTAACCTTGTCCTTCCCATGACCAGGCACATCGACGTACGAGTCGCGGGGAATAGACACCATCGTCGCTTTCCCCACGAAGGGAATATGCACCAGGATGATGGAATCTGTGCGCCCGCCACCCGTATCGCCACCGGTAGAAAGCTCATTTTGTTGATCCTCAGAGAGGCCATCACGCGAATCGGAGCCGACGAGCAGCCAGTTCGTTCCTGCCCCACCGCCAGGCCGCCCGCCATAATTGGCCAGAGCATCAACCCGATGAAGCCGAAGGTCGACCCACACCATCGTCCCGAGGGCAACAAGTATGAGAACCCCCAATAGTGCTCCTAGTTTGCGTCCCCACCCCGAAAGACGCCACCGGCGACCGCGGCTCGTGTCGGACGGGCGGCTGCCGTCTGAGGGATAAGTGCGGCGCCCGCCCCCAGGGTAGGTGGGCGTGCCGATACGTCGGTTATGCTCCTCGATCCCGCGAGGCGGCACTGGCTGTGAGAATGGACGAGAGCCCGAAGCGTAGTCACCCGGACGTCGTTCATCACGACGGTGTGGCCGTTGCGGAGTGTCATCTCGCCCTGGCTGTCCGCCTTGGTATCTCGCGCGGGACGATGCCGGGCCCGGTTGCGCATAAAAGTGCTGGTATACGTGCTTCTCGTGTCGTGCAGGCGAGCTCCCCGCGGAGTAGTCGACGTGTGACTCATCGGCTCGGCTACTGTTAGTGCGCCTATTGCCTGCTTCGTGACGGTGAGCCCCACGATCAGCACCCGTGCCCGAAGCTGCAGTATTCTTCCCTGAACGGCGTCGGATAGGTCGCCCGTAGCGGTCGACGATCGGGCGGCCATCAGGGCCGCGGAGGTAATCGTCATCGCTAGTGGTATTCATGTGGATAATGCTACTGGGTGTGGCGTCGGCGCTCGTGGTGGCGTCCACCCGTTCCCCGCGGAGTATCCGCCACAACAGGTAGCGGTGCGGTCATGTCATTGCGATACCTGTGGGACAGCGACGGCCCTGATGATCGCAGCCATTCGTCGTCACGGTGGTGTGCTTGTTGCCACTGAGTAATGCGCGATCGCGTGCGCGAAGGAAGAACCGAGGCGGGAAGGAGGGCCATAATGCACATCAGCAGAATGAGCCCTATGAGGGCTATTAAGCCGCCCGACTGAACATGTATCTTCGCCTGGACAGTGGCACCCACCACATCTGACAGGGGTGGTACGAAGAACAGGCTCACACCGATAGTTAAGAAAGCTGCTAGGCGACGGCGCTCAGCGAGGGCCACTGCTCCGAAGGCGGGGAGCAGCGCAACCTGGAAATAGTGGGTCCACACCAGCCCAGAGCAGGCTGTAGCAATGCTCGTAATTCCCACCATGAACAGCGGGAAGGCGTAGTCCCGGCGTACGTAGGCGGCCGCAAGAACAAGGATGGCGAGCAAAGCTGCCATGATGAGCGGAATTACCACAACCCAGGCCGGTGGGTTGCGGATAATGGGGACCCAAACATTGTCGTCATCGTTAAGATGACTCCTCAACATGATCGACGCAAAGCTCTGACTCTCCATGGCGATAATGCGCGCAGAGGATAGACCGCGAATGACATGGACCCAGGTGCGGAATACCTCCGTCCCTAGCGTGACCAGTGACACGAGGAAAGCCACCACAGCAGTGATGACGGCGATGCCGGCTGTTTTACGTGACCGACGGAAAAGAAACATCGCGGCGATCAGAGCGAAAGGGCTAAGTTTCACGATGCTGACCAAACCCAGCACAATACCTGCCGAGCGGGGCCGAGTACGCGCAGCAGCGATGGCATAGGCAATACCCGCGTAGATCAGCGGGCTCGTTTGGCCTAGGCGAATGGCCATGGAAAATGGCGCTGACAACCAGGCGACCACAACAACGGGCAGCAGAAGAACAAGCGGGATCGGCCGCCCCACCCAGACACGATAGGCGCAGGCGACAGTGATCACCATGGCCCAGCCGGAGAAAAACCCCAGCACCAGCGTCGAAAAATCGTAGCTCATAATGCGAGTAACGACGCTCATCACTTCCGCCACGATCGGCGCCTGAATAAATGGGTGAGGCAAAGGCGACGTCACATGCTCATTGGCGAATGGAGCCCAGTACTCTCCGGCCCAGCGTGCAAAATCCTGATGGTTGTAGTCGTAAATATGTTGCTTATCGCCCTGTGCGACGAGCTTGCCGGCGATCCACAGTGAGGACCAATCATCCGTCTGGCGGTGGGAGTTCCACGCCAAGATAGTGACAAGACCAGAGAGCACAGCAACAATATGGCCCATTTTGCCGACGATGTGGCCGCGCTGACGGGGTGATGAGCCGGAAATGAAGGCGGAAGAGGGTGCGTTAGAGTGAGCGAACCACTGAGAAACCACGGAACGCGCGCTAGCTCGTGGGGTGGAGCGCCTAGCCGCAGATGTGCCGGTAAGCCTGGATGTCGATGGTCCCGCGCCCCATGGCGCGCGAAACTCCGGCACAGAGTGGGGAAGCTCCGCGCTGGTTGCCCGACGTCGGGCGGGCACCACAACGGCGGCTGCCAGCAAGAACAGCATGATAATTGTCGCCATTAGGGCACCGCCAGGGACATAAAAATTCGCCTGGGTAAAGAAGCGATTGTCGTTCTTCGCAGTAATAACGTCGGATAGCGGTGGGAAATAGAGGACACTGACAATAGCGATGCAGGCCACTGCCCATCTCCGGCGAGCAGTCAGAGCGAACACGCCGAAGGCCGGTAACACAGCGATGATGAAATAGTGTGTCCACACGAAGCCGGAGAAACACGTGGCCACGCACATCGCGCCCACCATAATGATCTCGAAGGCCCGCCCACGACAGCGATAGGCCGCGATCGCTAAGGCCAGGGCAATCACGGCTGCAAGCATCATCGGCGTGACTACCATCCAGCCGGGGGTGTCCTGGATAATCGGAGCACCCGCAGGGCCTTCGTCGATAAGATGGCGCTTCATGATTGACACGAAGGTCTGGCTCGTCGGTGCGATCACTTTGAACGTGGAGAACATGTGAACCCGCGCACGCCAGATTTCGTGCAACGGCCACCCCACGGTCAGCACAGAAAACCCGAAGCAGAGAGCCGTTGTCGCGATCGCAATGAGTGACGTCCGGCGTGAACGACGAAACAGCAGCATCAGAGGGATAAGAGCCAACGGCGTGAGCTTAATGACACTGACCGCACCTAGCGCAATGCCGGCTGACCAGGGCCGACGACGCGCCGCCGCGATGCTGTACGCGATGCCAGCAGTGACCAGAGGCGTCGTTTGCCCCAACGTGATCGACCACTGAAATGGGGTGGAGAGCCACACCACCACCGTCACACCGGCCAGCACGCCCACAGGGATCGGGCGGTGGAACCACACGTAAAACGCACTGGCCACAAGCGCGACCAGTGCCCACCCCGACGCTACCGTCAAGAGGACCACCGACGTGTGGAACGACATTACGAATGTCAGCACTTCGGCTATTTGGGCGACGAATGGGGCCTGAACAAACGGATGTGGTGATGCTGATGTGACGTCTTGCTGCGCAAACGGTTGCCAGAAAGGGCCTGCCCATGCAGCAAAATCGTCAGGGGCGTAATCATAAATGTGTGGATCGTCACCCTGGCGAAGGAGCTTGCCGGCAATCCATAATGCAGCCCAGTCACCATTTTCGCGGGTGCCGCGCCACGCTAACTGCGTCACGAGCCCCACTAGGAGGCCCAGCACGTGAGCCGGCCATCCGATGATTGCGGCTGAGTTACTATCCGAACTACGACTATGGGCCCTGCTCAGCGCTTCACGGGCACGGCCGGCGTTAAACCGGCTACCACTCCGAAGCGACAAAGCAGGCACAAATTTTCCTTCCAACAAAAATATCGTTTACCAGTGATAATGCTGGTAGCACCCCGGCGATGGCAGGGGACGTTCCGGCCTAGCAACAATGGCGCTCAGGCTCGATGGTTGCGCCCATATCGCTCTGCGGATATGTAAGCGACGCAGCTACGGGTCAAACCAAGCGTTGAGTATATCGAAACGCATGGGGCCAGAGTTACACGGCCTTGTGGGACATCTAGTGGCGATGTGAGCCCCGACGTTGCGGCCCGCTGACATAATAAGCGCCAAGGTAGGCAACCTACAGCCCTAACCACGGCGCATGGCCAGCCACTAGCGCCGCACCCACAAATGCCACGCAGTCAATAACCGCATGAGCAATCACTAGCGGCCACACACGGCCTGTGCGTTCAAAATACGACCCAAAGACCAGCCCCATAATTGCGTTACCCACTCCCGCGCTCGGGCCCTGGTACACGTGATACAAGCCCCTCAACAGCGCCGAGGTGACCACGCGCGGCGCCCCCGACACACCACACTGAGCCAAACGGGTCTGCAGCCACCCCACTACGGCCACTTCCTCGGCCCAGGCCGTCGCGCACGCAGAAATTACTAGCACCACATAGGACCACCATGCGCGAACCCCCGCCGCCGGATCAACCGTCGCCGACATACCCCATGCGCGAGCCACACCATAAAAACACAGCCCAGGCAGACCAATCGCCGCAGCAGCCGCCAACCCATGCCACACATCGGACATACCGGACCACCGCAAAAACCGCAGAGGATTCGTCGTCACCGGATGGACCCACAACATATACACAGCCAGCGCACCCCAGCCCACCAACGTTCCAGCCGACAACACCTGCAGTGACACATCAAGCCACGCAGCCGACGCCTGCGACGGATTCAACTGGGCGGTCTGCCCCTTCAACGGTGTCGGCGATACCAGAGCCTCCACCAAACGCAGCGTTGCGCGCAGGCCTGACATCCCAAAAGTCACGGCCAGAACAATGACAATTTCCCAGCGCACCGCCGCGGTGGCATTACTTTTCGACGATAAGCCCGACACCAAGAACCTCCCACGGCGACACACGGTCCCCCACAGCGCCCAGGTGCACACTTACCGGCCATCCGTGCCACGGGCCCTCAATTGCCGTCGTCACGACGGGGACCGAAAGCCCAGCCCAGCCCGTCAAATTCCACAACGTACACCACGGGGTCCAGGCAGTTTGAGCCGCGAAATCCTCCTCCGGAGGCAAGGCCGCGAACGTGCCCACCGGCGGAGGCGGATACGCAATGGTCGGGTTCAGCACAAGATCCACATTCGCCGCGTCAGACCATTGGCCGAGCACCAGATCCGGAAGCTCCCGAAGTCTGGCCAGTGTGTCCTCATACTGTTCGGCGGTGATCGCACCGCCCAAGTCGCGAAAATACGTGCTCAACGGGGACAACGCGCCATCAAGATTCCTGCACCGGTACGCCAGCACGATGCGCAGCAACTCAATGGTCTCCGGCGGATACGGGCTGGTCACGGGAACAACATCATGGCCCGCCGCCCTCACTCGATCGGCAGCAATCCGAAGCGCGCCTGTCATCAGGGAATTCGACGCCGGACGGGGCGTAGGGTGCGAAGCACCGTGGGGCGCTGGGTGCGGCGCATTCCGACCCGCACTATGCAGCGGCTTCGTTAAAATTCCCACACGTAGACGTCGAGAAGGAACATTGACAGTCGTCGCTCCCGGAACCCATTGGGTTCGAGTCACCCTTGGTTGATCAGGGAAAGTAATTAGCGACGATGCCACCGCGACATCCGCAACCGTTCGCGCTAGAAAACCATCCGCGCGGAGCTGCCCATCGGTTGGATCGTGCGGAGGCTTAAACCCCACAATCCCGCAACAGGCGGCGGGGACGCGGATCGAACCGCCACCATCACTTCCATGCGCCACCGGGACGATACCGCGCGCAACCAGCGCCGCCGCCCCGCCCGACGAACCACCCGGCGTGCGCCCGGGCAATGCGGGATTAACAACCGTCGGCAGATGGGTTGGTTCCGTATAACACGATAAACCCAGCTCAGAGGTGGCCGACGCTCCGAAAATGGTGGCGCCGGCGTCCAATAATGCGTCCGCCACGGGGTCATTATTCTCTGGCACAGACACGCGGTCGGCCGAACCCTGTGTACAGGGAACACCCTGCACAGGGAGCAAATCCTTAATCGGAATAGGCATGCCGGCGAACGGGCCGCTCCCGCGCCGAGTATGTGGATAGGTCACGGGAATGTCATCCAGGGCAAACCCCAGCTCTTGGGTGCTCAGCCCGGTCGACTCCCGGGCGGCCTGCACTCGGTCCCGTGCGAGGCCCGCCAATACATTCGGGGAGAGGCGCTGGTCACGACTGTGTTGGGCAGAAGGCGTCGTGGCATCCTGGGTTCCGACGCGACGACGCCCACCGCGCACCATAGCGAGGATATCGGCCAAAGGGGCGTCCAACACGTCGGGGAAATCCATACCTGACAGCCTACGGGGAGGCGGATACGGTTTCGCCACCACCACCTTGTCTATCTGATTCTTGATTACCGGTGGTTTAGGGTTGAAGAGAACACCACGACATAGGCAGGTGGAATGAGTAGCGAGCAGTCAAGCAGCGTGGGCGCAAACCACACCAGTCATACACCCGAGATACCTGAGCGCAACATCCCCGTCGTCGCATTCCTTGGACCGTCAGGAACGTTTACGGAAATGGCCATGCTGGAAGTCGCAGGCCGTGGTTGGTGTGATACGCCACCCACGACCACTAGAGCCGGGGTTACTCGGACGGGAACGAGCGAGGCCGAAGATGCTGGGCCAGAATCCACCGGTGCAGAAGCCACCGCTCCCATCGATGCACATGGTCACTGCATAGTTCCGCTCCCGGTCGATTCACCTCGACATGCTGTTGACGCTGTTATTCACGGTCGCGCCGATTGGGCCTGCGTCGCCATCGAAAGCTCAGTAGAAGGCCCTGTCACCAGGACTTTCGATGCGCTGGCAGGTGCGCACCCGCTGCAGATCTACCGTGAAATCGCCATCCCGATCGCCTTCTCTATCCTCGTCCGGCCGGACACCCGGCCCCAAGACATCACTACTTGGAGTGCACACCCCGTTGCTCGTCCCCAGGTGACGTCGTGGATTGACCACCACCTCCCCCCAACGGCCGATTTCGTTGCCGCCCGATCCAACGCCGCAGCTGCAGAGATGGTCGCTCGAGGTGAGGTTGATGCTGCCGCAGCGCCTGCCCGCGCTGGGCAGCTGTACGGTTTGCACTCCTTAGCCGATAGTGTTGCCGACGTTGCCGGTGCGCAGACTCGCTTCGTGTTAGTGGGTAAACCGGGCAAATCCACAGCTCACACGGGTCGTGACCGCACATCGGTCGTCTTTAACGTCCGCAATGAGCCGGGCGCGCTGGCTCGTACGCTGACGGTGGTGTCGTCGAATGGCGTGGATTTGACTCGTATTGAGTCTCGCCCCACGCGGAAAGCGTTGGGAGAATACCGCTTTTATATGGATATGAGCGGGCATATCTCTGATCCACATGTGGCGACGGCCTTGCAGCATTTGCACAGGACGGTCCAGGTGCTGCGCTTCCTCGGGTCATGGCCGATGGACGACGGGCCCCACGTGTCGACGGCTGCGGGCCAAGCGACGACGTCCGATACGGTGACCAGGTCCGATACGGTGGCCGCAGCGTCGAACATGAACCCGGCTCAACCGTCGACGGCAACGACGGCAACACCCGCCGAGTGGTTCACCGCGCAGGAGTGGGTTGCCCATCGGGCGGAAGGAATCGCCCCGGAGACAGATGTCCTGTGGTAAAGGAATGCAACGCTGGGGCGCCGCGATGATGTACGTGGCGAGCGAGTACAGGGTGAGTATGGAATGATGACAAACTGCTGGAGGAGAACAGGTGAATAGCGTGGGTACAACAGTCAACAGCGGCACATCACATGGTTCATCGGGGGAAAAATCACAGGACGCACCCCGCGGACGTCTAATTCTATTTCGCCATGGGCAGACGACGTCCAACTTGATCACTGCTCTTGATACCGCTGTGCCTGGTGCTGATTTAACATCAATGGGCGTCGAGCAGGCTTTTACCGGTGGCGAGCGAATTGTTGTCGACGGCACTCTCTCCGGATCAGGCGTGGCGCAGCAAGGTGATGCGCCAGTGGGCTCACCACGTCCGGTCATTATCAGTTCGGAAGCGCTCCGCGCCAGGAAAACCGCCCGGTTTGCCGCCCAGGGGATGGTGAACCAAGGTGCGTCGGTGTTTACCGCGTCGCCGTCGCCTGATGGTGTGATGACCGACCCCATCACGGCGGAGCCGGATGATCCCACTGTGCCGACGGCGATCCCGGGGTTGACTGAGGTCACTGCCGGTGATTTGGAAATGAACACCGACATGGAGTCGATACACACGTACCGCTACACCCAGTTGCAGTGGTCGTCGGGAAAGATGGATATGCGTATGCCCGGCGGCCAGTCCGGGTGGGAAACGCGCCGTCGCTTCTTGGAGGGCATTACCCCGATGTTGCCGCTACTTATTCCAGGTGCGGTGGGGGCGGATACGAATACGCCTAGTGATCTTATTGTGGTTGTTCACGGTTCGGTGATGCGCTTTATAGCTGGTCAGTTAGCCGGCGTGGAGGCCCATTTCGTTCAGGACGGCTATGTGTCAAATTGCCGGTGGATTGTGTTGGATTCTCCGGCATCGTTGGATCTTGCTGCGGCGTCGTACTCAGATGTTGATCAGTCGTGCGGCTCGTGGCGGGTGAAGCAGTGGGCGTGGTTGCCCGGTGATCGTGTCCGGCTGAAGGGGTCTGCTCAGTAACAGTCAGTAATAGCCGATGGCCGGTGATAGCTAGGTAGCTACGCTGTGGGCTCGAGGTGCCGTTAGTATTGCCGGTATGCGGATTCTCGTCGTCGATAATTATGACAGTTTTGTGTACAACCTTGTGCAGTACATCGGGCAGTTGGGGGAGACGTGCACGGTGTGGCGTAACGACGACGACCGTTTGGTGGATTCAGGGGAGGATCGGGCTGCGGGCCGGTCAGTTGTTCAGCGTTTCGACGGGGTTTTGATTTCGCCGGGGCCGGGGACTCCGTCGGCGGCGGGTCAGTCGATTCCGCTGATCAAAGCGTGTATCCGCTATGAGGTGCCGATGTTTGGTGTGTGCTTGGGGCATCAGGCGTTGGCCGAGGCTTTGGGCGGTTCGGTAGTCCGGGCGGATGAGTTGTTGCATGGGAAGACGTCGCCGGTATGGCATGACGGTTCGGGTGTGATGCGGGGGTTGCCGAATCCAGTGACCGTGACGCGATACCACTCGTTGACGGTGGATGAGGCGTCGCTACCAGAGGAGTTAGTGGTGACGGGCCGCTCGGATTCGGGGATGGTGATGTCCATGCGGCATGCGTCGCTACCTTTGCATGGCGTGCAGTTCCACCCGGAGTCGATCATGACGAGCTGCGGTCACCGGATTGTGGCGAATTGGATGGGGTGCGCTGGTTTCCCTGTCGACGAGGAACGGGTGCGGGAGTTGGAGAATCGACACAACGCCGTGTTGTCGGGGCTGTAGATCGCACAAAGCGGCTGCCTGCGTACGGGTTTTCGTGAGAAATGTACGACTGATCTAGGAGTTCCAGGCGTGGCGCTTAACACCGACAAGGACGAGACCGAGGATCATGGCATTGTTCCTGTTTGCCTGCCTGCCCGGGGGCCCGACAGCATTGATATGGCTCACGTCGTGAAAGCTCTGGACGTTACCAAGAAGTGGGATGTTGAGGAGCTCGACCTCCAGTAACAGGAATTAAAAAACTTGGAGGTCTTGGTTTAACTCACCAACCTCCCGCTTTTATGGCAGGAGGCTGAACGAGCCGACTCCAACGTCGATTGTGGAGTCTTTGTCGACGGCCTGACCAGCGGGGATCGACTGGGTCATGATCTCGTTGATCTTGGTGAGATCATTCGTCTTTTGATCATGTGTGGTCAGCCGGGCGGTCCCACCGGTCCATCCAGCCGAGCGGAGTGCAGATAGCGCTTGGCTCGTGCTTTGCCCGACGAGGTTGGGCATGGTCAGCTGGTTACCGCGGGAGACCTGGAGTTCGATCGTTGCCCCCTTGGGCATCTGATTGCCTTCGTTGGCGGTGCGGAGCACTGTGCCTTCGGGGCGTGTGGAATCAACCTCGGTGACCGTCACCTTGAACCCGGCACCTTCGAGGTTTCCACGGGCGTCGTCGATGGATTGACCAGTGACGACGGGCACTCGGACTCGTTCCGGCCCGGTGGACACTGTGATAGTCACAGTACTTCCCTTGGCGACGTGGGACCCCGACGGTGGTGTTTGCTCGATAATGCGGCCGGAGGGAACGCTGTCCGATGGTGCCTCTTTCACCGTTTGGTCGAGCACGAGTCCAGCTTCTTGGAGTAGCCGCGAAGCCTCTTGTGTGTCCTTTCCTGTGAGGTTGGGGACGTCGGTTTGTTCTTTTCCGGTGGAAATGGTGAGCGTGACCTGGGTGCCCTTGGGCACTTGCGATCCCGCCGCTGGGCTCGTGTCAATGACGTGCCCTTTTTCGACGTCGGCATTAGACGCTTCCCGCGTTTTTACCTTGAGCCCGGCGTCTTCGAGTTTGGCGATGGCGTCGTCCTCGGTGAGGTTTGTGACATCGGGGATACTTATTTTCTTATTCTCGTTATTGTCGACGTGGGGGAGGCTGCTGCTCGTGGTGTTGTCGTGGTAGTAGGACCATGCGACGGCACCGCCGATTCCGAGGACGGCGAGGATAACGAGCGTCCAGATGATTCGTGTCCATGTGGACAGTGCGCTGCGTTTGTTTTTCCCCTGCTCGGAGTGCTTGGTGGAGTGTTTGCCGCCGGTGTTCCGCGGGGCGGTGTCGCCCTCTGCCGGTGCGACAGCAGCGTGCGCTCCTTGCGCTTGACCGGGAGCGTTTGATTGACCAGGTTGGGCTGCGTGGGCACCTGGGGTGGCCGCGCTGTGTGCACCGTTTGCAGCCGTGGCCCCGGCAACTCCGGCAGCCCCGGCAGCGGGCATGACGGTGGTCGCGACGTCGCTAGGGTCGGTCTGATGCGGCGTGGGGTCGTAGGGGTTCGTCCGATGCTGTGCGGCCAGCGGTGTGCGGTGGTTAGCCAAACGTCGAAGATCGTCGGCGAAATCGGCGGCATCGTCGTAGCGGTCGGCCGGGCTCTTCGCCATAGCTGTCATGATGACGGCATCGACGTTGGTGGCGGTGGTTGGGTTGAGACGAATGCCGTCGACGTGTGATGGCGGGACCGGCGTGCTTTGCACATGCTGGTACGCAACGGAGAAGGGCGATTCGCCTTGAAAGGGTGGTTGTCCCGTGATGAGTTCGTAGAGCACGCACCCGCTGGCGTAAATGTCGGAGCGTGGGTCGGCAGAGTGCCCGCGCGCCTGCTCAGGCGAGAGGTATTGCGCGGTTCCGATGACGGCAGCGGTCTGCGTCATGGAGGACGTGGCATCGCCTAGTGCCCGTGCGATGCCGAAGTCCATGACCTTGACGGACCCGGTGGCCGTAATCATGATGTTGGCGGGCTTGATATCGCGGTGGACGATGCCTGCTTCGTGGGAGAAGTGGAGTGCATCGGCGACGTCGGCCATGACCGTTGCGGCGTATTCGGGGTCGAGGGGACCGTCTTCGCGGATGATGTCGCGGAGGGTGCGTCCGCGAACGCGTTCCATGACGATGTAGGGGACGGAGCCGTCAGCTTCGCTTGTTTGTCCGGTGTCGTAGACGGCGACGATAGCGTGGTGGTTGAGCTTGGCGGCATTAAGCGCTTCGCGGCGGAACCGTTCGAGGAACGTGGTGTCGCGCGCGAGGTCGGGCCGCATCATTTTGACGGCGACGTCGCGTCCGAGGAGGGTGTCGGTGCCGGCGTAGACGTCGGACATTCCTCCTGTGCCGATTATTTCGGAAAGTGTGTATCGGCCCCCTAGTAGGGTGTTTGAATCCATCGCTTAGACCCCGCTCCGAGCGCTATTTCCGTTACTTGTTCCGTTGTGGGAGCTGTGGCCTTGTCCGGTGGTTCCTCCTGTCCCGGTTCCTCCGTTGATGGCGGAGTTTTGTTGGTTGGTGTTGCCTGATCCGCTGTTGCCACCGTTGCTGTTCCCGCGGCTGCCGGTGTTTCCTGCGTTGCCGGACCCGTTGTTGGTACCCCCGTTGGAGTTATTCCCGCCGGTGTTCGTGTTACCGGAGTTGCCGTCGGTGGTCCCGGTATTTCCGTTTCCGCCTGTGGTGTCATTGTCGGTCCCGGGGGTCTCGTTTGTCCCCTGGTCTCCTGAGTTGGTCGGCTGGACGGGGCGGGTCTCCGTGCCTGGATTGGTTTGTTGCTCGGTGTTGGTCCGTTGTGGTGGCTGGTAGGTCTCCGCTGGCGCTGTGTCATTGTCGTCGTTTTCACCAGGGACGACGGTGGTAATAACGCTGGTTACTGTTTCGCCAGTCTCATCGCGCCCGCCATCGCGGTGTACGCCGAAGGCCATCCATGCACCGATGGCGACGACGATGAGAACGAGGAGCCCAATGAGCGTCCAAAGCCACCGGGTGGCCTTGGAGTTGCTGCTGTTTGTGTTGGGTGTCGTGCCTTTGGTGGTGCTCCGGGCAGGGCTTTGCCCCCGATTTTGCGTATCACCTCGGCGGTGGGTGGCTGCCGCTGCCGCGCCGGGAGCTGCAGTGTTCTGTTGTGCTGCTGGGCTTATACGTGTGTGATCGGAGGGGCCGCGGTTGGTTGCTGCTCCCCCAAGGGATGGGTGGACGGTACCGCCGGGTCGGGGCGCTGGCCCCTGGACCTCGGGTGCAGGGGTTTGTGGTTGTTCGGTGACTTGCGCGATGGATTCACCGGGTGCTGTGGGCGAGACGAATTGTGCGGTCGGCTGGGGTTCCCCGTTGGTGGCGAACATGGCGGTGGGGGCGTCGGGGCCACCCGGAGTGACCATGCCGTCTTGATTGATTTGTTGGTGAAGTGTTTCGGGCAGTGGCGGCATGTCGCCGTTGCGAACATGGGCGACGGCCATGGTGAGTTCGGCACCATTGGCGTACCGTGCGCGAGGATCTTTGCGCAGCGCAGTCGCAATGAGTTCGCGAGTATTTCGGCCGATGCTTTCGGGCAGTGCAGGTGGCGTGGTGTTGATGTGCGCGATGGCAACGGACACGGTGGAGTCACCACGGAAGGGCCGTTGGCCGGTAAGCATTTCATAGCCGACGACACCGAGCGAGTAAATATCGCTGGCAGGCCCGACCTTCATCCCTTGGGCTTGTTCAGGGGAGACGTATTGTGCGGTGCCAACTACCATGCCGGTCCGCGTAAGCGGGACCGCTTCAGCCGCTTTAGCGATGCCGAAGTCCGCGACCTTGACGGTGCCGTCAGGCGTGATGAGCAGGTTGCCGGGCTTGATATCTCGGTGAACCATGCCGGCAGCGTGGATGGCCTGCAGTCCGAGCGCGCTTTGCTGCAGTACGTCGAGTGCGAGTTTTTCGGGAAGTTTCTTTTCGCGTGCGAGGACGTCGGCAAGCGATTCACCACGCACGTATTCCATGATGATGAAGCAGAAGGTCAGTCCGGCATCGAGGACTTCGCGGTAGGCGTGGGTGTGAACGACGTTGGGGCTGTCGATGAGTGACGATGCGTTGGCTTCGTTGCGGAAGCGTTCGCGGAACTCGGTGTTATCGGTGTACTCGGGTTTGAGAACTTTGATGGCGACGGGGTCGCCAGTGTCGTTGTCGGTGGCGAGCCACACGGTGGACATGCCGCCCCGGCCGATGATCCAGTTGAGGCGGTAGTGGGTTCCTACGAGGCGTTGGACGCGCTCAATGTCTGATCGATCTGGTTGGAGATCGTTGTCATTGGTCATGTTTTACACCCCGTCCTTGAGTGCCTGGGCGATGACGGCGCGGCCGATTGGGGCTGCGACGGATCCGCCCGTTGCTGCTTGTCCTCGGTCACCACCATTTTCGACGACGACGGCCACGGCGACATCGGCGTTCTGGGAGGGGCCGAAGGCGACGTACCAGGCGTGTGGGTTGGAGGACCGTGAGTTTTCGCCGTGTTCGGCGGTACCGGTCTTGGATGCGATGTCGGCGCCGGCGTACCCGCTGGTGCCTTTTTCGGATCCGATCATGAGCTGCGTGATGCGGTTCGCGATGTCTTCGTTCACCGCGGTATTGACTTGTTTGGGCTTAGTGGTCTTGATGGGTTTGAGGCTGGAGTCGGTGATCTGCTTGACCACGTAGGGCTTCATCCTCTTGCCTTTGTTGGCGATGGTGGCGGCGATGATTGCGTCTTGCAGCGGTGTGATGGAGACGTCTCGCTGTCCGATGGAGGATTGCGCTAGTGAGGGTTGGTCAGCGATATCGCCGACGGTGGATGTCTGAACGGGGAGTCCGAAGTCATCCACGCTTTCACCTACGCCGAACGCTTTGGCGGTCTTCTTGAATTGTTCGGTGCCGGCAGCCATGCCGAGCTGGGCGAACGCCGTGTTACAGGAGAGGGTGAACGCGGTGGACAGCGTGGTCACGGAGCCGCCCCCGCATCGTTCGCCATCGTAGTTCTCCATGGTTGTGTAGCTATCCGGCAGCGTGATTTGCGGTTCAGCGGTGACCGTGGTGTTGGCGTTGACGTTGTTCTTTTCCATGGCGGCGGCCGTGGTGATGAGTTTGAACGTCGATCCGGGCGGAAGTGTTTGCTGCGTAGCGTGGTTGAGCAGTGGCGATTCCGGGTTGGTGTTGAGGGCGGCCCAGTTTTGTTGTGCTTCCTCCGCATTGGGGGTGACGATGCTGCGCGGGTCGTAGCCAGGTGTGGAGGCAAGCGCGAGAACTTCCCCTGTGGATGGCCGGATCGCGACGACGGCACCGGTGTATCCGCGGCTGGTCATGGCGTCGTAAGCGACGCGTTGTGTCTTGGGGTCGATGGTGAGCTCGACATTGGCACCTTGGGTTTCTTTACCCGTGAGGGTGTCGGTAAACCGTTTGGTGAACAGCGAATCGTCGGTGCCGTCGAGAATGTTGTTCTGGCTGGCTTCGATGCCCGCTGTCCCGTACCGGTCAGACAGGTAGCCCTCGACGGGCCCGAACGCGTCGGGATCGCTGACATATTCGCGGTTGTACATGTCATTGGCGCCCTTAACGGAGTGCGCCAGGATTTCTCCCCCGGCACTGATCTGTCCGCGTTGGCGTGACTTCATGTCGTAGTATTGGCGCCGGTCAAGCGAGTTTTTGGCAAGGTGGTCGGTCTGAAAACCCTGGATCCAGGTGAGGTTGGCGACCATCGCAACGACGAGAAGAAGGCAGAAGATGGTGACTGCGCGGATGGACCGGTTCACTGTTGTGCCTCCTTCTGGTTGGTGCTGGCTTGCGGGTTGGTTGTGCGGTTCGGTGTCGCGGCTGACCCGCTAACGCTAGCTGGTTGTCGCGCGGAATTGGAAATGCGCAGGATGATGGCCAGCAGCATGTAGTTGGCAAGGAGCGAGGATCCACCGTGCGCGACGAATGGTGTCGTCAGTCCCGTCATCGGCAGCAGCCGCGAGATCCCTCCGACGACGACGAACACCTGGATCGCGATGGTGAGCGATAGCCCAGAGGCGACGAGTTTGCCGTAGGTGTCGCGTGTCTTAAGCGCTGTTTTCATACCTCTGGCGACGAATATGGCGTAGAGGACGATGAGCGCGGAGAGCCCCACGAGGCCGAGTTCCTCACCGATGGCGGCGAGGATGAAGTCAGAATGCGCGACGGGCACCTCGTCGGGGTATCCACGCCCGAGTCCGGTCCCGGTGATCCCACCCCACGACAAGCCGAAGAGCGCCTGCGAGAGCTGGTACCCACCTTCGTTGTAGTGGCTGATGGGGTCGATGAAGTTATCGACGCGTGTTTGGATTTTTGCGGAGATGTTGTAGATACCGACGGCCCCAATAGCAGCAAGACCGAGTCCGATAATGATCCACGACGGCCGCGACGTGGCGATGTAGAGCATGCCAAGCACGGTTCCGAAGAGGAGGAGGGCTGGGCCGAAATCGTTCTCGCCAGCCATGATGACGAGGGCGATTCCCCACACGACGAGGATGGGGCCAAGGTCACGTAGCCGCGGGAATCTCATTCCCAGGAATTTGGTGCCGGCGACGTTGAACAGCGCTCGCTTTGTGGTGAGCAGAGAGGCGAAGAATAGGAGGAGCAGAATCTTCGAGAATTCTCCGGGCTGGATGGAGAAGGGCCCGATTTGTACCCATACGTTGGCGTCAGCATTGAGGCTGGTGGGCCACACCATGGGGATGGCCATGAAGATCAGCCCGGCGATACCTAGCAGGAACGAGTAGTCCTGGAGAGATCGGTGGTCGCGAAGTCCGACGATGACGGCGACCATCATGGCGACGCCGATAATTGTCCACATGATTTGTGAGCGGACGAGATTATTCCCCGTGGCTAGGTCTAGTCGGTAAATCATGACGAGGCCGATGGCGTTGAGCAGCGCCGCGACGGGAAGCATGATTTGGTCGGAGTAGGGCGCTTTCCACAAGAGCACGAGGTGGGCGACGGTGAAAATGATGATGAACCCGCCGAGGAGATAGGCAACATCCGTGGTGAGCGGATGGTTAGCTGCGATTTCCACGGCGATGACCGCCAAAGCGAGGATTGCGGTGACAGCCAGGAGTAGCCCGAGTTCGATCCAGCGCCGTGGCCGTCGTGGCCGTGCAATGGGTCCTGTGTCGTCGGCTGCCTGCCCGGTTGTTGTAGCCGGGTACGCGACGGCGTTTCCTGCGGTCGATGGGTGTGAATAGGTCATTTATTTCACCTCCCGGCATGTGTCACCAGGTGTGGTGAGGTCTCCGGGGTGCCCGTTGGCGTTGTCTCCTGAGGCATTATTGGCTGCGGACTCACCAGTGCTGGGAGTGCCAGGTGCGGGTTCGCCACTGGTGGCTGCGTCGGAGGGCGCATGTGGCTCGCTACTGCGGTCGTCGCGGGCGGCGTCGGGGTTGTCTGCATTCCCATGTGACGATTCGCGGGTGACGCAGGCGGGGAGCGCTTGCTTAGCTAGACGCTCCATTTGTGTTTGGACGTCGTTGTAATCACCCGAGGGCAAATTGTCGACGTTCGTCCGCGTCGATGGCGGAAGGTCGGTGAGCTGGAAGCGGTGGCATTTCTTACTGGAGTCCGCATCCAGCAACGTGAGGTTGCCTTTGGCATCCAAACATGCACGTTGGTACGTGCTGTGAAGCGTCTTCCCGAGGACAGTTTCGTCGGCACCTTTATAGACGACGAGTTCGTTGTTGTCGGTGGCGATGTAATAGCGGTTGTCTAGCTTTTTCTTCGCCCACCATCCGCCGGCACCGATGACAACGGCGAGGACAAGAACAATGACGCCCGCCGTGAGTCCGACGCGACGTCGTTTTTTGCTGGTGTGTTTTTCGTGATTGTGGCTGTGCCCTCCGGCGACGGCTGAACCGTGGGTGGAATCAGTACTGTCCTTCGCACCACGACCTGCTGTGCTACTACGTTCATTGGCCCCGGCGGATATACCACTGTGTGCGGAATCGGCAAGGTCACCCCGGGATGTGTGTGTTCTCCCGTTGTCGGAGGGGCCACCACCGTTGTCGGGCGACGCCGGTTGCGATCCGGAGCGCGCTCCAGGATTTCGTTGGGCCTGGGCTTCCTTGTTCTGTTGTATAAGCTTCATGCCGACGGCTCGGCCGGCCGCGGTATCCGGTCGGGCGACGTCGGTCTGTTCCGGATCGAGCGCGCCGACGAGGATGGGCGCGGCCGGGGTGTGATCGTCGTCGCTGGTGTCGACGATTTCCCCGAGAACGACGGTGACGTTATCAGGCCCTCCGCTACGCAGGGCGAGGTCGATGAGGCGTTCGGCAGCTTGTGAGAGCGTGCCGCGGGAGACGATATCCGCGATGGTGTCGTGGCTGACGGGGTCGGAGAGACCGTCGGAGCACAAGAGGTACCGGTCGCCGGGGCGGACATCGCGGAGCATCAAGGTGGGCTCCACAGGTCGGCCTGTCAGCGCTTTCAGGATGAGGGATCGCTGCGGGTGGTTAGAAACGTCTTCAGGTGCCAGCTGGCCTTCGTCGACAAGGGATTGGACGTAGGTGTCGTCCTTGGTGATCTGCTCGAGGTGTCCGTCGCGGTAGAGGTACCCGCGTGAGTCGCCGACGTGGCAGATGGCGAGGGTGTCACCTTTGAAGAAGAAGGCGTCCAGGGTGCACCCCATGCCTTCGGTGGCGGGGTTGATGTCGATCTGGTTAGCGATAGCAGCGTTACCTTCGGCCATCGCGTCGGCCAGCTGCCCGCACATGTCGTCGCCGGGTCCCACATCATCGACGTGGGCGATGTGGGAAATCATGAGCTGGGAGGCTATTTCTCCCGCTGCATGTCCGCCCATGCCGTCGGCCAGTGCCAACAAGTGGGGGCCGGCGTAGGCAGAGTCTTCGTTATTTCCGCGGATCAATCCTACGTGCGATGCGGCCGCGTAGGTCAGGGCATATGTCATCTAATGATCCCTTCCTACTGCACGTGCAGTGTGGTTCGGCCGACGCGGATGGCATCTCCGCGGGTGAGGGTTTCTAGTTGGTCGATACGTTGCTCGTTGAGGTACGTCCCGTTACGCGATTCTAGATCTTCCACGAACCAGTCGTTTCCGTTGCGGATGAACCGTGCGTGGCGGGATGAAGCGTAGTCGTCGCTGAGGACAAGGGTGCATGACGAGGCTCGTCCGACGAAGACTTCGGGTTGCGACGTCAGGTCGATAGTTTGTCCTCTCTGGGGCCCGTTGGTCACGACGAGTTCCGAGAGCGGGGCTCTATTTCGCTGATTACGTCTGCCCTCGGAGTTGGGGGAGACGGTGGGGTCAGGTCCGCCTTGGGGCGCTGTTACGGCGGGTGCCGCGAGCACGGTGGCTGAGGGTGTAGCCGAGTCTCGTTTGAGAGCGCGCAGGGTAAGCGCGATAAAGAGCCAGAGCAGGATGAGGATGGCTAGTTTAACGAGAAACAACACCGTGCTTTGCATGGTGGGCATCCTCCTTGGTTGTGCAGCAGCATCGGTTGTGGCTCCGTGTGTGCCAGCTGGATAGTGAGCTTACAGGCACACCTGGACACCCCACCGATTCAAGTCGTGCCCTACTTTACCTTCTTTGGTGTGCCTGCGCGCCAACCTGGCAGCATAAAGCCGGTGTTCGTAGACGTGCGGTAAAGCTTTTCGGCGGTATTGATGTCGGTATTGACGACGACGTCGACGCGGGTATCGACACCTAGCCCATTTCTCACGCCGCCCCGGACTTTTGAGGGCTCGCGCCGGTTGTAGCTCTGTGGCTTTACTTCTGAGGCGTGTTGATTCGCACCTCTATATAAGAGTGTCCGACGGTGATGACGTCTCCGTCGGCCAGCAGCCAGTTGTCAATCGGGGTGTCGTTGACTGTGGTGCCATTGGTGGAGTGAAGGTCCACTAGGACGGCTTCTTTTCCGTCCCACACGAGCTCGGCGTGCCGTCGTGATACGCCGGTGTCGGGGAGGCGGAAATCCACTTGGTTACCACGCCCGATGATATTTGTTCCTTCATGCACGTGGTATGTCCGGGAGGATCCGTCTTGAAGCAAGAGAGTGACGGCTGCTTGCTCGGTTGCCTGTCCGTTTGCCGACGCCTGACCTGGGGCATAACCGCCGTTATCTTGCGCGTTGGGCGTCCCGGCGGCGTCGGCGGGGGAAACGTGTCCTGTTCCGGGGGCAGGGTTAGCCGTGTCGGCGGCGTCGGCGACTTCGGACCATGCTTGTGCATGGTGGTAGCTGTCATAGTCGAGGCTGTGAGGATAGCCGGCTTGTCCCTCCGGCTGGCCATGCTGCTCCGCCTGGTTCTGGTTGGCGGAGTTGTTTTGTTGAGAAGCGTAGACCTCGGTGGGTGGACTCACTGGCCGCGCATCCTGGTGTTCTGACACGGAGGAGTGGCACTTGAGCTGGCCGCTGTGTAGCCCCTTGTCGCTTTTAAGGTCCACGGTGACGGCTTCGTAGGTGCGCCATCCTTCATTGCGGATGAAGCGTCCAAGCAAGTCGGAGAGGTCGAAGTTCAGGTCCGGATCGGCGTCGTTAGTCTTGTCTAAGTCTTTTGCTGCGAGGTAGACGACGTACCGGTCGGGGGCATATAGAGTGCCGTGGGGTCCATAAACTAAGGAATCCTCGGCCTCTTGCTTCAAGAGTTCCTCAATTTCGGCAGGGACGACGGATCCGCCGAAGACGCGCGCGAACCCGTTATCCATGCCGCGTTGCAGGGAGCTATCGAGCTTTCGGAAACGCCCGAGCATATCCATATGAACTGGGACACCTTTCTTGGCATCGCGTGAAACTTCAGGGCTGCACTGATGTGTGGCTGACGGCAGGTCGTGCGCGGTCAGCCACGGGTTGCCCCTGATCTGCGATCGTTCTTTATGTGACCGTGGTGTTCTCTACGCTATGCCATTCGAGAGAAGTTCAGGTCATTATACGAATTTCTTTTGTAAATACATAGGAGAGCAGCGTACTACGCCCAGGTTTTCGCTGAGTGCGATCAATATCGACGGGATTTCACGCGTTATGCATGAGGAATATACGAGGAATGTACGAGATGTGAAGCTGATATGGTATGAGGCATAGGGACGGTTTTGGGTAAGTTTGTGGGCTAGTTCGCGGACTTTTCAAGCCTGTGACCTCCCCTTTTGTTTTCGACGCGCGACGTCGTGCTAAGCTGACGTGCGTTGTTTCGGGCGAGTGGCGGAATGGCAGACGCGCTGGCTTCAGGTGCCAGTGTCCTTTACGGACGTGGGGGTTCAAGTCCCCCTTCGCCCACAACTTCATTGTGAGTGTCAGTCCCCGTCGGTTGTGATCCTACAAAGGTTCAGCCGACGGGGGCTTTCTCATTCTTCCAGTTCTCCCTCACTGTCGTTGATTCCTTGGCTACAGTGTTCCTTAAAGAAAACTAAGTTCGCGCTGAAGCATAGAGCAGGTTTTGATCGATGTGGGTTGACGCTATGTGAGGGTGTCGTGATATGGGTGCAATGACTGGTACGGTGCGACGGGTTTATGACGGGATAGCGCTATCGTATGGAATGACGATGGTCGTACTCGGGTCGACGATTCCGTCGGGGCTGTATTCGATATATCAGCGGGATTGGGGGCTGGGTTCCAGCTCAACTGTCGTCTTCTTTTCTTTTTATGTCGTGGGTGTGGTCATTGCATTATTGTTTGGCCACGTTTCTGACATTGTAGGAAGAAAACCAGTTATCTTAACGTGTATTGCGCTCTCTTTGGCCTCGAGCATGACCTTTACACTGGCAACTAATTTTCCTGGTTTGTGTATTGGCCGCACCCTATCCGGTTTATCGGTAGGATTATGCACTGGCGCCTTTACGACGTTTCTGATGCTTGCGGTCTCTGCGGCAACTCAAATTGGGATGGCGTTTCTTCCCCGCGAGCCCAGTTTGGCGGCCGGAATGATTATTTTGGTGGCGGGTCTCGGATCCACCGCGGTTCCCGCTCTTGCCGCAGGAATTGTGGGCGGTCAGCCTTTTGTTGTTGCGACTGTGTGTGCCATCGTCGCCGCTTGTGCTATCAGCAATGTGTTTTTACTACGCAGTGGTAAGCACCGGTAATGGGGGAGATAACGACAGCTAGAAATGACAGTGGCAATATTCCCTGACGGAAACGCGTAGCAGGGATTACCCTGGCAGTTAACCCTAGGTGCGACAATCAACCGACCTGTGACATTCAATCTGAAAGGCGCCGTTGTGTCTATTGATCTGGAAGAGCTGATAGCGAAAACTCCAACCCAGTTATTTATTAATGGGAAGTGGGTTGATTCGTCTAGCTCAGAGACCTTTGACGTTGAGAACCCTGCCACCGGCGAGGTCATCGCAACGGTGGCTAGCGCGACGGGCGATGATGCCATTAAGGCCCTTGACGCGGCATCTGATGCTCAATACGAGTGGTCACATACGTCGTCCCGTGAGCGCAGCTCAATTTTGAAAAAGGCGTTTGACCTGGTTCAAGAGAACTCTGAGGAATTAGCCACGTTGATGACGCTGGAAATGGGGAAGCCTCTAGCGGAATCCCGCGGTGAGGTCACGTACGGCGGGGAGTTCCTCCGCTGGTTCTCTGAGGAAGCGAACCGCATTGGGGGTCAATATTCCACGAGCCCGGAGGGCTCTCTACGGTTCCTGGTTTCCCGTCGCCCTGTGGGGCCATGTTTCCTCATCACACCGTGGAACTTCCCGCTGGCCATGGGTACCCGCAAGATCGGCCCAGCATTAGCTGCCGGCTGCACCGTCGTGTTGAAGCCCGCGCGCCTAACACCGCTCACCTCGCTGTACTTTATTGAGCTGCTGCGCCAAGCCGGCGTGCCGGATGGCGTCGTTAATGTGGTGCCGTCGAAATCGGCATCGTCAGTGTCGGATCCGATCATGAGCGATTCGCGCTTGCGCAAAATGTCGTTCACCGGCTCGACGGGCGTCGGCAAGCATCTGCTCGAAGCCGCCTCGAAGAATGTGTTGCGAACCTCGATGGAGCTGGGTGGCAATGCTCCGTTTGTCGTTTTTGACGACGCGGATCTGGACAAGGCTGTTGAGGGTGCTATGGCTGCAAAGATGCGGAACATGGGTGAGGCCTGTACGGCTGCGAACCGGTTTATTGTGCATGAGTCGGTGGCCGAGGAGTTCTCGAAGAAGCTGGCCCAGGCAATGGGTGATTTGACCTGTGGAAATGGGTTGGATGAGGGCACGACGTGCGGCCCGCTGATTGAGAAGAAAGCCCTGGAGAACGTGGCCGCTTTAGTTGATGATGCTAAAGAGAAGGGCGCGACGGTGCTTTGCGGCGGTGAGTCCCTTGGGGGCAAGGGCTATTTCTATAAGCCGACGGTACTGTACCCCGTTCCCACCGATGCGCGAGTATTCGGTGAGGAGATTTTCGGGCCCGTCGCCCCGATTACGACATTCTCTACGGAAAACGAGGCACTTGAGTTAGCCAACGATACCGAATACGGATTGTCATCCTATATATTTACGACGAATGTCCAGCGAGCGTTGCGGTTCTCGGAGGATCTCGAGGCTGGAATGGCAGGTTTAAATGTGGGCGTCTTGTCCAACGCGGCGGCTCCATTCGGTGGCGTGAAGCAGTCCGGCCTGGGTCGCGAAGGCGGAAATGCCGGTATCGAGGAATACCAGGAGGTTCGCTATATCGCTATGCCAACGGAGTAGATGTCTTATAACTGCTTACGTGATGAGGACCGTGCGGGTGCCCCCCACCTCTGTGGTGCCCGTCTCTGCGACGAATGACGCTGAGTATGCGTAGAGGGCGGAGTGCTCGCGGTGGAGGTCACAGCGGAGGCGATGGTGTACCGCAGTGCAACAACAATCAGAATGGCAATGCCTGTTCCGACGTAACTCCCGGGGATAACGGCGGGATCGAAGGACTCACTGTAAGCGAGATTTCGGAAAGCTGGCACGCTGTACGGGTTAATAAAGGGGACATAAGCAACGCTCACGATAGCCACGCTGACGAACCCACCACACTGATTTACAAACCAACGAACCCGGTTATTGTGAATCCGTTGTGTCGCCAGCGTGAACCCTGTGGCGATATCGCAGATCAGCACAATGGCTGTGGGAACCAGAAAAACCCAGTGGTGATACCACGAAAATGGAGCAATAATCGGGGCCGTTATTCCCGACAAACACATGGCCATGGGTAAATCCCCATGCTTAATAGCACCTCGTACTGCGATAAAAAATACGATAATGACGAGCACATCGAGTATTAGCCACAGAGCAATCTGGTCTGTGTCATGCCATCGATATAAAGCCCCACGAAGTGAGTGAGCACCAGGGTTGCTTTGGACACCGATCCGGCTAGTTTCAAACATGTATCGCGTCCAGTATTGGGGGCCATCGGGAATGAGCAGGCAACCAGCAATGATGCTGACCACAAATGTTCCGATAGCAACAAAAAGTGGTTTCCACCGTCGTTCAAAAACAAAAACGACTGCAGACAATGCGGGCGTAAGTTTTATTCCGGTCGCAAGACCAGTCCCTAGGCCCCTGAGGCGTCCCTTGCTTCCACGGAGGAAATCGAGGGCAACTAACCCCATCAAATAGATATTGATTTGCCCCCAGAAAAAGGTTCCGTGAACCGCAGCGAGATTAAATGACGCGAATACTCCAGCTATTGAAATAATAATTAGATAGGGCTATTTATATCCTCGCTGTCGAAGAGTCGCCGCGATTACGGCAAATAGAATCACAAGAGACCCCAGCTGCCAGATCACAATGAGTGGTTTACGCTCCATAAGGATCATCGGCGAAAAAACTACAGCGGCAAATGGCGGATAGGTAAATGGTAAATCGAAGACATACGTGGCGTCGTAAAGACTATGTTCACGAAATACATGCTGGACAGCCTGATAATAAACAGTAAAATCCGCTGGCCACACGAATAAATTGCCGTTTTGACTATGACGTACTTGACCGGACGTCATACTTAAAATTGCCCACCCAGCCAACAGAAGAACCCCCAGGGATATTCCACCGCCTGCACAGGCAGAGGAAGAAGTAGAAGTGGGGGCGGGGTCTTGTGGCGAAACCGGATATTCAGGGAGCTGATGCTTACAACCACGGCCAGATTGCATGGAAATGAGTATAGGGCGTCATTTCATCGGTAGGAATTATCAGAAAACCTCTAGCTAGAAATAGCGTGCCGCGTAGCCTTCACAGTTGCGCCCGATTTCCTCAATTCCAGCATCTTTGAGATGAGGTCGGCTGCGGTGAATGCTGCGTGTTCATAACTCAGCCCGTCGGGCGGGTGAATGTTTGAAATACAGTTCCGTCGCTCGTCGGTCGTCCCCGGCGACGCGTCATATGTGATGTACATGCCGAGAGAATGAGGCACCGAAAGCCCTGGCCTCTCGCCAATAATGACCACAACGACGCGCATGTTCATGGCATGTGCAATGTGGTCACCCAACGCGACCCGAGCTTGGTTAGCTTTGACGGTGGGGGCAATGGAGAGTTCCGGGCAGATGCGGTGAACTGCGTCCCGCAGCGCCTCTTCCGTGGCCTTGCCGTGATAGGACAGCGCGTCAGGGGAGAGGCCATCCGCCATGACTATCCCCACATCCCATCCGGCCTCACGAGTGGGCAGTTTCGACAGGTCCTCACCGTTGGGAAGTCGGCCCAGGTCAGGGCGTCGTAAATATTCGGGCCGGTTCCCAGCGCGCGACCGCACGAGCGGTGCGTCGGCAAGAAAGGAAAGCCCACTCTCCGTGTCGGAACTATCCAGACGACCTGCATCCCCGCCGTTACTCGGCTCACTGAAGTCACCCGACTCACCTGAATGGACAGCATCGCGTGCGGCTGCGTGAGCCGCTGCGAACGATAGTTTCGATGAGGTCGGTTGCGCCGCGCCGTGTCTCCCTAACCCGATCCGCGCCGGGGTGAGATCACGGACTCTCGCCCACGCGTCGGGACGATGGTCGTCCCCAGCACGGCCGTCCTCGCCGCCCGTAAGTTTGGCCTCGCCACTCGTAACTCGGGGTTCGCCACCCGTGGTCGTGACGTCGAGCTGCCTCGTCATGATGTCCACCCCAATTCCATGGCATGGTCGGGCGAGAGAGCAGGTGCAGGGCCCTCGTCGGCAAGTAATCCGCCTTGATCTGTGACTCCAGTCGTGTGCAACCATTCTTCGAATTCGGGCGCTGGCCGTTTGCCCATAGTGGCGCGAACCTGCGCGATGTCATGGAAGGACAGGGACTGATAGCCCAGCATGATGTCGTCGGCACCCGGAACGGCGATGACGAAACCGGTGTTCGCCGCCGCCAGAAGGTGCAGGAGCGTGTCCATATCGTCGCTATCTGTTTCGGCATGGTTGGTGTAGCACACGTCGCACCCCATGTAAATGCCCAGGAGCCGGCCGCAGAAGTTGTCCTCCAACCCCGCCCGGATGATTTGCTTACCGTCGTACAGGTATTCGGGCCCGATGAATCCCACCACCGTATTGACCAACAGCGGACGATACACACGCGCCACCCCGTACGCGCGAGCCTCCAAAGTTTGCTGGTCAACCGGCCCATCGACGCCGATATTCGCGTCTGCCGACAGGCACGATCCCTGACCGGTCTCAAAATACAAAGCATTCGTGCCGACGGTTCCTCGGCGCAATTCGTCCGCGGCCTGCTCTGCTTCGGCCAGCATACTGAGCGACACGCCGAAGGACCGCAGCGCTCCTTCCGTTCCCACAATTGACTGAAACGGCAGATCCACGGGTGCGCCGGCCTCCATGAGGTCAATCGTCGTCGAGATATGTGTGAGCACGCTCGACTGCATAGGGATGGAGTACCGTCGCCGCACCTCGTCGAGCAGAAGCAGCAGATCGCGGACCGCCTCGGGGGAATCGCCGGCCGGGTTAATGCCCACCACCGCGTCGCCGCACCCGAAGAGCAGCCCGTCCAGGACGCTGGCCGCCACACCCGCGGGGTCGTCGGTGGGGTGGTTGGGCTGCAACCGCGACGACAAACGACCAGGTAAACCCAGGGTTGTTCGGAATTTCGTAACGACGTTTAACGCGGCGGATACCGCGATCAGCTCGCCATTGCTCATCAGTTTGGAGACAGCTGCGGCCATCTCGGGTGTCAATGCCCACGCCAAAGAGGAGATGTCGGCGCTGCGATACGCCTGTTCCAGGAGGTATTCGCGGAATGCGCCCACGGTCATGTGCGCGAGGGGGCGGAACGCGTCGGAGTCGTGGGTTCGGTGGATGAGGTCTGTGACGGCGTCCTCGATGAGGGGGCGACGGATGAACTCGCGTAGTTCCACGTCCGCCAAGACCATTGCGGCGGCGACACGCTCGGCCGCGGAGTGTGCGGCACATCCGGCCAGTTGGTCACCAGAACGGATAGGCGACGCCTTCGCCATCACCTCCGTTAAGGATGCGAATGAGTACGTGTGCCCAGCGAGGTGTTGGGAATACATTAGTAGACCTCCTCAGCCTGGAGCGGGGTAAGTGTGCGTGGGGTATTGGTGGGAGTCTCCAGTTCGCGAGGGGACGGGGAGGGTACTGCTAGGTCGCGGGCCTTTAGGTTTCGCTCCCGTCCGGCACGTTGCCGCGCAGCGCGCTCCTGTGCAATATCCACCGGCGATGTCTTCCGACCCCACGCGGCATACCCCACGGCCGCCAGCGCCATCACGCCCAATGCGCACCCGGCAAGCATGGGCGCATTCATGAACGTTGCCACGACCGCGCCCAGCGACAGCACCAACGCAACACCCGAGGTCGCGATGCCACCGAGCGTCCGGTAAGGCCGTGGCAGCTCCGGGCGCCGCACCCGCAACACAATATGCGCCACCATCATCAGCGCGTAGGACACCACGGCGCCAAACACAGCAACAGACATTAGGGCGTCACCATCCGCCACCAACGTCAACGCAAACCCCACGCACGCGGGAACAATCAACGCCCACGTTGGAGCGCCGCGGCGGTTCGTCGTCGATAAGAAAGCAGGAAGCAGTCCAGCGCGGGACAGCGAAAACGTCAGCCGCGAATAGCCGTAAATAATAGAGAAGAACGAGGCCACCAGGCCCAACAAGGCCGCGTAATTGATGGCTACCACCACGGTGTGGTTCGCGCCGACGTGCTCAAGGGCGGCCACTAGCGGATTGCCTGACTCTGCCACCACACCAGTGCCCGCGGCACCCGGCCCCACGACCATCATCGTGATAGCCGCAACTAGCAGAATCATCATCGCAACGACAATTGCCTTGGGTACCGATCGCGCCGGGTCTTTCGCCTCCTCAGCAGCCATCGGAACGCCCTCGATGGCCAGGAAGAACCACATGGCGAAGGGGATGGTCGCCCAAATTCCCGCGAGGCCGCCGTCGAAAAGAGAAATGTGGTCAGACGTACCGGGTGGATTGTGAGACTCTGTTGCTCCCGACCAGCCATCGGTGAAGGCGCTGATATGCACATGCGGGGCCATTACCACGGTGTACAGCACCAGTGCAGCGACGGCGATGATGGTGACGGCGCACATCGCTTTAAGGGCCTCGCCGGCACCTGCTAGGTGAACAACTACAACCGCGATATAGCAGAAGAGATAAATGGGCCATCCTGCGGGAACGCCCGGGATGTGGAGGGATTCGACATAACTGCTAATGAACGTGGCAATGGCGGCGGGGGCCAGCACGTACTCCAGCAAAATGGCGATCGCCGTCATGAAACCGGCGAAATCACCTACTGCTACTTGCGCAAACAGATGGCCACCACCCGCTGATGGGAGAGCGGCCGATAACTCCGCAAGTGCCAGGCACATGCTCATATATAAAATCGCAACGATAAGGAGGGCACAGAAAAGGCCACCCCAGCCACCGGAGCCGAGCCCGAACTGCCAGCCGGCGAAGTCACCCGAAATGACGAAGGATACCCCAAGTCCAGCCAGGACAATCCAGTTGAAAGAACCTTGTTTCAGATGCGTTGGCGGCTGTGGAGTGGTCTCATGTGTTGCGGTCATAGTGTGACGGTAGGTGTGCTTTCTCTCTGTCCCTTTGCTGCCATGTTGCGGGAGCGTTGCTTTTCTGAGGTTGTGTTACGGCGGGGTAAAACGGGGTTTGTGTGGGGTCGGAGAGCGCAAGCCGTGGGAGGGGGCGGGTGTTGGAGGGCTCAAGCTACGCTGCGGCGGTCGGCGGTCGGCGTTCTTAAGGAAAGAGCGATTTTTACAGTGTTTCCACAGGTTTGTTTTGTTGTTTGTTCAGGTGGGCTTCGTAGGTTAAGTCTCGTAAGCGAAACAGAGAACGTAAACACAGAAAAGCAGTTCGTGCTTTTCATGACCTGAAAGTTTGGTGATTCATCTCGATCCTTGAGGGAGCAATGGGACAAAGAAGCGCCGTACCTGCTGGGGAGCAAGGTACGGCGCTTCTTTTATGTGTATGAAGGGCGGTGTGCCGGCCGCGCAGGAGGATGGCTTTTCAGGCATACAGGGAGCGGGGTCCCGAGGAACCCCGGGGCACGTCGTAAATAGGGGAAATTAGGAGAGGAGGAGAAGAAAGTAGAAACACTGAAGACTGCTGGCCGGTGTGGGACTTATAGTTTCTTTATGAGCAATAACGAGAGCGATCGCATCGTCATTTCCGATTATCTCTACGTAACTCCCGAAACAGTTGAGATATGGGAAAAGTTAAGTGAGGAAGAAAAACAGCATCACATCAACGAAGCTGAGTATTTCTCCGAAGAGTACAACGATGGCAAGCCGTTGAGTTTTGCAGATGTGCAGGGCGCTGAGCTCAGGGGCGCCTAGGCAGTATCCATCCTCACGCGTGGTTGTGGGGGGGGCAGTGGCACTCCTTCTCAGGCTCCCTTTGTTTTTCTCAGTAACTACACAGGTTTGTTTTGTTGTTTGTTCAGGTGCGCTTCGTAGTTTGTGTCATGTAAGCGGAACAGAGAGGCATCAACGCTTCTCACGATCTGAAAGTTTGGTGATGCATTTCGATCCTCGAGGGAGCAATGGGACAAAAGGAGCGCCGTACCTGCTGGGGAGCAAGGTACGGCGCTCCTTTCATGTTGTTTTACCGTGCGTTACCTCGTGCAGCTTTTAGCTACAGGTCAGATGGCCACACTCGTCCCAGTGGTCTTCGTGCTTGTGGTGGAGGTGGCCGTCGTGCAGGTAGTCGACGTGGTCACCGTGGGGGATAGCGACGTGCCCGCAGCCCGGACCATGCTCGTGGGGGTGGTTCTCGTGGATCGTGTGCCCCTCGGTCGTGCATTCGTCCCAGTGGTCTTCGTGCTTGTGGTGGAGGTGGCCGTCGTGCAGGTAGTCGACGTGGTCACCGTGGGGGATAGCGACGTGCCCGCAGCCCGGACCATGCTCATGGGTGTGATTCTCGTGAATGACGTGCTCAGCAGTCATAGTGCGCAACCTTTCTGTGCGTTTATCGACGCTGCGGATAGTCTCCGCGCGTTACTCACTTCCGATCTTAACGACATTCACCACATATAGAAAATCGCTGGAAAAAGACCCAACGAATGTCTTATTGAAAATTGATTATTTTGGGGCTGAAGGCCAATGCTCCGCCACACCCCTTTGTTAGACTTGCAACCTATGTCAATCATTCGCGTGAGCGCCGCAATCATCCGGAATCGTGATGGCCAGTTCTTACTTGTCCGCAAGAAGGGAACGTCAGCGTTTATGTTTCCCGGCGGCAAGCCAGAGCTGGGAGAAACACCAGATCAAACGCTCATTCGCGAACTCGATGAAGAACTGGACCTTCACGTCACAACAGAGGACCTGACCTTCGTCGGCACGTTCCGAACAAACGCGGCTAATGAGGCCAACACACAACTACTCGCCGACGTTTTTACGCTAAAAAACCCGCTGAGCTGGAACAATAGTGCCGACGACGGTCACGTCGATAACGCCGGCGTCAGCAATAGTGACAATAACGACGTCTATGACGTAACTCCGCATGCTGAACTCGACGAGGCGTGCTGGTTGACCAGCGAGCACATCAAAACCGAACGTGAATCTATTGCGCCTCTGACTCGTGAGGTAGTGCCGCAGTTATATGGACGCGGATTCCTCCTGTTCACCGGCTCGGCGCTGGGGAACAGTCCCGCCTATCGGGAGGCTGTGGAGTCGCTGGTGCGTTCCATCGGCGCCCACAATGATCACATTGTTTATGGTGGCGGGCGCGCGGGCCTCATGGGAGTTGTGGGGGATACTGCCGCTGAGGATGGAACGTTGTGCATCGGCGTCATCCCCTATTTGCTCGCCGGTGTGGATGGCCCCAATGGCTTTAACCAGGGCGGACACTCTTATGTTATTCCACGGGCCGATGGAACTATGCCCACTCCGGCGCGTGGAGAAATCGCGCACGACCGTTTAACGCGTTTAGAGCTGGTGCCCACGATGTCTGCGCGTAAAACGCGAATGGGGGAATTAGCCGATATCGTTGTGGGGCTACCCGGAGGTGCCGGCACTGTCGACGAGCTTTTCGATGCCTGGACCCAGCAACAACTGGGCTACACACAGCACGCTGTGGCGCTGCTCAACGTGAATGGCTACTGGGATCCGCTGATCAGCACCATTAAACATATGGTGGCAGAGGGTTTCTTAAGCTCTGCGTATCTGGAATCCCTCATTATTGCGGATAACCCAAGCGAGCTGTATGAGAAGGTCGACGCTTGGGTCCCTCCGGCCCCGAAGTGGGGCTAGAGGTCGGGTGCGCTAGAGGGCAGCGCGACCCTTCACGTCAGCAAACTACATTGCTGGGGATAGTCCTCCGCCGTTGGGACCTTCGCTGATGCGGAAGAGGTGCTCGTTTGCGAATTCCTTAACACCCCACCGCTCCATCTCACGGCCGTAGCCAGAGCGGCCAACACCGCCGAATGGCAGCCCTGCTTCGGTGACGGATGATTCGTTCACAAACGTCATGCCGTCCTTCAACTGGCTGGCCACTTCCCAAGCCTTGTCCAGGTCAGAGCCCCAGACGGAGCCCGACAGGCCGTAGTCGGAGTAATCATTCGCGATGTGGACAGCCTCGTCGGCATCCTTCGCCGGATACACAATCGCAACCGGCCCGAATATCTCGTTGCATCCGACGTCCGACGCGGGGTCAACGTCGGTAAGAAGGGTGGGCTCCATGTAGGCGCCATCACGATCCAGCGCGTGTCCACCCACCTTGATGGTGGCCTTGCCGTCCTTAGCGGCTTTGTCCAGGCGCTCAACGATGCCGTCGCGGGCATCGATCGAGGATAGCGGGCCAATGTCGGCCTTGTCGTCATCCCACGGGCCGACGGTCATCTTGCTGATGCGTTCTTCCAAGCCGGCGACAACTTTGTCGTAGAAGGATTCCATGACAATCAGCCGCTTAGGGGCGTTGCACGCTTGGCCCGTGTTGTACATGCGGATTTTCACGAAGTTGTCCAGGACGTCGTCGAGGTTGGTGTCGTCAAGAACGATGAACGGGTCATTACCACCCAACTCGAGTAGCGACTTCTTGTAGTTTTCGCCAGCGGTTTTCGCGACGGCTGCACCGGCTGCTTCAGAACCGGTGAGTGATACGCCCTTGATGCGCTTGTCGGCGACGAAGGCGTCCATTTGTGAACCGGATGCGTACATGTTGATGAAAACGCCCTTGGGCAACCCGGCCTCTTCGAGCAGGTCTTGGCACGCCTGGGAGGACAGTGGGCAGATGGAAGCGTGCTTGAGCACGAGGGTGTTTCCTAGCAGGAGGTTCGGAGCAGCCCACCGTGCAACCTGGTAGTAGGGGAAGTTCCACGGCATAATGCCCAGGATCGGCCCCATCGGGTCGTGCCGTACGAAGGTGCGAATCGCACCCTGGCGGGGGAGCTCGGTGTCTTGCATGAGCTCGTAGGCGTGCTCGGCGTACCAACGATAAATGTTGACTACGATTTGTATCTCGCCTTGGGCCCACCGCGTGAGCTTGCCCATTTCGCGGCCGATGTAGCTGGCTAGCTCATCGGCGCGCTCTTCGTAGAGGTCGGCTACTTTGTTGAGGACGTTGACACGCTCTTCAAGGGAGGTTTCTTTCCACTGTTTGTAGGCCTCGGTGGATTGGTCGAGGATTTTATCGCGGTCAGCGTCGTCGATGCGGTTAAATTGGTCTTCTGTCTTGCCTGTACTCGGATTTTCTAATGCAAAGGTGCTCATACCACAGTCTTACACGGTTTGACTGGGTTTATCAGAAGGACTGGTCAGCGGGCCGTTTCTTTCCAGATCTTCCACGACGCATGGATCATGGGTAATTGTAGTGGGAGGCGCGCTATCCATCCGATTTGTTCTGTCCACGGCCGGTCGAGGCGTTGGCGGACGGACTCGAAATTGCCTGGCCATACGGCAAGGAGCAGCGCAGCGGAAATGAGGCCGCCATATTTGTTGGCTTTGTTATTGGGCGCGGCGAGGAGGGCGGCGGTGCCGAGTTCGCCGGCGCCGGAGAGGTAGTTCCAGAATCGTGCCGTGCCGGGGGCGTAGGTGGGGACGATTTCTTCGAAGGGTTTGGGTGTGACGAAGTGTCCGAATCCGGCGACGGTGTACAGGGTGGTGAGGCCCCAGCGGGCTTTATCAGAAGACATACCCCAGTTTTAACATGGTGTCATTGTTTTCGCATTTCCGGGGGGATTTTTGTTAGGTCGGGCGGGGTGCTGTGACCGGGCGGGGTTAGAGCGGGAGCTCTCCACCTGCTAGAGCGGGAGCCGTCCGGCGAGTGCGCGTGAGAGCGTGAGTTCGTCGACGTACTCGAGATCCCCGCCGATGGGCATGCCGGACGCGAGTCGCGAGGTAGTGAGGTCGGGGAAGTCTTTGAGGAGCCGCGCGAGGTAGGAGCTGGTCGCTTCGCCTTCGGTGTTGGGGTCGGTGGCGATGATGACTTCTTTGATGGTGGGGGCGTCTTCGTAGCTGGGTTCGTCGGGGGTGGAGTCGGCGGTTTCGCGGTCGGGCAGGACTCCAGCGATGCGTTGGAGGAGCTGTGTGATGGAGAGGTCTTTGGGGCCGACGTTGGCGAGGGGGTCGAGTGCGCCGCCGAGGACGTGGTAGCGGCCTTGGTATTCTCCGGTGGCTTCGATGACTTCGATGTCTTTGGGTTCTTCGATGACGCAGATGGTGGTGGCGTCGCGGTTGGGGTCGGCGCAGATGCGGCAGACGTCATTGCGGGAGATGTTTCCGCAGATGCGGCAGAAGGTGATGCCGTCGCGGACGGAGGTGAGCGCTGCTCGGAGTCGGTCGATGTCGTCGGGGTCGGTGTGGAGCAGGTGAAACGCTATGCGTTGGGCGCTTTTGGGGCCGATTCCGGGTAGGCGTGAGAACTCATCGATGAGGTCTTGGAGTGGTCCTTCGAACAACGACGTCCTGATTTCGTGGGTGGGGTGAGCGTGATGGGTTGGCTAGTTTTGTTACGGCGCCGAGTGCTTTAGGCGCCTAATCGTTTAGGCGCCGAGGCCTCCGAGTCCTTCGGAGAACGGGCCCATCTTTTCCTGCGCGTACGACTGCAACGCGGTGTTGGCGTCCTGGAGTGCTCCGAGGACGAGGTCTTGGAGAGTGTCGACGTCATCGGGGTCTACGACGGACTTGTCGATGGTGACGTTGGTGACCTCGCCGGTACCCTTCATGGTGACCTTGACCAGGCCGTTGCCTGCGCTGCCGCTGATTTCGGATTGTGCGATTTCACCTTGCACGCGTTGCAGTTCTTCCTGCATTTGCTGTGCTTGGGCCATGATTTCGTTGAAGTCGGGCTCTGCCATTGTTGTCTCCTTTGTCGTTAAATATCGTCGTGTTGGTGTGTCATTGTCGCGGTTCAGTGTAACGAATATGTGCGACAAGGGTGGTTGCGGCTGGCCATGCCGCCCCGGAGGGGTGGGGTTCCCTTTGGCGTGATGGGTTCCCCGGTGCGACGCCTAGAGCGGTTGCGCACCGAGTTCCTTGATGAGGAGCTCCATGGCTATGTCTTTAGCCGAGCGATGGTCGTAGTTGGGGTCGTCGCGCGTGGCGTTGACCATTTCTTCTTCGGCTTCTTCTTGCGTGTATTCGGTGCTTGCCGACGATGGTGCTTCGGCAGTCGGTCCGCCCGTGTTGGAACCACCTTTGTCGGAGTTGCTGCTGGCGTTGCCGGGGCCACCGCTGGTTTCGGTGGCGTCGCCGTTGGTGCCAGCGGACGTATTGCCCGGCGCAGGGTAATAGTCGTCGGGTGGTGGGCCGTAGCCATCGGGGTCGTCGGGTTCGGGAGGCAGCGGCGATCCGTCACTGAATTCTTGCGGTGAGTCTGCTCGCCGTCCCGCGGGTGGCGTGTGCGTTGGGCGTGACTGGCCGTTCCGTGATTGCGGTGTGGCGTTGTGTCGTGGGTGGGCATGCCCATCGCGCTGCCTTTGGCCGGTCTCGTCGGCGTTCGACTGCTGTTGTTCCTGCGCTTTTTTCCATGCTGCCGCTGCTGTTAATGCAGTGCGAGCAGAATCGGACAGGGTAGACGTGGGCGAGGCCGGTGATGCGGGTGACGTGGTTCCCGCGAAATCGCCGGGCGCGGAGCCGTTCCCGCTGTCGGCGTCGGCGCTGGTTGAAGTGTCGGCGCTGGTTTCGGTGTCGGTGGTGGCGGTAGCAGCGGATTTATCTGCTACCGCTGAGCGAGGGTGGTCTGGGTGAGCGTCCTTCCATCGTTGGAGGGCCGCGTCGTCGGTACCAATGACCGCCTCAACAGTGACTTCTTGCCCGGTGGCATCTGTGATTGCGTCCACGATGGACGTGTTGATGTGCTGGTCATTGAGCCTTTGCGCGAGCGCCCCGGTGTGGTGGCCAAGGACGACGTGGTTGCGGAAGACCCCAAGAATGACAGCTTCGCTGACCATAACCTGGGCGACTTTGCTTCGCTTGCCGACGGCCTGCTTGATCTGTGTCCATTGTGGCCGGAGATCATCGGCAGTGAGGCCGGTTTCGTGGTCTGTGGTGTCGCGGTCGGCCTGATCCGTTTCCGCCCCAGCATCGGTGTGTTGGTCATGCTGGTTTGTTTCGGTATCGGTCGATTGATCCTCGTGGCCGTTAGTCTCGGGACCTGCACTGGCCTCGGAATTTTCACTAGCGTTGGCAGCTGCAGTGGCCGTGGAATCTGCCGTGGGCGTGTCATCGGAACGTGCGCTGTCGGCGTGCGTGTTCTGCGCGTCGGCGGAACGTTCGCTCTCGGGGAGTACGACGGCGGGGCCTTCCTTCTCCTCGATCCTGTGCATGCGCTCTTCGGCTTCGCGGGCGCGGGTTTCTCTCTCTTGTTGTAACGCCTGCTCACGCAAGTATTTAGAGAGAGTTTCCCGATCCATCGTCCGCGGATCCACAGACTCTGGTGATGGTGCAGCTTCATTTTGCGACGATGCTGCGGCCTCATCCTGCGGCGGTGCAGGTTTTTCAGGTGTTGCCGCTGAAGGGCTTTGGGTCTCCAGGGACTTCACATCGCCTGTGTCTTGACGCTCCGAACCCTTAGCTTCCTGTGGCGTTTCGGGGTTCGTTTCCGAGGATGGCGAGGGCTGTGGCGTCGGAGTCTCAGTTTTCTTATTCTTGCGCGGCCAAATGATTCGCCCACCACCTTTGGCCCGGGGTGGAGTCGCGTTCGCATCAGATCCTGGGGCACCACTATCAGCAGCACCGTTATCAGCAGCTCGAGCACCACCCTCAGCAGCAGAAGAACTCGTGCTCCCAACCCGATGATCATTGTCGCTGGCAGAACGGCTGACCGCCGGTTGGCCACTTTCTAACGCTTCAACGCGTTGTGACAGTGCTTCTATACCGTCGGCCGCGCCGGGCATGACCATCCGCGCGCACATGATCTCGAGGAGCAGCCGCGGAGAGGTGGCGCCTTTTAGTTCGTTCAGTCCGTCACTGACGACGGCTGCGCATCGCGTGAGCGTGGCGGGCCCGAGGGATTGTGCTTCGTCGGTGAGGGTTTCGCGCTGGTCGAGGGGTGCGTCGACGAGTCCTTGGTCGAATGCGTCGGGTATGGACTGGAGGACGAGCAGGTCGCGGAAGCGGTCGACGAGGTCGGTGGCAAACCGTCGCGGGTCATGTCCGGCGTCGAGGACGTTGTTAATCGTGGTGAAAAGCCCGGCCGGATCGTTGTTGGCCACGGATTCGACCGCGGCATCGATAAGTGCGCTGTCTGTGATCCCGAGGACGCCTGCGGCGTGGGCGTAGGTGATGCCGTTGTCGTCGGCTCCGGCGAGGAGTTGGTCGAGGACGGAGAGCGAGTCGCGGGGGGATCCGCCGCCGGCGCGGATGACTAGCGGGTAGACGGAGTCTTCGACCTGGACTTTTTCTTCGTGGCAGATTCGTTCCAAAAGGCCCCGCATGTCGTTGGGTGCGAGGAGGCGGAACGGGTATTGGTGCGTCCTGGACTTGATGGTGGTCAGGACTTTTTCGGGTTCGGTGGTCGCGAAGATGAACACGAGGTGTTCGGGTGGTTCTTCGACGATTTTGAGTAGCGCGTTGAAGCCTTCTTTGGTGATCATGTGGGCTTCGTCGATGATGAACACGCGGTACCGGGATTCGGCGGGTGCGTAGATGGCTCGGTCGCGGAGGTCTCGCATGTCTTCGACGCCGCGGTGGCTGGCCGCGTCGAGTTCGGTGACGTCGAGGGAGCCTGGGCCGCCGGGGGCAAGTGCTCGGCAGGATTCGCATTCCCCGCAGGGGGTCGATGTGGGCCCGTGCACGCAGTTGAGCGAGCGCGCGAGGATGCGGGCGGAGGAGGTTTTACCGCAGCCGCGGGGTCCGGAGAACAGGTACGCATGATTGATGCGTCCGGCGTCGAGTGCTCGGCTAAGGGGCACGGTGACGTGTTCTTGGCCGACGACGTCGGCGAATGTTGCGGGACGGTACTTCCTGTAAAGAGCCACGTGTGTATGCTACCGCCCGGGTAGGACACACCGTGGTGTTGAGCTTTTTGCGCCTTTGAACTGGGGTTACGGGTCGGCTCGTGTGCTCAGGGGGCTAAACAGAGTGTCGTGCCGACGTGCGCTACCGGGTGGATGGGCGTTATATGACGCTCGCGCGACGAAGGTCGCGGAGGTCTGCCCCTCCTTCGGCCAGCCGAGTCTGGAGTGAGTCGATCCCGTGGGTCATGCCGTGGAGGAATTCCTGTTCGGTGAGCATGATGATCTGGGCGATCAGCGTCATACGCCCCGGGTGCGTGGGATTAACCGGTTGCCCGTCGGCCGTGGTGAGGTCGGGATGCTCGGTGACCGTGGGAACCCCTTTGGGCCAAATGTAGGGGACGACGAGTAGCCCGTGTTTCGTGGTGAACGCGGGGTTGACCATGGCCCCCAGCCCTGGGAGGAATGTTCCTGGTTGGGCTAGGCGTCCGGATCCTTCTTCGCTGAGCATGGTGGCCGCTGCAGCGACCAGTTGCGCCATTTCGCCTGGTCTGGCAAGGCCCACTGCAAGCAGCTCGGCGCGCACATCCATGCCGTCTGGGCTGGTCAGCCCGGTGGAGTATCGCGCCGCGTCTGCCGTACACGAGAGGATTTGCCACAGGTCATCGGTCACTTTTGCGTGCCGGCCGCGCGGCTGCTCCTCATTACCGTTCGCGGGGTCGACGGGTTCGGCCGTTCCGTCGTCGTTAATGAGGAGGGAGGTCACGGTAAAAGGTGGACTATCTGGGCTGGCTTTGATGCTGGTCCAGTGCGTTTCGCCAGGCAGGATGGATTCCAACCAGGTTTGTGTTTCCAGTAGGTTCATGGGCGTGGTGGGCGCTCACCTCTGTTGTCGGGGTCGGGGTCGGCTACTTCTCGGCGGCTTCAGCTGCTGCGAGGAGGACACAGGTGGCCACTCCATCCATGGCTTCTTCGACCTGCTCAATGGGCGGAAGCGAAGGCGCGAGCCGGATGTTGCGGTTATCGGGGTCCTTGTGCAGCGGGAAGCTGGATCCAGCTTCGGTGAGCTTAATACCTGCCTCTTTGGCCAACTCAACGACGCGTGACGCGGTGCCGTCGGGCACGTCGAGGCTGATGAAGTACCCACCCTTTGGCTCTGTCCACGTGGCAACGTTGTAGTCGTCGAGCCGCTCGTGGAGCACCTTGTCGACGGCGGCGAATTTCGGCGCCAGCGACGTGGCGTGTTTCCGCATGATGGCCTTGACACCCTCGGCATCGTGGAAGTACTTCGCGTGGGCCAGCTGGTTGATCTTGTTCGGCCCGATGCCGCGGATCCCAGCGTGGCTGGCGTACCAGTCCAGGTTGCTTGCCGACGAGGCGAAGAAGCTCACGCCCGACCCGGCGAAGGTGATTTTGGACGTGGACGTCATGAACCAGAAACGGTTCGGGTGCCCGGCTTTCTCGGCGAGCTTCAGAACGTTGATGGGCTCGGGGAAGTCGTCGGTGAGGGTGTGGACGGCGTAGGCGTTGTCCCACACGATACGGAAATCGGGTGCGGCCGCATCGAGCGCCGCAAGCTTTTCACACGTTTCCCGCGAGTAGCTAATGCCCGTCGGATTGCCGAATACGGGCACAGTCCACATGCCTTTGACCTGCGGGTCTTTGAGAAGTTCGGCGATGGCGTCGAGGTCGGGCCCCTCATCCGTCATCGGGACATTGATCATCTCGAATCCGAGGTGCTCGGTGATGGAGAAGTGACGGTCATACCCCGGGACCGGGCAGATCCACTTAACGGTGTCTTCGTCTTTCCACGGCCGCGGCGAATCTTGAGTGCCGAAGATATACGCCCACACGATCAGATCGTGCATGATGTTCAGGCTGGAAGCATCCCCCGCGATGATGTTGTCGACGGGGATTCCCAGCAGGTCAGCGTAGATTTTCCGAATATCGACGATGCCGCGCAGGCCACCATAGTTGCGGCAATCGGTGCCGTCGTCGGCGGTGTAGTTGCCCGTGCCGGGAAGGCCGAGCAGTTCGTCGCCAAAGTCCAGTTGTTCAGCGGATGGCTTGCCGCGGGTCAGGTCCAGCGCGAGGTTCTTGGCCTTGAGTTCGTTGTATGCCTTCTCGATGTCGGCTTTGGAGCTGGTGAGGGCTTCGACGTTGATTTTCGACGGTGTGACCTGCGGTGACATGTGAACCTTCCTTGAGACCATGCGATTCACTTTCATCGTACAGGGTGGTGCGGACATGGGAAGAGGATTTTTTATCGGGGCGCCTGAACCACGGCTTGGTAGTAGAAGTTGCCGTCCTCTCCGCGGTAGCACGCGGTTGTTTGGATTGGCTGATGGTCGCGGTTTTGTTCGCACCCCATACCGGAGCCGAATGGGCCGAGAGTCCTCCACTCCAACTTGGGGCCATTCACACCAGCGTTCGGGACGTCCTCCTCCGCGTCTTCATCGTCGTAGCTGTCGTCGTAATTGCCCGTGTTCTGCGTTTGCACTGGCGCTTGTTGCGTGGTGTAGGTCTGCCGAGGCGTGTATTCCTCGGTCGTCGTTTCGCCGTCGTAGTCCGGCGTGGTCGTGCGAGTGGTTGTGGTGGCCGTCTTCGTCGTGGTCTGGTCGGTCGTCTTGGTCTTGGTGATCGTGCTGGGCTCGGAATCTGCGTCATCATTTCCGCAGGCAGCAAGCGTGCCGACGACTGCCACCGCGGTTGCTACAGCCATTACTTTCCGACGAATGACGTGGGATTTTTTGCCGGTGCTCGGTGAGGTGATCGATGAAGAGGAGGCAGATGATGAGGCGGTGGGGAGCATTTTTCGGGCCCTTCGTGAGTAGTGATGTGAGGGAAGTAAATGGTGGCGTCGCATGTGCGGCGCTTTCATTTATTATGTGCTCTAGCCCGCGCCAATGTTCCCGATTGAGCGTTCTTTGCCCCTCGTCGTGGGGACTATGTAATCCTCTGACATGGGCGTTAGGTTTCCTTGGGCTGGTCCTCTGCGCCTGTGTTCTTTCTAGAGGTTTGGATGGAAAACCTGGCGATACTGGCTGGTGGCGGGTTATACGACAAAAAGTGTGTCCGCATGCGGGAAAACTGCGAAGGTATATCAGGGTCGGCTGGGGAAACTGCGGGGGGATATGGCCAAAAAATGGCCGAAAATTGACCATATACCCCCGCGCTTTTATTCGGGGCGTATATCCCCCCGCAGTTTTGGGCTCCAGGTGTAGCGTCCCCCGCAGTTTTTCCGTCTATCGGCTCCTTTTTCCGTGGGTCGGTGCTTCGCGCCCCAGGGATTGGGTCCTTCCCGGGGGTTATACGACAAAAGTGTTGGTGGTGGATGTGATCCGCTCGGGGCAGAGCACATCGTCGGATGGGGGATCGGCTCGATGAGCCGCCGGTAGTCGCTGGTGGTTTCGCGTGCGCACCACGGCCAGGCGATGATGTGGTCGATTCTTCGGCATGGGACCAGGCGGATATATGTCCGCCGGGCAAGTATTTTCCGTGTTTGCCCAGATCAAAGGCCAGAAATCGTCGGACTCGAATACACTTTCTGTCGTATTATCCCTGGTGGCAGTGGATGGAAATTCTGGGTATGCGAAAAACCTAGCCACCCTGTGGTTACTGGATGGCTAGGTTCTGTGGCGGAGGATGTGGGATTTGAACCCACGAGGGTATTGCTACCCGCACGCGTTCCAGGCGTGTGACATAGGCCGCTAGTCGAATCCTCCAAGCGTGGAACGCACCTGAAGTCCGCGTTCCGGTGGGCAAGCCTACCGGATGTTATGGGCATCGACAAAAACAGGTCTTGTAGGGCGTCGATAATGGGAATATTGGGTCCACGTAGTGCGCTGTTTTCCCAGCGGAGGGGAGGGATCGCTCTGGTGGGTGGGAATATGAGCCTCTGTGGGTTAGTATGGGGGCCGGATTCCGCGCGGCGTCCATCTTGTGAACTCCCCCAGGGCGGGAACGCAGCAAGGGTCAGCGAGCTCTGACGGGTGCGTGGGGTCCCCTTATTTATTTCTGCTTTCGTGCCCGGGCAGTGTTGGCTCACCATGGTGTGGCTGGTTGTAGGTGGGGAATTGCTACACCGGGGAGTTGTATATTCGTGGGAACCGATGGTCGGCTTCGTCGTCTAAACCGACGCGAGAACATTGCGACAATAATTTCTAAAATTCGTAGACGTGCCGTTATGCGTCTGGTAACGTCAACGCTGAAAAATGGGGGTTTTCACAAGTTTCCTTATTTATTGGAGTTTGTTTATTTAAAGTTTTGTGCCATTCCGTTTAGTTGCCGTTCTGACTGTCGGGGTAGAGAGGCTTCAGATTGTTCTGATATTCGGAGTGGGCGAAATTTATAAAAATCATGTTGGGGGATTGTCGTGGGGGATCACTATCGCAACAGAAGCGATATAAAACGGAATATCGGACGTCCGCGTATTGTCGGAATCTCTCTAAGCGTAGTGTCGATTGCTGCTGCAGCATTGTTGGCGGGATGTTCCCAGTCCGATGGTTCTGGTTTCGGGGATATGGAACCTGCGGCAGCTAACAGTGAAGATATAGATAGGTTTGGATCGTCGGAACCCGCCACTTCTCACACCAACCCGGCAGAAGAATTGTTCTCAGAACGGAAGGCGATCGGTTCTACAAGGCCCGTTCCCGAAGAAATTAGGTCGGGTAAGGGGGAACACAAGGATCGTCCTTTGTGGGAGCGCCCGGAGGTATTGGCTAAGTACCCGGTTAAAGCAAAAAAGAACCCTGATGGCTCCTATGACTACTCAGATCCGCGGTTTGAGAATGCCGACCTTTGCGAGGATGCTCCGCCAGGATACTGGGAAGGTATGGGGTATCGATCGGTAGGGTCGGATTATATAAAATTTCGAAAGTTAAAGAATTGTGGACTTGTGATTATGGATAGAGGGCAAGAAAGATTAATTGCCGCCGGTACAGACTCACTGCCTAAAAATAATCTCGCTGGCCGCATATTTAGAGAGTACTCACCGTATGAATATGACCAGATCAATGAAATGTTTGGTGTTAAAGCCTGTGTTTCTTATTTAGAAACTCCACTTGGAAGAGTGGGGGTTACCGATTTAGCTGAGTTTGATCCTAGGGATTTTAAAGAATTATGTGACGATGCAAGAAGCGAATTAGAAAGGTTATTGTAGAATGGAATTATCTGTAGATCCTTGTTCTCTGGATAGAGTAATTTCAATCCTAAACGACGGTGTTTTCCTTAGGGGAAAGAGTTTCCTCTCATTATACCGAGGTTTAGAAAGTTCATTCACAGAGGAACCGGGATTGAGGAACCTAAGTGAGCAACATACTAAAGTTATTTCCGGAGAAATAGGAAGCGCAGTACAGACGCTGCGTGAACTCCGTCGTCTGATTCACTGGTTAGCTGAAGGCACGAAGGAAATGCGGGGTGCGTTTGTTGGCCAAGACGATGCCTCAGCGGCCATACTCTGCGGACTTAAGTCGATACAGGGCACAGAGTTCACCTTCCCGACACGTCCAGATGGAGCATTTAGCCCCTTTGACTTTTCTGAACCAATACCAGGGGACGGTGATGATCCTTCTGCAGTCCTCGCGATGCTCGACGCAGGTGACGATAGTGAGATTTATGCCCTTGCTGAGTACTGGCACAACCTGTCCAGTTCTTTGAACGATACCGTCGACGCCCTGGTGCGGGCCCGTACCCAATTGGAAGAAAACACTGGAGAGGCGATTGATGCCGCCGCCGGTTGTTGCAGCCAGGTAATGGCCACGGCTCAAACTTTCGCTGATAACGCCACCGCCATGCACGCTTCCGTCTCCCAACTGCCTCATATTCGGCAGGCTGCCCGCGCCCAGATCGCGGCCATCGAAGCCGAGCACGCCGCAGCGGTCGCCGCAGCCACCAACCCCGCCGGAGTACAGGCAGCCGGAGAAGCAGCACGGGCAGCCACTCGTGAATTCATGACCGGCCCTTATCAAGCCATGCTCACTGCGGCGGTGCCACCACTACGCAACCTCACCGAACGACCCAACGTCGGGCAGGGTGGAGGACATCTCACCGCGCAGTCGCCCTCGCCCATTAACAGCCCTAGCTCCGTATCCACCACGGTCACCCCTGCTATGGCGACAACTGGGGCAGTTGGAGGAGCGCCGGTTATGAACAACGCACCACTTAATCTGACCCACCCAGCAACGATCAGCGCGGATAACGTCGGCACAACTACTAACCACCCCGCACCAGCAGTACCCATCACACCGGCCGCACAAACCTCACCCAACCGAGCGTCCAACGTAGGTAGCGGACCTCGCGGCGGCGCACCAACCCCGATTAACGGAAACAACGCTCCCGTTACTCCCGGTGGTGTCAGCGGTAACTCATTTCCCCGATCACCTGGGAATACTTCATCACCTGGCTACACTCCTCGCACAACCCAAACACCAGGCCGCAACCTGCGTTCTAACACACCGAACAATGGGCTCGGCGGCGCTAACCGCACCCCGATTAACAGCGGACACGCCCCACACGGCAACGGCAACTATCCGCGCAACGGAGTTCATGGGCCAGGACAGCTCAACAAACTCGACGAAATCCCGCGGAGTAGGAGCGTCATCATCCATCCCGGACCAGATACGCCCAAGCCCCGGACGGGGGACAACCCGCATTACCCAGGCTCAACCCCAGGGGACAACAAAAACATGGCACCACATTATGGCCGTGGCGCCGCAACACCGTCACCCACCGGAGGTGACGGTTCACGCACAGCGATGGGCAGGATGGGCATCGCGCCCATGGGTGGCTACGGCAACTCGTCAAAATCCCAAAAACAAGAACCAGAAGGGAAGTACAAGCCCATCACCAGCGAATTCGAGGCCGAATACAACCTGCGGCAACTCCGAGGAGACATCGGGCTCACCACGCCACACGTCATCGGCGCACAACTGCGGGAGCCCAAATGATCGCGGACACGCTACTCGTCCAGGCCGGCCGCAATAGCATCGGCAATCGAATCAATCAATGTTTTCTCAGACTGACCACCCGAAACAGTAACCTCCTCGCCACACTCGGCGCCCAAACTCATCACGGACAACGCCGAATCAGCATCCGCGTCATTGACCAAGATGCCTTCCTCTGAGTCCGCAGCCATCTCCGCCAACTTCGCGGCAGGGCGCGCGTGCAGACCGGTCTTATCCGCGACCTTCACACGCCGCGAATACCGAGCCCCATCCGCGTCGTCGCCATTGCCGCTCCCACCATTTGCATCCTCGCTCGGCGTGGCCACCGAATCGCTCTTCGACGAACCACCGCTCGCCGAATCACCATCATCGCCGGCGCTGTTCGACGTGAACGCAGAAATCGCACGTCGAGCCTCACGCTCCACACCATCCAGATCCTGGCCCTGCTGGGCAGCGACGGCTCCAGCAACGGTGGCCTCAACAAGCGGGGCGTCAATAAACCGAACAGGCTCGTCGTCGAGCATGTCCACAACCATCTCCACCGTCATCGTCGCAGAGCCCAGGTCAGTGAAAATAGCGCAGGCCAAACCCGCGTCGACAACCTTATTAACAGCGGCCTCAATCGCGTCATACGAGGTGCCGATACCGCCACCATCGGGGTTGTCCTTATCCTGCGGGCTGGCATCCAAACCACCCGCCGGAACGATCAGCACATCCCGAGCCATTTGCGACGCCAGCAGCGCCAAACCATCGGCCAAGCGCTTCGAATGAGACACCACCACGACGCCGACCTGTGGCGATTGTTTCCGTTCAGAGTCCGGCGAAGCTGAATCCACCGAAGCAGAATTCGACGGGGCAGCGTCCGTCGTCGGGCGTTCCGAACCGTCATTGGTGCCAGATGCAGCGTCGTTATTGCGTGTCATCATCGTTCCTTCCGTAAGTTCTTCCTCCGGTCGTGGTTCCTCCGTTGTTGCTCTGTTTGCAGAGCTATATGCAGAATCCTCGCCTGCAGTCGTGGTTGACGCCGCTGTAGCTGCCGCGTCACCAGCAGCTGCCGCGTCACCAGCAGCCTTACGCGGTTTCCGAGCCTCCTCCTCGAGGCGCTGCAGCACCTCGCTCATTGCGCACCCCACTACACATCAACGGCTTTGGAGGCCTCGGCGAGGAAATACGCGGAGCTCGCAGCGCCGGGATCCTTGTGTCCCACAGAGCGTTCCCCCAGGTAAGAAGCGCGCCCTTTGGTAGCAGTCATCTCGACGGTGGCCTCAGCACCTTCATCCGCAGCACGAGCAGCTGCCTGCAACACCTCGGCTGGATCCTTTCCATCATCGGCAGCAGACCGTGCTGCCCGCGCCGCCGGGGCCCACGCATCAACCATGGTTTTCTCCCCCTCCTCTGCCTTACCCCGCTTTTCGACGCCACCCACTGCGGACTCCACCACAGAGGCAACACCGTCGGCGTCAAGCCCGTCACCCGATACGGCCCTCGCTGCGTACATGAATGCTGTGCCCAGCAGCGGCCCGGACGCCCCGCCGACCGTCGACATCAGCGTCTTGGCCGTCAGCTTAAAAACGCCCGCAATATCCTGAGGCTGGTCCTCATCCAGCTTCTTCACAACAGCCTGGAAACCACGGTCCACATTTTCGCCGTGGTCAGCGTCGCCAATAGCCCGGTCCAAATCGATCAATTCTTCACGGTGCTCGCTAGCGGTCGTGGCGCACCCGCGAATCCAGCGCTCAGCCCACGCCTTATCCAAATCTGACATAGTGTTCCTCCTCTGGTCTACTGCTGGTTATTTTTGGTTTATTTCTTGACAAATGCCGGCGTCTCGGCGGGATCGTCGTACAGGGAGAGCAGTTCATCATCGACGCGGAGCAGCGTGACGGACACACCCTGCATTTCCAGGCTGGTGACGAAGTTCCCGACGTCGGACCGCTCGAGAGCAACACCGAGGTCCGATAGCCGCTGCGCCACCCGTCGGAAAACGATGTACAACTCGGACAACGGCGTGCCGCCCATTCCGTTGACCAGGGCAATAACGCGGTCGGACTTCTTCAGCTCCAGATCCGCAACAATGGGGTCGAGCAGCTGATCCGTGATCTCATTCGCACTACTCATGGGGACGCGATGTCGGCCAGGCTCGCCGTGAATGCCCACGCCCAGTTCAATCTCGCTGTCGTCGAGGTCAAAGGACGGCTCCCCCACGTGAGGAACGGTGCACGACGTCAATGCCACACCCATCGACCGCACGTTATGAATGGCACTGTGCGCGATGCGTTCGACCTCGTCGAGAGACAATCCGCGTTCCGCCGCGGCCCCGGTGATCTTCTCGACCAAGAAAGTGCCGGCAACGCCACGTCGGCCAGCGGTAAAAGTTGAATCCTCAACGGCGACATCGTCGTTCACGATGACCTGCCGAACCTCGATGTCCTCCATATCGGCAAGGTCAGCAGCGGTATCGAAATTGAGCACGTCCCCGGTGTAATTCTTAACGACGAACACCACGCCTGCACCCTTATCGGCGCTCTTTGCCACTTCGAGGATCGGGTCGGGCGTTGGTGACGTGAACACGGCGCCAGGAACGGCGGCGTCGAGCATCCCAGTGCCGACGAACCCCGCATGGAGAGGCTCGTGTCCGGAGCCGCCACCCGAAATGACGCCCACTTTGCCTTGTTCCTTGGCATTGTGAGAGCTTCGGGTGACAAACAGCGGGTCAGGATTGACCGTGACGAGCTCTGGGTGTACCAAGCCCACCCCCTCGATGCTCTCCGTGACGACGTCATGCGGGTCGTTGATTAATTTCTTCATAGACCTGACTCCTCGGTGCCTGTGTGCTCACTATTTCACCATCGGGTGGCTCTGTAGTTCTTGTTTTAGTGCGTCGATGGTCCGCAGTCTTCGTAGGCCTAGGTTACTCGCGAGACAGAGGTGTTGAGGGGCGGCGAGCTGCTTATCGGAGCCTCACGATTTCCTGGGCGTGGCAGGTGTCTTATTAGAATCAGCACCATGTCCATGCCGAAAATTGTGCTGTTTTATGTGTTCACGCCTCTAGCCGACCCTGAAGCGATTCGTCTGTGGCAGAAGGCCTTGGCGGAGAAGTGGAATCTCAAAGGCCGGGTCATTATTTCTAAAGATGGCATTAATGCGACGCTCGGCGGGGAACTTAACGACGTCAAACGTTATTGCCGTGAAACGCGCAGCTACGCACCTTTTAAGAATGCCGATATTAAGTGGTCAGAGGGTGAAGGGGATGACTTCCCCCGCTTGAGCGTGAAAGTCCGCCCGGAGTTAGTCACATTCGGCGCTGTGGATGAATTGAAGGTGAATGAAGAGGGTGTCATCGGTGGCGGTACGCATCTGAAACCGGAGGACCTGCATCATTTGATGGACGAACGTGGCGATGAGGTGGTGTTTTTCGATGGCCGTAACGCCATGGAGGCAGAAATAGGCAAGTTCCGCAATGCTGTAGTTCCAGCTACGACGACGACTCGCGATTTCTTGGATGAGATCGAATCCGGCAAGTACGACGAACTGAAGAAGCGACCGGTAGTGACGTATTGCACGGGTGGTATACGGTGCGAAGTTTTGTCAGTGCTGATGAAGAACCGCGGCTTCCAAGAGGTCTATCAGCTGGACGGGGGAATCGTGCGCTACGGGGAAGCCTACGGAAACGATGGGTATTGGGATGGATCTTTATATGTTTTTGATAAGAGAATGCATATGGAATTTGGCGACGGCGCGGAATCGTTAGGACACTGTGTTGAATGCGGAAAGCCGACGGCACAATTCGTGAATTGCGCGAATGACAAGTGTCGGAAACTGTTTTTGCGGTGTGACGCATGTACGTCTGCTCATAAGCATAAGTATTGTGGCGAATGTGAACCGGCTTTAGTGTGATTTTTCTTAACCTGATGTAAAGACGAACTGGTTTTAAGGTTCGACCAATTTCTGAAAAAGTGTTTTTTTATTTCAATTTCTGTTGGGCTGTGAGATAGATCTCGAAGGCATTTGCGTGGTGAATCTACCCAAGGCCGATAGGAGGGTTAACTCACCCCGATAACGGCATTATCGCACCGCAATGGACTTGTCAGACGTCATATGTAGATGATGTAATGCAATGGGAGCCGAAGTAGATATATCGGAGTGGGAACATGAGTTTCCACGTTTCCCTTTGTTTTCTTTCGTGTAGATCAGTGATAGGTAGAAAATTGAAGATTAGAAAAGTGCTGAGCGCTATAGCATGTGCTGCAGCATGTGTAGTTGGGACAACAGTGGCTGCACCATCGGCGAATGCGGTAGCTGATGGTTACAATGCCGTTTTTGAACCATGGTCTGCTGAAGTTCTTATTGGTGGCGTGTGTAGTGGTTCCGTTTTATCGGACCGCTGGGTTATCACTGCGGCACATTGTTTGGGTAATAGTCATGGTCCGGGTGGCCATGTGAAGATTGGTGAGCAAGCTCAGCAAACATTCAAAGTTGATCGAGTCGTTCGTGAACCGGGCGGCGCCGATGTCGCTCTGGTTCGCACTGACGTTTCGATGGGGGTTCGGCCCATCATGTTGCCGTCGCCCGGCCCTATGCCAAATCAGCCAGGGCAGTTCACTGGGTGGGGCCATGCCCGCTTCCCTGAGAAACAAGGTTTGGCTTTTGTTTCGGGTCCGACGCGAGGGCCACGCCCAGGCAATGCGGATATGTTCGAAACAAAGTCCATCATTGGTCACCAGGAGGATGGCGACTCCGGCGGAGCATTCCACATTGGTCCCGTCCTTTACGGTGTTTTGTGCTCGTCGAGCGGTAAGGACGGTCAGGGGCGGACGATGGCGAACTACACGAAGGTTGATCAGTTCCTCCCGTGGATTTACGGCACCATCTTCACTCAGAGTTGGCCCTGATAGGTCATTCGGTCTGGTAGGTTATTAGGCCCGATAGACCTTTGACACTGATAGGTCATTAGTGCAGTCGTCTACCGACGCGCACTAATGACCTTTTTGCTTTCACTAGTGACAGTTGCCGACGCTAACGATGGGGTAATAACCAACGACGGTTCGTTGCCGGATTTCTTCCATCAGTTACTGACGATTATCGACGAGGAGTATCGACGGCTCTCGGTGAGCGGCTGATCGTAGACACTAGAGCTTTGTTGGCCTAGTCGCGGTCTTCCCCAGAGTCAAAAGGAATGAAGAATGAGGCTCCTAACTCTTCATTGCCGCAGCCAGTGCTGAGGCCTTCTTCTTTCGCGGTTACGTACGTGGGTGAATAACAGCCCCAATCGTCCTCGGTGGAATCCCAGTATTGGAAATTGCCGTGGCGCTCTCCATCTCGGCCCCCATCTCCGTCGGGGGCGTCGAAGTAGCGCTTGAGTACTTCCTGAGCATCGGCGCAGTCAATATCCCCTTTGTCTATTACTATCGGGTAAGTTTCCCCATTAGCTCCTTGGGTCGTGCATTCCCCTCCTGAACTGCTATTCGAGTTGTTATTCGAACTGTCGGAATCGTCGTTTTCTTCAGTTGTGTCTGTCGTCGTGTTGTCATTATTGACGGTGGGATTAATCACGGATTTTCTTTCGGTAGGTTCCGTGGTTTCCCGCCCGGGGGTGGGATTAACTGACGGGGTCGCCACCCGAGACTGCGTTACTGACGTGCCGATTGTGGCTTCATCATTTTTCTGCCCATTGTGGTGGTTGGACCACACGTAGCTCGCTCCACCAATCGCTCCGCCGAGCAGCACGAGTATGCCAACAATACTGGCGACGCCTTTTGCGCCAATGCGGTTAGGTTTTGTGTCTGCGGAGACGCCGGTGCTTCCATTTCCGCCATAGTTATTCCCGCTTGGAGCATGCTCGCCCTGAGAAAATCCGGCTTGAGAAAACCCTTGGTTTGGTGCTGGCTGTTGTGATGTCGGCGGTTGTCCCCATTGGGATTGGTTGGGTGGTTGAGTGCCGAATCCTGGAGTGTCTTGCCTCTGTCGTGATCCCTGTGAGTTGTTCGGGTTGTTTACCGGCGGGAATTGCCGTGTTTCGTTGTTCTGACCGGCCGCGTTGTTCTGCGCATCCGTGTTTTGCCAAGCTCCGTTGTTCTGCGCGCTTCCGTTGCCCCACGTGTTGTCCTGACCGCCCGCATTATTCCACGTACCTTCGGGATTATTGGGCGGAAATTGGGTGGTTTCGGGGTCATTGTGTGGCTGTTTTTCTGATTTGTCGCTCATGGTGATTCCTTGTTCGGTGGGGTGGGGAGGCTGGTGAGCTAGGGACTAGTGAGTTGTGTATTCAATTGCGCGTGCTGACTTCACCGTGTTCGCACTCTTCTACTAAAGCAGACGTGAAGCTCACCATTTATTACCCACGGCGCAAGTCTGTGTTGTGTACCCGTTTTTGTGGGGAGCGTTGAGGCAAGCCCGCAGGTGTCGGACTCTTGCACGCTCTTTCCTGGTCCGCCCTTTCCTGCACCCTCACCCCCACTGGAAAATTGCGCCATTCACTCCCGCTGTAAAAGCTCTACACAAAGACTGTAGACAGAGCGGTCTATTTTAGGCTACTCTAAGCACGACATCATGGCGTCCACACCGGTGGTCGCCATGTATGACCGTCGTCACGTAGGGCGGATGTCCTCATTTGCCCTCATTCATTGGGTGGCGCTCATCAGACGCCACCCATCAAGCGGAAAGGTTGCCATGCTTATTACCGGTCTCATGCTCGGAACGGTCCTCGGTTACGTCATGCAAAGGGGTCGCTTTTGTGTCACCGGTATGTTGCGTGACATCTTCACGCTGAAAACGTGGCGCCGATTCGTGGCGCTCCTCGTCGTCATCGCCGTCCACGCGGTGGGCTTAGCCGCACTAACATCGCTGGGTGTCATCACCCCGGAGGTCGACGACTTCGCCCCCTTCGCCGTCATCATCGGCGGCTTCCTCTTCGGCGTCGGCATTGTGTTGGCGGGCGGGTGCGCGTCGGGAACCTGGTACCGCTCCGGCGAAGGCCTCGTCGGGTCCTGGATTGCCCTGCTCACGTATGGCTTGTCGGCCGCTGCGATGAAAGCGGGCGCGCTACAAGGGATCAACACCACACTCCGTGAATACACGGTCCCGCTTACGACTATTCAGCAGTCACTAGGCGTGTCGACGTGGGCCTTGGCCCTTCCGTTGGCCGTGCTGACCGCGTTCCTCGTCGCGAAGTTTGTCCGTGTGGAGGCAACTCAGCCGAAAATCGCTCAGCTTGCGGCGAAGAAGACGGGCCTCGCGCACCTGGTGGCGGAAAAGCCCTGGCACGTGTATACGACTGGGGCGATTGTCGGTGTGCTCGGCGTCATCGCTTGGCCTCTCTCGGCGGCGACGGGGCGCAACGATGGCTTGGGAATCACAACACCCAGCTCGGACCTGGTTCGTTTCGTGACGACGGGTGACGCGACCCGCATCAACTGGGGGGCCCTCCTGGTGCTGGGGATCCTGATCGGGTCGTACCTGGCGGCGAAGGCGTCGGGGGAGTTCCGCGTGCGAGTTCCGTCGGGAACCCAGGCGGTGCGGTCGGTCGCCGGTGGTGTGTTGATGGGTGTCGGCGCTGCGTGGGCGGGTGGCTGCACGGTCGGAAACGGCATGGTGCAGACGTCGCTGTTTAGCTACCAAGGTTGGGGTGCTTTGCTCTTCATCGCGCTGGGGGTGGGGTTCGCCGCGAAGCTGTGGCTGAAGCCTGCCGAGCCGATCAATCCGCAAGATCCGGATGGCTACACCTTGTCGCCATCTACTGCCGACGCCACCCGCGCGGCTAGCGCCGGCGATTTGGCTCCTGCCCCCGCTTCCGACGAATCAGCGCCTGGAGCTGGGGTCGATGACCTGACGCCTGAGCCCGGTGCAGTTAAGCGCAGTGCAGTGTTGGCAGAGTCTGGAGATCGTCAGAGTTCTGAACGCGAGCCTGTTTTAGTGGGCGCCTCTGCGGGTGGTTCTGCCGCCGATTCCGAATTGAATGCCGGAGGATTCGCGACAGCTGTTGGCTTACCGGCGGTGTCTGTGCTCGAGCGCCCGGCTGATGGTGGTCCTAATGACGTGAGCCCAAAGCTCCGCGGAGGTTTACGCCGTGTCGGTGAGCGACGGTTTGCCCTGGATACGCTGGGTGCGGTGTGCCCGTTCCCGCTGATTGAAGCGAAGAACGCGATGCAGCAGCTCTCCAGTGGGGATGAGCTGGTCATCGACTTCGATTGCACCCAGGCGACGGATGCTATCCCGCGATGGGCGGCGACCGATGGTCACGAGGTGACAAACTTCGAGGCCACCGCCGACGCCGGATGGACCATTAGCGTGCGCAAAGGATAAGTCGATAGTGTCTTAGCCTTTAGAGGTAATACTTTCGTGGCGAATACACAATCTTTCCGTTGCTATCTCTGCATGAGGCAATACCGGGTACGTAGTCGGGGTCTGTCTCGTTCGAATTAGGGCCCTTGTTTGTATGGTTCGTTTCCTCTAGAGCATCCTCTGAGCGGGTATTTTTCGGAATAGTTTATCAATGGACTTTCAGCTAAATGTCGGCATTTACCTCACAAAATGTGGAGTTAGTGGGGCTAAAGATAGGAGACGGGGGCTGAAGAGTTTTACGCTTGCGAAAGTATCTTAGGTTGAGTCGCAATTCCATATAACAGAATTTTTGTACGAGATCACTTTATGGATGATTTGGTGATCTAACTTTTAGTTTATATGGCGCAAATAGCCCGAAGGATTTAGTATCAAGAACCCCCGCCCAAGACCGAATCCATGCCATAGATCTCCCGTAGTGGCCGCGATCGATTTGCTCCAACCCTTTTATCGGTAGCAATGAAAAAGCTCGGACTGTCATTTAGTTCCTCATTGCGGCGAAGCAAGATCCCGGAGAGTGAACCGGAATCGGGAATGCTCCATTCCCCGGGAAGCATGCTTGGCTCTCCACCACGCGGTTGAACCCCAGTCGGTTTATCGCCAGCTGGGGTTTACTTACTGATTGAGGTTAACAGTTTGGGCTGAACAGGTTTTCTCGGTGCCAAGCAAAGTACTTCTCTCGACCTCGGAGATCCACGCCCACTTCCCTGCCTACAACTGCATTGACCTTGGTGGTGAGATCTTTGGTCATATCATTTCTGGAGGATGGGGCACCGATGACTTTTCCGTTTTCATTGACGGAGATATAGCCATGCTCGTAGAGCGCATCGCAACCCAGGACGCAGGCGAGAACGGCAATGTGCCCCCAATCAGTACGTTCCGATTCAGTAGCTTCCCTCCTGCGCTTGATGTGAGCGACATTCAGGAGGTTACTTGGATACAGTTTCCCGCAAAATACGCACTCCGCCGCTTTACGGCCTTCCAACAAGGTTGCCCGCAGGAAGCGTTGCTCCCTGCGAACGGATACCCACTGCCTGCTATCCGTCTGACCTTCGAAAAACAGTTCTGGGTCAGATACCTTGTCGGATCGATCCTTTCCCGGAGGATTAGCTAAACCGAGCGCGTTAAGGATCGCTTCGACACCATCTGCGTCATTTTCAGGCGTAAGAACGCGTATTTTTTGGAACTTTCTGTCCGACCGTCCCGAAATCCGATTAAAGGCCTCAAGCGGGAAGTAGTTTTCAGTCCACTCGTCGATGGTGACCATTAGCTCCCAGGTTGCTTCTCCGTCACCCCAGAGTTGTTTCGCAAGTCGGCGATCTTCGAACACGACTCCTACAGTGCCAACTGCATACATCGAATAGTTGCCGTAGAAGAAAACGACATCACCGGGGTTGATCTTGCCGAACTCTGCCCTATTACTAGACCGAGTACCCCATATTCTCACTCGACCATCTGGATAATGGTTTTCCAGGTTCTGTGCGGTTTGAGTAGACATCTCCGCACGAAGCCTATTGATCTCAACCGTGTTTGCGACCGTTTTAGAATAATTCTCCTTAGCAGCGTCCCCAGCTGCAGGGAAAACAATCACGTTCCGCATTCTTCTAGTCTCTCCTAAAAATCCTTATTCCTGGTTAGGAATGAAGCCGTCTGAGGTTTGTTGATATGGAAGTGATATCTCCGCCGATCTGCCGAAGAAAAGCCCGACGTAGCGCGCCCCTTCTACCGACCTATCGTGAGCTTCTTCTCTAGATCATGTAGAGGGGCAAGGGGTGGCTAGACTTGGTCGGGGTTGACGATGGACTTAAGCCAATGGTTCGTCGCGGGGTCGACTGAATACAAAGCTACGGAGTTCATGCCACGAGTCAGCAGCACGTTGTACTGGTCGCGGATGCGCTCCGCTTTCTCCGTATCGTTCTTTGCGTGCTGCGTCAGTTTCTTGTATTTAGATTGGCTGATATCGGTAGTCATTCGGCCCTCTGCCGGTGAGTACACGAAGTCCTCCCCGAAGAGAACACCAACGTTGTCGAACTCGAACCCTTGTGAGCTGAAGACAGACCCGACTTGCTCGGACCCATCAGGATTGAATGGCCAATTGGAATCGTTGGGGTAGCCGTCGATACTCTTGCGCAGATTCCAGCGCTTCTTCCAGTTACCGTCCTCGAGGATGATGTCGAAGGGCACATCATCGATGGATGTTGGTGCCGGTTTCGGCCAAGCCTGCCACTCCCAGGCGAAACCGGCCAGGAGACGATTCTGCACTGGGCGGGTCCTGATCTCATCTTGCGGATGAGACTCGGTGGCCACGAAGTACTCAACATCATCCTGGTGTGCCATCGTCAACTCCTCCAGATCGGAGGGTGAGTCCGCTACTCGCACGGTGAAGCCGTCTTGGTCATGCCACACGAGTGTCTCCAAATCAGGGTGAACCAAGTGCTTAACCCACTCCTCGTACGCTTTCGAACCCTGCGAACGATGTTGCTCAGTCAACTCGAGGTGGTAGAAGGGGACCTTGAAGTAGTCCGAGAATCCACTCTCCGCGAAATCCTTGGCCTTCTGAATGGTGAGGTAATCACCAGCGTTCGCCTGCTGGTCGGTACCCATCATCAGCACGACAACGTCGGCGGCAAGCATCAACTCCTTCAATTGGGTCCTATTGTTCGCCTCAAGCTCCTCTTGGACATGTTTGGCGTTAGCGAATCCAGTGCGAATGGTCCACTGCGAGATACGTTGCGCCTCATCGACTATCAGCAGGCGCTTCGACCCCTTGTGCTTGTCCAGATCCCAGTAGGATTTAGCCGAGGTAATCATGCCCTCCAGGGGATTCTCCTTATCAAGTTTCTTTGCCGACTTCTGCAAACTCGTGCGTAGCTGTGTGGAGTTAGTAGCAAACGAACTCTGTCTGCCTGCATGTGCCTCCAGAGCTAGCAAGTTAAGACAGATCCACGTCTTGCCCGAACCGGCCTTACCTTCGATGGCGATCAGCGCCTTACCTGACGGATTGTTCTCATCTTTTTCGGTCTTGCGCAAGATTTCCTGCACCTGGTACACCATTTCTCGCTGCTCCTCCGTTAGCGGGAAGGCCTCCGGATCACGGAAGATTACCGAAGCGGCGTCCAAAATTTCTGGCCCCTGTTCGGGGTTAGCGTCGCGTAGCGCGATCGCAGTAATTTCACCGTTGGATTCTTCGTCGAAGGTGTCTCGAATCAATTCGGTAAGACCCTCAATACCTTCGCTGTCACCAGCGAAGGTACGTACCGCATGGTTAGTCCCCGCAGTCCAGAGCGAATCAATATTCGCGGACTTGGCGTTGTGGAGGAACGCTGCACCCTCGACCAGAGCATCCGATGGATGAAACCCCTCTGTGTAGTGGGTAAGAAACCGTGCGTAATCATTTGCCTGTTCGTACGGGTGGCGTGACGTCTTGTAAACAGCACCGAAGTCGTACGCGCGACGCTTAACCGGATCCCACGATGCCTTACTCCATTGCTTTAGCTCGACAACGAGAACAGCCTTTTTGTCGCCTTTCGTACCCAACAGAACAACATCAGCACGCTGATTACCAGCCTGGTAGGGGTTGTACTCCAACGCCACCCACAAGTCGGGTCGCTCCGCTCTCTCCAAGGCTCGGGACATCGCCGGAAGACTGTTACGCCACGACCCTTCCTCACCACTGAGGATCGCCTCTGTCGACCCCTGCTCCTTCGTTCGTAACCGGGCCACGATGGAATTCAGACCGAGGGTAGAACGAGTGTCTTCAATGAACGTGTGTGCTGGCTGCAGGTAGCGCGGGTTATCCACGACCCAGCTCCTCCCGTCGGATTAATGATTTAGAACAACTTTAACTTAAGGATGCGACACATGGAGCTGGCCTTCGGACTTGCGGGCCTGTAGATATAAGACCGACGGGCTTAGTAATGGGATGGGGTCGAGGTTGATGAAAGGCACTCATCCTGAATCAAAACTCTCCGTTCCGCTTCTTGTAGTGTCACACGGATAAAGCTCTTGTATGAGGTACCCCTTGCGGGGCACCTAATGTAATTTTACGTCGTGTTTAGCTGATCTCATTGCCCGAATTAGAGAACCTGATCCGAAGCTGGTATGTGAGCGTGAAGAGACAATTTGAGACAGAACCAGCCAGCCTTCGTTCGGTCGCGTTTTGAGTACCACCCTCCCGATAATGGGGATCTTTCGTCGCGTTCGGTTCGTCACGGAGACGTGGCTAAAACCTCTCCTGCGGAGTTCATCTGAGATGGGGGACACTACTCTCTATGGTAGGGGCTACCCGAAAAGTGCCAGACGGATTTCGGTTGGCCACTCTGAGTCGGAACGCGCTAAAGGAAGAGGTCGGTCCCCGAGGTAGTCGACGGTGTTTCGGGCGATGATCTTGTGGTGGGTGCTTGGCATGGTGTCGCGTTTGTCCTCGTCCTCATCCAAACAGTGGACGTAATTGCCAAGTTCCTTATACAACTCAGAGGTGTTGTTCTATAAGGTGATAAGCACAGAGAACCTTCATTCTCTAAACATTTAGAATTAAATTTACCGCCACCAAGTTGATTGCATCTACATCGAGCTGCCGTATAACGCGAGAGTCAAGTTATGGAAGTATAACAAATGCTACTTGGGCGGGCTCCAATAGTACAATTTTCCATTGTCTTTTGTCTTTGAATTTTTGCTCAGGATAAACGAATTTTTGTTTTAAACTCGTTCCTCGTCCTGTATCTTGGAATCTCGTATTCGTCGGTTCGGAAACAGGCCAGCTTATTCATCATGTTCACTGAAAATCCGATCTAGAAATTGAATTTGAGGTCGGCAAGTCGGGAAGATATTACATCACCACCACGATCATCTTTTCCGACGAATATATCGTCGAAAATAATATGTACATTGTTGATTCATCGAAATCGTCGTTAGTGGTGTAGCAGTTGTAGGCCACACCATCGCCGACTACCGCTCCACCACCAAGAATTGCCGTCCTGATGAAGTCTTTTGTTGATGTCAAGACATCTACCGTGTCACTTTTGGTAGCTTCCACCTGCGGCGACTTTGCTTCTGCTCGCTGTGATGGCGTGTGAGCCACTTACCGGATCAGGTGGTCCTGCGCTGAAAACTTGGGAACCGCTCACGGATTGGGGTGGTCCTGTGGTAGCAGCTTGCGAGCCGCTCATTGAATCAGGCGCTGAGGGGCGAGGTCCAGTGATCCGCTAGCTCCTCCGTCGGAGGAGTGGTGGGGTCCCCCGCCGGACTGACCTTCCGACGTGAGACGCTCGATCGACGGGCGTGGGAATTGAGAGCGACGCTTGTCTTCTGCACCCGTCCGTGGCGTCGGCTGTGGACCTTGCTGTGGTGGTTCTTGTGGAGGCTCTACAGGTTGCCAAAATTGTTGCGGGGGTTGATTTCCGGGCCAGGGTTGATTAGATGGCCAGGGCTGGTTCCCCTGCTGTGGTTGATTAACGAACTGTGGTTGATTTCCGGGCCACGGGTGGTTTACCGCGCCGGGATATTCGACCGGTCCAGGTCCAGGTTGGTTTCCGGTCCACTGCTGATTTCCGTACTGTGCTTGGTTCCCCGGCCAGGGCTGGTTGACAGGCTGGGACGGATTCCCGGGCCATGGTTGATCTCCGGACGTCGGAGAATGGTTGAATTGGCCGTTAGGCGGTGGCCCATTGAAACCCTGTGGCCCATAAAAGCCTTGAGGAGGAAAGGCCGTCGTGGGTTGTGCATCCCCCGTTGTCCCAGCACCCCACTGACCATTGTTTTGAACGGTTTGCCCATTGGGTACGTTGTTCTGGTCGTTGGGTCTATTGTTGTTCTGGGGGTTGTTACCGTTCTGATTCTCGGTGTCTCCCCACGCTTCATCGTGGTGTTCCTGTCCCCATTGTTGTTCGTTCATATTTTTCAGCCTCCTTTATTTATTTAAACGTTGAGGAGGGTTCTTGGCATTACATTCTGCATAGGTGTCCTAAAAGAAACTGATTTGTTATTCGCTTGTCATCTGTTTGTGATGCCGACAATGAGGGCTTCACTTATGCTAGGAAGTGCGTCTTCAATTTCAATACGCATTTAATCCCACCATGTGGTGATGAGAGGTCGAGAAAAGCATGAAAGTGTCATCGTCCCACGCAGTCAAGGGCATTGCGTTATTAGCTAGCGCGGTCGTGCTAGCTGGATGCAACCAGGGTGGTGATAACGACAACTCTCAGGCCGCTGACCAGCCGACGTCTGTGGTTGCGAAGTCCTCCACCGCTACTCCGAGCTCTGAAAACGCGGCAGCTTCAGATGATGGCAGTAGTGCTGTCGCTGAATCTGACGAGCAAGATGCAGATAGCGACGGCAAAACTGCCGCTCAGCAGCGAAGACCTCAGGAAAGCTGCAACGACAATATTGCTGCACGGGAGTATCAAGACCACGCGGCTGAGGTTCCTCCACCTTCGTCGGGGGAATGGGATATTGATCTCTCCTCTTTTCTCGACAATCAGCCGTGTGCGGCCTTGTCTTGGGCAGTATTAGTTCCGACGTATATTGGTGACGGCAATCCTCCTACACAGGTCATGCTGTTCCATAACGGCCGATTCATAAAAACTGTGTCTCAGAAGCCGACAAACCCGCCGTATATCTCACGCGTTGATGATTCAACGATCAATGTGACTTGGGAATGGCCTAAACCAGGAGAGCCTCAGGCGGCGCCAACGGGACGGTCCATCGCCACGTTCCGGTGGGATGACCAATCCGAATCCGTCGTGATGGAAGGCGAATTACCGCCAAACTAAGTCGTGTGTGAAACCTCCCGGGCGTTATACATAATTACGCCCAGGGGGTAAACCGGGGGATCGCGTTATCGATCTAAATATCTATTGGCCGCCGGGAAACACCCACAGAAACTAAGATTTTAAACAGTAGAGCTGTATCTGGCGGTCGATAATCCTCAACCAATGGGCTCGTTTACCGCTGCGTTTCACCTCCCGAAACAAAGGCTGATTGTCATGGACCATCGAAACAATGTCCGACGGTATTTCCCATACGCTCGTAGATCGCGACATGTACGTAAGTCCTCGCATTCGCGTTTCATTTCCGCCGCTATTGTTACGCTCTCTATTCCGCTGGCAAGCGTCGCCGTCGCCAATGGTGCGCCCAGTGATTCTCCGCAGCCTGATATTCCGGCTTCTTCACAACCGAACGCGATGTGCGTCCCTTATCTCGGCGATATCAGTAAAGGGAATGGACAATTTCCTTTAGGGCTGGTCGCGCCTGATTTTGGTGATGATGGTTATGATGCCTTACCCGTCGCAAATGATAAAGACCTGCCGGAACGTATTGATTTACGAGACAACCACCAAGGTTTCAACGAAAAAATTGATGTTGCACTCCATGAGGGATCATTGGTGGTTCGTCATCGTGGAGAAGAGCAATGGCGGCATCTTCCGACCCCCGAATGTTTGGATGGAAACATTGTCAGCATGTCCATCAACGGTGATTCTCTCATCGCGCTGGATAAAGATGGCTGGATGTACACGCTGAGTAATTTGCTTTCGAGCCCGACACGATGGGGTTGGATCAGAGCCTGGGGAGGGCCGGTGTGGTTGGGGAAGGGTTTGCAATCGCCCACCACTGAGGAAGGGAAATGGTCGTTTACTCTGATCGACAACAATGTGGATAAAACATATTCCACGCCCGACGGTAAAGAACAGCCGATCTCGTATGCCAAAGTCACCCAAGTAGTCGCACTCGGCCAAGACGGATCGCATCTTTACAGCCTTGATCCGTGGCTTGCGCGTGATTATTCCTACGAAATCGGTACGCCATTTAACTCGCGTTTCCAAGCAGAATCTGTGTCAGCATCAGGATCGGTCATTTTTATTACCAATAAATACGGTGATATGTATACGAAGTTGTCCGACTATGACGTTCGCGGTGCCGACCCAGCTCAATTCCGCTACCAATGGAACGATCCCAACAATCCGGACGAGCGCCCGTCGGCAACTAATGCCCTTCAACAGCGATTGGATAACAACACAGCGCCGATAGCGATTGAAGGGCAAGAGTGGACTCACCAGCCAAAAATTCCTGGCACAATCACGAGCAGGATTTCTATCCACACGACTGCACCAGGCTCAACGAACCGCGAACTCAGGGTAGAGGGCACGAATTCGGATGGCGAATCGGGCTATTGGCACAAAGCTCTTGACGATAAAAACTGGGCCTTCACCGCAACCGGTTTACCGCTAGAGGGGAAGAAACTTGAAAACTCCTCCGCTGATCGAAGCGCAGATACATTGGCGGACGAATCTCCCTTTAGTTACGAGGGGAAAGTAACCGACAATGCGTCATTAAGCATCGATCACTTCGACTACGCAAGTGAGAAGCATGACATCAATGTGACGATCAATGGTAAGAAGTATCCGCTGTTCCTAGAGACCGTCGATGGTCGCTTGGGAACTCCTTTATCGCAGCGTGTGTTGCCAGTCGAAGGAGAATTCGGAAGGAGGCCCGCAGGATTGGTCGAAGGGATCCCACGAAATTACGTGGCGGCAATACGTGTCCCGCAGGAAACTAAGCAGGCCGCAGAACATGACCCCGAGTTGAAGAGTTTTCTGGACACATATCTCAAAGGCGAAGACCCGCACCAAATATTCGCGCGGGTCACTCCGAGTGAATTCCAGATTATTAATTCACCAGTGAAAGATGTGGCGGTACCGGCTCCCGGGGCCGTGGCAACTCTGAAATCAGTGGAATAGAGCCGGATTCGTCTCTAATACTTAGAGGTGTTTATAGGTTTCCCACGGTCTCCCGGACAGCGTCGACTATCTCACCGCGCGTTGTCGCGTCGCGGAGGTGAGTGCGGAAATTGTCTCTCATCAGGGCACGGGCAAGTTGGGCAAGAATCTTCATGTGTTTCTTATTCGCCCCTTCAGGAACGGCAATGAGGAACACAAAATGCACGGTCGTGTTATCCGGGCTGTTCCAGTCGACACCAACGCCCGGAATCCGGGCGAACAACACCGTCGGCGTTGTGACGCCAGCTACCCGCGCATGAGGAATCGCCACTTCATTTCCCACCGCCGTCGTCGATTGCTCCTCGCGAGCCAGCGCTGCCTGGATCACTGCTTCACCATCGGTAATTCGTCCGGCCGACACAGCGTGGTCTACCAAACCGCGGATGATGTCTTCGCGATCTCCAGAAGGGGCGTCATCGTCCAGGACAACGAGCGTTTCGTCGATAAGGTGAGGAGCATCTGCTGTCTCAGCGCGCTTGGTGCCGGAAACAACACCGTCAGGTTCAGCGCTGGTAGTAGTGCCAGTGTTCCGCGGGTTAGAAGAATCAGTAGAAGAATCAGCAACAGCACTATCGTCACTCGCGCCAGACGCTGTCGTCGAAGAATTCTTACTCCGGGACATACTTATTTGTGTCAGCCCGATCATGACGGCGATCGTCGTCGCGATACCGGCGAGCACGGCGATGAAGAACCACACAACGCCGTCGATAGCCCCCAACACGGCAACGATAGGTCCGCCGTGCATGACGTTATCTTTCACACCCCATAAACCGGCAAGTGCACCGGCCACGGCTCCACCAATAACATTGGCCGGAATAACCTGAAACGGACGAGCCGCTGCAAAAGGAATAGCGCCCTCCGTAATACCAAAACATCCCATGATCAGGGCAGCTATGCCAGCATCTTTTTCAGGCTTAGTAAACCATTGTCGGCGAATAAAAGTAATAACGCCCATTGCCAGCGGCGGGACCGCAATAGCCGCCGCGTTCATCCCCATAGGTGCAGCATTTCCGGCAGCAATTAAACCGCCACCGAAAAGAAACGCCGTTTTATTAAACGGACCGCCCATGTCAAAAGCGATCATTGCACCCAAGACAGCACCTAGCACCACAGAAGACGTGCCATCCATGCTGGCCAGCCAGTGCGTCAGGGCGTCGAAAAGCGATGCAATCGGTGCGCCGATGACATAAATAACAAGCAGACCAACAATGAGTGTGGTCACAATCGGAATGACAATAATCGGCCAAATAGGCGCCACATACTTATTAACGGGAATCTTTCGAATAGCCAATGCTACGTAGCCGGACAAAATCCCCGTGACAATGCCACCAATAAATCCAGTGCCCGCCTCGGAGCCATACAGCGAACCAGTCACGGCCACCATGCCGGTGATAAAACCGGGCGCCAACGCAGACCGGTCCGCAATACCTTCCGCGATATAGGCCGATAACACCGGCACCATTAGGCTGAACGCTAGTGTGCCCAGCTGATTAATGTCGTACCAAAAGCTGTCCTTTGGTATTTGCATTCCTTCCGATGTTGGGTGGCCACCCAAGGACAGCGCTACGGCAATGAGCAACCCGCCCGTCACCACGAAGGGGATCATGCGCGATACTCCAGCCATTAAAGCTCGATAGATCACTGTCGCAGGGTTCAATGATTCGCCGCTCATCGATCCGCTCGCTGATCCGTTCATTGCCGCTCCATCGGTGGCGTCGGGGGAGAGGCTGCTTCCGGAAACTCCACGACCACCGGCGCCCCCGCCATAGTCGCCGCCGCGCCCCGACTTTCCCCTGCCAGGCTGCCCCCACCGTGGAGCGACCAGCGCGCGCCGAAGAAGATCATCAGGATGGCTGATTGCAGCATCAACACCCGTCGTGATCAGCCGTTTATTGACAAACCGCTCTGTGTCGATCGCAATATCCGCCGCAATAATCACGGCATCTGCCGACTCAATATCCGCATGAGAAAAGGCATTATCGACGCCGATCGAGCCGTGAGTTTCCACCTTGATCGTCGCGCCGGCCTCCTTGGCCGCTGCCTCGAGTTTCTCCGCGGCCATATACGTGTGCGCTATACCCGTCGGACATGCAGTAATGGCCAGGATCGTTGATCCCGCGACCGTGGGGTTCTCCCCGTCAACGGCGTTTTTCTCGTTAACGGTGCTCCCGTCAACGGCGGCCGTTCCCCCTAATGACGGCTCCCTATTTCCATCTGTACTCATGAGAACGACTCTAGTTTTAGACACTCCGGCCGGCTCAACCGATACAAATCTCGATTCGGTCGCTATACATATCCGTCCAGAAAGTCGACATACATACAGAAAGTCGCTATGCATATCGCTCAGAAAACTGACTTAAGACGCCAATGGCTATACCGTTATTAGATGGCAAGGGAGGGTTACACCTCCGTCGAACTACGAAGGGCTCACATTGTGCCAGCCTCATCTCATAGCTCTCCGCCGGATCAGTCCGGTTCCTCACCCCGCCAGCACTCTGCAGGATCGTCACATCCGCGCCGCGGCACCCCACAACACGTCGGCCAGGCGTTAAAACGAGCCGTCAACCCGGAACCGCGGCTGCACCCAGGGCTCATCCCCGGCCTTAGTGTGGAAGACACAGACCGGAAATTCCCCACCAATAAAACCGTGTTTGTTGTTGCGCTCACCGTAGCCGTAGCGGTGGTTGTATGGGCGGCCGTCGCGCCGGGGAGCATCAGCGTAGTCGGCGCTGACATGCAAGAATGGATCACCACTCACTTCGCGTGGCTGTTGGGCGGTCTCATGATTGCGGTCCTTCTTTTCATGCTGATTGTGGGGTACGGCCCCACCGGGAATATTAAATTGGGTGCCGACGATTCCCGCCCGGATTATTCCACCGGGTCGTGGATCGCCATGTTATTCGCGGCAGGCCTTGGCATCGGCTTGGTGTTCTATGGGCCGCTGGAACCCCTGACGCATCTACTCGACCCGACCCCAGCCACCGACGCCAAGGCTGGCACGATGGCCGCGGTGCTGCCGTCGATGTCAACTACAATCCTGCACCAGGCCAGTTTGGCGTGGGCGATTTACGCCTTCGTCGGTGGCGCTATTGCGTATTCGTCGTATCGACGCGGCCGCCTTCCACTCATCTCCTCCATCTTTGAGCCTGTTTTTCCGAATGGGACGCACAAAATTCTTGGCGGAATTATTGATATCTTCGCCGTTCTTGTCACTCTATTTGGAACTGCGATCTCTCTCGGGATCGGTGCACTACAAATCCGCACAGGAACGTCACTATTAACCGGGAAAGAAATTCACGGAAACGCTTTCCTGATTGGGGCGATGGTTCTTCTTACCGTGGTGTTTATTTTTTCTGCAGTAAGTGGGATTAAGCGTGGAATCCGGATGCTATCGAACGCCAACATGGTCATCGTGGTGGCTTTGGCCGCTTTCGCATTACTCACCGGCCCCACCTTGTTCATTCTGGATCTCTTTCCCACCTCTATTTACGCGCTATTCCACAATTTCATGGCGATGATGTCCATTTCACCGAGCCAAGGCGACTCCGAGAAAGAATTCTTGACCTCGTGGACCACGATGTATTGGGCATGGTGGGTGTCCTGGTCGCCATTCGTCGGAATGTTTATTGCGAAAATTTCGAAAGGGCGAACGCTGCGCCAGTTCACCACTGTGGTGATTTTTGTCCCCGCGCTCATTTCCACCGCGTGGTACACGATTTATGGTGGCACTGCCATGTGGATGAATATCAAAGGCCCTGGTCTCGACGTTAAAGGCTCGGGCGAAAACGTGATGTTCGATCTGCTGGATAATCTTCCTTTGACCCCCATAACATCGACCGTCGTTCTCATTGCGGTCGTGATCTTCTTTACGACGGCCGCTGATTCAGCTACCAATGTGGTCGGTTCGATGTCCCAGTCGGGTCGAGCCCTGCCGTCCACCCCGATAACGATCATGTGGGGAGTCACTCTTGGGCTCATCGCGATCTTCCTGCTACTGGCGGGCGGCAAAGATGCGCTCTCGGGATTGCAATCGATCATGGTGACCAGCGCGTTCCCGTTCGTGTTCATTGTCATCGGGATTATGATTGCGTGGGCGAAGGATTTGCGCCAGGACCCGTACATGATTCGGCGCACCTACGCGAGAGAAGCGATTTCGCGCGGTGTGCATCGCGGCATCGACATGTATGGGGATGACTTCGTGTTTGGCACCTCGCGCGTCCCGTCAGAGCAGGGAGCGGGCGCTAAATTCCATAGCGACGATCCATCATTGACGGACTGGTACGTCGACCATCGAGGTGCGCGCGCCGATGAGGAAGACGAATAACGTCAAACGATAAGGCTGAGCAGCATAATCGAGACCAGCCCCGTCACGGACAAAATTGTCTCCATGAGAGACCATGTTTTGAAGGTCTGCCCGACAGTCATCCCAAAGTACTCTTTGACCAGCCAGAACCCGGCGTCGTTGACGTGTGAGAGGAATACTGAGCCGACGCCAATAGCCAGCACAAGCAGGGCTGTGTGCGTGTCGGTCAGGTTGGCGGCGGCGGGAGCCATGATTCCGGCGGTGGTAATCGTCGACACCGTCGCGGAACCAGTAGCTAACCGAATCGCCACGGCGACCAGCCATCCGGCCAGGATGGGGGAGAGTCCCACGCCGTGGATCCAATCGCCAATGACCGTGGCCACACCCGTCTCGACCAGCGTTTCTTTGAAGCCGCCACCGGCTCCCACAATTAGAAGAATTCCCGCAATGGGCCCGAAAGAACCGCCGGCGACGTCGGATGTTTCCTTCAGCGAATGTCCGGTGCGCAGGCCCAGCATGATCATTGCGTAAAACGTCGTAATGAGGAGAGCAACCAGTGGTTCACCGACAAAGTCGAGTGCATTGCCGAAGGCGCTCCCCTTGTCAATACCGACTGTTTCCTCGACGGTCCTGGCCAGCATCAACACAACGGGAAGTAAAATAACGGAGACGCCGACGCCAAATGAGGGGCGGGATTCGCGCGGAATGTTTTTATCCGTATCGAACGTGTCCGGCGCCGGCACGGGCACCCATTTCGCCATGAACCGCGCCGAAATCGGCCCAGAAATAATGACCGTCGGGATGGCGACGATCAGCCCCAGGCCCAAGGTGAGCCCAAGGTTGGCGGATAGGGAATCGATGGCAATAAGGGGACCAGGGTGCGGCGGGATCAAACCGTGCAAGGCCGATAACCCGGCGAGCGCGGGAATACCCAGCAACACCACCGGCACGTGAACACGCCGTGCCACCAGCATCACCACGGGGATGAGGAGGACCAGGCCGACCTCGAAGAACAGTGGAATACCGATGAGGAACGCCAGTGTCGCCATTACCCAGGGGAGGCGGTGCTCCGATGTGTGCTCGAGGAACGTGTCAACGATCTCGTCCGCCGCGCCGGTCTCAACCAGCAGTGCGCCGATAATCGCACCGAGCGCGATGAGAACTCCGACGCCACCAACCGTCGACCCCATACCCGACGAAAAAGCGGTGAATGTATCGGTCAGCGTGATGCCGGCCAGGAGCGCGAGTGCCCCGGAGCCGATGAGTAGTGACAAGAACGGATGTAGTTTCAGCCACGTAATCAGCACAATGATGAGCGCGATGCTCACGCAGGCTGCCATGATGAGTTGCCCGTGGGAGGCGTGCGCAGTGACGGTGGAGTCGGCTGCAAGCGGAGTGAGCATTACTCGTGACCTCCGGTGTTGGCACTTCGCTGAGCAATCGCCAGCACCTGTTTATCCAGTTCCTCAATGGTCTGGGAAATGTCGAGGGTAATTCCGTTCTCGTCCCCCTCCAATGTTTCCAGTGTGTCGAACTGTGATGGCAATAGTGAGCGAGGCATAAAGTGGCCCGACCGCAGTTCCATCCTGTTCGCGATAAGTTCCATAGGCCCATCGAGGTGCACGAAGAGCACATTGCCGTGGGCCTGGCTGAGCAGATCGCGGTAGGCGCGTTTCAGAGCAGAGCAGGTCACGACGGTTGACTCGCCGGCGTCGCCGTGCTTGGACATCCAATCTCGTAGGGCCCGCAGCCACGGCCAGCGGTCGTCGTCGGTGAGCGGGATCCCAGATTCCATCTTCTGGATATTTGATTGTGGGTGAAAATCATCGGCCTCCGCGTAGGGAAAGCCGGTCGAATCATGGAGATGCTGGGCAACGGACGTTTTCCCACTGCCACTAACCCCCATGACGACAATATGGAGAGGCGCTGAAAGGTCCATAGTCGCTCCTTGTCGATATGTGGTTCAGCTCACTTAATGCCGCGTAGGAGCCGAGGATCACACCTAACCGTACTCATGGACCGGACATAACCCACGCATGGCTGGGGGTTCCTCCCGCGTTTCCACCCCCGACGTTGGCTCATGCGATGGCGTGAGTGGTAAATCATGCACGTGAACGACGGTTATATCGCCACGACGGTTACCCCCGCTATTGTCGTGTCCGGTGTCGGCGAAGAGGTAGGTGACCCTTCGCGAAGGCAGGTGAACCTTATTGCCGAGGAGTCCACACGACGGGGTCGCGTGATATCGCATCGAGGTTGATGGCCTGCAGAAGTTCGGGTGCCGACGAGCACTCCGGGTGGCCGAGGGAGTGTGCTATCCACGCCCATGCTGTGTCGTGGCCGAGCTCACGTATCGTGACCGCACCGTCGCGCTTAGCTAAACGTTTGAGCTGGTGATCGGTGTCCTCATGGCCTTTCATCTGTTGCCTAGTGACGACGAGGGGTACGTGGTCGTACCTCCAGCGTGTGGGATGAATAGCCGGTGTGGGGAAGGCGTTAGCACCCCACGGGTACAACACCGTAGCCAGGAAGTTTTGGCTCGGCGCGGATGAGAGAAGATCATCGCCGCGCGTGATCTGGTCAATGCCCATAGTGAGATCATCGACGACGACGGCCAGGTTGTACGCCCAATTGCCGTCCCCACGGTGAAGGACAATGTCATCGACGGGGCCCGAATAATCGGTGGGAACACTAGATGGTGTGGGAACATTAGATGGTGTGGAATCAGAATGTTGACCGTGCGTAGCGAAATCCTCGTGGATAGTCCACTGTCCTGGGATGGATGAGGGGCTACCGCCCACGGCGGCGTGGTCATGATCTGCGATGGCCTCAAACGCCGCGTGGGCGTTAAAACGAAGTGCAGGTTTACGCCCTTGTGCAGCAAGTTTGGCGCGCTGCTCCTGACGTTGTTCGTCGGTAAGGTCCCTGCATGTCCCCGGGTATAGTCCGGGGGTTACATGCGGTGCACGTGACGCTTCCCGGATGTCTTTCCGCGAGCAATAACATTCGTATACCCAGCCACGCTCGGCTAGCCAGTGGAGGGCATCGTCGTACATAGGAAAATGATCGGATTGTTTGATGGGGCCGCCGTCCCAATCCATGCCGAATGAGTCAAGGTCTTCCATCTGGTCGAGCGCGGCACTGTGTTGGGAGCGTTGTTGATCGATATCTTCGATGCGGTAGAGCATGCGTCGGCCCGTTGAGCGCGCACAAAGCCAGGCCAGAGTGTATGTGCGCAGATTGCCAAGGTGAAAATCTCCGGACGGACTAGGGGCGAAACGGCCCGCTCCAGGTGTTGAGGTTGCCCGTGGGGCTTGCGTGTTTTCCTGTGCTATACCCACTGTGTATCCACTATTTCCACTCCGGTGCGCGCCCACCATTGGCATAATACCGACCGAGAAATTCATCACGGAATTCGTGGAAACGGTCCTCGATGAGAGCCTGCCGTGCATTGTGCACCAGTGACACAATGAATTGAATGTTATGAATACTGCACAGAGTTCCCGCTAAAAACTCTTTAGCTTTGAGCAAATGGTGGATATACGCACGGGAATACTGGCTCACGTACCCCTCTAATTCATTGTCGATAGGACGAAAATCTCGCGTAAACCGTGCTGTCTTCAAACTCAACCGGCCATCTAGCGTATATACACCCCCGCGCCGACCCAGCCGCGTGGGGGACACGCAATCGAAAGTATCAGCTCCGGCCTCTATTGCGGTGAATAAATCATCGGGCTCGCTAATTCCTAATAAGTGACGCGGTTTATTTTCCGGCAGAACGTCAGTCACCCATCCGACGATCGTTCCCAACGCGCTTTTTTCCAAAGCGCCGCCGATTCCGAAACCACCGAATCCGCGACGGCCCTCAGCCTCGAACTGGTCTGACATATCGACCAATGATTGCGCAGCGTGGCGTCGTAAATCTTCATATTGAGCGCCCTGAACCACGCCCCACAAGGATTGAAGTGGCTTACCGACGCGGGCCTCCGTTAGCCGGTTATGTTCCTCGAGGCACCGCTGAGCCCAGCGTCGGGTTCGCTCCACCGACTCTTCTTGGTATTCCCGCGAATCCATGAGGGTTGTCAGCTCATCGAACGCGAACATTATGTCGGCGCCTAATCCATGTTGGATTTGCATCGATTTTTCGGGTGTAAAGCGATGTTTGGATCCGTTAATAACGCTGCGGAAATTAACTCCGTCGTCATCAACATGAGCGTAACGCTCTTTATGCCGGGCTTTAACATCCTCCGGTTTAATATCCTTGGTGTCCATGGCCAACACCTTTTTAAACCCGACGCCCAAGCTCATCACCTGAAACCCGCCAGAATCTGTGTATGTCGGGCCATGCCAATTCTCAAATGCGGCGACGCCACCGGCCTCATCGATCAGATCAGGGCCCGGCTGAAGATAAAGATGATAGGCGTTAGAGAGGATCGCTTGAGCACCGGTTGCTCTGATTTGCTCTGGAGTTAGCATTTTTACCGTTGCTTTTGTTGCCACAGGAATAAAAGCTGGTGTGGGAATATCGCCGTGAGGAGTATGGATCACTCCGGCACGTGCTTTTCCCGCGGAATTTATGACGTCGAATGACGTATCAGTGGCACGTGAGCCCGCTACGGTAGGGGATTCAGTCATGACAGCAAGAGTAGCAACGGCGCGCCCACAGGCACGAAGCTCAGTGCCTCGAGCACTATTTGGCTGTGGTCACCGTGGGGTTCGTCAGCTCTGCCACCATTGGCGCTCAGGGACTGCCATCGTGCCGTCTTGAAGAGGCTTCACCCCCAGGGCCTGGTGTAGCTGCACAATATTGTGGTCAAAACCCCAGGCAGACCCAGCCATATAGACTCCATAGAGTTTTGCAGTAGCCTCAGTTACTTCTCTACAGGCTGCGTCCCAATTCTCTTCTAAGTTGCTGCACCAGGCTTGGAGTGTTCGGGCGTAGTGAGGGCGTAAGTTTTCCTCGTGCATCACTTCAAAACCCGCACCCTGCATATTCGCAATAATATTTCCTGAACAGTGTAATTCTCCGTCAGGGAAAATATAGCGATCAAGGAACGGGCCAGCATTGGTCTTGGCTTCATTAATCGGGCGAGTAATGCAGTGGTTGAGTATCAATCCGCCCGGCCGAAGCTTGTTAAAAAGGAATGAAAAGAAATCGTGGTAGTTAGCCGTACCGATGTGCTCTAGAATTCCGATAGCGGAGATAGCATCGAAATCTGTTTCCGGAATGTCTCGATAGTCTTGGAACCGAACTTCGGCATGGTCGCTAAGCCCCTGACGAGCAATTTCTTCATTAGCCCACTCGGCTTGTTCACGCGACAACGTTGCACCGATCGCCGTGACTCCGTGGCGGGCAGCATAGTGAACCATTCCGCCCCATCCGCAGCCGACATCAAGAAGCGTGTCCCCCGGTTGTAAGCGTAATTTATCGAAAATAAGACGGTATTTATTTTCTTGCGCTTCCTCAAGGGTAGCGGATGGATCCGGATAATAAGCGCACGTATAGGTCATCGACGGCCCTAAAAACAACTCGTAAAATCTATTCGAGACGTCATAATGGTGGCTAATTGATTCTGCGTCACGTTGCTGAGAATGTCGAGATAGACCGTCAATAGCTCGCTGCCAAAACGGCACCATTTCCTGCGGAGGTTGAGGCAAATTCCGGAAGGCATCTAGTGCCGCCAAGGAACCAATAATCCGACGAATTGTGGATGGCGAGAGCTTTTTTAGACGAACAGTCCGCAATACCCCGAACAAATCGTAGGGATTAGCAGGATGGGTGCCGCTCACTCGCAAATTATTGGTTAAATACGCGCGAGCAAGGCCTAATTCACCTGGGGCTGTCGCGATATAGGCTAAGCCGTCTTTAGTGATGTGGATTCCCATCTCGCTGGGGGCGGCACCGTGTGCACCGTTATTCGTCACACCGGCCGAGGATCCGTCAAAAGCGGTCACACGAATGGGAAAGTCAGCGATGGCGTCGATGATGTCACCCACCGTCATGGGATGTGACGCGGGCCGAATCAATGTAGTCAAAGGGGTGCTGAGCAGAGCCGACATGATCGTCGGATCAGCACCGACCATGCTGGATGCGTGGCGGGCAAGTCCGGGAATCTTCACCATGACGTTTAACTGTACTAATAGCTACGGCTACTAGCTACGCTTTCCACCAGGGGCGGAGCGGAAGATTCCATGTACCGTCGTCGGGGAGCTTCTGGCCCAACACTTGATGGAGCTGAATAATATTGTGGTCGAATCCCCACTCGGAGCCGGCCATATACAGACCGAACAAACGTGCCGTGGAAGGCTCTACCAAAGTGGTGGCTTCATCCCAATTCTTTTGAAGATTCAGGCACCAATCACGCAGCGTGCGGGCATAATGAGGCCTCAAATCTTCCTCATGAATAACATCAAACCCGACGTCCTGCATGCGGGAAATAATGGTGCCCGCGCCGGTGAGTTCACCATCAGGGAAAATGTAGCGTCCAATGAACTGTCCCGTCCGGGTTGGGCGGTTGTGTGGACGGGTGATGCAGTGGTTAAGCATCATTCCTTCAGGCCGTAATTTGTCATAAAGGAAGCTGAAGAACGATCGATAATTCTTCGGCCCAATGTGCTCCAGGATCCCGATGGCGGAAATAGCGTCAAAATCACTCTCTGAAACATCGCGATAGTCCTGGTAACGAACCTCCGCAAAGTCCTCCAGGCCTTGGCGCTTAATCTCTTCATTTGCCCAGTCAGCTTGCGCCCGCGACAAGGTCACACCCAACGCATGAACACCATGCTTGGCCGCGTAGCGGACCATTCCGCCCCAACCACAACCGACATCAAGAAGACGATCCCCTTCTTTCAGCCGCAACTTGTCAAACACCAACCGGTATTTGTTTTCCTGGGCCTCTTCCAATGTTGCATTCTCATTGGGGTAACACGCACAGGTGTACGTCATGGAGGGCCCTAAGAAATGCTCGTAAAAATCATTAGAGACGTCATAATGATGGCTAATCGCTTGTGCATCGCGAGCCTTAGAGTGCCGACGAGTCGACTTCGCGAGCCCCTCCATCGCACCCCGAAGAGCCTTGTGCCACCCAGGGATAACTTCCTGGTGGGGAATGGGAAGGCGTCGGAAAGCATGATGATTGCGTAGCTCACGAATCAGCGTGGCAATCATTCGAGGATTCTTAGAGATAGAAACGGTCGAGTACGCCTTTTGTAAATCGTCGAAAAGGACATATGGATGGGCAGGGTGAGATCCGTTGCCCTCAACAGTCAACGTGCCCGTCACGTACGCGCGGGCCAGCCCTAAATCGCCCGGTGCCGTCGCGATATAGGCCAGAGCATCTTCGTTCTCTAAACGGACAGTAATATCGCCTGACCCGATGGAGCTTCCGTCATAAGCCTCTATCGTGAATGGCAGTGGCCCCTTTGTAATAGATGCGATGATATCTGCGACAGTCATACTCAATGCGCCTGACTCTTTTCTCTTCTCTCGTGGGGTTTACGGTTGGCGCAATGGCGTTGCCCCTCATGTGCCCGCAAGGTACATCGTGTGGCGGTAGCGTCATCGCGTCGCAAATAAGTTATACCCATAGTAGTACTTAGTGCTTCTATGGCCACCTCTGACGGAATTCTCCTATTTTCCGCCTACTGCTTTGTCAAAAAGGCCAGGGAAACGGTGATGTGGATCATAAATGGTCTTGACCATTTCTGGAATACTACCGCCGTAGAGATCAGAGAATTCCTTTTCTGAGTAAAAAGCCTCCGAATACAGCGACTTATGCCCACCCAGATCTCGGATCTTTCGTTCAATGATGCGATTAAACGCGCCAGGTTGAGGATCATCCGTCAAATCCACGGGCACCGAGGACCAAAATCCGATATTGACCCACACGTCACCCACAGACAGCGGGTACAGCGGCCACGGATGGGAACCAGCGCCATCAGCCAGAGCGACATCGGACGACAACACATTGCCGCGCGTCGTTAAGGATGACGATTCTTCTGCCAGCTTGATCGGGCAGAGCCACACAGGCTGGATTTCGCTGGCGTTAAAGAACCACTCCAGGAACTCCGGGACCTTATCCGTGGTCACTTCGACATCTTGAACGACGCGCTCACGGGCGGGGCGGCCATGGTGGGCCTCAATCCGGTCTGCCAAATCCCACCGCTTGTCGGCCCCCACAATTTTCCAATAGAACGACGACCGCAAAAGCCCATCAGGCCACATCCGACGGATGGTGGGGTTTTGCGCACCAAACGCGCGCGAGCACCAGAACCAGTCCGTATCCCATCGCCATAAATAATCGTGCATTGTCAGCGTGTCGCGTGTCGTGCCCTCGGGGTGCTGCAGGGACCGGTAATAAATGTGCTCGCGCGTGTAATCGGATACTCGGGGCGGAACGTCCGACGATTGGCGTCCCAAGACCAAATAGCCCTCGGTAGGGGAAAACACCACGCCGTCTACATAATCGACAGGCTCGCCGTCGTATTCATGGCTGGAAACAATGCTGTCAATAGCCGCTGCAATAGAGGTGAGGTCGTGAAAGCGAACATGCCTAAGCTCCACGAATGGCTTAATTTTTTCAATCTTTATTTTGATTCGAACCGCATAACCTAATGAACCATACGAATTGGGATAAGCACGGAAAAGATCAACATTCTCGACGGGACTGCAGGTCACGATATCGCCCGTGCCTGTGAGAATATCCATCTCGATGACGGACTCATGCGGCAAACCATTGCGGAAACAGCTGGACTCCACGCCCATACCGGTAATAGCCCCGCCCAACGTGATTGTCTTCAACTCGGGTACAACATAGGGCGCGAAACCAAACGGAAGTAAGGTATCCACGAGGTTTTCATATGTACACATGCCTTGAACGTCGGCAGTCTGTGCCTTGGTATCCACGGCAATGACCCGGCCGAGGCCCTCGACGTTCAAACCGGGCGCCTTTGTTACTGTTCGAGAGCGGAAAAGGTTGGAAGTTTTCTTTGCCAACCTCACCTGGGCCTGTGACGGAATAGCGTCAAAAGATTTCTGAAGCTCATCGATACCTTTTTGGTGCTCAAACCACCCAATAGGATCGATGACGCGGCGGGACCCATTACCCCAGTGCGCTGCAGTTAATTCCTCCGGAGGAAGACCGCCCTGTGGTCCGGGAACGATATCGGGATCAACCCCGATATGGCTGCCCACTCGGGAAACTCCAGAGATCGCAGCACGGGATAGTCCTTCCGCCGCAGACCGAGCGGTAGCGCCAAGAGTGGAGGCGTCGACAATAGCGGAGGGGCGGAGATGGTCACGCAAAGTCATGACGTAGAGTCTATGCGCTCCCGCCGAAGCTGCGACACCTCATTGTTTAATTCCCTAGCCAATTCGAGATGCTGTGACCCCATATCCAGGCTATCCAGGCCACCATGAATCGACGGATCGATGTCATCGCCCAGCGGTGGGAGATCTTCAACCTCCACACCCAACGCCCGAGCGATAAGCACGTCGGCAAGCTGGGGATTTCTGGCTAGCGCCGGGCCGTGCATGTATGTCGCGATAATGGATCCTTGGACAGCCCCCTCGGCACAAATCTGATACTCAGCGTCCTCTCCTTCAAGATGGACCGCTGCTGCACCATAGGCATCACAGTTACCGGTGCCGTGAAGCACACGCCCCAACGGGCGGGCATCCGGGCCCACGATCGTCGCGCCCATGTGGTTTGCAAAACCAGTGAGCTGGTCAGTCAGCCCACGCGTGAAGTCATCGGTCCGTGCCGACGTCGTATTCTGCGATGAGCGTCCATCCTTCACCTCGGCAGCGGGAGCGTCCTGATGCTTAGCTTGAAGCGGTTCAGACCGGAGTTCGCCGATCATGCGGACCTTTAGACTCGACGTCGTTGCATCCAACAGGCCAAGGCCATCAACCATGGAACCGGACGCGCGGAAGGATTGCCCAAACACCTGCAGGCCAGCGCAAATGGCCAGAATAGGGGTGCCTTTGTTCGCAGCCCGAATAATGCCGCCGTCGGCGCGAAGATGCTCCGAAGCAAGAATCTGGGCGGTATCTTCACCGCCGCCGACGGTGTACAAATCCAAACTGTCGGGGACGGGGTCGCCGAGATGAATCGGAATGATCTCTGCCGCAACCCCGCGGAGACGCAGGCGCTGCCGCACAATCAGCGCGTTGCCGTCGTCGCCATAGGTGCCCAACACATCGGGCAAAATTAGGCCGATCTGGAACTGCGACGACGACCGTGAACTTGAAGATGAAGACACAGTGTGGGATTTAGCGGGCATCGGTGTCCTCCTTGCGTGCAGTGTTCTGCTTTGGTTCCCTGACAACGGCGCGGTCAAGGGCGCGCTTGAGGTCACGGAAAGCCGTGTAGTTCGCCAGCACTTCCACCCGGCCAGGCGGGCACGTTGTGATTGCCTTTAGTGCATCCTTCACCAGTTGATGGCGGACTCCAGCGTATCCCAGCCGGACGGCTAGGTCGGCGCCACGCTCACCGGCAGCTACCACCGCTAACTCATCGAGATTTTCAAAACGAACGTCCCATAGCCATGACAGATCAACTCCGTCGGCGACCTGCCCGTTTGTTGCGATGACCAGGCCATCTGCCGACCGATCCACCATGCTCAGCGCCTCTTGCCAGCCAGCGGGATTCTTAGCGAGCAACAGATGAACGTCGCGCCCGGCGTACGCCACCGTGGAATAGCGGCCAGCCACTGACTCCACGTTTTCTGTCGCTGATAGCCCTTTCTTCACATCGACGCCTAAGGTCAACGCTGCCACCACAGCTTGGGCCGCGTTGCCACGGTTCGCGTCCCCAGGCAGCGACAGCGTTAAGGGCAGAATGGTTCCCACCGGTAAGCGCGTCGCCTCTGCTGCGGACGCAGAATCGACGCGGAGCCCGTCGGGCGTCATCGAATAATCCGGTGAGGGGCGTCGGAACTCGGAGCCATCGGGAAGGGGCTTCGCCGCGTACCAATCAACATGGTTGGTGGGCTGAGACGACGGCGAGTCCGACGCTTTCGGGCCTGAGGAATTCGACATCTCGCGGCGGATAATCGCACCACCAGTACGCGGGCACGATGTCGATTCCCCTTGCCAACCCAAGCCAGCAGACACCCACACCACGTTCGGACTATCCCACGCGGCCGATGTCACCATGACATCGTCGCAGTTGGCCACAATAGTCATGTCAGGGTGCTTGTTAACTGCCCCGCGAAGCGCCCGCTCAATACTGTTGATTTCTCCTACACGGTCGAGCTGGTCACGGCTCAAATTGAGAAGGACCAGCACCTGAGGATCCAGTTTGTCGGCAATGGCCGGCACATGCATTTCATCGACTTCCAATGTGGCGACGTCATAATCGCCACCCGCCCGCAATGCTGAGACGACCCCCGCGTCCATGTTGTCCCCGCCCTCATTGGTCGCGGTGGTGAAAGTGGTGCGTGCAGCAGCAGTGAGCATCCGCGTTGTCGTGGACTTACCGTTCGTTCCTGTCACCAGCGCCACGGGGCGATTCGCGTTGATCCGGCCCATGATCATCGGATCAATTGCTGCGGCGATCATTCCGCCGATCATCCCGCCAGAGCCGCGGCCTGTTTTCTTTGAGGCCCACGTAGCTGCGTCGGCAAGGGCGAGAGCAGCCCGGCCTTGAGTGTTTAACTGTGTCACCGGAGTATCGCTGGTCACGCTGGTGATCCGAGCTTCCAAGGAATCACTGACCTGATCCGCGCCGGAGCGGAGGACCTGGTCAGCGCGCCGACGGAACGCATGCAAAGAGTTTATTGCGCGTTCCCCTACGCCAGAACGAGTGGAATCCGAGTTTTCGGTCATTGTCCTAGAATACGTGGCTCCCGGCCACATGCCACTTCAGTCGGGGAGTACTGTGAGCTCAGTCCGGCCGTGCTTTTCGTGTTTGGGGTGCGATGTAGTGCTGCTCGGGCAATGTTTATAGCTGCTCCGAGGCGGCGGCCTCCTGGGCTAGATGCAAAAACTCGTTGTCACGAATCAGCGGAATACCTTTTCGATGCGCGTGTAAGGCGCGCCCTTCATGCGGAACTCCATCGTGTTCTAGGCCATGGCCCGTGCCGTTGAACACGACTACCGAGGTTTCTCTGGTTAGTTTTTCGGAATAGGTCAGCCCAGCCCGCACGGCAGCTTCGATCAGATCATCAGGATTCATATCGACTTCGGGCGCGACGGTGAAGACCATCCCCCTCTCCAGCTTCTGCCCCGGCGACCACACTCCCGGATTAGGCGCAATGACTGGGGCTAATGCTGCGTCAATTCGTATTGTTGAGCGCTGCAAACCCACTCGATCTGCCCGTAGATCCTGCGGATCACGTTTATCGACGGTGTCCCAAGCGTCATCATCGGCCCATACCAGTGGAGTAAGGCCATCGTGTGCAGAGCGATCGTCGCTGCCGCAGTTCTCGTCGTCGCTATGGTCGTCCCTGTGACGGTCGCGTGATTCATGTAACGCATATGCCGCAGCGTTGATGGGGTCAATTCCGGCACGGTCCAGCTGTTCCATAGCTAGTTCTCCCACTAGGACAGCGTCGGCTTGAAGAAGCTGCAACGGATCGATGCTCCGACGCCGATCAGACGCGTGCGCTCCGACTCCCGGAAGCGTGGTGTACGCATCAGGTGATGAATCCATGTCCAGCACCGTGGTCGTTGGGAGTGTGTCGTCGACAAGGTTGTAGGCGGCCGCAATGCCCCGCAAACGGGTGTCGGCGATGGGAAGACGCTGTCTACGAGCTGTCGCTTGCGTGTCGACAATGGATACGGGGCGAGGAACGTGCCCATTATGACGCCGTCTGCGTTGTCGACGATTTTTTGCTGACGCAGAGCGAACCGTCCGACGTGCCTCCTGCGCGATGAACCCCCAGGTTGTGGCGGTGTCGTGGACGATGAGCACTCGGCCGTCGATAACACGATCAATTTGCCGCAACGTGGAGCTGAAGCGCGGCGAGGTCCGAAAAACATTGGGGGTAAGGCCGAAGAGGTGAAGAGGACCAGGGTCAGCATCGGTGTTGAAGACCCGCTGCCAATTGGACACGAGCAGACCATCGGCGTCGAAAAAAGCCGCATCCAGGGCTAGCATGCGGCCGGTTGAGGGGTGGATATTCGTTGTACGTAGTACGACGGCCACCATCGGAGCTTCCTCAATGGACGGAATGGGCTCACGTGGCGAGCGGACATGGGTATTTCCCGCGTTGTACTTCTCTTTATCCGGATTCGTGATGACGCCATCAGCCGCTAATCCTCGATGGGCGCGGCGCGGCCCTGGAGTTATGGATGTTTGCGTGCCGGACGAGGCCTTCCGGTGGGTCGGCTGCGTCGAAAGATCCGATTGTGCCCGATGTCGTGTCGGGTGTTGGTCTTTGTGTTCGTGCTGTTGGTTGCGATTTCCGACGTTGGGCGCCGCGGCTGGCCGGTTGCTACGGCGGTGGGCGCGACGACGCTTTTTCTTCCCCCCGTGCTGTTTTGCGGTGTTATCCGTCGTTGAGGAGGTGTCCGGAGTGTCGTTGCGTGTGTCCTTATTTGTACGGTGCTGTTTATTTCCGTGGTGCGCGGAATAAGTGGCGCGGCGTCGACGTCGCTCCCGACGTGCACGTGACCTATTGCGGGAATGCTGATGGCCATCGTGGGATTGCGATCCTCCGTTGGTGGTGTCCTTACGGTCGGGGTCGACGCCACGTGAGTGCGGTGTGCGAGCGTCGGAGCCCCGGCTGGTGGAGGAGTGATCGGAGGTCGATGTCATGCCCGATATGCTACCCGGCGACGAACTTGTTGACGTTTCGGGTAACGAATGACGGAACAAGGCGGATCAGATAGCGCAGCGTGAGGTCAAGGCCTGACGCGGAGTAAAAATGCCGCTGCCGCTCAAAGAAATTCGCGGGGTGAACAGCTTTCCACACAACCTCGGCCACGTGTTCCGGCGTGATACGCACTCCGAGTCGCTTCGTCGACGCGGCATCGACGTCGGCAAGAGCGGTTTGTGCCCATAGCGGTTGAAGAGCAACAACGCGGATCTTGTTTTCCCTCCACTCAAGATCCAGCGCCTGAGTGAACCCAGTGACGAAGAACTTGGACGCAGAGTACGGCGCGATATGCGGTTGGCCGTAGAGTGCTGCCGCGGAACCCATGTTCACCAGGTGCGCGCCGGGTGTGCGTGACAGGTACGGATGTGCGGCCCGTGCTCCATGCATGACGCCGGTGCAGTTGATGTCGCACTGCTTTTTGATGATCTCGGGGGATTGGTCGATGATGTCGTGATCACCGATGATGCCGGCGTTATTATCGAGCACATCCAGCCGCCCACCGGTGTGTGTAGTGAAGTGTGCCAGCGCGTCCTCCCACTGGTTGTAGTTGGTGACATCGAGTTCACCGATGATGATGTCGGGATAATCGTGGGACAGTTTTTCGAGGGCAGTCGCGTCGATATCGTACACACCGACAATCCAGCCTTCCGCGTGGAATCGGAGTGCGACTTCGCGACCGATGCCCGATGCCCCACCTGAGATAAAAATACTTTTCTGTTGTGAAGTATTCATGTGACCAATCTAACCTTTTTCGGGTACTCCTCGCGTACACTTCGAAATATGTTTGCACCCAAATGTTCCACGTTGCTTCCAGACCGTCTGTCAGAGGGCCCTCTGCCCGACGAGCTCGCGGCGGAACTTCGTGCGCTCACCGTCAACACCACCACCGGAAGTGTTGCTACCGAAAAGAGGCACAACGTGGAGAATCCGTGGGACGGAACCACCGTCGGCTGGGTGGGTATCGGCACCGCATCTGACGTTGCTCACGCTTTTCGACGCGCCCGCGAGGTGCAGAAAACATGGCGCACCACCCACTTTGATCAGCGCAAAAGAATACTCATACGCTTCCACGACCTTGTGTTGAAGAAGCGTGACCTTTTACTCGACATCATCCAGTTGGAAACGGGGAAGGACCGCTCCTCAGCCTTCGACGAGGTGATGGATGTCGCGAATAACGCCCGCTATTACGCAAACTCGGCCGAAAAACTGATGCGTCCTGCCCGTCGGGCAGCGGGCATTCCCGTGCTAGGAAAAGCGCGCGAGTATCACTCGCCGAAGGGGGTGGTGGGGCAAATTACCCCATGGAATTACCCCCTTACCCTCGGAATATCTGATGCTCTAGCAGCCATTGCCGCAGGAAATACGGTGGTGGCTAAGCCGGATTCAGATACACCGTTTTGTTCGCTCATCTGCCTTCAGCTGCTCAAGGATGCCGGACTACCTGACGACGTCATCCAGATTGTCACCGGCGAAGGACGCGTCGTGGGATCTGCCATTGCCGATGAGTGCGATTACTTGATGTTCACCGGATCGACGAAAACCGGCCAGCGTCTAGGCGAACACGTAGGGCACCGGTTAGTCGGCTTTTCCGCAGAATTGGGCGGAAAAACCCGATGATCATAGTGGGGGATGCCGACGCACGCCGGGCAGCCTCGTGTGCGGTGAATGCATGTTTTTCCAACTCGGGACAGCTCTGTGTGTCCATCGAAAGAATATATGTTGTCCGGGACATTTACGACGAGTTCGTCAGTGCTTTTACCACTGAAGTTAACCGCATGAAACTCGGCGCCGGGTTCGATTGGTCCGTCACGATGGGGTCATTGGTCAGTCAGCAGCAACTCGCCACGGTGGAGTCTTTTGTTGCAGAAGCGCGTGAGAAGGGTGCCCGCGTTCTTGCCGGTGGGCGGGCTCGCCCGGACCTTGGCCCATGTTTCTACGAACCCACCGTGCTTGAGGGGGTGTCGGATGACATGAGATTAAAACGCGAGGAAGTTTTTGGCCCGGTTGTTTATGTTGAGAAGGTCGACAACGTGGACGACGCGCTCACCCGGGCAAATGACACGAACTATGGGTTAAATGCCTCCGTCGTCGGCCCCTCTGACACAGCATGGAGCATTGCGCGTCGTGTTGAGTCAGGAACGATCAATATTAATGACGGTTATGCGGCGGCATGGTCGACGGTCGACGCGCCTCTCGGCGGCGTCAAAGACTCTGGGATGTCCCGCAGGCACGGGGCGGAGGGGCTCCTGAAGTACACCGAGTCTCACACCATCGTGGAGATGCGGGGGATGCCGGTCCGTGGCCCACGTTTCCTCAGCCGGAAGTTGTACGCCACCATCATGGGAAGGCTTCTCGGTGTCGGGCAAAAACTCCGGCTCCTGAAGTAGCTTTACGCCGCAGCCCGGGCCCTGTTGGCCGCGCTGGTCACGGCCTTCAGCGACGCGTAGGTGATGGAGCTTGCAATGCCCACACCCCACACCTTGGTCCCGTCGACATCGGCCAGGATGTAGGCGGCTGCTTCTGCGTCGTCGCCGGATGTTCGGGAGTGCTGCGAATAATCTTGCACCTCAACATTAATGCCGACGCTTTCCAGCGCGTTCGTGTATGCGGCCACCGGCCCGTTGCCGTGTCCGGTAATTGTTTGTTCCTCGCCGTTGATGATGAGGTGTGCGGACACTTCTGCGCCTTCGTTCTCGTTCTGGCCACCGTCGACAGTGATGCTGATGGCATCGATGGGGTCATCTCGGTCCAGGTATTCGCCGGCAAAGATGTCCCACATGTTCTTCGAGTTGACCTCGCCACCCTCAGCGTCAGTGACGGCTTGGACCACGCCGGAGAATTCAACCTGCATAGCGCGCGGCATGGTGATCCCGTGGTCGGTCTTCATAATGTAGGACACTCCGCCCTTGCCAGATTGGGAGTTCACGCGAATGACGGCTTCGTAGGTGCGGCCGACGTCCTTCGGGTCGATGGGCAGGTAGGGCACTTCCCACGGCACCCGGTGGACGATGCGCTGTCGGTCGCGTTCGGTGTCCGCAGTGTCCTCGGTGGCATTCGACTTCTCGGCCTTATCCACCATCGCGTCGAGGCCCTTATTAATAGCATCTTGGTGCGACCCAGAGAACGCGGTAAACACCAGGTCACCGCCGTACGGGTGGCGCTCAGGCACTCGCAGTTGGTTGCAATATTCGACGGTGCGCCGGATCTTATCGATGTCGGAGAAATCGATTTGTGGATCAACGCCCTGCGTCAGCATGTTCAGCCCCAGCGTGACCAGGCATACGTTTCCTGTGCGCTCACCATTGCCGAACAGGCAACCCTCGATGCGGTCCGCACCTGCCATGAATCCTAATTCGGCCGTGGCAACGCCAGTTCCGCGGTCATTGTGGGGGTGGAGGGAGATGATGATGGAATCACGACGGTTCAGGTTGCGGTCCATCCATTCGATGGAATCGGCGTACACGTTGGGCGTCGTCATCTCCACCGTCGAGGGCAGGTTAATGATGATGGGGTTATCCGGGGTGGGATCCATGATCTCGACGACGGCGTCGCAGACTTCCTTGGCATAGGCCACCTCAGTGCCGGTGTAGGACTCGGGGGAATACTCCCAGCGCCAGTTGGTCCCCGGATAGTCAGCGGTGATGGACTTAATTAATTTCGCGGCATCCGTCGCTAATTTTTTAATTCCTTCTTTGTCCTTACGAAAAACAACATCTCTTTGCAGAATAGAGGTGGAGTTATAGAAGTGAACGATGACGTTTTTTGCGCCTTCACACGCTTCGAACGTGCGGCGAATCAGGTGTTCGCGAGCCTGAACCAAGACCTGGATGGTGACGTCGTCGGGGATCATGTCTTGTTCGATTATTTCACGAACAAAGTTAAAATCCGTTTGAGATGCTGAGGGGAACCCCACCTCAATTTCCTTGTAGCCCATAGTGACCAGCAACTCGAACATCCGACGTTTCCGTTCGGGGCTCATGGGGTCAATCAGAGCTTGGTTACCGTCACGCAGATCGACGGCACACCAGACGGGTGCGTGATCAATGGTTTTATCCGGCCATGTGCGGTCGGGCAGCGTGATGTGTTCTACCTCGGTGAAGTAGGGCTGGTATCGTCCGGCGGGCATCCGTGACGGGCGCTGTTTATTCCACGACGGTTGATCGGCAGGAATGTCACCGTCGGGAGTAGAAATATGGGCAGGGGCGGAAATGAATTCGTCAACGGGGGACATGCGGTTCCTCCTCGGTTTCCGGAATGTGTGTCAAGTCCCGACCGGCACAGCGAACCCCGCGACGGGGAGCCGATCGGTTATACCCGGGCCCCGCCGCGGCACATAAGGAGGAGAGCCGCGCAGCTAGATGTTCCGCTCAAAGAACGCATATGAAAACCGTAGCACGGTTACTCAGTGTGTGAGGGATTATGACAAATAGATCTGTCGACTAATCGACTAGATCTGCCGACTAATCGACGCCTTTGCGGGATAGCACTGTGGTGGACACAATCATCACAAGCAGAGCGATGGCCATGACTATCCATCCCATGCCGTGGACTTGGAAAGATTCGCCCAACACGATGTAGCCCAAGCTAAACGCGACAATAGGTTCTGTGATGGTCATCGCTGGCAACGAATTCTTCAGCGCGCCTGCGTTGAACGACGATTGTTGGACGGCTGTTCCGATGGTCGCTCCGATGATGAGGGCATAAGTTTGCCAGGCAAGAAGCCCTCCGACAATTCCGTCTTGAACAAAGACGTCAATCGCAGCTTTGGAAAACACAGCGACGTATCCGAACACAGCACCCGTGACCACTCCAAGAAGTAATGCTTGTTCACGCCGAATCTGACGGTAGGCAAATCTGTCGATAGCGGTGAGCACCACGATTCCTGTCGTGACGGCAAGAATCCACGTCATTAGTGAGGGGTGCGTCCCCCCGGGGATGGGACGGCCGAGGATCACCAGAATGGCGACCGCCGCCGTCAGGAGGCCTGCCCATGTCATTTCCGATAAAGACACCCGACGTCCGTCATACCGCGCGGACAGCGGGAGCGTAAACATGAGCGATAACACGAGAATGGGCTGCACTACCAGCAGTGTTCCGAAGGCCAACGCGATGACTTGCAGGCCGTATCCACCCAGCGCACAGAACGTGCCCGTCCACCACAGAGGTTTGGTAATCACGGTTAAAATGGGCGCGCCGCCGTCGTCGTCATTAGGTACTTCTTCTGCTATTCGGTGACGAACGACAGTGCCCCACGCGATCGTCAGCGCGGAGGCAAGGGCGAAAAGGATAGCAAGGGCGTTGTTATGCATCGCCCATCAATTTAGCTGCTTGATGGTTGAGGTATCCTCAAGGCCACACGTGTCGTGTCGGTTATTGATGGTTTCATATCCATGATGGTTCCTTCACGTGGCCAGAGCGGATGAGGAAAGGCAGAACCTGGTGGCTCTAATCGTCCAGAAGTACGGTGGTTCGTCCCTTGAGAATGCTGAGCGTATTCGTCGAGTGGCGGAGCGCATCGTCGAAACGAAGAAAAAAGGACACGACGTTGTTGTTGTGTGCTCCGCAATGGGCGACACGACCGACGAGTTCCTTGACCTTGCAGCACAGGTTAATCCGGTGCCCCCCGCTCGTGAGATGGACATGCTGCTGACCGCGGGGGAGCGTATTTCTAATGCGTTGGTCGCAATGGCTATTGAGTCTCTGGGCGCGCACGCGCAGTCCTTCACGGGCTCGCAAGCTGGGGTATTAACGACGGAGCGCCACGGGAATGCCCGAATCGTAGATGTCACACCGGGCCGTGTGCAGGAAGCGTTGGATGAAGGCAAGATTTGTTTGGTCGCCGGCTTCCAGGGAGTCAATCGTGAGACCAAAGACGTCACGACGCTAGGCCGCGGCGGTTCGGATACCACCGCTGTTGCACTCGCAGCGGCATTGAATGCGGATGAATGTGAGATTTATTCCGATGTCGATGGTGTGTACACCGCGGACCCTCGAATCGTACATAATGCGCGGAAGCTCGACACCATTAGTTTTGAAGAAATGTTGGAGCTTGCGGCTGTCGGCTCCAAGATTCTTGTTTTGCGCAGTGTGGAATATGCGCGCGCGTTCAATGTTCCCATGCGTGTTCGGTCATCGTATAGCACAGATCCAGGCACATTAGTTACCGGCTCAATGGAGGATATTCCCGTGGAAGAAGCAGTACTTACCGGTGTGGCCACCGACAAATCAGAAGCGAAAATCACCGTTTTAGGTATTCCAGATACACCGGGGGAAGCGGCCCGTATTTTCCGCGCCGTCTCCGATGCAGAGATCAACATCGATATGGTGCTGCAGAATGTGTCTTCCCTTGCCGATAACAAAACAGACATCACGTTTACATGCCCGCGTGCCGACGCCTCACGCGCGGTTGAAATGCTGAAGAAGTTGTGCGAGGTGCCGCGGGACGAGAACCCGACGGTGCCGGTGTCCGATACGCCGGCCGACGCGGCGAAGGCCTCGATGCAGCCGGGTTCCGGGGCCTCCGAGTCCGCAGCGACGGCCCAGCCACGCGTTTTGTTTGATGATCACGTCGGCAAAGTGTCGCTGGTGGGCGCGGGAATGAAGTCGCATCCCGGTGTCACCGCTGATTTTTGTGAGGCACTCCGTGACGCCGGCGTGAACATCGAGCTCATTTCTACGTCGGAAATTCGTATTTCTGTCTTGATTCGTGATTCGGATCTGGAGAAAGCAACCCGCGCCTTGCATGAGCGTTTTGCTCTGGGCGGCGACGAAGAAGCCGTTGTCTATGCTGGAACAGGGCGCTAAGCTGGAGTTTCGCTGCCAGGTTTCACCTGGCCTGGCTTGTTTTGTTTGGCTGGTCCGTACTGTCTGGGAGGAATCACCTGATGACCACCATTGCCGTCGTTGGAGCTACTGGCCAAGTGGGGCGCGTCATGCGCTCCATCCTGGAGGAACGCAATTTCCCCTGCGATAAGGTTCGCTTCTTCGCATCGTCCAGAAGCGCGGGAACAACACTGCCTTTCCGAGGCGACGACGTCGTGGTCGAGGACGTTGCCGCCACCACCGATGAGGACCTCAAGGGCATCGACATCGCCATTTTCTCCGCTGGCGGTGCGGTGTCGAAGGAGCACGCGCCACGGTTCGCGGCCGCAGGCGCCACCGTCGTCGATAATTCGAGTGCTTGGCGCAAGGACCCCGAGGTCCCGCTCATTGTGTCCGAGGTTAACCCCGGCGACAAAGACAAGGCCGTCAAGGGGATTATCGCTAACCCGAACTGCACCACGATGGCTGCGATGCCTGTTCTCAAGATCCTCCACGACGAAGCAAACCTGAAAGTCCTGCACGTGGCCTCCTACCAGGCGGTGTCGGGTTCCGGTTTGGCCGGCGTGAAGGCCTTGAAAGAGCAGACAGATGCCGTTGAGAAGCGTGACGATGTTGACCTCGCGCATGATGGCTCCGGCGTTCAGCGTGTCATTGATGACGAGAAGCTTGGCTACGGCCCGTATGTAGCGCCGATCGCGTTCAACGCGTTGCCTTTTGCCGGGAATTACGTTGATGATGGCTCTGATGAGACCGATGAAGAGCAGAAGCTGCGTAATGAGTCTCGGAAGATTCTGAATATCCCTGACTTGAAAGTGGCCGGTACGTGCGTGCGTATCCCGGTGTTCACTGGACACACCATGGTGGTGCACGCCGAGTTCGCCCGGTCGATCACGCCGGAGCGTGCCCGCGAGTTGCTGGATAAAGCCCCGGGCGTTGAGGTTGTCGATGTGCCGACGCCTCTGGAATCAGCGGGTATTGACGATTGTCTCGTGGGGCGCATCCGTCAAGATCAAACTATCGACGATGACCGCGGTTTGGTTCTTGTTGTGGCGGGCGACAACTTGCGTAAGGGCGCGGCATTGAACACCATTCAGATCGCTGAGTTGTTGGTGTAAAGGAACTCGCCCCACCTGTGTGCGGGGGGTGAGGAGATTTGGGGAGTTCTGCACCAGCTTTTGCGTGCGACTGGGGCTTATCCGTGTGCGCGTTCCTGCACAGCGCTGAGGTGACGGTGCTTTTTCGCTGCGTGGTTTGATGTTGCGTCGATCAGGTCAGCACGTGCCCGAGCTACCCGCGACCTGATTGTTCCCACACGAACACCGACGATCGTCGCTGCTTCGTCGTAGGTGTATCCCAAGACTTGCGTCAGGATGAGCGCTTCTCGACGGTCGGGGTCTAAATTCTCCATGAGGAGCTGTACATCGACCCAGTCCGACCAGGAACTGCTGGCGGCAGTATTCGTCGCCGTGTGTTGATCAGCCACCGTTTCCCATTCTGTCCCGGTGGAGCGCGGACGAGCCATGTCGTGCCGGACGCTATCCACCCACACCCGACGTGCAACCGAGAGCAGCCACGTGCGGGCGCTTGAGCGGCCCGCAAACGTCGGCAATGCAGAGATGATGCGCAGATAGGTCTCTTGGGTGAGGTCGTCGGCGCGGTCTGTGTCGGCAAGGTGAGCAAGGAGACGCCAGACGTCCTTTTGGGTGCGTCGGATGAACTCGGTGAGCGCGGCCCGATCCCCTTGGCCGGCACGGAGAGCTAATGCTGTGACGCGTGCGTCGTCCTTGTCATGTCTTGTCACGGTATTCACCTTACCAATGTGAGTGAGAAAGTCACTTCTACCAGGGGTCTGTAGGAAGGCTATGGATTCACCCCATATTAATCTTAAAAACCTCTAGGCGGAAAGAACTTTAATAGGGTACAGTTAAACATGTAACACACCACTGGTGGGCTCTTCACCCCTGAATGACGACGACATGAGCCCGCCACATGAGAAGGAGGATCCATGTCGAACGATAGTTCGCACGATCAGCGTTTTACCTCGGACGATGTTGCACAACGCGGAGTGTGTCCCGTCACCGGGCATGGCGCCCCGCAAGCCGATGGGCGGAGCATCTCAACCCGGGTTAACGGCGCTCCGAACGCATCTGAGGAACACAGCGTGACGGTGGGGCGTGAAGGCCCCATTGCCTTGCACGATGTGTCGCTGGTGGAAAAATTGGCGCACTTCAACCGTGAGCGGATTCCAGAGCGTGTTGTCCACGCGAAGGGGTCCGGCGCATTCGGTGAGCTCACTATCACGGAAGACGTATCGCAGTACACGAAGGCGGATCTGTTCCAGCCGGGGCGTGTCACCCCCATGCTCGCCCGTTTCTCGACCGTCGCCGGAGAGAAAGGTAGCCCGGACGCTTGGCGCGATGTTCGTGGCTTTGCCTTGAAGTTCTACACCAATGAGGGCAATTACGACCTCGTTGGCAATAACACCCCGATTTTCTTCTTCCGGGATGGAATCAAATTCCCGGACTTCATCCGCTCCCAGAAGCGTCTCGCGGGGCGCGGCACGATCGATGCCGACATGCGCTGGGACTTCTGGACGCGCACCCCAGAGAGCGCACACCAGGTGACCTACTTGATGGGCGACCGCGGAATCCCGAAGACCTTCCGCAATATGGACGGCTTCGGCTCCCACACCTACCAGTGGATCAACGCTAAAGGGGAGCGGTTCTGGATCAAGTACCACTTCAAGACCCGCCAGGGATGGGACTTCCTTACCGACGAGGAGGCTGCGAAACTGGTCGGCGAAGATGCTGACAGCCACCGCGAGGATCTGTACGCGGCAATCGAGCGCGGTGACTACCCGACGTGGGACGTCAAAGTGCAGATCATGCCCCTGGAGGAAGCTGCTGGCTACAAGGTCAACCCGTTCGATTTGACGAAGACGTGGAGCCAAAAAGATTATCCGCTGATTCCGGTGGGGCACTTCACGCTGAACCGGAACCCGGAGAACTTCTTTGCGCAGATTGAATCCGCGGCATTTGAGCCGTCGAATCTGGTCCCTGGGATCGGACTGTCGCCGGATAAGATGCTGCTCTCCCGGGCCTTCGCTTACGCCGATGCGAAGCGTTACCGCCTCGGTGTGAATGCTGACCAGATTCCGGTTAATAAGCCAGTGTGCCCGGTGAACAGCTACGCCAAAGATGGCGCCGCTGTGTACGACTTCCCGCCGGCTTCTGAGCCGACGTATTCGCCGAACCGCTTTGAACGTGGCGGTGGGTACATGGATGTCGACGGTACCGACGCAGAGGGCACCGGTACGGTGCAGAGCGACATTGCGCCCGGTGAGTCGAAGTACGGTTTTGGCCGCGGTCAGGAGTCTGGCTTAGGTGCAGCTGAAGAACTGGGCCTCTGGGACGACAACTATGGCGGCGATTTAACTCGCGGCGCTTATGTCCGTCACCCGGAGGACGATGATTTCTCCCAGGCTGGGGCCCTCGTTCGCGACGTTATGGATGATGCCGCCCGTGATCGTTTGGCTAACAACATTGTTGGGGCGATGGCTGGTGTTTCCGATCAAGTCGCTAAGCAGGCTTTTAATTATTGGACTCACGTTGATGAATGGTTGGGTGCAGAAGTCGAAAAGCGTTTTACTGCCTCTCAGCAGGCATAATCCGCATAATTCGGACCTCCAGTTTTACTGTGTAGCGTGATCAGCTGTAGCGAAAAACCCCGATCTTGCTTTCACGTGGGTGAAGAGATCGGGGTTTCCGCGTACCGTTGGTGGTGTTTCATACTGACGACGATGTTAGGAGTTGTATGTCTGACGCTTTATATACCGCACGCGTAACTTCAACTGGTGGTGGCCGGGATGGCCACGTAGCTAGCGATGACGGCCATATTGATTTGGACGTTCGCCCTCCGAAGGAGATGGGAGGGTCTGGTGACGGGACTAACCCTGAACAGCTGGTCGCAGCGGGGTGGGCCGCCTGTTTCAACAGTGCACTCCAGATGATCACGAAACAGAGTGGTGTCGATGTGAGCAAGGCTCCAGAAGTCGCCGTTGAGTGCTCGTTGGTAAAGGATGACAAAGACGGCGGTTTCAAGATTAACGCCACGCTAGATGTGACTCTTTTCGGTGTTTCTGATGATCAAGCACGTGAGCTTGCAGAGAAAGCCGATGCTATGTGCCCATACTCCAAAGCGTTCCGTGGGGATAGTGAAACGGTTGTAAGAGCTCACGTGGGATAGCGATGAGCGTGGCCACTGCCGAGAAGCAGGGCAGCGAGCGCACATAATGCAAGCGCCTCAGTGGAGAGATCGATTGCGTATCTGCCACTGAGGCGCTTAATTAAGTATAAGGAAGTGCTTATAGACACAAATCCCTCCCGGCGGCGACGTCATTCTCTGGTAGAGAACGCCATTGTTTCCGTCGCCGGAGGGAGGGGCGCATGGTGAGCGCTGGAAAGGATAAAAGCAGCACTCACGCTAGTCTTGCGCCGTAGTCTGGGTACGTTAAGGCGAAAGCCCGAGCAACACAGTCGATCAACCCTGGTACCCGCAGGAATGTGCGTTGACCAGTGCTGAACGCTGTCCCACTGCCTGAGCGATTGGCGAGGGTGGCTACGGCGCGACGATGTTACTTGATAAGGGCTCCCACGAGCTTGACAATGTTGGATGCTAGCCCTGAGATGTCTCCGAACCAGCCAGCGATGGTGTTAGCATCAATCTGTCCACCGAGATCTGAGGCTTTGGAGCCAGAGTTAACAGTGTCATCCATTGCGGACGCTGCGTCTGTCGCCTTGGAGTAGTCGAAGTTCATATAGTCCCCTTTCACTCGGGTTAGCTGGAATGTGGGTTGTTTTTAAACAAACTTACCGATGGTATCCAGGATGAATTCGACGATATTGACAGCGTAGCGGGCTGCGTCTTCATCAAAGTACCCGGGAAAAGGCTGCTGACCAGTAGGCATGTGTGACCTTTCGTTGTGAAACCCCGCCCTCATGGCCGGGGTTTAGAGTGAGTGTTACTCGAAGGTAATGGTTGAGTTGGCGTCGTTGAAGTCGCTGTGCGAGGCAAGAGGTGCCACGCGCTCGCACATCAGAGCGCACTTGCTGTCAACCTTCTGAGGACGGCCGTCCTGGCGGACGTCATTGGCGTTGTAGACGTTGACGGTACCGATAAGCTTCTCGCCAGCCTGGGTGCTATTGGGCGACTTGATTCCGAGATCAATGTTGATCTTGCCGTCCTCGGTCGCACGGTATGTCTGCCAGGTGTAGACCACGATGTTGCTGGTCTCGGTGGACTTCACGAGCCCTGCGCGGACCGTGTAGTACTGTCCGGCGGTGAACCCGGTGCCATCGGCCTTGACCTGAACGGTAGCACCGCTCTTGGCCTTGACAGCGTGGCTTCCATCGTCCTTGTTGGTGAAGGAGACGTTATTCAGGGCACCTTCGGCGTGGTCAGGGTTGACGGGGGATTCAATGACGTTTGATGGATCCCACCAACGCTGGGGCCAGTCCGCGCTCGATGCCATGGCTGGGGTTGCTGATCCAGCAACGACAGCGGTTGCCGCCAGAGTTCCAGCCGCGATACGGGAAATTTTTGACGTGAAAAGTTTCATTCTTAGAGCCTTCCGAGTGCAAAACCGATCATCGAGTTAGCGGCTTCGATAAGATAGGGTCCGATTTCCGTGACCCAGTGGAATGCCGGGTAGGGATCATTCGGTGGATCAAGTGGTTGGTATGCGTTCGGGTTGGTATCTGCACCCATGCTTTTCCTCCAGATGTGATGAGCTTTGTCGACGAGCGATGGAGCGCCCACAACGTAGGGGAAACTTATCGACGTCGAAGATATGTCCTGCTGTGCTCAGCGGTTGCGACACCTTATTCACGTCGTGTTTGTTCACGTCGTGTTCGCCACCGCAGGCTGTGCGCTTTTGCGTAAAAGCGCACTTGAGACCCCCGTGGGGATCTCAAGTGGGAACTTAGCCTTTTAGCCAGCGAGGCCCTTGACCAGGCCCATGATTGAAGAAGCCAGGGTCGTGGCTGAGCCGATCAAGCTGGTCAGAGTGTTGATATTGAAGCCGTCGAAAAAGCTGCTGGCATGCTCGCTAGCGGACGAAGCGGCGTCAGAAGCGCTCGAAGCGGCGTCAGAAGCAGTTGAAGCATGCTCGCTAGCCGTGGAAGCAGCGGTCGATGCGGAGTCAGACGCAGAGGACGCGGAGTCGGAAGCGGCCTGAGCTGCTTCTGCGGCGTAGGAAAATGCGGACATAACAATCCTTCCAAGTGTGTAGACAAAATGTCGTCGCTAGCTGATAAGGCAGTGAGCACCGATTTTTGCCATAGGCAGGCATCGGTTAGCCTCATCGCGCTTGTCGTTCCATAACTTACGAGGGTGACAAGGTAAAAGAAAGGGCAGGCGGAAGAATTTCATCTCGTGTTTACTTAATCGTGCCGGTTTATGAGAGCAAAGTTAGCAACTATGCGGCCCGCCCGTGTAGACATTTATGGGTAAAAATCCGTGTGAACTGGGGCAAACAGGATTCGATGTTGAGGACACTGTGCGCCGCCTGAATTCTGGGTGCCAATTCTTCCGTAGTGTTACACCTACTCCTATGTTGGGGTGATGGTAGTTAGGTTTGCGGAGTGTTTGGGTGATATCAGCATAAAGGGTGCTGGGTGTACTGAGTGGTGACCTTATGCGATAGATCGAAGGGCAGTAATAAGCTGACCGGTCTCCTCAGCATTCGTGACGGTTATCCGCACTCCGTTACCACTGAAGCATCGGACAAGAATATGTTCCTCCGCCAAGGCTTCGGTGAATGCATCAGATTGGTCTCCAAGGGCTAACCAGACGAAGTTCGCTTGAGACTCTGGAATGTCGGCTTCGGTCAGATTCCACCGAGAGGAGTGGATGAATTCCTTGATAAGGAAATCGCGCAAACGATGGCGCTGTGGAATGGTGCGAGAGACTCGCTCGGCTTTACTCTGAGGGCTATTAAGGCATGCGATGGCGGCATCGTGGGCGAGTGTGCTCACTGAGAAGGGGACCTGGGTACGGTTAAGTGCGTTAATGATCTCTGGAGCCCCAATCATGTAACCAACACGCGCGCCCGCCAGGCCATAACATTTAGAGAAAGTTCTAGCGAAGCAGACGTTAGGGTGACGCTGCACTAAGCCCAGTGAGTCTGGTTTGAGGTCCTCGTCGGTGTAATCCAAATATGCCTCGTCGATACACACCGTGACGCGATCTGGCACGCGGGTAAGGAAAGCTTCTAGTTCGTCCTCTGTAACAAGTGTCCCCGTCGGGTTATTGGGATTACATAAAATAATGAGTGACGTTTTGTCGGTAATGGCATCGGCCATGGCGTTGAGATCGTGGCGGTGATGGGCATCGAGCGGGACCTGAATAGGAGTGGCTCCACCAATTCTGCTGAGGATGGGGTATGCCTCGAACGACCTCCACGCGAAGAGTGTTTCGTCCCCGTCTTTACATGTGGCCAGAATGAGCTGCTGCAGAAGTGAAGAGGATCCGCATCCAACTGCCACTTCGTTAACGGTGACCCCATGTAGATCAGCGATAGCATGATGTAAAGGAGAGGTCGCCATGTGAGGGTAGCGGTTAAGAGTGTGGGCGGCGGATGTAATCGCTTCGATCGCGGCGGGGAGCGGGGGTTCAGAGGTTTCATTGCTGGCTAGGACGAGGGCGTCATCAGCCTTTTTTCCTGGAGTGTATGTGGGAAGTAGGTCTAAGTCGGGGCGGATCATTCTTGTAATGGTAAGCCGGGGAATATGCGGCGCAAAAGTGGAGTAACAGTACGGTAGTGGTCGTGGAAAGAATGTCGGTGGCTGTGCTGGTTCTTGCGCGTGTTGTTCAGGGGTGTCCCGCGTGCCGACGGCCTAGCTAGCGGTGTTTGTCTTCTCTAGTTGGTACCTGTAGTATCGCCTACGGAATTCGCGGCAGTCGTGTTGTTTCTCAATCAGTGGAAACCGATCGAGTTCGACAGCCTGCGCCGTGACTTTCGCTGGAGGTGTGCCAGAGCGGCCGAATGGGGCTCCCTGCTAAGGAGTTGACCCGCAAGGGTCCGAAGGTTCAAATCCTTTCACCTCCGCCATTAATGAGCGCCTACTTCGCTTTTCTCGGAGTAGGCGCTTTTTAATTCCGTAGTACTGGGGATGAAGCAGCCGGTTAACGTGGGTTTTTTCGGGCCAGTGCGTCCTATTTTTCCTGATAAATGAATGAATTTGGGGGTCTGGCTGGCTCTGTGTAATATATCTCCCTGTTGCGCCCGTAGCTCAACGGATAGAGCATCTGACTACGGATCAGAAGGTTGGGGGTTCGAATCCCTTCGGGCGCACAGTAAGCCCCTCACCGCAGCTGTACGGTGAGGGGCTTTAAATATTCGCACGGCTTCAGTAAGAGCGGAAATTATCACCGCGCTAAACGTGAGGTTGAGAAAGTGAGCCGGGGCTATCCCTACACCTTAGTAGACATAGCCCCGGCTGAACTCACTTTCCGACGGCGAGACCGGTTATTCGCGGCTCGACCGTGGTCAGAATAATTCCATTAGTTGGATTCGCCAGCGTCTCCGCCAATATTCGGAGCGATGTTGCCACTCAGGGGCAGGTTGTTATCGCCCGTATCTCCGGACAGTGGCAAGTTGTTGTTGGACAGTGGCATGTCACCAGAGAGATCGCCAGACAATGGCATCTTGCCTGACAAGTCGCCGGAGAGTGGCATATTCAGGTCATCTCCGGATAGCGGAGTATTGATGTCACCGACGTTTCCGGATAGTGGCATGTTGATGTCACCGGTATCCCCGGAGAGCGGCATGTTGATGTCACCCGTTGTTACTTGGAGGTGGGGAGCAAAGTCGCCGACCTGCTCGGGGAAGTTGACATTAAATGTGGGTGGTTCCGGGGCGGGAGCAGGTGCAGGTGCGGGCGCGGGTAGTCCTACATTGTTGAGCTCCACGAGGAGATCCTTGATTGGCCCTTGTGTGATCTCATTGATTTGGAGAAGGAAGTCCATCGTGTGTCCTTTCGGGAGAGCTTCAGGTACAAGCCCAGAGTGGAGGTTTTTCATCGGTCCGGAGCGCCTTTTCACCTCAAGTTTTTAATCTTGCGTGAGGTGGGTGGTGCCCCGTTCTGTGAACTACCTCTGTGGTTCAGGGGATGATTCGGAGGTTAAGTCATCCCTGCATGTGCTGCAACTGGATTTGAAAACATAAGCAGGTGGTGAATCGATCATATTTACGGCGTTGCGGATTGATTTTTTTGAAAAAATTAGTATCGCGCCTTCGGAAGGTGCGATAAGCTGTGCTTTTCTACCTTCTCTACCGTAGGTTACGGCTGCTTTATCCTCGTCGTACCGTTTATTAGCTTTACCCCTGTATGGAGGGTGATTCCGCCTTATGATTCTCGGGTGAATGATGCCCGCGCCAGAGTCCGGGAATAGCGGTAGGCGCAACCGATGCACACGATAAAGAGGACAACGCCACAGATAGCTGCTCCCGTTTCCCACTCATCTGGAGCAATCGCTAAAACGTCACTGTTTCCTGACGCGGCGATAATCCCAGCATTGAGCACACCAAAGAGGGATTCACCGACAATCAACCCCGTCGCTAGTAGTACCCCGAGCCGACGTGCAAGTTCTGGATTGCGTTGTTTCTTCGCCCAACGGTTGTAGATGTACCCAATGAGCGCTCCGATCGGGATAATGACTGTCAAAGAGCTGGGCAGGTACATTCCCATTCCCACTGCTAAACCAGGTAGTGAGTATTTACCATGAGAAGTTGCGGTCACAATCTCGTTGATGATGACAACGATGACGCCGATTACTGCTCCCAGACCGATCAATGACCAGTCTAATGAGTCACCGAAAATACCTTGCGCAACCGAAGACATTAGTGCGGCTTGGGGCGCCGCCAGTGCGTCATCTCCTGCGCCCGGTGCGCCGGCAAAGCCGAACCCGGACATCATCAGTTGAAGCACAGGGGGGATAATCGCAGATCCGAAAAGAACACCGACGACGAGCGCTACCTGCTGTTTCCACGGCGTGGCGCCGACTAATTGCCCCGTTTTCAGATCCTGTAGGTTGTCGTTGGAAATTGTGGCCACACCGAAGACAACGGCTGAGGTGAAGAGCGTATAGGCAATCAGTACGTCGGAATGAGAATGTGATTCGGCCCCCATAGCGACTTTAATCAGGAGAGCTGCGGAAATAACGACAATTATTCCGACGCCTGAAATCGGAGAATTTGACGCCCCAATCAAGCCCGCCATGTAACCGCAAATACTCGCTACGACGAGACCAATAAGCAGGATATAGGCAATGCTGATACCGATCAGCCCAGCGGTGTGGTGCGCGATGGACGTGTCTTTCACAAATAACCACAGCAATAGGCCGATGGGAATCATCGAGAAAATCGTTACACCCGCGACGACGGGGAACGGAATGTCTTGCTCAGTAATATCGACCGTTTTCCCTGAATGGCGAGCCCTCGACGACACTAAGGAATCTTTAATTCCTTTGGTGATGGGGCCAGTGATTTTAATAAGTGTCCATACAGCAGCGACGGCCATCGTACCAGCACCAATGAAGCGGACGTCGCTAGAAAATGAGTCGGACACGATGCTTTCTAGCCCCGAAGCGCCAGTTCCCGGCGGAATATGACCGGCTGTACGCAGCGGAAGCAGAACGCCGTAAGAAATGAGAAGTCCGACCACCATGGCAAATCCGACGGAAAGCCCCACTAAATGGCCCACACCTATGAGGGCGAGTGACAGTGATCCACCGATCATGGTCGCCCCTGAGCCGATACGGAACGCTGCCGAAATCTCTGACGCCACCGTCTTCATTGCAGCGAGCAACGCGTAGCCACCCGACGCTAACCCACCGAGGACGATCATTCGCAGCCCCATACGGTTTTCGTCCACCGCGGATGATGGCGCCGGCTCTGAGATATCGGTGGATGAAGTCACTGACGACTGTTCACCGTCGGTAACAGAATCGTGCGCGTGGGTATCCCCCACCTTTAAGACTTCCGCTGCTGCAACACCCTCGGGGTAGGGGAGGTCGGAGTGGGTGACGAGGGCGCGTCGTAGGGGTATGGAATACATCACGCCCAACATGCCGCCGATTGCACACAAAGCGGCCGTCTCCCAGTACGGAAAACCCGACCACCAACCGATCATGACTAGCCCAGGGAGGACGAAAATAATGGCAGATAATGTTCCCGCCGCAGAAGCAATGGTTTGAACAATATTGTTTTCTGCAATGGTGTGGTCTTTAAAATTCCGCAAAATTGCCATCGAAATAACGGCAGCGGGGATAGAAGTGGCAAAAGTAAGACCGACTTTGAGCCCAAGATATACGTTTGCCGCGGTGAAAACCAGCGTAATTAAGCCACCGAGAATAACAGTCCGAAGTGTGAATTCTCGGGTTGACGGTGCCCGCTTTGCTGCCATGTCCAGCGAACCATGGGGGTGTAGTTCAGGGTCCGCAGGAGCGGAGGAATCATTCTTTTCCACGATGACGTTCTTTCTTCCAAGCTCTTCTGGGGAAGCGTACCCGCGGTATTTTACTGACACGCTGAGTGTGGCCCGTACGATAGGCTCCATGCGTTTCTTAAACGGTACGGTCCCGCAGTACGAACTCACTTATGATGATGTCTTCATGGTGCCGTCGCGTTCCGACGTGGGATCCCGTCAAAAAGTGGATTTACACACCGACGATGGCACGGGGACAACAATCCCTCTTGTCGTGGCTAACATGACCGCTGTAGCTGGTAGACGTATGGCGGAGACAATTGCCCGACGTGGTGGGCTGGCTATCATCCCGCAGGATGTGCCCGCAGATATCGTTGCCAGCACCATCGCCAGCGTGAAGTCCTCCGACCTGGTTTTCGATACACCCATCACCGTGAAACCGCATCACACCGCGGGCTACACGCGTCATCTTTTGCCCAAACGTGCTCATGGAGCAGCCATCGTCGTCGAGAATGACAAACCCATCGGCCTGGTGACAGAAAAAGACCTGCGTGGCGTCGATAATTTCACCCAAGTAGGCCGGTTGATGAGCACATCATTGGTTACTCTTCAGGACGACACCACCCCGCAACAGGCTTTCGCCCGCCTCTCCGAGGCTTCGCGGAAACTCGCTCCCGTCGTCAGCCACGATGGAGCATTGAAGGGCATCATGACGCGCAAGGCGGCGTTGCGCGCCACGCTGTACAAACCTGCCGTAGATAACGACAATAAACTTCGCGTTGGCGCAGCTATTGGCATCAATGGTGACGCTACTGGGCGGGCGACCGCACTGGTTGAGGCCGGTGCCGATGTCATCGTTGTTGACACCGCACATGGTCATCAGCAGCACATGATTGACGTTTTACGCAAGGTAAAAGCCCTGGATTTGGGTGTTCCCATTGTCGCCGGAAACGTTGTGACCGCAGAAGGCGTGGAAGACCTTGCGGCCGCTGGCGCGGACATCATCAAAGTTGGCGTCGGCCCTGGTGCAATGTGCACGACTCGCATGCAGACCGGTGTAGGCCGTCCGCAGTTTTCTGCCGTGAAAGAATGTGCGGATAAAGCCCGTGAGGTCGGTGTTCACGTGTGGGCCGACGGGGGAGTCCGACACCCGCGCGACGTCGCCCTGGCACTGGCTGCCGGCGCATCCAACGTCATGATTGGATCATGGTTTGCTGGAACCCTGGAATCCCCGGGTGACTTGATCAAAGAGAATGATGACCGTGCGTATAAAGAATCCTTCGGCATGGCGTCTCATCGGGCAGTGGAGCATCGCAACCTGCATACCGAGGAATTCGAGCGCGCGCGCCGGTCGATGTTTGAAGAGGGCATTTCCCAGGCCCGGATGTACATTGACCCGGAGCGCCCAGGCGTAGAAGACCAGGTTGACCATATTGTTTCCGGTGTGCGCTCAGCGTTTACCTACGCAGGGGCGGACAGTATTGAGACCTTCCGTGAGCGGGCGATTGTCGGGATCCAATCGGCAGCTGGATATGCAGAAGGGCGGCCTCTGTCATCGTCGTGGAAGGCTTAGCGGGCACAGCGTAACGGCCGCAAGCCCACGGCGTAGCGGTCACAAGCCCACGGCGTAACGGCCGTAAAACCTTGTGCCTAGAAAACTTCGATCCGCGCGCCGAGATTCTCTGCCTGTTTAAGCTGATCCACCCAGTCAGCATCACCGGGGTGAAGCCGCAAAACCGGGCGCTTCCCCGTGCGCGCTTCGTACCGAATGCGTGACCGGTGCCCAGCGTCAGCCAGTTCCGCGACGGTAGGTGGCGTCGCCCCCAAACTCTTTCGGGCCTCCTCTAACATGGTTTGGACTTCTTCAATGGCGCGGAGTACCTCCTCCACGTTGTTCTCGCACATGGCTTCGGTCAGTCCGGGATCCGAACCGGCGACGCGCGTTCCGTCGCGGAAAGAGCCTGCGGCTAGGGATAATGCCAGCGCGCCCCCATTGTCGCCAGCCACCGCCAGAGCGTCAGCCAACACGTGTGGCAAATGAGAAATCCGAGCGACCGCCGCGTCGTGGGACTGTGCCCGCGCCGGGACCACCTCGGCTCCGACGTCGTAGGCGAGGTTCACCACGCTCATCCATTCGCGCAGCCACCGGCCGTCGTCACTGTTGTCTGCGGGCGCATTATCGAAGGTGACCACCCACGGTGCGCCTGTAAACAAACCTGTCTGAGACGCGTCCCACCCGTTGTGGCTTGTTCCGGACATGGGGTGCCCGCCCACGAAGCGGTCGTGCAATCCGCGCGCGCGAACCTCACGTATGACGGCTTGTTTCACGCTAACGACATCGGTAATTCCACAGGTGGGGGCGTGGTCGGCAATGCGGTCGAGCATGGTTCCCACAGCGCTCATCGGTGTGGCAATCACCACAAGAGCGTCCTCATCCTCGGCTCGTTTAAGGACGGCCGCGCAATCGCTCGACGCGTCGAAACCGTCGTCGATAATGTTTGTCACTGTGGAGTGCGTGCGATCCCATCCGAAAACTCGCCGCCCTCGGGCCTGTACGTCGCGCATGATTGAACCACCAATTAGCCCTAAACCGAGGATGCATACAGAGCGGTCCTCGTGGAGAATATGGTGCTTGCCGGGTGTTGTGGCTGGGTCGGGGTAGACGCCGGATGGTGTGGAGGTGCTCATTCTGACAAGTGTGGCACAGTCCGACTACGGTTATCTATATGAATGCGGGTGTGAACGACGACGGCCAGACTCCAACTTTTGCCGTTGCACTGACAAGCCAAGACGGGCAGTGGATAGGCCGGATCCTCCCTGAGCGTGCCTCGTGGGACCTTGATGTGGCCACGCGGGCGGTGCGCGATTTGCGCTCCGAAGGGCCTAGTTTTGGCATGGTGTGCGTGGATGATGACTGGTTTGTCCTCATCCGTCCTACGCCTCGGGGGACACAGCTTTTACTTTCCGACGCCACCGCTGCGGTTGTGGACGATTACGCCGCGGAAGTATTAGACGAATTGGATGTCGACGTCCCCGATATGGATCCTGATGAGCGGGCCGACGCAGAACCGTGGCCGGAAGGGGATTTGGAGATTCTCGAGGACCTCGGCGTTCCCAGTGACGTGTTGGCTGTGATTTGCGACGACGATGAGTTGTGGGCATCGGAGCAGCTCCTCCGCATTGCGGAGGAAATCAATGCGGATGAGGAGCTTGCCGACGTAGCGCAGCTCGATTACTAGGCCGCTGACGTGATTGATGCTGGGCTGCCACGTCCTGTTCCTGAGCAGCAGGCGGAACGGTGGATGCGAATGGCGTTAGATGTGGCGAGACAAACGCCGGCGGGCGATGTTCCAGTGGGTGCCGTGGTGATTGACGCGTCGGGCCATGTTGTGGGGCAGGGATGTAATGAGCGTGAATCCACGGGGGACCCGACGGCCCACGCGGAGGTCATCGCTCTGAGAAGGGCTGCCCGGAAGGTGGGCGACGGTTGGCGCCTGGATAACCACACTCTGGTGGTGACATTAGAGCCGTGCGTAATGTGCGCGGGCGCTGCGGTGACGTCCCGCATAGGAGGCATTATTTTCGGTGCGTATGAGCCGAAAACGGGGGCGTGCGGTTCGGTGATTGATGTTGTGCGTGATCCTGCGTGGCCTTTTCCACCTGTCGATGTCAGGGGAGGTGTGTTGGAGCGAGAATGTCAGCACCTTCTGGAGAAGTTTTTTGTCCAGCGTCGAGAGTGATCTGCGTCGGAACTGGCAAGGCACGAAGTGAAGCCGCCCCCTTTGGATACCTCTCAAAAAATTTGCCTAAAACGCGTAAAAAGGATGCATTGGAACACGAATATCGCTACGGTCGATAGCACAGGTTTTATCGACTACGAAATGAGGTTTAACGATGGATCTTGACAACCTGAAGGACAAGGCCAAGGACGCTATTTCCGACAACCGCGACAAGGTTGAGGACAAGGCTAACGACGTTGCCGACAGCAAGTTGGGCGACAAGGCTGACAAGGCGAAAGAAGGCGTCAAGAAGGGCCTCGATTCTCTCGACAAGTAATTCTTAGTGCGGAATTGTAGTTACCGCGTAATGACGTCGGTATCCTTGTTGAACAGGGAAAATAGGCGTGATTTTGGCTGCTTGGAGTCCTAGGCTAACCTAGTTCGCGGTGGCGTGTCCGAGCGGCCGAAGGTGCGGCACTCGAAATGCCGTGTGCGGTAACCCCGTACCGAGGGTTCAAATCCCTCCGCCACCGCATTATGTAGCCCCCAGCGGTATCAACCGTTGGGGGTTTTCGCATATGTGCTTCTCCGCTGTGTGCGCTGTGTTTTTAAGCTCGGGGATTGATGCAACGCGTATTTGCACGGGGGTGCCGTTATCCTTCATGGCGCTCCCGTTTTCCGAAAGTTCGCTGGACCGTCGTCGGCAATGTGAATTATCGCCTAAGAGAACAAGTCGAAAAGAACAAATCGTCTTGCAAGGGCTTTACATGTGTGGATCGTGAAGCTCTAAAGTATTTAGAAGATCAGGGATCCAAGCTAAACTTGCATCCACTAAGTCGCGAAATGGGCTGGGAGGACACCATGCCATACGGAGACGGAAGCCGGACGATCTCGGCAAATGTTGACAGCATTGCTTCTTCACAGAGGAGTACGAAGCGGGCGGCATGGGCCAGTGTGATGCTTCAGGGAATGAGGCTCGCACAAGCTAAGAGGCACCACAAGGAGTCTTTAGGAGAGTTACACCATACCCAGGACCAAATCGATGAGTCGATAGGAGAACTACGCAATATCCAGTTGCAAATTGAACGTGGGATACAGCTTATCGATCAGCGAAGCCAGCAGCTCATAGCGACAATAGAAAAGAGTGAAGATAATCAAGGGTACAGAGATTATGCGATGTGGGCGGGGAGTACACCAGAAGGAAAACTTTACGAATATACATATCGCCCTGAAGCTGAGAAGCGCATTCGTTTTATAGCTGCACTCAATGAGTTATGGCAGCGGAAAGTAAGTATTGCTTTCGCCGCCGCTGTTAATCACCTCAGTCAAGCGGAACAAGATCTCCTTCTTAAAGGTGAACCGATATATCGTGATACCGAGGAACGTGTTCTCCCGTCACCTCCTAATCAAGATACTAAATTTCCTGCAAAAACAGCGCTAATTAGGATTTTATACTTTGCGTTGTTTATAATAAGTGCTCTTACCCTCCAGTTTGTCGGCAGCATTGTTCTTGCTATAGTTTTTGCTATATTCGGGAATGATCCCACTACTCCGGAATCCGGTTTTGAGAAAGTATTACACGGATATTTTATAGTTTGCGTAATTCTTGCAGTGGGTGTTTGCTTCTACGTGCGATGGCTTATAAAAAGGCGCAAAGAAAGAGACTTGCAGAAATATTACAATCTGCTAGAGCAAGAGGCGGCCAGACTTAAGCACATAGATGACTTAAATGTGGCGAAGTTGAACGAATTGATCGACCAGGTGAGTCGTGAACTTGGATTTGATATATCCAAGATTGACGAAGTTATGGTGGGCTGGAATTCAAATTCGGCAGTTGCTCGTGCAGCTTCCGTAGCCGAATTTATGGAGAACTTCCATGTCAGCCTTCCTATGGCTCGCCTATGGCCCCCGCTTCCTGATAAGCCTATTGTTAGTGACTTTTCACAAACCAAACTTGCTAAGGATAGTGAAGACATTAAAAGCCTCGTTGATAGATTCGATTGGCGCTCGCGACAAGAGCTTTAATTACCATTTAGTTGCCGACTATTCACGGGCATTATTGTGATAGCCGTAATCCGTTCACGGTGTTTGCGATCGTTTTATCAATGTCATCGTGTCCAACTCATAATATGAGGTTTTATGGTTCAGCAGAGTCAGCGTTCGAGCAGCGTAGTGCTCATCGTCATTGGTTTGTCCCTAGCAATGTTTATGTTTTCGGTAAACCAGACGATGTTGAGTGTTGCGCTTCCGACGATCGTTGGAAGTCTGCACGGCGGTGACCATATCCTCTGGATCTCCACCTCATACATGCTGGCCTCGACGATTTTTCTTCCCATGTACGGAAAACTGGGTGACCGATATGGACTAAAGAAACTATTTCTTTTTTCTTTGGTCGTTTTTATTATTTCATGCATATATGGAACATTCGTTAACTCCATGATGGCGCTAGTTATCACCCGCTTTATTCAAGGCATGGGTGGCGGGGGCTTAGTTGTTCTTTCCCAAGCTCTCTTAGCCGCCGCTGTCCCTCGCCGAGAGCGCGGAAAGTACATGGGCTTCATCGGTAGCGTATTCGTGATTTCTACCGTCGCCGGTCCCGTCGTGGGTGGCTTAATCACCGAATATTGGAATTGGCGTTGGACTTTCGGCGTCAATGTTCCCTTCGGAATCGTATCCCTTTTATTGTGTCTCAAGTTCTTACAGGAGCCGGAGCCAGAAAAACAGTCCTCTCGTATTGACGTGGCCGGAATGGTTCTTATTGGTGCCGTGTCTACCTTCCTCGTTTTGTGCACAGCCTGGGCTGGCCATGGTGGCTGGGGGCAGCCCAAAGTTCTTTTCTGCATGGTTGGCGCAGCGGCGTGCATGGTGGCCTGTATGTGGGTAGAAAAGCATGCGGGTGACCCTGTCCTTCCCCCGTATATTCTCACCAACCGAAACTTTGTCCTCGCCACATTGATCGGCATGCTGCTCGCTCTGGGAACATTCGGCGTCACAACCTATATGCCTGCCTATATACAGATTGTTGAAGGAATTGACGCTGTTACCGCTGGTTTCGTCCTTCTTCCGATGACCGCGTTGATGTTCGCCTTTTCTCTCATTTCAGGATTCATGGTCAGCAAGACCGAAAAGTATAGGGTTTTGTTGGTCACGAGCGGCGCGTTTTGTGTAGCAGGATTTCTTGCGCTAAGTGCGCTCCACACTGGCTCGGGTGTATATGTCCTTATCGCTGTCTTATGTGTCCTGGGCGTCGGTTTCGGTCTTGGTACCCAGCTTTCTGTATTAGTAGTTCAAAACTCTTTTTCGACGAAGGTGATGGGCACAGCCACAGCGTCGAATAGTTTATTCAGGGATTTAGCGGGCACATTGGGAATGTCCGTTGTCGGGGCCTTTTTCGCCTCCCGTGCCACCGCGCGTTTTGCCGAAACCGGTACTGGGGTGTCATTCGCATCGCTGACTCCGGAGTCAATGAAACAGTTACACGAGCCTGTTCATGGCATCATCGCTCAGGCCTATCACGATGCATTAATTCCTGTTCTCGGGACGTTTGTTCCCTTAATGGTTGTTGTCGTTGTTGCAGCAATCTTTGTCCGGGATGATCGCCTACGGGATAGCGGAAACAGCGACCCGAGTGAGATTAACGACCCGAGCGAAATTGTGGATACTGGCCTGTAACCACTGGCTACGAACGCCTCGGTCGCCACCCCATAGCGCTTGATCGGAAAATATATAACAATTTGGGTAGATGTAAACCCAAAGGAGAGCTGACGAAGTATGAAAGCAATCGAAAGTAGCGAGTGGGTTATCGACGGAGCGCTAACCGTGTGGGAACCATCCGCTCAGATGACTGAGGCCCCCAAGCACACGCCGACGGATCCCACGCCCCCATCGTTTTTGCAGAAGGATCACATCCGAGGAGTTCTCACTCAACGGCAGGCAGGCAACACCCATCGCGCCTACACCTGCGCGGTGGCCACCCTCCCCGGACCACTGAACACGGAAGCAATGACCGTGGCAGTAAACAATTTTGTGCGCTCGCATGAGGGATTGCGGAGTACCTTCGTCGTCAATACGGATACCGCAGGCGGACAGGGCGCGGATGCTGACGCGCCCGACGCGGCCGCGGACAAAGCTAGCGGTGGTCAGCCTGAATTCGGTGGCGCATCAGTAGAACGGAGGACGGTTCCCTCATCAGCCATTGATCTTGTCCCGCGCGTTCTTGCGGAAGCACCCGATCGTGATCAGCGTAGCGATCAACCCGGGGAGAAAAACTCGGCTGATGGCACTGGCGGAACAACCGCGAACGACATTTTGAATGATTATTTACCAACGCACGCGGTATTCGATCACTTTCCCGGTTTTGTTATCGGTGCTGTCGATAAGGGGAAATCCTGCGAGGTTTTTTATGCAGTAGACCATGCTTTCGGCGATGGATTATCGTTGTGCGTGGGCATTCTTGAATTAATGGCAAGGTATACCGGTACTCCTGCCCCTGGTTTAGTAGAAGATTCGCACCCAAGCTTTGTGGAATATACCCGCGAAGAATATCAACGAGCTGCTGCGGTCACCCCTGATTCGCCAGGAGCGAAGCTTATGCAGGAGTTCGTCCAGGTCACGGGCGGTGCTCCACGATTCCCCCTACTTACTGGAATCAAAGACAATGAGCCCCAGCCTGTTAAAGAAACACAACCGGACTTCACTCTGGCCGACGCTGATGACGTAAAAATTTTACGTTCGTTAGCTCATGAGAACGGAGTTAGCTTTAGTACCGTTGTCTTCGCGTTGTTGGCGCTTGCAGAACATAAGGCAGCGAAAACAAGCCGGTATTCAACCATTGTGGTGAATAGCACGCGAGGAAAGAAATACGCGACCTCACAGGGCTGGTTCTGCAACTTCAACCCGCTGACATTTGATATAAAGGGTGAAACTTTCGATGAAATTTTGCCCACCGTTGCCCAGGCGCAGCAGAACATGCGCGAAGTTCTTTATGAACCTGTCCATGCGTCAATCATGCCGCTGTTAGCGGCTGGGGCAGTGGACGCGAGCATTTTCGATAGCCCGCAATTGGTTACCTATATGGATCTCAGCTGGTTCACGGAGCCCCAGGGATCGAATATTCGCCTGCTCACGGGCACCGGGAAAACGAAGAACGCCAGTTTATGGGTTTTCCGTAACCCCGACGGGTTGTTCGTCGGAAGTCAGGCTCCTGATAATCCCGTTGCTGCTGAATCATTGCGCACGTTCTTCCATGCGTTCCGCGAGGCGGTCCAGGACGCTGTTGCAGGCCGACAGTAACCGCCGCCTGGACGCCGCTAACGAGCTAGCCAGCCTGGTCTTCAATGAGGCGGATCGCCGTCGATAATGCCTGGTCAGGTGATGTCATATCGGCGGCGAATGCCCGCGCAGCCTCCCGAACCGGTGACGACAGTGCACGGTCGAGGTCTTTCGCGAAGTGCTCAGTGGTCAAACGTGATACTGACGACCCGACTCCGACACCTAGGTTTTCAATGCACGACGCCCAGAAAGGTTGCTCGAAGCCGAAAGCATAAATCATGGTGGGGTTTCCGGAGCGCAGACTGGCTGCGGTCGTGCCGGCCCCACCGTGGTGAACCGCAGCGCAGCATCGTGGCAGGACAGCAGTCTGATTGATCGCTCCAGTGAAGTACACATCGTTAGCCTCGTCATGACCTTGATTGCCGACGGTGGACGTCGCTCGTGGTTCGTCGTTGGTGGCATTTGTAGTGCTGTCGAATCCGCTAAAGAGTACGCGGAGGTTGTGCCTTCGGGCCACGGAGACAATGGTGTCCACAAGGCGGGTGGGGTTCGATACCGGCATTGATCCGAAGCTCACAAAAAGTGGGGCGCTACCACTGGAAAGCCAGTGGTCAAGATCAGCGGGGAGGGTATCTGGTTCGTTGAGGCGACGCCGCGCAGAGGCGGGAAGATCAAGATACCCAACAAAAATTTTGTTGGTGCCTGCCCACTCTGCGGCGATGTCTGGGACGACGTTCGGGTCGCAGAGCTGTAGTTGAGGCACTGAGTGGTCGCGTAAGTAACGTGTGAATGGGTGAAATCGAGAAGCAAGCCCAAGATGGCGTCGGAATGTATTTTCCCAATGCCCGTACATGAAGAAGTCGAACCACTCCTGAATGTGCCATGATTTTTTCTTTATCCATTTGGGTGCGCGGCGGGTTAATTGATGCGGCCAACCCGAATAGCTGTTATGAGAAATTGGCGCATATCGCAGAACAACGAGGGGAATCCTCCATTTTTCAGCCAATGATGTCCCCTGTCTTTGACACATAGGATTCACAATTAACAAGGTTGGTTGTGCGAGCTTGGGGTGATCCATATCCGACGAGCCCTGGGTGCTGTTTTCGGAAAAGTAATAGTTGATGAGGTCTTGATGTAGATCATCAACGGAATGCTTAAGAAAGTGCGTAGCTAATTTCGCAATAGCGACGGGGTTTTTGCTCGCCAATGTTGATCGTGCGCGATCTGTCATATCGCCGATATTGATCCCCGCGGGAAACACTGACTGGATCCCGGCAGTGCGTGCAAAAGTGGTCAGACTAGGCGTGCACAAGAACGTGACAGTGTGACCGCGGTCCTGGAGTTCCAGACCGAGACTTACAGCGGGCTGGATATCGCCGCGGCTACCAGACAAGACAAACACAATATTTTGGCGAGCGGGTCTTTGAGTAGATTCAGAAGAGTCTGCTGGGCTGTTGTCGGTATGGTTTGCATGGTTTCGTGCAGAGTAGGCGGGCATAGCTTTCCTTGAGGGACCTCGCGGTGAAGTGTGGTGTGCGGAGTGCACCGGTATTAGTTCGTAATCGTTACAACGTTAGTTGTCATTATCGCAGCGGGTAAGGGGAAACGTCCTGGTACCGTCGGTGATGTGGATGTTTGCTACCTCGATGATATTGCCCTTTCAGGTCCGTGTACTCAGTATGTTCTGGACTGGGATGGAATTCCCGGTTCGGAAACCTTTCCACTAACGCTGAACCAACGTAACCATCTGGAGAGCGTCAGAGCGAGTGGCCGTCCATCATGGGTCGCAGGATCTTTTATCCTCCCCAGTAGTGTTCTCGCCGGCACACAGCACAACATCGACGCTATCGCGAATGCAATCCACACTCTTATCGGTGATTATGACGCATTGCGGCTAGTCCCCTCTAATCCGTCGGAAAATGACGGTAGCCAGAGAATGTGGTCGAATGATCACCTATCTATTGTGACCGAAGCATTCCTCACCGATTTGGATGCAGATTCTTCAACTATTCGTCAAGAGGTGGAGGCGAGAATCGACGACGCGTGCGTCCCGGGCCGTACCCCTGGGCTCTTTTTTGCCCTGTGCGGTCATCGCCTCGTGGTAGCAAGTGACCATTTTCATGCGGATATGGCGAGCATCCACATCATTCTCCAACGTCTGTGGGACCTTGTGGCTTCACCGGCAGAGAAGCTCAGAAACTGTAACAACGATCATGAGGCCACCGAAGAAAATGCCGGAATCGTTAACGGGAACGCCGGCACCTCGTCAGCCCCCGATCCCGCTACAGCTCCGTCGTTTATTGATGTTGTGCGAAAAGAACAAGAAGCATCCGTTCGCTGGCATGACAGTAAGAACAGCGATGAACTCCAGCGTGCACTTGCAGTATGGAAGCGTTTTTTTGATCGCACGGGGGGAATTGTGCCGGCATTTCCTGCCGATGTAGGTACGACGGAGTCGGTGACTCCTCATCACCGTACCGAACTTCTTGTACCCGCAGCACACATGGCCGGGCCACTTTCGACGAGGACATTTGCCGAGGTTGTGGCGGCTCTTGCGAGCTCTGTGCACACCGTGGTGGGGTCGGAGTCCCTGCCGTGCGTGGTCCCGATCCACACTCGAGGGCGGTCATCGAGCCCCTATCACGGGACTGTGGGGTGGATGGTCAGCAACGGCCCCGTCATCGCTGAGCCAGGCAACAGCGATGGCGTTCGCCAATGGTTGCGCGATGGCATTAAGGCCGTGACCGTTCCACTGGACATCGTCATGGAGACATTCAGTCCTGTGATGCCGACCCCGCAGCCCTTCATGGTGTCGTATAGCGATTTTCGCACCGGTCCGGGACGATCTGCAGCGATCCCCGGGGCCGTGTATTTTTCATCGCTCGCCCCAACAGCAACAGTGCAACTGTGGTTCACTAGAAACGACAAAGGACTATCGCTACGGGCAAAATATCCTGGGACTCCCCAGGCAGAGGCAATACTCGACGAGTGCGTTGAGGATCTCAGCCGCCGTTTAACCGGTACCGACTAGGCACGGACGGGCACAGCAGCCGCGTAATCCCCCGTCGTGACGACGCTGTGGATGATGGCGGCGAATCGCGATAGGAATGCAGCGATCGATTCTTCCGCCTGGGCGTTATTGGGGTAGCGCATCGAAACGTTGAGCCCCTCCCCAGTGCGGTTGAGCCAAATGTACACATCGTCGTCGCTCACTACGGAGCTGCGAAGAACGCGGTCTCGGTCGCCCCAGGCGTCGGCCCCCGGTATGAATCGTGTATCGACGTAGGAGATCACGAACCGAGGTGGCTCGTCGATGTGCAATGTGTCGCTCACGGCGGCATAGGGGTAGACGGAGAGATCACGGTGCCGCTTTGTGGCTTGGACCGTATCTGAAAACGCTTCGGTGAAACTCGATGCCCCATTGAGCGGATCATCGATTGGCATGAGACCAACAAACCATCCGGCAGACAGCATGTACTTGGGCTCGTGACGTGTGTGCATCGGCATGATATACCGCGCTGATGGCACCGGCGAGAGCTCGGTGAGCGCCAGCTTCAACGCGGTCAGGAGTGCAGACTTGGTTGACCCACCGTTGGCTTTCGCGCGCTTACCTAGCTGCGAGATATCTTTCTCGTTGAGTAGCCATTGGGAAAGGCTGTGCTGTGCCGGGTGCTGGTTTGCCGGCGTGGCCGACCCAGAATCCACGTTCGACCGAATAGGTAGAGGGAACACTGGCGGTGCTGGATACCCATTGGCATCAGTAAGGAACTCTTTCCATTCTTGTACTGCACGCTCACGGGCGGACGCCGATTCAGTGACAGCCCGTTCTCCGGCACAAAAGTCCACATACGAACCCGCAGGTGGCAGCGCTGGCTCCCGCTTATCGACGGCTGCCGCGTATAGCTCCCTGAGTTCGGCGATGGTGAACAGCTGTGTGTAGGCGTCCATCACTGCGTGGTCAGCGGCGAAAATGACGGTGAATTCAGGGGATGTGTGCTCGTGGCTGGCGTCGGATCGCTTTGCTTCAGGCTCACGAGCTCCAGCTTCAAACGCCTCAGGTTCAATCGTCGCAACAGTGACGTGTGGCCACCCGATCCCATTGACGTGCTGAGCGAAATGTCTGTGGATTTCGTGGCGTAGGAGCTGGTCGTCTTTGTAGACGCCGAAGTTGTTTCGGGAAACGTCAACTGCGGAAGAACCTAGCGTGTAGCGCGTAAAGCTCGTGGTCGCTTCGTTGTGGCCATCAGCGACAGCTGTTGTTCGGTATGCCTCGTGACGGCTAAACCATGTCCTGAGGGCTTCGCGGAAGGCGTCGGTACGTAGTGGCTGGTGGATAACGAACGCTCCGCCGATCCAGTCCTCCGACACGGAGGGAAGACCTTGCTCGGCGTTGTTCTTTTCTGCGCGGAGAACTTCGCGGAGGTGATCCTCGTGGTTGATGGAAAGACTGCGTTCGTCCTCGCTCCACTGGCTAGCGTCGTCAGTAAACTGCCAGGTGGAAAGCTGTCCGGTGGGGAGGGGATAGTCGGCTAGTTCTGTGTATTCCATCGTGTCGTCCTTCGTTTTGCTTATTGCCGTGCTTGTGTGCCAGTACGTTGCTGCTGTGCCAGTACGTCGATGTGCTTATCCAGCTGAAACGCTGCCACTACTGTCTTCCGAGCAGTCGTGCTATTGCACTGAGTACGTGATTGCACGATGCGGGTGAGTGCACTGTGTAGGTGCGTTCCGGCCCGGGCAAAATGTTGCTCCCTAGGGTCGATCGAGGACGCGGAAAGTGGAGACTGCCACGCCACGCTGGTTGCTATCTCCACGGTGAACAACGAATCACCACGGATGAGCTAAAGGTTTGTACTCTCAAGTTTCGGTAGCGTAGGTTCTCGCGGCGGCATCGTCAAGTGCTTATTTTCAATTTCGAACGATTTGTAATGGCCTAGCCGTATGAGATGTAACACAATGGGGGATAGAGAGAAGAAATAAAACTGCCTGCTCACCGGCATATTGGTGAGCTCAAGGACGCAGTTAATGGATGCCATCAAGAAAATGGCAGTGAGGTTAGTTACATGTCCGAGACGACATATGACGCAGCAGCGGTGAGACCCGCCACGGTCAGAACAGAGGGCCACGCTCCAATTTTCTTGGCTAGCGGGTGCGATGCTCCAAACGCAGCCAAGTAGGTGGCGCCGAGCGCTCCAGCTTTCGCCGGGCCTCGTTTGGCAAGCCAGGTCCGCCCAGCGTAGAGACCAGCCGCGCCAAGAACGACGCCTCCCAGCGGCCGGATCCCGGTTTCGCGCGCGGTGATCCACCCGCCGATTAAGCCTGTCGCGACAATTGGTGCTGTATCAACGTACTTGGCTTTCTTTAATTTCCAATTAGTGTTTGACATATCAGTCAAAATACACGTCTTCGGGTTTCAGTGATTCGGCACGGCTCGGTTGTGATTCTGCATTCTCCTTGTAATGGGCAGCATGGGGAATAAATGAGTGAGATTGCTCATCGGACAGTTGCCGTTTGACCTTCGCCGGAACACCCGCAGCAAGCGATTGTGCAGGAATTTCTTGCCCTTCCAGCACCACGGCAGCCGCTGCGATCAGACTCCCCTCATGGATCACGCTGTGGGAGAGCAACGCAGATTTCATCCCCACGAGAACTCCATTGCCCACAGTGGAGCCATGCACCAGCGCCATATGTCCGACGGTGACATCGTCGCCTAGCGTGCAGGGAGCATCACTATCGACGTGGAGAACGCTGTTGTCCTGAATATTCGTGCGTTCCCCAATTCGAATCGAGTTCACATCGCCCCGCAGAACGCAGCCGTAATACACGCTGGAATGCGCACCGATTTCCACATCACCGATCAACGTGGCATTGGGTGCAATCCACGCGGTCCGGTGGACTCGCGGCCGCTTCCCATTGAAGGGAAGAAGTAGCGGGCCGTCCGTGGATGAAGCTGTTTGTGGAGCGAAAGCCGAGTTTTCCATATCTCCATACTAGAAAGCCGCGAGAACCGGGGGTAGCCGGAACAAGCCGCGGCTACTCCTCGCAGCGCTACTCCTCGCGACGGTAGACTTCCTGCGCCGAGACCTGGTCGCGAGCCATAATCGTGATGTGGTCAATATTCATCCGCGACGGCCGCGTCGCAATCCAAGCGACAGCGTCGGCAATGTCCTCAGCAACCATCGGCTCTAAGCCGCGATAGACTGCGTCGGCCTTCTCCTTATCGCCACCAAAACGAACCGTCGAGAACTCCGTGTTCACCAGGCCGGGGCAAACCTCACACACGCGAACCGGCTTACCCAGCAACTCCAGGCGAAGCACGCGCGTCATAGCAGCCACCGCATGTTTGGCGGCGTTGTATCCGGCTCCACCGCGGTACGGCTCGTGCCCGGCAATCGAGCTGATATTAATGACCTGACCATCGCCACTGGCCTCAATCTTGGGCAGCAGAGCCCGAGTCACACGAAGCGTGCCCAACACGTTGGTGTCATACATCCATTGCCAGTCCTCGACGTTGGCGTCGGCAATCGACTCGGAACCGTGCGCCCCACCAGCGTTATTGACCAACACGTCACACCGCGGAACCTGCTCACAGAACTTATCGACGCTCTCCTGATCGGTCACATCCAGTGGCAGGGCGACGGCGTCAATACCCTCGGCGACGGCTTGAAGCTTCTCGACGCGCCGGGCACCAATGTAGACGGTGTATCCCGCGTCGGCCAGCGCCTTTGCGGACGCCGCGCCGATGCCGGAACTTGCGCCCGTAATGACGGCTACAGGTTTGGTGCCGTTGCCTTTAGCGCCAGAATCGTTAGTGGTAGCGGAAGAAGCGTCTTTAGAAGGTGATGTCATAAATAATTCTCCAAAGTTGCGGATACGTGTGAGGTTTATACGGGTTAAGGATTGTACGAGTAGTGGGGGACACATGCGCCCCGCTCGACGGAATGCGCCCCCACCACGCCACTACTGAATAGCGATTTTTTGATCCAACGTCGTCAGCGCCTTATCCAGGATCTCAAGGCCCTGGCGTGCAACGTCGTCGGGAATATTCAGAGCGGGGCAAATGTGGATACGGTTCATGTTTTGGAACACCACCAATCCGTTCTCACGGCACTCCGCAACAAGTTCCTTGACCTCAGGGGCGGTGGTTCCATAAGCACCAAGCGGTTCGCGAGTTTCCTGATCCTTCACCAATTCGACTGCCCAGAAGCAACCGAGACCGCGAACATCTCCGATGCTATGGTGCTTCGCTGCCAAATCACGCAATGCTGGACCAAAAAGATCCTCGCCCAAACGTCGAGCGTTATCAACCATCCCCTCCTCGTCCATAGCATTGACCGTGGCCACAGCAGCGGATGTTGCCAGAACATGACCCGAGTAGGTCAATCCGCCGGGGTAGGGGGTGTGGTCAAAATCAGCGGCGATCTCGTCAGAGATTGCGACACCGCCCAATGGCACATAACCCGAGTTCACCCCCTTGGCGAACGTCACCAGGTCCGGTTTCGCACCAAACTCCTCGAAGGCAAACCAGTTGCCGGTTCGGCCGAAACCAGCCATGACCTCGTCGCAAATCATGACGATGCCGTACTTATCGCAGATTTCGCGGACGCCCTGCCAGTATCCAGCCGGCGGAGGCATAATTCCCGCCGTTCCGGGAATTGTCTCCATAATGAACGCGGCGAACAGCTCCGGCCCCTCAAACGCAATGAGGTTATCCAAGTACTCGAGGGCGCGCTGGCACTCTTCCTCTTCCGTCGTGGCATGGAATTGGCTGCGGTACAAGAACGGCCCAAAGAAGTGAACCGCCCCCGACGTCCCATAGTCATTTTTCCACCGACGATTATCGCCCGAAACATTCATAGCGATCTGAGTTGCGCCGTGGTAGCCCCTGAAACGCGACAACACCTTGTAGCGACCCGTGTGCAGACGTGCCAAACGGATAGCGTGCTCAACAGCATCCGCACCACCGTTGGTGAACAACACCTTGTTGAGATGATCGGGCAAGTGCGACGTGATCAGGCGCGCGGCCTCTGAACGCTTATCATTCGCGTACGCCGGAGCGATGGTGCACAGTTGGTCCGCCTGCTCTTTGATGGCCTGCACGACCTTCGGATGTTGGTGGCCAATATTCGTATAGACCAACTGCGAAGAGAAGTCGATATATTCCTTTTTATCTGCATCGACAATGTAGGAACCGTGGGCAGATTCCATCACAATCGGATCCAACTCCGCCTGTGCAGACCACGAATGAAAAACGTGGGCTCGATCGTCGTTGTAGGCGCGCCGACCAACGTCGGACTGGGGTACTGGCACCGTAAACCTCCCTGGTGTCGGGTCAAAAGGATGTGCGGTGTCGTCGCTGGATAGAACCTGAATAAAACTCAGCAACGTACCGGCTCCGCTGAGTCTAACGGAAAAGAGGCATTTAATCCCTTGCGTTAACAAATGTTTACAATTGGCCAGCTATTGCGTGACCGGACATCGCGTAGTTAGTCATTGCACCGGCATGACGTTCTCGCGCCGAGACACGCGCCTTGTTCTCGCACCTTGTTCTCGCGCCGGGACACGCGGTCTTTACACCGATATGCGCCCTTTACGCCCAGCCGAGTTCGTGCAGACGGTCGTCGTCAATACCAAAATGATGCCCAATCTCATGGACGACGGTGACAGCAACCTGGCGGACCAATTCCTCTTCCGAATCGCAGTATGCGCAGATTGCTTCCTTATAAATCGTGATTTTATCGGGTAGAGCAAAGCTATACGACGACGTCCGCCGGGTGAGAGCAACCCCCTCGTACAGGCCCAAGGTGTGGGGGTTGTCGCGGTTCCACGGTTCGACAACCAACGCAACATTATTCATATTGCGCAGGAGAGATTCGGGGATAAGGTCAATACCCTTATCGATGAGCTCGTCGAATCTTTCGTCAGATACGGAGATCATGAAGGAACCTAATTTCCCCGTTTAGGCGCACGGCTCGGCTGCGGCGGGGGTGGATTGCCATTAATGGTGAATTCGCCCTTTGCAGACCCTTTCAAAGTGGACAGTGAGTTATTGTCCCCCGTTTTAATCAGAGAACAATTGACGTTCCGGGAACCACCCTTCCAGGAATCCTCCGTAAGCGTTGTCCAGAACGGTTCGAGCGTGGAGTTATAGAGCTTGTCATCGCCCCCAATGAATGATGTGACGGAATCGGTACAGCGTTTATTGAGATACTCATTTTGATCTTCAGTGGATGGGTATTCTTTGAATTTTTCACCCAGATCAACGATGTCTGTGACCTCATATTGGTGGTCAGCATTACAATCCACAACCTGAGCGGTTGCATCCACCGGTGAATCACTGTCAGTTTGTTTGTTCTGGTTATCGTCCTTCTTTTCAGTAATAGCGACGCACTCACCGGGCTTAAACACAGGGGATTGGTCCTGATCAGCGGCCTTGCCCGTAATCGCACTGGCGTGGCCGTCATTTCCCGTCACTTGGAGGCCACACAACAGCGTCCGGTCACCATCTGCCCATGACTTTTGTGGCGGCAAAATGGGAGCGATAGTGAACCGCCCCGTGGGATCAAACTTCCCGCCCAGATAACTAAGCGTGGGCTGTTTGCACAATTCATTGCTCAACTCTGCTTGGCGTTTCCGGCTAGGCATACCGGCGTTTGAACCGAATTCACTGGCCGGGTAGGTTGCCAAATTCTCCCGGTGGGATACCTCGAAGCGGTGAGATTTGGCGCAGTCGACGGTTTGGAAATCGGACACAGTGCCGTCGGATGAGGTCTTCCAATCCAAGCACTGTCCAGCGTCGGCATTAGTAAAGGATTTTTGTTTCGATTCTTTATCTTCCCCAGGCACCGTATGGGGGGTGTCCGACGTGGAATCGGAATGCTTTCCCTGGGCGTAGGTAAAAGTGCCCGCGGCTGATCCGCCACAGAGGAGTGCGACGAGGCCGACAATGACTGAAGAACGTCGGACTGTCGGTTTCATGCGTCACCTTCGTTTCCGGGGTCGTTGACTAATAGCGATCGATGTTTATACGCGGCATGTGCTGCCGGATGAGACCCACTACTTATTATTATTCCAGTACTATTCCTGTACCTTACTTGTTTGCTTTTTGACCGGTTGAAGCTGGACAGTGCTAAAACCATTAAGCTAATGCTGTGATTGATCTGAAGCAGCTTCGTGATGACCCCGACCGTGTCCGTGAATCCCAGCGCACCCGTGGCGAAGACCCCGGCCTCGTTGACCGCCTCCTCCAGGCTGACCAGGCCCGACGTGAGGCTATTTCCGCTGCCGACGCCGCACGCGCAGAACACAAGGCCTATACAAAATCCATGGGTAAGAAAATGCGCGACGCATCCCCCGAAGAAAAGGAGAGCCTGCGCGCACGGGGAACGGAACTGTCCGACGTCGTGAAGGATAAAGAGGAAGCTCAGCGCGTTGCCGAAGCTTCGGTTCACGACCTACAGATGCAGATCTCCAATATTGTGGAAGGCGCACCGGCCGGTGGAGAAGAAGATTTTGTTGTTCTCGAAAAAGTGGGAACCCCGCCACAATTCGATTTCGAGCCGAAAGACCACCTCGAGCTCGGGGAATCCTTGGGGATTATCGATATGGAGCGCGGTGCGAAGGTGTCGGGTTCGCGCTTTTACTTCCTCAAGGGGGCGGGTGCTTTGCTACAGCTCGGCATGCTGCAGCTTGCTGCACAGAAGGCTGTGCAGCACGGATTTGAGCTGATGATCACTCCGGTCATTGTTAATCCGGAGTCGATGTCGGGCACCGGTTTCTTGGGGCAGCATGCTGACGAGATTTATTACTTGCAGGAGGACAACCAGTATTTGGTGGGAACCTCCGAGGTTGCGTTAGCGGGCTACCATAGTAAGGAGATCATCGATCTTTCTGCTGGTCCAAAGCGCTATGCGGGGTGGTCCTCGTGCTTCCGGCGTGAGGCTGGGTCGTACGGCAAGGACACGCGGGGAATTCTTCGTGTGCACCAGTTCGATAAGGTCGAAATGTTCAGCTACTGCAAACCGGAGGACGCGGCTGCGGAGCACCAGAAGCTGTTGAGCATGGAGCGAGAGATGCTCGCGGCTGTCGAGGTTCCTTATCGCATTATCGATGTTGCTGGTGGCGATTTGGGTTCTTCGGCAGCGCGAAAGTTTGATACTGAGGCATGGGTGCCGACGCAGAATACGTACCGCGAATTAACGTCGACCAGTAACTGCACGACATTCCAGGCTCGCCGGCTGGGGATCCGGTACCGCGATGACAACAACAAGACCCAGATTGCGGCCACTCTGAATGGCACTTTAGCGACGACGCGCTGGCTGGTGGCTATTTTGGAGAATAATCAGCAGGCGGATGGGTCGGTGAAGGTGCCGGCAGCTTTGCAGCCCTATGTGGGTCAAGACGTGCTGAAACCGGTGAAGTAGCGCGGGATTAGCGCTCGTCACCGGCTGTCAGAACGACGTAGTGATAAAGAGGTCGGTTTCAAGAAAGCTCTTCGCACGGGACGAGCACGGTGACCCGCGCAATGGAAAGCTGTGTGAAAGAGGCAGGTTGCGTTCGTTCAAGAGAACTCAACCTGCCAATATTTACTGGAGAGAGACGCAAACCCTGAGTAATTAGTTGTGCGAGTCGATGAAGCCGATTGCGCGGTCGATGACTTCGTCGCGGGAGGGTTCGTTCATGGTTTCGTGCATGTCGCCTTTCCACAGGACCATGTGCTTATCGGTGGATCCGACTGCGTTGTACCAGTTGATATCGAGCGGGTAGGGAACCAATCCGTCGGTGTCACCGTGCATGATGAGCGTTGGTTTCGTGTAGTTCTTAGCGTGCGCTCCGGTGTAGAGCAGAGCAGATGCGATCTGGTACAGCGTCGACACGTTCAACGTCTTGCTGTTGAGTGGATCGTTAGAGAGCTGGTCGCGAACATCCGGATCTGAGACAACACCCAGCTTGAAAGCGTTAGGTACGTCGATGGTCTTGAGTGGCTCTGGGGACTCGATCGGCTTGCCCGCATCCGGTGGCAACTTCAAGCCGAACTGGTCTAGAACACCCTGAACGTCGTATCCGAGCATGGCGTCGAGTGGCTCCAACGGGCGTTTGCCGTCGTTAGGCAGGTACGGGCCAAAGAAGGTTGGGTAGGACTGCCCGTCGGCGTGCTTGTATTCCGGCATGAGGGTGTTCTCGCCGTAGTTGTTGATAGGTACACCGCCGCCGTTGGTCACGGTTGCGTCGATGGTGTCCGGGTAGACCACTGAATACATCTGAGCTGCCATGGCGCCCATGGAGTGGCCCATCATGTATACCTTGCCGGACTGCTCGTGATGGATCATGTCGACGAGCTGTTTCATGTCATCGATAACGTAGTTGAAGTTATCGATCAGTCCCTTATGAACGTTGTTGTATGGCTCTGCGGAACGGCCGTGACCGCGGTGATCAAGGCGGTAAACGTTATATCCGGCCAAGTTGAGACGGTACGCGATGTAGTCGTAACGCTGTTGGTTCTCTGCCAAACCGTGGATAAGAGCAATGCTTCCCTTGGCATTGGGAACGATATTCTTCTTCCAGTAAATCTGGGTGCCTTTGCCATCGGTCGACGTGAATGTGCCATCAGTGACCTGAGCGTCGGGGGCAACCATACCGGTGATGCGGCCGGGGTAGGTGTTGTAGGTGCGTACGACTCCGTCGGGGTTCGCTTCGGCAGCGGCAATGGTGCCCGAACCGAAAATCACTGCAAGTGAGAGAACAGCGGCGCCACTGGCCTTCTTGAGGGACGACATTTTTAACCTCGTATGGGGAGAAATGAACAATGGTCGGTGCGGTTAATTTTCGCGACTCTAGTAGACAGCTAGTGCGATAATTAACCACTTCATCTATCCGATATTTCAATGCTCTACAGCAGGAAACTTCTTAGAGCCGAAGAAAAAGCAGAGGTTTGAACGGTTCTCAATCGAGATTTCGTCTCGACGGGTGCCTCGCTCTCTTTATTCCTCTGGCCGATGCTCCCAAATTGAATATTGATTCAATCGGTAGATATCGCTAAAGGAAATACTAATACATTTCAGAAGTTTGACGAAGAAAAAGTTTGCGGTTCTACCCCCGTGTGGGGCTGGTATGTAATGTACCGAGTTATGCGGTACCTATGCCGACGAGTTGTGTGGAAAGTGCAATGTTTAGGCTGATCCACATGTTATCTGTGAGCGCGCTACTGCTCCGTACTTACCCAGGTTAAACGGCTTTTTTATGGCGAGACTGAAGCGCGAGTGAGGCTATCGTCGTGCGGTGAGCATGTCCGGGATGAAGGGATATTTAATTTCCGATGAATGTAAAAACCAGGTGGGCTCCGCGTGTGTGATAGGGGTGGTGAGAGGGGGCGGAATAACACGCCTGGATGAGGTTTATGTCAAGCTTTATGGCTTACCTCAAAATGGCGTTGTGCGTTAAAGGAGGCAGAAGCAGTAAAAATTAATTTCGGTGAATGTCATCGCATGGATTTATATGTAAAGGTTGATCGAAGGATAGTGGCGGGTTATCTACGTCACGACAGAAGTGGAAATTAATCTTGGGCGAAAGTGAGAAATAAGCCATCTGTGGAAACTGGAACTTAAAACCATGTAACCGCGAATAATTCTAAATGACTCAAAATAACTTTACTGGCTAATAGATGTCGACGCTCAAGTCGAGACCAATGCCAGGGTCGTGGGGCGGTGCCCAGCGTCCGGCTAGGACTGGCCGCTACCGAGTGGACGGCCAGTTGACGGAACGCAGTCCCGGGATCCTCCACGTTTAACGGGACAGAGGTGGAGGATTCGAGTCAATGGCCCACGATTTAGCTGGGCTCGTTGGTGCTCTCCTCCCAGTTGTAGGTGCGTTCGACGGCGCGGTTCCAATCGCTGTAGAGCTGCTTGCGTTCGTCTTCACCCATCTTTGGTTTCCACACCTTGTCTACGGTGCTCTGTTCTTTGAGCTCGTTGAGCGAATCCCAGAACCCAGCTGACAGGCCAGCCGCGTACGCTGCGCCTAACGCCGTGGTCTCGATGTTCTTGGGGCGGACAACCTCAGTATTGATGATGTCGGACTGGAATTGCATGAGAAATTCATTCATGACCATTCCGCCATCAACTTTCAGGGCATTAATGTCGACGCCTGAATCCGTGACCATGGCGTCAAGCACCTCGCGGGTCTGATACGCGGTTGCTTCGAGAACCGCGCGTGCCAGGTGATTGCGGTTCGCAAAACGGGTCAGTCCGACGATGACACCACGGGCATCAGGCCGCCAGCGCGGCGCAAATAGACCTGAGAAGGCGGGGACGAAGTACACGCCCCCGTTGTCCTCCACGGACTTCGCCATGTTTTCAACAGAGGGTGCGTTAGGAATCAATTGGAGGTTGTCGCGAAGCCACTGCACCAGGGAACCACCCATGGCAACTGACCCTTCGAGTGCGTAGACCGGCTTTTGGTTCTCGATCTGGTAGCACACGGTGGTGATCAACCCGTTGTCACTCCACTTCGGCTTTGCACCGGTGTTGAGCAGCATGAACAAGCCGGTTCCGTAGGTGTTCTTCGCGTCGCCATTCCCGAAGCAGCACTGGCCGAACATTGCGGCTTGCTGGTCGCCTAGTATGCCACGGATGGGGACGCCAGCCAGTGAACCGCGGGCGCGTACGGTGCGGAAATCGCCAATCGAGGGGCGAATTTCGGGGAGCATGGACTGCGGGATGTCCATCGCCTTGCAAAGATCCTCGTCCCACTGCAGCGTCTTAAGGTCCATGAGTGATGTACGGGAAGCGTTGGTTACGTCGGTGACGTGCAAGGCGGGGTTGCCGTTGTCGCCGTCGACACCGCCGGTGAGGTTCCACAAGAGCCAGGTGTCGATCGTGCCGAAGAGGAGGTCGCCTTTTTCTGCCTTCTCGCGGGCCCCATCCACGTTTTCCAAAATCCACATGATCTTGGGGCCGGCGGGGTATGAGTTCAGGCGAACACCTGTCGTCTTGCGCCAGCGGTCCGGCCCTTCCTCGCCGGCAAGCCGCTGTGCGATGTCATTAGTGCGGGTGTCCTGCCACACAATCGCGTTGTAGATGGGCTCGCCGGTGTTTTTGTCCCAGACCACCGTCGTTTCACGTTGGTTCGTGATGCCAACAGATACGACATCGTTGACAGCAATGTCTAGTTCCGCCATGGCCTCGCCGACAGCGCGTCGGGTATTGTTCCAGATCTCCTTGGCGTCATGCTCAACCCAGCCCTTTTTCGGGAAGATCTGTTTGTGCTCGAACTGAGCAACGGTGGCAATGGAACCATCATGGCGGAAGAGAATGCACCGGGTGGAGGTGGTTCCCTGATCGATGGCTGCTACATATTTCTCTGGCATGGAATCTCCAATAGTGTGTGGTCGGGTAGTTCTTGTGTCGTCGTGCTTGCGCTGGAGGTAACCAACCTTGCGCACATCAGTGGGGGTGGGCTACCTGGTTCTATTGTCGCTTCTTTAGAGCGATGGGGTGGTTCTTTATAGAAAAGATGGGGTAATTGGTGGGCCCGTGGAGGCTATTGACGTCCCTTTCGTATATACAAGCGCGCCCCGGGCGACACTGATGGGTCGGGCGGAGCGCACTGTATTCATGATTTATCCGAGGGCTACGGCGGTGAGGCCAGCGGCAACAGCGCCAAGCATCGGTCCGACGATCGGGACCCAAGCGTATGCCCACTGTGCTGCGCCTTTGTCCTTAATAGGCAGTACAAAGGCGTACATCAAACGCGGGCCCAGGTCACGCACGGGGTTAATCGCATATCCGGTGGGTGTACCAAGGGACAAGCCGATAGCGACGATGATGAAAGCAACGCCGAAGTACTTGAGGGGGCCCAAGTCTCCACCGGAGGGACCGAGGAGAATGAAGACCAACAATGAGTACGTGGCGATGAACTCTGTTAATGCATTCCAAAAGTTATTGGGATGAGCGGGAACGGTGAAGAAAATGCCTTGAGTGGTGGCATTTCCTTTGACGTTATTGCCGTTGTCATCCAGATTGTTCGCGTCAAACAATTGTTTAAACGCTGCCCACGCTAGGAACGCACCAGCCATCGCGCCGAGCAACTGTCCACCGAAATACCAGGGGACGAGTGACCACTCGAGTTTGTCGTCGATAGCAAGGGATAAGGTGACGGCCGGATTGAGGTGGCCACCGGTTTTGTCAGCGATGCTCGCGCCGATAAACACTGCGAGACCCCAGCCAAAAGCAATGGTCAGCCAGTTGGTGTTGCGGGCCGTGGACGTCCGGAGATTGACTGCGGCACACACACCATTACCAAACAGCATGAGCATCATCGTGCCGAAGAATTCCCACCCCATGGCTTGGGGGCCTGTTAGCGTTTCCATCTCACCTGTCCTGAGAAGTATCGACGTCCGGGCGAGTATCTTCGACATTCGCCTCGATCTTGTTAGCGGACTCGTCGGTCAATTCTTTTTCGGCCTTCTTCTGGGCCTCGACACGATCCGTGAAGACCCTAATTTCTTCTTTACGGGCCTTTTCGTCCCAGCCCATCGTGTCAGCAACTAGCTTGGAGACTGCTTCCGCACATTCGACACCACGGTGGTCATATTCCATCGCGAGGCGCATACGGCGATGAAGGATGTCCTCCAGGTGAGCTGCACCCTCGTGGGTAGCGGCATACAGTGCTTCAGCCATCAAGTAAGCCGGCGCACCCGGGATCGGCTCAAGTAGAGACTTGTCCTTATCGGCAGGTGCCAGGACTTCGTAGATGAGCGAACCATAGCGGTTGAGCAGGTGCTCCACGGTCTTCTCAGAGATTCCCAGCCGCTTCGCCAGCTGCGGAATCTGGTTGGCCAGTGCGTGGTAGCCATCGGCGCCGAGAAGCGGCACATCCGTGGTGACCGAATCCGGAACATCGAACGGGATGTCTTCCTTGGCGGCGTCGACTGTATCTGCGCCGATCACGCGGTAGGTCGTGTACTTGCCACCAGCCACAGACACTAGGCCAGGGGCAACGCGGGCGACTGCGTGGTTGCGTGACAGGTTCGTCGTCGAGTCTGAAGAACCGGCAACCAGCGGGCGGAGTCCCGCGTACACGCCAACGATGTCGTCGTACGTGATCTGGCGCTTCACCTTGGCATTAATGTGCTCCAAGATGTAGTCGATATCGGCCCGCGTCGGTGCGGGATTAGCCAGGTTCATGGTCCAGTCGGTGTCGGTGGTACCGATGATCCAGTACTCACCCCACGGGATCACGAAGAGAACGGACTTTTCCGTGACGAACGTGAGAGCAACGTCGCCAGGCAAGACCGACCTCGGGATGACGATGTGAACACCCTTGGAGGTGTGAACGTGGAATTTGCCTTCGACGCCGGCGAGCTTTTCGATCTCGTCATTCCAAATGCCGGTGGCATTGACAAACACCGACCCGTGAATGGTGGTTGTTCGGCCAGAATCAGTGTCGACGATCTTCGCGCCGGTGATTCGGTCTCCGTCCTTTTCGAAATCAACGACCTGGGTTGAGGGGCGGATCGTTGCGCCGAACTCTGCCGCAGTACGCAGGACAGTCATGGTGTGGCGGGCGTCGTCAACGAGGGTGTCGAAGTAACGGACACCGCCGACGAGGGCGTCTTCCTTCAACCCGGGGGAGAGCTTGAGCATGCCCTTGCGGGTGTAGTGCTTCTGCATTGGCACGGACTTTGCACCGCCCATGAGGTCGTACAACATGAAGCCGGACGCCATGAATGGGCGCTGCCAGATGCGGTGCTCCAGCGGGAAGATGAATTTCAGCGGCTTAACCAGGTGTGGGGCAAGGCCAGACATGCTGAGCTCGCGCTCGCGGAGCCCTTCGGCGACAAGCCGGAAGTCCAGCATGGCGAGGTAACGGAGCCCGCCGTGGAACATCTTGGATGAGCGTGAGGAGGTACCTCCAGCGAAGTCACGGGTTTCCAGGACGGCAACTTTTAAACCACGAGTTGCAGCGTCTAGTGCAGTACCGGCCCCAACGGATCCTCCGCCGATGATGACCATGTCGTAGTGCTCTTTACCGAAGTCTTCCCACGCTTGTTCGCGCTGTTCTTTGTTCAGTGAAGTGCTAGTGGCTGAGATCGCCATAGTTGCTAGGTTCCTCCTTCGAGCTGAGCACGTGGAAAAGAGCTGGAAGAGTAGCACAAGCCGAAGGCGATCCACCCTCCTTATCGGTGCCAGGGGTCTGGATCAGGAGAGAGGTTTTCGCCTTCGTTATGTTACGTAGCTCTCGTACTCACTCATTGAGATGTGAAGGTCACATTATTTACGGTGTCGACGCTATCATCTGGAGAGGACCTGCGTGAGCATCTACCTACGGTCGCGTAGGTAGTAGTTTTCGGGTGTGAACTACTGGTGGTCTCGTCGGTGCTGGAGCTATGGCTGACAAAGGTTTATTTATGTCCGTTTGGCGTATTATTTCCGTCATTTATGCCCGTTAATGACCGCAATCAGACGGCAAATTAATCTCAAAATTAACCCTTTACGGGGGCAGCGATTGGGACTGTTCGACGGGGTCCAACGCCACGGGGGTTCTCTGCAATGCCCGTAGACCACGTATTGGTGGCGTGGTGAACACAAAAATCCTGGTGAATTCCTGTGTCCATAAGCCCACCGTTAAGATGAACCCTATGGCAGATCCGTTTTACTTCGGCATTATTGGCCTTGCTCGGACCTTATTCACTCTGGAAGGCCTCCGTTTTCGAGTGACTGGAACCGAGAATGTACCGGCCAAAGGAGGTGCCGTTGTGGTGATGAACCACACCGGTTACCTTGACTTTGCCTACGCAGGGATTCCTTTCCGCACCTGCCGCCGATACGTGCGCTACATGGCCAAATCCGAAGTATTTGATCACCCCGTTGCGGGGCCAATCATGCGTGGGATGAAGCATATCCCGGTTGATCGGATCGACGGCAGTGAGTCATACCGGCAGGCGGTGGATTATCTCCGATCTGGCCGTTTGGTCGGAGTATTTCCGGAATCGACCATTTCACGTAGCTTCGAAATCAAAGATTTCCGCAAAGGTGCTGTCAGGATGGCTCAGGAAGCAGGGGTTCCTTTGATTCCTGTCACCATCGTGGGTTCGCAGCGTGTCTGGACGAAGGGGCACCCGAAGCGGTTGGGGCGCTCCCGGACTCCGATTTATATCAATGTTCTCTCACCCATTCATCCCGATGGCGATGCCACGACAGAGACGGATCGTCTCCGTGATGTCATGGTTAATGACCTGGACAGGCTGTGGGAAATGTACCTACAGGACAATGGCCCAGTGAAGGGGGACGAATATTGGATTCCTGCTCGGTACGGTGGAGCTGCCCCACCGTTCGAGGTTGCTCAGCGTGAGGACGAGGCTGTAGCCGAGGAGCGTCACCGCATCCGCAAGCTGCGGGACGATTTGAATAATTTAACGCATGTGGTGACGAAGACAACGCGCGACATCGTCAATAAGAGTGTCAGTATGAGTTCTGGTGCGTGGACGAAGAGTTCCGACGCGGTGAAGTCTGCCTCGGTGAGCGCACGTGACTCCGTGACTGAATCCGCAGCGGCGTTGAATGACAAAATGCCATGGCAAGCCGATGAGGAAACGAAGCTGCGTAAACGGGCGGATAAGCTCGAAAAGAATAAACGCAAAGAGGAAATAAAGGAAGCCAAGACTGCCGAGAAAGAGGCTGAGAAGGCTGAGAAGGCTGCGAAGAAGAAGGAAAAGAATAAGCGGGACGACGGGGCTGAGAAAATAGTCGAGTCCTTACAGACGAGCTTCGATTCGCTCTATGAGGAGACCTCCAAGAATAATCACGAGGGAGCGTCGAAGATTATTGAAGCAAGAGATTCGTTTTATCGTTCCTCGCGTGAATTGCTTCAATCAGTTCAATCTGCCACCGCATCGATGACGGACGCGACTCGCGATGTGGAATGGGTGTCATTAGACAAGACATTAACGTCACTGATCGGACAAACCAAACAGATTCGTGACAAAATCCCTGCACGCATTAAATCGAAATTACCTGCAGATGTGGCTGCAGTCTGTTCCGATATAGACGGAACGATCTTTCATGAGAATACAATTAGCGACGCTACGCGTGACGTATTCGGCAAGCTCAACGCCCGTGGTGTCGAAGTTCTTTTGGCTACCGGGCGGGCTATTGAAGAAGTCGATCCTGTTGTCGATCAACTCCCTATCTCACCCGTTGCCATTTGTGCCAATGGTGCAGTGGTTTATGACACCAAGAACAAACGCGTACTCCACGTGGAAGGCTTTTTTGAAGGCGGGGCGGACATTCTCACTCACCAAATCGAAGAAAATATCCCAGATGCCGAGATAATTGTGCGCACGGTCGATAACACTGCTGTTAAAGTCGTTGTCAACGCAGACATGCCAAGCGAAGATATTGCTGATGCGCTGGATGAAAGTGTCCGGGAAAGAAGTACGCTAACGTATTCCAACCCCTATGGATCTATAGAACTAGGCCCCATCGGAGTGAATAAGTCGACCGGTGCCGAATGGTATTTTCATAACAAAGGAATAGATCCGTCTCACGTCATCGCTTTCGGTGATATGCCAAATGACGCCGAATTACTCTCCTATGTCGGCGCAGGTATCACAATGGCGAATGCCGATCGGGATCTTATTCGCGACGCCTCCTGGGTGACCTCCTCAGTGGAGGACGATGGAGTTGCTGAGGTTCTCAAATATGTTGTGAAACGGTTCGAGGACCAGGACGCTGATGCTGCAGACGAAGCAGATTCACCGAGCTTAGCCACAGAGAAATAAACCTCATCGTGAATATCGACGCCAGCGGACCTCAACATACGGGTGGCCCTCGTGCAGGCCTTCCCGACGCCGTTGACCTCGCCGGACGTGACCCTGCACCCTTGCTTGTCGCTTCTGACATCGATGGGACGCTTGTCACGAGCGCCGAACGCGTTACACCGCGTCTCGCGTCGGCAATTCACCGTATGGTTCGAGCTGGAACATCGCTCGTTTTGGCCACGGGCCGTCCCGCCAGGTGGACACTCCCCGTTATTGCCCAGCTCCCCGTCCGCCCCCTGTGCGTGTGCACTAACGGATCCGTGATTTTCGATTCCGCGAGGGGAGAGGTTCTCAATGCACATGAGATACCCCCGAAGCACCTCGCTGACATGGTGCGACGAGTGGTTGAAGGCCTCGCGTCGGATCCACGGGGGATCCATGTTGGATTCGGAGTTGAACGTGTCGGAACTGATCTTTATTCCGAGAAGGATCAATTCCTCATTGAGCCTAACTTTGACCACGTATGGGATAGCCAGGGATTTTCATTGGTGAGTATCGAAGAACTCGTGGCTGAGCCGGCGGTAAAACTGCTGCTCCGTTCACCTGAGGCCACTAGCGAAGAGCTCTACCAGCTTGTAGCACCCAACATTCCCGTCGATAAAGGGCATGTCACGTATTCATTTTCGGGCGGACTACTGGAAATCGCGGCACCTGGTGTGACCAAAGCTGGTGGCTTAGCCGAGGTTGCTGAACTTCTCGGTGTCGACGCGGGCGAAACCGTTGCTTTCGGTGATATGCCGAATGACACAGAGATGCTGGAATGGGCGCGAACGGGGGTAGCAATGGGTAATGCACATCCGCTGCTCAGTGGGGTGGCAAAAGCGGTAACTACCAGTAACGATGACGATGGAGTGGCGCGCGTTATTGACGCATGGTTTTAGAAGACGCTTCACAACCGAATCGGGTATTTCCGCCCGGTTCACGGTTTGCTAACGTCAGACATCGGGCATCCAACAAGAGCCCTAAGGAGCTGCCATGAGCGACGAAGAGTCGCAGGTCAATAACCATCCTGTGGTGCATCTCTCACACGGACCATACGCTGCGGAAATTGCTACCTATGGGGGAGGAATACGTTCCCTGACATACCGCGGGTTGCCCCTAATGGAGGGGTATTCCGACGGGGAGTACCCACCTTTGTCTGCGAACGTCGTACTAGCTCCCTGGCCCAATCGAATTCGGGATGGGCGGTTTTATTTTCACGGCCAGTCACACCAGCTGTCGATGACGGAACCAGACCGGAACAACGCCATCCACGGTTTCGTGAGCGACGCCGTGTGGGACGTGATGTCACATGCTGATGACGCCACCGCGACCACATTGGCAACCACCATCGAGCCTCAGCAAGGATGGCCGTGGGCACTTCATGTGACGTCGACCTATGAACTATCCGATCAGGGGCTGACGTGTACCTGCGAGATTACGCATCCCGACAGCGCTCCCGGGGTTGGTGCTGCACCAGTGGCGTACGGGTTCCATAGCTATCTCAGCGCACTCGGATCCCCCATTGATGAGTGCACGCTCGACATGTTCGTTCGCAGTCAGCTTCCCCTGGATCCGGACAGGAAGCTCCCCTCGGGCGACATTACCGACATCACCGCAGAGTTCCCGATCCACCACATTGAGCTCCGCGACCAACTCCTCGATGACTGTTTCGGTCGGGAGGCGGTATCGAGCCGAGACACGATGTCGGAGAGTGTATCCCCAGATACGGCGCGTACTGACCTCTCACGTAGAGACGTCGCTTCTGATATCCGTGCAGCGCGACTACTTAATAGTGACGGGCGTGGGGTACAAATGTGGGTCTCTCCACAGATCAAGTGGTTCCAGGTGTTTACCGCTGACCCATCGTGGGGCTATCCCTATCCCGGCAGAGGCCGCGCATTGGCGGTCGAACCCATGACAGTGCCTCCCGATGCCTTTAACAGTGGGACGGATGTGGCGAATATTGCGGCGGGCGAATCCCTCGTCGTGAAGTGGCGTATTGGGTACGCAGCAGAGCATACGGCAGGTGCAGATCATGGATGAACCGGGACGTAGTGCCGCGTCACCTACGGTGCACTTAACCCCATAACAGGCGTGAGAAATACATATCGATAATCCAGAAAGAATAGGACACGCGCATGGAGACTATGGTCGTGGCGGAATCTGTGCTCCGCCTTGATGCCAGTTGGGTGGATTACTCACTGGTAGCGCTCTACTTTGTTTTTGTTTTGGGAATCGGGTGGGCAGCCCGGGCGAGGGTATCGAGTTCCATTGATTTCTTCCTCTCTGGCCGGGGACTGCCATCCTGGGTAACAGGTTTGGCTTTTATTTCCGCCAACCTAGGTGCGGTTGAAATCATTGGTCACTCTGCCAATGGCGTCCAGTACGGAATGCAAACAATGCAGTATTTCTGGATTGGCGCTGTTCCTGCCATGGTTTTCTTAGGCATCGTTATGATGCCTTTTTATTATGGCTCCAAAGTGCGCTCGGTCCCCGAGTTCATGCTCAAACGGTTCGGGCCGACGGCACACCTGGTCAACGCCATATCATTTGCCCTGGCTCAGCTCCTCATCGCCGGTGTGAACCTCCTGCTTCTAGCAAAAGTGGTCAATTCACTTCTGGGATGGCCTCTGTGGGTCACCCTATTGGTCGCGGCAGTTATCGTTCTGTCATATATCACGTTGGGTGGGCTCTCCGCCGCAATTTATAACGAGGTTCTTCAATTCTTCGTTATTGTTGCAGCGCTCCTTCCTTTGACATTGATTGGTCTCCATCGTGTCGGCGGTTGGGGAGGATTGAAAGGTGCACTGAACGCCGAATCTCATTTCCATACGTGGCCTGGGCAGGATATTTCGGGGTTTGATAACCCCATCGTCTCTGCAATTGGTATTGCGTTCGGTCTTGGTTTCGTTCTGTCATTTGGTTATTGGACAACAAATTTCGTTGAGGTTCAGCGTGCCATGGCCTCGGAATCGTTGAGTTCAGCACGGAAAACACCGATTATCGGCGCATTTCCGAAGATGCTGATCCCCTTCGTTGTGGTTATTCCCGGTATGGTCGCCTCGGTTCTTGTCACGCCTATTAAAGATGAGACCGCAGAACCCAATGACGCCATCCTTTATTTGATGCGTGATTTATTGCCCAATGGACTCTTAGGCGTCGCAATTGCGGGTCTCTTGGCTGCATTTATGGCCGGAATGGCGGCAAATATTTCTGCTTTCAATACCGTCATGAGTTATGACATTTGGCAGACATATGTGGTTAAAGATCGTGACGACGAATACTACCTAAAGTTTGGGCGGATTGCGACGATCCTTGCTGCGGTTATTGCCGTGGGGACTGCATTGGTTGCAATGAATTTCGGTAACGTCATGGATTACCTTCAAACGTTGTTTGGTTTCTTTAACGCCCCGCTGTTTGCCACCTTCATTTTGGGTATGTTTTGGAAGAGGATGACACCTACTGCTGGTTGGGTAGGACTAGTGACCGGTACGCTTGCCGCCGTCGTCTTCTGGGGATTGTCGTTGGGGTCCTCTCCCGTGGTCAGCCTCCCCGGGCAAGGAGTCGCATTCGTTGCAGCGTCGATTGCCTTCGCAACCGATATTGTCGTATCGATCCTCGTGACGATGGTGACGAAGCCCAAACCTGATGAAGAATTAGTGGGCTTTGTCCGTTCTGTTACGCCGAAAGCCCAGTTGGTGGACACCACGGAAGCAGAACAACCGTGGTATCACCGGACCGTACCGTTGGGACTATTGTGTTTGGTTTTGGTCATCGCGCTCAACGTCGCATTCGCATAACCGAGGAATGTGATGTGCTAATGACCGAATCACTGTCGTGTCGGACAATAAGGAACACGACTAGTTACAGCTGGAAGAAAAGTAAGAAAGGCGTTGAGTACGATGACTGAACACACATCAACTCCCGCGAGAACACCGGAGAAACATAAAGCTGGAGCTTTTGATATCCGGACAGTGATCGCCATTCTTTTAGGGATATACGGACTTGTTCTTGTGATCTGTAGTTTTGCGCTCGATCCAGGAACGAACCCAGATACGGGAGCATCTAAGTCTGCAACAGATAATTTATGGGTCGGAATCGGGTTACTGGTTGTCTCCGGTATTTTTGTGGCTTGGGCAAAACTCAAACCCATTATTGTCGATGAATCAAAGATCGTTCATGACGACGAAACCGACCGTGGATGACGGTGAATAGCTGGGTAAACAGTGATCTGTAATAGCTGATCCGGAACATGTGATGGATGAAGAACAGCAAATGAATTCCATAAGTGGTGAAAGATTGAATAATAATTCGGATCATCCGTATTCAGTAACGTCGATGACGCTGGCTGATGGAAGGGAACTGATCTATTTCGATGACGACCCAGAGGTTCTCAATGGTTCTGTGAAACGTATCCTGACGGATTCACGCGAATTGCCGCACGCAAAAACCGATTCGGAGATTCGGCGTGATCCGCTGTCGGGGGAGTGGGTCGCTTACGCGAGCCACCGCATGAATAGAACATTTATGCCGCCCGCTAATGAGGATCCTTTAGCTCCCACTGTTCCGGATCATCTGCCCACAGAAATTCCATCGCCGGACTATGACGTGGTTGTCTTTGAAAATCGGTTCCCCTCGTTCAGTATGCACATGTCTCGGATGACTGCGGATCAGGGGAAGAATGAGGGAAAAGGTGAGCATAGTGCCGACAATGGCGCGCTCGTGGATAACGGAATGGTTCCCCACCGTCCTGCTTTAGCACGATGCGAGGTTATCTGCTTTACACCGGACATTTCTGGTTCTTTTAAAGACTTACCTGTTAGCAGAATCCGAACGGTTATCGAAGCATGGGCACATCGGACGAAAGCGTTATCCGCAATTCCGGAAGTTCGGCACGTCTATCCATTTGAAAATCGTGGCGAAGAAATTGGTGTGACCTTGCAGCACCCCCATGGGCAGATTTATTCCTACCCAGAAATCCCACCACGTATTCGAAATATCGTTCACTCTTCCAAGATATATCGTGAAGAAAACGGTAGTGATCTGTTTGCTGATCTTCTCTCCGCCGAATTAGAAGAGGGAACCAGAATTATTGATCGCACCGATCATTTCGTCGTTTTCGTTCCCGCTGCCGCGAAATGGCCTTTGGAGGTCATGGTTATGCCACGACGTTCGGTGCCGGATTTTGATGCATTGTCCCAGGAAGAGCGCGCAGATCTCGCTCCGCTATTGAAGAGGCTCTACACCGCCGTCGATAAGTTCTTCGATGGAGTTGAACGAACACCATATATCGCGTCCTGGAATCAAGCGCCCACAGTGCCGGAAGACCGTGACCATGTTCGGCTCCACCTTCAATTGTTCTCCTTAATGCGGTCTCCCCATAGGTTGAAATATTTGGCGGGCTCCGAATCCGGAATGGGTTTCTGGATCAACGACACCACCCCCGAACGTATTGCTCAACGATTCAGAGAGATTTGGGACGACAAATAATGGCAAATTCACACACGGAGCCAACAGAAAAACCGCAGGCGCCGGCAACACAAGCGAAGGCAACCTCTTCACACACATCACACCATCCCCAGGCGCTCAACTGGGCTCAGGCCCGTAGTGATCAACAACTTATTGCCGACGCCACTGCGTTGTTTACCGAGACATTTGGTGGCAAGCCCGATGGTGTGTGGGCCGCTCCCGGCCGCGTGAACCTCATTGGTGATCACGTTGATTACGCAGGCGGAGTATCCATCCCCTTTGCATTGCCACATGTCACCGCCGTCGCGGCGCGTCGTCGCACCGACGACACTATCTCGATTGTTTCTCTTCCGCCGGTAGCCGCAACGGAAAACCTAAGCGTCACAGCGGAATTCGAAGACGACGCAACGGGGTCAGATGAGGCGAATTCGTCTCCCACACACCCTGAGGCGCTACGCACCACCGTTGCGCTCGCGGATGTTGGCCCAGGTCATCCAGCGGATTGGTCCGGATACATTGTGGGAACGATATGGGCTGGCCACCAGAACGGTGCGATACCTTCATCCGACCAGCATGGCAACGGGCTAGATCTCGCCCTTATTTCGGATGTTCCGCTGGGATCAGGGCTCTCAAGCTCAGCTGCGTTGGAGTGTTCCGCGGTTTTAGCTGCCCGCGAACTCGCCGCTCCAGAGGCACCCCTCGACCAGGCGACCTACCAACTCCTCATCGATGCCGCGATCCGCGCAGAAAATGACGTGGTCGGCGCGTCGACGGGTGGACTAGACCAGCGAAGTTCCCTCCTGGCTACGCCAGGCCATGCTTTAGCCATTGATTTCCGCACCAACGTCGTCAATCAAGTCGCGTGTGACGTTGAATCCGATGGGCTCGCGTTCGTGGTGGCCGACACCAACGCGCCTCACTCGCTGTCCGATGGGCAATATGCCTCGCGACGAGGCGTTATCGACGCCGTCACCGCACATGCAGGTGCATCCTCTCTGCTCGACATCGACGATCCCATCGCCGCCGCAGCCTCCTGGGCGGAAACCGACGAATCCACGGTCACGCCAGAGGTTGCACGCCTGCGCGTCACACATGTTGTTGACGAAACCGCCCGCACCCGGCGCGCCCAAGACGCCCTCAACAGCAAGAACTGGAAAGGATTTGGGCGGCTCATGAATGAGAGTCACGAATCCCTCCGCGACCTCTACGACGTATCTACACCGGAACTGAACTCGGCCCGTGACGCGGCTCTCGACGCAGGTGCCGTGGGGGCCCGCATGACCGGAGGAGGATTCGGCGGAAGCATCATCGCTCTCGTCCCCACGGAACGCATCACTGCGGTTGCACAGGAGATTCACCAGCGAACCGTCGACAAGGATTTACCGAACCCCACATTCTTGGCGATCACCCCGGCTGCGGGTGCCCGACGGCTGGTGTAACCCAGCGAACGAAAGATAGGCTTTAACCGTGACTGTCACCTCGAACACTAGTGAATATGACCTTTTTGTGGTCGGATCCGGATTCTTCGGGCTCACCATCGCTGAACGCATGGCAAGCGCCGGCAAGAAAGTGCTCATCGTAGAAAAACGCGAGCATATTGGCGGAAATGCCTATTCGGAGGCCGAGCCGGAGACGGGCATAGAGATCCACAAATATGGTGCCCACCTTTTCCACACCTCAAATGAGCGCGTGTGGAACTACGTCAACCAATTCACTGACTTCACCAATTACCAGCACCGTGTGTTCGCCATGCACAAGGGCACGGCGTACCAGTTTCCCATGGGCCTCGGGCTGATCAACCAATTCTTCGGACGGTATTACAGTCCTGATGAAGCACGCCAGCTCATTAAAGATCAGACCGATGGGCTGGACCCGGCCAAGGCGAAGAACCTGGAAGAAAAGGCGATCTCTCTGATCGGGCGGCCATTGTACGAAGCGTTCGTACGTGATTACACCGCCAAGCAGTGGCAAACAGACCCGAAGGAACTGCCGGCGGGGAACATTTCGCGACTGCCGGTCCGGTATAACTTCGACAACCGATACTTCAACGATACCTATGAGGGGCTTCCCGTCGACGGATATACCGCCTGGCTGGAACGCATGGCCGACCACGACAACATCACGGTCCGCCTGAACACCGATTGGTTTGAGGTTCGCGATGAACTCCGCGCAGCGTCACCCAAGGCCCCCGTCATCTATACCGGGCCGCTTGACAGGTATTTCAACTACTCTGAGGGGCGCTTAGGATGGCGCACCCTCGATTTTGAAACAGAAGTGCTTGAGACCGGAGACTTCCAAGGCACGCCGGTCATGAATTACAACGATGCCGACGTGAAATACACCCGCATCCATGAATTCCGTCACTTCCACCCCGAGCGGAAAGACCGGTACCCGCGAAACAAAACGGTCATCATGAAGGAATACAGCCGCTTCGCCGAGAATACCGACGAACCGTACTATCCGATTAACACTCCCGAAGACCGCGACAAACTGTTGGCTTATCGTGACCTCGCAGCGAAAGAGGCCCACGATCACAACGTTCTCTTCGGTGGCCGCCTTGGCACTTACCGTTACCTGGACATGCACATGGCTATCGGATCTGCCCTGTCCATGGTCGATAACAAATTGATGCCGTTCTTTGAGGATGGCCAGCCCATCGAAGCGTAGGTGCCGAGATCAGGCTTAGAGTGGGGCATTCTCCCTCTACATAAAAATCAGCGGGTGGTACCTGGTTACATTCCCAGTGCCACCCGCTGACTCTCAACCTAGCTGTCTACACAGCTTGGCTATCTACTTCTCTTGCTCTGGCGGATTGAGCGGATCGCCACGCTTGACGTGGTAAAACGGGGTCTCATCAGCGGCAAGAGGAGTCTTGCCCGCAATGATGTCCGACGCTTTTTCAGCGATCATCATCGTCGGTGCGTAAATATTGCCATTCGGAATAGACGGCATGACGGAAGCGTCGACAACATAAAGACCATCCGTACCGTGAACCTGCATGGTAGAGGGATCTACCACAGACATAGGGTCACTGTCCGGCCCCATCGCGCATGTGCAGGACGGGTGCAGCGCGGTCTCCGCGTCATTCCGAACCCATTCGAGAATCTCTTCGTCGGTTTGTATCGCAGAGCCAGGAGAAATCTCCCCGTCGGTGTATTCCTTCATTGCCGGGGTATCCAGCAGCTTGCGTGACACCTTGATAGCCTCAACCCACTCGCGACGGTCCTGTTCCGTCGACAGGTAGTTGAACAAAATATCCGGCTTTGTATCCACTGTGGGCGCAGTGATCCGCACATATCCCCTGGCATCCGAATACATCGGGCCGACGTGGAACTGGAATCCGTCGTCACCCTCCGGCTTCGTGCCGTCATAGCGCATGGCCAAGGGCAGGAAGTGGAACATGAGGTTTGGGTAGTCCTCGTTGTCATTAGAACGCGCGAACCCACCAGCTTCGAAATGCGATGTTGCCACCGGGCCTTTATGAGTCGTCAACCACTGCAAGCCCAGCATTGGCCACCGCCACTTATCCAAGTAGCGCTGAGCAGACACGGGTTTGGTGCAGTTGTACTGAACATACACTTCCAGGTGGTCCTGCAAGTTCTCGCCGACACCCGGCAAATCCTTAACGACGTTGACGCCGACCTTGTTCAGCAAATCTTTATTGCCGACGCCCGACACCTGCAGTAACTGCGGCGAATTGATTGCCCCACCACACAGGATCACTTTATCCGCGCGGACCTGGTGGGTACGGCCATGCCAGTCATACTCGACGCCCACGGCTTTCGTACCTTCGAAGAGAATGCGACGAACATTCGCGCGGGTGCGGAGCTCTAAGTTGTCGCGATCCAGGACGGGGTGAAGATAGGCGCGGGCAGCGGAAAGGCGACGCCCACGATCGATATTCGCGTCGAACGGGCCGAAACCTTCCTGGCGGTACCCGTTAACATCCGGCGTGTAGTTATAGCCCGCCTGCTCGATGGACTTGAAGAACGCCTTGAACAGGGGCGATGTTGCCGGGCCGCGCTTCATACGCAGGGGGCCATTGTGCCCACGGCGGGGATCGTCATCGGGGGACCCCAGCGCCGTTTCCATGCGCTTGAAGTAAGGGAGGCAGTATTTCCAATCCCACTTTTCTAATCCATCGCGCTTGCCCCACTTCTCGTAATCCATTGGGTTACCGCGCTGGAAAATTTGCCCATTAATCGAGGACGAACCACCGACGACCTTGCCGCGGGCGTGATAGATCCGACGGCCGTGCATTTCCGGCTCGGGAACAGATTCGTATTCCCAGTCGTAATGCTTATTGCCGATGGGGAATGAGAATGCGGATGGCATGTGGATGTAGAGATCCCACAGGGAGTCGTTCCTGCCTGCCTCTAGCACCATGACCGACGTCGAGAAGTCTGATGACAGCCGGTTAGCCAACACGGAACCGGCAGAACCAGCGCCCACGATAACGACGTCGCGGTGTTCCACCGTTGAACCGGACCTGGGGAAAAGCTTGCCAATCCTTGAGCCAGCCGATGCGGCTGCGGACTCCAGCCGAGAAGCAAACGAACTCACGTAGAGATCCTCCTTGCCTAGAATGCATACGTAGGGCGCCGATGCGCCGTGTGATGGCCATGGGTATCGGAGATCACGTCAGCAAAATAGCGCAGTAGAATTAGTGCAGCTCATTTCTTGCGCATTTTCGGTCGTGTATCCCGTTTATAATGGATAATCAGAATATCAAAAATAGACGAAAATATCAAGATGAAAATGTGTATTTAATACCCCGAAAAAGCGTTTGAACAGTAGCTATGCATATTGTGACAACTCTTTTGAAATGTGACCGACTACATTTTTTATCTAAATTGTTTATACTCATACGGTCCCAGAAAAACTGAAGGAAGAGACGCATGGGCCGATTGGAGAGTTCTATTTCAGCCAGAAAGACGTCGACAATCCCTGACCGTGAGGATGCGGACGACAATGGCACAGGGAAAAAAGACCCGACGAAAAATCAGGTAGTCGGAGGGTCTCAACCAACCCGGACGATAGACCCGCCAGATGTGAACTGGCCGGTATTTATCATTTCCGGCGTTCTCATCATCTGTATTGCGCTGTGGGCGATACTGACTCCCGATAACGCGCTGTCCGTACTGACGAACATCGTCGGAACAGTGTCGAAGAATGCTGGATGGTTCTATATCCTCACCGCCACGGTGGCTGTGCTGTTTATGCTGGGCGTCGCCATCACCCGTGCGGGCCTCATCAAATTGGGGCCGGACCATGCTAAACCGCAGTTCGGTCTCTTCTCCTGGGCATCCATGCTTTTTGCCGCAGGTATCGGCATTGATCTGTTGTTCTTCTCGGTGGCAGAACCGGTTAGTCAGTATTATCACCCGCCCTCAGGGGATGGTGAAAGTATTGAAGCTGCACGTCAAGCCGTTGTCTTCACCCTGTTCCACTACGGGATCACCGGGTGGGCCCTCTACGCGTTAATGGGAATGGCCTTTGGGTACTTTGCGTACCGCCTGAATATGCCCTTATCCATCCGATCTGCACTCTACCCACTTATCGGCAAGAGGATCCATGGCCCCGCCGGTGATGCCGTCGATATTGCGGCTATGTTGGGCACGGTTTTCGGTGTCGCCACATCGTTGGGCATCGGCGTTGTTCAGCTCAATTACGGGCTCAAGGTACTTTTTAACTTTCCCGAAAACTTGGCCTGGCAGATAGGCCTGATCGTGTTAGCTGTTGCGGTGGCCACGATTTCTGCAGTGTCCGGTGTCGATAAAGGAATTAAACGGCTCTCAGAGATCAACGTGCTCCTCGCTATCGGGTTGATGCTCTACATCCTGGTCACAGGCCGAACAGCATTCCTCTTCGACGCTTTGGTTATGAATGTTGGCGAATATGTCTCGAAGTTCCCCGGCATGACGATGGATACCTACGCCTTCTCTGGTGCCCAAGAATGGCTGAACTCATGGACGCTGTTCTTCTGGGCATGGTGGGTGGCATGGGCCCCCTTCATCGGTCTATTCCTGGCACGTATTTCGCGCGGACGCAGTCTACGTCAGTTCGTCGTCGGTACGATGTCCGTACCATTTTTATTCGTCCTGCTTTGGGTGTCCTTTTTCGGGAATTCCGCTCTGGATAAAGTTATTCACGGAGATAGCGACTTTGGCCATATGGCAGTTGATAAACCAGAGCGCGCGTTCTACCTCCTGCTGGGGCAGTATCCGGCCGGCATGATTGTGATGGGGGCAGCGTCGCTGATCGGCCTGTTGCTCTACATCACCTCTGCGGACTCCGCCGCCCTGGTTATGAGTAACTTCACGTCGAAAATTACGGACTCCCAGCAAGATGGACGGGCGTGGTCTCGTATTTTCTGGGCGGCCGCCGTTGGTGTCCTCACCATATCTATGCTGTTCGTCGACGGTATTCCCGCGCTGCAAAACGCAACGATCATTATGGGATTGCCATTCGCCATCGTCATGTATCTCGTGATGTACAGCTTGTTTAAGTCATTACGTTTAGAGTTACTGCAATCCAAATCGAGTGCTCGTGCCTTACACGGAGCAATGTCTAGCCGTGCTGCTCCTGCGGAAGCGGGAATGAATTGGAGGAAACGCCTCAACCGAGCCATGTCATTCCCGTCGTATACCCAGGTAGAGACGTACATTGATAACGTTGCCGCCCCTGCTCTAGACAAAGTGGCGAAGGCGTGTAAGGAACGCGGTGCGGATGTTGAGTACACGCGGTCAATTGTGGAGGGCCTGGGCCTGGCTCAGCTTGACTTCCGCGTGAAGTTCGGAAGCGATAAAGACTTCCGCTATCAGATTTATCCCACGCAGTACCCAATGCCGTCGTTTGCCGGTCGCATCCATCTGGATAGTGACAGTGAAGAACTGTATTACCGGTTGGAAATCTTCACCCTCACTGGATCGCTGGGGTATGACGTTTATGGTTATACGGAATCTCAGCTCATTGAAAACGTTTTAGATTTGTATGAGAGGCATATGGAATTCCTTCACCTTCAATCCGACCTTCCGGGCGGTTCTGACTTGTCGGATAATGCCGATCCGGTTGTTGAATGGGTGGATGATTATTCCGACTATGCTGCGGACAGTGCCGCTACAACAGGCAGTTCTGTGAGAAGTGAAAAACAAGAGGAGACGGATTCGTCGGACTCCATGGAGGAATCGACTACAGTCGGTCACTCGTCCTCTGCGTCACAACAGAGCTCAGCCGCTTCACAGAGCGAAAAATAACGATCATAGGAAAGTGAGTGCAGACACTTTATGTCGCAATCAATGACGCGAATGAAAACTGCCCCGACGCCGGCAGCCGAGCCGAAATCGTTGTTCATCAATGGCGAATGGGGTTCTGCAACAGACGGTGAGACGCGGACGATCACCTGCCCTGCTAACAATCAGGCAGTGGGCGTGGTCTCTGAGGCATCGGCGGAGGACACCGACCGCGCTATCGCCGCCGCTCGTGAGGCATTCGACTCGGGCGTGTGGTCAGGATGGTCGGGCTTTGATCGCGGCCAGCTTCTCCTCGCCGTCGCGGACGGTATTGAGGAGCGCAAGGACGAATTCGCGCTTGCGGAGTCCTTGGACACGGGCAAGCGTCTGATGGAATCGAATGCCGATATGGATGACATCATCGGGTGCTTCCGTTACTTCGGCAAGCTCGCCGGCAACGACGCCGGACGCGTCGTTGACGCTGGTGACACGTCGATAAGCTCACGTATTGTGCGTGAACCGGTTGGGGTGTGCGGGCTGATTACCCCATGGAATTACCCGCTCCTTCAGGTTGCGTGGAAAGTTGCGCCCTGCGTGGCGGCGGCGAACACCTTCGTTCTGAAGCCCGCTGAGCTGACTCCTCATACGTCAATGCTGCTTCTCGATGTGATGGATAAGGCCGGGTTGCCGAAGGGGGCAGGGAACCTGATCACTGGCGCTGGTAAATCGGCTGGTGCACCATTATCAAGTGACCCGCGTGTCGATATGGTGTCGTTCACGGGTGGGTTAGAGACCGGCCGCCATCTGGCCTCTGAAGCTTCTCTCACAGTGAAGAAGATAGCTCTTGAACTGGGCGGTAAAAACCCGAACGTCGTGTTCGCGGATGCCGACTACGACGCTGCACTGGATAACGCGATGAATGCTGCGTTCGTCCACTCCGGTCAGGTGTGCTCGGCGGGGGCTCGGCTTGTTGTCGAAGAGTCTATTGCGGAGCGTTTCGTGACAGACCTTGTTGCTCGTGCAGAAAAGGTTCGCTTGGGAGGCCCGTTTGACCAGAAAGCGGAGACGGGTGCGTTAATCTCGGAGGCGCATCGCGAGAAGGTATCGAATTATGTGGCACATGCTCGCGAGCAAGGCGCCCGCGTGCGGTGTGGCGGTGCTTTTGGTACCGGCCCAACGGCCGATGGCAGTGCGTCATTGGATGACGGTTGGTTCTATTTGCCGACGGTGATTGATCACTGCACTCAAGAGATGGATTGTGTTCACGATGAGGCCTTCGGTCCGACGGTGACGGTGGAGACATTCTCGACGGAAGAGGAAGCCATCCGCATTGCGAATGACACCAACTATGGACTGGCCGGAGCTGTGTGGACCTCCGATGCGGGCCGTGCAGAGCGCGTTGCGCGCGGTTTACGGCACGGGACGATCTGGATTAATGATTTCCACCCCTACTTGCCGCAGGCAGAGTGGGGTGGCTTCGGCCAGTCCGGTATGGGCCGCGAGCTCGGCCCTACTGGCCTGGAGGAATACACCGAGCCGAAGCACATTTACCTCAACACGACGCCAGCCGTGACCGGGTGGTTTAGCCCCGAGGAGTAGTCCTGTCGACGGAGAACAGTGGCCGCATGGTCGTGACTGATGCGTTCTCCGTCGGTTCGGATGCCATGGTTATCTCCATCCGCCGGCTATCCATCACCACAACAGGAACCGTGGTGGGTCGGCCGGCTGCTGCGACGGCGGGTACGTCGTATGTCACGATCGGCTGACCTTGAACAACGCGGTCGCCTTTCTTGGCGTGCACCGTGAATCCTTGGCCGTTTAATTCGACGGTATCGATACCTAAGTGCACGAGGACGCCGATGCGGTCGTCGGTCATGATGGCGAAGGCATGCGGGAACAGCTGCATGATGCGGCCGCTGACGGGGGCGACGGCTTCGAGTACGCCATCTTCCGGGCATATAGCGAGGCCACGGCCCACTGTTTCCGATGCGAACGTTTCATCTTCTACCTGCGAGAGTGGAATAACTGTTCCGGGGAGTGGCGCGCGAACCTCCAGTTGTCCGTGAGATTCCGTCGGATGTGAGCTCGTGGAGCGTGAGTCTGCTGAGGCCGAGCCTGTGGAGCCTCCCGTGGTCGCGCTGTCGGATGCCGCGTTGTCTATCGCGTTGTAAGTAGCGTGTTCGGGTGTCGCTGAATCCGGCGTCGGCTCTGAGTGTTTTGCCGGGGTAGCAACAGCCAGAGCTGCGTTAATTTCGTCTTTAAGTACATCGGACTCTGTCCCGAAGACGGCTTGGACACTAGTTCCGATCTCCATGACCCCAGATGCGCCTAACGCTTGGAGCTTGTTCTTGTCGACGGCCGCGGGGTTGTTCACTTCCATGCGGAGCCGAGTAATGCATGCATCCACGTTTGCGAGGTTCTGCCGGCCACCGAAAGCGTCAATAAGCTCTTCCGCCCGTGACGATGGGGAAGCGGATGTTGCCGGTTCACCGGTGATGGGAGAGGAGATCGCAGACGGATCCGTGTTCGACGTCCTAGCGCCATTTCCTGATCCTGACTCACTCGGGCTGCTAGCTGCGCCGACCGTAGCGTCCGCTCGGCCTGGCGTGTGAAGGTTCCAATGCACGATGGTGAAACGGAATATGACGTAGTACAGGACAGCGAACGCGACCCCTTGACCAATAAGAAGAGGAATGTTGTGTGCAGCAGGGGCCGTGCCGTAGAGAATCAAATCGAGTAGTCCGGCAGAGAACGAGAATCCCAGGTGGATGTTCAGCAGCTCCGCAATAGCCAGAGATAACCCTGTGAGTACCGCATGGACGACGTAGAGGGGGAACGCCAAGAACATAAACGCGAATTCGAGCGGTTCGGTGACGCCGGTGAAGAAAGCCGTCAGCCCGGCGGCCGAGAGGATGCCGATCGCCGTCGCTTTTTGTCCTTTCTTTGCTGTGTGAATCATGGCCAGCGCTGCTGCGGGGAGGCCGAACATCAGAATGGGATAAAAACCGGAGGTGAGCAGCCCCGCGGAGTGGTCACCTGCGGCGAAGCGAGAGAGCTCGCCGGAAACAGTTCCGTCAGGTCCGGTGTAATCACCGTAGATAAACCACACGTAGGTGTTCAGAATGTGGTGGAGCCCCAGCGGAATGAGCATTCGGTTAGCAAATCCGTAGACAAATGCCCCTAATGCACCCGTTCCGCCGATGAAGCGCCCAATCGCTGTTAGACCTTCGTTAAAAATGGGGTAAATGTACGACAGAACAAATCCGGTGATCAGCGTCGTTACTGAGACGACGATGGGTACAAATCGACGTCCGCCGAAAAACCCAAGGTAGGATGGCAGTTTAATGTCGTGATACTTGTCGTAGAGCCACGCGGTGAGCAGGCCGACGACGATACCACCGAACACGCTGTAATCGATGAGGGCTTGGTCGCCTGCGGAATCTGTGACTCCGGCGAGGACAAGCGGTGACATCTGTTTGAACACTGCCCCCATCACGAGGTAGCCGGCGACGGCCGCTAGGGCTGTTGACCCATCGGCTTTCTTAGCGAATCCAATAGCTACGCCGACGGCAAAGAGCAGGGGGAGTTGGGAGAAAAGCGCTTGGCCGGCGGCGCTCATCGCCTCGAAAAAAGGCCCGATGACGGGAGTTTTGATCCTTCCGAGGAGGTCGTCTTGACCTAATCGGAGGAGTATTCCCGCTGCGGGCAGGAGCGCAATGGGGAGCATGAGGCTTTTGCCCAACCGCTGGAGCTGGGAAAAGTCGGGTTTGTGAAACTTATTTCTCGACGCCGCCGACGACGGGTCGCCGGCCGTGATCGGGAGTGAATCTGGCCGCTGGGTGGCCTCAGGATTTTTACGCGAGGACGAGCGCGCGGTACTTGTCATACAACCTATGGTGGTTGCACCCAACGCGCGAATCAAGTGAGGTCTTCATCACTCGGAATGGAGTGTATTGACCTGGTCCTCACTGAGGCGAAAGCCTGTAGAGGTTTATTTCCTCTATCCTTTTAGGAAAGCGATCTAACAAGGATCCAAAGTCCAGATGTGGTCCGCGCTCGACCATCGCTCGGTCATCGTGGGGTCAGCGTGGGATTACGCCCGTAGGATGGAAATTCAGCCTTCATGGGTCACATGCGAAGGAAGAGGGCATGTGAGGGAAGAGGAATGGTATGGGTTGGGTTAAACAAGCATTGTCATACCGAATCACCCGGATTATTTTGTGTGTGGTTATAGGGCTAGTACTCGGCCTTCTGATTTATCTGGGTTTCAGGCTTTATCTGGATAATATGCTAGGAGGCCTATAGTGAAGAAAGTCGCTTGGGGTATTCTCTATGTTTTTATTGTTCTTGTTGTGGCTGCCGTAACCGCTTATTATTTCTGTACGCGTATTGATGTGTTGAGTAGAACATTTAAAAATAATCCGGATTCATATTCAGTGGTGAAGGACCTTAAGTATGGCGACGAGGTCCAGAACGACTTTGATCTATACCTTCCCAAAAGTAAGAAAAACCAGAGTGGAAAAGCCAAGGCTAAAAACGGCTCGCAGTTTCCTCTCGTGGTGTGGATCCATGGGGGAGGGTTTGTCAGCGGCGATAAAAAAGACGCTGCCTCGGCAAAAGACGCGGCAACCCGAGGATATGTGTCCGCTTCTGTTAATTACACGACCAACACGGATGATCATCCCTCAAACCTGGACAAAATGTACACGGAAATCAAGAACAGTGTGAACGCTGCCGTAGCACAAGCCACGCAGCACGGATACCCGGTCAATCAAATGGCTATTACAGGGGAATCCGCTGGGGGCACTCTCGCAATGATGTACGCCTTTCGCGATGGGAAGACCAGTCCCGTTCCCCTGAAGTTTGTTTTTCAGGAAGTCGGTCCCGCGAGCTTCCAGCCGGAAGATTGGGCTGACGCAGATGGCGATATAAAAGGTTACGGGAAAGATAAAAAGAAGTTCTTAACTGAACTGACGGGCGTGCATCTCAGTGACCACGACATGACGGATGGGTCTTATCGCAACCTAGCCGAACGCGTTTCTCCTTACCATTACGTTTCTTCTACTTCCGTCCCCATATTGATGGCATATGGAAAGAAGGACAAAATTGTGCCCTTTAAGGTGCATGACCGATTATTAAGCGCTCTTAATAATAATCACGTCCACTACGACTATCTTGTCTTCCCTCGTTCGGGACACGGTTTGTATTCGGATCCCGGCCAAGCACGAAAATATGTTGACAAACTGGATGACTATTACGACACATACTTCGATTAGCTGGATCCTTAGTCAGTGGGCACGTGAAAAAGATTAAACTTCCTCGAGATATAGCGCCGTATAAACACCGTGTAAACAGCGTCGATCAAGAAGAATGTGCGCTGGTGTGATGGACCGTTTTACCCGCGCAGTATGGGCTCTTCCTCCTCATTCTCTACCACGTCTGACGCTAAATAGCTCTGCGCGAAGCCAACCAGTACTCTAGGCATGGTGTTTGCGTCGAGGGTGGTTCTGGAGGCCAGCGTCGTAGGCCCAGTGCTGGAGTAGTGGTGCCGGAGCGCTGGCCCAATACCATTGGGGAACCTCGTCGTGCTGTTGAGCTGCGGTAGGCTCAGGATGTTGACGGAAGTGAAATGAAAGGGTTAGCGAGTATGAGCCAGGCCGGGAGTCAGGCTAAAAGTCGAGCTGTGGAGCGTCTTCAGCGCGTTATTCTGCCTCGCAGGGGGGAGCCGCACGATGTTCGATCGCTATACATGATCGAATCGAAGGCGAATAAGTCGCGTGCTGTGCTCCACAGCCGCACAGAGGCGACATTCCCGGCAGGCGCCGAGGTCAGCTTCGAGACCTATTTCAATGGTTTCCCCGCGTCGTATTGGCGGCGCTGGACTCAGCTGAAGTCCGTCGTCTTGAAACTCGAACTCCAAGGCGATGCGCGCGCCGATGTCTACCGGTCAAAAATTGACGGGTCACGCATTGCTGTTGAAGGCAAAATGACCGACGTGCTTGCTGAGGATATCCACGCGACAACAGCCGAGGAGAGCACACAGGACACCATCGAGGGTGAGCCTTCATCTGCGGAGACGACTGTATCGACACTGGAATTTGAGGTCTCTCTGGATCGCTTCGAAGATGGCGGCTGGATTTGGTTTGACTTGACCTGTGAAACGGATGTCACGTTGTTGGCCGCGGGGTGGTACGCGCCAGAACAACCCGGCCCCCAGACAATGCCCGACGGGTCGATGATCGGCCCTCAAGACAAATCCGTGACAGTGGGTATCCCGACATTCAACCGCCCCGCCGATGCTGTTGCAGCTTTAGAAGCTATTGCTTCCGACCCGGAAGTCGACGCCGTCATCGACGCGGTTTTGATGCCAGACCAGGGAACGAAGCACCCTGCGGATGAGCCGGGCTTTGATGAAGTTGTTCAGCACTTCGGTGATCGATTCCATGAGTTCCGCCAGGGAAACCTGGGCGGATCGGGTGGCTACTCCCGCATCATGTATGAGGCTCTGGGCGGTGCTGGTTCTGAGGAGGAACGCAAACAGCGAGCCACTCAAGCTCCCTTCATTCTTTATATGGATGATGACATCGCCATCGAGCCCGACTCCATTCTTCGCGCACTCCAGGTTGCTCGTTATGCGCGCCAGCCCATGTTGGTTGGCGGGCAGATGCTGAACCTTCAAGAACGTAGCCACTTACACAGCATGGGCGAGGTCATTGATCGGCATTCGTTCATGTGGACCTCGGCACCCCACGTTCACTACGACCACGACTTTTATCAATATCCCTTGCGTGATCGTAAAGATCATGGGCGGAACGCCAATGGCGACGTCATTACGTCGCGTGATCTGCACCGCCGTATCGACGTCGACTATAACGGCTGGTGGATGTGCATGATCCCTCGCGTCGTTGCAGAGGCCATTGGGCAGCCATTGCCACTGTTTATTAAGTGGGATGATGGCGAATATGGTCTCCGCGCCGGGCATGCAGGGTTCCCCACAGCATCGTGGCCGGGTATCGCGATCTGGCATATGGCCTGGTCTGATAAGGATGATGCCATTGACTGGCAGGCGTATTTCCACCTGCGTAACCGGTTAATCGTTGCCGCTATTGAGCAGGATGGGTCCATTTTGGGCATGCTGCAGTCGATGGCCAAGGCGACAACGAAGCATCTCATGTGCCTTGAATACTCAACGGTCGCTATTCAGAATGAAGCCATCAAGGACTTCTTGCGTGGCCCCGATCAGCTCTTTGACATTCTTGACACTGCACTCCCGCGTATCAACGAGTTGCGGAAAGAATACCCGGATGCCGTCGTGTTGCCGTCAGCCTCAGCGGTTCCACCCGCGAAGGGCGGGCCGAAGAATCTTACAAAGATTCCTCTTAACCCCTTTGCGAAGGTGTCTGCGTTGTCGAAGGCCGTGAAAAAGCAGTTTTCGCCCAGCGATGGTGACCCCGAGGTCCCCGACGTTAACCTTCCGCCGATTGAGGCTCGCTGGTTCTCCATGTCGCGTGTCGACGGAGCTACGGTGACTACTGCCGATGGCCGCGGAGTTGTTTTCCGTAAACGTAACCGCGCCAAGGCTGTGAAGCTGGCCCGTGAGTCGATGCGTCTGCAAAAGGAAATTTACGATCGCTTCCCTGAAATGCGCCAGATGTATCGCAAGGCACACCCAAGGCTGACCAGCCGCGAGGGATGGAGCACGGTCTTTGAACGCTAAACACAAAGGGGATCCCTTCGACGAAACCCGGGTGCTCGAATTCATTCAGGGCGCCATCGCGGATAAACCGGGCGTTATGCCTCTGGCCAGGGGGCTAAGCCACGCGGGTGAGCATGCCGCAGCCTGGCTGACTTTGGGTGTCGTCGGAATGATCGTGGATGAAAAACGTCGTACCCAGTGGGGAGTATTGACCGGAGCAGCGTTGGGGAGCCATGCAGCATCTGTGATTCTCAAGCGCATTGTTCGTCGTCCCCGGCCCCATGGACCGCGTGTGCGGATCGGGGTGAAGACTCCTTCGAAATTGAGTTTTCCCTCGTCACATGCGACATCGACGACAGCCGCGATGATTGAGCTCTCACGGATTCTTAGTTCTCCCGTGCCTTTGACAGTGATTCCGCTTATGATGCTGTCGCGGATGACCGTTGGCGTGCATTATCCAACAGATGTTGCGGCCGGGGCCCTCTTAGGAGGAGTATCGGCGGAAGCTATTCATCGGGCCGTTACGCACCAGTAGCCTAGTGTGCTCGATAGCGTTGAGAGGGTAGTGCGATTGATGGCGACTGCGAATGTCACCAAAGAGGAGTTATAAAGTCACGATGGCGGGCAATGAACACGATCCGTATCCCAGTAATGAATCCGATGGTGCGCTAATTGGGTCCGAGCCTCATACCCGAGGTCTCTACCCCGAGGCTCCTAAAAACGCGGGCGATAAAGCCTCAGCGACAATGCGGGCGCCCAAAACGCTGCCAGAGGCGATGTTTAAGGCAATTCGCCCCAAGCAGTGGGTGAAGAATGTATTGGTGGTGGCTGCTCCTGCGGCGGCTGGTTCGGATATGTTCACCGGTCGGGTTGCCCTGGACGTCTTCATCGCGTTTGTCGCCTTTTGCTGTGCGGCGTCGTCAATTTATTTGATCAACGATGCTCGGGATGTTGAGGCTGACCGCGCTCACCCGACGAAGCGATACCGCCCTATTGCCGCGGGAGTCCTCCCGGTTGGCGTGGCGTATGGGATGGCTGTTGTTCTCGTTCTCGCTGCCTTAGTTGTCTCTTTCTTCTCGACGTCCGCCTGGGCCTTGGCAACAGTTATTGGCGTCTACATCGTCCTGCAATTGGGATACTGTTTCGGATGGAAACACCAGCCGGTGATTGATATTGCGCTGGTGTCCTCGGGTTTCCTTTTGCGAGCAATGGGTGGTGGCGTCGCTGCCGGGATCGAGCTTTCACAGTGGTTCCTCCTGGTCGCAGCATTTGGTTCTTTGTTCATGGCAGCGGGCAAGCGGTACTCAGAAATTCTGCTGGCAGCCAAGTCAGGCGCAAAAATTCGTAAATCGTTAGAGGGTTATACCCCGACCTATCTGCGGTTCGTATGGACCTTGTCGGCGACGGCGGTGGTGTTGACCTACGCCTTGTGGGGCTTCGAGATGGGGCAGAAAGATAGTTCTGCGGCCGCCCTGTGGTACGAAATTTCGATGGTGCCGTTTACGGTCGCTATTTTGCGGTATGCAGCCGACGTTGATCGCGGTGATGGTGGTGCGCCCGATGAATTAGCCCTTCGTGACCATGTCCTTCAGTTGCTTGGGCTCCTATGGGCCATTGCTATTTTCATCGCGGTCTATGTAGCGCCGTCCTTCTAGACTGTGGCTGCTGGTCCTAGACTGTGGCTTCTAGTCGGGTTCGAAAACTAGGCGCGAGATCCGCAGTGGCGGAATACTGTGCTCTCCTTGCTCTCCTTCAGTAAGCATGAGGACTCGTAGCGGTGGGGATGAAGAGCAGTGGTGAACTGTCGTACCTGGTGAAAATCACGAAGTAACGTGGACAGGGTATTATTCGATTACTATTGTGTGTCATCGTTCCACCGAGTGTGATCGGTGATTGCTCATATCCGGTTCGCTGGCCGATCGTGAGGATCTGCCTCGGGGTGGATGGACGGCTATTGAAGAGCCGGCCGCATTCGTACCGTGAATGAGTGAGATAGGGAACTTCCCAGGCTCTTGAGGAAAGAGGAAAATTTTATGATGAGCTTCTCGCAACGTGTGGGAGCTATGCGTAGGCCCTGGCTTACGGTGGCCGTGCTGGTGAGTGCTATTGCGCTCATGCTGGGTGTGTCCACTGCCCTGAGCTCAAATAAAGCTCATGCGGAGGGGAGCCGAGATACCCTACGGCCGGGCTGTACATGGGATGCTGCCGCCTATTGGGTGCAGAAGTGCACAGTCCATTCAAATGCCATGAACAAGGATATTCCGGTCCAAATTCAGGCAGCCAATGGTAATGGCAATGCAGGCCTCTACATTTTGGGCGGATTCGCCGGCCCAACAAATAGTAGTGGTTGGATCGACTGGGCTCACGCTCAAAACATTTTTGTCGACGACAACATCACGAAGGTCTTTCCCCTGGGCGGTAAAGCTTCCTTCTACACGGATTGGGAGAAGCCCTCTACATCAGCTGACGGCACCCAAACCTATAAGTGGGACACCTTCTTAAGCTCTGAGCTCCCTGCGTATCTCCAGGCCAACTTCGGCGTTTCGCCGACCAATAACGCGGTTGCCGGAATGTCAATGGGTGGCACGGGCGCAATGAACTTGGCTGCTCATCACCCGAATCAGTTCCGTCAGGTTTCATCCTTCTCGGGCTACTTAGCTACATCGAACCCGATCATGCGCCTGGGCATTGCCGGTGCGATGCTCGGAAATGGCGGGTACCGCATCGACCAGATGTGGACCGGTGACCGCATCCGTCAGAACGATCCGACGAAGAATGCGGCCGCCTACCGCAACACCGACGTGTACATTTCCGCGGCGACCGGCTGGTGGAACCCGCAAGACGACTTCTTCGCTAACCCTGTCTACTCCGTATCCGTGATGGGTATGGAAGCTGTGTCGCGTGTGACCACCACTCAGTTTGAAGGTGCACTCCGCGCACAGGGCATCAACCCGACCATTGATTACCCATTGGCTGGTGTTCACAACTGGACCAACTGGCGCGAGGAACTGATCAAGGTTCGTCCCCGTATCTTGCAGGCAACCCAGAGTGCCGCTGGTCAGGGCGTTCCTGAAGGAGATAAGCCGCTGACAGGCGACCCTGGTTCACGGTCTGCTACCGTTCCGGGGGTTCGTGGCGACGATGTTTCTCCTGCCGCTCAGAATGACGCAGCTGCCACCGGTGACGACGTCCAGCGCGCTGTTGATAACAGCCACCAGGACCAGTAGGTTGCCCGGCAACGCCACCTATATGGAGACGTTGCCTATGAGTTGACTCGGTGGTCCTCATAACCACTGAGCCATCGCCGTAGGGGGACCTGGGAAGATTAACGTAAATATTCCTTCATAAGACGCAGGCACCAGTGAGGTGTCTGCGTCTTAAGTGCTTTCACCCGCGTTATCGCGGATGCACGATCGGAGGGCTGCCGTAGCCTGGGCGCTACCGCCGCAAATCAGGGCACTACCGTCGTCACGCGAAGTGTCGGTAAAAATCACATAAACAACACCGTTATCCGCGCGTCGCATAGGTAACATGCGTATAACACGGTAATAATGATGTCGGAAGAAAATGTCTACCGGCACAGAACTAAGGAAATACAGGTATGCGCGCCTCTTCGAAGCTCTCCCATCGTCGGACGTGGCCCACCACGATCGCTGCAACAGGTTTTGTTGTGATGTTAGGTGCAGCGGCTATTCACACTGGGGCGAGAGCCGAGGATGCCCCCGCAGAGAGCCAGAGCCCCAGTGCCTCTGAAAGTTCTGCGTCACAGAGTACGGAGAATGGCGATGGAGCCGCTCCAGCAGAGCATGCCGATGTTCCTGATTCGGTTCAAAGAGAAGCCGCCAAGAATGCGTTCCCCTTGACTCTTCCTTCTGAGCCCCTCCCGATCCGTACGGAGCAGCAACAGCTCGACAACCTTCCCGATGGGGTGTCCATTGACCACGTCGATTGGTTGACTGATCGACGTGTGGCGCTGTATATCAACTCCAAGGCGATGCCCGGTAATCCCGTTAAAGTTGAGATCCTCCTCGCCCGAGATTGGTACTCGCAGCCGGACAAAACATTCCCCACAGTTCTGGGGCTTGACGGTATCGTCCCTAACCAAATTGAGAACGGGTGGACGGCCGCCACCAACATTGTTCAGCAATTCGCGGACCGCAATGTCAACGTTGTATTGCCAGTGGGGGGGCTCGCTTCCTTTTATACCGATTGGCTGAATGCAGATAGTGGCCAGTTCTACAAGTGGGAATCATTCCTCACTCAGGAACTTCCCCCGATTCTTAAGGAAGGTTGGAGGGCTAATAATAAGACCGCCGTCTTCGGTATGTCTGCTGGTGCGACGGGTGCTATGAACCTTGCTGAACGTCACCCAGACATGTTTAACTTCGTCGGCTCATACTCAGGTTACCTGGACACGAGTTCCCCTGGGATGAGTGAGGGCATCGGTATTGTCATGAAGACAGTGTCACCCTTCAACGCCGAAAACATGTGGGGACCGTATGGTTCAGAAGGTTGGAAAGAGCACGACCCGAAGCTTAACGTGAGTAAGTTGAAGAACACCGGTGTCTATGTGTCAGCAGGATCTGGAGCAGCAGGATCCTATGATGACGAAAGCCAGGTTTTACCAGGGCTTCCGAAGAAAGGATTAACGTTCGGGCAAGAAGCACTAGCTCGGATGACCTCGGAAACATTCGTCAGCCACGCCAAGCGTGCAGGTATCAATGTCACGACTGCGTTTCGGAATTCTGGAACCCACACCTGGCCCTATTGGCAATTCGAGCTCGGTAAGTCGTGGCCGTATATGGCAGATGCTCTCGGATTGTCACAGAACGATCGTGGTGCCAACTGTGTCCCCATGGGCGAAATTGCTAATGCCGCGTTGAAAGATCAAGACAAGCTTGGTGGATGCACCTCCGACGAGTACGACGGCGCCAATGGAGGGAAAATCCAGGACTTCCGGAATGGGCGTACGTTCTGGAGCCCGTCGACAGGAGCGCATAACCTTTGGGGCCGTATCGGTGCTCATTATGCCGAGGTGGGAGGACCCAAGTCATTCTTGGGATATCCGACGAGTGAAGAGATTACCTCTCCGGACGGCAAAGGCCGTTTCGTGACGTTCGAGCACGGATCCATCTATTGGAATGCTGAGACCGGGCCGCACGCGTTGAAGCCGGAAATGTTCGACGCGTGGGGAACAACAGGCTATGAAACCGGAAAACTGGGTTACCCGACGGCCGATGAGAAATCAGTGGCCGGAGGTGCGCTCCAAGAGTTCCAAAACGGCTTCGTGACGCGGACCAAAGACGGAGTAGCGCATTATGTGCAGGGTGAGATTGCCAAGAAGTTCAAAGACTTTGGCGGAGTAGACAAACTTGGCTTCGCAAAGACAGACGAAGTACCAGTTGACGGCGGAGCGTTCACCGAATTCGACAAGGGCTATATTTACTGGTCCCCAGATACCGGCGCTCATGTCATCATGAAGGGCGGGATTTTCGACACGTGGGACAAAAATGGTGCCCAAGGTGGGAAGTACGGATTCCCGACCTCAGATATGGCAAATATCCCGGCTGGAGGTCTGACCATTGATTTCCAGCACGGCACTATTAAAGAAACGAACGGTAAGGTTCAGGAACCGTAACTTCGCGGCAAATGATGATCGTGAATGCTAAGGCCATCCGTCACTAGGATGGCGCGATGACAGCGACGAGAAACGGCGACGAGATAACAGCGTCGATGGGAACGATGGGAAGGACACACGCATGACTTCACGCGGTGGATTCACAATGAGCTCGAATGCAGCTGATGACGCTGATGGTTACGAGGCGGACCAGCCATTGGTTTCCCCGCGTCGTTGGAATCGTCGGGCCTGGAACCGTCCTTCGTCATTTAGGCGGGGTACTGCGCTAGTTTTAGCATCTGTGCTGGGGGCGGGCGTCCTTGCAGCATGTGGTGATGGCTCCACAGCCACCCAAGATGATTCTGATTCCGCCACCACCACTAAAGCCCGGTCATCCAGTGCATCGAGTAGTTCGGCACGGTCATCTGCGAGTTCGTCGTCGGCAAGTTCTTCAAAATCGGCGGATTCCAACGATGGCATAGGAGATAACCCTGATGCCAAGGATGATGAAACTCCGGTTGAAGTTTCACACGTTCCAGCACCGAATCGTGGCCAGCGCACGGACCAAGAAAAAAAGTTCCTGGCGACGATGCAAAAAGACAAGATCAACGTTGATGGCGCCGCAGCCGACCAAGTGATCGCATCCGCTATGGAATATTGCCAGGCGAAGGCCGAGGGGCAGGACAGTTTCTCGGTCAGAGCGATGGCAGGACAGCTGATTGAGCAGAAGCTTACGAACCAACCCTTGGACCAGGTGGAACGCTCCATCACCGAGTCTGCCGACAGCGACTTGTGTAGTGGCTAGATGCCAGCCATGTAACCTGTTGCTATGGCGCAGAAAGGGTCTCGATCAGTATTTCGCAAACTACTGGTCATCGTTGGTGTTCTCATTCTTCTGGGTGCAATTGCTGTCGGAATAGCGCAGTGGATGGGGTCTCGCGGTCAAGGCCCGGGAGCCCCCTCGAACAATGGTGAAGGATCCGGTAATCCGGAACAACCTGCAGATTGCCCGTCCGTCGAAGTTATCGCTGTGCCTGGGACAGGGGAATCCTCGACGAATGATGATCCCCTGCATCCGACGCAATTTCCCAATGCCTTGCTTCAAGGCGTTACGGGACCTTTGACGCAGAATAATGATTCATCGTCAGTGAAGGTTTGGACGGCGAATTATCCTGCTCAGATGAAAACTCTGGCAACGCTAGACCAAATGAACTATGCGGACTCGGCCAATGAAGGAGTCCGCATCGTCAACGCAGAATTGTCCGCAACTCATGGTCATTGCCCTGCGACGAAGTTCGCCATCATGGGTTTCTCTCAGGGAGCGGCCGTAGCTGGTGATGTTGCGAGTGACATAGGAAATAACCGTGGTGTCGTGCCGAGCGACGCAGTCGCGGGAGTCACAGCACTTGCTGATCCGCGTCGGGTGACCGGTGAAGGACAAACGGTCGGGGCTCAACCAAAAGGCGTTGGATCCGAAATTGCCTTGCAACCATTCGCAGCGGCGCTGGGCAATGTGGTACCTGGTTTTACTCCCCGTGGTCCGCGGTCTGGGGGAATGGGAGATCTGAACGATCGCGTCAATGAAATTTGCGCGCCGGGTGACGCCGTGTGCGATATGCCAACTAGCTTGAAGGTTGAGCCAGAGAACGTGGACGCGCTATTCACGGGTAATTCGCTGCATATTCAATATGGCACCAATCCGAACGTTATTGAGGGCACGACGTCTATCGCGTGGATGGTTCAGTGGGCTCAAGGACTCATCAATAACCACACATAGCTCACGCCGCATAGGTCGCGGATTCGCTGACATGAAAAACCCGCACCTTGCTCCCCAGCAGGTGCGGGCTTCTCTGTCCCATTGCTCCCTCAGAGTCCTATAGATCACCCTTCTTTCCTAGTAGCGTCGGCATAAAGCCTGAGTCCTTTTTCAGTGGTTAACGGTGTACAGGTGCTGTGACACTGCGTACCTGTGGCACTTTGTGTCGGTAGAAAACTGAGAATCCTGTTGTAGTCTCCGTCAGCCACTGACAGCAATGAATCTACGGACATTCTCTGGTTGTTCCATCCAGTGAACCTGTCAGTTTCCTTAGAGCTGTGTTCACTATCACCCATCAATCTCCCTGTAAAACGAAAGAAGATGACGATCGTTCTTTTCTTTGGCACAACCACCATGTATTTTATGGAGAGGGCATTAAAGTCCTGAGTCATTCCAGACATGCCTGTGAGGGGATCGCAGGTCATCACTGGGCACAATGAGGATGCATTGTCACCTCAAGGCTCATAAGCATATGACGGTGGGCATGGTGTAGCTCAGAGCCTCAAGCACTCCACGCTGTGGACTGGGGGATCTAACCCGTGCCACCAGGAAATAAAGGGGAATTACATACAATGGGGGATAACGAAATCTCTTCGCGGATAACTCACAGGGGATACCGCGGAAAGCACAGGGACAGTGAAACGCGCATAGGGGACCGTGCTTCCTTCGCTGTTCCAGCAATGAGCTTGGGCATTGCGTGTGTAGGCATCACTGCAGCAGCTCCGGCTGCATTCGCCGGAGGATTTGTCGAACCGCAATCAGTATCCGTTAAGCCACAGCAAACAATGAATCAGCAGGTGGCAAAACCCGCGCAGACAATACCGAAACAAACGAACACGGTCATCACAGCGTCTGAACGCGGAGGCACACAACAGTCTATCGCTCAGGGAATCCGCGTACAGCAAAAGCAGATCCCGCGCATGACGCCGCAATCCACCGCAACCCTCCCTAAAGCTACTGCACCTCAGCGTGCTGCCGTGCAGATTGATCAGCAGACACGTAACGACGCTCAAACTGTCCAGGTTAACCGGCAGTTATCGCAGAAAGAGGTCGGTGGGAAAGACCTTGTCGCGGGAGATAGTGCTCGCGGTAGTCGTGGCGATCATGCGCCACGCACCGGGCTCGGCCCGTGCTCTGGAGGAGTGTCCAAGGCCGAGGCTAAGTCGAAAGCTACCTCTAATGAAAGCGCGATCGGCGTGACTGCGGTAGCGAAACTCGCTATGGACTATAAGAACCGGATTGCGAGCCATATCGCCACGCCGGGAGCTTCGCTGGCTAAAAGCGCGGATTGCTCATGCCCACCGGACCGCGGGGCACTCCAGCAGAGGGATGCCCAGCGCCTCGCTGCATCGGCCCGCCACGCATGGAAGGCGGATGGAACGACGACTAACGAGTCCGCTATCGCAATTAGTGGCATCGGTAAGTCAGGAATTGTGTGGGGCGTCAAGGGCAGTATCTCGTCCACCACTGCCGAACAAGCCGTTGAGCAGCAGCGTACAAGCATGCAGAAGCGCATCATTGAGCAGAACCGTAACTCTCAGGTGTCTGCCCCGGTAGAGAAGGGGACCCCGATTCAGAAGGGTACGCCCATCCAGAAGGGCACCCCGATTGAAAAAGGCACGCCCATCCAGACCGTGTCGCGAACGGTAGAGAAGGGCACGCCCATTGCCCAGAGGAATCTCCTCACCGAGAAAGATATTCGGGCCGCTCAGGAAACAGTGAATCAGCACATTGCCGCCGCCGCAGCAACGGTAAAGGCCAATGCGGCAGCAGCGATTAACGCTAATGCGTCAAACCTGATTAACGCTGGTTTGTCGATTGCCGGCAACGTGTCGGAAGCGATTAACAGCGGTAATGCCCATAATGTGCAGGGGAACTGTCCTGTTCAGCAGCAGGTGAAGAATGACCCATGCCAGCAGCCAGCGCCGGAAAAGAAACCGTGTGCGTCAGCACCACAGGGCCAGCTAGGGGTCAGCATCAACGCGCAGGCCTCCCTCGGTGTGAATCTCAACCTTTCCGTGTGAGAACTGCCAGCATAAAGAGGATCCAGCTCAAAGAGAATGAGAGTCCTTGGCCGCCACCGTTGGGTAGTGGACTACCACGACAGCACGTGGGGGAAACTGCCTCGGTGGCTATGCGCCTATTTCACACCATCGAAAAGCTTCACAATCGGCTTCGATACCGCCAGAATGATGGCTCCGATCATCACACACACGCAGATCATTGTTATGAAATAGATTGTGGAATCATGTGCGGACTCCGGATTGTAAAAACCGGCCAGCGTACCTGCTAAAGCCGTACCCACAGCGGAGGTTAGATTCCACATCGCAACCATTCGTGCCGGATACGCACGCGGAGCAAGCTTAGTTGACATAGACAGTCCAACTGGAGACAGCAACAGCTCTGACACAGTGAAAAGGAACAACACCACAACAATCATGTAGTAGGGCGTTGAATGGTCAGCGTAGCTCACAAAGAAAAGGAAAGGAACCAAACCAAGCCCCAACATAATGGCCGACACGCCAAACTTCACCGGAGTAGACGGCTGACGTGTACCCAGACGATCCCACAGAATCGTGAAGAGCGGTGCTAAAAGAATAATGAAGATCGGGTTAATCGACTGAACCCATGAGGCCGGCGTATCCATGAAACCCCAACTCAAGTCCAGCTTCTTATCCGCATACATTGCCACCATCGTGAACTGCTGCTGATAGATCGACCAAAACACGCAAGCGGCCAGGAACATCGGAATAAACCCCAACAAACGATGGCGTTCCGTCCGATTCACCAATGAAGAACGGTACATTTCCTGCCAGAAATAAACTGCGGCGACAATCGCAATGACCGCAACATACGTCGACAATTGAGAAGTGGGAAAGAGTAGAGCAAGCCCAACAATGATGACCGTCAACGCGATGACCCCACCCCACGACTTGACGCGTTCATCAGGCCGCAAAGGATTCGGAGCTTTGGCGCCAGCATTCTGCAACGTGGTCTTCCTCATCAGGATGTACTGAATAAGGCCCAAAGCCATACCAACCGCAGCTGCTCCGAAGCCCCAGTGGAAACCCATCTGCTTCCATAGGGCGCCTGTCACCAGAGGGCCAATCAAGGCACCGATGTTCACGCCCATGTAGAACAACGAAAAACCGCCATCGCGTTTGGGGTCGCCCTCTTCGTATAAAGTTCCGACCATCGCGGAATTCGCCGTTTTCAGGGCTCCTGACCCCACCGCAACCAGGACAAGACCAATGATCAGTCCAGTGAAGCCGGGCAGAAGAGCAAGCGACATGTGCCCCAACATGATAAGCACCGCCGAATAAAACAGTGTCTTTTCTGCCCCGAGGACACGGTCAGAAATCCACGCACCACCGATCGAGGCGAGGAAAACCGCACCACCATAGGCACCGACGATTGACGTTGCCAGGCTTTCGGACATGCCCAGCCCGCCGTCGTCGGTGCTGTGATACAGGTAGAAGAGAACAAGGCCTTGGAGCCCGTAGAAGCTGAAGCGCTCCCACATCTCCACTCCGAAGAGGTTCGCCAACCCCCACGGGTGGCCGAAGAATGTTTTGGAGGTGGTTTCTCCGCGTCCAGCAAGGGTGGATCCGGTGGATCCTTGGGCCGGGTCGGTATGTGACATACAACTATTGAAGCACTCCGCTATTTCTCGCCATGCATAGCGGGGTCATTTATTTACTCGTCACTTGTCGGCTTTGTGCTTTTCTTCGGCGTCGATAAGAGCTTGTCGACGCTCACGCCTCTTGTGCGCGCGTGACGCAGAGAGGCGGGTCAGGCCCCGCCATCCGAGGATGAAGATCGCCGACGTTACCGTCGCCACGATGATGAATGACCAGTGCGGGACTTTGCTGTGGTGGAAACCCCAAATCGTGAGGCCCACAATGACGGCGGGAATCCACACAGCAATACCGAACGGGATTACAGTGCCGGCGGGGCGGCGGAGGATGGCCATGACACCGAACCCGGCGGCCGCGCCGAGCAAGAATGGCCAAGCAGTAGCGAGGACACCGCCCCAACTGAATGGCAATTCCGGTGAATTGTGGGCGATACGCGCAAGTAGGGCGAAGAGCAGAACTGCGATGATGTCCATCACCGCTGCTTGCACGTAGCTCACTTGCGTGCCTGGTGCACGGTTTGGGTCAGTCTCGGATCCCGGAGAAGCGGACTGTGACATGATGAACTCCAATCCTTAGTATTGCGCCATTATCTAGCGCCTCTATTGTCAGTATCGTCAGTGCGTTTTTAGTGTGTCCGTACTGTATGAGGTTCACGTGCGGTTCCTCAGGACCGCCCCAACATCATCGCGCGTTTGGGTCCCGCATATTGAATGAGGAAAATGATCCAGCCCACAGCGGCGAGGAGAATGAACGAAATCATTCTGAAAATAATGGTGGCAGCAAGCGCGGTTGCCGACGTCATACCGGTGGCGACGAGAGTGCCGACTATCGTTGCCTCGACGGGTCCCAACCCGCCCGGCGTGACCTGCGCAGTTCCCACGATTTTGGCAGTGACGAACGCGAGGACAACCGATGCCACGTTGGGGTGTGCCCCCACCGCCCATAGGCAAACGAGGAGGCAGAGGCAATCTGCGCCCCAGTTCACGCCTGACCACATGGCCGCCAATGCAAGCTTCGGTAACGGCAGGTCAACACTGCTGAGGGTCTTAATGCTTTCGCGTGCTTTGTCGATTCCAGTGTTGAGAGGTTTGTTCCGATAGTGGTTGACCTTGCGAAGGATGGTGACGACAACGCGCTCGACGCTAGAGAGATGTGCTGCTAACCATTTCACAACTAGTAATACGACAACCACAGCGGTAAGAGAGATGACGAGTGTCCACGGGTTCACCTTGGCACCCAAGAAATAGAATGCGGTGAGGCCGAAAAGAGCTAGCACACCTGACGCGATGACACCGGAGATCACCATATACCAGCTAGCAATCACTGAAGAAGCTCCCCATTTGTGCTGCTCACGGAAAATCATCGCTAGTGAAATTGCTGGACCACCAGGGAAAGTGGCAGACACAGAGTTCGACGTCAGAGTGAGGGCGTAGACACTGGATCGTTTGCAGGGGACCCCAGCGCTGCGTAGGAGGACGTACATGAGCTCGCCCATGGCCAGGATTGAAAGGCCGATAAAAGCGACTCCGACGATGATCCACGTGGTGTTTGCCGATCCGATGTAGCCCAGACCCTCTGAAACGAAATCAATACTGCCTCGGACGACCATCGTGAGGGCGGCTACCACAGCAAGGAAGAACACTAATCGAACCAGAGGGTGCCTCATTAGAGTGATGGCTCGTCGCCACCAGGGGAGGGGCCGAACTTTGACGCTTCCTGAGGTGTGAGATCGGCGCGACACTTGTTCCTTCGGGGCGACAGTGGTACCCGTGGCTGACTGTGCGTCGGCCAGCACTGCGTCCTTTGCGCGCGCAGTGACCTCGGTTTTTCGTCCAGGTGTTTCCGCTTCTACAGTCATTGCATCAGCTCCCTCACGACTGGCCGTCATGATGAGATGACTTCACAGAACGAAGGGAGCGGTACGGCTGTAGCCACGCGCCCTCGTCGGGAAGGCGGTCGAGATTTACTCGCGGGAGTGGCGTGGTAAAGATATCCGGGATGTCTTCGAGGTCGACGAATCGTATGGCCTCGCTCATCACCGCCCAGGTGGCGTGTTCGTAAAAACCCAGCACGGCAACGTCGATACCCTCGGCAGCCAGTTCTTCTAGCCGTGGTTGAAAGTTTCTGCCATCAGCGCTGGCAACATACACCGAGCGCAGCACACCCTCGTCGTACCTGCGGTTGATGTGCGCCAGCATGTCCGGATCGACATCGGTGTCGTCGAAAAGCTTGGGTTTAGCAAAAACCGCGAAACCGAGATTGCGGAGGGCGTCGATCCACGGGCGGATTGAGTCTGCGGACCCGGGCATGATGTTGGTGAAGACCGTGGCTTCTGGTTCGATCTGTTCGTCGAGGGAAGCGCTGAGCTGGTCTGTTTCGTGGATCAGCCATTGTCCGAGCGAATCGAAGCGTGGGCGGTAGGCAGAGCTTGGTCGTCCACCGAGAATTGATCCCAAGCCCATATCGATATTGGGTGCATCCCAAATGAGCAGTGCCGAAGGAGTTTCGTCGGGTGCTGCTGAATATGAATGGCCTCGGGATGTGGTGTTTGCGTGGTGAGTCACTTCCGCCTCCACAAGTATTCCCTGATTGTGTGGTCCATGCTAAGCCCGCGGTTTTCAAATTTGGTGGTAAGTTGACGGTCGGTCAGGATGGGGGACTCATTCCATGGCCAGCCCTTGTACTCAAGGAGCGGTTCCACGGTGACGAGGTCGTCGATCCACTCGGCATAGCCAGTGTGATCAGTTGCGACGTGGAGTACCCCACCGGGTTTGAGCCGGGATGCGATTAAATGCAGCGTTCCTGACTGTATGATGCGACGTTTGTGATGGCGTGCTTTGGGCCAGGGGTCGGGGAAAAAGATTCGCACCCCTAATAGCGACTCTGGTGCAATCATGCGGTGGAGAACTTCGACGCCATCGCCACGAACCATTCTGATATTGGTGAGGTTTTCCCGGGTGAAGGCGCCGAGCAGTTTCGCGAGTCCAGGTTTATAGAGGTCAACCGCGATGACGTTGAGGTCGGGTTCGCGGGATGCCATAGCTATTGTGGACGTGCCGGTTCCTGATCCGATCTCGAGGATGGTGGGGGCGGATCGACCGAACCAGCCGTCGGTATCAATAACAGTGTCATCGAGGACGCGACCGTATGTTGGCCATTTCTCGTCCCACAGTTCTTGTTGACGAGGTGTCAGTGTTCCTCGTCGGAAGCTCACGGTTCCTAGTCGGGGGTAATCTCGACCGTCGTTGACGACGGTTTGCGGGGGCCGACCGTGGGGGAGCTCGCCAATTGGGCCTTCAAGATTCGTGGACACCGGGGTTATTTTGCCAGGGAGGCCTACCTTTAATCAATCTTTCGCTGATCGTGTTGTGAGCATCATGACTACTTTTTATGGGTAGCTGTCCTGAATGATGGAAGGGTTGCGTGGGGATTATGTGGGGAATTCTTCTCTTTAGGGTTGATCGCGGTGTGAATACTGGCCATAATATTGGCGCATACAATTGAGTATCATGCTGCGTCGGGGGATGGGCGTGGCTCATTAATTAGGGGGACGTTATGCAGCCGGGGATGCCGGTCTCGTCGCTAATTCGTTTTATTCAAATGTCGTATCCGCATAGCAACAGTGAGGCTCGACGTTTTTTTGATCATGCCGTAACACATGTTGGCACCCCAGTAGAGGTCTCGACCGCATTGGAACAGAGTGCTGCGGTGGATCCCGCGATGCGTGATCGAATACAAGAGGTTATCGACGTTCAAGTGGGTGATGTTGCGTGAGCGCCCCTGTGGTTCCTCAGCAATCTTCGTGGGCGGCCGTTCCCGAATCTGACGTCGGCGGACCGAGTGATAGAGGACACGAAGGGGGAGAGCGACATTTCGTCGTCAGTATTATTGGGCCGGATGTGGCGGCGCTTCCTCGGGTAGCTGGTGTTGTGGAAGCTGCCGTACGGGGTGGTTTCCCTGGTGACCCCAAGAACGTGACATGGGACGTAGCTATCGCTGCGGGGCCTGAAGTGCAACCTGATGTCGTTGTGGCAGTGGTACCGCCCGCAACGCATGCGATTATTCCCGATAAGGATCGGCGGATTCTTGAGGCTGTGCGTCGCGCAGTGGATCATGTTGTGATTCTCTCGGCGGCTGAGGGGCCGCTGTCTGAGAACTCGGCTGGTGCCCTGTTTTTCCCCGGTGATGGCAAGCAGTTGCCTCGTAACTGGGACGGCATCCCTATTTGTTATTCCGATTATGAATTGATGACGGTATGCCACCGATGTGCGCAAGAACTTGTGGCATCGTCGACGGCAGCTGATTCAGGAATCAGCTCAGGAAACAGTGAGGTGGATTCAGGGGCGGATAGTTCTGACCGCGGCCCGGCCGTCGATGATGTGGAAGAGTATTACACGTTGACGGTTCCGTCATCTGGGGTATCGACGCCGAGCTCGGCCACGACGGCTGTCCTTTCTGATATTGGCGTTGTCCGTGTACCTGAGAAGAAACTCACGTATGACGTTTCGTCGCATGTGCTGCTTCCTTCGAGCACCTTGAGAAATTGGTTGCATACTGAGGAAAAGCAACGTCGGGACAGTATGGCCGTGACGAATCAACATTGTCGCGCAATGATGGATCGTGCTGTCCAGGATGCGTATCGGTCAGCATCGTCGGCGTGGCGTTCGTGCCTTGACCCGAAAGAATTGCCCGAGATTATCGATGCCGCCACGGACCAGTTGAATGACGATCGGCCCGCCGGTACTGAGCCGGTGCCGTATATAGATGTGCCCTTTGATCCTCCGGAAGCAAGCGTGACGGAGCGGATCTTGATCATTTCTGTTGGGATCAGCCTGGGCCTAGGCGTGGCTCGAATGGTGGTGATGCCCCTGGTGGGGACCGCGTTCGGTGTCTCAATCAGCCTGGGAATAGCTTTTGGCTTGTTTTGCGCGATTGTGGTCAGTTATATGCGTCACCAGCAGCTTCAGAATAATTTTCGACGGGTGGGTGGCGCGGATGCGTTGTCATTAGCGCGCGATCAGTGGGTTGATCATGCGCGTCGGGTTACCAGCCATGCGGAGGAAAAACGAGTGAAGCGGCTGCGGTCGGGGGGCTTGCGGACAGTGGCCTTGCAGGAGGCTCTTGCTCATATGGAGATGGCCTCATCGCGTCCCGGCGTATCGCGGTCTGGTATTGCACGGCCGGGTGGCAAGTGAAGTAATCCGATACGTAGCGAGAGGCAACGACAATGTCGGATGCATTTTTCTTATTTGACGGCGATGAGGTGTTGGGGGACTGGTGGGGTGGCCACTCGGCGGTGGGGCCTCCGGCGGTTTCGGCGCTCTGTGGTTTGACGGACTGTGAGACGGGGCCGCCGGGGGTATCGGGGCTGACGTTGTCACTCGAGGGAAGCTTTTACGACCTCGGTGATGCCCGGCTTGATGCTGACGGTGACGGAACTAGTGATTCAGTGACACTCTCCGACGACGATGGCTTGACGGTGTATACCGACTCTGATGGTGACGGCATGGTTGACCGGGTAACCACCGTGCGGTTCGACGGGGGATATGCCTCGTGGGCAATGAATGTCGATGAGCGCAGTGGCCATGGGGATGTCGCTGTGGAGGGGATTTCGCATGAAAAAACCCAGCATAGGAAGTTTCATGACATCAATAATGAAATTTCATATCAAGTACATTCATTGGGTGGGGTGCGAGCGCAAAGCTTTAATGACGGTGAGAGGAATCACAGTAAAGCTGGTGGGGATGAAACGTCTCCCGATGACGAGCGTGTGAAAATGCGGGGTTCAACGACGCTGAATAAGCGATATGCGAGTTCAAAGCAATGTTTAGACACGTGGACTCGGGGGCGATGGGAATGTGTTGAGCGTGGTAACTGGGATAAAAGCTAAAACGGGAAATAAAAAATGATGGAGAAACCGAGGAAAACAAACTAAGGGGCGCGGGTTGATTGAACGGGCGCAAAATACCCCCGAAATGTGACATTCATCGCTACACGGATTGGGGTAAAGAGCGTCTTTCGTCCCCTCCTTACGGTTAGAGTGGTAATGGAAGCCGGGAGCGGGATTGAGAACCGTGTAAGCGACCGGCCCACTACATCGATCTGAGGAGGTAATCCTATGTCAGTACCTACGATCCCGGGATTCGAAGGTAATGCCCCTACAACGAACCAAGACATGCTCGAATGGATCTCGGAGTGTGCTGAACTGTGCCAGCCCGATAAGGTCGTTTTCTGCGACGGCTCTGACGAAGAATGGGAAGCTATCGCGGAGGATCTCGTCAAGAAGGGGACGCTGGTCAAGCTTAATGAGGAAAAGCGACCCAATTCATACTTAGCATCGTCTGACCCTGCAGATGTTGCTCGAGTCGAGTCTCGGACCTTTATCTGCTCGAAGACTGAAGATGGCGCCGGCCCGACGAACAACTGGCGCGACCCGGACGAGATGCGTGCCGAAATGAGCGAGCACTTCAAGGGTTCCATGAAGGGGCGGACCATGTACGTGGTTCCATTCTGCATGGGCCCGATCACCGATCCCGACCCCAAGCTAGGGATCGAGCTCACCGACTCCGGCTATGTTGTGATGTCGATGCGCATTATGACCCGCATGGGTAAGGAAGCCCTCGACAAGATCGGTGATGGCCCGTTTGTTAAGGGGCTTCACTCCGTTGGTCACCCGCTGGAGCCAGGCGAAGAAGACGTCAAGTGGCCGTGCAATGAGACGAAGTACATCACACAGTTCCCTGAGGACCGTGTGATCTGGTCATACGGTTCTGGCTATGGCGGTAACGCCATCTTGGCAAAGAAGTGCTACGCCCTCCGTATTGCTTCTGTCATGGCCAAGGATGAAGGCTGGATGGCAGAGCACATGCTGATCCTGAAACTCATCTCCCCGGAGGGCAAGCCATACCACATTTGTGCGGCATTCCCCTCTCAGTGTGGTAAGACTAACCTAGCGATGATTCAACCGACTATCCCCGGCTGGAAAGCCGAGGTCATCGGCGACGACATCGCTTGGCTCCACTTTGGTGACGATGGTCGGCTATATGCGGTCAACCCAGAAAATGGTTTCTTCGGGGTCGCCCCGGGAACCAACTACAAGTCCAACCCTAACGCCATGAAGACCATGGAGCGAGGAAACAACATCTTCACCAACGTCGCGTTGACCGACGATGGCGATGTGTGGTGGGAAGGCCTGGAGAATGAGCCTGATCACCTCATTGACTGGAAAGGCAAGGATTGGACACCAGACGAGGATTGCTTGTCCTCGCACCCGAATTCTCGGTACTGCGTTCCGATCGAACAATGCCCTGTAGCTGCGCCAGAGTTTAATGATCCGAAAGGCGTGCCGGTCGACGCGATTCTCTTCGGTGGACGTCGCCCCGATACCGTGCCGCTGGTGACAGAGGCTATCGACTGGCAGCACGCAACCTTCATCGGTGCAACGCTAGCCTCCGGCCAAACCGCCGCAGCTGCCGAAGCCAAGGTCGGTACCCTTCGTTACGACCCCATGGCCATGCTTCCGTTCATCGGCTACAACGTGGGCGACTACCTCCAGCACTGGCTGGACATCGGAAAGAAGGGTGGAGACAAGCTGCCTAAGGTCTTCTTGGTTAACTGGTTCCGCCGCGGCGACGACGGTCGTTTCCTCTGGCCGGGCTTCGGCGAAAACAGCCGTGTCCTTAAGTGGATCGTGGATCGGATCGAGGGGCGCGTCGATGCAAAGAGGACGGTGGTCGGATACACCGCCTACTCGAAGGACATCGATATCGATGGCCTAGACACAGACCCCAAGGATGTCAAAGCTGCGCTGACCGCACCTGCGGATAAATGGCAGATGGATCTCTCCGATACCGAAGGTTGGTTGAAGAGCTTGGGTCCGAAGGTCCCCCAAGAAATTTGGGACGAGTTCGACTTCCTCAAGACCAGGATTAAGACAGCCAATAAGGATGGCAAGAAAGCCCTGGATGACATGAAGAAGAAGTAAAACCTTTCTCTTCTGAAGGAAGCAAGCCAAGGGCGCACATCTTCTCTGATGTGCGCCCTATGCGTGTAATATTGCTGGCCATGAGTCATGATCATCCAGTAGTGCGACACACCATCTTCCAGAACTCTCTAATGACTGCTTTGTTGGATGGTATTTACGACGGAGAAATGACCATCGGCGAGTTGCTTGGGAAAGGCAACTTCGGGTTGGGGACCTTCGATGCCCTCGATGGTGAGATGGTCATTATTGACGGTGTCTGTTACCAGCTGAAACACGACGGAACAGCCCGCCCCGCAGAGCTCGAACAGCGGACACCCTACGCGGTGGCAACGAACTTCGTGCCCCGCATTGTCCGCGAAGCGCCATCACACATCAGCCGGGCGGACCTGTCGTCATTTATCGACAGCATGACCCCGTCAGAAAACTACATGTATGCCCTGCGTATCCGCGGAAAATTCACTGAGGTGCGAACTCGCACCGTGGTTCGCCAAGAGCGCCCCTATCGGCCCATGCACAAGGTCACTGAGGAGGATGCCGCCCAGGTATTTAATGACGTATCGGGCGTCATCGCTGGCTTCCGCACCCCCATTTACGAAAAAGGGATTTCGGTTCCCGGGTGTCACGTGCACTTTATTGACGACGATCGCACCAGCGGTGGCCACGTCTTGGACTTCGAGCTTGAAAAGGGCGTCATTGAACTATGCCCCGGGACGGACCTCGAGCTTAAGCTCCCCTTGACGCAAGATTTCTCCCGTGCGAACCTCGCCCCGGAGGATTTAGACGAGAAACTCCACACAACCGAGGTGAAAGACTAGTGTCTACGGCCCGTCGAGGAGCGAACGTGATAGAGGCGTGGCGTCCGCGATTTCATGTGACGCCGGCGGGTGGCAGGCTTATGGCACCCAACGGTGTGGTGACAGATGACGGGCGTCTTCATGTCTTTTTTGCCCATGACCAGCGCTTCCCGGTACAGAATTCACGCCTTCGCTGGGGGCATGCCAGCGTTGTGGTGACCCCGGGCCCAGATGGGCACACCCCGCGGCTGAGATCCGAATGGCGCTTCCACCCGGACGTGCTGGTTCCTAACCACGACTATGACCGGGATGGGTGTTTGTCAGGCAGCGCTGTTCGTGACGACGACGGCACCGTGCGTCTGGTGTATACGGGCATTGTTGCTCCTCAGGGGGAGGGGCGTCGCGTTCACAACTCGACGCCGGCCGAAGACTCAGCATCCGGTCATTTTTCAGCAGATTGGTGCAACGCGTCGGTGAACCTGGCCGCCTTGTTTGACACCAGTGGCCGGCATGGCGGGTGGTGTCGCCCAAGTAGTCATAACCCCTTGTTAGATAGCGCTTCCTCCCCAGAGGGAGCCTGTGGCCCGTTCGTGTTCCGAGACCCCGATTCGCCATACGGGGGCTGGCGGATGGTTTTGGGTTCGGTGCAGGAGCCGTCGTTAACCTTGTACCGCTCGGATAATCTGCGGACATGGACGGCGGACGGTCCCTTGACCCTCGACACAACGGATGCCGAGGAGGGCGACACCTTTGATATCGTCCCGGAGGCGTCAACATGGGAGTATCCCAATCTGCTCCGTATGCGTGATTGCTCAACGGGGGAGGATAAGGATGTTCTCGTGGTCAGCATGCGGGGTGTCTCACCGCACGCGCATCATTTTGCCAGTTCAGCACAGTGTGTGTATTGGGTTGGCCGGCTTGAAGGGACAACATTCCACATTGAACGCGGGTGCAGTGAACTGGATCTGGGCCACGAGTTTTATGCCGCCCGGTTCGCGCCAGTGACGGGTGATGATGCAGCCGTCAATGATGCGATCATGATCGCCTGGGCCGGTTTGCCGGATGCGGATGACCAGCCGACGGCGGACGATGGGTGGGTTCATTGTCTGACGATGCCGCGACGTGTTCGCCTGTGTGGCGGGCGACTCGTTCAAGAATTCGTGACGACGTCGTCGGCGGCCGCAGATGTGGCGTCGGGTGTGATTGATTCCGCGATCATCCCCGAAACGAATGTGTACGGCACGATGGTGGGGGTGCGTCGGGATATCCCGGAGCCACGTCATCGCTCCCACCTGGGGTTAGTGTCGGCGGACGGAGTCCATATTGATGTGGACATGATGCGCAACAAAGCCGGTGACCTGCTGGTTCGCATCGATCGGACGGAGCAGTCGTACCACGACGGACCCGATGTTCGCGGTGTCATGATTCTGTCTGAGGCGATTGACAATTATCGCAACCATATTGGTAAGGCGGAATTGTTGTTGAGCGTGGACGGATCGATAATGGAAGCTGGCGTTGCGGGGTACACCTTGACCTCGCGGCTATTTTTGAATCGTGGGGATCATTGGGCCGAGGAGACGTGGTCATAGCTGGTGAAATGGTGGAACAGGTTTATAGAGCTTTCCGGGCGGGAAGTTCGTAACTTTTTCTCTCTGCCGGAATCTCCGGGGACGGGTCGGTACACGATCCACGGGATGATTACGGGCCTCATTACTCTTTTCACATTGGCCATTGTTTTCTCGCCAGTGCTGGCCATGCCGGGCCTGACGGGCGTATTCATCGCAATGTCGGCCCGTGATATGCCCCCGCTACGCCGGCTCCGCATTCTTATCGTTTTCGGCGTGTGCTTTGTCGCGTCGCAGGCATTGGGTGTTGTGATCTCCGGCAACATCTTGGTCATGGTTGTGGTGATGGCACTGATGGGCTGCTTCGGCAGCATCGTTTACCACAGCTTGATTACCTTCCCCCCGGGCGCCATGCAGTACGTCATTGCCTGTGCCGTGGCAACATACCTACCCACCAGGGGTGTCGACGGGGTAACTCTGGTGACAGCAGGTGCGTGCGGGTACGTCATGGCGCTGTGTATTTCAATGGGTTTGCAGTTGGTGGACCGCAACAAAGCGATGCGCGACGACATCACCGCGGCGGAGGACGCCGTGGCGGCGATGCGTGAGGAAAATCTGACGCACACAGAAGCCGCCCGACGTCGTGTGACGGCGCATGCAGCAGTTTTTACAGCCTTGGAGGATGTGCGCTTGGGATATGGTTGGGGGCGCCAACTCAAGCCACTGTCGACATTCGGCCGGTACGCTGAGAAAAAGACCCGGGATATCCACACGCAGTTCGTAGAAGCTGTTGTGTGGCGTCGGTGGCATACACTCCGCAGGATGAAGTATCGCGTGAATGCGGACCACCCGCCGAAATTGTCGCGCGTATCGCCGCATTTGGGCCCGCCGTCGGCTCTTCGTCGTGTGAAATGGTCGCTGAGTTTTCGCTCGGCGGCAGTGCAAATTGGACTGCGCATGGGCATGTCGATCTTCCTGACAGGGGCGCTGACCTACGGTTTGGGTTTTGGCCACCCGTATTGGGCGGTGATGACCTCAGCCATGGTGCTGAGCTTGGGCAAAGACCGGATTAGCACAACGCACCGCGGTTTCGATCGCGTCGTCGGCACGTTGGTAGGTATCGCCTTATTCGGCGTAATCCATGTCATCGATCCACCGACGGTACCTCTGCTTTTGATCTGTGCCCTTCTGTATTCGACCACCCTGTTCACCATTGGGCGCAACTACGCGTTGGGGTCGGTGTGGATCACCGCAATGATCCTCCTGATTCTTAACACCGCACCCACCAACAACTTGACCGCAACCGAGATTGTCTCCCAGCGCGCAGGGGAAACAATTATCGGCGCCATCGTGGCTCTCTTTGTGTTGTGGGTTACAGGGTCCTCTCGGGCGCCGACGTCGATCGTGCGGAGGCAGGCTCGTCGTGTTCTTCTTGCCGACGGTTTCCTGTTGGATTATGTGGCGGAGCGGACGGACCTGACGCGTCCGGGCATAGTGGCGCGTCGCCAAGTGTTGCTCGAGCTCAGCGCATCTCGTCGGATGGAGGAACTATATGCTCGTGACTTGCCCAAGGACCTGGCCGAGTGGGAGGACCTCTCGGCGCTGATTAACGAGTTCTCGTATGTCGTGTTGTGCGGCTGTTGGGTCGAAAACCCCGACGAGGTGATTGATGCGCGGCGGGCGCGCCGGGCACTGAACGAAATGATCCGACGCTTGCCCACGATTGATGGGATTCCGCTCGACACGAACAACGCCAGCGACCTCATGAAGCGCGTGCTGGTCGCGGCCAGGCCTACGTCAATGACTCCATAGGCTCGAAGCGTTTACCGTATTTCGCTGCGAGTTCACGAGCACGTGCGACGAATCCGGGGATACCTCGGGTGGGGTAATCGTCCCCTGCGTCGGCGGGGAGGTCAGCATCCTCAGGCCGGGCGTAGTTCTTGATGTACTGGCGCGTTCCCCCAGTCCACGCAGGGAATCCGATCCCCATAATGGAGCCGATGTTGGCGTCGGCATCGTCCATCAGTACCCCCTCGTCGACGCATTTCTGTGTTTCCAGAGCTTCGGCGAAAAGGATTCGTTCTCGCAGGTCAGCGAAGGTGGGGGCACCCTCGGAGGGCTGGTTAGGGGCATCGTCGCGTCGTCCAACGTGGTCCCTGTCGGAAACCTTTGTTTCGTAGTCACCGATGGACACACGTCCGGCGCCTAGTTCCGTCCACAGGCCATCCCATAGACCAGTGCGCTTCCCGTCGGTGTAGGTGTAGAACCCTCGGCCTTCGAGTTTGCCTGGCCGGTCATAGTCGTCGAGCATCGCATCGACGATGGTGGCGACGCCTCCGTCGTCAACTTGAACACCGGCTGCATGGGCGGCCTTGGCGTTTTCGGTGTTGATTTTGCGCACGAGCTTGAGATTGAGTTCGTCGGTCAGCTGCAAGGGCGGTGCCGGGTAGCCGGCTTGGCGGCCTGCTGCTTCGATGACGGCAGGGTCGATGCCCTCGGCGAGCATGCGTAGGGATTCATCCAGCATGAACCCGATGACGCGCGATGTGTAGAACCCGCGAGAATCGTTGACGACGATGGGCGTCTTGCGGATTTGTTGCGCAAAGTCGAGCGCCCCGGCGAGAGTCTCGTCATCGGTTTTCTCACCCTTGATGACCTCGATGAGCGGCATTTTGTCCACGGGAGAGAAGAAGTGGATGCCGATGAAGTTCTGGGGGCGAGTGACGCCCTCGGCGAGGCCCGTGATCGGCAGTGTCGAGGTGTTGGATCCGAGGAGGCAGTCGTCGGGGACGGCCTCCTCAATTTCGGCCCACACTTTGTGTTTGAGCTCAGTGTTTTCAAAGACCGCTTCGATGACGATGTCGCAATCGGCAAGGTCGGCGTAGTCGGCTGTCGGTGTGATGCGGTCCAGGAGTGCTTGCGATTTTTCGGTGGTGGTACGTCCCCGGTCCAGTGCTTTCTTCTCCAGCCCCTCCGAGTACGCCTTTCCGCGTTCGGCGTTGGCCAGTTCGACATCTTTCAACGCGACCTCTAGCCCCGCCTTTGCGGCAACGTAGGCAATGCCTGCGCCCATCATTCCGGCGCCGACCATGCCCAGCTTTTTGAACCTTTTCTTTTCGACATTCTTGGGACGCGAACCCCCGCCATTGCAGTGCTGCAGATCAAAGAAAAACGCCTGCATCATGTTGGTCGCTGTAGGTCCGGTGACCAGCTCAACAAAGTAACGGGTTTCTATGTCGAGGGCGTGGTCGAAGTCCACCTGTGCGCCCTCAACCGCTGCGGAAAGGATCGCTTTCGGCGCGGGCATGGGAGCGCCCTTGATTTGCTTGGTCACCGTCGCGGGAAATGAAGGAAGAATGCTCGCTAGCTTGGGCGATGTGGGGGTTCCGCCAGGAATGCGGTAGCCCTCACGGTCCCATGGCTGCGAAGGTTCAGGGTTGCTGGACAGCCAATCGCGTGCGGCGTCGATGAGCGTGTCACAGGCGACGACATCGTCGATGAGGCCGAGTGCTTTAGCCTGCTCAGGACGCATGCGCTTGCCCGTGGTGAGCACTGACATGAGTGCTTCTTGAATCCCCAGCATGCGGACAGTGCGTGTCACACCGCCACCACCTGGCAGAAGACCCAGAGTCACTTCGGGAAGGCCAATAGTGGAACCATGAGCATCGGCGGCGATGCGGTAGTGGCAGCTCAATGCGATTTCTAACCCGCCGCCGAGGGCAGCACCGTTAATGGCGGCGACAACGGGAACACCGAGCGTTTCCAGCGCCCGGAGGTCTTTTTTCATGCTGGTTAGCATGTCGTAGGTGGCTTGGGCGTCGTCGGGGCCCGTGTTAATCATGGAGGTAATGTCGCCACCGGCAAAGAACGTTTTCTTCGCAGACGTGATGATGACGCCCGTGACTGCCTTGTCGTCGACGGCCGCGGTGAGTTTCTCCACCGTGTCGTGGAGGCTCGCGCGGAATGCGTCGTTCATCGTGTTAACGGGTGAGGCGGGATCATCCATGGTCAGGGTGACAATTCCGGAATCGTCAGTGTCCCAGTGGATCGTTGTGTTGGTCATCGTAGGCTCCTTGGGCTGGTGAGTGTGGTCATTCGTGTCGGCGTTGGCCTGGGTAAACATTGGTTAGATGTTGCTTTTCACCATCGACTAGATGCGTTCGATGATGGTGGCGACCCCCATACCACCAGCGACGCAGAGTGTGATCAGCGCGTAGCGGCCGCCAGAGCGGTGGAGTTCGTCGACGGCGTGTCCGATCAGCATGGCGCCGGTCGCGCCGAGCGGATGGCCCATGGCGATGGCTCCACCATTGATGTTGAGTTTTTCGTCGGGAATTTGGAGCTCGCGCTGTGCGCGGAGGACGACGGCTGCAAAGGCTTCGTTAATTTCCCACACATCGATATCGTCGGCGGTGAGCCCCGCTTTATGGAGTGCAGCACGTGCAGCAGGTGCGGGGGCGGTCAGCATGATTGTTGGTTCGACGCCGGTGGTGGCGGTGGCCACGACGCGAGCACGGGGAGTAAGCCCCATGTCGGTACCAGCTTGTTCAGTGCCAATGAGCGTCATGGCGGCGCCGTCGACAATGCCTGAGGAATTGCCTGCATGATGAATGTGATTGATGTGCTGAACCTGCGGGTACCGGGTCAGTGCGGCCGCGTCGAAACCACCGATCCTCCCCACTTTGGCGAACGACGGCTTGAGCCCGGATAGCGATTCGACGGTCGCGTCAGGGCGTATGGTTTCGTCCTTATCGAGAAGCTGGAGGCCATTCTGGTCTGTGACCGGGACGACGGAGTTGGCAAAACGGCCCTCAGCCCACGCGTGAGCAGCGCGTTGGTGAGACCGTGCCGCGTAGGTGTCGGCGTCCTCTCGTGTGACATTATCCAATGTGGCAATAAGGTCGGCGGAAATTCCCTGGGGAACAAAGTCCGTGTGGAAGGCAGTTTCGGGGTCCATCGCCAGGGCTCCGCCGTCGGATCCCATGGGAACCCGAGACATGGATTCCACCCCTCCGGCCAGAACGAGGTCATCCCACCCGGAGCGAACTTTAGCGGCGGCCAAGTTGACCGCGCTGAGGCCCGACGCACAATAGCGGTTCACCTGAACGCCGGTGGCGGAGTAGGGGAGGTCCGCCATGAGCGCCGCTGTCCGCGCGATATCCATTCCCTGGTCCCCGACGGGTGTCACGCAGCCGGTGATGACGTCGGAGATGCGTTGTTCGTCGATATCGGGGTTGCGCCGGCGAATTTCTTTAATAAGCGTGGTGAGGAGTGTGATCGGTTTCGCAATGTGCAGCGAGCCCGTGCTTTTCCCTTTGCCACGGGGTGTTCGAAGCGCCTCGTAAATGAATGCTTGGGGTTGGGTCTCGGCGGCAGGTGCCATGTGGTTTCTCCCTGGTTGATCATTGTCGTACAAGTGCGTACGCGTTCGTGCAGTCTGTACGCATTCGTGCGCGTTCGTGCAGGTGGTGTGCGAGCGCACTCACATACCCGTTTAAATGTGTTATGAGTCACTATATGTGAGTGGGGTGGAAATGTGTCGGGAGAACAGGAATAAATTTTTCATGGGGGTGCCCGACGGCGACGCTTGAAGCTACGGCCTCCTATCTAGCTCGCTATCTCCCCAGCTCAGCCACGTCTACGATGAATGATGGTTCAGGTATTTCATGGCTGCGCGTCCCCCTCGATGGCCCGCGCGCGTAGCACCCACGGTCGAGGCGGTCGATCCATAGCCGAGGAGGAAAATGCGTGGATCTCGTTCAACGCGCACTTCATCGCGCATTTTTATGCCGCCGCCGGGCATGCGTAATTTCAGCGGTGCGAGGTGCTCGAGCGCATGGCGGAACCCCGTGTTCCAAAAAATGACGTCGACGGTTTCGTGGTGGTGGGCGTCGTACGGTTGCCAGCTTTCGGGAACAGCGAGGTGATCGGATGAGCTGGGCCCAAGACCATCCGCCGACGCCGATGTCGGTGGCTCAAAGTCAACGCCGTCACTAGTAATGCGGGTGAACATTCCGCGGCTCACCAGGACGCCCTCGCGGACACCGTTGAGGTAGGTATCCCATAGCGGAATGCCGGTGGTTCGTACCACGCTGGCGGGTTCGTCGCCGGCATAGGTGCGTTCGCGAACAGCTTGTTCAACATCGCGGCCCCACCGCGTATCGAATGTGCGGTCGGTGAAATTAGGTGGCCGACGAGTTGCCCACATCGTTTCTGTCACAGGGGCAAGTTGAAGAAGAAACTGCACGGCACTCAAGCCACCCCCAACGACCAGCGTTTTCTTGCCCGCGAAGTCGTCGGCAGTAGTGAAATTCACTGTGTGGAGCTGTTTGCCCTGAAAGTCCGCAATGCCGGGAATATAGGGAATGTACGGGTGCGTCCACGTTCCCGTCGCATTTAAGACGACGTTGCAGGTCACAGAAGAGCACGTCCCGCCTTTCACCCACACCACGGTGAGCACGTCAGTGTTTTCTTCGCTGTTGCAGACGCCGATGACTTTGGCTGGGCGCTCCACGGCAAGTTCGAATTTCCGCTCATACTCGCCGTAGTACTGGGCGACGACGCGCGACGCGGGAATGTCCGGGTCAGGGTCGCCGAGCGGTAAGCCGGGGAGGTCGGCAATCCCGTGGGCGGCATCGAACGTGAGCGAGTCCCACCGGTTTCGCCAGGCACCGCCGGGGCCGTCATTGGAATCAAGAATGAGGAAGTCGTCCCCGGGTGTGAGACCACGGTGGACGAGTTCATGAGCGCCGGCAAGACCAGCTTGTCCTGCACCAATAACGACTGCCCGGTAGTGGTCTTTCATGCCTCCTCAGTGTAGCTAAGCGCAGGGGAGTGGCAGGTGGGAGTGGCAGGCGCGTTTACAGCAGGATCGGCGCCACAAGGAATCCCAGAAGAACGCACACTGTAATGGATACCGTGCCGGGAAGGACGAAGGGGTGGGAGAGCGGTGTTTTGCCCACGCGGGTGGAACCGGTGTCGTCCATTTCCATCGCTGCAACCGTCGTCGGGTAGTTAGGGAGCAAATAGTAGTTAGACACCGCAGGGTAGCTGGCCACCAATGCTGTTGCGGGGAGACCGAGTTTTACGAACAACGGCATGAAGGCGGATGTTGTCGCAGCATGGGAGAACATCAGGGGAGCGGCGAAATAAAAGAACACGGCAGAGAGCCACGGTTGTGAATGTAGGGCTCCAGAGAGGCTGTGCGAAATGGTGTCGGCGTAATGGCTAACGAACATATTTCCTAACCACGCGAGGCCCATGATGCAGATAGCTGCGGTCATGCCGGAACGGAAAGTTTCCTGAGTGGTGATCTCGCCGAAGGGTTTCTTTGCTAAACCGCAGATGACTGCTGCCGCGGTCAGCATGACGGCCATGATCGCCAGTGTCGCGCTCAGGGGCGGGTTATGGACAATGCCTAGCTCTTTTGAAGTGACCGTCGCGTAGGCGACAACCAAAATAAGAGCAAGTAGGAAGACGAACAAACTAGGGACTGCACTCCGAGCTGGAGTGTAGTTTTCAATACCGGCTGCCGACGGTTTCACAAGGCCTTGTTTCTTCCGCTCCTGGTAGACGGGGTCATCAGCCAGTTCTTTACCTTGTCGAGCGGCAACAAATGCTCCAGCTGCGCACCCGATGAATGTCGTCGGGATAACAATCGCTAAGCACTGCAAGTATCCAACATGGAAGGGATCCAAAGCGACGACCAACGCGGCCATAGCAGCAGAAATTGGTGAGGCTGCCACACCAATTTGTGACGCCACGACGGCGATGGATAGAGGACGGGACGGGCGAATCCCGCGTTCTTTAGCGACGTCGACAATGATCGGGATGACGGAATATGCGGTGTGGCCAGTTCCGCACAGGAGTGACATGACGAACGTGACCAGGGGAGATAAGTAGACGATTTGTTGCGGGTGCTTACGCAATAGTCGTTCCGTCAGATGAACCAAGTAATCCATGGACCCGGCCACTTGCAGTGCGGCCACGGTGCAAATAACAGCCATGATGATTCCGATAACAGCCCACGGAATATCGTCTGTCGATGTTGAGACCCCAGTGATGGCGAGTACTAGGACACCTGCTGCACCCGCGAATCCAATGCCAATTCCCCCGAAACGAGCCCCCAGAATAATGAAGGCAAGAACGATAAGGAGATGAAACCAAATCATCAGTCACTCCGTTCAGCGCAATTTTAATTTTTGTGATGATGAGCCGAGAACAGACTAGGGCTAGTGACGGGCCCGACGCCATTCTGAATCACTTAAGTCGGTGTGATATTTCTAATTACTGTGATTTTGATCAAATAGCGGAGCGATCACGTAGCTAACGCAACCAAGCGGTTATTGTGCCCATCGCGTTAACGTTCTCACCTAATGAGAGTGATTAAAGGGATTCGGGGGATTTCCCTGGAGGCCGACGGATAGCTTGCCGTGCGTCGAAGTACAAGTACAGCCCAGCCAGGATTAAGATCATCCCGCTCACTCCTGTTATCCAGGGAACTGCCTTACTCCAGATATTCAGTGGCTTAATCACATTCTGAATATCGTGTAACCGGGCTTCTTTCGTGCGGTCATCCCATGAGGCGTCGAAGTGAAGCATAGTTCGGGAAGGGTGCGCTAATTCCTTATCCTGGTTTTCCTTAATCGTTTTTGCCTCATTGTAATTTTGGGCATAAAAAACCCATAACGTGGCCGAACTATTAGTTATTATTCCGGTAGCTGGCTCAACGTTTATAGTTCGGGAAGCCACATAGTACGGATCCATTTGGATGGGGGCACCAGAACTTAATCCCCACGAGGACGCAGGAATATTCCGCCGAAGCTGATCTAATTCCTGCCGCTGCTCCTCCGACGCATTGCCCGCATTGTCCATAAGCCGTCGTTGCGCGTCGTAAAGGTTGACGGGCCCCAGGTCCTGGCTGAATTGATAAACATCAATTCCCTTCGAATAAATACCGTTCCCGCGTTGTTGAATCGCGTTGACAAAGTCGATAGGTGTGGCGGTACCGGTGGCAGCATCAAAGAACCGATACGACCGTCGCTCGGACCCGAAGGGAAATCGAAATTGGTAGCCATCGCGGACAAAATCGTTGGTGGATACCTTCACACCGTCACCCAGCCCCAGAGCAGATAGATCCACCGATACGGAGGATTCAGGCTTTTTCGAAGGGAATGCTGTGTGTCGGTTCAGTACGACTTCGTCGTGGATCGATCCGATCTCATTATCCGCGTTCGTCTGACGCTTCGTGTCCGAGCCATTCTTCCTTTCCTGAGTGTCCAGGTCTCCAGCGTAGAGCGTCGATACTGCGCGAAGTTTTGTCGTCTTTTTCGACGACGCCGCCGTCGTTACTTTTTCACTCGTCCGCAGCGGCACCTCTGTTTCGATATAGCAGCGCGTCGGCATGGATCGCCCGACACAGGCCGGGTCCGAGGAATGAGACGCGGACGGATGACCGGCCTTGAAGGCAGCCGAGTCGATGAGAATCCCCCGGGTTGGCGCAGTGGAGACGTCGTAGTCGATATTCGCCGGCAATTCTTTGAGCGAGGGGACGATGAACGTCGGCGCGGCGATGGCAATGACTAACAAAATGGCGCCGGCACACAGAGAGCTGCGGGTGATAGCTCGGCGGTGCCGCGCGCCGAATGCGCTACCGGGAAGTCTGGACAAGACGCTGCGGCCACCCGCGTTCGCATTCACGGACTCTCCTCATCGACGGTGTGATGTTCTAACCCTAGGTGGGGGATACGATCTGCGTCTACTTCGTGGTCCAGTCGCCGAGGCACCGGGCGGGCGTTGGCGGGCATTAACACTACCGACGGGCCTCAGATCGCAACTATTTGTTGTCGGGAAGCGGAGGAACGATAAGCACTGGCTTGCCGGAGTGGCGCAAAACGTTATCAGACACGCTGGCCTGGAAGAGCGACTTGAACCCGGTGAGGCCCCGTGTTCCGGACACGATGACGTCAGCGCGCAGTTCTTCGGCGGCGTCGACGATGGCGCTCCAGATGGTGGTAGCGGACTCCACCAAGAACGGTTCTGCCTCAAAGCCGTTCTCGCGGGCGATCTCTACCCCTTCTTTGCACGTTTGGAGGGCCTCGGCGTGTGCGGGGTCGCCGTCCTCGGGGTTGTCGGCAGGTTGGTAAATGGCGCCAGCCATGGAGGCACCGACGCCCCGGTTAGCTTGGTGCTGGAGCGGTTCCCACGCCGTCAAAATATACGCGCGGGGCGTGCTGAGGAAGCGGCCCGCGTATTCTAGTGCCCTCTTCGCTTCGACGGAGCCGTCGTAGGCGATGAGCATGGTGTCTTTGTGGTCCCCATTGTTGGCGTCAGGGCCTGGATTCGTCGGTTCTGGGTGAGCTGAAGTCGTGTCAGGCATAGGAAATCCTCTCGGTAGGTACGGTCCCAGTGTAGGTCTCTTAGTTTAGGTACGGGGTTAGTGCATATAAGCTAATCGCTGTGTCTAGTAGTAAACACGCGCGTACGTCCGCTGGCCCCGGACGAAAACATCACCGTGCTGCCTGGTGGTCACTGGGTTTCCTGCTTTTCCTGTTGCTGATGGCAGGAATTGCGTATGCCACTGATCTGGTAATGAGTCAGGGGCAAGTGCCCCGTGGCGTCAAGGTAGGTGGCGTCAGCATTGGTGGAATGAGTAAATCGAGTGCGGATACCATGCTCCGCAATGAACTAGGAGATAAGGTTCGCGAGCCTGTCTCTATTAACGCTGGCGATATGACCTCGTCACTTGATCCGACGATGTCCGGTCTACGGGTGGATTGGGATCAAACAATCGAGAATGCCGGCCATCAACCGAAGAATCCGTGGACCAGGATTGAGTCATTTTGGAAAACCCGCGAAGTCGGCATTGTTAACGATGTCGATGAGGGTTCCTTAGACAATGCACTCCAGCGTGTTGATAAAGAGCTCACCCGGGAGCCTGTTAATGCCGAACTCGCTATAGGTTCCGACGGTAAAGCCGACGTTAAAGATCCGGTCACTGGTCAAAAGATTAACCATGATGAACTGGCTGAGAATGTTTCAAAACATTGGTTGAACACCACACGCGTTGTGGAGATTCCGGCTGAAGAAGTTAAGCCTGAGATCGGCGAAAAAGCAGTTAAGCAGGCCGAGCGGGACGTTCTCAATAAAGTGGTCTCCGGCCCGTTAATTTTTAAGGGCCGCGATGATGTGAGCGGAATTATTACCCCAGAAGATATGGGGCAAATCATCACCTTCCGGGCCGATGGTGACCATTTCACAGCCGACTACGACGACAGCGCCGCGAAGTCGATTCTTTCCTCGCAATTAAGTTCCACCGAGCGAACAAAGAAGGATGCAGATGTCCTTATTGGCGACGACGGTTCGGTCACGGTCACATCGCCTAGCCAAGATGGGGTGAGCATTAACTGGTCAAAAACCCTCGATGATTTGGAAGGGAAATTAACGAATACCACTGTCCGTGATTATGACGTCGCCTACACGGATGATAAAGCGACGTTTACAACGGAGATCGCTGAAAAGGCGGATTTTCGTGAGACGATGGGGGAATTCACGACGGGGGGATATGCGGCGGATTCCGGGGTCAACATTCGCCGCGTGGCGGAAATGGTGAATGGTGCCATCGTTTCTCCAGGTCAAACTTTTAGCCTGAATGGATTCACGGCCCCTCGTGGGGAAGCGCAGGGATTCGTGAAAGCCGGCATCATTAAAAACGGCCATTCGGATGAAGGCGTTGGCGGGGGAATCAGCCAGTTTGCTACGACGCTCTATAACGCCACCTATTTCGCGGGAATGACCGATGTGGCACATACGCCTCATAGTTATTACATTTCTCGATACCCTGCGGGCCGGGAAGCCACCGTGTACGAAGGCTCTATTGATTTAAAATTTAAAAATCCTTTTGATACGCCGGTCATGATTAAAGCATTCACCGGTGATGATGATATTACTGTGCAGATTAAGGGCATTCCACAGGTGAAAGTGGATTCTATTCAGGGGGAGAAAACAAACTTCACAAGCCCATCCTCACAGCAATTGTCAGGTCCTGATTGTCATCCCTCATCGGGGTCTCAAGGATTCACCGTGACGGATACGCGCGTTGTGACGTCATTATCCACCGGGCAGGAAATTTCCCGTGATACAACGACAACCAAATATGATCCGTCGCCAAAAATAACCTGTTCTTAGAGAGGTACTCGTGAGCTTTCCTTCGCCCCGTGATTTGTCGTCACAGGGACCGGCATCCCCCGATCCATATTCGGGAGACCCATACTCGGACGCTGTAGGTAGCCCCTCGGGTTCGTCGCGCCGTCGAGGAGTTGGGTGGGGGCTGGTGACCCTCGTCGTCGGCGTTATCGCCTATTCCGTCGTGATGCGCGTCATGGTTCGGACGGATAACCTCAATCTTTTTCCGACGCTGCTCCTCATCGGCGCAGTTACGGTTCCGCTTGCTGTGCTTTTTGTTGCCTACGCTGCCGACCAGCGCGTTCACGGCCACGAGGGGCTGGTTGCGCTCACCGCTGTTTTCGGCGGAATCGTCGGGACAACCACTGCAGGTTCGCTAGAGTTCGACGTCTTACACCGCATGCCTTGGTTAGGCATGTTGGCTGTGGCCGTCATCGAGGAAACGGCCAAGCTCATTGTCCCCGGAGTGATTTACCTGTGGGGTCGGCGCCGGACTGCGGGAATGGGTGTTGTGCTGGGCGTCGCCTCCGGTGCCGGGTTCGCCGTGCTGGAAACGATGGGGTACGGCCTTAATGCGCTTATTGCTACGCATGGGAATGTGGACGCCGTGAGTGCGACCCTCTTGCTGCGTGGGCTCTTGTCCCCGGCGGGCCACGTGGCGTGGACGGGCTTCACGGTGTGGGCGTTGTGGCGGTGCGCTGATACGCCTGCACCGAGCAATGGCCGACGGGTGTTTGCCTGGGCCTGGGTAACCGCGGTCATGCTGCACGCTGTGTGGGACGGAACATCCTTGTGGATCCTGCACATCGGCGTCGTATTCATCAGCGTGCTCGGATTACTATCTCTGATCGTGTGGTCGCGGTCGACCTCTCGTCGCAAATCGACGTCTTCGTGGGAGGTTGCGTGACAGCGACTGACATCTATCCGGATCACAAAAATGATCAGAGTCTCAAGGATCGAGCTAGTCGAGATCGATCGGTGAAGGAGCGGTGGACTAAGCATTGTCGCCGTCGGTTCGCTAACAGAGGTACGTATCGCTATCGGCTTCCGGGGCTACGATCTCTTTCGCAGGATCAATTAGTCACGACGCGCCGTGTGGGGATGACCCTATGGGCAGTGGCAGTCTGTGCGATCGGTGTACTCGCCGGCTGGTCGGAAGTGGTATCGCTGCTGGTTCCACTGCTTTTTGTCGGTTTCGCAATTTATTCGTTAGGGCACAGTCGCCTGGCCTACATACTGGTGGACTGGGGCCCGTTCATTCTCTTTTTGCTCGCATATCGGGGAATTAAAACCGTCGTCGGTTGGATGGGGATTCCGGTCCAATGGCACTTGGCGCCCGACGTTGATCGCTGGCTTTTCGGCGGAACACTGCCGAATGTGTGGCTTCAAGAACATTGGCGCTACGCGCATGCACCCTGGTGGGAATTCATTCTCATGGCCGTGTATTCCTCATATTTCTTCATGCCCTACACGGTGGCGTTTATTGAATGGTTACGGTCGCGCGCGGAATTCCGTCGATACATTGTTGGTTTGCTCGCCGTTTCATTTATTGGTTTGGGAATTTATGTTTTTGTTCCCGCGGCTCCTCCGTGGGCGGCAGCGCGGTGCACACCTGCCGACGTAGCCGACCAGCCTTCCCATACGCCGTGTATGTTCTCCGCTGAACATGCTGGTGAGGGTTCTATCTTGGGCCCGGTGAACAATAAGAATGACTCGCCCGAACCCTGGGTTGAACGCCTTACTGCCCATGCGTGGAGCCAGATTGCCCCCTTTGGTCTGGCTGATGGCGTCAAAGATTTTCAGGACGGTGCCCGCCGTGAGGAACGCACTGATGGTCCGACCTTGGGTCCTGTGGAGCCTGTCCCCGTGGGCGAAGGCCCGCTCGCTAAAGCACAAGCGTCGTCGAATTTGGTCTCGGCGATTCCGTCCTTGCATGCCGGAATAACGATGTATTTCGCTACTTTTCTGTTCAGCCGTCGTCGGTGGAAGTGGGGAAGTATTGCGTTGATTTACGCGCTAACAATGGGATTTGCGTTGGTTTTCTTCGCTGAGCACTATGTTTTCGACATTATTCTTGGATGGACGTTGGCTGCCGCGGTGCCGCTTGTTCAGACGTGGTGGATGTCCCGTCGTCGTGAATCGATTAATAAATAATAAGTAATAGATAAGCTGAACACTTTCGGGTGGGTTCTCTTTTCAATTGGTGTGATGGGCACTATTGTCCTGCGTAAAGCTCTCACGGAAGATAAATATGCGCGCATCACAGACCGTCCATTCCCAGCTCCCTACGCGTTCTGACCGGCTCGATTCATTGCCTTTCGGTCGCGAACATCGCAAACTTCTCGTTGGTTCAGGTGTCGGGTGGGCTCTGGACGCCATGGACGTCGGATTGATCAGCTATGTGATGGCCGCGCTGGTGGCCGAGTGGTCCCTGTCGAACACGCAAGCCTCGTGGCTGGGATCCATTGGTTTCGTGGGCATGATGATTGGCGCCTCCGTCGGCGGTTTGCTCGCTGACAAGTGGGGGCGCCGCAATGTTTTCGCCCTCACCCTGCTGACTTACGGCATCGCGACGGGTGCCGCGGCGTTTTCCGTCGGCTTAGTCATGCTGCTGATCCTGCGCTTCATCGTCGGCGTGGGCCTTGGTGCGGAATTACCGGTCGCGTCGACGCTGGTCTCTGAGTTTGCCCCGCGGAAGAACCGCGGGCGCATCGTTGTGGCGTTGGAATCGTTCTGGGCGGTCGGCTGGATCATGTCCGCGCTGCTCGGTTACTTCCTGGTGCCGAAGGAATGGGGCGGCTGGCCCGGCTGGCGGTGGGCACTGCTGGTGGGAATCGTCCCCGCCGTCTACGCCCTAGTTGTTCGTCACGGACTACCCGAGTCTGTGCGCTTCTTGGAGAGCCGGGGTCGCCTTGCGGAGGCCGAGCGCAGCGTTCGCCTCTTCGAGAAAGGATCGTCACGTGATTCGACGGTTCCTTTCGATGAAGCAGTGGCGTTGACGCCGACGTCCGTCGCCAAGGGAGATACCACGAAGGGCACGGTGGACGGGGTCACCGTGGAGAAGAACCGCCTAGGTGAGAAAGCTGGTGGAGACTCCTCGATATTCAGTGCCCACATGCGAGGCCGCACGACTGCCCTGTGGGTAGTGTGGTTCTTCGTCAACCTGGCCTATTACGGAGCGTTTACGTGGATGCCGACCTTGCTGTATCTGCAGGGGCACTCGCTGGTGAAGTCCTTCGAGTTCACGTTGATGATGACCCTGGCGCAGCTGCCCGGTTACGCAGCAGCGGCATGGTTGATTGAAAAATGGGGCCGACGCCTAACGTTGTCGGTTTTCCTGTGTGGTTCTGCGGTGTCGGCGATCCTGTTTGGTCTTCAGTCCGGGGCGACGGGAATCATCATCACAGGCCTGTTGCTGAGCTTCTTTAACTTGGGCGCGTGGGGTGCCTTGTACGCGATCGGCCCGGAGATCTATCCGACGGCGATGCGGGGCACGGGCACCGGCGCGGCTGCAGCCGTCGGTCGAGTAGCAGGTGTGGTGGCGCCCTTGATCGTTCCGATCTTTTTGGAGTGGGGGTCAACACCATTGGTCTTCACCATATTTGGCGCGTCATTCTTCATCGCGGTTGCTGGTGCTGTGGCTCTACCTGAGCGACACAACATGGACATGGTGGAGTAACTGGATCTGAAGGAATAAAAACAACAAGCCCTTGGCCACAACCGTGTGACCAGGGGCTTGTTTATGTGGAGCCGATGACGGGAATCGAACCCGCGCCGCTTGCTTGGGAAGCAAGAGTTCTACCATTGAACTACATCGGCATGAAGAACTGCTGTGAAAAATTCGTGATACGCATGACCCAAACGTGATCAGCGAACACTGCAACGCATGTTCCCCCTTTACCGTAGCATTGCCACTTTTGAGCCAACAAAACTCCCGGTCAACGTGCTGGTGGTAGTGGAGCGGATGGAGCCATATGCTTGTGGGGTTCCGGCAGGCCGGGGGTAAACTATGGCCTGTGATTCTCTCCGACCGTGACATTCGTTCTGCAATCGATTCTGGACACCTAGGTATTTCTCCCTTCGATCCGACGATGGTCCAACCCAGCAGTATTGATGTTCGCCTGGACCGCTACTTTCGCGTCTTCAATAATGCGCGCTATACGCATATCGATCCCAAAGAAGAGCAGGAAGATCTCACGTCGTTAGTGGAGGTGAAGGAGGGCGACGCGTTCATTCTCCACCCCGGGGAGTTTGTGTTGGGGTCAACATTGGAAGAGTTCACCCTGCCAGCGGATTTGGCTGGTCGCCTCGAGGGGAAGTCGTCCTTGGGCCGGTTGGGGCTATTGACGCACTCCACGGCAGGGTTTATCGATCCTGGGTTTAACGGCTACATCACGTTCGAGTTATCGAATGCTTCTAATTTGCCGATCGCTCTGTACCCCGAGATGAAAGTAGGCCAGCTGGCGTTGTTCATGATGTCCAGCCCTGCGGAAACACCGTATGGGTCGGGGTCATTGGGCTCGAAGTATCAGGGTCAACGCGGGCCGACGGCGTCGAGAGCATATATGAACTTCCGCTGATCGCCCGCATTCTCGCAGTGAGCGATGTCCGAACATGCTTCAGCGGTGGCTTCCGCGTAAATTCATGGGCATGCGGATGTCTGTGATTGGAACGGGATACCTGGGGTCAACGCATGCGGCGTGCATGGCGGAATTAGGGCATGAGGTCATCGGGGTGGACGTTGATCCGCATAAAATCGAGCTCCTTTCGCGCGGAGAGACGCCGTTTTTTGAGCCTGGCTTAGACGGTCTTATTCGGAAGCATATTTCCTCGGGGCGGCTCCACTTCACGACGTCATACCAGGAAGCGGCGGATTTTGCGCATGTCCATTTTTTAGGTGTTGGCACTCCGCAGCAGAAGAATTCGTATGCAGCTGACATGACCTTTGTTCGTTCTGCTGTGACAGATTTGGTGCCGTTGTTGCGGGGGCGGCATATTATTTTCGGGAAATCGACGGTTCCTGTGGGGACAGCGCGTGCGCTTCAGCAGTTGACTGATCATCTGGTTGCGTCGCAGGATGCGGATAGGTCCTTCACTTCCGCTGAGGAGACGTCGGTGGATATTGCGTGGAATCCGGAGTTCCTCCGCGAAGGCCACGCTGTGCAGGACACGATTCATCCGGATCGCATTGTCCTTGGTGTGGATAACTCGGCTTCCGAGGTAGAAAACGTCGCCAGGGAGATCTATGGACAACCCTTGGCAGAGGGAACCCCGATGTTGGTCACCGACTATGCGACGTCTGAGCTGGTGAAAGTGTCGGCGAATGCGTTTCTGGCGACAAAAATTAGCTTCATCAACGCGGTGTCCGAGGTGTGCGAGGCGTCGGGGGCGGACATCACGGTGCTTGCCGACGCAATCGGCGCGGATGAGCGCATCGGGAGGAAGTTCCTCAACGCGGGGCTCGGATTCGGGGGCGGTTGCCTGCCGAAAGACATCCGGGCGTTTATGGCTCGTGCGGGGGAATTGGGTGCGGACCAGGCGTTGACCTTTTTGCGTGAGGTGGACGCGATCAATCTTCGGCGTCGGGAAAAATTGGTCAGCATGGTGAAGGATGCCTGCGGCGGTTCCTTGCACAACGCACGGGTCACGGTACTGGGTGCGGCATTCAAGCCGGAATCGGACGACGTCCGCGACTCACCGGCGTTGGCGGTTGCGGGGGCATTGAGCCTCGCGGGGGCCCAGGTTAGTGTGTACGACCCTCAGGCAATGAAGAATGCGTCGAAGGTTTTCCCGACGCTCATGTATGCGGACACGGTGTGGGATGCACTGCGTGATGCCGACGTGGTGGTCGTGGCGACGGAGTGGACGCAGTTTAAGCAGTTGGACCCGTCGGAGGCGCGGGCGTGCGTCGCGTCGCCAATTATTATCGATGGCCGGAATTGCCTAGATGTTGACGCGTGGACGCAGGCGGGGTGGTCTGTGCGGGCGTTGGGGCGCAGTTTGTAGCGTTATCGGTATCTACGGCGAAGCAGGACGGTGTTACCAGCGGCCGTGTCCAGTAGCGGGCATGGGGGAATGCTGTCTCCCACGAGTCGATGCGATCTTTAGTGATGGTGGACGTGCTTTAGTGGTGGTGGACGTGAACGTGTCCATGTCCTCCTGTGTTGCTGGCGTTGGCATCAGGCTTGACGGTGACCGCGGCGATGATTGTCGTAATCGGTACAGCGAGCGCGAGTGCAATAGCACCAACGGCTGACCTGACGATTTCAGTCGCGATGAGGTCCGAGGTCAACACTTGTCCCAGCGGCCGCTCCGACGCTGTGATCAGCAATAACATCGGAAGGGCTGCGCCTGCGTAACTGAGAATCAGCGTGTACAACATGGATGCAATGTGGTCCCGCCCCACCTGCATACCGCCCGCGAAGAGCCGCCACGGTGACGCCTTGCGGTCGATGATGGCCAGCTCGTTGACGGTGGACGCCTGCGCCACGGTGGCGTCGTTGAGCGCACCGATCGCCCCAACGATGAATCCCGCCAGCATCAACCCATGGACGGTGACGTCGGGAAGATAAAGCTGAACCAGGAGGTTGTCCTCTTCGCCGAGCCCGCGGAGCCGGGTTCCGTCGATACCCCACCCAGCCATGACCGCGGCAAGGCCTAAAGCGATTATTGTCCCGGCGAGCGCGGAGCTGGACTTCCAACTAATCCCGTGGACGAGGTAAATCACGACGAACATGATGAGGGCACATGACGTGACGGCGAGTAAGAGCGGATCGCCGCCGCGCAGGAGTGCGGGGAGCATAAATGCGCCGATAATCACCATCGTGATGACGAGTCCAACGAGCGATCGCGCGCCTCGCCATGAGCCGATCGCCACCATGGCGATAGCTGTGATGATGAGCCACGCGATGACCGGTACTTTGCGTTGGTAATCGTTGAACGCGTACCCCATGCTGCCATCGTCAGCGGCATGGCGGGTCATGCGGATTTTGTCGCCTTCACGTAAGTCGGGGTCGCCCGGCTTGTGGGACGTCTCTATGAGCGTACGTTTCCCCTTGTCAGTGCCGCTCGTGATGTCGACTATCGCGCGGGTGCAGGTGCCCGTGGATGTGGTGGGCTCGCGGGGTGTGTCGTCGAATGTCCGGCCAACGCTGGGGGATCCACATGCTGCCTCAGTTGTGACGGCGACGGTTCCGTCGGCAATGTTTTGGGGTAGGGATGATGTTTCTTGGAAGGATTTATCGACGCGGGCCGGTGTATCCGATGGCCATAGAGCAAAAGTGGACACAGCGCTGAGAATGAAACCGATGAGCAAAAACCCGGCGAGGATGCGTTGCCCCAGTGTCCAGTTTGTGATGCCTAGCCGAAAGCGCTTGGTGGTTTGTGGGCTGTTCGGGTTTGGGGTTGTTGCTGGTTGCGAGGTTTCTTGGGATGCAGATACTCGCGTCGCTGATATCTGTGGCTGAGTTTCGCGGCGCGAGTTGCTGACCTGTGACCTGCGGGTGTCCGTCGGAAGGGGTGTTTGCCGCTGGGGTGAAGAGTGGGCCGTGTGGGGGCCACGAGGCTGGTATGGTTCGTCGCCGGACGCTGAGTGTTTACCCACAAGGACTCCTCATAGTGGACGGATCTGTCGGTAAAAGTGCAGTTCGGATCACAGATGTGTAGGCCACGGAAATGGGTGTGTAGGCCGGATAAATCTGAATGACGACGCGTAACCGACAGTATGTTCCAGTAGCAGTAACGTGTTTTCAGAATAGCGTGCTTAGGTAGGTCGCAGTCGATGAGTGCCCACGGACAGAGCCGTCATGATGAGGAGTTCACGAGATCTAGGTACCGCGGGCGATGTGTTCTCCGTCCGTTTCGGCGGGAGCCGGTCCTGTTGGTTACTGGTGGTAGCTGGAAAGGAAATTTCCGAGACGCTCGATGGCATCGGCCAAATCTCGGGCCCAGGGGAGAGTAACGACGCGGAAGTGGTCAGGCTCAGGCCAGTTGAATCCGGTGCCTTGGACAAGATGAATCTTTTCTGCGCGTAACAGATCAAACATGAATTGCTCGTCATCATGAATGTCGTAAACATTCCGATCCAATTTGGGGAAGGCATACAAAGCACCCATGGGTTTAACGACGGAAACGCCCGGTATCTCATTGAGCTTTTCGTACGCCACATTCCGTTGTTCTAATAGGCGGCCGCCGGGGAGCGTGAGGTCATAAATGGATTGCTTTCCGCCGAGAGCAACTTGAATTGCGTGTTGAGCAGGCACGTTGGGGCACAAGCGTGTGGACGCGAGCAAATCCAATCCCTCGATGAAACCCTGGGCGTGTTCCTTGGGCCCGGTGAGAACCATCCAGCCCGACCGATACCCAGCTACGCGATACGCCTTGGATAATCCGTTGAATGTGATGCACAACAGATCGGGAGCTAGGGAAGCAATGCTGATGTGTTCGGCATCGTCATAAAGAATCCGGTCATAGATTTCATCGGCAAGAATGAGAAGTGAATTCTCGCGGGCAATATCGACAATTTTCTGCAGTGTTTCCCGGCTATAGACAGCCCCGGTGGGGTTATTCGGGTTGATAACGACGATTGCCTTAGTTTTCGGAGTGACCTTAGCTTTGATGTCTTCGATGTCGGGGTTCCAATTATCGTCCTCGCGGCATAAATAATGCACGGGCTTACCGCCGGCTAGTGAAGTTGCCGCCGTCCAGAGGGGATAATCGGGTGCAGGAATGAGTACTTCATCACCATCGTCGAGAAGAGCCTGAGTAGTCATGGTGATGAGTTCAGAGACTCCATTGCCTAGGTAAATATCGTCAATGTCGGCGCTGGGGAATCCGGGAACTAATTCGTATCGCGTAGCAATGGCACGGCGAGCTGGGATGATGCCTTTGGCAGTGCTGTACCCCTGGGCCGTGGGCAGGGCCGCGATCATGTCACGCATGATGACATCGGGTGCCTCGAAGCCGAAAACCGCCGGATTACCGGTGTTGAGCTGCAGAATTCTGTGACCATCGGCAATCATACGTTCTGCTTCGGCATTGACCGGTCCGCGGATTTCGTAGAGGACGTTGCGCAGTTTGCTCGACTGATCCAGGTGCTTGAGCCGTGGACGCCCAGTGACCTGGGGCGGTGTGGTGCTGGTGTCGGCGTTGTGGGGTGCTGGTGTTGGGTTTGTATCGGAAGAACTCACCCGACCACTATGCCACGCGGCACAGTGAAAAGTGCGAATTTGTTTTTAAGAACCGACATTGGCTAATTGCCGATGTAGATGTGGATATCATCGTCTTTATTCTCGCAGCGCACTAGCCCGGGTTTAAATTCCTGGCATTCCAGTTTGAATGTCGAATCAGAGATGGGGCTATCGATGGTGATGCTTCCTCGATTGTCCTTCGGAGTGTCGTTATAGACCTGGCGTGCCGTGTCCGCCACGGAGCAATCCCATCCCACCGGGATCGCAGAGCGCGTGTATTCTCCCGTGCTACTGCCACATATTTGAACTTGGCGTGCGTCAAGATCGATATTTTGCCCGATCGATCCTTTGATGGTCTTTCCCCCGGGAGTTGGGAAGTTCTGTTGAGCTTGATCAGCCTGGTTATCTTCCGATGGACCTGTTGATGTTTTTTCCGACGAACCAACGGTGAAATTATCGTTATTGGCCATCCAAATAGCGCCGAATAGTGCTGCAAGAACTAAGACAGCGACGACGAACACCAGTGCTTTTGCGGGTGTTGTAGCAATCCAGTTCTTGAACCGTTCTTTCCGCGAACCCCCTGCGGGCTCTTGGTCGGTGTCTGACTGATCGTTAGCCTGATCGGTCGGTCCGTGGTCGGTCGTTCCTTGGTCGGTCGTTCCTTGGTCGGTGGTTGCTCGGTCAGCGGCTGTTTCCTTGCTCCCACCGGAGGCGGTTCGTGAACCTGCGGATCGGCCAGAGGCAGCTGCCGATCCTTGAGCTGCAGCACGGGGTGTTGTGTCGCCCGCTGCGGTTTCCGACGTGTTGGGTGCTGAGGGAACCTGGTGGCCTTGGTTGGTCTCTTCCGTGCCGGCTGCTCCTTGACCGGTGTTTTTACCGTTTACAGTGTTATTGGATTGGGCCTGGGAGGCGTGCTGAACGGGGCGTGACCCGTGCATCGTTGTGCTCTGCGATGTGTCATAGGCGTCGGACGTCACCGTCGACGGTGTACCGTTTGCCGGAGTGTCCGCCGTCGGATTGTTGACTGTGTCATTCGGGCGTTGCTGAGAATCCGGGTGTCCGGAATCCACTGGCGCAGAGTCGTTCGCTTGCACGGGCGTGTCAGATTTTTCGGGACCATCGGCCGATGACGTGGTGGTGCCGTTAGCCTCACGCATCATTTCTGGAGTGATGACGGGGAACCCCGCAGCCCCATTCGTCGAAAATCCACTTTTTGTGTCCGGATTATTTGATTGGGTGTCGTGTGTTTGCGGCTCGTCAAATGCGCGGTCTTCACTGAGGGAGTCGTTTTCGGGCAGAACATCGCGAGCAGTAGGAATGTCGGCAAACTCAGCATCTATAGGGGCACTGTGTGAAGAGGTGGACTCTGTTGTGTCCTGACGCTGCTCCCCCTCTAAACGCTGCTCTTGCCCCTGGCGTTGTTCTTCCGCGCGACGCTGTTCGAATGAGCTGCCCGAGTTGGGCCGGTTTTCTGTGGAAAACTGGTCATTGGATTGGGGGGAATAGCCTTCCGATTCAGACTGTGAAGTCGGGTCGGAGGGGGTTGTGCTCATTCGTCATCCTCAGGCTGTAAAAGTGATACGGAATAATATACATGCGGGGGTACGACCCCACAGCAATAATGCGATAACTAGCTTAGTGTTTTTGTATGCGGGGCGTGAATGGACGGGTATGACGTCGTTCCCATTGGCCTCGCTGGTCGTGCCGGGAAATGGCATCGCTTGTCGGACGGCAGTGAGTTTCTTTGTCGCGATTGCCTCGTGGGCTTTCTACCGACACATAAGATTTCCTAGTAAACTTTACTGTGACGAGGCTCGTACATGGTTGTGTACTACCTCATGTACTAGCCATCCGGTATTCCTCGGGCATGACTGTGGTGGAAAAGTAACTCAGTTTTCCCGTCGGTGGTCCGTTGTAAAAATATGAGAAAGGTTTGACTGATGAACGAAGTTATTTTGGCTGCGGCATCCGCTCCACCGCTAGGCATTATTGGGTGGATCATTATCGGTGGCCTCGCCGGATGGATTGCATCGAAGATCATGGGCACTGACGCCAAAATGGGCCTCCCGCTCAATATCATCGTTGGCATCGTCGGTGGTTTCCTCGGAGGTTGGCTACTCGGTGCAGTGGGCTTTGATGTCGAAGGTGGAGGAAAGTTCTTCAGCTTCCTTACCTGTCTGCTGGGTGCAGTAATCCTCTTGTGGATTGTGGGGCTAGTGACCAAAAAGAAGTAGAGAATGAAAATGTAGGGCGTGGCCTCTACACCGCGCGGTGTAAGAGCCTCAGAGTGCCCTAGAGTAAGGCCTTTAGTAAGCGCCTGAGTATATGCAGAATGAGCCCGGAGCTAGATTCGATCTGGCTCCGGGCTCGTAGTGTTTGCCCTCGAGGTTTTTACTAGGCAACGGAATCCAGTACGCACTGTGACTGGCCATTGGGATGACCCAGCATTGCGTATTATTTCGAAGTGGAGCATAGTGAATTTTTTTCTAACCAATTTTGGTGATGGGGCCAGTTACTACCATGTCTGGTGAATGCTATGTCTAAGGCGCGAATGCTCAGGAACGCAGGCGCTCGTCATCTTTTCGACTATGTGTCATCTGCGGCCAAACAGTGTTCCTTGCGTTACCGTCACGCGTCGGGGCTTCGTCATCGAGGTGATAGGCCCACAATCAAAAAATGGCTGGTGAGTAAATTCGCATTCAATACAGATCATCGTTGCTTTTCACATGAGAAGAATTGTTATAAACATTTAGGCGCCGGCCGTCGTGCCGATTGTGTATTGGCGGGGGTCCTTTGTGTCATGGGCGCAGCCCTCATCCCGTGGATGGTTATTCTGTTGTTTACGATGCCTTTTCCGGGTGTGCTGGGCTGGATCGCGTTGGATTGTGCAGAAATAGCGGCTCTGTGGACAAGTGCCTGGTGGGTGCTGACGCGTCGGCCTCACGCTGCTGCGGGGTTGTGGGGTGTTGCTGCTTTAATGCTAATTGACGCGATTGCTGACGTGACGTCGTCGTTTCCCAATATCGGAAGCGCCGTTCTGACCATTCCGGTCGAGTTGTTCGTCAGTGGCTGGGCGGCATGGTGCGCCTATGCATGGGGTAAGAACACGTAAGCGTGCGGTCTCGGAGCGCAGGAGGTAGAGCCATGATTACGACGCAGAAGATTCACGACCAGCCACCGGAGGGTGAGGGGACGCGGATCCTCGTGGATCGGCTATGGCCTCGCGGAGTGAAGAAAGCCACGGCACCGATTGATGAATGGTTGAAGGGCCTTGCGCCTTCGCCAGAGCTCAGAAAAGACTGGGGGCACGATCCATCGCGCTTTTCCCAATTCGCGGATAGGTATCGTTCCGAGCTGGATGAGCGCCTGACTACCTATAAGGATGAGGTCGCAACGGGGAACGACGGTGACAGTTCGGAGGCCGACACTGATGTGGAGGCTGCTCAGGTGGGGGAGTTGTGCGAGCGTGCAGCATCCGGAGAAAGCATCATCTTGGTCTTTGCAGCGAAAGATCGTGTGTTTAATCATGCCGTAGTTTTAAAAGCATGGCTTGACGAGCACACACGTTAATACTGCGTGCACGAATACTGCGCATACGCCCGTGATGCACACGCCTGTGATAGCTCGCTGGGTGTGCGTCACAAGATTTTCATTGGGTCAACCGGCGTAGGGGACGTCCGGCGGACAGACGGGAGGAGATATATGGGCGGCAAAAATTTCCGTGACCAGCGTCGATAATAAAAGTTGAGTCGAGTGGAATAACTTTTAGAACTGCGTCGTTACATCTAATGTCGCAAGGTTGAGTGAGTAAGACTCAAGTTAGCTTGACAAGCGTGACTCCTCTGGGTCAGACTGTGACAGGTCGTTGAGTCTGATTCACTCAGCCTCACACAAATACGTACATGCTCCGGGCGAGATCACGGGCAGAACCGATGAGTGAGCTCCACATGATTCCCCGGGCACAACAAATGTAACGAAAGGAAACGCAGATAATGGGACGTGCAGTCGGAATTGACTTGGGTACTACAAACTCAGTGGTATCCGTTTTGGAAGGTGGAGACCCCACCGTTATCGCTAACTCTGAAGGCTCGCGGACGACGCCGTCGGTGGTAGCTTTTTCGAAGAACGGCGAGGTGCTCGTTGGGCAGTCGGCTAAGAACCAGGCAGTGACCAACGTTGACCGCACTATTCGCTCGGTCAAGCGCCACATCGGCGACGACTCCTGGAATGTCGGCATCGATGACAAGAAGTACACGGCGCAGGAGATTTCCGCCCGTATTCTTCAGAAACTGAAGAGGGACGCTGAGAGCTACCTCGGCGAGGACGTTACCGACGCCGTAATTACCGTCCCGGCTTACTTCTCCGACGCTCAGCGCCAGGCAACTAAGGACGCTGGCCAGATCGCGGGCCTTAATGTGCTCCGTATTGTGAACGAACCGACGGCTGCGGCGCTGGCATACGGCCTTGAAAAAGGCGAAGACGACCAGACCATTCTGGTATACGACCTTGGTGGCGGTACCTTCGACGTCTCGCTTCTGGAGATCGGCGAGGGTGTTGTAGAAGTCCGCGCGACCAATGGTGACAACAAACTCGGTGGCGATGACTGGGATCAGCGCATCGTTGACTGGTTAACCGACAAGTTCAAGTCCTCACACGGCATTGACCTGACCAAGGACAAGATGGCCATGCAGCGTCTGCGTGAGGCTGCTGAGAAAGCCAAGATTGAGCTTTCCTCCTCGCAGCAGACCAGCATCAACCTGCCGTACATCACGGTTGACGAGGACAAGAACCCGCTCTTCCTTGACGAGACGCTGTCCCGCACAGAATTCCAGCGCATCACCCAGGATCTTCTGGACCGTACTCGTAAGCCGTTCCAGCAGGTTCTTTCCGACGCTGATATCTCGGTATCCGACATCGACCACGTGGTTCTCGTCGGCGGTTCGACCCGTATGCCGGCCGTGACCGACCTGGTCAAGGAGCTGACGGGTGGTAAAGAGCCGAACAAGGGCGTTAACCCGGACGAGGTTGTCGCCGTCGGTGCTGCCCTGCAGGCCGGGGTGCTTCGTGGTGAGGTCAAGGACGTTTTGCTTCTGGACGTCACCCCACTATCCCTCGGTATTGAAACCAAGGGTGGCGTGATGACCAAGCTCATCGAACGCAACACGACCATCCCGACGAAGCGCTCTGAGACCTTCACCACGGCGGAGGATAATCAGCCGTCCGTCCAGATCCAGGTCTTCCAGGGTGAGCGCGAGATGGCGTCGGCCAACAAATTGCTCGGTTCCTTCGAGCTGGGCGGAATTGCGCCGGCTCCGCGTGGAATCCCGCAGATCGAGGTTACTTTCGACATTGACGCCAACGGCATTGTCCACGTCACCGCGAAGGATAAGGGCACGGGTAAGGAAAACACCATTAAGATCCAGGATGGTTCAGGCCTGTCCCAGGACGAAATTGATCGCATGGTGAAGGACGCCGAGGCTCACGCGGAAGAGGATAAGAAGCGCCGCGAGGAGCAGGAAGTTCGCAACTCTGCGGAGTCCATGGTTTACCAGACCCGCAAGTTTGTCGACGATAACAAGGAGAAGGTCTCCCAGGACATCCAGGACAAGGTCGAGGAAGCCGCCAAGGGTGTTGACGAGGCCCTGAAGGGTGACGATATCGAGGCCATCAAGTCCGCTGTTGAGAAGCTGTCCGCGGAGTCTCAGGAGATGGGCAAGTCCCTCTACGAGTCTGAGGCCGCCAACGCCGGAGCTGCTGGTGGTGCTGCAGGTGCTGCGGGTGCCGAGGCAGGATCTGACAACTCCGACCCCAACGTTGTTGACGCCGAGGTAGTCGACGAAGACAAGAAGGATGATGACAAGTGAGTCTAGGCAACGACATGCCCGATGACCCGGGTGCGCCGGCCAACACAGACCCAGAAGGTGCATCCCCCAACGAGGCCGAAGCTGCAGTTGATGAAGCCCGCCTCGCGCAGGAAACGCCCGACGGAGATGTCCCCGAAGGGGCCGTCGACGGTGAAAACGTTGCCGAAGAACTTGACGACATCGATGCCGAAGTAGACGGTCTTCAAGACGACCCCGACATAGCGGTCGAATCCGCCGAAGACGATGCTGCCCGCGACCTCCAGGACGAGGGGCAAGAGCCCGTTGATGATGGGACTGCTCCCGCTGGTGAGGAGGCTGCTGGCGCTGCCGGTGGTGCGTCCTCCGTCGAGAAGCAACTCGAAGAAATGACTGCCGATCTGAAGCGGGTCTCAGCCGAGTATACAAACTACCGGCGTCGGGCCGAGCGGGATCGGGCGGCGACATTCGAGCTGGCCAAAGCGCAAGTTGCGAGTGACCTTCTGCCCATGGCGGATGACTTTGACCTTGCAGAAAAGCACGGCGATTTGAAAGAAGAAGGGCCGTTGAAGGTCTTTTCGGACAAATTCACCAAGCTGATTGCGGATTTGGGTGTTGAAAAGTTTGGCCAAGAGGGTGATGTTTTCGATCCCAACTTTCACGAGGCTGTGCAAGATATGTCATCCGGCGACGACAAAACCGTGGCGACGGTTCTACGCGCTGGGTATCGAATGGGCGACCGGGTATTACGAACCGCAATGGTAGTCATCGGCGACCCTGAGTAAGCTGGCTGGCCCTTGCTACGGGTAAGGGCCATGGGCCATGGGTTTCTACCAGGGGCGTCGTAAGTAACGCTTATATATAGCCCGGGTGGTTAACAACCACCCGGGCTTTTTCGTGCAGCGGTCGACGTCATTGTCATGGTGTGACGGATGCAGGGGAATCGGTGGCGCTGGATGCGCTGGATGCGCTGGGTGCGTTGTTGGCGCTGGGTGCGTTGTTGGCGCTGGGTGCGTTAGTAGCTTACTGAAACAAAATATCCTTCACTGGCGAATTAAATAGAGTCCCGGGCATACTATGTGCGCAGCTGCCCATGTCGACGGTTGCACACATAGGTGTCTGCGCCGAGCATAATTCTTATGGTGTGAGGCCTATCTCGAGATGGCCGTCATGTGTACATGGCGTAGTCGTCGTACATAACGGGTGAAGCTATCGTCCGGTTTTGGTATGGTCACCTTCCAGAATTAACCGTGCGCAGTGAGCCTTTAGTTCCCCGCCAATTATCAGTTCGCAATGATGGAAGCTCTATGAAAGAAGCAACAGCCTCTGAGCAACGCGTTCAGCTTGATGAATCACCTATTAATAACACACAGACAGGGGAACGGTATTCGCCCCGAATGACCATCGGCGAATTTACCATGAATGTCCTCAACGGTATTTCGGTCGCCGTGGTTGTGGCATTGGTTCCCCAAGCGCTGTTAGGGGAGCTATTCAAGGCTCTGCTTCCCGTTTTTCCGCAGGGCCAAGGAATCATTGGGATGGTGTCCGTCGCCTCTAGCATGTTGCCGATAGCCATCGGCCTACTAGTAGCGATGCAGTTCAAAATGACGCACATCCAGACCGCCACTGTTGCGATCTCAGCTGTCATGGGGTCAGGCGTCGTTCGGGGGATCGGTTCTGACGGAATCATTCAACTAAAGGGCACTGGGCTAGTTATTAATACTGGTCTAACCGCGGCGTTTGCCGTCCTTATAATCCTCCTTATAGGTGACAGGCTTAAGAGCTACACCATTTTGGTCCTTCCGCCGACGGTCATTGTTATCGCTGGCGGCATCGGTAAATTCGTGACGTACCCTGCGGTGCTGGTCTTCACAAAGTGGTTAGGTAGCCTCGTCGTAGGAGCGACGGATCTGCAGCCCATCGTGATGGGGCTTATCTTGGGCATTGTTTTCGGCCTGATGATGGCGTCGCCAATTTCGACGGTCGGAATCGCCACCGCCATCTTCCTATCCGGTATCGCCTCGGGAGTTGCGAACGTTGGATGTTGCGCCGTCGCTTTCACCATGATGTGGGCTGGGTGGAAAGTGAATGGACCAGGGGGATCGCTTGTGCACGTGGTGGGATCCGCGAAAGTTCAGGTTGCCAATATGCTGCGACGGCCCGTTGCGCTGTTGCCGGTTGTCGTTGCGTGCGCGATCAGCGGCGTCGTCGCGGGCATTTTCCGGGTGCAAGGTACGCCCATTTCGGCCGGTTTCGGGATTTCCGGGCTGGTTGGTCCGCTTGCGGCACTGAACGCAGAAGGCTGGGGATGGAGTGTGCGGAATATCCTGGTCGTTGTGCTTGTTTACGCGGTGGTGCCGTGTGTATCGGGGTATCTTGCGGTCAAGCTCTTTGATAAGAAACTAGGCGTGACGAACCAAGACATGTATGCCCTGAAATTCGATTAAGTCTCTTCGGGGAGGGGTAGTGATCTGAGATTGAGTTGACCGTGGGTTGGCGCCCGGTGGTGTGGATCCTGGGCTGGGCGTTATGTGGATTTTGTGCCGGATGATGGTTTCTGGGCGGGGGATTTCCGGGCCCAGGTTGCCCGTGCCACCCATGGCCAAAACTGCGGGGGTATATAAAGAGCGCATCCGAGAACTGCGGGGGGATATGCCCGATTTTTCGCCTTTTTTGACCATATCCCCCCGCAGTTTTGAAATGGCCTAATATCCCCCCGCAGTTCTCGCGCTCCGATTAGGGCAGGGCGATATTTGACGACTTTCGGGCTCGTGGCTCGCCGTCTTTGTGCGTCTCGACCTCGCATTATCCAGGACTGAATTGTGAAATGGGCGGGTCAAGGTTCGACCCGGAAAACGTAGCGCGACCTAAAAAACGTAGTCCGAGCCTGGACAACGTAGCGCGGTCCTGGAATATTTTCCCTGTTTAAACCGTTATTCCCAATGTAAAGTTAAGTCTACTAGACTCAACCTTGAGGCATGGTGAGGGCCCACATGTGTGGTGGCGGCAGTTCACAATGAGGTTTTGGCATGGGCTGACGGTTATCGCGCTTGTGAAACTACGGACAGTGGTATGCCGCGGGCTGAGTAACGGGAAACGGCTGACCAGGGCTCCCCACATCACCAGCCAACACAAGACAACAACGGTAGCAAGCAACAAAGCGATAAATAGTGGAAGAAGGCAAATATGACGGCTCAACGAGAGTGGGCAGACAAGGACTATTACAAGGACTTAGGAGTTTCTCGCAGCGCTAGCGAGGATGAGATTAAAAAGGCGTACCGCAAGATCGCTAGGGATAACCACCCGGATAGCCACCCCGGCGATTCAGCCGCGGAGGAACGGTTTAAGCAAGCCAGCGAGGCGTATTCCGTCGTCGGCGATGCGAAAAAACGTAAGGAATACGACGAATTGAAAGATATGCTGGCTTCCGGTGGTCTCGGTGGCTTCGGGGGCGGCGGTTTCAATAACGGTGGCTTTAACTCGGGTGGATTTGGTGGTCAGTATGGGTCGCCGGGCGGTTTCCGCACCACGTTTAGCAATTACGATACGGGCAGTGGTTTCTCTGCCTCCGATCTGTTCGGCGGCGAGTCCGGCGGAGGCATCGGCGATATTCTCGGCGACCTGTTCAGCGGCAGTCGGAGTAGCGCGTCTGCTGCCGCCAGCCGTGGTCAGCGGAATTTGCGTGGTGCCGACGTCGAAACGGAAATTACGTTGGATTTTCGCGAGGCTACCAAAGGCGCCACGGTGCCGATTCGCTTGACGAACCCCTCGTCGTGCCAGGAGTGCCACGGTTCGGGTGCCAAACCCGGGACGTCGCCACACACATGCTCGGCGTGTAATGGCAAAGGTGTCGTGTCCGACAACCGGGGCGCGTTCGGGTTGTCGCGGCCGTGTTCCGATTGTGGTGGCACGGGCTCGAAGATCGACGACCCCTGCCCGGCCTGCAAGGGTAGCGGTGTGACCAATCGCACTCGAACGATTACTGTGCGTGTTCCGTCCGGGGTTGTCGACGGTCAGAAGGTTCGCTTGGCTGGTCAGGGTGAGGCTGGAATGCGCGGCCGTCCGGCGGGCGATTTGTTCGTCACGGTCCATGTGCGGCCGGACAAGCTCTTCACTCGCAAGGGTGACGACCTGCGTGTCACCGTCCCGGTTAGTTTTTCTGAGCTGGCTTTAGGTGGAGTCGTTACTGTGCCGACGCTGGACAATAAGGTTCGCGTCAAGATTCCCGCGGGTACTAACGACGGTCGTACGCTGCGTGTTCGTGGCCGCGGTGTGCCGAAGCGTAATCAGAAGAATGGTGATCTTTTGGTGACGGTTAAAGTGGCGGTCCCGCCGAAATTGGACGAAGGTGCTGCCTCCGCGCTTCGTAGTTACGTAGCTGAGGAAAAGCGCCTGGGCTTTGATCCGCGCGCCAACTGGCCAGGGAAGGAGGGGTAAGTCATGGCTTCGAACTCCGAACGACGACACAGCACAAGGGACTCTGCCCGCGCTGGTGAGACGGGTGGACCACGCGCTGGCACAACTGGCGAAAGCCACGCCACCGGCGATACGTCTCGGCAAACCCATACCAGGGGAAGTAGACAGCCACTGGGTGAGGTACGTCGGGAAGAAGTTTATGTCATCTCGGTGGCGGCAGAACTGACCGGACTCCACGCCCAGACTCTCCGCACTTATGACCGCATGGGGCTGGTGACGCCTGAACGGACGCGGGGAGGTGGGCGGCGATACTCGCCGGACGATATTGAGATGCTTCGCGAAATACAGAAGCTTTCTCATGAAGATGGTGTTAATCTCGCGGGAATACGGGCGATCATTGACTTGAAGTCCCAAGTGGATGAGCTCCAGGCGGAGAACCATCAACTTCGGGAGCGATTGGCTCGTATGGAAGCTCAACACGGCAGGTCACGTGGTGAAATTGTGCATGTTCCTCGGTCTACCGCTGTTGTCATGTGGGAACCGGGGGCTCGGCGTAGAAAGGATAGGCGTGATAGAAGGTAGGGGGCCGCACAGCCATGACTCTGCGTCGCGGGGTGACGACGGCGCTCACGACGGTGTGACGCAAAGCGACGCCGGAGTCCACGAAGCTTCCCTGGTTCCCGTCGTCACTTTCCTGCAAACCCACGGATCGAGCTTCGTAGATGCCGTATTTACTCACCTTTTCGCCCGTCGCCCCTCTTTTATCCGCCGACTTCCCGCGGACTTGTCGCAGCTTAAGACCAGTTTTCGGCGGGCGCTGGTGCACGTGTACGCCAAGCAGGCAACCGGCAATGGGCTGGACCGACGCACGAGACGTTTTCTCCGGCACCTCGCAGAAGATCACCGAAGTTTCGGCGTCGAGGCCCCCGACTATGTCGCGATGGGGGATGCCATTATCGACGCCGGCCGCGAGATGATCGCGCCACAGGTCACCTCGGAAGAATTTGAGCTCTTCGCCATGGCAACCGGCCAAATCATCGGCCTTATGGAAGAAGGTGCCGCCGAATACAGCGAAGTTCCCGTGCGCTGGGGCGCCACCGTCCTAGACGTCGATCACCGGTCTGATGCCATCACAGTCGTTCGGCTCGCCGCTGACTCACCCATCCCGTACCGCGCCGGGCAATCAGTGCCGGTTCTGGCCCCACAATCGTCGGGTAAGCGGAAATGGCTGGCACCCGCTATCCCGCACAGCGATGACGGTCTAATCGAGTTTCATCTCGAGGTATCTCGGCCCGAAGCACCGCGGCGGCAGGCGCTAACCGGCAGTGCCGCACTTGTTTTTGACCTTGCTCGCATGACTCGCCCGGGTGACGTGTGGGAAATCGGTGCTGCACGGGGATCCATGACAGTTGATCTCCTCGACGGTTCACGCCCAGCATTGATGGTGGCCCACGGTGCTCATTTGGCGGCGATCCGCGCAATCATCCTCGACCTAGCGTCGAAACCATCGCCCCCGCCGACCCACCTGTTCTTCGGTGCCGAGTACCCCAGTGATCTTTACGAGCTCCGGACACTCTGGTCTTTCGATACGGCTATGGACTGGCTGACCGTGCACCCGTCGACGGTGCATTCGGAGGAAAACCAGTTTGCCCGCACGTCCGCCTACGCTGTCGCGCCGCGCGACTTCACTGTGCGGGAGGGGATTGCACTTGCCGACGACGTTATGGCGTGCGGCCCCTGGCAAGGCCACGAAACGATGCTGGCGGGGCCGAAGACGATGGTGGGGGATGTTAAAAGGAGGCTCATGGCGTCGGGCATGAATCCGGCGCTGATCACGATGACCTCGTAGGCGCTACGCGATAACCACCACCAGGTCGCCACCATCAACGTGGAAGGTCCCATCGGAAATAATGCGCTCGATGGTTCCATCAACGGGGGCCGTAATGCTGGCCTCCATTTTCATCGCCTCGATCACCGCGATCTTGTCACCGGCGTGAACAGTGTCGCCTTCGTCCACGGTCACGGTGACATTGCCCGCGTAGGGTGCGGCCACGTGGCCGGGATTGGAGCGGTCGGCTTTTTCCGCAGGGTTGACGTCGGCTTCGACGGATTCGTCGCGGACAAAGACGGGCCGTAGTTCGCCATTGAGGAAGCACATGACGGTTCGCACACCGCGCGCGTCGGGCTCCGAAATGGACTGCAGCTGCACAATAAGATCAATACCTTTAGTCAGCTGAATCTTTTGCTCTTCGTTGGGGTATAGGCCGAAGAAGAACTGGTTCGTGGACAGTCGGCTGACCTCACCATATTCGTTGCGGTGCGTATCAAAATCAGCCGCGGGACCGGGGAAGAGCAGGCGATTCAGCGTGTTCCGACGATCCTCTGACGACCCATTCAAGTGGTCCTCATCCTCGGACGATACTGGCGTGATCTCCGGTGTTTTCTCCCGACCCTTGAGCGCCTGGGTACGGAATGGTTCGGGCCATCCACCGGGTGGAGTCCCCAGCTCACCGTTGAGGAACCCGATGACCGAATCCGGGATGTCATAGTCATTCGGATTCGCAGCGAAGTCCGCCGGATCAATACCCGCCCCGACCAGCTGTAACGCCAGGTCGCCGACCACCTTGGACGAGGGCGTCACCTTCACCAGGTGCCCAAGCATCTCATCGGCCGCGGCATAGGCGTCTTCGATTTGCTCGAAGTTGTGCTCCAGCCCCAGCGCCGTCGCCTGCGCGCGAAGGTTCGTCAGCTGGCCACCAGGGATTTCGTGGTTGTATACCCGGCCTGTTGGGGCAGCGAGCCCCTTGTCGAACGGCGCGTACACCGAGCGCACGCCCTCCCAGTACGGTTCTAAGGCGCTCACGGCCGCCAGGTCCAGGCCGGTGTCGTACTTCGTGTTCGCCGTGGCTGCGACGATGGCCGACAGCGACGGCTGCGAGGTCGTCCCCGCCATAGGAGCCGAGGCACCATCGATAGCATCCGCGCCTGCCTCCCACGCAGCCATGTACGTGGCCAGCGATCCACCGGCAGTATCATGCGTGTGAATGTGAATGGGCAGGTCGAATTCCTTACGCAGCTCGGTGACAAGTATGCGCGCCGCCTCGGGGCGGAGCAGTCCGGCCATGTCCTTGATCGCCAGAATGTGCGCGCCCGCATCTACGATGGTGTGCGCCAGATTCATGTAATAATCCAGCGTGTAGAGCTTTTCATTGGGGTCGGCGACGTTGCCGGCGTAACTCATCGCCACTTCCGCCACGGCGGTCCCGGTTTCCCGGACAGCATCGATGGCGGCCTTCATCTGGCTGACGTCGTTCAGGGCGTCGAAAATTCGGAAAATGTCGACGCCAGAGGCGGCAGCTTCCTTCACGAACGCCTTCGTGACGGTCTCGGGGTAGGGGGTATATCCGACGGTGTTGCGCCCGCGGAGCAGCATCTGGATACACACGTTCGGCATTGCTTGGCGCAGGCGGTCCAAACGCGCCCACGGGTCCTCCTTGAGGAACCGCATGGCGACGTCATAGGTGGCGCCGCCCCACGCTTCGACGGACAACAGCTGGGGTGTCGTGCGCGCAACATGGCCCGCGGCGGCAACGAGGTCGTTGGTACGAACGCGCGTGGCCAGCAACGATTGGTGCGCATCGCGGAACGTCGTATCGGTCACCGCAACACCGCGGCGTTGGCGTAGCTCTTGCGCGAATTTTTCGGGCCTGAGCTTCAAGAGGCGGTCGCGCGATCCCTCGGGCAGCGGGGCTGATGTGTCAATCGTCGGCAATTTATCTGCCGGGTTGAGAGTGGTAGCGCGCTCACCGTTCGGCTTGTTCACCGTCACATTGCCCAAGTACCGCATGATCTTGTCGGCACGGTTGGCGTACGGCTTGGTGGTGAGCAGATCGGGGTGATCCGCGATAAACGATGTGGTGAAGTTGCCGGCACGGAAATCGGGGTTATCCAGGACACCGCGGAGGAATCGAATGTTCGTCGCGACGCCCCGGATGCGGAATTCATCAAGCGCGCGCCGGGCACGATGGACAGCGGAGTCGAAGTCTCGCCCGCGGCAGGTGAGCTTGACCAGGAGCGAATCGAAGTGTCCGGTGACCTCGGCGCCCGTTGCGGTACCCCCGTCGAGGCGAATACCGGAACCGCCCGGCGACCTGTAGGCCGTGATGTACCCGGTGTCGGGGCGAAAGTCATTGGCCGGATCCTCCGTGGTGATGCGGCATTGCATCGCGGCACCGTGGAAGGAAATAGTGTCTTGAGTGAGTCCAATCTCGGGCAGCGACGCGCCCGCCGCGATCTGCAGCTGCGCCCGGACAATGTCGATATCCGTGATTTCCTCGGTGACCGTGTGTTCGACCTGCACGCGAGGGTTCATTTCGATGAACACGTGGTTGCCGTCTTCATCAACAAGGAATTCGACGGTTCCCGCGCCGCGGTAGTTGATGTGCCGCGCGAAGTTCACCGCGTCGGTGCAGATGGCCTCGCGCTGTTCGGGCGTCAGGCTAGGTGCGGGCGCGAGTTCCACTACTTTTTGGTGGCGACGCTGCACGGAACAGTCGCGTTCGAAGAGGTGGACGACGTTGCCTTGCCCGTCGGCGAGGATCTGCACCTCGATGTGCTTCGGATTGACTACTGCTTGTTCAAGAAAAACGGTGGGGTCGCCGAAGGCGGTTTTGGCCTCATTGGATGCTGTCTCGCATAGCTCGCGGAGTTTGTCGCGCGAGGGGATGAGGCGCATACCACGCCCGCCACCCCCGGCAACGGCCTTGACGAAGAGTGGGTAGGGCATATCCGATTCGTCAGCCAGGCGTTCTAGCTCGTCGAGGTCGTCGGTGGCGGGGGTGTCGCCTAGGGTGGGCAGCCCAGCTTCTTTCGCATTGTGGATAGCGGTGGCCTTGTTGCCCGTCATGTCGAGGACGTCGGCGGTGGGGCCGACGAAGGCGATCCCCTCGCGTTCACAAGCGCGCGCGAGCTCGGGGTTCTCGGAGAGGAATCCGTAGCCGGGGTAGATGGCTTCGGCTCCCGAGTCTTTGGCAACGGAGATGATTTCGTCGACGTCGAGGTAGGCCTTGACCGGGTGGCCTTCTTCTCCGATTTCGTAGGCTTCATCAGCCTTGATGCGGTGGGAGGAGTGTCGATCCTCCCAGGGGTAGACCGCGACTGTGCTGGACTCAAGTTCGTGGGCAGCGCGGAACGCGCGGATGGCGATCTCGCCGCGGTTGGCGACGAGGACCTTGGAGAAGTGACGTACTGGCATAGCTTCCTATCTCAACGTTGAAGGTGAGCTGGTCGTGTCGATGAGTTTAGCGGTAACTATGCCAATTAGTGATCTCAGTTGGTGAGGCCCTTGATGTAGCCGAACCGGTGGTTCGTGATGGATACCGCTTGTTCCAGCAGGAATGGCAGGATTTCACGACGGCCATCGGCAAGAACCGGATGGTCGATAATGATGGATCCCGAGTGTGCCGCCGCTTTGTACAACGCCGGGTCGACGTCGCCGAGGGTGCGAACACGAACCGACTCCGCGTTTTCCACTTCGGCCGCGTAGGTGGCGTCTTCAACACGACGGATGCTGAACCCCATGGCCCCGAGCTCGATGGCAGTCTCCGCGGTGGCGGAAACGTCCATCGGCGTGCCGGAGATTTCGGACGCCAGTGTCAGGCGGACGAGGTCACGAATGAGGGTCGGCGAGGAGCTGGGGGATCCGACTCGGATGCGCAGTGGTGCCAATAATGGCCGGTAGCGGAAGATATTGGACTCCGCGATGAGCGCAGTGTTGTCGTGTTCAACGCCGAATTCGGTGCTCCACGCGTAGGCGTCGGATTCGGCCGCGCGACGCAGCCAGTATAGGTCGGCTGGTGTGAGCGTGTTGTCCAGCTGGCCTTTGATTCGGCGAAGTCGCTGGGCGACATGACGTTGAAGCCCTGCGCGGGGTAGCTCGTCCACGTCCCCTTCGGACCAGGTTCCTTGTTGTGCGACGTAGTTCGGGCCGCCGGCCTTGGCACCCGATCCGAGCGCGGAGGCTTTCCACCCGCCGAAAGATTGTCGCTGGACGATGGCCCCAGTGATACCCCTGTTGACGTAGGCATTGCCGACTTCGACGTGGTCGATCCACCAGTCAATCTCGTCTGGGTCGAGGGCGTGTAGTCCACCGGTGAGGCCGTAGCCCGTGGAGTTTTGCCATTCGGTGGCTTCTTCCAGGGTTGTGGCGTGCATGATGCCGAGGACTGGTCCAAAGCATTCGTGGGTGTGGTACCACGATCCGGGTTTGACATTATCGCGCAGCCCTGGGGACCAGAGCGTCCCTTCTTTGTTCAGCTTGCGGGGCTTGACGAGCCATTTCTCACCGCTGTCGAGTTGAGTCAACCCGCGCATGAGTTTGTCGGATGGAGGTTCGATTATTCCATTCATGGTGGTGGAAATATCGGTTCCCGGACCCACTTTGAGGGTCTCGACGGCGTCGATCAGCTGGTTCATGAAACGCTTCGACTTGCCGACGCTGCCCACCACGATGACGAGCGACGATGCGGAGCACTTTTGCCCCGCGTGGCCGAAGGCAGACCGGTAAACATCGGACACGGCGAGGTCAGGATCAGCAGATGGCGTGACGATGATAGCGTTCTTGCCTGACGTCTCCGCATTGATCACCATCTGTGGTTTCCAGCTGCGGAAGAGTCGCGCTGTGTCGGAGGCACCGGTGAGGATGATGGAGTCCACTGCTGGGTGCGATACCAGGTGTTGGCCGGCTTCATTCTCGGCAACGTTGACAAGTTGGAGGAGTTCTTCGTCGATGCCTGCTTCACGAAGTATCCCTACCGCGACTTCGGCGATGCGGACGACTTGTGGTGCAGGTTTGATGACGACAGCCGCGCCGGCAGCGAGGGCGGCGAACACACCACCCATGGGGATTGCCAGTGGGAAGTTCCACGGCGGGGTGATGAGAACCACGGAGTACGGGGTGAACCGTGATCCTTTGACGCTATCTAGTGCGCGTGCGGATTCCGCGTAGTAGCGGGCGAAGTCGATGGCTTCGGAGATCTCGGGGTCGGATTCCGCCACGGTCTTGTTCGCCTCGTGGGTCATGGCGGCGAGCAGTTCTCCTCGGTGCGCGGCCAGCGCGTTAGCTGCGGCGTCGAGCACGTCGGCGCGGTCGTGTCCGCTGGTCGTGCCCCACGCAGAGGAGCGTGCTCGTGCGCGAGCAACGATGGCGTCGATATCCGATTTCTCCGTGATCACAGGGCTGGTGACGGGGCCCGGGTCGTGGGCGAGCCAGTGCGCAGCCCATTCCCGGTTGGTAGGCAGTGACGGGTCGGTGTCCGGCTCGTTGACGAAGTGGCCTGGGACGGACTCGACTCGCTTGGATACGTCGGCTGCGGATTGTTCTTGCTGACGGTCCTGCTGGCGCCTTGGCCCCGCGAAGGTGGTCCAGCGGTCGTTGACGGCGTTGAGGTAGCGTTTTTCTTGCTCCTGCATGGGGGTCATATCGTCATCGCCGGCGACGTCGGGCGCGAAGAGGGCGTAGAGGAAGTTTTGGTGCGCGCCGTTTTCTTCGAGCCGTCGGACCAGGTAGGACACGGCGACGTCGAAGTCTTCCGCGTGGACGACAGGGGTATAGAGAATGACCGTTCCCGTGATCTGGCGCACGGCTCGGGCTTGGGCGGGTGCCATACCTTGGAGCATTTCGATGTCGAGCTGATCTTCGACGCCTCTCTGCACAGAGAGTTCGTGCGCGGTGGCCACCGTGTAGAGATTGTGAGAGGCCGCACCAATCCGGATGGCGGTGGCGTGTTCGGGTTGTAACGCGACATCGAGGAGCCGCAGGTAGTTGGCGTCTACTTCGGCTTTTGTCAGGTAAGGGGTTTGCTTCCAGTCGTGGATTTCGGAGTCCACGCGCTCCATGGACAGGTTCGCGCCCTTAACAATGCGTACCTTGATGGGGGCACCGCCCTTGTTGACGCGCTCATGGGCGAAGTCGATGAGTTCGTGCAGGGCATCCAAGGTGTCGGGGAGGTAGGCCTGGAGAACAATTCCGGCTTCGAGGTCCATGAACTCGTCTTCACTCATGAGCTCTTTGAAGAGCTTGATGGTGAGGTCGAGGTCTTTGTATTCCTCCATATCCATATTGATGAAGGGGTGCGGTGTGCGTTTGACCGCTTCCCGATAAAGAGGACGGAGGCGTTCCTTGAGCCGACGCGTGTTTCCTTCGATATCCCACGGATTGAGCTGGGAGCACACCGAGGAGGCCTTGATGGACACATAGTCCACTTTGGGGTTGCGGAGAAGTTCGATGGTTCGGTCTAGCCGACGTGTTGCTTCGCGTTCGCCGAGAACAGCCTCGCCGAGGAGGTTGATGTTGAGCCGGAACCCGTTGGCATGTGCGTCATCGAGTAGTTTGTCGAGTGCCTTACCATTGGCGTCGAGCACCAGGTGCCCCACCATTTTCCGCAGGTATCCACGGGCGATAGGCATGACAATGTCGGGAAGGATTTGTCCGGCTAGCGCTCCGAGGGAGACGAGTGCTGTATTAAGTGGACCGAGGAAGTCGGGGAGGGGTTCTTTTCGTCCGAATGGGCTACCCAGGGAGGCAAATTCCTTCGCGGCGACGGCATTGTCTTCTGGGCGTGCGACGCGGTCGACGAAGCCCATGGTGAAGTCGATGCCCTGTGGATCGTGAACAAGGGCTGCGAGTTGTTCAGTGGACGATGATTCCTTGCGTGTCTGTTCCCCGTTAGTTGCCTCGAGCCATTCGTGTGCGCGGGCGATCGCGCGGTCGGTGATGTCGTCAAGGTCGTGGGAGTTGGGAGGAGGCTTCAGGAAATCGGGGTTGTCGACGTTGCTGGCGGTTGTGGTGGTAGCAGAGATTTCCTCGCTGGTGTCGGCGGCTGTGCTGGCAGCTGTGTTCGTGGCTGCGTCACTGCCAAGCGTGCTGGAGTGTTGTTCGGTGGCGTCCAACTTCTTGTCTTTTTTGCTTTTCTTGCCCTTTTTGTTGTGTTTGCTGCTCATGTTTGTTCCTGGTGGGGTGTGGTTGCGTGTGGTTTTGTGCATGCAACGGGCGCAGCACCGCGGTGAAAACACAATTGTGCTGGTCAGTGCATGTAAGTCCCACACTATTGCTCTGGTGTAGCCCCTGCAATGTTCACCCCTGAGGTGTGTGGGTATCGGCAGACACCCCGTCGGTGATGACCTGTGCAAGAGCTGCTGAGTAGTCCCTGTACCGGTGGTTTTTCAGTAGCTCATCGAATGTGAGCCCTGGAATAATGAGGCCTCCCAGGTCGCGGATTTTTTGGTCATTGGGGGGAGTAGCAGCCAGGCCGTTGGGGGTGAGCCAGGCATCGGCGCCCCAGTGTGCGTAGGACGGGTCGGGGCCGTGCGCACCGTCGTCTGGTCCTGTGGTGAACATGATGGGGTCGGCATCATTCCTACCGACGACGATCTCAGCGTGCCCGTCGAGCGCATGTGGCGCTAATTCGTGCGCGTGATGTGCGCCTGTTCCGGGGGATCCGACGATGACGACCGTGTCGGCCTCGAGTGGAGGCGTTGTGCTTGAGGATCGGGCCGCGTGCCCGACGACGACGCTGCCGTAACTGTGACCGGTGACGGTGAGTTGTGCCGTGGGGTTGCGGGCGCGAAGCGATTGTTGGAATGAGCGCAGTGTTTTTGCACCATGGTCGGCGCTATCGGTGCTGGCTGCAGCGGGTAGAGAATTGGGTGCAGGATAGGCAGACCATGCGATGATGCTGGCTTTGTTGTCGCTGGCTTGCCTGATCTCACGAGCCCAGTCCGTGTGCCCGTGAATGCGTCCGGGTTCACTGGATCCGACTCCGCCAACGAGGGTGGCGACGGCTGGACTCGTGGTGGGATCGCCGAGTGCGATGGCCACGCCGTCGTGATCGAGGTGGACGAGGTAGGCGTCGTCGTTATCAGCGAGTGTCTTTATTATTCCCTCCAAGTACTGCTTTTCTTTGTCGTTGTGAGTGGTAGAAAGCCAGGTGTCGAGGCGCTCTCGGAGGGTACGGTCGGTGTCTTCGATGGTGTGTCCGTCGAGCCAGGGTTGTGAGTTGTCGCGTTGGGGGTCCGGGTCGGGCATGATGGTGGGGAGGAAAGCATCGGTGATTCCGGTTGCGGCGAGGATCTGGCCGAGTGGCTCGAGCGCGGGGCTATTCCACACGTCGACAAGAAGGTGAGCGAGTGCACCGTCGATAGTGTCTAGGAACATGAGCAGCATGGCGAGCTCGGCTTTGTATGCCGTCTCGATGATGCGTATGCCGGCGCTAATGAACGGGTCGGCGGTGGCGTCGCGTTGAGCTTGAAGCTGCTTGATGGTGTGCTCAAGTGATTGCGCATGGCAGAGGGGTCCGCGGAGGGCCGACGAATGTGCGCGCAATAAGCCGACGGACTGTGTGATGTGGGCGACGACGGCGCGCGTGTCCGCATTAATCGATGCCAGTGTTGCATTGGCTGTCTCGCCGTTGATTCCGCCGATGATACTGGCGGGAATAGCGCTGTCTGATATGCGGATTGTCATGGGGTCGATGAGTCCAGCCATGGTGGCTGCTACGGCATTGAGCTCGTCGGGTCTCCACCGAGGGACATGGGTGAGCGGATCCCGCATTACCGACGTTTGAGTTGCCGAGGTTTTATTGACTGTCGGTATTGTATTGATCGCCATGAGCTGCACCTTTAGCCGAGATTGTCCGAGCGCATGGCATCGTCACTCGTGTGCACCGGGGACAGTGCACTCAATCGCGATGACGAAGCATCGTCCGTGGCGCAGACACGACGTCGTAATGAATCGACGGATTCTGCGAACCGTATGTGTCGGGTGCTCAGTCCATGAGCCTGGGCATAGGCGGCGTCGGCCATGGATAGCAAAGCGGCATGGGTTCGGGATGAGTGGAAGCTGGGCGCTTGTTCATGCGCGGCGTCACATACAGCGCCGACGTGCTCAGCGTGTTCTGCATGGTCGTGGTGCTCGTGCGTCAGGGCGCGCAGCGCGGAGGGAGTAACAGTGAGAGTCATGCGCCACATCGTGCCAACTACATGCGCGTCATGTGCGTCGTTGATAGCGGTGAATCGCGTTCGCTGTGGATAACTGTGCGCTTGTGGACAACTGCGTGCCAGCCAGCAAAATGGGCACTAACGTGTCACCCCAAGCAGTTAAGCTGCCACGGGGGATCTCTACGCCGTGACAGCAAGCCTTTATGCCGTGACACCACATTGGTCCAGCGCCAATTTCCCGGCCATCAGCACAACCACGACAAGCAAGACAATGCGGACGAATCCCGCACCTTTACTAAGGACCATTCGTGCCCCGATCTGCGCCCCCACAATGTTGGTGGCGGCCAGCCCGAAGCCCAGTAGCCACCAAATATCCCCATTGATTGCAAAAACAACCAGTGCACCTAAGTTCGTGAAGGTATTGAGGATTTTGGCCCACGCGGCACTGTTCACAAAGTCCTCACCCAGCAGCGATGTGATCATAAGGATTAAGAACAAACCGGTACCGGGGCCGAACGCACCGTCATAAAGCCCGAGTCCCGTGATCAGCACCAATGCCGCAACCCAACGTCCACGCGTGACGGCCCGTCGGACTGTGACCTTCCCAAACGATGGCCGGAGTAGGACAAACGCGCCGACGGCAATAAGGAGCACGATAACGATCGGCCGCATAATGTCCTTATCAACGGACGACGCAATAACCGCCCCGAGCGCCGCCCCAATGAACGCTAGGGGCGCGTAGCGGAAAGCAGTCCGTGCAGCGGGAACGCGCCGGGCCATAATGATCGCGGAGCTGCTGGTACCGCAGATAGCAGCGATTTTGTTGACTCCGAGCGCCTGAGCATACGTAAAGCTGGGGTTCAGGATCATGATGAGTGGGAGGAGGATGAGCCCTCCACCACCGACGACGGCGTCGACCCACCCGGCAAAAAGAGAGGCGGTCAGCATGAGAGCGATCACGGTGGGGGACATGCGAAAATCGTATCGCTTCTCTTAGTGGTTCTCACTGATAGCTACTGGTTCTCACTGATAGTCTGTGGCGTATGCGCATTTCACTGGCCCAGATTTGTTCCGTCCCCGATGTTGTTAGGAATACGGATGCTGTGTGTGAGTTGATCATGCGCGCGTCGTCGGAGAACTCTGACCTCATCGTGTTCCCGGAGGCTTCGATGTACCCGTTCGGGCAGGGCCGGTTGGACACGATCGCGGAGCCATTGGATGGCCGTTTTGCGACGACTGTCCGCGAGACTGCCGAGGCGGCCGGCATTGTTGCTGTGGTGGGCATGTTCGCGCCGGCCGATTCTGTCGAGACGGAGAAGGGCACGCGCCATCGGGTGGATAACGTTGCGTTGGCGGTTGGCCGTGATGGTGCCGACGGTGATCGCGTCAATGCGGCGTACCGCAAGATCCATTGTTACGACGCGTTCGGCTACCGCGAGTCTGAGACGGTTCGCCCAGGTAATGAGCTGGAATATTTCCAGTGCGCGGGTACGACTGTCGGACTGTCGACGTGTTACGACATTCGTTTCCCGCAGCAGTTTAAGAACCTGGCGCGCGGCGGTGCGCAGGTTATTGTCGTGCCGACGTCGTGGTCGGATGGGCCGGGCAAGCGTGACCAGTGGCGGACATTGACAGCCGCACGAGCATTGGATTCGACGACGTGGATCGCGGCTGCTGGGCAGGCGCGCCCGGGCGGGTATGACAAGGTTGGCCAGTCCGACGGCCCGACCGGGATTGGCCATAGCGTTGTGGTTGGACCAGACGGGACGAGGGTTGCGGAACTGGGCTACACCTGCGGATATGTCACTGCGATTGTTGATACTGATCGGCTGGACTCCGTGAGACAAAGCATCCCGGTCCTTGGCGAGGATTAATGCCGACGCCGATCAATCTAGGCAGGAGATGAGCGCCAACGGTTGGGTCGAAGCAGGCATCCGGCAAGCGATCTGAAGCGGGCGTCCGGGGAGCGATCTAATGTGAGCGTTTCCGGAAGTAGGTAGCGAGTGACGTTAGTAAAGCCCCTCCACCGACATAGGCGAGTAGAGATGGTGAGAAGATTTCGGTCTCACCTTGCTGGGTAATTCCATACCAAATTCCGAAAATAATTAAAGCGGCGCTTGCAATCCACACAAAATATTGATGTTTCATGTCAATTAATTTGACGGGAAGAAATAGAATCAGTCCGGTAACTGCGATAATGGTTATGCCGAAAACCAGCCACGCCAATTATCCATGCGCCCGTTATTGCGCCAATGAGAAAAAGGAGAATACCAACGCCAATCGAAGTAAGTTCGATGGTTGGTAATTTGCTGGATTGTGCGTTCATCTCTGTCACCCGTATCGGATATAGAAATTCTTCTTTTACATCTTTTCGTCGGCTAGTATTGCAATCTTTGGTAGTGAAGGTATCAGCGTTGCATGTGTGTTTCTAGGGGGGGGGCAAGCGATCGCGACCCATTGATACCCCATAATTGGGGTGGAAAACTCAAAAATAATCGGCCAAATCGAGCGTGCTAGTGTGTTTTGGTCCGAGTGGAAGTTGAAATCATCAAGTTTTGATAGCGGGGTCTACGTCATCGTTTTTCCTGGGCTAAGGTCATTAATGCTCTTTTCGCGGTGGGTACTCAAGGCTTTCTATGGTGAACACCTAGGGCCGAACGTGGGGTGTACAGCTTCACGGGGTCACTTTTTCGGTGGAGCGGCATCCGTACACTAAGATACTATGCGCATCGAAGTAAGCGGGTTGAGTTTTTCGTATAAAAAGGCTAAGTCCGTGTTGGATGGAATTTCGTGCTCTTTTTCCGGTGGAATTAATATCGTGCTCGGTTCCAATGGCGCGGGGAAAAGTACCTTAATGAAGCTTCTCGCGACAGAGCTTAAACCCCAGTCCGGCGTGATCAGGTATGACGGCAAAACAGCGGAGCGAAAAAACCGCCCTACCATCGTTTCGCGCTTAGGTTGGGTGCCTCAACGTAATGCGGTTGATACATCTCAAACTGTGCGGGACTTAGTCCAGACAGCAGCGTGGCTTCATGGTTATTCCAGGAGCGAGGCCCGGAGCGCAGCGTCCGAGGCCATTGCGCTTGTCCATTTGTCCGATAACGAAGGCGACCGTTTTTCTTCGTTGTCCGGTGGGATGCAACGTCGGGCGATGGTTGCTGTCGGGATAGCTCACCGTCCCGACGTCCTTATTTTGGATGAACCGACTTCGGGATTAGACCCGAACCACCGAGCCTCGCTCTTGAGCATTATTCGTCGCCTCAGTGAGAAAACTTCAGTCATTATGACGACGCATATTTCCTCTGATATTGAGCCTACTGATCGCGTTCTTTTCCTTGATTCCGGACACATTGTCGCTGATGTGCGCTCGGAAGAGCTCGAAAGGAAATATGGAAGTATTGATGCAGCTTTCGGTCAATTGACTGCGGGAGTTATCTAATGGGGTGGCGACGACATCTTCGTTATTTTGTCCCAGCGCCCTTCGTTGCATTTCTTTTATTCGCAACGTGGCGGGTGGGCTACATTATCGGCTATTGGCCAGACGTTAATGAAGTACATTCTGAAACACTCGCCCTTATCGGAGTGTGCTTAGCGGGGTGTACTGCCTATGACATCGCGCGCCATGATGTTGACTATCTCCGCACGATATCGTCAACCTGCATACGGCTAAGCTGGTATCTCTGCGGGCTCGGTGCACTGTATGCATTGATATACAACGTCGTAACAATAGTTGTGTTGTATGCCGTGTGTTTATCCGGAGATCCCGGCGGTTCTCCATGGTGGTCGATTCCGGTTATGGGGCTTATCTGGTCCCTGTTTTCCGTGGGACTCGGCGGGGTTATTGGCCGATCGCTCTATATCAAACCGCGTTTAGCGGCGATTGTCGGCTTCATTGCGGGGGTGGCCGTCGTGGTTCTCACTTTAATGGCAGGGCTGCTACACGTAGTTCCGAAAATCCTATTCTTGAGGCCGTATTCATCGGGGAACTACGTGGGCTACGTAGAACAATCAGTCCAATTACGTCCAGTCATTTTTGGTGTTTTTATAGGAATTGTACTGGCAGCTGTGCTCATTTTCGTCACCACGGCCGAGTGGGTAAGGAGTAAAAAGCTTTTATCGTTAGCTCTACCTGGAATCGCCGTTTTCTCTGTCGCGGCAACTCTCGTCGGAATAAATGGACCCCTGGTGACGGCACGAGAGAAACCATCGAATCCTTCATGCACCCGTTCCGCCGACGGGGCTCGGTATTGCAGTTGGCCAGAAGATGAATCCACTGTGCGTGAAGTGGATAAAAACTGGTCTGCCTTTTTGTCTGAATTGGACGAGTTGGGGTTCAGCGTCGACGCAGGTGAGTATGCTCCCAAAAAAGTTGGTGGCGATTTCCCCTTGATGGCAGCTGACGCGGGACGATCCTCAACTCTTGTGTTCCGTGACTTGGCTGAAACCGTCATTGCACAAGACAGCGATAAATCGGGGTGTCAGCTTTCCGAAACCGATGGAGTATCGACTGTCTATATCGTCGCAGAATGGATTGCTGATCATTTCGGAGACAAGCCAGTTCGCGACGTCATCGGTGGGGCGAATGGCCCGGGTACCAGTGATGCCCAGAAGTGGATGGACAAGAACACTGAAGGGCAACCATTTCAGGAGCAAGAAGAGCTAATTAAAAACATCTCGGAGGATCTTAAGGCCTGTATAGCTTCTTCTGAGAAAGGCAATGACCAGGACAATCTAGAAGAATAAAGCATCCTGAAGTGAAAGAAGTGTGAGGATTACATATGAGTAATAGCGTCTTCCCTTATGTCCGCCTTCGGGGCTGGCGTGAGGCGCTATTGCTGTGTTGCGTTGTCATTCCTCTGGTTTGGTTCCATGATTTTTCGCTCCCGCAACTATTCGGTCCAGAACTGAGCATCCCTGTTTTCCTTCCGAATCTGGTTCCGGTGGTGATGGCGGGGGCGATGGGTGTTCTGCTGGGAAGTCAATGGTCAGAATCGTATGAACGTGCCGTGACGTCCCGCTCGACGCAACGCCCGCGCCTGATTCTGTCGGTCATATGCGTTCTCACCCTGGTTGCTGTAGCCGGCCTGATGAGGGCCCGTTACCTGGGGTGGGAAACGGTTGGCTTGATCAGTGCTCACAGCATTGTGGCTATTGGGTGTGCGGCCGCGGTCGGTGGCCGTTGGGGCTCGGCGGTGTCTTTGCGCGTAGTGCCTCTTCTTTCTCTTACCCTTTGCCTCAGCCCATGGTTCGTGGGGGAGAATACGGCGTTGGGGAATTCGGTCGGGATCGGTACGAGTCCCGTGGTGCTAATAGGGGAAGCTGTTCTGGGGGTTATAGGTTTGGGCGTCTGGGTTCGGCAGGGGCGTTAGCTCATCTGGGTGCGGTGGCCCGTTACTGCCGACGTGCCCATCCCGCGCACTCGTGCCCGATCCATGCATGTGCTCACCCTTCGCCACCGCCACCACATCCACCACGAAAATTTTTCTAAAAACCCGCCTTGAGTGGAATAGACTCAACTTCGTGCCAGTTGTATTAGATGTGATTAAAACTTGTGTGACGTACACTCAACAATGGTTATAGCAACGTTCGTCGTCGGCTAGTGGTCAGCTACCCGGTCGGCTCCGCCGACTGAGCCACAAAGCTTCCGCCGCACAGGCCACACACAGAACGGTCAACATAGAAACAACAAACACAGAACAACAAGCAAAGAACAGAAAGGTGACATCATGAGCTCTTTTACCCCCACAACACGCACAGCTGAAGCCCTCCAGGCTGCACTTCAAGACGCCTCGAAACGAGGTAACCCGGACATCCGCCCAGCGCACTTACTTGTCGCTCTCCTTGAGCAGGCCGATTCTATTGCGTCGCCAGTTATTCAGGCTGTCGGCGCAGATCCGAACCAGGTCCTCACCCGGGCGCGAAGTCTGGTTGGTGGGTACCCCACTGCCACTGGTCAGCAAATGGCGAACCCGCAGTTCAACCGCGATTCCCTCAACGCGCTAACCACGGCGCAGGAATTAGCAGGCCAGCTGGGTGATAGCTACGTGTCTACCGAGGTTTTGCTCGCCGGCATCGCATCCGGCGATAGTGATGCAGCGAAATTGCTGCAGGAGTTCGGTGCCACCGCGGACGCGCTTAAAACAGCGTTCCCGTCGGTACGCGGAAATCAAAAAGTGACCACCGAGGACCCAGAAGGCCAGTTCCAGGCCCTCGAAAAATACTCGACGGACCTCACCGCCCGGGCACGCGACGGCAAAATCGACCCCGTCATTGGGCGCGACGCCGAAATCCGACGCGTCGTCCAAGTGCTGTCACGGCGGACGAAGAACAACCCGGTGCTCATCGGTGAGCCCGGCGTCGGTAAAACCGCCATCGTCGAAGGCCTCGCACGGCGCATCGTCGCTGGTGATGTGCCTGAATCGCTGAAGGGCAAGAAACTCGTCTCGCTCGACCTTGGGTCCATGGTCGCGGGTGCAAAATACCGTGGCGAATTTGAGGAGCGGTTAAAGGCCGTCCTTGATGAGATCAAGAACGCCGACGGCGAAATCATCACCTTTATCGACGAGCTCCACACCATCGTCGGTGCGGGCGCCACCGGGGAATCCGCAATGGACGCCGGCAACATGATCAAGCCACTACTGGCTCGCGGTGAACTCCGGCTCGTGGGCGCAACCACCCTGGAGGAATACCGCAAGTACATCGAAAAGGACGCCGCCCTTGAGCGCCGTTTCCAGCAGGTGTACGTGGGTGAGCCCAGTGTCGAGGACACCGTCGGCATTTTGCGTGGCCTCAAAGAGCGCTACGAAGTTCACCACGGTGTTCGGATTATGGACTCCGCCCTGGTCTCGGCCGCGACGCTGTCCGATCGCTACATCACAGCCCGGTTCCTTCCCGATAAAGCCATCGACCTTATCGACGAAGCCGCCTCGCGGTTGCGGATGGAAATCGACTCCCGGCCAGAGGAAATCGACACCGCCGAGCGCGTCGTGCGTCGGCTAGAGATCGAGGAAATGGCTCTGGAGAAGGAGACCGACGAAGCGTCGAAAATCAGGCTCGAGCACCTGAAAGAAGAGCTTGCCGACGAGCGTGAAAACCTAAAGGCCCTGACCGCCCGGTGGGAGAACGAAAAGTCCGCCATTACCGAGGTGCAAAGTGTCAAGGAAGAGCTGGAGAAGGCGCGGTCTGATTCAGAAATCGCGGAGCGCGACGGCGACTACGAGAGGGTAGCAAAGCTGCGCTACGGCACTATTCCTGAACTGGAAAAGAAGCTGCACGCGGCCGAAAAGTCCGTGAACTCCACCGAAGAGAACGCCATGCTCTCTGAGGAAGTCACACCCGAGACAGTGGCCGAAGTCGTCTCCGCGTGGACTGGCATCCCCGCCGGAAAGATGATGCAAGGCGAAACCGAAAAGCTCCTGGCCATGGAGAAAGTTTTGGGCCGCCGCGTGGTCGGTCAGGACGAGGCCGTGAAGGCTGTGTCCGATGCGGTACGCCGTGCGCGTGCTGGTGTCGCCGACGAGAACCGGCCGACAGGGTCGTTCCTCTTCCTCGGCCCCACCGGCGTCGGTAAGACCGAGTTGGCCAAGGCGTTGGCGGACTTCCTCTTCGACGACGAAAAAGCCATGGTCCGCATCGACATGTCGGAGTACGGCGAGAAACACTCCGTGGCGCGCCTGGTCGGTGCCCCTCCGGGATACGTCGGCTACGACGCGGGTGGTCAGCTGACCGAAGCGGTGCGTCGTCGGCCCTACACGGTGGTCCTGTTCGACGAGGTCGAGAAGGCTCACCCGGATGTCTTCGATGTCCTCCTGCAGGTGCTCGATGAAGGCCGCCTGACCGATGGGCAAGGCCGCACGGTGGACTTCCGGAACACCATTCTGATCCTGACTTCAAACTTGGGCGCAGGTGGGACCAAGGAGCAGATGGAGACGGCCGTCAAGGCCACCTTCAAGCCGGAATTCATCAACCGACTTGACGACGTCGTTATGTTCGACGCCCTGACCAGCGAACAGCTGACCAAGATCGTGGACATCCAGATCGACGCTTTGGCCAAGAGGCTGGAATCTCGGCGCCTCGTGCTGGACGTGCACGACGATGCGAAGGAATGGCTGGCCAAGCGCGGCTACGATCCCGCGTACGGTGCACGTCCGCTGCGTCGATTAGTACAACAAGCCATTGGCGACGAACTGGCGAAGGAACTCCTCGCCGGGGATGTTCGCGACGGCGACGTCGTCGAGGTCACGGTGGCCGAGGGCGGAGACAAACTCGACGTCCACGGTGGTGGCGTGTCGACGCTATAAGTGTCGCGGCGGGAAAGGATGCGGCTGGCCTAGGAAGCAACAGTTCCCGGAGCTGGCTCCCTTTTCCGTAAGCCCACAAGTGAGAATTTTTCATAGCCCTTCCGGAGTGGTGTCCGGGAGGGCTTTTCAAGTTTTATAACACTACGGCGGATTCTACTGGCCGTTAAGACAATGCTGGAGGTGGATGAGGTCTTCCTCAGGTGGTGGAGGATTGTCTGGACCCGCTGGAGCAGGAGCAGCCAGATAGAGCGCTGAACTCGCCTGCACATCCTTGCAGGAGTTCGCGATCGTTTGGCCAAGTTCGGAGGAAATATCCGTGCTTGGCAACGCTCGGGGAACTGTGAGTGAGCGTTTGCGGTAGAGACCAAACTTAGCCATCGGGCTATCTGAGGGCGCGAAGGCATTATCGACCAAGTACAAAGTCTGCGGAAGGTACCGCTTGGCCGGTGCATCAGCATAGAGAGCACTTAATGTGCGTGCCGCTGAATGGAGAAAAGGTGCATTCGTTTCGCTTGAACAAATTTGGCGGTCGATCTCTGGAATTGATGCACAAGCAGTCAGTTTGTCCCGTCGATCGGTGGAAACGTGATCGATCTGACTATGCCCCGCTATCAGCATGATAAGGGTGAGAATAAAAGCGACAGCTGGAACCCAAATCCCTTTCCGCTTATGACCAATTGCGACTCCCACTAGTGCTAATACGGCGACAATGATAAGGAAAGCACCAATAGTTGTTGCTGCTGAACTTGCCTTAGAGGTGACAGCGGATGAGGAGACATCATGTGAAATAAGGAACCAGCTATTGGCAGCCAGAGCGATAACACTGACTGTGATAATAGGGATGAGAACAGCGTTAGTTACGGAAAGCGCTGGTTTTTTAAGGAGCGCAAGGGTGGGGTAGTTACTTAGTTTCTCCCAGACTGCGATCCCAGTCCGCCAGCGAGTTTGCCCCATAAAGGTTCCAACAGCCATAGCTACTGAACCGAAAACAAAAATGCCGTTGAGGCACGTGGAGGCTAGTTCAGCTGGGCTGCCACCCCAATTCCTTCTATCCTGGAACAGGTAATATGAATAACTTATAGTTACGACCAAACCGATGGCGATTTGTTGTGTAATTCGTCGCCATCCGCGAGCTCGTAATTTTGCGACAGGAAGAGTATCTCCACGATAGATAGTGGGGCGGCTAAACCTATTGGACTGCCGGTTGGCATGAAAACGACCCCGGCCGATAGTGTCCTGACGCAAATATATGACGCTAAAAAGGATAAAACTTCCTAGGCAGAGGGGAATACTCAGATCGATAGTGCCATCCAAGTAGAAAGAACCGGGGCTTCGCAAAGCACCATATACGGTGTCCCAAACAGTTGGATACTGTGGCCAGGAAAACAGCATGGATCCAGCAGCTGCGACGAGTGGGAGAACCCATATCCGAGTTTGTCCTAGAAGTTCGCGCCCAAACAATCCGAGTGCGAGAAAACCAAGAATATTTCGGAATATGGCAACAGATCCAAAATCCGTGAGATTAGTGGGATAACAAACGATCGAGACAATAGCTCCGGTGATAACGGCAGATGTCAATAGAATAAGTCGACGCCGGATGAGCGACCTGGGAGCACATAGATCAGGTTTTGTCTCGTGACTGAAGATAAATACTAAAGGCAGGCCTGCAATGAAACTCAGCCACAATGGTTCAATTTCAATGGTGCCGCCGTTAGACTCCAGGGTTAGAAGGATAGCCATTCGCAGCGTGAGCGTAGACACCACGGCGATAACAATATTGTGTGGTAGCCGATGAAAACGTGCCCATAACCACCAGCCTGGTGCTTTTCGTTGCAGTACCATGAGCTAGCGCTCACCTACTAGGTCTAGGTACTGGGCTTTCAGCTCTGGAAGCTGGCGGGTATGGCAAAACTCGTCCCAACCTCCGGAGAACATGAAAGCGCCTCGGGACATGACGGTGAGGGTGTCGGCGATATCAATAATGTCTTCGACAATATGAGTCGAGGTAAGGACGACGGCATCGTGAGCAACAGTTGCAACGATTCTTCGAAGTGAATCACGCTGTGCCATGTCAAGTCCGGCTGAAGCTTCATCAAGTATGAGTAGACGTGGGGAACCTACCAGCGCAGAAGCGATTCCGACGCGCCGTCTCATGCCACCGGATAGCGACGCAATGGTGGCATCCGCTTTGTCTGATAGCTCTGTCAGATTTATCAGCCGATCAACTTCGGCCGACACGTTTCCATCCGGTATTTGTTTGAGCCAGCACATATAAGCCAAATGCTCCCGGACAGTAAAACGTGATTTCGGCAGGTTCTCTTGTGGCAGATATCCCAGAACGTGCCGCAGGTCCATGCCTGTGTAGTCATTCCGATTAACCGAATCGGGATCATTGTCAGTAAAACGACAACTTCCCGACGAAGGCTTTCGTAACGTAGCGATGACTTCAAGCAGTGAGGATTTACCCGCACCATTGGGACCCAGCAGCGCATGAACACCAGCGCCCAAAACTAGATTGGCATCCTGCACCGCCACTGTCGAGCCGTATTTCACGGTTACATCGTCGATGCATAAATGCATGCCAAACTCCCTTGTCCGAAATTTACTCAGTTTTGGAAATGAAGACTATATGCAGGCTACACGCAGTAAGCGTGAGTGGCCGGACAGCAGGTTGTTAGAAGGTAACTATTGTCGTTGTCAGGAGTATCTCACAACCTGTCGTACTGCAGTCTGGAGCTCGTCCGCATAAGCTAGGGCCCATGACCGTGTATGTTTCTTCAGACACCCTGTCTAAGGCTATTAATAAATCGAATCGCATTAGCATCTTGAGCACCCACTGGTCTAGTGGAAGCCGAACCGCGTATTCGAGGTTTGTATCCGAACACATTCCTAATGCCCAATTCTGCCCTCCGGAGTTAGCCCTCACGGGGCTTCCTTCTCGTGAAGCTGGGCGTAACCCTCTACCTAATAAAGAGATTCTCCAAGAGTGGGTCTATAAGTGGGGGTTAGATAGAAAGACTCCTATCGTCATTTATGGGCAGCATCATGGCATTTTTTCTGCCCGCGCATGGTGGGTTCTCAAATGGGCGGGTTTTACGGACATTCACATCCTCGATGGGGGGCTGCCAACGTGGGAAAGTGAGGGCCACCCCGTGATCGCTGGGCCAGGCAGTTTACCGCAGCGGTTCCGCACTGATATCACCGTTGGTCACATGCCCACTATTGAGCTCGATGATATTGACCAGTGGATCAAAGACGGCGGTTTTCTACTCGATGCGCGAGATAAACGTCGTTTCGATGGGATCGCCGAAAAAATAGACTTTCAAGCCGGCCATATCCCAGGTGCGATCAACATGCCGGTTCAGGATTTTTATAACGAGGACCGGACAGTATTGTCGCCTGACGAGATTCGAGCACGGTTCAACAGGGCGGGAATTACCGACGGCTCGAAAGTGGCTGTGTACTCCGGATCGGCTTTGCATTCTTGCGCTTTGATTGCCGTCATGGAGCACGCTGGGATGGACGGTGCCACACTGTTCACCGGCGGTTGGTCGCAGTGGGCGGGGAATCCTAACAATCCCATCGAGCGCGCGGGCGATTAAGCATCACTGCTGGAAGTGGTAGCTGTGTGAGCCGGCCACCGCGTGAGTCGGCCGCCGCGCGAATCATGTGACGTTCGTGTAAATATTTGCGCCCGTTGGGGGGTAATTTCCCGTCGTATTGCCTGGTCTTTATCTTGAAATGAGGTAATCAGACGGCACAGTGCGCTCGACATGTCCTGGGTTGCAGATATAGTCGAATGACGAACATGCCGTTATGAGTTGCAACGGGAGAGCTTGCTGTCCAGGCCGGGCGCCTTGTGCTGCCGGCCAGGAAGTAGCGCCGTAGGAGCAAACCCTCCCCGGGAATCTCTCAGGCCCAGTACCGCTGCAATGAGGCACCACTGGAAAGAGCTGCGCATGCAGCCGCCGAAGGAGAAAAGCAGACCGAAGCAACGCCACCTGTGGGGTCCTATAAATCTAGAGGGCTCTCTATGCAGGGGTAAACACAGCGCGTTGGTGAGGCTGCCGAAGCTCTCAGGTACAGGAGACAGTGCGGGGGAGGCGACCGGTCATCGCCTTCGACGAATGGGAAACAATGCCTCATCTACAGTCTCAGCAGCAGTCCCCCCAACAGGCTCGCCCGAAATTTGATCCGCAGAACACGCAGAGGGCGGCCCCCGCGTCTATCAGAACCACAGCAGACCTCACCGCGCCCCTGAGTTCACCGCGGGTCTCGTCCGCGGCGTTCCCGGCGCGCCACATAGGCCCCAATGCGACGAGCATTCAGCAGATGCTGCAAACCCTCGGGTATTCGTCGGCACGCGAACTCGCTGACGCAGCGTTGCCTGATTCCATCAAGAACCGGGAACTTAATCTGCCACCTCGTCGCACCGAGCAGGACGTGTTGTCCGCGCTACAGGTTTATGCCGATAAAAACGTTCAGAAGAAGCAGTTGATTGGGTCGGGCTATTATGACACCGTCACGCCGGCTGTGATCAGGCGAAACATTGTGGAAAACCCGGGATGGTACACCGCGTACACGCCGTATCAGCCGGAGATTTCTCAGGGTCGCTTGGAGGCGCTTCTCAACTTCCAAACTGCTGTGGGGGATCTAACCGGGTTCGACGTTGTTAATGCGTCGCTACTGGATGAGGCGACTGCTGTCGCGGAGGCCGTTCAGCTGATGATCCGCGGTGGGCGTCGCCGTAAAGGTGGGGAGCCGGTCGTGCTCCTCGATAGTACTTGTCACCCGCAGGTTATCGCGGTTGTTCGGTCGCGGGCGATGGCTGCTGGTATCTCGCTGCGCGTATCGACGATCACCACCGAGACGATCGCTGACGAGGAGAACCTTGTCGGCGTCGTTATTGCCCAGCCCGGAACGACGGGCGAGGTGCGTGACCTGAAGCCCCTGATCGACGCCGCGAAGGAAAAGAAAGCGCTGGTCACGGTAAATTGTGATCTCCTTGCGCAAACGCTTCTGGCATCGCCGGGTGAACTCGGTGCGGATATCGCGGTGGGCTCTGCGCAACGCTTCGGTGTACCGCTCTTCTTCGGTGGGCCTCATGCGGCGTTTATGGCCGTCACGACCTCGCTGACCAGGAAGATGCCGGGGCGCATCGTTGGTGTGTCGAAGGATGAAGAGGGAACTCCCGCGTATCGCTTGGCCCTCCAGACCCGTGAGCAACATATTCGACGTGATCGCGCAACCTCTAACATCTGTACGGCGCAAGCACTGTTGGCTGTTGTTGCTGGCATGTACGCCGTGTGGCACGGGCCGGATGGGTTGAAAGAAATCGCGGGCCGTATTCATGCGCATGCTGTTGCGCTGGCCGACGCCATCGTCGCGGCCGGTCTTCGCATTGAGCACGACACGTTCTTTGACACCGTCACTGTTAAGCACAGCACTGATAATGCAGCGCGTATCGCCGTCGCACGTGCCCATGAAGAGGGCTTTAACCTCCGTGAACTCGGTGGTCGGCTGGTTGGTATTTCTATCGGTGAATCCACGACCGATACGGATATTCGCCAGTTGGCTGCGATATTGATCAGCGCTGAGGGCCGCGATAGTGGTTCCGGGCCAGATAGTTTGGATGAGGTCCGTGAGCTTACCGCGGGGCTGCCTGGTGATCACCGCAATGTGGCGTCGGCTGGGACAGCTCATCTACCCGCGGATCTTCTCCGTCGCGACGAGATTTTGACGCACCCGATTTTCCACGCCATTACCTCAGAAACCGAAATGATGAGGTATCTAAGGATGCTTGCCGATCGCGACCTCGCTCTTGATCGCACGATGATTCCGCTGGGCTCGTGCACGATGAAGCTCAACTCTGCGGTAGAGATGGAGCCGATCACGTGGCCGGGCTTTGCCTCGATTCACCCGATGGCTCCCGACGATCAGACGGCGGGGTGGCGTGAACTCATCCACGACCTGCAGGACAGTTTGGCCGAAATGACCGGTTACGCGGCTGTCAGCGTGCAGCCCAACGCGGGGTCTCAGGGTGAATTCGCTGGCCTGCTGGCTATTCGCCGCTATCACCAGTCGCGCGGCGACAGTGAGCGCACGATCTGCCTGATCCCGGAGTCCGCCCACGGCACTAACGCTGCGTCGGCGGCACTGGCTGGTTTGAAAGTTGTCGCAGTGAAATCCCGTGACGACGGCTCCATCGATCTTGATGACCTCGACGCGAAGCTGGAGAAGCAAGGCGACAAAGTTGCCGCCATCATGATCACGTACCCCTCCACCCACGGCGTCTACGAAGAACATGTTCGCGACGTGTGCGACAAGGTCCACGCGGCCGGTGCGCAGGTGTACATCGACGGTGCTAACCTCAACGCCCTGGTCGGCCTGGCAAAGCCCGGGCAATTCGGTGGCGACGTCAGCCACCTTAACCTGCACAAGACCTTCACGATTCCTCATGGTGGCGGTGGCCCCGGCGTCGGCCCGCTGTGTGTTGCCGAGCACCTGGTGCCCTTCTTGCCTGCTGACCCGATGGAAACAACGAGTGCCGACGCGGAGCGCTCCGGTGAGGATGCAGAGGGCTCCGGCAGCGCCGAAAGCTCGAGCGATGCCGCGTCCGACGCACATGGCGTTCCGATTGCTGGTGCCACCTATGGTTCCGCGGGCGTCGTCCCCATCTCCTGGGCATACATCGCGCTCATGGGCGGCGACGGCCTGGCAGCGGCGTCGGAAATGGCATTGGTGAATGCTAACTACATTTCTCACCAGCTCGCCGACGATTTCCCGACCCTGTATACGGGCAAGAATGGTTTGGTGGCGCACGAATGCATCCTTGACCTGCGCGAGATCACTAAGCGCTCCGGCATCACCGCGGAGGACGTCTCCAAGCGGCTCATGGACTTCGGCTTCCACGCGCCCACCTTGGCCTTCCCCGTGCCTGGGACTCTCATGGTGGAGCCCACCGAGAGTGAAGACAAGGGTGAGCTTGACCGTTTCATCGAAGCTATGCACACCATCCGGCGCGAAATCGATGAGGTCATCGATGGCACCGTCGCCGAAGAAGATTCCGTGATTCGCCACGCCCCTTATACGGCCTGGTCAGTGACGCGCGACGACTTTGACGACACCGTGTCTCACGGTCACTTCACACGTGAGAAAGCGGCATTCCCCGTCCCGGGTCTGCGTCGGACCAAGTACTTCCCACCGGTTCGCCGCATTGACAATGCCTACGGTGACCGCCACGTGGCATGCTCGTGCCCGCCCTTGGAGGATTTCGCCATTACCGACGATGAATTCAATAGTCTGGATAAATAGGCGTACCAGGGGTGCAAGTACCCCAGAGACAACCTTAGTGATAACCCCGAGACGTTGATAGGAGAACGTGACGTGACAGACCAACCCAACACAGGATCCTCCGGCGCAGGATTGGCCGGACCCCAGAAGACCGCATTGCACGATGTTCATGAGAAATTCGGCGCCCGCTTCACCGATTTCGGTGGCTGGGACATGCCCCTCAAATACGGCAGTGAACTGGACGAACATAAAGCTGTCCGCACCGACGCCGGCATTTTTGACCTCTCCCACATGGGCGAGGTCCGAGTTAGCGGCCCACAAGCAGCCGAAGCACTCGATCACGCATTGATCTCACGGCTATCAGCCGTGGCCGTCGGCAAGGCTAAATACTCCATGATGTGTACCGAGGACGGCACTATCATCGACGATCTCATCACCTACCGCCTTGCCGACGATGAATTCTTGGTCATCCCCAACGCCGGCAACGCACCCACCGTGGCCTCCGAATTAGTCTCCCGGGCTGAGTCCTTTAACTGCACCGTGGCCGACGAATCCAGCGAGACGTCGCTAATCGCTGTTCAAGGCCCCAACGCGGAGCGCGTTTTGGCCTCGTTACCCGGCGCGGATGTTCGCAACCTTGCCGAGGTGAAGTACTACGCCTTCTTCCGCGGCACCGTTGCCGGGCATGACGTGATCATCGCCCGCACGGGATACACCGGGGAAGACGGGTTCGAGATTTTCGTGCCGAACAGCGGTGCCCACGACGTCTGGGCCGCGGTCATGGACACTGACGCGGTGACACCATGCGGCCTGGCCAGCCGCGATACGCTCCGCTTGGAGGCGGGCATGCCTCTCTACGGCCACGAACTGGACCTGTCACACACCCCGGTCGACGCGGGCCTCGGTGTGTTGGCAGCGACGAAGAGCAAGGACGCCTTCGTCGGCCGGGACGCCATCGTCACCGCGAAGAAGAACGGTGCGGCACGAAAACTCGTCGGGCTGAAAGGGGATGGGCGGCGAGCTGCCCGCGCCGGCTACACCGTGTTGACCAGCGATGATAAAGAGGTCGGGGAGGTTACATCGGGCGCGCTGTCGCCGACGCTGGGCTACCCCGTGGCTATGGCCTATGTGGATGCGGACGTCGCGGAGCCGGGAACCGCGCTTTCCGTGGACATTCGTGGTAAGCATTATCCCTACACGGTGGTTCAGCTTCCTTTCTATAAGCGTGACCGCTAGCCCCAACAATCGACCCCAACAATCGACGTTAAAGACCATTCATCCGCAGCGACGAGTGTGGATGACAATGCGAAGGAGATCGTGATGTCCAACGTTTCATTGCCCGCTGACTACCTGTACTCCAGTGACCACGAGTGGATCGATAACGACGCCGCCGAGCCTGGTGACACAGTCCGCGTCGGCATTACCCATGTTGCCGCTGATCAGCTGGGTGAGATTGTGTATGTTGACCTGCCCGACGTCGGAACGGAGGTCGAAGCCGGAGAGGCTTTTGGTGAAGTGGAATCCACCAAGTCGGTTTCCGATATTTTCGCTCCCGTCTCGGGCGAAGTGGTCTCGATCAATGAAGACCTTGGCGACGACGCCGGCGTGATCAACTCCGACCCCTACGGCGATGGCTGGCTGTACGAGGTTCACATCTCCGACCTGGGGGAGCTGTTAGACCAGAGCGGATACGCCGCTGAGAACGATATCGACGTGTAAGGTCTCGGGACGTCACACGCTGCCAGGCAACACCGAGTGTTAGACAACACGTGGTTGAGACGACAAATAGCATTGTGGTCTGGCAGTGAATAACTGGTCAACGACGGCTGCCACGACGCCCTGTAGGACTCGACGGCATGATCCTTAAGGGCAGGGGTGGCGGCCTTTGTGTGCGGGTGGAGGCATTGTCCGCGGAAGCGGATAGACTATCTAACGATGAATTCCGCAGTTTTCCTGATTCTTGGCGCTCTGCTGCTCCTCGCGGCCGCAGCGCTGCTGTGGGCTGCCAACCGACCGGCAGATGATAGGGAGTGGCGACGAGTTCTCAACCGCCACGCTGGCGTGCACGAAGGTCCTACCTCCTCCCGGGGAGGACGGGCTAATCGCGCGCCACGAGAGGAGGGGGCGTCTGGTGGTTCACGCGATGCGTCTGACGGTGTCCCGTTTACTTACGCCGACGCTGGCTTTGGCGATGATGGCGATGCACTCCCGCCACGTCGTAGAAACCCCCGCTTCAATCCTCAGCAGACCCAGACTGCAGATCAAGCATTCTCACATTTCGGTGTGCGCCCGCAGGCGGAGGCGGAAGAAGAGCGCGCTGATGAGCAGGAATCGTCCGACGATGGGCTTGCCGACGACGATGTCTCGGTGACGCATCCGGATGAGCGAGACGAATCCCAGCATGGCGCAGCCTCCCATGACGACGGCGAGGACAACGCGTTCACTGTGACGCACAAGGACGGGGACGAACACTCGGATACAGATTCGCCATCCCGCAGTGTCCCCGCAGGTGAAACGGGCACCGCTGAACTGGGCACCGCGTCGGAATCGCCTGCAGATTCAGCAGAAGACGCAGCCGCAAATCCGTCTACAGACACACCCCAAGACGCCATGGAGGAGTGGTTCGAGAACCCCACACGGGCAACCCGACGTGCACGTCGATCATGGGCTGCTGAGCACGGATGGCAGTTTGACCGGAATGATCCCGATCTGGCCCACGAGTGGGCCGACCATGTTGGTGCATCATCAAGCGAAGCCAAGGACGTCGTGTCGGGACGGATGCGCGCACGTCGTGCCCACGTGGCCGATATTGACGATAACTCCTACCTGGGATTACGACGATCTGGCTCCTCAGACATACTCATCGACTTCCGGGACCGCGACCGTTGGGTGTCCCAGAACCAACCCGGTGAAGATCCCAGCCACATCAAACCTCCTCGGCCCGACCAGGAGTATGTGGGATCGTGTGGAGGATTCGCCGTGTTCTCCTCGGACCCATTGTCCGTCCGGCTCATGATGGATTCCCGCGCCGATCGCGCACTCGCACACTTACGTGGCGCCACCGCAGCCATCGTCATCGACCCGTGGTGGATCCTCGTCCGCTGTAGTCGCCGCCCCACTATCGACGATATCCCCAGGATATTCGCCTATATCGCCGACCTTGACGACGCCACCCGCGTCCTACCCAACCCGACGGCCGAATACTTGGACATGACGGATGGCGACCCCGGCCGGGCGTATTCGTACGACATCTTCACCTTGGGTGACGGCCCTCGGATGCAGGCCGTTCCCGCCGCTGGCTTCGCTGGTCAGTCCGCCACCGCTCAATCGGCTGCCGACCAGCCTGCCTTTGGTCAATTTACCGGCGGCAGCCAATCCGGCACCACCGGCCAATCCGACAGTGCCGACGTCGGCAATAATGATGAGCCGGCCGGCCAGGAGGGGAAATCTGACACGGATGCCCACATTGGATGGTCGGACAGGCCCGAATTCCGCCACGAGTATGTTGATTTGCCGCGCCGGGATCGAAGCCGACGAGAGGGGAATACTACGGAGGACGAACAGTGGGATGAGGTTGGCAAATCCACCGGAAACATTCCCGTCGTGGGTAGCGATCCTGACCACTCGGGGGCGCATGAGCGATCCGGGCGAGTTATCCGCGTGGAGTCCGATTACGACAAGTCCACCATTTTCGGCGACCCACCGTCCGAGGGGCGGCACCGCAAGAGCTCGGCCCGGCGAGGTGCGTCCCACCGTCGGGAGGATGACGATGTGCCCATCGTTGATGGTGAACTCGAGCCCGAAAATCGGCTAGACCAGGATTGAGCGGTGGGTACCGCGGAACCACAAGCGTGCAGTGAAAACCCAGCAGTCAGAAGGAGTTTCTTGTCATGACGGATCACACTAACCCAGAGGCGGAAGGCGCCGAGCCTACGTCTGCTGCTCAACCTACGTCTGCCGCGCAGACGTTGGACCCAGAGCGCCGGGCCCGGCTGGCAGAGCTGGTCAAAGAGCTGGCAGTCGTGATGGGGAAAGTGACCTTATCCTCCGGCAAAGAGGCCGATTATTACGTTGATTTGCGGCGGGCGACGTTGCATCACGAGGCCTCACCGTTGATCGGTGCTCTTCTGCGGCGACTCACCGAGGACTGGGAGTTTGACGCCGTCGGTGGCCTGACCTTGGGTGCAGACCCCGTCGCTGATTCTGTTTTGCACGCGCCCGGCCGGCCCATCGACGCGTTCGTCGTGCGCAAAGAGGCCAAGAAACACGGCATGCAGCGTCGCATTGAAGGCCCGGACATTAAAGGCAAGCGCGTCCTCGTCGTCGAAGATACGACAACCACAGGAAATAGCCCATTGACGGCGGTCAAGGCGGCACGTGAAGCCGGGGCCGAGGTTGTCGGTGTCGCTACCGTCGTCGACCGCAACACAGGCGCAGCTGATGCCATCCATAAAGAAGGCTTAGAGTACCGGTCCATCCTGGGGTTGAAGGATCTGGGACTTGAGTGATTCACCCCGCGCGTCAGACTCGCGCGCGTCAGATCCGCGCACGGTACAACCCCCAGCTGGCGTTGGTGCTACGGAGTGGAATCCGCACCCCGTTGGCGTTGGCCCGTGGGAGGTTGAGCACCCCGGCCAACCACGTCCGATGGCTGATCGTTATGACCCCACCCTCTTGAACGAGGGCGACCGGCGCAATGTCGTTGACGCGTACCGGTACTGGAAGCGCGAGGCCATCGTCGCAGACCTGGATACGCGTCGGTTCCCGTTCCACGTTGCGATCGAGAATTTCACGTCGGACCACAATATCGGGACGGTTGTCAGGACCGCGAATGCCTTTGCAGCAGAGGCGGTGCACATCGTCGGCAAGAAGCGGTGGAACCGTCGCGGAGCTATGGTGACCGACCGCTACCAGCACCTTTATCATCATTCGACGGTTGACGACGTGCTCCAGTGGGCGCATGACCATGACCTCACGGTGATTGCTGTGGACAATGTGCCCGGCTCGGTGCCCGTTGAGACGGCCGAGTTGCCCGAGCGGTGCCTCCTCCTTTTTGGCCAGGAGGGGCCGGGGGTGAGCGAGGAAGCTCAGCGCGGTGCCGTGCAAACGGTATCGATTGCGCAATTTGGTTCCACGCGGTCTATTAACGCGGGGGTTGCGGCAGGGATCGCGATGCATGCGTGGGTGAGGCAGCACGCGGACCTATCGTGTGCGTGGTGATTCGTGCCGTGACCACCAGCGATGACCAGCAGCGGCGACCAGTAGTGGCTACCGCGTAACGCCCGCGCGGTGATTCACGCGGCGTCCGCCCAATCGTGTGGAGTCAGTAGCGCCTACACCATCTATAGGGCACGATTAATACAATGCAGGATAAACGAAATAGCAATCAGTCTGATGCGTCCGCCGACGTTACCGCGGACGCTACCACCGGCGACGCACCTGCTCATGAGGGCAGTTCGCGGATTAACCACGCTGAGCAGATCAGCCATCGTGGCAGCTCGTTGCGGCCGCAGCGTCGCCAGCAGGAGCTGTGGGAGAAGTGGGATCACCGTGCTGATTTAGCCGAGGACGCTATTCATGAGCGCCATGCGCGCCGGGTGTGGGGCTTGCCGGGGACGAACCTTGCCGTGGTCTCGTGGCCGGCATTGACGCGGGATAAGTTCTTCTTGCGCTGGCATTATTGGTGGCAGGCCCATTATTTGGATTGCTTGGTGGACGCGGCGTCGCGTCGTCCGCTGAAATCCCGCTCGCGTCGCATTAGTCGGACGATGAGGGGAATTCGCCTCCGCAACGGTGCGCCGTTGACTAAGAACCGCTATTACGACGACAAATCGTGGTTAGCGTTGGCGCTTGACCGCGCAGAGGGGCTGGGCCACGGCCACGAGGCGAGGAGCCTGAAGGACCTCCAGCAGAACATTATCGACGGCGTCGACTCGCTGACCGGGGTTGTTCCGTGGCGCGTGGGGGAGGCGTTTTATAACGTGCCGACGAATGGCCCGGCGGCGATCATGATGACGCGGATGGGCCGCGTGGATGAGGCCGAGGCCCTCACCGACTGGATGTTCGAGAACCTGATCAACCAGGATGGCCTCCTCATGGATGGTATCCGAATGAAGATGGATGGCCCGGAGCCCTCGACGGCTGTGTACGCCTACAACCAGGGTGTTGCTTTGGGTGCCTGTGTGGAGATTGCTCAGCGGCGTCGCGAGGAAGCTGGGATCACAGATGGTCCTTCCGGTGCGGGTTCCGGAGTTCACGCCGGTTCCGACGTGGCGATGTCCTCGATCACCCGGGTCCACAACCTGGTCCACGCCATCGCAGTCAACTTGGCGACGGATACTGGCGTTGTGAAGGGTTCCGGCAGCGGCGATGGCGGGCTATTCCGCGGCATTCTGGTGCGGTATCTGGCCTTAGTGGCGACGGATCTTCCCGACGATCAGAAGCTATCGCGTGCGACGAAGCGCTTGGCGGGCAAACTTGTCGTGTCGACGGCGGACGCGGTGTGGGACCAGCGCCTGGAAGTTGATGGGCTTCCCGTTTTTAGTGCGGATTGGACGCGCCAGGCTGAGCTTCCGCGCGCAGCTGGCTCTATTGGTGGGGCTAGCGGCGGAGCGGTAGCAGGATCGGAGATCGCTGAGCGTGATCTGTCCGTGCAGTTGTCGGGCTGGATGGCGATTGAAGCTGCTGCCCGGGTAGTCAATAACGAGCGGTTGCGAGGGGCCTAGTGGCTACTGGTTTTTGACCGGTGCGAGCAGGCTGGATTCGTACTCGATCTCACCGGCGCGAACTTTGTCGTAGTAGCTAAGCTTCGAATCGATGAAGGCCAGCATGTCGCGTAAGTTCGCGATCTTGTCTTCGACAACATGGCGTTGATCCTGGAGGATGTCCTTGCGCTGCGGGATACTGCCCTCGCCCTCCAAGCACAGCTCCATGTACTCACGCATTTGGTCGATCCCCATGCCGCATTCCCGCAGGCAGCGAAGCCCCCGCAGCCAGGCAATATCGTGCTCATCAAAAACGCGATAATTGTTTTCATCGCGCATGACCCGCGGTACGAGCCCGATTTTGCAGTAGTACCGCACGGTGTCCACGGAGATTCTGCTGGCCTCGGAGGCTTCTCTAGTCGAATACAACATGGGATCTGCTCTTAATTCTCGTGCTCTTAGTCGGTCGATCGACGTTGGTTGATCAGGTCAGTGAAGAAATCGATGGTCTCCATTGCTTCGTGGTCGAAGAACAGTGAGGAGCCCGTATCAAGCTTGGCGATGGCGGCCATATCCTCATCGGTTAGGCTAAAATCCGCGATATCGATGTTCTGCTGGATACGCTCGGCATGGACGGACTTGGCCAGCCCGACGATATCGCGCTGGTAGAGCCACCGAAGTACCACCTGGGCGACCGACTTGTCGTATTGCTTCCCGATTCCGGTGAGCACGGGGTTATCGAAAAGCCCATTGCGGCCTTCACCAAACGGGGCCCAGGCCTCGACGGTCACGCCGTGTTTCTGTAGTTCAGCGACGCGCTCAGTTTGCTGGTTGAACGGGTTGATCTCAATCTGGTTCACGACTGGATACAAAGCATTGAACGATCCCAAGTCGTGCACGCGCGACGGCGTGAAGTTCGATACTCCGATGGAGTGGATCAGTCCCTCTTTCTGCGCGCGCTCGAGTCCCCTCCAGGCTCCGTACACGTCGTTAAAGGGCTGGTGGAGCAGCATAAGGTCAACGTAATCCGTACCCAGCTTTTCCAGTGAGGTCTTCACGCTCTCAAAGGTGGCATCCTCGCCATAATTATCGAGCCACACCTTGGTGGTCAGGAACAACTGGTCACGGTCAATGCCACTACGACGGATTCCCTCGCCAACGGCTTCCTCGTTGAAGTAGGCCTGGGCGGTATCAATATGGCGGTAACCGGCCTCGATGGCGTGGGCGACTGCGTCGGCCGTCTGGTCAGCGGGAATCTGGTATACACCGAATCCCTGGACGGGGATCGTGTGGTCGTCGGACATAGTCAGTGGTTTCAGCATAATGTGCTCCTTCGAGATTGACTACGCCCAATTCAACAACTTGGGAGCGACTCCCAAGCAAATCTGGATGTGCCCATATTGAAGCTCCAGTCGGTAGAAGGCACGGATCAGTATTCTCGAGGGAGTATTCCAGGTTTTAGAGCTATAAACGTGAGTAGGACTAAAACACGCTAAAACGAGGGTGTCAGGTAATTAGGAGCTCTGGGAATAACAACCCGAAAGCTCGAGGTTGAAAAATAATAGAGTGGGTGGGGTTAAATTTGACCGGACTTAGCTTTAAGTGCCAAATTGAATTAACAATTTAACTACTCAGGTGCGGTCAAATTTGCCGACCAGTTGGAAACTATAACGCGTTTACCCGCCCCCCAGTGAATGCCGGAGCGTTAGCAAAAGGTTTCTTTACCCATCATTCAGCACAAAGTTTCGACGGGATAAGGGGTGATCTATGAACTTAATATATTTAACGGTGTAGGAGCGCCAGGTGGTTTTACACGAGTCTACTGAGAAAAACCTATCGATAGTTACTGCATCGTCAAAAGGCTAACTTTTAGCGAGAAGAAAGAGTCTTCAAGGTAGGATTTAGCGACTTACACCTTTCTGATTTAAAGCGGCGAGGGTGTTCCGAAGTTACAAAAGAAAAATTTTTCACTGCGGACAAAAAATTTTGGAAGGGGGCCGTGATGCGAATCGGGTATATAACTGCGTTAGGGTTGTTCAAAAATAAACTACAGTTATAGCTTCGGGGAAGTCTGACGCGACATGGCGAGCAAATGTTGACGAAGAGGCTTATCAACTGCAAAAATGTATAACCCGTTTACTCCACGAGTAAGTAGAACGTTAAGTTCATTATGTAGTAACTCATCTGAGAGGTAAGCTTTAGTATTATCAGATAAGGTTCTCCGATTTTTTGCGCCCTTGTTGCAGCTCTCCTCACGGTCAAAATAGACCTTTTGCTTAGTCTCGTCCCACTTCACTGATCGGCCGATGATTACGCCGGCGATATTTAGATCGAAACCTTGGATGGTAAAGGTTGAGCCAATCTCGTCAATAGTTTGAGGTTGCTCCGCCCAAGATGAATCTTTATCTTCAGGTGCACAGGGAAGTGAATAATTCCACGGCATAGAAAAATTACCGACCGTGACATTCCAAGTGAAATCGCCATTATCGGGTTTTTTATTTTCTTTCCAAGGCCAGTCGTAAGTCGCTATCACGCGTGACAAGCCACTTTCGGTCTGTTCGGATCTTTCTCTAATTTTATGATATAGTTTATCTGGTGTGTCAAAAATCTGAAGGTCATAATCTTCATCTTCGGGAATTGGGCCAATATCGCCGTTGTCAATAAAATTTCTTAACCAAGTGAGTGTGTCGTCATTGGCATTTATCCTCAGTTGATTCTGTAAACGGATTAAGTCGTTAGAAGGATCTTTTAAGTAACGTTCGATCTCCTCTTTTTTACGCCACTGCTTAGTTGATAAAATTTGGTCTTGATCAAAAACTGCTACAACAACTCTCGCAACTTTCAAGAGGTCGACCAGGTGATCTTTTCCATGGTAGCCTTGATCACCTTGTGTAAGTAATAGATGCGCCTCGTCAACGATCACGACATCTACAGGTTTCTGCTCTTTTTTAACTGAGGAAAGGTGTTTATTTAAAAAAGCGGTTGGTTTCCAAACTCTTTGGTGGGTTCGTGTTTGCAGACCGAGCTTATTCGCAATCTGCGTATACACTGAAAGCTGCTCATTGTGGTTAACCAGTAAATGGACTTCGGGGAAGTTTGGAGTATTCTGGTCGTTATTGAAATCCTTAAGTGAATCTGAAATATCCAAGAAGATATTGCTTAACAACACCGTTTTCCCAGAACCAGCTTCCCCCATGACCAATTTAAGTCTCCCGATCTCGTCGGTACCTTTATTTAGTTCTTGTTGAATTGTTCTGAGGATAGACTTTCTGGCCTGTTCTTGTTCTTGAGTCAACTCGTGGAAAGGTGAGGCCTTAAAGATTGCAGAATCTTTAATTTCTTTTTCAGACGGAAATAAGTGCGGATTGTCTTTTCCTAGTTTACTCCAGATATCTGAGAAGATTTTGTCAAAATCGTTTTTCGTAAAATAATTTTCTTGGGCATTGGGTCGGGCATTTTCAACCCGGTATACCACCGGCACGCTAGTTAGGTAGCTCATTAGCTTGTTTTCGACGTCCAGAGTTAATGATTTGTTAAATTTATCATTCCCGATGACGTACATCTTTGACGTTTTTGAATGGTTAAATGAGTTCCAATATTGTTTATAGTTGTTGATATCGTTTGTTGGTATTTCCTTAAGGTGTTGCTCAGTTCTCCCGATGATGTTGTTGGTCTCACCTACATATACGTGGTATCCCGCATACTGTTTATCGTGAATTATATATACGGTGGGATAGTCTAAGAGGTACTTTTTATCTAGTTTGTCTTGCGAGTGCGTCAACTGCTTTTCGTAGGTTTCGATGTCTGTTTCCGAGTAGGTTATCTTTCTAATTCTCGTGTCCATGTATACTATCGTAACCGAACTTGTGCGCAACGTGTGGTTTTTCTAGCGTTTTAATATGTAGACCCCCAACAATGAGGTCATTATAACAGTTTGGCGATATCAGTTCGGATTTGATTGGTTATTACTTTTAAAGCGGAACTGGCTAGTAGGGAGTTGGAAAACGTCGGCGTTAGTTCCACCCGAGGCGAGGCCGACCGGTGGGATTTTGGGACTGGCCTTTTTTGGCGGCTAATCGCTCGCGGTTCGGCAGCTTTGTGGTCATAGAAGGCCCTGTCCGTTTTGCCTGGCGTCCAGGCTTACCCTAGTACCGTTATCGGCTAAGGAGAGGGGTTAACCGAATTGGGGTACCTGGTCTTGGATGCTACTAGGACTAGGGGATGAAGTTCTTCGGAAGACGATTGTTCTGGGATCTGACTACCTTCGACTTCACCAAATGTCTCGAAGTTCACTCGAGAATCGCCGGCTTCGCTTGCGTCACGTAGTTGTGCCCTGTCGCGGAGGTCAATAGCTGCTGATGTGGTTTTCTGTTGGGCATATTGGTCTTTAACGATGGTGTCTTCCAGTAGGAAAGTAATAATTCACTGCCTTAATCTCAGAAAATAGCTCGCTCTCCGGTATCATTTGCCTCTCAGATAATTAACTGTTTTTCTGTGAAACTATATTTAGCCGTAGATAGGCTTCCAAGGCCTCAGAATGATGGTGGTATTTCCGCTTATGCCGTGCCGATCGCTAGCTATACGGAATGCGTTCGTTAGACGGGAGAAGTCCATCCGAAAATAGGATGCGAGGTCGGCGTAGCGAGCGTGGTCATCCACTTCTTTATGTTCAAAAGTTAACGTTGTAAGTGACCATGATTTTGATTTATTTTTGTACAGGTTAATTCTGGTGTGGAGATGTTGTTTGTCACTGAAGTCGTCTATCACAATCCTGTGCGATTCTCGCTGGTGCCGTTGTGATAAATCCTGTCCAGGATACGGGGTTGTGTTGAGGGCTGTGAAAGTGGCGATGACAAGCTATGTCCGCTCAGTGTGGTGCGATAGTTGATGTTGTTGGCACCAGATTGTATGGCTGACCATAAGTTACCTCAGCCTGCGGAGTACGTGGAGATGGAGGCTTGCCAGGGAGACGTTTCCAACCACCCCCAGTCGTGGTGTTTTATAACAACGTGCATTTTCCCCTACGACTCACTAGCCTCGCGCTCGTGCAGTGTCTCTTTGGCATCACGCGCAGCCAGCGGGGCAGCAGAGTCGTCGCTAGTGACAGCTCCCTTCGACGCGCGTGATTTCTTAATCGCACCGATAATCCCGGGCAGAATAGAAATGAACACGATCGCCAGGAAAATCAGCTCGATATTCTCCCGCACGAAGGTGAAGCTCCCCAGCCACACGCCGAGAACCGTCACACCGCCAGCCCACAGGAACCCGCCGCAAATGTCGAAAAGGAAGAAGCGGGCGTAATTCATACGCGCCATGCCGATAGTCATGGGAGCGTAGGTGCGGACAATCGGCACGAACCGGCACAGAATCACGGCCAGCGCCCCCCATTTCCTAAAGAACGCCTCGCCTTCAGTGATATAGGCCTTCTTAAAGATGCGCCCGTCGGGGCGTTTCCTGATTCGGTCGCCGAGCTTCCTACCAATCCAATAGGACGATTGGTCACCGGCAATGGCACAAGCGATGGCGACCAGAAGCACCTGCCACACGGGGGCGAACCCATTGTGCTGGTTGGCCAGCATGCCCGCGGTAAACAGCAGGGAATCGCCGGGGAGGAGGGGGAATCCGAGCCCGGTTTCCACGAAAATAATGAGCCCCAGGCCGGGGAGAATCAGGTGCCCGAAGGGGCTATCGGCACCCAGCCAGTACATCGGATCCAACAGTTTCGGGGCTGCTGTCACAGTTTCGCTCGCCTGGGCGAGGATGCTGGTGCGTAGCTGCGGCACCAGATCGGCAGAGGCCGCCAGTGTTGCTCGTGCCGACGTAGCAGCGTCGGCAAGTACGTTTGTGCCGTTAGCAAAAGCGGCGGAAGCGAATGTTTTTACCCCTGTGCCACCCATGGTGAACGCTTGGGTGAGAACAGTGAGGTCGACAGCGGTCAGTGCACTCATGATCCCACAGCATACTTGGTACAGATCCATCCTTTTGACTCCGAAACCGTGAATTTGCTGTGAAATTTCTTAATTGGGCGTCACGATGCAGGTCATGAGTGGTAAGGGATGTGGTGTTCGGGGTGACGTTTCCCGCGGTAGTTCCCACCTTATTTCCCTCATTCTTCCCCGCAGTGGCCGATTTTCCCCGCAGTGGCCGATTTCCTCTTGTCGTGCCGTATTTTCTTATCTGTGAACCATTTCCACGGCGTAGAACGGCTCAGCGACGGCAAGATGATCGTGATCCAGGGGTCCCTTGCCGCCGGAATTGCATTCTGGTTTGCACACCATGTGATCGGCCACCCGCAGCCGTTCTTCGCCCCCATGGCGGCGGTGATCGCGCTCGGCACCAGCACAGTTGGCCGGTTGCGTCGGTCAGTCGAACTTGTCATGGGGGTCTCCCTGGGAATTGGCATCGGAGACATCATGATCTCCCACATCGGGACCGGGTCCTGGCAAATCGCCATCACCGTGGCCTGCGCCCTGGCCGCCGCGCTATTCCTTGATAAATCCCCGCTAGCCCCCATCCAAGCGACGTGCTCCGCCGTTTTAGTAGCGACGATTATGCCCCCGGGAACGATGGGTGGCATCACTCGAATGATCGACGCCCTGGTCGGCGGCCTTATTGGGATCATGGTGATCGCCCTGGTGCCTAATAGCGCCATCCGGCCAGCGCGACGCGAAGTAAGCCGGGTGATCGGCCACGCAGGGCATGTTCTGGACACCGTGTCGCGTGGGCTGAGGAGCAACGACGTGGGAGTCATCTCCGACGCTTTAGTGTCCGCCCGAGGAACCCAGGCGCGCATTAACGCCATGATCGCCGCTGTTCAGGGCGGTACGGAGGTCGCCGCGGTGTCGCCATTTTATTGGGGTGCGCGCCGTGACATGCGGAAAATGAGTCAGATTTTGTCGCCGGTGGATAACACGATGCGTAACTCGCGCGTTCTTGCGCGCCGGGCGGCCACGATTATTTCCGATCAGAAAGATGTTGACGAGCGTATTCCAGTTATCTTAGATGCCTTGGCCCATGCTTGTACCGAATTAGAATCGATCTTCGCTGAGCAGGGAAAATCGGGGAAGCTTCATGAGGCTCAGCGCTTACCTGCAGTGATTGAGCAGCTGAAGAATACTGCGGCAGTGACGTCGGGAGATCATGGTGAAAAGTCCGGCATTTCGGGGATTGTTGTGATGGCACAGGCGAGATCCATCATCGTGGACTTGCTCCAGGTATGCGGCTTGTCGCGTGAGTCGGCTGTGGTTGTGTTGCGGCCGGAAGATAAGAAAGGCGACGGCTCAGACCTTCAGATTTGGGAGGGCTAGAAGGTCAGAAGGCTAAACGCGGGCGTGTGTTCGCGTTATGGCGTCGCGCTCGCTTTCGCTCAGGCCGCCCCAAATGCCATAGGTCTCGCCGACGGAGAGTGCATGTTCTCTGCATTGGTTAATAACGGGACAGGTTGCGCATACCGATTTGGCAGCGTGCTCGCGGGCTGCACGGGCGCGTCCGCGTTCGCCTTCAGGGTGAAAGAACAGGGATGCATCGGTGTCTCGGCATGATCCATGCCGTTGCCATTCCCATGATTGGATGGTGGGGGTCGGCAGGTTGTGGATCTGAGAAAGCATGTTCTCCTCCGTCGGGTGTGATGTGGGTTTCATTCTGCAGATATGTGGTGTCGTTTGTGTTTGTTTTTGGTTTTGTGGTTTATGTTGTGGCGACGCCGTGTATCTGCGGGCGTGTAGGTGCCTGCTATTCAGTCAAGACCGCGTTGGTGAACAGAACGTAACGAGAACACGACTTTTAGATTGCAAAATTAATTGATGCGTGGGGCGGCAGGTGTCGTGCCTGTCTGTGAGTGGTTGTGGGGGGCTGCCCGCAGGCCGGAGGGGGTTGCTTGCAGGCTGGAAGGAGCTGCCCGCAGGCCGAAAGGGGGTGGCCGTGGGGTTCGCTGGGGAGTGCCGGATGATTGTTGAGCAATCCTTGAACGATCGCTAGGCGGCCGTTCAGTAAGACTTCGTCTTGTCACACAGAAGCTAAAACCGCTCACGCGACTGTCAGTCACCCCCTACTGAGGGGCAAAAGAATCGCTAGCTTTGTGCATTTAATACATAAAATTATCTTCATTCTTTTATACGTATTTTTGAGCCCCAAACAGTTATGGGCGTGGTCATGTAGTCTGGTTTCTCACGTTCTATAGTGCTCATTCGCGTTCTATGGAATCGTAGTGATAGTTTTATGACATCTTGTCGTCCTGAATTGCCCATTTTCAATAAGCTACAACAGCTCCGACCAGGCTCGTTGTTTGCTTATATATTCATCGGCGCAAATAAAATTGTCTTTTTCTGATTTTCACGTCAGAATGAGGCAAGAGAAATCGCGGTTTGGTGCCCGAGGCTGCGGTTACGCGTGTTTTTGTCGGAGTCGACGACGCCGACGAGCCGTCGTCGACAGTGAAAGAAGAGGAAGTCAATGTCTGCAGCAGCTAGCGATGGGGCCATTAATGGTCTGGTTGCCGCAGCTGCGCGCGGGGATCGGGACGCCATGCAAAAGGTTATGGACTATATCCACCCAAAAGTGGTGGTGTACTGCCGGCATCGGTTGTCAGATGATTCTTTCCCCGGACCGGAGGATACGGCTCAAGAAATATGCATGGCCGTACTGAAGTCGATAGATCGCTTTGTAGACCGCGGAACACCGTTCATGTCGTACGTGTACGGAATTGCTAGTCACAAGGTAAAAGATGGCTATCGCTCGATGGGGAGAGACCGTAGCCAACCGACGGATGAGATCCCCGAAGCCATCCATGATGTTGCTGGTCCAGAAGAGTTGGCTATTCAATCGGATGCCCGTAACAAACTTTTGCGTTTGCTCGACATACTGGGTGAGCGACCACGCGAAATCATTATTTTGCGAGTGCTTGAAGGGTATACCTCGGAGGAGACAGCTAAGATCATTGGGTCGACGCCGAATGCCGTTCGAGTAGCTCAGTTCCGGGCGATTGCTAAATTAAAGAAGGCCTTGGCTGAGTCGCCTGATTATGGTGAGGCGATTGCTTTGGCCAGCAAGGCTAAAGAGGACTGAAAAGTGATGTCGGGGGTTTGCTCATAAAAAGAAGTACATACGTCGTGGAGGCAACACCTTTTCCATGATGGTGCTTAATGTTGCCGATGGCGACGATATTGCGGCTTCGCCTACTAGCGGGGCCGTACACGTAATGACCGGTTTTAGTGTGGATGGAACAACAGGAGCGAACAGATGAGTGATTTTGATGACTGGGATCGTGAGGGGGTTGAGTACGATCCAGAATCCCTAGCTGCTGTTGACCGCTACCTTGATAATCTTCCCCGGGTCACCGACTCCGATGATGACCTCGGTCGGCTGTTCATTCAAGCTCGGCAGGAAGCGGAACGTAATATTCCGGCAACGCCCCAGCTCAGCGATCTAGGTTTCTTTGATAGTTTCTCTGAAGAAGAGACGCTGGATAATTCCCCCGTTGCTAATGCGCCGACAACTGTGTTCCATCCCGTGCACGCGGAGGGGCACACCGCGGCTTCCGGTGACGGCATAGCTCGCCGTAGCGACGATGCCGACGCTACGGTGCATGACTTCGCCGCCTGGAAAAACCAGCGTGAAGCGGCGGGCGATGATGCTGTCGCGAAGAGATCCCGATCGGGTCGTCCACGTCATCGCTCGTGGCGTCATGGTGATAACCACAATCCGGTCCCGCGGTGGATGTACGCCCTCGGCGGTGCTGCTGCATCCTGTGTCCTCCTCGCCGGTGGCGGAGCTGTTATCCACGCATCGACACCAGGTTCACCTCTGTGGGGGCTGAACCAGAGATTCTTCGGCGATCACGCTGCTGCGGTTGAATTGGCCTCGACGCTCGACCAGGTTCGTGAAAAGCAGGAGGCTGGGGATGTCCAGGGTGCTGCTGTTTTACTGGAAAAAGCGCGCGAAGTTGCTCACAAGGCCAAGGATTCCGGGGCGAAAAATTCAAAGAAAGACGAATCAACGACGACGGTTACTGTCACCGACCAGTCTGTGGTGAAGGGCCCCGACGGCAAACCCACCACCGTCGAGAAGACGATGAACAATGGGGAGCCGAAGAAGGCTGAGCCACGCAAGAATCCGACGACAACGAATGATCGCGACGCTAAAGAACCGAAGACGACTACTGAAACGTCGACGGTGACTGTTACCGTGACGACGACGGTGACGCCGGCTCCTGTACCTGGATCGAATGGATCTACTAGCGGTTCTTCGAGTTCCGGGAGCGGAAGTTCATCGCGTGGTTCGTCATCGGATGGCACGAGTGATGACGTGACTGAATCCCCGTCATCGGGCGGCGCTAGCACCTCCGACGAGGAGTAGAAGACCTTACCGGTACCCGGCGATGCCGTGGTTGAGCCCATCAAGGAACCCGAGGCAGTAGTCCCACGGAGCGTATTCGTCGGGATTGGGGTTGGCGCTCGGCTCATGAATGGGTGGTTGCTCGTGGTTATATAGCGCGAGCAAGTTGTTAATGAGTATCCCCCAGTCGTAGTAGTGCATCTCTTCGCAGTCATCGCACAGCATCTCCACGCCCCGTATGCCTAGCGGGGTGAGAACACGCTGCATCTCCCGGACGTGGTGAAGCTCGATAATGACCTCGCCTTTTTCCTCGTCGGTAAGGGGTTCCATAGGCTCATCGGGGTCGAGGAAAGAGGCGGGATCGTTGGGATCTCCCGCGAATGGGTCCGGGGGCATATGGTCTGCGAAGTTCACCCCACTAGGCTAGCCCATGTGCCTCAAAATTTTTGCGGTAGCATATGACAAAAGAGTGCGTGGTGGCACTTCGTTTTCGTCATGGTCCTAGGAGATAAATAGTGGAACGCACAGGTGGCGACGACCCCAACAAAGTTGCTCTTGTAGGTCTAACTTTCGATGATGTCCTTCTTATTCCTTCCGCCTCCGATGTGATTCCTTCCGAAGTGGACACATCTGCCCAGCTCACGCGCAATATCCGGCTGGGTATTCCGCTGGTGTCCGCGGCGATGGATACGGTGACAGAGTCCCGCATGGCTGTTGCGATGGCTCGGCAGGGCGGCATTGGGATCCTTCACCGCAATCTTTCCATCGACGACCAAGCCCAGAACGTGGAAGTCGTGAAGCGTTCAGAGGCTGGCATGGTCACGAACCCCATTACGTGTTCCCCGGGGGACACGATCGGCCACGTTGACGAGCTGTGCGCCAAGTTCCGCGTCTCTGGTTTGCCCGTGGTTAACGACGAGGGCACGTTGGTCGGCATTTGCACGAACCGTGACATGCGGTTCGAGTCTGATCTGTCCCGCAAGGTTGCCGACGTTATGACGCCGATGCCGTTAATCGTCGCCCAGGAGGGCGTGTCGGCGGAGGCTGCTCTGAACCTGTTGTCCACCCACAAGGTGGAGAAACTGCCGATTGTTGATTCGGCGGGCAAGTTGACGGGCCTGATCACGGTGAAAGATTTTGTGAAGCGTGAGCAGTACCCGAATGCATCAAAGGATAAGGAAGGCCGCTTGATCGTCGGTGCCGGTATCGGTACGGGCGAGGACTCATGGAAGCGCGCGGGTGCGTTGGTTGACGCGGGTGTCGATGCCCTCGTCGTTGATACTGCTCACGCGCACAATTCTGGTGTTTTGAATATGGTCTCGCGGGTGAAGAAGGAGTTCGGTGACCGCGTTGACGTCATTGGTGGCAACTTAGCGACGCGTGAGGCAGCCCAGGCGATGATTGATGCCGGGGCTGACGCCATCAAAGTGGGAATTGGACCCGGTTCTATTTGTACGACGCGCGTTGTCGCGGGTGTGGGCGCGCCGCAGATCACGGCGATCATGGAAGCCTCCGTTCCGGCGCATAAGGCCGGAGTTCCGGTTATTGCCGACGGCGGTATGCAGTATTCCGGCGATATCGCGAAAGCCCTGGTTGCTGGCGCGAACACGGTGATGTTGGGTTCGCTGCTGGCCGGTACTGCGGAAGCTCCGGGGGATGTTGTCACCGTCAATGGCAAGCAATACAAGATGTATCGCGGTATGGGTTCGTTGGGGGCGATGCAGGGCCGCGGTCTGAAGGGTGAACAGCGGTCGTACTCGAAGGATCGCTACTTCCAGGCGGATGTTCGTAGCGAAGAAAAGTTGGTCCCGGAGGGGATCGAGGGGCGTATTCCGTTCCGCGGGCACATTGATGGCATTGCTCATCAACTTGTGGGTGGTTTGCGTGCCGCCATGGGGTACACCGGTTCCGCAACGATCGACGATCTCCACGACGCCAAATTTGTGCAGATCACGGCGGCGGGTCTTCGGGAATCGCATCCGCATGACATCCAGATGACGGTGGAAGCACCCAATTATTACCAGCATTAGAAGCTCGTGGCCCCGTCGGACCGTGTCGGCCCCGTTGGCCATGCTCTGGCCACGCGCGGCCTCCGTCGTCGGGCGTGTTGGGCGCACGAAGTAACCGGGATTAATTGAGTGAATTGTTTTTGTTGTTGGCAGCCGGTTTGGGCTGTCTGTCACTGTGAGGAAATACAGAAAAATCATGCGTGAAGTTGTGGAAATTGGTTTGGGGCGGGAAGCTCGCCGGACATATGGGCTCGATGACATCACGATCGTGCCCAACAGGCGCACGCGGTCGTCAAAAGATGTGGATACTTCGTGGACGATCGACGCGTACCACTTCGGTATTCCCGTTCTGGCACAACCGAGCGACGCATTAACCAGCGTGGATTTCATTAGTGAAATGGGCCGTCTGGGGGGCGCTGCGGTTATTAACGCTGAAGGCCTGTGGGGGCGCGTGGCGGACATGGACGCCGCCGTGGAACAGATCGTGTCGACGGCCTTCGATGAAGAGGGCTACGACGATGGCCAGATGACCAATCGGGCTATCCCGCTGTTGCAAAAGCTGCATGGTCTGCCGCTGGACAAGGATTTATTGTCGGACCGTATTCGCGATGTTCGCGCTTCGGGCGTGACGACGGTGGTTCGCGTGTCGCCGCAAAATGCTCGGGAATTGGCTCCGGTGGTGGTTGCGGCCGGGGCAGAGATCGTCGTCATTCAAGGAACGTTGATCTCCGCCGAGCATGTGTCGGCCGATGGCACGCCCCTGAACTTGAAGGAGTTCATCGGCTCGCTGGATGTTCCTGTCATTGCGGGGTCGGTGTTGGATTACACGACGGCTATGCATCTGATGAGGACGGGCGCAGCCGGCATTATCGTCGGTGGTGGATCGACGACGAATGCGGACACGCTGGGTATTGATGCTCCGAAGGCGACGGCCATTGCCGACGCGGCGGCTGCCCGCCGTGATTATTTGGATGAGACCGGCGGCCGGTATGTCCACGTGATCGCGGATAGCGAGCTGGAAACCTCCGGCGAGATGGCGAAAGCTATCGCATGTGGTGCCGATGCTGTGATGTTGGGTAGCCCCTTGTCGCAGGCCAAGGAGGCTGCAGCGACCGGATACTACTGGCCTTCGGTGGCTGCGCACCCGCGGTTCCCGCGTGGGGTGATCGAGAACCTTGTCATTGAGCGTGATGAGGCTCCGTCATTGGAGAAAGTTCTCATGGGGCCGGCGACGGAACCATTCGGCAGCTTGAACCTGATCGGTGGTATTCGACGTTCGATGGCGAAGGCTGGTTACACGAATTTGAAGGACTTCCAGAAGGTTCAGTTGAGCGTTCGGTCCTGGCTGTAGCTAGCGATCTATTGGTGCTGACGTCGGGGCGTTGACGTCAGCGGGTGAGATGGAGCGAGACGGGGTCGAGGTTTGTCCATCTGACGCGGTAGAGTCATCTGCGTGAGTGAACAGCAACAAACCCCGTCTCCTGTTCTTGTCGTTGACTTTGGTGCCCAGTATGCCCAGCTCATTGCTCGGCGCGTGCGCGAGGCCCGCATCTATTCCGAGGTCATTCCGCACACCGCGTCGGTGGAGGAAATTAAGGCGAAGCATCCGGCTGCCTTGATTCTCTCAGGCGGGCCCTCCAGTGTTTACGCCGATGACGCACCTGTTTTTGATCCGTCGGTGTTGGACTTGGGTGTCCCGGTGTTCGGTATTTGCTACGGTTTTCAGGCAATGACGCACGCGTTAGGCGGAGTTGTCGCGCGCACGGGGGACCGCGAATATGGCCGGACGACGATGTCCATCGTCGGCGATGGTGGCCTCTTGCATGACGGCGCGGTGAACGACGTGTGGATGAGTCACGGGGATGCTGTGTCCGAGGCCCCTGAAGGCTTCGTGGTGACGGGCCGTTCCTCCGGAGCCCCGGTGGCTGCCTTCGAGGATGCGGACCGACACATGGCCGGTGTGCAGTACCACCCGGAGGTCATGCATTCGCCCGAAGGACAGAAGGTTCTGGAGCGTTTCTTGACGCAGATAGCCGGACTGAAGCAGACGTGGACGCCGGGCAATATTGCTGATCAGTTGGTGGAACAGGTTCGACAGCAGGTAGGCCCGGACGGCCGGGCGATTTGTGGTCTGTCGGGTGGCGTGGATTCGGCCGTTGCTGCTGCCTTAGTGCAGCGGGCGATCGGTGACCGCTTGACCTGTGTTTTCGTGGACCATGGTTTGCTGCGCAAGGGGGAGCGCGAGCAAGTGGAGAATGATTTTGTTGCGTCGACGGGCGCGAACCTGGTCACGGTCGACGAAACCGACGCGTTCCTGTCGGCGTTGAAGGGTGTGACGGACCCGGAGAAGAAGCGTAAGGCGATCGGTAACGAGTTTATTCGCTCATTTGAGCGCGCTGTTGCCGGAGTGCTGGCCGATGCGCCGGAGGGTGCACGTGTTGATTTCCTCGTTCAGGGTACGTTGTACCCGGACGTGGTGGAATCCGGCGGAGGCAGTGGAACCGCGAATATCAAGAGCCACCACAATGTGGGAGGCTTGCCTGACGACGTTGAATTTACCCTGGTAGAGCCGCTGCGTTTGTTGTTCAAGGACGAGGTCCGTGCGGTGGGGCGCGAGCTCGGTTTGCCCAGCGCTATTGTGTCGCGCCAACCGTTCCCCGGCCCAGGCCTAGGCATCCGCATTATCGGGGAGGTCACTTCTGATCGTTTGGCGACGCTCCGTGAGGCGGATGCGATTGTTCGTCAGGAGTTGTCCGCTGCGGGGCTGGACGATTCGATTTGGCAGTGCCCTGTGGTTTTGCTGGCGGATGTGAGGTCTGTCGGAGTGCAAGGCGACGGCCGGACCTACGGCCATCCGATCGTCTTGAGGCCGGTGTCATCGGAAGATGCGATGACAGCGGACTGGACGCGTATTCCCTATGACGTGATGGAGAAGATTTCGACCCGCATTACCAATGAGGTCGCTGAAGTGAATCGCGTGGTGTTGGATTGCACCTCGAAGCCTCCGGGAACGATTGAGTGGGAGTAAGACCGCGTCGGCGTGCGTGCGGAGCCCGGCCGACGCCTGGTTGCGGGGGTTGCGGGGGCACCGAGTCGGGGGTTACGGGGTGTCTGGTTCTTGGGTGTACGCAGTGCCGTCTATCCAGGGGAACACGAGATAGTTATAGACACTGGCTATCACGAAGGCAATGATGCCCAGGAACGCTCCTTGCATGGGGATAACGGGAAGGATCATGAGGGCTAACCAGTCGGGGAAGAGGGGGATGAGCCGTCGGACAGTGGTCCGGTATTCCCCGTATCGATTGATATAGGCGGCACTCACGTCATGTCGGTACGGATGAATAGCGATGAAAAGGAGCCCAGCTCCTGCGAGAACGATGAGCAGTATGACTTTCAGGAGCGGCGCGATGGCGAGTCCCATGACGCCCACAGCACCGCCGAGGAGAAGTGACGCAATAGTTCGTACCAGATTCGGAGTCGAAACCGTAGTGATGTACTCGGATTCAGTTAGCTCAGGGTCAGATAGTTCGCGGTTGGTGTCGCGGTGAGTGTTGTCGTTAGTCATATGTTTCAGAGTAGTTGTTTAGTGATCAGTGGCGGCCAGTGCGCTGAGGTCTAGGGGGTAACCAGGCGGTTTCTTTGTGCGTTGGTCCGTGTAGGAGTTCGTGCGTTGACGCTCTAGACTTTTTATATCGAACATGTGTACGATAACTCCACGAGTTTTCCATTTTTATGTCCGGATGTACAGGTACAACTGTTCATAGCTCCTTGAGTTCGAAGGGGTCATGAATATGAAGTATAGCCAACGCTCAGTGAAGAAGAAGGTGGACGATAGTGGCTTATTTTAATGAGTACGTAGGTTCTAACAATCGCATATCGTCCGCTCTGCGAGCTATGTGGATAGGATGGTTGCCTCTCCTTGTATCATCCCGTGATCTCATGTATGAGCAGCTAAACAACCATTTTTATCCTGGCCTATGTGTGAGGGCTGATCAAAGATGACGCAGATGGGAGCTCGTGCAGTAACTACGGACCTTACTGCACTTTCGAATGATGAAAAGGTGGAAATCTTGCGCTCGCGCATGGCTCATCTGGTGTCGGTACCAGATTATCCTCACGGCAAAGAATCTGATTCTTTGCCACATTCTGGTGAACGACGTTCACATCCTAAGGAAAAAGAATCGTTCGAACGTTCGATTCTCCAGGTCCTCCCTCTGCATGGGCCATTGGGGGAGCTGACATCATTGGGTGGTCTTCCTCGCGGCGCGGCAACCTCGATTGCGGATTGCCCAACTGTGCTGGTGCACATCATTGCTCAAGTGACCGCTGCGGGAAAACACGTTGCCGTTATCGGATTAAGCGACCTTTTATGGGCCGCGGTCTCAGATGCGGGCGGTGATTTATCGTTAATCGCAGTGATCGATTGTCCTGACGCTACTGGCGATGCGGATATCAGTGCGCCCGATCCTCTTAGTGTGTTGGGGGTGCTGTGCGAAGGGATGGATCTCGTCGTTTATTGCGGTCAAAGGCAAGCGGATGTGCCGCCATCAATGGCGCGGCCGGTCATGAGCCGGGTGCGCTCGTCTCGGTGCGCCCTTCTTGTGTGCGGTGTCCGGTGGCCTGGTGTTTCTTTGCATATCGACGCCACCGTGAGCGCTCTTCGCGGTTTAGGCCGTGGACGCGGGCGCATTCGCGGCATGAGCGTGGATATGTGCGTGGAGGATCGGCATCGACCTCCTCAGCGAGGGCAATGGCATATGGGCGTGGGATCTTTCGCCCAGCCGATACGCCACCATCGCCCGACGCAGCTTCACCATTGGCGTAAGAGTGTGAAAGCTCTTGATCTAAACGCAGTGGAGGCCACAGGATGACATCGGGTAACTCTATTAGCGCAGATCAGTGTCCAGATGATCCTCATTGTGATCAGTCAAGTGTGTCCGTGAATGAACGAACAATAGTCCTCTGGGTTCCAGATTTTCCTCTATATGCTGCGCGCAGTGACAACGACATTCCAGATGGGCCGCTGGCCTTGGTGGACCAGCATGGTGTGTATGTGTGTGATCGCCAGGCGCGGCATGTAGGAGTCCGACGTGGCATGAAGCGTAGGCAGGCTCAGTCGTTATGCCCGGCGATGCACATCATGCCCGCCGATGAAGACCGTGATGCCAGATATTTTGAAGACTTTGTTGCAGACGTAGATTCCGTTTCTGCTGGTATCGAGCTTTTGCGTCCCGGGCTCATTGCTGTGAAGTCTGCACCGCTGGTGAAATATTATGGCTCAGAAGAACGTGCGATCACCATGGTTCTTGATGCAGTCGCTCGACCGGGAGTGGACGTTATTGCAGGAGCTGCAGGAACATTACCTACTGCTGTGTTTGCTGCTCGTCGGGGAATGACTATTCCGGAGGGACACGATGCAGATTTCTTGGCCAGGTTACCTGTACGGACACTGTGTGAGGACAGAGCATTAGGTCAGCCACAAGAACTGGTGGACACTGTAGAGAAAATGGGTATAACGCGCATGGGGGACTGGGCTGCCTTATCGCGACGAGATGTCTCCTCTCGTTTTGGCACCGAGGGCTTGTGGTGGTGGTCTATTGCCCGTGGCGCTCCATCACGGCGGCTAGCTCCCCAAGAAAACAACGGTGATCTTGCTGTTACGCATCATTGTGATTCACCTGAGTTCCGCTCCGATACGGTGGCGTTTATTGGTCGTCGTTTAGCGGCAGATCTTCATGATCAACTGTCAGATAGAGGGCAAATATGTTTGCGTGTTGCTATACGGGCACTTATCCGCACCCCTGAGGGGGATCATGAATTGGAACGAGTGTGGCGGTGCACTGACCAGCTCACAGAACATGCGATTGCTCAGCGAGTGCGGTGGCAACTGGAAGGGTGGCTTCACCGCTTTGTATCACATGCTGCTGCCACAGCCGGGGAATCTGAAGATGGATCGGCGGGTGCGCCCCATAGCTCCGGGGCGCCCAATAACATCGAGGTCGACACAACCCCAGTTGGCGTGGGAGTATGCGAACTCACCCTTGACCCCATCGAAACGACAAGCAGTTCCATGCGTGGTTTATGGGGTGCCAAGGAAGACCATGCTGCTCATGCCGCATTGGCTCGGGTGCAGACAATGCTGGGACCAGACAGAGTATGCACTCCCGTGCTAAAAGGCGGGCGTGGCCCTGAGGACCGCATTGCTCTTATTCCCGTAGGGGAATCAGCCCCTGATCTCCCGAGCAGTACGTATTCGTGGCCAGGCCAATTTCCAGCTCCTATCCCAGTCACCAAACGCGTTGAACGTGGGCCTAGTGCTGCACATCCTGCGAGTGGAGTCTCTCTTCTCGACGAAGACGGCCATGACATTATCGTGACAGGACGCTCACTGCTCAGTGCTCAGCCAGCTTGTGTGGCATGGGGAACTCAGCGCTATGACATCACAGGATGGTCCGGACCGTGGCCCGTTGACGAGCAATGGTGGGCACAAGGACGTCGCTTCGCACGACTACAAGTGACAACAAACCAACCCAGCGGGTTGCTACTCATCTGCCGGGGAAAGAAATGGCGAATTGAAGGCGTATATCGGTGAACCGCGCAGCACGGGGGTACCCTCATGCTCTATGACCACCAAGGAAGGGTACATGGAGGAAAAAGCCACGCAAGAAAGAGCAGTAGAACGCACACGTTCAGCCCATCAGGGTGATGAGGCCCATCAGGGTGACGAGGCCCATCAGGGTGACGAGGCCTGGAAATCTATGCGATGCTCAGATTTTGGCCACGAAGCCCTCCCCGGCACAGCCAAACCCATGACACTTTTCTTGGCGGTCGAATATCTCAAAGGGTGGGGCCGAGACATTATGGATGACGATGTCTTGGGAGATCTCACCGCGCCTCTCAAAAAAGTCCTTAAAGACAATGGCGCATCAATGCAGTTCATCCGAAAACCCGGTAAAGCTGGGCAATTCCGCGACGAAAGAAAACTCTACATAGCCAGAACAGACCAAGGAACCTGCTTTACTACACGCATTTCCGGCGTCGAAGACCTCCTCCACCTTGACATCCAAGCGCTCGCCGACGGCACATGGGGAACAAGCGAACTGCCCGCCCGTCCCGTTGACCGCGTCAACCATCCGATCATGCTTGTCTGCACACATGGGAAAAGAGACCGCTGCTGCGCAATTAAAGGACGGCCCCTCGCAGCGGGGATGCAAACGTGCTTCTCCGGGGATGAAGTGTGGGAGACATCGCACTCCAAAGGACATCGCTTTGCGGCCACCATGATCTTGCTTCCTTGGGGATACTCGTACGGGCGAATCCCCACAAGTCAGGCCATCGACGCTGTGAAAACCAGTGCACAAGGACACATGTACCTCACAGGTTTGCGTGGTCGTGGCTGCTGGGATGTGCCAGGACAGACTGCCGAAATCGCCGTCGCGCAACAACTCGGAGCGCACACAGTTCCCGTCGGCAGCCTCGTCGTCAGAACAACGACAGATCAAGAACACCAAAGAGCAGAAGAAAAAATAGCGGCCGACACTCATGATCGCCTGGCCGGAGCAGCACAGAGAAACGCCACCCCGAACGACTGGCGTTCACAAACAGCGTGGCGAACCGTCGAAACATCCCGCGGAGACACGTGGGTTGTTCAACTGGAACAAGTGTCCGCTGGGAAGGTCATGGCCTCGTGCGGCAAACCCCCGAAAGACGGAAAACCTGGGTGGCACAACATGTCACCCAGGTCTAGATCCTCTCGCTAAGTGATTTCGCGCCGACCGCCGTCATGACCAGCGGTACCGGCACCGCCGTGGTCAACGGCCCTACCAGCGCTATCGGCGCATGACCAGCCGTGCAAGCGTGTTACCAATCAGCTGGGCGAATTGCACCAGCACGATGATGATCACCGTCGCCACCAAAGTGACATTCCAGTCGAAAGCGCGGTAACCATAAGTGATAGCGAAGTCACCCAAACCGCCACCGCCGATGTAGCCAGCCATCGCGGACATATCGACAATCGCAATAAAGATGAACGTGTAACCCAAGATCAACGGGCCCAAAGCCTCGCGGATCACCACACTCCACAAAATCTTCAGAGGAGACGCCCCCATCGCCCGAGCAGCTTCAACAACGCCAGGATCAACACTCACAAGGTTCTGCTCCACAATGCGGGCCACCGCAAATGTCGCAGCAATCACCATGACGAATGTTGCCGCCTCCGTGCCAATCGTTGTTCCCATCACCGCCTTCGTCAGAGGGCCGGCCGCCGCAATCAAAATAATGAACGGTATCGGGCGGATAATGTTCACCAAAATATTCAGCGTCCAATACAAGGGCTTATTGGCCAACACGCCAGACGACCTCGACGCATACAGCAACACGCCAATAATCAGGCCGAACAGGCCACCCAGGAGGATCGTCCACCCCACCATCCACAGCGTCGTCCAAAACGCTGTGATCATTGTGGGCTTGAGATTGCTCCAGTCCGTCGTTCCCGACGCCAGAACAAGATCGCGCGCCACGGTGCTGTGAGCCACGGTGTTGTGAATTGATGCGCCCACGCCAGCCAGGGCGTCGGCAGTATGTAACGCTATGCTGACCACTAGTTGATCTCCTCACACTCGGTTAATTCGGCAAGATGGGCAACAACAGCCTTGACGCCGTCCTCTGGCCCGGTCAGCTTCACAGTGAGCCGTCCAAACGAATGCTCCTGGATATTATTCACAGCTCCATGCACAAAGCCGACGGTCACATTGCGCTCAGTAGCCAGGGCAAACGCCGAGCTCAGATCTCGAGCATCGTCGACACGAACCGTGATCAGTCGCTCACCCGGATTATCAGCAACCTCCGTGAGCAGAGAATCTCGCTCACGGCCCTCGGGAGTATCACGAAGAGCAGTCGCGACGAATCGCTTGGTCACTTCCTTACGAGGGTGAGAGAAAATTTCGTGGACTGGCCCATATTCGACGATCTTGCCCTTTTCCATAACGGCAACGCGGTCAGCAATAGAACGGACAACTTCCATTTCGTGAGTGATCACAACAATGGTGATACCGAGCTCCCGGTTCACCTTATGTAGCAAATCCAGAACATCTTGAGTTGTTTCCGGGTCGAGAGCCGACGTTGCCTCGTCGGCAAGAAGAAGTGAAGGGTCGGTTGCCAGTGAACGCGCAATGCCCACACGCTGCTTCTGCCCGCCTGATAGCTGGTCAGGGTAGTTTTTGCCCTTATCGCCCAATCCGACGAAGTCGAGCAATTCCTTCACGCGCTTGGAGCGCTGAGAGCGCGGCACCTTGGCCAGGGCTAAAGGGTAGGCCACATTCGCAGCGGCCGTGCGGGAGTTCATCAGGTTGAATTGCTGGAAGATCATGCCGATGTTCTTCCGCAGGCCACGGAGTTTCCGCTCCGGCAAGTCGGTGATCGTGGTGCTGCCCAGCGTGACCGAGCCCGAAGTGGGCCGATCCAAACCGTTAATCATGCGAACCAGCGTGGATTTACCCGCGCCGGAATACCCGATAACGCCAAGAATCTCACCCGGTTCGACGGTGAGAGAAATGCCGTTGAGTGCGTGAGTATCCCGTTTACCCTGCTTGAACGTCTTGGTGACATCGCGGAACTCCACGCGGGTGCCATGATCCGTCGGGCGGTCATCAAAAGTGAGTGCGGAGCTGCCGGAAGCCGGTTGGCCGGAAGTCGGCTGGGTGGAAGTTGACTGGGCGGAATTCTCCGTTGGAATTGATGCCATTAGGATTCCTCCCGTGTTTTCTTTTCCGTGTCTTTCAAAATGTCCTCTAGTTGGTTAGCGGGGAGATCGACAGATACGGACGTACCCTTTGTGTCCTCCGCATTGGCCTTTTGTACGGCGTCGCTGTGCCAGACTTTCACCAATTTCTTGATGTTTTCGTCATTCTTCTTTTCAGGCCGAGTGGCGAGAACATTGATATATGGCTTTGCATTATCGGCTTTGGGATCATCAGCGGCTAATGCCGTTTTTGGGTCAATTCCCGCACGAAGAAGGTATGTGTTATTCACGACGGCGGGCGTCCCTTCACCCCATGCTGTAGCCGTTTGAGCAGCGTCGACAGGGGTTACACTGACCTTCGATTGCGCTTGATCGATATCCGCTGGGGTGGGGTTCAAAAGACCAGTTTTCTTCAGCGTTACCAAATGCTGTGCCTCGAGAAGGTTAATAGCTCGGCCTTGGTTAGTGCTGTCATTGGGGATAGCGATCGATGCTCCGTCTTTAAGATCATTAACGTCGGTATGGCCCTTATAGAACAAAGCAAGCGGAACAATTTCAGTCGATCCGACGGGAACAAGATCCGAATTCGATTCGACGTTATACGACGCCAAGAATTTAATGTGCTGGAATAAATTCACATCCAGCACCCCTTCACTCAGCGCAGTATTCGGGGTGTTGTAATCCGAGAAATCTTGGACATCCAAGTGAACGCCTTCCTTCTCAGCTTCTTGACGGAAAACTGTCCATGCCGTTTTCGACGAATCCGTCGTACCAATGGTCACGGTGTTAGATCCGCCTCCGCTTTCTCCCGGCGGATGGCATGCGGTGACGCCGGTTAGCGTGAGCCCGGATGCCAGGATGAGGGCGCTGAGACGCCGTAATGATGTGACCATGACCGTTGTGTCCCTTCATTCATATGGTTGTCGTGATGATGCGTAATTGTTAGTGCGAGTCTCGAAAACGCTGCGCCCTACCAGGAGTTCACAGCGGTGAGGCCAGACAAGGTTGGCCATGCTCGCACGGTGGAGATGAGCTCATGTGAACCGATACCCCAACGGCCAAAATCATAGACCAAGCTGTCTAATTGTCGAGACTCATTCTGCCTCCTTATGAAGAGATATAAAAATTTGGTTCTAACAGGCGAGGTAACAAGCCATGTTGCGACGGATTTACGACGAAATTACGACCGGATAGTTATGGGGTGTAGAAGAGGTAGGGGGTGAGGGGTGAAGAGTGGGCAGTGAGGGAAAATGGGGCGCCACCAGGCAGTGCCTTAGTTGTGGCAAATAGCACTAGCGATAATCGAACATGCGTACTAATCTATCGCTATGGATTGGGTGACGGCTCGAGGTTCAATGAATGGCAGGCCACTGTCGTGGTCGCGGCTGGAGCGTATTTTATCAGGAATAGATACGGAGCCGATTGCTTCCTCGGTTACCTCATCAAATAGCACGTTACCAGGAGTTTCTCCAGCTCTGTCGGATATGACGTCAATAGCGTCTCCTCAGGGCGAGGGGTCCCATGCTGTAGTTAATCAACGCGACCATATTCCTTTCGCTGAACTGCACGCATGTTCGGCATACTCATTTCTTCGTGGCGCGTCATCGCCCGCAGAGATGGTGGATTCAGCTGCGGAATTAGGTTTAGAAGCACTCGCATTGGTGGACCGCGACGGGGTATATGGGGCTGTTCAGTTCGCGGAAGCTGCCGCCGATTCCGGAATCGCTACCATCTTCGGCGCCGAGCTGACATTGACGCCGCCTGCTGTGTCGTCGTCGGCGTCACACTCGTCCGCTCCCTCGTCGCAAGGCCCGGTCTCCTCACCTCAGGCTATGCCGTCGAACAACGAAAGAATTCTAACGGTGCTGTGCCGAGGTGCGGAGGGCTATCGACGCCTATCGCGTGTGATTTCCGAAGCCCACATGTGTACGGGCGAGAAGAATAAAGTGTGCTATCCGACTATTGAAGAACTGGCCCGGCGCGGGGGTGACCACTGGATTATCCTGGCGGATTATTCATGGACACCCCACCTTGATGAGCTAGTGAAGTATTTTCCTCGGGTTGTTGTGGAGCTGGACCGGCTACTCACGCCCGATGATGCCGACCGGCATGAAGAACAATTGGAGGCTGCTGAGCAGCTAGGTTTAGCGGCGGTGTATTCCTCCGCAGCCACTGCGGCGCGGCCCAAAAGTGGCCGCCTAGCAGGGGCGAAAACAGCGCTGAGGTATCGGAAAGATGTCGACGATGCAGAGCCGTACACGCATCCCATCGGCGGAACATACCTGCGCAGTGGGGCGGAAATGTTCGACGCCGACTATCCGGAGCTCACGACGAACACGCTTGCCGTGGCTCATGAATGTGCCTTTACGCTGACCACCATTGCGCCGGAGCTTCCCGATTGGCCAGTTCCGGAAGGATATACCGAAATCACCTGGCTAGAGCACATGGTGGAGGAGCGCGGTGCTGTACGTTACGGCTCACGGGAGGATAACCCCACAGCGTGGGCGCAAATTGATCACGAGCTCAACGTGATTGGGAGCTTGAATTTTCCGGGATACTTCCTCATCGTGACAGACTTGGTCGACTTTTGTCGCCGGGCCAATATCCTTGCGCAGGGGAGAGGCTCGTCTGCTAATTCGGCGGTATGCTTTTCCCTCGGAATTACCAACGTCGATCCCGTTGCCGCCGATCTCCTCTTCGAACGCTTCCTCAGCCCGGAAAGAGAAGGGCCCCCGGATATTGACCTGGACATTGAGTCGGGCCGTCGGGAAGAAGTTATCCAATATTGCTATACCAAGTACGGCAGAGAAAATGCTGCTCAGGTAGCTAATGTTATTACGTACCGACGCCGAGGGGCTCTTCGCGATGCAGCTCGCGCCTTAGGGTATTCACCCGGCCGCATCGACGCATGGGTGCGTGGCCTGGACGACGCCCCCAACGATGTTGCCACCCTTGCCGATCAGCTCCACGGACAACCCCGCCACCTGGGCATACATTCAGGCGGAATGGTGATCTGTGACCGCCCGATAGCCGATGTCGTGCCCGTTGAATGGGCACGAATGGAAAACCGCTCCATCATCCAGTGGGACAAAGACGATGCAGCCAGCGGAGGTCTCGTCAAATTCGACCTCCTCGGGCTCGGCATGCTGGAAGCCCTACATCACGCCATCGACCAAGTCCACGACCATCGCGGACGAACAGTGAACCTGTGGCAACTAGGGCTTGACGACCCCGACGTGTACGCCATGCTCGCCCGCGCCGACGCTGTGGGCGTATTCCAAGTGGAATCCCGCGCCCAAATGTCCGCCCTTCCCCGTCTAAAGCCACGCGAGTTCTACGACCTCGTCGTCCAAGTTGCCCTCATTCGCCCAGGCCCCATACAAGGCGGCTCAGTCCACCCCTACATTCGACGTCGAAATGGTGAAGAAGAAGTCATCTATGACCACCCCTGCCTCAAGGATGCACTAGCAAAAACACTGGGTGTCCCGCTGTTCCAGGAACAAGTGATGCGGGTCGCTGTCGATGCCGCAGGATTTACCCCCGTTGAGGCTGATGCCCTGCGGCGTGCCATGGGGTCGAAACGCTCCGCCAAAAAAATGGAGCAGCTCCATGAACGCTTCGCCCGCGGCTGCCGAGACAAGCACGGCATGGATGAGGCCACCATCACCACACTATGGAAGAAGATTATTGCCTTCGCCGCCTACGGATTCCCCGAGTCCCACGCGCAATCCTTCGCGTCGATCGTCTACTTCTCCGCATGGTTCAAGCGCTACTACCCGGCGGAATTCTGCGTCGCCCTCCTCCGGTCTCAGCCCATGGGGTTTTACTCCCCACAGTCACTTATTGCCGACGCCCGACGCCACGGCGTTGACATCCTCCCCATCGACGTCAACCACTCCGATGTGGAGGCCACTACCATCGACAATCCTGACCTGGAGCCCGGCGCACCCAACAGCCTGAGATTGGGGCTCGGCGCTGTGAAAGGCCTTGGCACCCGTGGGGCGAAAGCTGTTGTTCAGGCACGCCACGATGGCGGCCCCTTTACACGCATTGCGGATCTGTCGCGCCGGGCGGGCATCAGTGTGTCCCAAGTGGAGGCGCTTGCTACCGCAGGTGCGCTTCGCAGCATGGGGATCGACCGGCGTGAAGGCTTGTGGGCTGCAGGAATTGCGGCCCATGAACGGCCTGGCATGCTCCCCGGGATGAGTGAGATTTCCATACCGTCGCTACCGGGGATGAGCGCGTTTGAACTCGCCGCGGCGGACATAGCGTCGACGGGCATCACAGCCGATATTCACCCCGTCGAACTACTGCGAAAACACCTGGACACTGCGGGGATCGTATCCACTAGCCAGTTGGCGTCGTGCGAAGACTCCACCCGGGTGACTGTCGCGGGGACAGTTACACACCGTCAGCGGCCTGGTACAGAAGGAGGCGTCGTTTTCCTCGGTCTGGAAGATGAAACAGGTCTCGCGAATATCACAGTGTCCCCCGGGTGCTGGACGCGCTACAGAACGGTCGCCCAAACATCGCGCATGGTCGCTATACGGGGAATCGTCCACAACGCAGCCGGTGCCGTTGCCGTGGTGGCAGACCGTATCGACTCTCTCGACACCACACTGGGAGGAGCCGCCCTTGCCGGACCATCACGTGATTTCCGGTGACGCCCACGTCAACGCCCACCTACATGCCCTGGTAGCCAAGCTGGCGCCACGCTTCATAGGCACCCACCGCCGCCGCGTTGGATAAATTCATCGAGCGGCGCCCAGGAAGCATAGGGATCCGCACACGGCTCGTAATCCGAGGATCAGCCAACGCCTCAGCGCTCAGGCCGGTTGGCTCGCAACCGAAAAGGAGCACATCGCCCCACTGATAGGAAACAGTGTCCACGCGCACGGATGTATGCGAGGTAAACGCGTACACCCTCGGCCCATCCGCCATCCCCGCGCCCAACGTCGCCAAACACTCGTCCAAGCTGGGGTGAATAGTCACGTCCACCAAATCGTGATAGTCCAACCCGGCGCGTCGTAAATTCTTTTCCTCCAAGTTGAACCCCAACGGTTCGCACAAATGTAGATGCGCCCCCACACCTGCACACATTCGAATCGCATTGCCTGTGTTCGGGGGTATCACCGGCTGGTCAAACACGACATGCAGAGGAGGGTTGGGGTTACGGATCGTGTCCTCACCCAGTGCGCGCGCTATCCCATGGGCCCGATCATGTACTGAACCCCGATCATGCACCGATCTCACGTCATCTCCACTCATCATGGATTACCGTACTCATCCTCACTCAGCCTCAGTCATCCCCGACCCACTGATTTCTGCTGCCACTGCGAGCAACTCGTTAACGTGCGCATTGCCGCTTAGCTAGCCGTAGCACCACCGTCGATAGACAAACTAGAGCCGGTAATCAGGCGCGCATAGTCGGAGCACAACCAAATGATTTGCGCAGCAACCTCATCCACCGTGGCCATTTCTTTGATCGAATTACGGTTCAGCAGTACTTTCTCTACTACTTCATCTTCCGGGAGCCAATGCAGCGCAGCCTGCTGCCGTATCTGCTTCTGAACCTGCGCAGTCCTCGTAAAACCGGGGTTCACACAGTTCGCCGTCACACCATGAGGTCCACCCTCAATTGCCGTGACCTTCGTCAGCCCCTCCAGGCCATGCATCGCGGAAGTGTAGGCCACGCGTCCTTCCGATCCACGGAGTCCATGCACGCTACACACATTCACAATGCGCCCCCACTCTTCCTCATACATATGGGGAAGTGCCGCCCGAGTCAGCAAAAATGGGGCCGTCAACATGGTGTCAATAATTCGATCCCAGTCTGCTGGCTCGTAGTCCTCAATATGGGCAATCACCTGCGAACCTGCACAGTTGACCAAAATATCGCAGTCGAGTGTCATCTCTGCCAGTAGTTCGTGATCGCGCAAATCCACGTCCCACACTTCTGCGGAACCACCGAGTTCATGGATGTCGTCCACCGTTCCGTCGGTATCCTGACCAATTAAATCAGCGACGATGACGTGCGCTCCTGACGCCGCCAAAGCCCGCGCCGCGGCCGCACCGATCCCGCCTGCACCCCCCGTGACGACGGCTGTGCGTCCACTCAAATCGACAGAAATAAAACCGCGTGGTTCCGTTTCGACGACACTCTGGCCGGCGTTCGATTTCACATTCAACGATGATGCAGTGACGCTCTGGTCCTGCCGCGCGCCCGTGGTGTCGGTGGTATTCGCGGTAGCCTCGGCGCGGTCGAAGTGTGATTCTTGGGTCTCGTTTGCCGAGGTAGAGCCGCTAACTGAGTCTTCCGAGCCCTCGGGACGAGGTGAAGGTGATTTTTTCCGAATCATGATGATGTGTCTCCCGCGTGGTGGTGTTGGTTAATGATGATGCGCGCTGTAGCGCGATCGTTATGTTGGGCTACTTTAGCCAGCACCGGGAAACCCCGCAGCCGCCGTTGGGGTGAGCTTCGGCGGTGACGTCACCGATCGTGCACTTTTTTGGCTTCATATCGCTATGTTCGCTCCCGGCGTACGCACATCTGAGCGTCCGTCGAAAATGCGCCTGACCTGCATAAAAAGAGGCGCGATGGTAGGTGTAAAGTCGCGTTTTCGACAATTTCGGGCCAGTAATCTCCGCTAAGGGGAAGTCCATGTCCGGCCTAGCCGTTACAGTGGTGTGAAACCACAAACTGCTGGTGTGTCTGGAATCCAGTTCGGTGAGCATTCACCGTGCTGGAAGAAAAGCTCATCGGCCGGACAATACTTATTTTTCAAGCGAAGGACAGTACATGTTTGAGAGGTTTACCGACCGCGCCCGTCGTGTGGTTGTGTTAGCTCAGGAAGAAGCTAGGGCATTAAATCACAATTACATCGGTACAGAGCACATTCTGCTCGGCCTCATCCGTGAGGGTGAGGGCGTCGCTGCGAAAGCTCTCGAGTCGATGGGAATTTCCCGCGAAGCTGTCCGCAGCGAAGTAGAAGACATCATTGGCAAGGGGGCACAGCCGCCCAGTGGCTATATCCCCTTTACCCCGCGCGCGAAGAAAGTGTTGGAGCTTTCCCTGCGGGAGGCACTGCAGTTAGGCCACAAGTACATCGGTACCGAGCACATTCTGCTCGGCCTCATCCGTGAGGGTGAGGGCGTCGCTGCTCAGGTGCTTGTCAAATTAGGGGCAGATCTACCGCGCGTTCGTCAGCAAGTTATCCAGCTGTTGTCGGGCTACGAAGGCCAGGGCGACGAGTCCCAGGAGCCGGGAACTAGCGAGCCCGCTGGCGCTGGCGTGGGTTCGGCCACGTTAGGGCGTTCCTCCAGTAACGAGTCTGGGCGCAAGTCCAACTCGCTGGTCCTTGATCAGTTCGGCCGGAATCTCACGCAGGCTGCGAAGGACGGCAAGCTCGATCCGGTCGTTGGCCGTGAAAAAGAGATCGAGCGCATTATGCAGGTGCTCAGCCGCCGGACCAAGAACAACCCGGTCCTGATCGGGGAGCCTGGCGTTGGTAAAACCGCCGTCGTCGAGGGGCTTGCTCTGGACATCGTCAATGGCAAAGTTCCGGAGATTTTGAAGGACAAGCAATTGTATTCCCTGGATATGGGATCGCTCGTTGCTGGTTCTCGTTACCGTGGTGACTTTGAAGAGCGCCTGAAGAAGGTTCTGAAGGAAATTAACCAGCGTGGCGACATCATCCTCTTCATCGATGAGATCCACACCATTGTTGGTGCGGGTGCGGCCGAAGGCGCCATTGACGCTGCGTCGTTGTTGAAGCCGAAGCTCGCTCGTGGTGAGCTCCAGACCATTGGTGCCACGACGCTGGATGAGTACCGGAAGCACATCGAAAAAGATGCCGCCCTGGAGCGTCGTTTCCAGCCTGTTCAGGTTCCGGAACCATCTGTCGAACTGTCGGTGGAGATTTTGAAGGGCCTGCGCCCGAAGTATGAGGCACACCATCATGTGTCGATTACCGACGCTGCTCTCGTTGCAGCTGCATCGTTGTCTGATCGCTACATCAACGATCGCTTCTTGCCGGACAAGGCCGTCGACCTTATCGACGAAGCTGGTGCGCGCATGCGTATCAAGCGGATGACAGTGCCGGAGTCCCTCCGCAAGGTCGACGAGAAAATCGCGACGATTCGTAAGCAAAAAGAAGCGGCTATTGACGATCAAGATTTCGAAAAAGCCGCTGGCTTGCGTGATCAGGAGCGGAAACTCGGCGAAGAGCGCGAGGAGAAAGAACGCCAGTGGCGTTCGGGTGAGCTGGAAGACGTTGCCGAAGTCGGTGAAGAGCAGATCGCGGAGGTTCTGGCTAACTGGACCGGCATCCCCGTGTTCAAACTCACCGAGGAAGAATCCGACCGGTTGCTGCACATGGAGGAAGAGCTCCACAAGCGCATCATCGGCCAGGAAGACGCAGTCAAGTCCGTCTCCCGCGCTATCCGACGCACCCGTGCGGGCCTGAAGGACCCACGTCGCCCGTCCGGATCGTTCATCTTCGCCGGCCCGTCAGGCGTCGGAAAGACCGAGCTGTCGAAGGCGTTGGCTGAATTCCTCTTCGGCGAAGACGATGCTCTCATCCAGATCGACATGTCCGAGTTCCACGACAAGTTCACCGCGTCGCGCCTCTTCGGTGCCCCTCCGGGGTATGTCGGCTATGAAGAGGGCGGCCAGCTGACCGAAAAGGTTCGCCGCAAGCCATTCTCTGTGGTGCTCTTCGATGAGATTGAGAAGGCCAATAACGAGATCTACAACACCCTATTGCAGGTCTTGGAAGACGGCCGCCTCACCGACGGGCAAGGTCGTGTGGTCGATTTCAAGAACACCGTCCTGATCTTCACCTCGAACCTGGGCACCGGCGACATCTCTAAAGCTGTTGGAATGGGCTTCTCTGGAGTCGGCGAGACTGACGAAGAGGGCCGCTACGAGCGGATGAAGTCGAAAGTCAACGACGAACTCAAGAAGCATTTCCGCCCCGAGTTCCTCAACCGTATCGACGACATCGTGGTGTTCCACCAGCTCACCCAGGATCAGATCATTCAGATGGTCGACCTGTTGGTGAACCGTGTGGGCATCGCCCTACGCGCCAAGGACATGGATATCGAGCTCACCGACAAGGCCAAGCGGCTGTTGGCTAAGCGCGGATTTGATCCCGTCTTGGGTGCCCGGCCACTGCGCCGTACCATCCAGCGCGAAATTGAGGATCAGCTCTCGGAGAAGATCCTCTACGGCGAAGTTGCCGCCGGTGAACTGGTCACCGTGGATGTTGAGAACTGGGACGGCGAAGGCAAGGGCGACGACGCCAAGTTCACGTTCTCCACGTCGACAAAGCCAGGTGCCGTAATGGGCGAGGGCGAGTCCAGCCTGGAGGAGCACAAGGACGATGCTGATGACTCCTCCGACGAGGCTGATCAGATCGTGCCGATGGAGTACTCCTCCAACGCTTCATCGGGCAGTGGTCCCGACGGCGGTACCTCAGGCTCAGGATCCGGCGCCGCCCAGCCCGAATCTGAATAGGTAGGGGTTCGGCCCGATATAGGGGTCCGGCCCGGATCCTGCCGGGCCAGGGCTATCGGGGGAGTCCTAGCTTTCCTTCAGTATCCACAACGAGCCCGTCAGCCAGGAGTGAGTGAAGAGCTCGGTGGAGCTGCTCCTCGTCCTTCGATGCGTGAGCAATCGCGTCCCGAGGAACGGGGCCAGTCGCGTCGCGTAAAACCTTCATGATGGCCCCGCGTACCTGGCGGTCGGTACCTTCAAACTTCTGAACGCGACGGGCTACGGCGGACCTCTCCGATTCAGTCGGCTCAGGGCAGCCCGCCAGACGCCACGCACACGTGCGGACGAGGGGGCACTGCTCGCAGCGCGCTACTCGTGACGTGCAGACGAGTGCCCCGAGCTCCATGATTGACGCTGAGAATACCGCAGAGCGTTCCACATCCGTCAGCTGCTCATCGCTCAGATGCCCAAGCCCAACACCGGGCACGTCGAAAAGAGTCCCAGCCTCTACGGGGACCTCGGGTATCCCGGCCTCCTCACGAATGCGCTGCACAATAGCGCCCACCGAGGAGCTAGCCTGTTTCTCCGATACCGGCATTAGCGCCCGCATATCATCCAAGTCCGCACGCCGCGCTGGGCCCTGTAAGTACTTCCCGTTGACGGCACGTGCAATTACGCGCCGAATATTCGTATCCACCACAGGAACAGCCCAGCCGTACGCGAAACAGGCCACTGCTCGTGCGGTGTACTCACCAATACCGGGCAAATCGAGCAGTTCAGCCACCGTGGCGGGCACTACGCCCGAATATCTATCGACGATCGTCTGCGCACACTCATGGAGACGTAGAGCGCGTCGAGGATAGCCGAGGCGCCCCCATGCGCGGAGGACGTCATCACGTCCGGCCCGGGCGAAATCGGCTGGTGTGGGCCAACGGTCCATCCATTCACGCCAAGCAGGTTCGACGCGGGAGACCGGTGTTTGCTGGCTCATAACCTCGCTCAGGAGGACCCCCCATGCGGAGCACTCGGGTTCACGCCAGGGAAGATGGCGTCCTGCCAGGATAAACCAGTCGTTAAGTTCGTCGACAAGAAAAGGTTCTGAACGGCCAGTAGACATTGCGAATGATTGTAGTGCCACGGTGGCGGTGGTGCTGCGGGCGGGCATGAGGCCACGGCTAGGTGTGAGGGGGTGGGGGTTAGTGCGGTTATGGTGAGGTGGCCATGCAGATATACACCATGTGATCACACAAACTGAGTACGGTTGTTTAGTGACGCCCCTGGTTACATTGCTTGGTGGTGACCCCGCGTGTGCCCCTTGATGAGGTGCGCCGGTGATGAGCAGAGGTAGAGCTACCTATGACGAGTAGTGGCAACTAGTATGTGGACTTTTCATCCGGAGGATTCTCATGACGACATCAGCACGCGGCTCGAACCCGCAGGCCACCCCTAGTATGAACGCGGATCCTAGTAGGCCTGTGGATGACCGTACCCCACAGACTGTGTTACAGCAGTTGTTGGATGGTAATGACCGCTTCGTGCAGGGGAAGGCGCTGCGTCCTCACCAGGATCGTGACCGGCTGTCCAGTCTGACCCAGGGGCAGGCTCCGAAGGCTGTGGTTTTGGCTTGTTCGGACTCCCGCGTCCCCGTTGAACTGCTCTTTGACCAGGGATTTGGCGATGTCTTCGTGATCCGCACGGCCGGCGAGATCGTCGATATGTCTGTGCTGGCTTCACTGGAATTCGCCGTAGAAGGTCTTGGGGTCTCTCTGGTTGTGGTGCTGGGGCATGAGAGTTGTGGTGCAGTCAAAGCCGCGTCGGAGGCCATGACCCAGGGTGCCGTTCCGGAATCATTCCAGCGCGTGCTGGTGGAGAAAGTTGCTCCATCAGTCATGGTTGCTCGCTCTGAGGGGCACACCACTACCGATGACTACGAAAAGCAGCATGTGCGGTCCATTGTTGATCACGTGGTCGGTCGCAGCCCCGAAATTACAGCCAAGCTTAACGACGGCTCCGTCGGCGTTGTCGGCTTACGGTATTTACTGAAAAACGGCCAAGTAGAGGCGGTGACCGCACGCGGGGTTGCGATGCCGTGACGTATAGCGAGCCAGGTGCGCATCTCCACTCGTTGGCGAACTCTCAGCCTCCCCGTGGGGTGACACGCCGTCTCGTTTCCGGCAGGGCAACGCGAGTTCCCGTTAATCTAGTCACGTGAGCGCTCAAGGTAACTACAACGGTCTTCCACATCCACCCGAGATCTATCGTCGACGGAGAATTGCTGCCGTCGTCATCGTGGTGGTTGTCATCGCGTTGTTGTGGTGGATCATTTCGGCCTTGAGTGGAGGCGGGGACTCGTCGTCAACCGCGGCGGAATCCAGCGTTACTACCACCACACAGTCGACGAAGCCGACGACGTCATCGCGTTCCTCGGAACGCCCACGCTCGTCGTCGGAGTCGGACAGCCCTGAAGAGTCGGAATCGGAAGCTCCCGACGCTTCAGAAGAGCCTTCCGTGGCACCCGACGCAAAAGACACGTGTGATGTTAATGACCTGCAAATAGAGGCGCGCACGGACGCGGACTCGTATGATGCAGGGCAAATGCCGCGCTTCTACTTAATTGCTCATAATCCTACGAAGGGGTCTTGCCACGCGGATCTGGCGAAGGCTCCAATGAAGTTCGAGGTCTACAACCTTGAGACCAATGAGCGCGTGTGGTCTGATGTGGACTGCAACAATCCGGCAGCGACGGGCGCGTTAGATATCGGCCCGGGCCAGACGAAGAATTATATGCTGAGCTGGTCTCGGACGACGTCCGCGCCGGGGGAGTGCTCGGATCGCGTCGCGGTGCCAAGTGGTTCGTACTACCTGCACACCTTGATTGGCGATCAGCACTCAGAACCGACGACGTTTAACTTGACGTAGTGCACAGTACCTGGCTGGTCGCCCGAGCCGTGTGAGGGCCATCTACACGGGATAGTGGCAGAGTGGCATTAGAAAACCCCGGAGATTCCTCCGGGGTATCAGTTTACAGGACTGCACTTCAGCTCTTAGTCAGCTACTAATTTTTAAATTCGTCCTTCAGGACGCCTTCGTTGTCGCGGGTGGTTTGACCGGCTTCGGGAACTGACGCGGCGACGGGAGCTTTCAAGGACACTTCACCGTTATCCAGGGTGAAGGTGACGTTGACGGCGGTTCCGGGGGTGGGACTGCCGTCAAAGGAGGTGTGAACGTAGCTGACGCAGTTGATGCGTGATTCGCCATTGGGGCTCGCGGTGGCGCTCTCTGACGCAGAGCTGTTAGTTTTCACATCGTTGGCGCCCATGGCCTCGATGGCTTTTTCGTTATTGCCAACGATTTGGCACTGTGGCTTCAAATCCTTGTTGCCATCGACCTTAACCTCTTGACCATCGACGCTAATACGCTGGAGCTGGCGCTCAGTGTTGGTGGGGTCGATGTTAGAAAGGGCAAAGGCGACGGCTCCGCCGTGGTCATCTGTTTTTGGTTGGACGGTTACATCACGCAGCGTGATGTTGTTGTTCTCAGCATTGGCTGCTGACCCGTCGACGGCGGGGACTTGGTTAGCGGTTTGGGAGATTTGGCCTGCGCCGCATGCACTGAGAGCCAGTGCGGAACCGGCCGCAACAATGGCGATGCCGGAACGTAGGGAAGCCGACTTCAACGACATTTTGTCCTCCATAGGAAGCTGTGGGGCAGCCACGTATTCGTCTTATTTTGCGTCAGGGTTTTCTGTTAAGCGCACAGAATTTAAGTATTACATTAACGCGACGTGTCTGTTTCCACATAGTCTTGGGACGTTTGTCGTGGCTAATCAGGGGGTAGTGCTATGATAGATGTGCTGAAACGTCAATTTTTCACACCGGTTTACCTGTCCGCACGCGGTGGGCGTGCGCGGCGGAGCTGAAGGGACTCATGGAATTCAACATTGGGGATACCGTCGTTTACCCGCATCATGGTGCTGCCGTCATTGAAAAGAAAGAACAGCGCCAGATTAAAGGTGAGACTGTCGATTATTTGGTCCTGAAGGTTCACCAGGGGGACTTAACGGTCCGTGTTCCGGAAAAGAACGCGGAGTCTGTCGGCGTTCGCGATGTTGTCGGTGAAGAGGGTCTTCTCAAGGTTTTCAGTGTTCTTCGCGAAACCGATGTTGAAGAGGCAGGTAACTGGTCTCGTCGGTACAAGGCGAACCAAGAGCGCTTGGCTTCGGGCGATGTGAACAAGGTCGCAGAGGTTGTCCGTGACCTGTGGCGCCGTGACCAAGACCGCGGCCTATCTGCTGGTGAGAAGCGCATGTTGGCGAAGGCTCGCCAGGTGCTGGTGGGGGAGCTCGCCCTAGCCGACGGCACTGACGACGCCAAAGCCGATGCGATGTACCAGGAGGCCCAGGAGGCTATTGCTCGGCATCGCGCCAAGTTGTTGGGGGAGGACGAGGATTCGACGAAGAAGCCGGGCCCCTCGGAGGATTCCGACATTATTGACTTAGACGAGGACGTCGAGGATTAGTTTTTCGCTAGGTCACGCTGTGAACCGATAAGCTGGGGGCGTGACTTTACGTATTTTCGATTCCGCGTCCCGTCAGTTACGTGATTTTGTTCCCCTCCGCGAGGGACACGCGTCGGTGTATTTGTGTGGTGCGACAGTGCAGTCGGCGCCACATATTGGCCACCTGCGTTCGGGCGTGGCTTTCGATATTTTGCGTAATTGGCTGACCTACATGGGCTTTGACGTGGCGTTTATCCGGAATGTCACTGACATTGATGACAAGATTTTGAACAAGGCCGCGGAACACAATCGCCCCTGGTGGGAGTGGGCTGCGACGTATGAGCGTGAGTTCCAGTGGGCGTACGACCAGTTGGGTGTGACACCACCGTCGTTGGAGCCTCATGCGACGGGGCATGTTACTGAAATGATCGAGTACATGCAGCGGATTATTGACGCCGGCCATGGTTACGCTGTGGACGGAAACGTGTATTTGAGCCCGATGTCGTTGCCTGATTATGGTTCCCTGTCCGGCCAGAAGCTCGACGAGATGGACCAGGGAGAATCCGCGGGAACGGGTAAGCGCGATCCGCGTGACTTCACGTTGTGGAAGGCTGCGAAGCCGGGTGAGCCGAGCTGGGATACTCCGTGGGGCCGTGGTCGTCCGGGGTGGCACTTGGAGTGCACGACGATGGCGACGAAGTATTTGGGCGCGGAGTTTGATATCCACGCCGGCGGTCTGGATTTGAAGTTCCCGCACCATGAGAATGAGATCGCTCAGGCCCATGCTGCGGGTGATGGATTTGCCCGCTATTGGATGCATAACGGCTGGGTGACCATGGCTGGTGAGAAGATGTCGAAGTCTCTGGGCAATGTGTTGTCCGTGCCGAATCTGCTTCGGATCGTCCGCCCCGTTGAGCTGCGTTATTATCTAGGGTCTGCGCATTATCGCTCCATGTTGGAGTTTTCAGAGGACGCTCTCCGTGAGGCAGCCGCCGGGTATCGGCGTCTGGAGAAGTTCGTTCACGCGGCGTCGAATGTGGCGGCGAAGAATGGCCGTGCGTTGGGCCGTTCCGAGGTCACGGACTCGTTCACCGACGCGATGAATGATGACATCGGTGTTCCGGCTGCGTTGGCCGAGGTACACAATGTTGTTCGTTCGGCCAATTCGCGCTTGGATGCGGCTCGTCGGGGCGATGATGCTGCCGTCGAGAGCGTGGTATCTGCAGGTGAGCAGGTTCGCGCCATGCTTGCTGTGCTGGGCGTCGATCCGCTGGACGAGAAGTGGCAGGAGATTGCTGCGGAGTCCGGTGCGGAACATGACGCGTTGGATACCCTGGTTCGCGCGGAATTGGATATCCGTGCGAAAGCTCGCGCTGAGAAAGACTGGGCGACGGCTGATGCGGTCCGCGATCGGTTGGCGGCTGCGGGCATCGTTGTGACGGATACTCCCGCTGGGGCCGAATGGGAGCTGTCGGATCAGTAGGTTCAGTGGGCGGGCTGGATGAGGGGCGCGCGACAATCGCGCACCAAGCACGTTGGGCACTGGGAAATAAGGAGGATTAATGGCGGGTCATGCGCGGAACCGAGGCGCTATTCGTAAATCGAATAAGAAGGGTGCGACGAAGGGGTCTGGGGGTCAACGGCGGCGCGGCTTGCGCGGTAAAGGGCCGACGCCGAAGGCCGAAGACCGCGTGTACCACAAGGCGCATAAGCGGAAGGTTGAGCAGCAGCGGAAGGCATCTGGGCGTCATGACCGGCGCAATTTGCATGGTTCGGAGCTTGTTGTTGGCCGCAACCCGGTGGTGGAGTGCCTGCGGGCGAAGGTTCCTGCAACGGCTTTATACGTTGCAGAGGGCACTGATAATGACGACCGTCTGACCGAGGCGGTGCGCGTCGCTGGTGACCGTGCGATCACTGTGTTGGAGGTCCCGCGTGTTGAGCTGGATCGGATGACCGGAAACGGCATGCATCAGGGTCTCGGGTTGCTCGTTCCGGAATACCAGTATGTCGATGTTCAGGATCTGATTGATCGTGCCCATGCGTCATCGTCGCCGGGGTTGATTGTGTGCTTGGATAACATCACGGATCCGAGGAATTTGGGTGCCGTGATCCGCTCAGTGGCTGCTTTTGGCGGTCACGGTGTTGTCATCCCGGAGCGCCGTAGCGCGTCGGTGACGGCGGTTGCGTGGCGGACGTCGGCGGGCACGGCTGCTCGCCTCCCTGTCGCGAAGGCAACGAACATGACCCGCGCGCTCAAGCAGTTCCAAAAAGAGGGCTATCAGGTCGTCGGTTTAGACGCTGGTGGGGACCATACTTTGGATACCTATGACGGAACGACGCCTGTTGTGGTGGTTGTTGGGTCCGAGGGCAAGGGACTGTCTCGTTTGGTCTCCGAGACGTGCGACACGGTGATGTCTATCCCGATGGCGGACAATGTCGAGTCACTCAACGCGTCCGTCGCGGCTGGTGTGGTGCTCAGCGAGTTTGCGCGGCAGCGTCGTGCGGTGAAGTCGCGGAGCTGACCTCTCGAGGGTTAACGTCGTGGGAGCTGACGTCATGATGTGAAGCCCTGGGCGTGGTGTCGCGTGGCATGGTCTCCGAGCCGACGATGATGCGCTGTGTTCGCCAACCAATGAGTCGGCATATCAGGTAGATTGCGAACGAAATCGTCGTGACGAACACGCTGACGGGGAGTCCCGGGGCCAAGGAGAGAATGAGCCCTCCCACCGCGGATACCTCGGCGAAGATCGTCGATAAGAGGACTGCTTTCCGTGGTGATGCTGTCACGTGAACAGCTGCCGCGCCGGGGGTGATGAGGAGGGACACGACGAGGAGCGCGCCGACGATCTGCACTCCTTGTGCGGCGACGAGCCCGACGAGTGCGGCGAACACGATGCTAATTGTGCGCAGGGGGATACCGCTGGCTGCGGCGACGTCGGGGTCGACGGAAGCAAAGAGGAGCGGGCGCCACAGTAAACCGAGTGTCGCTATGACGATGATGGTGATGGCGATGAGTGTGCCGACAGCTGCGCCGGACACGCCCACGATTTGGCCGGTGAGCAGAGAGAATGCGTTGCTCGCTTTGCCGGGGTAGATGTAGATGAAGAGGACGGAAAGTCCCATCCCGAAGGAGAGAATAACGCCGACGGTGCTGTCGGTATCACGCATTCCCAGTAGCGCCAGGGCGATGGCTGCGACGATGGAGCCGACGACTGCGCCGGCGCCGACGTTGCTTCCAGCGAGTAGCGCGGCTGACGCACCCATCAGCGCGAGCTCCGATGTGCCGTGCACGGTGAATGACATGCGTCGCATCACGATGAGCGGTGCGATGAGTCCGGAGATGATCCCGAGTAGCGCGGCGGCCAGCAGTGCGTGGTGGACGAAGGAGTAGTGCAGGAGTTCGGTGGTATCACTCCACCAGGTGTCCCAGGTAATCGTGGTAGTGGGCATAAGGTGGTGTGTTCTCCTAAACGATGACGAGTCTGCCGTTGACGTGAACAACGTCGACATGGGTGCCGTACAGCTCGCTGAGGACGTCAGTCGTGATGACGTCGTTAATCGTGCCGACAGTGTGGCCATTCGGCGCTAGGTATAGCACGCGATCGGTGACGTCGATCACGGGGTTGATCGTATGCGTGACGAAAACGACGGCCGTGTTGTAGTCGTGTCGTTGTGCGTCGATAGTCCGGATAGCTTGCTTTTGTGCGGCATAATCCAGGCTGAGCAGGGGTTCGTCGCACAGGAGGATATCGGGGTGCGTTGCGATCGCGCTAGCTTGACGGATCAGCTGCTGTTGGCCGCCGGAGAGGTGCCCGATGCGCCTATTGGCCAGGTGCGCTGCGTCGACAGTGGTGAGTGCCTCGTCTATTTGTGCTGCGGGAAGCCGCCGACGACGGAAGATACCGTGCCCACCGGATAGACCGACAATGTCCCGCGCGCGCAGTGGCAGTGTGGGGCTAAACATGCGCTGCTGGGGTATAAATCCGGTGGTCCCATTGACATGGACATGCCCGGATGTCAGTTTGCGTGTCCCGGTGAGGGCACCAAGGAGCGTGGATTTTCCTACTCCATTGGGTCCGAGGACGGTGAGCCATTCGCCTGGGCTCAGTGTGAGGGACAGGTCAGTCCAGAGCGGTTCGATACCCGCTGTGCTGAGTTCGATAACGGGGCCGGTGGTGCGGTTAGCGGGTTCGGTGGGACGGTGGGTGGTGCGCGGGTTGTTCACGCGGTGGTTTTACTCCTTGTTGGCATCGTGAAGCCGTTGGACGGCCTCAGAGAAAAAGTCCAGGTAGTGGGTACCTTTTTCGGGTGTTTCGTAGATATCCACAACCGGAATTCCTGCTTTCTTGGCAGCGGAGACGAGGTCCTTGGAGACGCTGTCTTCGGTTTGCGGATTGTTAACCAGGATATCGACTTTCTTATCGTTGATGAGCGACGTAAATTCGGCAACATCAGCCGCGGACGGGTCCGATTCCTTCAACGACGCACTGAGGTAACCGTGGGGGGTCACGTCCTCCATGGGGGATTCCTTCAACAGGTACCCGGAGACGGACTCGGTGCTCGCCACCTTTTTGGCTGGCAGTGCTTTGATCTTCTCATCGATAGCGTGGAGCTTGTCACTGAAGTCTGTGGCCGAGGCCTTGATATCGCTGTTCTTGTCATTCAGCGTGTCCGCAATTTTTGTTGCAAAGCTGTTGACAGTGGCGACGTCGTACCACACGTGTGGGTTGGTGGGTAGGTCGGAGTTATTGTCCGCAGTGTCGCTGGCCTCTGCGCTGTGGGCGTGATCGTGTGCATCCTCGCTATCGTGATCATGCGCGTCCTCGCTGTCATGACCATGCGCATCGTGGTCGTGCCCGTCATGCTCGTCCTCGTCGTGATCATGCTCCTCCTGGGGAAGGGCAGTGATCACGGTGGCGTCGGAACTGGCGTGTTCTGTCAGCCAGCTGTCGTACCCGGCCCCATTTCCGACGACGACGTCGGCATCCTTAATCTTCGCCATATCCTTGGCGGAGGGGTTGTAGTCGTGGGGGTCGACGGAGTCGCCTTCGATGAGGCCTGTGATCGTGACGTGGTCGTTGTCCCCTGCGATGTCATGGACGACGTCGGCCCACAGCGCGGTTGATGCGACGACATTGACGGTGTCTGATGAACCGGAGGTCGTGGAGGAGTCGTCTGAGCAGGCTGTGAGTCCGCCCATTCCGGTAAGAACCCCGGTGGCAAAAATAATTGCTAGTGCTGACCGTCGCCTATTCTTTATCGCTCGCATGTCCACCAATGAACCACTAATGAAATATGATGTCAATTGGTTTTCTTAAGCCCCGCTCAGCCTCGATAATGCGGCTTATTGACAACCAAAAGTGCTTCCATGCATGTCGGCCCAGAAATTAGAACACATCCGGAATCAAGAAGAAGACGCCCCAGGCCGGGCGAGCATCCCTCACCCCGGAATGCGTAAAAGTCGTTTTCTGGCGTTGCCGAGGGGCTAAGATTGCTACACATGAGTCCGCGACGATCCCCGAAAAATAGTCATAAGGCTACGCTGGCGTCACTCGCGGAAGCCGTGGGGGTATCGCGTACAACGGTGTCCAACGCGTACAACAAACCCGACCATTTATCACCAGAGACCCGCGCACGCATTCTCGCCACCGCCGACAAGCTGGGGTATTCCGGCCCGGATCCTGCCGCCCGCTCCCTGCGAACGCGCCGGGCAGACGCGATCGGCGTGCTTTTTACTGACGAATTGACCTACGCATTCGAGGACCGCTCGTCGGTCGATTTCTTGGCGGGTTTGGCGGAGTCCTGCCAGGCGCTGGATTCGTCCTTGGTGCTTATTCCTGCTGCTCCAGGGCGCGCGGCCTCGGGAATTAACCGCGTAGCGCAAGCCGCTGTCGATGGATTTGTGGTGTACTCGGTTGCCTCGGATGATCCCACTTTGGAGGTTGTGGCGTCGCGCGGCCTCCCGACGGTTGTGTGCGATCAGCCGTATTCCACACCAAAGCTCAAGGATTACGCCTTCGTCGGCATTGATGACCACGCTGCTATTCAGCCCGGGGTCCGGCAGCTTATCGACGCCGGCCACCGGAAAATTGGTGTGTTGTGCATTCGCCTTGACCGTGAGACTAATACGGGTGAGGTATCGGCGCAGCGTTTGCGTTATGCCCACATGCATGTACAGAAACACCGCGTCGAGGGCATTGTGGATGTGATCCGCGGTGCTCACCCAGATTGTGCAGAAGACATTCCGATTGTGGAATGCTATATCAACGATGCCAACGGCACCCGCGAAGCAGCCCGCGCGTTATTGGATGCGCACCCCGAATTGACCGCCGTGGCTTGCACGACGGATTCCTTAGCTTTGGCTGTGATGCAGTGCGCTGCTGATCGCGGGTGGACCGTGCCGGGAGATCTGTCCGTTACGGGGTTCGATGGTATCGACCTCGCCGTGCAGCAGCACATCACCACGGTTGCGCAGCCGAACAAGGATAAAGGGCGCACAGCCGGCCATGTTCTTCAAGACCTTATTTCCGACGCCACACGGGGGAAGGCAACCGCCGGCGCGTCTTCTTCTAGGAGCACGACGACATCTATAGACGCTGGCGGTGCCCCCGGTCAGGCACCAGCAACTCACGGTTCACATACGCTGCTGGATACGACGTTGGTCTCGGGGCGCACGGTGGGCCCGCCGCGGTGACGCTGCGTGGATTGTGCGCTTCAACGTCGCAGTGACACCCACGCTGACGTCAGAGTAATCCCTCGTCAGTGAGGTACTCGCGGCGCATGGTGGCTAAGCGTTGGTACACGTCGGCAATGGCGTCGGTATCCGGAACACGTAAAACGGCCGCGGTGTGAGAATCACCGACCTTAATGGACACATCATCGCCATGAAGAACGCGGAAAGCGTTTTCATCGGTCGTATCATCGCCGGCGTAGACGATGGCATCCAGGTTGTAACGGTCGCGGGCGCTTTCCAGCCACTTACCCTTATCGACCTCCATGATCTGGGCTTCTAGAATGTGCTTGCCGTACATGTAGGAACCCGTCGTTCCATCCAGCAGCGAATCAAGAACGTCAGCGAACTTCTGCTGCAGCTGGCGCTCCAGCTCGTCGTTATTCATCGCCACACCATGCAGGCCGACACCCAGCGGCTTTTCCTCCACAAACATGCCTGAGTGGGGGGCACTATCGGCCACGGCATGAGCCTCACGGATCATGCGTTCAAGGAGTTTCTTTTGCTGCTCGTTGGGTTCGACGCCACTGCCGTCATTCGCTTCGGCCCCGTGGGATCCCGCCAGAATGATTCCGGAGATGTCGCGAACATCGTCGGGACCGTCGTCGGCAATGTTCTGTCCCTGTGGTCCGGTCCGGCGGGCGAGGCGTTCAAGTTTTGAGATATCCCGCCCGGATACGAGTGCCCCGAGGGTGTGCGGCATGTGGGCGAGGTCGATGATGGCATTCATCGCGGTGGGATTCGCGGTGACGGCCATGGCGTCTTTGTTGAGCGGCGCTAAACATCCGTCGAAGTCGCTGGCTAGCATCAGTGTGGGACAGTGGGCAGCGGTGCGAAAGGCCCGGGTAATGTCATCGGACGGGGTAAACACTCATTCTCCTAAAAGTCGTAGCTGACGTCGAATTTCCCGCCAGGAGTGTCGGATAGTGTTTGGCAGGCGAGAGTCATGTCGTCGGCAATGTCGTACTCATCCAACACATTGTTGTGCACCATATGCGTAGTGGCGTTGTCATGAGGTTCGACGACGCATTGGCAGGCGCCACATTCACCCTCGGTGCACCCGTAGGGTGCGTCTAAGCCCGCGTCCAACATGGCGTAAAGAAGCCGTTTCCCTGCAGGCCATTCAATATCTTCTTCCGTGTCCTCCATAAAGACGTGCGCGGTGGAGGCCTCTGCGTCGGAAGGGTTAGTGTTAGCGGATTCGTCGCCAGCGGAGGTGGGGTTAGTCATTGTCGCTCTCTAAACAATCGAGGAATGCCGATGCCCAAGCGTGGACGTCGTGTTCGGTCACTTCATTGAACATGGACATCATCCGGTCATGCAGATCTTCTTTTTTCGCCACGGCTGCGGAGTGAACCTGGCGTTTGATCGAATCAATGTCATGCGGGTTGCACAAAAAGGCACCATCAAGTTCGGCCGCGGCACCCGTGAATTCGCTCAGGACCAGGGATCCGGTGCCGTCCGGGTGGCAGGCCACATATTCCTTGGCGACGAGGTTCATCCCGTCCTTAAGGCTCGTGACCAGCATTATGTCGGCGGCCTTGTAGTAGGAGACAAGGTCTGGGAACGGAATTGACCGGTGCATATAGGTGACTGCGGAGTGCCCGATGCTGCTGAAGTGGCCATTAATCCGTCCGACAGCTTCTTCTACTTGCCGGCGCGCCACCTTGTAGTGCTCAATGCGCTCGCGCGATGGCGTAGCCACTTGCACGAACGTGGTGGTCTCGGGGTCCAGCGCACCGGTTTCCAGGAGCTCCTCGTATGCTTCGAGGCGCTGGAGGATCCCCTTGGTGTAATCCAATCTATCGACGCCGAGGATTAGCGTTTCTGGGTTGCCCAGTTCGGAGCGAACCTTCTTCGCATCGGCATCTTTGGCAGCGGTGGTGACTGACTTGGTGTCGATGGAAATGGGGAATACACCGACGCCGACCGGACGCCCGTCTGATGCGGTAATGGTGGCCGTGATTTTCCTCATGCTGGCTTTGCCACGGACCGGAAGGCTCTCCGGTTGCCCCGTGCTGGGGGTTGCGAACCCACCGACGTCGCGGGAAAGTTCAAGGAAGTTCGTTGCGTTGTGGATGGAGTGAAACCCGATAACGTCTGCGCCCAGGAGGCCGCGGACCAGTTCTTCACGCCAGGGGAGTTGCCGGAATAATTCCGCCGGCGGGAACGGAATGTGCAGGAAGAAGCCAATTTTTAGGTCAGGACGCATTTGTCGCAGAATGCCGGGCAGAAGTTGCAGCTGGTAGTCCTGCACCCATACTGTTGCGCCTTCTGCCGCGCGTCGGGCTACTTCCATAGCGAAACGAGTATTGACGTCGCGGTAGGTTACCCACCAGTCGCGGTTAAAAATCGGTGTCACGATTAAGTCGTGATACAGGGGCCACAGTGTGGCGTTGGAGAATCCTTCGTAGTATTCGCTGTAATCCCTTTTGGTCAATCCCATGGGGATGAGTGTGATGCCCTCGTCGGTGGTGAACGGGTCAGCAACGGGGGTTGCTGTGGGCCCTTCGGATGTTGCTCCGGGCCAGCCGATCCAAGCGCCCTCGTGTTCTTTGAGGACTGGTTTGAGCGCAGTAACCAGGCCACCTGGGCTTGGCTCGAAGTGTTTGGTGCCGTCCGGATCAATCTCTATATCGACGGGCAAACGGTTAGCAACGACGATGAACGAATAGGTGTCTCTGACGGAATCGCTGCCTTCGTGATCTGTGGAGGAGTTGGTGGGTGTGGCATTGTCGTTTGAGGACATGGTCTTAGTACCTCGTTCGGGTTGGTGAGTGCTCAGGATGTTTCTGTTTACCAGGGTAGTGCCCGGGGACGTGATGCAGCGACTGCGGCCGTAAGCCGGGGTGAAGCGTGCAAAAAGCGACCCCCTCCGCGCGTGTGGCGTGGCAGGTGGTCGCTGGTTGTCGCGCTGTTGAGCTCGGCCCTACTGATAACCTCTGATAACTAGTCCTACACAGGTTGTAAGGCTGATTATGAGGATTTCTTAGCCGTCGATTTCTTAGCCGTCGACTTTTTTGCGGTGGATTTCCGCGTGCTTTTCTTCGCAGCGGATCCGGTTGACTTTTTCGTAGTTTTCTTGGTGCTCTTCTTGGTCGACTTCTTCGTGCTCTTCTTTGCCGAAGACTTAGTCGACTTCTTGCTGGTCTTCTTCGTGCCCTTGCCGGTGGACTTCTTACCGGCCGATTTCTTGCTGGACTTCTTGGCTGCTTTCTTCTCCGGTTTCTTGCCGGGGATTTCGGGTTCGCCGAGTTCTTTGGCGACGCGCCGATAGATCAGCCCTTTGGGTTCGACGCCCAGCATGCTGGTCAGCGTGGTGTAGTCAAAGAAGTCCTCTGCGTATGTAGCGACGATGCGTTGGGCCGCGATAGCTGTTTCTTCTTCGACGGCGTGCAGTGATTCTGCGTTGGTTGCCCGTTTATCAGTGACCTTGGGGGGCACAAATCCTCCTGGAAAATCCTCCTGGGATGGATGGTGAACAGAGTAATGGTAGCTCACACGGTGGGTTTCGTGGTAGCCACCACTGTGGGTTTTATCGACGACGCCACTGCGAGCGCGCTTTCGTGTTTCGGTAGGAGCGGTTGCGCCAGCGAGCCCGGATGGACCCCGTGTTGGGTGTTCGCGGGTTCCCACGGCCGTTGGTGCGCGCTTCGTTCGTGCGTGGGCCATTAGTCCGGGGCCCGTTGGTGCGTGCCTTCACCGCGAGCGGCCGCCGGACGATATTGCGGACTCCGCGGTAGGCGGTGGCGATGCGAGGTCGCCGTAGTCTGCGCGCGATCCATTCACCGAGGACGACGCCCGCTGCCAGGCTGGTGGCGATGGCGAAGGCAGTGGCCATAGAGGAGAATCCGATGGACGGACGGTCATTGAGCAGGGAGTACATCCCGCGGTAGAGAGCAAAACCGGGCAGGAGCGGGGTAATGCCCGACACTGCGGTGATCAGTGGTGGGATCATGAACCGGCGGGAGAGTAGACCACCGAAAAGTCCGATGAGTGTGGCCGCCATCCCGGAGGCTGCGATGGTGCCGAAGCCTGTGGGGATAAGGATCATGTAGTAGAACGCGGCACCGATGAGGGTGGTTACTGTCGTGATGACGGTGGATCTGAGGCGGGCGAAGCACGCTACCGCGAAGAACGCGCCGGCGAGAGCGCCAGACACGGTAATGACCACGTTTTGGACGACGTTGGTAGACGCTGAGCCTTCGAATGCGGGAAGAGGAATGCCCAACCGGGAGGCTATATTGAGCCCGAAGGCGACGCCGGCGATAATGGCGCCGGTGGAGAGCGCGGCTTCGAAGAATCGTGCGGAGGCTGTAACGGGTGCGCCGGTGATGCCATCCTGGAGCGCTTGGACGAGGGTGAGTCCGGCCAGCATGGCGACGATGCCGGCACCGATACAGACCGACGGGTTGACCTCTATTCCGTAGCGTTGGCCTACGTGGTAGGCCAGGGCAGCGGGGACGGGGGCGACAAGCCCTCCAAAGACGTTTTGGAAGAACAAGGGCAAGCCGTGTCCGGCCAGCACTGCGGATCCCCACATGATGACGATGGCAGAGAGGCAGGAGATGATGGCCTCGGAAAGGTGTCCACCGATCATGAACGCGACTGATCCAGTGAAAAAGCCCCACATGATCAGGATGAAGGCCGAGTTATAAGTCGGCGGCGCCGTGACGATTTCGTGGAGTTCGTCGGCGGCTTCTGCCCGCGTGAATCCACCGGTGAGGATGCGTCGGACGAGGACGTCGATTTCCTCTAATCGGGCGAAGTCCATGCTGAGTTTACTGACGACGCGGAATGCTGAAAGTGCACCTTTGGTGGGCCCCATGGTGGTGTACAGCATGAGGGTGTTAAGGGTGATGTCGACGTGGACGTCGTGAATACCGTATGTTTCGGTGATTGCGTGCATGTGGGCTTTGACGTCCCCGTTGCTCATTCCGCTGGCCAGGAGGACGTCGCCAATCCGGGCGGCGAGGTCGAGAACCGCGTTGATTTCATCGACATTGGTGAAGTCGATGGGTTTGAGAGGCGACGGTGCCGGGGCTGCTTTAACGGCGTCGATGGTGGCGACAGGATTGGATCCGCCGGCGGTGGTGCCGGGGGCGCGGGAGCCAGCGACGCGGCGGAATGCCTGGCTGAATCCTGAGACAAAATCCATGGGGAGATCGTTGCCTTCGCTGATCGGGATCGGTGGGGTGAGGAATGTTTTGTGGTCACAGGCTACGACAGAAACTATTGTGCGGGCGAGTGGGGTAGCGCTAAAGGATGTTTGTACTGGTGGTGGCGTGTTTGTTTCGTTGTAGACGTAGTTATGTGTATTATGGCGGGGCTGGTTAACCGAACCTGGCCGGGCTTTTTGTTTGGCGGGGGTCAGTGCCCAGTGTGCTGGAGTGGCGCAATCGGTAGCGCAACGGTCTTGTAAACCGTAGGTTGTGGGTTCAAGTCCCATCTCCAGCTCAAAATAGCAGGTCGGGGAGTTGACAGTTGCCTTTGAGGCGCGTTTTAGGCCGAAAGTGTCCAAAAAATGTCCAAATAATAGGTCACCTGCACCGCGGCATGGTAGCCATTGTGTCTTCCCGTTGCCTTCCCCAATTCATGAAGTCCAGAATGATTTTCGGTTTTGCGTTTCTACGAGGCGCTATTCTTGTTATTCGTTGACTGATGCGGACGGAATGACACCAAAGCTGGTCATTACCTCTTATCGAAAGCGCGATGGCTAAGCGAGTTTTGGCGTTTGTTGTCATCCCCTGATGTTGGTGCAATTCGGGCTCGGTCCCCGGGGCTTTGAGCTTGTCGTATTTCCGCGAACCGGCATGTAACGTTAGGTACACCATGACCGGTTCCGCTGCCCATTTCGATGGGAGTCCAGGGCCGGTCCTTGTTTTAGAAAAGCACCAGAGCATTGAGTCGGGCGAAACGCTTCGTGACCTACGATGACCAGGTCAAACTCCCTTGTGTGCGGGGGATGCACATTGAGAATCAGGATCGAGCCAAAGATATTTTGGCGTGGCTGAACTATTACCGCTTGTCGGGGTATTCGTATCCGATGCGTCGCTTCGACTGCGGTACTCGGAGAAGATTCGATAGTTTCATCGCGGGGTCATCCTTCGATTTAGTGGTTGAGCTTTATAAATTTGACGAACGACTTCGGCACGATGTTTTTATGAAGCTAGATCGTGTTGAGATGGCCATTCGAACAATGCTCGGATATGAATTAGGCCGTGTTCATCCATTGGTCTATCTTGACGCAAAAAGTTTAGGAGCTCGGGCGGAACAGCGACGCAGAAAAGATGATCGTAGGGTACACGACGTCTAGCTAGATAAATACGAAGGAGCCTTGGAGAATTCTAAGGAGGTCTTTGTTGCCCACCACAAAAAGAAATACGGCGGTGAATTACCGGTATGGGCAGCAGTAGAGATTATGGACTGGGGTATGTTGTCTTATTTATTTGGTATGTCGCCGAATATCGTGCGGAACCGTATTGCTGCGCGGTGTGGGCTGAATGCTCCGCAATTGGAATCGTGGCTCAAATCGTTGAATATCGTTCGCAACAACGCGGCTCACCATGCCCGGATGTTTAACCGTGTTTATGACATTAGGCCCAAGCTCAGTGATGATCAACGGCTGAAATCCGTTGCCGGGAAAATGAATCGGACGTTTGGTCAGCTGTCCTTAATCCAATACTTGCATCGTCAGCTTCATTTATCCCCGGCAAAACGTTTGCCAGAGTTACTGAATACTTACCCAGATAACCCTATAGTCCCACTGGAGCGGACAGGAGCCCCTCGTAACGGGTCAGATCATCCGCTCTGGAAATGTTAGTTTCGAAATAGTTAGTGTTTTTAGACGTGTTTTATTAAAATTGGTCTGCGCTGAGACAATCTCAGATGTTTCATATGATTAAAGTTACTTCGGTTTTGACGGTTAAGTAGTGAAAAGTGTCCTCACCGTCGCTAGCCAATTAATCGGTCGTAACTGCAAAATAACTATGAGCCCTCGTCGTCACCCTTAGCTCACCACCAATAACCAGATAGCAATGTGGTGCAATGCGGCCGCGACGATGGTGCTCGCGTGGAATACTTCGTGGAAGCCGAACCAACGCTCCGATGGGTTAGGGCGCTGAACCCCGTACACGATGGCGCCGAGCGAATAGATGACCCCTCCGACGATAATCAAAACCAAAGCGGCAAGGGGCACCAGTACCACCAGAGCAGTGGCTTTCACCACCACTAGCCAGCCCAACACAAGATAAATAACGACATCAACCCAGCGGGGATGGTTGGGCCACAGAAGATTAATCCCGACGGCTCCACCCGCAGCGACCCACGCTGTGGGGAGGATCCACAATCCGTCGCCCATCGAATCGAACGCGTACACCGCGACGGGCGCATAGGTGCCGGCAATAAAAATGGCAATCATGGAGTGGTCTGCGCGTCTCCATATATCGACGGCGCGCTTGGTATGCCACGGCACCCGGTGATATAAAGCCGACACTGCAAGCATTCCAAGGAGGCAAACGCTGTAAAGGACGATCGCAGTGATGAATGTCGCGCTGTTATGGAGCGCAGCAGTCGTGGCAACGAGCGCAGTGCAGGTACCTGCAAAATAAATGGCGGCAATTTCATGCAGGCGACCACGAAGAATAGGCCTGGGCCCGCGATCGTACGGAACGGTGGAGCGTGCATGATGTCGTGGCAACTGTGCCGGCGCAGGGTTCATGGAGAAAAGTGTATATAGTTTTGTGTGCGAATGCGTTGGAATAAATCCCGCCTCATCTATGTACTGCTCCGCTCGCTTCATAGTGAAATTCCGCAGGGCCTTTCACGACGATGGCGTAGCGGCCGTCTCTCCCCGTGGGTATCTCAAGAGTCACCGTGCCATGAACGTCGCACGCGATGACGTCTTTTCCAGGCGTTCCTAAATCGTCGCCGTCCGCATTCTCACGTCGTTCGGAGTTGGACGGTTCCTCACGTCGGTCGTCACCGGCCCCCTTGGCCACGTTGCTCGACCCGCGTCTGCTCTCTGCCTCAACAGGTTCTGCCATCCGCACCGCGTCTTTAGCTTCGTGGAAGCAAAACACCAGAAAGTTCGCGGTGGCAGGACCGTCGTTAGTCAGGTGTAGTTGGATGTTTTTGTCCGAGGGCTGCTCCGTAGTTGCCGCAGATAGTTGATAGGGCAAGGGGCGATGAGGACGTCGGCCCGGTTCTTGCTGTGGCATCACGCCCTTTTCCGGTGGCTGTGGGTGCCAGCGCGGCTCGAGCTCCGTCGTTGGCGGCGGGTGAGATGCAGGTGTAAAGGGTTGAGGATGAGAGAAATCAAAAGCGCTGGTTAAGTCTCCACTAATTGTGCGACGCCATCGCGACACGGTGGGAACCGAAATCCCCTTCCACGCCTCTAAGAATTGCGAGGCAGAGGTGTGGTCGAACACCTCTGAACAGCGATATCCGCCGACGCTCCACGGGGACACGACGATCATGGGAACGCGGTTACCGAAGCCGAGGGCTTTACCTTGGTACCATTCATCTTTTTCATTGCGCGGTGGCCGTGGCGGTGGAACGTGGTCGAAGTACCCGTCGTTCTCGTCGAAAGTAATAAATAGTGCGGTGTGTTTCCACACGTCAGGGTGTTTTCCTAGAGCATCTAAGAGGCGATAAATAAGGTTCGCCGACGCACGCGGCGATGATGCCGATGGGTGTTCAGATTCGGTGCTCGACGGCACGATCCAGGACACGGGCGGCAGCGTTCCCGCGGCGATGTCGTGCTCAACGCGCTGAGTTATGGTGTGCGGCTCAGAGCGGTAGAGCGCGCGGTCGAAAATGCGTCGCTCCGTCGGCGTTAACTGGTCAAGCTTATGTGTCAGCTCTTTGGTGAGCTTCTGAACCGTCGGGCTGTCGTTCTTCTCAGTCGCGGTGGCAAGGGCTGAGTAGTAATTCTCCCCGAAATCCTTGTGAGCAGCGAAAACCTTCTCTGAAACTCGCTTGGTGTAGCGGAAGTACTCGAGGTTGTTATCGGTGAAGTTGTCCCACTCCTGGTACACGCGCCAGTCAACGCCAGCATTATCCAAGATTTCCGCTAGACATGGCCAGTCGTAGCCGGGATGCCCGTCATCGTAGGCCCGGTTATCCACCGCTCGTGTCGACGGGGACGCAGGCTCAAATCCTGTGTAGCCGGAGAAATAGTAGTTTCTGTTGGGCGACGTACTCGTCGGCACGGAGCAAAAGTACTGGTCGCACACCGTGAATGTGTCGGCGAGTTCATATTGGAATGGCAAGTCGTGCCGGTCGTAATAGGCCATCGTGGAGGGGGTTTTGGCCTCTATCCAGTTGTCACACCACCCGCCGTGTAGGGCAGAGGTGCCTCCTTTCCATTCATGGTCGAGGGCGTCGACGTTTTCCGCATTCATTGATTGACGGCCTGCGGCGTCGCGGATAGAGAAGGGCAGAGTGACGGTGCCGCGCGAGTCTTTTTGCTCGAACACGGTTCCGCCACTGCGTTGAGGAAGTGGGTGGAGATCGCCGAACCCTTGAACACCCTTGAGGCAACCGAAATAGTGATCGAACGCCCGGTTTTCCTGCATGAGAAAAATGATGTGGTGAACGTCCTGGAGAGAACCAGCAGGAGCGGCGGTAGCAATTTGCTGAAGAATAGACCGGGGGAGCAGTGAGCCACCGAAAGTAGAAGCACCGACGGCCGCTGCTCCAGCTGCTGCACCTTTTAGGAAGGAACGCCGGCTCAGGCCCGTGCCTTGCCCACGAGGCTGCTCCTGTTCGCGGGGTGGTTGCTTGTCGGACTCGTTGTCGTCTTGGGGATTATGCACGCCATGGAACCGTTTCACAGGATTTGTAGCGTATCTGGGTAAGGGAAACATGAGGTGACAGGCGTATGAAATCTAAAAGAATGGAACTCACACAAATGCGAGAACGCTATCAGTGCCTCCGGAGGTAAAAGAACTGAAATTGGCGTTCTCTTCTCGTTGATTAATTGAATAATTCCCTAGTTACTTGATTATTGCGCCTAATTGTGAGGATGATAATAATCTCGGCCCCTCCCTTAATTCTGCTAAGTGAATGTAAAATATGCTTATGAGTAGTGGGGAAAAAATTATTAGCAGGCCTCGTTGCTGTTGCGCTGGTAACTGTCGTTGTGTCTAGGAATAATGATGATTCAGACAAATCCAGTTCGCCAGAGACCTCAGTTACACAGAAGATAGACCCATCGTTTAATGGTGACTGGTCGAATCAGACCCGACGTTCACGTCCGACTATCGATCAATCTCAAGTCGGCGGTGGCAACGTCGGGCGGGCTGCAAGTGGGCAACGAGTGCGGCAAGATCCTTCCATGCCCCAGAAAAGAAAAGTTCTTAGAAACTCCCAGGACTTTGAATATCTGGAGGCCGGTGATCAGATAGCTCCAGGAGGGAAATATTTTATTGAGGATTTAGACGGTAATTTTGGCGAATGTTCCTGGGGCTGGACAGTAATAAACCCTGATGACACGGATCACGTTTATAATCTCACTGCGGGACATTGCGGTAGTAAGCGCGACAAAGTTTATCTAAGGGCCGATAATGGTAAGTATGTTAATGTTGGCGAATTTGTGTGGAGTGTTCTCGATGAGACTATGGAAAACATAGGTCCAGGAAGAGACTATGGATTGATCGAGATTTATCCTAAATACTACAAAATTATTCATACCACTCCAGATGTCGCATGGGGTGGTGTTCCAACCTCGGTGAAAGGTTCTTGGGGGCCGGAAGAATTAGAACAGAATAGGCCTTATACTTGCCGCCTGGGCTGGCGTTCGGGTTTGTCGTGCGGGGATTACCAGTCAATGGTCTCAAAATATTCACTTGAGTTTGATGGTATTCAGGACCACGGCGATTCTGGCGGGATCGTATGGGCTACGGATCCAAATGATTCATTCCATGCGACTGCCTATGCAGTAGGTATAGCAAGTTATGGTCGTGAAGACGATGCCACTACCCCAGGGGCTAAGGTCATTCAGCCTGTACTCGATAGTTTTGGTCTCCAGTTGGTAACGTCGTAGGTCTTCTGCCGAGGGCGGTTGTGTCCCGTGCCAAGCTGGCCGGTTTTCTGGCATGATGTAAGCCATGCCTAATAGCCCTGGTAAGCCGATGATTGAAGCGCACGATCTGACCCAAACTTTTCGTGGCCGTGGTCGTGATAAAAAGCCAGTAAAAGCCGTCGACCGTGTGAGTCTGCACGTTGATCCAGGCGAAATCATCGGCTTCCTAGGTCCTAATGGTGCAGGTAAGACGACAACACTTCGCATGCTGACGACGTTGTTGAAGCCGACGAGTGGTTCTGCCCGTGTTGCAGGTTTCGATGTGGCGACGCAGCCCGTAGAGGTCCGTCGTCATATTGGGTATGTCAGTCAGGTGGGCTCTGCCGGTTCCAACGCGCACGCTGGTGAGGAACTGATGGATCACGGCATGCTGTATGGCTTACGTAAAAAGGACGCTCAACGGCGCGCTCATGAGTTATTTGAACAGTTTAGTTTAGATGGTTTGTGGGACAGAGAGCCTAAGAATATGTCGGGTGGCCAGCGTCGGCGTCTCGATATTGCGATGGGGCTAATCCATAGCCCGGGCCTCGTTTTCCTCGATGAACCGACGACAGGCCTGGACCCACAGGCACGGAGCAACCTCTGGGACCACATTCGTAGCCTCCGTGAAGACCAAGGTGCAACGATTTTTTTAACAACTCATTATTTGGATGAGGCCGATGCTTTAGCAGATCGGATCATTGTTATCGATCACGGACGGATTATCGCGTCAGATACGGCGGAGAATTTAAAGAGTTCGGTGTCCGGGGATCATGTTTCTCTCCGCCTTGACGACGCCACCCGCCAGGCTGAGGCGGCCGAGATTATCACCCGCGTGATGTCGGCAACCGGGACGTCGACAACATCTGATCTGAAACTCAGTGGCGACATGATAGAAGCAGACGTCTATAACTCCGGCCATGTTTTACCGGAGCTGATTAGGGCATTGGATGAGAAGTCGATCGGTATTGCCGATCTTAATGTCCGGCGCCCCACCTTGGATGACGTCTTCTTGTCGTTGACTGGTCGCTCCTTGCGCGATTAATTCTCCACAATTTTAGTTTGAGGATATTTTATGGGTATATCTAATTTCTTCCGTGAGAGTTTCATTATTTGCCGTCGGCAATTGCGCATGAATTTACGTAACCCCGCTTGGATCATCATCGGCTTGTTACAACCGGTGATGTATTTGGTGTTGTTCGGCCCCTTACTTAAGCCATTGACAGCCCAATTTGGGGCGACGAATGCCTACACATTCTTCGTTCCCGGTTTGTTGGTTCAGCTGACGGTTTTTGGTGCGATGTTCGTCGGTTTCGGTGTGATTGCCGAGTGGCGTGATGGAGTGATCGAAGCTGAGCGCGTTACTCCAGCTAGTAGGACTGCGCTGTTGTGTGGACGCCTCATGCGAGATGTGACGCAACTGGGCGTCCAATCCACAATCCTCATTGCTTTGGGGTATGCGATGGGAATGAAAGCGCCTATTGCGGGTGTGATCCTAGGCATGGTCATTACATTGTTTGCCGGTGCGGCGTCGGCGGCTGCGTCGAATGCGCTGGCTTTGACCAGTAAGGATGAAGATGTCATGGGTCCCCTAACCAACATGCTTATCATGCCTATTTTGTTGTTATCTGGAATTATTTTGCCGATGTCGTTGGCTCCCGCGTGGCTCGAACGCTTATCAGACTTCATGCCCACTCGGTACATTGTTGACGCTGTTCGCGCAATCTTCGCGGAGAATCCTGATGCTGCCACGGTGACCTGGGGGATTCTGTGGTCACTTGTTATTTTCTTTGCTGGTATTTGGTGGGGGACTCGTACATTCCGTAAAGAAAATTCATAGCAATAACTCGCATTGCGTCATAGACAGTGAATAAAAGTCATGAATAATTAGTAGAAAAAGATGATGTCACCCTTAGGCACATAAACGTCTACGGTTGGGGGCATGGCTTTTGTTGATGACGATACGTTTACGAAGAACACACATGGCCGTGCTGCAGACTGGGAAGCAGCAGGTTTGAATTGGCTGCGCGAGGCTGAATCGTCGGGCGGGGCGCGCGTCGTTAGAGTTTTCGGCCAGGACGATTCTGCTCCCGGTGGCGGGCTTGTCCTGGAGCGCTTGGATAACGGCCGTGCTTCAACCCGCTTTGCCCGTGAATTCGGCGCTGCACTGTCCCACACCCACGAGGCAGGAGCTGCCGCGTTCGGTGCTGGTCCAGACGGTTGGGAGGGCGATGGTCTTCACGGCCCAAATGATGAATTAATGCCCCTGAGCTTGAAGCATTATGACCACTGGGGCGAGATGTACGCGGAAGCCCGTATTATGCCGACGCTCGAACGCATCAATAGTTCGCAGCGCGGAGCATCCTTGGGGGAACAGGGCAACAAGGCTGTCGAGGCAGTGTGCGAACGTCTTCGCGATGGTGATTTTGACGATATCGACACTCCAGCTCGGATCCATGGAGACCTATGGGCGGGCAACGTAATGTGGACCTCCTCCGGGGCAGTGTTGATCGACCCCAGTGCTCACGGCGGACACCCACTGACGGATCTCGCTGCGCTCGCTCTTTTTGGAGCGCCCAAGCTTGATGCTATTTACGAGGGCTATGAAAGTGAGGGCTTTCTCAATGAAGGATGGAGGAAGCTTATTCCGTTGCACCAGCTAAGCATGCTGCTCAGTCACGTATACCTTTTCGGAAGCAGCTACGTACCGTCGACGATTAACGCTGCCAGCCAGTACGCGTAGTCCGGCGTGGATAGGGCACTGTGCTTAGTCGAGCATGCCTGGTGTAGTCATCTCTAGTGATGTGTGCCGGTATGTTTGATCCGCTGTAAAGTGCGGATGAGCTGTGGCACGAATGCGGTGACAATCAGCATCACAATCATCCTGGTCACTTGCATGACGGTGACAATCGGCCCCGCTCCCCGGTCGTGTGCGATGGCTAGGACGATATAGAGGCCGCCGGGTGTCGTCGCTAAGTACGTTTCAGTGAGCGTCCCAAGGCCTAAGGCTGTGAGTATTCCGGCCATCACACCACATCCGCCCATCAATACAATGATGCACAGGAATGCGAGCGGAAGGCGTTTAGCGTTAGTTACCAGTGACTGTCGATCAAACGCGCCACCGGCCTGCCAACCAATCAAAATAAATGCGGCCGCTTCCAAAACACCGGGTATCGAAATGAGATGCGGTTGCCATTCGCCTATCACAATGGCGATGGCCAAGGGGGCAAGTAAGCGGGGCGCTGGCAATGGGGTGAAACTGGCAAGCCACCCAGGAATAGTGATCACAGCTAAAACAACAAGCCAATTCATTACTGAGTGGGAGGAAAGGCTCACGAGGGGTTCTGAACCAACATCAACATTTCCGCCAACCAGTAATGGAATTAAAAATGGCAGTGAGAAAGAAACGATGAAGACACGGAGGTACTGAGCAACAGTGACGTAGCGAAAATCTGCTCCCAATTCTTCCGACAGAACAGACATTGCCGACGCCCCACCCGCGAGCGTCGACATGACTGCCGTGGATGAATCAATGGTTGAAAAACGCGTAATCACCCAGGCGCAGGCAGCGCAGAGAAGCAAAGTTATTCCAATAGCAATAAGTGACGGAAGCGCATAGGATGCCAAACGGTCAGGTGAGGAATTAACCAAAGGGCCTGCCGCCAGGAGCGAAATAACACCTTGTGAGGGTCCGATTGTGGAGCGTGGCGGCCGGATTCGTGTGCTCGCGATAATGGCTCCGCACAGCCCACCTACCATTGAGCCCAACATGAGAGGCGAGGGAAGTTGCGCTACCCGACAGAGTCCTATGGCAACTAGCGTCGCAATGATCGCGATGGTCCACCCGAATAGTGACCTGCGGGTGCTGGGCTTGATGTGGTGGGTAGTCACCTGATGCATCGCCTCCCGGTTGGTATTGCTAAGTTTACGCTGATTGTGGGTGGGCTTAGTGTTCGCACACGGGTGTCTCACTCTTCGCCCCTGTTGCTCACGCGCTGGCAGGGTGTATTACGCGAGTGGTCACAGCATATGTACACCAGGCTCCCAGGGTGCTCACATCAGGCATACAGGAAACAGGCTGAAAGTGCTCAGTAACTTCATATGCGGTGTATGCAGACAAATCACCAGTAATCGTGCACACTGGAACTATGAGTTCTGCTGAAGCCCCCACACGCGTTCTTGTTGTTGATGACGAAGCAAACATCGTAGAGCTTCTCAAAGTGTCGTTGAAGTTCCAAGGTTTCGAGGTCGCGACCGCGAGTGATGGTGGGGAAGCGTTGGATATTGCACGTTCGTTCCATCCCGACGCATTTATTCTGGACGTCATGATGCCCCGCATGGACGGGTTCACCCTATTGAGTAAGCTTCGCGCGGACGGCCACGATGCACCGGTACTTTTTCTCACAGCCAAGGATGCCGTTGATGATCGCATCCACGGTTTAACAATCGGTGCCGACGATTACGTCACCAAACCGTTCAGTTTGGAAGAAGTGGTGACGCGCTTGAAAGTAATCCTTCGCCGCGTTACACCACCAGAGGTGGATGACGATCAACGAATTACTTATGCCGACTTAACCCTGGACGATAATTCACATGAAGTAACAAAAGCGGGCGAATACGTGGATCTATCCCCGACGGAATTCAAATTGCTCCGCTACTTAATGGTTAATGCGGAAGTTGTCTTGAGCAAGGCAAAGATCTTAGATCATGTGTGGAATTATGACTTTGGTGGCGATGGAAACGTTGTTGAATCTTATGTTTCCTATTTGCGGCGCAAAGTGGATAAGGACGAGCCACATTTGATTCAGACCGTAAGAGGAGTGGGATACGTTCTTCGCACACCCAGGGCCTAAGGAGTATCACCAGCTGGACGCACGATGTACCGAAGTACGGTGCACCAGCGAATCCTGTGTGATCGTGTAACGATAATTCGAATGCTGAACGTAAGGGGCCATTGCCATTTCACTACATTCGCGTTTCAACGCAGTGGTACAACGTCTGAAAAAGAGTAATGCGCCGAACGACGCTGACACGAGCCAGTCGGTAGCCACGCAGCAGCCCAGCACTATCGATTCAACAAACGCATGGGCAATTCCCGCAACATCCTCTTCCAATGACGACCCCACTCCCGACGCCGGCCTTCACGACGATTCTCATCTGGGGAAAGAAACCCTCAGCGACGCGGATAGCGTTTCCGGAAAAGGGGACGAAACCTCCCGCCTCACGGAGGACGACGCCTCCGCGCTGAAGAAAAGCGTGCCAGTCGCTCCGCCCGGGCGGCAAACAACACGCCCACGAAGCTATAGTGAAAAACGTCGGCAAGAATGGGAACGCAAACAGCACACAGGAGCAGCTAAGCGTGGCCTGTCGCGTTTACCGTTACACACGTCACTTATCATCATCGTGATGGTGATTTCCGCAGGTGGAATGTTCTTCACCGGGCTCGCGGTGACCTCCACGCTGAGGGAATTCATGCAGTCGCGGATCGATGCCTCGCTGGAATCCACAGCGCATTCGCCCTTCATCGAGCAAGGGCGCTTACCCGTGCAGAGTGCGTACAGCGAAAACCCTAGACTCCCTAGCCAATACTTTGTGCAGGTCACCCATTCCGACGGATCCGTCGTGTCCTACGACTACGGATTCGAGTCCTACCCCAACCTTGACTCGGTCACCCATGAGACTGGCCCCGTCACCGTCTCAGCCGCGCGAGGTTCGAAATCCACAGCACACTGGCGCGCTATGGCGCTGAAAAGCCAAGACGGTGATCTCGTCGTCGTCGCAGTCTCACTTGACGATAACGAACGAACAATCTCCCGCCTCTTCCTTCTTGAAGCCGGCCTGGGAATGCTCGTCCTCGCCTTACTTCTCATTCTGACCTGGTACGTTGTCCGCCGATCACTCCGGCCCCTGAGTCACGTGGAACGCGTTGCGGGAAAGATTGCCGACGGCGACCTCTCCCAGCGTCTTCCGGAGTGGCCACCGGACACCGAAGTCGGCGCACTCTCGCGATCGCTGAACAAGATGTTGGCGCAAATCGAGCAATCCTTCGTCGCGGTGGAACGAAGCGAAGCTGAAGCTCAGGAAAACGCTCGTGTTGCACGCAAAGCAGAAGCGCAAGCGCGTGAAGCAGAGCAAACGATGCGTCGTTTTATAGGCGATGCATCTCATGAATTACGCACTCCATTGACATCCGTCAGCGGATACGCCGAGCTCTATCGAACGGGCCAAACCGACGACCTCAACCTTGTGCTGGATAGTATCTCCGCTGAAGCAGAAAGAATGAGCGTTTTAGTCCAAGATCTTTTGGATCTTGCCCGGATGGATAATTCGCGTCCTTTGGAACATAAGAGTGTCGATATCCTCAGTGTGGCAATCAGTGTTATTCAAAATATGAAAGTGAACTACCCTGACCGCGATATTTCCATGACAAACAATTGCGTGGAACCACCCATTGTGACAGGAGATAGCGCTCGCCTTCACCAAGTTCTCACCAACCTCATGACGAATGCCCTCAAACATGCAGGCCCAGAGGCTACTGTTCGCATTGCTCTTGACGATTCCACCTTGGGAACGTCGCCGAAGAAAAAAGCGGTGCGTATTCGGGTCATCGATAACGGTGTAGGTATACCGCCGGAGGATAGCGAGCACATTTTCGAGCGCTTCTACCGAGCCGACTCATCCCGGTCACGGCATCAGGGTGGAGGCTCCGGATTGGGATTATCGATCGTTCAAGGTTTGGTTGAACAGCACGGTGGCGAAGTCACCGTCGATAGCGTCGTCGATGAGGGAACAACTTTTACTGTTCTTTTGCCCCATGAATAGGGCGTTTCGCAATTGCAGCCTTAACCATCGCGATGGCCCGCCCATCGCGTGGTAGCAAATTGTGCAGTATTTTCGCTCCGGGAAAATAATCCTGAAGAAGCACCGGCGTCACGTGGTCCGTCGGCACGTCAAAAGCGGAACTGGGCCGCACAATGTAATCGGTCCTACTGGCGATAGGGATAACCTCTATCGATCGATCGACACCATGTAACGCACGCTGCAAATCCGGCGAGTCCTTGAACTGGTCAAAAGCTGACGCGCCCACACTCCAATACGCAAACCTGTGCATGGCCCGAAAGAAAACTGAAAGAACGGGGCCATATGATGACACGTCTTTCGGTAAAAGTTTCCACCGACGAATTCCCGAAAAATGGGCTCCTAAGCCAATAATCCGGCGAATTGAGACAACACGTTGAACCTCAGGCCGTGACGCAGCAAGAAGCGCAATCAATCCGCCCCGAGAATGCCCAAGGAGAATAAGCTCCCGGGCATGAATCCGTTGGCTTAACTCAATAATTTGTTCCGCTAATTCATCGACACACTCGTCAACGGGCGCGGTACCTGCTTCGCCATAATCAACATAAAAAGTCCGCCGGTCCGTGATATATGGAACAAGAACTTCCCAATTACCCTTCGCCCCTATCATTCCGTGCACGCAGAGCAGCGGTGGCTTTTCGGTCTCCGCAAGCGGGCTAAAATCCTGCTCCGGCACCCTGCCCATGTCGGGGACGCGCGCCATGATAGGTATCCGATCGGCCCGATGACAGCGCCCATCCTCATCGATATGAGGGTAGACGCGCGAAGATCCAGCCCACTGATGCCCGCGGGGACGGAGAACCCACGGTTTCATCTGCAGAGGATGCCTGGCCATAGCCTCACGCACTCGTCGAGACACTCTAAGCATCGTCAGCTATTTACCGTCTATTTGTCGTCGGCAACTCCGGTATCGATCCCGGCCTTGGTCAGCTCCGCGCGGATCTTTGCGGCGGCGGCGTCCATGGCGTCCGGGTCGGTATCGTCGGCACGCATAATGTTTTGCAAGCTATAGCCGGACATGTCGGAGGCCGGAAAGACGTGGACGTGGGCATGGGGAACTTCAAAGCCCGCGATCAGCATGCCGGCACGGGGCGCATCGAAGGCATCGGTGATAGCGCGGCCAATATTGTGAGCGACGGTAGAGACGTGCGCCCACTCGTCGGCACTGAGGTCGGTCCACCGATCAACTTCCTTAATGGGGACAACTAACGTGTGTCCGTACGCGATGGGTTCGATGGTGAGGAACGCGGCGACGGTGTCGTCGCGGTAGACGAACCGACCTGGGATGTCGCCGTTAATGATTTTCGTGAATACGGTAGCCATAAGTCCAGAGTAGCTATTTCCGAAGTGGGTAAAAAGCTTTGTATGTCAGGTGGGTGCCTTAGAGTATTGGGTATGCAGATTCTTGTCCTGGGTAATGGTTCTCGTGAGCACGCTCTTCTTTATTCGTTGTCCAAAGATTCGCAAGTGAGTGGGCTGCACGTCGTCCCAGGTAATGATGGGATGACCGCGATTGCGCAGATCCACCCCGATATCGATATCAATGATGGCTCGCAGGTTGTTGGCTTAGCGACGTCATTGGGCGCGGACCTGGTGGTGATTGGGCCGGAAGCGCCGCTGGTTGCCGGAGTGGCTGATGCTCTTCGCGACGCTCACATCCCCGTGTTTGGTCCGGGTGCAGAGGCTGCGCAGATTGAGGGATCTAAGGCGTTTGCTAAAGACGTGATGAAGGCTGCTCATGTGCGCACTGCACAAGCGGAGTCCCTGCAGCCAGGAGCCTCAACGGACCAGGTCGACGCCGTGTTGAATGACTTTGGCCCGACCTTCGTCGTGAAAGATGATGGGCTTGCCGGTGGTAAAGGTGTTGTGGTGACTCAGGATCGTGATGAAGCCCGCCACCACGCCGTCGCTGTATTAGAGTCGGGCCATCCGGTGTTGGTGGAGTCTTTCCTTGACGGCCCTGAAATTTCGCTGTTTTGCCTGGTAGATGGGGATACAGTGGTGCCTTTGTTGCCGGCCCAGGACCACAAGCGCGTTGGTGAGGGCGATACGGGCCCCAACACGGGGGGGATGGGTGCCTATGCACCGCTTCCGTGGTTGCCTGATGATGCCGTGAGCCGAATCGTTGATGAGGTCGTGCAGCCGGTGGCCTCAGAGATGGTGAAACGTGGTTGCCCCTTTAACGGACTGCTTTACGCAGGCCTGGCCTGGGGGAAGGAAGGCCCGGCGGTTGTCGAGTTCAACTGTCGGTTCGGGGATCCGGAAACCCAGGCGGTGCTGGAGCTCCTCGATACTCCATTGGCAGGAGTGCTCAACTCCGTGGCGACGGGGCACTTGGCGGATGTACCCCCGTTGACATGGAAAGATGGTTACGCCGTGACGGTGGTGCTGGCCGCCCAGGGATACCCGGCGGGGCCACGAAAGGGAGACCCCATATCGGGCGCGGAGCCCGGCACGGAGGACGATGGTGTCCGCCACGCGGGTGTCTCGCGGCTCGGCGACCGTTTAGTGTCCTCCGGCGGGCGCGTACTCAGCGTGGTTGGCGTCGGGAAAGATTTAGACGAAGCCCGGGCAAAGGTGTATCGAAAGATGGAAGGTATATCGTTGCCGGGCGGGCATTATCGGCGCGATATTGCCCAAAAGGCCGTCGAGGGCCGTATTGGCATCGCAAACTGATCTGGAGGAGTGCAGAGTAACAGTGGGACGTGACAATTCGGAGTCAGCCGATTACACCGGAATGAATTATTCGGAGGATCAACATTCCAATTCGGGTAGTTCTGGAAAGGATTATGGCTTAGCAATTCAACGTGGCCATGCCGATCCTTTTTATACGATGGAAATGGTGGCCCGCACCGCGGAAAGAGAAGCCGAGAAGCATGACACGGTGCCGCTATGTATCGGCCAGCCATCGACTCCTGCGCCACGCGTTGTCCGTGATGTTGCTATTGAGGCCATTGAAAAGGACAAATTAGGGTATACCGAAGCTTTAGGTATTCAACCGTTGCGTGAGCGTATCGCCCGGTGGCATTCGGAAACGTATGGGACGGATACCAAGGCCGATAACGTTATTGTCACGACGGGGTCCTCGGGAGCATTTGTTGCTATTTTCGCAGCTTGCTTGCCTTTTGGTGGGACCGTCGCCCTGTCCAGCCCCGGATACGCGGCTTACCGCAATGTTCTTCAAGCATTGGGCAATTCGTTCATTGATATTCCGACGACGGCCGAAACCCGGTTCCATATGACCCGTCAGCATCTTGAAGATCTTGCTCAGGCGGGGAATAAGCCAGATATGGTGTTGATTACGTCGCCTAATAATCCGACGGGGTCAATTATTGATCCCGATGAATTGCGCGCAATTTCACAATGGTGTGATGAAACCAACACAGTGTTGGTATCTGATGAGATTTACCACGGAATTAGTTACGGTCGGCCTACCGTGACGGCGCGGTCGCTCTCTGATCGTGCCGTGGTTATCGGCTCTACATCCAAATACTTCTCCATGACGGGTTGGCGTTTGGGGTGGCTGATCATTCCCGATGATCCGACGCTGCGGGAAACGATCGAAAATATCTTGGGCAACATTTCCCTCTGTGCTCCTGCTTTATCACAGATCGCGGCAACCCGGGTGTTCGACGACGACGCCCTAGCTGAACTCCGCGTCCATGTGGACCGGTACAAGGAAAACCACGACATCCTTAACAAGGAGCTGCCGGCAGTGGGGCTGCCCCGCTTCGCGCCCTCCGACGGTGCTTTCTACTTCTGGGTTGATGTCTCGGATTACACCGACGATTCCGTCGCCTTTGCTCATGAACTCCTTGACGCCACGGGCGTGTCCGTTTCTCCTGGTACCGACTTTGACGGGAGCGCCGACAAAGCGCTGGGTAAGAAATACGTCCGCGTGAGCTACGCGGGCACACCGGACGAGATGCGGGAAGCGTGTCGTCGTCTGAAACCATTCCTGGAGGCTCGGCGTCGGTAACTCCTAATAGCGAGGCGGCGAGCCCAGGGATAAAGCCGTCATCGGTGTGTGGTGATGCACAGTGATGTCGTATCCGGTCGGTGTCGTAGCTGGTTATGGCTCTGTCAGCCCCTTAGACTGATAGTGTGGCTGAGAACAAAACGGACAACTCGCGTACCAATTCCGCCGATGAGGGCAAAGGAACACTGCCCAACCAGGGCAACACTAGCGCTCCGGCTGGCACACACAAGAGAGACATAGCGAATGTACTAGCGCATCGATATGCCTCTCCAGAGCTGGTCAACTTATGGAGCCCGGAGCACAAAATCATCATGGAGCGTCGGCTCTGGATCGCTGTTCTTCGTGCGCAGAAAGAGCTCGGTGTCGATGTTCCTGACGAGGCTATCGAGGCCTACGAGTCAGTTGTCGACCGCATTGACCTGGATTCCATCGCCGCGCGCGAGCGCGTCACTCGGCACGACGTCAAAGCGCGTATTGAGGAATTTAACGCCCTGGCTGGGTATGAGCATATCCACAAGGGGATGACCAGCAGGGATCTCACCGAAAATGTTGAACAACTGCAGGTATATCGGTCGCTGGAGCATGTGCGGGACAGGATGGTGGCGGTCCTCCGGGCTGTGGCCGACTGCGCGGTCCACTACCGCGATCAGGTGATGGCGGGACGGTCCCATAATGTTGCTGCCCAGGCAACCACTCTGGGCAAGCGTTTTGCGTCGGCAGCAAATGAAATTTTGGTTGCTTATGAGAGGTTGGAAAACCTCATTTCGCGGTATCCGCTGCGTGGGATTAAAGGCCCCATGGGAACCTCCCAGGACATGTTGGATCTCGTCGGTGGAGATGAAACCAAACTTGAGCGGTTGGAAAACTCTGTATCGGAATATCTGGGTATTTCCCGACGGTTCGATTCGGTTGGGCAAGTGTACCCGCGCAGTCTTGACTTGGATGTGATTTCGGCGTTGGTACAGCTGGGGGCGGGGCCGTCGTCGCTGTCCATGACCATCCGCTTAATGGCCGGAAATGAGCTGGTCACGGAGGGGTTCAAGGAGGGGCAGGTAGGTTCCTCCGCGATGCCACACAAGATGAATGCCCGTTCGTGTGAGCGTATCGGCGGCCTGCAGATTATCCTTCGCGGATACCAAACGATGGCTGCAGGTCTGGCGGGGCAGCAATGGAATGAGGGCGATGTCTTTTGTTCCGTTGTTCGCCGCGTAGCCTTGCCGGACGCTTTCTTTGCTTTCGACGGAATGGTGGAAACGCTATTGACCGTTCTCAAAGAGTTCGGCGCTTTCCCCGCCATGATTGATAAGGAACTAGAACGGTATTTGCCATTCTTGGCGACGACACGCATCCTCATGGCCTCTATTCGCGCGGGTCTGGGACGCGAAACTGCCCACGAAATTATCAAAGAGAACGCCGTGGCCACCGCGCTTGATATGCGTGAGAAAGGCACGGAGCAAAACCTGATCGAACGTCTTGCGGCCGATGATCGGCTTCCGTTGAACCGCGAACAGTTGGATGCAGCGATTGCGGACCGCCATGCCTTCATTGGAGCAGCGGGCTCGCAGGTTGACCGAGTTGTCTCACGCGTCAAGGATATCGTTGCAGAGCATCCCGACGCTGCCGCATACATGCCTGGCGACATTGTGTAGAGCGACAGTATGTTGACCGATCCTGCGTTGAGCGACTTTGTGTAAGGCTGCCGGTGGAGGACGTAATCGCGTATAGCGTGACCGTTGTCTGGTCCAGCTCATCGTACGGTTAGCTGTTCGTCGGAGCGTCTCTGTATGGCCAGTCGTTCGGTGCAGCAGAACCGTATGATGGGTCGGTGCATATTCTTGGAGACATTCCCCTCGTGGGGACGATGCCCTCATTAGTCAATGGTGTTGTCATCATTCTGGTGTGGGCTTTCTTCTTCGTGTCGACGGCACGCGCCCGCAGTGCTGGTTATGCCACGCGGCTGGCGTGTGTGGTGCTCGGCGGGGTAACGACGGTGACTGCATTGGTGTGGTTCGTCCTGGAAAAGACCTGGAAGCCGTTTGGTGGCGGGACCGCTATTGGGGTGTATGTGGCAGGTTGGTCCCTCATCGTTTTGATTGGCCTCGCGATTGGATCATATTGTGCCCGGGGCCGAACCCGGTTGGTGCCGTGGCTGAAGAGGCCGCGTGCGACGGAGCCGCGCCCCGGCCGTCCGCAGTTGTGGTCGTCGTTTAGGTGGAAGCCGGTGTTGCGCGTGGTTGGTGCGTGTGTTGCGTTTGTCTGTGGCGCAGCTGCCTGCGTTAATGTGGTGAATAACAGTTTTGCTCTATATCCCTCGGTCGATTCTCTGGTTGGCCCGGAGCCGTACACCACCGCTCAATATGCTGATGTCAAGGGAACGTCGGCCCCGTTCAGTCCGCCTCGGGGCAGTACGATTGCCGGAGCGTGGAGTGGGGTTTCACCACGGAAGAAGGGTGTGCTTGTTCCGTTTATGATTCCGTCGCCGGTATCCCGTTTTCAGACGACGGAATCTCAGGTTTATCTACCACCGGCATACTTCGCGAATCCAAGGCCATTGTTACCTGTCGTTGTTCTGATGAATGGTCTGCCGGGGTCCCCGTCACAGTGGTTTGAGATCGGCAACGCGGGCCGGACTCTTCATCATTTCGAGCGCGTTCACCACGGTTTGGCACCTGTGATTGTTGCGATTAACACGACCGGTAATGATGATGAGGATTTAGGGTGCTTTGACACAAAGAAAGCCAAAGTGCAGACGTATATGGATACCGACGTCCCGCAACAAATACAAAAGTATTTTCAGGTGTCGAATGATCCGACCCAGTGGGCCATCGGTGGACTGAGCTATGGCGGAACATGTGCGCTCCAGGCGATCGTCAATAATCCGGAGCCGTATCGCTATTTTCTCGATTTTTCGGGCGACCGCACCCCAGGAACGATGTCGGCACAAGGGAACGCGGATACGTATTTTGAGGGAAATCTCAATGCTTATCTACGGGTTAATCCGGAAGATATCCTAAAAAGAAGAAAATTCACGGGTATTAAGGGTGTCTTCGTTGCCGGCCAGTCGGACAAGTCGTCGGTTCGAGATTTGACGTATATGAATGGGTTGGCTCAGCGCGTTGGAATTGAGTCATCATTTCGTGAGGTTCCTGGGGGCCACGATTTTGGTACCTGGCGGCTGGCTTTGGTTCTCACTCTTCCCGATGTTGCCCGAGCTACGCGGTTAATCGGTTAGCAATTAACCGGTGAAGGGACTAATCGGTGAGGGGCTAATCGGTGGGGGGATTGTCGCTGCACAGCGCGGTAAATCTCCATTGTGGGGATATGAATCGGGTTTTCGGGTTCAGGGGAGTAACATACCGGGCCATGCGCCCTGAACTCTCTTCATATGAGCACCTTTCCGCGGGAAAGGTTCGCGAAAATTATGAAATTGACGACGACACTTTGTTGATGGTGGCGTCGGATCGTGTTTCTGCGTTCGACTATATTCTGGATACCCAAATACCGGATAAGGGCAGAATCCTTACGGCAATGAGCACGTTCTTTTTTGAGCAGCTCGATATGCCGAATCATTTGGTTGGCCCTGTTGATGATGAGCGGATTCCAGAGGAAGCGTTGGGCCGTGCATTAGTGTGCGAAAAGCTAAAGATGATTCCGTTCGAGTGCGTCGCCCGGGGATATCTGACTGGTTCTGGCTTGAAGGAATACAACGAAACCGGCCGGGTATGTGGCATTGAGCTTCCCGAGGGCCTAGTTGAGGGCTCGAAGCTGCCGAAACCCATTTTCACTCCCGCGACAAAGGCGGAGTTCGGCAGCCACGACGAAAATGTTGATTACGACTACGTTCTCGAGCATTTGGGGGAGCGTCGCGCGGAAACTATCCGTGACGCAGCATTGTCGCTCTATTCCCAAGCCGCTTCTATTGCCGACGAAGGTGGCCTGATCCTGGCCGATACCAAATTCGAGTTCGGCGTGGATGCTGACGGAAACGTGAAATTGGCGGATGAAGTGCTCACCCCCGATTCGTCGCGGTATTGGCCCAAGGAAGGGTACCGCGAGGGCCACCGTCAACCCAGTTTTGATAAGCAGTATTTGCGTAACTGGTTGATCGGTCCGAAGTCGGGATGGTCACGTGAATCCGGAGTACAACCACCAGCGCTACCGGGGTCGATCGTGGAGGCCACCCGCGACAAGTACGTGGAGGCCTACGAACGCGTATCGGGATTGAAGTTCGCTGACTGGATTGGTCCGTCAGCCTAAGACTCGTCACCTTAAAACTTGTCGGGCACGCTATACGCCCAGCTCATTCCTACTTTTCGACGCCGTCGCATGATCGTGTCCGGGGTGAACAGTAGGGTGGTGGCTATGTCTCACGTTGATGATGCTCATAACACCACTCATCCACCACGCAACGTAGCCTCCGCGGAGCCTGACGGGGGTTCCCTCCAGTACGGGCCCTCGGGTGTGCCGATCCCTCCGACGGCGCATATCCATCCGACTAAGCGCTCGCATCACGGGCATGATGTCGTCGATAACTACGAATGGTTGAGGGATAAGGAAAGCCCTGAGACTTTGGCGTATCTTCGGGCCGAAAACGAGTACACGGAAGCCCGAACTCGTGATTTAGCTCCTCTACAGGACTCTATTTTCCACGAGATTAAAAGTAGGACGCAGGAGACGGATTTATCCGTTCCTGTTCGTTCGGGGGATTGGTGGTATTACGGCCGTAGCCTTGAGGGGAAGAGCTACGGGATATCCTGTCGTGTTCCAGCATCCGCGACGGGGGACAAAACAAAGGATTGGACTCCACCGGCAATTGATGCCGAGTCAGCGCCCGACAATGAACAGATCATTCTTGATTCAAATGTCTTGGCCGAGGGTGCGGAATTCTTTTCGCTCGGTGCATCGAGTGTTTCAGTGGACGGAAATTTCCTGGCTTATTCCACGGACACGACGGGTGATGAGCGGTTTGACCTGCGTATTAAGGATCTCCGGACAGGTGAGCTTCTCGACGACGCTATTGATGGCATCGGTTATGGTGCCACCTGGGTCGGATCGGAATGGTTATTTTATGAGCGTGTCGACGACTCCTGGCGTCCGCACGAGGTCTGGCGTCACCGCGTTGGCACCTCTACGGACCAGGACGTGTGTATCTTCCGCGAGGATGACGAGCGCTTCTGGGTTGGGTGTGGAACAACTCGCTCGGAGAAGTATCTTTTTGTCGAAGTCGGATCCAAAATCACCTCAGAAGTGTGGTTCCTCGACTTGGGGGCTACCGGTGATGGGGAGTCCATGACGGTTGACCCTCAGCGTGTGACGAGTGAGTTGCAATGTATCTTGCCGCGAAACACAGGGGTGCAATATGACGTTGATCACGCCGTTATCGGTGGGGCAGACCGTTGGATAGTGCTGCATAACGCGCATGGCCCAGACTTTGAACTCGGTATGGCCAGTGCTTCGCCACTGACCAGTCTGGATGACCTGGACGTCGTAATCCCTCACCAGGAAGGCCGTCGAATCGAGGGGATGGATGTATTCGCGGAGCACATGGTTGTGGGCTACCGCGAGAACGCCATTAACAAGTTGGGGCTCTTTTCTTTTGCCGACGGTACTGTCGGGAATCTTGAGCCTATCGATTTTGACGAGGAACTGTACAGCGCCGGCACGGGGGGAAATGCCGAGTGGGAATCCCCCTATATCCGCATGGCGTATGAGTCCTTTGTGACTCCCGGCCTGGTTTTTGACTACGACCTGGCTACAGGCGAACGCTTGGTACGCAAGCAGCGGATAGTAAAGGGCGGATATAACCCGTCTGATTATGTAGCGCGCCGGATGTGGACGACGGCGCGGGACGGTGCGAAAGTCCCGGTCTCGTTGATTTATCGAGCGGACCTTGAAGGGAAGACAGACCTCGAAGGGAAGGACGGCGCTCACCACTCCAGCACCCAGAACGACGACGCTGCCCCCACCGACGGGCCACACCCGACGATTCTTTACGGCTACGGATCCTATGAAGCGTCGATGGACCCCGCGTTTTCTATCGCCCGTTTGTCTTTGCTCGATAGAGGCATTGTGTTCGCTATTGCGCATGTTCGGGGTGGCGGAGAGATGGGTCGATCCTGGTACGACAACGGCAAAACGCTGGCGAAGAAGAACACATTCTATGACTTCATCGACGTTGCGGATGACTTGACCAGCCGGAACGTGACGGACAATAAGCACATGGTCGCTCTTGGGGGATCGGCCGGTGGATTACTAATGGGTGCTGTTGCCAATATGGCAGGAGATCGGTTCGCCGGGATTGAAGCTGTTGTCCCGTTCGTAGATCCCCTGACGTCGATCCTCATGCCGGAGCTTCCGTTGACCGTGATTGAATGGGATGAATGGGGAGACCCTCTTCATGATCCCGAGGTGTACGACTACATGGCGTCATATGCCCCTTATGACAATGTGTCGGCAGAAAACACCTATCCGCCTATTCTCGCGTTGACCAGTCTGAATGATACTCGAGTGTTATACGTGGAACCCGCTAAGTGGGTTGCTAAAATTCGCGCGACCATTCCGGAGGCTGATGTTTGCCTGAAGACCGAGATGATTGCGGGTCACGGTGGGGTGTCTGGACGCTATGAGCAGTGGAAACAAACCGCGTTTGAATATGCCTGGATGATTCGCCGCGTGGGCGTCGTCGAGGATGCTGCCGAATAAACCCTGTCACGCTCGAAACTGAGCTGCGCCATGGCTGAGCAACTGTGTGCTGAGCGTGACCAGCTCATCGAGGGGCATCGTTTTACCATCCGAAATCCACTGACGGTACATATCCAGCGTGCCGGCTACCAGAAAAGTATTGATGGTATTTTGCTGTTCGCGGGAAAGATGAGCATACGGATTATGCCGTGCTCGATTATGAACAAGATTCATATGAAAGAAACGTTCGGCATAGTGCCGATACTCAGGAGAGACCACCAGCTGTTCAAATAAGGGTCCCTGCCGTGCCGCGAAGTCGAAAAACACGCGGTTGATGTCGGCAATAGTCATTGTTGGTGGAATTGAATCAATAGTCTCTGCATAGTCTTGCTTCATTGATTCCAATTCCTCGCGGAAGAGTTCGTCCACCGAGTTGTAATGCAAGTAAAACGTTTTTCTGTGAATATTTGCGCGTCGCGTAATTTCCGCGACAGTAATTCTATGCGGAGGTTTTTCGCAGACGAGCTCTTCTAAAGCACGATGTATAGCCGCTTGCGTTTTGACAACACGACGATCGACATGAGCCTGGGGTTGGCCATGTTCTACGGAGCTGTCACGCGAATCGTCACGTTCGGCAGCGTTGGTCATCGGGCCTCCATCATCACCACGTGCATAATCACCACTTCGGCATAGAGTGTTGATTATTCGACACATACATCTTTTGTGTTCATTGTGCATGATGGTTCGTTGTGTGAAGCTGACTACCACCGCGTGATAGGAGGTCACCATGTCAGCTTCACAACCAAATACAAGCTCTCAGTCAGATCGACGTCGTACTGATCGATCCATACCCGACGTCTTTCGTGAAGCCTTTGACCACGACTATTCGCCGTTGGAATCTTCAGCGCGAGTGGGCGACGAATTTAGCCAGATCACCGACCGGTTTGCTTTTGGCGACATGTGGGAGGCCAGTGGGCTCGATGACCATCGAAAAGTCTTGGTCAGTGTGGCATGCGTGGCCACGGGTGGCGGCGACGAACTATCCGCATTATTGGGAGCAGGTCTTCGCTTAGGTGTCTATGCCGAAGAGCTGCAGGAGGTTTTCCACCAAATAGCGCCCTATGTAGGGATCAGTCGCGCCCGCCACGGACTACGGGAGCTAGACAAACTCGTCGACGCTCCCGTCGGTATCCAATCGACGGTGAACGAGGGCGACCGTTTGAACAAGGGAATTGCCGCGCAAAAAGCAATGTTTGGCGACGGAATTGACGCTATGCGTGACAATGCACCTGAGGATGAGCGTTTCATTCAAGACGCTTTGTCGGCCTATTGTTTTGGTGACACCTACACCCGGAAATCGCTAAGCCTTGCTGACCGGGAATTATTGACGTGGGTGGCCATCATTTCCTTAGGTGGATGTGACCCTCAAGCCCGGGCTCACGTTTCGGGGAACCTCGCAGTGGGGAATGATCGCGCAATTCTCTTGGGTGCCTTGGCGGTCTGCGTGCCTTGGATTGGTTTCCCGCGGAGCCTTAATGCCTTAGCCGCGATTAATAGCCAGACGAAAAACGATGATGCAGAAAACGATGACAAGGAGTCTTAACCATGAAAATCACCGATAAAGTTGAATTCGACAAAGTCAATAAGTTCGGCACGGGCGAATCCAACGATACTTTTGCCGAATATTTTGTGGGGAAGTCATTTTTGCAACCTATTGCCCAGCTTGATGAGGCGCACGTGGGAATTGCCAATGTAACCTTTGAACCGGGGTGCAGGAATAACTGGCATATCCACCACGCTCGTAGCGGTGGTGGCCAGATCTTGATGTGCACCGCGGGAGAAGGCTGGTACCAGGAAGAGGGCAAGGCTGCCGTTAGTATGACGGAGGGTTCCACGGTGGTGATTCCGCCGAATGTGAAGCATTGGCATGGCGCTAAGGCGGATAGCTGGTTTTCCCATATCGCTATCTCGATACCTGGGGAGGAGACCAGCAATGAGTGGTTGGAGCCCGTCTCGGACGAGGAGTATCAATCCCTCACTTAGTGGCAGCCGGGTGTTCTGGTTCGGGGGTAATCTTTTCGATAATGATTACCCACACAGGGTAGCCCCGCTGTACCATCTCAGCTCATGAGCTCCTCTCCAGTTCGGATCGTCGAACCCAAAAAAGAGAAAAAAGATAAGTCCCACTGGCTTTATATCTCTGTCATTGTTGCCGTTCTTGCGGGCGTCATTCTGGGCCTCGTTGCTCCAGACGTGGCGGTTAAATTCGAGTTATTAGGAAAACTCTTCGTTGCGTTGATCAAGATGATGATCGCGCCCGTTATCTTCTGCACAATTGTGCTGGGGATCGGTTCTGTCCGAGCAGCAGCCTCGGTGGGGCGAGCCGGCGCCATTTCGTTGGTATATTTCATCGTCATGTCAACGTTTGCCCTGGCCATAGGGCTCATCGTCGGCAATATTGTTAAACCGGGATCGAGCTTGGCTATGCCAGAGGCTGGGTCGGGGATGTCGTTCGTCGATAACAATAAAGAATCTGCTCATGGACTGAGTGGGTTCGTTATGTCCGTTATTCCGGACACGTTATTCTCTTCACTGACCAGTGGTTCTGTTCTTCAGGCCTTGTTCATTGCCCTCCTGTGCGGCTTTGCTATCCAGTCGATGGGAAGAGCTGGGGAGCCTTTATTATCGGCCATTGCTCAGATTCAAAAGCTTGTTTTTAAAGTTTTGATGATGGTCCTGTGGACAGCCCCTGTCGGTGCATTCGGCGCTATTTCCTGGGTTGTGGGGTCCACCGGTTTCGATGCAGTGAAGCAACTTGTTTTGTTGATGCTGTGCTTCTATGTGACCTGCGTCATTTTCATTTTCGGCGTTTTGGGTCTGGTTCTCTATACCTTCACCCGTTTCAATATCTTCAAGTTAGTGAAATATTTAGCCCGCGAGTACCTCCTCGTTTTTGCGACGTCGTCGTCAGAGTCTGCGCTGCCCACGTTGATTCGCAAGATGGAGCACGTAGGTGTCGATAAATCAACCGTGGGCATCGTTGTTCCGACCGAATATTCGTTTAATTTGGACGGCACGGCAATTTACCTCACGATGGCGTCGATTTTTATTTCCGACGCTATGCACAAACCCCTTAACTTGGGTGAGCAAATTGGGCTTTTGGTTTTCATGATGATTGCCTCGAAGGGTGCTGCCGGCGTTTCGGGTGCTGGATTAGCAACATTGGCTGGTGGACTGCAGGCACACCGGGCTGAGCTGTTGGATGGGGTTGGAATCATCGCTGGTATTGACCGCTTTATGTCCGAGGCGAGGGCTTTGACCAACTTCGCCGGCAATTCTGTGGCAACGCTGGTCGTGGGCGTCTGGACCCATACGGTTGATAGAAACCGTGTCAATGCCGTGTTGTCCGGGGAGATTCCGTACGTGGAGACTCCGGAGGATATGGAGTCGGACGTCAACCTGCGTAATCCTTCCGTGAAGAACCCCGCCGACAAACTCCAGCCCACGCCTCAGGTGAATGTTGACGACTATCAGCGCGCCTAAATATTCTGAGGTGCCCGCGGCTAAATCCGCTTAGATACACACAAATACTTAAGCGTAATGCACGTATTTTGCCCCCAGTCGCGCGTACTCTGGGGGTATGAGTATTTATGACATCCCAGTAACGACGATCGACGGTAAAGAAACAACGATGCGCTCGTGGGAGGGCCATGTTCTTTTAATTGTGAACGTTGCTAGCGAATGTGGTTTCACTCCACAGTATGAGGCCCTGGAGCACATTTTCGAGGAATACGCGGCACGGGGCTTTTTCGTCATCGGCGTTCCGTGCAACCAGTTTGGTGAGCAAGAGCCCGGCTCGAATGAGGAGATCAAGGAGTTCGCGTCGTCGAAATTTGGTGTGACATTCCCGTTACTGAGCAAGACGGACGTGAATGGTGACAATGAGCACCCGTTATACACAGAGCTGAAGAAAACCGCTGATAAAGATGGCGAAGCAGGCGACGTAAAGTGGAACTTTGAAAAATTTGTTCTGTCGGATTCGGGGGAGGTCTTGGGCCGGTTCCGCAGCGATGTAGACCCAGAAGATGATGACCTACTGGATCTGATTGAGGATAACCTCCCTCTCTAGCTGGCTTTTCAATTGGTTGAGTTCTCCAACTATTCGGTAATGTTGTTGGTGGTGTAGTCAACTGACCGGATAGGGAGCGCCACTGTGGCTCGAGTTGTTGTCAATGTCATGCCGAAGACTGAGATTTTGGATCCGCAGGGGCAAGCGGTTCTGCGCGCGTTGGGGCGAATCGGGGTGAATGGGGTTCGCGACGTCCGCCAAGGCAAGCGGTTTGAACTTGATGTCGACGGTTCAGTATCGGATGAGGAGCTGGACCGGTTGGCATCGACGCTATTGGCCAATACCGTCATTGAGGATTATGACGTTGTTACCGAGCGTGTCGACGATTCAGCTGCCACCCCCGTCACTTCAACCAGCGCGAATGAGGGGGCTCACTAATGCCACGTATTGGTGTGGTGACATTTCCCGGCACCCTTGACGACGGCGATGCTGCGCGCGCTGCCCGCTTGGGCGGCGCCGAGGTGGTCCGTTTATGGCATGCCGACGCTGATCTGAAAGGCGTCGATGCTGTTATCGTGCCGGGCGGTTTTTCGTATGGTGACTATCTCCGAGCGGGCGCTTTGGCAAGCTTGGCGCCTGTGATGGGTGAGGTCGTGCGTCGAGCCCACCAGGGGCTCCCCGTACTAGGTATTTGCAACGGGTTCCAAATTTTGCAAGAGGCAGGCCTTCTTCCAGGAGCGTTAACCAGGAATAAGGGTCTGCATTTTCATTGTGTGGACACGTATTTGCAGGTGGAACGCACGTTTACTCCGTGGACTGCCGGGTTCACCCAAGGCCAGAAGATTCTGGTGCCAGCAAAGCATGGTGAGGGCCGCTTTCAAGCGCCCACGGACACGATTTCGCAGTTGGAAGATGAAGGTCGCGTCGTCTTTCGGTACACCGATAATTTTAATGGCTCGGTGAATGCAATTGCCGGGGTTTCCAGTGCCGACGGTCGCGTTGTGGGGCTCATGCCGCACCCGGAGCACGCGGTGGAATTGCTGACTGGCCCCTCAACGGATGGGTTAGGTTTGATTCATTCGGTTCTTGATTCGGTGGGAGTGTAAGTGATGGTGAACCAAACGAATAAGACTGACATAACTACCGAGGATGACCAGATGCCGACGTCCACAGAAAGTGCGCGCACCGACGCAGAGGCTGATAATGCGGTCGAAAGTTTTACGGCTGCTCAGGTCAATGACACGGTTGCCGCCGCATTGGCAGAGCCAGATGCGTCGCAGCCCTATGCGTCGTTGGGCTTAAAGGACGACGAATACGCTCGAATTAAAGATATTTTAGGCCGGCGGCCCACCGATGCGGAATTAGCAATGTATTCCGTCATGTGGTCGGAGCACTGTTCATATAAGTCCTCCAAAGTGCATCTTCGTTACTTTGGCGAAACGATGACAAAGGAAATGTCGTCGAAAATTCTGGCCGGTATTGGCGAAAACGCCGGTGTGATTGACATTGGCGACGGTAACGCGGTCACCTTCCGCGTGGAATCCCATAATCACCCCTCATATGTTGAGCCGCATCAGGGTGCAGCCACGGGCGTCGGCGGAATTGTTCGCGACATTATGGCCATGGGTGCCCGTCCGATTGCCGTCATGGATCAGCTGCGTTTCGGTCCCGCCGATGCGGCGGACACCCAGCGCGTCCTTCCCGGCGTGGTTGACGGTGTGGGCGGTTATGGTAACTGCCTGGGCTTGCCGAATATTGGTGGTGAAACCGTGTTCGACGAGTCCTATGCCGGAAACCCCTTGGTGAACGCTCTGTGTATTGGGACGCTGAAAGTGGACGATCTCAAACTGGCCTTCGCCTCTGGTAAGGGGAACAAAGTGATGCTCTTTGGTTCCCGAACGGGATTGGATGGCATTGGTGGAGTGTCTGTCTTAGCATCAGACACTTTTGAAGATGGTGCCGAGCGGAAGTTGCCGTCAGTTCAGGTGGGTGATCCTTTTGCCGAAAAGGTCCTCATCGAATGTTGCTTGGATTTGTACCACGCCGGGATTGTCGTGGGGATTCAGGACTTGGGTGGTGCGGGATTATCCTGCGCCACTTCTGAGCTGGCTGCTGCAGGGGATGGCGGCATGGAGGTCAACCTCGACGCGGTGCCGCTGCGTGCGGAGCACATGACCGCGGCCGAGATCCTTTCATCGGAGTCCCAGGAACGTATGTGTGCCGTCGTGACTCCGGAGAATGTTGATCGTTTCCGGGAGATCTGTGCCCATTGGGATGTGAGCTGCGCCGAAATCGGTGAGGTCACGGATGGTGATCACCTGGTTATTCGTCATCATGGCCAGGTTGTGGTGGATGCACCGGCGCATACGATTGCACATCAGGGCCCCGTGTACGACCGTCCCTATGAGCGCCCCGATTGGCAAGATGAGCTGCAAGAACCGGGTGTAGAGGCGAAGGGGTTTGCTCGTCCTCAGGGTGCCGACGAATTGCGCGACACGTGGCTGCGCATGATTGCTTCCCCCGCGTTGTGTTCGCGCGCGTTCATCACCGAACAGTACGACCGGTACGTCATGGGTAACACAGTGGAGGCTCAGAACGCCGACGCTGGAGTCCTGCGTATCGATGAAACAACAGGCCGCGGTGTCGCTGTATCGGCGGACGCGTCGGGGCGGTACACGAAGCTCGACCCGAACATGGGGGCCCGCTTGGCCTTGGCGGAGGCCTACCGCAATGTTGTTGTGACGGGCGCTCGTCCCGTGGCCGTGACTAACTGCCTGAACTTTGGTTCACCGGAGGACCCCGCCGTGATGTGGCAGTTCCGTGAGGCTGTGCATGGCCTCGCCGATGGTGCTCGTGAGCTGGGTATTCCCGTGTCGGGCGGCAACGTGTCGTTCTACAATCAGACAGGTTCGGAGGCGATCTTGCCGACGCCACTCGTTGGTGTTGCGGGCGTCGTGACCTCGGTGGATCACCACATCAACCACCTCCTAGGGGGCTTGATGACGGAACGCTCAGCCTTCCTGGAGAGCGAATCGGGTACCGGCGATGAGTCGTTAACGTCATCCAATGACCAGTTCGAAGAGCTGTATCTCCTGGGTGAGACCCATGATGAGCTGGGTGGTTCCATCTGGCAGCAGGTTGAGCACAATGCCTTGTCGGGACTTCCCCCGCAGGTTGATTTGGCAGCGACGTCGGCGTTGGCTGATTTCTTCTGCGACCAAGCAGATCCCGATACTCCGCGGGTCGTCACTGCCGCGCACGACCTCTCCGAAGGAGGACTCGCCCAGGCCTTGGCCGAATTGGCGATGACTTCTGGCGTGGGCATGGACGTGGATGTCACCAACGTCCACGCGGATCCCTGTGTCGCGCTGTTTTCGGAATCAGCCAACCGAGTCGTGGTCGCTTGCGCCCGTGGAGATGGCGATAAACTAGTTTCCCTTGCAAAACGCTGTGGCATTCCTGTGGTGCGGTTAGGTTCCGTGACATCACTCGCATGTGGATCTTCACAGGAAACGTCCGCCCAGGTGAGGGTTAAGGTAAGCGCTGATCGTGCGGATGAGATCACGCTTCCCGTGACAGAATTAAGAGAGGCCTGGACAAGCACATTACCTAAGCTCTTTGCTCACGCAGCGGGTGCGAATTCTGTGGTGGAATAGGATATTTCACTTTTTCTGGGAAGAATATCTAAGTTTTCCGTGACAGATATTCTGAAGGTTATTTTTCCAAACCTCCCAGCGGAGAATACTTGAGTATAAGCCATGACATTTCATGCGCTGTATACCAGTAAGTCCAAGAATCCGAGTATCGAGACTGGCTCCTTCGCACCGACGGCACAGCCATCTCAACCCCGTGCCGTCGCCGGGGGAGTCTCCGTTGGCGAAACCCACCCCGCTTTGTCCACGTTGAATTCCCGTGCCATGTCGGAGAACTCAGCTGACTTCCGAGTGTCCACCATCGCACAGGAGACCGCACTCGCCGCGCCGGGTGACTCAGCTCAGGGGAAAGCTGGGTCCTATAACCCAACAGATCCGCGCCAGACCACAGTGGAGATCGTCATTCCCGTGTACAACGAGGCGACGTCCTTGCCCACGTCCGTCACTCACTTGGTAAAGAGCCTGTCGAGCCTGGTGCCATTCACGACGATGGTCACGATTGCTGATAATGCGTCCATTGATAACACGTGGATTGTTGCGGGGGAGTTGGAGCGCCAGCTGCCGTCGGTTCGTCGGGTTCACTTGGACCAAAAAGGCCGAGGGCGGATGCTGAAGAAGGTGTGGTTGGAGTCGCAATGTGATGTTGTGGCTTATATGGATGTAGATCTCTCAACCGATTTGCATGCTTTGCTTCCGTTATTAGCGCCTTTGGTTTCTGACCATTCCGATATTGCTATTGGTTCACGGTTAGCTCGCTCAGCCAATGTTGTTCGTGGTTCAAAACGTGAGTTTATCTCGCGGACATATAACCACATGCTTCGTCTCATGATGTCAGCACACTTTTCTGACGCCCAGTGTGGTTTTAAAGCAATGCGTACCGACGTTGCCCGCGCCATTCTGCCTCATGTTGAAGACCCGAATTGGTTCTTTGATACCGAAGTGTTGCTCCTCGCAGAAAAAGCTGGGTACCGGATTCATGAGGTCCCCGTAGATTGGACCGATGACCCTGATTCGCGCGTTAATGTCGTCGAAACTGCATTACAGGATTTACGCGGAATGTGGAGAGTGAGACGAAATATTGCGTCTCATCGGATTAATCTCGATTCATTCCGCCGCTCTTCGAGAGCATCTGAGCCTCCGGTGTTGGAGGGGGTGACGGGTCGGCCGGATCCCAAGCAAAGTTTTTTAGGCATGTCTGGCGATTCGGCATTGTCGGAATCGCCTCGACGGTAGCGTATGCCGTTCTCTACTTGGCTTTCTCGGCGTTTTTGCCTGCACAAGTAAACAATTTTCTTTGCCTTCTGATCACTGCAGTTCTAAATACTGCTGCCAATAGGGCATTCACCTTTGGCATATCTGGCCGAAAAAACGTGGCCAAAGATCAGCTGAGCGGTTTGTTTATTTTTGTTGTGTGTTGGTTGGTCACGTCGTTATCCCTCGTGGGCTTGTCGTGGGTGAATCCTGATGCCTCGGCAACGACAGAGTTGATCGTCTTGACAGTGGCCAACGTCGTCGCCACAGTCATCCGTTTTGTTGCTTTACGTGCGTACTTCTATTCATTCCGACACCGACGTCGCATCGGCAGCGGAAGGTAAACCACGTGTTAACGGAAGCAAAATGGCAGACATATACGACAGGAAAATATCCATTGCAGGGTGCGTTCAATCGGATTCCTAGGAAGTTGTTGGGTTCACGAAAAGACCGTGTAATGACCCGCTGGATTAAAGAATAAGGAAATTCACATGAAACATGATGAAGTGTGCAGATGGTGTGGAAATGATGTGGTGAGAATGAGGAGAATGAAATGACGATGAGTATGGTGAAAGGAGCTGGTGGCAGTCATAGTGAGACAAAAAATCACAGACAGCATCACGCCAACGTTCCGCAGGGTCCGAAAACACAAGATAGAAACAAAAAGTCGGGGATTTGTTCCGAGGTTCAGGGCTTCCCGCGCGGAAAAGAGTTGGCTGGATTCATAGCCTTAGTAATAGGCTCAGCATTTCTTTTCGTGTGGGAACTGGATAACAACAGCTATGGCAATGACTTTTATGCTGCTGCTAGCCAAGCTGGGTCGAAGAATTGGACCGCATTTCTTTTCGGTTCATCGGACTGGGGTAACACAATTACCGTGGATAAAACTCCACTATCTTTGTGGCCTTCGGCATTAGCCATCAAGATTTTTGGGTTAAATTCTTGGTCCGTCCTGGTGCCATACGCCCTTCTTGGTGTGGGTTCCGTTGCCGTCCTGTGGGCTACGGTCCGTCGCTATGCCGGGTCGACAGCGGGCTTTGTGTCGGGGATCGTGCTGGCCACCACCCCAGTCGCGGTGCTGATGTTCCGCTTCAATAACCCCGACGCGATGCTCGTCCTCCTCATGACATGTTCTGTTTGGGCGGCCATGCGCTGCGTGGAGAGCGGTAAATGGCGCTGGGCTGTGTTAACCGGCGTCTTCGTCGGTCTCGGCTTCTTGGCTAAGCAGGGCGAAGTTTTGTTGATCATTCCTGCGCTCGTCGTCCTCTTAGCGGTGGTTTCCCCGCGTTCCTGGAAGGTCAAGCTGGGGCAAAGCCTTGCCACCGTGGCCGCCATGGTCGTCTCCGCTGGCTGGTACATCGTGGCAGTGGCTGTGTGGCCATCATCGTCACGGCCCTATATCGGTGGCTCGACCAATAACTCTATTTGGGAATTGACCCTCGGATATAACGGATTCAGCCGGCTCAGCGGCAACGGCAGTGCCCCCGGCGGTGGCGCAGGTGGTAGTCCCGATGGCGCCGGCCAAGGGGTCAGTTCTGGTTCCGACGCTGTTCAGGGCGCAGCCTCTGCTGCCAGTAACGGCATGGCACAGGCTGGGAACTCGGGGCAGATGGCAAACATGCCGCAAGGCGGATCCCCGGGAGGTGGTGGCCACGGTGGCCCGACGTTCTCTGGTGAACCGAGCATCCTCCGCCTGTTTAACCAACAGTTAGGTGGCCAAGCTACGTGGCTATTCGTTGCAGCGCTGATCGCCCTCGTGATGGGGATAGTCCTGTGCGGGCGAGCACCGCTAAAAAATACGAAGCGTGGCCTGTACATCGGGCTCGGCGTCTGGCTGCTCATGTGTGCCGGGACGTTCAGCTTCATGGAGGGCACGATGCACCAGTACTACACCGTGGCTATGGTTCCTCCGATGGCTGGACTGGTCGGCATGGGCGCTGCCGATGCATGGCAGCACCGTGATCGCCTGTGGGTTCGTGCTGTGAGCGCCGTCGCTATCCTCGCGTCCGGTGTGACGGGATTCGGTGTCCTTCGTCGTGCGTCCGATTCATTCCCGACGTGGTTACCGTGGGCTATTCTCGTCGCCACGGTCATCGGTGCAGCGGGATGGTTCGCTTTGCCGTGGGTGTCCACGGCAGGAGCTCGTCGGCACGCTGATGGATCCGCGTCTTCGACGCTTTCCACACGTGCTTTGTCGTTCCGAGTGGGCGTCGTCGGTATTGTCGCAGCCGCGATGCTTGCGGGGCCGAGTGCGTACAGTGCGTACACCATCGCTCACGCAAATACCGGTTCGGTCGTCGCAGCTGGGCCGAAATCTGATTCCGGCATGGGAGGCCCAGGTGGTGGCGGTCTCGGCGGCCAAGGTGGCGCCGACGGACAAGGTTCCGATGGACAAGGTTCCGATGGACAATCTGGTGCCAACGGCCAAGATGGTGCTTCCTCGCCTGGCCAGGCGCCCAGTAATGGTCAGAACGGTGGCCGTGGCGGTGCTGCTCCGAATGGCGGCGGAACTCCACCGAACGGTGGCAATGGTCAGGGCATGCCTGGGGGGCCTGGCGGTGCTGGCACGACGACGGATAAGTCAAGTAACAGTATGCCGGGCGCTTCGCCGAATGGATCAGGTTCGCCGAATGGATCAGGTGGGTCGTCGGCTTCAGCTGGTAAGCAGGGTGGAGCGTCGTCGCCGGGTGGTCCGGGTCAGATGACTGTCAGTGAGACTCTGAAAAACAAGCTGAAAGAAGATTCCGGTAAGTATAAGTGGTCCGCGGCGACGATTGGTTCGCAAGGTGCAGCCAGCTACCAGTTGGCTACTGATACGGATGTTATGCCTATCGGTGGTTTCAGCGGTAGTGATGATGCTCCTACGTTGGATCAGTTTAAGAAATTGGTATCGGAGAAAAAGATTCACTTCTTCATTGCTGATTCCGGTCAGGGCGGTGCACCTGGTGGGAACAGTGAGATCACGTCGTGGGTGAAGGAACACTTCACTGCTACTTCCATCGACGGTGTGACCGTTTATGACCTCACTCAAGAGAAGAGCTCATAAAGCTCAGTGATTGCAGGCATTTGAGATGGGCACTCTGGGGGCCGCTTCAGGCGCCCCTGCCGGCGTCCCGGGGTTGCCCTGGTTTTAGGGAATCGACGCCGTCACAGCCCCGAATTTCTTCCTCGGGTGTTATTGAACGCGTTATTGAATCCGTCGCGATATCGGATTGTGCGGCACAAGCGGGTGGGGGGAGTACTCGGCGCGCAGATTACGGAGTGTTTCTGCGTGTTCGGCCAGGCGCTTATCTTCTTCCGTGGTGGGAGTGAAGTGGCGTGCAGTCAGTGGGTTACCGTCCTCATCGATTCCCATATAGGCGGCTGAGGCGTGGATCGCTAGTTTCATCCCGCTGCGGCCTTCCCGCGGGTCGCCAGCATAAACGTGAACACTAGTTTGCATGGAACGCGTATCGGTGCGGATGATTCGGGCGTCGGCTTCAATAAGGTCTCCGATCTGGATCGGCCGATAGAACCGGATTCCTCCCGCATAGACCGCGACAGTGCGATGCCCAGCGAATTCCATTGTGCAGGCGGTGGCTGCTTCGTCGATCCATGCCATGGCGGTGCCGCCGTGGACTTTGCCACCCCAGTTGACATCTTGTGGTTTAGCCATAAAGCGGGTGACCAGCTCAGGGGCCGTCGAATTGTCGGTATATGTTTGTTTCAGCATCTCCTCTTCGATAGCTTTGCGGAGATCAACGCGGGAGAGGGCGGCGTCCCGAACTCGGATCTCTTCCTCTGTGGTGGGTGTCCAGGTGGGGACGGGTATGGATTTTCCGTGCTCGTCCAAAGCGACGAAGATGACCAGGCAGTCGCAGGCGCGGCTAAACGATCCGTCACGCGGGTCGGCGGAATAGACTTCGTTGACAATGTGCATCGACGATCGCCCTGTGTAGGCGATGGTGGATTTCACCTCGACGAGATGCCCGGATGGTATCGGGCGGGTGAAGTGGATGTGCCCGACGTATGCCGTGACGCAGTAGGCTCCGGACCACCCGACAGCGCACGCGTAGGCAGCTTTGTCGATCCACTCGAGAACGCGCCCACCGTGGACGCCCATCGCACCCGCGAGCAGGATGTCGTTGGGGGCTGCAAGGAACCGCAGTGTGACGCTATTGTTGCGTCGGCCAGTCGCGTGGGGCTTCTCGGCAGTCTTTCCACGTTCTTCGGTGTCAGTGGTGTGTTGTGTGTCCTTAGTTGTCATGGTTTCCTTCGTCGATGCTTCGATGTTTATGTGTATCCCGCAAAAACGGGCAGCGAACAATCGGGCAGTGAACTACGTAACTCTTGCATTGTAAGGGTTGGCAGTACAGTTAGTGCGTGACTAAGAGAATTGATGCGCAGCAACTAGTGGCGGACCTGGAACAGGTAAGGCCCTGGGCGACGGATCCGCAGAACGTAGAACGCCCTCCTCGGAGTGTGATTGCCCGAGCGGTCCGCGCGAGCCTAAAAGCGTTAGAGGCTGACGCGCCGGGCCATAGCGTGGAAGTTCGTGTTCCTCCATTTGCGGCTGTGCAGTGCATCGAGGGGCCACGGCATACTAGGGGAACTCCGCCCAATGTGGTGGAAACCGACGGCCTCACGTGGATTCAGCTCGCACTGGGGATTGTGGAGTGGGAGAGTTGCAGTTCCGAGGTGGAATTCTCAGGTTCTCGTGCGGCGGAGGTGTCGCGCTGGTTGCCTCAGGTCCGGTAGTGGTCGGATAAAGCCTGTTGCCGGCGGAACTTTCCCGCGGTTACGCTCCATGCAACTCCGTTTCTCCATCCGTATCGCGCAATCTCGCGGCCCCACGCGCCTTTGCACTCCGCATCGTGGCGATTGAGTTGGGATTTAGTTGGGAAAACCAGCAATTGTTATTACAGTGGGAGTCGTGTCGCGCACTGATTGTGTAGATCCGTGGTGTGTAGAGGCCGATGCCCCCACCTCGAGCGAGCCGTTCACGACCAGGCCCTGGGGGGCCGATTCCGGTGTACCTAGTGGGGGATTCGCACCAATCAACCTCGATGATCGCGGTGAAACCGAGCCGCGCGAAGAATGTGGCGTTTTCGGGGTCTACGCGCCAGGGGAGGAGACGGCAAAGCTCACCTACTACGGTTTGTACGCTCTGCAACACCGGGGACAAGAAGCAGCGGGGATCGGTGTCGGAGATGGGCAGCAAATTCTGGTCTTCAAAGATCTCGGCTTGGTATCGCAAGTTTTCGATGAGCCCACCTTGTCGGCCCTCAGAGGCCATGTGGCCATCGGCCACACGCGATATTCCACGGCTGGCGGTGTCCGTTGGGAGCATGCCCAACCCATGTTCCGCACGGCGCGCAGCGGTGGCGACGTCGCCCTCGGACATAACGGAAACCTCATCAATCAGGGCGAGTTGCGCCGGGAAGCGGCAGCATATGGCTTGATTGACCCCGCGTCGGACCCGACCGACTCCGACGTCATGTGCGCGTTGCTCGCGTACTACCACGATGAGGACACCTCGTTGGTCCAGTCGGCTCAGGAGCTTCTTCCCCGTCTTCGTGGCGCCTTCTGTCTGACATTCACCGATGGCGAAAAGCTCTACGCCGCTCGCGATCCCCACGGTGTGCGCCCCCTCTGCCTGGGTCGCCTGGAACGCGGCTGGGTTGTGGCGTCGGAAACTTGTGCCCTGGATATCGTCGGTGCTCGCTTCGTCCGAGAGGTCGAGCCGGGAGAATTTCTTATTATCGACGACGACGGCGTGCATTCGCACCATTTCGCCCGCGCGCAGCACCGCGGGTGCGTGTTCGAGTATGTGTATTTGGCCCGCCCGGATTCGACGATCCGCGGCCGCGCAGTCAATGCGACGCGCGTGGAAATTGGCCGGCGTCTCGCCGAGGAAGCTCCGGTGGAGGGCGATTTGGTGATCCCCGTGCCTTCATCGGGGACACCGGCGGCCGTTGGTTATGCGCAAGGTTCGGGCATTCCTTTCGGAGAGGGGCTGACGAAAAACGCCTATGTGGGCCGCACGTTTATTGAGCCCTCGCAGACCATCCGTCAGTTGGGTATCCGCCTGAAGCTCAACCCGTTACGCGAAGTTATCCGTGGGAAAAGGCTGATCGTTGTCGACGATTCCATCGTGCGAGGCAATACCCAGCGCGCCTTGGTGAAGATGCTTCGCGACGCTGGAGCGGCCGAGATTCATGTTCGCATTGCTTCTCCGCCGGTAAAGTGGCCATGTTTTTATGGGATCGACTTTGCTTCCCCAGACGAACTGGTGGCTAATGACTTTGATCCAGACGATGTCGTGGAGGGAGTGCGTGCCTCGATCGGCGCGGATTCCCTGGCCTACGTGTCGGTGGAAAACATGGTGGCCGCGTCACGCCAGCAGAGATCGGAACTGTGTTGCGCCTGCTTCGATGGCCATTACCCACTCGGGTTACCCGATATTGGCCGCAAGGCGGGTGCGGTGCGTGACCTGCAAGAACACACCGCGCCGGGCGGACTCTGAGCGGGCGATGGGCTCTGGCCAAGCGGCGGTGGGCTAGGCGGTGACGGTAGCGGTGGTGCTGGCAGTCGAAACCCTCCGTGTACGTGTGTGACACGCTTAGTTTCATGTTGATCGCGTTGTCGTGACGATAATCGTGATTAATTGCCCAAGGTTATATTAATTTTAGTGAGACCGACATTTATTTAGCGAGGAAGCGATATACACAATATGAATGCTCATGAGGTAGACAACACGGAGAGTGGCGACGATACATCGGCGGCTCCTTCCGAGGGCACATCGTATGCCCAGGCGGGTGTGGATATCGAGGCAGGGGACAGGGCTGTTGAGCTATTTGCACCATTAGCCAAGAAGGCGACTAGGCCAGAGGTTCGTGGTGGCCTAGGTGGTTTTGCCGGGCTTTTTGCGTTGGGCAAATATAAGGAGCCTCTGTTGGCTGCCTCATCGGACGGTGTGGGTACGAAGCTCGCTGTGGCCCAGGCGATGGATAAGCATGACACGATTGGCCAGGATCTGGTGGCGATGGTCGTCGATGATCTTGTAGTGTGCGGTGCGGAGCCTCTGTTTTTGCAGGATTATATCGCCATCGGCAAGGTGATTCCGGAGCACGTGGCGCAGATCGTCGGCGGTATTGCTCAGGGCTGTCAGATGGCGGGGTGCGCGTTGCTGGGTGGTGAGACCGCCGAGCATCCCGGTGTGATGGAGCCTGGTGAGTACGACATTTCCGCGACCGGTGTGGGCGTCGTGGAGGCGGCGGATGTGTTGGGGCCCGATAAGGTCCGGGATGGTGATGTCATTATTGGAATGGCATCGTCGGGGCTTCACTCGAATGGATATTCGCTGGCCAGAAGGATTCTGCTGGAGGACGCCGGCCTACCGCTTGATGGGGTTGTCGAAGAGCTTGACCGGCCATTGGGCGAGGAGCTTCTAGAGCCGACGCGGATCTATGCGTTGGATTGTGTAGAGCTTATTCAGGAGTGCGAGACACACACGTTGTGCCATGTGACCGGTGGCGGACTCGCGGGCAATATGGCGCGTGTGATTCCGGACGGGCTGGTCGCGGAGATGGATCGGGCGTCGTGGACGCCGAATCCGATTTTCCGGTTGATCGCGGAGTTGGGCTCTGTGTCGGACGCAGAAATGGAGAAGACGTTCAACATGGGTGTCGGTATGGTCGCCGTGGTGAGCGCGGATGAGGCCGATCGTGCTCAGGCGCTGTTGACCGCTCGCCATGTGGACTGTTGGACCTTAGGCCGGGTGCGTGTTGCGGGCGATGGTGAGCAGGACCGCGCGGTTCTGGTCGGGGATCACCCGCAGGCGTAGGTCGGGGTAAAACGCGGAAAGTGTGCCCGATCATCTGGGCATACGAAAATGGCCAGCTCAGCTGTGCCGCGCTGGCCTAGGTTTTCGTCGGGTTGTTCTGGGGGTGAGGTGTGCTGGACGTGTCCAGGAAAGACGCCCCCAGTAGTAGTTAGCGCCAGTCGTCTTCGTCGGGCTCGTCTTCTGCCCAACGATCCCACTTGTCGTGGGAGTCTTCTTCTTCCCGTTGTCCGGTCAGTTCACGCTGGAGGCGCTCGAGGTCCATCTCAGGTGAGTTGTACTTCAACTGACGTGCTACCTTGGCTTGCTTTGCCTTGGCGCGGCCGCGACCCATGGTCTGACCCCCTTGGGTTAGCGGGCCGGTGCGGTAATCCTGCGCCGGCCCATGACGAGTTCATAGTTTCTTCCTGTCCATACCCTACCGGTTCTGAACGAAAAATTCTGCATAGGGGGACGCGATGTCGCCGAATTGCGCTGTTATTGCAGCGCACAGGGCCCTTATTGGCTAGAAATTCGGGGTAGGTGCCCGGAGTGTGAAGGCATGGGGCGCTGCGAGTCTGGTGTAGCGGCGCGCGTGGGGTGGTTAATTCAGGGGCTTCTAGGTTAGGGCGTTTTCCCGCGCAACTTGTCGACGGCTTGTCGTCCTGCTTTGGGGGCTTCGTCCAGGTGAGTGGTGTCGGGATCGATGGCGAGCGCGGTGCCATCGACCTCCAGAGGGGTTGGTGGTGTGGATGATGGAGACTGTGGCCCACCGGTTGCGTCACCAGCGATTACCTTTTCGACGATGCTCCGCTTGACAAGCCCCAGGGCGATAGGCCCTTCGTCGCAGTCGTCAACGACGGTTCCGATTCGGCCGACCTTTCGTTTCCCAGAGGTAATTGCCTCACCTGGTTCGGATCGGCGGGCTGAGTAACCGTCGACTTGGAGTTTGACCAGGAGCCGCGGCGGTCGCCCGAGGTTTTGTATCCGCGACACCGTCTCTTGCCCGCGATAGCACCCTTTGTTCAGGTGAACATAGGAGGTCGTGGACCCGTCGTCGACGGTTGCCCGTTGGGTCGGCGCGTTGGCGGGGGTTCCGATAAAGGCTTCTATTTCATGTGGCACCGTGCGATCGTCGAGGTCAGCGTGTACCTCCGGAATGACTGCTTTGACGCGCTCTGCTTCGTAGGCCATGAGCCCGGTGGCTTTCGCCCCCGCATTGATGAGCGCCGTGAACGCGTCGGTCAGCGAAGGTCTGGGTACCAAGAGATGGACAGAATCTTCCGTGCCGACGAGGGGATCGGTGAATGTAATTGTTCCTTTGGGAAGGGTATCGGGCGGGGTAGCGGTCGCCGGCGTGCTCGGAGCGTGATGGCCTTCTAAGACTTGGGCCATAACTGTCGACGTGTCGGGACCGATGACGGTAATGAGGGCAAGGTCTGCTTCGTGGACGCTCACTGCGGACCAAAAGACCATTTGGGTCAGATACGTCTGAAGAGCGTCGAAAGTGTCTGGTTCGGAGATCACGTAGACACTGGGCTCGTTGGAACCAGTGGGCGAAGATTCCTTAGGTCGCACGATAGTGAACGCGTGTTCGATGTGTCCCTTAGCGTCCAAGATCAACCCATGAGTGGTCGAGCCGGGAGCCAGCGCATCAATTTTTTGGCTGATCAGCGAGTTCAGCCACGATAATGTGTCTGCTCCACTGATCTGGAGCACCCGTTGATGGGATCTGTCGACGACCCCTGCGGATCTCTCAAATGTGCGTTGTTCACCAAGAGGGTTTCCATAATGCCAGGCCACACCGTGTTGTTGGTGACCCTCTGGTGCGTCGGCGGCTCCGTCGATGGCGTCGAGAAGTGGGCTCTGATACGTCGGGGGAGTGGGGGCTTCTCCGGGGGTCTGGCTGGTGTTCGAAGTTTCGCGGGTGGCCACGAGTGTCAGTGTAGTCGGGAATGTGGTGGTTATCATGAAACGTTTCGCCGCAGTTATGTCACAGGGGCGTCATACAATACGGATATGTCTTCTGCTTCATCTGCGCTTCCGCCGTTGTCGCCCCGGTCGCCCGGCACGAACCCGCTGCTCGTTGTCTCTGTATTACACGCGGGTTTGGATTCGTTGAGTCGGGAGCCCCGTGTTCACGATTCGTCCCAGCCACTGTTGTTTGCCGACGACCTCGCCGCGGTTCGTGGCGACGGTATTTTCGAGACGCTCATGCTCCGGGGTGGAAGTGTCCGGAATCTGGACCGGCACGCGAAGCGGTTTCGTCGTTCGGCTGCCATGCTGGGGTTACCGGAGCCGGACCTGGATTTGTGGGCTCGCGCGACGGATTTGGCTGTGAAGTCGTGGAAGAAGCAGTACCCGGAGCTTGCGGATCGTGATTGTGGCTTGCGGTGGGTATTATCCCGCGGTCGCGAGTCGACGGGGCGGCCGACGGGATGGATTACGGTAGCGCCGATGTCGGAGGAAGTTGAGCGTAGCCGTCGCGAAGGTGTCAAGGTGATGTCTGCGGAGCGAGGATTCCGCTTGGACTTGTCGGAGCGATCACCATGGGCACTGATTGGCGCGAAGACATTGTCCTATGCAGCGAATATGGCTGCCTTGCGCTATGCCCATGAGCATAATTTCGACGACGTTATCTTCATTTCCGACGACGGCGCCGTGTTGGAGGGCCCGACGTCCACTGTGATTGCGGTATCTGATCGCCGCATGATAACGCCCAAAACGGACGCGGGGATTCTCGCAGGAACCACGCAAGCGTCCATGTTTGGCATTGCGCGGGAGCGTGGTTGGGCCTGTGAGGAGCGTCGTCTCACGCTTGATGATCTTAAAGCCGCTGATGGTGTGTGGCTGGTGTCCTCAGTACGGGTTGCTGCGCGGGTACTGAGTTTGGACGGGTTCGAGTTTGACCGGCCAGATACAGCCGACGAGGTTGAGGAGATTGCCGCCGAAGCTGTCGGGGAGTGAGGGCATGGTGGGGCCTTGTCGTTTTTGTACGGAGCGTGTCCTTATCGGTGTACTGAACTGGGGCTCTGTAATTTCCTCATGGTGGAAAATATCCACGCGAAGCTTACGTGAGATGCGGCAGACGCTCTTCTCCATCCGCTTCGGGCGTCGTCGATAACTGCGGGAATTGATCAGCCGCCTTGGAAAACGCCCGTGTTAGCCGATCCAATGTCTGTCCAGCTTGTCCAGATTCGGGGTCACGGAGGGTACGGTTTAATTCAATCTGCAGGACGGAGTGCCCCTTTTTCTGCAGGTAATCGGTCACAGTGTAGCCGGACTCGGCCTCAAACTTATTCTGTGACACATGGCCATCGAACTCTTCCTGTAGAGCACCAACGATGGCGTCCGTCGACTCCGATGGTTCGTCACCTGTGCCGGCAGACACAGGTTCGTCCAGCGAAGTATCTTTCATCCCATGAATTTCGACAATAACGGCATTATTGGGGAGGCGATCGATGATTCGTGTGAACTCATCATCCCGCGTCGACCAATTCTTATTCCAGTCTGAAACCGTGCCCGTGGTTGTTAACGACGACGCACCCGTGCGGTTAGCCACAATCTCAGTAATACCGCCCGTGTACAGGTCAGCTGGTTTCCTTTTGCCGTCACGAATATGTGTCGTGGCATGGGGAGCAATGAGTACCAAGGGTGAGGTTGTAGTCCGATCCACCCACCGCACTGAATTAGACTTCCCAGCCCCATCATTGTGATTGGCCTGGTATTTTGCGTTCCGCTCGATAATCTCAGCAGTACCCGGATCTCGGGTTGTCGTAGACTCTGGAGCGGAGAGAGGGGGAGTTGCAGGTTGATCCGTGAGTTTTGAATATCCAAGAATAGATGAATAGCCAGGAGTAGTTGCGTGTGCCGATCCTAGAGTTCGCCCGCTTACCGCCCCATGAGTAAGGAGCGTGCTAGCGAGACCGAGAGTCAGTCCTAACGCTATTCCTAACCGTTTGTTGCGTATCAAAAAGCCTCGTCGACATGTGGAGTGGTGATGTCTTTCGGTGTCCGTCGAGGCAGATTTTGGGGGATGGATATTGCGTGTCAAAAGCTTTTCCGAGGACAGGTCTTCGCGAACACGTTGATTATTAGGCATACCTAGACATTAACCCCGAGTTGACACTGAAAACCAGTAATTGTGATCGGTGTGACTCCGCTAGGAGAGCTGCATTTCCGCTGTTTAGAGGCTTATAGGGATCCCACAGTTTCGAGGGGCACGCCCACGAGCTACGCCAATACCGACCACACTTCCCAGGCCGACCACACGTCTTAGGTCGTCGCGTCCACCTTTTCTTGGCGCGTCGCCCATTCCAGAAGCTGGAACAGATTCTGGTAATTCTGGCCGGTAGCCTCGGTCATCCCCTGCTCGCACGTCCGGTTGATCGATGCGTAAGCAGAGTACGGCCGCTCATTGACCTCATGCGCCTCCGCTCGCGTTGCGCTTTTCGTTAACTCAGGGTGAAGCATCCCACGGTCACCCGCATACGCGCAGCAACCCCAATGCTTCGGCACCGTCACATTCCGGGCGACAACGCGCGCGATAGCGCACATCTCGTCGATAAGACCTAAATGAGTCAGCGAGCACGTGGGGTGGAGCACCAGAGAATCCAACTGCCGCTTCGCTTCCACGTGGGGGAGCAGATAGCGCACACAGAACTCGACGGCATCCATCACCTGCACATTCTCCCATTTAGGGTCACAGGCCGCGGCCTTCTTAACAGTGTCCCGCATGACCTGAATGCCCTCTGTGCAGGAGGCAGCATCGCACACGATCGGCAGCCGGCCTTCCTCCGACGCCTCCCACAGCCCAGAGAGCACGCGTGTGCGCATGACCTCGTAGCCCTCCAGCATGCCCTTGGACTTCCACGGTGTACCGCAGCACATGCCACCGATACCGTTCGGAGTGCGCCACGTTAGGCCCGCACGCTGCGCTACCGCCTCGAAAGCCTTGGTCGCATTCATTGCTCGCTTTCCGTCGCCATCAATGCCACCGAACATCTCGTTCACACAGGCGGGGAAGAAAACAAAATCCGCGTGGTCGGTGGAGACATCGTGGCGCAGAGGGCCGCCTTGGGGCAGTGCACTCTTATAGAGAGGCATCGTGTCATCGCCGACCACTTGCCGCGCAACCCGTGTGGCAGCCGTCGGCAGGGACGACGGAACCGCATGCGCGGCAGTCATTGCCAGCGAACCAGCCTTGGCGCCCAGGTTCCACCCGTGTGCGGCCGCCTTCCAGCCCTTTTGGGCAACACTGCCAGCACTTTCCGCGCGCAACTGACGGATCAAATCGCCTGTGTTGATCCCCACCGGGCACCGCGTAAGGCACATCCCGTCCACCGCGCACGTATCCTGCCCGTCGTACTGCCACCGCTCCTGCAACTCCGTGGCCAGCTTTGTGTCCCCGCGGTTCTTCGCTGCAGCAATTTCACGACGCACAACAATCCGTTGGCGTGGCGTCAACGTGAGGTTTCGTGACGGGCACACCGGCTCGCAATACCCGCACTCGACGCACCGATCCGCCACCTTCTCGATCCGGTCAGCCACCTTCAGATGCTCAACGTACTCATGCGGATCGTCGGTAATAATAACCCCGGGGTTGAGCATTCGCTTCGGATCAGCCGCGTCTTTAATCCGGCGCATAATCTGGTACAACTCCGAACCAAATTGGCGCTCAATAAACGGAGCCATAATGCGCCCCGTTCCATGCTCTGCCTTTAGCGAACCGTTATAACCCAGAATGACATCAACCATATCCTCGGTGAAACGCTGATACCGCTGGAGTTTCTTCACATCTCGAAATTGTTCATTTAAGAGGAAGTGAACATTGCCGTCTTTTGCATGACCGAAAATGACGGAACCGGGATAATCATGATTCCGGAAAAGATGCGTGAGATCATCGCACGCGCGGCCCAAATCCTGGACTGGCACCACAACATCTTCCAAAAGTGCATTCGTTCCACTCGGCCTTGCCCCAGCAACGGCCGCATACAAATTATTTCGCGTTGACCACAAGAGATTCCGTTCTTTTCTATCCGACGTCATCTCATGTGGAACTGCCAATGGCATTGATTCAAGATGGGGGAGCGCAGCCGAATACCGGTCGTGTAGCTCGTCGTCGCTGTCTCCAGTGAACTCCACCAGCAGCGCAGCGTGATCCTTAACATCGATCTCGCGAATTGAACGTGCTACCGACCCCGTCCTCTGGGCCACCTTGAGGCTCGTAGCATCCAATAGCTCAGCAGTCTGGAATCCATCCGCCACCAGCTGAGGAACCGCCGACGATGCGTCGATCAAATTAGAGAAAACCAACAATCCGGTGGAAACTCGTGGTTTTACTTCCAAAGTGTTAAAGGTAGCTTCGGCGATATACGCCAGAGTGCCTTCCGAACCGATCAAGAGGTGCGTGAAAATATCAAGAGGGGACTCATAGTCTAAAAACGAATTTAGGCCGTACCCCATGGTGTTCTTCATCGAATACTGGTGCTTGATTTTTCGCACCAACTCGGGACTCGACGTAATCTGCCGGCGCATCTGAACGAGAGCATCAAACAAATCCGGCTCTTGCGTGCGGAACTGTTGCTCAGCATCGTGGTCAGCTGAGTTAATCACCGTTCCACTAGGAAGAATAAATACCAAGGAATCCAGCGTCTGATAGGTATTGAATTGTGTACCGCAATGCATCCCTGATGAATTATTTGCCACCACTCCACCGATCGTGCACGCACTTGACGACGCAGGATCTGGCCCTAATTTCCGTTTGTATAGCGACAGATAGGCGTTAACCATTTGGATCGTCGCTCCGGGTTGAACGCGCACTTTCCGGCCATTATCCAGGACCTCGATGTCTTGGAACCGTCGCCGGGTATCGACCATCACAGCGTCAGTCGTCGCCTGTCCGGATAGGCTGGTTCCTCCTGCTCGAAAGCTGACCTGCAGGTTGCATTGATCGGCGGCAGCCATGATGCGGGCGACCTGGTCAGCGCTGTCGGGGCGCATGATCCCTTTCGGAACAAGCAGGTAGTGCGAGGCATCGTGCGCTTGCGCAATACGGGACAGCCCGTCGTCCGCGTAGTCGATACGGTCCTTGCCGTCCGCTTGAAGGGTGTTCAGAAAACGCCGGAATTGTGGGTCCTCATCGGCGTGGGGATGAGTGATGGGGGATTCCGCCTCAGTGACAGGGGTTGAGGTCGGATCCATATGTGTCGTCGTCATGGTCCTTAGTCTAGGAATAGAATCCAAAAATCCGTGCACTGGTGGTCGTGGATCGTGGCACGTCACACCCATAAATGCTTTATGAAAGTGGGTCCAGCTGCCGACTATGTGCCCGCAGCCGCCTGCCGATCCGTCGCGTGTCGATGAGCCCTCTGCACCATATCTTCCCCCATTTAGTTGACAAGTCACCAAAGTGTGAGCAATATAGTTGATGTGTCACATAACGTGGCATGGACACAACCCGTCAAGCGGTTAAAAAAGGAGAAAACAATGACTAACCTATCCACCATCAACGGAACCTACGAAATTGACGCATCTCACTCTCGTTTAGGGTTCGTTGTTCGCCACGCCATGGTGACGAAAGTTCGCGGATCGTTCTCAGATTTCACTGGGGAAGCCTCCGGCGATGCAACCGATCCGTCGTCAATCAAGGTGAATGTGACGGCACAAGCCGATTCCTTTACCACTGGTAATGAGGACCGTGATAAGCACATCAAATCAGGTGATTTCCTGGATGTGGAAAACAACCCAACGTTAACATTCACCTCCACCTCGGCGGAGATTAAAGGAGACACGCTGGAACTTACCGGGGACCTTACTATTAAAGGAACCACCCAATCTGTGACGATTCCGTTTGAATTCGGCGGCGAGGCCAAAGATCCATTCGGCAACGTGCGCGTTGGGTTCGAAGGTGCCATCACCATTTCTCGAAAAGACTTCGGATTGTCCTGGAATGCGGCCCTGGAAACTGGCGGAGTATTAATTTCCGACGCCGTTGCGCTGGAATTAGAAATCAGCGCAATAAAGAAGTAAGCGCAACCAAGAAACAATAGTTAGTGAGGGCGCTTAACTAACTAATCATCGCCGGCGGAATGCCCGTCGGCGGTATGTTGCCGGTGGTGTTACCCCGTCAGTGGTGGTATCTCACCGGCGTTTTATTTCTGTTGTTGGTTCTGTCGCTATATCGACACCGTTGGTACGTTGTTGCGCGTTGATCATTGCGGATGCGCGACTGGTAGGGGGCACACTTTTTACAGGTGGCACGATCTCGCCATTCTATGTAGAAAAGTGATATGGCTACTAAAGCAAAGGAATTTGTCCGACAGTACGCAACAAAGACCGACGATAACCGCAAGCCAACCCCTGATCCGGCGGAGGATAATGCCTTTTTCCCCTCGGCATACTCCCTTGAGCAGTACACCGCAGATACGACCGACTTCTCCGGCCTCGCCAGCGAAGACACGTACACCGGTGGCCGGTGGAAAGTCCTCGTTATTGCAACCGAAGAGCGCTACCTACCGATGCAGAACGGCACGTTCTTCTCTACCGGCAATCACCCCGTGGAAACGCTCCTTCCCCTCTTTCACATGCACAAAGCGGGGTTCGGAGTTGATGTCGCGACTAACTCAGGCAGCCCAGCGAAATTCGAATGGTGGGCGTTCCCGTCGAAGGACGACGCCGTCAACGACGCCTGGGATGCAACGAAAAGCGCTTTTAAACAGCCCAAGAAGCTCAGCGACGTCGTTGCTCAAGGACTCGACGATTACGCCGCAGTGTTCATCCCAGGTGGTCACGGTGCCATGAATGGTGTGCCGTCGGACAGTTCGGTAGGCGAAGCCCTGCGTTATTTCCTGAATAATGATCGGCTCATTATCACGCTGTGCCACGGACCGGCAGCTCTCTTAGCGGCAGGTATCGGGGCGGACGAGAATCCTTTCGCCGGGTACAGCGTCGTGGCTTTCCCGGATGCCCTCGACTTCGGTGCCAATATTGAGATTGGCTATTTACCTGGCGAGATGCCGTGGAAGCTGGGGGAGAAGCTCCAGGAAGCGGGTATCACCATTTCCAATGAGGATATGTCCGGAGCAACCACGCGGGATAGAAATCTTCTCACAGGAGATAGCCCTTTAGCTGCGAACGCTTTAGGAAAAGAAGCGGCGCTCGCCTTGTTGGACAAATTTAACGGTTAGATGCAATTAAGTTACCAACACTGTAGCTACGCGCGGCCGCGTGATGTAGGTTAGCCTCATGATTCCCATGATTGCTCCCCGTCGCACAGTGGTGTCCATGTGCGTCATCCTCGCGGCCGCCATCACGCTATTGCTGTCGTCCCTGCCCGCCCACGCTGGTGATGCTCAATCCCCAGTGACCGCCGGATCATCGTCCACCGACGGCCCGCTCCCAGTCATCTACGTCTCCGCATCCAGCGAATCACGGAGTTCTGCAGAAGCATATGCAGATAGTCTGCGTAACCACGGTTTAGACGTTCACGTCTTCATGACATGGGAACCAGACGATCCCTCCACCAGCCCTTATGTGACTGTTAAAGGCAACTCGGCGCGCCTGGCCACCTTCGTCGACAAGCTGAAACAACAAACCGGACACGATAAGTTCGACGTCGTCACGTGGTCCCAGGGTGGCCTCGTCACTCGGTACTGGCTCAAATACTTTGGCGGTGCCGATTTCGTCCGAAAAGCCGTGATACTTTCCGGGATGATCAAGGGGTCGCCCCATCACGCCGATGCCCTTCGCAAAGGCCAATGCCCGCCACCGAATGCGCGACTTTATGTCCCTCAGGAGCTGCTCAAGAGCCCCAGTGACACCTGCTTAGAGATGTCATCGGAGGGCGAGAGCATTCGTTCACTCAACACCCCGTCGGAAGCGCTGCCGGGTATCAAGTACTACGCCGTCACGACGAAACAGGAAATCAACGCCGCCCCCTATGGCATCAATCTCATGGACGGCCCGGGTGACTACACCAATATCATCACGCAAGATCTGTGCCCGAATGACATTGTCGGGCACGGTGGGCTAACCAAACTCCCATCTATGCAAGCGTTGGTTTCCAACCTTCTGAAAGACGACAATCCGACGATGCCCTGTATGGCACCCGATTCGCCTAATGGGCTACCGACTCTCGGAGAGATCATCCCTCCCCTCACGTCCGCACCCAGCTTTGGCTAAGGTGCGGTCAGCGCGCGACCTGCCACGCGTAACGTGGGTTACCCGGCGTGGCGGGTGAGTTCCGCCGACATACGAGGAACCATCTCATTATCGACGGCACGCTCGTCAACCCAACCCAAGTGGTTATTCGGCATTAACCCGTAGAGGCGCTTACCCGGGCCCAGCGTGGCGGGGCCGGACGCTGTCACCATCGTCGATGCAGACTGCACATCCCATTGGCGCTCAGTCGTCGGCTGGCCATAGAAAATTTCGACCACGCCGCTGGCGTGCGCGCACACGAATTCGATCTCATCTTTATCGTTAATACGCCAGAACCCCGATTCCCGCTCATCGGGCCCGGAGGCTTCGCCTTCTTTATTTATCCTCCATGTACGTGACTCATATGACAGATAGTTCTGGCCATCATGAGCGAAGGTAATTTGCTGCCCAAAGGGATATTCCTCACCGGTTGCTAAATCTCGGGCTTGCCCTTCGCCCCGCCAGACCCCAACCAGGGGAAGAAGTGCCAGAAGACCATCGTGAAGAGACGGGCCCTGGCGTAAATTCGCCGTGTCGTCCGGAATAGGAAGATCACCAAAAACAGGAATGTTACGGCTGGCTGTGGTCTTGGCTTGTTCCGCAGCACGATTGACGGCCTCATTGCCATCAAGTTTGTGCCCCTGTGGTGCCCTCTCACCAGCGAAACCACCGCTGGGAGAGTGATCTGCCTGTCCCGCGGAACCAGTTCCGGGAACGCCGAATTTCTGTGCACTGTTTTTGTCGTTTTCTGCCATGGTGCCCAGCGTACCGGAGGGGTAGGACTAATCGCCTTCCCGTCCTCGCTACTTCTTACTCCCTGTCGTTTTCGTATCTCGCTTCCTCGGGTTCTTCCCGCGCCATAGGCGCAAGGTCCGACAAATTAATTGTCACATTTTGTTGGCTAGCCTGCAGAAAAATAGACCCGCCTTCGCAATAAATAAAATCAGGACGTGCCCTGAGCGGAAGATATTTTCCTTCTAATTGGAGGGAAAAGGCTCGTTTTATTTCATCCCGAATGTCCTCTGGGATCTCCCGCCCCTTCACAACCGGGGCATCCTTATCTCTGCTCGCCGGACCGTCGAGAACTTCGTAGGCATCCATGGAAATAACGTCGGCTTTGATGCGCAGCCGAACTGCTACTGTGGCCGGCTTATCTAAACCACCAATAGAACCACTAAAAACCGAATCCGACTCTTGACCACCGTTCGGCGCTGTATTCGCCAACCGTCGGATAGTCAGATCGGTAATCCCGAGACGCTCGCCTAAAGCTAATCCGTCCAGCGATAGCGTCGTCGACATGGTCTCAACCGGAGCATTCTCAATCCGTCCGTGAAGAATGTCGTGTGTCGACGCCTCGATATTCGTTGCCGAGGAATGGACAGTCACCAAACCAAACCCAGGAACGTCGAGATCTTGTGCATCGACGGTGAGCGACGATAGCTTCCCGCGCTCAGCTTCATACAAGAAAGGAAACCCCCCGGCTGTCACATCGGGTTGAACAGGCAAATTAGAGTAGTGCTGTAGTTCGCGCGAGATACGTGACTCTGTTCGAGCTGCGACTAGAGAGTCTCCCACCCATGCGCATACGCCGAGAACCATCACAACGATAGCGACGATGATGCCTACTTTGTGCACCCTCCGCCGGTGGCGAGACCGCGTCTTAACGGGCACCGAACCGGCGGGCGAAGAAGGCTGATGAGTCACCCCTACAGTTTTACCGGTTTCCCCGCTATTCATCGAACCTACAAGAAAAATAGACTATCCGGTTCGGTCAACGGGGCGAACTGGGCTAAAGTGACCCAGTATTGAGCTGTTGAGCTAGTCAACGAAAAAGGATTACATCGTGAGGATAGCGTTACTCACCAATGCCACAAGCGTGGCCGACGTACTCCCGCCCTTGGCACTCTTGCCACACGAGACCGTCATTTTTCCTCCCGACGCTACGTCCTCACGACAACTTGACGACGTCGAACTCGCGGTGATCGACGTCACGGGCTCCGACCTCCTCGGCGCCAGGGAGCTCTGCCGGACCGTGGCCGCTGCTCACCCTGATATGCCCGTGGCCGTTGCCATCGCAGAAACCAGCCTGATCGCCCTAGATTCCTCCTGGGCTGTCGACGAATTCCTCCTGGCTAGCGCTACGCCGGTCGAAATTGACGCGCGCTTCCGGCTTCTGCTTACCCGTCGGCCAGTTCCCGTTAATGAGATCGACGATTCCAACGTCGTTACTGTTGGAGAACTTGTCGTTGATGACGCAACATACACTGCGCGTATCCATGGCACCCCGCTGGATCTGACGTATAAAGAATTTGAATTGCTCCGCTTTCTGGTTCAACACTCCGGGCGCGTGTTCACCCGAAAGCAGCTCTTGCAAGAAGTGTGGGGTTACGACTTTTTCGGTGGAACCCGAACTGTCGACGTGCATGTTCGGCGGCTTCGCGCCAAGCTGGGCACCGAGTATGAGGGAATGATCGCCACTGTTCGTAATGTTGGCTACAAGGCTATCGACCTTGACGCATAATCGGGACATGCCCGAAACTATGACTCGCGCCTGAACCCCGGTAGCCTGTGCGACGAAAGCCAAATAAGCGAGCACGAAGCTGGCGACCATCAGTCGGGCTGGTGCCACCCAGTGTTCGGCCACATTCGATCACAACAGTACTTAAGCGCAGAACCCGGAAATGAGTGAGGATTGTAGCGATGGCAGACGCACCCACCTTCAACGCACAGCCGTGTGACATCATCACCCAGCTGGTGTTAGGACCAGTTTCTCCCCGGGTTCGCAATGCTCGACAGGCGTCAGCCGATCGATGGATGGAAATCGAAACAATTCTGCACGAGAGCACCCGGCATGACGGCGTCGCACCGTTTTCCGAACAATTCTTGCGCGGAATGGAGGAACCGGACCTTCATCATTGGCACGCGTTAGTCAGGGTCGATGGGCACGTACGTGGCATTGCAGCCGTCGATCCTTCTGGTCCGGCCGTCGAACTCGCCGTTCATCCCTCTTATCGACGAGGCGGGCTGGCTACAGCGTTGCAACGTGCGGTTCGCGCCCATGCGTCGTCTCTCGGCCTGGGGGATGAACGTGATATTCACACCAACGGGATTGGATTGACATGGTGGGCGCACGGCGACCTCCCCGCTGCCCGGGCGGCGGCTGAGCACATTGGTGCTACCGCTGATCGTGAACTCCTCGTGATGGAGCTTCCTGGTTCTGCCGGGAAAGACGAGTCTGACGACAAACCCGTTGCTCAGGCAGCTGCGACGCTGCCTGATGATGTCACGGTTCTCAGCTGGACGGAATCAGCCCGTCGATGGGGGAAAGATGCAGTTGATGCTGCATGGCTGGCTGTCAACAATGAGGCCTTTGACTGGCACCCCGAACAAGGCGGGTGGGATCAGTCACGCTTGGATCAGGCCCGGAGAGCATCATGGTACGACCCCGACGGTGTCCTTTTGCTTTGGGGGAGTGAGGGCGATGGTAGTGGGGGATCAGCCGACGGTGTCAGCAAGAAGGACGAAAATACTGATCAGCTTCCCCCTCTTCTAGGGTTTCACTGGACGAAATTAGTGTGCGAGGGTGACGACGAAACCGGGCGCAAGGTTGGAGAGGTTTATGTGATCGGGCTCGCTCGGAAGGCCCAGGGGCGAGGCTTAGGTCGCGCTTTAACAGCGAAGGGGATCCAGTACTTAGCCAGCAATGACGCAGCTTACGTCGAGCTCTATGTCGAAGCAGATAACGCGCCCGCTGTTCATGCCTACGAGGCGCTCGGATTCACGGTGGTTGAGCGCCACACAGCATGGAAGTTCTGAGTGTTCACTCTCTGTTCATCTTGAATCTGCTCACTGGCAACCTCCACGGATTACTTTCAAACCTGAATCCGCATGTGTCGGAATCAGTAGGCGCCGAACGAGGCAGATGATGAAGTCAACCATCCGGCGTGGCTCGTTCTGCTCCTCACCTGGCGAAATCCCTGAGTCCCGGAGGAAAAGTGAACAGGAAACAAGTAGGACGCGGTACTGCCCTAGCTACCATTGCAGCCGTCTCAGCCCTCACTATGGTGGGCTGTAATAGTGATGACAATAGCGCGGACGGTGGATCCTCGTCGTCTAATGGAGATTCGAACCTCTCTGGAACCACCGGACAGCTCACCGCAGAGGGCTCATCCGCTCAGCAGAAAGCCATGAGTGTGTTCTCTGCGAAATACTCTCAAGCAGTTCCCGGCGCACAGTTCTCATACAACAGCACGGGATCAGGCGCTGGTCAAAAACAATTCGTAGCCGGACAGGTTAATTTTGGTGGATCGGATTCGCCTCTTGACGATAGCCAAATGACTGAGGCGAAAGACAAGACCTGTAAATCCGACGTTTGGCAGCTTCCTATGGTGATTGGGCCCGTGGCCGTTGCTTATAAATTAGATGGTGCTGACAGCGTCGCTTTGAGCCCAGAGGTCATCGCCAAGATCTTCAAAGGCGAGATCAAAAAGTGGAATGATGACGCCATTAAGAAGCTCAATGATGGAGTTAATCTTCCTGATAAAGACATCAAGGTTATCTATCGTTCGGATGAATCGGGGACCTCAGATAACTTCCAAAAATTCCTGAAGGCATCCGCGCCGGGACAGTGGGATTCCGAGGGGAAGGCGTTTCCCTCCACTACAGGGTCCGGGGCGAATGGCTCATCCGGTGTTGTCCAGGAAGTTGGAGCCACCGACGGGGCTATCACTTATGTGGAAGCCGGGTTCGCCAAAGAAGCTAATTTGAAAGAGGCGGCGATCGATTTCGGGCAGGGGCCTGTCGAACTCAATAAAGAGACCGTCGGCAATGCCTTAGATAAACTCACATATAAGGGTGAGGGCAACAATATGGTCGTCGATACCGATGCCCTTTTCGGCCTGAAAGAAAAAGACAGCTACCCGTTGTTCCTCACCACATATGAACTGGTGTGCTCGAAATACCAAGATTCGTCCACCGGTGATCGCGTCCGCGACTTCCTTACCGTCGCCATTAATGATGGGCAGGACTCGAACTTGGAAGATCAGGGCTATATTCCGGTCACGGGTCAATTGAAAGACAAATTGACCAGCGCGATTAAAGAAATCAAGTAATTCGAGGGAATGCGCGTAGTTTCAGTTACTGTGGACTACGCGCTCCCAAGATGCAGCCAAGCACAAACGTTCCTATAGACCCGAATGAGTGCAGAGACACCAATGACCACTCCATCTAGCACCGGAGCTGCGACATACCAGCCTGCCGGATCCCATCTCCCATCCGCCGCTGACCAGGCAGGGCTATCATCACCTGGTAACGGAACTATCCCGCCGAAGGCCCAAAGCGGCCATAACGCACCAGGAAAAGTCCGCGCAGGCGACCGAATCTTCCACGGCCTGGCGACGGGATCAGCAATGATGATCACCATTATCATCGCTGCTATTGGAGCATTTTTGCTTTGGCGTGCCATCCCTGCGCTGCGGAACAACACCGAAAACTTCTTCACCTACAGCGGTGATTGGAATACTGCAACAACGTCGGCAATGCATTTCGGTATTCCGAACCTGTTCTTCGTCACCGTGACGGTGTCCTTGGTAGCCCTTGTTTTGGCGATGCCGGTAGCGCTGGGGATAGCAATCTTTTTAGCGCAATATTGTCCTCAGCGATTCGTAAAACCGATCGCATTTGTTGTTGACCTTCTAGCGGCCGTCCCCTCTATTGTTTTTGGTTTGTGGGGTGCCCAAGTTCTGGGGCCAAAACTCGGAGGCTTCTATGAATGGATTCATTCCTGGGCAGGTCAGTTCATTCTTTTTAAAACCTTTGCTAATTCTCCCGCTTTCGCAACAAGCAGAAACCTGTTGACCGGTGGAATCGTCTTGGCCATCATGATTCTCCCCGTGATCGCGGCTACAGCGCGAGAAGTTTTTGTTCAAACTCCTCAAGGCCACATTGAATCTGCCCTAGCATTAGGGGCAACACGATGGGAAGTTGTCACTTTGACCGTTTTGCCTTTCGGTTTCTCGGGTTATATTTCCGGAGCCATGCTGGGGTTAGGACGAGCCCTGGGCGAAACAATGGCGCTGTACTTAGTGATCTCACCGAGCTCAGAATTTCGTGGTTCCCTCTTCGATGGTGGCACAACGTTCGCCACGGCCATTGCGAACGCTGCTCAAGAGTTTAATAACAACATTCAGGCTGGCGCCTACATTTCAGCTGGCCTCGTTCTCTTCCTTTTGACGTTTGTCGTCAACGCTATCGCCCGGGCCATTGTGGCGAAGAGATAAACCTCGACCCGACACACCAGCTATCAATTACGCAAAGTAGGGAGCGCCACGATGTCACACGCGGTCTCATCGCCAGCATTACAACCACGTATTTCTCCTCATCAAAAAATCGAAACATCAACAACCTTTACTGCTATCTCGACCCGTCGAAAAGTGACGAATGAAATGGCGCGGGTTCTTGTCTTTGCAACGGTGATCGTCGCATTCATTCCGTTGCTATGGGTGCTGTGGGAGCTGATCTCACGCGGTGCTGCTGTCACCTTGAGCTCCAGCTGGTGGATGAAATCCCAGATGGGCATCATCGAATCCCAAGCAGGTGGCGGTGCCTATCACGCGATCATGGGAACACTCATTCAAGCGCTCATAACGTCAGCGCTATCGATCCCCATTGGTGTGCTGACGGGAATATATTTAGTTGAATACGCGGGGGAATCCCGTCTGGGCAAAGTGACCACCTTTATGGTGGATATCTTGACGGGCGTGCCCTCAATCGTTGCGGCGTTGTTTATCTATTCGCTATGGGTAGTGCTCTTCGGATTTGAACGCTCGGGTATGGCAGTTTCTCTTGCTTTAGTTCTGCTTATGGTTCCGGTGATTATCCGGAACACCGAAGAGATGCTGCGGGTTGTTCCTCAAGACCTGCGGGAAGCAGCGTACGCATTAGGAGTCCCGAAATGGAAAACTATTGCCCGCATTGTCCTCCCTACTGCAATGTCCGGCATTATCACGGGAATCATGTTGTCGGTTGCAAGAATCATGGGTGAATCAGCGCCCGTCCTCATCTTGGTCGGATATAACGTCGGTACGAATTTCAATCCGGTCGAAGGTCCACAAACGTCACTCCCACTCATGATGTTGGCCATGTATAAAGCTGGAACCACGGGTGCAGCCGTCGACAAGATGTGGGGTGCGGCCTTCACACTCGTCATCATTATTGCTGTATTGACTATTGCGGCTCGGCTTATTTCTCGCCGATTCTCGGTCAAGACATAACAAGGGTCCCCCGGGCACAAGGGGCCGGGCGCGAGGGCCCGGACCCTGCGGCTCGGACAATTTTTTGCACACGGCTTTAAGGAGAACGGTCACGATGGCTAAGCGCCTAGATTTAGAAGATGTCAATATTTATTACGGGGATTTCCACGCGGTTCAGGACGTCACCATGCATGTCCCTCCGCGATCTGTGACCGCCTTTATCGGACCATCGGGATGTGGTAAGTCCACCGTACTGAGGACAATTAACCGGATGCATGAAGTGACGCCTGGGGCATATGTCACTGGGTCGATCAAGCTAGATGGCGAAGACATTTACGCTGCCAAAGTAGATCCCGTAGCCGTGCGAAACACCATCGGTATGGTTTTCCAAAAAGCGAACCCTTTTCCGACGATGTCCATTGAAGACAATGTCGTCGCGGGGTTAAAACTATCCGGTGTGAAGAACAAAGCGCGTTTGAAAGAAGTGGCCGAACGGTCGCTGCGCAGTGCGAACCTGTGGGATGAAGTGAAAGACCGGCTGGATAGACCGGGTGGAGGGCTCTCCGGTGGCCAGCAGCAGCGATTGTGTATTGCGCGCGCGATCGCTGTAGAACCAGAAGTCCTGCTCATGGACGAGCCCTGCTCTGCGCTTGACCCGATTTCCACTTTGGCGGTGGAAGATCTCATTCACGAGCTGAAGAAAGAATTCACCATCGTCATTGTTACCCACAACATGCAGCAGGCTGCGCGGGTCAGCGACCAAACAGCCTTTTTCTCACTTGAATCTACGGGTAAACCAGGCCGGCTCGTGGAAACTGGGCCGACACAAGAGATTTTTGAGCGTCCCAAGCGGAAAGAAACGGAAGATTACATTTCCGGTCGGTTCGGATAGCAACTCCTACTCGTAGATCGTGCGGGCGGGTAGCCCGACGACCCATGTAGATAGTACGGGTCAGGTTGTCGAAACATAGCGTCGTCAAAAAGTGACAGGGCCCATACTGCGTCGCGAACGAAGACATGAGATAGTCATAGGGGTGTGTAACCACGGCCACGTTGGCTGGAAATGTTGGGTGTGGTTGCGGACCGGTGTTCGCGAGCACAGTGCCCGAAACAAGAGGTGGCTCACGCGGGCATCCAGATCAGAGGGCGAACTGGGGGTCATTCGGGCCTAGGGGAGTCCTGCAAAACTTGTCAGCGTAACCGCACGGTGGCGTCATGACGTGTCCCGAACAGGAGAAAACATGGGCCGACAATCAACTCCGCACATCAACCCCCACGGCGTACCCATCGCCGAGACAATCCTCCTGCCCGGCGACCCACTCCGAGCAAAATTTATCGCAGAGACTTACCTGGACGACGCTGTTCAGTTCAATTCCGTCCGTAACGCCCTTGGATACACGGGCTCCTACCAGGGCAAAGAAGTCTCAGTGATGGGGTCGGGGATGGGCATCCCCTCTATCTCCCTGTACGCCTGGGAGCTCATCCATGACTTTGGAGTGAAGAAACTCGTCCGCGTCGGGTCATGTGGCTCATTGCAAGAAGATCTTGACCTTTATGACGTCGTCATTGGGCAAGCTGCCTGTACAGACTCGAATTTCATGTCCCAGTACAACCTGCCCGGCGTATATGCACCGATCGCATCGTACCGATTGATCGAGGACGTTCGAACTCGGGCGAAGAAGGCCGGAATTACCACGCACGTGGGTAACGTCCTGAGTTCTGATGTGTTCTACAACTACCAGGATGACGTCAACCAACGGTGGGCCGCGATGGGCGTTCTAGCTGTGGAAATGGAATCCGCAGGGTTGTACGCCACTACCGCAGAAGCAGGCGTCGAAGCACTCGGGATTTTCACCGTCAGCGACAACATCGTGACGGGGGAGTCCACTACCGCAAGTGAACGAGAGAAGGCATTCACCACAATGATGGAGCTCGCCCTTCCACTCGCAGCGATCTAAGCAGGCAACGATGGCACGTACTGAATCAGCAACACTCGCCTCGGAGACGACTGGCAAGAAAGTGTTAAACCCCAAAGCCGCCGTTCCCGTTATTTTATTTACCTTCGTATTCAGCTTGGTCATTGACAACGGCTTTAAGTTCATGTCCAAGCCCATTGCCGACGACCTCCACCTCTCTGCAACAACGGTCAGCCTGCAAGCCACATTGGCAGGAATTGTCATCGGTATCGGCGCTGTGGTTTATGCCGCGCTCGCCGATACGTTCAGCATAAAAAAGTTGTTGTACGTGGGGATCGGACTGACCGTTATTGGTTCCATCATCGGGTTTGTGTTCCAACACTCGTGGCCAATGGTGCTGGCCGGGCGAATTATCCAAACCACCGGACTGGCCGGGGCGGAGACCCTATACGTTATCTACGTCACCAAGCACATATCAGCGAAAGACCAGAAGACATACCTGGGATTCTCCACAGCTGCCTTTCAATTGGCCATGCTCATCGGCGTCCTCACTAGCGGATTCATATCCACGTACATCTCGTGGACAGCAATGTTTTTGGTCTCTGCGGCTCTCATCCTCGCGGTGCCGTTCATTGCGAAAACTGTTCCCGATGATGAAAGAGTCAGCGCCAATTTGGACGTTATCGGACTTTTCCTCATCGGAGTTTTCGCCACGTTCGCTGTCATTTTTATGCAAGAATTTCAGCCCATCTACGCTGTCATATCAGTCATCGGCGTTGTACTCTTCGCGGTGTACATCAAGGTCAATAACAAGGCCCTCGTTCGGCCGGAATTCTTCCTCAACGGCCGCTACGTGTGGGCCTTAGTTGTTGTTCTCATTTTGTACTCCGTGCAGCTGGGGTACATTTTTTTCTTCCCCTTTATCGTATCCACCCTGCACGGGTTGGGAACAGATACAGCATCCATGTTGATCGCTCCCGGCTACGCTTGCGCAACTGCCGTCGGAGCTGCGTCGGGAGCTATTGCAAAGGTGCTGAAAACACGGCCGGCCATCATCATGGCGTTATCCTCGATTTGTGGGGCCCTTGTCATTCCCGCAATTATTCCCGACACATCCTTGTGGTTATTGATTCTTTCCATGATGTTCTTCGGGAGCGGATTCGCGCTCATGTACGCACCTTTGATGGCCTCAGCAATCAAGAAGATTCCGGCCGAGAAAACGGGCGTTGCCATCGGTTTTTACAACCTGACCATTAATATCGCGATCCCCGTCGGCATTGCATACACAGCCAAGCTGATCGACATCGAACCGACATTCCTCAGCGGGCTGACGCAGGGTACCGGACACACTGCTCACGCGTATGCCACCGTGTTGTGGATCCTCGCAGGGATTACCGCCGTGGCCTTCGTCGTTTATGTAGCGTCCGATCGCTATCTCACCATGAGAGAAAAACGACGTGGCGAGACACTCGATGGGGATAACGTGGCTGATCCGGCAGCTGTCGAGGCTTAGGCGTAGGCATCGACCCGACGGTACCCACCCCGATGGGACTCACCAGCGGGAGATCCTAAAACGTTCCTCCATAGCGTTGCTGGATCTCGTCAAAGTGGCGGGTGAACGTGGCTTCGCGGTCACGTTCATCTTTCCCGCCGACATACTCTTCCGGACGCATACCCGTCGCCAAGTAAATAACGCGAGCACCAATTTGAACCGCGTGATCGGAGTAACGCTCGTAGTAGCGCGATAGCAAGGTGACGTCGACGGCGTTCGTCGTCGTGTATGGCCACTCACGCTGCGTCGTCAACACAAAAATGTGGTGGTGGAGATCATCAATGGCATCGTCGTCGCGGGCCAACTGTAGTGCCAGCTCCGGGTCGTGGGACACCAACACGTCGTGCAGGGTAGCCGTGATGTCCAAACACTGCTTCGCCATCTCGGAGAAATACGGCACCATGGATTCCGGAACCGCACAATCCGGGTGGCGGCGCCGGGCTACCTTCGCAATGTGCACCATCAGTGCCGACATTCGCGAGAGATCCTCCACAATGTATGTGCCAGAAATGACACGACGAAGATCACGGGCGACTGGGCTCTCTAACGCAAGAAGCTGAAAAGCTTGTTGTTCGCACTTACCGCGAAGCTCTTCGACGTCCTCCACGCTGGTCAAAACATCTTCCGCAGCCGTGAGATCAGCGCTTAATAACGCTCGGGAAGCATGCGACGCCATTTCTTTAATTGAATCGCACATGACGATGAGATTATGGGCAAATTCCGCCAAGTGTTCCCGATAATCGTCTCTCATGGTGGCCTAGTTTAGGACAAATTGGCGAACAATGCTTGGCTAACCCAAGACCACGTTTTTCGCGTTGTTTCCGTGCTACCCGCCTGAGTGCATGATGTCCGCACCAGCGGGGACAGTACGGTCATCAGGATCGTCCAGCCACCCCTCTGGCAGCGTCACCGCCTTCGCAGACCCCTGGCGGCCACGAGGTCCGTCGGCATCGTCGGGAAGAGCCGACGCCAACGCAGGGTCTTTCACTACTGTGTTCAGGATTTCTTCGAGTTCATCAATGCTTGTGATACGCGTGACCTTTTGACGCAATTGCGACCCCGCAGGGTAGCCGCGCAAATACCACCCCATGTGTTTTCGCATGTCACGGCACGCGGTGGACTCTCCGGAGTGAGCCGCCAACAACCGAGTGTGACGCAGAATCACATCGCATACCTCCGCGAAGGTGGGCTGAGCAGGGCGTGGCTCGCCGCGCAGGGCTGCCGATAACTCCGCAAACAACCACGGGCGCCCCAAACAGCCGCGCCCCACAACCACACCGTCGCAGCCCGTCTGATCCATCATGTCCGCGGCATCCGTCGCCTTGAAAATATCGCCATTGCCGAGCACCGGCACGCCTGTTCCCGCCAAATGCTCCTTAAGTTCACCGATTCGGTTCCAGTCCGCTGTACCCGAATAGCGTTGCGCTGCTGTTCTGGCGTGCAACGCCACAGCCTGGGCGCCTTCCTCGGCGGCAATAGCACCCGCATCTAAAAACGTGAGATGGGCGTCGTCAATGCCCGTCCGCATCTTGACCGTAACCGGTATCGTCGTTCCCTCGACGCCACGAACCGCTGCTGCAACGATCTCGCCAAACAGACGCCGCTTATAGGGTAGGGCAGCTCCTCCGCCTCGTCGAGTCACCTTCGGCACCGGACACCCAAAATTCATATCGATGTGGTCGGCCAGGTTGTCGTCGGCAATCATGCGGGCAGCTTCATACGTCCATTTCGGGTCCGTGGTGTATAACTGCATGCTGCGTGGCGTCTCTTCGGGAGCAAACTCCGTCATATGCAGAGTTTTTTCATTCCGCTCGACCAGTGCTCGCGCGGTCACCATCTCGCAGACGTATAGCCCCGACGTCGTCCCAGTTTTTTGTTTCTCAAGTTCACGGCACAACAGTCGAAAAGCCACATTTGTTACCCCCGCCATAGGTGCAAGAACGACGGGGGACGATAGCTCAAATGGGCCGATTCGGAGGGGTGCGCGGGATCCAGAAATCACTGTGCCAGTGTAAACGCGTGTGAATCTGACACCAAGTGAGGGAAGGGGGAACCCATTTAGGGGAATAGTGTGGGCTAAGACTGCCGTTTCTGTCTTTCTCTTGACCTAAAGTGGTACACGTAACAACACACCACGATCGTGGTGCGACTCACCGAGTGGTGCCCCCTCGACGACGTGCCAAATGACCGACGTGGAATGTAAAGAGAACCCCCGTTAGACCAGGAAATTCGGCGGGAGCACAGGAGGAAGATATGTCAGGACGGATAGCCAACCCGAAGTTGCAAGGCCTTATCATGAGTGCCGACGAAGCCGCCGCCAAGATTAACCCTGGCGATCAGATTGGCTTCAGTGGATTTACCGGCGCCGGATATCCCAAAGAATTCCCTCAAGCCCTGGCCCGCCGTATCAAAGAGGCCCATGACCGCGGTGAAGAATTCAAAGTCAATGTGATGACTGGTGCATCCACTGCCCCCGAGCTTGATGGTGCGTTAGCAGAAGTCAATGGCATCAATTGGCGCATGCCGTACCAATCTGATCCGACTCTTCGTAAGCGGATCAACGCTGGTGACACGTATTACAGCGATATTCACCTTTCCCATTCCGGAATGTTGTTGGATCAGGGGTTCTTTGGGCCGACAGACGTAGCCGTCGTCGAAGCGGTACGCATCAAGGAAGATGGGGCAATCATCCCGTCGTCGTCCGTCGGTAACTCGACAAACTACCTGCGTAATGCGCAGAAAATCATCATTGAAGTCAACTCCTGGCAGTCCGAAGACCTCGAAGGTATGCATGACATCTGGAGCTATGGTCAGCTGCCTAACCGTCAGCCCATTCCGATTGCCGACCCCGGTGACAGGATCGGAACTCCCTACATTGATATCGACGTCGACAAGGTCATAGCAGTCATCGAAACCGACGCCGCGGACCGCAACTCTCCATTTAAGCCGATCGACGATGATTCCAAGAAGATCGCCAACTACCTGCTTGATTTCCTCGACGGAGAGATCAAGGCTGGGCGTCTGACTAAGGAACTGCTTCCAATGCAGTCCGGTGTTGGGAATATTCCGAACGCTGTTCTCGCGGGGCTTCTGGAAGGGCCATATCACCACATCACGTCTTACACGGAGGTTATCCAGGACGGCATGGTTGACCTGATGGATCAGGGCACCATGACGGTGGCGTCGGCAACCGCATTCTCTCTATCACCCGAGTACGCACACCGGGTTAATGAAAATGCTGCAGAGTACGCCAAGAAGATCGTTCTGCGCCCGCAGGAGATTTCCAACAACCCGGAAGTTATCCGACGCCTCGGCGTGATTGCATGTAACGGCATGATTGAGGCCGACATTTACGGCAACGTCAACTCCACCCACGTCACGGGTTCCAAGATGATGAACGGTATTGGCGGATCTGGTGACTTCACCCGGAATGCCTTTGTCTCGTGCTTCGTATCACCATCACGGGCGAAGGGCGGTGCAATCTCCGCCATTGTCCCCATGGTCTCTCACGTTGACCACAATGAGCACGACGTCGACGTGATCATTACTGAGCAGGGTTTGGCGGATCTGCGCGGACTTGCTCCGCGGCAGCGCTCCCGGAAGATCATCGAGAACTGCGCCTACCCGGAGTATCGCGAGCCCCTGTTGGAGTACGTGGAGCGGGCAGAAAAGAACGCGTCCGGATTGCATACCCCTCATGACCTCCATGAGGCGTTTAACTTCCACACTCGTTTCTTGGAAACCGGCACGATGATGCCTGAATAATAGTCGACGATGGCGATGGCCTTGGCCTGTTCTCCAGGCCGTTTGCCAGGCGTCCGTAGTCATGATCTATACTGACTAGCGCACATTCAAGCATGTGCTTAGTGCTGTCGTTCACTTTCGTGGTGGTCGCAGCAGTGGGCGCTTAATGAGAATGTGTGTGGGCCTTTAGCTCAGCTGGTAGAGCTACGGACTTTTAATCCGCAGGTCGAGGGTTCGAGCCCCTCAGGGCCCACAGTAGCAGCCCCTCACCGGAATTGCCTGGTGAGGGGTATTTTTAATAGCTACGCTGGCGTCGTTGCTAATTCCTGGCATTAATCGCCGGCTGCATCGACGTCGTTGTGAGCTAGCCACTCTTTTGCAATGCGTGTGGCCCGTTTTTGCTCAGTGACACTCTCGTCGTTGAGCTCCGCAAGATTCTCTGTCGTCATCTTTTTACTTATTGAATTGATGATGTTCTCTGCTTTTCCGTCTTTAAAGTTATTCATTTTTTTACTAGCAAGAGGAACGACATTTGACGGCAGGAGCAGGTGCTGTGGGTCGTCGAGGACAGTGAGGTTATTTTTCTTGATGGCTGGATCTGCGCTAAAGATATTCGCCACCTGAATTTTTCCGTCCGTCAGCGCCTTGACCGTTAATGGCCCGCCAGAATCTTCGATAGGTGTGAAATTGACGTCGACACCATAAACGGCTTTAAGGCCCTTTGGCCCGTAGGGGCGGGATTCAGCCTCTGACGGCCCTCCGTATTTCACCGACCCCGGTACACGTGCAAGGTCACCGACGCTGTGAAGGTGGTAGCGCTGAGCGAAGTCGTGGGTAACGGTGTACGTGTCCTGGTCCGACGCACGGGAGTAGTTCAGAAGATGCAGCCCCTGTGGCGCAGCGTGTACGAGGTCCCGATACACGGCGTCAGGATCCTTCGCAGTTGCTGCGCTCTCATCATCGCCCTGTGATGATTCTTTCTCGAAGTACTGGAGTAAGTTTCCCGAATACTCGGGGATAAGGTCAATGGATTGTTGCTCTATTTCTGGGATATAGACCTCACGTTGACCAATTCGAAACTGCCTATCGACGTCGATGCCGTTCTTTTCGAGCGCTTGAGCATAGATTTCGGCGATTATTTCATTCGAATAGTAGTCCTGTGAACCGATAACGATGGTATCTGAATCAGTACTCCCGTTGGATAGAGGATTAGAGCGCGCGCACGACGATGATGTGATAATAAGGAAGCTTAAGGAAATAAGGGTTGTAATAATCCTTAGAAATCCTGATCGGGACCGCGGAGTCATTCCTGGAAGAAACGCGTCGCGGACGGACAATGGGGGTCGGCGCGATGCGGTGTGTACGTCATTCAACCGGTTGATCGTCATGATAAGTGTCCCAGCTTTGGTGTTTGTAGATCGTGTACGGGGGCGGGAGTTTTGTCCGTTACACAGTTACCGTTACATAGCTACCGTTAGATCCAGCCGCAATGTTTAATGAGCGCCGAACCGAGCCCCAGCCCATTTCTGAGCACGCCCAAGCGCTGTATCAAGGACAACTGCGAGCGCAATGACAATAAGTGAGGATCCCAACATCTCGGAATAGTCGCGCGATTTCAGTCCTGCGAAAAGAAATCGCCCAAGCCCTATATCAGCGGTGTATGCCGCCAGCGTTGCTGTAGCTATGACCTGTAATGTTGCTGCCCGGATTCCACCCATGATGACGGGTAAGGCCAGAGGCAGTTCGACGGAAGTTATGACTTGCCAGGGTGTCATCCCGATAGCTTGAGCTGCGGACGGGATATCGGGTGAGATCGATCCCACGCCGGAATAGGCCCCGGCCAGTAAAGATGGAATGGCTAACACAATGAGTGCAAGGGTGGGTGCTTTTAATCCAATGCCCAGCCACAAGCCGAATAACGTCAGCAGTCCTAAGGTGGGGATGGCGCGTGCTGCGCCGGTCAACGCTCCAATAAGGCCAGCCCCTCGTCGTAAATGGCCGATTACTATTCCTGTTGGAATCGCCACGACAGAAGATATAGCCACAATCATTAGCGTGAACCATAGGTGTTCAACTAATCGTTGTGTAATGGAATTGTTTCCTGACCAGTGGTCTGCCGAAAAAGCCCAGTTTAAGGCGTCGATAAAATAGTTCATGATGATGATCCACCTGATGCGTGGCTCCACGGGGTAAGTAGCCACGTTAAGCCTTGAATGATGGCATCCACGATGAGGGCAACAATGATCGTGGCGACGATGCCAGCGGTGACTTCCGCTGTGATACCGCGTTGAAAACCGTCCGTGAGCAGTGAGCCCAAACTAGGGATACCAACGAGTGCGCCGATGGTGACCAGGCCGATCGTTGAGGACGCGACTACGCGGAGTCCTGAAGCAATGACGGGAATGGCCAGCGGTAGATCCACTTTCCACAGGATTGTGTGGGGGGAGTGTCCGAGAGCGAGTGCTGCGTCCCGCGTGTGCGCATCGACGGAGTCGAAAGCATCTGCTGCGGTGCGAACAAGTAACGCGACTCCGTAGACCGTGAGTGCGGTGATCATAGTAAGGTGCGATCGCAACGGTGTGCCAATGATGATCGGAACTGTGATGATTAATGGTAAGGAAGGTATCGCATACATAAGGGACGCGGCGTTTAATAAAGGCCTGCCGAACAGGGGGTGGGAAAACGCATAGCGCCCTATGGGAATTGCAATAAGAAGTGAGAAGAAAATCGGGGGTAGTGCTAATTGGAGGTGTTGGCGTGTTAACTCCGCGATATCTTCCCAATTGGTGATAATCCAGTTCATGAGGTAAGAACCCCCACGCTTCTTCCATAGGAATCAAGAGCAACTGTTTGACCATTGACCGTTCGCGTTGTCAATTTTCTATTCGTGTTGCTCGCCCCAGTGAACGATGCGACAAAGTCATTCTTTGGGTTGGTCATTATCTCGGCTGGCGATCCATGTTGCGAAATTACACCGCCTTTTTCGAGGATGACGACCGAGTCGCTCAGCCGAAATGCTTCGTCGATATCGTGAGTAACGAAGAGGATTGTTTTCCCTAATTCGTGTTGGAGACGGAGGAGTTCGTCCTGCAACTCTCGACGAACGATCGGGTCAACAGCTCCGAATGGCTCATCCATGAGCAGGATGTTTGGATTTGATGCAAGAGCGCGTGCGACGCCTACTCGCTGCTGCTGGCCACCAGAGAGTTGGTGAGGGTATCGCTTCGCTAAGGCTGGGTCTAGCCCCACGCGCTCCATAATCTTTCGTGCGTTCTCTCGGGCTTCGCGGCGGGGTGTGCCTTGGAGTGTTGGTACAACCGCAATATTCGCTTCGACTGTCTTGTGGGGCATGAGCCCACCAGATTGTATGACGTACCCGATTCGACGCCGGAGGTCGACAGCGGACTCGTCCATGACGTTGTGATCGTCGATGCAGACTTGGCCGCTCGTGGGCTCGGTCATGCGGTTAACCATGCGTATTAACGTCGTTTTCCCCGATCCGGATGTGCCGACGAGTGACACGATGTGATGCGACGGTATGACCAGTGAGAAATCGTGGACGGCAGTTGAGCCATCTGGGTAGGTCTTGGATACGTGATCGAAGGTAATCAATTATTAGGCCTCCTCAGCAATAGTCTCGAGGCTATCAGAATTCGACGTCCGGGTGCTGGGGAGCAGCGTGAGAGGGTGGGGCTTCTGGGGTGGAGACGTTGTGGAGGTAGTGGCCGTCAAAAGAGCTTTTCTACCAGGCGATTTTGTGAATTTTAGGTGGTTAACGTAGTCTGTAGCAGCTGCTGCAGAGAACTCTGTAGCGCGTGCTCTCATCGTCTAGTGGCCTAGGACTCCGCCCTTTCACGGCGGCAACACGGGTTCGAACCCCGTTGAGAGTACCAAAACCCCCAACCTGTTTGTGCAGGTCAGGGGGTATTTTTTATTTGTCAAATCAGGATTTTTAGCGTCTTTGGCTCTAATTTGGCTCTATGCGAAATAGGCCAGCCATAGCCTGTCCCACAGTATCGAGGTCCTCTTCGAACAGATCTGCGTATGTATCCAGCGTTAAGACAGCTGAAGCGTGGCCGAGTTGCCGCTGCACGACTTTCACGTTCGCCCCGGCTGACACCAACAGGCCAGCGGCCACGTGGCGTAGGCCGTGAGGGGTGATTCGCGGAAACGATGGGTCCTCGGTTTGAGCTTTCTTCACAGCTGCCGCGAACCAGCCTTTAGTGCCGTCGGCCCGTTTCAGTGGCCCTCCACCGGTGTGGGGGAAGAGCCATGCACTAGGCAACCTCCCCGCCACCTGCTCGTGGATCATGCGCATAACAGGAAGGCTTACGGACACGGTGCGCCTCTCATGCGTCTTAGGCAGCGTCTCTTCAGGCTTGCCGTTGATGTAGATCACGGACCGGTTTATGCGTAGCCGGGAGTGCATTTCGTCCACGTCCTCGACTTTGAGGCCGACCAGTTCACCCCATCTGAGTCCGACGGTGCCGAGCACCCATACCACTACGGCTTTATCCCCCGCATGGTGAGCCAAGCGCTCAAGCTGCGTAGGCGTGAGATATACCTTGACGGGCTTCCCTTTGGGCGGGAGTTTCACCCCGCGCGCCGGATTAGATTTCAGATAGTTATCGTCTACGGCGACGTCGAGGATTTGGGCTAGCAGGTTGTGGGCGTGTCTGATGCTGGAGCCGGACAAGGTGGACGCCGATACCCAGGCTTGAATCTCACTTTTGCGTAGGGTTCCGATTTTCCGTTTACCCCACATGGGCAGCACGGTGCTGCGTAGGCGTGAGGCTTCACGGTCGAGGGTGGAGGGTTTGAGGTGTTGTCGGCCTTTCCGCCATGTTTTAGAGAGTGTTTCGACGGTGATGTTTGCTCCGGCGGGGTCGCGCCATTGGCCGGTGGTGAGGTCTACAGTGTTTTCTGCGGCCCAGTTTTCAGCTTGCCACTTTGTTGCGAATCCGCGTTTCTGCCGTTTGCCTTGGTCGGGGTCGTAGTATTGGACGCGCCAGGCTTTTCCTTTGGAGGTTGTGTAGGGTTTGATAGAGGACACGTGTTGTTTCTTCGTTGAGTTGGGGTACGTCAGGGGTGGTACGCGCTTTGCTATTAGCGGCTAGTTAGGTGTGGTGTGGGGTGGCTAATTCTGGGGGCGTTTGCGGTAAGTGAAGACCCCCGCAACCGGTGTGGTGTGGATTGCGGGGGCCTTGCCGTGGTGCGTGTTAGGCGACTACCGGCCAGAGGAAGCCACCGATTTTGAGGCCGATTTCGACGATGTCTTTAGCGACCTCAATTCCTTTCTTGGCGTTGTCGAGGCGCTTGGCAGAGATCTCTGCTTGCTTTTCCTTTTCTTCAGCGGTCTTTTCTTTCTTCTGGTGCTTGGTGGTGTCTTGGGTGGAGGTGGTGTTGTCGGCGGTGGGGGTGGTTTCCGCAGCGGTGGTTGCTTGGACTGCGGCGGTGGGCTCGGCCGGGGTGGTTTCTGCCATTGCTGGTGCTACTGAGGCGGTGGCGGCGATGACGAGGGAGGTCAGGCCGATGGATGCTTTGCGAAGCAAGGGGTTTCTCCTTTTTGATTCTGTTTTCCGAATGCGTGTTGTCACGCGTCTAACAGGCTAGTATGTGTGCTTAAAAATTTCAGGTTTTGTAGCCGACTGCACACACCGGGGGCTGGTCTACCGTTTAGATCGGCGTGTGGCGGTGGTAGCGGTTTTATATTGTGTGTGGGTATAGTGGTTGGTGCCTTCTTTTGAAGGTCTCTGGTAGTGGATAATGTTGCCCCGTCTGCTTTTGGTTCATGGGTAGACGGGGCGTTTTCTATGTGTGAACCCTCAGCTGATGATTGCCGGGTTATACGGTCCCGGGGTAACACTGTGTGGGGTGGAGTGCCCGTAAGAAGGATGATTCCCCTCGCGGGGGCGAGGGGAGACTGTTCTGAGGAGGAACAGATGAATGAGTTCGCTTGTTCGCACGATGGGGAACTAACGGACGACGACGGGTTTAATCGTAGCAAAAGTGGGTTGAAGTGAGGTAGTGGGGTGTCTGTGGGTTGTGTCACTATGAGGTGTTTGCCGTTCAGAGGTGTCTTGTAGTGGTCCGCCGTCGGCTGGTGATGCTGTTGATAATGAAGAATGCCCCCCGCAGGGACGAGGGGCATGTGGGAAAACCGGCTATCAGTTTTCGGGACAATATAGTACATAAGTAGGGTGCCCGTATCAATCCGGCTTTATGTAAACATGTCACGTATATTCGGTTGGCGTGCCAGGTTTTGACCTGGTTTGCATCCCAGAGCGGCGAGGATCATGTCGAGGTTGTAGTGGTTCGTTGATCGGTCTTGACCTGGGTGTTGTAAAAGTTGTTTACATTTGTCTGGATCTAGTTCACGGGTGTGGCCGGCCGGTGGGTATTGCGCCATACGGCGACTAGGTGGTTGGTGACGCCGAGTTCTTGGGCGATGGCCCCTGGGTGGGGGCCGTAGATGAGCTCTGCGTTTTTGTATTCGGTGGGGTTGATCAAAACGTTAGCTGCCCATGCGTCTGCTTCCCCCTCTTGTCGGGTGTGTAGCCATCCGGTGGCGGTGCTGTCGTGGTTGTTGAGGGCGTGGCCGAGTTCGTGGGCGAGTGTGCAGCGGGCGTTGATCCATCCGAGGTCACGGCGGATTGAGATTGTTCGGGTAGTGCTCCACCATCGGCCTTTCTCGCCTCCGGTGTGAGTGGTGATGGTGATGCCGTGGGTTGCGGCGAGCATTTCGAGGTTAGGGGCCGTCTGAATAGTCATCATCTCCTGGTTCTGGCTCGATGGGGGAGCTATCGGCGACGTAGGGGCGGTCCTCATCATCGTGTGGGGTGTCACTATAGGCGGGGGGTGTGACATGACGACGCTGCGCGAGCTCATCGACGGGTGTGTCGAGGGGGCCATTACGTTTCACGCCAATTTTCATGCGGCGTAACACTTCGTCTGCGAGTTCATCTTCGGTGACAGCACGTAGTGCCCGGGCGGGGTCTACTTGTGTGGCCCATTTTTCGTCGAGGTAGCCAGTGTCGACGAGCGCTCCGATTGGGTGATGCCCGTAGGCGATGGCTATGGCGATCACATTCTCAGCACTAATACGGCTTCGTTCTACTTGCCTCGCGAAGGTCCGGTGGACGATTCCAGCTTTGGTAGCGATCGCATTGATCGCGTCGCCATCTGAGATTTGTTCTACCCAATCTGAATGGTTCATGAGTTCATCGTAACACCACTATTGCCATTATGGCAAGGGTCTGGACTGGGAAAATAAAATTTTCTAGAAAAAACTTGACATAATGTCCGATAGTCTGTCAGAATGGCAATCAGCAAGCCGGAACGGCAAGTTGTCGGCAGAACTCACTAAGGAGGTGACATTATGCGACTTGATCCCGAAGTCATCACAGACGCGATGGAACGCACAGGTTCCCGATCGGTAGACGAGTTCGGCTGGAAGTTTCTTAACAAGACGGGAACGACTGTCCGTAACTACATGACGGGCAAGAGCGTTCCGAGGGTTCCTACTTTGATGATCCTTAAGAGGATCACTCATCGTTCGCTCGACCAAATGATTATTGAAGACAACTCAATCGCTGCGTAGGAGAGGAAGAGATGAGTTCCCGAATTGAATACAAGAACTTTGTTATCAGCTCCGACGGTGAGCAGGTAGAGATTGCCACCGCCGGAGGTGAGAGGGTCACGGTTGACCATGGCGATGTCGTTGCCGTGACCAATGCTATGCAGACGCTAAAGCAGTTGGTTGGCTAGCGCCCTTCTAGCACGTTGCGGATAGTTTCGAGCAACTCAGTCTGAGTTCGTAGTTCGTCTTCGATGTGTCCGAGACGGTCTTCGATAGAGCTGAGCATCATATTTTGACTCGTGTTATCCGCAATTGATTGAAGCAGATCGACAACTTTCTGATCCACAGTGATCACCTCCTCCCTGGGGATGTGTCCCACAGGGAAGAGGCTACTCAAATCAATAGAAAATGCCCCGGCGGTAACCGGGGCGAGGAGTTCCAAAGGAGGAACAAAAATGAAGCAGTTAGTAACTATACCAGTTCCAGGCGCTCAAGAGGAACTGAAAGCCGTTCAGACTGAGGATGGTACACAGTGGGCGGCAGCTCGGCACATTTGCGATGTGCTTGGTATCGACTGGGGTAGTCAGAGTGTCAAGCTAAAGAACAAGTCATGGGCAACCGTTGCGATGATCACCACGGTTGCTGAGGACGGCAAGCAGCGCACTATGTTCATGGTTGATCGTCGGACACTGACCATGTGGCTCGCCACGATCGACACTAACCGCGTCGCCCCGGAAGTCCGACCCACACTCGAAGCCTTCCAGAACGAAGCAGCAGACGCCCTCGACCGCTACTTCAACGAAGGCGGTGCGATCAACCCACGCGCGACCGAGCACCAACAAAAGGCGTTGATGTTTGAGCTGCGCTCACAGATGGAACTCGCCCAAGCGGCGAAAGGCCTTATCCACGACGATTTTCTGGAAGCCAAGGCCCGCATCATCCTAGCCCGCGGGATGGGGGAGACCCCACAGTTGGACCCGGCCCGGAAACCGCTGTATGTGCAGGATTTCCTCAAGAGCAAGGGCTTGTCGAAGAAACAGTTGTCGGCTAAAGCCCCCATGTTTGGAAAGCGTTTGAAGGCTGCGTGGACGGATGTTCATGGCGTGGTTCCGCAGAAGGTTCCGGTCGAGTTGCCGAACGGTCGGGTGATTGAGGCTTATGGCTACACGGAGGCGGACCGGTCTTTGATGCAGCAGGTTTGGGACGAATACTTCGCCGTCACCGCCTAAAAGGAAAAGAGGATAAGGATCATGGAAAAACAAAACATTGAATACGACTACACGGATAGGGGTGAAGAGTGATGAAACCAGCTTTGGAGTTTCGGTCGCCAGAGGTCCGTGTAGCGACCGGTGACGGTGTTGTTGTGCTCTCCCTTGGAGATAAGTCCATAAGGCTAAGCGGTGAGGATGTTGAAGCCCTAGTAAGGGTTCTTCGTGCTGCCGACTTCTTAGCCGACCACGGGTACGTATCCGGAATGAACGTAGATAGCCCGAACACTATGTGAAAGGAGTGAGTGATGCGGAAGGTTGCGAAGCTCAGCATTGAAGCGGATTCGTTGGGGATCACTCTCAATATTGATGGTGCCTCGGAGGGGATTCTCATTGAGTACGAGATTCTGCCGAAAGTTGCTAAAGCAGCGCTGGCCGAGATCCTGGACTGGCAACAAGCAGCCCAGGACTCGTAGGCATTAACTACTTCGACTTCTTAGACCGAGTTTCAGTAACCGTGGTCTTTGGATGCCGAAAGGCTCATATTGACAAGTTGTTCGGTGTTGAGGAGTCGAATTTGTAGTTCGTGCGGTGTGTGGTTCGTGTTGTGGGGAAGCCGCGCGAACAAGGAAAAGGAAAGGAGGTTGATTGAGTTGAGGGGATTAAGGCTGAAAATTCCTTTAGACGCTGAGCTTGGTTGTTGTCTTTGGTGTGGAAACCCTCTTGAGTACAACGGGCGTGGTCGGAAACCGAAGTATTGCTCTAGATCGTGTAGGCAGCGCGCATATGAGTGTCGAGTAAGCGGCAATATTGGATTATTTGAGCACTTGAAGCAATTTCACACTTGCTATTTATGTGGGAAGCCTCTCGATTGGTCAGACCCTCTAGGGGTTTGCGTTGACCATGTTATCCCAACGATTCGTGGCGGCATGACTATTCCAGAGAATCTTCGTCCTGTTCATGTGGAATGTAATGCGATTAAGGGTGAGAAGCTCTTAGATCCTTCTGAGTTTGGTCTCAGGTGATTGCCTCATTCGATGTTGTGTGGCTAGACGTGTGTCGTTTTGTTTCGACACATTCGTCACAGCGCACCCTATAAACATACAAGCGTTGTTTCGTCACATTGTTTCGTCACATTAGCCCTACGAGTAAGACTCCCCCTGGATTCGTGATCTGGGTAGGGCACAAGGGTTTAACAGCCCGGTGTTATTTGATTAATCGCATAGTGAATAGCCCTGTGGGATACGGGGAGTGAGCGCTGGTGCTTAGACGCGCGAGGACCTCCCTACACCTGCCATTGGCGACGGCTGTGGTGGAGGTAACGACACGGGGTGTTAACAAAACTTTTTGGGTGGCGCTGGTGCCCGTGCAACAAGGCATCGCGGGGTGGTCAATGCACTATGGCTACCTGTGGGGTTCGATTCCCCGCCCGCCCACAAGGGAAACAACGGTTGTTTCCCGTATGTGAAAAAAGGGGAGGGGCCTTAGGTTGTTGCGTCTGGATTGGCGTCTACTCGCAACAGCCTTGGCCCCTCATTGTCACCAAAGAAGGAGTGGTGAAAATGCCTAAGAAAAGAAGGCAAGTTTTTAGTGTACGCCGTGTGTATCGAGTTGGTGAAGTGGCGGACATGTTGGGGTTGAGTGCGAATTCGGTGTATGCGCTGGTTCGTAGTGGCCAGTTGCGGACTTTGCCGAAGCGGTCGCCGTTTTCTGATTGGCGTATTCCGGCTTGGGCTGTTGATGAGTTTGTGGGGGAGGGGTTGAGGTGACGCGCGATGAAGAAATTTTGAAGTCGATGGTGGATCACCCGGCCGGTCGCCACGTTCGCATTGATGATGAGTTGGATATGACGTTTATTGATTTGGCGAATCAGGCCTATGAGGAGAGTAGGGGCCGTTTTCGCTGGTCGTGGGGGCTTGTTTGGCACGCTGTCGTTGGTGTTGCCGCTATCGCAATGTTGTTTATTGATCTGATTTGGTTGGGGACGGTGAGTTAATTATGTCGGAAAAGCAATGCAGGCTTTTGGAGTTTGATTCTGAGCAGGAGTGGTTGGAGGCCCGGAAGCGGTATTTCACCGCTACGATGATGGCGGATCTGGCGACTGGTGGTTCCGGTTCCCGTGAGCGTGTGTATCGGGATCGGCATGGGTTGAGCAAGCCGTTTGTGGGTAATTCGTATACACAGTGGGGGCATGAGCGGGAGACGGTGTTGGTGAATTACGCGCGGGAGCATGTGGACTCCAGACTGGAGCACAACACTGGGTTGTATGTGTCCACGCAAATAGAGGGTGCTGCGTGTACCCCGGACGCTGTGGGTTGCCGTGAGGATGGCACTGTTGCGGTGTTGGCTGAGGCGAAGACCACCAAGAACATGTGGTGGAAGCGTGAGGATGTTCCGGACCGCTACTTGTGGCAGATCCAGTGGCAGTTGTTGGTGACGGGGGCTGAGGCGTGTGTGCTGGTGTTTGAGTATCACGAGGATTTTGTGCCTCAGGGCGTGGATTATTTCCTCATTCGCCCGGATAAGGACACGCAGGAAAGGCTCCTGGCTTTGTTGGCTCGTCAGAAGGATTTTGAGGCCGATCATGTGGAGGCCCGGTTGCCCGATTTCTTTGCGGATCGCGTTTGTGAGTTGTCGAAGTTGAAGGCTCAGGCCCGCGAGCTGGAGGATGAGCTTAAAGCGGAGATTAAAGAGTTTACCGGTGGCGAGGATTTCAGCTATTCGGATGATCGGGTGCAGGTAACGCTGTCTACGCCGAAGCGGTCGTCCCGGTTTGATACCGCCGGGTTCAAGAGGGCGGAGCCGGAGTTGTATGAGCGGTTTGTGAAGCCGGGGAAGGCCCCTTCTCAGCGGGTCACATTGAAGTGGAAGGGGGCCGCGTAATGGCCAAGATTGATCTTGAAAATTATGAGTCTGTTGAGGAGCGCATACTGCGTTTTAGGAGGGATTATCCGAATTTCCGTTGTTTGACTGAGCTGACCTATGAGGGTGATCCGGGGCACACACGCTGGATTATTAAAGCCCGTGTGTGGCGTGATGCTGAGAATACGGGGATGCCGGATGCGACCGGCTATGCCTTTGAGATTGACGGGGCGGGCATGGCGCAGCGAACGGCAGCGTTGGAGACGTGCGAGACGTCGGCCATTGGTCGGGCGTTGGCGAATCTTGGGTATGGGGGCAATAGGCGTGTCACCCGTGAGGAGATGCGGAAGGTGAAGCGGGATGAGGACCGCCGGTTGATTGTTGACCGGTTGAGGTCGGTGCCTGATGTGGGGGCTTTGCGCGCGTTGTGGGAGGACGCGAAGGCTGCTCAGGTGACTGATCAGTCGTTGTGGCAGGCGTTTAAGAAGCGCACGGATGAGCTGGAAGGTGGCGGGCCGGATGAGTGAGTATGCGCCGTTGAATCCGGTTCAGATTGAGTCTGAGATACGTAAAGCGACAACGAAGATTGCTCAATGTATCGAGCCAGCGAGTGAGGCGTATAGCCAATGGCAGCTAGCGGAGCTGGAGTTTAAGAAGGTGTTCGCTGAGTATTTTGTCTCTGAGTCGGGGTCTGTCGAGGACCGTAAACAAAAGGCGGTGTTGAACTCGTATGACGCTGCGACGGCGGTTCGTGTTGCGGAGGCGAAGTATAAGCGGATTGTGGATTATCAGCGCTCGTATAGGGATAAGTTGTCGGCGTTGCAGTCGGTGCAGAAGTCGGTGAATGCGGCGTATCAGGCGGCGGGGCACGATGGGTAGGCGGAAGAAAATGCCTGTTGAGGTGGCCCGTGTTGTTGGTGATCGTGCTGCTGGCCGGTGTGAGGCAATGGTGTTTCCGGTGTGCACCGGGGGCGCTGAGCAGCTTCACCATAGGCAATACCGGTCGCGTGGCGGCGAACACACGGTAACGAACCTCGTGTTTATCTGTAAGGCTTGTCATGACTGGGTGCATGCCCACCCGCGAGAGTCGGCCGAGATTGGTTTGAGTGTTCATACCTGGCAGGAGCCTGGGGAGGTTCCGGTGGCGTATCGGGGTCGCCCGGCTGTGTTGGATGATGCGGGCGGGGTGACGTATTCGATCATGGAGGAGTAATACCACCCCTGTTGTGTGAACTTTCTTTTCGGGTGGGGTAGTTGCGTGCGTTTTGTTGCCGTGACTACCTCACCCTTTTTTATCGAACAATTGTGCTGATTTTGGAGATTGCTATGAAGTCTTGGATTGAGTTTGTGGCGGGGTTGAGTGGTGAGGATTTCCGCGCCCATTGGCTCGCCCGGATGCAGTTAGCGAAACCCGTAGGAGGTGAAAAATGATGACTAACAGTCGTAATCGGGTTGATGTGTATGACCACTCACGGAAGTTCGCGATGGTTCCGCACGATGTGATCGAGTCGGTTCAGGATGGGAACGCTATCGCCCTGTACGCGATTTTGAAGAAGTACGCGGACGGTGACGGCAAATCTCACCCGTCGATGAGAAGGCTCGCTGAGGCGTTAGGCTACACGTCGTATCGGCCGTTGCGTCAAGCGTTCGACAAATTGAGGGCTGTGGGGCTAGTTCGAACGTTCCCTCGGTACCGGGATGCTGACGGGATTGTTTCGTATGAGAAGTCGGATCGTTTCAATATTCAGACCTCAAATGGGTACGTGATCTACGACACGATAGATACCCACCGGGGGTATAAAAAAGATAGGGGGGCGGTGCCATATGGCACCCCACCCCAGTGCGAAATGGAACCCCCCCGGGGTGCCTATAGGACACACGAACTAGAACCAGTTGAACTAGAACCAGTTGAACTAGATAACACTCATGCTCAAAACGTTGGTTCACGAACCAAAGGTTCGCAAACCCACAACTTGAGCGAGCGTGAGTCTCGGTCTGATCGGTTCGATGAATTCTGGGACGCCTACCCACGGAAGGTCGGGAAGAAGAAAGCTCGTGCCAAATTCGCGGCGGCCGTTAAGGCTGCCGGGGATGCTCAACGCGTCATTGACGGGGCACAGCGGTTAGCGGTTGATCCGAACCTCCCGGATAAGCGGTTCATCCCTCACCCGACCACCTGGCTGGAGCGTGGCGGTTGGGACGATGAGCCGCTTCCAGCCCGGTCATTGCCTAGGCAGGTGCCGCAACGAAAAACCGAAGCTGAGCAGTGGGACGACGTACGCCGTGAGCTGCAACAACAGCGAGAAATGCGCAACCAGGCAACCATCGTTGACGGCGAAGTCCTGGACCAGCAGGAGATCGAGCCATGAACCAAGATCAGGCTGAAGACCTGGCCCTCGACATCCTTGAAAAGGGCCGCTACCTGGCGAAAGACCGGTTTCCCGTCCCTGACGCTCAGACGGTGCAGGCCTGGGCGGAGGTCGTGGCCCGCTACCACCTGCCAGACTGGCTGTGGCTCGAGGCAGTGACGATCTTTTGCACGGAGAAGATCACTCAGCGGATGGTGACCCCGCTGGACATTCTCGAGGCAGCTAGAGCGGCTAAAACACGCTGGGAGCAGTCACCTGAGGGGAGGGCTGCGATAGCGAAAGCTCGGGGAGGGCAACCCACTACACAGGCTGAGATCGAAGCCTACTACAGCAAAACCCCTGGTCAACGCGAGGAAACGCCGCGTGAGTATCAGCAGAGAGTCCACCCGCGAGTAGCTCGGATGATCGCTGAGATGGTCGAGCGTCGGACGAATTCCCCGCCCTATCGGGCTGAGCCGGGCCATTGGTGGAGCCCTAAGAAGCTCTAAAACGCGCTCATTGGCCCCTCAGGGCCACGAACATGCCCCCGCTGGTGTAGCTGCCTACCCGCGGGGGTTCAAACGTCTTAAAACCCTACTTTCATGAAAGGAATGCTCAACATGGCACAAAACACTATCCACACCACGATTGTCGGCCGCCTCGTAGCCGACCCAGAGCTTCGTTACACCAGCGACGGTAAACCTGTCGCGAGCTTCACTATTGCCAGCTCACAGCGGGTTTACAACAAGCAGACCGGCCAGTGGGAAGACGGTGAAGCAACCTTCCTGGGGTGCACGGCCTGGTCGAAACTGGCTGAGGGGGTGGCCACGTTGCGCAAGGGGCAGCGGGTTGTCGCCACTGGTGTGCTCAGGCAGCGCAGGTGGGAGTCACAGGATGGTCAGAAGCGGTCGAAGATGGAGCTGTCGGCCGATGATGTTGGAACAAGTGTTCTATTCGCGGGCGACAAGAACGGGGGTAACATTAAGCAGCCCCGAAACCAAAACAACAACCCGTCAAACGGAAATAGATGGAATAACACCACCCCCGCTAGTGACGGCTGGAACGCGGGCGGATTCAACACCGACGACGAACCTCCCTTCTGATAGACATTCCCAACAAGGAGACACCGCAATGAGCACCATCAAAATCCCCTACACACGCCCACCCATCCACGACCCCAGACCCACACCACAAAACAAAAAATTCGCCACCCTCATGGGCCGCATGTTTGAAGCCCACATCCGCCAATGGTGCAGCACCCACCACACCCACACACCAGGAACAATCACACTGCACTACCAACCCAAAAAACAGCAGCCAGATGACACACTCCGACTCCTCCTCACCAACACACTACTTAGGCAAGTAACAGACACGATCTACCCCACAGCAGCCGTCACAAACCCTGAACTGCACAAACCAGGCCACACACCACACCCCGTCTGGCTCGACATCACACCCCCACGCAAAGCGAGCAAACAATGACAACAAACCGCATTCCCCACATCCACACCCCATCAAGATTCACTCCGCCCCCCATCACCAAACGCAAACTATGCCAAGATCACCCAGAGTGGACCACCGACAGCGACAAAGAGGACATGGCCCCCGACTTCATCGCCATCTGCCAACAGTGCCCAGCACTCAACCAGTGCGAAGACTACCTACAAGCCCATGAACAAGTAGGAGCCCCCATCTTTGGGGTGGTAGCCGGGCGAACCTACTACAAAGGAGCATTATGACCAACCAACGCACACTACCATCACTACCAGCCATTGACCCGCCGATTATTACACGACGCACACTCTGCGCAGGCCGGCCCGAGTGGTCAGCCACCAAACTCACCGACAGTGCACGCACCAAACTCAAACAAGCTTGCCACCAGTGCCCGGCACTAGCCCAGTGCGAGGCCTACCTGCAAACCTACGAGAAAGCCAAACTCCCCATTGCCGGGGTTGTCGCCGGACGCGAGTGGGGAGACACCGGAAACGTCACCTGCCGGAAAGGCCACACCCTCACCCTCGCCACCACAGCCATGCGAGGCGGCTACCTCTACTGCAGAACCTGCGAACGGCACAACCAATGACGCTATCCGGCGAACAATGCAAGGAGCGCGCCCATGCCACGTAACCGACAGTCTGCGAAGAACGCTCATATACAGCCGAAAAGGCGATCACAATCGCGAACTGTGATTCACAAACCACAAAGTAAGATCGGAACTACTGATTCTATGGCAGACAACATCTACAACTAGCTCTACAACTTCACTCTGCTCAGCGACCACAGTAACCCCACGGCGATTCAAGTGGACTGCCGCAACTACCCAAGTTGTTCGTTTATTCCCATCAGAAAACGGATGCCGCGTAGCAAGCTCGAAGAGAACAACCGCAGCCTCCTCGTAAATCGAGCGACACCGTCTGTGCCCAAAAAACTCCTAAAAAGGGGCACATAGCGCAGCATCCAAACCCCCCCATAATCAAAGAGGCAGACCCGCCCCCTAGCCTGTTGCTTGTTAATGGCAATAACCGTGTCCACAGGCAAACACTGAGGAGAAGACCCCGTCATAGGTGTTCAAGGCGGGCTAACGCTTCAGCCCACTGTTGAGAAACCTGACGAATTGACTCATCTACCTCAGCATCATCGACCGGTTCATAGGCTAATGATGGAGCCGCCGGGCCACGCCCAGTAGTGGCTTCTTGGATATAGGCGGCGATGTTTTCTGCCCTCATAACCCCTCCTTCCTCACTCTTAAGCATCAACTCTACCCGCGCGGTGGGACATTTCGATATTCCAAAACACTAACTTTGAAAGGTCAACGCATGTCAAGGAATAGAAGATCAGCAAAAAAGGCTGGGACGGCGTTTGAAACCGCCGTCGCCACCTACCTAGCCGAAGAGCTCGACAGCGACTTCATCGAGCGACGCAGACTCAGCGGCGCCAACGACCGAGGAGACATCACCGGAGTACGCGACAGCCGCGGCCAAAGACTATGCATCGAATGCAAAAACTACGGAGGCCAACTCGAGCCAGGCACATGGGTCAAAGAAGCTCACATCGAAATGGGCAACGATTCAGCAGTTGCCGGAGTGGTTGTTGCCAAGCGCAAGGGCACCACCAACCCCGGCGCCCAATACGTCCTCATGACCGTGAATGATCTGGTCGCTTTGATTCGCGGCGACCGACCAGACAACGACCTATAACCACGCTGAACCCCACGAGATGCTGGCCTCCACACTCTCACCCACCCACTCAGCATTCGGGCGATCACCGCATGCTGCCCCGGACACAACGAAAACCAGGTCGTCGAAGCCCTCCGCGACCTCGAACTAGCCGGACAAGCACACGAAACCCCACGAGGATGGACATGCGCAGAGAAACGCTAGGGAGTGTCCCTACAGATCGTTATACTTAATCCAGACAGTAAATATGAGCGTTCTAACTCGTTAGGTGGTGAAGACGGATGGAGAGGTCGCGGCTCGACCACCTTGCACACGTCCTCGAACTCACCAGAACAAAACTCAACTTGACCCAGCCAGAACGAGTCGCCGAACTCATCACCACAGGGGACGCCACACAGGTAATAGCCGACCACGGGGATTATCTCCCATTCCCCAGCGAAACGAATAGCTTTGAACAATGCCGAGCAGATATAGCTGACTGGGACAGACGCGGCTTCAACATAGCCAGCATCCTCGAACCGGACTACCCCCACCTACTGCGAGAAGTCCACGAATCCCCAGCCCTGATCTACTGGACGGGAGACAACAAACCAAACGACATCGGCATTAGCATCGTCGGTTCAAGACACCCTACCGACGCTCAGGCACGCGCAGCCTACGACGTCGCACGCCAGCTATCCGAACACGGCATCACAGTCGTATCCGGCCTAGCACAAGGAATCGACGCCGCCGCCCACAGTGGTGCACTCGAAGTTGGTGGCCGCACAGTGGCTGTTATGGGCACCGGACTCGCACACACCTACCCTAAAGCCCACCAAGAACTGCGGAAAACTATCGAAACTCATGGGGGCCAAATTATCACCCAATTCGAACCCGACACCCCCGGAGCCCCATTCCGATTCCCCATGCGCAACGCCGTCATGTCAGGATTTAGCGTGGCAACACTAGTGATGGCAGCCACCGAAAAATCCGGAACCAGACACCAGGCCAAGGCCGCAGTAGGCCACGGTCACCCCGTCATCTTCCCCGCCGGTATCGCCAAGACCATATCCTGGGCAAAGGAAATGGTGGACAGGGGAGAAGCTGAAGTCGCCACAAGCGCACACGAGGCTGTACACATTGCCCTGGCCTGCATCCAGCGTCGTCGCGACAGCCTCAGCCTATTCGCATGACCGCGTTCTACCAGCAAGTTACCCGGTTTCTTGACGGGGAAGCCTATATCTACCCAGCCACAGCGACTAAAGACGCATGCGTCTACTGTCGCGGTAGCAAAACAAACGCCTCTTTTCCCACCTGTTTCACCTGCGACCAGCGGAACATGAAAGCCAGTCGCCCCGACCGGCTCGGCTTCGGCATCTACGCAGTGAACATGAAGCAATCAGGCCGCGTGATGAGAGACTACAAAAAGTCCGCGACAGCAACCATGCCGGGATCGTTCGATATGGCCAAGCAGATTGTCACGTGTCTTGCTTACCTAGGCATAATCCGCGCTCTCGAACGTGACCAATTCGATGCCGTCACTTATGTTCCCTCACTGAGTAGTCGGACAGGCCCCCACCCACTACAAATAGTGCTGAAGAGAGCATTGGAAAAAATCCAAGACGCACCACCACTGACTGATGCCCTACAGCCCTCCGACCTAAACGGCATGGAAGAACAATGGAAAAGGAGTATCCGACCAGAAAACTTTAATTGCTGCCATCAGCTGACTGGCCAACGAATACTTCTCATTGATGACACGTGGGCATCGGGCGGACATATGCTCTCCGCAGTCGGTGCTCTACGGCAGGGAGGAGTGCAGCATGTGACGGCAACTGCGTTGGCCCGCTGGCTCAAGGACGGCTTTGGAACAACCCCCACGATTCTTGAAACGATGCGCCGACAGAAGCCATCATTCTCGAACTACCAGTTCTTTTAAGAAAGCTCTGGAGCCTATCGCGGCTCCAGGCGACAACGCTCCGGTAACCGGCTCGTCGTACCGTCATCATATCACTGGTTGCGGCAAGACCAAAAGTCTTTTTAAAACAATTAATCTAGCCCGCCCACCGCAAGGGGCCTCTTATATATCCATAGCAACCGACACGAATGGAAAAACACAGAAGGTTAGACATGAACTCTTACCTGATTGACTACCACCGGCCAACCGGAAAAGTCACCTGCACCCACTACCCAAGCTCTACCGAAGCCACCGGGAAACCGGGGCAGTAGGAATCCCCGCCCTTTAAGGCAGGGAGGATGCCAAAAGAGAGCAAGACGTCTTAGTTATCACCACAGCGGTAGTAGGAGAAGATCGATAATGAAGGTAACCATCGACGCCTTAGCCGGCGCTGCCTATATTGAACTCAATGACGCCCCTGTAGCCCGAACGAAGGAACTGAGCGAGACTGTCCTGGTTGACTTAGATGAGTACAACGTCGCAGTAGGGATTGAATTGCTCAGCCCCGCAACAGCACCCCGAGCGCGTGAAATTACACAATCATGCCACGTCAGTACAGAGTGTGCTCATCGTCTCGATCAAGTGCTTGATACAGTACGGGAGTTACGAATAACAGGAGGTCAGCCCACGAAACCCCACGCGGGTGGAAAACCACGACTATCTCTAAGAAAATAAAATCCACAATAAAACAAGTGAAGTCACAACCGAGAGATATAAAACCTTGAGCTTCCTAAAAGACAAGCCATCCTGGTCAAACAATGAAATACACAAGATGAGGAAAGCGCTCCGAGAAGGAAGGAACTACGACAAAAAGCTATTCGCCCAATTCATGCTCCAACAAACAAGATTGATTAAAGCGATAGAGCCCATCATTAAAGATGAACTATCGTCATCCATTCTCGTTGAAGCGAGGGGTAATGAAGAAGTCGAACCCAACTCCAACCGCTACCGATACTCGAGCAGGTTGAAAACTTCTCGGACGCTAATCGAAAAACTAAGGAGGATGGATACCACTCCCATTAACCGGATTCAGGACATAGCTGGGCTACGCATAGACTTCGACGGGACCCTTGAAATGCAAGACGCAGTAGCTCGACAGCTCGAAAGGGCTATGAAAGCATCCGGAGCGAAAAAGACCAGGATCCTCGATATGCGCTCCGAGCCTCACAATGGCTACCGAGCAGTCCACATCCACGTAGATTTTCCCGCAGGAAAAGCAGAAATCCAGATTCGCACACCACTCCAGGCTATATGGGCAAACGCCTACGAAACCGCAGCCGACATCTTCGGCAGACAAATCCGGTACCGAGGGGGATGCGAGTGTCTTGGCAAAAGAGAGCAGGAAATCGTTTATGCCCTACATGACGTGTCAGACAAGATTCGCCATATCGAGTTGTCTCAACAAGAGGTTCGTAGTCGCCACCGAAAAGATAACAAACCGGGTGCTATAGCCCCACCAGTGACAGAAAACAACTTAAAGATAGAGAAAGTGTATGCCATCATCGGTGATATACTTGAGGCTCTCAAAGATATTCGAAACAATCTCGAAACGTCGCTACCCTCACTAGATGAGCAGAAAGGTTAGCTAATGCCAGGTTTTCTCATCGAATACCACCGCAAACGTGGCAACGTAAAGGTTGAAAGATTCGCTTCCCTGATCGAGGCGGTAGAAGAACGACTGCGACGAGATCAACAAAACTTCGACGAAGACCTCGAAATTGTGACAGTGGCCAGCCAGAGCCGCGAGCAGCTGGAAAAATCGCACTCCCGTTACTTTGTTTCTGCCTAGTCGGCGAAACGACTAGCCCCACCACCGACTATTCAGGCTCCTTGAGTGTTCACGCTCGGGGGCTTTTCTCATGCCCCAAAGAAGGGAAAACACCACTATACCTACCCCCAAGACCCGTACACACCACTAACGCCTTAGTCGCCCGGGGGTGGTGTGGTGGTGGGGGTAGGGGGTGGCCCCCTGGGGTTGTGTTAGAGCTGGTTGGCGATGATTTTGCCGATGGCGTTGGTTCCGGTGATGGTGGGGTGGTAGATCATGTTTTGTGTTGTGGTTGGTGCCCACCATCCGGCGGTCCATCGTTCGTTGTCGTCGGGGTTGCAGGTGTCGTGGCCTTTGGCTGCGTTGTGGATGTCTATTGTCCGGATTCCGGCTTTTTGGCTTGATGTTTTTATGTTGTTGTTGAGTGTTTCTTCGGCTTTGTTGCTGAGTGGGACGTGTAGGGGGATGGGTTTGTTGGCTTCGGGGGTGGCGGGGCAGATGTAGTCGCCGGGTGCGGAGAGTGGTTGGTAGGTGGTGGTGAGGAGTTCGGCGTTTGGTGCGATGGTGGGCAGCCAGGTTTTAATGGCGGTGAGGTATGCGGTGTATAGGTCGGGGTTGGGGGTGGGGAGGTTGAGTGTTCCGATTGCTGTTTTGAGTTGCTCGGTTTTTTGAAGTCCGCCGAAGGAGATGATGAGTTTTTTGGTGTTAGGGCCTAGGTCTTTGTTGTCGGTTGCTTGTTTGAGGTAGGTGGTTACTTGTTTTGCTTGTGCTCCGTTGCATGAGTAGTCGGCGAGGGACCATTGTTTTTGTTGTGCGGCTATTCGTGGCCAGTTTTCTTGGTCTTGGTTGCAGCCGTTGGGGCCGATGGCTGGTTCGCGTGGTGGGGTGGTGTAGCTGTGGACGGTTGGGTTTGGTGTGGGGCCGTTGGCGGTGTATGAGTCGCCGATGGTGACGAGGTCTTTGCCGGCTGTTGGGGCGGGTGGTGGTGTGGGGAGTTGGTTTTGGATTTGTTCGGGTGAGGGTTGTTGTTGGTTGGTTTGTGGTTGGGGGTCGGTAGGTTCAGCTTGGGCGGTGAAGGCCGTGCTTACTGCTAGTGTGCAGAGGGTGATGGTGGATGCAAGGAGGGACTTTTTCATGGTGCTTATTTCCTTCTGGTGGTTTTAGAGTTGGTTGGCGATGGTTTGTGCCATGCGTTGTTGTCCGGTGTGTGTGGGGTGGGCGATGAGGCTGCCTTCGGGGATTCCGAAGTAGCTTGAGTTGCGTTCGTTAGTTGGGCTGCACCATCCGTCGGGTTGGTTAGGTGGGGTGACGTAGGTGGCGTTGGTGTCTTGGGCGGCGGATTTGACGACGTTGTTGATGTTCGTGACGTATTGTTCGAGGAATGCGCGGTCGTTTTCGGAAAGGAAGCCATCATCTATGCATTGGTAGTCTTTCATTGCGGCGGTGTAGTAGCCGGTGAATACGATTTTTGCGTGTGGTGAGCGTTGTTGAGCGTTGTTGGCGATGTCGACGAGGCGTTGGTGGAGGGTTCGGCCTTCTGGGTCGGGGTTGTTGATTTGTGCGGTGGCTGTCGGTTCTGCTGTGTCTTTGCAGTCGGGTAGTCCGGGTATGTGGATGTGGGGGGCGCATTGTGCGAATACGTCGGCTAGTCCGGCATCGTTGCCGCCGAGGCTGATGGTGATGAGTTTGGTGTCGTTGGTGAGGTGTTCTTTTTGTGGGGTGGGTGCGGTGCCTGGTAGGGCGTGGTTTTGTGGTTGGTCGTATTGGTAGGTGAGTGCCCAGGCGCAGGAGGCGTCGTCGAGGTTGAGGTTGAGTTTTTGGGCGAGTTGGTGGGGGTAGTTGTCTTGGTCTTGGACGCAGGCGGGGTGGGTGCCGGGGACTTGTTGGGCGAGGGTGCCGGTGGAGGCGTAGGAGTCTCCGAGGGCGACGTATTTGTCGCCGGCGTTGATGGTGTCGGCGTGTGCTGGGTGTGTGGGGAGGGGAAGTAGTGACGCTGGTGTGAGGGCGAGGATGGAGGTGGCGGTGATCATTTTTATTGTTTTCATTGTGCCTACTTTATCCTTAAGTACTTAATCGACCTACCAAGCGTTAGTGATTCTGAGCAAAAAGTAAACCTCTGGGGGTGGACTCTCGGGGTGGGTCGGAATTAGGTGATGCCGGGATGAGGTTCAGGTGGGAGGTGGAGGCGTTGTGTTTTCTGCGTCTTTCCTATGCGTGTTTCCCGGGTTGTTTTGCGGGTGTGGCAGGTGCGGCAGAGAACTCGCAGGTTAGTCGGGTGGTGGGTGCCGCCTTGGCTGGTGGGAATGATGTGGTCAACTTCCCGTCCTGGCGCTCCGCAGAGTTGGCAGGTGTAGTGGTCTCGCTGCCGTATGCGTGTGCGGAGATGCCGGGGAGTTTCAGGTTTGTTCGGGTTGTGTGTGTTCATAGGTCGTGTTTGATGGCGGCGGGGGCTGGCCTGTCGGGAACTTCGTCGGGGTGAGCGTGACGCCATTCGGCTATGTGACCGAGGGCAGCATCGTATTTGTTGCTAAGAGTGTTGACTCGTTCACGGAGGGTGTCGACTTGGGTTTGTAGGTTGTTGATCCTTCCGGTGAGTTCATTTTTGGTGCGTTCGGTTTCCTTTTGGATTGCGTCGACGAACGCTTTCCATTCGGGGTAGCGCGTTTGTTCTTTGGCGACTTTTTCTTTGCCATGGGCGTTGGTGATGGCGGCGAACCATGAGGCAAGCCCTGCGATGGCGCTGGAGACTCCTGTGATGAGGAGGGTGGTGAGTGGCCCGTGCATAGTGCCCCCTGTGCGGTTAGTTGGTGTTTTTTCGGATGTGTGGCCGGGGTTAGTGTTCGGGGGCTGGTGTGGGATGGCCGGGTGTTCCGCCTTGGGGTGTGATAGTGGGGCATGGTGGCTGGTAGGCGTCGTTGGTGGGCGTGGTGGGGGTGTAGGTGACAGGCGGTGATGGGGGTGTTTGTGGGGCGTGGAGTGTGTTGTTGTCGCCGGGTTGGGTTTCTGCGTCTTTCGGGCGTCCTGTCGGCCGGTAGTCGGAGTACTCTCCAGTGGAGACGGCTGCGAGTGCGCCGCTGACAGCTGCGGCGATGCCGGCGGCGGTTTGGAACCAGTCGTCGACTTGTCCTGGTGTGGCAATACCGAGGGCGGTGACGGCTAGCCCGATGATCCCTGCAGTGGTGTAGACGACTTGCCGGAGGTACCAGGGGGAGTGGGTGATGCCTCGGTCGAGGTGAAACTCGCCAGGATGAATGTTGTTGATGTGTGGGATGTCGTGCTTAGCCATGGTGTGATCCTCTACGTGGTGTGCGGTCAGGATTGTGATGGCTGCGCTAGGGGGTGGGGTTGGTTAGTTGCCGGTGAACAGGTGCCGGAGTTCGTCGTGGCTTCCGCGGTAGGCGTTGACGTCGACAACACCGGGGTAGCCGGCGGCATAGCAGTTGGAGCCGTATTGGAGGATGTCGGGGGCGTGGTTGCCGAGTGGGTAGTTCCATCGGCGGTCGGTGTCGCCGGGGTAGAGTTGGGCGGCAGTGCCGTAGCCGTTGGATCCGTAGTTGGATACCCAGAGTGCCCCGAGCCCATCCATGGATGGTTCACCGCCGGGCATGTTTTCCCAGTACCAGGCACCCGAGTAGATGCCGGGCACGTGGTAGCCGCGTGATTCGAGTTCACGTTTCGCGGCCCACACATCGTCGCCAGTGAGGAGGAGTTGGTGATTTCTGCTGACGGACTCAACGTCGATCCATACGCCGAGGTCGCGCCGGCCTCCCATTTGTTGGTCGATGACGTCGACTTGTTGGGCGATGGTGCTTCCCTCTGAGGGGGCGCGAAGATACCAGTATGCTGACGTGATCAGTCCTGCGCTTTCCGCGTCTTGAAGATGGGAGCCGAAGACTTTATCTCGGTAGGTGCCGTCGCATAGTCGGATGATGACGAAGTCGTATCCTTCGGCTTGTGCGCGGTGTAGGTACATTCCGTTTTGATGTTCAGAGACATCGAGTCCGTACAGTGGCATAGTTACCTCTTTTCTACTTGTTGATCGAACTTAGGTTCGGTAGCCACGTGTGTAGTGTGGGGATCAGCGCTTCCATCGCTGATCGTCCTGTGGTGTAGTCGTCTTGGCCGAAAAACAATGCGTGCGCCTCATTAACCGCATTTAGCATGGGTCTTCCTACAACCCATGCCCCCGCGGGCGTATCTTCGCTTAGGCACACCCCCATGTGCTCCACCCCCTTGTTTTATACAACATGAAGTCTACTCGTTCGAACTTATATTCTAGCCGATGAGGGTCTTTAGTCGCTTTGTGACCGACGATATGTGCTTTTGGTTATCGTTGAGTTGTTGTAGAGCAGATCGGCGAGCTTTTGCTTCACCAACGGCTAGTTCTATCTCCGGCGGGTGGCCATCTTCACAGGTGATTGTGGCTTCATCAATCCATGTGGATAGCACCATTTCTCGCCATTCGACACCAATTTGGTCACCCACATTCACCTCATAGCCGAGAGAGTATGGGCATCCGTCGGCGATCTTAAACGCTGCCGAGAGCCCACCCTTGCCCTTAGCAAGCGCCTCAAACGCCTGTTGTTCACCTTCTACAGTGAACCCCTCACCCGAGGCGACGAGTTCGCGACGCCGGTACGGGCCTAGATAATGTGCTCGGCGGGTCGCCTGATGGTGGGTAAACGCGAGAAGCTTATCCTCCGTGAGCTTCTCACTGGCTTTCTCCAGCTTGGATTGCATATCGTCTAGCTGCTTATCGTGCCCAGGCCACGCCGTTTTCGCTCCTGCAATAGCGCCGCCTACAAATGAGGCTGTTGCCCGTTTCAAAAGTTGGTTAATCGCACCTGGGCTTTTCCCACCAACGGTGACGTCAGCGTACTTTGAGCGGGTGATGGTGACATCCGAGGTGGCGTAGTCGATGTGGTCTGGTCGGAGCATCACCCAGGGTTTGTAGCCGTCCGGATTGGAGCGGGCGGACATGCCGACAGTCGATACGTTGTCTTCCGGATCCCATTTGCGCTTGATGTTTTTCACGCCCTCACGGATATGGCCGGCGACGGACGAATCGGCTGTTACGGGGACGACATCGATAATGAAGGTGGGTTTCCATAGGCGCGTGTGAGTAGGGAACGGTTGCCGATCCCACGGCATCCATAGAGTGATCGTTAGCCTGAGGCCCGCCGCGTCTAAGGTTTCTTTTGTCAGGTCGGCTAGTGAGTCGAAGCGTGCGGCAAGTACTGTCCAGGGAGTATCAACTGACTTGTGCAAAGGGTTGACCATGATCGGCCAATCTGCATAGTCTCGCCAGGCGATCGGTGACCACGGGTCGGGGTCGGGTAGAAGGTCAAATTGGTAGAGCCTGCGCAGGTTCATGAGGATGAACGTTTTTATCACGCGGAGTGAGTCCCCGGCCCGCACGTCCATATATTTGGGTTGGAGCGATTTGATCGACATCGGGTTGGATTCCATGACAAGATAGTCGGTCATTTCATAGATGGAGGCTCCGCTGATTTCGACGGTGGGATTGACTCGCTGGGCATGGTCGACGATCTTGTCGACGAAGTAGGTGTAGCGGGTGTGCCCGTATTCGACGATGAGGAATTGTTGTATGTCGGTTAGCTTGCGTAAAGCCGAGTTGGGGTCGCCGTCGAAGGCTAATGGTGGTATCAGTAAATCCACCATAGGGTGGTGGGCTGGGACTTCGAGTGCGAAGGTGCCAGCATCGTTGACCTTATCTGAGGCTTTGAGTGAGACGTAGCCGGTGACGATGACCTGTGGGGTTAAGTATTTGTCAGTCAAATAGACGAACGGCGTATGGTCGTCCCGTCGCCTCTGACCAATCGCGGCCATTTGCGTTATTTGATGTTCCTGCATTAGAAATTATCCCCCCTGATTGCGCCCATGGTGAAAGGTAACGGTTTCGCCACAGCACTTGGCAATGGTGGCACTCCACTGCTGTGCCGTCTTTTGGCATGACTGGCCGTGTCCAGGCCACGCCGCGCATGGTGGCCCAGGCTGTATGGTTCGGGTAGCCCTGGTTGTCGGTGACAAGGCCCCCGGTGGCCGGGTCTGTGTAATACGTCAGTCCTGATCGGCCTAAGGCTGGCGGGAGCACGATAAGCCCGTTGCGGTCTTCGGTGAATCGTGCTGCCATGCCACGCCAGCGAACAGTTGGCCATAGTGGAATATCCCCGGTGTTTTCGATGGCTACAATGCCGGTGCCGCTATGTTGGGGGCCGAACCAGCAGCCGTCCTTAGCGGTAAGTTCAACCTCCATGGTGGTGCCGTCTATGGCGGTGGTGTCCTCGGGCAGGCCTACCGGTTTTGCAAGATGCACGAAGAGGCACAGTGATGGTTGGCGAGATTCCGTGACGATGAGTTTGGCTGGTTTGAAAAAGTCTAAGCCGTTAAGGAACCGACGGGTGACTGTCTCGACGGTGAGTTCGGGTGTTGTGGTGATCTGCACGGTGAGTGTCGGCTCGATAGGGTCAAGCTCACCGATATCTAGGCTTGGTGACTGGAAACGTGATTGGTGTTTATCCTTTTGGTCACTGATGTTGCCGACGGTGTTACTGATCTTGCCGAGTGTTACCCCCTCGGTGCCCTCATCGTCCCCGGCGAGGTGCCATGTTTGCCCCCGATAGTCTAAAAGCTGAATATTCATCAGCAGCCCCCCTGGATAATTGGTGTTACACCACCATTGGCGTTGTAAACGTATTGATCTGCACGCCCCGCTCTAAAGCCTCAATCCTGCGCTGATAATCAGCCAAAGCCTGATTGACCCCACGCCGCACATCATCCGATGACACAGTCATGTTGTCCCCGTTCATATTGACGTGCACCTCCACGGGCGGGAGCACGCTTCGGCCAGGATCATCGGCAGGACCCGCGACAGCGACTTTGACCCGTCCTTGGTTATCAAGGATGTCGGGTGCCTTTGTACCGTCAATCCCCCAGGGTAAGCCAAGATCGTCGGTCACATCGGAGAGAATGTCTCCGAGGAATTGCGCGCCCCATTCAATCGGCGCCCCAATGCGGTCTTCCTCACCGTTCAGCCACGCCTCGACACCATCCGCAAACGCGTGAGCAGTCTCATCCATATGCTGACAAGCCTCAGTCATACCTTGAGCAAAATCGTGCATCTGCTGGGAAGACAAAACCCACTCACTACCGCCAGATGTGTTCACAGCAATAGAATTATTGGGAAGAACACCACCTGAATCACGCAGAAACGCTGGAAGAACACCACCAAGCTTGTAGCCGCCGGCACGATCATATGCCGCCGACAGCGAACCATACGTGGCCAGCGCATAGTTCATCGATGCGCGAATATTGGATTCCGGATCCCAAATATCGTCATATCCAGGGTCTTTATACGACTGGAATGTTGGATCAATAGTCTGCATAAGACCCTTCGACGGCGTCCCCTTAGCCGCATTCGAATCCCAATTATTGATCGCGTGCGGATTACCACCAGACTCTTGCTGCATACGGCGCAAAACACTATTAACAAGGGAAACAGGCTGCCCTTTTTCACGAAGAAGCCGCTCGACAAGCCCGCGATACATCTCAACGTTGCCGCCGACGCTCAACCTCTCTTTCACTTTCTTAGCAACCTCTGAGACCTTTTCCTTTAGCCAATTCCACGCATTATCAGCACCCTTAGTCAGATATGCCGGCGCCACCGACTTAGCCAAGCTAGTACCACGACCAATACCCAGACGGCCCTTCACCGCATCAATCTTGCCGAAGAACAACCGCTTAGCCGCATTAGCGAAATCACTACCAAGCTCCATCGCCTTATCCAACACATCATCGGTGACCTCCCAGGCCTTACCCGCAGCATGCTTAATACCACCAATAACACCACCATCAGCAAACCCCACCGATAAGCCACTACCACGACCAGACCGCGCCATCGCATTCATCCGCGCCACAGCAGCAGGCCCGCCCACAGCACGAGTCCACTCCGGCCGCATCACCGCCTCACCGCCAGACAGGTTGAGTATCCCGGCGGTGGGGGAGAAGAACGTATGCACATCACGGCCAGGCGTATAGCCGGGCATCACACCACCCGTAGCGAAATTCACACGATCGAGTTTCTGCACACCCGTAACATTCGCAATCGCATTCCAGGCAGGCAGAATCGCGTTATTGTAGGCAACACCAGCAATCTTCTTTGCAATATCACGAATAGTGTCCCACACCGACGTCCACGCATGCTTGATACCATCAGCCGCAACCTCGAACCAATGCTGAACAGTCCGAACCCCGTCGCTCATCCTGTCGAACGCCGGTTTCACAAACCTATCCACAATCATCGAGATAAAATCGGACATTCCGCGCCAGGCGGGAATCAAAACATTATCAATGACTGCTTTAATCCCATTGACGACAGCAGACCAGACGGCACCAATCGCGGTGAATATTGGCTGCAAGATACCATTCCACAGGCCCTGTAGCACCGTCCCCATAAGGTTCCAGGCAGGCTGTAAAACACCATTCCAGACAGCCGCCATGCCGCTGAGTAGCATGTTCCACGCCGCACCGATCAGAGAGAAAATTGGTTGGAGTACCGCCGACCACAGGGTGCTCACAACCATGCCCATGAAGTCCCACATGGGGTGCAAAACCGACTCCCACAATGCGACCATTCCGGTGACCAGCAAATCCCATCCGGCTTTAATCAAGTTGAACGCCAGAAGAATAGCGGCCTTCGCTATTTCCACCTGAATCATTATCGGCGTTAGAAGCACCGACACAACATACGGCACGATAGTGCCGATCACGCTCGCAGCCTGAGAGAAGAACGAGGAAATAGCCGACCATGCTGTCGACAACCACGTGCCGATTGGCTCAAAGACTGGCTGCAGCCATTCCCAGAAGGCTTGCAAAGCGCTACCCACTGACGCCAAGATCGCTTGACCAGCTTGAGTTTTCGTCAAAAACAAGGTGATGCCGGTGATGAGAAGCCCGATGGCGGTCATGATGACACCAACAGGGTTAGTGCTGAAAATCGCGCTCATCAGCGCAGGCAGTGTCCTCAGGCCAGTAAAAATGATGCGCCCGACACCGATAACGCTCTTGAGCGCATTTCCGATATTGAACAGGGACTTCACAACTATTCCTATGCGGGGCCCGAACGCTTCCATAATGCCGGCCCCCGCCTTAACAGCCTTAAAACCCCTATTCAATGGGACGAATGCTTCAGCCCAGAGCATAAAACCGTTAGCAGCCGCCGCCGCTAACTGTGGGTGTTTAGCCAACTCGTTACTTAACGCGGTAATCGCGGGAACAATCACCGAAGTAATGATCGGGACCAGCGCATTCAATAGTGCGGTTAGCGCAGGCAGTGTCCCATTCACAATGGCCACGAGTGCAGCTGCCAGTGGTGGAATCGCCGGGGCCAAGGCGGCCACCACACGGATAGCGGCCTGAGCAAGCTGCTCTAACAAGGGGCCCATTTGGGCTAGCCCCTCCTTGAGCGGCCCAAAAGCCCCCATGGCAGTATCAACATTGATACTATCTATTGCGGAAAACACTGCGGGGATAACATCGTTAGCCAAATGCTCAAAGACCGGGGCTATCGCATTACTAATCTGCTGCGCAATCGGGCCAAGCTTGCCTTCAAGACCCGCGAAACCATCAGAAATGGCGTTAAACACCGGGATCATCCCGTTATATAACGGTTGAATGATCTCAGCGGTGACGTGGGAGGCCATAGCCTTCATATATTCCATAGACCCCTGGAACGTTTCGCGCTGCTTCTGTGCCGCCCCATGGAACATGGAATCCATAGCCTGGGAGAAATCAGCAAACGACACCTTCCCAGAGCTGACCATATCCGCCACCGCATCTTTGGACACGCCCATCTGCTTGGCGAGCTGATCCTGCAGACCGATACCACGGTCCATGAGCTGGGCCATCACCTCACCGTCGACATGCCCACGAGCAGCAACCTTCGACCAGATCGACCCCATCTCACTAATCGACGTATTCGAATGCGCGGCAGCATCAGCAACATGACTCAGCGTGTCTTGAAGCTCCTGGCCCGGTTTAATACCCGAGCCCAACATCACCGACGCAACCTGAGCAGTATCACCCATGAGAAACGACGTGCCCTCAATAGACTTATTAACGTTTCCCATGATCTGGGTAATCTCATTACCCTTATAGCCCAAACCCTCAAGAGCTTTCTCGGCCCGATCAGTCGACGCTAAACGGTTGAACCCATCAGAGAATGCTTTACCAGCACTCACACCGGCGGCAGCGGTAACAGCAATCGCCCCGACTTTCACCGTCTTCTTCAAGCCAGAGGTGATCTTGTTACCCATCTGCTCGCCCCACGATTGGGACGGAGCAACTATTGCCTTATCCAATTGTTTACGAACCTGGGAGAAATCGCCCATCTTGGGGACAATGCTCACCCATCCGGTGCCAACATCAAAGTTCGCCGCCATTTTTAGCCCCCGTTAACGCCAGACCAATCATCGCCCAGCCACTCGTCCATCTCAGCTTTCGACAAGCCCTCCGGTTTCACACCAGCCGTCTCCATTTCCTTACCATCCACCCCAGGTCGAGGAATCGGTTTCGGCCGTGCACCCTTACCATCCCAGGCGCTCATCGCCTGTTGATCAGCAATATGCGCGAGTAACTGGTTGGTTAAATCCCACTCCCACTCATCCTTGCGAGCATCACGCACGATAGCCGAATCGGGGCCCGCAGTAGCGATCAAAGCGATCACATCGTCCCAAGACACTCGGTCACTACCGTCGTTGACCCACCGCCATCGCACGCCGACTTCGATCAATTCCCTTTCAACAGCCATCGAAAAGTGCGGATCCCGATCGACAGCGTCGATAAGAGAGATAATCTCCGACAGGCTAGCTTTTGTCGCCCCCGTCGCTCCACGCTTTCATGAACGTGTTGAATTCGTCCATCTGCATGGCGTCAATAATGTCCAGAGTTCCCTCGGCAGCCTTGTCAGCTGCCCGTTCCAGCATGATCCATGAAAACTCTTCATCGTCCACACCATCGCGTTTCGCCCGGCGACGATCCCCAGCGGTAATGACCGAGCCGATGGGTGGCAGGCTGATCGATTCTCCGCTGTGGGTGGTGTAATCAAACCAGTCATCGTGAGCCTGGTCTGACTTTTTCGTTGTCTTCTTGGCGGCCATATGCGACCTTCCCCCCTATGTCGAATGCGAGTTCTATCTTTTACCTAACAGGCAGATACAGGTAGTTTCCTGATGAAACGCCATTAGGTCTACTGACATCATAGCAGTACTTATGTTCGATTACTTAGGACCAAAGGTCACCCACCACCACCATCCATACGCAACCGCGGCGGATGCCGCCGCGATAATAATGACAGCGACGATGGGGATAAAAACGTAGAGGTAGACCAGCACGATGACCGTGGCGATACCAGCCGTGGAAGCGAACCCTGTGATCGTTCCGGCGATGCCCAACACCACGACCAAGGCCGCAAGACCGAGAGATATTGTACCGATAGCCAGCACATGAACCAGAACCCACAGGCGCGAGATTCTTCCCAGCAGGGAATTCCGGGTCAGAATATTGAAGATGTCCACTGGGATGCCAACCAGTGGGAACGATATAGTGTTCACTATTCGAACATACAGTGGGATTAGGCTGAACACGATAATAAGCCCCACCACCGTCAGCACTGTCACGGTAACTATTCCCGCAATAGTCAGGCCACTGGCACGGTTAAAAACCGTCAAAAGCAGTGTGACAACGACTAGCCCCATTACGGCCACGACAACAGACAACACCGCTAAAGACACCAGCACATCCACCACGCGCCCTGTGCTGATAAGAGACGTGACTGCAATGATCACCCCGGCTGCAGCGACAATCAGCAGCCCCCACATCACAATCGGCGCACCTAGTAGGGTGATGAGTGCCCGCAGCGCGATCGTCACACGGCGGGCCGCTCGAATTGGCTGGCCAGAGAAATAAATTAGTACGGCGGCCACGACTGCTAGACCTGCGGATAATGCGATAAGCCCCGCCAGCGGGGAGAGAAGAACTCTTGGGTGTTGGGCAAGGACCGTGACGAAAATGGCTAGGGCAACAGCGGCTGTGAGCGCCCCTCCGACTCCAGGCACAATCGTGGCGGCGGCCACAGCGAAGGTGGCCACTGTTGCGGTGAAAGCAATAGCAATAAGTACACGCACAGGTGCCGTTAGTCGCCGAGTCACCATCGTAAGCGGGATGCCGATAAATAGGACGACCGGGATAACAGCGAGGGAAACAACACCCATTTGGGCGAGTTTCTGTGACCGCAGCCAGGGGATCGCTCCAGTGAGTGCGGCCATGTCGGCAGCGAGTATGCGCAAGACTCGACCGGTGATAAAGGCACCGCTGATCCCGGTTATTGCTGACAGAGCTGCTGCGACAATAAACCTGGGGAGTGTGGCTAGCTGGATGCCGATCCAGGCCAACGTGATGATGGCGGCCATGAGGAACCGGTGATTCACGCCTAAAGCAATAGCTATAGGAGTGAAGAGATCGGCGGCGAGAATGACAACTCCCCACCCCAGCAGGCGAGCCCCGGCAACGAGGCTAGCGGCGGCAATTCCAGCAAGAACAGCCCGGAGGGGAGTGAAGAGAAAACCAGTAGCCGTTCGTAGCGCCATGATGAGGCCGGCAAGGGCGGAGGCGATAGTTGTGACAGTGTCTAGGCCAACCGCGTCGAGCAATAGCCAGGGGATCGCTAAGGCAGTGACGATATACCGGTACCAGCGGCCCGGAATCAGCAGTGCCGCCCCAACAAGACAAATAACTAAGGTCCACCCCCACGCGATCGTGAAGTTTGTGGCCCACGCGTATTGAGGGGCGGAAGCAGGGGTAGTGACTCCACCCATTATAAGCCAGGCCACCCACCCGCCATATGCTGACAAGAACAACGCTATTAGGTAAGTCAGCCATAGAGCGTAGTAGCCGGTGGCCAGATAATTCCATACCACCAGCCAAAAACCCAGAATAAGCGGAACCCAGAACCGGTAGGTCGGGCCACGGAAGGGCCAATGAAGAAGCGGAGCACCCAGTTCCCCAAGTCCAAACACCACCGCCCCGGCGGCTGCAATGCTGGCATCGATAATCCACCGAAGTGGGGCAGCCAAGCGGTACATCTTAGCGACGATAGGGATTAGCCCCACTGATACCGCCGAGCGTGCGACACGTACACCTCGTAGAATCAGGGCCGAGATAAACGGTCCTATTCCTGCTAGTACCCCAGACGACATGAAAAACAGGCCGGAGACCACGGTGGATGCCACCACCAGTCGCAGTAGTAGCTGTGCCGCTCCACGGAGACCTGTCACGAACAAAGACAACTGTCCTGCCGTAAAACAAGCAATAACAGCGCCGACGACACCCAGAGCAACAGCTCCACCAACGACGATCACCGTCAGTGGTGGGGCCAACAGTGGGGCAGAAGCAACCAGCCCCGCCGCCGCAGCGAGAGCCGATAGAGCCATCACGCTGCCAATAACAAGCACAACTGGCCTAATATCCCGCCTCAATAGAGTAAACGATGCAATTTGGGAGAGCACCCACGTCACCGACGACGCATAGAATGCAATTGATGCAGGAATAGCCGCCAAGCCTGTGATAAGGGCGGTCGTACCAGAGAAAAGAGCGGGGATAAGTGCCCGCACAGTGGTTGCAGCTAAACCGAAAACCGAGACAATAAAATTCAACAGGGGCACTAGGACACTCCCCAATCCTCCCAATTCTGAGGCTGTGAGAAGTCGCGTTATACGCCGATGGAAAAACAGAGCCTGGGCAAGAGGAAGAACAATGACCAGCGCAATAGACACAGGAGGAATCATCGCCAGCTGAAAACGCAGCAAACGCACTAGCGACAGCATGACCCCCGCCGCAACAACAGGGAGCACAACGCCACCAATAGCGACAGCTCGAAGAATGTTAATCAGAGCAGATCGCCCAGTGATCGTTAAGTTCCGTGCAGCAAGAAGAACAATAAGCCCCAACACTGTGGACGAAAACAACGCCACAATCACAAACGTGATCACAGCAACCGTCGCCGCAATCACGGCCCGCTCCAGGCCAGTCATTCGAAATGGTTGAGTCAGCCGCAAGAACACACGGGCTTTAACGACCACCAGCAACGTCACCGCTGCCAACGCCGCTAAATGCGCGATAATCCAGGCAGACGCTAAAAACAGGACAGCAGCCTTAATCGTGACCGGTGCTGCCCCCGCAATCACCAGCAACGGAAAATCCAAAATAATAAACCGTGCCCCGTTAAGCACAGACCAAAAAATGAACAACGCCGCCAACGGATGGCCCGTCAAGAGGGAAATCACGATCAGATCCGCTGCCCACGGCAACAACGCCCCGCCGAGGCTGAAACCGACAAACTGGGTAACAACAAGCCACATGCCGATAACCAGGCCCAGCGTTGACAATCCCACAGGTATGGCAAAAAGTGGCTGCCCAAAGACAAACAACGCGATCGTTAACGCAAAACCAGCTGCCAGCGTGATAAGCGGGCCGAGCAACATGATTGACGCCAGCAACCAATCTTGCGCGGTCAATTCAGATAGCGCCGCGTTGGCCCCCTGTAAAAACTGATCCCAGGCCGCCGTCAGCTGTGGCCACACCTGGGCGAGATTTAACGCATCAAGAGCAGCCACCGATCCGCGAGTAAAGTCACCGGCTAGAGCAGCTGACAATAAAGCCCAGTCATTCGATAACGCCGGAGGATTAGCCCAGTCAGTAAGAAAACGGTTAGCAATATCACCGTACTGTGCTGCATCAAAAGCGCCGACGAACGCGTTATACGCCTTAACCAGATTAGCGGGGTTAAACGCCCCCCAATTCTCGCGGACAATACTGGCAGCGCTATCCCACAGTTTTTGGGCAGCCCGATACAAATCACCGCCGGTACGCGCCAAATCCACCAATAATTCACCTGATGCCATGCGATTAACAAAATCGCCCGCGATCTCATTCCACCGATGAAACGCATCACCCAACCACTGGTTTAAATCAGAGACACTCTGATTGTTGAGAAAACTACGCAGCCAGTCTCCGACCACCGTGCCCCACCCTGCCGACGCTTGGCCAAGCCACCCGGCCCACGCCCGGATCGGGCCCGACCACTGGCCCAGGCCCACAGACTCCGCAAGATTCGCCAGCGCATCACCGAGAGCAGGGACGTTCACAGACGCAATCGCATTATCAATAATGTGGTCAACATCGCCATCCATCACAGCCGTGAGCCACTCTTGCCAATTGGCTCCAATAGTCGCTATGAAGTCACCGATCGCCCTTTGTACATCACCGTTCGACAAACCTGCGATGAGCCCACCGATGCCCACAGTCGACCAGAGAGTCGCAATCTTCTTCACCGCATGGGCAATAGACTTTGTGCGTCTCCGCAGCCACGACATGGCATTATCGAACGCGGCCCTGAAATTATCCAGGTTCGCACCCGTAATCAGATCCCGCGGAGCCCAATCAGCAATAAGCCGGAGAAGCTCAGAGTCGGTCATATCCGCGACCGTGTGCTCGACACGATTAATCAGCTGATCGATGGTATCGACCAATGACCGCTCAGAAATGCGGGAAATAATACTGAGCGCCGTGGACAGTGACGCCCGGATAGCTCCAAGATTGGCAAGTCGTCCGTCACCAGTGATGTATTCGACCCACTCGCGCACGTGCCCAACGAAGGCAAAATCTGGTCCATCATGGTCACGTGGAGTTGGCTTCTGAGGTTGGCGATCCACCAACCTGTATAAACACACGCCGTTACTATCCGGCGTACATGACAGGGTGAGCACGCAGGCGGCTAACTCAGAGCGGTTAAACGATTGCGAATCAATATCGGTGACCACCGCGCGGGGAACGAACAGTCGAGTACGCTGCCCATCTGCTGACAGGAGATCGAAGTTTAAACAACGATAAGGAAGGGGCTCATCGAGACGCTCTTCAACACGAACACGAGACGAATCGAATAGCTCTTTGACTGCCCCATCGGCGTGCGTGAGTCTCATCACTGCGGAATTGCCCAGCTCCATGAAAGATACTGACAACGTAACGCCATCCGGCGACGAGACAGTATTCATCGATAGCCCCGACCAGGATTTCGTCTCCTCTGAGGCCAGCGACGTATCTACCTTGACACCATCGGCTGACACATAGCCGGCCGGGGTAAGCCCAACACCAGGTAGTCGACGAATCGGCTCCCTCGCCGACAGGGGAACAGCAAACGGATTAGAAACAGCGTGCCCAATCCACGCGCCACCCCCAGCATGCACATCCGGCGCGCCAAGAACAAGATTTTTTCGATTACGCATGTTTCCCCCCGAAAGCACCGCGTCACTCTATCCCAGTATAAGGCATAAAAAGAAGGGGGCGAGGGCATGTACCCTGGCCCCCGAGGGCAGACTCACAATTAAACAGTGAGAGCGCCGACAACAAGGTAGGCGACGAGGGCCAAGGCCACAGCGTCTCCCAGAAGCACCCCTGGCTTGAAAGCAAGCGGGGTGAGGATCGTTTTGAGTAGACGCCATGTGGTGTAGGCGCCCGCAAACAGGGTTTCCACGCCACGCAGGCCCAATCCGCGGATCGGCAGATGACCGATCTGCGGTATGCGGGTCAGCAAGAAAATGTTGAACAGGATGCGGCCAATATTGAGAGCATTCAGGATCAACATGATGTTGTTGCCGCGAACCGCGATACGGATCGGGGTGGACAAGACCAGCATATCCACAGCGGCGCGGATAGCTTTGACCACCACCGAGGTGTTGAATGCGGTGACAGTGTTAATGATCAAGTCATTGAAGACATTGAGCAGAGCCATCCGGATTTCGTGGTGGTTGAACATCTGGAGTGCAACAACGGCGAATGGTAATGCCTTCGCCGACTTGACTTGGGCGATGACCGGAGCGGCAAGAAGCCCCTTGCCTGCAGTTAAGAAGCCTTTAACGATAGCCGCTTTGAGTGCAGTGCCCACATCGACGATAGCTTTAACCGCTTCGGCGCCTTCCCCAACAACGGCACCGATAGCAAGCGCAATAGCCAGCAGGGGAGTCAAGGCTTTGTTAGCTCGGGTGGCCTGGCGGACGGCCTCATCTGCACCAATGGACGCTAGGTCAGCGACGACTCGAGCCCCACGATCAGTGAGCGTATCGACATGCTTACGAATGTCGTCGAGTTCGTCTTGACGCAGGCTAGCCAAGGATTCAAGAATATGTCCGGGCAGAGCACCGCCAGGGAGTTTCTCAACGATTTTCGCGATCGGTGCCGAACCGTTGAGCGTATCGAGAGCCTCGGCAAAATCCTTCACAGACGACCGAACATCTTCAACAGAAGACACATCACCGAGGCCCAGATCCTGAAGCTGCTTCTCAAGACCGTCAACCAGTTCGTCGGCGGCCGTCTTGAAATCCGCTACCTTCTTAAGCGGATCGGGTTCTTCCAGCGCCGTTTCAAGGTTTGCCCTCAACGTGTCTTTCACCTTTTGGCCGCTTTCGGCCTCATTCGCCAACGTGCTTAGCGCCTGCTCGACGTTGGAGCGGGCATCATCCGACACGTTCAGCACAGCGTTGGATGCCTGGGTGAAAACATTCGCGAGCTCATGGGGAAGGACACCGGCTGACTCCAGCCGGTCAATCAGAGTGGACGGAGAAAACTCGCCGTACGAATCGCGGTCAGTGTACTTATACTCCATATTTACTTAGCCCCCTCGTCCTCATGGTGCACGGCACGCAAAATATCGACAATCGTGCTGCCCATCGGTTTCGCCGCAGTGCCAATACTGGTCACCAAGTCAGTGATCTTCTTACGATCAGCTTCTGCAAGCCGGTCGAATTTACCGACGAGTTCGGGAAAGCCATCACCCGGAGAGATACCGTCGAATAGTTTCTTGCCATACGTCGAATTGATGAATTCATCAATGGCAGCACCGACCTTGCCGGCATTCACGGACAATTCATCAACATGATCAGCAACCTGCTGGGGCAGCGCTTCCATATCCCCAAATTGGGCCGCAACCTGATCATGCAGAGTTGACTTAGCATCCGTGATGCCCTTGATAGCGGCAGGAACACCGGTCCCAGGAAAGACTAGGGGGCCGCCGAGAATCTGCTTGATATCATCAGCCAGCGTCTTGGCATCTTTAACTGTTCGCCCCAACATCGAGACCTGCTGGGGGATTGACTCAGTTAACTTATCGATCAGCCCGTTGAAATTTGTGAACATCCCCGACAGAGAATCGGCAGTATCTTTTTCCACTCCACCCTGCTGCTGAAGATCGCGCAGAGACTTCGTGATCTGTGACAAAAGGCTTTCTTTGTCAGCCATAGGAATAAACCTCCAAAAAATTTTTTATGAACAATGCCTACACGAGTAGGTCAGAGAATCCCCCCAGTGAGGTCATCTATGGTTTGGCGTCCGCCGGCACCGGTGAGCAGATCAACAACAGACTGAGTCCACCGGCGATACCTATTCAGCGGCGTAAACGGCAAAGCCTCAACATCGTGAATGAGCGTGGCCCCATCGGCCCCCTCCAATAGATCAGCCAACAGCTTAAGAATGTCATCGACACCATCCAGCGGGCGCAGATGGTTAACGAGCTTTTCGATGAAATCAAGATTCAGCCCGCCCTTACCATCGATAAGGGAGTAGAACACCCCAGCAACCAAGTCCGGAGAAATCGGCAGCCCGTCCAAAGCGTTGCGAACAATATCCTCGATCTCTGCCAAAGAGACTACCGGAAGACCATCGTCGGGGAAACGATCGTCCTCGTCACGCTTGACCTCACGGCGGTCAATGTAGGTGTAGAGCTTGTTATCGTTATCGTCTGGGAAACACTCGATCGTGGCATCAAACCCGACAACCTCAGAGCGGGAAAAGACCTGATCATCAAGCTCAGAGACACGACCATTCGGGATAAACAGCCGGCCCTTGACCCCATCACCACCGTGAATATCGAAAATGTAGGACCGGTACGGTGTATCGGTCGCATTATCAATCATCTGCACCGACCGGCCGTCATGGCGTGAACGGAAATTCCCATCGCCCAACATGGCCGTGGCCACATGAGCATTCACAATCTCATGAAACTTAGCCTTGACCTGGACAGAATGACTCGACTGCAACACCGCCATCGTGTCGCCATTCCAATCCACAACATTATCTGTATCCCGGTCCACGGTCTTCGTGACACCATCTTCAGAGATGTAGCCCGCTGGACTGAAACGGTTGACAGCAGGTAACGCCGCCACCCGGATCGACGCAGAATGCGGAGTCTGAAGTGGATTAATGCCGGCCTTACCGATCCAAGCAGCCCCGCCGCTCTTCACTTCGGGCGCGCCGACAACAATATTTTGTCGCATACGTGCCATGCGAATCCCCCCAAAAGTATGAATCCCCGAGTGGCTTTCCTCGTTTAAAGCACAAGCCACCTCGTATTATACATGAATATTGATTAGCTTAACGTTGTCCACAAAGTACCGGCCGCTTGCCACCTGGCTACCCCCGGTCGATCTGGATCGGGAAAGTTATATGGCTCGGTATCGGTCTCCCACGCCATGACGGCTAAATCAGCTCGATACGCCATCTCTAGACCGTCCAGGCAGGCAGCCAGAAGATCGACACAGTCCTGGTCGTCATCCCCGTAGGCCTGCAGCATGATCCGCGTCCGGTCTGTGATCGGCGTTTCCCGATTAGGCGGCGCACTGTCCACCCGCACAACAGGGCCGTGAATGTTGTCAGGCACTTTGGTGGCAACATGGACCTTTTCGTATTCCGAGCCGACGAACCATTTCTTTAGGCACGAGACCACGACGGCTGTAGGATGCCTCATTCTGTACTCCTTGGATGGTTAGTCGCGACCGGGTACTCACCAATGGCCTTCTGCATCGAGTTATGTTTCAACTCGTACACATAGGCCTCCGAATCGTGAGGAGTGGGCACCACAAGAGCCCGCCACCGCGTTTTCCCCTGAATCGCGGGGAGCACTGTGCAATGCGACCCAGCTTTTCCTCGAAACTCCTCGGCCTTGGCATCGACAAGCGCACGTGTCTGGCCATCTTCCTTGAGGACACGGTTAAAAAACTGATGGTTAAATTTCCACTCAACACGGTCACTCACGGCTATGCCTCCTCGAAAACATGAAGCTTGTATTCCACCACACCCGGATCCCACCACGGGCCATGCGTGTAGTCATGGCCACCATCAGCCACAAGAAACCAGGCACCACCAAGCTCCACCCGATCCCCAGCACAAACACAGCCAGGAAGAGCCAACAAAGAACCAGCCCAATCCACCCGCCGAACATCCCGATCATCAGGACCATGCTCATCAGAGCTATCAATACACCAGCCAGCGACCCGAACAGACTCCGGCGCCCCCCACGACCTGGTCGTGTTACCGAACGCATCAACCCCTGAATCCCTACGGCGACGCACTTGCACTGCGAAGGGCAGAGGAAACCCCGACCTAGTACAACGAGACCGTGAACGCGCCACGACGGCCACCTCCCACAGAACGCAGCATCCGCTTGTCCTCAGCAGTCAAAAACACGCCTCCACCATTCGAATTCGACCCGAAATTCTGCGTGGTAGAAAACGGCCCAGCAGTAAAAGACTGCGACTCGGCCCCCACCGGGGCAGTGGATAAGCCACGACTGACCGCACGAGCGGCAACCCGAGCACACACCACACGAACAGCAGACGGAACATCATCACCCACATGACCACCCATATAGGCATCAATGGCGACAGTGGCCTCATCAATCATCGCCCGAATAAACCGGCGATCATCTCGATCAGGCTCCATCGTCAAACGATCCGTCACATCGCTGACCGTGCAATACACATCCACAGTGCCGCCCCTCACTGACTACTTCGAGACCTTGGCAGCTTTACGTGTGCTCTCCGGCTTGACGACATGAGCGACCATCGCCATATTCGGATTCGTCAAAATCGGCTGGACAGCACAGTTCGCACGAACCCAATACGCCATCGGATCATTCTCACGCCACGCACCCACAGCGATCTGGCCTAGACCAGTGAGCTGATATTCCGGAGAATTCATCTCCACAGTCTGGCCCCACACCGTATAGCCCAACAGCCCAGATTGCGTCTCAGGAGGCAGGAAGTACATGGTGTTCTCGTCCAGGATGCGGCGAGAACCATTCCCATCCCGTACTGACTTCGAATACGAGGTGATACCCGGCAGCCCCTGGTCCTGGAGCACAGCATTAATGGCCCCAGAAGAGACGCGAGCTAACTCACCAGTCGTATTCGCAGAGTCACGGAACTGCGCATTAACCTGCAGCTTCTGGATAACCTTGGGTGAAGCAATGATCGTGCCCGGCTTGGTGCCATTAGCATCCTCATACGCCATCGCCCAATCAATGATGTCTTCAAGCGCCGGAGCGTTGGGATCGTCCCAATGCTTCTTCGGTGTGACCTCGAACTCCTTATCGCGGCCAATACCTGCATCAACAATCGCGCCGTTTTCGGCGTAACGAACGCGGCCAGTGGTGAGAACATCGCCACGGGCCACTTCCACGCGGTTAGCCACCGCACGGACGACCGTTTCAGTGGCCTTAGTCATGTCGTCTTCCTGGAACTCGGCATTGCCCTGCCGGAAGCTGCGCAGCTGGTCCATCTCGTTGATGCGGACTTTCTGCCCAATGAGGGGCAGTTGCATGGTGGCCTTATGGCCACCGCCCATCGATCCGATAGGGGTCTCCGCATCGGCGGAGCGTACCTCCGCCAGCCGGTTGGTGTCTTCCTCGGTTTTCCAGGCGAAGAAAATGTCATTGACCAGCTGATCGGGGAAATAGGCGGACAGGGAGTACCCGTTGGCTTGAAGGTCAGTGAGGTAGTGGTTGGCATACACCGTTAAATCCTGAGGGGAAAGGACCTCAGTCCAAATCTGTGACGATCCCATTAAATATCACCTCGCAGTGATCCGACCTGATCAAAATTCGTCGAGCCATCCTCATTCCATAGAGAATCGGACGGCTCGTGAACGAACGTGAACTCAGGATGATCGCATTCTGCGATTTTCACGCGGTTGTTTGAATCTGGAAGACGATCAACGCGGATACGGCCATGCCACACAATGGGCACAACCTCTCCAGGAACATTGTCCTGGTCAGTGAGCAAAAAACCGTCCACAGACTGCGTTTTCGATGTCACCGGAAGCCAGTAGTCGCCGTCACGGTGCAAAGCGGTGCCCGACGGTAAAACTGCCCGTCGAATATGGGTTGTCTTTTCCCCCAATGTTCCCGTCTCCGCATTGTCCACAGCATGACGTGAACCAAGCCAAGACAGGTCACTAGGAGAATACCGGTCAAATGTTGGCCGAATATGCATAATTCCCCCCGAATAGTTGATGAATGATGTTACGCCCCCCGACGTGCCTTACGGCGATTCCACAGCTCTTCACCTTTCGAAATGCCCTGGCCGGGCTGCTCCCATGTCAGTGACGAGCTAGGGGCGGTAGCAGTGCTGTGCTGCTTGATGAGCGTTTTCAGCGTGGAGTCTGCATCATCGGCATCAAGATCCAACTCGTCTACTGCTTTACAAAAGCGCTTCGAATCAAAGAGCTGACCAATGTTGCCGCCCAAATCTGCAATGCGCGTTGTCAGATCGTGATGCCGCGTCTCCTCAGCAAGTTGGCTCGTCGTCTCCGACAATTGTGAGCGAAGTGCCTCCACCGTTTCCTCAAGCTTGCCGTTCTCATCTTTCAACGAGTCAAGCTGGGCTGTAAGGTGTTTGACTTCCTCAAGCGACTTCTCTGCCCGTGTTTCCCATGTGCGGGAATGGGCGCGCATCTTCTCGTACTTTTGTCGATAGTCACTAGAACTTGTATTCGACTCTGCCTTTTCGGCCTCGGATGCAGAGTCCTCAACTCCAGAGACCTTTTCGGCCTCCTGATCGGAGTGATCCCCCTCATGTGCAGTCACAGCTACTCCTCTATGTGCTTGTGTCAATTACGGTCATGGCATTCATCCCTTCCGGACAGTACCGCAATCATCACACATTTTAGCACATACGTTCAGTGACTGAGATTCCCAACTTTTCGCATAGATGACAAAATATCCTCCGGCTTGCCAGTAGGGGACTGCTCCCGCCCCTCGGCATAAATCTTCTGAGCCCGAATCGTGCTGTCAGGAAGCTCAACCTTCCCTCGCTTCTTGCAAATCACCAGACACCGACAATGATCGTGATAATGCGCCCCCGCATGACCACCGCCTGCGGTTTCCCGCGTTTTGTAGGCAAAACCGCGTGACGCCATCAACATACAAAACGCACAAGCACCCGGATGTGCCACCCGAGCCCACGCCCCATGACCGTTCCATGCCGTAGACTCCGTCGTCTTGCGCTGCCGACCGTACAACTCGTCAGAGACAAGAAAACCCACATTCTTCACCGTGGTGGCATACCCATCCTCGTCGAAGAACAACGGTCCGAAGTCATGGGCCATCCGTGCTTCCACACGATCAATATCAACTTTCTTCGGCTCCCACGCCACCGGGCGCATTCCCATATATTCTTCTTGCTCCTCGAGCCACGCCATTGTCGCGTCCGTGACTGATAGGCCGTAGGCGTCGATGGTCTCCCGCGCTAGCTGCCGTAACAGGTCTTTTTGCTCATAAGGGTTGTCGGTGACGTCCGGGATGGTAGCGGCCTCCATGTTGAGCTCACGAATGGCCAGCGTCGTAATCCGATCAACCACTGGGGTAATCGATGTCCACGGGTGTTCAACATCCACGGTGGCCATTTATCTTCCCTCTTTCGCGTCTTGGCTGGCGTTCTCATCGGGAGAGGGGACTTGTTCTGCTTCGGTCGCCCCGTCTTCGGTGTCGTTGGGCGAGCTGGATTGGTCGCTGTCCGTCTTGGATGCAGCCATGACCTTCGCGAGAGCAGACAGGCGCTTACTCCGGTTTTCCTGCTCAATTCGCAGACGATCAGCAGCAGAGAAATGCAGGTTTTCGAGCAAAACCTGAGAATCAGGGGAGAGGACACCAGCGGAGAGGAGTTTGAGCGCCCAGTCGGCATCTGCGGCTTTCGACGCTGTCGCCGGGTCTCTCCAATCCACCTCGAGGCCATCGGCTAACCGATCCGCATCCACCTCATCATCAAATTCAGTCAGCGAAGCGAGCACCTGAGCGAGCGCAATCAAATCCGGGTTCATCAGCTCGGTTTTGATTTCTGAGGCGCGAATAAGCTGCTCTTTCCACACGCGGATGGAATCACCCGATGGCGGGTTTTGCGTCATGAATCCGAAATACTGAGCCGGGATTTTCGATTCCGAAGAGATGAGCTGAGAATAGGCCCTAACCTGCTCAATAAATGGGGTCGGGGGTGAAGAAGCAAATTGCCCGACACTCGGCTGCTTTTGGTCATCTTCATCGCCATTGAGGACGAGCATCTTGCCGATGGACGTGCGCCACCCCATCTCAACGCGGTCAAATTCAGACATGCCGTCAGGGTCGTAACCAAAGTCTTCGGGTGAGGCCCCCGTAGCCCACCTTTGAGGTGAGGCATAGAACTCGGAATTGTATTCCATGTTTTCCAGGGTGCGGGCGGCGGCGTCGGTGAGATATTGCACGGCTGGCGTGATTTCTGATTGCCCTGACCAGTGGGAGGTGCGTAGCCTGTTGCGCAACCTGAACATGGGGAACCCGTTGTCGGGGATGGGGTATCTCTGGACTGATTGAATCCGGGCCGTATCCTGCAGCACGATGACGATTTGCCCACGTAGGTAGAGGACTTCGCGATAATAGCCTTGTGAATCAACCCCGGACCGTCGGTAGCCAGCCACTGGGCTATTGGTGGCATCATCCCACAACAGTGATCCGGACATGGGGGAGACCGAGCGCAGTCGGAATTGGCCCGTCGTGTCTGGCTCGACAGCAAGTAGGCCTAGCCCAAAGATCAGCATGTCTAAAATGGCTTCTGAGACGCGCAGCGGAACGTTGAACCGGCGGGTGATGGTGCGCATCTGGTCGGGGTAGTCAGGAGAGATAAAGCCGTCCATGCGTAGCAAGTCGCCATAGGTATCGACAATGGTGGCTGGCCAGCCCGACACCACCCCAATGTCCCCGAGGGTGCGTGGCACGGCCACACCGATTCGCCGGACTCGGTGTGTGCCGTCATAGTAGGCAGCCAGCCGATCATTGCTGGCTCGGTGTGATCCGACCTGACTGCTCAGTAGGCTTAGAATGTCGTCTTCCGTTTGCGTTAGTCCACCGGTCATAGGACAAATGACCCCCTCTTCTTTTTCTGTTTCGTTATCCCCCGTGACACAGCGTCGAGATAGCATTTATAGGCCATGACCGCTGCATATGCTGCATCGATTTTATCAGCCGACTCTGGCGATGATTTGTAGAGCAAATATCCGGTTCGTACTTCTCGCCGCCGCGCATTAAGCAAGTGAGCTCTTAGATAGGGGCCTCCGTCGTAGCTGATTTCGCGGTGGACAACGGCTTGTCGGAATTGAGTCAGTGATTGATACACTGAAGCGGTTTTCCCACGTGGCCACGCCATCATGGGGTGATCCGAGGTGGCCCTGACCTTGAGTTTGGGTGAGAATTCCGCCTCCCAGCTTGAGACATGCTCAGTCCACCCTGACGGGTCGCAATACATGCCGACGACCCGGTAGCGGGAAAAGCACCCTCGAATAACAGCGTCGACTTGCTTGGCATCTGGTTCCCAGGTGGGATCACGGGGAGTTGGTGATTGCCACACTGCAATTTCAAAAAGGTGCCCGTCCGAAACGCGCATCCCCACCAGGGCGGTTGCGTCAGCGTTGCCTCGGACACGGCCTCGTGATCCGTCGAAACCGAGCACGACCTTATCGCCTGGCTGGATAGCCTTGTTGCGATCCTCGATGGCGTCTACCTCAAGGTGAGACAGATACGAGTCGGAGGCGGACACTATCTGGTTAAGATAAAACTGTCGGGCATCGGACGGGTCGGTCGACGGGTCCCAAATCTCAGTAATAATCCGTTCAATATCTACCCAGCCTCCCCGATCTCGCGCTGAGTCCCCGTAGGCATAGACCAACCCTTGATAGAGGGAGTCGTGGTCGGAAAGATCAGTGTCGGCGGGGGCTTCCCTGTGGTCAACCAGGATGGTTTCCCGCTTGAGCCGCCCCTGTTTTTCAAGTTCGACAGCCTGGAATGTCTTCTCTGCTACGGAGCCTGATCCGGGGCGGAATGCATTCGGTGTTTCAATGGAGTGTCCTCCCACCTTCCCGAGGTTGCGTCGCAAAGTGTCGGCGAGCGCCACACCACCATTCGACCGTGTCCATGATTCCGTTTGGTCGAGAGCCGCCCACACTGGCCTGCCACCCTCCTTAGATAAAGCGCCGGAGGTGATGAACTCTATACGACCGCGAGGTAGGGCGATGAAGCTTTCCATAGGGTCGATGTCGTAGTTGTTTACTGCTGGCCCGTCACGGAGCATTTCGAGGAGTGGGCCGTAGGCGTTTTTTGACTGGTCTTCGTTAACAGCTGCGAATTGGATGCGTGGTGTGACGTGGTGAGACCAGGGGACACCGACCGGTTGTCCGGCTGCGTCCCACCCGCCGAAACAAACAGGGCCGAGCGCTTCGAGTGCTCCGATAGCGCCCATGAGTGGGGACTTTCCGGAGCCTTTGGGGCGTGAGAAAATCCCGCGCGTGTATATCCGTTGCCCTGTTTCCGGGTCAAGCCGGTAGTAGTGGATGAGGAAGTTGGCTTGGTCTGGGGTGAGGATGAGTGGCCTGTATTCGGCGGAGTCTGGTTGTGCGAGGTTTTCTTCGATCCAGGCTAGACATTCCCATCCGAGGGAGGGGAATTCTCCGGCCTCGCTGGGTTTAAATGGCATGAGTTAGTCAACTGCTTTCAGGCTTCTGTAGCGGCCTCGGACGTCGGCGGCGGCTCGGGAGGCGCGGCGTTTGTCTTCTGCTTCGTCAGCGGTGGCCATGGTGATGCGGTGGCGTGCCAGGCTGTCGGGTGTGATGCCGTACTGGGCGAGTTGTAGTCGTCGTTCTGGGCCTAGCCGGGTGTCGCCTCGGTTGAATGCGTCGTCGATGACCATGGTGCGGGCAAGGTCGAGCCATTGTGTTTGTTGGAGGCCTTGTGTCTTGAGTGGTGGGAAGGTGGCGAGGGTGTCCCAGAATTGGAGTGTTTGGTCTGTCCAGGGTTGTTGTGTTGCCGGGTTGGTGTCTCCGTAGATGTCTTCGAGTGCGGGTTGGGGGACAAAGGAGACAACGATTTCCCGTTGCGGAATGTTTTGTTCGTTTCTTCTCGCACGTGAGTTTGGGTTTTTCGGTGCTGGTCCTCGTCCTGGCATGGTGTTACCCCCGTCTAGCGTTAATAGTATCGTATGCATGTTCGATTATAGTGTGTTATGCTGAGAGTGCAGCTGTGCTAGGGGGGGGACTGTGGCCCCGGATTGTTTCCAGTCCGGGGCCCTTTCTTTGTTTTATGTGGCGCTGACTGGTTTGAGGGCGTCGGTGTGTGTGACGCTCGCGCTGAGGTCCCATGGTGCCCAGATGCGGAGAGAGGGAGATGGCGGTGACGCGGCAGGTGCTCGGTGGGTGGGTGAAGGAGAGCCGGTCAGCCAGTTTCTTGTGGGTTTCCTGTTCCTTGTCTTTGATACCCCGGCGATTCTGTCGGAGAAGTTCGGGACGTTAGGCATTTTGGCTAGGTGGCGGTGTGAGCGTAAGAAGCGCAGGATATTCACTCGCGGGTAATCGCTGACCTGAGGTAGGTAATAGCGAGGATGGATAAGGCCCGGCAGAGCGACACAAGCGAGTTCCGCTCTGAGCTGGAGCGTGTATCAAAGTCGGAGCGTGAGCAGCGCAAGTACATCGTGTGGATTACTGAGGTGTTCCGGAACTTGGAGGTGTGGGCGGTGGAACATGGTTTGCAGTTGCCCCCCGCCGCCGTTCATGACGTTCACAGAGTGGAAGAAGAAAGACCAGCCGGAAGAGTAGTTGTTGTGTAGGGGGTCTGGTCTGTGCCGAGCCCTTCTTTTTATGTCCGAATTGGTGTTCTAACGGTGCGAGGGGGTTCGGGGCGGGGGTAGTGTGTTTGTGGCTCTATTTTGGCTCTACGAGTTTGTTAAATTTTGGTAGATTTTGGTAGATTACGGGGGTAGTTAGTGGGGTTAGTGCACGCTTTGAGCTGGTGTTTTCCCTGGTCAGAGCGGGGGTGGAAAATACAGGTTTTCAAGTTCGAACCCCGTTGAGAGTACCAAAACCCCCAACCTGTTACTGCAGGTCAGGGGGTATTTTTCGTTTGTCAAGTCGGGATCTTCGCCCGCTTGACTACATTTTGGCTACATCTTAAACAGGCCGTCCACTCCCTGGTCGGCGTATAAGCTTCGTAATGCGCTCTTGTGATACGTAAAAGCCCGCGGTCAACGCGACTCGCTGGTACAGGACGGTCTATCCTTGGGCGTCTTCCTTGCTTTTGTTCTCTTTCTCCGCCTTTTTACGTTTTCGTGCCCAGAAGTCAAAATCCCAGATAATAGTGTTCATGTAAATCACCATGAGGGGAAAGAACCATTTTGGTGTGTGACCCGAATACATGGGATCATCTTCGTCGGATAAGGCGATTTTCTTGACCCCGTAATAACACCACATAACATCGATGATGATTGTGGCCAGAAGAGTTTGCCAGTCCATAAACACATAAATGGGAGCCAAAGCTGCGGTAAAGAGGAAATGCAGTGTTCCCACTAGCCATTGGCCAAGAAAGAAATTATGTCCGCCGAGGCATGAACTCCACACTGCAAATTTGTAAGCGCGGGATTTCGTTCTTTTTACTTCTTTAAAATCAACGTAGCGAGAGTCGAGATCATGTTTCTCGGGGATGTAGTCAAACACAATCCGTACGCTCCTGATATCGAAAACCTAGTCGCTAACCGGCCGGACCTACGTTTATGACCTTTTCCGAATTCTATTGAACTCAATGGAACAGATACCTCCCAGAAGTAGGCCAATTCCTCCGACTTCTTTCGGAACGACACCAAAGACATACAGGAAGCAGGCGACAATACCGACCACGCCACCGACCACAGTTAGATATAAGATCGTTTTCGAAGAGGACATCTAGTTCACCTCATCTCGTCCGTAACGGGCAGTCATTGCTATCCTGAGTGTGTGTTACTTGGCTAAGTATATCGAATTTATTTTTAGTGATGTTCCGGGCGAAGGTAGTTGGCCGTGTCTAAGTCGGTCACGCTAGCCGCGAGTTGCCGCGAACCCCCATTGCCGCCCCGAATTGCCGGTAATCAGAAAAACGCCCGGCAAACAGTAGCCGGGCGGATACGTGGTGGCTCGATCTACGAGAGCTCTTTAAGGACCTCCACTCCTCGTTTCGGGTAATCGGTGATAAGCCCGTCGACGCCCGCGTTATCGATAAAGTATTTGATGGTCTCTTTATCGTTGACCGTCCAGGGGAGAACTTTGATATTCATCCCGTGCGCTTTTTCCACATAGTCGCGGTCTGCGACGGGATGAAAGTCCTTGTCGCCGACCTTGGTGTCGTAGGGCTGCGCATAGCCAGGCGACGTGATCTGAGCCCCGAGAGCCTGGACCGCCTTGAGAGCATCACCGTCATACTTCTCGTAGGTGTAATCGGCTAGCCACGGCGAACCTTTTTTCCACGTGGTCTCGTCGTACAACGCGGCCAAGGTGACGTCGGGCTGCTGTTCTTTCAGCAGTTTGAGTGACCGCCAGTCGAAACTCTGGATGGTCACCTTGTCGCGAACACCGTATTGGTCAACAACACCCATGATGGTTGAAACGAATTCTTCCGGGGTCGCAGAGACTTCCCGTTTATCCGCCTCAATCTTCGTTTCAATGTTGTAGCGGACGTCGGCCCCTTTTTCTTTAACGAGGTCGAAGACGTCGTTGAGTTTCAGGATATGGTTATCGGGGGCCACCTTCTGATCAGGGAAATCAGCGAGCTTTTTGTCACACTTCAGCGTGCTGATTTGATCCCACCTCAGATCATGAACATTTTTGCCGACGTACGGGAACTGAGGATCATCCGGTGTGGCAGGTTGGGTGTCAGAGCATTTCTCGTCATCGATTTTTGGATCGTGCCACACCGCCGGCACGCCGTCCTTCGTAAGGACAATGTCCATTTCGAGAGTGCGGGCGCCTTCATCGATCGCCGTTTCAAAAGCTTGTTTGGACTCTTCGGTGTTCTCACCGCGACCACCGCGGTGTGCCTGAAGGTCAAAACTTGCGAGATCGACGTGGTTTCCGCTGGTCTTCTCTGCGGATTGTGTCATTGTCTCTGATGCCGGCGCGGTACTGGAGTTGTCGTTATCGTTGTCAGGGTTGCTGCATGCTGCAAGCGACCCGACGGCTGTGAGAAGAAGTGCTGCGGTGTAGATGCGTGCCCGGGGAGTTCTCATTACTTGGCTCCTTCGTCTTTCCTTTGCGCGTTGGTGCTGTTGGCGGTTGCTTCGGCTACCTCAGTTGTGTCGGGCGCGTCGGCCGGGGCCGCGCTAGCGTTGGAATGATGCTCCATTAGCAATTTCTCGTCTTTGCCGACGCCGACAATAAGAGCAATAGCGATGAAGGCACAGACAAGTAGGAAAATGAAAGTGACATTCCATCCCCAGTGTTTGATGATAAATCCGATTCCTGTGGAGGCAAGCGTTGCACCAACTACGTACCCCATAAGCCCGGTGAATCCAGCCGCTGTACCTGCAATATTTCGTGGAGCGAGGTCGATGGCTTGAAGTCCAATCAACATGACGGGTCCGTAAATGAGTCCGCCGATAAGGCTGACTAACAGCAGGGGAATCCACAAGGGGGAATTATGAGGGGTGAGCCAGTAGGCAAGCGTGCATAGAGCAACCGCGCTGAGAAAGAGAATCCCGGTGCTTGTGCGATATCCGCGGAAGATTTTATCCGTAACCCAGCCACATATGAGTGTGCCAATAATTCCGGCAATTTCGAAGGTTGAGAATCCGGCTATCGAGCCATTGAGGCTCGCGCCATGGATGTCGTGGAGATACACGGGCGTCCAACTGAGGATTCCGTAGCGGAGAACGTAGATAAAGATGTTGGCCAGTGCTAAGAGCACCATGACGCGGTTGGTCAAGATGTGGCGCCAAATGATGGTGAAGGTCGATTGGTTCGTAATTTCGCTGTCGTCGATTGCTTCGGTTTTGGCTGGGTCGTTCCGGTACTCCTCAATGGGAGGGAGGCCTTCGGATTCAGGGGTGTCCCTAATTAATAGGAAAGCAATGAGAGCAACAATTAGTGAGATAATGCCTGGAAGCCAAAACGCCGATTGCCATTGGTTTCCGGTGATGGACAACGCCCATGCGATCGAGATGCCGACGCCGGCACCGCCAACGTTGTGAGCGCAGTTCCAGATCGCCGTTTTCCACCCGCGCTCTGTCGTCGAAAACCAATGGACAAGGGCGCGCCCAGAAGGAGGCCATCCCATTCCTTGGAACCACCCGTTGATGAACATGACGAGGGTGAAGATAGCTACTGTGGCGTGGAGCGCGGGGATAGTTCCCAGAAGGATATTGGTGATGCCTGATAACGCCAGACCTACCGGCATGAACAGTCGTGCGTTCGCTCGGTCAGACAGCGTGGCCATCATGAATTTGGAAAGGCCATAGGAGATATAGACGGCGTTGGCAATAATTCCGATGGCGACCGTATCGAGGATGCCGTCGTTCTTGATTAGGGCGGCAACCGGTGAAATGTTATTTCTGACCAGGTAAAAGCCTGCATATCCAATGAATATCCCCATGAATACTTGCAGGCGGAGTCGTGGGTATTTATGGGCGATTTCGTCTGCGGGGAGCAGGGGTTGTGGTGGGAGCGCGCGGAAGGATAGTTGGCGCGCCGTTTTCTCTTGTAACACGCCAAATATTATGCGGTAGCTGGGACCTTAAAAATATTATCAATTGGTAACCGTCGCATCGGTCGAGGTCAGACAGGCTCATATATCCCCCGAATGGGGATAACCTGGCCAGCCCTAAGCAACGGTTGCGTAGGTTTCGGGAACCTCCGGTGACCCCGTGACGGTTTAGAGCATTTTTTCGCGCTGTTTTCTTACAGAAAACGGTCTTGACGTGGTGATTTGTGGACATTCTGTGTTCTGTGTAGAGTTCTAACACGTTCGAGCGGCTCCCGAAGAGAGTCACTCAACGGAATCTGCACTTTTTATATAAGTGTTGATGGCCCTGTGGCGCAGTTGGTTAGCGCGCCGCCCTGTCACGGCGGAGGTCGCGGGTTCAAGTCCCGTCAGGGTCGCAACTATTGCGGTCGGACCATGTGCCCGGCCTTTTTGCGTTCCAGGGGTATCGGTAGCGTCGTCGTTGGGCTGTCATAGTGCAGCCACATTTTGTGGTGAGATCGCTGCCGAATCTTTTTCCCCTAGTGTTGTTATGTTTCTCCTGTATAAATGTGCAGTTGAGACGCTCTACCGTAAGCTACCTGTAGACGGATAGCCATCAAACTGGGAAACGCGGGGAATGCAGTGAAATTCTGCAACTGACGCGCAACGGTGACACGCTCTTTTTCGTAAAGTCCGGACACCGCGTTTTGCCTTGGAAGGCTAGCCGTGAGCTTCGATATCTCGCGTTTAGGTAGAGAGGATAGTTTTCCATGCGCGGTTTCCCACTCTTTTCCCACACAGATCTCGACCATTCGTCGAAGATTCCGACACTAACAAGCCAATCAGTAAGCAATCGCCGAATAACGCGGAAACGCGGATTGAGCGTGGCTATTCTCGCGTCGGTAACCATGCTGGGAGTGGCCGGTTGTCAGTCGGGAAATGAATCCTCAAATGATGCAGAAAAGTCAGCATCGGATAGCGCTTCGTCGAAGGGTGATCAATCGGGAGACTATCCGGTTACCCTGAAGAATTGCGGCCGGGATTTGGAGATTAAGCAAAAACCTGAACGCGTCGTTGCTTTAAACCAAGGTGTGACCGAGGAATTATTGTCAATGGGCTTCGGTGATCGAGTTGTTGGTACAGCGACCTGGACCGATCCTATTTTGGATAATCTCAAGGCTGCCAATGACAAGATCAAACGTTTATCCGATAACAACGCCTCGATGGAGACAGTTCTCGATCAAAACCCGGATTTTGTAGCCGCGACATTTGCGCAAACGTTGGCTGATAGTGGTTCCGGAAGTTACGAGAGCTATAAGAAGGTCGGTGTACCGGCATATCTCGATCACACGGAATGCACGAAGTCGGATAAGCCGGGTGATAATGGCGACGGTGGTCGGAAAGAAAAACTCCGGATGTCTGATATCTATACAGATATTCACGATCTCGCCGAGATCATGGGTGACAAAGCCGCAGGTGATGAGCTCCAAAAGAAATTAGAGGACCGCATTGCCAACCTCAGCTCTTCAAGTAAAGACATTCCTTCCGGGACGTCTGTAGCCTTTTGGTTTGCCAATTCAGAAAGCCCTTACATGGCAGGGGGTAAAGGAGCGCCCCAGATTATTGCTGACCAGCTTGGGCTCAAAAACGTGTTTGAGGATAATTCGGAAGAATGGCCACAAATTGGATGGGAAGCCATAGCCGCGAAAGACCCCGATTATCTCGTTGTGGGAGACCTCACTCGTAAACAGCAAACTGCTGAGACTGCGAAGGAAAAGATCAAATTCCTTAAAAATAATCCGGTCACGAAGAATATGAAGGCAGTGAAGAATGACCACTTGATTGTGGTTGCCGGCGGTGACCTCAACCCTGGTATTCGTACCGTCGATGGTATGGAAAAGGTTGCTCATGCCCTTGCTGATGGCAATCAGAATGATGGTCAGGGCTCCTCAGCGGACAATCCCCCATCAGAACAGGGGAAGAAAGAAGAGTGACCTCGACAGTCAAACTCTGGGTTCTCGTTGGCGCATCGCTGGTAGCTCTCTTTGTCTCAATTCTGTTTTCCATCACTTTGGGTCCCTTGGATGTTTCGATGACCGATGCATGGAGAGTTGTCGCCTTCAAATTGGGGCTTAGTTCGACGCCCGAAGGCGTCACTCTTTTAGAGCAAAACGCAATTTGGGAATTGCGGATGCCACGCGCATTGCTGGCTGCGGTAGCAGGTGCTGCACTCTCTATATGTGGTGCCGTGCTGCAGTCTTTGTTGCGCAATGGTTTGGCCGACCCCTACCTGCTTGGTATCAGTTCTGGAGCTTCGGCTGGGGCTGTGGTGGTCGTTCTTACTGCCTCGACGGCGGCGTCATTTGTGATGGCGTCGGGAGCTTTCGTGGGAGCACTAGCGGCGTTTTCGCTTGTCCTTCTTCTCGCCTGGGCGGCGGGGAATGGTAACCACAACATTATTCTCGCGGGGGTTGCCATTACTCAGCTCTTCTCCGCTCTCACTAGTTTTCTCATCATGTTTTCAGCGGACGCGAACACCACACGTGGAGTGTTGTTTTGGATGTTGGGGTCTTTGGCTAGTTCATCCTGGCAGACAGTGGCTCTTAGCGCTGCCATCTTCGCGGTCAGCTTCGTGGTGCTCTTTTGTCATTCGACGGCGCTAGACGCCTTCACCTTCGGCGCCGATAGCGCGGCGTCACTGGGCATCAATGTCAAGCGTGTCCGCATGGTGGTTATTGGCGTCGCCTCCCTTTTAGCCGCGACGATCGTGTCTAGTTCCGGGGCGATTGGTTTCGTCGGCCTGGTCCTTCCACATGCCGCTCGGCTGATTGTGGGAACCGGTCACCGCCGGGTGCTTCCTGTCTCTGCTGCTCTGGGTGCCATTCTGTTGGTCTGGGTCGACGCCCTGGGCAGAACGGTTGCTGCGCCTGTCGAGATTCCCGTGGGCGTCATCACGGCCCTCGTGGGTGTCCCGTTGTTCATCGCTCTGTTGGTTAAGCAGGGTAGGGGGAGTCGTACTCATGTCTAACGATCATGATGCAGTAACTGATCACGCCACGAACACGGATCGGTCGGTGTCGTTTGTTGTTTCCGACGTGTGCTCACGCGTTCCTCCAGTTAATAACGTGTCGTTCGAGGCCCGTTCGGGTGACACGGTCGGAATAGTCGGGCGTAACGGATCAGGGAAGACTACCTTGTTACGTGCCATCGCCGGCCTGGCGCCACATTCCGGACACGTCACGATTGATGGTGAAGACTGGGACACGATTCCGCGGAAAATTCGCGCACGTCGGATGGCTTTTGTCGCGCAACACAATGTGGCTAGTGCCGACGTCACCGTCCGGGATGTTATCGCGTTGGGGCGAACGCCGTATCTCGGTGTGCTCGGGATGCGCCAAAGCGACCGTGACATGGTGGTGGCGTCGGCACGAGAGGTGGGAGTGCACGACCTGCTTGATCGGCGCTTCGTCCATCTCTCAGGCGGCGAGCAGCAGCGCGTACATCTCGCGCGCGCTCTGGCGACACAGCCTGATGTGATCCTTCTTGATGAGCCGACGAACCACCTGGATATCAGCGCTCAATTGCAGCTGATGGGGTACGTGTCGAACTCGAGTTTGGTGACTATCGTGGTTCTCCACGACTTAAACCTCGCTGCGAAGTTTTGTGATTACGTCATTGTTTTGGATGGTGGGGACCCTGTTGCTGCGGGTCCGCCGCGCGATGTTTTCACCGAGGAGGTTATCGAGCGGCACTTCGATGTGGAATCGCGCGTGTGGGAAACTCCGGATGGGATTAATCTTGAGTTTCACTCGGCGACGACCAGTGCCGGTTACGACGAGTAGTAGTGCCGGGTACAGCGATCATCGTCGGCTGAGGAGCCAGATTTTATCGTTTGTGCATAGTCATGGGCGGTGATCTCAGCGTATTACGTGCAGGAAGTGGGGCTATTTGCGTTCTTTCTGAGACGACAGGTAAAGTATCGTCTCGTGCGTGAAGCCCGGTTTACCTGGGCTGACGTGGTGGCCAGATAGCTCAGTCGGCAGAGCGTTCGCCTGAAAAGTGAAAGGTCGCCGGTTCGATCCCGGCTCTGGCCACATCACCCCTACTACACCATTGTGTGGAGTAGGGGTTTCCTTCGTTTAATCCGTCTAGAGTGGGCTTATGTCAGATAACGATGTCAATGCCCACGTCAAGCATGAAGCTGATCGTCACCGTTTCATCATTGAAGTCGACGGCGAAGTAGCAGGATTCGCCGAGTACGCTCCCACAGCCGCTGGGGACGTGCGGGATTTCAACCACACTGTGGTGCATCCCGAGTTCCGCGGCCGGGGGCTGTCGTCCAAGCTTATTAAGTCAGCTCTCGATGAGACTAGAGAAGCCGGCATGCATATCATCCCGACGTGTTCCGCCGTTGCCCACTTTGTGTCCAAGAATCATGATTACGCCGACCTAGTCGCGGACTAGCTACGACGTTGGCCACTCGTTCCACCGGCTCCTACGAAGCGTCCGACTTTTTCGACCCACCTTTGAGCGGGTTGTGAGCACTCGTGACGTATTTGTCGGGGTCAACCAGCTTGGTGCATTCGCAGTCTTTGCGTCGCCTGCACGTTGCGGGGATTCCCACGGCAATGCAGTTCGCCGGGATATCTTTGGTCACGACGGCGTTCGCGCCGATCGACGTGTTGTCACCGATCGTGATCGGTCCGAGCACCTTCGCACCAGCGCCGATGGTGACGTTGTCTCCCACAGTGGGGTGACGCTTGGTTTGCGTGAGCACCTGACCGCCCAGAGTCACGCCGTGATAGAGCATGACACCGTCGCCAATTTCGGCGGTTTCACCGATGACAACGCCCATCCCGTGGTCGATGAAAAACCTGCGTCCAATCGTCGCGCCGGGGTGGATCTCGATTCCCGTCATAAATCGGGTGAATTGCGACAGTATGCGGGCGGGGCCTTTCCAGCCACGTTCCCACCAACAGTGCGCTACTCGGTATGCCCAAATCGCGTGGAGACCGGAGTAGACCAGGGCGTTTTCTGCGTCGCCTCTGGCTGCAGGGTCATGTTCGCGTGCGTTGCGCAGATCCTCTTTGAGAGTTGTGATGATCGAACCGAGCATGCCAAGAAGAGTACCTGTTTTGAATAAAACGGGCAGATGGAGGGTGTCCATCCGCCCGCCAGACCCTTTCAGCCGGCTCGATTAGCCGTCTTTAGTCGTCGCGAAGACCTTCAAACAGTGGCGTGGAGATGTAGCGTTCACCAAAGTCGCACACTACAGTCACAATGGTTTTGCCCTTGTTTTCTGACTTCTTTGCTTCCTGAAGTGCAGCCCAAATGTTGCCGCCAGAGGAGATTCCTCCGAGGATGCCTTCTTTCGCGGCTGCCGCCTGTGCCGTGGAAACGGCGTCCTCAAAGCTGACGGTCAACACATTGTCCAAGATGTCGCGGTCGAGCGTCTCCGGGTAGAAGTTGGTTCCGATTCCCTGAATCTTGTGCGACCCCGCGCGTCCCTCAGAGAGCAGTGGGGAATCTGATGGCTCAACACCAACAACTTTGACGTCGCTCTTTTGTTCTTTCAGGTACTTGCCGACGCCGGTAACGGTGCCGCCAGTGCCGACACCGGCGACGAAAACATCGACGTTTCCGTCGGTATCGCTCCAAATCTCAGGTCCGGTGGTGTCGTAATGCTTCTTGGGGTTGGCAGGGTTGGTGAATTGTGATGCCAAGATGGAGTTCTCGGTGTTATCGGCTAGTTCTTGGGCCTTGTCGACGGCACCCTGCATGCCTGATGGGGGCGGGGTGAGGACGAGTTCTGCGCCTAATGCGCGGAGGAGTGCGCGGCGCTCTTTCGACATGGATTCCGGCATGGTGAGCACTACTTTGTAGCCTCGTGCGGCTCCGACCATGGCGAGGGCGATGCCGGTATTCCCGGATGTTGCTTCAATAATGGTGCCACCGGGCTTGAGAGAACCGTCGGCTTCGGCTGCGTCGATGATCGCGGCACCGATGCGGTCCTTCACTGAGTTGGCGGGGTTGTAGTACTCCAGTTTCACGAGGACCTCTGCGTCTAGGTCCTTTGTGAGAGAGTTCAGTCGAACGAGTGGCGTGTTGCCGACGAGTTCGGAAACATTGTCATAGACCTTTGACATGTGTGAATCTCCAATTCGTATTTTCGTAGCGGTCTTTGACCCAATGCCTACAGACCTTATTTTCGCTGCGTGTTGAGGGAATCGTAGATGTAGTCCCTCGTCGCTCGTCAGTCTACGCCCTCTATCCCAAAATAAACAGACAGATCGGTCTGTAATAAACGAGTGCTTATTGAGAATGTTTATTGAGAACGAAAACTGCAATTCGTCCCGTATGTCCGGAGCTCACGTTAGGATCGTTCCAACAGGTCCCCACCGGATTACTGAGGCCCATACGGTAAAGGATTCGGAGCGGTGACCTGGTGTAACAATCCAGCTGAGACGAATATGTCACTAACACTGAGGTGGAAATTACATGGCGAGTAATGGACGTAAAAGCTCTGAGGATTCGTCGACAATGAGCGAAAAGAATAGTGGAAACGAAGTTAACGAATCGACGGCGCGGCCGGAATCAGCTGACTACGAGACGGTGCTGGTGTCACAGGAAGATCGTGTAGCGACGGTGACGTTAAGCCGTCCGCGCGCTCTCAATGCACTCAATGCGACGTTAGTGCGTGAGTTGGTGCAGGCCGTTGAGAGTTTGGATACAGATCCGTCCGTTGGCGTTATCGTCATAACCGGATCGGAGAAGGCCTTCGCTGCGGGCGCAGACATTAAAGAGATGAAGGACCGCACCTTTCCTGAGATTAGGGAACGACGGATGTTCGGCGAGCTTGACCGCCTCCGCGATGTCGATACGCCAATCATTACCGCCGTGTCGGGGTACGCGCTGGGGGGCGGATGTGAGCTGGCTATGACTGGCGACATTGTCTTGGCCTCAGAAACTGCACGCTTTGGGCAGCCGGAAATCACTCTGGGAATTATTCCCGGCTTAGGCGGTACTCAGCGTTTAACGAGGGCAATTGGTAAAGCGAAGGCCATGGATTTGGTGTTAACTGGTCGGCCGATGCGCGCCGACGAGGCTGAGCGCTGTGGCTTAGTCTCCCGAGTGTTTCCCTCTGATTCCTTCACTGACGATGTTTACGAGGTAGCGAAAACAGTGGCTGGTTTCAGCGCTACGGCCCTTCGCGCCGCCACGAATGCTGTGGATCGGGCCTTTGAGACGACGTTATCCGAGGGGCTCCGCGCAGAGAGAGAAAGCTTTTACAGCTTGTTTGCTACTGCTGATCAGAAGGAGGGGATGTCGGCTTTCGCTGAAAAGCGTTCGCCGAATTGGCAGCATAACCAGTAGATTGGCAGCATAACCAGTAGACAGTGCTTGTAGGGCATCCGGTTTCAAGGCGTTTGGTGTATCCGCAGGTACGAATACAGGTAAATGTGTAAGAGCCAACAGCGTGTTCGGCATGGCCGTGTGAGTTCATGGAAGAATGGCACGTATGAGTGCGTCGAAAACGGAACAACGTGACTTTGCTCAGCCCATTGACCGTGTGTACGAAATTTGCTGTAGCGAGGCATTTCTACTGCGAAGTGGTGGCACCTTGGAGCGACCGGTAACGATCGTCGACTCGCGCTATGAACATCGTGACGACGGCTCAGTTTTCTCCGAGGCGACGGCTGAACAAGTCATGCAGCCGCCGGAGGACGCCGGCGAGGACGCCGAGCCGAAAACACTGCGCATGACGCAGTCGAGTACGGTTTTCCCGTTAGAAAATGACTCATTCCGCATTGAAAGTGAAGCGTCATTGCCAGGGAACACAGGGCGGATGAGCATCACGTTTCGCTATTCCGCGTTACGCGATGTAGCCGGGCAGAGTAAAACGAATCAAGTAAATGAAAAACCCCTCGGGTGCCATGTTGAGGCTAAGGCGACCGCGAAGTCTCGTATCCCTGTCATGGGACGGAAACTCGAAAAGAGCGTCGTCTCGAGTCTGGGCTCTTCCCTTGATAGGACTATTGAGCGGATTAATGATCTGGCCGCCGAGACCTGGGGATAGTAGGTGTGCTGGGGTAATGAAAACACCGCCCTCAACACGCATGGGGGTAGAGGGGGTAAAAACAACGGAACCGTAGGTTTTAATTTTTGGTTTTAGGCCGCGCTAAACCCCCTTTATAGCGGTCTGATATTCCTTCGCATTGCGGCGCGGTTTCGGTGCTAGCTTCGTCATTCGGGTAGGCCGCTGCGCTCATCATGCCACGTAACCTTTTATGAGCTGGATGACGTGGAATGTGTGCATATCGACCATAAGTCCTGGTAAATGGATTTTTCTTCGCTAATTGGCCATTGGGTGTTGGCTGGATAGTCATACTTGGCACTTGATTTTGCTGTTAAAAGAATATGAGAAATCTAATTTCTCTCTGTGAGAGAAAGTTCACATTTTTTCGCGCTCATGCAGCCTGATCACAGTGGAAAATCCCTGCTCACGGGTGGTGAAGTGACCGTTGATGACCGTTTGAATTCTTCAGTTACATTTTGTAGGGCAATTTAGTGGCTTTATAGTGAAGTCCGAAGCGTGTTTTTGCCCCCATCGGGTGTAACCCGGTGGGGGATACCAGGAGGGTAGTCGTGGACGCACTACGATACAAAGATGATGGTGAGGCCGTTCGGAGAGCTCTCGCCTCGTTGAAGAACGCCACCGGAATCCCCGTGACTATGTATGGCGCGATCGAGACGGATAACAGCCTGAAGATCAACGCGTGGGTTGGGCTTCGTACACCGGCCTTGCACAATCTTTCCATCGACGCCGGGTCAGGCGTGGGCGGTCGTGTGGTAACAACGCGTCGTCCGGTCGGTGTCAGTGATTACACCCGTGCAAAGGTGATATCTCACGAGCATGACCGTGCCATTCAAGATGAGGGGCTGCACTCCGTGGTTGCGGTGCCAATCATCGTCTCGCGGGACCTGCGTGGGGTTTTGTATGCAGGTGTCCATTCCCCCGTCCGTCTTGGTGACAAAGTCCTGGAAGAAGTTACCATGACTGCCCGCACCCTCGAGCAGGATTTAGCTGTTGGCGACGCTTTCCGCCGCACCGATCCAAGCCGTGGCGGCGGAAAGAGCGGCCGGTTGATGAACGGTGCTGAATGGGAGCAGGTTCGCTCGACTCACTCGAAGCTCCGAATGTTGGCGAACCGGGTTGAATCTGATGATCTTCGCCAAGAGCTTGAGCAGCTGTGTGACCAAATGGTTCAGCCAGTCCGGGTGAAGCAAACGACGAAGCTTTCCGCGCGTGAGCTGGATGTTTTGGCCTGCGTAGCCTTGGGTCACACCAACGTGGAAGCCGCGGAAGAAATGGGCATCGGAGCAGAAACCGTGAAGAGCTATCTCCGTTCGGTGATGCGTAAATTAGGTGCGCATACTCGCTATGAAGCGGTGAATGCTGCACGGCGTATTGGGGCGTTGCCGTAAGACAGAGCCACCGGGCGCAGAGCGACCGGAGCGCCTACAACGAGTCGCGTGTGCCTCCGCCAACCCATTTAACGTCGTTGCCGCCGTTCGCTACACGCGACAAGATAAATAGCAGGTCCGAAAGCCGGTTGAGATACTTGGCGGGCAGCTTCGACGTCGTGTCCGGATAGGCTTCCACAGCTGCCCACGCAGCCCGCTCTGCGCGCCGCACAACCGCCCGTGCGTTCTGCAAAAACGCCGATGTCATCGTCCCACCGGGAAGGATGAATGAATCAAGTTTGGGTAAGTCCTCATTGAATTCGTCACACCATTTTTCGAGGCGGTCGATGTAGCGTTGTTCAATCCGTAGCGGGGGATATTTCGGATTTTCGACGATGGGAGTTGAAAGGTCGGCCCCCGCGTCGAAGAGTTCGTTTTGGATGATGGCTAGCGCGGATTGCGCTGCGTCGGGAAGTTGGGGCTTCTCGGCGCTCTTTTCAGCTGCGAGAGCCATGCCGATGATGGTATTCGCTTCGTCGCACGTCGAATATGCGACAAGCCGTGGGTCGTTTTTGCTAACGCGGGAGAAGTCGGATAGTCCGGTGGTTCCGTCGTCGCCTGTTCGTGTGTAGATGCGGGTGAGATGGACGCTCATGGTTTCATGTTACGTCCGTGTCCGTCTGTACGTTCCCCATATGCGTTCCCCATATGGGCGCTTTATTTAAACACTCTATTTAAACCTGTCGCCCACTCATGACTTATGGTCGTAGCACCTGGACAATTTCGGCCCGTCGGTGAGGAATATTTTAGGAAATTTTTGATAACCGCGCTGCTAAGACGGGTTTCTGCGCATTCGCGAGCATGCTTGTTTAACCTGTAGGTGTGAGTGACGTGAAATCCAGAAACGATAGTTTCAAGGTAACTGGTGGAGCCCGTTTGCATGGGCAGGTTCGTGTTGCGGGGGCGAAGAACAGCGTCCTTAAGTTGATGGGGGCCGCGTTGTTGGCCGAGGGCACGACTGTGCTGACTAATTGCCCCGAGATCGCCGACGTTCCCTATATGGCCGACGTGTTACGGGGGTTAGGGTGCCGGGTGGTTCTGGATGGTCCGACTGTCTACATTACGGTTCCAGAGCACGTGACGAGTGACGCAGATTTCGACGCTGTGCGTAAGTTCCGCGCGTCCGTATGTGTGCTCGGGCCGTTGACTGCCCGTAGCCACCGTGCGGTGGTTGCCTTGCCTGGGGGAGATGCGATCGGGTCGCGCCCGTTGGATATGCATCAAAGTGGACTTGAAAAGCTGGGTGCGACGACGAAAATCGAGCATGGTTGCGTCGTATCTGAAGCCGAAAGTTTGCATGGTGCGTCGATCAAACTCGATTTTCCTTCAGTCGGGGCGACGGAAAATATTTTGACAGCCGCGGTGTTAGCGGAGGGCACCACAGTTCTGGATAACGCCGCTCGCGAGCCTGAGATCGTGGATTTGTGCACGATGCTCTCAGAAATGGGCGCCAAAATTTCCGGGGCCGGCTCGAATACCATCACGGTCGAGGGGGTTCCTCGGCTAGATCCGATCCGTCACGAGGTAATTGGCGACCGCATCGTTGCGGGTACTTGGGCATATGCCGCTGCCATTACCCAGGGTGATATCACCGTTGGCGGAATTGACCCCTCGTTCCTCCATCTCGTCCTGGAGAAAGTCAAGGGTGCGGGTGCCGAGGTAGAAACCTATGCGACGGGTTTCCGCGTTGTGCAGAACCAACGTCCAAAAGCCGTTGATTACCAGACCCTCCCTTTTCCCGGCTTTCCAACGGATCTCCAACCGATGGCGATTGCGTTGTGTTCAGTGTCTGAGGGCACATCGGTGATCACCGAGAATGTGTTCGAGTCGCGTTTCCGTTTTGTTGATGAGATGACCCGCCTTGGTGCCGATGCCTACATCGATGGCCACCACGTGATGATCCGAGGAGTAGATCAATTGTCCTCTGCTCCGGTATGGAGCTCCGACATTCGCGCAGGTGCCGGACTCGTTTTAGCCGGTTTATGTGCCGACGGCATGACCGAGGTCAACGACGTCTATCACATAGACCGTGGGTATCCGGACTTTGTAGAGACGTTGACGGAGCTAGGAGCAACTATTGAGCGGGCCCACCACGACGCCGCAGAGTAATGCTCCGTAGGGCCGTGGCGTGTTACTTCGTAGACCTACGGCATGGTCTCTCCTAAGGGTGATTTTTAACTGAGCGCAGTTGGGGTCAGCTAGATTGCCGACGATGCAACGAACGGAAAGGGTCGCGTGTGCGGCTCTTGTTTGTTTTGTTGTGGGTGTTTTGTGGTTGTGTGCTGGGGGTTTGTGGTGTGTGGGTGGGGTGTGTAGTGTTCTGTGTCGTCGCCGAGACAGCCCGCCCGGTTACTGGGAAAGCAGTGATCCGGTGGTTGGGGTGGAGATTCTTTCACTGGTTTTGTTTTCCAGTGTGTGGCGCGTGTTTGCGTCTGGCTGGTTGCGGTGTTAGGGTTTCTGCTTGCTGCACATGCTGGTGCACCGGTTGTGGTGTGCTTGGTGTTGTGTGTGCGTGTGTTGTGTGAGAACTCGATAGTGTGCCAATGTACTTTTGTGTTGGTCGCAGCAGGTGCCACAGTGTTGTGGTGGTTGCTTTGATCATCATGACAAGATTGTTTAACACCTAAATATTTTTTGGTGTGGTTGTGGTCTGCCTGCCCCGTTGGTGGGCTGCAACATTTGTTTTTTCGGATTCCGATACGGAATTGTTTTTGTGTCGGGGTTTGTTTTTTGCTTGGTTTTCAGGCTTTTTGTGCTTTGTTTGTATGGAGAGTTTGATCCTGGCTCAGGACGAACGCTGGCGGCGTGCTTAACACATGCAAGTCGAACGGAAAGGCCCTGCTTGCAGGGTGCTCGAGTGGCGAACGGGTGAGTAACACGTGGGTGATCTGCCCCTTACTTTGGGATAAGCCTGGGAAACTGGGTCTAATACTGGATAGGACCATGCTGTAGGTGGTGTGGTGGAAAGATTAGTTTCGGTAAGGGATGAGCTCGCGGCCTATCAGCTTGTTGGTGGGGTAATGGCCTACCAAGGCGTCGACGGGTAGCCGGCCTGAGAGGGTGGACGGCCACATTGGGACTGAGATACGGCCCAGACTCCTACGGGAGGCAGCAGTGGGGAATATTGCACAATGGGCGCAAGCCTGATGCAGCGACGCCGCGTGGGGGATGACGGCCTTCGGGTTGTAAACTCCTTTCAGCCATGACGAAGCCTTCGGGTGACGGTAGTGGTAGAAGAAGCACCGGCTAACTACGTGCCAGCAGCCGCGGTAATACGTAGGGTGCGAGCGTTGTCCGGAATTACTGGGCGTAAAGAGCTCGTAGGTGGTCTGTCGCGTCATTTGTGAAAGCCCGGGGCTTAACTCCGGGTTGGCAGGTGATACGGGCATGACTGGAGTACTGTAGGGGAGACTGGAATTCCTGGTGTAGCGGTGAAATGCGCAGATATCAGGAGGAACACCGGTGGCGAAGGCGGGTCTCTGGGCAGTAACTGACGCTGAGGAGCGAAAGCATGGGTAGCGAACAGGATTAGATACCCTGGTAGTCCATGCCGTAAACGGTGGGCGCTAGGTGTGGGTTTCCTTCCACGGGATCCGTGCCGTAGCTAACGCATTAAGCGCCCCGCCTGGGGAGTACGGCCGCAAGGCTAAAACTCAAAGGAATTGACGGGGGCCCGCACAAGCGGCGGAGCATGTGGATTAATTCGATGCAACGCGAAGAACCTTACCTGGGCTTGACATGCACTGGATGCGGCCAGAGATGGTTGTTCCCTTTGTGGCTGGTGTGCAGGTGGTGCATGGTTGTCGTCAGCTCGTGTCGTGAGATGTTGGGTTAAGTCCCGCAACGAGCGCAACCCTTGTCTCGTGTTGCCAGCATTTGGTTGGGGACTCGCGGGAGACTGCCGGGGTTAACTCGGAGGAAGGTGGGGATGACGTCAAATCATCATGCCCCTTATGTCCAGGGCTTCACACATGCTACAATGGCTGGTACAGAGAGTTGCGATACCGTGAGGTGGGGCTAATCTCGTAAAGCCAGTCTCAGTTCGGATTGGAGTCTGCAACTCGACTCCATGAAGTCGGAGTCGCTAGTAATCGCAGATCAGCAATGCTGCGGTGAATACGTTCCCGGGCCTTGTACACACCGCCCGTCACGTCATGAAAGTTGGTAACACCCGAAGCCGGTGGCCTAAACTCGTTAGGGAGCCGTCGAAGGTGGGATTGGCGATTGGGACGAAGTCGTAACAAGGTAGCCGTACCGGAAGGTGCGGCTGGATCACCTCCTTTCTAAGGAGCTTATTGTTTGTGTGGTGGCGCGGTGGCCGGCCGGTGGCTGGCTCGCGTCATTATGTTGTGTTTTGTGGGTGGATGGCTTGCTGGGGCGCGCGGTTGTTTGCGTGCGGCATCACAATCATCGGGTATCGATATCTGGTGGTGGGTGGTGTGTGGCTGACACAAATGGTTTTTGGGGTGCGTTGGTGCATTGTTGGGTGTCTGGGATGGCACATGGTTGTTGTTCCTGGCCTGGCTGCAGGTGATTGTCACGGTTGTGGTGGTTGCGTGTGGTGTGGGTGTGTTGTGTGAGAACTGGATAGTGGACGCGAGTAATCTTTTCTTTTTGTATTTTGTCTGGTTTATTCATACTCCGTTGCGCACATGGTTTTGTTGTGTGTGTGGTGGGGTTGTGTTGCCTTTGTTGTTGTTTGTTGTAGGGGCGCACGGTGGATGCCTGGGCACATTACGCCGATGAAGGACGTGGAAGGCCGCGATAGTCCTCGGGGAGTTGTCAATCAAGCGTTGATCCGAGGGTGTCCGAATGGGGTAACCTTGCCGTAGTTGTGTGCGGTGACCTGCTGGTGAATGTATAGCCGGTGTGGGGGTGACGCGGGGAAGTGAAACATCTTAGTACCTGTAGGAAGAGAAAATAATAATGATTCTGCGAGTAGTGGCGAGCGAAAGTGGATGATGGCTAAACCATATGCGTGTGAGACTTGCTAGGGGTTGCGTGTGTGGTGTTGTGGGGCCGTGGTGTTGGGTGGCTAGTGACGCCCTCCTGCGTGTGGTGTGTTAGCGGAAGTGGTTTGGAATGGCCTGCCGTAGACGGTGAGAGTCCGGTACGTGAAAACATATCTTATGTGGGGTGCTGTGGTGCCCGAGTAGCAGTGGGCTCGTGGAATCTGCTGTGAATCTGCCGGGACCACCCGGTAAGCCTGAATACGTGATGTGACCGATAGTGGATAGTACCGTGAGGGAATGGTGAAAAGTACCCCGGGAGGGGAGTGAAAGAGTTCTTGAAACCGTGTGCCTACAAGCCGTCAGAGCCTCATTGGTGGGGTGATGGCGTGCCTTTTGAAGAATGAGCCTGCGAGTCAGCGGCGCGTCGCGAGGTTAACCCGTGTGGGGTAGTCGTAGGGAAACCGAGTCCTAATTGAGGGCGGTTGTCAGTGGCGTGTCCTGGACCCGAAGCGGGGTGATCTACCCATGGCCAGTGTGAAGCATCGGTAAGACGTTGTGGAGGCGCGAACCCACGTAGGTTGAAAACTGCGGGGATGAGTTGTGGGTAGGGGTGAAAGGCCAATCAAACTCCGTGATAGCTGGTTCTCCCCGAAATGCATTTAGGTGCAGCGTTGCGTGTTTCTTGTTGGAGGTAGAGCGACTGGATGGTTTAGCGGGACTATCATCTTAGCGACATCAGCCAAACTCCGAATGCCAGCAAGGTGAGAGCGTGGCAGTGAGACTGCGGGGGATAAGCTCCGTGGGTCGAGAGGGAAACAGCCCAGATCGCCGGCTAAGGCCCCTAAGTGTGTACTAAGTGGAAAAGGATGTGGGATCGCGAAGACAACCAGGAGGTTGGCTTAGAAGCAGCCATCCTTGAAAGAGTGCGTAATAGCTCACTGGTCGAGTGGTTGTGCGCCGACAATGTAGTGGGGCTTAAGTGCATCGCCGAAGCCGCGGAAACCATGCTTTTGTGTGGTTTGGTAGGGGAGCGTCGTGTGCTCGTGGAAGCTGCCGGGTGACTGGTGGTGGAGGGTATGCGAGTGAGAATGCAGGCATGAGTAGCGAATGACAAGTGAGAATCTTGTCCGCCGGATGACTAAGGGTTCCTGGGTTAAGCTTTTCTTCCCAGGGTGAGTCGGGGCCTAAGGCGAGGCCGTCAGGCGTAGTCGATGGATAACGGGTTGATATTCCCGTACCCGTGCATGCGCGCCCATGGTGAATCAGTGATACTAACCGCCCTGAAGCACATGGCATGGTCTTTGGATTGTGGTGTGTGTGGATGCGTGGGGCCTGATCTGGTAGTAGTCAAGTGATGGGGTGACGCAGTGTGGTAGCCGAGCCACTGAGTGGATTGTGGTGTAAGCGTGTAGCCCGGCATTTAGGTAAATCCGGATGCCATCAGGGGTGAGGCGTGATGCGTACCCGTTGTGGGGATGTTGGTGATCCATTGCTGTCGAGAAAAGCCTCTAGCGATGTGTGTGTGCGGCCCGTACCCGAAACCGACACAGGTGGTCAGGTAGAGAATACTAAGGCGACGGGTGAACTGTGGTTAAGGAATTCGGCAAAATGCCCCCGTAACTTCGGGAGAAGGGGGACCACTGCTGGTGACAGACTGGTTGAGCTGGTGGTGGTCGCAGAGAGTAGAGGGAAGCGACTGTTTACTAAAAACACAGGTCCGTGCGAAGACGTGAAGTCGAGGTATACGGACTGACGCCTGCCCGGTGCTGGAAGGTTAAGAGGACCTGTTAGGCCGCCTTTGGTGGTCGAAGCGGAGAATTTAAGCCCCAGTAAACGGCGGTGGTAACTATAACCATCCTAAGGTAGCGAAATTCCTTGTCGGGTAAGTTCCGACCTGCACGAATGGCGTAACGACTTCTCTGCTGTCTCAACCACAGGCCCGGCGAAATTGCAGTACGAGTAAAGATGCTCGTTACGCGCGGCAGGACGAAAAGACCCCGGGACCTTCACTATAGCTTGGTATTGGTGTTTGGTTCGGTTTGTGTAGGATAGGTGGGAGACTGTGAAGCGGCCACGCTAGTGGTGGTGGAGTCGTTGGTGAAATACCACTCTGATCGTATTGAGCATCTCAACCTCGGCCCATGATCTGGGTTAGGGACAGTGCCTGGTGGGTAGTTTAACTGGGGCGGTTGCCTCCTAAATGGTAACGGAGGCGCCCAAAGGTTCCCTCAGCCTGGTTGGCAATCAGGTGGTGAGTGTAAGTGCATAAGGGAGCTTGACTGTGAGACTGACGGGTCGAGCAGGAACGAAAGTTGGGACTAGTGATCCGGCACTGGCTTGTGGATGCGGTGTCGCTCAACGGATAAAAGGTACCCCGGGGATAACAGGCTGATCTTCCCCAAGAGTCCATATCGACGGGATGGTTTGGCACCTCGATGTCGGCTCGTCGCATCCTGGGGCTGGAGTAGGTCCCAAGGGTTGGGCTGTTCGCCCATTAAAGCGGCACGCGAGCTGGGTTTAGAACGTCGTGAGACAGTTCGGTCTCTATCCGCCGCGCGCGTGGAAACTTGAGAAAGGCTGTCCCTAGTACGAGAGGACCGGGACGGACGTACCTCTGGTGTGCCAGTTGTCCCGCCTGGGGCAGGGCTGGTTGGCTACGTACGGGAGGGATAACCGCTGAAAGCATCTAAGCGGGAAGCCTGTTTTAAGATGAGGTTTCTTTTGAGGTTCCCTGGAGATGATGGGGTTGATAGGCCGGATCTGTAAGCATTGTGAGGTGTTGAGGTGACCGGTACTAATTGGCCGAACTAAAACAACAATGAATCATGATGGAATATTGTGAGAAGTTTGTTGGTTGCTTGCGTCTGCTGTTTGGTGTCTTGTGCAGCACACCACCTTGTTGGGTTGGGTGTGTGTTGTCCTTTTGTGTGTGTTGGTGGTTTTTGCGGTGGGGTCACGCCCGGTCCCTTTCCGAACCCGGAAGCTAAGCCTGCCTGCGCCGATGGTACTGCACCTGGGAGGGTGTGGGAGAGTAGGTCGCCGCCAACCGTAACGTGGGAACAATAGAATATGTGGTGTGTGTGGTGTGGTTGTGTGTGCTCGTTGTTTGGGGGGCGCGGGCAGCCACACCACTGTTTTTTGTGTGTGTTTACACGCCCAAAAAACCCAGCGAGCATTTCTGTCTCTAGCAAATCCGATTCCGCGGGACGCTGGGGGAGCCCGGTACGCGGTCTAAACAAGCCCTATGCCAGCGTCTATTACTATTTGCGTCCGCGTCGGTACTATTTTTCTCTCGCCCACGCGGTCAACTTGTTTACAGCATCGTCAATGACGTTCGCCTTCTTGCAAAAAGCCCACCGAACCAGGGTTCGATACTGCTCTTCATCGTCAACGAACGCACTAACCGGAATAGCTGCAATGCCGGCTTCCTTCGGTAGGGCGAGACAGAAGTCATCACCGGTCATATTCTTCGTCGCTTTGCACGTCGAAATGTCAGTAACCACAAAATATGACCCATCGCTTGGGTACACGGTCATGCCGATAGCCCCACAGACCTTCGCGATCTTCTTATAGTTGCTCTCTAACCGCTGGCTCAGTCCTTTGACCCACTCAGCTTCCTCGCGTAACGCGTACGCAACTGCCGGTTGAAGAGGAGTTGCCCCTACAAAAGACATATATTGCTTTGCGGTGATCGCCGCATCAACGAGCGGAGCAGGTCCCATGACCCAGCCGGTCTTCCAGCCCGTTGCATTAAAAGATTTTGCCGTCGACGAGACTGTCACAGTCCGCTCGCGCAAACTTCCCACGGACGCTACAGGCGTGTGGCGCGCTCCACTAAACACCAAGTGCTCATAGACCTCGTCGGAAAGAACAAGGCAGTCGTGAGCCTCAGCAACTTCGCTAATTGCCAGTATTTCCTCGGTCGTAAATACGTGTCCTGTCGGATTGTGAGGAGTGTTGACAACAATCATCCTCGTCTTATCCGACACAGTGCGACGCAGCGCCTCAACATCTAACGCCCAGCAGGGCGCACCGTTGTCGTCAGTTGTCGGGAGTAGTGGGACCGCTACATGGTGGCCGCCTGCTAGCCGGACCGCAGCTGCATAAGCGTCGTAATAAGGTTCGATAAGGACCACTTCAGAGTCGGGCTCGACCAACGCCAAAATCGACGCTGCTATGCCTTCAGTAGCGCCGACCGTCACAGCAACCTCGGTATCCGGATCAAAAACCTGGCCGTAGCTCTGCTCTCGATTGGCGGATATTGCTTTGCGCAGTTCAGGCACGCCCCGGCCTGGGGCGTACTGGTTATTGCCCGACAAAATCTGCTCAGAGGCGATCTCCAGCATCCTTCGTGGGCCGTCGCTGTCCGGAAAACCCTGGCCCAAGTTAATGGCATTGTTTTCTACCGCTAACCGGGTGATGCGCGAAAAGATCGTCTCAGGGATGTCACTGAGGCGCGACACGATTGGCGAAGATGAAAGTGAACCGGTCTGTTCAGTCATGGGGCCATTGTAAACACCATCGCGGACAACACAGCAGACAGGGCTGACTATACGGTGCCTACACGGCGCTCTGGTGCAGCGTCTCGAACAAGACTAACGACCAAGGTATTTCGTACGTTATCCCTGGCCAGGGCGTGGGTGTGGTCATTAAACAGACACACAGGTTTCCAAGCATCGCGGCTTTATAAACACGACACCTCGGTAAAACAAGACGGGTATATAAAATAGCCACATGGCCAACAAACCCACCCCTGGATCCTCAGCGTCCGCTTCGTCCCCAACCACTGCATCGTCGTCCGCTTCGGCCGGTGCCTCTGACTCGGCCGTTTCTTCACGGTCGGCCGGTACGTTTGGGGTGGGTCGGTCCGAGGATGTGCTCGCGGGGAACCCCATCCTCACTCCTGAACAACAGCTTGATCAGATCGCGAGCTTTATCTCGGTCCACTACAAAGAGGTGTGGGACATTATTTCCTCGCCCGGGGATTTCTCCGTCGAGCGCGAGCGAGAAGCACCGGGACAACAACGCCAGCTACAAGAGGACGCCGAGCAGGCGGTCGGACGGTTAAACGACATCGTGACACATACCTCGCAGCTCGTTTTAGGGGTGGGCCTCGACCACTCGATCCCGGGAGTCGCATTCACGTCGAGCGGGCCGGACATGCACACCGTCAATGGCAATACTGCAGTCTTCGTCCCCTCAACCCCCACAGGGCGGGTAGCAGTATCACTACATGGTGGCCCGGGGTGGCACGGATCAGGGCAGGAACTCGAGATTTTCTGGCGGCCAACCATAGCCGCGATCGCAGAACTCTCTGGCACAACAATTGTCGACGTCGACTATCAGCTTCCCCTCATACGACGGCGTCTTTCCGACGATGCGCAAGGAAATGCTGTATACAGCGATCACGCCGAGGGAACAGAAGGAATCATTCGTGATGCGCTTGCCGCAGTCGACGCGGCGGAGGACGTGCTCAGCAATATCCCGAGCGATACACACGAATCAGACAGCACCACTGCTACGTACGAAGAGGCCCGAGGTTACGACATTGTGGCCTTCGGCAGCGGTACATCGGCTGGGCTGGAGCTCGCAGCCAGGTGGAACAGCGAGCAGATTGTTCTGCAGCACCCTCGGCTATTCCAGACCAGCCCAGAGAACGAGACGTGGCGGAACCACGATTTCAGCCAGGCCAAAGTTCTTGTTCAGAAAGCCACGCGTGACGCCATCGCCGTCGATGCAGAAGGGATTGCTCATAACCTTGAGGAGCTGGGAGCAACCACAACAGTGACTGAGCACCTCGGCTACCACGTGTTGGCTACTCCGGCGGTACAAAGAGAGTGCGCCCAGGAAGCCGCCAACTTCCTCCAGGGCGGATCTGTTCGCTAAGGATCTCTTCACTGAGGTTTGTCACCAAGGGCTTGTTGCCCAAAGGCGCAAGCTAAAGCGGCAAGAGATTCCGCTTCGCACTCATGACGTCGTCAATGCGATCAAGATTGTCGGCCAGCATTTTCCACTGTTGGGGTGCAATGGCAGCCTCGGCATCGCGCACAACGTTCTGGTTCTTCGTCGCCCACCCAATTGGCATGGGATTAATCTCATCCCACCGATCCTTATGCTGGACTGACCTCGTCGCCGTGACCGCTACCGACGGAATACGCTCGCCGACCTCGCGCACCGTACCCGGAACTCGCGCCACTGTTCGTGCAGACAACGCCCACTGCGGCTCATCATCCGCATTCACTGACGTATTCACCAACGCCATAATCTCAACATCGTGAGGATTCACTCGAGCAACCATCGCCGGTGCCAGCTCATATCGGTCATACAGGGACTGGCCGGACCCCACCATGCGCGGAATGACCTGAACCATGATCAGGCTAAATAACCCGAAGATCCCCAGAACCAGAGCGAACAACACAAATGCACCATCGTGGCCTGCAAAAAGAAAAATGAGGACAGCCGCGACAACGAGGATCCCGCCGAGCACGCCGGCACTCACTTGGAGCCGACGAGAGTCTCGCACGAATTCATTATGTTGGCGGTTAAAAGCCTCGTCCACGGTGAACTGAAAAGTGCTCATGGTGTTAGTCATCCTCAAGGTCCGGTAAATCCGCCGAGTTCACAATCCGGTACGCATACCCCTGCTCAGCCAAGAAACGCTGACGATGGGCCGCATACTCGGCGTCGATAGTATCGCGCGACACCACTGTGTAGAAATGTGCACTCCCGCCGTCTTGCTTGGGGCGCATCAGACGGCCCAAACGCTGTGCCTCCTCCTGCCGCGAGCCGAACGTCCCGGAAACCTGGATAGCCAGTGATGCCTCAGGCAAATCAATAGAGAAGTTCGCCACTTTACTGACGACGAGGGTTGAAATGTCCCCAGAACGGAACTGTTCGAAAAGCTCCTCCCGCTTTTTATTCCGCGTCTTGCCGTCGATAAGAGGAGCGTTAAGCTTCTCGCTCAGTTCTTCCAACTGATCGATGTACGCACCAATAATCAACGTCGGTTCGTTGGGGTGTTGGGACATAATCTTGCGCACCACACGAATCTTCGTCCCCGAGCACGCCGATAACCGATACTTATCCGACTTTTCCGCGGTGGCGTACACCATGCGCTCGGACTCGGTCATCATGGACCGCACTTCAACACATTCCGCCGGTGCAATCCAGCCCTGGGCCTCGATATCCTTCCATGGCGCGTCATAGCGCTTGGGCCCAATCAAGCTGAACACATCGCCCTCACGGCCATCCTCACGCACCAGCGTCGCCGTCAAACCTAAACGACGACGAGACTGCAGATCAGAGGTCAAACGAAACACCGGGGCAGGCAGCAGGTGAACCTCGTCGTAAATAATGAGGCCCCAATCGCGGGAATCAAAGAGCTCCAACGCGCGATACTCACCGCGAGTCTTGCGGGTCACGACCTGGTACGTAGCAATCGTCACCGGGCGGATTTCCTTCTTTTCGCCGGAGTATTCGCCGATCTCATCCTCGGTGAGGGTGGTGCGCCGAATCAGCTCGTCCCGCCACTGGCGCCCCGATACGGTATTCGTCACCAGGATCAGCGTCGTCGTCTTGGACTTCGCCATGGCAGCAGCACCGACCATCGTTTTACCAGCCCCACAGGGCAAAACGACGACGCCGGACCCGCCATCCCAAAACGAATCCGCCGCGAGTTTTTGATAATCGCGAAGCCGCCAGTCCACGTTCTCCGTCGACAAGGAAATAGCATGAGCCTCACCGTCGACGTAACCTGCCTGGTCATCGGCAGGCCACCCGACCTTCAGCAATTCCTGCTTGAGGCGCCCGCGCTCGGAGGGGTGGACAGTCCACGCATCATCCGCAATGGCAGACCCCAACATGGGCTTGATCTTCTTGTGGCGAATGACCTCCGCCAGCACGGCCTTATCCGTGGCGTGCAGAACCAGCCCGTGGATCGGATCCTTGTGTAACGTCAGGCGGCCATAGCGGCCCATCGTGTCGGCGATATCCACCAGCAGCGGCTGCGGAACAGGGAAGCGAGAATAATTCTCCAGCACGTCGACAACCTGCTCAGCATCATGCCCGGCAGCGCGCGCATTCCACAACGCCAGCGGCGTAATCCGGTACGTGTGGATGTGCTCAGGTGCTCGCTCAAGCTCGGCAAACGGGGCCAAAGCAGCACGGGCCTCCTCGGCCTTCGGATGATCAATTTCAAGCAGAACTGTCTTATCTGATTGAACAATAAGAGGCCCACCGAAGGCGTTAGTGCCCTGCGCCATACAAACCCTTTCCTTTCGTTCTCACCGGTCCAGGAGCCGTGTTCACCGGCTCATCACTGTGATTAGCGCTCCATGCCTGCGCTCAGTGGTCCAGGAGCGTAATGCTTGTGACATGGTGGAATGCGATTCGCCGAACTTCCGACGAGTGGACATCGAACCCATCAAAATAGCCCGAGGTCACAGTGAGCGGCTCCATGCGGTATCGCTGAGTTGCGCCATTCTTCTCAACGTACGTCACAATGACCTGCATTCCCGACCGTGCATAATGCGAAAGCTGCGGAACCCAATCCTGCGGCTGCGTTAAGACCCGTCCCTCGACGTCATCGGCATCCTCCCGCCGAACCGCGGCAATCGCACCAGCAATGCCGCCCTCCGGAGTAGGCGTCACGTTAACTGAATAGCGAGTCAGCCTGTCGGACTCGTCCGCTGATGACAGATCAAAGTGACTATCAAAACGGGCGACCGAATCTGACTGTACCGCCATGCCGCCGGCGTCTTCCTGGACAACCTGGAAACCCTCGGCAGCCACATCTCTCAATGCCGTTGCCAGCGGTACTGATCCCACCACTACCGTCGGCGCTATCTTTCGTAAACCCGCCGACGACGCTGCGGGGGAAGCCAGAACGTCGTCGACGATGTGCGGGTCATCAATGCGCAGATAACACGAGGCCTCACCACCGCGCACCGATCCATAGAAGCGGCCCACGTCGTTAATGAGGAAAGTCAGGCCCTGGGGAACACCATTGAGCACGCGAAGCGATAGAAACGACGAGATATCTTCAGGGGTAAGGCCCGACGCCATCCCGCGGCGGAGACTGTCCTCCGACACCCTATACAACGTTGCCAGTCCAGGGCTTTCCACGTCGGCAATACGATCCATCATGCTCGTTGTCGTGTCATCAAGAGGGCTAGGAGCCAGCACGGTCATATCCCCCTGAGCAATCAGCGTTGACGACGGCGCAGGAAACGAGGCCTGGCAGTGTCGGATAAGAGCGATGACGTATGAGTCGTAGAGTGACAAGTCTGCTGTCGACAGATCTGCCGTATCCGCTTCAGAACCACGGGTGTCCTCTTCACTCTCCACCGACGGTGGCTGGGAAGCATAGGTGCGCGACAGACGTAACACGTAATCGGCCATAGGCGTGGAATACGTCTGGCGATCCGGCGGAATATCACGAAACAGGGGGAGGAGAATGTCTGTGACCCCAGTAGTTGCCCGCCCAGAAATGAGTCCGAAGGCTTCCGCATTGGCCGCCATATCGGGGACAGCCCGCGGGTCCATGTACACCACATGCTGCGGATACATATACCCGTACGCCGAGTACACGTCTTCTGTCTTCCCGGTTGTGGAAGGATCGAAACCACGCGCCGCGGACAAGAGGTGCCGACGCAGAACAAGAGCACCCGGTGACACCGTCTCCTCATCGAAGACATTGGTGTTCTTGCCGTCCTCACCTTTTCCGACGACCCACGTCTGCGCGAGGGAACCAAACCATCCCATCGCCAGCAACGCCCATTGTGTACCGGTGTCGCTATGAATCCACTCTTCAGCGAGGCGCGTTGGGCCCCACCACCCATAATCCGCCTCATCATAGAGAGATTCCGGATCGCCCCAGTCGAGAAAGCCGAGGTCACGGGCCAGTTCAAGGAGAGTGATGAGCCTCGTGCGGGTAAGTCCGATATCCTCCATTGCTTTTTCTGCCCGTCGTAGTTCCCGGACCCCGATCTCCGAATTACGTAGCGCTTTAAACGGTGTCCGTGCGGCGAATCGCAAGAGCTCCCGCATATGGAACAAGGTCAGGGACACTTCTGCTGCAGCTGCCGACGATAACTGCGCGCGTGCTGAAGAGACGGTACCGATAATGTCATCGGGTGTCTGCTGTATAGGAGGGGACGGCGGGGGGAAATGAAAACCTTCCGGTGGGCGGAGGGACGTCGGTACGAAGTTGTCATGTCGACCAGCGAGGTAGTTGTGGACGCGGAGGGGAAGCCGGACGTAGACGTCGGCAGGTGGTTGCTGAGTGTTCGTTGTTGTGCGGGTAGGGCGTGACGACGTAGGACGGTCTCCCGCCGATTGAACGGTGTCGTAAACCTCCAGCAAACCCAGTGAAATGAGGTGGGGGACGGGGGCAGAGGGATCTGAGTTCTTTGCGGGTGAGTGGATCCCTCGCCCCCCTGCGTCGTGGAGTCGCTGCAGCACACGGCGTTCTTGGGGCGTTACCGTGTCCAGTAGAGCCATCCAGTCCTCCCCAGTTGGTAAAGGTGGTTCGATGAACGCAATTTGCGAGGTCAGCGACCGTATCGCCTCGGGTACGACTCGGAATTGTGACTCCGATGTGGCGTTATCCGTGGTATTGGGGAAGGGAAGGCCCCACACAAGCCCATGCTCGGTTAAATACTCCAGTGCGGAGAGAACGTGACGTTCCGTCGGCATGGATGACTCATCGACACCGACCCGGGTTAATGACGCCGTGAGGTGGTCATGGAGTGCCGCCACAGTGAGTGGCCCATTGTTCCGGCCGTGGTCCGTCAGGTCGGCCATCACTTCGAGGCATGCCGAGGACAGCATATCGAGTGCTTCAACAGTTTGCGTGACCGTAAAAGGGCTGGTCAGCCGCGCAGCTAGTTGGCTGCTGCCGACAGGCATCGGGAAGAGATTCTCCAGGCGCTCGCGAAGAATCAGCGAGAGTTGATCGTCGCTAATCTGTGCGAGCCACTCAGACAAGTGATCAGGGACGGAACCGGGAGAAGACATAAACCCCCATTCTAACCGGGGGCAATCGTTCTTAGTAGGGTGACTAATACGCACTGATCTGAAAAGATGGAGCCATGGCGAAAGATAAAGAACAATATGTTGATCCAGGTTGGCCTCAGCATTTAGAGGAGGGCGAGCACCCTGTGACGGAGGTGGTGTCCCACGTGTCGGGCGCGACGAGCCCCTACGGTGAGGATACGAAATTCCCCGTCGATTCTGACGAGCTTAATTACGTCCACCCATACACCCCTGTGAACAGGCCTTTTAAGCGCTAACTGCCATCTGGATGCGACCTCACGTGTTGACTTAGCGTGCTTAGCCACACGCTACGTGTGTTCTAGCTGCGTTTATTTTTGCGGAGTCGGGGCATGTCACGCTACCGGTTATGACCGGCGGGATGACGTCAGTACGTGCCCAGACGGCACCTGCTCATGCCTAATTCCGGTTGGTAGCAGCTGCCACATGCGTTAGGCCTCATGATCTGTTACATAGAACGAACCCCTCGGGAGATACCTACCAATCGTGGTGTTTCCCGAGGGGTGTTCGTTATCAAGCGCGTTGCCGTTATGCAGCGCTGCGTGAGGAGTGGAAGTTCTTTTCCACGGCGTCGTAAATCTTTGTGGCCTGGGCGGTTGCTTCAGCATAACCGTTCACAGCTGCACCAATAGCCTGGTTGTACGCAGCGGTGAGCTCGTCGTGATGAGCGTGGTAGTAATCCGTGATCACGGCGGGCATCGGGACGCCAGCTTTATTGAAGGCTGCCTGGATAGCGTCGAAGATCTGATCCAAGCTAGCGATGCTCTGTGTTGCGGCTAAGTCCGTCACGGCCTTCTGCGGGGTCGGAGCCTCGTCGGTCGCGTCGTCAGCAGGAGCCTGGGCTGCAGGGGCAGCGTCATCGGCGGCTGCAGCCTCGTCAGCAGGCGCCGCGGCAGGCTGAACGGCTGCCTGGGTACCAGCGGCGTAGGCGTTATCACGCTGTGAAGCGCCACTGCTCAAACCGAGCTGCGCGGAGCATGCCGGCCAAGCGTTCCAGCCCTGTTCGGCGAGGACGCGCTCGCCCACCGTGATCTGCTGTTCACGGGTTGCTTGGTTGGCGGTAGCAGCGTACTCGTTTCCACCGTATGCAGACCAGGTGGAAGGAGCGAACTGCAGGCCGCCCTGGAAGCCGTTGCCAGTGTTGGTGCCCCAGTCGCCACCAGACTCGCACTGAGCCAAACGATCCCAATCGGAATCTGGTGCCGCCGACGCTGATGGAGCGACAGCAATGCCGCTAGCTGTAATAGCCAAGCCTGACAGGGCAACCTTGGCGTCGGTAGAAATACGGTTGGTGTTCTTGGAGTGATGTCCCATGAAGGGGTATAACCTCTCTGTGCGATAATCGGCGTCCTTGGCGGACCGCTTCTTGACGTACTGGCTGGCCACGCTACATGAAGGTTACGAAAAGATCACATTCCGGTAGCGACTTGGATATGGTCGCGGGCGAGTAACATGGGTAACAGTGCAGCGTAAAGCTATATTTTGATCGAATTAATGACGAAAAGTGCCGTTAAAATGTGATTAAGAACACTATATCTGCGCGTGCAGTGCGTGGTACATCGCGTGCTTCGACTAGTAAAACGTAAAACCTACCCACATGAAACATCGGGATGGGCTAAAAGCTGCGGATCGTTTAGAATAAGTAGTTTCGCCCATCCATGCTGGGATAGTCGCGAGCGCACCGCGCGATACATGGTCAACCCAATACATGGTCGAACAGCCAGATCTATAGATACCCAGCTCATTAAATACAGAGAAAGGAAAACCCTCATGCCAATCGGAAGAGTCAAATGGTTTGATCCCGATAAGGGATTTGGGTTCGTCACCAACCCGGGCGATGACGACGTCTTTGTCGGCACCCAAGTATTGCCCGACGGTGTGGAGGAACTACACCAAGGGCAGAAAATAGAGTACGAGTTTGCTGCAGGCCGGAAAGGTCCGCAGGTGCTCAGGATTACGGATATTCAAGAGACCGGTCGGCCTCGGCGCCGCCCTACTCATAAGTACAAGCCCGATCAGTTACAAAGCATGATCCAGGACTTAATGACGCTATTAGAAGGGCATGTTCAGCCGAGCCTTCAAGCAGGCCGCTACCCAGGACGGAAAGAAAGCCGTCAAGTGGCCGAGGTTCTCCGCGCTGTGGCCCGAGAACTTGATGCCTAATAATCTCGAAGCCTGAGGCGTAGCACAGCCTTCACACGTGGCGTGCACATTATTATTTCTCCGAGAGGCTATTTCTCCAGGCTTTATTCTGGGGAAGCTTTATTCTGGGGAAATGGCCCACACCATGGTGTAGGCATCCTCGTCATCAGACGAATCAGAATCGTGAGATTTATCGCCTAAGAGGACGGCATGAACCTCTGCGACTTTCAGTCGGGAACCACCTTTACTTCCATCGATGGTGACCGACTTTTTGTCTTTCGCCTTGTAAACGGATTCGTCATTCTTGGCATTGTCCTCATAAATCGTTAGCAACGACCATTGAGTATCGGAAACCGTCGAGGGGACGTCGATAGTGGCCTTCCCATCTTTGGGAAGAGAAATCTTTGTCATCGATTTCTCCGTGCAGTCCGTCGAACCTAAGGCGCAGGCCTGATAGGGGTCCGCAGTGACGTTCTTCCCCTTGGAATCAGTGACAGACAACGTGACCGTGGTGGGATCCACAGAATTGCGTCGTTGTTCCCAATACGTGAACGCAATTCCACCGACAATTGCGACGAGCACGATGACAGCCATCACAGATCCCACGATGATCATGGTGCGTCGTTCCCGACGTCGCTCTGCCTTTGTCTTTCGACGGCCACGACGGGCTGGGGCCTGAGGTGTTGGTTCTGAGCTGGAGGACGAACCCGGATCGGTCATGGCGTCCACAATAGCGAGACGCTAATGACGTCGTAAATGTGGGACCTTGACAGCGAGGAAAAGAGTCCGTAAATAACCGACGCCGATGATGATCGACAGAGCGATAAATCCTGTACCAAGTTGCGGTGGAAGAACAATTCCCATCGTTCCGCCGAACACCCACGCGAGTTGACCGAACGTTTCGCTGCGACCGAATGCACTGGATCGCGCTTCTTCGGGGAGGCCTTCTTGGATGGTTGCGTCAAGGCTTACTTTGCACAGTGAACTAGACAGCGATAACGCGAAGGTCGCGACTGCCGTCCACACCAACCCAGGCCAGATGGCTGCGGAAATGACCGTCGCCCACGCAATAGCTGCAATCGTGAGCACAGTAACTCGTGGTGCACCGAGGGGGATCCGCGCGCCCAATAAATTCCCCGAGAACGTGCCGACGCTTCCTGCAGCACCCGCGACGGCCAGCATTGCTAGCTGCTCCCAAGCACTCAGCCCGTGGGTCGATTTGGCAGCAAAAGCGACGAAAATCGTGAGGAATCCAGTGCCAGACCGGCTGGTCATGACCGACCACAAACACGCCTTGGCGTCGTGGGGGAAAGGAACGATATGAAGCTGTTGGGCCGCACGGGTGACGCGTCGACGGACGGCCCAACGACGCGGTGAAGACTGTGACGCTGACTGGTCTGGTGGTGCAGTATCGGTTGCTGTCCCATCAGCAGCGTCAGTGGTGGTCTCGGCAGGAGCGGCACCCGTCATCGTCAGGGGAGACGTGGTGGTCCACTCGTCGGGCGACGATTCTGCTTTCCGTGGAATCAGTACGCAGGAATACAACCCCATGAGGGCAATGACAATAATGACCCACAACGCTTCACGAGGCGCGAACAAGAAAGACACCCCAGCCGCAATGGCTCCGACTCCACCCGAGCCCACAATGTGCCCCAAGATCGTGAGCCGTGCGTTCGTGCGAACCAGATCAATATCCGGTGGCATGAGACGTGGTGTCACCGACGACTTCAGTACACCGAACGACTTGCTCATGACCATCATGCCCAGCGCAGCGGGATAAAGGACCCACGAGTGGAAATTCGTGAGCAGCCACACCGTCAATATGATACGCACAGCGAACGTCAGTGATAACGCAAAGCGACGTCCCGTATAAACGCGATCTAACGCAGGACCAATCAGCGGAGCAATGACTGCGAAGGGAGCGATGGTAACAAGCAAATATAGTGCGACGCCTTCACGCGACTCACCCGTCGTCGCAGAGAAAAATAGCGTGCCCGCCAGAGCAACCGCGAGTGCTGCGTCGACACCAGAGTTGCAGATGGTCGTATACGTCAGCGACGACAGTCCCGACGCCTTCGCACCGTCGGCCTCGATCCAACTAGCGACTAGGCGCCTGGGAGCTGATAACACGCGTCGAACACGAGACGGCCGTGGTGTTGTGTCATTGGCCGGTGGCTCGTGTAGCTCGCCAGGGGTAGGCGGCTCTCCGTGGTTGTTCACGAACCCATTCTTGCACCATCGTCGAATGGGCATGCATGTGCACATGCACAGGAACCGCCAAATCAGTAAGTCAGGATCCACGAAACGTTGGTGCCCGCGCCCACGGGCAGCTACGTCTACTCCAGCGCTAGCCGTCCAAGCCGTCGACGCGAACCCGATACAAATGAGGCCACAACTTGCCAGTCACATAGAGAACAGCAGGATCCGCCGGGTCGCTGGCCACGCCATTCAACACGTTCTCACCCGTAGCGCCCCGTGACGGGGGCAATCCCGACGCATCGATTACGCTGGTCACACGACCGCTCGTAGGGTCAATGACGATGAGTTCCTCGCTATGCCACACATTGGCCACAATTCGGTTGTGAGCGCAGTCTAATTCGTTAATATTGCCGACGGGCCGACCATCCAATGTCACCGATAGCGAGGAACGCTCCTCGAACGTGTCAGGGTCGCGCCGGGTGAGTTTACTGCTCCCGTCGCTCATGAGAAGGCTATGGCCGTCGTAACACAGCCCCCACCCCTCGCCCTCGTAGTGGGCTGAGCCTGTCTCCGCCAATGACTGACGGTCGCGTCGGATAGCGTGGCCCGATTTCCACGTTAACTGCCACACAGAGGTCGGCGTTGCCGCGATTCCTTCTCCGAAATACTTCCGCGGTAGGTGGTGAGTATGAGCGGCGTGGCCGTCGTCGTTGAGAAAATAAACCTCCGACATGCCGTAGCGGCCAGTACTCACCAGTGTCTGCCCCTGCGGAAGGCGATCTAATCCTTCGGTGAACGCGTCCTTGGGCCAGGGAAGTGTGTCAAGAACTGTGATCGAACGGATCGGAATTGTCCCACGAGTGGCTAAAGACGAGATAGACGAACCGTGTGGGGCTCCGCGGGTATCTGAAGAGCCGCGAGTCGCTCCGGGCTCATGTGCAGACGTTGTTGACGTGGGTGGGTGGTGTGACCACGACGCGACAATGATCATCCCGCAAACTGTAATGAGAACGATGCCGATGAGCATCGTGATGAGGGTTAATCGATACCGTCTTGAACCCATTGTGCTCCACGGCGGACAGCTTCTCGCTGCCACATATAAACCCCATAACCTAAAACACCCGTGATGGCGCCGATAATGCTGGTCCACACCAACTGGTCAGTCCACCCGCGAGTGAGTCCAAAACACACCGCACCCAGCACCCATACGATGATTCCTACGATAAGAGCAGGCCGCGGATCTTCGAGGGCTCGGGGGAGCCGGGGAAGGGTAACGTCCTGCAGCGGTTTCGAGTGGAATTGGAATTTAGGGCTCACACGTGCCAACTTACCCTTGTGGGGTTTTCCTCCCCACCCGTCCCAAATCTCACCCGTACCAAGCGCTCCTCGGTGCGGCTTCACTCATGTGCAGGAGTTCCGATGTCCAACAATGCTTCCTCCACGGACGCGGCGACGGCTCCGTCGTCGAAGAAGAAAAGACGATCCGCGCTGGACAATTATTTCCACATTTCTGAGCGAGGATCCACCCTGAGTACGGAAGTCCGTGCCGGCGTGGTGACCTTTTTCGCGATGGCGTACATCGTGCTTCTCAATCCTCTTATCCTGGGGAGCGTTCCCGATCACACCGGGACGGAACTGGGTATTCCGCGAGTCGCGGCCGTTACCGCTCTTGCCGCTGGTGTGATGACCATCGTCTTCGGCCTGATCGCCCGGTATCCCTTTGGCATCGCGACGGGCCTCGGAATTAACACGCTGGTGGCGGTCACTTTGGTGTCGACCGAAGGGCTTACATGGCCGCAAGCGATGGGGCTCATTGTTATTGACGGCATCATCATCGTGATACTGGCCGTCACCGGGTTCCGCGTCGCGGTTTTTAACGCTATCCCCGCGCCGATGAAGACAGCAATGACTGTCGGCATCGGTCTTTTTATTGCCATCATCGGTTTTGTCGACGGTGGTTTTGTCCGTCGCATTCCCGATTCCGCCCACACCACCGTCCCTGTTGAACTAGGCATCGGCGGGTCCATCGCTTCATGGCCGACGGCCGTTTTCCTGCTTGGCTTGTTGATTTGCGGCGTGCTCGTGGCCCGCAATGTTCGTGGCGGACTATTTATCGGCATCGTGGCGAACACGATTATCGCGATGATTGTTGAGGCGCTCACTCACTCGGGGGCGTCAGTAAAGAATGGCCAGCCCAACCCGAAAGGTTGGAACTTGGCGGTCCCCGGCATTCCCGATTCGTGGGCAGGAGCCCCGGATCTGTCGTTGGTGGGCAAGGTGGACCTCGTTGGTGCGTTTACCGAGGTGGGCGTGCTGACGGCCACGTTGTTGGTGTTCACACTTGTGCTGGCCAATTTCTTTGATGCCATGGGGACGATGACTGGCCTGGGTAAGCAAGCCGGTTTGGTGGATGAGACCGGTGTCTTGCCGGATATGAAGCAGGCACTGGTTGTGGAGGGCACCGGCGCGATTGTCGGTGGCGCGGTGTCCTCGTCGTCGAACACAGTATTCGTGGATTCTGCCGCAGGTATTGCCGATGGTGCCCGTACAGGCATGGCGAATGTTGTTACTGGCGTTCTATTCCTGGTTGCCATGTTTTTGACTCCGCTCTATGAGGTTGTTCCCACAGAGGCGGCTGCTCCGGTGCTCGTTATCGTGGGTGCCTTGATGGTGGGGCAAATCCGGGAGATTGATTTTTCACAATTCACGACGGCCCTTCCGGCCTTTTTAACGATCGTGGTTATGCCCTTCACGTATTCCATTGCTAACGGTATTGGGATAGGTTTCATTACTTATGCCGTGATGGAAACTGCAGCCGGACGGGCAAAGAAAGTGCATCCGTTGATGTGGATTGTGGCAATCTTGTTCGTTGTGTACTTCGGCATCGACCCCATTCGGGACGCCGTGAGTTAAATGGTCGTAAGTGAGATGAGGGACACTCGAGTTATATGAAGAACGCGGTGAGTGAGTGGAGGCGACAATGAACGATCATGATGTCGTTTATATCGACGATCCGTCAGACCCGAGGCTCGACGATTTCCGAAACCTCAACCATTCGGACAAGCGCCCTGATATGCCTGGTGGGAAAGGCTTCGTGATCGCCGAAGGCCTTCTGGTAGTTCCCCGTCTGGTTCGTTCGCGTTTTCCGGTACGGGCCATCATGGGGACTAGGGCTAAGCTTCATTCACTTCTTGCCGACGCTCACCTCGCGGAGGCCATCGCGAAGGCCAATATCCCCCTGTGGTGTGTGTCCCGCGACGTCATGGCGGAGGTTGTTGGCTTTGATATGCACCGTGGTTTGTTAGCATCGGCGAACCGCGTGGACGTGCCGTCGATCAGTGATGTTCTTGATGAACTGGATGCCCAACGAGACCGCCCTGATCAGCCTCCCGTGAGCGGGACAGTTGCCGTGCTGGAGGGCGTGGGCGACCATGAGAACATTGGTGCTTTGTTCCGCAACGCTGCAGGGCTGGGCGTGGATGCCGTCTTCTTTGGGGCTGGCTGCGCGGATCCGCTTTACCGGCGTGTGGTTCGCGTATCGATGGGACATGTGCTGCGCGTCCCCTTTGCTTATTTCGATGGCAACCGTTCGACGTGGCAGCGTGGATTGTCGGAACTACAGCAGCGCGGGTACCGATGTGTGGCATTGACTCCGTCTGATGATGCGGTCATGTTGCCCGAAGCCCTGAACGGCGCGCAGCGGGTGGCGTTAATGGTGGGGGCCGAAGGCCCAGGTTTAACCGAACATGCGATGAGAGCTAGTGATGTGAGGGCCCGCATCCCGATGTCCCCGGGGACGGATTCGTTGAATGTTGCAACCGCAGCAGCGATGGGGTTTTATGAGCGCGCTCGAACATCGATAGTGGGTTGAGGGTGATATGGTGTGGCGGCGCCGAGGCCCGGCCGGTGTGGTGATAAGAACACCTGCGATCGTGGACTTAATCGCGTGGTTCGCGACGCCCAGTCTTCCGCGCACGTGCCCGAACGCGATCACCCACCGCGTGAGGGAGTGAAGCTAGCGCTTGTCCTCCCCGTAGGGCAGCACGACCAGCAAAAGCGACGCCACGTTTCACGAACGCGGACACGTCAGAGCGGTCAATGTCGGCCCATTCGCGTACGGAAAATGGCGGGACGTGAGCGTAATCGTCGTAGTCAGAATCATGATCGGCCGGGAGACTGTCATCAATCCACTCCTCGTCATCTGCCCGTCGCGGATGCGGATTGTCAGGAGAGGCGTTTCCGTCGCCAGTGGTGGTGTGTCGTCGGAAAGGGGAGTGCCCTCGCCGGGAAGAAGACCCCGCAGCATGATCGAGGGGTAGACGGGACGCAGGGCGACCATCGATGGCGAATGCTGCGACGGGAACATCCATAGACGTCGATGACAAGGAAAGGCCTAGCCAGGAGTGAAGTGCCTCCATAGCCAACTCGGCGGGAACGAAGGGAAGCTCGATTCCACGGTGAGCACCATGTGATCGTTCCCCGGCCCAAAACGGCGTTTCGAAGGGTTCCGGCAGCCCCGTGTCTTCGAAGATGGAGACGCGATTAGAGCAGAATGACCGCTCTAATTTGCCTTCATGCCAATGCGCGAATCCGCCCAGCTGACTGTGATCGTCGGCGGCAAAAGCGTAAATATCGGAGGCAGGAATCGACTCGATCAGTTTCATGGGCAATGAGGACAGGTGCGACACATCAAACTCGTAGCCAGGAAATGATGCCGGTACATATTGAATAACGGCCACACCGTCGAATCCGCCGATATAGATTTCACCGTGGCCGGCCGATGTAGATCTATTAAGAGGAAAGTCTCCCATGTGGGTGACGGGCCATTGAGGGTTGAGCTGGGCAAGCAGTTTTCGACCAAACCCGCGATCGGGGGCGGGGTCATTGGCGAAGACATCCCGGGGGTGAGCTGTGCTGGTGCACCAAATGGTGACCGTAGCCGAGGGGAACGGGTACTTCACGATAGGTACAGACCCGTGGGGAGTGAAGCCGGTGCTGGAATTTGTTCCAGATGAATCCGACGTGTTAGCCATGTCGTCCCTCCGTTACTCACAGATATGCCGTCTCACACAGGTGTGCGGGCAGCTCTGTGTGGACAGTGTCCAGCTTAGTCGTGGTCTCGGGTGTGGTTGCCTCGGTTGCGCGGGGGATCCGACCGGTTTGTCCGCACTCCTAACAAGACATCCTCCCAGTGGGGAGTCACAGCTTTCCGACGGCGACGAGGACGGGATTCGCTGTCGGGGTGTTGTAAGAATGCGTCTTCATTGTCGGATGAGGATCCAGCGTGACCATTGGATGCGTGATCGTTGTTCGAACCGTCGTAGTCATCGCTTGTGCTGGCCGGACCACCACCGCGGTGTTGGTGATCGTTAGCTGTCGGTGATCCTTTGGGCGAGGATTGATTCGCCCGCCTGGATCGGTGGTCATCGAGTCCGACGATTTCCATGCGCCCTGTGCGACGGCGTTGTGTCCGTCGTCCGCGACCACCAGTTGCCCGAGACGGGTGAGAGTGAGACTGCTCGTCTGTGTCCGCGCCGGGCTGTTCATCGCCATCGGCTGATTCCTTGTTGGGTGACGAGGGGGAGGCGCTCGGGGTGGCGTCGTCGAAGTCCTCAGCGGTTTCGTCGTAATCGAAGTCAGGATCGCCATCGGTGTGCAGCCCGTGGATCTGTCCTGATTCCTGACTGCGATTGTCGGAGCTTGTTGACGACGGGAAACGTGTGGATCCTCCCTGGCTTCTGGTGCGGGACCATGCGCGGCCAGGCGATGGGCGGCCGAAGTCGGGGTCGACAAGTTCCGTTGCAGCTTCATTACGTGCCACTGTTGTGGCTGAGAGCCCATCGGAATGGTAACTCCATTCCGCGGTGACATCGGACATTCCCGATGCCCAGGTCAAGGTGATAATCCACAGGCGGGCGTCGTTGCGGTAGGCGTCCCACGTAGCTTCCGACAGGTCCATTCCGCGTGCCGTGAACGCGGTAGCGAGGACGTCGTCAAGAGTTAGTGTGGAGGGGCCATCTTGTCGAACGGGGTGTGATTGGCGGGCAACAGTGGTCATGCGCTCGCGTTCAGCGAGAATGGGATGCGCGAAGGGCTCAATTTTTCCTTGCGACATCCCGGAGGCGCGGACGAGGTCTTCGATCGATTCACCGCCGCGTATGCGCGCCTGGATTTCTCGTGGGGTAAGGACGACGGTCGGGGTCGACGAAGCCCTTACCGATTCGCTCTGTTCTGGTGTGACGGAGCCTGATCCTGCAGAGTCTGATTCTGCAGAGTCTGATTCTGCAGAGTCTGATTCTGCAATGTCCGCTGTGGCATGATCATCGGAGTCTTTTTCGTTATCGACGGCTGGACTGCTGTCTGCGTGAGACGAGTCGGAGTCGTCGAACTGAGAGGCTCCTTCTGCCGTGGTAGCTGTGTTGGAGGAATTAGCTGAGCCAGTGGCATCTGCGGCATCACCCAGTAACCGGCGTAGGGCAGATCGTGTGGCTGCAGTGAGGGGGAGATTGAATTGCGCTAGCGCAGTGTTGTCCTCCTGTGAGGAATCCGGTGAGGGAGCTGCAGGGGAGGATACATCGGAACGGTGTGGTTCCGAGGTAGCAAAAACCAGGTAGTCGTCGGTGCATTCCTCGGGGATGAGGGAAATTGTCTGCATTACTACCTCCTGGTCACACAAGCCGGGATGGAACTCCCATTCCTTATGCCATCATTCACGATGGCATCGTTCATTCTCATGCACCGTTTTACGCTTATGCGAAGGGTCCAGAGAACGGATGTTAACGAATGGCCGTGAGTGGCATAGCCATACGTATATCCCGACTTTTTTCTCAGATACCCCTATACCTTAGCTGGATTAAGCAAATAGCGGTGATATACGCGCTGGATAGTGCGCATATATCTGGTCCGCTAACCCCTGGAGTAACTGCTATTACGCTTTCTCTGCGGCTAGTTCATTATCCAGAATGTAATTAATGGCAGATACTAACTTCTCTACATCCGCGGTATCGATGGCCGGGAATGTGCCAATACGCAGCTGGTTCCTCCCAAGCTTGCGGTAAGGCTCTGTGTCCACGATGCCGTTAGCACGCAAGATGGCTGCGATTCGCGCTGCGTCAATGGCATCGTCGAAATCAATGGTTGTGACGACGAGGGACCGCCCCTCTGGATCGGCGACGAATGGTTGCGTCTCGGGGCGATTTTCAGCCCAATCGTAAATTACACGTGACGAGGCAGATGTGCGCTGGACCATTCCGTCGAGTCCATCGTTGTTATTCATCCATTGCACTTGCTTATCCATCATCAGTAGCGTCGCCACTGCCGGAGTGTTGTATGTTTGGTTCTTCCGTGAATTATTGACAGCAGTCTGCAAATCCAGGAACGCGGGAATAAACCGATCAGAGTGTGAAATCCGCTCGATCCTTTCCAGTGCCGCCGGGCTCATCGCGGCGAACCACAGGCCGCCATCGGATGCGAAGCATTTCTGCGGTGAAAAGTAGTAAGCATCGACATTCCGAATATCGACGGGTAAGCCACCAGCTCCCGAGGTTGCGTCGATAAGGACGAGTCCGTCACCCGATGGCCGTTCTACGGGAACCATTGCCCCCGTTGACGTTTCGTTGTGTGCCCAGGCGACAACATCCGCGTCGACATTGTTGAGTTCCGAGGGGGAAGGAGCAGTGCCTGGGTTGCTTTCGCGGACGATCGGAGCGTCCAACCAGGGAGCGCGCTCGGATGCGGCCGCGAATTTGCCTGAAAACTCTCCGTACTTCAGATGGGCGGAGCGGTGTTCAATCAGGCTGAACGTTGCTGCGTCCCAAAACGCGGTAGCGCCGCCTAGTGAGACGACGATTTCGTAGCCGTCGGGAAGCTGAAAGAGTGATGTCAGGCCTTCCTGGATAGAAGCGACGATGTTTTTGACCCCGGGCTTGCGGTGCGAGGTTCCCATAATGGTTGTCGCGCCCTGATCAATGGCCTTTATTTGCTCAAGGCGGATTTTGGAGGGGCCACAACCGAAGCGGCCGTCGTGGGGGAGTAGTTCTTTAGGAAGGCGGGGTGCGGTAGAGGGGGTTGATGATGCAGTGGGTGTCATTGTGATCCTGTGTGCAGATTTGTATGGCCCCGGGGTCGTGAACCTCTGGGGACCGTGTGTTGTTGGGGATCATAGTGATGCAGTCGCGAATAAGCGAATAAAAACCACAAAACTGTTTAAAATGCGTACATCGTCCTCCGTTGACCCGGTGAGTAACCCTGAAAGAGGGTGGATTTCTGGCCGTTGAATGGTAACTGTCGTGCACGTCACAACCTTTGTTAAACTGTGCGGCATACCATTACTCGGGTATGTCTGCTGTCGCCCCCACGTGAGTGAGGTTCTACACTAGATCGTGAAGAGGGCAGGTCTTCAGTATTTGTCCAATATTCCAGATGATGGATGCCGTGAATCGGCGAACATCGGATAACAAAGGGAAGACCGCCCTCGAAAGTGTATGAGTGCAGGGAAAACTTAAGCGAGCGCCAGCTCCATATGGCATAACCACTGCTTTCGGAGAAAGGGAAAACATGGCTGACAACAATGCTGCAGAGGCCAAGGATAAGGCTGTACTCACCTACCCGGGAGGCAGCTATGAAATGCCGATCGTTAAAGCAACCGATGGGAACGACGGTATTGCCCTGGGGAAGCTGCTCCAGGAAACTGGCTACGTTACCCTCGATCCGGGGTATGTAAATACAGGTTCCACGCTGTCCAATATCACCTACATTGATGGTGCAAATGGAATTCTTCGTTACCGTGGGTATCCCATCGAAGAACTAGCTGAGAAAGCAACCTTCAATGAAGTCTCTTACCTTTTGATTAACGGTGAGCTCCCCAACCAAGAACAGCTCGACGAATTTAACCGCAATATTCGCCGGCATACGTTGGTTGATGAAGACTTTAAGGATCATTTCTCCATTTTCCCGCGGTCATCACACCCCATGGCCGTTATTGCTTCTGCGTTGAACGTGTTGTCCACCTATTACCAGGATTCGCTCGATCCGCTCGACCCAGATATGCAGAAGCTCAACACCTATCGCCTGATGGCGAAGGTTCCAGTACTGGCCGCCTACTCTCACCGTGCCCGTCGTGGCCAGCCGTTCATGTATCCGGATAATAGTTTGAACGCCCGCCAGAACTTCATGCGTATGATGTTCGGCTATCCGACGGAAGACTACGAAGTTGACCCCGTCCTGACTAAGGCCCTGGATCAGCTCCTTATCCTCCACGCAGATCATGAGCAGAATTGTTCCACTTCAACGGTTCGCATGGTGTCCTCCGCGCAGGCCAACATGTTTGTCTCGATCGCTGCTGGCTTTAATGCGTTGTCGGGTCCGCTTCATGGTGGCGCTAACCAGGCAGTTCTGGAAATGCTCCAGGAGATTAAGGACAACGGCGGCGACGCCACTGAGTTCATGAACAAGGTGAAGAATAAGGAAGACGGCGTGAAGCTGATGGGCTTCGGTCACCGCGTCTACAAGAGCTACGATCCGCGCGCTGCAATTGTGAAAAAGACGGCGGACCGAGTGCTCAACCACCTTGGCGTCAACGACGATCTCCTCGAAATCGCCGTGAACCTCGAAGAAATCGCCCTTAAAGACGACTACTTCATCGACCGCAAGCTGTACCCGAACGTCGACTTCTACACTGGCCTCATTTACCGGGCCATGGGCTTCCCGACCAACTTCTTTACCGTCTTGTTCGGTATGGGCCGCCTGCCGGGGTGGATTGCTCAGCACCTTGAGCTCGTGAACGATAAATCGTCACGCATCAACCGCCCGCGCCAGGTGTACACGGGGTACTCTGAGCGCCACGTCGTCCCGCGCAAAGAACGCTAAACACGAAGATCCGGTGCCACGAGGCACCCCGCCGTGAGCCAAGTTCGTCATTACCAGCTACTCTGGTGAGCCGAGCTTGGCTCATTGCTTTGTCAGTCCCCCTGTACCAGCGAGTCTGAAACAAAAGGAGAAAATCTCATGAGTAAGCCAACTATCGAAGTCCAATCGGGTCCTGCCCCGCAAGATCTCCTCATTGAAGACATCACGGTAGGGGACGGTCCTGAAGCGCAAGCGGGATCGAATGTTGAGGTTCACTACGTGGGTGTGGACTTCGAAACCGGCGAAGAATTCGATTCCTCATGGGATCGCGGGCAAACCATCACGTTCCCGCTCACTGGTCTGATCGCCGGATGGCAGGAAGGTATTCCGGGCATGCGTGTCGGAGGGCGCCGGAAGCTGACGATACCGCCAGACATGGCTTATGGGCCCGCCGGCACCGGTCACCCGCTTGGCGGCCGAACCCTCGTATTTGTTATCGACCTTGTGGACGTGAAATAAGGCTGCCGCGATCTGGCGCAAATGATGTCACGCCTGCTGGCAGCAGCGTGTCAGGATTGTTGCGTAGCCTATGCGCAGCGTAGAAGCGAAGCTGTCTCCCAAGCTGCACATGCTCTCGATATTGAGAGCCACCCCACCACCGCACACACAAGCATTGCCCCCAGGGAAACAGGTTTCGCAGGAGACAAAGGTCGGGAGACAGAATAATGACCACCGATCTAGTGGCGTCGGCAAGCGAGCACATTGCGACACGAGACGCGGTAGATTCGCCTGATTTATTTACTGAGACCGGACAAGTCCCTCATCCTTCATCCGGGTTAATACTGCTGCGGCGTTGCCAGAACTCCAACGGGCAGTGCCATTGATGGCCCCCGGGTCCGTGAAGAGATCAATGTGGGAGGACTGAACCCCTTAACGCGATTTCTCCATGATTATGGTCCCGACACGCACGCGACCTCTACACGATCGTGGCGAGCCGTTCATAATGAGCCAAACGCTGTTCACGCCCACGTCGCAACGTTGAATTCAGCTTAATTTCCCACAAGGCGTGAGCAATGGCGTCAATGACCACTTTGCTGTCGGTTTCGGGATCGGTGTTACCCAATGCTGGGATAAGGCGATCGACAATACCGCGTTCATGAAGCTTATTTGCCGAAACTGACTGGTTTTCCATCATGTCTGGCGCATGATCGATATCCCGATACATAATTGCGCTGGCCCCCTCCGGAGGGAGAGGAGCCAACCACGCATCTTCACACGCCAGAACCTGATCGGCAGGAATCATTGATAGGGCGGCACCTCCACACCCCTGGCCGATAATGACCGACACTGTAGGCACGTCGATATCGAGAATCTCAGCCAGCGTGCGCGCGATGGAACGAGCCATTCCAGTCCGCTCCGCGCGATCTGACAGCTCACCACCAGGAGTATCGATAACGCTGACCAGTGGGATCCCCAACTCATGGGCCAGGGTGATTCCGCGCCGGGCGAAACGCATAGCCTCTGTGCTCAACGGCCAATCGCCTAACGGTTCTTGTGCGGTTCGGTCCATTCCGACGAAGACGAGGGATTGGTCATTGATTCTGGTTAACCCCACGATGACGGCTTCAGACATTCGCCCATCCCCGGTGCCAGAGAGTTGAATCCAGTGGTTGGAGAGAGCATTTACGAGATCAGCGGCGCTGGTTCGTCGTGGATGTCGAGTTCGTGTAATGGCGTCCCACGCTGACCTAATCTCACCTGATGGCGGTGTAGGCTCGGCCGGTTCGGTGGCGTGATCAGGGCGAATAAGAACGTCGAAAAGCTGTGTAAATTGCCGACGAAGCCCTGCGGGATCGATGACTCCATCAATCACCCCGTGGCGGGAAAGATACTCGCCTGTCTGAACCCCAGGTGATAGAGGCTTGCCCGTCGTGAGCTCAACGACGCGGGGACCCAGAAAACCCAGCGTGGCGCCGGGCTGTGCGAAGGTGAGGTGCCCCGCGGAGCCCCAGGAGGCCATGGCCCCACCCGTCGTTGGGTGGCGGAGATACACCAAGTAAGGCAAATGCTGGTCTTTATGCCGATGAATAGCAGCGGTGATCGAAATCATCAGTGCGAAGGCCGGCGTTCCTTCTTGCATTCGCGTACCGCCAGACGCGGGAGAAATTAAGAGGGGCAAGCTTTCCGCTGTCGCGCGGTGGATGGCGTCGATAATTCGTCGTGATGTTGCGGCTCCAATGGACCCCCCAAGAAAAGAGAACTCCGAGGCAACCACGGCGACACGGTGACCGTCAATCGTTCCTGCCCCGGTGATCACGGCTTCATCAACCCCCGACTTTTCCCGCGCGCGAGCTAATGCCGCTGCGTAGTCGTCGGAAATATCTCCATAATCAGGCTTAGTATCCCAGCTATCCCATGAATCGGTATCGAGAATGTCATTGACGAGGTCATGGGCGGATAGACGCTTGGGATGAGGAGTGGACGGGGAAGACGGGGGCGGAGTGGACGAACCTGAATGTGACACCATTTTTCTAGCGTAACGCTCGCATGTCGTTCGCGAGGGGCTTTAGTGAAATGATGCGTAGGCCGGGTGTGGGGGTAGTGTTATCGCTTCGGCGCCGGATGTCAGGGAAATATAAAGTGCTTACTTAACGCTGTGAACTGGGGTTCTGCAGGACTGAGTCATAGCGTGTTCAATGGCTCGTATGGCTAACAACACTTCGAAAGCAGATACGACGCGACATAACGATGGCGGCCCGACTGCCACACTTAGTGACGGGACAGTAATCCCGCGCTTGGGATTTGGGACATGGGAATTGTCTCAGGAGGAGGCATATTCCTCGGTTCGCTCTGCAATTGCGGCGGGATTCCGACGCATTGATACCGCAATGATTTACAAGAATGAGGAATCAACGGGCAAAGCTATTCGCGATGCTATCGAGAATGGTGATGTCACTCGCGAGGAGCTTACGGTTTCAACCAAACTGTGGAACTCAGACCAGGGATATGAATCCACGTTCGAGGCATTCAACACCAGCATGGAGAAGTTGGGGCTCGATTACGTCGACATCTATTTCATTCACTGGCCGTACCCTGAAAAGAATCAATATAAAGAATCCTTCAGGGCAATGATTGATCTGCAAAATCAGGGCCGTATCCGCTCCTTGGCTGTATGTAATTTTTATCCAGAAGCAATGGATGAACTTGTTGCGGAAAATAACAAGACGCCGACTATTAACCAGATTGAACTCCACCCCGGCTTCTCGCAGGCAGCGATGCGTTCGTATGATGACCAGCACTCCATTGTGACGGAATCATGGTCGCCTTTAGCCCAGGGCAAGTACTTTGATGAGTCAGTTATTAAAGATTTGGCTGCTAAGTATGGAAAGACTCCAGCGCAAATTGTTCTTCGCTGGCACCTCGATATGGGGCTTTCTGTCTTGACCCGCTCCAAGTCTAAAGAACATGTGGAATCCAACTTCGATATCCTCGACTTTTCCTTGACGACGGACGAAGTTGAGAAGATCACCGCGTTGGATCGTGAAGACGGGCGCATCGGCGCTGATCCCAGCACCGCCAATTTTGAGTAATCCCTGCTGAGCCCGAAACGCAGCGCCCGTGGCAAGTGGGCACGACATTGGCGAAAATGCCACGCGCGTGCCGCCTGGCGCATAGCCTGTATCTATGACGAATGAGAACAATGTCACATCCACATCATTTGCTCACGACGTCGCCACGCCCCAAGCGAAGCCAACAACGTTTCGGTCGCCTGGTGGCGACGTTACCTTAGACATTGTGACCTTAGACACTTTGCCCGTGCGCAGCGACGCTCCAACCAACGGTATGGAGTGGCCGAGTGTGGCAGTGATTACTCTTCGCCGGGACCACAAGAGAAATGCGTTGAACGTCGATGTCTGTAGTCACATCGCGTCCTATGTTCACCAAGCGGAAAATATAGAGTCCGTTCGTGCCATCCTTCTTCGTGGGGAGGGTAAGGCTTTTTGTGCCGGAGCAGACCTCGCAGGCGGTGTTTATACATCCGCTTTCCATCACAACCTTGATGACATGCTGACGTCTATTACACATTCGCCCCTCCCCGTCATTGCTGACGTCCACGGCCCAGCGGTCGGTGCGGGCACCCAGTTGGCTATGGCGTGTGACCTCCGCGTCGTAGGCGAGAACGGCTGGTTTAGCGTCCCCGTCGTCCGCCTTGGTATCGCCGTCGACCCGTGGACGATTCATCGCGCTGTCGAATTACTCGGTGGCGCCCGGGCACGATCATTCCTCTATACCGCCGAGCGACTCGGGCCTGACGCCGCAGTAGAGGCAGGGTTGGCGTCGTCACGAGGAAACCACGATGATGCGTGGCAGGTTGCCGTAAAACAAGCCATGAATGCCCCTCTGACCTTGAGGTACCTTAAGGCCGTCTTTAATCAGATGGTTCCGACGGGAGTGGACCAGAGGGATTCGTCTGGAGAGGTTGGATATGACGACGAGGCTCTCCCGGCTGTTCATGAGCGCTTGCGTCAAGGGTGTTGGGATTCCGAGGACGCCGCCGAAGCGAGAGCTGCTCGGGCCGAAAAACGTTCCCCTATGTTCTGGGGCAAATAGGGCCGACTTAGGGGAGAGCGGTCCTAGAATGAGTTACGGTCAGGGCCTGTTTTTGTACCAAGGGGCGTCGAGGGCTGAGCCCCCGACAGCCGAGTCCCGACAGCCGAGCGTCGATAGTCTCGTTAATAAAGCGTTCTCTACAATGAGTGCATGGCTCAACAACAGTCCGACGCTTCGTCGTCTCATGACTCCGCGGAGTCGTCTCACTCTTCTGCTGCTGATGATGACCGCGCTTTTCACACGGATCCATCAGTGGGGTTGACCTCGCAGGAGGTTGAGGAACGTCGTCGTGACGGTAAAGGCAACACGCTGCCTGAGCGTTCCGGACGCTCAACCTGGTCGATTATTAAGGCGAATGTTTTTACCCGCATCAACGCGATGCTGGGGGTCCTCCTTGTCATCGTGCTGGCAACTGGATCATTAATTAATGCGATGTTCGGGCTGTTGATCATCGCGAACTCGGGCATAGGGATTATCCAGGAGCTTCGTGCCAAGCGGACGCTAGATAAACTCACCATCGTTGGTGAAGCTCGGCCAACCGTTCGCAGAGATGGGGAGGACCAGGAGATTTCCCGCGATGAGGTTGTGCTCGATGACCTCATTGTCTTGAAATCGGGCGTCCAAGTCGTCGTCGACGGTATCGTCGTCGAATCTGAACACGTCGATATCGACGAATCTATGCTTACCGGAGAATCTGACCCTGTGGAAAAAGCGCCGGGGGATGACGTTCTATCCGGATCGTTTGTCCAGTCTGGCCACGGGCTCTATCAAGCGACGAAAGTCGGAGCAGATTCTTACGCCGGGAAATTAACCGCAGCGGCGAATAAATTTGAGCTCACTGACTCCGAGTTGATGTCCGGAATTAACAAAATCCTTCGCATCATTACGTGGTTGTTGATTCCGACCGGAATTCTGACCATTTGGACTCAGCTGTTCCGGTCCGGAGATTCATTCCGCGACGCAGTTTTGGCCATGGTTGCTGCCCTGGTTCCGATGGTCCCTGAGGGTCTGGTCTTGATGACATCCATCGCTTTCGCGGTAGGAGTTGTGCGCCTAGGCCAGTTTAAAGCGCTGGTCAATGAGCTCCCAGCGATTGAGGGCCTGGCTCGCGTCGACGTCGTCTGCACCGATAAAACCGGCACCCTGACGGAAAACAGAATGGTGCTCAACGATGTCGTGGAAGTGAACTCGAAGCAAAAATCGGGTTCCACAAGCGATTCGTCGGTCGACGAACCATTGTCAGATTCAGACGAGGGTTGGGTCCGCGTCGATCACGACGTCTTGGGTGCGTTGGCGTCCTTAATCGCGGCGGATGACGATAAGAATGACACGTCGGAGGCCATTGCTGAGGGAATTCACGATCTCGATCCTGACACGGAAGTCATGGATCCCACGGATACGAAGGCCTTTTCGTCGGCACGGAAATGGTCGGGGGCTAATTTTGGTGAGACAACGTGGGTCATGGGTGCTCCGGATGTAATCGCGCTACCGGGTTCCGATGCGGCTCAAGCAGCCGATGAGGTAGGCCGACGAGGTCTGCGAGTTTTGCTTCTAGCCCAGACTTCGAAAAAACTCGACGACATTACTGCGACGCCTAAAGAACCCGGCGATGATGACCTCACCCCCCGGGGGCTAATCGTCCTCGAGCAGAAAGTACGCGATGATGCGCCAGAGACGATTGAATACTTTGACCGCGAGAAAATGCACGTCAAGGTTATTTCTGGGGATAACGCAGAGTCAGTGGGGGCTGTGGCGTCGTCGGTGGGTATTGATAGTTCGAAGACCATCGATGCCCGTGAACTCCCTGATTTCGAGTCCAGCCAAGACAAATTCGACGAGGTTGTAGAAGAGTCAACGGTGTTTGGACGCGTCACCCCGGAACAAAAGCGCGCCATGGTCGGCGCGCTGCAGCGTAACAACCACACCGTCGCGATGACGGGTGACGGAGTGAACGATGTGTTGGCATTGAAGGATGCCAATATCGGTGTGGCGATGGGTGCAGGCTCCCCGGCGACGCGGTCGGTCGCCCAGCTGGTGTTGCTCAATAATTCGTTTGCGACGCTGCCCCATGTTGTTGCCGAAGGCCGCAGGGTCATTGGCAACATCGAGCGTGTCGCTAACCTTTTCTTGACGAAAACCGTGTACTCGGTGTTGCTGGCCCTCATCGTCGGGATCTTTGGGATGAGCTACCCCTTCCAACCCATTCACGTGACAATGACAGGCTGGTTCACGATCGGGATCCCGGCGTTTATTTTGTCGCTGGCACCGAACCATGAACGGGCAAAATCAGGTTTCGTCGGCCGTGTCCTACGGTTGGCGGTTCCGTCGGGAATTCTCATTGGTGCGGTGACCGTCGGGTTCTGGCTGTGGGTCACTCGAGACAACTTTGATCGAGCACAAGCTTCGACAGCGACGTTGACTGTGATGATCACGATGGCGTTATGGGTGCTCATCGTGGTTGCTCGCCCGTACAAACTGTGGAAGATCGTTCTGCTGGTGGTATCGGCCTTGGCTTATGTCGTGATTTTCTCGGTCCCATGGATTGCCCATATTTTGTTGCTGGATCCGACAAATCTCGGGCTGATGACCCAAGCGCTCATTGTCGGCGGGGTCGGATGTGTGGCCATTGAAATCGCATGGTGGATCAGCCACACGAAGCGCGGCGATGCTCAGCTATGGGATCACTCGGAAACCGAAGGCGTGTTCAAGTATTAATATTGTGGAGCGAGCGGTCACGATCAATTAGCTGTACATTGTGGTCAGACTTATTCGATTCGCGATCAACCAATCAGTAGGGTTGTCATCCATGACTTCAGTCCCAGTAGCCGACACGATGGCGGTTTCCAACACGGTGTTGGCGTCGGGCCAGGCGAATACCGACACGATGATTTCGCTCACCGCAATTCTTGCGGTGGCATTGTTGGCCCCCATCTTGTCCTTCATGACGGGCAAACGTATCCCAGCCGTGGTGTTCCTCATTGTGTTGGGCGTCATTATCGGCCCCAGTGTGTGGGGTCTCGCGGAGATCGATTCTGGTATTTCGATTCTGCGTCAGTTGGGTCTAGGTATGTTGTTCCTGCTGGCCGGTTACGAGTTAGACACGGACTCGTTGCGCAGCAAAGAGGGCGGTAATGCCGCGTTGACCTGGCTCATGTGCCTCGTGTTGGCATTCATTGGTGCGCTGGTTTTCCTGAAAGGAAACGGAGCGCTGACTGCAGTCACACTAGCCATCGCTGTGACATCCACCGCTCTGGGTACGTTGCTACCTATCTTGAAGCAGTCGGATCTATTACGAACCAACGTCGGTAAATCTGTCATGCTTCATGGCGCTGTTGGTGAGTTGATGCCCATTATGGCCATCGCTCTGTTGTTATCCGCGAGGTCCATGGGTGTGACGTTCCTGATCCTGCTCGCGTTCTTTGCCATCGCAGCCATGGTGGCGGTGGTACCTCGCACCGTAGCCGCTCTGGTTCCGTGGGTGGGTCGCGCGATTATCGACGGTGCCTCGGCGACGAACCAGTCGATCGTCCGTATGGTGGTGCTGATGTTGGCGATACTGATGACGGTCGCGGCGGTATTCGATCTTGACGTCGTTTTGGGGGCTTTTGCTGCTGGTATTGTTTTGCGCGGTCTGGTTCCAGAGCGCGCTCACGGTCTCATTGAGGAGCGCCTGGATGTCGTGGGCTATGGCTTTTTCATCCCCGTCTTCTTCGTGTGTTCAGGTATCAATATCGACGTGAAGACCGTGGGGGCCAATATCGGGCAATTGTTCGCTGTTGTCGGCGTTATTCTGGTTGCCCGCGGTCTCCCGGTGTTCCTGCGGGAAATGTTTACCAAGACTGGTTCAAAGTTGACGACAACGAATCAAAAACTTCAGCTCGCCTGTTATGCCGCGACTGGCCTGCCGATCATTGTTGCGGTAACTGAAGTGGCGACGAATGCGCACTTGTTAGAAGAATCGGCGGCTTCTCTTCTAGTCGCCGGCGGTGCGGTGACGGTTCTGCTCTTCCCGCTGATTGCAGCTGCACTTCAACCTAAGGATAAGAGGAAACTATAGTGCGGTTTTCTGCTCTCGGCGTCTGTCGGCTATCCTGGTTCTGCTTTTAGTTCTGGCTCCTGGTGGTTGAGGATTCTTCTACATGAGTCGTTGCCAGCAGGAGCGGTAACTGATGCGTTATTTGCCCTAGTAGCTCAGTGGATAGAGCACGGCTCTCCTAAAGCCGGTGTCGGAGGTTCGATTCCTCTCTGGGGCACAGTTCGTCGATCGTGAGTATAAGATGCCTACCCGATTCGGAGGGGCGCTGAATCCTTGAAAACGGTTAGGGTTTCAGCTTATTTTGTGGGCGGGGAACTTTCATCGAGTTCTGCACGACTATATGTCTAGACGCTTGTACCTACGGAACCGTAGGTACGGAGTGCTCCTTTTTTAGCTCAGGTGCTTCGTACGCAACGGTGCAATCTGGGCGGATTTTAAGTTAGCCACCGCCTTTGGGGAGCGGTGAAATCCTCGTCACTTTGTCTAGAGCTCAACATTGGAGGCAGCGATGGATGTCGTGGACATTTCGCGCTGGCAGTTCGGGATTACTACCGTCTACCATTTCATTTTCGTGCCATTGACCATTGGTATGGCTCCACTGGTAGCTATCATGCAAACGATGTGGGCGTTAACCTCAAAGCCCCACTGGTATAGGGCCACTCGCTTTTTTGGCAATGTCTTACTCATTAACTTTGCTATGGGGGTGGCTACTGGCATCGTTCAGGAATTTCAGTTCGGAATGAACTGGTCGGAATACTCGCGGATGGTGGGGGATGTCTTCGGTGGCCCACTGGCGCTAGAAGGGCTCATTGCCTTTTTCATGGAATCCGTGTTCCTTGGAATGTGGATTTTCGGTTGGGGCCGATTGCCAGTGTGGCTCCATACAGGTGCGATCTGGATGGTCGCGTTTGGCGTCAACATCTCGGCTTATTTCATTATTGTTGCGAATTCCTTCATGCAGCATCCGGTAGGCGCCGAATACAATCCACATACCCATCGGGCGGAATTGACTGATTTCGGTAAGCTCCTCATGAACCCTACGGCTTTGGCTGCTTTCCCCCATACCGTTTTAGGAGGGTTCCTCACCGCGGGCACCTTTGTTTTGGGTATCTCATGCTGGTGGCTCGTCCATGCCCACCGCATCGGAAAATTGCAGGCGGAATCCAGCAGTGAAAATAGCGGTGCTGCGGATCCCGACAATCCTCATTCAATGTATCGTCCGCTCATCCGCTTTGGAATTTGGGTTGTCGCCCTATCATCGGTTGCTCTCGTGCTGACGGGGGACACACAAGCGAAGATGATGTTCCGGCAACAGCCCATGAAAATGGCGTCGGCTGAATCATTGTGCCACACGCATACCGATCCGATGTTCTCCGTTTTAACGATTGGAACTCATAACAACTGTGAGTCAGTTATCCACTTGATTGAAGTTCCCTGGGTTCTTCCGTTCCTTGCTAAAGGACAATTCACTGGCGTCACTTTGAAAGGTGTTTTTGAGTTACAGAAAGAAGCGGAGAATTTATATGGACCGGGTAACTACTCACCAAATCTCTTTGTAACATATTGGTCGTTCCGGGCCATGATTGGTTTGATGCTTGGGTCTATCGCCTTGGCATTCTTCGCTTGGTTTTTCACGCGGCGCGGGCGTCTTCCACAAGGTAGGTGGCAGAAAGTTTTCAGTGTCGGGAGCATCGCGGCTATTGCCTTCCCATTCTTAGCTAACTCATCGGGATGGATTTTTACTGAGATGGGGCGTCAGCCGTGGATTGTTCACCCGAACCCTGATTCAGTTGGTGATCCTCGCACCGACAACATTCGAATGATTGTTGACATGGGGGTAACGGATCATGCGTCGTGGAATGTCATTCTTACGTTGGTTGGCTTTACGGTAACTTATCTCGCTCTGTTCTTTGTTTGGTTATGGTTGACTAAGCGGGCAGTCCTTAGCGGACCGACTGAGGACGACCACCCAACCGATGACCAGGAAGAATCCCACCGTGATGTGGGTGGAGGGTCTGACTCGGGTAGTGCTGACGAGGTAGGAACAGTGAGCTTCTCCCATCTAGCGGTGAAAAGCACTAAGGAGTAATAAGACGATGTTTGAACTCGATTTACCTACCTTGTGGTTTATACTCATCGGTTTTCTGTTTTCGGGGTATTTTTTACTCGAGGTATTTGACTTTGGCGTAGGAATGCTCCTGCCTTTTTTGGGTAGCGATGAGCATAAAAGATCAGCGATGATCTCGACCATTGGTCCGGTGTGGGATGGCAATGAAGTATGGCTCATCACAGCTGGTGGTTCTATATTCGCTGCTTTCCCTATGTGGTATGCGGATATGTTTTCGGGATATTATGTGCCGCTTTTCTTAATTCTTTTGGCACTTATTATACGGGCTGTGAGCATCGAATGGAGGGGAAAAGTCGATACCCGAAAGTGGCGTCAGTGGTGTGACAGCGGAATAGTGTTGGGCTCATGGTTACCGCCCGCGATATGGGGGGTGGCGATAGCTAATCTGGTGCGAGGTGTGCCGGATAACGCTTCCCGGGTATATCCGCTCTTCAATGTTTATGGCTTAGTGGGAGCTTTGGCATTTATTTTCGTCTTCATCTTTCATGGTGCGCTTTTTATTCGTCTGAAGACCTCGGGTAGTTTACGCGTTAACGCACGAAAACTAGCCTCGATTTTTGCTGGCTTATCTATTCTTTTTGGTGGAATATTTGTGTTATGGACTCAGCTCTCTTTTGGAGAGAAAACCACGTGGGGATGGACCGTGCTGGCAGTGACTGGCTTGATCCTTGCTCTAGTCAGCGCTCACCGTGACCGGGATGGTTGGGCCTTTTTCTTCACGTGCGTGACGATTGTTTCAGTTACAGGCCTTGCTTTTGGAGCGATGTTCCCGACGTTGTGGACCGGGTTGGATGTCTGGGATGCATCATCAAGTCGGTATACGTTGACCGTTTTGACCTGGTGTGCGGCCCTTGGAACACCCTTTGTGGTGATGTACCAGGCGTGGACGTACTGGATATTTAGGAAACGTATTACCGCTGATCCTGTTCCTTCCGAATAACTCGATAGTCGGTGGCTTTGGCAAAGCGATGTATTAGCTAGAGAGAAAAACGGTAGTGTGATGCATATATTCCAATTGGCTCACTTAAGCTCTCGGGCACGCTGGTGGGTGTATGTGTCGGCGTTTCTAAGCGTTGTTGATACAGTCCTGACCGTAGTGAGCGGCATAGCGGTGGGGACTTTGATAGCGCGTGCAGTGGAGCCGGTGAATCATCACGAGACGATGTCTCACCATTTACCGTCAGAGTATCCGTATGCTCTTTTCGGCTGGCTAGCGCTTGTCGTCGTATTGCGCGTTCTGGTTAGTTGGGCGAGGACACGATTAGGTGATGCAGCCGCAGATTCGGTGGTCTCAACTCTCCGCCGTCGTCTCTTAGACCACCTTGCTCACGAAGATCCGCACCGAGTTAACCGGTCATACTGGCACACGATATTGACTCATGGGCTAGATTCTTTTCGGCCCTACATAACTGGATTCCTTCCCGCAGCCATGGCTTCTGCTCTATCGACACCTCTGGTTTTGGTAGCTATAGCCTGGTTAGATTTTCCCTCTGCTTTGTGGGCTGCCGGAACAATTCCCCTTATTCCCTTTTTCATGTGGTTGGTGGGGACGCTAACACAATCACGAACCGAACGTAAGCTCAAGGACTTGTCCCGCCTGAACGATCAGCTCGTGGATCTTGTAGCAGGTTTGCCTACTTTGGTTGCCCACGGGAGGCAACATGATCCTGAGCTTGAAGTTCGTCGCCTAGCGAGTACCCACAAGCGGTCAACGATGGACGTCTTGAAATTAGCGTTTCTCTCTACGTTTGTTCTTGAATTTATAGCTACGCTTTCGGTTGCTTTGGTCGCCGTCAACATTGGTTTTAGGCTTTTAGGAGGCCATATTTCCTTGGCTACTGGCCTAGCCATTCTGATCATTGTTCCCGAAGTATATTCTCCGTTGCGGGACGTAGGAACGCGCTTTCACGCAGCTCAGGATGGTATAACAGCACTAAATGCAGTTCGTACGGAACTAAACTCTCCATCGCCGCCACGGCCCCTACTGCCTGATTGCGACCGCGTATCCGGTGGAGGCCTCGAAGTTGTGCTTGACAATTATTCCTGTGAAGGGCGTGACGGTATTCGGCCCCACGCTCTTTCCGCTAGGGCACGACCAGGAAACCTTACAGTGTTAGCCGGTCCCAATGGTTCCGGTAAATCGACGGCCCTCATGGCAGTTTTAGGTCTTGGCAGCGGTAGTGGAACAGCCGGTGTATGTGGGCCCGACGGCGCACTCCCTCGTGAAGAAGTGTGGAAGAACACTGCGTTCCTTCCTCAACGCCCGGTATTGACAGAAGGAACTATGGGTGACACGAGCCACCTTTCCTTGGGGCAGCGCCAAAAGGAATCCTTCCGTCGATCGGTTCCGGGAAAGAAACTTCTTGTTCTCGACGAACCGACTGCTCATCTCGACGAGCAGTCTGCACAGGAAATGATTAAGGACTTGGCCGACTTGACAGCTCGTGGCGCGACAGTGCTGGTGGCTAGTCACGATCCGCTGATGTGCGAAGCAGCGGATCGTGTTTACGATGTGGGGGCGATCGATCATGACGGTTGATGTATGGGCTCGTGAACGAGCAGTACTAGCCGGTGTAGTGACGCTGATGTCCTCAATCGCACTGACATTGGTGTCTGCGTGGCTGATTACTCGTGCGTGGCAAATGCCACCAGTTATGAACTTGACTGTCGCTATTACGTCGGTACGTGCTTTAGGAATTTCCCGCGCGGTTTTTCGATACATTGATAGGCTTGCAACCCACGACGTTGCGCTTACAGCTGCAGCGAATGCGCGTAGTCAGATTTATCATAATTTGGTAGCTGTGCCTCCATCCACCGTATTGGGGATGTCGAGAGGTCGCTTACTTAGCTTCATTGGCCCAGACATCGATGCACTCACCGATAGAATCGTACGAGCCACTATTCCGCGACGGGTTGCGATTTATACTGGTGCCCTTGCGGTTGCCCTGACCGCCACGTTATCGCTACTAGCTGCGGGTATTTTGGCTGTAGGTTTGGCCTTCTCAGGAATTGTTGTGCCATGGATCGCGGTTCAGGGTGAAAAGAAAGCCTCAACTGCTCAGGCCACGGAAGACTATGTCACAGCTGTTGACCATGTATTGCATCATGCTGCTGCATTGAGCGTACGTGGTGAACTAGATGAAGCTCTCCACCATGCGGGTGATGCAGAGCAGAGAATTTCGTCGATCCGAGGGAAGGCCCACCCATGGTCATCTGTGTCGACCGCTATGTCAGCCGCGTCATCGGGATTCACACTTATTGTCGTTGTTCTCGTTGCAGTTCTCGCTAGCCCGGACCATAACCCCCAGTGGTTAGCTGCTGTAGCGCTTATGCCCTTGGCTGCCTTCGAAGCTGTCGCTCCACTTGCTGAGGCCTCCCGTGCTGTTGTTCGTTCTCGCGACGCAGAAGCACGGCTGCGTAACGTCCTGACGATTAATAACGCTACCGAGCAAACCACTAGTGATTACATCTCTGATGACTGTCCTGTCGCTACCGCTCAAGAAACTTCCCCGGCCCTCGGTACGAGAACGAGTACTGGTCGCGTAACTGCGAACCATTTAGTTGTCGGGTGGGACCACCCAGTGTGGGAGGCGAACTTTGACGTTCCACCCGGTGGCCGGTACGAGATCGTTGCCCCCTCAGGCACTGGCAAGACCACATTGTTGATGACCTTAGCGGGGCTGATCCCGCCGTGGAATGGAAGCTATTCTGCTGTTGGTGCTCGTTTTATCGCCGAGGATGAACATATTTTCGCAACAACAGTTCGGGACAACTTGGCGGTGGGTTCCGCCGATGCGAGCGAGAGTGCAATGCGCGAGATGATCGACCGAGTGGGGTTGACTCAGTGGGTAGAGAACTTACCGCGCGGCCTTGACACTGTGTTGCGAGATGGCGAGGAATCATTATCAGGTGGTCAGAGGCGTCGTCTTATAGTAGCTCGTGCTTTACTCAGTGATGCCCCCATTCTGCTTATCGACGAACCTACTGAACACGTGGATAAGAAGTCTGAGAAACAGTTACTCGATGTTTTAGGGTTCGGGGATGCTGTGCCGGATTCGACGGACGATCAACGAACGATCGTGATGGTCCGTCACCCACGGTCGTCATAGCCACTATTCCGGTGCCCGTGCCCCCCTGGTGCCACGCATCGCTTACCCCCTATCTGGCGAAAGATTAAGCTTCATTAAATTTATTTTCAGTTGAGGACGGCGGTGGGTTAGGCTCCCCGCATGAAACAATCTATTCACCCCATTGAACAATTGAGGGGGAGCGTTCAATCGCCACGGCTGCCGGGTATAGATGTTGCTCGGGCGTTGGCGATTCTTGGGATGATCGCAGCTCATGTTGCCGCAGGTCCATCGTCGGTGAGCATTATGGACCCATCGACGTATCCGGCCCTTGTCCACGGGCGGCCAGCCGTGTTATTCGCGTTGTTAGCTGGTGTGTCTATCAGCTTGATGACGGGGCGAGGTGAGCGTCCAACGTCGGTGAACGGCGTGCAGGGAATACGGCTAAAACTCATTGGACGAGCTTTAGCTATCTTCCTGATCGGCCTTGTTCTAGAGCAGCTTGGTACTGGAATTTCGATCATATTGACTTTTTATGGGGTTCTGTATGCCGTGGCCTTACCCTTTGTGTGGGCAAAGACACGAACACTGATCATTGTGGGCACCTGCCTGGGGGTTGTCGGACCCTCTTTGCTGGCAATTATCCAGTATCTCTTGCCTAAAGGAAACGCCAGCCCAACAATCGGATTGGTATTGGGCGGAGTGTATCCGCTGCCTGTGTTCTGGGGCATTCTTCTGTTGGGGATGGTGCTGGGGCGGCTTCACCTGCAGAGCACACGAGCGTTGGCCGGCCTCGTTGCTGTCGGGGTCTGTGCCAGTGCAATTGGTTATGGTGTGGGCTCAATGTGGGGTAATGACGAAGAGCCGAAAAATGGCTGGATTAACCAGGATGACAGGAACGGCACGTCTCAGCCTGATTGGTCGGCAGTAATCTCCAAGTTAAAAAAGCAGAAAGCCCAACAATCTGATGGTGTGCAGCCAAAAGACCAGACAGCACAATCATCGGGAGGTTCGGCATCAGACGAAGGAATTGAAAGCCGATGGGGTCAATATTGGGACGCACTTGATAGCACGAAAGAGCTGAAAGATTCCCTCAAGCGCTCTCTTGTGGATTCAGCACCGCATAGTGGGGGCACCGCAGAATTCGTGGGCTCCGGTGGGTTCGCCCTCATCGTCGTGGCATTGTGCCAGCTGATCGTGTCACGAGCCCGACGGTGGTTTATACCCATCGCCGTCACCGGGGCCATGCCACTGACCATTTACACCGCTCACGTTATCATCGTGTTCGCTGTGGGTGGGCCGGCGGGAACAGTTGTCTCCAACCCGCTTTATTGGTCTCTCGTTATCGGCTCAATTGTCTTCGCGAATGTTTGGATGGCGTTTTTCGGACGTGGTCCCTTGGAGCGATTCCCACGGTGGCTGGGAAATAAGGCGGCCACACAGTAGGGGAGTTCAGCTGGGGAATAGCTCAGCCGGAGAATTGGGGTCGTAGCACAATAAAGACGGCTAGTTTTTCCGAGCCGAATTACCAATGGGTGCAATGAGGTACACCACTGGCAATCCAACGACGAGATTCATAACAGATTCAATAATGCCGTTATAGAACGGCGTCGTTAATAAGAGTGGAAGAACGACTGCCGCGACCAGTACGACTCCGACGATCCAACTGTAAAACAGCGACGGCAGCGTTGTTCCAATGTTGAGCACCCACCATAACAATGCGGCGAAGATTGCCACGACAGCGGCAAAGATCGCGTAATACGTCCGGTCAATAGGCGGATACGTCCAGTTCACGTATGTGGCGATGCGCTCCATGACGAGTTCAAGAATCCATGCCACCACGTAAGCGGTGATGGAGGCGACGATGGCAACAGCCACGACCGAGCCGATAAATTTCGGGATATCGAACTGGTCGCTGAGTGATGGGCCACTCTTCTGCGGACGCGACTGTTGAGGTGCCGGTGATTGTGCGGGGGCCTGCTGATAGCCCTGATACTGCTGGTCAGGATAGTAGCTGGCGCTATCGCTATACCTACGATTGGCTTCGTTGTATCCACGATTGCTGGGAGCCCCATACCCGCCAGAGCTATATTCTCGATTGTAGCTACCCGCCGAATACTCGTCATCGCGGTAACCCGAGTTGCCACCGGATGAATACTGGCTTTCTGAACCCGAGTAACGCTCGGAATAGCTACTGGGGAATATTTCAGTTTCATCGTTCGCGTTGCTGTAACGGGGGTCACTGTCGCGGTTCGGCATTAGCAATTAGTCCTTGTCGCTCTGTGGAAATCGTGCGTAGGTATTCTACCGGCTACGACGCAGACGCCTAGCTCGCGTCGTGTTCCACCTCGTTTTCCATTATGGATTTGATCGTCTGCACGGTTGCAGGAATGCCTTTCAATGCAGCATCACGTCGCTCGTTGAGCTCTGCGACGGCATCGTCGCCGTACTTGTTGATGAAGAACCGAAAGCCTTCTTGAGTAACTTCCCAGGTCTCCGTCAAGGTGGACCCGCCATCTGCGGCAGGTTCGATTTCATAACCCCATTCCACGACGCCTCCGTTCACGGCCCACGCAAAAATCTTGGGCCGTTCGGCTGCAGTCACGACGGACTCCGTTTCCCAGGTGCGCTGTGGTGTTTCATTATGGCCGACAAACCATGCGCCTACCTCGGGTTCTGATGGTGTCGTGCCGTCGTCACGCTCTTTCCACCACGTAGCTTTGCACACCGGAGACCAATCGCCCGTACGTGAAATATCCGACACGACGTTGTACACGTCGTCGGGAGTGGCATTAATGGTGACAGATACTCGTCGGCGAAAATCGTCGGGATTAAACATGCTCGTATCGACGGCGGAGGATGCGTTGTCGTCAGGATTGTTTGTAGGAGTCATATGGGCCAGGGTAGGTGCTTCTGCGCGTGGTTAACGGCGGGGGGAGGGAAGTTGACCTCCGTATGGGGGTGAGGCCGGACACGTTCCCGGTTGATAACACGAGCATCGGGGGGTCAAACGGCATAGCCTGAAAGGAAGTGGTTGCGCGGTTGGCTGAGACCGTGCAACTAGTACATCGCGCACGGTGACAGGCTCAGTCTGATGGGTGCACCGAGCGGCTCACCCCGAACTCCGTGCGTGCACCATAAACACTGGAGGATGACACAATCATGACAGAGAAACCGAGCTTCACTGACGTCAATGGACGGGAAGTGTATGCCAAGATTGAGGAGGGCGAGAAGGGCCCGCAGTTGATTATCGGAACCTCTCAGCCAGATGGAACGGTGAAGCGTTCCCTCGTGCTGAATAAATATGACGCCAAGCAAATGGCCGCCGTCTGCGAGGTTTACCTGCGGCAACAGTTCTCCGTCTCCTTCGCCACAGTAGACAGCATGCTCACCGCAGAAGATAGGATGAACATTTACCAAAACGAGATCGACGCGATCGAGGATCCCGAAACAAATCCCGACGACGACCTGCACAAAAACTAGTTCTGCGCGAGTAGACGAACTCAGAGATAGAGCCATGGAGTAAACAGGGTATATGCGTTTACTTCGTGTCATTGGTATGGGAGCAGGAAGCCCGGGGCATATTAGCCACGACGCTGTTGCGGCCTTGGCTTCCTCAGATGCCGTCGTCGCCGTGGATAAAGGGGACACGAAGGCGGATCTCCTCGAGCTGCGACGTCGTATATTGGCTGTTCACGCGCCAGATCTTCCGTTACTCACTGTCGACGACCCGCCGCGTGACCGCCACCCGGCAGGTACTCCGGAGTATCACCGGGAGGTTCAGCGCTGGCATCAGGAGCGCGCCCGCCTGCTGGCCGATACAATCACGTCCTCGCTGAGCGACGGACAAACGGCGGCATTTTTAGTGTGGGGCGACCCATCGCTGTACGACTCCACTCTGCGCATTATCGAGCGGATGCAGAACCTAGGGTTGGAGTGCCGTACCGAGGTATACCCCGGCATTACTGCTGTTCAGGCCCTCACGTCGGCACACCGTATTCTCATTAACCGGATTGGCGAGCCGATCACTGTCACAACAGGTCGACAGCTACAGAAAACCCTGGATGCTCCCGATACACCGTCGAGAATCAAGGCGGTGGCGAACACTGTGGTCATGCTCGACGGCAAGACCACGTGGACCCATCCCGGCCTTGACCGCGACCACACCTACATGTGGTGGGGTGCGTATGTCAGTACGGATAAGCAGGTACTGCGTAAAGGATGGGTTGGTGACATCGCCGAGGATGTTGCCCAGACTAAAGCTCAACTGCGTGCACAACACGGCTGGATAATGGATACGTACCTTTTGCGGTACTTCGACCCGGACGGCGAAGACCAGCCAGAAACGCTCATGACGTAGCGGCTGGTTCACCGAGGCATCGCCGCGTCGGTATCACCCGCGGCAAACTCTCGCGGTCAAAAACGTCGCGGCCAAAACTCTTAGGAAGAAAGTTCTTCAACTTTGCGACGCACGTCACCCGCCGGCGGATTCGTCGCGGTAGTATCGTCGGAAAACTTCACAGTCGGAACAACACGGTTACCGTCATTGACGCTTTCTACCCACTGACCGGCCTCTTCTGACTGGTCAATGTCGATAAGAGAATAAGGCGTTTCGGTACGATCCAGATTCTCTATGAGTTTCTTGCAAAACGGGCACCACGTTGCGTAATAGATCGTGGCTGCGGTTTCGTTTCCGGATGGGTTGTTTTTCTGGATAACTTCACTCATAATGACCCCACTATAGCGTCATGGTCGATTGATTGGCATTGTTTACTTGCTGAGTTTACTTGCTGAAATAGCAGAACCGATAGCGAAGCGACAACGAGCCGCTCACCTCGCCACCGTCACCGATGATCGTCCCATTGTGGGATGTTTTCCACTCACTTCGCGACGCCGGAACCCATTCTGACGACAATCGGGCAGTAACGGGATGGTCAAAGTAGTGCCCGACAGCTGCGTCGATTTCCGTGAGGACGGCTAGCCGAACCTCTGGGCGCGTGAGGGCCTCCCGGTAGACTTCGCCCCCGCCAATGACCCAAGCATCCACATTTTCCGGTGCGACGCGTCGGGTGAAAACCGGGTGGGGAATATCCTTAATCGCGGCTTCCAAGGAATGGTGAAGGATGACGCCCTCGGGTGTGTCCTCGTCACTCCAGCGGCGGGACAGCACGATGTTGGTACGCCCAGGCAGCGGTGTAAAGCGCGAGGGAATGCTCGTCCACGTTGCACTGCCCATGATGACGGGTACTCCCCACGTCAACTGCTTAAAGTGCGCCATGTCCTCGGGCACGTGCCACGGCATCCGGGTGCCGTCGCCAATGACGCCGTCTCGGTCGGAGGCCCAAATAACCCCGATGAGCGGCTGTTCCGGTTCTACTGTTCGACGCGGGGACGGGGAAGCGTGGCCAGGCGTCGGCGAGTGAACACCCGTGGATGATGAAGTAGACATTGAGCTCACCGCCTGTGGAGTGGAATTGGGCTACACCGCTACCGGCGCTTTGATAGCTGGGTGCGGGTTGTAGTTCAGGATATCGACATCGTCCCACGTGTACGAGAATAAATCCGCAGCCTTGGTTAACGATAGCGTCGGATAGGGGCGCGGATCCCGGGATAACTGAAGATCAACCTGGTCGCGGTGGTTATCGTAAATGTGGCAATCGCCGCCGGTCCAAATGAACTCCCCGACATCAAGCCCTGCCTGTTGGGCCATCATATGGGTCAGGAGTGAATAGGACGCGATATTGAATGGAACACCCAAAAACATATCGGCGCTGCGTTGATACAGCTGACAAGACAACTTCCCGTCAGCGACATAAAACTGGAAAAGAAGATGGCAGGGTGGCAGCGCCATGGATGGAACATCTGCAACATTCCAGGCGGATACGATAATCCGTCGGGACGTCGGGTTGTTCTTAATCATGTCCAGAGCTTGAGAAATTTGGTCAATGGTGTCGCCGTCGGGCGTTGGCCATGACCGCCACTGCACCCCATAAATCGGCCCGAGGTTCCCGTCCTCATCGGCCCACTCGTCCCAAATGTGGACATTTTTTTCGCGTAACGAGCGAATGTTGGATTCACCCCGGAGGAACCAAAACAGCTCCTCCGAGAGTCCACGCATGAACACTTTCTTCGTAGTAATAAGAGGGAAGCACTCTGACAGATCGAACCGCATCTGTTTCCCGAAGAGACTCCTCGTTCCTGTGCCTGTGCGGTCATCCCGGTGGTTGCCTTTGTACAGAATCTCACGGAGGAGATCTTCATATGGCGTCGGAATATCAGTACTCTCGCTCGCGGACATGTCAGTCATGGTAGCGCTTTTTTGACATCCGCCTTGGCATCGGCGACCGTCTGACCACAAACCGCAGGTCAACAGATGTGGCCGGCGTCGCAGATGCGGAGGCCTAGTAGTGTCCGTGCTCTTTCTTGAACTCGGCGGCAGCCTCCAAGATTGTGTCCTTCAGTTCCGGGCGGCAAATAACGACATCGGGGAGGTAGACATCCTCGTTGTTGTAGCGCAAAGGCGAACCATCGAGACGAGAACAGTGCAAGCCTGCGGCCGTGCACACACCGATCGGGGCTGCAGAGTCCCACTCATACTGGCCCCCAGCATGGACATAGGCGTCATAGTCACCGAGCAACACATGCATGGCTTTTGCACCCGCAGAACCCATGCGAACAACCTCACTGTCGAGTTTGTCGGCAATGACCTGTGCAACCTCAGGCTGACGGTTGTGCGATACAACGATCTTGTTAGCGCGTGGGCCCATCACAGCCTTTGCTGAACCAGTGTGGAAGACCTGGCCAGCGTCGGGAAGCCCGACAGCGGCATGGGTCGGGATCCCGTTTTCTACGAGTGCAACATGGATTGCCCAGTCCTGACGCCCGCCGGCAAACTCCTTGGTGCCGTCGAGAGGGTCGACGATCCACACGCGGTTTTTCTTCAGCCGCTCTAAGTTATCGGCGGCTTCCTCTGACAAAAACCCATCATCGGGGCGGTGTCGGGATAAAACGCGCTCAATCCATGTCTGGGCTAAGTCATCACCCGCCGCGCCGAGGCCAGGTCCTTCAAGCAAACCGACGGAACGGACGCCTTTCAAGATCTCACTAGTTCCCGTCGCAAGGCGCAGGGCAAGGGTGGCATCGTCAACGTAAGCACTCACGTAGACGACTTTAGCCGTTGTCAGCCGTTTGTCTCCACCACGGGGGCGGGACCTGTCCTTACTGAGCGACGCGCTGAATTCATCACCCTGGGATGATGCGGTGGGCAATGCGTGCAAGAAGGCACTCCGTCGCCGCGCGCAGCCATAGCGATTACCCCCGTTAATGATGAAAAAATAACAGATTACAGCAGCCGATGGGGGTAGCAGTGACGGCGACGGGAACTCTATTTTTCTTCGCAAGGAACTATCAGACCATAACCCTCGACTAATTAATACGTGACCCTGACTACACAAAGCGATTTTCATCCCGAACAGCAGAGTGAAAACCACGACGACGTGAATAGCGGCCAGCGTCGCCGCCGTCGCGGAGCGCGCTTCCCGCATCGAGGCGGCAGCGTGCGGGCCATGATTCATCGGATCCACTTCTACGCCGGCGTTTTTGTGGGCCCTTTCATTCTCATTGCAGCCGTCACCGGCTTGCTGTATGCAGCCGCACCAAGCATTGAGTCCATCGTCGACCACGACAAGATGTACGTCCCGGCCTCTGATGTGCATAGTCATCAGCGCGTAGAGGTTAAAGACCAAATACGCACCGCAGCGGAGCGGCACCCTGACCTCACCTTCAGCGGGGTACAGATTCGCAATGACGACCGTGCCACCACCCGCGTCCTTTTCAATGACCCCTCTTTGCCCTCGAAGAGCTACCGCCGAGTGGTCATGGTCAATCCTTATACCGGGGAGGTCGTTGGTGACACCGTCCAGTTTGGCAGTTCTTCCTCCCTCCGCTTCCGCGAATGGACTGACCGGGCGCACCGCAATCTCTTCTTGGGGGAGCCAGGGCGTATTTACGCTGAAACCGCAGCTGCATGGTTGGGCGTGTTGACTGTCTCTGGGCTCGTCATGTGGTGGCGAAAAGTTTATGACAAGAACAAGAAAAAGCGCGCTACGGAGTCAGAATCTCACTCATCGTCGAAACCGTTAACCGGACGCCCGAAGAGTATGCGTCGGCACGCGATCATCGGAACGTGGGCCTGCCTGGGAATGCTATTCCTCACAGCCACAGGTTTGACCTGGTCAAAGTACGCAGGCGCACAAATTGCGGACTGGCGAGTCCAGCTCAACTGGGCCAAACCCACCCCCGACACCACCGTCTCGCAGAGCGTCGATTCCCCTGAGGCTTCCATGGATCACAGCCACCACGGAGGACATGGCGACCACAGTGGCCACGGCGGCATGAGTTCTGACTCACCCGCGCTAACGCCACATGACTCGGTAGTTGAAGCACAAAACCACGTAGATACGGTCATGTCGTCAGCGAAACAGGCTGGGATCAAGGCCAGCTTCGAGGCGACGGCTCCTGTCGCACCGGGCGAAGCCTGGACCGTCACTGACCTGCGAGTCCCGTGGTACTTCAGCCATGATTCCGTCTCTGTCGATGGGGAAACAGGGCGTGTTGTCGATACCGTGTGGTTTAAAGACTGGCCCTTCGCAGCGAAACTGGCCGAGTGGGGGATTCAGCTCCACATGGGCATCCTCTTCGGGATCGTGAGCCAGGTCGCGCTGGGAGCTCTAGCCATCATGATCTGCATTATTGTCGTCCGTGGCTACATGATGTGGTGGCAGCGACGCCCAACGCGGAACCGGAACGGTTTCCGGTCGAACTTCGGACGGGCACCCCGCCGAGGTGCATGGAGAAGCTCCTCGATCATCGGGTTCGCGGTAGCGGCGATTCTGCTCATCGGGTACGGCCTGTTAGCCCCGCTCTTCGCGATCAGTGCTCTTGCTTTTCTTGCCCTGGATATCGTGATCGGGTTCGTGATGCGGTGGAAAGGCCGAGGCGCCCGCGACAGCTCGTCGAAAGATACCTCTTTCGCAGAGGTAAACGCCTAGGCTAACCTAAATTCATGGTTGAGAATCCTCGAGAGGTATCCAGTAGCTCCCCAGATGACCGGCGCGCTGACGAACCGCTGCGGAACCAGCGGAAATCGTTGGCTAGCGTAGGTCATCAGCACACCTCGCGGGAGGAGTTGTTCTCACATCATTATTCGTTTCGACGGGCCCATCACTCCTTATCGTGGGCGCCTCAAGCTCACGAGCGGAGGCTTTCGCGGCGTTCCTTCCTCGTTGCCGGGATGGGGGCTGGTATGGCCTTAGGTTTAGCGGCATGTTCGTCATCCAGTAGGGATGGGGAACACGCCGAGGCAGATTCGTCCCAGACAGCGCCGGATTCAAGCGCCCATGAGCACGATACGTCGAGAATCATTGCGCTAAACACTGGGCAGATCGACGGGCTCCTGGCATTGGGCATATCCCCAGTGGGAATGGGAGTAGCTAATGCTCAAGCGTCGTCGTCTGAGAGTATCCCCACATACATCAAGGATAAATTCGGTAAGCAGTACGACCTTGACTCCATCACCATCGTCGGACAGCGGACGCAGCCTGATATGGAGAAAATAGCCACGCTTCATCCCACTCTTATTTTGGCGAATGACAGGACAAGCAATGATGTCCTCGATCAGCTGAAATCTATTGCTCCCGTGGTGACGGGCAAGGGCGGAGCAGAGAACTGGAAGGATGATTTCCGGACCATCGCGGATGCCGTGGGTAAGCGCGATGACGCACAGCGGCTGATTGATGATCATGAGGATGCAGTTGCTGAATGGAAGAAAGACCGCGGGACCTCGCCCACGGTGTCTCTGATCAGGAACAAGGGAACCGACTACCTGATGCTGGGGCCCTTATCACTAGCTGGCCAGGTATTAAAAGACGGGGGATGCTCTCGGCCGACGTCTCAGCGTTTCGAGGATAAGGTGTCGCACCCGATTTCGTCAGAAAATCTCGACCAGCTTGACGCGGATTATCTGTTTTACGGCTTTAATGCCAAAGGGGAAAAGCTCACGAAAGATGCTTTGTGGACGAACCTGGGCGTTGTGAAAAACAACCACGCGGTAGCGGTGGACCCGGACCCGTGGTTTCTCAATGCATCGGTGGTGGCAGCAAACTATATCCTGGAGGAGCTCAAAAAGACGGTGAAATAAAGCTCGGGAAATAAGACACTAATTAAAACCGCCATGAAGGAAAATTATGGCGGCTTTTTATTACGCAACGATTTTATGTCGCTGCAGAGCCGAGCACCACGGGCTTTCGGGGCACCACCAGAGGCGCGTCAGTGCATTCCGGATCCTCAATGACTCTCGCGTCGAGCCCAAATGATGATTCTAAAAGCTCCTCTGTGAGAACCTCGGATGGCTTACCGGCTGCTGTCACTTGCCCATCGGCCATAACTATCACACAGTCGGAATAGCGCGCGGCCAAGTTCAAATCGTGCAGAACCATCACCACGGTCCGCCCCAAGCGATGCTTAAGTTCGGTGACCAGATTCAGCACTTCAATCGAGTGAGAGAGGTCAAGGTACGTCGTCGGCTCGTCTAAGAACAACACGTCAGTGTCCTGGGCTAACACCATAGAGATCCACACACGCTGACGCTGTCCGCCTGAAAGAGACGACACGGGCCGGTCCGCCAAATCGGCAACGTGGGTTAGTTCAAGCGCCCGCGCTACCTCCTCTTCATCATCCGACGACCATTGCCTGAACCATGACTGATGGGGGTGCCGACCTCGGGCGACTAGATCACTCACCACGACACCCGGGGGAGCGATGGGTGACTGTGGTAGCACACCAATGCGCCGTGCTAACTCTTTTCGACGCAGCGACCGGACGTCGACGTCGTCAAGAATGATCGACCCCGAGGAGGGAATTAGCTGAGCTGCAGCCCTCAATAGCGTGGATTTACCACAACCATTGGGCCCAATGATGGTGGTGACAGCTCCTCCCGGAATGGACGCATCCAAGTTGGGAATAACGTTGCGATCCCCGTACGAGACCCTTAGACCAGACAAGGTTAGTGAGCCTGCCGGGACGGCCTCGTGTCTCGGCGTTGAGTTTCCCCCGGGCTGCGCGGGTGTGGAGCCTGACGCACTGGATAACGAGTTCGTAGTGTGGCTCATACCGTGGCCTTTCGTGACGTGCGGACAAGGAGATAAATAAGGAATACGCCACCGATCGCTGAAGTGAGCAAACCGACGGGAAGCTCCGTGGGAAGCACCGTCTGGGTAGCAATATCGGCCAGAAGCAAAAGCACTGAGCCCGTGAGAACTGAGGTAAATAGGGGTGGGGCAGAAGTGCCGGCTAAACGCATAGCTACTTGGGGCGCAACGAAAGCGATAAAACCAATCGGACCGCCGGCCGAGACTGCAAACGCGGCCAACACTACCGAAACAATGAGGATCGCTGCATCCACCAGCCGTCGAGGTTGGCCCAGAGAGGAAGCCAGATCGGGACCTAATTGCGATGCGCGAAGTTCAAAAGAAATCCAGACGCAAATAATGATGCAAATCCCCAAAACAACCATGACGGGACGCAATCGATTCCATGTCACGGAAGAAAGGGAGCCTGTTAACCAGAATTTTGCAGCAGCTGCGTCGCTTGTTTCGGCACGAATCATCAGGAAGTGGATATAGGAATTGAGCAGCGCGGTGACCACAATACCCAACAGAACCAGACGATAAATATCCATCTGGCGGCCACGAAACCCGATGAGCCACATGAGAACAGTCGTGCCCAGGGCACCCATTAATGCAGAAGCCGGGATGCCCGCCCCAGCAAGCCACCCGGCGAAGCCACTCCCTGAACCCAGCACAATGACTGTTACGGCAGCCGCAGATGCGCCGGATGTCACGCCCAAAATATCAGGGCTGGCCAGGGCATTGCGGGTAACTGATTGTGTGAGTGCACCAGACAGCGCCAGGGCTGCACCAACAATCACAGCAGATAATGCGCGGGGCATTCGCCATTCGAACACAACGAGTTGTTCAATACGCGAGCCGCCACCCGTAAAAACGACAGACAATACGTCCATGGGGGCGATAGGGAAATCACCGATACCAATAGCCACAGCGAAGAGAAATACCCCAGCTATGACGAGCGCTAGACATACTAATAACGGGCGAGGGGACACCACGCCGGACACGGGGCCCCATTGAAACGCAGTCCGGTGGTGCGGTAAACGAACTTTACTTTGTTGTGGCGTCGTCATACTTCCACCACCTTGTTACGGCTGATGAGGTAAATGAAGAACGGTGCACCCACGAACGCGAGTACGATGCCAACTTCCACTTCACCCGGACGTGCGATGAGGCGGCCCACAATATCGGCTACAAGCACCAGAACAGCCCCCGTCAACGCCGAATAGGGCAATATCCAGCGATAATCCGGACCTGTGATGGAACGGACAACATGCGGCACAACCAATCCAACGAACCCGATAGGTCCCGCCGCAGCCGTCGCCGCTCCCGCCAGCAACGCGATAAGTAGGACGCCGACGATTCTGGACCGCCCGACATGAACTCCCAATGACGTCGCAGCGTCGTCACCCAAGTTAAGAAGATTGAGAGTGGGCCCGGTGGCGAAGGCAGCAATAAGTGCCACCGCGATCACCGGGGCTGAGACCATCACGACGTTCATATCGCGGCCGGCAATCGAGCCCACCGTCCAAAAACGCATGCGATTCAGATTGTCGTTGTTGGTTAACACCAGTCCGCTGGTTAATGACGACAAGACGGCACCCAGCGCGGCACCGCCGAGCACCAAGTTCAAGGGGCTAGCCGTCGCCTTGCCCACAGAGGCCAAGCCGAACACTAAGGCAGTGGCGCAGATTGCTCCACCGAACGCCCAGAGCGTCGTCGCAATATTCCCTGTTACGCCTAAGAATGCGAAACTCGCGACCACCGCAAAGGCTGCTCCGGCTGACACACCCAAAATGCCGGGATCCGCGAGGGGATTGCGTGTGTGCCCCTGAATTAACGCTCCGGCGCAACCAAGGGCCATCCCGACAATGATCCCGAGCAGGGCGCGGGGAATCCGGAGATCAATGATCACCCGGGTATCAGTATCGCTATTTGAAGCGTCGGATGATGATGAGAAATGGCTGAGAACATCCCATACCTTGGGCAGGGGAATACTCCGTGACCCTAGTGCCATCGCAGCACATAAACACGCTGCAAGGAGAACGAGTAAAACAACGAGGCCGATAACTCGACGCACATAGAGGCGTCGGCCTGCCTTGCTGCTACCAGGTGGCTGGGGCGAGCCATCGGCGGACGTCGGCGTCGGCGAGGCCGCCGGTGAATGAGTAACAGTCATAAGTTAGAGCGCAAATCAGTAAAGTGTGAACATCGGTGGTCAGTCGCGATATGTCTATGCGATATCCGTATGCACAGTATCAGGCCATAGCCTAACCTGAGTGCTCACATAGCTTAGCCCTAGCTTATGACATGGGGGAATCTACTATCTATTTTCTCGGTACCACGAGATCAGAGAGTCTGTGCTGGCATCTCCGGTATTGACGCCTTTTTCTCCAGTGACTGCGGGTAGAAGCTCCCCGGCCTGTTTCTTGCCCAACTCGACACCCCACTGGTCGAAGGAGTTGATAGACCAGATTGTGCCCTCGGTGAAGACGATGTGCTCATACAACGCGATCAGTTGACCAAGGACAGACGGTGTGAGAGCCGGAGCCAAGATCGTCGTCGTGGGGCGGTTCCCCGGCATGACTTTGTGAGGAACGATGCTGGGATCCACACCCTCGGACGCAATTTCGTCGGCAGTCTTTCCGAAAGCCAGAACCTTTGTTTGCGCGAAGAAGTTCGACATGAGCAAATCATGCATACTTCCTGTGCCGTCCGCCGTGGGGAGGTCATCATTGGGGGTAGCGAGCCCAATGAAATCAGCGGGTACCAATTGGGTGCCCTGGTGGAGCAATTGGAAGAAGGCGTGCTGGCCATTCGTTCCAGGCTCTCCCCAGTAGATCTCGCCCGTCGGTGCGGTGACGGGCGTGCCGTCGATACGGACGGATTTGCCGTTCGATTCCATGGTTAGCTGTTGGAGATAGGCGGGGAAACGCGCCAAGTCCTGGGAATATGGCAAGACCGCATGGGACTGTGCGCCTAAGAAATCGTCGTACCAGACGCCGAGGAGTCCCATCAGAACGGGAACATTTTTCTCCAGTGGGGTGGTCCGGAAGTGCTCATCGACGGCATGGAAGCCCTCTAAGAAGCTCATGAAGTTCTGAGGCCCGATAACGGCCATGAGAGAAAGCCCGATGGCAGAGTCTACCGAGTAGCGGCCACCAACCCAGTCCCAAAAGCCGAACATGTTGTTGGTATCGATGCCGAATTCGGAGACCTTCTCTGCGTTCGTCGATACTGCAACGAAGTGCTTGGCGATGGCATCATTTGCTTCATCGGTCCCGTCCTCCAGGTTGAGGCTTTCGAGGAACCACCGACGAGCCGCATGCGCATTGGCCAGTGTCTCCTGCGTCGTAAAGGTTTTCGACGCGACGACGAAGAGTGTCTCTGCGGGATCGAGGTCTGCCACCTTTGAGGTGAAATCAGCCGGATCGACGTTGGAGACGAAACGTCCCGAAATTCCCGCGGTGGCGAAGCTGCGGAGAGCCTGTGTTGCCATAGCGGGACCAAGGTCAGACCCCCCGATTCCGATATTCACCACAGTTTTGATCGTGTGCCCGGTGACACCCAGCCATTCGCCGGAACGCAAGGCGTGCGCAAAATCGCGCATCCGCGACAGGACGTCGTGTACGTCGGCTGCTACATTCTGCTCATCAACGTGCAAAGATTCTTCGGCGGGAAGACGTAGCGCCGTGTGCAGCACTGCTCGGTCTTCGGTCGAGTTGATATGCCGACCGCTGAACATAGCGTCGCGATGGTCCTCAAGGTTCGCCTTCTTCGCGAGGGCGATCAATGCGCCAAGCGTGTCGTCGTTAATAAGATTTTTGGACAGGTCAACGTGCAGGTCAGCCACGGAAAAGCTGAGTTTCTTCGCACGATCCTGATCGTTGGCGAATAAATCGCGCAACGTCGTTGAGGTGATTGATTTCGCAGTGTCCTTCAGCGCAGACCATTCGTTGGTTGCGGTGATATCTGGCAATGGTGAATTCATTAAATAATCCTTCTTATCGACGATAACCGTGGCGCATTGAGCGTGTATGCGCCCCTGAGCCATGCTAGTCGCGAAACAGGAGTTCCACGGGTAAGCGCTTCACACGCAACGGCCATGATGACCGGGTTTGATAGGCGACCATGATGATCAGCGTGAATGTGAGACTCATGTCGGGAATTTAGGAGGTGGGGATCTAGCCCAGGCGTCCCCGCCCCATACGGAGGAGAGCTGACGCGATGGCGGGACCTTCTGTCCCCAATTCCTCCCGGAACTCGTTGATGATCGCGACTTCTCGCGTGTGTACGAGGCGAGTTCCGCCCGACCCCATTCGCGATTGCCCGATGAGATGTGAGATTTCCGTACGACGTTTGATAGCAGAAATAATCGTGTTATCCAGCTGATTTATTTCTTTTCTTAGTTCCTGGATACGTTCGTTCGATAACGGATCACTAGTTCCGCTAGTGACCTCGCTGGACGTAGACAGACAATCGCGAGGCTCAGTCATGGGTCTTATTGTGTCATACCCGGGTTGTAGGTTGGAGTGCGAGCGCATGAAACTGACTGTTCCGTACTTCACGGGATAACAACTCGCCCTGAGCTATACAGACTTTATTGAGGAAGAGATACGCACTATGAACGATAGCCTTTCCACTCGCTTGCCGGATGGTGGGCCTTTGACTCCACAGCAGCTATTGGAAGGACTTAACCCACAGCAGCGGCAGGCGGTTGAACATGAGGGCTCTCCATTGCTCGTCGTCGCGGGGGCCGGTTCGGGAAAGACGGCAGTTCTCACTCGCCGGATCGCTTACCTCATTGGTGTTCGTGGGGTAGCGCCGTGGAATATCGTCGCTATCACCTTTACTAATAAAGCAGCGACGGAAATGAAGGACCGCGTCGCCGATCTCATTGGGCCAATTGCTGAACGTATGTGGGTGTCTACCTTCCATTCCATGTGCGTCCGTATTCTTCGTGCGCAAGCCAACCTTATTCCCGGTTTAAATACCAACTTCACGATTTATGACAGTGATGATTCACGCCGTCTACTCACGATGATCGCCCGCGACATGAATCTAGACCTGAAGCGTTTTGCTGCGCGGACAGTAGCGTCGGCGATTTCGCATCTCAAGAATGAATTGCGTACTCCCGACGACGCACGTGCCGACGCCGAAGAGGATAAGAATCCTTTTAATGAGACAGTCGCGAAGATCTACGCCGAGTATCAGAAACGTCTGCGTGCATCAAATGCGGTTGATTTCGATGATTTAATCGGTGAAGTTGTTCGTATATTCCGTGAATACCCGGAAGTGGCACTTTATTACCGACGACGCTTTCGCCATGTACTGGTAGACGAGTACCAGGATACGAATCATGCTCAGTACGTATTGGTCTCTACGTTAGTGGGAAGCGAACACTCTGAGGGGAATGCTATTGGTCCGAGCGAGTTATGTGTCGTGGGTGATGCTGACCAGTCAATTTATGCTTTCCGTGGGGCTACGATTCGGAATATTGAAGAGTTCGAGCGCGATTATCCCCATGCAGAAACAATTTTGTTAGAGCAGAATTATCGTTCCACTCAAACGATTCTTTCAGCTGCTAACGCTGTGATTTCTCAAAACTCTGGGCGGCGGGAAAAAAATCTATGGACGGCGTTGGGGGAAGGAGAAAGAATTGTCGGATATGTGGCTGACAATGAGCACGATGAAGCTCGATTCGTGGCGCGTGAAATTGACCAGTTAGTCGACAACTCCACCATTAATTATGGTGATATCGCGGTTTTCTACCGCACCAATAACGCGTCGCGCGCACTGGAAGATATTTTTATTCGCAATGGTCTTCCCTACAAGGTAGTCGGTGGGACGCGATTTTATGAGCGCAAAGAAATTCGAGACATCATTGCTTATCTGAAAGTTCTTGATAACCCGGACGATTCTGTCAGTCTGCGGCGGATAATAAACACTCCGCGGCGAGGGATTGGAAACCGCGCTCTGTCTTTGCTCTCCCTTTACGCGGAAGATCATGGCGTCAGTATGGGTGCAGCATTACGCGCAGCTGCCGACGGAGACATTCCAGCGCTAGGCGCGCGCGGTAATAAAGCGGTGGGCCGTTTTGTCGAGATGATGGACGGATTGCGTGAAGATACTGCCGATAACCAGCTGGTATCCCATGACGGGGATAATTTGGGCATCCCCGATTTGGGCGCGATTGTTAATGACGTGATTGAGCGTAGTGGTTATCTGGAAAGCCTGGAGGGATCGAATGATCCACAGGACGGCGCCCGCCTGGATAACCTCCGTGAGCTTGTTTCTGTGGCACGCGAATTCGCCTCTGAAGCCGCACATCAGTTGGCTTATGAACGCATGCCCGACGCCACCGCACCGGAGAGTTTCGCAGGAGCGGACGCGGCGGAGGGTTCCAGCGTCGGTAGTGATGGCGTCGGCAATGACGGAGGGGTAGAAACTGTCGCAGGTGGCGTGGCTTTTCTCGAGGAGGGCGAACCTCAGCCGGGGAGTCTGCAGGCTTTCCTGGAGCGTGTTTCTCTAGTGTCGGATACGGATCAGATTCCCGATGAGGACAACGGCGTTATCACTCTCATGACCCTCCACACGGCGAAGGGACTAGAGTTCCCGGTGGTTTTCCTCACTGGTTGGGAGGACGGGCAGTTCCCGCACATGAGAGCCTTGGGTGATCCGTCAGAGCTATCGGAAGAACGACGATTGGCGTATGTGGGCATTACGCGTGCACAACGTCGTTTGTACATTTCCCGAGCCGTGACCAGGGGATCTTGGGGTCAACCAGTCAACAATCCGGCATCGAGGTTTATTGCGGAAATTCCCGACGACCTTATCCACTGGGAACGCGAGGAACCTCAGCAAAGCTGGGATAGTGGCGACTGGTCCTTGGGATGGCCAGACAAGTCGACTTCCGGGTATCGGCGGGGCAACTCTCGGTATCGTTCCTCGCACTATGGGGGCGCTGGGTCGTCAGCTCATGGTGCTGGTGGCCGACGAGGTGCTGGGCGTGGAGCGAACTCGCCCTCGGATCGTCGCTCGGGCACGCCTGCGTCGGCGCTTCACCTCGAGGCCGGCGACCAAGTTAATCACGACAAATACGGGTTGGGGACTGTGGAATCAGTCTCAGGCTTGGGGAAGCACACCAGTGTGGTGATCAACTTCGGGAAGGAAGGCACCGTCCGACTCATGTTGATCGGCAATGTTCCTATGGAGAAGCTATAAGAGCGGTTATTGGGTGCTCTTACGGGGAGGGGGATTGTGCGTTCTGGCCGGCCGGTGGGGTGCGGAATACCTCGGCCGGCCGGAGTACGCGAATACGTCGGCTCCGCGACGAAAAAATCGCTGATCCGCAGAGGGACCAGCGATGTAAGAAGAGAGTTAGCGTTAGCGCTGAATCGGGCCGAGGTTAATTCCGTGTGCGGCCAACCATGGTAGTGGATCGATAGCCTCGCCACCATTGGGATGGACCTCGAAGTGGCAGTGCGACCCGGTGGAGAATCCGCGCGAGCCCATCCCGGCGATAACGTCACCAGCTTTAACGCGCTGTCCGACGGTGACGTTGATTGTCTCCATGTGGCCGTACACGAACACAGTGCCGTCGTCGGCACGAAGACGAACCCACTGGCCAAAACCAGAAGCAGGGCCTGCGGAGATAACAGTGGAATCCATGACGGCGTACTCGGGGGTACCCAGGACGTTGGCGATGTCGATACCCTTGTGGAAAGCTCCCCACCGCATCTCGAAGCCGGTGGTCAGAATGCCCTGAGCGGGCTTAACAATCCCGAGAGCATTCATGATGGCGTTGCCAACCGGCCCCGCTGAAGCAGGCTGTGCAGCAGGCTCAGGTGTCCGTGCCGCAGCATCGGCAGCCAGGCGCTGCTTATTGAATTCAACGGTCTTTGCGATCTGGTCGTGCAGATTCGCGACCGGCTTAGCTTGAGGAAGTTGAAGAATCTGAGGCGAGGATTCCGAGGCAGTTGCCTCGGACGGTGCAGCGTCGGCATCTTTGGCGACCAGCCGGACGCTATCGCTATGGCCAATGGTGGCGGCTCCTGCGCCGACAGCTCCCGCGGTGCCCAACGCACCGGCTGCAACGGCGACCGAGGCTACCCGGCTGGCCTTAGGAGTTGTCTGGCGGCGATGCGTCCCGACATACTGGCTGCCTCGATTCGTCCGCACGTGTACACCTCTCAAGCAAAAATGGTGGCCAGCCGCACCACGCACACGGCTGGCTACTGTGTGTTTCACATCGACCGTACTGCTTAACTGTTTTAACAGGTAAGCGTAATCGTTTTGTAATCTCCGAACGAAATAGTAACGAACGGCTAGCGTCGCGGCAAGCTGTTTTTCATCTTTTTCTTCTTAAGGTGTGAGCGTGGGAACACGAATTCGTACTGCGGGTGGATTATGTGATGTGTCATAGATTTGGTAGGGGTGGGAACATTAATAACAGGCGACTACAGTTGTCTCAACTGGCCTGGACTTTCTGGGTTTGTAGCCTTGAAAGACGGAGTGCCTCATGTGCCCCACGCGCGGAAGGTGTCAGGATAGACAAGTGAGAAATACCACCCCATCGAATTCTCGACGTCCGGGGGATGGGCGGTCACGGAAGAACGGTCGCCGGTCCCGCGGCGCGGATGCGCAACGCTTGACGTGGGATTCCCCATCGTCGTCACGACAGCATCGCCCCGATCGCTCATCGCGTCAGCCGGAGACGGGTGCGGAGCGATCGTCACATCAATTAGGTCGCCCTTCGTTTGACGACGTTGCGCATCGTGATTCCTCCCGGCCGCGGTCAACCGCTGGCGATTCACGCGCAAACCAGGCGCCTCGCGCGTCCGAACAGTATGTTCGCGAGCAACGTCCACAAGCTCGTGCAGTGCGCGGTTCACGTCGAGCAGATGAGGACCGAGCATCGCGGGTGCGTGGCGTAGGGGACCTCGACGACGCAGCAGCTGGCGGTAAGAAAAATGCGGGTGCACGAGGCACTCGGGGTGCTAGGGCCACGAGTTCCGACCCGGGCGATCGCCGTCGGGGGTCTGGAAGCGACCGTGGCGTCGAGGGAGCATCTCCCCGCGGACGGCGATTCGGGCTCAACCGCTGGACTCAATGGTGGCAGAAGAGCGGCAGCGCTGCTCGCAGCTCCGCGGGAGGCTCTTTTACGACACGGTTGAGAAAATTCTTGCCGGGGATTGCCGCCACCCATGTCTCCGTGATCGGCGTCATCATCGCAGTCGCGCTCATTATTTTATTGGCGTTGGACCTTTCCTTCGTCGCAGCTCCGGCCACCATTGCATCTTTGTGGTTGACATTTAATCTTGCTCCGCTGTCGATGTCCGGCGCCGATCTTGGCCTTCTGCCGTTGCTTCCCGCACTGGGTTACGCATTGTGGATAGCGCTCCGAATCCGCTCGGTCGTCCGAGAGCGAATCAGTGTCAGCGATGTGCGCATGCTTGTCGGCTGTTCGCTGGCCGTTCCTATCTTGCTGTCGTTAACCGCGCTGGCGATGCTCTGGGACGCGCAGCCGGTCCTTCCGGTGAACGTGCCGTCGGTCTGGATGGCGGTCGTGTCGACCTTCGCTCTCAACGCGCTGGCAATCATTTTTGGCATGGGCAAGCGTTTGTGGCGAGCGCTGCTGCGCTTTTACGGTATGCCTCAGTGGCCTGTCGACGCGTTTCGCCTGGGTATGGTTTTTCTCGCCGCAATGGGTGGCATCGGCGCTTTCGTCGTGATTGTTAGCCTTATTGCCCACTGGTCGGCCTTTACGGACGCGTATTCCATCGCGTCGGGCGTCGGCGGCAAAATTGGGCTGACCCTGCTGTGGATCGCTTACTTCCCGAACATGGCTCTGGCGTCGGCGAGTGTTCTTGCGGGTGCCGAGGCTAATTTCGGTGCTGCGCAGGTCAGCTTGTTTACGGCGACGCGCGCGGAGCTGCCTCCGGTGCCGGTGCTTGCCGCGATGCCTGGCGATGTTTTCCCCGCCGCATGGCTTGGGCTTTTTATTCCTGCTGCGGTCGCCATTCTTGTTTATCGACGATTCCTCAGCCAGCGACGCGTTGTCGTTTCCCCGTATGGGACTGTTGGGGTGGCTGCCCTGTCGGCCGGGATTGTTGGAATGGTCGCCGCGTGGCTGAACAGCGGCGTGGTTGGTGCGTACGGATGGTCGGGGCCAAACCCCTGGCTGACCGGCGCGGTCGCTGCTGCCTGGATGTTTGCTGTGGGGGTGATCACGATGGCGGTGATCGGAATACGTCGGGGCAGAACTGCGTCCACACGTGAGGTGAACGCCTCGGATCGTGGTGGCTCGCGTGAAGCTGATGCCGCTAAGGGCGAAGATCGCGACGCCGAGCAGGACGAAGCCGCTGCTTCCCGTAACGACGACAAGTCCGCCGCGCAGCGCGTTGAATCCGCCGATGGTGACTCGGTTGATGACGAGTCGGACGCGGACGGTGATGACGACGGCAACACCGACGATTCCGACGGGGAAGATACCGCCGACAGAAAAGCGAATGGGGAGTCCAGCCACGATCATGCTCTTGGGTCAGAGCCAGATGAGGCTAAAGAGACTGAGCCGGTAGCTGACACAAGCGCGTTAGCCTCCGAAGCTGTACAAACCGAGGCGGATTCCACCGAAAACGAGCAAGCCGCCTCAGCTGACAACGACGACACGGAATCGAACAACGATTCAGAGTCGTCTGCCGGTAACACGTCCCACGGTGGAAAATCTGCAGGTGGCATGCCTCAAGGTGGTGCGTCCGATGATCCGCATTGATCCCGTTTTCCCTGGCCGGCCTCTTCGACTCGTCGTACTGGCTTCGGGGGAGGGAACGTTGTTTCAGGCCCTTCTTAACGCCCGCCGAGAAACGCCCTCGTTGAGCGTCCAGGCCTTGGTGACGGATAAACCTTGCCCAGCAATCGATCGCGCCCGTTATGAAGGTATCCCGGTTGCCACCATTGCACCCCCTCGCAAGAACGCCCCGGCAACACCTAAGACTCCGGGGGCGCGCACAGATAAACCTCATCACCCCTCAGATTCGCAGCCAGCACCCGAGAGCCACGCTGACTCCTCCCACCCTGACACCTACGCAGAACGTCGTCGGCAATGGAATAGCGAATTAGCACAGGCAGTCCAGCAATACGACCCCGATATTGTTGTCAGTGCGGGCTTCATGCGCATCGTCGGCGATGATTTTTTAACCAGGTTCGGGGGCCGCATGATTAACACCCATCCCGCACTTCTTCCCTCCTTCCCCGGGGCGCATGCTGTGGCCGACGCCGTCGCTTATGGGGCGAAAATTACCGGTAGCACTATTCACCTGGTCGATTCTGGTGTGGACACAGGGCCTATCCTGGATCAGGAGGCTGTTCCCATTCACGATGGTGACACGCCCGACATTGTCCACCGGCGCATCAAAACTGTTGAACGACGTTTGCTCGTCTCAACATTGGATGCGATCGCGCGGCGCGGTTACATTTCAGACGGACGAAAGGCATCTTTCCTTCCATGACCGACTCCCAATCCGCAACTCCTTCTCCCGCTCCAACCTCCACATCCGATTCCCAAATCCCCGTAAAACGCGCACTGATCAGCGTATATGACAAAACTGGGCTCACAGATTTGGCTAGCGCTCTCCACGCTGATGGCGTTGAAATCGTGTCGACGGGGTCCACCGCTGCTCATATCGCCGATGCGGGAATCCCCGTGACGCTCGTCGAAAAGCTCACCGGTTTCCCTGAGTGCCTCGACGGGCGAGTCAAAACTCTGCACCCCAAAGTTCACGCGGGGATCCTGGCTGACACGCGAAACCCGGACCACGTTAAGCAACTCGACGACATGGGGATCGAGGGTTTTCAGCTCGTTGTGGTGAATTTGTACCCCTTCTCTGAAACGGTCGCGTCGGGGGCGGATCGTGACGAATGTGTGGAAAAGATCGATATCGGCGGGCCGTCGATGGTTCGTGCTGCTGCGAAGAATCACCAGTCGGTCGCGGTTGTTGTGAATCCTGACGATTACGCAGCGGCTGCCAAGGCTGTGCACGGCGGTGGTTTTACTTTTGCGCAGCGTGTGGATTTCGCATCTCGCGCTTTCCAACACACTGCGGCCTATGACGTTGCCGTCGCGACGTGGATGTCGAAGCAATCTGCGTTGACCCAGGCGTCGGCGAACGATAATGCCGGTTCAGATAGCGGTAGTGGTAATGCTGACGGTTCGGGCACGACCACGTTCGGTGAGTTCGTGGGTAGCACCTACACGCTGTCGCACCCTCTTCGTTATGGCGAAAATCCGCATCAAGCTGCGGCATTGTATGTGGATCAGCATGGTCACCCGGGGTTGGCTCAAGCTGAACAGCTCCATGGCAAGGAGATGTCCTACAACAACTACACCGATGGCGACGCTGCCTGGCGTGCTGTGTGGGATCACCCGGACGAGATCTGCGTTGCCGTCATTAAGCATGCCAATCCGTGTGGTATCGCGATTTCACGCGAGTCGGTTGCCGACGCTCACCGCAAAGCCCACGCATGCGATTCCGTGTCTGCATACGGCGGAATTATCGCCTCGAATAAGCCGGTGACGTTAGAGATGGCCCAAACGGTGAAGAAGATCTTTACTGAGGCCATCATTGCACCATCATTCGACGAGGACGCCCTCGAACTTTTGAAGACGAAGAAGAATCTCCGCATCCTGGTCGCGCCGAAGCCGGAGCGTCAAGGATTGCAGCTCAAAGAAGTATCCGGTGGCGTGCTTGTTCAGGAACGGGATGTTCTGGATGCCCCCGGTGACGATCCGTCATCGTGGGAGCTTGTTGCCGGTGACCCAGCCGGTGACGAGACGCTTGACGACCTTGCCTTCGCGTGGCGCTCCGTGCGCGCTGTGAAGTCCAACGCCATTTTGCTGGCTAAAGATGGTGCGACAGTGGGCGTTGGCATGGGGCAGGTCAACCGTGTCGACTCTGCTCGGCTGTCGGTTCAGCGTGCCGGTGAAGACCGTGCTCGCGGTGCTGTTGCTGCATCGGATGCCTTCTTCCCGTTTGCCGACGGTTTCGAGGTGCTTGCCGACGCTGGTGTACGCGCGGTTGTTCAACCCGGTGGTTCCATCCGCGATGAGGAAGTTATTGAGGCTGCCCGCAAGGCGGGAGTCACCATGTACCTGACCAAGGAGCGCCACTTCTTCCACTAGTCGGTTGGTGTGGTTGGCCCTGGTCCACATCAACGAGGCGAGGGAAATCATGTTTTCTCGGTGTCTTTGCCCGCGCGGGTCTCTATTTATCGCTACTGTGAATGTGATCTGTATTGCATAGCCATCCTGGAGGAAAAATGTCTGATTCCCATGCCCCATGCCAACCTCGCCCAGACGATGTCGTCATTGTTGGGGCGAAGCGAACCCCGCAGGGGAAATTACTGGGTTCCTTAGCGTCGCAAACGTCAGTTGACCTCGGTGCTGCGGCGGTGTCATCGGCGCTGAAAGACTCCGGTGTTTCCAGCGGGGACGTGGATTATGTCGTCATGGGCCAAGTTCTCCTGGCAGGTGCAGGGCAGAATCCGGCCCGCCAGGTGGCTGTGAAGTCCGGTATCCCGCTGGACGTTCCGGCTGAGATCGTCAACAAGGTGTGCTTGTCCGGGCTGGACGCGATTATTCATGCAACTCGGATGATTCGCGTGGGGGACGCATCGATCGTCGTCGCCGGAGGTATGGAGTCCATGACGAACGCTCCGCATGTTGCTGCGGGCGTGCGTCAGGGGAAGACCTATGGTGATTTACGGCTTGTCGACGCGATCAACCGCGACGGCCTTCATGACGCCGTGAGCGGGAAGACGATGGGGGAGGAGACCGACCGGGGGAATCAGGATCGTGGGATTACACGCGAAGAGCAGGACCACATTGCGGCCCTGTCCCACCAGCGTGCAGAGAAAGCGCGAGACGAGGGCCTGTTTGATGATGAGATCGTTCCGATAGAAATCCCGCAGCGTAAGGGTGATCCCGTCGTGGTTCGGGCCGATGAGGGGATTAGGCCTGGTACGACGGAAGAGGGATTATCGCGGCTGCGTCCTGCTTTCCTGGAGGGCGGCACGATTACCGCGGCGAGTTCATCGCAAATTTCCGACGGTGCTGCAGCCGTCGTGCTCACCACCCGTGAGGAGGCTGAGAAGAGGGGTCTGCGGGTTCTGGCTGTTGTTGGGCAGTATGGCCAAACGGCGGGTCCGGATACGACGCAGTTGCATTCTCAGCCGTCGCGCGCGTTGAAAGCTGCGCTGGACCGGTCGGGATGGTCAATTGACGATCTCGACCTCATTGAGATCAATGAAGCGTTTGCTGCTGTTGTTGCCCAGTCCATTAAGGAACTTGGTGTGGACATGGACCGCGTTAATGTCAATGGTGGCGGTATCGCTTTGGGCCATCCGGTTGGCGCGTCGGGAGCGCGATTAGTTGTTCATATGGCCCATGAGTTAGAGCGACGAGGCGGCGGGCGCGCTGGTGTGAGCTTGTGCGGCGGCGGTGGTCAGGGTGATGCTTTGACGCTGTGGGCCTAAGCACTATGGGCGTAGGGCGCACGGGCATCTAAAGGCGCTTGTTCTGGTAAAAATAAGCGCCTGCCCAGCGATCAAGGAATGATCGGCCGTTTTTATCGCGGTAAATAGAAATCGCCAGTGCAGTAATCCATATCCATAGAAATGGTTCTAGCTCTACACTCCAGCTACCGATGTAGAGGTGGGGATAATCATTGGCTCCGACGAGAATCGGCCCGAATGCTAGCCAGTAGAAGTTTCGTTTTAATGCCCCGACGTAGCCGAGTTGGTCGCCCGCTTCGGTGGTGACTTTGATGCCGGCGACAGCCTTTCCGAAGGTTCCTTCGGCATGAGCGTCCATGAGGAATCTGTAGAGGAAGAACAGGATGCTCGCCGCTGATGCTCCTATCCAGAATTGAGCAGTGTTATTTGCCACTACGTGGTTGATTCCCCACTGCACAAGGATCATCGCGCCTGAAAAGAAGAATGCGTCGAAGAAGTAGCCAAGACCACGGTTAATTACACCTGCCAGGGCTGGACGGAGCCCAGCGGTCTCAGGTGGCTGGGAATCCGTCAACACGTCGGAATCTGTCGACTCGGGGGAAGGCATCGTCGTACTCATCTCGTCGTGTATGGCGATTCTGAATGTGGAATATGGGCAGTTCTGTCCGCGGAGAGGACTCTCAATCACAGGTGTGGGCTATAAATCTTGGCGATAAGTCTAGCTAAATAGTAGGTACGGGACCAGGGGTGTCACTAGCATATTGAGCTATGACGAAGACTAATCAGGGCGCTCCCGCAGCAGGAACCACCAGCGTAGGCCACCATTCACCCCATCGACGGTGGACACCTGCGGGGCCGGCCATTCTGTTCGCCCCCGCCGACCGTCCTGAGCGGTTCGTCAAAGCAGCGGCGCGCTCTGACGTCGTCATCCTCGACCTCGAGGATGGTGCCGGGCGTGATTCATTCGACGAAGCCCGCACCAACATCGTGAACAGTGATCTTGATCCAGCGACGACGATTGTCCGCGTCCACTCTGCCGATTCGGAACTTTTCGACGGTGACATCGACATGGTGGCGAAGACGCCGTACACCACCGTGATGGTTCCCAAGGTTGACCAGCCGTTGCCAGACACGTTGAAGAATTACGACGTGATCGCGATGCTGGAGTCCCCGTCGGGAATTATGAATGCACGCGACATTGCGCACCAGGAGTTCGTCGTCGGATTGCTGTGGGGGGCGGAGGATTTCACCGCGTCGCTCGGCGGTGTGTATAGCCGGCTGCAGCGGGACGAACGAGGGTGGGACTCTGACCGTGGTTCAGCCGAGGGCCCGTACCGAACGACGGTGAATTACCTGCGCACCCAGACGTTGTTGCACGCCGCGGAGGCGGGAATTGTTGCTCTTGATGCTGTGTTTGCCGACATTCACGACGCCGACGGGTTACGTGATGAAGCGCTCGACGCTGCTCGGATCGGGTTCGCCGCGACGGCGTGTATCCACCCGGCCCAGGTTCCCGTGATTCGTGACGCGTATCGGCCGAGCGACGAGCAGGTGAAAATGGCTCGACGGATTGTCCGCGAGTCTGCCGACCATCCGGGTGCATTAAACATCGACGGGAAAATGGTCGACGCTCCTCTGTTTCGGCAGGCAGAAGTGCTGGCGGCTCGGGCAGATGCCCTAGGTATGTGAGGTTTTGTTCCGCGCCGGGCTGTGAGTGACTAGTGGCCGGCCTGTTACGTAAACACCAGCGCGAGCAGCATAATCATGACGAAGGACGCTGCTGTGGTGATCACCCCTGCGTCCCGCGCCAGGATTAAACCTCGCCCATATCGGGTGGCGTAGGTGTACACATTTTGTGCCGTCGGCAGTGTTGCGACGACGCAGGCGGCGAAAAGGGCGTGCCCCGTCATCCCGAAAACAAAGTGCGCGATAAGGAAAGCCGCCAGCGGCTGGCCAATGATTTTTGTGGCCGACGCGACCCCCACCTCGAGTCGTGGGGACGTCGAGGGATCAAGTACTTTCTGCCCCGCGAGCGACATCCCGAACGCGATGAGCGCCACCGGGACCGCTGACTGCCCGATGAGATGAACCGGTTCGACAATGGGGTGGGGGACTGAGACCCTAGCATGGGCGTGAAGGATCGATATCACGAGCCCCGTTAGCGCTCCGAGTAGCATCGGATTCTTAAACGGGGTGATGAACAAACTCCGCGTGTTGACTCGCCCAGCTCGGCCATCCGCGTGTGCTTCCTTGGCGGTGACAACGTCGAGCATGGCGAGGACGATGGGCCCGTAGAACGCTATTTGGAACAGGAGCGTCGGTACGACCACTGTGCTATCGCCGACGACGTGGGCGGCGACGGGTATTCCCAAATTAGAGGCGTTGCAGTAGGAGCTGGCTAAGCCGCCGACTGCGGATTCGTGGATGGGGCGGTGTAAGGCGGTTCGTGCCCATATGAAGTAGATCAGCCCGATCGTTAGTGCGGAGCCGCTGGCGACCGCTAATTGCGGGCCGAGGACGTCGAGTGGGTCGGTGACGTAGAGCTTGTCCAGGAGGAGTGCCGGTGTCGCCAGGAAGTACACGTACATCTGGAGCGTGAATTGCGCGTGCTTGCCCAGGAGATTGGCTTTGCCAACGAAGAATCCTATTGCGATGACGATGGCGATGGTTGCGAAGCCGGATAGTACTTGGGGCACGTGCGGCGCCTCACTCCCTGGTGGATAAGCGAAAACCGCCCCTCGGAAGGTACCGGGAGTGGCGAATGTCGAAACCTGCTGTTATCGCTTCCAAATGTTCACGCCGTTGGCCTTCGACGGACCGCTGGGTCCATCGAAGCACCACTAGGTTCTTACCTGCAGCTCTGATCCCCGGAAATGTACCCAAGACCAGGTGCTCAGGGGCGACTTAGCGGCTGGTGAACGGGAGGAGAGCCATCTCACGTGCGTTCTTCACGGCAGTTGCCACCTGGCGCTGCTGCTGCGGAGTCAAGCCGGTAACGCGACGCGACCGGATCTTGCCACGTTCTGAGATGAACGTACGCAGGGTTTCGATGTCCTTGTAGTCGACGGCCTCGATGCCGCGAGCTTTCAAGGGGTTCTTCTTGGGACGGCGGGTTGGTTCAACCCGAACCTTTTTAGAGTTGTTGCGCTTCATACTGCTACTCCTCACCAGCTGGACTTGCGGACACCTGGGAGCTCACCGCGGTGTGCCATTTCACGAACGCGAACACGGGACAGGCCGAACTTGCGCAGGTAGCCACGGGGGCGACCATCAGCAGAGTCACGGTTTCGAACCCTCACCGGGGAAGCGTCGCGGGGCTGGCGGTTCAGCTCGTACTGAGCCTCCATGCGGTCTTCGTCAGGGGTGGCCGGGTTCTTGATAATGGCCTTGAGTTCCTGACGACGCTGAGCGTAGCGTGCAACGATTTCTTTGCGCTGCTCGTTCTTCGCAATCTTAGATTTCTTAGCCATTCTTAGCGCTCCTCGCGGAATTCAACATGCTTGCGCGCAATCGGATCGAACTTCTTCAAGGTGATGCGATCCGGGTTATTGCGCTTGTTCTTGCGGGTGACGTACGTGTAGCCGGTGCCCGCAGTGGACTTCAGCTTGATGATTGGGCGAATGTCATTTCGTGCCATTAAATCTTCTCCCCACGTGCGCGGAGCTTCGCCACGACGGATTCGATTCCGTAGCGGTCGATGGTTTTCAGGCCCTTGGTGGACACATTCAACGTGATCGTGCGTCCTTCAGAGGGCAAGTAGAACGAACGACGCTGGATATTCGGGTTCCAACGACGGTTCGTGCGGCGGTGCGAGTGCGAGACGGACTTACCGAAGCTCGGTTTCCGTCCCGTGACTTGGCAATATGCCGACATGGGCTTCTCCTTCCGCCCACCATGGGATCTGCAAAGCACCAACCGTTTTCCTTCGACGGGGGAAATACATTTTCTTCGACACTAAAAATGCAGGTTAAAGCGCTAAGATGCCTAGCTAGTGGGCGATGACGTTTGCTTTTCGACAACAGCGTCTTGACACCTTACCGTCCTCGGCAAGGATTCCCAAATCTTTGGGCCTTTACGCGCTGGTTAGCGCCAATTTCATAGTTAGGGCCTAAATCTGTATGATGGGCCGATGCATGTGCGCCGGAGGCGTGTCGCACTGTTACCCTCCTCCCCTTCACGGGTCGTTTATGCCTGTCAACGCTCGTCGTTGATGGCAGGACAGTCCCGTGGGCCGGCTGATATCCAGGCGCGGTTATCCATCATTTTTATGGTTAGGTACGAGGACTCAGTGCGCGACCGGTGCAAGGTGCTGAGCCAGCTTCATTCGCGACGCGTGTTGCGATAGGCCGCCGTTCCGCCGTCGAGGTGGTCGGACGATGCCGTTATGAAGCAAGTCAGCACAAGCAGCACGCCAGACTAGCATTGTCCATGTTCTGTTAAAGGATAACGATGAAGAAGAATATTCATCCGGATTACCACCCGGTTGTCTTCAAGGATGCCAGCACCGGCCACCAGTTCTTGACTCGGTCCACTGCGACGTCAGATCGGACTGTGGAATGGGAAGATGGCAACGAATACCCGCTGATCGTCGTTGACGTCACCAGCGAGTCTCACCCCTTCTGGACGGGTGCACAGCGTGTGATGGACACCGCTGGTCGTGTCGAAAAGTTCCAGCGTCGTTACGGCAACCGCCTGCGTCGCGCGAAGAAGTAAGACGTCAATCCGTCACCATTCATTTTCACTATTCTCACAGTGATCATGCCTAGCTCGCGATGTGTGTGAGCAAGGCTTAGGAGGAAACCATGGCAGTACCGAAGCGACGTATGTCTCGCGCCAACACTCACACCCGTCGGTCCCAGTGGAAGGCCAACAATGCGCCTCTCCAGGAGGTCCGTGTTAACGGCAACACCACGCGGTTGCCACGCCGGTTGGTCAAGGCCGCTCAGCTCGGCCTGGTTGAGACTGACTAGTAGTAACAACCTCATGTCCCGTGATTGGAGCCCCGGTTCCATCACGGGATTTTTATTAGGGCCGCTGAGGGTTCACAGCCAAATTTCAGGTGACTCAAAGCGCGCGACGTGCATAATGAGCAAGAGTGATAAACCATGAGCGACGAAAACCAGCGATCGGCATGGGAGATCGATCCATCCTCCGACGATTCAACTAGCAACAACTCCGTTCATCATAATCGTGAACACGAGGTTCACGCTCCACGAAGCGATCGAGAATCTTCTGTCGAAAGCACCCCGACAGGGTTCTCCTCAACCCCCTCAGCTCATGACACAGGCTCTGACCAGTTTGGGACGCCGGGTCAGGCTTCGGGTTCGAATCAATTTGTAGATCCCAATCAGTCTGCAGGTTTTGAGCAGCCCTCCGGAGTGGTGCAAGCTCCTCGTCAGTCCCCGCAAAGAACCAAGCGCTTTAGTACGCCGGCGGTGGCTGCCCTCATTCTCGCTGCTGCGGTCGCGTCGGGAGCTGTGACCGGTGCGGTGGTGAGCAATCGGGACTCGGATTCGGCGTCTGACAATTCTTCAGCGGTATCGGCGTTAAAAGCGTCGCCGGCTAAGACGAAGAACGTCGACACGAATGGTTCTGTGCAATCTGTTGCTCAGAAAGTCTTACCTTCGGTGGTTTCGATTACTGTCGAAGCAGGTAATTCGGGGGATACTGGTTCGGGTTCAATCATTAGCGAAGATGGAACGATCATAACGAATAACCACGTTATTGCTGGTGCAGCTAATGGTGGAAAGATTTCCGTGACTCTAAATGACGGAACAACCTACTCCGCGGACATTGTTGCGCGCGACCCCGAAACTGATATTGCGGTCATTAAAGCACAAGGGGCGTCGGGTTTGACTCCGATTTCCTTGGGGGATTCGTCCAAACTTGAAGTCGGGCAAGAAGTTGTTGCTGTTGGTTCTCCCTTGGGCTTGGATGCCACGGTGACCAGTGGCATTATTTCCGCTCAAAATCGCCCTGTGCAGGCGTCCTCAGAGTCATCTGACCAGTCCACCCTTATCGACGCCATTCAGACCGATGCGGCTATTAACCCCGGTAACTCCGGCGGTGCCCTGGTCGACATGGATGGAAATCTTATCGGCATCCCATCGGTGATCGCGTCGCTCGGTTCGAGTGCTATGTCCCAGGGGTCCGGTTCAATTGGTTTAGGCTTCGCTATTCCCATTAGCCAGGCACGTGACATTGCTGAGCAACTTATTAAGAATGGCAAAGTTCAGCACCCCGTTATTGGCGTTCAAGTTGCTAAGGAATCCACAGCGCATGGAGCTGCCATCGTGGATGTTCCGAGCGATAGCGACGCCGCTAAAGCAGGTCTGAAACGGGGTGACGTCGTTACCAAAGTTGACGGACGAACCATTGATTCAGGGTTATCTCTGATCGCAGCGATTCGTTCGCATAAAGTGGGCGATACAGTCAAAATGGAAGTGACTAATCAGGACGGAAAAGACGCCCGAGAAATCACCATGACGCTCAGTTCACAAGAGACATCAGGAGAATAAACGCACTGCTCAGCCACCATCGCTTCGGGTTGGGATGATGGCTGGGCACTCCCTATATGGGGATACTATTGACTATGTGTCGGGTAGCTGGTGGAGTGTAAGGAAAATAGTTTTATTGCCTCGTACTTCTCAGTCGGAACTTAAAGTTAATAGCAGGGTGGTCAGTTCTGCTTTGTACTGAGGACGTGTGACATGAAAATTCTATAGTCCGGTCGTCGACGACATCTTTACCCATAAAAGTCTTTATCCTGTAGAAAAGGAGATAATCCAATGAGTGACAATGAGCCCTTTGATTCCATCGACCCAGCGGAGTTGGCTCGGAGCTCATCGGATGCCCGGGAAATGCCAGAATCACTACGCGGCATTGACCACGCGAAAGTTGACCGCCTCGGCGAGGTCATTGTTGAACCCGATGACGCAATGCTGATGGACCTTGAGCGGGCCGAGGAAGCAGCCCATGCTTTACGTGCAGAAAGCGCTCATGAACAGGGTGAACAAGTTCCTCGAGCCTTAGTCATTATTGTCGACGATAATGCGGGGGAGAAGTCCGATCGTATTGGCTCCTTGGTTGCCGAGTTGCTAGCGGAAGATCACTTTGGTGTCGACGCGGTAGTGCGTGTTGCTAGCCGGAAGTCGAAGGTTCGTGGTGCGCTGGAAACTGCCGTAGTCGGCGGCGTTGATCTCGCCGTAACTATCGGTGGCGTGGGCGTTGGGCCGAGGGATAAAACCCCGGAGGCCACCAAGGCGGTGTTGGACCGGCGCATTCCAGGTATTGCCCAGGCTTTACGGTCATCGGGGTTGGCCTGTGGGGCCACCGATGCTGGCTTGTCTCGGGGGATTGCCGGCATTTCGGGGTCGACCGTTGTGGTGAATTTAGCCTCGTCACGGGCTGCGATCCGGGATGGTATGGCAACGCTGACACCCCTTGTACGATACGTCATTAACGATATGGACCGCTGGAATCAGTAGAGGCTTCCCATGAATCAATCTCGACGTCATCGTCGGCATTCGCGACGTGTGTCGGACACTGATTATGATCGCTCGGGTGAATCCGCATTGGCGAACGTTGTCGACGCCGTTCGCGCGATGGAGGACCAGCCGCGCCGTGGTCTTAACGATGATCGTCTGGCTGACCTGACGCCGGACGATGAGGATAATGGTGCCGCCCCCGGTGATGGGGGCGTTGGTGCTAATGAGCGGCTATCGGGACGTGATGATGAGTTCGATGGGGACTCGGATACGGCTTATGTATCGGAGGGCCGTGATGTGGGAGCAATGTCACGCCGCGAATGGCAAGAAAATAGGCCACCGCATTGGGGGTGAGCGCCACCCCGAGTAGAAGTTACTCTTTGGCGTGTTTCCCGGATGTGGTCGAGTTTATGGTCGACGATGTGGCAACGTGGGGAGAGTTTGTTTGAGTTCCTTGTAAGGATGATTGGCTGTGTGCCGAATCGGTGGTTCTCTCCGCAAGTTCGGTGCTGGCGAGCGTCTGGCTAGGGGTACTTACTTGGTTCTGCGCTGCGAGAAGGTCGCGGATTTCCAGGAGAAGATCTTTCTCAGTAACAGGTACCTCTTCCTCTTTGACACCCATATGCTTTTTCCTGAGTTCTTCGAGCTTATTCATGGGTGCTACGAGAATGAAGTACACGACTGCCGCAATAATGAGAAAGTTAATGACGGCTGTGAGTACTGACCCAAAATCGAGAAAGGTTTTTTCATTCCCACGTATGAGGCGGAATCCCCAGCCATCTGTGTTTGCCCCGCCAAAGCACGCGATGAGCGGGTTAATGATGTATTTGGTAAAAGCCGTCACAATTGCGGTGAAGGCAGATCCAATGACAACCGCGATGGCAAGCTCAATAACGTTGCCCCGCATAATAAAGTCGCGAAAACCTTTAAGCATTATTCCTCCTCATAAATGTTTTACTCATGTGGTAAAGGGTCATATTATTACCTTAATAATTATGGCTGCTGTGAGAATAAAAAATAGCGTTCTACATATTTGATGTAAGCGTCGTGTGCGGCGCCAATTAGGACGAGAGATATCAGCGATGAAGTACACCAACCGTAGCCGAATACCCTTTAATGGTCGCGGGTGGGGCTCGGGGCGACGGTGAGTGTGCCACGACTTTAGCGAATAACGGGCGGAGTCTGCATCATGACCGGAGAAAGAGAATCGCATTCTCATATCGACGTGACACCATCGGCGGGGTTCCCACTGATATTTGTGCGTCGTTGGCTATCCGCCAACGAAGTGGTGTCGCCCTAGAGCCGTGACCACCGTCGTTAGTCGAAGGTCCCAGCCATCATGGGGGACAGCCGGGAGGATCTCGTGGGGGTGAACCAGACCGATGGTGTGTAGCGGTGATGATTGTCGGGAGGCAAGTGCGCAGTCGTAGTACCCGCCGCCCTGTCCGAGCCGGTATCCCTCGGTGTCGTAGGCGAGTGCCGGAACGATAACGATGTCGATAGTATCGAAGAGGATTGCTTTTGATCGCTCGTCTGGCTCGCGAATGCCGAACGAGGTGGTGACGAGGTTGTCCGGTGACCAAGGGTGCCACGAGAGTTGACGTACATCTTCAATACGGGGAATGACGATGTGGCAGGGGATTCGGTTCTCCAGCGCAGAAAGTAGTGACGGTATAAAGCCGCCGGGAGTATGCGCACCTGGTTCGTTGGCGATCGGTAGGTATGTCGCGATAACCAGGGGTTCGACGTATGTCCGCTCCGACGTGGTGGCGATATCGTCGATTGCCGCTATGAGTTGAGCAAGGAGCCGCTCGTCCCAGGCTCTGAGCGTTCTGTCAGGCAACTCACGCCGCATCCGTCGCATTCGATGGCGATAGGCCTTTTTGCGGTCAGCGATCAGGTCGCCCGCCGAGTACCTCCCGGATAGGTCGTCATAGCCCCCTGATGGGCCGTCGCACTCCTGCATGAACTCAGCGTAACAAAGCGGTTGTGGTGCTCATTACCGAAATCGGTAAAAGCGATGCGACCGAAAGACTCATTAAAAACTGCCCAGTATGGAGGTGACGTCGCTCAATCATGTTTAGCAGTTCGCAAGCACGACGCCATCAAGCACGACGCCATCAAGCACGACGCCATCAAGAACGATCTTGTGGGGGGATCAAGCACGATCTTGTGGGGGGATCAAGCACGAAGCTATCGTGCACGGTTTTAAGCGCGATGCCGCGAGGGTTTTTGTAAGAAGTTTGGCACTGTAGCCGACCGATTGACGGTTTTATCAGTAAGTCGTAGGAAATTTCCTAGCTTGGAAAGCGGATTCTGCGTCGGATGTCGGTTAGCATGGCTCCTATGAACAAAGATGATAAAGGCGGAAATGGTCAGGCTGCGTTGCGTACAGTCATCGTGCCAGCCGCTGGTTTGGGTACTCGTTTCCTTCCGGCGACGAAGACCGTACCCAAAGAGCTCTTGCCTGTTGTTGATCGGCCTGGTATCGAATTGATCGCGGAGGAAGCGCGCGAAGCCGGGGCTTCACGGTTGGCTATCGTTACCTCGCCGCGCAAGTCAGGGCTGATGAAGCATTTCGATCACGATGATCTCTTGGAAGAGACGCTTAAAAAGCGTGGAAAAGAGGATCGCCTGCAGAAAGTTCAGCACTCGACCGAACTTATCGACGCAGTGTCGGTCACTCAGGACCGTCCATTAGGGCTTGGTCATGCTGTAGCTCAGGCTGAAGAAGTCCTTGATCCCGACGAAGACGTCGTGGCGGTCATGCTCCCCGACGATCTTGTCATGCCCTACGGGGTCATGAACAAGATGCTCGAAGTCCGCGCAAAATACGGCGGATCTGTGCTCTGCGCGGTGGACGTTGATAAGAAAGCAACCTCTGACTACGGAGTTTTTGAGGTTAGTGGTCAGCCCGATGACGATGTCTTTGCCGTATCGGGCATGGTGGAAAAGCCTGATCCGGAAGACGCGCCCTCGACATTGGCGGCGACCGGCCGTTACCTGTTGGATCGGGATATTTTCAAGGCTCTGGGTAAAATCGAGCCCGGTAAGGGTGGTGAGCTGCAGCTTACAGATGCTATCGAGCTCCTCATCCAGTCGGATCACCCTGTGCATGTGGTAGTTCATCGTGGTCCTCGCCACGACTTGGGTAACCCAGGTGGATTCATCAAGGCCTGTGTTGACTTCGGGCTGAAGGATCCCGAATATGGCGACTCGCTGAGGGCGTATATCACGGAAAGGTTGGCCCAGGACAGCTAGCCTTAATGTGATATGCCCCGGATTCACCCGGGGTAGAGTCAGTAGGCAGCATATGCTGCTGTGTTACCCGGGCGAAAGGACGTAACGTGCGCTCAGTGGAAGAGCAGCTTGCGATTATCGCGGACGCTGCCGTAACTCCGGAGCCCGTTCGTGTGGCTATTTCGGATTCGCTTGGGCTGCGTAGCGCTGAAGAAGTCCGTGGTGACCGGCAGGTTCCAGGTTTCAATCAAGCTGCCATCGATGGCTACGCTGTTCGCGCTGTCGACCTTGTACCGCGGGAGGCAAAAGGCACCCCGGCGGATGACCGTCCCGAGGCTCAACGCCCGCCTGAGCCGTTGCCTGACGAGGATTACGAGCCTGATCGCCGTAGTGACCGCGAGCATCGGAAACTTGCCGAGCTGCCCGTCGTCGGTGATGTGGGGGCTGGTTCACATAGGCCGCTGCGATTGCAGCCCAATCAGGCAGTCAGGGTAGAGACCGGTGCGCCCGTACCCACACTGTCCGACGCCATTATTCCGGAAGCGTGGGTGGAGCGTCATGGCCGACGCATCCGGCCTCTATTTCCTGTGAAGTCCGGCGATTTTATTCATCGTGCTGGTACGGATGTCCTCGAAGGCGACGTTATTGTTAGCGAAGGGACCGTTATTGGCCCTGCGCATATTGGCTTATTAGCTGCTGTGGGGCGGTCCAAGGTCCTTGTATATCCACGGCCGCGGGTCGCTGTGATGTCGATTGGCCAAGAACTGATTGATTCGGACCGAACGCCCGGTCGTGGTCAGGTCTTTGATGTGAATTCGTATTCATTAGCGGCCGCTGCGGAAGAGGCAGGTGCGGACGCCCACAGGGTCGGCGTGATTGCGGGTGAACCACAACGCCTTCAGGAAATTATGGAGGGGCAGATCCTCCGCAGCGAAATTATCGTAATCGCTGGTGCTGTAGGGGGATCCGCGGCTCGGCGGATGCGCGATATCGTGAGTAATTTAGGCGAAATCGAGTACACCCGTGTTGCAATGCACCCGGGTTCAACTCAAGGGTTCGGTCTGCTCGGCCCCAATAAAGTGCCGACGTTCCTCTTGCCGTCGAACCCCGTCGGCTCCCTGATTATCTTCGAGACGATGATCCGCCCCCTCATTCAATATGAAGCTGGACGGCGCGGTGGCCGGCGTCGGATTATCCAGGCCAGGGCATTGCACGGTGTGAGCTCGATGCCGGGTCGGCGCGGTTTTATCCGCGGCCAGTTGATGCGTGATCGTGGTACCGACGAGTACCTAGTGGATCCTCTCGGCGCCTCCGCCGGTGCTCCGCAGCACCTGCTGGGTAGCTTTGCTGAGGCGAATTGCTTGATCCATGTTCCTGAAGACGTGGTCGGGATCGCTCCGGGTGATGTTGTTGATGTCTTGTTCTTGTCGAACCGCGCGTAAGTAGCAGGGGCTGTCATGGGGGTTGTGACTCGTCTGTTGGATCGCGTCGGTGTGGGGTCCGCGAAAGATCGTGATCTGTATCGACGCTATGGTGTTAAGCCGAGTGGCCTGCATCCGGGTTGGCCGGAGGAAACACAGGTGCTTCATGTGCCCGGTGGTTCGGTGAGGCTCCGCCCGGTTGTGAAGGATGACGGGCCGGAATGGGCGCGTCTCCGCCGCAATGATGAGGCTACGTTACGGGCGGTTGAACCGACGGCGAACGATTCGTGGGATGAGGTGCACACGGTGCCCTCGTGGTTGTCGGTGGTGGATTCGCTGTATGAGTCCGCGGCGCGGGGTGCGTCGGTTCCTTTTGCCGTGGAGTGTGACGGGAAATTTGCAGGTCAGGTTACTATCGGCGGGATTCAGCATGGCTCACTTTCGACGTGCTGGATCGGTTATTGGATTGCGAGCCCATTCTGGGGGCGTGGTGTGGGATCCGCCGCCGTGGCTTTAGGCGTCGATGCCGCGATGATGTCTGTGGGGGTGCATCGGGTCGAGGCGACGGTATTGCCCGAGAATGCCGCCTCGATCAGCGTTTTGGAGAACGTCGGTTTTCATTATGAGGGGGAGTTGGTACGCAGTATCAATATTGATGGGCAGTGGCGCGATCATTTCTTGTATGCGTTGACATCGGAGGAGTGCCCAGGTGGAGTGGTGTCACGTTTAGAGTGCAGTGGGCGGGGGAGGCGTGAAAGCTAATGATAGATCCCTGGTTGGGTCGGATGTCTGGTTGGATTGCGAATGTTTCGGCATTCGTTCGGTATTCGTATCTGTGGGCGTGGCACACGCATGTTACGGGTGTGACGGGCTACTCTTTAGTGAGAAATATCGTTGTCCGTGTTCGATTCCCCGCGGCTGACGTCAGTTAAGGAGATTCCGACGTGTCGAGTTCCCTCTTGATCGTTCTTATTGTGGTGCTGTGGCTTGCTGTTCTGGCTCCACTACTTTTGCGAAACCAGGGGCCAGTGCGTCGTACATCGAAGGCGTTGAAGGAAACGCGCGTTCTGTACCGTGGCGGATCTGGGTCGGTCGCGTCCTCCGGGCGGTTGACGAAGCATCTGCGCCGTCGGTCTGCGTCACCCGACGTTGAACCCGATCCGGCTGAGGATGAGTACCGGTTGTTAGACGAAGACGACGTGCACTTCCGCGCATACGATGACCGCGAGGCTGTGTACTCCGGTGACGCTTTGCACCCCGGTGAGCTCGACGCGGACGATGCTTCGGTGCGGGCGGCTCACACTGAGGAGAATATCGGGGAGTATGTTGAGGGTGCTAACACGCGTGACGACGAAGACGTCGTGGTAGGGGAACTAGAGCCCGAGGATTCGGACCAATCATTCGCAGCATCTTCCGTCGTGGCTGATGACATCGATGATGCTGTGACAGAACCGGTCGACGATGCCGAGTTTGAAGAGTTCGTCGACGACGTTGAGGACGAGCCTGCCGGAGCACCCGGTGAGGCGAAGGATGATCAAACGGCGCCGGGCGAGAAGTCGAGTGTCCCGGTGGGCGTTGTCGATGGTGACGTCATTATGGATTCATCGGGAGCGGTCCAGGGCGTGCCCGAGCTGGAATCTGCTGAGGCGGCTTCGTCTCAGGATCGCGATTCTCGACGGGGCAGTCGACCAGTTTCCGTGGACGAAGAATCGGCTGATGATGTGCTCTCTGCCGGCGAAGACCGTACCTCGGTGGTGTATGGCCGTGATTTCGGGTCCGACGACGCTGTGGCGAAGGACAGGGAGAAGTTCCCCGATGCCTATGATCGCCCGGAGGATGTTGTGGATTATCGCGACGGTGATCCCGCATTTGAGCACGCGTATGACTTTGCCGACGAATCAGACGATGAGCGCGAGGAGCGCCGTGAAGCTCAAAAACGCTCCAGCACCATGCTTTTCGACGACGGGCTGGATGCTTTGTCGGACGAAGAGCTCGAGGAACTCGCGCGTTCCGAATATGACGACATTGCGGTGACGGATGAGGATCGGGCGTATGTGGACCGCCGGCGCGGGCGGGGTGTGTACGACCCGGAGCTCGCCGAGCGGAATGCGCGGCGGCGGTTCACCCAGCGTAAGCGTGTGCTCTTCGGTTTGGCTGCGGTGACGGTTGTTCTGTTGGTCCTCGGCTTTGTGGTCGGTGGCGCTATGTGGGCCGGCGCTGTTGTCGGCGCTGTCGCTACCGGTGTGTACCTCGCGTTCTTGCGGAAGCAGGCCATTGAGGAGCAGCGCTTGGCGGCTCGTCGTCTGCGCCGGATGAGGCGTGCTCGAATGGGCGTCCGGAACGCTGAAGATGATCATGATGATCGGGCTGTGTCGTCGCGGTTACGTCGGCCGGCCGGCACCGTTATTGAGACGAATGATACTGATCCGGAGTTGGCTGAGCTGGAGTACGTGGACGCTGCCGATTACTTCGGCGTCGAGGAACCGGATGACATGCAGGACGACGGCGAGTACATCGACCGTCAGTACGATCGCTACGAGACAGACGGTGATGGGCGCGCCAGCGTGACGCATATACGCCGCGTGGGGTAGAAAACTACTGCTTTCAGGTCCCAAGAACTACGGCGTATTCCGCGTCGTAATGAGCGCTAGTTTTGGCCCTTGTTGCCATATTGATGCCAAAGCAGGGGCCTAGTTCGCTGTGAGCTGTGGGCGATGAGGTAAGGCCTCTACGGCAAAAAGGCGGTGTGGGCGAAATTTTGGGAAATTGTGATTTCGGGGGCTCACTGTAAGTTTTCCCCGGCAGAGAAAGAGGCCTCCGTTAAGGAAGTTCGACTAGTATCCAGTCGGTCGCAAAAACCATACGGGCGCTGGCCTATCCGGGACGATGGAGACCACATAAGTGGCTCCGGAATCGACATGCGAGACAGCCGAAATCGTTTCGCCATGAGAAGCTGACCCGCTACCCCTTTGCCACAAAGTTGGTCGCGGCAAAGATGTACGAGAAGGGCTACAGCCCACAATTCATTGCTGACACGTTCCAGCTGCGCTTGAAGGTAATTGTGTATAGGTAGTTCCAGACCTACCGTGACAAGCCAGAGTGGGCCTTAATGAGCAAACGTTAACGAGAGAGCCGATCAGGTTTTCTTATCCGGGCGAGCTTGGTGGCATCCTTTCCCGATGATGACAACTAGCCCACGCTGCAACTAGCGAAGCTCAATGTTGAGAAAACCCTGGTTGACGGGGGCTGGAACTGGTAGAAAAGACGCAAGCGTCGTGCCCGGCGAGCTGAGTAATCGGCATAAGACGCAGGTCATCGACGCTTGACACATACAGTTACCACTGACGATGCTGCAGGACGCTGCCGGGCTGACCTGCTTAAGTCAAATGTACCGACTACTGTGACGACCGCATTTTGAGGACGTCTAGGCACATCAGAAAAAAGACTTCCAAGGAAAAACTTAGGTGGGACACTTTCCGAGTAATCAACTTGCATGGGCGATAGCAACCCCGATGACGCGACTAGTGGTAACAACCATCCCAATGGTGGCCGTGGTTGGAACAGCAGCGGTAGGAAAAAGCTATGCTGCCGGAGGTCTGATTTCTGGTAGCTATGCAGCGGGAGAAGCCGCTGGGGCAATCTGGCTCACCCATAAGCTGAAACAAGTTGGGATTGGCCGGGAATTAAGAACAATTTGCCTTGTCGGGGGCTATGCTACTGCTCGTAGCTGGGGCAATACTGTGGTTCATTCCCTCTTTGTGGCTGGGTGCCGCTTTAGCAATCCTTGTCCTTGGGGCGATTTCATCACCAATACCAGGTGTTCTTAGATCGTCTGCCACTCAAATGACAAGCAGCTCTCAGCGGATACTCGCGATCGACAATGTAGTGAACCAAACATGCTGGGTTCTGGGGCCAATCCTGGGTGTGGTGTTGGTTCACCAAACGAATACGGTAATTGCATACGTTTCCTTAGCGCTATTATTGCTTGGAGCAGCAGTAGTGGCCCCTCTTGCAATTCCCAGCAATTATCGCCATGAGTCTGGGGAGGGTGGAAAGGCATCATTCCGTCCCATCGCAGTTCCAGTTGTCGCGTCAGGTGTGATCATGGCTGTCACTGCGTCCTTTGACACATTGGTTCCTGGACTTTTGACCCACTGGTTTGGGTCAGATGAGAAGGCAAGTTTTGTCTTGGCTCTATTGGCTCTGGGCAGCGTTGTTGCTTCGTCAGTTTTCGGCATCAAGAAGTCGTGGCCGAGGCCCGAAGTACTTGCCATGATCTCAACGGTGTTCATGATTGCCCTTTTAGCGACGGTAGGAAGCGTCCAGTCTTACTCAATCCTGCTAGGTGTTGCAGTGCTCATAGGGGTTGTCCAGGCGCCATCCATGGTCTTAAGGCAAGTGATCGTATCTGACTTAGTCTCGCACAAACGTAGGGCATCTGCCTTTTCTCTGCTGTACGCGGCCGGAGGTATCGGCTACTCACTCGCGGCGGCCGTGACCCCTTGGACTGCTGATATGCTCTCAGCCCGATGGGCATCGGCAGTAACTGCTGGGGCATGCTTCGCCATCCTTGGGTGGGCTGTTTGTCTTCAAAGAAAGCAGACACCGTCTGAGTGAAAGGCACGAAAGAGGTGGTAAACCATCCTCTTTAGCCATGTAGAAACGGAAAGATCCTAACGAGGGCCGATGTCGATAGCAACGCTTTCCCGGCTAAAGGGTCATGCGTGGCAGTTACCGAACGTGTAACTCATCAGAGGCGTCCCTACCTGCAGATATGCGAAAATGCCTGGCTAATGGTGACCAGGGAAAACAGTGTTTGTGGAGCATAGGGGAATCGAACCCCTGACCTACTCGATGCGAACGAGTCGCGCTACCAACTGCGCCAATGCCCCGCGGACCCCCAGCACTTTACTCCGAGGATCCGTGATCCCCAAAACAAACAGGTCGTTGCGTGCCCAGTGTCAGGGCCGATTCCCGTTGTAGCTCGCTAAGACAGCTCGTCGGTGAGTGCCTTGGTGAAGGTCGGCAGGTCATGCGGGTTGCGTGATGTGATCAATACCCAGTCATTCCCGGGGCAACGGAAGACTTCTTCGTCCACCCAGTGGGCACCCGCGTTCTCGAGGTCCGTGCGAATGGACTGGTAGGACGTCATGGTCTTGCCCTCGGTCAGTCCGGCGTCGATGAGCGCCCACGGTGCGTGGCAAATGGCGCCGACCGGCTTGTGGGCCGAGGCGAACTCCTTAAGGATGCGCTGCGCCTCCGTATCGATGCGGAGGGTGTCAGCGTTGACCGTCCCGCCTGGGAGAACGACCAGGTCGTAATCGTCGGCACTGATTTTGTCGAGGGTTGTGTCAGCCTTGACGGTCGATGCCCAGTCTTTGTCGCCAGTCACAGTTTGAATGTCGTTGCCCGAGTTGGAAGCGATGGTGACATCAATGCCTGCCGACGATAGGGCGTCGCGTGGTGAGATAATTTCTGGCTCTTCGACGCCGAAATCAGTTGCGATGATGACTGCTTTCTTTGCCATGACGTTATCTCCTCAGAAAGTCGACTAGGTTTTTGCGCGGTTTTGTTGTGGAGAGCGAACAGCCTCCCTTTCCGAAGAAGAGAGCGCACCGCCGAGTTGGTGAACGATCGTTGGCGGTTCTGTTCCGCCCTCCCGGTTAGATCCAACACGTATGAGTGAGATGTATTCCATCACGTGTGGCGATGTGTGGCGCTAACCCAGCGTTCCGATTGAGTTAAAAAAGTTAAAATCGTTGATTTTGGCCTAAAAAATGATGAGAAAAATTGTTAGGGTAGGGAACATGACTGATATGCAGCCATTCCCGTCGCAGAATGACACCGAACACTACGGAGCTGGTACTCCAGGTGGATACCACGGCCCCGATGATGCCCCTGAGTACGATGGTGAGCCACCATTGTCGCAGCCTTTCTACGGCGCAAGTTTGCCTGCAGCCGTCAAGAGATTCGTCACCAGAGCTTTTCGGTTCAAGGGACGTTCCTCAAGGTCCGAATACTGGTGGGTTCAGTTGGTCTTGTTCCTTATTTACGCTGCGGTTTCCGTAGTAGCGCTTAGTGTGGGTGTGGATCCGGATGATGTGAACAATCCAGTGGGGATCGCCACCGCTATCTTTAATTTGATTATTTTGGTGCCGAGTCTTTCGCTCACGTGGCGACGTTTGCATGATGCTGGCTTTGCCGGACCGTGGTACTTCATTATCTTCACGGGTATTGGTGTTATAGCGTATTTCATCATGACGGTTTTCCCGTCGAGGCCCGAGAAGATGAAAGAAAAGTGGGACGACAAAGAAAATCTCTCACCTGCCGTCTGATAATCACGTAACTAAGAAAACACGTGACTGAGAAGAAAGTCACGTGTTGAAGGACCCGAGAATTGGGCCTTGACATGGCGGGGAAGCACAACCCCGCCATGATTCGTATTAGAGCGGGGTTAGATGTCTTCCAACGACCTCGACGACGACTTTGGCCCTGTCAATGCCAGCAATCCGGCGGCGACACCGGTCAGTGCAATCATCGCGAAGCCAGCGAAAAATGACGCCTGATTAACAACGAAGGGCAGGAGGAGTGAGCCAACCGCGCCACCGAGGTGACCACAACCATCTGCGATGGAGAACCCGCGGGCTCGCAAGGTGGTGGGGAAGGACTCTGCTGTGAAGGTGTAGCCCATCTGGAGGTAGGACCCCAGCGCCATAGAAGCCAAGAATGAACCAAGCGTAACCATAAACGCGCTAGCGAGCGTCGCAATACACAGCATGCCTGCCGCCCATACGAGGGTGGAGACGAAAATGAGGTACTTACGCTCGAATTTATCGGAGATAAAGATCATGATGAGCGCGCCGGTTGGGTAGCCGATTGCGCCGATCGCGATGTACAGAATTGATCCAGCAATATCTTCACCGTGTGATGAAATGAGGTCAGGGGCATCACCTAGGAAGCTATAATTGCCGATGTACCACAGGAACCACATCAGGGCCATGACAATGGCCGTGCGCAGGTACTTTCCTTCAGTGAGTGACGGGGTGCTGTCTGTTCCGGTGAGCCCAAGGGAGCGATCCTGCCTCTCTTCTTCTTTTTCAACCTCTTTCCGGAATTCTTCGCGAATTTTCTGCCCTTTGCGCAACTGTTCAGGCGTGAAGTTCTCTTCCATCTTCTCGATGATCTTTTCGGCATCATCGCATCGCCATTGGGAGATTAACCACCTGGGCGACTCGGGGAGTGCTAGGGCAAAGAGAACGCCGAAGACGCCGACAAGTGCGCCGATGAAGAATAGCCAGCGCCACCCGGTGTGGAAGTTCGGAACCAATGCTAGGGCGACGAACGGTGTGATCGCTTGACCAATAATGCCGACCATAAAGGTGGCGACGGAAAGCTTGCCGCGTTGGTTAGCTGGTGCAATTTCGCCGACGTAGGTGGAAGCTAAGTTGAGGGCTGCTCCCACGCCCATGCCGGTTAAGAAGCGCCAGAGCGACAAGTCCCACACCGTGAAAGAGAATCCGCAGAGGAGAGATCCCGCTCCGGAAAAAACGAGGGAACCGATGAAAGAGACTTTCCTTCCCTTCGCGTCAGAGAGCCAGCCAGCGAGGAGTGAGCCAATAATGTAGCCCACGAGACCAACGGCCAGGGCCACGAACAGAGACATGTCCTGGCCCAGATTCATTTGCTCGTCGATAGCTGGCATGGCGAAACCGATATCGCTGATGTCATAAAAAACGAAGAAATATGCGATACCGATAACGAAAAAATCACGCTTGCGCAGTGGCCAAGCAGGGAAGCGATCCATGCGGGCCAAGAGCTCACGACCGCGTTCGGTAGTGGATTGTTCGAATGTGGTGCCAGTTAGTTCATCGGCCATGATAAGTCGCCTCCAAAAGTAGGCAGATGAATGAAATATCTGCAACACGTCCTGTGAGGTGGGCATGCTGCGCATAAAAATGGTCAGCTAACAGCGGATGCTGGGGTTGAAAATCGGCGTCAACCAGTGAGAGGCGTTGTTGCTGACCCACTAACTCCAGCCTAGTTTTTGGGCTGCGCACCCAAGTTTTTCTGAAAGATAAAAAACAAAACCACCCTATTTAAGGTGTGAGAATGAGGTATTGATTCCGAGCAAAGTGTGGGAATTGGCGCTGCTTTTCATAACGCGCTTTTTGGGAGCGCTACCGCGTCGCAATAAAGCAGAGTCCCCGCGTTAGTGCTCCCCGCCACGCTGCAGGATCATGACCATGCGTGGATACATCGAAGTGGTGCCGAATATGGGCTCGTTCCAGCCCCTCGACGACCGCGCGCGCATGAGACTCCATGAACCCTTCGCCGGTTCCCACGTCGAAGAAGAACCGTGAATTATTCTGCGCGAGTGCCGCCAAAGTGGCTTGGTTCTGGAGCTTCTCCGCGATGAGCCCGCCAAGTGGGCCGGGTAGCTGCGGCCCCTGTCGCGTCGGAAACCAGAATGATGGCGAACACCCGATAGCAGCATGGAACGATTCGGGGCTCTCAATGACGCAGTCGACGGCACATAGCCCGCCAAGGCTCTGGCCAGCAACAATGACGTAGGGGTCGGAAATGTCATAGTCTCGCGTGATCGCGGGGATGAGGTAGTCCTTGAGCGCACTTCTCCATGCAGGATTGCAGCCAAGATCGCGTAGGCGGTTCTGTCCGCGCACAGCGGAGTCTGTCGTTTCGATGGCCGCCACAGTGACGTTGGGAATGCTACCGCTGATTTCGAGCGCGCGGAGCGCTGAGTCAAAACCAGTGTGCGCCTCGCACCAGTCTTGACCGTCGAGAAGGATGAGCAGCCACGGTCGACGTTGCCGGTTATCAGTTCGATTGGCGATCGGAGTCCTCACCCATACATGTCTGTCCTGGAAAAACTCCGACGACGAGTGCCATGTGTAGGGGGTGAACTGGGCCATCGTGTTGTTAGTAGACGCCTCCGATACGTCCACGGCGCCCCACCCAGGTTCTGGCAAGGCGTCATCGAGCTGAACAATTCCAGATGACTTCGCGCTGTAGAAATGGTCAGTACCGGACGCGGAACATGACGACCACAGGGGAGGTATCTGTGCGTATGGATCGACCACCATGAGTTTCATGAGGGCTTTCCAGCGCGCCCGAAAATCGATGCGTTGATGAGGATCGTGGTGACGGGGAGTCTCCACAATCTCGTCGGGAACCGTTTCCGCAGGCATGATGTAGTAGGAGCCGCAGAGATCTGACGGTACGGTCACCGTGAATGACCACCACCCATCGTGGTGATCCGTCATCCGGTGGAGTGCAGCATCGTGGTGATCATGAACCCCAGAGAGGTGGAAAAAGACTGTCCCATAGTGACGACGACGGCCGTCGCCACGCGACAGTGATGGTTGCGCGTCAGGGGCTTGTGGCTCCTGCCACCAGAAAACCAAGGTTCGAGTGGTGGCAGTCGGCCCCGGGCAAGCAACGGGATTTGATCTCAACGATGCGTGATGGGGAGTCTTAATCGAACAAGTCCTCTAAACGGTCAATCATGGCCAGTGAACTGTAGTAATCCATCCGGAACGTGTCAGTGCCCATGGAATACACGGACTTGTTCTTGACGGCGGGGGTATCGGCCAGCACCGGATTGCTCTTATATTCCTTTACAGCTTTATCATCCGCGGCGAAGAGGAACACAGTCTTCCCGGTGGCCGCAGTGGGTAAATTCTCAGCGGAGACAACATAAACGTCAGACCGGGGTCCCATCGAATTCGATCCGCGCGCGCTTTCTGGAACGTCGGCAAGGGTGAACCCTAGCTTGGTCAGCAACTTGCCCTGTGCGGAGTCCTTTGTCCACACACGTGCAGACTTGTTTTGCGGCGTGTACACCAACGGCGTAACCGGTTGCGAAGGCTTCTTGATCTCACTACGAGCTTCAGCCGCGGTGTCATCAAACTTCTTAATGACATTCGACGTTTTCTTCTCTAGGCCTGTCGCTTTCCCCAACATGGTAGCGACATCCTGCCAGTCTTTATCGGAATAGTCGATCATCACCGTGGGAACAGCCTCGGAAATCTGTTCATAGAGGTCAGGCGTGGCGTCTTGGCCAGTCGAGGACATCACAACCAAGTCAGGTTTTTCAGCAAGTATGGCTTCCGCCGACGGGTTGAGGTCCAGGACCTTCACATGCTCTTTGTCTGCAACCTGGGACCACTGAGTGAAGAAACCATTGTCATCCGTGAGAGGCGTGCCCTTTTGTCCACCTGCCGACGCCACGACCGGTGCCCCAATGGCAAGCAAGGAACCAGTCAGCGTTACTGCAGCAGAGACGACCTTCTTCGGCTTGGCCGGGATTTTGACCTCCCCGTGGTCTGTGGCCACCGTCCGTGGCCACGTTTCGTTGGCCTGCGTGGATGAGCTCTGGCCTGATTCAGAAGATGAAGAAGAGGCCGTATCCGATGACGATTGGGTTGAATCCTCATTGCGCGAGCATGCGGCTGTACCCATGATGAGTGATACGGCGAGTGTTGACGCCACAACCGCCCGCAATGAGCGTAAGCGACGGGGAGACCTGGAACGGGACACGAAGGCGACTCCTTCTAGAGAAACAAACAAATGAGGGTAACCATACTAGTGGACGTGCAAAAGTAAAGATAGCCTCAAATTTAGAGCCGGAATGGACTGCAGGTTTATCGTTTAACCGGGTCAGATCAAGCCTGTCGTTTCAGTCAAATACTTCAAAATCGCGCGCACCCGCCGGTTATCTTCCCCCGGCTCGAGATTGAGCTTTAAGAAAATATTGGACACATGTTTCGCCACCGCGGCACCGGAAAGGAACAGGTCCTGTGAAATTTCCGCATTGGATTTTCCACGCGCCATCAGTTCCATGACTTCACGTTCGCGCGCGGTGAGCAGTCGCAAACCTGATCGTCCGGATTTCATCAGCGCTGTCGCAACATCGGGATCGATGACTACTCCGCCCTGTGCGACGATAGTGATGGACTCCAGGAAGTCTTTGACTTTTCCGATCCGATCTTTCAGCAAATAGCCCGTGCCTGCACCGTGGGCGGTTCCAGGTGTGAAAAGTTCACGGGCATAAGCAGGAGCCACGTATTGGGAGAGCACCATGATGCTTAATGATGGAAAACGCTCGCGCAGCTGAAGGGCCGCTCGTAAACCATCTTCGCGCATGTCAGGAGGCATACGTACGTCGGTAATGAGGAGATCAGGTAAAGCGCGATTATCGCCGAGACTCGCCACGGCATCGAGTAATTCCGTGGCAGAGGTCGGCTTCGCAATAACCTCATATCCGCGTTTTTCAACTAACCCTGCGACGCCTTCGCGCAACAAGGCGGAATCGTCGGCGATGACTATTTTCATTATGAATCCTCACCGAGCTGGTCGACGTTCCCATCAGACCTCGGTCTGTAGTGGTCGGCCCCACCCATCGTCGTGTTCAGTTTCGCATCACGCGATCGTGTGGACGTGGTTATGGGATATCCACTTTGCCCTCGATTGAGCATGACAGGAATCGACGCAGTAACCGCCGTTGGCCCACCAACTGGGGAGTTCAACTCCATGGAACCTCCGAAGGCAGCCAAACGCTCACGCATTCCCGATAATCCTGGGCCTAAGTGAGCCCCGCCGTCCCCCTCGTCCACAATAGAAATCCGTAAATCCTTGTCCGAGATTAGTAGGACGGTCACTGGCGCGCCGGGAGCGTATTTTGCGGCATTGGTCAGGCACTCGGCGCAGAAGAAATAGGCCGACGCCAACACGCTCGGCTGAAGGTCAGGGAGTTTATGCGGACAGTGCACGGCGATATTCGGACCGTATGACTCGGCGATCTCCTGAACCGCGGCATATAAGCCCTGGTCGCGCAGTACTTGAGGGTGAATGCCGTGGACGGTTCGACGAAGAGCATGGAGCCCATCGTCAAGGTGCGAGCGCGTCTCCTCGAGGAGTCGTTGCAGCTCTGCGGTCCCATTCTCTGCCTCAAGTTCGGCTTCCCCGAGCTTAAGTGACGCAGCCACAAAATATTGCTGAGCCCCGTCGTGGAGGTCGTTTTCTATGCGACGACGTTCAACCTCGTAGGCATCGGCAATGGCCCGGCGCGATGTCGTTAACTCGTTAATGCGCTCGGCTGCCACACTTTCATGCGACCGTGAATGAGCGGACCGGTTTCGGGGTCGTAGGTGGTCCGATAATCGTTGCCAGGCTGATAATGCCATGTGTGCCATGATAGAAACTTAAACCCCGCGTGAGTAGCGGCCGCACCCTCATTACCAGCGATGGGGGTAGTGCTAGATCTACCACGATTCGGGCGCTAGAGCTGTGGTGAACTCGGTGAACAAACTGTGAAATAGGTGTCATGAAAGATCACAACGCGCAACAGAGCCAGCAGGGCTACTCTCAGTCTTCGCTGGTTGTCCACGACATCACGAAATCGTTCACCTCAACCCCAGTTTTGACGGGTATTTCCTTGGAGATTCGCCAGGGTGAATCCGTCGCGGTCATGGGCCCGTCGGGTTCGGGCAAGTCCACTCTTTTGCATTGCATGTCCGGTGTGCTTGTCCCGGACGACGGTGATATCCGGTACGGCGATACCGTCGTTTCACGGCTGAATGATGCGAAAAGGTCAGCGCTCCGGCTGCGTAAATTCGGGTTTGTGTTCCAAGACGGTCAACTTCTTCCAGAGCTCACGGCGCAGGAAAACGTGGCTCTCCCGGCCATTTTGCAGGGCAAGTCTCGTAGGCGAGCCTATGCTGACGCCGCCGACATGCTCAAGCGCCTGGGGCTCGGGAAGCTGATTCGTCGCAGGCCAGGGAAAATGTCTGGAGGTCAAGCGCAACGCGTAGCCATCGCCCGAGCCATCGCAGCTAAACCGGCAATTATTTTTGCCGATGAGCCGACAGGCGCCCTTGACCAATCGACCGGCCATGAAGTCATGCAGCAGCTGATTGCGATTACCGAGCAGGCCGGCTCCACGTTGGTGATGGTGACCCACGATCAGAGTGTCGCGAATTGGTGCCAGCGTCGAATTGAAATTCGCGATGGCATTATTCATGACGATCGCATGTTGTCAGGGGCGGTGAGTTAAATGGCCGTTTCCTTATCGACGCTCTCTCACCTGGGTGTTCAATTGCAAAAAGCGTCCTATAGGGCGGGGACGGGGAATAAGTGGCTCTCTGCGTTAGCGGTGTTTGCCTTCACCGTGAGTACGTGGATGGCTATGACCGTTGCCGGCGGGACGTGGATGTTCTACGAACGCTATCGTCGGCCCTCGGTGGCATCACTCCACGGGATGAGTGATGAGTTACGGCAGACCTATGTAGGACTTGCGGTATTCGCCTGTGTGTTTGTTGTTCCCGCGATGATGTCCCTGGTAGCGCAATCAGCGGTTTTAGGGGCCTCCGGCCGCGAGAGGCGATTAGCAACACTTAGGTTGCTGGGGTTGTCCAACCGTGACATCACGCGACTCACCTTGGCGGAAACCAGTGCGTTGGCATTCGCCGGTTTGGCGCTTGGAACTGTGCTGTACGTCGTCGCGGCACCAGCGTGGTCGCTAGTTACTTTTCAAAACACCCGCATCGGTCTCTGGGAAATTCTCTTACCGTGGTGGGGTTATCCGGCGTTATGGGTAATCATCCTTGTCCTTGCAGCGGTAGCTGCAGTGGTTGGCCTCAAGCGTGTTATGGTGTCGCCGCTGGGAGTCTCGAAGCGGGACATTCCCACAGCACTCAGATTCTGGCGTCTCATCATATTTGTCGGGATCGTTGTGATTTCCCGCTTCGTTATGACCCAGATTAGACCTGATTACAACAATTTCGGCTGGACTCTGACTATCCTCGCCGTGATCGTGTGTCTCTTCATTCTCGGCATCAACCTTGTGGTTCCCTGGCTCATCCAGCTCGCAGCCCGTATCTCTAGCGTTCTTCCCGGAAAATTCAATTTCTTGGCGACGCGTCGAGTCATGACTGACGGACGTACCGCATGGAAACGGACGAATGCCCTGACTTTCCTCGCGCTCTTGTTGGGGTACGTGGCGATCATGCCGAAGAATCCGGGGGAGGAGTTGGGTGACCCCACGGTCAGTCGGGACACATTCACTGGAGCAGTCGTTACTTATGGTGTTGGCTTACTCATTTCGATCAGTGGAACCTTGCTGAACCAGGCATCCACCGTTTTTGAAGAAGCGGAGCTCACCCGTGCACTCGATTTCATAGGTGTCCCGTCGTCACTGCATAGGCGGGTGGCGATAAAGCAGACCTTTTATCCGCTTCTCATGACCAGTGGTTTCACGTTCCTCTTCGGCTTGTATTTGGGTTGGACGTCCTACGGGCAGTTCGTCAAGAAACCCTCAGTCGGGCCGCAATTAACGTGGATTATCGGCGCTTTCGTTATAAGCCTGGTGTTGTCGGTGGTCGCAACAGTATGTGTTGACCCCCTGCGTCAGAAGCAGATCACTCAGCATGTTCGCCGGAATGACTAGCCGACGGCCCGGGCTTTAGGGCCCAGGTATCACGGCCTAGGTATCACGGTCCAGGTATCGCGCCTAGTCGTCACGGAATCCTCTTCGTCCATGCGTCATTACCGAATTTGGTGCTGACCAGTTCCTCCGCTTCCTTGATATCCGCGTCTGTCAGCGACGCGGGTGTCGCTCCGTACCGCGTCATGAACTCTTGAGCCATGGTGTCGATGATCGTCTCACGGGGAACACCAGTTTGCCGCCGCAAAGGATCAACGCGCTTATTAGCCGACGCTAATCCTTTCGATGACACCTTGACCTTCCCGATACGAAGGACATCCATCATTTTGTCGGCGTCAATGTTGTAGCTCATCGTGGTGTGATGCAGGATCGCTCCGCGACGGCGTTTTTGCGCAGCTCCCCCGATTTTTCCGCCGTCGGAGGTAATGTCGTTAATGGGTACATACCAGGCGTTGACGCCATGCTTGGCTAACGCTGCTAGTACCCATTGGTCGAGGTATTCGTAGGATGCGACGTACGAATAACCCTGGACCAGTTCGATGGGCGCGTAGAGCGAATAGGTAATGCAGTTTCCGCCCTCCATAAACATGGCGCCGCCACCAGAGATTCGACGCACCGGAGTAATTCCGTATTTGTCGATTCCCTCTTGGTTTAATTCATTTGAATACGATTGGTAAGAACCAAAAACGACGGCCTTATCGTCCCATTCCCAAAAACGAAGGGTGGGGCCGCGACGCCCATCGGCGACCTGGTTTAAGAGCAGCTCGTCAAGAGCGACGTTGACTGGGGTGGGGAGGACGCCGGGGCGAAGAATGTCCCATTCGTAATCGGTGAAGTCTTTGCCGCCGGAGACCGCTCGTTTCACGGTGACGGCAATGTCATGAATGGTTAATCCCTCGAGGTCGAGATTGTCGAAATGAGCTAATGCGGAATTTAATCGCGATTCAAATGCTTCAGTGGACGCGGACGTTTTTGTTCCTACCAATGCCGGGGCAATTTCGTCGTAGGCTTCATCGGGCTCGAGGAAGAAGTCCCCGGAGAGGCGTAAAGATGTGATGGTGTCATTCTCGACGGTGGTGTCAATAACAATGAGTTTCCCGCCAGGCACTTTGAGCTCAAAGTGAATAGGGCGTAACGGCGAGGGCTGAGTATCCGACGAGTGCTGAGTATCTGTTGACATGCGCCCGATTATAGGTGGTCTCACGTAAGTTCTTTAGGGGGGCAAGGGTTTGGCTACCCATAATAATGTTTCTCTTTCTATGCGGGTTTGACTATTTTTGCTAATGTAGTTGATATGTCAACGAAATTGGATCCTTTCTTCCGTGACGCAGGCCTCTTTATCTTCCGCCTGGTCCTTGGTTTTATTTTTGTCATGCATGGCTGGCAAAACGCCGTCACTAAGGGATGGGGAAGCACCCGCGACTCCTTCGACGCCATGAACATCCCGGCCACGGATGTCGCAGCAACCCTGGCAAGCTGGGGTGAACTGGTCACTGGCGTTCTTTTAATCCTGGGGCTTCTCACTCGTCTCAGCAGCTTTGTCCTATTGATCGATATGGCAGGAGCGTTCTGGTTCGCGCACAAGGACGCCGGACTGTGGAGCAGCGATGGCGGCTTCGAATACGTCCTCATCCTGGGCGCATGTGCACTTCTGCTCCTCTTGGCCGGGGCCGGCGCGGTCAGCGTCGATAAGTTCCTGTTTGGCAGGAAGAAGAACTCCTCCGAGGCACCCGCACGCACTGAGATCAGCCAGCTCCGTGAGGGCGTAGAACCTACCCTCACATAAAACGGGGTCATCATCACCCCGATGTTCATCTCCGCGATGTGCGGAAACCCCTTTTTTCCGGCTACGGGTTCAGCTCGGGTACGGTCGTGTTTATGAATAAACCGGAGGTTCGTGACGCGGCACTTCTCTTGCTGCGCATTGTCGTCGGTTTGATCTTCATTGCTCACGGCTGGGATAAAGCGATGATGACGGGCTTATCCGCAACCGGGGGACAATTTGATCAGCTGGGGATCCCTCAGCCAGAGCTGATCGCTGCTCTGGTCTCATTCGTCGAAATGATCGGCGGCGCCATGATCTTTGTGGGGATCCTGGCACCTGCTGCCTCTGTTGTCCTCATCATGGACATGGTCGGTGCACTCTGGTTTGTCCATCTTCATCGAGGCTTCTTTGTCGCAAATGGTGGAGTGGAATTCGTCGCACTCCTCGTGGTTACTCTCATAGTGATCGCCATCTTTGGTGCCGGCCGGGCTAGCCTCGATTACTTCTTCCAACGACGATCCTGACGATCCTGGGTCGGCTGCCGTGGAACGGCTGTTCTGGGGTGGTGGTCCTGAGGTGACGGACTGTGATCCGCATGACGAAGGGGAATTATGGAGTGCAATGAGGTGCGTCAAGCACTGTCAGCGCGCATAGATGGTGAACGGTCCCGTGCAACCTGGGACGACGACGTGATTGACGCCCACTTGGCTGAATGCGAAGACTGCCAAAACTGGTACACACAAGCATTGATGCTAGGGCGCACCTTGCGGATCGCTCCCGCTGATGACTCCGAATCTATCCCCGATTTTTCCGAGTCCCTCGTCCAATCCGTACCGGAAGATCAACTACCGCGCCACCGTTCATGGCGAATCATTTCACTATCACTATCGCGGATAGTCCTCATTGTTCTCGGACTCATTTATGTGGGTTGGGCCATATATTTGCTGAGCCATTCGACCACGCTCACCGGCACCCCAGTTCCGTCGGGCAGCGACTCGGATGGAGCAGTGGGAGATTCTCATGACCCAGACCTTGCACGGTTATTTATCGACGCGGCCGCGATGCGTTTATCCTTGGGTTTTTCGCTCTTTTGGTGTTCATGGCGTCCACGCATGACCGCTGGAATGATTCCCCTCTTCGGTGCCCTATGGGCTTTTACAGCGGGTTTCGCCTCCAGAGACATCGTTCTCGGGCTTGCCACACCGCAGCAGCTCATGGGCCTCGTTCTCTTCATTGTGACCGTCCTTGTCATGGTGTGGTGCTGGTTCAGCCACTTCGGGGTCAGCGCTGGCGACGTGACTGGCTCCCTAAAATCGTTTAGCGCCCGGCCCGTGAAGTCTACTTTTTCAGATGCCAGGGAAACAGCCCGCCTTATTGACGAAGCCAATGACGATGTTCACCGTCACATGGGGGATCAGTAGGTCACGTAACGATGTCTTCCCGTCTACGTCCGAGGAGCGAGGTTTATTTCCAGCTCGGAAGCCACATATGGGCATCCCATTCAGAGCCGGACAAAGGCATAGCAACCATGAGTGGGAGGAAGTAAATAAACATCGCGACCACCGCACCCAGATAGAGACACACCAGGATGGACCCGGTGTCATTGATCCACAACGATTTCACACGCGCCCAGCGCGAAGATGGAGCGGTGAGCATCGCTACACTTCCCGACGCCCGTGCCGCGCTCGGTCGAATGCGCGACGAACCTGGTTTTCCTGCGACATCAGGCCGACGAGCACCAGCCCGACGTCGGCGAGAAAGCCCCCGTCGACGCCCTAAAAGGTAGCTCCCTAGATGCTTGCCCAATGAGCGGTTCTTTAAACGAGAATCCGCGATGGACCACGAATATAGCTGCCCCAGGCACAGCGCAATGGCCATGATCAGGAATGGGATCATGTTCGTTGCGTAGAAGAAGTACATCTGGCGGTCTACATCCGTGAGCCACGGCAGGAATCCGGCGGCATACCCGACAACCGGCACAGCCCAGCGCCGATCTTTACCGACAATCCAACACCACGTGGCCCACGCGATGACAGGAACAGATATCCACCAAATAATGGGTGTGCCGAAGAGCATCTGCGCGTAGTGGGTACCGTCGTCGTGAACGGAGTCGTAGTAAACCATGGGCCGTGTAGAGGCCAACCAGGACCACGGTTTGGATTCCCACGGATGATAATGCCCATTGGAATTCGTTAAGGTCGCATGGAACTGAAGCACTTGCTGCTGGTAGTACAGCCAGTTACTCAAAGGAGAGGGAACGTGTTTCAGAATGCTTCCATCCTCAATGAGCCCCGATTCTTTAGCATGCCTGTACACACTGTTTTCGTCAGCAAACCAGGCGCGCCACGTGAACATGTAGACCGCTAGGGGCAGAATAGCCAGCGATGCGATCGCGGGGAATGTGTCTCTACGCAGCGTTCCCACCACGGGGCGTTGCACGCCGAAGCGACGCCGGCGAGCCACATCGGCCATGACCGACAGCAATCCGAAGAAGAAAATGTAGAAGAGACCTGACCATTTCACTCCGGTAGCCAAACCAATGCTGATTCCGGCGGCGAATCTCCACCACCGATATCCCATGCGTGGCCCCCAGGGCGAATCCGACATTCGGTCTTCATGACGGACTTTTTTCATCCGGTCCTGCATCTGTTGTGCATCGCGTACCAACAGATATGCCGCCGCCACCACAAATAAGCATTGGAAAACGTCCAGCATTGCCGTACGTTGTGTGACTAGTAGAACGCCATCGCAGACGGCGATAATGCCCGCCATGCAGGCGATCATGGTGGAGTCCGCCAAGCGTTTCACGGTGCCCATAATCAGTAGGATGATGATGACGCCACAGGTCGCGGAGGCCGCCCGCCACCCAAACGCGTTGTAGCCAAAGAGCCACTCGGACATCATTTCGATCTGTTTGCCCACGGGCGGGTGCACCACCAAGCCGTACGCGGGATTTTCTTCAATTCCACCAACGAAGGGGTTACTCCACGATCTCACCATTTGCCACGCTTGCGGTGCGTAATGCTTTTCGTCGAAGACCGGGGCACCTTTATCCGTCGGCGAACCCAAACCGATGAATCGCGTCAAAAAGGCCATAATGCCTATCACGATTTGGGCCCACCGGTAGGGCGAAATGAGAGGTGTCGGCGAAGAATTCCGGGCAGTCACGGCAATTAGTATGCCAGCCGTATGGGAAGCTAGACATATGAGTCAGGATAATTCGTCCTATCGTGGCGGTATCGTCGTCGCGGGAACGCCATTGGGCAATATCGATGACGCGTCGCCACGGCTGCGTCATGCCCTCGCCACCGCAGACGTTGTCGCAGCAGAAGACACCCGTCGAGCACGAAATCTTGTCAATGCGTTGGGTATCGACATTGCTGGGCACCTGGTGTCGAATTTTGATCACAATGAATCCAGCCGCGTCGATGCCCTCATCTCAGAAGTCCAGCGTGGTAGAACTGTCCTCATCATTTCCGACGCCGGTATGCCCGTTATCTCCGACCCAGGGTTTCCCGTTGTGGAACGAGCTCACGACGAAGGAATCCATGTGGGCTGTATCCCGGGCCCATCAGCCGTGACCACCGCGCTGGCGATGTCGGGCCTGCACGTTGGCACTTTCTGTTTTGACGGTTTTGTGCCGCGGAAGACCGGGGCCCGTCGTGAGTGGTTATCGTCGTTAGTCACAGAACGACGCGCGTGCGTGTTCTTCGAATCACCTCACCGAATTGAAGAGACCTTGAACGCGGCGGTGGACATCCTCGGTGCTCATCGCCGTGCTGCTGTGTGCCGTGAACTCACCAAGCTTTATGAGGAGGTTCGTCGCGGCACGTTAGAGGATCTCGCCTCCTGGGCTGCGGAGGGGATCCGCGGTGAAATTACCGTCGTTCTGGAAGGTGCTCGTGACGTGAACGCGCATCCGCCAGTGGACGACCTCGTCGATGATGTTGAAGCGCGTGTCCGGGCGGATGGTCTTCGCTTGAAGGACGCATGCAAAGTTGTCGCTGACCAGTGGGGGATGCGGAAGCGGGATCTCTATGAGGCCGTCGTCGACGCTAGAAAGGCGAGTGAATAAACGAACCTTATTAGTTGCTGAAAACCTCGTAGCAATTGAATAAAAAAGAGTCCTGTTACATAGTGGATGAATGGACCATAAGAATATCGATCCTGAAGTCATCCTTGGTGACTATGATCCCGAAGTGCTGACGGGGGAGGGGCAGCTCGGCATGTCCGACGCTACCGACGACGCTCCCACGGACTGGAGAGTCGTAGGACCCGCAGCAGCACTCGTGCTTGTCGTCATCTTATGGGGACTCATCGCACCCAACGGGTTTGCGGAGTTCGCCTCCGACGCTCTGAGCTGGATCGTCGACAACCTTGGGTGGATGTTCGTCCTGTTCGGAACGGTCTTCGTGTTCTACATTTTGTCCATCGCATTCTCGCGGTTCGGATCAATTCGGTTGGGCCGCGATGATGAAGAACCCGAATTCTCGACGCCATCCTGGATTGCGATGATGTTCGCCGCAGGCATGGGAATCGGCCTAATGTTCTACGGAACGACAGAGCCGCTCACATTCTTTCGTGAAGGCGTGCCAGGGTCCGAGCCTGAAGATCTGAACTCGGCATTTGCATCGACGCTGTTCCACTGGACGCTACACCCCTGGGCGATTTACGCCATCGTGGGACTAGCTATCGCCTACGGAACCTTCCGCATGGGCCGAAAACAGCTATTGTCTTCTGCGTTCATCCCGCTTATTGGTGCGAACAGGGCCGAAGGCTGGATGGGGAAAACCATCGACGTCCTGGCCATTTTTGCCACCGTGTTCGGCACCGCCGCATCGTTGGGTCTGGGCGCACTGCAGATCGGCTCGGGTATGGACGAAACCGGCATCATCCACAACCCGGGGACGCCAGTTTTGGTCGGTGTCGTGGTCATCCTGTCCCTGTTCTTCTTGGCGTCCGCAGCGTCGGGCGTCGGCAAGGGGATTCAGTACATTTCGAACGCGAACATGGTGATGGCCGCTGTTCTGGGCATTTTTGTGCTGATTGCGGGCCCCACCGTCGTCATTCTGAACATGATCCCGACGGCATTCGGAAGCTACGTCCAGCAGTTCTTCGAGATGGCTGCCCGTACTGCAGACACTGACAACGGTACGGCAGGTAAATGGCTGGGTACCTGGACGATCTTCTACTGGGCCTGGTGGGTCTCCTGGTCGCCCTTCGTAGGAATGTTCATTGCTCGGATTTCCCGCGGACGCACCATCCGAGAGTTCGTGTGCGTGGTGTTGTTGGTTCCATCGGCAATTACGGTGGTGTGGTTCTCCATCTTCGGTGGGACGGGTGTGCACCTGGAAGAAACTAGCCGCTCCATTTGGGGCGATGGCGACTCCACCCACCAACTGTTCTCCCTGCTCAAGACCATGCCTGGGGGACAAATCTTCTCCATCCTGGCCATGGTTCTGCTGGCTACCTTCTTCATCACATCCGCAGACTCGGCCTCGACGGTCATGGGCTCGATGTCCCAAAATGGCCGCATCGTTGCCGACGTCCGCGTCACGTGTTTGTGGGGTGTGCTCACAGCCGCAATCGGCATTGTGCTGCTGGTCTCCGGCGGATCCGACGCGTTGAATAACCTGCAGTCGGTCACGATTATTGCAGCGTCGCCATTCCTCCTGATCATTATCGCGCTGATGTTCGCGCTGGTAAAAGGGTTTAGGGAAGACCCTGTGTACTTGGATCACCGTGAGCACCGACGCTTCGCGTTGAAGCTTGCGCGCGAGCGACGAGTAGAAGCAGCTCATGCGGCACGACAACGTCGTCGCGCTGACAAGATACTCGGAAAAGACCGGCGGTCGGGGAATACTGCCAATGATTCGTCAGACGGGCCGTCGACGGCGATGACAACCGCCGACTAGCCGTCGTGGACTAATGGCTGTTCGGTTAGCCGTCGTTAATTAAGGAACATGAAAAGACATCACGCCTGGTGAAAAGCCTGAGGCCTCACGGGCGTGATGTCTTTTATTGTCACTGCGTCCAATGATGCGAAAAACGCCTCTTGTGCCTGGGCTAATTCATGCTGCAGCCGGCAATTGACATTAAAGGGGCAGGGGTGGGGGTGTTCGCAGTCAATCACCGGGCTCGGCCCCTCGAGGAAACGGACGATGGCTCCGACGGAAAAATCCTCAGCGCCATCGATCAGAGTTATTCCTCCACCGCGGCCACGAGTGGCGTCGATAATACCGAATTCTGTTAGCCGCGATATGACTTTCGAAACATGGGTCCGGGGAGCGTTGATCGCTTCGGCGACCTCGCGGGCTGTTGTCCGTGCATTCCCTGACCCCACCATGTGCATGAGGGCACGTAAACCGAGATCAGAGAACTTCGTAAGATTCACAGTCTCAGGGTAGCGCCACGGGCCAGGGCCAAAAAATGCGATAACCAGCCCGACGTTTCACGCCCATGTAGTGTGATCGACCACCTACTCCGCGCGAGTGGCGGGACGCTGAGGGTATTTCTACCAGCGCAAAGTAGATGTTTTAGCTATAATCTCGGCCCATTCGGTGTCGGGAGTGGAGTCAATGGTGATCCCGCCGCCAGTGCCTAAAACCAGCTCGCCATTCACCCATTCCGCGGTGCGAATGGCCACATTCGCCACCAGATTTCCCCAGTTCAACCCCACAGTTCCGCAATGAATACCACGCGGTACTGGCTCCCACTCGGCCAGATAGTCCCGCGCCCGTAACTTCGGTGTGCCCGTCACCGACGCTGGCGGGAAACACGCATCAATAATGCGGGAATCCTGCGCTGGCGACACATCTTCCATATGCCCAGATACCGTTGACACGAGATGCCACACCCCCGGGGCCGGCAGGACCTTTAATAATGAGGGCACGGTAACGTCCCTGCATACGCGGCTGAGGTCATTGCGGACGAGGTCAACGATCATGATGTTCTCCGCAACATCCTTCCTGCTCCGCGCTAGTTCCTCGGGATCTCGATTAATGGGAAGTGTTCCTTTAATTGGCGACGACCACACCGTGGATCCCCGGCGCTCGAGAAACAGTTCGGGGCTCAGGGAGGCGATGGCGCGGTCATGAGTCGCCAGAAAAATGGCGAACGTGGGGTGGGTGCGGTGGACGGTTGAGAGCCACCACCGGGCCGCGTCGGCGCGCGACTTCATTGGAGTTCGAAACTGAGTGGAGATGCACGCTTGGTAGACCTCCCCGGCGCGAATAGCATCCAGACAGTTCATAACACCATGTCGGTGAGCATCTCGGTCGCCAGAGCTCCAGTGCGTTGCCGGAGAACATTGTGGAATCGAGTGAAAGTGGCGACGTTGATTCGCAGTAACGAGAACATCTGTGGCCCATTCGGGATCACCGTTGGTGAACCATTCCCCATTGTGGCGCCAGATCACGTGGTGGGTGGTGACGCCTGCTGCATACACTGTGGGGTCGGGATACGAGATGAAACCAAACCGAACGCCGTTGTGGGGATAAGCCGGTGTTGTCGACCCATCGTCGTTGCCAGAGGTGCTGGCAGAAGCGTTGCCCGGAGAGCGGAAAAGTGCAGGTGGGGGCTTTAATGCGTCCTCAGGGTCGCAGTACGTGCATAAAGCATCCGGTGCGATGACGGCGTCGAGCCCACCCCAGGCTCCGATAGCCATCGCGGGGAGATGGCCGTCGGTAAGAAGTGACATACCTACATCGACAGGGGCCAGCGAGCTGTAACCAAGGCGTGTCATGGAAGCAGAATCATCATGAGATGCGTCGGATACGTTTGATAGGCCGGGGAGCATAAAAATCACTGTAGCTGCCGGCGCCTGCGTCAGACGGAACTGCCGGTGGGGATGTCGACGGATCACGACGAGCACTAAGGACGGGCACTAAGACTGCCCTTCATGTCGGTAAAATTTGCAGCGCGTTGTAGCCTAGACGGTATGTCTGCACCCATACTTACGTCTGTCGCCTGGCCCTATGCTAATGGGCCCCGCCACATCGGACACGTCGCCGGTTTCGGTGTTCCCTCCGACGTTTTCGCCCGTTACCAGCGAATGCGCGGGCGTGACGTACTCATGGTCTCCGGCACTGACGAACACGGAACTCCGCTGTTGGTTCAGGCGGAAAAAGAAGGCGTCAGCGTGCAGCAGCTTGCCGATACCTATAACAAGCAAATTGTTGAAGACCTGGCCGGACTAGGTCTTTCTTATGACCTCTTTACCAGAACAACGACGCGCAATCACTACGCCATTGTTCAAGAGCTCTTCATGACGCTGTACTCCAACGGCTACATGGTGAAGCAAACGACTCTGGGTGCTATTAGCCCGTCGACAGGGCGCACTCTTCCCGACCGCTACATCGAAGGCACCTGCCCAATTTGCGGTGCCTCCGGAGCTCGTGGCGACCAATGCGATAATTGTGGCAACCAGTTGGATCCTGCCGACCTGATCGATCCGGTGTCGAAGATCAACGGTGAAAAACCACGGTTCGTTGAAACCGAGCACTTTTTGCTTGACTTGCCCGCACTCGCGGATTCGTTAGGGGAGTGGCTCGAATCCCGCAAGGATTGGCGGCCAAACGTCCTCAAGTTCTCTTTGAACATTTTGAAGGACATCAAACCCCGCGCTATGACCCGCGACATTGACTGGGGAGTGCCCGTTCCCCTCGAAGGATGGGCTGATAATAAATTCAAGAAACTCTATGTGTGGTTCGACGCCGTCGTCGGGTATTTGTCTGCCTCCATCGAGTGGGCCCATCGTATCGGTGAGCCCGACGCGTGGAAAAAATGGTGGACCAACCCTGAGGCTAAGTCCTACTACTTCATGGGCAAGGACAATATCACCTTCCACTCCCAAATTTGGCCTGCTGAAATGCTGGGATACCGTGGCCTGGGATTACGCGGGGGCACCGAAGGCAAGTTGGGTGACCTCCAATTGCCGACAGAAGTCGTCTCGTCCGAATACCTCACCATGTCGGGATCGAAGTTCTCGTCGTCCAAAGGCGTGGTTATCTACGTGCAAGATTTCCTCCGCGAATTTGGCCCCGACCCGTTGCGATACTTCATTGCCGTCGCCGGTCCAGAAAACAACGATACGGACTTCACTTGGGATGAATTCGTCCGCCGTAACAATAACGAGTTAGCCAATTCGTGGGGTAACTTGATCAACCGCACGGTGTCTATGGCGGCGAAGAATTTCGGTGAAGTTCCCGATATTTCCGGGCTTGACCGCACTGATGACGATAAGGCCCTTCTCGACCTCACGGAGAAAACCTTCGACATCGTTGCGGAGAATATAGAGCATTCTCGTTTCCGCGCCGGGATCAACGCGGCTATGCATCTGGTCGGTGAGGCTAATGCCTACATTGCTGCCCAGGAGCCGTGGAAATTAGCTAAGGATGAGGACCAGCGGGACCGCCTGGCCGTCGTGCTGCACACTGCGCTGCAGGTCGTGTCCGATTGCAATGTGCTGCTCACGCCCTACTTGCCACATGCTGCCCAGAAGGTTCATGAAACCCTGGGCCGCACCGGCGAATGGGCAGCCATGCCACGAATCGACGAAGTGACGGATGACACCCCGGTTGAGCTCATGGGAGTTGGCCTTCCTGAGGAAGGGCGAACCTACCATGTGATCACCGGTGAGTATTCCCACCAGCAGGCAGCATGGAAGCGCATCCCCATCGAAGCCGGCACGACGCTGAGGAAGCCAAAGCCGATCTTCGCGAAACTGGACCCCGAGTTGGCGGAAACCGGCCCAGAGTGGGCGCCTGTCGTCCATTAAGCCGGGATTCCCTTCCTGTAGCCGGGGATTCTCTCCCTGCTGGACGCGCCGTCATCACCTATGGTGGGGTTCATGAGCTCTTCTCAGACAGTAACTATCCCTAACACCATGCACGCGATTCGGGTGTCTCACACGGGAGGCGCGGACGCATTGGAATATAAAGACGACGTCCCCGTTCCTCAGCCCGCCCCCGGCGAGGTTCTGGTGAAGATTGATGCAGCCGGTGTCAACTACATTGACACCTATTTTCGGGAGGGAATTTATCCCGCAGACTTGCCCTACACACCAGGTGTCGAGGGTGTTGGGCGCATCGTCGCAAAGGGGGAGGATAACGGCGACGCTTCCTCCTCGGGTGAATTATCCGTGGGAGATCGCGTTGCTTTCTACAACACGAACTGCTCGTATGCGGAGTACGCGGCGGTTCCCGCGTCGGCAGCAGTGGCTATTGAGGACACTATCAATGATCCGACGGCCGCGTCGTTAATGACACAGGGGATTACTGCTCATTACCTGTCTGACGGATGCTATTCGCTGGGTGAGGGCGACACATGCGTCATTACAGCGGGTTCCGGGGGCGTCGGTTTGCTGCTCACCCAGATGGCTAAAGCGCGGGGAGCCACTGTCATCAGCATCACCTCTACCGAGGAAAAAGCGCAGCTCTCCCGGGATAATGGCGCCGACTACACCATTAATTATGACGACTACTCGCCGGAGAAAATCCGTGAGTTGACGGATGGACGCGGTGCGGATGTCGTGTATGACGGCGTAGGGAAGACGACATTTGATACATCAATTCATTCGCTACGGCCGACGGGCACGATGGTTTTGTTTGGTGCGGCCTCGGGGCCAGTACCGCCGATCGACCCTCAACTGTTGAATGAGGCGGGTTCGGTTTTCCTGACCCGGCCGAGCATTAAGGATTGGACCTCGCGCCCGGGTGAACTGCAATCGCGAGTTCAAGCGGTTGTTGGAATGGTGGCCAATGGGTCAGTGACGTTCCGAATTGGAGGGACGTTCCCGCTCTCTGAGGCACGCAAGGCTCATGAGCAGCTGCAGGCGCGGAAGACAACGGGATCGTTGGTGCTTATTCCTTAGATCAGCGTCGTCGATCAGGCCGAGTCACCCCCGCGTCAGCACGGCAACAAGGAAGGTGCTGTTCTCGTCGAAGGGATCAGCATTCCACGATGAAAACATATGTTGTGGTGCTAGGCCGGCGGACTGGGCGTCGGCAAGGAATTGTGGGGCAGTGTATCCCCGGTCGAGGGCGAAGCCAAGGATCATGCGGCCGTTGTTGGTAAGTCGGCTCGATAGGTTTGCGACTGCTGTTGCACGGTGGTCAGGGGCGATGAATGGGAACACGTTCCCGGCAGAATAAATAATGTCGAATGGCCCCTCGGGAAAATCCTGGGGGTCGGGTGAGTCGTCGCCTAAATCTGCAACATGCCACTCGCCGTCGGGCAGGCGGTTCTGTGCCACCGACACCAAGTAGGGGTCGACATCCACGCCCGTGACGGAGTGCCCTTTCTTGAGCAGGTATGCTCCTACTCTTCCAGTGCCCGCGCCGGCGTCGAGCATCCGTGAGCCGCGCTGGGCCAACGCGTCAATGAGGCGTGCCTCACCGTCGATATCCCTCCCTTGAGCAACGAAAACATCCCACCGCTTCGCATAGCGATGGGAGTGGTCAGGGTTGGCAGCAAGAATGTCATTCCACGTAGGCATGACACTCAGAATAGCCTTGGCAATTATCCGCGAGCTAGTGCGCCCATAGGATCCCACGCAGGGAGGACATGGGGTTCCTTGCTCAATGCATCCTGGTATTCCTTGGGCAGACGCGCTTTCGGCACCGCGATTTCGTACACGTTCTCGGAGAACCAGGAATCGTCCATCGTCCAGAAGCCCTTATCGGCCTTATCCGGACCCCACGAATTTTCGACGCGCCACTTGCGGGGCCGAACGGTCTCTGGCAAGGCATCGGATGAGGTGACAGTGGTCGGATCGAAGTCGTCGGCATCGTCGACGAGGTCAACCCCGGTAAACACCATGGCGTGAGTCATCATGGAATCGCCGGACAGCAGCCGGTCTTCCTTGGACATGGAGAGGTCCACACCGTAGAGAGTGTCATAGTTGTAAAGGTCGAGCGACCAATACCCCTGGTCAGCGTTTGATTGTGCCAGTGTGTCGCACCCGAACCATACAGGGTTGCCATCAACTAGCGCACCCAAGGCGGCTTTCTTCAGCACCTCGATGGGCGCATTCAGGTAAGTGACCGGCTTTGCGCCGACGACATTGCCGAGGTATTCGACGGTAAATGTGTCACCGTAGGGGCTGGTCGAGCGCGGATCGTTCACGACGCAGACATAGTCGTCGAGATCGCGGGGAAGGTAGGTTGCGGCGAACTCCTGTGGCGTTATCGTGCCTTTCCGCACAAAATCGTTATCCTTTGTGCGGTATTGCCACACAAATTTCTCCGGTGGCACACCGAGGTGGATGGTGAGAATGCGATAAACACTGGTCATGGTGTCGTCATGAACGGCCTTGACCGCGTCACTATCGGCATTGTTCTCTTTGTCCACTGTGACAGCATTGCGGATGTGCGTCGCCCCTGCACGCAGAACTGACGCTAAGTCGCGGTTCATATGCCGCGTATTAGAGCTCGATTGCGTTTCCGGCATAGCGTACTGTGGTACGACGCCATATTTGTTGATTAACGCGACAAACATATTCCATTGGCCACCGTCGTCAATGGGGGCCTGTAAAAGATGCTGGATAGTCCGATCCTCGATAGGGCGATCGGCTAATTCGCGCATCGCGGTGAGAAAATAATTGGCCTTCTCTAGCTTGTCATAGAAAGAAACATAGTTTTGGGAGAGCTCGAAGTCTTTAATTCCAGTTTCTGACATAACATTGCCACGCATGGAATTAAGTCCTGAGAAAATCCAGCACCTGCCAGATTTCTTTTGATTAGCGACGGCCCACGTGTCCGTTTTATGCGAAACGGAATGGTCGAGGGATATTACCCGCTGGCGGTTGAGAGCGACTTTATCGACGTCGGTCGTGGTCACCGCGTTAATGGCGATCCGGGCTGATAGGTCGGAGTTCACTGCCTCAGAAAGACTCGCGACAGCTTGAGGAGCCAGAACGCCGGTATTGCGCGAGGAATATTGTGGTGCCGGCGTGCTGTGGCCTGAGTTTTCGGTATCGGAGGTGTGGTTGTGAGAGGAAGTCATAGGTGTCCTTGTCATGGTTGATGGTTGGTGCGGGAGTCCTGCGTGGTGTGCAGTGGATTAGACGGCAGGGGTTTAGACCATTGAATCCCACAGGGGAAGGACAGTGGGTTCGTCGTCGAGCTGGGCGCGAAGCTGGTCAGGCAGCTCGTCCCTATGAACCACGATATGGAATACGCTGTCATTGAACCAGGAATCAGCCATTGTCCCGTAGCCTTTACCAGCGATTTCCTTATGCTCCTTGTGGTGGTGAGTTCCCCATGAGTTCTCAACGCGCCACCGACGGGGGGTATCGGAATCACTGTCGAAATCAACTCCGGTGAAGACCATTGCGTGCGTCAAACGGGATTCGGCAGTCAGCATGCGATCAGCCTTCGTCGTTTCGGTGGTGATGCCGTAGAGCTGGTCCAGCTGAATCAGATCTGCGTCCCATACGCCGAGGTCCGCCCGGAACTGCCGGTTGACATCACAGGAGAAAAACACCGGCTTATCGTTGCGAAGGCGCTGAATGGCCAGCGACTTCATAGTGTCGAGATCCACGTTGAGATAAGTGAAGTCCTCAGTGCCCCACATGTCATTTTGGAACTGGGTTGTATACCGATGACCGACGGGTACGTCCACCCGAGGATCATGCGCAATATTTACGTAGTTGTCGAGGTCATCGGGCAAAAATTCCTTCGCGAACTGCTGTGGTGTGTAGGTGCCGCCGCGATGGAAGGTGTTGTCTTTGTCGCGATACTGCCAGACGAATTCGGTGGGAGGAACACCGAGGTGAATGGATAGGACACGATGGACGTCACGAAGTGCGGAGGCAATGATGCCATTAGGGTCAAAGCCCTCAGTGTGGGTTTCTCGATCCTTATCTAGCGCGTCTCTTAGTTGAAGAGCGGCTTTACGCACAATGGTGTTTAATGCTCGATCCATGTGAGATGTCGAGGAACTCGACTGGGTTTCAGGCATGACATATTTGGGAACGGCACCGTATTTTTTCACCAAATTAACGACGTAATTCCACTGGCCACCGTCACTTACGGTGAAAGAAAACAATGTATCAATTGCGCGATCGCGTAATTCTCGTGGTGAGCCGGTACGAGATGGACTATCTGCTGATAATAATGATCCGTCATACAGCCCCGCGACGGAGCGCAAGAAGTAATTCGCTTTTTCGAACTTATCGAAGAATTGAAGATAAGACTCAGAGAATTCAAAATCCTCGAGATTAAGGGAGCGTGCGATCTCGTGGCGGAATACATTTAACGCCGCAAACATCCAGCACCGGCCAGACTGCTTCTGGTCTGTCACTTTTAAGGAATCGAGCTTTATTTCTGACGATTCGTCTAATGCGACGACTGCGTCACGGTTCAGAGCAACATGATCGACATCAGTAGTCGTCACTGCGTTCATCGCGACGCGATGGGTGGGGTCGCCGGCAATATCGGCACGAAGCTCAGATAGGCGCGTATCTGACAGTGCTGTCAATGGTGAGGTAGACGAAGATTTAGTCATGCTTGTCTCCTTAACAATGCGGTTCAGCAATATGGTTTAGCAATGTGGTTCAGCAATGTGGCTCGACACAGCGTTTCACACATGGTTCACAAACAGGGTGTGCTCGGACAGTGTGTGTGATGTGTGAACATAGTAGGGGACGGAGACCCGACTGTTCACGTCCAGCCCACTGGATTAGTTAGCCTAAAGGTATGAGCAAGAAGCGCCGCCCTGAACCGAAACCGCCCGAGTTCCTGCCACATCTTGTGGACGCTCATACCCACTTATGGGCCACCGGGGCCCATGATGCGGCGGGGATCTCGGAGTTAATGACCCGAGCTGCCGGCAGTGGGGTGGAATGGGTGTGCACGGTAGGCGACGGGCTGGACGAAGCTGAGAAAGCCCTTGAGGCCGCGCATTACCATCCTGATGTTGTGGCAGCGTGCGCCATTCACCCGACGCGTGCGGGTGAGCTGACCGACAGTGTGCGCGCTCGCCTTGAACAGATGGCGGAGGATCCTCGCTGTGTCGCGGTCGGGGAGACGGGGCTGGATTATTACTGGTTGGGCAAGCTCGACGAGTGTGCGGATAAGGAAACTCAGCGTGAGGCCCTGCAGTGGCATGCGGACGTGGCGCGCCGGGTCAACAAACCTCTCATGATTCATAATCGTGAGGCCGACGAGGATTTGCTAGCCGTTCTCGCCGACTATGGTGACGACCTCACGGTGATGCTGCATTGCTTCTCCTCGCCACTGGATGTCGCGGATGAAGCGCTGGCCCGAGGATACATTTTGTCCTTTGCAGGAAACTCGACATTCAAACGTAATGACGACCTTCGCGAGGCGGCCCGACGCGCCCCTGTAGGCCAGATCATGGTAGAGACCGACGCGCCATATATGACCCCTGAGCCATTTCGTGGTGCGAAAAATGAATCGGCATATGTCGGCTACACTGCCCGTCGATTGGCCGAGGTGAGAGGGGAGAGCCCCGCGGAGTTTGCCCTCCACACCGGCCAGACCGCGGCAAGGATTTTTGGGGTGCAGCGGTCTAGTTCGGAGGATTAGCGTCGTGCCCTGGGGGTTTTATTCCGGGTGAGCGGCCATTATTTTTTGTGTCCTCCATCACAGTTTAGGGGTTGTGCGTCTAAGGTTGTATTCAGCATATGTCCAGCTCATGGGCGGGAAAGCTGTCAAATGTTACGAAAGTGTCACAAGTGATAGCAACTTTTGGTTACGGAGCCGTTGCCTCACCCCCATCTAGTTGCTACTCTGTCGAAGTTGTTATCAGATCGTGACTTTGGGCAGGCTCCACCATTCTGAGCCGGAGAGAAAGACGTGAGCACTCAGAAGAAATCTCGCATCCACCGCATTAACCACACCTCCTCCACGCCAGTGCGTGTCGCTACCGGTGGCATGCTGGCCACATTGGTAGTCGGTGGCGCTGTTGCTGTTAACGCTCAGAAAAACCTCATCTTGAACGTTAACGGTGAAACCTCCCACGTCAGTGCGATGTCCGGAGACGTGAAGAGCATTCTCGCCTCACACGATGTCGACCTCAAAGACGGTGACTTTGTTTCCCCTGCTGCGAACAGCTCCGTCAAGGATAAGCAAGAAATTACGGTTCGCACCGCTCGCCCCGTCACGCTGACTGTCGATGGTGTCCAAAAGACCATCCAGTCCACCGCTCTCACCGTTAAGGACTTCCTAAACCAGGTTGGAACCATCAATCCGGACGATTACGTGTCTGCTCAGGGCAGCACCAAAATCCCGGAAAGTGGCATGAAACTCGAAGTCGTGCCGCTTAAGGACATCACCCTTGACGACGGTGGGCAGCTCGGCGACATGAAAGTTCCCGCTGTCACGGTGAAGGATTTCCTTGATCGCCGGGGGATCAAGTTAGGTGCCGACGATAAAGTCACACCGGAGCTTGGCAAGAAGCTGGTTAGTGGCGACAAGATCACCATTGAGCGCAACAAGACTGAAGATCAGACGGTGAAAGAGGCTGTAGAGCCGACCGTTCGCTATGTTGACGATCCCAACAGTCCAAAGGGTTCGGAGACCGTTGTTAAGCCGGGTAAGGCTGGCGAGCGCGAAGTGACCTACACCGTCAAATCCCGTAACGGTCAAGAAGTTCAGCGGTGGGAGAAAGCTTCTAAGATTCTCTCTGAGGCCACTGAAAAGGTGATTTCTCGTGGCACGAAGGCGGCCGTGGCATCATCGCCCAAGTCCTCCTCGGCATCGGCCCCTGCTGTTGCTGGAGGATCGGTGTGGGACTCCATCGCTCAGTGTGAATCCGGTGGAAAGTGGAACACCAGCACAGGAAATGGCTTCTCCGGTGGGCTGCAGTTCACTGACCAGACCTGGCAAGCATTCGGTGGCGGGGCATACGCTCCTACCGCCGCTGGCGCTAGCCGCGAGCAGCAGATCGCTGTCGCTAATAAGGTTCAAGCTGCCCAGGGTTGGGGAGCGTGGCCAGCATGCACGTCGAAGCTCGGAATCCGCTAACCTAACGGTGTGAATCAACCCCCCACTCCTCCGCGTACCTCCGATCACGTTTCTTCATCCTCTCGGCTCTTAGGGCCTAAAGAAATAAGAGAACTAGCGAGGACTGTGGGGGTCGTTCCAACTAAAAAGCGCGGACAAAACTTCGTCGTCGATCCCAACACAGTCCGTCGAATCGTCTCCACTGCTGACTTGTCACCTGATGATCACGTTCTTGAAGTCGGCCCGGGATTGGGCTCATTAACGCTAGGCCTTCTTGATGTTGTCTCTAAAGTGACGGCCGTGGAGATCGATACCACACTGGCTGAACAGCTCCCGGACACTGTAGCGGCGTACGCGCCAACACATGCGGAACAACTCGATGTAATCTCCTCCAATGCGTTAGCGCTCACCGGTTTGAGCACAGGGGACCCGGCTGCGACTCCTCCGACGGCGTTCGTAGCCAATCTGCCCTACAATGTCGCAGTTCCCATACTTTTGCACGTCCTGGAGGTTTTCCCGACCATCACGCGCGTTCTCGTCATGGTCCAAGCTGAGGTTGCTGACCGTCTTGCTGCCGAACCAGGGAATCGCGTCTACGGTGTTCCCAGTGTCAAAGCCCGCTTTTATGGTCAGGTTCAGCGCGCAGGTGCCATCGGGAAAAATGTGTTCTGGCCGGCACCCAACGTCGATTCTGGGTTGGTCAAACTCACCCGTGGCACTCGGCCGTGGCCAACTGACACCACCGCGCGGGTCCAACTGTGGCCGATTATTGACGCGGCGTTCGCACAACGCCGAAAAACCTTGCGCGCTGCTCTGAAAGGTCACTATGGAAGCGCGTCCGCAGCAGAACACGCTCTTCGGGAAGCCGGAATCGATCCGCACCGGCGGGGAGAGACGCTTTCTATCGGTGAATTTATCGTTCTGGCGCAGTTGCCTGCGAGTGCAGAAGCACCCCATTAATTGATAACAGGTGATACGGGAGGTGAAACCATGACGTCCAGCAACGGCGATAGACCTGTGTTCAATTCTGACTGGGACCAGTACATCGACGGATGGGATGGTGTCACGGGACAAGCACCGGCTGTCCTCTCGGTGTATCTTCAGACCCACTCGTCGGGTTTCACATCAGTGGCCCAGTCGATTTCCTTAGAGAACTCCGTCAGAATCCAGGCGGTCACCAACACGGAGATTGGTTCTCACCGCGGTCTGAGAGAGGCTTTAACCGGTGACAGATCGCCTTTGACAACGGGCCGCGTAGTCCACGCCCTTTATGTCGACGGTAATGTGCCGATGGGGCAGCTACCAACTGGGCCCGACAACGTCGTATGTAGGGTCGTTGAACGGATCGCCGAGGCATATCGTTCAATGATTTCACCATCATTGGCGTTACCACGGGTGACGGTGACCGTCACTAAGCGCATCCCGTTGTCAGCGGGTTTGGGTAGTAAAGCTGCCGACGTCGCAGCAGCTATCGTGGCCGCCGACCGATTCTTTGGCTATCACTTCATCGTGCGTGCAATGGGGTTCTCAGCACCCGGAGGAACGGAGACCAGCAGCGTCGGTTCTCTGTCGAGTGACGTTGTGCGACGCATCGCACAGGAAGAATGCCCCGACGAAAACGCCGCGATCGAACTTGCTCTGGAGGGCGGGACCAGCCTCATCGTGCTGGATCACGATGTGCAACACCCGGGATCCGACATCATATCCCAGAGGACTCCTCTTTTGGCGCGAGGTCCTTTGTGGTGGGTGATAACGATGCCGGTGGTCACGTCGGCAAAGATGGCGATGCCCTGGGCCGCACCAGACCGCGAGAAACAGGCTGCTCAACGCCACCAAATTCGGGCCGGCCAGCACTTTGATGATGAAGACATTGCGGACGCCGTCGAGAGCGGGGCGGCGTTGTGCCACCGTGTCGTCCAGCGTTTAGCGACCCAACGAGAGGAAATGGCGTCGGGGAAGAGACCCCAGTACAGCGTCGGCAGTATTGAAAACATTGAACGAGCGCTCGTGTCGGGCGATCCCGTGGACGTCGGTCACACGATGGGAAACGATCTGCAGCCGGCAGCAACCAGTGTGATTCCGCCCCTTCGCCGAGTTATTCAAGCGGGTTCGCGTGCAGGTGCCCTGGGCGTCATCGTGGCCCACCAAGGACCGGCCTGTGCAGTGCTGTGTGCCGATGAGGGCCATGCTTACACAGTGCAGGCTGAATTGGCAGGGAGCGGTGTTGTCCGAATGGCTAGAATTGCACCCAGTCACAGGCCGGGAAGCCACAGTGGTGCGTACCTGGTATCCGATGAGGATAAAAAATCGCCGTAACCGTCATTTCTCGTGGCTGTCCGGATCACGTGTTTTTCCTCGCCACATAAAGTCAGATGTGCACCCTACACACGTGCACTGCGGTGGCGCACGGTTCCTCGGCAACACACATGTCCCGGCGACAACAGGAGTAAGGAGTTCACAGAACTAATGGCAGCAGTACGCCCGCTCATCACGACAGACTCCGTCACCTTGACCCGTGGTATCACGATGGTGCTCGACGACGTGACGGTGGCGGTGAATGAGGGCGACAGAATTGGCGTCGTGGGGCTCAACGGTGGCGGAAAGTCCACCTTGCTTGGTGTTCTGACTCGAAGCATTGAGCCTGATTCCGGCCGAGTCACCCATGGGCGCTCCGTCCAGATCGCTACGGTGGCTCAACGTGCACAGAGCTCATCAGCTTCCGTCATCCAGACCATTGTCGGAGAGAAAGCGGCCTACGAGTGGGCCGCCGATCCCGAGGTGCGTTCCATCATTGCCGGACTTGACCTGTCGGAACTGTTAGATGAGTCGACTGATTCCATTTCTGGTGGTCAATTCCGTCGGGTAATGCTCGCAGCCGCATTGGTGCGAAAAGTTGATGTCTTAGTTCTCGACGAGCCCACCAACCACCTCGACATTGAGGGGGTTCAGTGGCTGGCTGATCATCTGCGTCACCGGAATTGCGCTCAAGTGATTGTGACCCACGATCGCTGGTTCTTGGACACCGTGGCGACGCGCACGTGGGAGGTCCATGATGGCTCGGTAGACACGTATGAAGGCGGATATAACGATTGGATGTTCGCCCGTGCTGAACGCCAGCGTCAAGCCGATGCGGCGGAACAGCGTCGCCAAAACTTGGCGCGGAAAGAGTTGGCGTGGCTGCGGCGCGGAGCACCTGCGCGCACGTCAAAACCCCGGTATCGGGTGGAAGCCGCTGAGGCGCTCATTGCTGACGTCCCGGCACCGCGCAACACGGTGGAGCTGATGGCGTTTTCCAAGCAGCGCCAGGGGAAAATTGTGGTGGACCTCCTGGACGCGACGATTGCCACACCCGATGGTCGCGTGTTAGTGGACGATCTGACGTGGCGCATCGGGCCGGGAGAGCGCATCGGTCTCGTCGGTGTCAATGGTTCAGGCAAAACGACGGTGATGCGCACGATAGCTGGCGATTATCCGATGGTTGCGGGCAAACGCCGCGAGGGTAAGACGCTCCGTTTGGGCTGGTTGCGGCAGGAACTCGAGGATATCCCCGAGGACCTCACCGTCATTGACGCGATTAAGGCGGTGGCTGAGTATGTCGTGTTGGGTAAGAAGGAGATGTCCGCTTCGCAAGTTGCTGAGCGTTTAGGCTTTCCAGTGAAGCGGCAGCGTCAGCCGGTTCGCGATTTGTCGGGTGGCGAGCGCCGTCGGCTACAACTGACCCGGATCTTGATGTCGGAACCCAATCTTTTGCTTCTCGACGAGCCCACCAACGATTTGGATATTGACACCCTTCAGGAATTGGAGTCAATGCTGGACGGGTGGCCGGGAACGCTGATCGTGATTTCCCACGACCGCTATTTGATTGAGCGTATCTGCGACAGCGTCTTTGCCTTATTCGGCGATGGGGATGTGACCCATTTACCTGGCGGTATCGATGAATACCTCGATCGCCGACGTTCCATGGCAGGTCACGCAGCGTCAGGTACTGGGTTTGCTGCGGGAACAGAGGCGATTGCTTCGGGGAATCAGCAGAAGGAGGGTTCCCTTTCTGCGGCCGAAAAACATAAAATCTCGAAGGAAATGAACTCTCTTGAACGAAAGATCGCCAAAGTTCAGAAGAGAGAAGAGAAAATCCAGCAGGATATGGCTGATGTCGCGAGCAATTCGAATGGCACGGACACAGAAAAATTGACTGAATTGGATAGAGATCTGTCCCAGGCCCGTGAAGAAAGGGAAGAACTAGAAATGGTCTGGATGGAATACGGCGAAAAGCTTGAGCAACAGTAAGCTCGCCCCGGATGGTTACTGAGGGAATGGACGACACCGGCGGCGGTCAGGACAGATCAGGAGGGTAGCGGATGGCGACGGCGAACCAGGGACAACGCCCGTCACGGGACGTGTCGAAGCCAGGGCAGCAGCTAACCTTTGACTTTGGAAAAGACTTTGACCGTGACGTGGAGTTCTATCGTCGCGCCGATGACGCTCCTGTTTTCCTCAGCACTGCGGTGGACTCCTATTCGGGCCGTGACGCCCCGATTCGGCGTCGGCTCATGGTGGCTTGGCTGTGGCTCCGCCCCGACCCAGTCGGTGTCGTTCTGGGAACGGTCGCATTCTTGATGGCCATGACTCCGTCCCTCCTGCCCCGCACCTGGCTCTTCCAAGGAGTGGTCTGTGGCGTGTCGGCCGTGACAGCCTATGCGTTCGGCGTGGTCATCCACTGGATCTGGGATCTGTGGCTCGACGATCTTATTGCACCCCGGGTGGAGGATTTGTCATTGCGGTTGCCCCGATGGCGGTGGGGGACCGACCGTCGGCTCGAAACGGCGATGCGTCGGCTAGAGGCCGAATCACGAAGACCTGCGTTCGTGGGCGGATCGCTACGTTTTCGGTGGCGTTTCGCTCTTGACGCGGCGCTTTTTATTGCTGTCCCCATCGCGACGATCATCATGTCTTTGTTTGCGGTCCGGTGGCAGAACCAGATCGCCCGGACGATGGGGGCGGAAGCTTACACGCCGGCAAAGTTCTTGCTAGTCATACCGGTAGGGCTTGGCCTGTGGGCAGCCGTTGTTGGAGTAGTCCGTGTGCTCATTAACGTGGTCGAGTGGTTGGCAGATCATGGTCCACAGCGATGGGGAGACGCAACCAGGTCCATCGCCGCCTGGCTCGTTGTCGTCGTAGTGTTGGTTTTTGTCGGGGACAAGATTGTGCCAGGAACGACGATGTCCGTGGCAGAACGGGTGTTTTCGGTACGGAATAACAAGATCCGGTCTGATCTTGTTCAGCCAACGGTGCCGGAACGGTCGGGCAGCCCAGAATCTGAGGCATCATGGGATGGGCTTGGTGCGTTTGGTACTCGATTCACGGGCTTAGGTTTGCACAAGGATGAGCTGGAGAAACTCACTGGTCAGCCCGCGAAGGAACCGATTCGCGTCTACGGTGGGCTGAAAAATGAGCCTGATGATCAAGCGCGCGCGAATCTCGTCGTCCGTGAATTGGAACGAACACATGCCGCCAACCGCGAAGTTCTCTTTGTTATTCCGACGACGGGGACCGGGTGGGTGAACCCGACTGCTGCGCAAGCTATCGAGTTGATGTTTAACGGCGATACCGCCATTGCGGCGGATCAGTATTCGTTCCTTCCCAGTGGTTTGCAGTTCGTCGCGGACAGGCAGCGAGTAAAAGAAGCCGGTCAAGTGTTAATTAACACTGTGGTCGATTGGTGGAATACGCTGCCGAAAGATCACCGCCCGCGAATTTACGTATACGGCGAGTCCTTGGGGACATCCGCGGGCGAGGGCGCTTTTTCGGGCCTGCGCGATATCGTGAACTCGGTCAATGGTGTTCTGTGGGTGGGGCCGCAAAATAGTAATAATTTGTGGAGCCAATTTGTGGCCCGACGTGATCTGGGGACTCCGGAAGTAGAGCCCACCTATTCCGACGGGCTGACAGTGCGCTTCGCCAACGGTCCGAAGAAAATATGGTCCTGGGAGGAGTCCCACGAACCAGCGACCCGTGAAGATAGTCCGCTGTGGCCGGGTCCGCGCGTGCTGTACCTACAGCACCCGTCGGATCCGGTGGTGTGGTGGTCGCCGAAACTCCTTTTCCAACGGCCTGATTGGTTAAAAGAACCGCCCAAGGGGGATCGCTCGCCAGCAATGACATGGGTGCCGATTCTCACGTTTTGGCAGGTCACGCTGGATCTCCCCGTCGCTGCCAATGTTCCGAATGGGCATGGCCACAACTATGGGCTCCAGCTTCTTGACGGATTAGCGGCAGTGGCAGGCAACGGAAAATTCACACAAGACGACATGCCTCGTCTGAAAAAGCAATTGGCGACGGCGATGGAGGGGCAAGGTCCAGAAAAGGAAGTTGGCGTCGACCAAAAGAAGATGAATGGCAACTAGTGCAGGGGTGCTTCACCATTGTGAGGTAGGCCTCCGCCGTCGCCATGAAGGATTCCACCCGTGCCGCGAAGGCGGAGCCGAATCGCTACCCTGGATGGCATGATTCTTATTAACGTGAGGTACCGTCCGAAGCCAGAATTCTTGGAGTCATTCCGGGAGAAAATGGAGGAATTCACTCAGGCATGCCGTCAAGAGCCAGGATGTGTGTTCTTCGAGTGGTACCGGAACACCGATGACCCCAAAGAATACATCCTGATCGAGGCCTACAAGGATGCGGAGGCCGGCAAGGTTCACGCCGAGTCCGATCACTTCGCCAAGGGCATTGAGGAGATGAACAAGGTTCTGCAGTCCAGGCCGAAGATTATCAACACGACCATGGAAGATCGCTCCGGCTGGGACGATATGTCCGAGGTCACCATTGATGGTGATGAGTGATATTTTCACTCAACAGCACGTGTGACATTACAGGAGCGTAGGTAGCGCGTTATCCTCGTCCATATGACTGTGAGCACATTTGAACTATTTCGCATTGGTGTGGGGCCATCGAGTTCGCACACTGTGGGACCAATGCGTGCTGGGCTCGAATTTGCACGCAGCTTACGTGAGCGCTTAACCACGACATCGGCCGACGACGTCCCCGCCACGGCCGATTCTGGTCTTGCCGACGATGAATACGTCGAGCTGGTCGGTGGTGCTGTCACTCAGGATCCAGAGAGCATCACCGTTATTCTCTATGGCTCGCTCGCCGCGACGGGAGCTGGTCACGGAACTTTAGGTGCATGTCTTTTGGGACTCGACGGAGCAGATCCGGCGACTGTTGATCCTGACTTCATGGGGCCACGCTTAGAGGAGATCCGGCGCACGCGGATGATTAATCTCGCAGGGGATAAGTCTCTGCAGGTCCAGTGTGGTTTTGAAGATATCGTGCTTCGTCCGACGGTTGTGCGGACCATTCATACTAATGCGGTCACATTTTCCGCCATTGTGCGTGGCCAACGTTTTAAGCAAACGTTCTACTCCATCGGTGGGGGCTTCATCCGAACAAAGGAAGAGGTCCCTGATCAAGACGCATTGTCCGGGCCGTGGTTATTCACCTCGAGTAAAGAACTGGTGGCTAAAGCTGAGGAACTGGGAGGTTCTGTCGCGGAGGTTCAACGCAAGTGTGAACAGTCGAGGAGAAGCGATCCGCAGATCAACGCCGATCTCGACGCCATCGCAGAGGCGATGTCTGACTGCGCTAAGCGTGGAGTCAGCCAGGAGGGGATTCTGCCTGGCGGCTTAGGGGTCCGACGTCGCGCCCAGAAGTGGTACAGCGACCTTGTTGTCGATGATCCGCATCAGACGGCTGAGTTTTCCACTGATTGGGTGAACTTAGTTGCACTAGCAGTGAATGAAGAAAACGCTGCTGGTGGTCGTGTTGTGACAGCGCCGACAAACGGGGCGGCGGGGATCATTCCGGCGGTCGGTTTTTATGCTCTCACTTTCACCCCAGCAGGTCGTAAGGATCCACAGGGCACTGCGCGTCGATTTCTCTTGGCTGCCGCGGCAGTGGGTTCCTTATACAAGGAGCGGGCTTCGATTTCTGGAGCCGAAGTGGGATGTCAAGGTGAAGTGGGTTCGGCAGCGTCGATGGCCGCTGCTGGTTTGGCCGAGGTCTTGGGCGGAACACCTCAGCAAGTTGAAAATGCCGCCGAAATCGCGATGGAGCATTCCTTAGGCCTCACCTGTGATCCGATTAGCGGGTTGGTCCAGGTACCGTGCATCGAGCGGAACGCGATTTCTGCTGGTAAAGCCATCAATGCGGCGCGTATGTCTTTGCGCGGTGACGGTACTCACCGGGTAAGCCTGGATGAAGTCATCACCACGATGAAGGAAACCGGCGCAGATATGTCTGATCGGTATAAGGAGACCGCCGGCGGTGGGCTCGCATTGCATGTCGCCGTCAATGTGCCTGAATGTTAGGGGGCGCCTTCCGGTATGTACTATTCCAAGTAGGGTATGTGATCAATCAGGAGAGGCCCCACGATGAGCGATTCGCCGCAGACCACGAACACACAGGATTCTGGCTCAGAGGACTTTCGGCAGAAACCGAAGAAACTTGATCGGAAAGCCTATGAAAAAGAATTAAAGCGTCTGCAAGCTGAACTCGTGGAAATGCAGCAGTGGGTGGTGTCCACCGGTGCTCGCCTGGTCATCATCATGGAGGGTAGGGATGCGGCAGGTAAAGGCTCTGCTATCAAGCGGATTACCCAGTATCTCAACCCCAGGACGTGCCGCATTGAGGCTCTCCCTGCTCCAAACTCGAGGGAGCAGGGACAGTGGTATTTCCAGCGCTATGTCGAAAAACTGCCGACGAAGGGCGAGATCGTCATCTTCGATCGCTCGTGGTACAACCGTGCGGGTGTCGAACGTGTGATGGGGTTTGCGACGTCGGAAGAATATCGTCGTTTCCTCCACCAGGCACCGATTTTCGAGCGGCTCCTTGTTGAAGATGGGATCATGCTGCGTAAGTATTGGTTCTCTGTGTCCGACGAGGAGCAGCTGCGTCGGTTCGAGTCGCGCCGGGACGACCCGCTGCGCCGGTGGAAACTGTCGCCGATGGATATGCAGTCCATCACCCGGTGGGAGGACTATTCGAAGGCGAAGGACGAGATGTTCGTTCATACGGATATTCCCACCGCGCCCTGGTACACCGTGGAGAGCGAGGATAAAAAGCGGTCGCGTATTAACGTGATTAATCATCTCCTCTCGTCGATTCCGTATGAGCACATTGAGCAAGACATTCCTGACATGCCCGAGCGTCCTGCACGACGTGACTATGAGCGCCCTCCGCGAAGTGACTTCCGGTATGTGCCTGACGTGGCCTCGAACTTAGAAAAAGACAAGGTCAAGGCGAAGAAGAAGGCAAAGAAGAAGGGGAAGAAGAATAAAGATAAGAAGAAGTAGCCACGGCTGAGGAGAGTGCGGTGCTCTCCATTTCGGGGGCAAAATGAGGGTGATTTCCCTATTTTTTGGCGAAATCACTGTCATAAACGGGTGGGGAGTGGAAGACTGCGTTCATGGCAGACGCACAGAAAAGTGACCAGCAACATAGTAGTGATAAGCAGCACACCGCAGCCGGTGCAGGGGATACCGCGTCGGTAACGTCTCCGACCGATTATGTTCACCTATCTGTACACGGCTCTGTGGGCCATATCGTTCTCGACCGACCCAAGGCGCTCAATTCCCTGAACACGGACATGTGCGCGGCAATAGAACGCGCGCTAACGGCGTGGTCGTCTGATCCGGCTATCGATGTTGTCGTCATGACATCATCGACGCCCAAAGCGTACTGTGCCGGTGGCGATGTGAGACGCGTTCGTGAGCTCCAGTTGGAAGGCACAGAGGAAGGACGCGCTGCCGCCGACGGGTTCTTCACGAACGAATATCGGATGAACGCCCTGTTGTCGGAGTTTCCCAAACCGTGCGTGGCGGTGATGAACGGCATCGTGATGGGGGGTGGCCTGGGGATTTCCTTGCATGGTTCCCACCGTGTGATTACGGAACGCACGTGGGCCTCGATGCCAGAAATGGCTATTGGTTTCTCGACGGACGTGGGAGTTTCCTACGCATTGCAGCATCTTCGCCAGCCTTATGGAGATCCCGACGGGACGACGTCGAATGGACTAGCGCTGTTTATGGGCTTGACGGGCTACCGCTTTACGCAGGCCGACATGTTGTGGTCGGGTATGGCCACGCACATTATTTCCTCGCACGAGGTGGACAACTTCGTGACCGCGATTGATGAGCATGGACTTGATTCGGCATTAGACACGTACGCACGCCCGGCAGCGGAGGCGGGACCGTCGTATTTAGCTCGCCATATTGAGGAAATTAACGACATCTTTAGCGAGGGCGATTGGTTCGATATTGAGGTGAAACTCGACAAGGGGGGCTATGACAAGGAACTCATCGCTGTCATTGATAATCTGCTGAGCTCCGCGAACCCATCCTCGCTGGTTGCAACAACGTTATTATTCCGCGCAAATGAGACAGCGGAAAATCTTCGCCAAGGGCTGCAGAATGAGTATGAGGTAGGGAAGGTCCTGCGCTACCAGGAGAATTTTGCTGAAGGCGTCCGAGCGGTCCTGGTGGATAAAGACAATCGGGCGAGTTTTGACCCACATGTCACTGGTGAAGTCAATCCCGAACCGTTTAGAGAAGCCTTGGGTACGGCACAATCCGAGTAACTCGGCTAGTAGCGGTGCCACCGTCTGACGTGGTGGCCTCACCTGGCTGCCGCTCTCTCCGATTACACGGTGACTGAGTCCGTCTGGCGGTTCATCTGGTGGGGGTTCGTGTGCTGTTGTAACCGGGCCCACACAACGAAGCCCCAGATGACGAAGCCCGCGTACACGATGTACAGCACAGCAGAAGGGTAGTAGCCAGCGGCGAGTAGGAGCGGAATTCCGACGAGGTCTACGCCGATCCACATGAGCCAGAATTCTGTCCATCCCTTCGCCATCCCGTAAGTGGCCAGCATAGAACCGACGAAAATCCAGGCATCAGACCACGGGCCCCAGGACCCGAGGGCACTGAATAGCCAGGCGCAGACGATAGTTCCGACGACTGCCACACCAGCCATGGTGAGGCGTTGTCGTGCCGTTGCCCAATGAGGTTCCACAGCCGCTTCGGTCGGTTCCGAGACGATTGATCGTGAAGGATCGGTGTCCTGGCTTTCCCGGATTCCTCGTAGCCGGGCAGCCCGCCATTGGTACCAGCCATAGGCACTAACGATGAGGAACATCACCTGACGTCCGGCCTGGCCGTAGAGATCAAGATTTTGCGGGGTATCAAACACCCCACCCAAAAACACGGTGAAAAGCAGAATATTACCGATGATACCCACCGGCCATGCCCACACCACTCGTTTCATGCCCCCGATTGCGGAAGCAAGCCCGAAAAGGTTGCCGATGATTTCTCGCCACAAAATTGGGTAGCCGGCGATGACGATAGTGGCGTCGAGAAGATGAGAAAAAGGATTCACGATGTTCTCCGTAGCAAGACGACGTGATCCTCAGAGGCATACAGAACTACATTCTCTTCCATCCGGACTGTGACCGTCGGCTCCGGAATTGCACCGGATCTGCTGGACCCCTCATGTGCATGGATGTGCACACGAGAGCGCTCGCGGGCTTGCCTCTTCATCTCTGTCAGAAGGGGCTTACCGCCGGTGGGGAATTCCACCCCGCCCTGAGAACGATCTCTATGTTACTCACTCACACAAATGGCGCTGTCATAACTCAATAATGAGTAGTGACAGCGCCACGACGTCACACCCCGTTAGCAGACGTGAACTGCAGTTTTCGGTGGTGGGGGTGAGCGAACAGGTTACGCGATGGGTGCGTCGATGAAATGATCGCGGATTGTTGCGAAGGATTCATTCATTGTTTTCAGAAACTCCTCCTTGGCAATTCCCTGATCAGCCAGAGATTTACCGCGGCGTAAACCGAAGCTTGTGATGACGGCGTTTATTGCCGCGATGGAGAGCTCATAGAGCAAGCACACATGTAAGGAACGGTGGGAGACGGGGGCGCCACACCGCGTCGACTCGCGCGCAGCGATGGCGACATGCATGGTCTCAATGTTTGCTTTGCATTGATCCGCAAACTCGGAATCGTCGGATCTCAGAAGATAGAGCCCGATGGCCTCCGGGTTTGTTGCCGCCCATCCCTTATCGAAGATGGTGCGAATGAGCTCTTCGGCCGCATGCTCGAAGCATGAGATCGTGTCCCACTCCGGGGGAGCATTCTTAATAATCGACGCAAACGAATCAAGCAGGTTAGAGCACTGGTACTGCAGGGCTTCATTGACTGAGGAGAAGTAGTTGTGGAATGTCCGCACGGACACTCCGGCCTCCTCAGCAACCGCCGCCACGGTTAACCCTTCGATGCCCCGATGGGTAATAACCGTGAGCGTAGCGTCCCCGATTGCATGTCTCGTGGCCGCTTTCTTCGATTCACGAAGGCCAGTCATTAGTTAGCATCTACTTTCGAACTACCTGCTGAGTGTCCTCCATCAGAGCGGTGGCCACGAGATTCTGGGAGGACCGGTTCAGAGACGGTCGCGTTGCTGGTGGCTTCATCGTTAGACGCGGACCGATTTTCCTTGTGAGATCCGCCCTCAGACCCTTCCTGAGCTCCGTCGTCATCGGGAGAAATATCCTTAATGCCTTCCCCTTCGACGTCGACCCGTGGCGTAATCTTCGCCATCCACTTGGGCAGCCACCAGGCTTTCTCGTCGAGGATGAACATCGTCGCTGGAATTAGCGTCATTCGCACCAAGAAGGCGTCAATAAATACCGCGACGGCCAAGGCAAACCCCATGGTCTTAATGACCTGCATATCCTGCAGCATGAACGCAGCGAACACGGAGATCATGATCAATGCTGCAGCGGTAACGACGCGGGCACCATGTTTGAACCCGTTCGCCGTCGCATTGCCGGCTGTCTTTCCGTGATGCCATCCCTCGCGCATACGGGATACCAAGAACACTTCGTAGTCCATGGCCAGGCCAAAGACGATACCAATAAGGATGATCGGCAGGAACGAAATGATGGGTTGTGGGTCGGAAATGATGCCCAACCAGCCCTCTTGGAAGAATCCAACGGTCAAACCGAAGGTAGCGCAGACTGTCAGCCCGAATCCAAGAGCCGCGATGAGCGGAACAGGGATCGAACGGAACACCAGCATCAAGATGAAGAATGCCAAGACAAGGACGATGGCGATGTAGGGAACCAGCACATTGTTGAGACGATCGGAAATGTCCGTCTCAATAGCTGTGACGCCTGTGACACCATAGTGGGCGCTGGTCTCCTCGGCGTAGGAATCTTCCTTATCGCGGACTTTTTGCATGGTGTCCTTGGTCTTGTCGTCCACCGTGCCTGTGGTGGGAACAATCAACACCTGGGCAGTGTCGCCGGAGTCATTAACCTGGCTGAGCATGGCGTTCTTAACACCGTCAATGGTGTTAAATTCCTGAACAGCCTTGGCAAACGCCGGTTGGCGTTGGTCCTCCGGCACATCCTTTGCGTCGATGACAGCAAGAAGAGGTGCGTTACGGCCGGGGCCGAAGGCGTCGTCGACCATCTCGTAAGCCTGCCGGGGCGACTCATTCGGATCAGAGGTGGCATCCGTCGGCAAGGCAAGATTCATGCGTGTCATGGGGAGCGCCATCAAAACAAGCGCGATGACTCCAACCCCCAGGAACGCCCACGGTTGCTTGCGGATGATGCGAACCCACCGCAGGCCCATCGTTGGCTTTTCACGTTCCGGATCGGGCGCCTCGATAAAGGGCACATTGCCCTTGAAGAACGCCTTGCCAAAGAGACCTAAGACGGCAGGGAGCAGCGTCAATGCCACCAGAACAGCGATAGCAACCGTCGCGGCAGCTGTCAACGCCATCGTCGTTAAGAACGGAATCCTCACAACAGAGAGTGCACACAGCGCCACGATGACGGTGAGGCCAGCGAACACCACCGACGAGCCGGCAGTACCCACAGCGCGTCCAGCAGCGTGAACGCGGTTTGACGTCGAGTTCGATAGTTCGTTCTTGTACCGCGAAGTAATGAAGAGGGCGTAGTCAATTCCCACCGCGAGACCCAACATTGAAGCGAGTATCGGTGTGGAATCATTCACGCTATCGACCAGGCCGGTCAGTGCCATCACGCCCAAGTTGCCGATGAGAACACCAACCAACGCCGTGATAATCGGCATACCAGCAGCGATCAAGCTACCGAAGGTAATAACCAAAACAACAAGGGCAACAGCAATACCGATCAGCTCTGACGTACCAGAACTCGGTTCCTCCATCGTGAAGGCCTGGCCTTCGTACTGGATGTCTAAGTTCGACGAGCGCGAATCGTCGACAATATCTTTGAACTTGTCGATATCCGAGGAAGGAATGTCGGAGACAGTGTCAGCATCAAAGGTGACGTCTACCGTGCCGGTCTTCTGATCATTCGATAGAGGCGAGACCGACTCAACGTTCTTGGCAATCTGCTCTTGGGGCAACTGTTGTTGCTGGCCGACGGCCGTGATCTTCTGAGTAATCCCAGCTGCGGCTGTAGCAGGATCCACCATTGAGTCGGAAGATTTCAGGATGCCTGCGTCTTTGAGTTTGGTCAGAGTGTCGTTGACCGCTTGTTGCTCGTCGGGATCAGTGAGCTTCTTCCCATTTTCGGCCTGGAAGACGAGCGTGCCAGTGGGGGCAGTGGTCTGGTCTTCCGCTCCAGGGAAGCGCTCCTTCATGGTGTTTTGAGCTTTTTCGCTCTCAATACCAGGGATCGAGAAAGTGGAGCTTGTTGTGGTTGATAGAGCAGCTGATGCCGCGCCCATCCCGATGAGGATGAGCAGCCACACGGCGATAAATCGCCATTTGTGCTTGTAGGCAGCAGTGCCTACACGGTAAAGAAACCGCGCCATAGGTAGCCAGCCTTTCTTAGAGGGGTGATTACCTCCTACAGGGGCACTACGCGGACCGCATTACTTTGACGCGTAGGAGGAGGACGTAGCCACAGTAGAAAAAATTGCACAATGTGTGCAACTTTGCAGGGCTCCTGAAACAAAATTGTTACTTAACGGGCAGGAAACGCATGTTTGCTGCAAGAAAAGGTAGTGACAGGGATGAGCTCATCAGCAAACGCGCAATGAGGTGCCAATGTGGTTAGGTGGAAGCCATGAACTCACACGACGTCCAGATCGCGACAGTACATAAAGGTCTCTACCCAGAGACAACCCCATTTAATGAAGGAACCATCGAACGACCGGTTGACCCCCACTCCCCAGCGAGTACCCAGCACATCGCCTATGCCGAGTATGGAAATCCGAAGGGTGTCCCTGCAGTTTTTATTCACGGTGGCCCAGGTGGGGGAACCTCAGCCAAGGATGCGCGTTTCTTCGACCCCGACAAGTATCGCATCATCCTTATTGACCAGCGTGGATGTGGCAAATCAACTCCACACCTCGCAGATCCCGATACCGACATCGACGCAGAACTTTCGGTGAACACCACATCCGAATTGATCGGTGATATCGAAGCGATCCGAGAAACCTTAGGCATTGAGAAGTGGGTCGTCTTCGGCGGATCATGGGGCTCCACATTGTCGCTGGCCTACACCCAGGCCCACCCAGAACGAACTCTGGCTATCATCCTTCGAGGCATTTTTATGCTGCGACGTACCGAACTCGATTGGTACTACAACGGAGGCGCAGCCTACATGTTCCCCGATAAGTGGGAACGCTTCCTCTCCGTCATTCCTGACGACAAAAAACCTGCCCCGCTCAACCCGGCTGGAATGACGCACCTTCCCGGCGTCAACCTCATCGACGTTTATCACGAACTGCTTCGGTCGGATGATCACGATACAGCTGTCGCCGCCGCCCGGTCGTGGAGTGTATGGGAAGGATCGACATCCTACCTGCACGAACAGCCCACCGAGACGCACGAAGATGAACGGTTCGCCTTAGCCTTCGCACGCATCGAGAACCACTATTTCGTCAATCACGGGTTCCTTGAGGAAGGGCAGCTTGTGCGCGACGTCGATAAGATCCGCGATATTCCTGCCGTTATCGCCCAAGGTCGCTACGACGTTGTGTGCCCGCCCATTACGGCGTGGCAGCTTCACCAAGCCTGGCCTGAAGCCACATTCGTGTGGTCACCGACATCCGGACACGCATCCTATGAGGAAGAAACAACGTCGACATTAGTGTCGGCAACAGACAGGTTTGCTGAAATGTTTGCGTCGTAAATAAGGTGTCGTAAGTCAGGTGGTTGGGGATCAGTATCGCCGCGACTAGTCAGCGACCATCGGCTCGAGCGTGAACTCCGGGTGCTCGCGCTCAATGAACTGCAGCTTCCACTTGTCGCCGAATAGGGCAATGAGCTCGCCGTCATCACGGGTGAACACCTCCACACCGCGCTGGCGGTTGAGCTCCGGGGCGGACTCGTGGTCGGTACGCCGAGCCACCGAATACGGGACGGGGCTCGTTTCCGTTTCGACGTTATACTCGTTCGCCATCCGGGCCTGCATGACTTCAAACTGCATGGGCCCGACCGCAGCCATCACCGGCGCAGCGTCGCCACGGGCATCATTGCGGAGAATCTGCACCACGCCCTCCGACGATAGCTGCTCCAACGCTTTGCGGAACTGCTTGTATTTGCCCAGCGAGCGTGCACGCAACGTGCGAAAATTCTCAGGCGCGAATTGTGGCATGGGGGCAAATTGCACCTTCGTACCCTCATAAATCGTGTCACCAGGAGCTAACGACCCAGCGTTAACGAGTCCCACAATGTCGCCGGGATACGCGGTTTCGACCGTCGACCTCGTCCGCCCAAACACTGTGAGTGCATACTTCGTCGAAAATGAGCGGCCAGATTGCGCATGAGTAACCTGCATCCCGCGATCGAACTCACCCGACACCACCCGCATAAAGGCCAGCTTGTCGCGGTGATGAGTATCCATGCCCGCCTGGACCTTGAAAATGACGCCCGAAAAAGGATCTTCCGGTGAACGCTCCGTATCAATGGCCCCCGTTGCCTTGCCCGCTGATTCGAGAACCTTGGGGTCTGTTTTCCGTGGTCCCGGTTCAGGTGCAAGCTGACACAGCAAGTCCAAAATCTGGTGAACACCAAAGTTCAACATTGCCGACGCGAACACCACAGGAGAGGTGGTGCAGTCCAGGAAAAGTTCCTGGTCGTGGACCGCGCCGTCCATGGTGAGAAGCTCGCACTCTTCGACCGCGGTGTCCCACACATCGCCTTCCTTCGAGGATGCCTCGTCGGGAGAGTAATGCTCCTCCGGGGCGATCGTTGACCCACCCGCGGTGCGCAAGAAGTGAATATATTCAGTGACATTACCGTCGGCATCGCGCCGGGCGAGGCCGTGGAAGTCCCCAGCCATCCCGACGGGCCAAAAGAGAGGTGTCGGCTGAAGGCCGATTTCGTCGACAATCTCGTCCATCAGCTCTAGGGGAGCACGCCCCGGGCGGTCCCACTTGTTGATCACCGTAATGATGGGAAGCCCACGCGCTTTACACACCCGGAATAGCTTAAGCGTCTGGGGCTCCAGGCCCTTCGCCCCGTCGATCAACATGACAGCAGCATCCACAGCGGTGAGGACACGGTAGGTATCCTCCGAAAAGTCCGCGTGACCAGGAGTGTCAACTAAGTTAATGACGTAGGGTTCCGTGCCCTTCGGTGCATTCTCGGGAAGATACTCGAACTGGAGAGCCGACGAGGCGATGGAAATACCACGATCTTTTTCCATTTCCATCCAGTCCGACACGGTGGACTTACGGCCGGCCTTGCCGTGAACAGCCCCCGCCTCGGCGATCACATGGGCGTGAAGTGCGAGCGCCTCGGTGAGTGTGGATTTACCAGCGTCGGGGTGTGCAATCACTGCGAATGTTCGGCGTCGAGCGCTCTCCTCCGCGACTGTACTCATCTGAGCGTTCCTTTTCCTCTCGCTGGTCTCGGGGCTGTTTTATTTCGCCGGTGTGTCTCACCGCAATATCTCGCCGGTTTTGTCGGCCTGTCACAATCGCGTCAGTGTAGGCCGTCGTTAATATAACCGCTCTATGATAGCCGCACCACTGTGGGGCTGTGTTTTTAGTGGTTTACCCTTCTACGTGGTCATGGTGCTATACACTCAGCCCCATGAATGAGACCCAGAACACACCATCGACAGCAGGAACATCGTCGACAGTGAAATCGAGAGCCTACCGGACCATTATCGCCGCCCCAATGGCAGGTGGACCCTCCTCACCGGCGCTGGTTGATGCAGTCGCTGCCCACGGAGGGCTCGGCTTTTTAGCAGCGGGCTACAAAACCCCAGAAGCGGTCGAAAAAGAACTGGACGATGTCGCCCAAAGAGCACGACAACGCGGTGCGAAGCACTTCTATGGCCTCAACCTTTTCGTCCCCCAGCCCAGCCCCCACGGAGTGGACCGCGATCGCGCTGCGGCATACCGGGATGAGCTAGCGAAGGATTATGAACGGTATGGCGTGGCTAAACCGGAGTTGAATTGGATTACTGACGACCAGTGGGAGGGGAAGCTGGCGGTCATACGCCGCCGCCTCGAACAACGAGAGCAACAAGGAATCAGACACAGTGACGCTGATAGCCACGCCGAGAGCATTTCAGTTCCCGATGTCCTGAGCTTTACCTTTGGTCTACCACCACAGGAACTAGTCGACGAGTTTCAATCGCGCGGAATTGAAGTGTGGGCAACTGTCGCCACCACGCACGCAGCGCAGGTCGCGGCCGAGCGAGGTGTGGCCGCGGTCGTTATTCAGGGTCCGGAAGCCGGTGGGCACCGCGCGACAATGACACCCGACGAGGAGCCCGGATCTGAGCCATTGATATCCCTTGTGCAGGCGGTGTCCGATCTGTTCGCGAATACGGACGCTTCGACGCGGCCAGCCATCATTGCAGCAGGGGGTATCGCTACGTCCGATCACGTGGGAGAAGCATTACGCCATGGTGCTGACGCTGTTGCAGCCGGAACCATATTCGCTGCGACAGAGGAAGCGGGAACAAATGAGCCCTATAAAAAGGCACTCATTTCAGCGACGGCAGACGACACCGTGATCACTCGCGCGTATTCCGGACGACCAGCACGCGGGCGTCGGAATGCGTTTATCGACGCCCACCCCGACGCGCCGTCGGTCTATCCCGCCGTCAATGGGCTCACCTCTCCCATCAGGAAGGCGGCGACCAAACAAGGGGAGACGGACTACATGTCACTTTGGGCTGGTCAGAGCGTTGAACACGCCCGCGGCGGATCCGCCGGCAGCGTCGTCGATCTTTTACTTCAGGGCAGGTAGCGCATAGGGAATAAACGGCGCGCCCGATTGCCCCATTTTATCCCCGTCGCCGATGGTTGATCGCCTATTTCGTGTCGTCTTGTTTCGTGTCGTCTTGTTTCGTGACAAGCGTATCCGGATACTCAGGCCACCACATCGCGAGTCGGACCGCCTCCACAACATTATCGGGCTGATTTTGCGCGACACCAGAGTCGACCGCTTCACGGATCACCGCTTCCGCCACGCGCGCCGACGATGCCCGCAGATTCTCGACCGGCGGCAGAATAGGCGCACCGAGCTGAGAAGCATCTACCTGCTTGGCAACCGCTGAGGCCGCAGCCAGGAGCATCCCGTCGGTTACATGGTCTGCCCGTGACACAATGACACCCAACCCGAGGCCCGGGTACAGCAACGCATTGTTGCCCTGGCCAAATTCGTAGGTGACGTCGTTGTACTCGAAGTCGTCCACGGGGATCCCCGCCGCGACAAGAGCGCGCCCATCCGACCACTTCACGACGTCGGCAGGCATTGCTTCGATGCGCGAGGTCGGGTTAGACAGGGGCAACACGATGGGGCGGTCGCAGTGTTTCGCCATCTCTCGGATCACAGGTTCGGTAAACGCACCATGATCAGTTGAGGTTCCGATAAGGATAGTGGGTTGGGCATGGCGAACTACGTCGAGCAGCCCGATTTTCCCGTCCTTGCTGCCCCAGTCTTTCACCTCCGAGGCCGTCCGCGCGTATGTCTGCTGGTAATCCGGGAGATCATCCATGCCATCGGTGACCAGCCCGTTGACGTCGATGAGCCAGATTCGTTGTGTTGCTTCCTCTTCGCTTAAACCGTCCCGGATCATTCCGGCGCGAATCTGGTCTGCCATTCCCGTGCCCGCTGTTCCTGCGCCATAAACGAGGAGACGTTGGTCAGCGAACGTGGTGTTGTTTGCCTTCATCCCCGCCATGACCGCGGCGGTGACAATAGCTCCTGTGTCCTGCATGTCATCGTTAAAGATGCGGTAGCTGTCGGCATTGTCACGAAGGATACGACGCGCATTTGAGGGGCCGAAATCTTCAAAGTGCAGGAGCGCGTGGGGGAACATATCGCTTGCGATGCGCAAGTACTCAGAAATGAGGTTGTCGTAGCGTTCGTCACGGACGCGCGCGTGGCGATTTCCTAGATAGAAGGGAGAGTTGAGTAGGTCTTTATTATCAGTGCCGACGTCGAGATTGACCGCGATAACGCGGGAGGGGTCGACACCCGCAGCAGCGGTGTAGATTGCCAGTTTGCCGATGGCGATATCGGTACCATTGACTCCCCAGTCACCAATACCCAGGATCTCTTCGGCATCTGAACAGACGATGAGGTCGACGTCGTCGGGTCCAAGTCCTAATGTTTCGAAGCTTTCACGGATTTCGTCGACACGATCGATGGATAGATATACAGCGTGTGAGCGGCGGTAATCCTGTGACCAGTTTTCAATCGCGTCACCGATGGTCGGGTCGTACACGACGGGGAGGAGTTCTTTCAGGTGATCAACAAGGAGTTTGAAATAGACCGTCTCATTACGGCCGTGCAGTTCGTCTAAGTAGTGATATTTGTTGAGGTTGTTTTCAAATTGGCTTAATTGCTGGTAGCAGCGCTGCGCCTGAGATTCGAGGCTTTCCACTCCCGACGGCAGCCGCCCAGTGAGACCAAGTTTCTTACGTTCTTCGTATGTATAGGCGGTTCCGCGGTTGATATGCGGGTCGGTGATCGCATTGGGACGAATGGACAAGGGCTGTCTCCTCGTTAATAACTGTTTGATGATGGGAAATACGCGGGCTGACCAGGGGCATTGGATAGGCCTAGGGCATTAATGGAAGGGCAGGTGAAAGTACTTTGGTTTACGCCATGCCCTGTCGTCCTCATCTTAGAGACGTTGTGGTGAGAATTTCTGGGGAAAGTATGTGAGAGGAAAGTGTGTCTGTGCCTAGTGAACCTATAAAGCGAGCAACCAACCTTTAAGAACAATTGCCGATAAGCGTAGGGGGATCACTATTCACCCCCAATTCTTACATAGGCTAACGTGCCGGTGTTATGGTTAGCGCTAAGAGTACAAGGGAAACCTCACAGCGTTCAGCCTAACCAGCCCACACTGGGGAAATTCGGTTGAAACGGTGAAGGTGGATAGTCAACCTTAAGAGGTCATCATTGTGGGTAAGCGGAAAAAGCGTACGTCACGCCAGCGTGCAGTCAGTGCTTACTCATATTCTTCAGTAGATGTGACCGTACGACGCCCATGCGATGCCGATTCGCACTGTGGCGGGAAACGAAAGCCGTGTCCGTTTCGTGATGCGGAAGCAGCCTATGAAGCTCAGTATTATGCCCGACTGGAAGCACGCAAGAAAGGCGTGCTCTTCAACGAAACGCCCTCGGCTATGGGGACTACCGCGCTACACAAAGAAGTAGCGAAGTGCCTGGAAAAAGGACCAAAGAAGAAGTGCTGTCACTCGTCGCCGCGGTGTATGCGGTGCCCGTATGTCTTTGCGCAGTTACGCAAGGTCGACACAGCGGAGTTGGACGACGATAACCTCAAGCGGACGCTTCAGAGATTAAGGAATCACAGGTAGTGCCAGCCTGACCTAGCACCTAGCGTCCATGAATCGTGTTCTGGGCAAATTGCAGCCCGCGGGTTGCAAGCAGCTCCACGGCGTCGGCAGCATTAGAACACATCAGATCCACATCGATGGACTCCCGCGTCGAAAACTTTTTTAAGACAAAGTCCGCGGGAGACATACGCCCAGGTGGACGCCCAATCCCTAACCGCACACGGAGATAATCTTTCGTCCCCAAGGCCTTGGTGATATCCCGCAGACCATTATGGCCACCTTCGCCACCTCCCCGTTTGAGGCGAACTGTCCCAAAATCGAGATCGAGGTCATCGTGGAGAACAATGACGTTCTGGGGAGGAATGTGGAAGAAACGAGCCAAGGCAGAGGTCGGTCCGCCCGAGAGGTTCATATATGACCGCGGACGACCAAGAACAATGGAGATAGATGAGCCAGTCGGGCTGGATAGGGACATCTGCGCCGAATCCGTGTTCGTTTTCTTATGCCGAGACAATGTCACGGGGACGGGGAGCGCACGCGACGCCACCTCGTCGAGGGCCATCTGGCCAATATTGTGGCGGGTGCCCACGTATTGAAGGCCGGGATTGCCAAGCCCGATAACCAGGAATGACTCTGAGTCGGTGCCCCGATGACTGCGCCGCGGAGTACTCCCGCCGCGTGGTTGAGGCGTTGAAAGCATACCCACGGAAAACAGCCTGATTTACTCCTCGGACTCGCCTTCTCCGGACTCGCCCTCAGCCTCAGTGGCCTCGCCTTCGGTCTCTTGACCTTCGGCGTCTTCCTCGTTGTCCGAGTCGGTGTCGGCAACCTCAGGAACGACCACGTTAACGATCAACGTCTCTGGGTCAGAAATCAACGTGGTGTTGGCCGGCATTTGGACGTCGCCAGCAGTGATCTGGGCACCAACTTCCAGACCCTCAACATCAATGGTGATTTCTTCCGGAATGGACAGAACGTCGGCTTCAACGTCGATAACGTCGACATCCTGCATAAGCATGGCACCCGGAGCGACTTCGCCCTCGGTGACAACAGGAACCTCGACCTCGACCTTTTCGCCGCGACGAATAGCCAGAAGGTCAGCGTGGTCGGCATCGAGTGTGAGGACGTTCTGGTCGACGGCCTTAACCATGGTCAGGTGCTTTTCACCATCAACGTTGAGGTCGACGATGGCGTTGGCACCGTGGTTACGTAGAACTGCGTGGAAGTCGATGGAGTCCACCGAAATGTGGATGGGTGCATCGAGTTCTTTGCCGTAGATCACGGCAGGAATGCGGCCTGCGCGACGCAGACGACGGGAAGCGCCTTTGCCAAATTCGTGACGGGGCAAAGCTTCGAGGTCGGTAATGTTTGTTGCCACAATAATCTCCAATCATCAGCGATGAACGCGCAGAAAGGAACAGTGTGTAGAAATATCTGCGCGCCTGTCGCCCCGGAGAGAGGATCACGCAGAAAAAGCGGAACGGTGTCACTGTAAGAACCATTGCATACCAGTGGGCTGGCTTTGCCGAGCCGTGTGTACGCCGCTGTAGATTTCCATCGCGTCGATAACGGGGCCCTGTACTTCGTGTACTGTTCCGGGCCACCCTCGCCGAGACATACCGGCCTAGGATAACAAGATTGGCCGGAGGAACCAAACGTCCTTCCGGCCAGAAGCCACGTTCATTGGGTAATGACGAGGCGAGGTGGGTAGCGCTGTTCGGAAAAGCGCTGAATCAAGTAGCACCGATGTGGGTGGCTTACTCGAATAGGTTGGTGACGGATCCGTTTTCGAAGATCTCGTGGATGGTCTTCGCCAGCAGTGGGGCAATCGACAGAACAGTGAGGTTGTCCCAGTGATCTGTATTTTGCGGCAGCGTATCGGTGGTAATCACTTCGCGCGCACCACATTCGGACAGCCGCTCGCGGGCTGGATCGGAGAATACACCGTGAGTCGTGGCGATAATCACGTCATTCGCCCCCGCCTCACGAAGCACCTTGACAGCGCCTGCAATGGTTCCACCAGTATCGATCATGTCATCGAGCAGCACACAGGTCCGTCCGGACACGTCACCGACAACACGGTTGGACGTAATCTTGTTCGCGACGTCAATATCGCGGGTTTTGTGGACGAAGGCTAGAGGTGCGTTACCCAACTCCTGGGCCCACTTTTCGGCTACCTTGACGCGCCCGGCGTCGGGGGACACGACAACGATGTTCGATGTGTCGTAGTTGGATTTCACGTAGTCCGTGAGGATCGGCATGGCGTGCATGTGATCTACAGGCCCGTCGAAGAAACCCTGAATCTGGTCTGTGTGGAGGTCAACAGACACAATGCGATCTGCCCCGGCAGACTTCAAGAGGTCTGCGACCAGGCGAGCAGAAATTGGCTCGCGGCCACGGTGCTTCTTATCTTGGCGGGCATAGGGGTAGAAGGGGAGAATTGCTGTGATGCGTTTTGCAGATCCACGCTTCAATGCATCGATCATGATGAGCTGCTCCATCAGCCACTTGTTCAGCGGCTGCGGGTGGGACTGCAAGACGAAAGCATCGCAACCGCGGACGGATTCCTCGAAGCGAACGAAGATCTCGCCATTGGCGAAGTCGCGGGCGGTGGTGGGGGTGAGCTCGATACCTAGTTCTTTGGCGACTTGCTCTCCCAGAGCGGGGTGGGCACGCCCAGAGAAGAGCATGAGGTTTTTCTGGTTTTCCGTCCAGTGTGAATTCACGGTATGCCTTTCTGTGTTGACCACGGTGATCACGATTGTTGGCAGTCAGAGTGGAAAATCTGATCAACCCTGCAGGCGTGGGATAGTGGGACTCACCAACTATCCTCGGCACTTAGTGATACTACGTCCTATCGGTCGGGGAGTTGTCGGATGGTGCCGAATTGTTGGGGGCTTTACCTGTGCTTTCGGGGGTACTGCTGTGTTCGTCACCGGCGTACTCGTCCGCGGAGCTAGCGCTCTGGGTATCGCCTGCGGCCTCTGCAGCGCGTGCTGCTGCAGTTCCCGGGCGTTTCTTGGCCACCCACCCTTCGATAACACGCTGCCGTGCACCGGGTACAACAAGAGCGCCAGCGGGAACATCGTCGGTAATCACCGTTCCGGCTCCGGAATAGGCGCCATCCCCCACGGTCACCGGCGCAACGAAAGTGGTGTCAGAGCCCGTCCTGACATGGGAACCGACAACCGTGTGGTGCTTTTTGACCCCGTCATAGTTAGCGAACACTGAGGAGCATCCGATATTCGAGTATTCGCCGATGGTGGCATCGCCCACATAAGTGAGGTGGGGAACCTTGGTACCTCGGCCGATGCTGGCATTTTTCGTCTCGACGTAAGTCCCGATCTTTCCTTCGTCGCCCAAGTGAGTTCCGGGGCGCAGGTAGGAGAAAGGCCCGACGTGGGCATTGCTGCCAATGATGGAATCAGATCCATGTGAGCGAATAACCTGGGTTCCTGAGCCAACGGTGACATTGGTGAGGCTGGTATCGGGGCCGATCTCCGCGTTGTCCTCAATGTGCGTTGTCCCGTGGAGCTGAGTCCCCGGATGGATGGTGACATCACGTCCGATAGTGACATCGACATCAATCCAGGTGGATTCGGGATCAATGATGGTGGCCCCATTGCGCATGTGTTTTTCGCAAATGTGCCGGTTGAGTACCCGCCCGGCAGCGGCAAGCTGGACGCGATCATTTACACCGGCCAATTCGGCGGGGTCATGCGCCATGTGCCCGCGGGCGATGAGCCCTTCGTTTCTGGCAATGCCGAGGACATCGGTCAAGTACATCTCGCCCTGGGCATTGTTGGTGTCCAACTTGCCCAATGAGCTGCGTAAGACGTCGGCGTCAAAAGCGAAGACGCCGGTGTTGACTTCTTTGATTCGACGTTGTTCCTCAGTGGCGTCTTTTTCCTCGACGATTGCCGTCACTTCGCCATCGGCATTGCGAATAATTCGTCCATACCCTGTCGGCGTGGGTGCTTCCACGGTGAGCACGGTAACGGCTGCGGCCGGTGCATGGGTGTGGGCATTGACCAGCGAATCGAGCGTGGCGGATGACAGAAGAGGTACATCGGCATTCGTGACGATGATTGTCCCCGTAAAGCCAGCTAATTCGTCGCTGGCCATTCCGCACATGACGGCGTGACCGGTGCCGTTCTGCTGTTCCTGATGTGCCAATGCGACGCCGGATGCCGCTGAGGATTCTTCTTGCCAGGATTCAACAGCCTGCGCAACAAGCTCCTTCTGATGACCGACGACCACGACGAGGTGGTCGGGGTTCAGCCCCTTCGCGGCATATAAAGAATGGGAGAGTAGTGAGCGCCCCCCAATCTGATGAAGCATTTTTGGGGTATCTGACTTCATTCGGGTGCCAGCCCCTGCGGCCAAAACAATGACTGCAACTGGGGTAGAACTCACGGACTCTCCCATCGTTTATGTGTATTCGGGTGATAGATCCGATCATATAGTTGTGGCTCTCCCGCCAGGACTCGAACCTAGAACGGCTGGACCAAAACCAGCTGTGTTGCCTATTACACCACGGGAGAAAGCGCAGGAGGATAATGCCCATCTCTGCGGCGCCTTACTCTACCCGACGAGATGCCCAAAGTGCCATTTTCCCTGAACAACACGCCAACAGCCCCGTGCTTCCTCCCGCCTAGATCGACGCGGAGGTGCAATTATTGCGCAGTTGTCGTGAGAGCTCTACACCTCGGATCACCGTGTTCTACATTTTTCTGGCTCTACGGCAACGTGGGGGTGCGTTCCGGATATCCTGGAGATATGACACGTCAACGTATGTCGGCAGCAGAACGTCGCTCCCAATTGATCGCTATGAGTAGGCCTGTATTTGCTGAAAAGGGCATTGAAGGTACCAGCGTCGAAGAGCTCGCTGCGCGCGCCGGTGTGTCCAAGCCCGTCATTTATGAACATTTTGGTGGGAAAGAGGGGCTCTACCAGGCAGTTATCGATGAAGATATGGTCGCCCTTGATCGCACTATCGACGAAGCGCTTGTTCAGGGGCGGTCGCGTATCCGAATCGAACGGGCGGTGTACGCGGTCCTTGATTTCGCTGAGAAAAATGAGGAAGGCTTCCGGATTCTCGCTCGAGACGGAGCTGTTGTTGGGGCCGTCGGAAGGTCGTCGCAGCCGAAAGCAGCATCGCAGTATGACAACTCGGCGACGGACCACCCGTCAGCCGAGGACGGTGTCCATTCCACCTTGCTTGGCCTTTCGGTGAATCGCGCATCCCATATTCTTGCCGACGCATTCAAAAGAAATGGTTTAGATGAGCGTCTCGCCGAGCTGTATGCCCAGGGCATGATGGGGTGTGTAGCGATGGTGGCGCAGTGGTGGACCGTGAACTCGATGGGCGTCGGCAGTGAGAACAACGTTGGCAGTGACAAAGCTGGAGCCACAGAAAGCGCCAGCGACGACAACGACGATAGCGACAATAAGGGCAACAGCGACAATAAACACGTGTTCCCTAAGGATGCGGTTGCTGCTCACATCGTGAACCTCATGTGGAATGGCCTGGCGGGAATGGAAAAGGATCCTATTCTCCACGAGGACGTCGAGGGAGAAGCTAGCCAGCAAGGTGTCAGGCTTGGTGCTGGTAAGGAGGCCGACCCGGCCGAAGTATATAGGCAACAGCAGCGTGACGCGGAGCAGTCTAGTTCGTCCGACTCAGAAGGACAGGCTTCGGACGAGATCGACGACTAGTATCCGCGGCACTCCACCACAAGGCACCCCATTACAATCAGCGTCATGACGCACATCTCTGCACAGACTCCCATGCCCTCATCCGATGCGTCCGCGTCCGACGCTGTTCGTGGGGCAGCCCACGTGCCTGAAGGAATGGGATGGCCGCCCTTGGCCGGGGTGGTGCAGTTGGCGCTGCAGTCGCCAAAACTCCGCGGCGTTGTGGCCTCGGTGGGGGCACCGCGGCTACATATCTCAGCTATTGATGAGGCGCGGTCATGGGTGGCCAGGGCGATCGCCGAAAAATCCGTCGTTGTCATCGTCACCGCGACCAGCCGCGAATCCCAGGATCTCACTGCGGAATTGCGCGACATGATGGGCGATGCCGTCGCCATGTTCCCGGCTTGGGAGACGCTCCCCCATGAGCGGTTGTCCCCTGGTTCGGAAACGGTGGGTTCTCGGTTAAAGATCCTCCGCCGTCTTGCTCACCCCCATGACGTCCCCGGTGAGCAGCCAATTCGTGTTGTCGTCGCCCCAGCGCGGTCTTTTATTCAGCCCATCATGAAGGGCTTGGGGGAGCGCGAACCGATCATCCTCGCGGAAGACACCGATGTCACGGGAATCGCCACTCGTTTAGCGGAGATGGGATATCAGCACGTGGATCTCGTCGGCAAGAGAGGGGAATTCGCCGTCCGCGGTGGTGTGGTGGATATTTTCCCCTCCACCGCTGAACTCCCGGTGCGCGCCGAGTTGTGGGGTGATGAGATTTCCGATTTGCGCGCTTTTTCGGTCGGCGACCAGCGAACAATTGAAAATTTTGATCCAGGCGTCGTCCCTGTGTACCCATGTCGTGAGCTTCTTATTGACGACGCCGTCCGCGCCCGCGCTAAAAAAATGGCACGCACACACGCATCGAATGCCACGCTGGCGGACGCGTTAACAAAGATCAGCGAAGGTGTCGCCGTTGAGGGGATGGAGTCCCTCATTCCGGTGCTTTTCGACGGTCCGATGGTGACGCTTCCTGAGGAAGTGGCCGCGGCGGATCCGTCAGTGACGACGACGGTGTTAGTGATGTCGCCGGAGAAAGTGCAGCGCCGGGCCGACGACTTGATTGCCACCGGCAAAGAGTTTGTCAAAGCCGGGTGGGAGGCTGCCGCGATGGGGGCGGAGTCACCGATTGACACCGCCGCACTGGCGGAAGTCGAGGACGGCAACGATGATCTGAACGTGGACCAGAGTGCGTATCGCTCCCTGGGCGCCATGGAGAGGACAGCGGAACACCACGGTTTGTCCTGGTGGACGTGTGCTCCCCCAGGGTTCTTGGGCAGTGCAGAGGCATCGTCCACACTCGAATTGGATTTCGCCACAGGTCCCCAGCCCAAGGGGAAACCGGGCGACGTAGAGAAAGCGATGTCGGAGCTCCATGAGCACGTGGCGCACGGAGGCCGGCTTGTGTTTACCGTACTAACACCCGCCTCCGCACAACGCATGAGCGGTCGTTTCCGTGAAGCCGGAATCGGTGTGGCACCCGACGCGGATCCCCAGAACCCGCCCGCGCCAGGTAAAGCCACTGTCATTCGGGCAGTCCTGCACGGGGGCTTAATCATTCCGCATGTCGACGACCCGCAGCCATCCGACAGCGATGAACTCACTGATACACCCCAACGCGGTGCTGCTCGACCCCTGTTCGTTGTCGCCGAGACCGATTTCACAGGCAACCGCGTCGCAGCCTATGGCGATGGTCGCCGCCGGCCACGGCGCAAACGCAACCGCGTCGACCCACTCTCACTCAATCCGGGTGATCTCGTCGTTCATGAGACCCATGGCATCGGCCGATTCGTGAAGATGCAGGAGCGCACCGTCGGCAAAGGTGCTGACGCGACCCGGCGGGAATACATGGTTCTGGAATATGCCCCGTCGAAACGGGGTGGAGCAGCCGACCACCTTTATGTCCCCATGGACAGCCTGGATTTGCTCTCGCGATATGTCGGCGGTGAAAACCCGTCGCTGTCAAAAATGGGCGGTTCTGATTGGAAGAACACCAAGAAGAAAGCCCGCGCCGCGGTCCGCGATATAGCAGCCGACCTCGTGCAGCTCTATGCCAAGCGCCAAGCCGCGCCGGGGTACGCATTCTCGCCGGATACCCCGTGGCAGCGCGAGATGGAGGACAACTTCCCATTCACGGAAACGGAAGACCAGTACAACGCCATTGAGGCGGTCAAGGAGGATATGGAGAAGCCTGTCCCCATGGATCGCGTCATTGTTGGCGACGTGGGATACGGCAAGACCGAGGTCGCCGTTCGTGCCGCATTCAAGGCTGTGCAGGATGGCAAACAGGTGGTTCTCCTCGTCCCCACGACGCTGCTGGCGCAGCAACATTTCGCCACCTTCAGCGAGCGCATGGAAGGCTTCCCTATTACGATTCGCCAGCTTTCCCGCTTTACCACGCCGAAGCAGGCTCGCGAAGTACTGACCGGGCTGGCCGAGGGGCAAGTCGACATCGTGATCGGTACTCACCGTTTGCTGCAGACAGGCGTGCAGTGGAAGAACTTGGGGCTCGTTATTGTCGACGAGGAGCAGCGTTTCGGTGTGGAGCACAAGGAGCACATTAAGGCGCTGCGTTCCCACGTTGACATGTTGACTATGTCAGCGACGCCCATCCCTCGCACCCTGGAGATGTCGATGGCGGGGATTCGCGATATGTCGACGATCCTCACCCCTCCGGAAGATCGCCATCCGGTGTTGACCTATGTGGGTGTGCAAGAGGATAAGCAGATTGCGGCGGCTATTCGTCGCGAATTGTTGCGCGACGGGCAAGTGTTCTATGTGCATAACCGTGTGCGGTCTATCGAGCAGGTTGCGCAACACATTCGGGAGCTTGTTCCAGAAGCACGCGTGGTGGTTGCGCATGGCCAGATGAACGAAGATCAGCTGGAGAACACTGTCGAAGGTTTTTGGGACCGCGAGTATGACGTTCTGGTCTGCACGACGATCGTTGAAACGGGATTGGATATTTCTAATGCCAACACGCTGATCGTCGAGAATGCTCACCATATGGGCTTGGCCCAGTTGCACCAGCTTCGCGGCCGCGTGGGCAGGTCGCGCGAACGGGGGTACGCCTACTTCTTGTACCCTCCGTCTCAGACACTGACTGAAACGTCCTACGACCGGTTATCGACGATTGCGCAGAACAACGACCTGGGAGCCGGTATGGCCGTTGCCATGAAAGACCTTGAAATGCGTGGCGCCGGCAATGTTTTAGGTGCTGAGCAATCGGGTCACATCGCCGGCGTCGGCTTTGACCTCTATGTTCGCTTAGTTGGCGAAGCTGTTGAGGCATTCAAAGCGATGGCCGACGGCAAACCAATCGATGGAAGCGATAAAGAAAACAAGGAAACGCGCATTGATATCAACGTCGATGCACATATTCCTACTAGTTATATCGCCTCTGAGCGGCTACGTTTAGCCGCATACCGGGACCTCGCCCAGGCAAAGAACGAAGAGGCATTGCAGAACGTTCGCGCAGAATTAGTGGATAGATATGGCCAGCCGCCACACGAAATTGACCGGCTACTCGCCGTCGCCCGGTTACGCATGGTGTGCCGAGACTGTGGCGTGACCGATGTCGTGGCAACCGGAGCGAACAAAGCAGCTATTTCGTTTTCCCCGATTGAACTGCCCGATTCAGGGCGGGTACGTTTGGGCAGGCTGTATCCCGGCGCACAATACCGTGCCACAACCCACAATGTCGTGGTCCCAGCACCTAAGAAAGGGCGGGGCATCCGGGCCCAAGCCATCAAAGATGAGGAATTGTTGCAGTGGTGTGCGGACGTGATGACGTCGCTGCTCGGTAAGCCGAGCCGGGAGGTCGATTCGGGTGTGCGACAGGACACTACTGGGGGCAAGAGTCACCGAAAGAATTCCACTAAAAGTAAGGTCCGTTAATATATAGCCATGTCTGTCATTGTCCTCGATCCTCGTTTTCCCGGCATGCTGCCCGTCGACGCTGTGTCTCTGGTGGGCAATGACGTGTGCTACACCGAAGAAGTCCCTGTCCGCATCCGTTGGGTGATCGCTGATCTAGGCGGCCATGTGGTGGAAGATACCGACACGCTGATCACCACCGATCCGTACAACGAATGGGTGCGGGAGAGGCTCCACAGTGGTGACCAGCTGTTAGTAGCGCCCTCGTTGTATTTCCAACGACGGCCAGACCGCGCTCTGGCGTCGGGCTCGCAGAATAATGCGCTGAGCTCGGGCGCAGCCAATGATCTTCGGGGGATTGAGGCAGAGAACCCGGCGGCGTATCCGGATTATGACTTTGCGTTGAAAGCAATCCCGCAGTTGACGGACGCTGCGGAGAGCGCCGAGGCTGGCGTTATTCACGGAACTGCTGTCGTGGGCGATGGTGCCGATGATGGCGAAAACGCCGTCGGCGTCGATGGTGACGCCGAAAACACTGAACCGGGCGACGCTTCCGACGCTAGCCATGGTGATATTCCGGCGGCTGTCCTTCATGAGATCGAAGAGGCCATTTCGGTGATGGCGCGTGCGTTGCGTCAGGGGGAGTGGGAGCAGAGTCAAAGCCATCAGTCTCTTCTTGCTTATCTGCGTGAGGAGGTTGAGGAATTAGCCCAGTCAATCGAGACGTGGCAGGCCGGGGATCTGGCGTCGGAAAAGCGGCTGTGCGATGAGTTGTCCGATATCTTTTTGCAGGTCCTGTTCCATGCGGAGATAGCTAACCGACGTGGTGCTTTTGATATTGGGCACGTTGCGGCGTCGTTTGTCCATAAAATGCGGACACGCGCTCCTTATTTGTTTGAGGAGTCGGAACGTCCAGTTGGCCTGGATGAGCAGAATCGTTTGTGGGAGGAAGGGAAACGACGTGAGCAGTCGGCTACCGATGAGTCGTGGTCGGCTCCGGCTCCTCACGAGAATCCCGGTTCGTCGTCGTAACGTCGTTATCTTACTGAGTCGTAGTCTGTGTTCTGGGTTATGAAATCTGCACGTACCCTCATTGCCGTTATCGCGGTGTTGGCGCTGGTCATCGTCGCTATTGGCTGGTTAGTCTCCCACATCCATACTGATAGTTCGTCGATGCGGAAGCCGATTCCGTCGGATGTTCCGCCGCCGAATGGAGTTGCGGCTCCGGCAGTCGATACGACTAAACATACGCGTACGTCGGAAGAGTTTCGGACCTGGGCGGAGCCGATATCGAAGAAAACTGGCATTTCTGTTGAGGCTTTGAGCGCTTATGCGAATGCGAATGTGGTGGCCCGTCATTCGAAGCCGGGGTGTCATCTGGATTGGACGACCCTCGCGGGTTTGGGATGGGTAGAAACTCGCCACGGCACCTATAACGGACATCATTTTGATTCGGTTTCTATTGATTCCAATGGCGACGTGAAGCCGCATATCCGTGGCGTCCAGCTCGATGGTGCTCCTGGAGTGGAGGACCTGCCTGATACCGACAATGGCGAATTGGATGGCGATAAGGAAAAAGATCGGGCGATGGGGCCCCTGCAGTTCATTCCGCAATCATGGGAAAAGTATGGGGTTGATGCCAATGCGGATGGAAAGGCTGATCCCGACAATATTGATGATGCTGCAGTCGCGGCAGTGAATCTTTTGTGCGATTTTGACCGTGACTTATCGACGGCGGATGGGTGGAGATCGGCTGTGCGGTCATACAATAACTCGGCGCAGTATGTGGAGGATGTACGGCGAGCTGCTGCCAATTATTCGCTTCAGCAGAAGCCGCGGTAAGTCCTGGCGCTACGCCGAGCACGTCTTTCGCGCTACGCGAGGGGGTTGTTCGCGCCACCCAAGGGGGTCGCGCTACGTTGATCACGTGTCATGGGCGTGTTCTTGGACACAGTGCACCCTGTCGAAATGCCCGTTTACGTTTATAAATATCCATTTATGCAGGATAATTGTTGTTTTGCGCCCGGTTTGTAGGATGCCTATCACAATGTAGTGACCGTCATCATGGATGCCATTATCTCGGGATCGTGCCACAATAGAAAACGTAGGTCGCGCTGCGTCCTCGCCATCATGTGCTGTGCTAGCCGCGGTGTTGCTGATGGCGTCAGCTGATTGCACGGGGCCCTGATTAGATAGGTTGTAGTCGAATAAACAGGAGGCCATTATGGCTCAGATTATCGATGTTCAAGCTCGCGAGATTCTAGACTCACGCGGCAACCCGACTGTTGAGGTTGAAGTTCTTCTTGACGACGCTTCGTTCGGCCGTGCAGGTGTTCCGTCCGGTGCATCCACCGGTGTCCACGAGGCTCATGAACTTCGCGACGGCGGCGATCGTTACCAGGGTAAAGGTGTTCGTCAGGCTGTCGAAAACGTTAATGAGAAGATCGCTCCGGCAGTGACAGGTCTTGAAGCTGACGACCAGCGCCTCGTCGATAAGGTGATGATGGATCTCGACGGGTCGGACAACAAGTCCAACCTGGGTGCGAACGCGATCCTCGGTGTCTCCTTGGCAACGGCGAAAGCCGCTGCCAGCTCCGCCAACCTCGAACTCTTCCGCTACCTTGGTGGCCCAAATGCTCACGTACTCCCCGTACCGATGATGAACATCGTCAACGGTGGTGCCCACGCAGATTCCGGCGTCGATGTTCAGGAATTCATGATTGCTCCGATTGGTGCAGATTCCTTCCGTGAGGCTCTCCGTATGGGTGCGGAGGTTTACCACAACTTGAAGTCCGTCATTAAGTCCAAGGGTCTGTCGACGGGTCTTGGCGATGAAGGTGGCTTCGCTCCGTCAGTGGGCTCTACCAAGGAAGCGTTGGACCTCATCGTTGAGGCGGTGAAGAAGGCTGGTTACAAGCTCGGCGAGGACATCGCTTTCGCCTTGGATGCTGCATCTTCTGAGTTCTACGACAAGGACAAGGGCGTCTACAACTTCGAGGGCGGCGAGCACAGCGCCGAGGACATGGTCAAGGTCTACGAGGAGCTCGTCGAGAACTACCCGATCGTGTCCATCGAGGACCCGCTGCAGGAAGACGACTGGGAAGGCTACACCAAGCTCACCGCTGAGATTGGCGACAAGGTCCAGATTGTTGGTGACGACTTCTTCGTCACCAACCCGGCACGCTTGAAGGAGGGCATTGAAAAGAAGGCTGCGAATGCCCTGCTGGTTAAGGTTAACCAGATCGGTTCCCTCTCTGAGACTGCCGACGCTGTGCAGCTGGCTCAAAACAACAACTACCGCTGCATGATGTCCCACCGTTCCGGTGAGACTGAGGACACGACCATCGCTGACCTCTCGGTTGCGTACAGCTGTGGCCAGATTAAGAGCGGTGCTCCGGCTCGCTCTGAGCGTGTTGCTAAGTACAACCAGTTGCTGCGTATCGAGGAATTCTTGGGCGACGCTGCCGTTTACGCTGGGCGCTCAGCTTTCCCGCGCTTTAACGGCTAAGATCACAGCCTATGGCACGTACACCTGAACCAGGATCGCCGGCAGGATCGGATTCTCTCCCGGTAGGGGGAGAGCGCGATCACGTCGATAGCGCTACTGCTGCGTCAACGGCCGCCGACCATCGCATGAATGGCCAGCAGGCCGGCAAACCTGGTCAGGGTGATACTCTGTCCAATTCCGACGCTGGTATGGAGCCGGATACTACATCGGCACGGAAGGGCACGTTGCCTAAGCCGGCACGCCAGTCTCGTCGGCGCCAGGCGCAACGTCGATTGCGAGAACTTCGCTTCGGCCGCGACGGTAAACAGTGGGTGTTGACCGTTCCGAGTCAACAGTCCGCGGCGAGGCTGATTATTCTTGCGGTTCTTGTAGTGGCGATGACGATGACTGTTGCATCGCCACTGAAGTCATACTTTCAGCAACGTAGTGAGTTGCAACAACTTCACATTGATATAGCGCACCAGGAAGAAGAGAAGGCTGAACTGCAAAAACAGCTGGATTTGTACAATGACGATGATTTCGTCAAGGAGCAGGCTCGGCTGCGCTTAGGCATGGTGGAGCGGGGGGAGACGTCCTGGCGGATTATTGACCCCTCGATTAAGACGAACACTTCGGAAGAATCGGACCCGAAGAAAGACGAACATCAGGATCCCTGGTACACGCAGTTATGGAGTTCGGTCCGCGAGAAGCCTTCGGAGAAAAATCAGCACGAGGACGAAGCACCATCATTGGGCGTTCCGACGGTGAATGATCCGGATCCGAACCGTCAAGCGCCTGCACCGGCAAATGGAAATTAGGTTCGGCCTGGGAATTAGGTCCGGCTTGGCAGAGAATTAAAATAAGTGGACATGACGAGTTTCTCCGGAGTGTCTAGCGAAGATATGGCCATCATGACCGACCAGTTAGGTCGGCGTCCCCGTGGTGCCCTTGAGGTGGCATATCGCACTCCCGATGGCCAGCCGGCTGTGGTGACGACGGCCCCCCGGCTGGACGATGGCACCCCTTTTCCGACGCTGTACTACCTGACTGATCCGCGTTTGACGGCGGAGGCGTCGCGGCTTGAGGTCGCTGGGGTCATGAAATGGATGACTGAGCGGCTGGAAACTGATGAGGTGCTGGCGGCCGATTACCGGGCTGCGCATGAACACTACCTGAGTCTCCGCAACAGCATTGAGAATCTGGGAACCTCCTTTTCCGGTGGCGGAATGCCCGACCGGGTGAAGTGCCTGCACGTTTTAATGGCTTTCGCTCTGGCGGAGGGGCCGGATACCGTTCGCCTGGGTACCGAGACCGTCGCTTTGGCGCTGGCCCACAACCCTGAACTGCGGGGGACTGCCCTTCCGTCTCAATGGCCGACGGTAGACGAGCTGGGGATTAGCTGGCCCATGGCTACCGATTCTTCGCTCGAGACTCATTCGGCGGACTCGAGTGGGGGCCCGAACGACGCCCCTGGCACCCAGCCCCCCGGCACGCTATCTCTAGCTGCTGTAGATTGTGGTACTAATTCCATCCGTCTGCTCATTGCCGACGTCGATGCACAGTCTGGGAAGGTTGTGCGCGAGGTTACTCGGAAGAACACCATCGTTCGTCTGGGCGAAGGTGTCGATAGTTCGGGGCAATTGTCGCCAGCTGCGATCGAGCGGACGCGGGCTGCGCTGCGTGGTTATGTCGACGTGATGGTCGATCATGGCGTGAGTGCTGTTCGTATGGTTGCGACGTCAGCAACGCGGGATGCGTCGAACAGAGATGATTTCTTCGCCATGACGAAGGCTGAGCTCGACCGGGTTGCTCCTGGGACCGTGGCGGAAGTGATTGAGGGCACGGAAGAAGCTCGCCTTTCTTACCTCGGCGCGACAATGGATGTAGATTCCGAGGGGCCCATCGTGGTCATTGACGTCGGTGGCGGTTCGACTGAGTTCGTTGTGGGGGACGCAGCCGGGGACGTTGTGGGTGCTGTGTCGACCCAGATGGGCAGCGTCCGGTTGTCGGAGCGCTTTTTGCACTCGGATCCTCCGACGGATGGGGAGTGTGCAGCGGCCCGCGAGATCGTCGACAAAAATGTGCGTGAGGCTGCGAAAGACTTACCTCTTGCTGAGGTGGTGACAGTTGTCGGCTGTGCCGGTACCTTTACGACTGTCTCGGCAGTGGTTCAGGACTTGCCTGAGTACATTCCAGAACAAATCCATCTTTCGACGCTTGACACGGACGATATTCTCGCGACGACGGCTAAGGTTCGTGCGGAGACGGTGGCGCAGAGGAAGGATCGGCCGCAGATTTTGCCTGGTCGTGCGGATGTTATCGGTGGAGGAACGCTGATTATTGACGCGATTGTGGAGTTCTTCCGCACTAAGGCCGGCATCGAACAGATCACCGTGAGCGAGAAAGATATTTTGGACGGAATCATCGCAGGATTAGCTAGGCAACGAGTTACTTTCGAGGCGTGACCACGGGATTCTGTGTCTGTGGAGTAACGCGGTAAGATGAGGCTCGCTGTTGTGCTTACCGGCGTGGTTCGGTATGTCGCCAATGGCGGTGCCCCTATAGCCCAATTGGCAGAGGCAGTGGACTTAAAATCCATTCAGTGTGGGTTCGAATCCCACTGGGGGCACTAGTCTTTTTAACCGTTTGACCAGCGGAAACGTTAGTTGGTGCGTCTAGGGCTTCCCCGTTTCGTAAGAATGCCTCGATCCAAGTAAGGGCAAAATCTAAACGTGTAATCCTCTTTTCTCTTTAATTCCTTCATGACTTTGGATAGCCTGGGTCTCGACAGTTTAGGTTAGCTACGGTCGTTTGATTTGGCTGTTTTAGGAAAAGGGGTTTAGTAATTTTCGGATTTTATTTAGCTGCCATGGCCGCCGCGAGCGATGAGGGGGGATCAATGTTGGCGTTGATCGGGTTGGTACTTCTCATCGCGATACCGCTCATAATTTTTATTGCCGCTCTGGTTTCAATCTTGTCCTCGAGTCGCTATACCGTTTTCGGAAAAGTAGTCTGGATTGTAGTTACGTTCACATTCCCCATCCTGGGGCCGATTGTGTGGTTTATATGGGGACGGAACGCCGAATCGCTCGTAAAGAGTTAGTACCTCTGTATGTGTGCCGATCCGCCTATTTTTACGTTTACCTTGAATAGAGGACATGGCCTGAGGCCTGGGACCCGGTTACTTGTTTGTGTTAATCAGGGTGGTCTAGTGCCTGAGTTCGAATCCCATTAAGGGTGCACAACATTTTTACTGTTTGCGCAGTTTATAGTCTTTTATATGCCAAACGGGGGTTTAGGCAGTGTGACTACATCGTGACGACATCTGAAACAGGCCACTCATAGTCAGGCCCGTCGCTCAGCGCGAGGGAAGGAGGAGCGCCCCGTTAATTTGGGGCCGCTCAGCCACCTGTAGACGACCCGTTCAGATCGTAGAGATATGCCCATAGGTGCCTTGCGACACTCAGGGCTTTAGGCGGTGCTTTCGCTGGTGATGCTTGCTCCGGCAATGATCATGTCATGGGCCGGTCATGAGATCGAGAGTTTTCGGTGGCACGGGGTTATTTAATTCCCCAACTGTGTCCACAGTCCTGGCAGACGCACATCTTTCGAGTTTTAAACTTTTGAGAGCTGGCACCTTTTGATTTCTTCCAGACTAGATTCGACACTCCCAGCGTGGAAACGGCCATGAGGCCACGTGCAGCGTTGTTGGTGTGACCTGCGATTCCTACGCCGGTATGACGTACTCTTCCCGCCTCTTGAATCATGCTTATTTGAACATTATCGCTGTGGCATTGTGTACATTGCGTTGCAGTTTTTCTTCTGTGATTCTGTTTGTCGGAAAACTCTCAAACTAGTGAAGGTGATCGATTGCGTATTGCGCTTGGTCAGGAGTGAACTTTTCCCCGTAATCGCTAGTCAGTTGGTCGTAGATGGCGTCACGCGACATATTCATCGTTTTCTCGTAGTTTTTCGCGGATTTTAGCGCTTGTTCATTCCAATCGACGTCTACGTGATCGACCGCATATTGCGCAGCGTCAGGCGAGAATTTTTCTCCGTAATCACTGGTCAACTGCTCGTAGAGTTTGCCCTTAGAAAAACCCGCCATTGTGGTGTAGACCTTGGCTTTAGCTAGTGCCTTCTTCTGTTCAGCAGAGGAGGATGATTTATCACTGTCTGTCGTTGGAGCCGAGACCTTTGTGGAAGTTTCTTGTGGTGCAGGATTTGGAGCTACTGCCTCCGCAGTATCATTCGCAACCCCTTGGGTGGGAGGCTCCGTGGAAGCGCTTTTCCCTGCGGCAGCTGTATTGCCATCTTTTGCGTCTGTGTCACTGCCGGATCCACCAATTGCCATAGCGGCGATTAGCGCAATGGCAGCCACTGGTGCGACGACTTTCCAGTTCCTCGACGTGTGCTTTCCAGTCTGTTGATCCTGAATTCGGCGAGTAGCGACGTAGGAGAGAAGTGCAGCGATGATAGCGAAGAATAAAAATCCGCCGATCCTGCTGGATGCGTTGCCACCAGTAAACAAGCTGATAATCGCGAATAATGCCATAAACCACCAGGCAACAACGATAGCTTTGTCTTTACCGGTCTTTGTGTTTGTGGGGACGATCTTCATGAGATGCTCTCTCTTTCCTAATGGATTAGTGGTAGGGGTCGGTGTCTCGGCAGTACTGTTCATCGTGGGATGAGATACAGTCCATCCACCAGCTTTGGATCTCTCCAGAGCTTGGGCCAACCTGCGGTGGTTGGGTGGTTATGGGCCGCTGGTTTGCCATTTGGGTGGCACAGTGCTGCGTCCATCCCGAGGTTCCGTCAGTGAAAAATGTGGTTCCGGTTTCGTGTAGTTGGGGATTTCCGCAGCTGCTAATTGTCTTGTTGAGAAGATGTGGGCGATCAAACCCTGGTGCTCCGGTGTAGCCAATGACGCCATCAGATTGAGTCTGACCTTGTGTGACGGCGGGTTGCTCTCTTGGTTCAGTTGACGGATTAGCGGCAGTAGTTTCGGTTTGCGTTGGTTCGGACGACGTGGTGCTGGACGAGGAAGATATCGTGCTGGTTAATGTCGCCGTCGGTACGGAAGATGACTTTGTGTCGTTTCCGCCATTGTCGGTGCAAGCCGAAAGAGATAGCGCTGCGAGTAGCGCGGCGAGGGCGACGCCTTGAAGTCGTTTGTGCATGATTATGTGTTCCTTTGTTGCGCTGTCCACACCTGAATTAGGTGGATTAATACACCCAGTTCTTCAGCTATGCCCCAGGGGTTAGGGGCGGTGGATCAGCCAGGCAACTCTATATTCGCCCCGAAAAGTCAGGGTGTTAGCTGGGGAAATGTAAGCTTTGCGTCTTTTCCCGTCGTTTTAGCACTTCTCTTGTACTGTTGTGGATGAAAGTGCGCAGGCTAGCTTGTTTTCGAGGCGGTAGTGCTGTGTGAAAGAGAATATTTCGGACGCCGAATGGGGGTACCGCTACCCGATAATTCTTCCCCCCGTTTATGACCTGGTGGGGATTGTAGTGGCTAGTAGGGTGCCGGCAAACGAACGCGTGCCCATATTTTCGCGAGATGATGCAGGATGGTGCGTATCGCTTTTCGGATGGGCTGAAGTTACCGGCGAACCGGCAATGCTGAATCGCGCCACACTCCCTTCCTAACAGCAATCGCCATTCATGAATGCTGGGCACTTGTAAAAGAGTTAGTTCATCATTTCCTGGGTGATGAGTGCATTAAGTATGCAATCCCGTTAATCAAGTGGATTGTACTTGGAATGCTGTTTACTTCGTTATCTAAACGGGAGAATTTTTCTAATATTCCAAAAGTGAAGTTAAAAAAACAGTATTTAACAAACAAAAACCGCCCACGGGTGGGCGGTATAGAATCGACCTTATTCGATCGTGGATGATGAACTGATCCTATTAGGCTGCGCTGTTCTCAGCGGGCAGGCAGCCTTTGAGACCACCGGTGATGCCTCCACCGAGGCCACCGATCACTGCTCCAACGATGTTGCCGACGCCGGGGCCGAAGACGGTGCCGGCAGTAGCACCGGTCAAGATGCCGGTAAGCGCTCCACCGAGCGTGCTAAGCGTGCACTTGGTAACGTACGCCTTGTGCTCAGCGCTATCCTTATCAGCGTCATCCGTCGTGGAGTCTTTTTGCTGATCCGTGGTGGAGGTCGCCGATTCCTCCTGGTGCGTGGCGCTTGCGGCGGGGGCTGAGGGAGCTTCTGCCGCCTGAGCAGCCGGGGCTCCGACGGTGAGTGCGCCTGCGAGCGCCAGACTACCGAGGATAGCCTTTGTATTCTTCATTACGGTGTCCTTTCAGAGGGATGGGCACACCACCGCACGTTTTCCTGGATAATGCAGGGTCAACGAGTTCGATGGTGACATGTACAACATATATCAACCCTAGGTTGGACACCACCCCCTGCGCGTCAATTCATGCCGGCTGATTCACATTCCATAGAGGTTTTACCGGTCATTTCTCCCGGGTGGTGTGGTCACCAGGGAACCCACTTGGGGTTCGTGCTGTCTGAGCAATGCAGTGGCTTTCCTTCTTTGGTTTGTCCAGTGGCACCGCGATCAAGTTCCGGGCCACACGGAGAGTTTTCTACGACGGGTTGCTTTACGGTGAAGTTTTCCCACGGTTGCAATTGGTAAGTTTCACTAGGCTGTGTATCTTCTTGGCGTCGCTGCTGGCTTTGTGCCTCATCTTGCCGGTCGCCACCGTCGTTATTAGGGGCCGGGGCTGGGGCGACAGGTGGGGCGGGGTTGTCTTCGGGCTTATTATCGGCCGGTTTGTTGTTGTTCGGCTTGTTGTCCGCTTGCTTCTTGTTCTCTTTGTCTTTCTCCTTATCCCCGTTTTTATTGTCCTTTTTATCTTTGTTGTCGTTCTCTTTGTCAGGTTCGTCTTGCTCGTCGCGGTTCTCGGTACTCTTTGGCTCTTCTGAAGAAGGAGACTCGGAAGACTTCGACGGAGAAGAGGAGGGAGATGATGGAGACGTCGTAACCGACGACGTCACGAGCGATGTTGATGTTGATGACGATGAGTTGTCGTGGGAGCATCCAGTCAGAGCTAGTGTTGCGGCGACGACAATGGAACTGAGTGCGACGGTGGAGCGAGAAAGGCGCATGGTGGTTTTGTTTCCTTAACTTGTTGTTGTGGCTTCAACTTGTTGTTGTGATTTCGTGATGTCGTCGGATATATCGTAAATGTTGGTGTTCGTTATCGCTCGTTGTGGAAGCGGATGCGCGGTGGCTAAAGTCCTGTACGATACATCGTTCTGTCGCTCTGATCCGTTATGGGCGCCTCATCGATACCTTCGCTTAGACGGGCTGTTCCTCTCATTTATCGAGCCGTTAAACGGCGGCTTCTCTTTTCGCTCGGAGGGGCGAATGAAGTTCGACGGGGGGAAATGCGCCAAAGTCGGAGATGGTATATCCGCCAATGTAGCCGTCATCCTCGTTCTCGAACCATCGTGATCGTGCGTGATTCAATTGAGGTACGTGAGCCCCATTTCGGGTACGTAAGCCATCATTGTGGGGAAGTCAGCGACTAGGAAAGGCGGGAACAAACCTTCTACTTTGTCCGTTACTCTTAACGACCAGCCGTTGTTACTGTCTTCGCATCTGTCTTCGGCAACGCTGGTGCCGGCCGAGGCTCTTCAGTTGAGTCCAGCTCGGCCGTAAGATGTCGCGTGGCCGCTGAGATAGTCAACGCAAACATGGTGATCACCTATAGTGGTGATCACGATAACGCTTAGTGAGTTAAGTGCACGATGAAAGGATTTACCCCCCGTGCGTAGTTCAAACCCATACTTCAGCTCCCTGACGGAAGAACGGAAGCGTGAAGCCCGTTCAGGTCAGGGTGAGTACGTGTTCGGCCAAGGCCAAGACGCCCAGCAGTTCGGTCAGCGGGGCGCATCGATGGCTGGTGCCCAGCAGTTCGGGCAACAGACCATGCAGCAGGCCCAGGGCACAACTGCAGAGCGCGGAATGACCATTGACGACGTTATCGTCAAGACCAGCATTACGCTCGGGGTCATTATCGTCGGCGCCGTCATTAACTACATGCTGTCCTTGTCGAATCCACAGGTCTCCAGCTTGCTGACTATGGTTGGCGCGATCGGCGGACTCATCATGGTCATGGTGTCGACGTTCGGTAAGAAGTTCGGCTCACCCGTCGTTACCCTTCTTTATGCTGCTTTCGAAGGCCTCTTCGTTGGTGGACTGACCAGCGTCTTTGCAAATGTTATGGTCAGCGGCGCAAATGCCGGCACCATCATCGGCCAAGCAGTGTTGGGCACCATCGGCGTATTCATCGGGATGCTGATCGTTTATCGGACGGGAGCCATCCGTGTCACACCAAAGTTCAACCGCATCATGTTAGGAGCACTCGTCGGCGTGCTCGTTCTGGCCCTAGGCAACATGCTCCTGGCAATCTTCACCGGTCATAATCCCCTGACCGACGGTGGCCCACTCGCCATCGGTTTCTCGCTCCTGTGCATCGGCTTAGCTGCGCTGAGCTTCCTGCAGGACTTTGATACCGCAGATCAACTGGTCCGCGCAGGTGCACCGTCGAAGATGGCATGGGGTGTTGCCCTTGGGTTGGCCGTAACACTGGTCTGGCTCTACACCGAAATTCTCCGTCTGCTGTCGTACGCGAACAGGAACTAGTGCGAGATCATTGACCTCACCACGGTTTTTCGTGGTGAGGAAATCGTCGGCCATCATGTTTGTTGGTCGACATTTTGATATCGCGATACTGAGACGACGGGCGCATCGAGAACCAGTGCTCTGGGAAAAAAGAAGCCCTCCGCGACGAATCACGGAGGGCTTCTTTACGTCGTCGTCAAAAAATACTTTTTGAAAATTACTTCTTTGACTCGTCGTACGGCTCGGCTTTGACGATCGTGACCGATACTGTTGAGCCATTGGGAGTCTGGTATTCGCGAGTTTCTCCCTCCTTGGCTCCGACGATGGCTTCGCCGAGCGGAGCATCAGTGGAATAGGTTTCCAGGTCGGTGTTAGATGAGTGAACACCGCGGGTGCCGATGAGGAAGGTTTCGGTGTCATCCTCGTCACCGTCGTAGTACACGTGGACAACGGAACCGACGAGGGCAACACCGCTCTGAGACGGCGCTTCGCCGATAGTTGCGGAATCGAGGAGTTCCTCGAGGTAAGCGATGCGGGCTTCCTCTTGGCCCTGCTGTTCGCGGGCCGCGTGGTAGCCACCGTTCTCTTTCAGGTCTCCCTCTTCGCGACGCTCGTTGATCTCGGCAGCGATGACGGGGCGGTTAGCTTTAAGACCATCTAATTCCTTCTTAAGACGGTCGTAGGCTTCTTGGGTTAGCCAACGGGTGTTTGTATCCTCAGCCATATTTACTCAGCCTCTCAAACGTTGCGGTCTATGAAGATAAAATGCTTCGATTCGTATAACGCAGTGCATGGTACCACTGAGATGGTGGATTCAAAGCCAGCAACGTCGGCTTATGTGTCCGAATCGTCGAGATAGCTCGGAATCTCCGTTGAGCATCCGTATTCTTTCCCAGCGACCGCTCGAGCGCGTGTGGGAATAGCCACCGTAAAGCGCTCGGTCTTGTCGCCACCGGACGGGATAACAAACTCCCGACGCCCGACCTCGTTTTTGTCATAATCCAGCGCAGTCACAATGCAATACGCCCCGCGAGAAGCGTCGTCACGTGTGACGTCGACCTTAAAATTCAGTAGCGAATCGTTGGGCCGGTCAAAACCTGCCGACGAAATAGAGACATCGGAGGAAGATTCGTTACGCCACTGATTCCACATGTATAAGCCGCTGATTACTAGCACGAGAACAACGCCGATAATGATGACTTTGCCCGAGATCGATGTCGACCGTGAAGAGCCATAACGTTGTTCTTCGGTGGTGTGGCCTGTGGGCGACTGAGAATCCTGGTCGGTCATGATTCCTATAGTACGACAGCAACGGCCGGTGTTAGCGCTGTAGGGGATAGGTGAAATGTACAGCGGTGCTTGACGCCAGCGATACGTGGAAAGTATCGCTAGTTGAAAAACGGAGACATTCGACGTAAAAGTGATGTGTCACAGAAATGGATGTAGCAGGTTGGCCATGGGGAGTCGCGGGTGATTGTACGGCCCAGGTGAAAATCATCTTGGGTTATCAACTTTGGATATCAACTTTGTTTGCAACCCTTATGCGCGTTTCTTGCTGGCACCAAATATCTTGGTTATACCCGATGGTGTGAGCGCGTTAAGCTCGTACATCGGCGGCGCAATAAGGCCGATTATTTTATTAACAAACTCGGAGGATATGTCATGACTGCATTTCGACTCTTAGCAATTCACGCGCACCCGGATGATGAATCTAGTAAAGGCGCAGCGACGTTAGCTCGGTACGCCAATGAAGGCAATGAAGTTATGGTCTTGACCTGCACGGGTGGCGAGCGTGGCTCGATCCTTAACCCAGCCATGGACCGCCCCGAAGTCCGCGAGAACATGATTGAATTGCGTAAGAAAGAAATGGCCAAAGCTGCCGAAATTCTGGGAATTAAGCAGCGCTGGTTAGGCTATGTCGACTCCGGTCTGCCCGAAGGGGACCCGTTGCCACCGTTGCCGGAGGGCTCATTCGCATTAGCTAATACAGAGGAAGCCACGGCAGACGTCGTTGAGGTCATTCGTGATTTCCGCCCGCACGTCATGATCACGTACGACGAGAACGGTGGATACCCTCATCCCGATCACATCAAGACCCACGCGGTATCTGTCCGCGCATGGTTGCGCGCCGGGGACCCGGACTTCCACCCAGAAAAGGGCGAGCCGTGGGTTGTGTCGAAAATGTACTACACCCACGGATTTGTGAAGAGTCGGTTCCTTGCCCTCCACAACGACTTTATTAATCGTGGACTGCCGAGCCCATACCAGGACCGCGTCGATAAGGCAGATGACTGGCCCGATTTGATGGAGAGGGTGACCACGCAAGTTAACGTGGCAGATTTTTTCCACAAGCGTGACGACGCTCTCCGCGCTCATGCGACACAAATTGATCCGCACAGTCGGTGGTTCGCTGTCTCACCTGAGGACCAGAGAAGAGTGTGGCCGACTGAGGAATTCGAGTTGGCTGCCAGCCGCGTTGATGTTTCGCTTCCGGAAAACGATCTGTTTGCGGGCATTGATCCTGATCATCAGCCAGATAATGTTCCTGGGATGGTGTCCCAAGCCGCACGCCAGGAATACTCTCAGGGGGACGACGACTAGCTTGTCGTTGTAGTGCCTCCGCCGTCGATGACATCGCTTTTCGACGGTGATGTCACAGGTGGAGCGTAACGACGTACACTATTCCCGAGACCAATCCGCTGTGTCTCGCTGGGTCTTATGAACGCTGTGCTTTCCGCCGGCGGTTGAGGCATTGCGTGGTTATTCTGACGGTCATGAAGAGAAACAGGAGTAGTGGCAGTGATAATGGGATACGACGTAGCAGCAGAGTTGGTGTCTCTCGGTGGAGCTAAACTCTCTACGATGTCTACTCACCTGGCGGTTACTACGGGAGGGATCCTCGCCCAACAGGAAAAGGGCGGTCCGCTGGGGCCTGAATTCGGTAAAGCATCACCGGTGGGCCTTCTCATACTCATTGGGCTTTTAGTCGTCGTCATTATTCTTGGCCGTTCAGCTACGAAGCGAATTAAAAATTTAAATCGCCGCCGCGCATTCGCTGAGCAAGAGGGAATCGACGTCTTCAATACAGAAGAGATCGATCGCCGTATGGCGGAAAAGGGTGTACAAGACGTCAACGCACACTCTCGTTTCCCGGAAGTTCGATTAAAGAATAAAAGTCAGTCGACACCACCCCCGTCGGCAAAAACGGATGACACAACGGATAATGAATAGAGCCTAGCTGCGATCGGTTACTTTTCTTATGCGCCCTACTTTTAGAACCTCGTCTGTCTCACCCCTTAATGCAGCGACTGCCACATCTGCTGGGTCAACTTTTAGCGAAGCTGCTCCAATTGCCGACGTCTCACCTATACGCCCCTTGCCATCGCCTAGGGAACTGAGACACCACATTGAGTTGGACGCAGCCGCCCGTCGGTTAGTTGAGTCAAGCCGACGTACTATCGCGAACATTATTCACGGACGGGATCATCGTTTACTCGTCATTGTCGGACCGTGTTCCATCCACGACCGTGATGCAGCCTATGACTACGCCGCCCGGCTCGCTGAGCAGGCACAACGTTATTCCGATCGCCTCTTTATCGTCATGAGAGTGTATGGCGAAAAACCGCGCACAACAGTGGGCTGGAAAGGGCTTGTTAATGATCCCGATCTCGACGGAAGCGGAAACGTCAATCGGGGATTGGCTTTAGAGCGAGAGGTATTCCGCGACGTTCTTTCCTTAGGCTTGCCGACGGCCACCGAGTTTGTGGAACCACTCACAACGAGTTACATCCACGACGCTGTGTCGTGGGGCGCCATCGGAGCGCGGACCGTCGAGAGCCAAGTGCATCGGCAGTTAGCGTCATCGCTGCCCATACCTATCGGTTTTAAAAACGCCACTGATGGCAGTATTCAGCAGGCAATTGATGCGATTCGTGCAGCGTCGGTGGCCCATCGTTTTGTCGGGGTCGATGACGACGGCCACGTCGGAGTGGTGAGCTCCCTGGGGAATGCGGACGGCCATGTGATTCTCCGCGGAGGCATATCCGGGCCGAATTACGGAACAGAGAGCGTACTTACCGCCACCGACCGGCTCACGGCAGCCGGTCTGCACCCGGCAGTAACCATCGACGCTTCACACGGGAATTCTGGCAAAGACCACATCCGCCAGCGTGCCGTCGTCGCTGATATTGCAGAACGGATTGCTGAGGGGGAGCCAGGAATTAATGGTGTGATGATGGAATCTTTCCTAGTCCCAGGCAAACAGGCCCATGATGAGGATATGGTCCGTCGGCACGGCAAAGGGACATTGGCATATGGTCAATCGATAACCGATGCCTGCATGGGGTGGGATGCGACAACGAGCGCCCTCGATGAACTCGCCCGTGCCGTTCACACGAGGGGACGCGACGCATAGGCGTACCATATGAGCGTGACTATTCCGCCCAACATTCGCTGCGATGATGACCGCGTGACCGAAAACCGGTTGGTGTCATTAGTGCGCCGAGCTGGGAAGCGTGTTCGTGCCGCATGTAAACGGGTGGCCCTCATGGCAACCTACCCGTTGTATGAGGCCAGCTTGGTAAGGGCACTTGAGGGTAAGCCCGTACCTCGCCACATCGCCGTCATGTGTGATGGTAACCGCAGGTGGGCCAGGGAAGCCGGATTCATTGACGTGAGTCACGGCCATCGTGTGGGCGCGAAGAAAATCAGTGAGCTTGTCCAGTGGTCCGGTGAACGCGGGATTGAACTTGTCACCATTTACTTGCTGAGTACAGAAAATCTCCACCGCGACAAGGCTGAACTGCAACTTTTATGCAGAATCATTGGGGACGTGTCCGATGAATTGGCCAAATCGAGGCTAAACGCACGGCTCCGTGTGGTAGGCCACCGTGATATCCTTCCCGATGCTCTCACTGACCGTCTCGCCACGAATGAAAAAGCGACCGCTAACCATACCGGAGTGTGTGTCAATATGGCCGTTGGTTACGGTGGGCGGCAGGAAATAGTTGATGCCGTGAGGTCGTTGCTTGAAGACCGACTAAAAGAGAGGGAAGAGGCATCTCGGGACTCGTCTACTAAGGACGATGAACGCGCTCACCAGGTTGAACTAGTGTCCTCGTCCAGGGGGAACGAACTGGGGGAGGACTACGACGACGATCAGCGATTTTCTCTTGAGGACATAGCGGAAGCAATCACTGTACAAGGAATTTCTGATCACCTGTATACCTCTGGCCAGCCTGATCCGGATCTTGTGATCCGCACGTCCGGGGAGCAGCGTTTGTCAGGGTTCCTTTTGTGGCAATCGGCGTATTCGGAGATTTGGTTTACTGACACGTACTGGCCAGCTTTTCGACGTGTGGATTTTCTCCGCGCACTGCGCGACTTTTCACGACGGAACCGGCGGTTCGGCCGGTAATACGCGCGGGATATCACACTTTCCGCATGCGAACGCGCTGTACAGAGTGATCTTCGCCCTTCATTAACACCAGGGTCGCGCGGGGGCGCGTCGGCAAGACATTTTCCGTCAGGTTTGGGAGGTTTACGCGCTGCCAGATTTCACGGGCTTCCCGAATAGCGGTGTCGTCGTCAAGGTCAGCAAAATGGTGGAAGTGCGCATCGGGATCAGAGAATGAGATATTTCGCAATTGCAAAAAGCGATCCACATACCATTGTTCAATGTCGCGAGGATGAGCGTCGACATACACGCTGAATTCAAAAAAATCAGACACCATTAACGTTGGGCCTGTTTGAAGAACATTGAGTCCCTCAATAATCAAAATATCCGGCCGATCAACAGTAATAAACGTATCGGGAACAATGTCATATAACTCATGGGAATACACCGGTACGCGAACGTTACGAGAGCCGGCTTTCACGTCGGTGATAAACCGCAACAATGCACGACGATTAAAGCTTTCTGGATAACCCTTTCTATCTAAAATGCCGCGTCGCGTTAACTCGGCAGTGGGATAAAGGAAGCCATCTGTTGTGACCAGATCAACCTTGGGGTGAGAATCCCACCGTTGAAGCAGTCTCTGTAACAACCGAGCGGTTGTCGATTTACCGACGGCGACAGATCCTGCGATACCAATGATGAACGGAATATGGGGAACGTCTTCTCCCAAGAACGTTGCCGTGGCTTGCCCCAAGCGTTGATGGGCCTCCACTTGGAGATGGATGAGTCGCGATAATGGCAAATAGACCTCTGTCACTTCATCCAGCGCAATGTTCTCGCCCACACCGCGAAGCTCTTTCACCTCAGCTTCGGTAAGCACCTGCGGTTGAGACATGCGCAAGCGCTTCCATTGGTGTCTATTGAATTCCAGATAGGGGCTGGATTCAGTCGCACGTGACATGCCTTCCATTGTGCTCCGTCGAATGACCTATCTCATAAGTGGGGTGCATAATCGATACTCCCATTAAGCTATGGGGTAGTTCTGCAATCACGCCATCCCCAGCGAGGAAGGGCCTTTATGAGTAATTCTTCATCAAGCACGACCCCGTCTACTGCTAATACCCCTGATCAACTCCTTAATCAGCCGTTATCTCAGATCGACCCCGAGGTTTCCGACGCCATTGCCGGCGAACTGAGCCGCCAACGGACCACGCTCGAGATGATTGCGAGTGAGAATTTCGTTCCCAGAGCGGTCCTTCAAGCCCAGGGTTCGGTTCTGACGAACAAATATGCGGAGGGGTATCCGGGGCGTCGATACTACGGTGGCTGCGAAAATGTGGACATCATCGAGGACCTTGCGAGGGACCGCGCCAAGAAGGTCTTCGGCGCGAAATATGCCAATGTGCAGCCTCATTCTGGTGCTCAAGCGAATGCTGCAGTGCTCATGGCCATCGCGAAGCCAGGAGACACGATTCTGGGCCTCTCCCTGGCACATGGGGGCCATTTAACCCACGGAATGAAGCTCAATTTCTCGGGAAAGCTGTATAACGCGGTCGCTTATGAAGTAGATCCCACGACCATGACCATCGACATGGACAAGGTTGGCCAGCAGGCCGTGGAGGAAAAACCGTCCGTCATTATTGCGGGGTGGTCCGCCTATCCACGTCATGAGGATTTCGCGGCATTCCGGGAGATCGCCGATGAAGTGGGTGCCACATTGTGGGTGGATATGGCTCACTTCGCAGGGCTGGTAGCTGCTGGTCTCCACCCATCACCGGTTCCTTACGCGGATGTCGTCTCTACGACCATCCATAAGACGTTGGGTGGTCCTCGGTCAGGGATGATCCTGACGAATGATCTAGATCTTTTCAAGAAGATCAACTCAGCTGTTTTCCCAGGTCAGCAAGGTGGACCCTTGATGCACCCTATCGCAGGAAAAGCTGTTGCGATGAAAATCGCGGGATCAGAGGAATTCCGGGATCGTCAGCGTCGAACCGTCGCCGGAGCGCGTATTTTGGCCAATCGCCTGACCCAAGACGATGCCGGGGAGGCGGGGATCGATGTCCTCACCGGTGGTACCGACGTTCACCTCGTCCTCGTTGACTTGCGTCATTCGTCGTTAAATGGTCAGGAAGCTGAGGATGCGCTCCATGATGTAGGAATCACGGTGAACCGCAATGCGGTGCCGTTTGATCCGCGACCACCCATGGTCACCTCTGGACTCAGAATCGGAACGTCGGCGCTGGCGACCCGCGGATTTGATCAAGAAGCATTTGGGGAAGTCGCCGACATTATTGCGGAGACGCTGATCAGTGGCCATCAAGGAAAGTCCGATGACGTTCGAGATGACTTACGTCAGCGGGTTGAATCCCTAGCTAAACAATTCCCCCTCTATGACGGTCTGGAAGATTGGACATTGATGTAATCATGCGCGACATAAATAGTTCCTCTCACACACACGAAGCGGACGCTGGACCAACTCACCGATGCTTAGTCATTGTTGACGTTCAGAATGATTTCTGCCCTGGTGGTGCACTGGGCTGCGAAGGTGGTGACACAGTGGCGACGGGAATCTCTGATTATGTCCGGCGGCCGGATATTACGGCCAAGTATGACTTCATTGTGGGAACGAAGGACTGGCACATCGACCCCGGCTCACACTTTGCACCGCCAGGTGTGGAACCTGATTTCGTCGAGACATGGCCCGTCCACTGCAAAGTCGGCACTCCAGGAGCCGATTCGCACCCGAATCTCGACGTCTCATCTGTCGACTATTGGTTCCTGAAGGGCGAATATGAAGCTGCCTATAGCGGTTTTGAGGGCTATCTTGAAGGAACCGATGAGGCCTCAGGCGGTGGGCAGCCAGAGAGACTAGGCCCCTGGTTGCGCAAGCAGGGGATCGAGTTTATCGACGTCTGCGGAATTGCGACAGATTTCTGTGTGAAGGCGACGGTGCTCGATGGAATCGCGGAGGGGTTCACCGTTACTCTCCTCCCGGATTTATGCGCCGGTGTTGCCCCGGATTCCAGCGCGAAGGCCCTGCAAGAAATGAAACATGCAGGTGCAGCGGTGAGCTAGTTACTGATTCTGATACGTGAAACGGCACTGTGATGGTTGACGAGGCCATCACAGTGCCGTTTCTATTCCGGAGGTCGATATTGGCGACGACAGTGCTGGTGTCCTCGGCGCCTGGAGGAGGTGACGAGCGCTGAGGGAAGGCAGATCAGGAAGGGGAGAAGAGGAATGACCCTTGCCGATCGAACCAGCACAACCAGTATCGATTTTCATCACTGTGCACCACTCTGAGATGCTCCGCCTACCTAGGGAACCCCTGATGTCCCCGGGTGGTAGAGCGTTCTCGAACATCCCGCTGCGGTATGACCTTCAATTTAGCCTTACCTAAAGCAATCCGTCAATGATTTAAGCAACTTATTTGTATCAATAATTGAAATCTCCTGGTCAATGGGATTTTGACCGATGTAGACCGGGGGTAATTTTTACCCCCGCCCCTCGTGTCTCGCTATGTCATGATTGAAAAATACGCCTCGTCAAGCTGTGACATGGGTTACTATCGCATATAAACCATGACCTACCACTTAAAGTAGTGTTCACGTCGCGGTCACCTTCAGACCTCGAAAACTGCTGCTAATCACAATAAGAACAGATAAGGAGCGCATATCCCATGAAGAACTTCTTACCCCGCACGATTTTCGATGACGAGCACAAGATGTTTCGTGAAACCGCCCGCGATTTCGTCGCAAAGGAGATCACTCCTCATGTCGGCCAGTGGCATGAACAGGGCTATTGCGATCGCGACATGTACAAAAAGGCCGGTGAGATCGGTCTTTTAGGAATTACTGCCGACGAAAAATTCGGCGGTGGAGGCATGGACGACTGGCGTTTTAACGCTATCCTCTCGGAAGAGCTCGCTCAGTCTGATTGCGGTTCAGTCCTTGTCTCTGTGCAGACGATCAATGACTTGGTTGTTCCCTACCTCGAGCGCTTTGCCAATGAGGAACAAAAAGAGCGCTTCCTGCGTCCACTCTGTGCTGGTGAGAAGATCGCGGCTATCGCTATGACCGAGCCGGGCGCCGGAGCCGACCTGGCAGGGATCCGCACGCTTGCTAAGAAAGACGCCGACGGTAACTACATCGTGAATGGTGCCAAGACATTTATCTCCAATGGCGTCCAAGCAGATTTCACAATTATCGTGGCCGTTACTGACCCTGAAAAGGGCCGAGCCGGTGTTTCGCTCCTCATTGTTGAGGACGGTATGGAGGGGTACACCAAGACGGGCCCACTGAAGAAAGTCGGACTTAAAGCCCAGGACACTGCGGAGTTGTCCTTTGAAAACGTCACTGTTCCGGCTGAGAACCTCCTCGGTGAAGAAGGTGCCGGGTTTGGTTACCTCAGGCACAACTTGGCGCAAGAGCGGCTTTCGATTGCCGTTGGCTCTGTAGCGACCTCGCGCCGCGCTTTCGACCTCGTTTATCAGCACAGCCAAGATCGTAAGACGTTCGGCAAACGACTGGTTGACCACCAGGCCTACGGGTGGATGTTGGCTGAGATGGCTACCAAGATTCAAGCTGCTCAGTCATTCGTCGATGCCTGCATTGAAGCAAAAGTCAAGGGCGAGCTTGATGAAACAACAGCGGCGATGGCCAAGTGGTGGACCACGGATCTGCAGGTAGAAGTGGTTAATAATGCGCTGCAATTGCATGGTGGCTATGGATTCATGATGGAATACCCGATCGCTACCCATTACCTGGATACGCGTGTTCAGCCAATCTACGGTGGTCCGAACGAAATCATGAAGGAAATCATTGCGCGTCGCCTTGCTAAGGGCGCTGGCAAGTAAGACACTGCCAAACTACGGTGTAGGGCTACCGTGCGGTGAGTGAAGTGCGTGAACCCAGTGTGGTGAGCGTGCGCCGCAAGCCCAACGGCGACCAGAAAGGCTGTTATGGCAGACGAACAGGACGTCGTGGGCGTCGATAACCTGGATGTTGAGACAGGCACACCAATAAACGCAGCCGACGCTGCCTCTGGTGTGGTGCGGGTGATCACGCTGCGGCGTCCAGAAGGGTATAACGCCATCAATAAGGCGCTTCGATCACGTCTCCACGAAGAATTTGACTCGGCCAATGATCCGAGCGTCCGCGCTGTGCTTCTTAACGCTGAGGGGAAGTCCTTCTGCGTCGGGCAAGACCTCAAAGAACATCTCCAGGACTTGTCCACTGGCCAGGGGATGGGCAAGGTTGTCGATGAATACAACCCCATGATTGAAGCCTTGCTCGCTATCAAAGTCCCCGTTGTAGCAGCTATTTCTGGACCAGCGGCCGGTGCAGGATGGTCTTTAGCTTTGAACTGTGACTTCCGCATTGCTTCCCGAACAGCATCCTTTACAGCCTCCTTCGCTGGAGTTGGATTAGCTTCCGATTGCGGGCTCTCACACACGCTTACCTCCGTTGTCGGACCCGCCAGGGCTCTCGAGGTGCTGTACCGTGACCAGCAGCTTACAGCCGAGCGTGCATATGACCTGGGGCTTGTCACCGAGGTCACCGACAACGACCGCGCTGAGGAGGCTGCAACGAAGTTCGCCCTAGCATTGGCACAAGGCCCGACCAAGGCATTCTGTGAAATCAAGAGCTTGGTGAAAGACGAGCAGGCTGTGATGGCCGCGGCCACGAGGGAAGCGGATGCCCAAGCGCGTCTAGCCTTCACAGAGGACCATCAAGAGGCGGTGCGATCATTCGTCGAAAAGAGAAAGCCCCAGTTCAGAGGGTGTTAGTAGGGCACTCCCAGTAGCCGCTGGGGCAGACAGAAACATTTTGCTTATGCACTACGTACGACTTTCGTTGGCAGCGTGACGACGCTCGCGCTCCTCTGCCAGTGACTTCCGCCCTTCCTGCAGCCACTGCGGACGATCGCTAAGAAGGTTGTTAATTTCAGCAGTAGTAAGCGGTTTATCCATGTCATTGCGCTTCAATGCTGCAGCGGTGACACCGAGCTTCCGCGCGACTTCCGCTCGAGGATGAGGCCCATTTGCCCGCAAATCTTTCAGCCACTGAGGCGGATTGTTTTGTAAGCCCACAAATTCATCATGGGTAAGTGCCGTCTTCTGGAAGTCTTCAGGCGTGGCAGGGAGAAAAATATTGAGCTTCTTCGCGGCCGTCATGGGCTTCATACGAGTACTGGATGGTTGCGGCCCGGACGTGCGATCACTGTGCGAATGAGTATCGTTCATGCGCACCAGAGTAATGCATAAGCAGTTCTCATCCCCGACGCTCTCAGCACTGAGTCGCTCATCCCGTTGTGCATGGGCGTCGTACGTTACGATCGGTTCATGACCGAATACCTCAAGGTCGTCTTCGTCCCGGGACTTCTTCCCGACAAATGGTTCCGCCGTTTTGATGAACGCCACGGTGGTGCGCCGCGCGGTATGACGAAACCTTCTGAATCGCGCGAAGAACAGAAATCACATCGCGATCCGCGTAGTGAACGCCCGGTGCGTATTGCGTCGGCCCCCGCGGACCATCCACTTCCTTATGTCCTGCGTGGAAAGGCCGATGTGGCTTTCGTCCGCATGGATAATCGTGGACGGGAGGGTGTCGTCAAGGATGCTGAAGCGAGTGGTCAGTCAATCCATCTCATTGAGCTCTACGAGGAACAGCCCGGCGTTGCGGTTCCTAAGGACAACCCCATCGCACTGTTTCCGCAGGTCAGCTCGCATGAATTAGAAGACGAAAAGATCATGTGGTCACCGAAACCTCCCCATTACCGAGTTGAGATAGCCGATGTCCGTGCCGCGCTTGAAGTTGTTTCCGCGAACGTCGGTGTCGTTATCGCACCCCGCCCGTTGTTGCGGGTAATCAATAAGCGTGGTGTGAAAGATGTCGCTTTGAGCGATGGACGCCCGACGCGGCTGGCCATGGTGTGGTTGCAATCTCGTGATAATCGCGACATACAGAACCTTGTCGGAATCGTTCGGGGGCGCACAGCTCGATCATCGCGGTAGCGTGTACGGAATGGAACAATAGAGCGCTATGACAGCATCGTTCACAGGAGCCATTCGTCTTATGACGCGCGACGATTATCCAGACGTGGCACGTATTCACCAGGCCGGGCTGGATACGGGCAATGGTGCGTATGAAGACTCACCGGTCACGTGGGAGGAGTTCGTCGGCAAGAAGATTCCGGAGTTGTGTTTCGTCGCGGAAGATGAGGGACATATTCTCGGGTGGGTTGCCCTCATGCCGTTTTACCATCGGCCCTCCCTGACTGGTTTCTTAGAGGATTCTATTTACATCGATCCGGCCGCGTCAGGGCGTGGAGTGGGTACTGCTCTTCTGGAGCACTCGGCTGTGAAGGCGAAGGAGTGGGGCGCGTGGACCATAACCGGATGGATATTTGAGGACAATTCCGCCTCCCAAGCGCTCCATGCAAAGGCAGGATTCAGGAAAGTGGGCACACTTCAGCGCCACGGATGGATGGTGTACGGTCCGTGGTCTCATCAATACCGCCAGTGCGCTATTTACGAAAAGCTGCTGTAGAACAACCCGCGTCGACGTGCAACGGGGGCTGTTTCACAGCAGCATCGTATGTAACCAGTATTTACACCGAGTTCCGCAGTTTCTCTTCGCGGACGAGAGCGAACAAGACGAACGCGAGAACAGCGAACGGGATCACGACGATGAACACCGGAGTTAATGCGTCGTTGTAGGCTCCCATGAACATGTCCTTGAGGGGACCAGGTAGCGAACCAACCAGTTCCGGCGTGAGGCTATCGGCGTCGAGCCCACTCGACTGTTGCGCGAACTTCTGCTGCACTTCCGGCGGAAGCTGCGCCATGGCGGCTGGCATACGGTCCGCGACCAGCTCGGTAATGCGGTTGGTGAAAATCCCGCCGACTAGAGCGGAGCCGAGTGACGAACCAATCTGGCGGAAGAAGTTGTTGCTGCCTGTGGCAACGCCAACCTTCTGGATGGGGAATGAGTTCTGGACCACCAGGATCAGAATCTGCATAGTCATGCCCAGACCGACACCCATGATGAAGAGGCATAAACCGAGGTACCACAGCGACGTATCAACGGTAATTCGGTGTAGGAGCACACATGAGGCAACCACGATAAGCATGCCGATAGGTGGATAGATGCGGTACTTTCCGGTTCGGGTGACAACATTGCCCAGACCGATGGATGTCCCCATCAATCCGATCATCATGGAGATCATCATGAAACCAGAGGTGGTCGGGTTCATGTTGTGAACCATCTGGAAGTAGGTGGGCATGTAGCTCATGACGCCGAACATCACGATTCCGACGCATAAACCGCCAACGGTGACCAGGTTGAAGTTGCGGTTCTTGAATAGCGACATGGGGATCAATGGGTCTTTAGCGCGCAATTCGATGAAGACGAAGATTGCGGCCGCAATGACGGTTCCGATCTCCAAACCGATGATCGTAGGGGAGCTCCAGGAGTATTGGTTTCCGCCCCACGACGTGAAGAGGATGAGGCATGAGGCGGCTGTCGCCATGAAGATGATGCCGAAGTAATCAAGCTTTAAGCCTGTCCCGCGCTTGGGCAGCTTGAGAGCGAACAGTGCAATAGCAACCGCGAGAAGGCCGACCGGTAGGTTAATCCAGAATGCCCACCGCCATCCAGGGCCATCAGTGAACCAACCACCAAGGACCGGTCCGAGCACCGAGGACACGCCGAAAACAGATCCCATCCAGCCCGCATATTTACCGCGTTCCCGAGGGGGAACAACGTCGGCCATGATTGCCTGCGAGAGGATCATGAGGCCACCACCGCCGAGACCTTGGATACCGCGTCCAATGATCAGCTGTGCCATCGACTGTGACAGGCCACCGATGATCGAGCCGATGAGGAATATAGCAATTGCACCGACGAAGATCGGCCTGCGGCCGATTTGATCACCGAGTTTGCCGTAGATCGGCATCATGATCGTCTGGCACAACAGGTAGGACGTAATGACCCATGACATGTGCTCGACGCCACCAAGGTCACCGACGATCGTCGGAAGGGCCGTCGAGAACAACATTTGGTCCAAACTTGCTAGCAGCATGGCGGACATGATGGCCACCATGACCGCAGGGATGTTGCTCTTATTTTTTGGTTCGGGGGATGTTCCCTCAGTGGTTGGTGACGTTTGATCTGCCGGCGAATCAATGCTTTTCACTGATTCCGGCGTAATTACACGGCTGGACAGGTGCTGCCCGGACGTGTTCACAGCGTTGTTGCTGGTGGCGTCGCTGTGTGCACCATTGTGTTTACTCACTGTGCTTCATCCTCCCATTTCTCGTCGTTACGTTCGTCGTCGTTCGTGGTGTCGTTTTTATGGTGGTTGTCGACGGTGGTTGTGTTGTGTCCGGTTGTTCTTCTCGACGTCGCCTTCGGTGATGAAGCCGTCTGCGATGAGGACGTCGATGGCCTAGGAGTGTCCCCGGGACTGTCCGGTGGCGTGGTGCCGGCCAAACATTCCGGCGGAGGAGCCCCTAAAACGTCGTAGAACAGGGTAAATGCGCCCAGACAGCAGTCACGGAGGCGACGATGCCCATTGGTGGCATCGGGTTGCCTTGTCCAGCGGAGCGTTCCAATCCGTACGGCGTCTTGGCAAAGAATTGTTAAGGCAACGGCCTCCTCAGAGACGCCATCGGTGTTCTCTGTACTGGGAAAAGCAGTTTGTGGAAGTGATCGACGCTCCGGGTGGAGAGTGAAAAACTCGTCGACAAGTTCCACGATGTTGTGGAAGCGTTGGACAGTCAGTCCGAATTGCGGAGCTGCGATATCAGGGTTGCTGCGGAAGATTTGCTTCCGACGGCTAAGCAGCAGTGTTGAGAATTCGTCACTGCGGCCACGCGACGCGAAACTAGTCTGGAGGATGAGATCTACCAAGGCCACAGTCACATGTCGCGGGTCGGCGGCGAGGAATTCCCGTTGTTCTTTATCAGGGATATCAACGATAGGGTGGCCGAGGACAGCGGTTTCCCTAGAGTCGACATAGTTAAAGAACGTGCGCTTCGAAACATTGGCTGCGTCGACGATGTCCTCGATGGTGACATTGTCGTAGCCATTTTCGAGGACAAGCCGAGTGGCGTGATCTTCGATAGCGCACAGGGTTTCTAAGCGCTTGCGTTCTCGAAGGCCCCGTGGCGCATGATTCCCCTCGATGTCGAGGTAATTACGAGTGCTTTCCACGAGAGACCACCCTAGACCCGTTTATGCACTCAGTGCAAAGTTGCGGTCAGTATAAGTCTGCATTGTGTGAAAGAAATCAACAGCGCTTTGTTTGTGACTTAGGCCATGACGGGGTCTCGGGAGAATGAGAGGGCCGCCGGCACATAGAAAAAGGGCCACCCCCACAGAGTGGCCCAGTAGTGCAGGTGACTAGCGATTCATTCGCTTACTTATCGCGACCTGTATTCGCCATTGCAAGTACGTCGAGACGCTTATCCAGCTCTTCCTCCGTGAGGTTCTCGCCGTCGACAAAACCGAGGTCAATGACGGTTTGGCGAATAGTCTTGCCCTCCTTCAGCGCGGTCTTAGCAACCTTCGCGGCAGCTTCGTAACCGATCGCGCTGTTAAGCGGAGTAACGATAGATGGAGACGACTCAGCCAGTGTCCTCATGCGCTCAGCATTGGGCTCAATCCCGTCCACCATCTTTTCAGCGAAGATCACCGCAGTGTTGGACAGCAGGCGGATTGACTCCAAAACATTGCGTGCCATCATCGGGATAAACACGTTCAGCTCAAAGGCGCCTTGCATGCCACCGGCGGCAATCGCAGCGTCGTTACCAATCACCTGGCATGCAACCTGAGTAGCGGTCTCGCACATGACCGGGTTGACCTTTCCCGGCATAATCGACGATCCCGGCTGAAGATCAGGCAAGTGAATCTCGCCGAGTCCGGTCAGCGGGCCAGAACCCATCCACCGGATATCGTTGGCGATCTTGTTGAGGGAGACAGCAATGCTCCTCAGTGCACCCGACATCTCGACGAGCCCGTCGCGGTTTGCCTGAGCCTCAAAGTGGTTAATGCAGGGACGTAGCTCCTCAACACCGGTCAGTTTCACTAGTTCAGCGGTTACTTTTTCGCCGAAATCTTCGGTGGTGTTGAGTCCCGTTCCCACGGCCGTACCACCAATGGGGAGCTCACCGACGCGCGGTAGTGTGGCCTTTACCCTCTCGATACCAGCTTCGATTTGGCGAGCGTAGCCCGAGAACTCCTGACCCAAGGTCACCGGTACCGCATCCATGAGGTGGGTGCGCCCGGACTTCACAACCTCTTCCCACTCAGTAGCCTTGGCTGATAAGGACTTATGGAGCGTCGTCAACGAGGGGATGAGATCCTTAACGGCAGCTTCCGTGGTGGCAACGTGCGTCGCGGTGGGGAAGGTGTCGTTCGAGGACTGGCCCATGTTGACGTCGTCATTCGGGTGCACCTCGACGCCATTGTTCTTGCAGATAGAGGCAATAACCTCGTTGGTGTTCATATTCGACGACGTACCGGAACCGGTCTGGAAGACGTCGATAGGAAACTCTTTGTCGTGTTTGCCGTCGGCAATATCGTTGGCCGCTGCGATGATGGCTTTGCCTTTTTCCTCTGAAAGTAGGCCACGGTCAAGATTGACTTGCGCACATGCAGCTTTGAGTAGGCCCATGGCGCGGATTTGTGCGTGTTCAAGGCCACGGCCTGACACTGGGAAATTCTGGACCGCACGTTGGGTTTGCGCCCGCCACAGTGCTGTGGCCGGAACTTTAACTTCACCCATGGTGTCGTGTTCGATGCGGTATTCTTGATCGCTCATGTTATGTAAGTCCCACCTTCATATGTGCTATGAGGATACGTGCAACGTGGCAGAATTCGTGCCACTGTCAAGTATGGCTTATCGGGAGCCCCGATGTGTGATCGATGGTGGCACACATGCAACCTAGTACCGTAGGTCATAGGTCAGCGAGGCATGTGACAAGCGCGTGATGTCGTGTGTGCGTACGCGTTGCCTTGCGTGCGTAAAAATGTCGTTCTGCAGAAAAACCTTGTCCTGCGAAGGGCAGCGGAATATATGGTTGGTCGCTTTGATGAATACCCGGGGAACACAAGACGTCCCCGGGCATAACACCGACCCGAAAACGGGGTTCTAGCTGTAATCGACCACGGAGTACTCTTCCAACTTCGTCAATTGGTGATGTGACTCAATCATGCGGATGGTACCGGACTTTGACCGCATGACCAGCGAACGCGTGATCGCACCCCGCGGTGAATACGTGACTCCACGGAGCATATCGCCGTTGGTCACACCCGTCGCAACGAAGAAGCAGTTTTGTGAGTGCACGAGGTCCTCCGTCGTGAGAACCTTACCCAGTTCGTGGCCAGCATCGAGAGCCTTTTGCTTCTCTTCATCATTACGCGGGGTCAACACACCCTGAATCTCTCCGCCCATGCATCTCATGGCACAAGCAGTGATGATGCCCTCCGGGGTTCCGCCGACGCCCATCATGATGTCGATGCTGTTTTGGGATTGATCCTGGGCGGCTGCCACAGCACCAGCGACGTCACCATCGTGAATCAAACGAACCTTGGCTCCGGCGTCGCGAATTTCCTGAATGAGGTGTTCGTGGCGTGGGCGATCCAAAACGACGACGGTAATGTCAGAAGCCCTCTTACCCTTGGCGTGGGCAACGGCGCGAATATTGTCCTTGACCGGGGCGTTGACGTCAATAACGCCGCGGGCCTCGGCGCCGACCGCGATTTTCTTCATGTAGAACACTGCGGAGGGGTCGTACATGGTTCCACGCTCTGCTGCGGCGAGCACCGAGATAGCGTTTTGGCGACCTTCAGCCATCAAAGTGGTCCCATCAACGGGGTCGACAGCGATGTCGATATCGGGTCCTTCGCCTGTTCCGACCTCTTCACCGTTGAAGAGCATCGGGGCCTCGTCTTTTTCACCCTCGCCGATAACGACCACACCGTGCATTTCCACGCTGTTGATCATCTGGCGCATGGCGTCGACAGCGGCTCCGTCGCCTTCATTCTTTTTTCCACGGCCGACCCACCTGCCCGAGGCAAGGGCGGCGGCTTCCGTCACGCGAACCAGTTCCATAGCAAGGTTACGGTCCGGTGGTGTTTGATTGTGGTCACTCATGGGTGGCACATGCCTCCTGTTTTGGCTTCAATGATGGGGTTGATCATCTTCATTGTTTCACTTATGCGCCCATTAGCCGATTAATCTCACTCCCAAATAGGGGCAAAATGTGGTGAATCTTGTACTCTTTCGGCGGTGACCACAGGTTCTCCCGGTTGATTGGTGTGACCACTGTTATGCGGGCAGTCTGAGCTAAGAAGGGAACCACTACTGAGTCGCCGTGAAGGGCGGTTAATAAGCAACATCGACGGGTGATTTTGTGATCCCTCATGAGGAACAGCCATAATCGTTCGCGTGCGCACGAAAAAGGTGGAGAAGCCAAGGATTTTCCAAGACGGCCGTGACATGATTATCTCTCTCGGAGTCATGCTCATCGTGATGTTCGTCGTCATCGGAGGGACAGGCCTGTGCCATTATCAGCCGGGCGATCCGAAAGAAGGCAAAGTCACCCGCGTCGACTACACCACGTTCCTTAAAACCGAGGCTCAATCGGCCGATTACCCTGTTCGCATACCTGCGTCGCCCGACGGATGGATTCCCAATTCAGCGCTTCGGATCAATCTCAATGGGCATTCAGGGTCCTCAGTTGGGTGGGTCCACGACAAGGACTGGATCCGATTTGTCCAAACGAGCGCATCAGTCGAGGACGTAGCCCAGGGGCTCGACGGTAAAGCCCGGGAAGAAAAAGGAACGAAAGACATCGACGGAATAACGTGGCGCATGTTTGAGGGTTCTGACGATGACGTTCGCACGGCATGGGTCGCTGATCAGAAAGACGTGCGATGGGCAGTATCGGGAACCGGCAGTACCGATGAATTCTCGACGATGGCGCGGGCTATTCAGGAAGTAAAGCCAGAGCCGTCCTCAGGAGAATCGGCCTCGTCTGAATTGTCGTCTTCGCCCTCGGCGTAATCACTATCCGCTATAGCTTTCTCAACGCGGCGTCGCGCTCCCTCGAGATAGTCCTCGCAGGTTCGAGCCAGTGCCTCGCCCCGTTCCCAGTACAAAAGCGACTCATCAAGACTCATTTGTCCGAGTTCAAGAATACGCACGACTTCAATAAGTTCCTGGCGTGCGTCTTCGTAAGATAATTCTTCGACGGGGGTAAAGCGTGGGTTGGATTCACCAGATCCGATGGTAAAAGAGTCGGAATCGTGGCGGTCGGACTGTGCCATAGATAGCTCCTTCGAAAGCGTGGAGTGCGGTTAGTTGTGGGGTTGACTTATTGAGCCGGTGAGGTCGACATCGTGGCCGCAACGATTGATCCGTCGTTGAGCCGGATCCGCAGTTGGGACCCCGGCGGGGTTTGATGAATCGAGGTCGCCACTTCGGACTCTTCACCTGGGCGCTGCACTTGGACAATGGAATACCCTCGGGCAAGCGTTGCTGACGGGCCCAATGCGGACACTTGTCCTCGCAGGTGAGCGATCTCGGAGTTCGCTCGCTCCAGCAAGAGGGTGATATTTCGCCTGATGGACGATGCATCGCGTGCTACGTCTTCCGCATGGCGATTTATCGGTGTCATCGGGTCGGCCATAACGGGGCGTTGTCGCACATCATTCAGACGATCGCGTTCGTAATCCAACCAACGGAATAGCGCTTGTTGCCCGCGTTGGCGACAATCGCGAATTCCCTCGAGCTCAGCAGCCATATCGATGACGACCCGTTTTGCCGCATCCGTGGGAGTCGCCGCGCGCAGGTCTGCTACGTCGTCGAGAACAGGGTTATCGGTCTCGTGCCCAATAGCGCTGACGACTGGCGTTCTTAGTGTGCTGACATGCCGAACGAGGCTTTCGTCGGAAAAAGGAAGAAGATCTTCGACGGAACCGCCGCCACGCGCAACGATGATGACGTCGACTGTGGAATCACGGTCGAGAATGGTTAGTGCTTCCTTGACTTCAGGAACAGCGCTGGCGCCTTGGACTGGTGGATTGAGTGTCCGAATCTTTACCGCAGGCCACCGCTCTTGGGCGATGGAAATTACGTCGCGTTCTGCGGCAGAGCCTCGGCCGGTAATGAGCCCAATGCGTCGGGGAAGAACGGGGAGTGGCTTTTTCCGCTCGGGCGCGAGTAATCCTTCGGCAGCGAGCAGTTTGCGTAGTTGCTCGATGCGGGCCAGTAGTTCACCAATTCCAACAGGGCGGATGTCGGTAATAGATAGTTTTAGTTGGCCGCGACTGACGGAATAATTCGGTTTCCCCAGAACAATGACCCGGTCACCACGTGACAGCGGAGTGGGAAGGGACGTAATGACATGATTCTTGGCGATCAGTTCAATCGACATCTCCGCTTCGACATCACGGAGGGTAAGGAACGTCCAGTACCGGGTCTGCTTCATCTGAGTGAGCTGACCCTCTACCCACACTGACCCGAGTTTCGAAATCCAGTCTCCGATTTTGCGGTTGAGGATGCGGACGGGCCACGGGGCTTCGGGGGAGGTAAGTCCGCCTCGAGCAGTATGCGACCCCGACGTGGTCGGATCCTGTTTCGCAGTCATATGTCCCACTTTAATGGTTATCTAGGACATAACTGATAGCTCGTGCGAAAGTCCTGATTGCCATGGCTTGTTGTGTGCCTCGACGCGGGCTCTTTGACCCCCGATGTTGCTGTCGTACTCAGTCCCGACGTGAGTGCCGTGGTCGTGTAGTTCGTGGCGGAAGGGAGGACGTTCCGTCGTCAGGACGGTAAGTCCGTGGCGTGAATTTTTTCGACGGATACGTGGGAGATTGTGGCGTCGAGTACGTGGATGAATGGTCCCGGTACCGCTCCCGATCTCCTTGGTGTGTATTCCGTGAAGTGCCGTCATGCTGCCGACGCGATGCAGCGGAGTCCTCATATCGCTCCTCGTATCGGCTACTTACTCGCGAGGAGCGGTTCGCTTCATATGAACGTGGCTGGTGACGTCGCGGCGCTGAGGGAGACCGTCGGGGATCGTTGTGTGCTGAATCTGTCGACGTGCTCGTCGAGTCCGAGCGATACTCGTGCGGTCGGTGGGCACGCGATGCAGAAGATCGTTGTTTCTGTTGCCCATTCCGGGATGCCCGCGATGAGGCAGATTGACGTCGTGCAGTGACGCGTGCGGTTTGCCGTCGATACAACCAGAATCGTAAGACCGCAATAATGGAGCTGATCACGACCGTCCAAAGGAGAACGAAGAAGTGTTGGACAACCGGGAAGAAGTTCGCCAATAGTGAGGTTTTGGAAAACACCGCTATGCCCTCGGAATGTCCGCTCAGCTTTCCAGCTAGGAGAGAGCAGATGGGCGTGAGAACTGTGAAAAGGATGGGCTGCGCACAGACGGTAATGAGCAGCCCTTGTACCGTGACGAGCAGGGTCGTGATGAGCGACGATGCCACGAAGAAGATGAAGTACCACCGGCCAAGGGCTCCTTCACCGGCCGAACTGATGAGCATGCCGGTCGCCATGGAGGCAGCGATGATCGCTAGGGGAGCCCACCAGAGCAGTCCCCAGAACCGATTGTCGTTGCTGTTGGAGCGCCCCGAAGAGGTTCTCGGGGAGGCAGCAGGAGTTCGATATTCTGACACAGGGAATTAGGGTACCCGTTTAAGTCCTATTTATTGGTAGGCAGACCGGTGACGGGCATTGTTGGTGTTGTTGTGGAGTCTCGTTGTACATCTTCAGTATATTGACGATTGCTTAGCGCTTTCTTTCGGGTCGTGACCTCTTTATCGATAAGTTCACTGAAGTATCGTAACCAGACGGCAACTGTAGCCATCACGGGTACAGCCAGGAACGCACCGATAATTCCGTATAAAGTACTGCCGACGGTGACGGATAGAAGAACAATGACCGGGTGGAGATTCATCGCCTTTGACTGCAAAACCGGGGAGAGGACATTCCCTTCAAGTTGTTGAACCGCGATGATGATGGCGAGCACGATTAATGCTGTCGTAAGGCCATTCGATACGAGGGCAATAAGGACGGCAATGGCTCCCGCTACGATTGCACCAACGATCGGGATGAAACCACCCATGAATGTGATGACTGCCAGCGGTAGAGCAAGCGGTACGCTGAGGATGATCAGCCCAAGGCCGATGAAGAAAGCATCGATGAGTGAAACAACCGCTTGAGCACGGATGAATCCCCCGAGCGTGTTCCAGGACCGCTGCAGGAGTTCAACGATGTGGCCTTCACCTCGTTTGCCAGAAATTTTGCCAAGCCAAGGGAGGAAACGATCGCCATCTTTCAGGAAGAAGAATGTGATCATCAGAATAACGCCGAGCATCACCGCTAATTCTGATGCCTTATTAACACCTGTTACGACGCCCGCAATGATTTGGTCCGAGCTGGATTTAATCTTGTCGATTCCCTCGTCCAGATAATCGTTGACCTGTTGATCGTCAAGATTAAGGGGCGGACCTTGAACATAGTTTTGAACCTTTTCCAGCCCTTTGATTGATTGGTCTGCCAATTGGGAGGATTGGTCGACGGCACTCGGTGCGATAAGGCTGAAGAGACCGACGATGATAGCTAAGGCACCTAGGACAGAGACCAAGGCCGCGAGCCATCGGGGAAAGTGCGCTTTGCGCATCCAATTCGTAGGAACCCAGAGCAGCGTACAGATAATGAGGGCAATCAAGATAGGAAGAACCCCTCGCCACAGCAGACCGATCGCTCTCCATGCAACGATGCCGCCGGCGATGAGGAGAACCAGCCGTATTGACCAGGCTGCGGTGACGGAGACGGCATCGCCAATGACGGCGAGACGGTCCTTGGGGGCGTCGGATGGGTCGACCTCGGGGTGGTGTTCGCCACCGCGGAATGGCGTACTGGGGTCGTGCGAATGGCCCTCCGTGCTGCCCGCGGTTGTCGACGGGTCGACCTTGTGGCTCCCAGCTGAGGTGGCTGAGCCGTTCGCTTCTGGATCGTGTTTTGTGCGGCGGTTGAAGAGTGACATTATTTGTTCTCCTCCGTGCCGTCGTCGGTAGTTGATGTGTTACTGCGTGCGTCCGAGTGTGCCGGCTCTGGCCCAGATTGTGCCGTTACCGAGTTGTGGTTCGTCCTGGTGCTTGTTTGCGGATCAATAACGACGACGGGTTGGACGGGATCAACAACGTGACTATCCACTTGCTCACTGGCGTACCGGAGTAAGACTGCGGCCACGGCCGCGAGGGGGACGGCGAGAAACGCTCCGACGACTCCGTAAACGCTTCCACCGATGGCCACCGACGCCAGGACGATAACAGGATGCAGATTCATTGCCCGCGATTGCAGGATGGGGGAGAGGACATTGCCTTCAATTTGGTGCACCAACAGTATGAGCAGCGCCGTGAGCAGCGCAGAAATCCACCCATTGGCGACGAATGCGATGACCACCGCCACAGCACCCGCAACTAGCGCGCCGAAGATCGGGATAAACCCGCAGAAGAAGTTGAGCACAGCGAGCGCGAGGGCTAGCGGGACATGAAGGATTGATAGCCCAATGGCAATAAAGACGGAGTTGAGGAAGGAAATGATTGCTTGCGCACGGATGAACCCTCCGAGAGTTTTCCACGACCTAGCGAATATTTCGTGGAGGTGCGTCCCAATCGAGCCAGAAAACTGGCGGTCAATCCATGGTAGAAACTTGTGTCCGTCGTTGAGGAAGAAGAATGTCAGCATGAGGACAATGCCCAATGTGACCGCTACCGATGACGCAGCCGATGCTCCTGACAGCACGGAGCTGACAAGAGATCCAGAATGCTCTTGGATGTGGGACGCGGCTTCGTCAAGAGCTTGGTTGAGTTGGGTGTCTTTGATGTTGAGCGGTGGCCCATTGAGCGCTTCTTTAGTTTCCCTTAAGGAGTGGGAGGCGCTGTGAGCTAAAGACTCAGATTGGTCGATAACACTCGTTGTCACGAGGCTAAGCGTGCCAATAACAATTACTGCGGCCCCCAAAATAACCACGATCGCCGATAGGGCATGCGGCACTTTGTGCTTGGTGAGCCAGTGAACCGGGGGCCAGAGCAAAGTGCAGACAATGATTGAGATCATCACGGGCAGGAGCGCACTCCAGATCAGTCCTAACCCATACCAGAGAAGAAATGCAGCCAGCGCGATCGCAAGGAACCGTAAACACCACAACGCTAAGCGCTTGATATTCACGGCTATCGACGCCGAACGGCTTGCCTCTGTGAGCGGCGCATGGGCGTAATACGGAACCCCCATGACGTCGTCGGCGTTATCACGATTGGCTAGCTGACTCGCATGGTGTTGGCTAAGGGGAGCGAGCGAACCGGGCACGCGCCTCGGTTCTGGTTCGGAAGAGGATTTCATCATCACGGACTATTGTGCACTATTCGGCCAGATTAGTGTGATCCCTGAAGCACAGTTGCTGTTAATAACCCTGATCATAGAGCTTTTCATCGGTGGCTTCGGGGTTGTCGCCGAGCTTGCCGGAGGTCTCATCGGGATGTTTCATCAGTGAGTACGTGCTCGTCGCTAGGCCACCCCAAATGACCAACATGAACAGGACCATCATCATGACTGCTGTTCCACTCATTGGTCGCCATCCTTCCCGTTCGTAGCGTCGCTAATTGTTGAGGGTATGTCTGCGGTATCGCCGCCCGTGACGGGCTGGCCCGTCGAACCGTGGCGGTCTGGATCGAGCGAGACCGCTTCTATGCGGCCACGACGTTGGCGTCGGCGTTGCTCAGCGGCAAAGCCAGCTTTACGCGATTCATGGCTCTGAGGGGTGACGATGCGCTGATGCACGTTGAACTCCACACCGAAGTCCGTACCGGGCGGGCCGGATAGGGACGGGTTTCCACGCCACGGAACGACGGACATCATGAAGGCAACAATCACGATAAGTGTGACAACACCCCATCCGTAGAGGTCAATCTGTTGGTCGGAGTAGCCGCCGTAGTTGGACTTGAACAGGTTTTGGAGCTCCTGGATTAGCGTGTACCCAAGGATGATCGGCGTGATGTTGGTGACGCAAATTCGCCAGAAGTTGCCCACTTGGAAAGATGACACCGCATTGAGGTGTAGGGAAAATTCGTCGAGCCGACGTAAAACCCAATCGACGCACACGATGGTGATCAAGGAGATGCACACAATGCCGACGTTGTTGGTGTACTTGTCCATGATGTCCAATGTGGATAAGCCTGACGTCGTGGAAAAAAGGGCTAAAGAAATGATGCCCATGACCACACCGGTGCCGATAGCCGCGCTCTTGCGATCAAGGTTTAATTTGTCTTTCACCGCAGAGACAACGACTTCCAACAGTGAGAAGAGCGATGTGAAGCCTGCGATGGCGAGTGAACCGAAGAAGAGGACACCAAAGACGGCGCCACCAGGCATGGAATTGATGATCGTTGGGAAAGCTACGAATGCGAGACCGATACCGTTGGAAACGACCTTGTCCACCGGGACGCCTTCTTGCGTGGCCATGTATCCCAATGCGGCAAAGACCCCAATACCGGCCAGAAGTTCAAATCCCGAGTTTGCGAAGCCGGTGACCAGACCAGTTCCGGTGAGGTTGGTCCGTGGTTTCAAGTACGACGAATAGGTCAACATGATGCCGAAGCCGACGGACAGCGAGAAGAAAATCTGCCCGTACGCTGCGACCCAGACTTCCGTATTCGTCAACGCGGACCAATTCGGGGTAAAGAGTGCGTCCAACCCCCGTGAAGCGCCATCCATAAACAGTGCGTAGATCACAACGATGAGGAACAGCACAGTGAGCAAGGGCATGAATACCTTAGAGACCTTGCCGATGCCTTCGTCGACTCCCATTGCCAACACGATGATCGTCGCTACCCACACTAAGGCCAGGGCAATGGCGATTTGCCAGACGATTGACGTCGAAAATGTTTGTGTTGCCTCGGAGTGGAGGAACTCGTCGGAGAAATAGGAGTCGGGTTTGCTTCCCCATGCGCGGGTGAAGGACTTAATGGTGTACAACCCGGCCCACCCAATGATGGCCGCGTAGTAAATCGAAATGAAGAATGCGATGCCAACCTGGATCCAGCCAATGGGCTCGGTCCAACCGCTTATGCGCTTAAACACAAGGGGAGCTGACCCGCGAAACCGGTGCCCCAGGGTGTAGTCGAGGAATAGCAGAGGGATTCCTGCCGTCAGCAGCGCGATGATGTACGGAATGAGGAACGCGCCACCGCCATTGGAATACGCCACATAGGGGAAGCGCCAAATATTTCCTAATCCGACGGCTGAACCGATAGCAGCTAAGAGGAAAGCTGAGCGGGAAGAGAACGTTTCGCGCGATGCAGCGGAAGCGTCACTCTCTGAGGGGGAATGAGACATGTAGAAGATGCCTTTCCGCTAAGGCTTCGACCCAACCGAGTGTCAGACGACTAGTAAGCGCGCATGAGCGGCTCGATGGGAGTTGCCGTGATGGGGAGAAATGGATTGGTCCTTACGGGTGGGGGACGCAAGCCGGCATCACGCCGGGGGTGGTGGCGTGCTCGACCGTGAAAATACTATCACCCTGTGGCCGACGGTCTGTCGACGTTCCGTCGGCGCGAATGGCGCGTGACGTGCGACGGTGTGTCGCGTTTGTGCCATTCGTGTTTCGCTGGTGTTGTAATTGTGCGTCGCGCGTTTAGTCGAGGTCCCCCATCGATGGCGGTTTGTACTGCACGTAGGATGTGTGGCATGAGTCTTACCCTCGGAATTGTCGGTCTACCCAATGTAGGAAAATCCACCCTTTTCAACGCGTTAACCCGAAACGATGTGCTGGCAGCTAATTATCCCTTTGCGACGATCGAACCCAACGTCGGCTTGGTCGAACTACCGGACGCACGCCTGAAACGTTTGGCGGAGATGTTCGATTCTGCGGAGATCATCCCGGCGACGGTCTCGTTCGTTGACATTGCGGGAATTGTGAAAGGTGCCTCTGAAGGGGAGGGGTTGGGCAACCAATTCCTGGCGAATATTCGTGAGGCAGATGCGATTTGCCAGGTTGTCCGGGCTTTTACGGATGACGATGTGGTGCATGTTGACGGAAAGGTCGATCCGTCCAGCGATATTGACGTTATTGAGACTGAGCTCATTTTGGCCGACATGCAGACCCTTGAAAAGGCTCTTCCCCGCCTGGAGAAGGAAGCAAAGAAGAATAAAGACAAGGCGGTGGAACGTGATGCCGTCGGCGAGGCTTTGAAGGTGCTTGAGGATGGTCACACGTTGTTCTCGGCGAAAGATTCGCTTGATTTAACGGCGTTGAAAGAACTGAATTTGTTGACGGCAAAGCCGTTCCTTTATGTTTTCAACTCAGACGAAGCAGTTCTGACTGATGAAGCAAAGAAGAAAGAATTGACGGAGTTGGTTGCTCCGGCTCAAGCAGTGTTCCTTGACGCCGAGACCGAGGCTGAACTACTCGAGCTTGACGACGACGAAGCCGCGGAACTGTTGGCGTCTGTGGGGCAGGATGAGCCCGGTTTGAACAAGCTGGCTCGAGCTGGATTTGCCACGCTGGGGTTGCAGACGTATCTCACCGCTGGTCCGAAGGAAGCGCGTGCGTGGACTATCCATCAGGGAGATACTGCGCCTCAAGCCGCTGGCGTTATTCACTCCGACTTTGAACGCGGATTTATTAAGGCAGAGATCGTTTCGTATGACGATCTGAATGAGCTGGGCTCCATGGCGGAGGCGCGAGCGCATGGCAAGGTCCGCCAAGAAGGTAAGGATTATGTCATGCAAGATGGAGATGTTGTTGAATTCAAATTCAATGTCTAACTGATTCGCGTTTCTTCATAACGCTCGATTGTGGTGCTTTGCAATTGCTTAGTGGCATGATGCTTAGCCACGTCATGCCCAGGCACATGGTGCTCGACCGCCTGGAACTCGACCGCACGAAAAAAGTAACTAAAGCATTATCATCTCCCAGGTTTCGGATAAGTAAGGCGACGACCGTCGGTGAGCTTCCACCTTCGTGGTCGGGGGAATCTGGGTGAAGGTTCGGGTCGGGTGGGCTGAATCCCCCTGATTCTCAGCGAGCTGGTTACGAGCGAGCTGATTGGTTTTATATATCCATTTTTCTGGGAATCGACGTTGCTGGCGCAGTTGATGCAGGTGATCCGGGGGGTCGGCGGCGTGAGGTCGGTGATCACGTAGCTGTTTATGACGATATCTGGCACCACGGGGGATTTGAGGAATATGCAGTGGTGGACGGGTGCTCCCGCGATCATTCCTGATCATGTCTCGTTCGCGTCTGCAGCCGCTGTTCCCTTTGCTAGTCTGACTGCTTGCCAGGCAATCGAGCGGAAATCGCAGGTGGCTAGTAGTGACACTGTGACGATCACCGGTGCAGGTGTGGGCGGCGAAAGTTTTGTTATTCAGATTGCAGTTAACCGAGGTTCCCATGTCGTGGGAGTAGCGTTGGGAAGATGTGAAGACCGTGTGCGGTCCTCAGGTGCTCACGAATTTTTGATTATCGGACTACCGACGATGTTGATCCGGTTGTGACGTCGACGATTAGTCTTGGTGAGTTGCCGCATCGGCTCGAAGAGGTGTCTGCAGAGAAAAACGGAAGGAGAACTGTCGCCGTGCTCTAAGGGTGTTCTGTTCTGAGTACCTACGAAGGGTCAGCTACTCGGTCATTCGAGTTTTAGTGGTTCATGGATGATTGGGGGTCTAACGGGAGTACGCCGCAAAACGTTTATTGGTGCAGATTTGTAGAAGTGGTTCTCTATTATCGTTTCTACAAATTTTTATATTTTCACGCTTTATATTGGAATCGTCAAGATTAAGAACTTCTGTTGTTAGTTAAAGAATTGCTCTACCGGTTTTCGGTTTAAAGTGCTTAGCTCGACGTGACAGCCGGCCATGCTTGATGGTGTACCATCGGCGAGCAGCAGAACGCAGTCTCCGATTACGTCGGCTCTAGACTCCGGCGTGTGGAGCATATGGCTCAACCTTATCTTTTCTCCCGCCTGATAAGAAAGCGTGACTTAGTGAAAAGCGCACAGCTTATTGTTCAAACCCTTCGAGCTCAAGGTGTCCGGTATATTTTTGGGGTTCCTGGGGCCAAAATTGATGAAGTGTACGACGCCCTTGTCGATGCGGACGATATTGAGGTCGTTGTATGCCGCCATGAGCAGAATGCAACGTTTATGGCCCAGGCTATTGGCCGGCTAACCGGGAAGCCGGGGGTTGTTTTGGTGACTTCTGGGCCAGGAACCACCAACTTGGCAACTGGGCTTGTTACCGCAAATACTGAGCAGGATCCCGTGGTCGCAATTGCGGGCACCGTGGGGTTGCCAGACAGGCTGAAGCGAACGCACCAATCTCTCGATGCTGTGAACTTTTTGGCGCCGGTTACTAAATTCGCCGCTGAATCAACGTGTGTCGATGATGTCTCAGAACTTATTACTAACGCATTCCGGGAGGCTCAACAAGAGCCCCGTGGTGCGGCTGCTGTCATGGTCCCTGCGGACGTAGCTGGATCTGAAACGTCAGCGCCTCTCCTTGAGTTCCCTGACCCGGCACCTCTAGGTCCGGCATCGCGGGCGCTCGTCGATAAGGCTAAAAAACGTATTGAAAACGCTAAATTGCCTGTTCTACTCGTGGGAATGCGAGGAGCAGGGGAGAGTGCAGTTCGAGAACTACGTCAATTAATAAAGACAACGAATCTTCCTGTCGTTGAAACTTTCCAAGGAGCGGGGGTTATTTCCCGTGATTTGGAGAATAACTTCCTGGGCCGTGTTGGCTTGTTTAAAAACCAACCCGGTGACGTTCTGCTCAATAAGGCAGACTTAATTATTTCTGTCGGTTACGATTCAGTGGAATACGATCCTCGTGTGTGGAATTTTAATGGCCAGCATGACATCATCCACGTTGATTCCATTCAGGCAGACATCGATACTCACTACCGGCCAACCTTGGAGCTCGTTGGCGACATTTCAGGCACGCTTCACGAGTTAAACAGTGTGATAAATCCGGTAGAGGTGGGACAGGCTGAGCGCTCTTTCATTGACCGACGACTTGAAGCCTTAGCCCGTACTCAGCGTCAGGGTGCAGAGCAGACGACAAGCGATTTGGGTGTGAACCCGGCTCGTTTGGTCCTGACCCTTCGGGACCTCATCACTGACGACAAAACAACTGTGGCGGCGGATATCGGAACGCATTCCATTTACCTCGCGCGGTATTTCCGCACGTATGAGCCCCGTACTTTGCTGTTTTCTAATGGCCAGCAGACCTTAGGTGTTGCTTTGCCGTGGGCAATTGCGGCGGCATTAGTTAGCAGGGATCATCCAGTCGTTTCAGTGTCGGGCGATGGTGGTTTCCTTTATTCAGCACAGGAATTGGAGACAGCAACACGTTTAGGACTCCACCTTGTCCACGTTATTATGCGAGATAATTCGTATGACATGGTCAAGTTCCAGCAGGAAAATAAATTTGGCCGTCCATCAGCCGTTGAATTAGGCGATTATGACGCGGTCAAATACGCGGAAGCATTTGGGGCCAAAGGCTACCGCGTTCACACACTGGAAGACTTTTTCACCGCGTTTTCCCAAGCGATGGCGGATGAGGGAGTGTCCATCGTGGATGTATCCGTCGATTACACAGACAGTGTGTCGTTAGCTCAGCATTTGGACTTCTCCGTGCTGAACTAACAACGGCTGATTTCTTGACGCTTAATTCTTCTTAGCGTTTTTCTGACGCTCCGCCTGCGTGACGGCGTGCTTGAGCTCGTTTTTATCCATGTCGGATCGGCCTTCGATATTCAGGCGTTTAGCGTCTTCATAGAGCTGAGCTTTTGTCCGTCCTTGTGGGCCCTGATGGGAGCGTTGCCCCCCTCGTTCAGAGGGAGACTTGTCGTTCGTAGACGTTGGTGAGGCCTGCTCAGATTCACCCTGTTGCGCACGGGTTTTATTGACCGTGCGGGCTGCGATCTCTTCGGCAGTGCTCTCCGAGCGACCCTTGTCCGTGAGTGAATCCTTAATGTGCTCGTATTGCCGTTCGCGTTTCTTATTCCATGCTTGTTGGGGCATGACAATCACCGTCCTTGTCCTATAACGATATTCCCGTTAAACGCGATGTGGAGGCGATGGGTGATATGAAAAGCTATGCCTCGGGTATATCTACACCCTATTCCTTGACCGTGATGCCAGTAGGTGTTGGGCCAGCACGGCGTGTGGTACCCAAGCTAGTCGATGGTGCCCAGCTCATCTTTAGTTATTGAGAAATCGACATCGAGCGTGTGGATAGTGCACAGGTGTATCGTCGGAACGTGGGAAGGTTTTTCCCGACCGCGGCCGAGATGAATCGTGGTGTTAACTATCAATATAATGTCTGCCACTCTGACACATTCCTTATTTTTGTTAGCGCATGCTTGTGCGTTGTAGAAGGCCGTGTCATTCGCGGAGTAGCTCCCCGTTTTACACTATTTTCACTTTTTTGAGGAAGGTAACGACATGAGCGTCGTAAATGAAAAATATACGTTGGCCAATGGGGTTGAAATCCCGAAGCTAGGGCTTGGTACCTGGTTTATTGACGATGATAAAGCAGCGCAAGCTGTTCGCGATGCAGTGAAGATTGGTTACCGCAATATTGATACAGCTCAAGCGTATGGCAATGAGCGTGGAGTCGGTGAGGGGATACGGACCGCGGATATTCCCCGAGAGGATTTATTCGTCTCAACGAAGTTGGCTGCTGAAATTAAGAATTACGATGAAGCAGTTAAATCTATAGATGGATCCCTGGAGACCTTGGGATTGGATTATGTAGACCTGATGCTCATTCATTCTCCACAACCGTGGGATGACTTCCGCGGTGGTGACTATTCCGAGGGGAATCGCCAAGCATGGCGTGCTTTGGAGGAGGCGTATCAAGCGGGGAAAATTCGTGCTATCGGCGTTTCGAACTTTTTGGAGTCGGACCTCAATAACATCCTCGATTCTTGTTCCGTGCAGCCGTTAGTTAACCAACTGCTGGTGCACGTCGGGAACACACCCCATGAACTGCTGTCTTTCTGCGCATCTAACGACATACTTGTTGAAGCCTATTCGCCAATTGCTCACGGCGAAATGCTGAAGAATAAAGACGTTGCCGAGATAGCGGAGAAATATGGCGTAAGTATTCCGCAACTGTGCATTCGTTATACCCTGCAATTGGGAACGGTATCGCTGCCAAAGACCGCCAATCCGGATCATATGCAGAGCAATGCAGACGTTGATTTCGTGATTTCAGACGAGGATATGGATGCTTTGAAGAAGCTAGATGCTCGGGATTACGGCGAGAGTAGCCAATTCCCCGTGTACTCCGGGAAGTAAAGTTCGCTGTCGGATACATAGTTCACCTCGTTACTACATGTGAAATCCACCATTGGTGTGGCCGGGCTCCACCAATGGTGTGAGCTGGCCTGAGGGATAAGTCACAACTCGATCGTCGCTGGAATTTCGTGCACTACACTGATCGACGCATGTTTGAAATCAACCCCGGAAGGGAGACCATGGACGTCGACAAAACAGTTGATGAGTATTACCAGCAGATTCTCAAGCGGAACCCGGGCGAGCCTGAATTTCATCAAGCCGCTCAGGAGATCCTCAGCAGTCTGAAGTACGTCCTCCGAAAAGATGATCACTACGCAGATGAAGGGCTCATCCAACGTCTCGCTGAACCTGAGCGTCAAATTATCTTCCGTGTTCCGTGGATTGATGACCAGGGGAATGTTCAGGTCAACCGTGGTTTCCGTGTTCAGTTTAATTCCGTCCTAGGGCCGTATAAGGGTGGTCTCCGTTTCCACCCCTCTGTGAACCTAGGCATTATCAAGTTCCTTGGTTTTGAGCAGATCTTCAAAAATTCCTTGACCGGTCTTCCAATCGGTGGCGGTAAAGGCGGTTCTGACTTTGATCCGAAAGGTAAGTCCGAACATGAAGTAATGAGGTTCTGTCAGTCGTTCATGTTGGAGCTCCAACGCCATATCGGCGAGGACATCGACGTTCCCGCAGGTGACATCGGCGTCGGTGGGCGCGAAATCGGCTACCTCTTCGGTCAGTATCGACGCATCACGGGCCGTCATGAGTCCGGAGTTCTCACTGGTAAAGGGCTAACCTGGGGTGGATCTCTCGTCCGCACGGAAGCCACAGGCTACGGCGTCGTCTACTTCATGCAGGAAATGATGGCGTCGAATAAAGAACGGCTCCATGGCGCCAAAGTCATCGTCTCTGGCTCGGGGAACGTAGCTATTTACGCTATTGAAAAAGCTCAAGAGCTTGGTGCCACGGTGGTCGCGTTTTCCGATTCGTCAGGGTATGTCTCTACCCCTGAAGGAGTGGACGTGGAGCTCCTCAAAGACGTTAAAGAGGTGCGCCGTGGCCGTGTGTCGGATTATGCCAACGAAACCGACAAGGCGACGTTCCACGAAAAAGGCAACATTTGGGAAGTCAAGGCCGACGTCGCGCTTCCCTGTGCCACGCAGAACGAGTTGGGTGAGGAAGACGCCAAGATGCTCGCGGACAATGGCTGCAAATATGTGGCTGAGGGGGCGAATATGCCCTGCACGCCGGAAGCAATTGACGTTTTTAACACCCGCCATACACTGTTTGCTCCTGGTAAAGCGGCTAATGCCGGCGGTGTGGCAACCTCAGCGTTGGAAATGCAGCAGAACGCGTCGCGCGATTCGTGGTCCTTCAACTACACAGACCAGCGCTTGCGCGACACCATGCATAATATCTTTAGGGCCTGCAACGATACCGCCAACGAGTATGAAGTCCCTGGTGACTACGTTGTTGGTGCAAATATCGCCGGTTTCAAGAAGGTCGCAGATGCCATGCTTGCGCAGGGTGTGATTTAGTAGCGCGTCGATGAGCAGGACGCGGCCCAACTGTCGATGCAGTGAGGGGGTCACGTATCCCCTCATTTCTTCATGAGGAATGTCTTACTAATCATCGGCGTTCCTATAAGCATGAAGAGATTCGGGTCTTTGAGTTTCGGTCATTATTCAGGGCGCGCGACTGATGGTAATGGATACACGGCACGAAATGCCTTGCAGGAAGCCGTTGAGTTAGCGAAAGCTGCCGATGGCTTAGGGGTTAATGGCGCATATCTCCGTGTACACCATTATCTTCCGCAGCACGCGAGCCCCATTCCTTTGTTGTCTGCAATGGCAGCCGTAACGAAAAATCTTGAAGTGGGCACTGGCGTTATCGATATGCGCTACGAAAACCCGCTTTACCTCGCAGAAGAAGCTGCTGCTTTAGATCTGCTAAGTAACGGCCGCGTTGCCCTGGGCGTGTCGCGTGGTTCACCCGAAGCCGCTGAACGTGGCTGGGAGTCCTTTGGATACACCGGCTCAACAGAGCCCCGCGGCGCTGATATTGCCCATCAGCATTTTGATACATTTCTCCGTGCTGTGCGCGGGGAACCCATGGCCACTGCCGCGAAGGATCAGTATCCACCGATGTACCGGCCGGGCGCCGGTTTGCCGGTGTTGCCACAGTCACCCGATTTGGATCACCGCATCTGGTGGGGTGCTGGTCGTCGTGAAACCGCTGAGTGGGCTGCTGAACAAGGCGTTAATCTGATGAGCTCCACGCTACTTACTGAGGCCACCGGCGAAGCATTTGCGGACCTGCAGGCGAAGCAAGTGCAGCACTATCACGAAGCGTGGAAACAGGCGGGCCACGATTGGACTCCTCGTGTGTCGGTAAGTAGAACTATTTTCCCGATTATCGACGACTACGACCGTAAGTTGTATTTAGGGGGCCAATCGAAAGACGGGATTGGCATTATCGACGGGGTTAATGCAACCTTTGGGAAGACCTACGCAGCCGAGCCAGACAAACTCGTTGAACAATTGCGTCACGATGCAGCCGTTATGGATGCGGATACGCTAATGCTGACTATTCCGAGCCAGCTCGGCGTCGAAGCGAATAAGAAAATTCTTAAGTCTTTCGCTTTGTACGTGGCTCCTGAACTCGGCTGGGAACCAACTAATCAGGATTAAGTAACTGGTCAGGATTAGTCGTTAGCGGGCTTGATCTCGTCCTCGACGACCCACTTGTGGTTGGTGACTTTCATGCCATCGGCCTCATAATTCACCATGTACACAGTTTGGTCTGTAGAGGACACAATTTTTCCTTTGGCGCCCTTCATTCCTTTCATATGGTCAGCTTCGATAGTGACGTCGGTGCCATCAGGAATCCGCTGGGTGCCAGCATCTTTTATTTCTTGCTGAACGACCCACTTGTGGTTTTTCACCGGCCTGCCACCATCCGTGGGGGTGTAATCCACTTCATATGTATATGTCGAGAACGCGCCCGCGATCGTGGCCTTCGCGCCCTTCATCCCTTTCATATGGTCAGCAGTCAAGGTTACGGTGCTACCGACGGGGTGGGTAGGGTGAGCGTTGATTGTGATACCGGCCGGCGCGTCACCGCCGTCCATGGAATGATCCATACCCCGGTGAGCGCCGTTGTCCTGAGAATCACTCGGTTCAGACGACTCTGACGTGCTCGATTCCGATGGGGATGACTGCTGAGACGCGGTAGTGGTTGCTGAGGTTGTGTCCTCGGATGACTGATCAGAATCTTCATCGACCGTGCATCCGCTGAGAACGAGTGCAGTGCTGACAGCACCCACAGTGAGTAGTGAGGCAATACGGCTTCGGCGGCGTAATGAACGCATGATCCCTCTTCTTTTATTTCTTATACTTCGCTGTTCTATACCACTAATACGCCCACTGTAATACACCATTTTTCCCGAGGGTAGCGATTCGCTTTTAGTGCACGCCACTGTCGGTACGCCACAGGGGGCATGCCACTGTCGGTACGCCACAGGCGGCATGTCCTTGTTCAGGCATGATCAAGTCAATTTTGCGGTCGTCTTACCGCCGCTGGCGCTGACGGTGCACCGTCGAGGGGCGATGTGGAAAAGCGCGCCACACACGTGAGTGAATGGCGGAAAAGAGCAGGGCCGATGTGCCGAAATACAGCGAGCACTCCGTTATCGGATCTGGGGTACTGCTAACTTGATCCTGGAGGAAGGCCTCCTAACGTCACGCCATTGGGTTATAGAGTTTCGTATGAGTGACTAAAACCTCTCGATCACCGGTGGGCTGTTGGAGTTCTTTATTCAGCTCCGCCATGACTGCTTCGCGTGCTCCGTCGTAGTCATCAAAAAAGCCGAGTACGTCACTATCTGATTTCTTTTCACCGTTATTCTTAACGACCACATAGGTGGCGGTGTCTGGAGCAGAAACCTGATGCTTAGTGTGGGTAAAAGGATCTCTATAGATGAATGACGTTGACACGAATAATTCTCCTGAGTTCTAAGTCCAGATTGTTAGGGCAATCGCCGGAAACAAGTTTAGTAGTTAGTTCACCAAAAGTGGGCGCGTATACCCCTCTATTTAGTGTTATGACCAATTATTGATACGGGACCGTTACAGTCCCGGCGTTCTAGCACCCTTATTCATGGAGTGACGTGACAAAAGACCACAACAGGTCCGATGCTTGCGGAAGCGCATGAAGGAAATGATTAGGCTGATCAGCGCGTGAAGGATGCCACGTCACGCAATACTCGAAGGACTCGGGCCGGGGCGTGTAGCTGATCCCAAAACCCTCCGGCACACTGGGCACAAAGGCATAGCGCACGAAATAATCGGCCCCACCAATTGATGTCGTGGAAAGGAAATCATATGTCGTTGCAGCAACACCCGGGTCGGTTAGAAACTCCGTCCCGGTGACCTCTTTGCCTTCTGCTTCCATAGCGGCGGTAGTAAACCGGAGACCCAAAAGGTGGCGATCAACGCCATCCCCACGCTTGCACGCCTTGACCCACGCTCGATGGGCGCCGAGGACATCGTCAAGATCCTGCCGCGTTGCCTCTCCACCAAGCAAAAGCGACGCGAATTTCACAGCTTGCGGAGTGACCGCACGCAAACACTCCGTGCGCCCGGCGCGATATTCACGCATGTCAACGGCTTCGTACACTCCTCGCGCCCGGCCGTAGATCAGGAGTTGCGCAATCGTCAAGATGAGCTGTTGCGCGGCGTCGGCACTAATTCGGAAGGGAAGCTGATCTGCCGGTGGGTGGGGGACCGTCACAATGCGTGTGGCGATATCGGCGAAATCCTGGGACACGTCACTGGCAGCTTCTTTGAGGACGGGGACGTCCTCATCTGGCCATTCCCAGGTCACTTCTTCCGGTGGGGGCGGCGTCTCAGAAGAGGTAGAAGCGGGAATAGTGACATCGTGCATACGACGTATCCCGGTGACCAGCGTCGCGCCGTCCACGGTGGAGTGTTCCACGTTTAGGCTCAACCAGGAGTCGGCCAGGCTCATCTCGTAACTGATGGGTTTGCACGCCCAGCTGTGTCCCGGTTCGAATGCGGAGCGATGGAGGTGGTCGGCGCCGTCACGTACCTCGTCGGTCAGGGTGATGGTGAAGAGGAAGTTCGTCAGGCGTCGGTAGGTGTGTTGGTTGTGGGGCTGCTCGAGTGCTCGCTCCAGGATGGGGGCGAGAGTCTCGCTACCGACGGCCGACGGTATGGCAAAGTCGAGGTCAGCAGGGGTCTGCTCACGTGATTCAGGTTTGTCATTACCGGGGCGAATAATTGCGTTGATCGACGCCGCGAGGGAATCGACATCGCGGAGTGAGCCGTCATGATCGGTCACGGGCACGGCGAAGAGTCGCCCTGCCCAGAACACGCCTATTTCTCGATCGCGGTCACCCAATTCGGCCCGATGAATTGTGTCGAGGTCGGACTGTGGATGGCGTATTCCGCCATCAAAACACTGCCATTGGTCCATCGTGGTGGGGTTTCCGCGGGCATCAGTTTCCTGAGGAGTGGTGCCCCGGGCTTGGTCGAGGTGAATGGTGGCGGCGCGGTAGATGAACTCCGCTGCCCGGCCAACTCCCGGAGTAGAAGACAAGAAACCCGGGTTGATCTGGAACGACACGTTCGTACTGTGAAGCAATGAGGTGCGCGTCGAGAGGTAGCCGCGTAACCATTCCGCCGAAAACCAGCTTCGGCCCGCCTCTCGCTCTGTGGCCGCGAACTTTTCAAGTTCGGCCTGAATTTCTGGCCCCGAATGCTGCAAGAAAACTGAACCCGCGGTGCGCGTGGTGTCCACGACGTCCGCGGGTGCGACTGCACGAGCAGCGGAAACGAGAGCTGCGACAGTCTGTTCAAGTGAAGGCAGGGGAAGAGTTTTCGGTTCCGGTGCGGTCATGTATTTATTTTCTCTACCCGGCGAGCCGACGGACAACCCCCGCCGGCTATTTTCCACCCCCTTGCTGCACCCGATCGCCACTTTCCCTATAGCCGGCTACAGCCCTTCGGTGTCATGTGAATTGCTGAGCGTCCGTAGCCCGATAGCTGCCGTGACCGTGAGCAACCCAGCAATAATCGTGAAGGCGATGCGCTGCGAGTGGACGAATGTGTCAACGACGGCGTCGCTCCACGCCCCATGCGGAAGGTCCACACCAACCACGATCGCCATGACAGTACCGATAACCGCAACACCGATCGAGTTGCCGAGCTCCTGCGCGGTGTCGTTCAGTGCCGCGCCGATCGAGGTGTGCTCTTCGGGCAGCGAACCAATCAATCCCACAGCAGCCGTAGTCATTACGGTCCGCATACCGATGGTCATGAGCAGCATTCCGGCCGCGCACCAGGCGTAGTTCGTGCCAACACCGACCCACCACACAACCAGGCTGACCAGGACGAATGCAATACCAACGGCACAGGCAAAACGCTGTCCATACTTTTCAACCATCTTATCGACGACGGGCCCAGCGGCCAGCATGCCGACGACGAAGGGCAGGTTTGCAACGCCCGCGACCCACGGACGCCATCCCCACGCGTATTGGTACAGTTCGGCCGACGCGAACATGACCGCTGCCATGGCCAGCTGAGTTGCGACCTGTAGGATAGCGGAGCCGGTCAGGGTAGGGATCTGGAAGAATGACAGGTCCAGCATCGGGTCTTTAGCTGTGTGTTCCCGCCAGATGAAGGCGACGAGCGCGAGAACGGATCCGCCAAGGGATATCAGGGTTCGCGGAGCACCCCACCCGAGTTCTGCACCGTTCGTCAACGCATAGAGCAACAGGCTGACGGCTAACCCGGAGAAGATGGCGCCGGCGAAGTCGATCGGGCCACTCTTTTTCGCTTGTGTGTCGTCGTGAACTAGTCCGAAGTAGACGCCTAACCAGGCGATTAACGCTGTCGGAGCATTGAGCATCAGCAGCCAATGCCAGTCCCAGTTTTCGACGGCCAAACCTGACAGCACGGGTCCGATAGCGAAGCCCGCCATGGATACGGTGATGATCACGCCGATGGCTTTCCCGCGCAGGGCGTCGTCGTCAAACAATCTAAAAACCAGAGACATGGTCAGTGGCGCAATGCCGGCGGCGAAGGCACCCGATAATGCGCGGATGGCGATGAGCTGCCCTGTGGTGTGGCAGAACATCACGCATAATCCCGCGAGACCGAAGAGGGCCAGGCCCCACAATAAAGTTCGACGACGGCCGAGTCTGTCTCCCAGGGTCCCGCCGACCATGAGAAACGCGCCGAAGGTGAGTGAATAGGCGCTGACGATCCACTGCAGACCGGTGGAGGTGGAGCCGAGGTCGCGGCCGATGACGGGGAGGGCGATGTTCAGGATTGAGTTGTCGAGCATTTCGACGAGCATCGTGAGGCAGAGGCCGAGGAGGGCCGGCCACGCTTCGAGTAGCGATTGGGCTTTTCTGTCCTTGCGTGGAGGGGCCGTGATGGTTGTCATGAGCGTCCTTTGTTCGTGTTCGTGCAAAAGATTCGTGAAAAGGGCGAACGAGCACCGGATCCCACGTGGCGAGGCAACATCGAATCATGTTCGGTCGCTCGAATTGCGTTCGAATATAGAACCGTGTTCGGTTAGTGTCAAGGGGAGAGGCCGGCTGATACGATCAGGGCATGCCTAGCAGCGAAAAGACAACTGATCGGAAATCGTCACCAGGTAAAAAGCTGCCCTCCTCGGTACAACGACCGAATGCGCGCCGCTCACCCCGGCGTGCGGTGTTGTCGGAAGAATCGATTATTCGCGTTGCGATCGCGCTTCTGGACCGCGATGGCGCGGATAAATTGACCTTGCGAAAAATTGCAGCCGAGCTCGACGCTGGTGTTGCGAGTTTGTACTGGTACGCCAGTGGAAAAGATCAACTTCTCGCTATGGTCTCGGATGAATTGATCCGGAGAGCGATCGACAAGGGTGAAGAGCTTGACCAGCGTGGACTGTTGGCCCCGGACGTCTTCTCCCGAGTGTCATTTGCTAAGCCTCATCCGTCGACGAGCGACGTAGCGGCTGAGGCCTTGGCACAGATTCGACGCTTATTGTTGTGCCTTTTCGAACAAATGATTGAGCACCGTTGGCTAGCCCTCCAACTAATGAATAATGGACCAGACCAGTGGTATGCGCTCCGGTTTTGGGAGCTTATTGGCCGGCAAATTCAACGTCTTGGTCTACAGAAACGCGAAGAATTATTCGCGACGAATGCCGTGGTTAATTACGCATCAGGAATTGGTGCGGAAGCATCGAGCCATACAGGGCATAAAAATTTGGATCCAGCTGAAGCTGAGGAAGATATGCATGCTCAAATTAACGAATGGGAACAACTAGATCCAGAAGAATTCCCGTTCGTCCACGATATCGTCGAGGAATTTACCGAGCATGATGATATTGCCGAGTACTCATACGGCTTAGAGTTGCTCCTCGGCGGACTGGAAAGGCAAACCTGGAAATAAGCCTGGGCCCGTGGGGGAAACGGGTTGCGGCCTACCCGCGTAAAAACTCCTCCCATTGCGGCCATTCTCGCGCTACCTGGTCAACGCCCATCTCGTAAGACTTCTGTAATTTCTCCACGTTTCTCTCTTTATTGTGGACAGGCATCTGTTCGGGATAGAACACCATTGCCCGCCCTTCCTTTTCCCATTGCGCTATTTTTTCTTTCGAACGGTTGTAACGTTCTGCTCGCTGAAGAATAGCTTCTGCAACAGCGGGTTGTTTGCGGAAATAACTCCGAATCAGACGGGCTTGTGACATGGGTTCCCGCCGAAATGATTTCGGACGAGTAAGAATGAAAAGGAATTTGGAATAACCATCTTCGATGGCGGCATCATAGGCAAACCCGCCCGTCGGCCCCATCGCGCCGTCGTAATAGTCATGCCCGTCAACGTGGGCTACAGGCATAAAGAATGGGATTGTTGAGGACGCGCGGGTATAGGCCGAAAGTTGTTCCAACGTCTGAACGTCGTCACGTCGCCACCATGTCATATTCCCGGTATCAGCACGTAGTGCTCCGAAAGCGAAGTCGGGAGAACTTTTCATAAAGGCGTCGAAATCCATCTCTGCTATTTCGCCAGGCATAACGGATTCTGTGTAGATAAATTCAGTATTGAAATACCCTTTTCCTTTCGCGAAGGTCTTCCACCCTCCGAACCGGGGATCCTCAACGAAATCTACAAACGATGCCTTAGCTCTCCACCGATTCCTAATGAGGAAATTGACTACATGCGTTGTTCCTGCTGATATTCCGCCAACCCACCCCGGATTAACCTTGTGGTCAATCAGCGCCTGAACGGCACCAACGGTGTAACTATTCCGCATTCCGCCACCTTCGAAAACAATGGCAACATCTGGGCAGTCCAGGGGAGAGTCGGACGTTCCCCACGGGGCGGTCGAGGGATCTTCAGCAGATGACGTCATAAACTCAGCATAACCTGAGTGTTATCCTCAGATCAGTACTTCGCGGGAGCCCAGCATAGAGGGCTGAGAAAACATTTTTCCTTCACCGTGTGGATATCTTCGTTGTGCCGATATCGCGAACGGATACCACGTGCCGGGAAGAATGTTGACCGTATGAACCTGATCCGGGTTATACCGGCGATAGGGAGTGAAGCTGTGAGGAAAGATAAAAATACCGGTAACGCGCGTCCTGCCCGACGGTGGAGGGTCGTCGACATCATTACGGCCGCCGTGTTGGGCGTGGCGACGGGATTAATTTTCTGGGTCTGGAACGGCCTGGGCGGCGCATGGTACAGCGCTATCGAATCGCTTTTGCCCGGATTCGGCGGACTGGTGACCGGGGTCTGGCTGCTCGGCGGCGTGTTGGGCGGCTTGATCATTCGCAAGCCGGGTGCCGCCATCATGGTGGAAGTCATCGCCGCCATCATCTCTGCGGTACTGGGCAACCAGTGGGGGATTACCACGGTGTATTCCGGTTTAGCCCAGGGGATCGGCGCTGAACTCGTCTTCATGGCGTTCATGTACGCCCGCTACACCTTGATAGTCGCCACGTTGTCTGGTGTGGGCGCGTCGGTCGTCGAGTGGTGCTACGAATGGGCATCGGGAAACTATGCCCGGTCGATCCAATACAACCTGATCTACCTCGTCTCCCTGTCCGTGTCGGGGGCCATTCTGGCGGGTGCTCTGGGCTTCTTCCTGGTTCGGGCGCTCGCGCGTGCGGGGGCGTTGGATCGGTTCGCTGCCGGCCGGGAAAGCACTGAGCTGGTCTAGTGGCGCACGTACACGACGACGTTCGGACGCCCGCGCGGGTAGTGGCCGAGGGCTTCGGTTGGCGGCACGCGGGGCGTCGGCAACCCGCGTTAGCCGATGTTAATTTTCGTATCGAACCAGGCGAGAAAGTCCTGCTCCTCGGGACATCAGGGTCGGGGAAGTCGACGCTGATGGCGGGGATGGCCGGGGTTCTCGGCGATTCCGACGACGGCGATTATGCCGGTCGATTGCTCATCAATGGGGTGGATGCTCGCAGTGTTCGCGGGCAGGTCGGTTTGGTGCTGCAGGACCCCGATTCGCAGGTCATTTCCTCGCGGGTCGGTGACGATATTGCCTTCGGTTGCGAGAATTTGGGTTTCCCGCGTGCGGAAATCTGGGAGCGTGTCCGGTGGGCCCGTGACCTCGTCGGGCTCACTGTTCCCCTTGACCATCCCACTGAGCAGCTTTCCGGCGGGCAGAAGCAGCGCTTGGCCCTCGCTGGTGTCCTGGCCATGGGTGCCGGATTGATCCTCTTGGATGAACCCACCGCGAATATCGACCCCGAGGGTGTGGCCGATGTCCGCAAAGCCGTGATCGCCGCCGCCGAGAGCACCGGCGCAACAGTCGTCATCGTCGAGCACCGCGTCGAGGTCTGGCGCGATGTCGTTGACCGCATCATGGTGGTGGGGGATTCCACGATTCGAGCCGACGGCCCGACCGACGAGGTTATCCGCACGATGGGGGAACAACTCGCCCGTGATGGAGTGTGGATCCCCGACGTTCCTCTGCCACTTGATAATTCGTGGCGACGGGAGCGTCAGGGCCGCGCTGCACTGGACCAGCACCGCGTTGTGTCGGTTGGAGCAAATGAAGTTGGAGCACACGAAGGTCGTGGAGGGGCAACGAGGAACACGCTGCTCCGGACGCATGACTTGGCCGTCGGTTGGGATGGGCGCGCGGTCAACACAGGAATCTCGCTGGACGTAACCCCCGAGCCGACGGTCATCACCGGGCCTAACGGCGCGGGTAAATCAACCGTTGCCTTGACACTCGCGGGATTGTTGGCGCCGGTTGCGGGGGACATTGACGCATCAGCACTCGTCGCCAAGGAAAAGGCTGGCGAGGCCACGTCGGTAGCAGTCCATAAAAAGCGTGATGCCAGTAGCAACCCGATGGAGTGGTCGTCGAGGGCTCTAGCGCAGCGCATTGGGACCGTGTTCCAGGACCCTGAGCATCAATTTGTGGCCCGAACTGTGCGCGACGAATTGCTCGTCGGCCCCCGGGTGTGCGGGATTGATCCTGATGTTGGTGAGCGACGTGCCGATGAGCTGCTCCGACGCCTGCACCTCGAGAACCTCGCCAAAGCCAATCCGTTTACCTTGTCGGGCGGACAGAAACGTCGGCTCTCTGTCGCGACGGTGTTATCCACCCATCCCGATGTGGTGATTGCGGACGAACCGACGTTTGGCCAGGATAGGACCACATTTATCCAGCTTATTGAGCTGCTGCGCGAGATGAGTGACGACGGTGTGGGGGTGCTCGCCATCACGCATGATCCTTTGGTAGTGGACTTGCTGGGTGTACGCCACGTTCGGTTGGCCTCGGGAGGAATGGAGGTTCAGCGGTGACCCGCGCAACGCCCCGAGGTGTGAACTTCAACCCGACGGCGCGCATCGCTGCGATGGCTCTCATTGCGACGCCACTTCTTATTTCGGTCGATATCGTGTCGGCCGGCGTGGCGTTGCTGTGCGAACTGCTAGGCGCGCCGTTCTTAGGAATGGGGTGGGGGCGGATCATTCGTCGTGGATGGCCGGTCTTTATGCTCGCCCCGCTCACCGGAGTGTCGATGCTGCTCTATGGCCGGCCTGAGGGCAAAGAATACGTGTCCTTCGCCTTCGCCCACATTACGGACAATTCGGTGTCCCTGGCTTTAGCGATCATGGTAAGGGTCCTGGCCATCGCTCTGCCCGCCGTCATCTTATCCGCGGATACCGACCCCACTGACCTTGGCGACGGCCTAGCGCAAATCTGGCATCTGCCGGAGCGATTCGTCATCGGCTCCGTAGCCGGTGTGCGTTTGGTGAGTTTATTCCAGCGTGATTATTCGGCGATGCACCGTGCTCGTCGTGCCCGTGGCTTGGCAGATTCCGGCCGGATTCGTCGTACGCTCACTATTTTCTTCGCCTTGTTAGTGCTCGCGCTGCGGCGTGGTGGGAAGTTGGCGACGGCCATGGAAGCGCGCGGGTTCGGCTCGGATCGGCCCCGGACCTGGGCGAGAGAATCACGCCTGCGGTGGCCGGACTGGGTCTTGATGGTCGGTGCGCTCCTCGTCGCGCTGATGGCGCTGGTGACAGCGTGGATGACCGGGTATTTGCGCTTCTTGGGGGGCATGATGTGGAGCTGGCGATGACAACCGACATCACCACGTTGTTTCGCGAATCGGGAGCGACGTCTTCGCGGTTAGCCTCCTCTGTAGGAATCAGAGTGGCCAGTACCGACGACGGCCCAGCAGCCCTGCGTCGATTGGTTGACGACGGAGCTATACCCGATTGCTTTTCCGCCGAGCTGGGAAGCACAGTGCTCATCGACGGATTGTCGGGCTCGGGCAAAACAACGCTCGCTAGGTATCTGGCGGAGGCGACCGGAACCCGGGTGGTCCATTGTGATGATTTTTACCCCGGATGGTCTGGGCTGATGGAGGCCTCCAGAATCGTGGCGGATTGCGTTTTGTCACCCACCGACGCTGGCTATCGTCGGTGGGATTGGGCTGCCGACGCTCCCGGGGAGTGGGTAGCCGTGGATCCCGCCGAGCCGCTCATCGTCGAGGGAGTCGGCGCAGTTACACCCGCGTCGCTAAAAGCTGCTCGTCGGCGGCTGTTAAATCAGCGACGGATGCGTGATCAACGGCCACTGCGCAATCAGCGGTGGCTTATAAGTGGTCAGCCACCGAAAATCCGAGAAGATGTGAACATCGTGGCTATTGAGGTGCGCGCTGATGCACAGCGGCGACGGCAGCGGGCACTCCACCGCGACCCAGGATTTGAAGAGTTTTGGGCTATGTGGGCCGAACAGGAGAAGGACTATGAAGCCTCACGTGGAAAGCCAACCATCGCTATCTGGAATGATCTCACGGCTGGATAAGTCTTGGTCGACCACACTGGCCGCGTTTACTGGCCGACCCCACAGTTGAGTCGCTATTTCGCCACATTTACTGGCGGTTGTTATTTCTTAGTAATGGGCCCAACATGCATGTCAACGGTATCGCCAGAGCATGCGTCCGTGGGGTAGTCAACAAAGAGCGCAGCCTCCTCGTCAGGCGGATATATCCGCAGGCCACGAGCCTGCTGGGGCTTACATGATTCCGGCGAGTAATTTCCCGACTGCGCCTTCTTGACCGACACGGTGGCAGCTTCCCCAGGGGCGACGGTCACAAGAGACGCTGTGGCATTGTGGTCCTTGTCGGCCGGCTTACCGATCTGGTGCCCATCGTTCCCACCGACGGCACTCACGCCGGGATACCCATAAAACGTGCAGGGATGATCGGACTGGTTAGTCAGGGTGATCGTGAGATAACTGGACCCGGCCGCTCCGCTCTCAGTCTTCAGGGAAGCTGAGATATCCGAGGTGTGGCACCGATCGTCACGTCCTGTCGACGCAGCACCTGCCGCTTGACGTGCTCCAGGGTCACCGGATTCTGAACCGTTTGTCGTCGACGGTTCTGCTGCCGCTGAGGAACCCGACAGCGACGGCGACGGTGTGGCAGAGGATTGTGACGGGGTGGCCTGTTCCTGTGAACTGGCGGAAGGAATCGTCGACTCTGATCCTGTGTTGGTAGGGGATGTACTGCTCCCGCATGCTGCGAGGACGCACGTGCTCACCGTGAGTGCAGTGAAGATAGCACCGCGCCGGGCTGATACGCCGCGCCGGGCGGATCCATGAGAGCGTGCGTGTCGCTGGGGCATCGGTGAGTGGTTCATATGTCCGAGTGTAGCCGTCGGCAATGATGCAGCCGGGTGGAGAAAACCAATTAGCACCCAATTACGTGAACTATGTCTCATAGATCGTCGGAAACCTTTAAAATCACAGTCATTCGTTGTTAAAAAGTGGCGTATTGATGTCTGATCGCGGGCGTGCGTCTTATCGATTTCTATGTGTGAGAGGAACCGTCATGGCTCTGAACTCTGATTTTGATCTTTACCAGCTGCCGGAGGATTACCAAGGGGTGCGCGAAGCCATCCGGGAGATCGCGGAGAAAAGCATCGCCCCGCACGCCGCGGACGTTGACGAAAAGGAGCGTTTTCCTCAGGAAGCCCTGGACGCGCTGGTAGAGACGGGGTTCAACGCCGTGCACATTCCGGAGGAGTATGGCGGAGCCGGTGGGGATTCGCTCATGGCGTGCATCGTCATTGAGGAAGTCGCGCGCGTGTGTGGTTCGTCCTCGTTGATCCCGGCCGTGAACAAGTTGGGGACGATGGGACTCATTTTGAAGGGCTCGGAGGAGCTGAAACAGCAGGTCCTCCCGGATATCGCCGGCGGGAAGATGGCCTCGTACGCACTGTCGGAACGAGGAGCCGGCTCCGACGCGGGGTCCATGAAGACGCGTGCCCGCAAAGACGGTGACTCGTGGGTCCTCAATGGATCGAAGTGTTGGATCACTAACGGCGGCAAGTCCACCTGGTACACCGTGATGGCGGTCACCGACCCGGATAAAGGCGCCAACGGCATTTCCGCATTCATGGTCCACGCCGACGATGAAGGCTTCGTCGTCGGCCCCAAAGAAAAGAAGCTAGGGATCAAAGGATCTCCGACGGCCGAGCTGTACTTTGAGGATTGCCGCATTCCCGCTGACCGCATCATTGGCGACGAGGGGACAGGCTTTAAGACCGCCCTGGAGACCCTGGATCACACGCGCCCGACGATTGGTGCGCAGGCCCTTGGCATCGCGCAGGGGGCGTTCGATCAGACCGTGAAGTACGTGAAAGAGCGCGAGCAGTTCGGCCGCCGGATTGCCGATTTCCAGAACACGCAATTCATGCTTGCCGACATGAAAATGAAGATCGACGCTGCGCGCCTCATGGTGTATACCGCGGCGTCGAACGCCGAGCGTGGCCACGCCGAGGGTGGGGAGCGCTTAGGTATGCTCGCTGCGGGTTCGAAAGCGTACGCGTCAGACGTCGCTATGCAGGTGACGACGGATGCTGTGCAGTTATTCGGTGGTTATGGATATACCCGTGATTTCCCGGTTGAACGCATGATGCGCGATGCCAAAATTACGCAGATCTACGAAGGAACGAACCAAATCTGCCGCATGGTCATGGGCAGACAGATACTGAAATAGCAGGTCAAAGGCTATTTTTGCCCCCCTTGTAGATCATTTCGCACTGCCCACATCAGCGCCATTTTTGCCGTCCAGTCCGCAAAAAGTCCGCACCAGCTCGTCGGCAGCTCCGCGAGCACGCTCCGTGTCATCCATCCACAAATGGGTATAGGTATCCAACGTGGTCGATGCTGAGGCGTGCCCCAACAACTCCTGAACCGTCTTCACCCCTAACCCCTGCCTGATCAAATGGGACGCGTACAGGTGCCTGAGATCATGGAACCGGAACCCGAACGGGGCCATCGCCGCGCTGACATTATCGGACCTCCACATCTTCCCGGACGGGGTGAGGAACAACGGCCCATCCGGCGAGGAACGGTGCTTGAGCCGGTGTTGTCGAAGCCGCTGTAGTGTGGCCGTGGGCAGCGGTATGTCGCGCCGGGAGCTTTGCGTTTTCAGCTTTGCCCACCTGGCTTCCCCGGCTGGCTGGCCTTTGGTGTGTGAGGAGGCGGCTTGCTCAACGACCCGCACAATGTGTCGTCGGCGGTCAATGCTCCTCCATCTCAGCCCCGCGACTTCACTGGACCGCATGCCTGTGGATGCAGCCAGAATCACCATAGTGGCTAGTGTGTCTCGTCCTGTGGAGTCGCAAACCTGAATCAGGTTGTTGACTTGTTCCATTGTGGGGATGCGGTATTTTTCGACCGTATTTTTTGGGGCATGGCCTATGCTGACCCTATCGGTGGGGGCTGCGGCGAGTAGCCCGTCTTCGACGGCCATGTGTAGGCATCCGCATAGTTGCGTCCAATAGTTGCGTACGGTGTTGTTGGCCAGCCCGGTGTCCCCGGTGATCCAGGGGCGTCCGGTGCGTAGGTGAGCTACCCAGGCTCGTAGGAGCGCGGGGGTGATCTGGGTGATTTGTAGGGTGGCAAGGTCGCCGAGGTTTCGGCCTACTTGTTGGCGGACGGTGAGGGTTCCGGGGGTGGTGGCGGTTGCTTCCCACGTGGGCCAGAGCTGGTTGAGTGTGGGGGCGGTTTTCTCGTCGATCCATTCGCCGCGTCTGAGTGCGCGTTGTTGTTCTTGGAGGTGGGCTTTGGCTTGTTTTTGTGTGGGGAATGTTTTGGCGTGTTCTTTTCCGGTGTGGTCGCGGTAGCGGGCGACCCATTTGGTTTTGCCGGTGGGTGTGGTTCGTTTGCTGATGGCCATTGGTGTCTTCTGGCGGTGGTAGGGTTGTGGGTATAGCAAAACCTTTCTTTGGGTTTTGTGTTGGGTAGAGAACCTCTCACTGTTTGAACTAGTTTGGCGACTCTCAAACAGTGGGGGGTTCTTTTGTGCTTATAGGGGGATTATGCAGAAGGGTGGTCATCTCCGTTTTCTTCAGGTTCTTTACTTTTGTGATCGTCTTTGCTTCGTCCGTTGAGGAATGATTTGACTACTGGCCCAGCTGTGCCTAAGCCGCACAGAATTGCCCCGGTGATGGACTCAGGAGGATCCAGTAGAAAAAGCGAAACAAAAATCCCCAAAAATGATAAGAGACTTAACGCTGTTGCGACGTAAAGCCGGAGCTTAGCTTCCTTAATGGCGTAATCGAACGATTGCTTTGTGAGTTGTCGATCTTGAACCACGTCGTCGTGGGCGTCGTTCATGACACGTGTTCCTAGTCCAGGTTGAATGTCATTAAGCCGTTTAATCTCTGACGAGTGTGGTGTTGGCCCACTATATTGGGCCATTTCGAGGTGTGCAGGGCCTAGGGCTGGAATTCCAGGCAGGCCTGAGTGATTCGGTTCTGAATCGCTTGGTCGACCTTGTGGTAGGCCCGAAATGTCCGTGTTGCGTTTCTCTGATGCGCTTCGCGCTCTGCTTGTTTGATCCGTGGGGTTTGATTCATGTCGATCTGAGACATGTCCCTTAGGATTGCTCGGATCGTAGTCATGGTTCATACCGTACCTTAAAGTCGATGGGTTTTGTTTATCGTCATTGAGTTTTGTAAGGGTGGGGGGTTCTTTTGCTGATGGCCATTGGCGTCTTCTAGGTGTACCCCTTGTTCTGTGCCCCGGATCTGGGTTACACTCTTCATATAACCGGCGACAAGTCCTCCAGGGGAGGACTTCCCAGCTTGATAGCTGGGATAGCCGGTTTCAGCGTTTTCTAGCTTTTATTTATCGGCATCTTTGATGTCTTGGCTTGACGTGTTGCATGTTGCTGTCGCTCCGGCCCCGGTTGCCGTATTCGTGGCGAGTTCTTTGCCTTTCACTGAGATGGTGCACGTGATGGCTCCGTCACTTTGGGCACCATTCGTCGCGTTGAGCGTGGCGCCGAAATAGCCTTTGACGTTAACGTCTTTACTCCATCCTGCGGTCACAGCAGTGTCTTGGGCTTGTTCTGTGTCGCTGGTGCTGTAGGTGGCGATGGCGTCAGTAGTATCTCCGGTGATGGAGTATGTGATGGTGTGTTCAGTGTCTGCGTCGTCTTGTACTTGTTTAGCAGCGAAGCTGATTGCCACGATGATAATGACAATTATTGCGAGGATCGCGAGCGCGACCATGCATCCGATGCGCTTGTACCAGGGTTTCTTAGGCTCTTTGGCGTAAACAACCTGGGGAGCCTGAGCATTGTTGTCTGGGGTGGGTGTACTCACTGTTATCTAATTCCTTCTAGAGACAGGGGACTATGGGCGTTTTGCCAAACTCGGACTAGGTGTACGGTGACGCCTAGTTCTAGGGCGATCGCTCCTGGACAGGAACCATGGATGAGTTCGGCATCCATATATTCATCCTGACCAATGAGTAGATTAGCAGCCCAGGTATCGGCTTCGTGCTCTTGTCGTTCTTTAAACCATCCTTCAGCTTTGCTGTCGTGCCCGCAGATGGCGTGGCCTAGTTCGTGGGCGAGTGTGCAGCGGTAAGCAATTGGGTGAAGATTATTCCTTAGGCTGATGGTGTGGGTGTCGCTGTACCAGCGGCCTTTGTCGCCACCGGTGTGGGTGGTGATGGTGATGTTATGGGTTGCGGCGAGCATTTCGAGGTTAGGGGCCGTCTGAATAGTCATCATCTCCTGGCATTGGTTCGTCTGGTGAGTTGTCGGCGACGTAGGGGAGGTCCTCCTCGTCGGGTGTGACGTCACTATAGGCGGGGGGTGTGACATGGCGACGCTGCGCGAGTTCGTTGGTTTGGGTGCCGGGGTCGAAGTCTATGAGGGTGTCGTCGCCGTCGTTGGTGAAGAGGTAGCGGGCTTCGGGATCGGAACGGCGATTGATTTCGTCGAGGATTTGTTCGTTGGTGGCTTGTCGGAGGGCGTAGGGGATGGATACGCCTTCGGTTTCCCATTCGTTGATGTAGCCGGTTTCGATGAGGCCGGTGACGGGGGAACGCTCATACGCACGACACAACGCAATAACAGTTTCGGGCCGAATGTGTCCGCGTGAGAGTTGACGGGTAATCGTGCTCTGAGAATATCCAGATTTCTTAGCGGCCTGAGCCCGGGTGTCGTTGCCGATCAAATCGTCTAACCATAGCTCGAAGTTCATAAGTAAAAGCATACTGGCACTGTGTAAATATCTGCAATATTCGCTGGTAAAAGTCGCAACAGGGGTGTCGAAAGGGGGTAATGTAATATGGGGGTAGTTGCTAGATGTAATTTCAGCTGGCAGTATGTATTTCAGCACCGCAGAGAGCAGTGCTGAAAGGGGACAAGATGGAAGTCCTCCATCACGTCCTCGAAGGAATCTCACTCCTCAACCTGGTAATTACCTTCGTCTGGACCGCGCAGGACAGACCAAAAGGCAAACACCAGCGACGAAAGAGATACCGGAGAGGGCAAAGAAAGTAGCCCCCGGCGCTGGATACCAGAATTATCCAGCCCCGGCGGGCTACAGCCCCTAACACTACCACCACACAAGGAGAAAACATGAGGCTGCCGAGCTACTGGCCTTACCTGGGTTACTTGATCAGCATCGCTTTGTTTCTCGTAGCTAATTCGTCGAAATGGTACTTCGTGCTGGTCGCAGTGTGTACCTGCCTGACTGGAATCGCAGAGGAGACTCACAAATGAACGATCTCATCCCCATCCATGATGACAAAGAGGGGCGTAAAGCCGTCCTCGGGCGCGACCTACACCAATTCCTCAAAGTCAAGGCGAACTACATGGAGTGGTTTCCTCGGATGGTTGGCTACGGCTTCGAAGAGGGAAAGGACTTTATTCGAAAAATCGAAAAAAGCACCGGTGGTCGTCCGATGCAAGACCACATACTCACATTGGATATGGCCAAAGAGATAGCCATGATCCAACGCACAGACCGAGGCAAGCAAGCGCGGCAGTACTTCATCGAGGTCGAACGGCGCTACCAAGAGGGTGAGCTCTCCGAACTTGATGAAGCGAAACTCGTGCAACGTGCTCTCCAGGTCACTTATCGGCAAGTGCGAGAGCTAGAAGCAGCTAATGCGGAAATGGCCCCCAAGGCCGCTTATGTCGATACCTATGTGGCCGATGAGGACTTAATTCAGTTCCGCACACTAGCTAACCAGCTGAATATCGGTGAGCAGGACCTACGCGAGCTTCTCATTGAACATAACTGGATTTACCGCATCACCGGGAAACGCTGGTCAAACAAACGGGAAGCTGTGGTCACAGAAAACCAGTACCGGGCGCGCTCCGATAAGAAACGCTATTTCCGGCCCATTCCATGCCATGACGCTCCACGCATTAACGGTGAGGTGAAGCAAACACTGAAGATCACACCGATGGGTGCTGAGCGTATCGCCGCTGCGCTCAAACGGTGGGGTGGTGCTCAAACACAGTTACAAGGAGGAAATTATGACGACATCGACGCGGCCTAGGCCTGTATACCGGTTCCGGCCGGGTGCGTTGGATCACATCATGCGGTCGAGGAATTTGAGGACAGATTCGCAGCTTGCCGCATTGTTGCTGGTTTCTATTGATGAGTTGGCGCAGCTTCGGTCTGGTGCTGAGGTGACGCCTCGGTTTGCGTTGCGCGTGAGCACTTTGCAGGGTGATGAGAATTATGTTTCTGGGCTTTTTGACGTGGTTTACGACAGTGTCGCCGCATAAGAAATGCCCCCTCAAGGAGGTGAATCAATATGACCCCCGCCCTTGAAGCTCGAATTGGCGGAGTTGATGTTACGACCGGTGACGGTATCGTACTCATGTCCCTCGGAGACGAGTCTGCAGAGCTAGATATCGACGACGTTCAAGCCTTAGTGAAAACACTTAACGCCGCCGACTACCTAGTCAGACGTGGTTACTAGAGGATCATGGCATTTGGCCTAGTGGAACGTTCAGCTTTGCTCTTGAACAGCACATATGGAACAGCCTCTGAAAGATTTGCTGAGACTGACCCACTTTTTGTGTCCAAGGTGACGAGCCCGGGATGGATACCTTCCTGGATTTTGTCAACAACTAGTTGGTTCCGTTTAGTGTCCTCCAGCAGGAGTTCCTGGCCGGAAATGACAATCCTGAATCTCATTGGTTATCACCTCTCTTTCTAGCGCTAGTTGCGCTAAACGAGAGTCTATTCAGCTACAAGGAAGGAAAGATCATGCGGAAGGTCGCGAAACTCAAAATTGAGGCAGATTCGTTGGGAATCAACCTCAACATTGATGATGCCCCGGAGGGGATTCTCATTGAGTACGAGATTGTGCCGAAAGTTGCTAAAGCGGTACTGGCCGAGATCCTGGACCGACACAATGCAGCCCAGGACCCGTAGACATTAGCTACTTCGACTTCTTAGACCGAGTTTCAGTAACCGTGGTCTTTGGATGTCGAGCAGCTGTGGAGGCCTTGACGAATCGTCCGGAGATAGCGCTCCGGTTGACTGTGGCCTTGCCGTTGCCAGCACGTTTGCTCATACCTTTTCACCTCTCTTTCTAGCGCTAGCTGCGCTGGTTGAGAGCCTACCCACCTAAGGAGGTGAACATTATGCGACTAGACCCAAGGTCATAGAAGAAGCGATGAACAGAACCGGTGCGCGATCGGTTGATGAACTCGGATGGAAGTTCCTCAACAAGACCGGTGCCACCGTTCGGAATTACGTCAGCGGTAAGAGCATGCCGACGGTACCCACCCTGATGATCCTGAAGCGGATTACGCAGCATCCACTTGACCAGATGGTCGTAGAAGACAACTCAATCGCTGCGTAGGAGAGGAAGAGATGAGTTCCCGAATTGAATACAAAAACTTTGTTATCAGCTCCGACGGTGAGCAGGTAGAGATTGCCACCGCCGGAGGTGAGAGGGTCACGGTTGACCATGGCGATGTCGTTGCCGTGACCAATGCTATGCAGACGCTAAAGCAGTTGGTTGGCTAGCGCCCTTCTAGCACGTTGCGGATAGTTTCGAGCAACTCAGCCTGAGTTCGTAGTTCGTCTTCGATGTGTCCGAGACGGTCTTCGATAGAGCTGAGCATCATATTTTGACTCGTGTTATCCGCAATTGATTGAAGCAGATCGACAACTTTCTGATCCACAGTGATCACCTCCTCCCTGGGGATGTGTCCCACAGGGAAGAGGCTACTCAAATCAATAGAAAATGCCCCGGCGGTAACCGGGGCAGGGAGTTCCAAAGGAGGAACAAAAATGAAGCAGTTAGTAACTATACCAGTTCCGGGTGCTAACGCGGAACTGAAAGCCACTCAGGTAGACGGTAAAGAGTGGGCCAGCATAACCCACGTATGTGAAGTATTGGGGATCGACAGCAAGTCGCAGCGACGCAAACTCCATGACAAGTCGTGGGCCTGCGGGGTCATGATGACCCTTCAGGTATCCGGGCAGGGACGTGAGGTGTTCATGGTTGATCGTCGCACGCTCACTATGTGGTTAGCCACCATCGACACCAACCGCGTCGCCCCGGAAGCCCGCCCCACACTTGAAGCGTTCCAGAACGAAGCAGCAGACGCGCTCGACCGCTACTTCAACGAAGGCGGGGCGATCAACCCCCGGGCGACTGAGCACCAGCACAAGGCGTTGATGTTTGAGCTGCGCTCACAGATGGAGCTAGCCCAGGCGGCGAAAGGCCTTATCCACGACGATTTCCTGGAGGCGAAGGCCCGGATCATTCTGGCCCGGGGGATGGGGGAGACCCCACAGTTGGACCCGGCCCGGAAACCGCTGTATGTGCAGGATTTCCTCAAGAGCAAGGGCTTGTCGAAGAAACAGTTGCAGGCGAAGGCCCCCATGTTTGGAAAGCGGTTGAAGGCTGCGTGGACGGATGCTCATGGCGTGGTTCCGCAGAAGGTTCCGATGGAGTTACCCAATGGCCGGGTGATTGAAGCCTACGGCTACACGGAGGCGGACCGCCCGCTCATGGAGCAGGTCTGGGACGAATATTTCGCCGTCACCGCCTAAAAGGAAAAGAGGATAAGGATCATGGAAAAACAAAACATTGAATACGACTACACGAATAGGGATGCTCTGCTCTACCTGATCAACCATGCGTCCGGCTGCTTGGACGCTGCGATAAAGGAAATATGCGGTGTGAGTACGGGCAATATGGTCGGTGTTGAGGATTTGCCGCCGCATTTGGAGACGGCAGTGTCGATACTCGACGGTGTAGGCAATCAGCTGCTTAGGGAGAAAGAGAAGCCTCATCTGCGCGGCATCAGGAACTACTCTAACGGCGTTCCAGTGGAATACGTCTATAAGGGTGAGCCGGTTACTGATCCTGAGGGGAATACGTATCGGCCTGAGTGTGTGACCAACGTTCGCCCTAGCGGCCGTATCGACGTGCCTATCCCGGCCGACCAAGAACCATGGTGGTGGTGAACATGATGCTCACCACTTTAGAGACTAAAAGCGCTGCCCGTCTCCTCGAAGATCTTCTCGCGCTGTTTGCTCAGTGGGGTGAGCCACTGGACAGTCACTACGACATTAAATTTCAACGGAAAGTCAAGAGGCGGAATCCCCATGTGCCCTTCCCACGGCCTTCTGGACGACGCGCGGTACCGATCCTGTTCGGCAAGGAATTCCGCTTTGTGGCGTCGGAGCTTATCGAGAAGTTTCGGCAACGCTATGTTGACACTGCCCCCGGGCTTTATATCGACCGGGCCGTGAAGGATGTGTTCCCCGTCTACAGCCACGGCGATGCTGACGTGAAGGGCTTCATCATGGCCGGTGTTAGTGACTTGGCAGGTGCTCGGCTCTACCCAATCGTAGTCCCAGCTGACGTTATTGACTTCAGTGTCTCTCTGCTCGGCTCGAAGGCTGATCGTGTTCGCTTCTTGTGCGAGTTGGCGTGCATCTATCGCGATGCGGTTCGCTTCGGTAGCCAGAGTGTTCGAGTTGAGCGCGGCCTGGTGGGTTCGTTGCGAAATATCGTTGGCCTTCTTCGAGTCGTGTTTGGCGAGTATTGCGACGATGAGTCCGCCGATGCCGGTGGCGGTTCCGATGGCGCCGATGATGATTGACCACCAGTTCATGGTGGGGATTTTACAGGAACAAGTTTCAAGCCCCCCGCTGTGGGGCGAGGGGCAAGAGAGAATTACAACAAGGAAAGGTTATCACATGAAGACGAAGGGTTTGGTGCGCAGGGCGTACACGGTGGCGGAGGTGTCCGAGATTAGCGGCATCCCCAAACAGACGCTGTATGGGCAGGTGAGGGAGGGGCGTTGTCCTGAGCTTCGCCCTGTTCGGTGTGGAACTCGGACGGTGTTCCCGAAGGCTCATATTGACAAGTTGTTCGGTGTTGAGGAGTCGAATTTGTAGTTCGTGCGGTGTGTGGTTCGTGTTGTGGGGAAGCCGCGCGAACAAGGAAAAGGAAAGGAGGTTGATTGAGTTGAGGGGATTAAGGCTGAAAATTCCTTTAGACGCTGAGCTTGGTTGTTGTCTTTGGTGTGGAAACCCTCTTGAGTACAACGGGCGTGGTCGGAAACCGAAGTATTGCTCTAGATCGTGTAGGCAGCGCGCATATGAGTGTCGAGTAAGCGGCAATATTGGATTATTTGAGCACTTGAAGCAATTTCACACTTGCTATTTATGTGGGAAGCCTCTCGATTGGTCAGACCCTCTAGGGGTTTGCGTTGACCATGTTATCCCAACGATTCGTGGCGGCATGACTATTCCAGAGAATCTTCGTCCTGTTCATGTGGAATGTAATGCGATTAAGGGTGAGAAGCTCTTAGATCCTTCTGAGTTTGGTCTCAGGTGATTGCCTCATTCGATGTTGTGTGGCTAGACGTGTGTCGTTTTGTTTCGACACATTCGTCACAGCGCACCCTATAAAACATACAAGCGTTGTTTCGTCACATTGTTTCGTCACATTAGCCCTACGAGTAAGACTCCCCTCGGATTCGTGATCTGGGTAGGGCACAAGGGTTTAACAGCCCGGTGTTATTTGATTAATCGCATAGTGAATAGCCCTGTGGGATACGGGGAGCGAGCGTGTTTCTTAGATCGCGATGACCTTCCTACACCTGCTGCTGGCGTCGGCCGTGGTGGAGGGAACGACACAGGGTGTTAACAGACGATAGACGATTTTTTGGGGTGGCGCTGGTGTGCCCGTGCAACAAGGTATCGCGGGGTGGTCAACGCACTACGGCCACTTGTGGGGTTCGATTCCCCACCCACCCACAAGGGGACTTTGTGTCCCCTGATGTGCAAGGAGGCCCCGCGGTATGGATATGGCTATCAATGCGTGGGGCCTCCTATCCACAGACCAATAGGAAAGGAGTCTGCAGTGGGAAAGCATACAGAACGGTTGGCGAGTACTCCACTCAACCGTGGGGGGTTGACTCGTGATGAAGAGGTTGTGAAGTCGATGGTGGATCACCCGGCCGGGAGACGTTGCCACGGCGATGAGGAGGAGCTGGACTTGCCGTTCCTTAATGATGGGGATGAGCCGTGGCGGGTTCCGTTGGAGTGGATTTTTGACGGGTTTTGCCTGCTTGTGGCGTTGATTTTGTTGTTCGTTTCGATTACTACGTTTGGGGTGCTGTAGCGGTGGATGGTTTACCTTTTGAAGTTCTTTCGTTTGATGATGAGCAGGAGTGGCTGGAAGCTAGGAAGCAGTATTTTACAGCGACGATGATGGCTGATCTGGCGACGGGCAGCTCGGCTGCGTGTGAGAAAGTCTACCGGGATCGGCATGGTTTGAGTAAGCCGTTTGCGGGTAATTCGTATACGCAGTGGGGGCATGAGCGGGAGCCGGTGTTGGTGAATTACGCGCGGGAGCATGTGGACTCGAGGTTGGTTCACAGCGCCGACCTTTACGTCTCAACAGAGATAGAAGACGCTGCTTGCACCCCGGACGCTGTGGGTTGCCGTGAGGATGGCACTGTTGCGGTGTTGGCTGAGGCGAAGACCACCAAGAACATGTGGTGGAAGCGTGAGGATGTTCCAGACCGCTACTTGTGGCAGATCCAGTGGCAGTTGTTGGTGACGGGGGCTGAGGCGTGTGTGCTGGTGTTTGAGTATCACGAGGATTTCGAGCCACGCGGGATTGACCGTTTCCTCATTCGCCCGGATCAGGACATGCAGGAAAGGCTTTTGGCTTTGTTGGCCCAGCAGCGGGATTTTGAGGCCGATCATGTGGAGGCCCGGTTGCCTGATTTCTTTGCTGATCGTGTCCGTGAGTTGTCGAAGCTGAAGGAGCAGGCCCGTGAGCTGGAGGATGAGCTTAAAGCGGAGATCAGGGAGTTCACGGGCGGGGAGGATTTCAGTTATTCGGATGATGATGTGCAGGTAACGCTGTCGACGCCTAAGCCGTCGGCCCGGTTTCAAACTTCTGAGTTTAAGAAGGCGGAGCCTGAGCTGTATGAGCGGTTTGTTAAGGCGGGTAAGGCCCCGGCTCAGCGGGTCACGTTGAAGTGGAAAGGTGCAGCATAATGGCCAAAATTTCGCTGGAAAACTACGAGCCTGTCGAGGAGCGCATACTGCGCTTTAAGAAAGAGCACCCGAATTTCCGTTGCCTTACGGAACTTACTTATGAGGGTGATCCGGGTAGTACACGGTGGATCATTAAGGCAAGTATCTGGCGTGACGCTGAGAATGTGGGGATGCCGGATGCGACCGGTTATGCCTTTGAGATTGACGGGGCGGGCATGGCGCAGCGGACTGCGGCGTTGGAGACGTGTGAGACGTCGGCTATTGGGCGTGCGTTGGCGAATCTTGGGTATGGGGGTAATCGTCGTGTCACCCGTGAGGAGATGCGGAAGGTGAAGCGGGATGAGGACCGCCGGTTGATTGTTGACCGGTTGAAGTCGGTGCCTGATGTGGGGGCTTTGCGCGCGTTGTGGGAGGACGCGAAGGCTGCTGAGGTGACCGACCAGTCATTATGGCAGGCGTTTAAGAAACGCACCGAGCAGTTGGAAGGTGGCGGTCCGGGTGAGTGAGTATGCGCCGTTGAATCCGGTTCAGATTGAGCAGCAGATCAGTGAGGCGGTGACCCAGATTTCGCGATCTATTCGCCCGGTCAGTGAGGCGTATAACACCTGGCAGAAGGCGGAGCTTGATTTTAAGGCGGCGTTTGCCAGGGTGTTTCTTGATGCTGATGGGCCGATGGAGGAGCGTAAGCAGCGTGCTGTGGCCGGGACGGTGGATGAGGCGTTAGCTGCGCGTGTTGCTGAGGGTGAGTATAAGCGTCTGTTGGATTTTCAGCGGTCGTTTCGTGATCAGTTGTCGGCGTTGCAGTCGGTGCAGAAGTCGGTGAATGCGGCGTATCAGGCGGCGGGTCACGATGGGTAGAAAGAAAATGCCGCAGGACGTTTACCGCATTGTGTTTGACCGTGCCGGGGGCCGGTGTGAGGCAATGGTGTTTCCGGTGTGTACGGGGCGGGCTGAGCAGTTTCACCACCGTAAGTACAGGTCGCGTGGTGGGGAACACACGGTCACATGTGGACTTGCGATCTGTAAGGCTTGCCATGATTGGATTCATGCCCACCCGCGAGAGTCAGCTCAGATTGGGTTGAGTGTTCATTCGTGGCAGGAGCCGTGCGATGTGCCTGTTCACTATAGGGGAAGGCCCGCTGTTTTGGATGATGCGGGCGGGGTGACGTATTCGATCATGGAGGAATAACACCACCCCTGTTGTGTGAACTTTCTTTTTGGGTGGGGTAGTTGCGTGCGCTTTGTCGTGGTGACTACCTCACCCTTTTTTATCGAACAATTGTACTAATTTTGGAGGTTGTTATGAAGTCGTGGATTGAGTTTGTGGCGGGGTTGAGTGGTGAGGATTTCCGCGCCCATTGGCTCGCCCGGATGCAGTTAGCGAAATCTGTAGGAGGTGAAAAGTAATGTCGCAAATATTTCAGGGCCCAGGGCCTGAAGACGACTTCACCCTGATTCCGAACAGCATCTCAAGATCTACTGAGCTACCCGCGAGGGCCAAGGCCGTTTACATCTTCATGCGGTCACACAGGGACGGGTGGAACATCACTACCACGTCGGTTGCGCACGCTCTGGGGATGAACAAAGACACGGTCGCTAAGGCTATTAATGACCTTATCGAGTCTGGCCATATGCGGCGGATTGAGAAACGTGCTGAAAGTGGGAGGTTTGCAGGTTGGGACTATGAAGTGCTTTCAGGTTACTTCCCCGTGTCCGAGGAATTCGGAAGTGGCGATTTGGCCGGTTCCGGAAAACCCGTATCCGGAAAACCCGCATCCGGAAATTCCGGACGCATAAGAAGACTATATTCCAAGAAAACTAAAGAGATAACTTCGTTATCTCAAGAAGATCATGCTCAAACCTCCGGTTCGAGCGAGCGTGAGTCTCGGTCTGATCGGTTCGATGAATTCTGGGATGCCTACCCACGCAAGGTTGGCAAGAAGAAAGCGCGGGCCAAGTTCGCGGCGGCCGTCAAGGCTGCCGGGGATGCTCAACGCGTCATTGACGGGGCACTGAGGCTCGCGGCTGATCCGAACCTCCCGGATAAGCGGTTCATCCCTCACCCGACCACCTGGCTGGAGCGTGGCGGTTGGGACGATGAGCCGCTTCCAGCCCGGTCATTGCCTAGGCAGGTGCCGCAACGAAAAACCGAAGCTGAGCAGTGGGACGACGTACGCCGTGAGCTGCAACAACAGCGAGAAATGCGCAACCAGGCAACCATCGTTGACGGCGAAGTCCTGGACCAGCAGGAGATCGAGCCATGAACCAAGATCAGGCTGAAGACCTGGCCCTCGACATCCTTGAAAAGGGCCGCTACCTGGCGAAAGACCGGTTTCCCGTCCCTGACGCTCAGACGGTGCAGGCCTGGGCGGAGGTCGTGGCCCGCTACCACCTGCCAGACTGGCTGTGGCTCGAGGCAGTGACGATCTTTTGCACGGAGAAGATCACTCAGCGGATGGTGACCCCGCTGGACATTCTCGAGGCAGCTAGAGCGGCTAAAACACGCTGGGAGCAGTCACCTGAGGGGAGGGCTGCGATAGCGAAAGCTCGGGGAGGGCAACCCACTACACAGGCTGAGATCGAAGCCTACTACAGCAAAACCCCTGGTCAACGCGAGGAAACGCCGCGTGAGTATCAGCAGAGAGTCCACCCGCGAGTAGCTCGGATGATCGCTGAGATGGTCGAGCGTCGGACGAATTCCCCGCCCTATCGGGCTGAGCCGGGCCATTGGTGGAGCCCTAAGAAGCTCTAAAACGCGCTCATTGGCCCCTCAGGGCCACGAACATGCCCCCGCTGGTGTAGTTGCCTACCCGCGGGGGTTCAAACGTCTTAAAACCCTATTTTCTCGAAAGGAGTGCCCCACAATGGCACAAACACCTATCCACACCACGATTGTCGGCCGCCTCGTAGCCGACCCAGAACTTCGCTACACCAACGACGGCAAACCCGTCGCCAGCTTCACTATTGCCAGCTCACAGCGGGTCTACAACAAACAAACCGGCCAGTGGGAAGACGGTGAAGCAACCTTCCTGGGGTGCACGGCCTGGTCGAAACTGGCTGAGGGGGTGGCCACGTTGCGCAAGGGGCAGCGGATTGTCGCCACTGGTGTGCTCAGGCAGCGCAGGTGGGAGTCACAGGATGGTCAGAAGCGGTCGAAGATGGAGCTGTCGGCCGATGATGTTGGAACAAGTGTTCTATTCGCGGGCGACAAGAACGGGGGTAGCACTAAGCAGCCCCGAAACCAACAGCAAAGGGGCGGAAACGGGAACGGCTGGAACAACAGCACCCCCGACAATGACGCCTGGAACGCAGGCAGCTTTGGCCAGCCAGAGAACCCACCTTATTAAAGAACGCCACTTTCACCAAAGGAGAGAAACCTCATGGGCACAATCCGCATACCCTACAACCGGCCACCCATCACCACAGCACGCCCCACCCCAGAGCAACAACAATTCGTCACCAACATGGGCCGAATGCTCGAAGGCCACATCCGGAAATGGCAACGCGAACACCACGCCAACCCCGCCACCGTCGCACTCCACTACCAACCCAAAACCCACAACCCCGACGACAAGGAAAGACTCGCCCTCACCCACAAACTCCTCGGCCTCGTCATCAGGGCACAATTCCCCCAAGCCACCCTCAAACCCCCAGTACTCCACGACCCACGGCCCTCAAACCGGCCCGTCTGGCTCGACATCCAACCCACCCAAAACCAGTACAGACCAATGCCACCAAGGCCACTACTCGGCCCGGCCGACGTGCCCGGCAAAATCCACACGCTCGGAATGGAACGCGGAATCCCCTGGGCCGTCGCCCTCGGAACCGCCAGCTACTGCGGATATATCCAAGTACCAGACGACCACCCGTGGATAAACCCTGAACTGTACCCCGATGAGGCAGACATTCCCGCCCGCGTTCATGGCGGAATCACCTACCACCACGGACTCATTCTGGGATTCGACACCGCCCACACCTACGACGCACCTCACCCGCACGCCCGCGCCTACCAACAGCTCAAGGCGGTATACGACGAAATCTGCACGAGGGATAACCGGGAACAGCAAACACCGTGGACGCCGGGCGAAGTCGTCGATGAAACTGTGCGTTTCGCCCGGAAAGCAGAGCACGCCTACCAGCAGGAATACCAAACCAAAGCAGCGTAAGGAGACGACACAATGACACCGGACGACTACCCGCCAGACTACCGGCACACACCACCGGTCAACCCGCCGCCCCGACGAAACAACTCATGAACTAGCGCTGCCACACTAGCCACAATCATAATGACGACAAGCCCAAGAATCGTATAAAACGTCACCGATCGAAACTTATGCGCCTGAGCAAGTCTCTTTGTTCTAATTCATCGAAGTTCTGCTCAATAGCCTGAGCCCCAGGATTAAGAGGGCGATCAGTAGCAATGCCCTCAACCGGGGAATCATTGAAATCTGCCACAACTAATCCTGCTTTACTAACCGCTCATGACGCTTGTGCACAGCCGGTACCGACACCCCGAACATACGAGCCGTACTGATTGGCCCCTCCGACTGGTAGCACTCCTTAAACTGATCAGGGGGCATAAGCAACGCCCCGGCAAACTCATCAGCAAAAAACTCGTGCAAGTCGTAGTCACCTGGTTTGCGGTAATCAACAAAGGAAAACTCGAAATCGCCAGCCACCGCAGTCCGATCAACAAAGTGCCCAATCTCATGCGCGAGAGTGAACTTCCTGCGCACCTGCGAATCTTGCTCATTGATGAGAATGCGAGGTGACGACTGCGATCCGCGCATGATGATCATGCCCGACACGTCATCTTGCAGGGGGCCAACATCGACACGGATATCCAGGCTATGGGCGATCGCGACTAAAGAATCCCATCCGAGGGGTTGCCCCGTGGGGTTAAGGCTGGCCGCCTCACGTCGCGCACGGTGATACAGAAGCTCGCCGCCCATTCGTTGCTCACCACCATCTTTATGCAGGCTCTTTCTGTCTCACGATTTTAGCTGAAAGACGCCCTGTCGCCATGAACTTTGTAGAAAGGAACCATCCCATGTCGCGTAACAGACAATCCGCCAAACAAGCCGGGCGATCATTCGAAACCCTCATCGCCACCTACCTAGCCCAAGAGCTCGACAGTGACTACATCGAACGACGCAGGCTCACCGGCGCCAACGACCGAGGAGACATCACCGGAGTACGCGACAGCCGCGGACAACGCCTCGTACTCGAACTCAAAAACTACGGAGGCCGGATAACACCCGGCCCGTGGGTCGAAGAGGCGCACATCGAAATGGGCAACGATTCAGCAGTTGCCGGAGTGGTTGTTGCCAAGCGCAAGGGCACCACCAACCCCGGCGCCCAATACGTCCTCATGACCGTGAATGATCTGGTCGCTTTGATTCGCGGCGACCGACCAGACAACGACCTATAACCACGCTGAACCCCACGAGATGCTGGCCTCCACACTCTCACCCACCCACTCAGCATTCGGGCGATCACCGCATGCTGCCCCGGACACAACGAAAACCAGGTCGTCGAAGCCCTCCGCGACCTCGAACTAGCCGGACAAGCACACGAAACCCCACGAGGATGGACATGCGCAGAGAAACGCTAGGGAGTGTCCCTACAGATCGTTATACTTAATCCAGACAGTAAATATGAGCGTTCTAACTCGTTAGGTGGTGAAGACGGATGGAGAGGTCGCGGCTCGACCACCTTGCACACGTCCTCGAACTCACCAGAACAAAACTCAACTTGACCCAGCCAGAACGAGTCGCCGAACTCATCACCACAGGGGACGCCACACAGGTAATAGCCGACCACGGGGATTATCTCCCATTCCCCAGCGAAACGAATAGCTTTGAACAATGCCGAGCAGATATAGCTGACTGGGACAGACGCGGCTTCAACATAGCCAGCATCCTCGAACCGGACTACCCCCACCTACTGCGAGAAGTCCACGAATCCCCAGCCCTGATCTACTGGACGGGAGACAACAAACCAAACGACATCGGCATTAGCATCGTCGGTTCAAGACACCCTACCGACGCTCAGGCACGCGCAGCCTACGACGTCGCACGCCAGCTATCCGAACACGGCATCACAGTCGTATCCGGCCTAGCACAAGGAATCGACGCCGCCGCCCACAGTGGTGCACTCGAAGTTGGTGGCCGCACAGTGGCTGTTATGGGCACCGGACTCGCACACACCTACCCTAAAGCCCACCAAGAACTGCGGAAAACTATCGAAACTCATGGGGGCCAAATTATCACCCAATTCGAACCCGACACCCCCGGAGCCCCATTCCGATTCCCCATGCGCAACGCCGTCATGTCAGGATTTAGCGTGGCAACACTAGTGATGGCAGCCACCGAAAAATCCGGAACCAGACACCAGGCCAAGGCCGCAGTAGGCCACGGTCACCCCGTCATCTTCCCCGCCGGTATCGCCAAGACCATATCCTGGGCAAAGGAAATGGTGGACAGGGGAGAAGCTGAAGTCGCCACAAGCGCACACGAGGCTGTACACATTGCCCTGGCCTGCATCCAGCGTCGTCGCGACAGCCTCAGCCTATTCGCATGACCGCGTTCTACCAGCAAGTTACCCGGTTTCTTGACGGGGAAGCCTATATCTACCCAGCCACAGCGACTAAAGACGCATGCGTCTACTGTCGCGGTAGCAAAACAAACGCCTCTTTTCCCACCTGTTTCACCTGCGACCAGCGGAACATGAAAGCCAGTCGCCCCGACCGGCTCGGCTTCGGCATCTACGCAGTGAACATGAAGCAATCAGGCCGCGTGATGAGAGACTACAAAAAGTCCGCGACAGCAACCATGCCGGGATCGTTCGATATGGCCAAGCAGATTGTCACGTGTCTTGCTTACCTAGGCATAATCCGCGCTCTCGAACGTGACCAATTCGATGCCGTCACTTATGTTCCCTCACTGAGTAGTCGGACAGGCCCCCACCCACTACAAATAGTGCTGAAGAGAGCATTGGAAAAAATCCAAGACGCACCACCACTGACTGATGCCCTACAGCCCTCCGACCTAAACGGCATGGAAGAACAATGGAAAAGGAGTATCCGACCAGAAAACTTTAATTGCTGCCATCAGCTGACTGGCCAACGAATACTTCTCATTGATGACACGTGGGCATCGGGCGGACATATGCTCTCCGCAGTCGGTGCTCTACGGCAGGGAGGAGTGCAGCATGTGACGGCAACTGCGTTGGCCCGCTGGCTCAAGGACGGCTTTGGAACAACCCCCACGATTCTTGAAACGATGCGCCGACAGAAGCCATCATTCTCGAACTACCAGTTCTTTTAAGAAAGCTCTGGAGCCTATCGCGGCTCCAGGCGACAACGCTCCGGTAACCGGCTCGTCGTACCGTCATCATATCACTGGTTGCGGCAAGACCAAAAGTCTTTTTAAAACAATTAATCTAGCCCGCCCACCGCAAGGGGCCTCTTATATATCCATAGCAACCGACACGAATGGAAAAACACAGAAGGTTAGACATGAACTCTTACCTGATTGACTACCACCGGCCAACCGGAAAAGTCACCTGCACCCACTACCCAAGCTCTACCGAAGCCACCGGGAAACCGGGGCAGTAGGAATCCCCGCCCTTTAAGGCAGGGAGGATGCCAAAAGAGAGCAAGACGTCTTAGTTATCACCACAGCGGTAGTAGGAGAAGATCGATAATGAAGGTAACCATCGACGCCTTAGCCGGCGCTGCCTATATTGAACTCAATGACGCCCCTGTAGCCCGAACGAAGGAACTGAGCGAGACTGTCCTGGTTGACTTAGATGAGTACAACGTCGCAGTAGGGATTGAATTGCTCAGCCCCGCAACAGCACCCCGAGCGCGTGAAATTACACAATCATGCCACGTCAGTACAGAGTGTGCTCATCGTCTCGATCAAGTGCTTGATACAGTACGGGAGTTACGAATAACAGGAGGTCAGCCCACGAAACCCCACGCGGGTGGAAAACCACGACTATCTCTAAGAAAATAAAATCCACAATAAAACAAGTGAAGTCACAACCGAGAGATATAAAACCTTGAGCTTCCTAAAAGACAAGCCATCCTGGTCAAACAATGAAATACACAAGATGAGGAAAGCGCTCCGAGAAGGAAGGAACTACGACAAAAAGCTATTCGCCCAATTCATGCTCCAACAAACGAGACTGATCAAAGCAATAGAACCCATCATCAAAGATGAATTAGTATCATCCATCCTCGTTGAAGCGAGGGGTAATGAAGAAGTCGAACCCAACTCCAACCGCTACCGATACTCGAGCAGGTTGAAAACGTATCAGACGCTAATCGAAAAACTAAGGAGGATGGATACCACCCCCATTGACCGGATCCAGGACATAGCTGGGCTACGTATAGACTTCGACGGCACCCTCGAGATGCAAGACACAGTTGCCCGACGGCTCGAAGGAGCTATGAAAGTATCTGGAGCGAAAAAGACCAGGATCCTTGATATGCGCTCCGAGCCCCACAATGGCTACCGAGCGGTCCACATCCACGTAGATTTCCCCGCAGGCAAAGCAGAAATCCAGATTCGCACACCACTCCAGGCCATTTGGGCAAACGCCTACGAAACCGCAGCCGACATCTTCGGCAGAGCAATCCGGTACCAAGGAGGGTGTGAGTGCCTTGACAAAAGAGAGCGGGAAATCGTTTATACCCTCCACAACGTGTCGGATAGGATCTGCCACGTCGAGTTGTCTCAACAAGAGGTCCGTAGCCGTCACCGAAAAGACAACAAACCGGGTGCTATAGCCCCACCAGTGACAGAAAACAACCGAAAAATAGAGCAAGTGTATGCCATCATCGGTGATATACTTAAGGCCCTTAGAGAGACTCGAAACAATCTCGAATCGTCGCTACCCTCACCAGATGAGCAGAAAGGTTAGCTAATGCCAGGTTTTCTCATCGAATACCACCGCAAACGTGGCAACGTAAAGGTTGAGAGGTTTGCCTCCCTGATCGAGGCAGTAGAGGAACGACTGCGACGAGACCAAAAAAACTCCGACGAGGATCTTGAAATCGTGACAGTAGCCAGCCAGAGCCGCGAGCAGTTAGAAAAATCGCACTCCCGTTATTTTCTCTCTGCCTAGCCAACTTTGTCTGAGTCCGTGCTCCTGCTCAGCCATGAGCAACACCTAACCCCACCTCCGAAAACAAAGGAAGTGGGGTTTTGCCATATCTAACAGGGGCAATGAGCATAGACCCTGCCAAGGAAACGGCAACGAACATCACGATCAATCGGAGAACCACCAGGGAACTCCACCAATCCCACACGGATGGAAAACCACCAAAAACTAGCAAGCAAGGAAACCATATGAGCGGTGGATAATGGTTGACCCGCCCCACTGACCACTCTACAATCTGCCTTGTAGAGATCGTTTCGTAAGCGACTCCACATCGCCGTAACCCCCTGGCCCCGCCGAGGGGGTTTACGTGCATCTACGGCCAAATGCGACAACGCCGATGGCGCAGACTATGCATGTTTTCCCCGTTCCGGTCGGGGTGGGTGTGTGCAAATACCCTTACGGGTGCGCAGATTTTCCTTAAGAAATTCGGCTCAACAACTCTTTTACGCGCTTGGTAATATCGTCGCGGATTTCGCGTACGACCTCTGTGGGTTCCCCCGACGGATCAGCGACCTCCCAGTCTTCATAGTGGGTTCCGGGGAAAATTGGGCATGATTCGCCACATCCCATCCTGATCACCCAATCGGCCATCTTCACTTTCGCCGGATCCAGTTTTTCTGGCTGCGCAAACGGCTCTAACGCAATTTCGGCGAGGGCGTCGCGTACCTCGGGGTGTACTTCCTCGGCCGGTTCGGTGCCTGCGCTCATGATGGTCACGTCAGATGTTGCTAGTTCTTGCGCAATGGCAGCTGCCATTTGTGAGCGACCAGCGTTTTGTCTGCAGGCGAAAAGGATTTTGGTCACGGCGGCTTCCTTTCGGCGTGTGGTTTGTTGAGGCACGTGTTTAGCGACAACGTCAAGGAATTGAGTATCAAATTCCGAGGCGATCGAATAGTAGGCCCACTTACCCTGCTGTTCACGGCCTAATATGCCAGCATTTACCAGCTTGGTGAGATGGTGCGAAATGGTTGACCGGCTGATATTAAAAACCTCGGGAAATGAACATGCGCACACCGGGTTCGGTGAACAGCGGTATATGAACAGAGCCACTTGCAGCCGCGTGACATCACTAAGTGCCGCAAAAATACTCGCCGCGTCCCGACACCGTCCTTCGTCGGCAACTGCAGGTGCGGGGCAGCAATTCGGAGCATGTTGGCTGGTCATGCAAGAACCCTATCATGTTTCGATAAACATCGAAACGTGATAGAGTTCGAGTCAGTACGACAACCATCGAAATGTAAGGAGTTAATTGTGCGTCAAATCGATGTCTATGAACCGGCCCTGTGCTGTTCTTCCGGGCTCTGCGGAACCGACGTAGACCAAGCTCTCGTTGATTTCAATGCGGCGCTGACCACTCTGGAAAAGGAGGGCATTACCGTGACCAGGCATAATCTGGCGTCTGCCCCTACTGATTTTGCGACGTGCGAGCCAGTTCGCGCATATGTCGAGGTGGCGGGTACAGACGGCCTGCCAGTTACTGTGGTCGATGGCACTATCGTTGCTACTGGTTCTTACCCACAAGTTGATCAGCTCCGTCAATTCGCCGGGGTATCCCCGGAGGAAAAGACCACTTTGCCCGTCGTTGATTCTGGCTGCTGTGGCGAAAGTGGGTGCTGCTAATGCCCCTTCCTGAACTGAGCACCAAGTTTGCGTTTTTCACTGGTAAAGGTGGAGTCGGAAAGACCACGGTTGCTTGCTCTCTAGCCACCCGTGCGGCAGGTGAAGGTAAACGAGTGCTGCTAGTGTCAACTGATCCAGCCTCGAACATTGGGCAGGTATTCGGCCGTGAGATCGGATCGGGCGGAGCAGAGCTAACCGACCTTGTGCCCGGCGCTAGCAGCTTTGATGCGGTAGAGATTGACCCGGAAGCAGAAGCGGAGCGGTATCGCGAATCTATCCTGGGTCCGGTTCGTGGCTTGCTGCCACCCGAGGTGCTAGCAACAACCGAAGAAACCTTGTCCGGTTCCTGCACCGTTGAAGTCGCTAGCTTTAATCGATTCGTCGATTATCTAACTAACGAAGACATTACTAGCCGCTATGACCACATCATTTTCGATACCGCTCCGACCGGACACACTCTGCGGTTACTGTCCTTGCCTGGCGATTGGTCAAGTTTCATTGATAAAGGCGCGGGCGATGCCTCGTGTTTGGGGCCGATGTCGGGGCTGGAGAAGAATCGGCAAACCTATCACGAGGCGGTCGCCGCTCTGTCTGACCCGGCACAAACTTCACTGGTTCTGGTGGCCAGAGCTCAAATCTCGACTCTGCAGGAAGCTAACCGTTCCACCGGTGAACTACTTGAGATGGGAATCAAACCGGCACTGTTGGTGATCAACGGCATCCTGCCAGTAAGCGCCGCTACTGATCAGCTGTCGGAGTCAATTTATGCCAGGGAGCAGGCATTACTTGATGGCCTTGCCACAAATCCTGAGCTGAGCGCGATCAATAGTATTCCAACGGTACGGCTCGAGTTGAAGGCTAACCCGGTGATGGGGGTAGACGGCCTATTACACCTGGGCGAGCCTGACGGTAATGAAAGTTCGAACGCGGGTCCCGCCCTAGAGCCGGGCTTGACGCGGTCCGTTTCAAATTCGCACGTTGATTTATCCAATCTGGTGGATGAGCTAGCACAGGGGAAACCGAAACTCGTCTTGTGCATGGGCAAAGGTGGGGTTGGCAAAACCACCGTGGCGCAAATGCTGGCATTGGAGCTCGCTAAGCGCGGCAAGCCGGTACATCTGTCCACCACGGACCCTGCGAATCACCTCGATGGTTCCCTCGAAGACAGCGTCAAAGGTTTGACGGTGTCATCTATCGATCCTGACGCGGTGACGGCTAGCTACCGAGAAGAAGTACTCGCCAGCAAAGGCGCTTCTCTCGATGCCGACGGGTACGCACAGTTGGAGGAAGACCTGCGCTCCCCGTGCACAGAAGAAGTGGCCGTTTTCAACGCATTTTCTGAAGTCGTATCAACGGCCGAAAACCAGTGGGTTGTCCTCGACACCGCCCCCACTGGGCACACCCTGCTGTTACTGGACGCCACTGGGTCCTACCACCGCGAACTCATGCGTCAATCCGGACGTGACGATTCTGCGACCACGCTCCAACACCTGCAAAATACGGAAGTGACCCGGCCAATCCTCGTAACACTGCCAGAAACCACGCCAATGCTCGAGGCACAGTCGCTCGCAGCCGACCTATCGCGAGCAGGTATCGAGCCGTGGGCATGGGTAATCAACCAGTCGCTCCCAGCAACCGAGACGTCATCACCGTTCCTGCTACGAAGAGCCAATGCGCAACAGGAGGTAATTAATTCGGTCGTTAATCAGGCAGGGGTAGAAGTGGTTCAACTACCCGTCATACCCGACTAAGAACTATGCAAATATCGATTTACCGAAGTTAAAACGATGACGCCGTGGTGGGAATAGTCGTCGCTAAACGACGTGGCACCACCAACCCCGGCGCCCAATACGTGTTGATGACCCTCAACGACCTCGTCGCCTTGATCCGCGGCGACCGCCCCGACAACGACCTATAGAAAGAACACACCGCAATGGCCTGACATACAGCTCACACCGAAAGACTCTCCGACAGGATGCGATGCTCAACTCAACGAACGACGCCGCCCATCACATCCTGATCAAATTTCCTCAGCATGTTCCAAATCTCCCATCTACTCAAACGGAACAAAACCAGGGCACGCCAATCACACCAGCACCGTACAACACCACCACCAGCACCTTGAACCATAGTTCCTGTCATGAGGCTGCTCCGGTTGTAATGTTTAAGAATTGCTATATCCTTATTAAAGGATCGAGCAAGCATCATCGCATTCTGATCCCATTGAGCTCCCCATCAAGGAGCGCCCCTCACAAATGAACCAGCAGGAAAGCATTCATGTCTATATCCAGCATAAGTGCCCGGATGCTGGGAGCTGCACTACTCATCGCAGCCCCACTGGCTACAGTCGGTACACCCGTCGCACAGGCCATCCCAGATATGCCTCAAGGCTACCCAATCACAAACCTGTACAAGAGTTGTACTCCGGAATCAGCACACACTGATCACTACCCTGAATGGCACTATGGGGAAACCGGTCGTCGCTACCTCGGTGATGGAAACATCCAATTCACCAACAAAACAGACAAAACAGTTCCTTACACCGCCTCAATCGAAACAGGAACTAATCACAAGATTGACGCGAATTCCAAGGCCTCTCTCCCCTCCGGGTGGAACACTACCGCCAAATCCGACATTGGATTAAAGGAATCCAACGGGTGGCTAGACAACGAAACCTTCGGGCCCATCAACCTAGGACCGGGAGAATCCGTCCGCATTGAATACGGCGTCGTCGAAAAAGACTTCATCGCTATGTACGTCACCTGCCAAGACGGCGTCCTTACCAATGCCGAAGGCGCCAACGTTATTCGCGGTACCGGCCCCGCCGAACGCTACGCATACGCGTACATCATCAAAGCTGATGGCACCGTCTCAGACCTTGCGATGGATATTCCAACCCGCAACCCAGGGGCAAACAGTAAGCCCAGTGGAAACACCTACAACAGCCACTCAGGGCCGAGCCTGGAAAAAGTTGCAGACCCCAAGCGCGACGAAATTATCGAACCCACACAGGAACCACAGCATGATTCGTCCTGGCCTACGCTAGGTCAAACATGCAACAACAGAGACAAAACCTGGTACCCCTATCACATCACAGCAACAAAACCAGATTTTGCAAAACCAGGCTATTCAAACGACTTCCTGAATTGGTCAGATTCCGAGTACACGTACACACCACAGACAGACTACGTGGTTGGCGCAGAATACAACGGCTACTCTAACTGGAAAAACGTAAGAAACCACCTGCCCAACGGTTGGTTGGAATCTATCGGAGTGATTGAGCGCGCATACATGCCAGTGGGCACTCCTCTAAAACCCGTTCACCTAGCCCCCGGTGAAAAAGTCCGCGTGGAATACGGAACGACCATGACGCGAGTGAATTACCAAGAAATCCATTGCGGAAAAGACGGAAAATACTCCTTGCTCTCCCACTATCCTCAGGCGTCAGCACCCAGTGGATTCTGGGCACAGGCAAAAATCACATCCAAGGACGGATCAACCAGAACTGAAGACATCACACCAGACCAGTGGCGTACATTGCCCGTACCCACCCAATCATCTAACTAATCACACCCATGACAGGAGACACCATGAAAAACATCATCCGCACCATTACAACAGCAGCAGCAGGAACCGCAGCAGCAGCCTCACTTTTCGTTGCACCAGCCGCACACGCACTGCCACCCCGTGACCAAGGAACAGCAAATCCGACGACCATCGGAGATCATTGCACTAACCCAGGCGATACCGGACAAACCATCGCTATCAAACGTAGCTATTTTGACGGGTCCGCCGGAACCTGGACAATATCCAACTACAATGACGAACCGCTACCCGTCACACGCCAAATCACAGAAACCAAGACCAAAACCTGGAATGTGTCTGCTGGCGTTGACTTCCCCATCTTGGATTTAATCCACATGACCTTCTCCACCAGCTACACCGACACGCAAACCTACGAGGTTGGCGAAACCGTGGGACCATACAATATCGCCCCCGGCAAAACTGCCGTCCTTCGTGCTGGCTGGATTGTTTCTGACTTCGAAGGACAGAAGACTATTTGCGGCGCAGACCACACATGGAAGGCAAACGGTGGAAACTTCACCGCTAGCTTACCGAAGGAACGTCACGTGGCCATCAGCACACGCGACAATGACAAGATCGAAGGCTAACCCATATGCGTTACCGTCGAAAAATTGCTGTAACACTGTGCACACTCGCAATCGGCCTGACAACACCAGGCATCTCCACCGCTACGGAGAAATCCTCACCCGGAACATTCGCCGGGGATTTCGAACTGCCACAGCGCTGGAACGATGACTTCAAACCAGGAACGTCATGCGCTACACCGAACAGCAATGGGATCTATCCCATTGCTAAACGCCGCTGGTTTAAACAGACCGATGCCGCCAGCGTCGCCAACCACAACAATCATCCTGTCCCCGTAAAACAACACATCAAGGATGTTCGCACACAGACGGTTGAAACCAGTGTCCAAATAAAAGAGAAAGCTGAACTGCCGAAGTTGATGACCAACACCTTCGGTTTCAACTACGTATACACGGAGCACTGGGCCCTGAAACAAGTCGTAGGCCCGTACAACCTTCCCGCTGGCAAACAAGGCCGGCTGGTCTGGGGATTCCTCATCCTGGACACCACAAACCAGAATGTGACATGCGGGGAAGACCTGACCTGGCACGAAGTAGGAGCCCCATTCGACGCATCCATCCCAGAAAGCCGCTACGCCGAGCTGCGCGTGGATAGTACAATAGAAGAATAAACTGATCCTGATGCGTTGGCCGAAGTGACCAGCCACACCACGGTCTAAGCTACCTAACCAACCATCCACCCATAGGGACCAACCGCACCTGGGCTGGTCCCGCTTCTCCATTGCGAACCAAGAAAGATATCGTAAACCACACCAACACAGCCTTAACCCCTAGACATCACCTCAACGTAGCCCAACTCATGGTCAACGAACGCTAACCTACCAGCGACATCGCTGCCATCATCCGCACCACGAAAACAGAAAAGACCCCTGCAGGCGCCTCGCCCGGCCGCCCACAGGGGCCCCTCTCTCATCACACCCCGAGGAAAGGGGGTGTCCTGTTACTATACCTCTACCCATAAAAACCAACAATAAAACAAATCTGCAGCCCACCCCCAAGACCCGTACACACCACTAACGCCTTAGTCGCCCGGGGGTTGTGTGGTGGTGGGGGTAGGGGGTGGTCCCCTGGGGTTGTGTTAGAGCTGGTTGGCGATGGTTTGTGCCATGCGTTGTTGTCCGGTGTGTGTGGGGTGGGCGATGAGGCTGCCTTCGGGGATTCCGAAGTAGCTTGAGTTGCGTTCGTTAGTTGGGCTGCACCATCCGTCGGGTTGGTTAGGTGGGGTGACGTAGGTGGCGTTGGTGTCTTGGGCGGCGGATTTGACGACGTTGTTGATGTTCGTGACGTATTGTTCGAGGAATGCGCGGTCGTTTTCGGAAAGGAAGCCATCATCTATGCATTGGTAGTCTTTCATTGCTGCGGTGTAGTAGCCGGTGAATACGATTTTTGCGTGTGGTGAGCGTTGTTGAGCGTTGTTGGCGATGTCGACGAGGCGTTGGTGGAGGGTTCGGCCTTCTGGGTCGGGGTTGTTGATTTGTGCGGTGGCTGTCGGTTCTGCTGTGTCTTTGCAGTCGGGTAGTCCGGGTATGTGGATGTGGGGGGCGCATTGTGCGAATACGTCGGCTAGTCCGGCATCGTTGCCGCCGAGGCTGATGGTGATGAGTTTGGTGTCGTTGGTGAGGTGTTCTTTTTGTGGGGTGGGTGCGGTGCCTGGTAGGGCGTGGTTTTGTGGTTGGTCGTATTGGTAGGTGAGTGCCCAGGCGCAGGAGGCGTCGTCGAGGTTGAGGTTGAGTTTTTGGGCGAGTTGGTGGGGGTAGTTGTCTTGGTCTTGGACGCAGGCGGGGTGGGTGCCGGGGACTTGTTGGGCGAGGGTGCCGGTGGAGGCGTAGGAGTCTCCGAGGGCGACGTATTTGTCGCCGGCGTTGATGGTGTCGGCGTGTGCTGGGTGTGTGGGGAGGGGAAGTAGTGACGCTGGTGTGAGGGCGAGGATGGAGGTGGCGGTGATCATTTTTATTGTTTTCATTGTGCCTACTTTATCCTTAAGTACTTAATCGACCTACCAAGCGTTAGTGATTCTGAGCAAAAAGTAAACCTCTGGGGGTGGACTCTCGGGGTGGGTCGGAATTAGGTGATGCCGGGATGAGGTTCAGGTGGGAGGTGGAGGCGTTGTGTTTTCTGCGTCTTTCCTATGCGTGTTTCCCGGGTTGTTTTGCGGGTGTGGCAGGTGCGGCAGAGAACTCGCAGGTTAGTCGGGTGGTGGGTGCCGCCTTGGCTGGTGGGAATGATGTGGTCAACTTCCCGTCCTGGCGCTCCGCAGAGTTGGCAGGTGTAGTGGTCTCGCTGCCGTATGCGTGTGCGGAGATGCCGGGGAGTTTCAGGTTTGTTCGGGTTGTGTGTGTTCATAGGTCGTGTTTGATGGCGGCGGGGGCTGGCCTGTCGGGAACTTCGTCGGGGTGAGCGTGACGCCATTCGGCTATGTGACCGAGGGCAGCATCGTATTTGTTGCTAAGAGTGTTGACTCGTTCACGGAGGGTGTCGACTTGGGTTTGTAGGTTGTTGATCCTTCCGGTGAGTTCATTTTTGGTGCGTTCGGTTTCCTTTTGGATTGCGTCGACGAACGCTTTCCATTCGGGGTAGCGCGTTTGTTCTTTGGCGACTTTTTCTTTGCCATGGGCGTTGGTGATGGCGGCGAACCATGAGGCAAGCCCTGCGATGGCGCTGGAGACTCCTGTGATGAGGAGGGTGGTGAGTGGCCCGTGCATAGTGCCCCCTGTGCGGTTAGTTGGTGTTTTTTCGGATGTGTGGCCGGGGTTAGTGTTCGGGGGCTGGTGTGGGATGGCCGGGTGTTCCGCCTTGGGGTGTGATAGTGGGGCATGGTGGCTGGTAGGCGTCGTTGGTGGGCGTGGTGGGGGTGTAGGTGACAGGCGGTGATGGGGGTGTTTGTGGGGCGTGGAGTGTGTTGTTGTCGCCGGGTTGGGTTTCTGCGTCTTTCGGGCGTCCTGTCGGCCGGTAGTCGGAGTACTCTCCAGTGGAGACGGCTGCGAGTGCGCCGCTGACAGCTGCGGCGATGCCGGCGGCGGTTTGGAACCAGTCGTCGACTTGTCCTGGTGTGGCAATACCGAGGGCGGTGACGGCTAGCCCGATGATCCCTGCAGTGGTGTAGACGACTTGCCGGAGGTACCAGGGGGAGTGGGTGATGCCTCGGTCGAGGTGAAACTCGCCAGGATGAATGTTGTTGATGTGTGGGATGTCGTGCTTAGCCATGGTGTGATCCTCTACGTGGTGTGCGGTCAGGATTGTGATGGCTGCGCTAGGGGGTGGGGTTGGTTAGTTGCCGGTGAACAGGTGCCGGAGTTCGTCGTGGCTTCCGCGGTAGGCGTTGACGTCGACAACACCGGGGTAGCCGGCGGCATAGCAGTTGGAGCCGTATTGGAGGATGTCGGGGGCGTGGTTGCCGAGTGGGTAGTTCCATCGGCGGTCGGTGTCGCCGGGGTAGAGTTGGGCGGCAGTGCCGTAGCCGTTGGATCCGTAGTTGGATACCCAGAGTGCCCCGAGCCCATCCATGGATGGTTCACCGCCGGGCATGTTTTCCCAGTACCAGGCACCCGAGTAGATGCCGGGCACGTGGTAGCCGCGTGATTCGAGTTCACGTTTCGCGGCCCACACATCGTCGCCAGTGAGGAGGAGTTGGTGATTTCTGCTGACGGACTCAACGTCGATCCATACGCCGAGGTCGCGCCGGCCTCCCATTTGTTGGTCGATGACGTCGACTTGTTGGGCGATGGTGCTTCCCTCTGAGGGGGCGCGAAGATACCAGTATGCTGACGTGATCAGTCCTGCGCTTTCCGCGTCTTGAAGATGGGAGCCGAAGACTTTATCTCGGTAGGTGCCGTCGCATAGTCGGATGATGACGAAGTCGTATCCTTCGGCTTGTGCGCGGTGTAGGTACATTCCGTTTTGATGTTCAGAGACATCGAGTCCGTACAGTGGCATAGTTACCTCTTTTCTACTTGTTGATCGAACTTAGGTTCGGTAGCCACGTGTGTAGTGTGGGGATCAGCGCTTCCATCGCTGATCGTCCTGTGGTGTAGTCGTCTTGGCCGAAAAACAATGCGTGCGCCTCATTAACCGCATTTAGCATGGGTCTTCCTACAACCCATGCCCCCGCGGGCGTATCTTCGCTTAGGCACACCCCCATGTGCTCCACCCCCTTGTTTTATACAACATGAAGTCTACTCGTTCGAACTTATATTCTAGCCGATGAGGGTCTTTAGTCGCTTTGTGACCGACGATATGTGCTTTTGGTTATCGTTGAGTTGTTGTAGAGCAGATCGGCGAGCTTTTGCTTCACCAACGGCTAGTTCTATCTCCGGCGGGTGGCCATCTTCACAGGTGATTGTGGCTTCATCAATCCATGTGGATAGCACCATTTCTCGCCATTCGACACCAATTTGGTCACCCACATTCACCTCATAGCCGAGAGAGTATGGGCATCCGTCGGCGATCTTAAACGCTGCCGAGAGCCCACCCTTGCCCTTAGCAAGCGCCTCAAACGCCTGTTGTTCACCTTCTACAGTGAACCCCTCACCCGAGGCGACGAGTTCGCGACGCCGGTACGGGCCTAGATAATGTGCTCGGCGGGTCGCCTGATGGTGGGTAAACGCGAGAAGCTTATCCTCCGTGAGCTTCTCACTGGCTTTCTCCAGCTTGGATTGCATATCGTCTAGCTGCTTATCGTGCCCAGGCCACGCCGTTTTCGCTCCTGCAATAGCGCCGCCTACAAATGAGGCTGTTGCCCGTTTCAAAAGTTGGTTAATCGCACCTGGGCTTTTCCCACCAACGGTGACGTCAGCGTACTTTGAGCGGGTGATGGTGACATCCGAGGTGGCGTAGTCGATGTGGTCTGGTCGGAGCATCACCCAGGGTTTGTAGCCGTCCGGATTGGAGCGGGCGGACATGCCGACAGTCGATACGTTGTCTTCCGGATCCCATTTGCGCTTGATGTTTTTCACGCCCTCACGGATATGGCCGGCGACGGACGAATCGGCTGTTACGGGGACGACATCGATAATGAAGGTGGGTTTCCATAGGCGCGTGTGAGTAGGGAACGGTTGCCGATCCCACGGCATCCATAGAGTGATCGTTAGCCTGAGGCCCGCCGCGTCTAAGGTTTCTTTTGTCAGGTCGGCTAGTGAGTCGAAGCGTGCGGCAAGTACTGTCCAGGGAGTATCAACTGACTTGTGCAAAGGGTTGACCATGATCGGCCAATCTGCATAGTCTCGCCAGGCGATCGGTGACCACGGGTCGGGGTCGGGTAGAAGGTCAAATTGGTAGAGCCTGCGCAGGTTCATGAGGATGAACGTTTTTATCACGCGGAGTGAGTCCCCGGCCCGCACGTCCATATATTTGGGTTGGAGCGATTTGATCGACATCGGGTTGGATTCCATGACAAGATAGTCGGTCATTTCATAGATGGAGGCTCCGCTGATTTCGACGGTGGGATTGACTCGCTGGGCATGGTCGACGATCTTGTCGACGAAGTAGGTGTAGCGGGTGTGCCCGTATTCGACGATGAGGAATTGTTGTATGTCGGTTAGCTTGCGTAAAGCCGAGTTGGGGTCGCCGTCGAAGGCTAATGGTGGTATCAGTAAATCCACCATAGGGTGGTGGGCTGGGACTTCGAGTGCGAAGGTGCCAGCATCGTTGACCTTATCTGAGGCTTTGAGTGAGACGTAGCCGGTGACGATGACCTGTGGGGTTAAGTATTTGTCAGTCAAATAGACGAACGGCGTATGGTCGTCCCGTCGCCTCTGACCAATCGCGGCCATTTGCGTTATTTGATGTTCCTGCATTAGAAATTATCCCCCCTGATTGCGCCCATGGTGAAAGGTAACGGTTTCGCCACAGCACTTGGCAATGGTGGCACTCCACTGCTGTGCCGTCTTTTGGCATGACTGGCCGTGTCCAGGCCACGCCGCGCATGGTGGCCCAGGCTGTATGGTTCGGGTAGCCCTGGTTGTCGGTGACAAGGCCCCCGGTGGCCGGGTCTGTGTAATACGTCAGTCCTGATCGGCCTAAGGCTGGCGGGAGCACGATAAGCCCGTTGCGGTCTTCGGTGAATCGTGCTGCCATGCCACGCCAGCGAACAGTTGGCCATAGTGGAATATCCCCGGTGTTTTCGATGGCTACAATGCCGGTGCCGCTATGTTGGGGGCCGACCAGCAGCCGTCCTTAGCGGTAAGTTCAACCTCCATGGTGGTGCCGTCTATGGCGGTGGTGTCCTCGGGCAGGCCTACCGGTTTTGCAAGATGCACGAAGAGGCACAGTGATGGTTGGCGAGATTCCGTGACGATGAGTTTGGCTGGTTTGAAAAAGTCTAAGCCGTTAAGGAACCGACGGGTGACTGTCTCGACGGTGAGTTCGGGTGTTGTGGTGATCTGCACGGTGAGTGTCGGCTCGATAGGGTCAAGCTCACCGATATCTAGGCTTGGTGACTGGAAACGTGATTGGTGTTTATCCTTTTGGTCACTGATGTTGCCGACGGTGTTACTGATCTTGCCGAGTGTTACCCCCTCGGTGCCCTCATCGTCCCCGGCGAGGTGCCATGTTTGCCCGATA